>NZ_BMIJ01000001.1:0-453129 GCF_014641945.1 Marinobacterium zhoushanense
CTTCATGATGTCCGGCAGCTTGGCGTAGCGCGGCTCGTTCAGGCGCAGGTCGGTGGTGACGATGGCCGGCAGATCCAGAGACAGGGTTTTCAGACCGCCGTCCACCTCGCGGGTAACGATCGCCTTATCGCCTTCGACCTTGACCGCGGAGGCGAAGGTGCCCTGGGGACGGCCGGTCAGTGCGGCGAGCATCTGCCCGGTCTGGTTGTTGTCGGAATCGATCGACTGCTTGCCGAGGATCACCAGCCCCGGCTGTTCCGCTTCCACGACCTTGGCCAAGAGCTTGGCCACGTTGAGCGGTTCCGGCATCGCATCGGTATCGATCTGGATGGCGCGATCGGCACCCAGGGCCAGCGCGGTGCGCAGCTGCTCCTGCACCGCTTTCGGGCCGATGGAAACGACGATCACTTCGGAGGCAACACCGGCCTCCTTCAGCCGGATCGCCTCTTCGACGGCGATCTCGCAGAAGGGGTTCAGGGCCATCTTGACGTTGGCCAGGTCCACATCGGTGTTATCGGCTTTGACGCGTACCTTGACGTTGTAGTCGATGACGCGTTTGACGCTGACTAGTACTTTCATTGTTGTTCTCTACCCGCTTTGCTATTCAGTGATTCCAGTCAGGCACGGTTAAAACTGTGACTCCGGCAGTGCCATGACACTTTCGCTACCCTCGACAACCGTCTCGAGCAGCCCCTGTACCCGCGGCAGCAGGTGTTCGCAGAAGAAACGTGCGGTGGTGACTTTCGCCTGCAGGAACTCGGTATCGCCCTCACCGGCGGCAATCAGTGCTGTGGCGCGCTGGGCCATACGGCAGCTCACCCAGGCCCCGCACAGGTAGCCCATCAGCATCATAAACGGCACACTGACGGCACCCGGTGCATCCGCCGACTGGGCACCCTTGTCGAGCAGCCAGCCCACCGCCTGGCGCGCTTCGTCCAGCGCTTTGACCAGATGACGGTTCAGGACGCTCAGCTCAGGCGTGGCGGCCAGTTCACGGCTGCACTCCTCGATCTCGTCGAGCAGGGCGTTGACCGCAGCCCCCTGGTTACGCAGGATCTTGCGCCCCACCAGATCCAGCGCCTGGATACCGGTAGTGCCCTCATAAATCGTCAGAATGCGCGCATCGCGGTAGTGCTGCGCCGAGCCGGTCTCCTCGATGAAGCCCATGCCACCATGTACCTGGGTACCGAGATAGGTGACCTCCTGGGACATCTCGGTCAGCCAGCCCTTGACGATCGGCGTAAACAGCTCGACCCGGTCAAAGCTCCGGCGCGCCTGCTCTGCATCGGCCGCGCTCTTGGCCTTGTCGGCTTCGGCAGAGGCCAGCAGTGCCAGACCACGCATCGCTTCGATGGAAGCACGCATCTGCATCAGCATGCGCCGTACGTCCGGGAACTCGATGATGGCGATCTTGCTGCCATCCCGGCGTGTGCCCTGAATGCGTTCGCGGGCATAGGTCACCGCTTGCTGGTAGGAGCGCTCGGATATACCCAGTCCCTGCAGACCCACCGCCTGACGGGCGTGGTTCATCATCGTGAACATGTAGGCCAGCCCTTGGTGCGGCTCACCGACCAGATAGCCCACGGCGCCGCCATTTTCACCAAAACTCATCACGCAGGTCGGGCTGGCGTGGATACCGAGCTTGTGCTCCAGCGAGACACAGTGCGCATCGTTGCGGACGCTCGGCTCGCCCTGCTCGTCGAGCAGGAACTTGGGTACGATAAACAGCGAGATACCTTTCACGCCCGCCGGCGCATCCGGCAGGCGCGCCAGCACCAGGTGCACCACATTCGGCGTCATTTGATGATCACCCCAGGTGATGAAGATCTTCTGACCGGTGATCAGGTAGTGGTCTCCCTCGGGCACTGCCTTGGTGGTGATCGCCGCCAGATCTGAGCCGGCACCCGGTTCGGTCAGGTTCATGGTGCCGGTCCACTCACCGGAAACCATTTTCGGCAGCCAGATCGCCTTCAGCTCATCGCTGGCATGATGCAGGATCGCTTCGGTGGCGCCCTGGGTCAGCAGCGGACATAGGCTGTAGGCCAGGTTGGCGGACTGCCAGACTTCGTTGACCGCGGTGCCGAGTACGTTGGGCAGCGCCTGTCCACCGAACGCCTCGGGGAAGGTCAGCGTCGGCCAGCCACCTTCGACAAACGCCTGATAGGCGTCGGCAAAACCGGCGGTCTCCTGAACACCCTGCTCGCCCAGAGTCGCCCCCTCACGGTCGCCTACCTGGTTCAGCGGTGCCAATACCTCGCCACCGAATTTGCCGGCCTCTTCAAGGATAGCTTCCGCCAGCTCACCATTGACTTCATCCAGCCCCGCCTGCTCGCACAGCTGATCGAACCCGACCAGCTCACGCAGGACGAAAGTGACATCTTTGTAAGGGTGCTGATATTCGGACATCGTTTACTCCTGGATCTTCTGCCCCACGTGGCTTCCCGCGCGGGGCAATATTCAGTTTAGAAGAAGGACTCACCTGACTGGACACGAAGGCGGAAGCTTTCCGGCAACTGATACAAGGGGCCAAGATCGCCCAACGCATCCACTTTCGCCGCAAACTCGGTGAGTCCCTGATGGTCTATGTAGCGCAGTGCACCACCGCGGAATTTAGGGAAGCCAATCCCCATGATCAGCCCCATGTCGACTTCGGCAGCGCTGCCGACGATCCCCTCATCCAGGCAGAGGAAGGACTCGAGACAGAGCGGGATCATCATGCGGTCGATGATCTGCTGATCGCTGATTTCGATCTGTTCCTGAACCCGGACCTCGATCAGATCCAGAGCGGCCTGGCAGGCCTGTTTGTTTCGCGGACCGTTACTGTAGTCGTAGAAACCACGGCCGTTTTTCTGCCCCAGTGCCCCCTGCTCAAGCAGCTCTTCGATAATGGGCTTGTGGTCGTGCCCCATGCGCTCGGGATAGCCGGCCTGCAGCACCTCGTCGGCGTGAACCATGGTGTCGAGACCAACCACATCGGCCAGATACGCCGGCCCCATGGGCCAGCCGAAGGCTTCCATCACCCGGTCGATGCGCTGGAAATCCACGCCGTCGTGCAGCAAGCGGTTGAATGCGTTGAAATAGGGGAAGAGCACGCGATTGACCAGGAACCCCGGGCAGTCGTTGACCACGATCGGCGTCTTGCCCATCTTCAGCGCGCATGCGACCGCCGTGGCAACCGCCGTCTCACTGCTCTTTTCACCCCGGATCACCTCGACCAGCGGCATCATCGGCACCGGGTTGAAGAAATGCATGCCACAGAAGTTTTCCGGGCGTTGTAGCCCCTGGGCCAGGGAGGTGATCGAGATGGTCGAGGTATTGGAGGTCAGAATGGCCTCGGACGGTAGCTTGGATTCGGTTTCGGTCAACACCGCGTGCTTGATCTTTTCGTTTTCAACCACCGCTTCAACCACCAGACCGACCCGATCAAAGCCGTCGAACTCGAGGGTCGGCTCGATCAGATTCAGGCAATCCTTCTTGGTGCTTTCGTCCATCTTGCCCTTGGCTACCTGCCTATCGAGCGCCTTGGTCGCGGTATCGATGCCCAGCTCCAACGCTTCCTGACGAATATCCTTCAGGATCACCGGCGTACCGGTTACCGCCGCCTGGTAGGCGATACCGCCCCCCATGATCCCGGCACCGAGCACAGCCAGCTTATCGACCGGGCGAGCGGCCTTGGCCGCCTGTTTGCCCACCTGCTTGACACGCTGATCATTGATAAACAACCCCACCAGGCTCTTGGCACAGTCACTCTGGCCAAGTCTGACGAAACACTCCCGCTCGGCTGCCAGCGCCTGCTCGAAACTCAAATCTGCATGCTTTTCGACGAGTTTCAGTATTGCCTCTGCCGCCGGGTAATCCGCCTTCAGATAGGCGGAAAACGCCTGCTCATCAATCTGCACATCGAGCACTGGGTTTTGCTTGCTCGCGCGTAGCTGACGGTAATCGACCTCCGCGCTTGCCATCTGTTTGAGCAGATTCAGCGCGGCATCAGCCAGCTCAGCATCAGCCACACACTGATTCGCCAGGCCAAGCTCTGCAGCCTTGGCAGCGCTCACCGGCTTGCCCGACAACATCATCTCCAATGCCGGCATCACCCCGGCAAGGCGGCTGGCCCGAACGGTACCGCCCCAACCCGGGCATAGTCCCAAGGTAACCTCCGGCAATCCGACCTTGGCGCTCTGCGCAATCACACGGGCATCGGCCAGCAACGCGAGTTCCAGACCACCGCCGAGCGCCAGTCCATTGATGGCGGCCACGCTGGGAAACGGCAGATTCTCGATACGATTGAATAGTGCGTGCGACTGCGCGGCCCAGGCTGCAAACGCCGCGGCGGAGTTATTGAACAGTGGAGGAAACTCGAAGATGTCGGCACCGACCACGAAGGTCGCTTTTGTACTGGCGATCAGCAGCCCGCTCACCGATGCATCTGACTCGAGCAATTCACACACCGATTCCAGCTCTTGTAGAAACGCTGAGCCGATAGAGTTAACGCTACTCCCCTGCTTACAGATATCGAGTCTTACCAAACCCGAATTGTCTTCAATTCGCTGCAGCCTCAGTAAGTCACCGCTGTACATGAAAATCTCCATAAATCGGTGGGACGAGCGGGTTTGCTTAGCCCCTGTATTTTTCATGTAAGTGTTCCAGCCCAGCCGTGCTAATCCAATGACTAAGGTTACCCAATTAATTAGCATTTTCGGTCACGAGGTTTACAATCGAACTGTTGTCAGGCTACAGAAGTCCGAGTTTAAGATGAGCTTTGAAAACCAAACCGTATCTGTCCACTACGCCCGTGCGGTGGCGGATGCAGCAATATCACGGGGCTATTCGGTAGAGACGCTGATGCGCTCTGCAGCGATAAATGAAAACTTGCTCGAATCGGACGACATACGCATCACGCCGGAGCAGCTTGCCTATCTAATGAGAGCGGCCTGGCAACTGGAGGATGATGAGTTTTTGGGCATGGCTGGGGTTACATCCCGACACGGGGTATTTACGCTGATGGCAAAGCAGGCGGTTCACTGTAAAAACCTGCGCGGGGTCTATCGCCACCTTTGTCGCTTCTACAACCTGTGCACAACCGCTTTCGAGCTCAGCTTCAGCTTCGACGAGCGACTGGCCCGCATGAGCATGAAGCTATCGCAGCCGGAGTATGACAAACACCATATGCTGATCGACTTTCTGCTGCTGCTCTGGCACCGGTTCCCTGCCTGGCTGGTCGGCAACCGGATACCTCTGAACGGGGTCTATTTTGACTTCCCCAAACCAGCGCACTCCGCCGAATACCGTCTGCTGTTCCCCTGCCCCGCGCATTACGACCGGGAGTCGTCCTACTTCACCTTCTCGTCAGAGCTGTTGACCCTGCCCGTGGTGCAGACCCCCGAAACCCTCAAAACCCATCTCAGGCGAGCCCCGCTGGACTGGTTCAAGCGACAGAACTTCTACCCCACTTACACCCGCAAGATACTCGACACCCTGACCTCCGATGATGGCTTCGAGAACTGGCAGTTCGAGGAGATTGCCGAATCAATGGCGATGACAACACGCACCCTCAGGCGCAAACTCACGGAGGAGAGAACCTCCTTTCAGGAGATCAAGAATATTGCCCGCCGCGACACCGCCATTCACCTGCTGTCACAAAAAAACCTTCCGATCGCGAGCATTGCCCATCAACTGGGCTATTCCGACGCCCCCTCATTCTCGCGTGCCTTCAAGGAGTGGACCGGCGTGACACCCAAAAGCTACAAGCGGTAAAGCAGCTCAAGAGCGTATCCAATAGCAGTCACATCCAACCAGCTCGGTGACCGGTTGGCAAAAAAAAGTGTCCAGTTATTTTATAAGGCTTGCCGCAGGCATCCACTAAGCTATTATGGGCGGCACTCTAGAGTTACATAGACTGTACGATGCCGGCTGCCGACTGGAATGATGGCGACCGGCGGGTAAAGGAGCACCCAATGCACCCTGCGCGGAAACTCTGCCTTTCACTGGCAATGATACTGGCGCCTGCATTTGCAATGGCGGAGCCTATTGCAACGATCAAGAAGCTTAGCGGAGATGTTTCGATCATCCGCGGTGCAGACACACTTCCGGCGTCCCTTGGCGCGCGAGTTCATCAGCACGACAGAATCTCCACCAGCGCCCAAGGCCGAATTGGCTTGCTGTTCGATGACGACTCCCGTCTCGCGGCAGGACCGGGTTCCAGCCTTTCGCTTTCGAACTATTCCTACGACCGCCACACACGCACAGGGGCGATTGATGTACAGGTCGACGAAGGAACGGTTTCGGTGATTGCGGGTAGGGTCGCTGAGCACAACCCCGATGCACTCAACGTTTCATATCCTGCCGCATCGGCGGTAGCCATTCGCGGGAACACATTCTCGGTCAAGGTAGACAACTCAAAAAAAGAGGGTAACGACTAATGATAAGAGCTGCAGCTACCCTTAGCTCAGTCCTGCTTCTTCTCGGCATCTCTGGCTGTAGCGTTTACAGCGGTGCAGTGAACACCTTTGGCCCGGACAAACCGGTGTCGGATCTAGCCGTCAACACAGACGGTGAGCTTATGCTATCCAAGGAGCCGCCACCGTTTTGCCCGGCGCCGGTCGCAGACTCCTTCGAAGAGGTCGACCAGGCGATGCCAGCGGCCCCAATCTATAAGCAGCTATACTTCATTTTCGATTCTGATGAGCTGACTGAACAGTCGCGCAGAGATGCGGAAGCGATATATCAGGCGGTTCTTGAGCGCGATGCGCCAGAGGTTTTGGTCACCGGCCATACCGACACATCCGGCTCGGTGAAACTTAACGATGCATTGTCCAAGCGTCGTGCCGAAGCGGTGCGGGAAGATCTTATCGAGATCGGAGTGAAGCCGGACACGATACGCACCTTCCACAAGGGCGAGTCGGAACCGCTGATCGATACCGGCGACGGTGTTAAAGAGCTGCGTAACCGTCGTGTCGAAATCAATGTTCGCTAGTTGAACGAGGCAAGCTTATGAACAGGGAATGGATGCGTAAAACCCTTTGTTTCGCTCTGGCGAGCGGCACGCTAAGTCTGATGCCATTCACGGCCAGTGCGCAGACGATCAATGAAGCGATCGAAGAGACCATGGAAACCAACCCTCAGGTTCTCTTCTCGGCGACCCGTAGCAAAACCGATGCACAGCAGATCGGCATCGCGAAAAGCGGTTACTACCCCAAGGTCGACCTGACTGTCGGCTACGGTTATGAGTGGACCGACAACGCCAGCACTGAAGATACCGACATGACCCGTCGTGAAAACAGCATCCGGGCCACCCAGATGCTTTACGATGGCTATGCGACCAAGAGCAGCGTGGACTCAGCCGAGTCCGGCGCTCAGGCATCGGTGTTGGACCTGGCGGCCACCTCCGAAGATATGGCCCTCAAGGTCACCGAGGTCTACCTCGATGTGCTGCGCTATCAGCAGTTGCTGACGCTGACCCAAGAAAGCCTGGACGCACATCAGGCGACCCATGACCGCATCAAGCAGCGTTACGATTCAGGTCTTGGCACTCAGTCGGATCTTCAGCAGGCTCAGTCACGCCTGGCGCTGGCAAAGTCCAACATGGTGGTAGCTGAGGGCAACCTCTGGGAAGCGGCGATCAACTTCGAACGCGTGGTCGGCCACCCGCCCAAAGACCTGGTGATGCCGGAAGACGACTGCTGCACCTACCTGCCCTCGACACCGGAAGATGCCGTCACCATCGCCCTGACGACACACCCCGCGCTACTGGCTGCCATTGCACGACATGAGTCGTCTCTGGCGCAGGAGAACATTGCACGTGCCGCCTTTCATCCGCAGCTGGACCTGGAGTTGAGTGCCGCTACCAACCATGGCGTTGACGGCAAGAACTACACCGAGGACGAGATGCTGGCGATGCTGAAGATGCGCTACAACGCCTACAACGGTGGCGCAGACAGCGCCCGCGTCGAGCAGCTCCAGCACCTGAGCAAGGCACAGCGCGCGTCGGTGCTCAAGGTTCAGCGCGAACTCAAGGCCGATGCGTTCTCGTCATGGAACAAGCTGAAAAACATCTATGACACCCAGCCGCAACTTGAGCGGCACGCCAAGTCAGCAGCTGAAACACGTTCGGCCTATACTCGCCAGTTCGATATCGGCCAGCGCTCGCTGCTCGACCTGCTCGATACCGAAAATGAGTATTTCACTGCTCGCTCGGCCGAGATCCACGGCACCTTTGACGAATGGTACGCCCGCTACCGCCTGCTCGCCGATGTCGGCAAGCTGCTATTGGCGATGCAGGTCTCCCCGGACTTTGACTCAGTCGAACTCGCCGGTCAGTAAGCACATTGCAAATATAAAAACGGCGATATCGGGACTCCGATATCGCCGTTTTTATATCCTCAAACCAGGCTGCAATCAGTCGGCCGGCACACCCTTCTCTTCTGCGTCCAGCACCTGAAGCTCCATCTGAGCAGCACCGATCCACTCGCGAATGGCAACATCATTGAGTACGGTCTGCATATACTCGTTTGCCAACTCACTCAGTTCGCTGCCATAGGTATGGAAGCGCAACGCGACCGGCGCAAACATCGCATCGGCGATCGAGCGCTCACCGAACAACCACGGCCCCCGTTCGGCAAAGCGCTGACGCAGCGCAGACCAGATACGGTCGATACGCCGAATCTCGCCGGCGCAGGCGTCCGATACCGTCAGCTCGCGGCGGGCACGGCAATTCATCGGCATCTCCTGACGCAGATTGAAAAAACCCGAGTGCATCTCACAGCTTATCGCCCGAGCCAGAGCGCGATCAGCTGGATCTCGCGGCCAGCCTGCACCCTGGAGATAGGCGTCATTGACATATTCAGCTATCGCCAGAGAGTCCCAAACCCGCAATCCGTTATCGATCAGTACCGGTACCTTGCCGGCCTCCGAGTACTGGGCAATCTGCTGCTTGAAGCTATCCGTATCCAGCAATAGACCCACCTCAGTAAATGGCAGATCAAACCACTTCAGCACCAACCAGCCCCGTAGTGACCAGGAGGAATAGTTTTTATTGCCGATAACCAGTTCCATTGCCAATCTCCACTCAACGTTTACTACCAGTCTAGCGATACTTTACGTCATTTCTGTTAGCCAGAAACGATTGAGCCGGCAACTCGGCCGGCTCAACGATAACGCTTTTCACACCTTGGCTCAGGCGTTTTCCACGTTATGGTAGACCTGCTGTACGTCATCCAGATCATTCAGCATGGACAGAAACTTCTCGAACAGTGCCACATCATCACCGCTGACAGTGGTATAGCTCTGCGGGACGAACTGGATCTCATCCACGTCGAAGTCGATATCGCCGCAGAGATCCAGCAGCGCCTGCTTGGCCTTGAAGTAATCGGTGTTCGGCGCAAACACGGTAAGTTTGCCATCTTCGTTTTCGATATCGCTGACGTCGACATCCGCTTCCATCAACGCTTCCAGGACCGCTTCTTCATCATCGTAACTGAACACGAAGATCGCGCAGTGATCGAACATGTGGGCCACGCTGCCCTGGGTGCCGATCTTGCACTTGGTCTTGGTGAACGCCTGACGCACATCACCAAAGGTCCGGTTCGGGTTATCGGTCAGGCACTCGATAATCGCCATGCTGCCGCCCGGACCATAACCTTCATAGCGCGCCGGAGAGTAGTCTTCACCGGCACCGCCCTTGGCCTTGTCGAGCGCCTTGTCGATGACGTGGGCTGGTACCTGCTCCTTTTTCGCCCGATCGATCAGGCTGCGTAGCGCCAGGTTACCAGTCGGGTCGGTGCCGCCCGATTTAGCGGTAACGTAGATCTCACGACCATATCGGCTGTAGACCTTGGCCTTCATATCGGAGGTTTTGGCCATCGACTCTTTGCGGTTCTGATACGCTCTGCCCATGCGGCGAATGCTCCCCTATAAATAGGAAAAATCGGGAAAAAGGCGATTTTACTGGCAACCGCCGCTGGCGAACAGCGCAGAAAGCGTCAGAATCGCTTCCTGCATCAGATAAAGGCGAAGCTACGCAGGATATAGAGCCCTGCCATGATCGTAATGACTGAGATCGCCGTCGAAATCGCGATGATATTGGCCGCCAGCTTACCGTCACTGCCCGATGCTCTTGCCATCACATAGCTGACCGCCGCAGTGGGACTGGCCAGGAACAGATACAGCATACCCAGATCTCGACCTTCGAAGCCCAGCAGTACCGCGCCCAACGTAAACAGCGCCGGCGTCCACAACACCTTGAACAGGCTGGAGCTCAACGCTATCCGTCCCGAGTCGATAAACGCCGACAGAGAGAGAGTTCCACCCACACAGACCAGTGCCAGCGGCAACGTCATCGACGAAAAGTAGTCGGCCGAGACCATGATCCACTCAGGCAATGTCACCCCTGCGGAAGACGCCAGCAGTCCAGCCAGCACACTGAGAATCAACGGGTTGCGCGCCAGGTCCTTGATCACCGAGCGCACATCGGCTTTGAAACTGGTGCTGTAGACCCCCAGCACGATCACCGACAGCACATTGAACAGCACAATGATCAGCCCGGCCATCACGCCGCCGACAGAAATTCCGTAATCCCCATACTGACTGGCCGCAAGCGCCAGCCCTACGATGCCACAGTTGCCGCGAAACGCGCCTTGAACGTAGAGTCCTCGATTTTCGGCCGGAACAGTCCGTCGTGCCCAGAGCCAGGCCCAGCCAAAACTGAGTACCGTGGCCAGGTAAAAGTACCCGATCAGTTTGGGTTGCAGTGCGGTATTGAGGTCGGCACGCAGAATGCCGAAGAACAGCAGCGTCGGCATCAGCGCCTTGTAACTGAGTACAGAGGCGACGGAGATAAAGTGATCATCGATCAGACGCGATCGCTTGAGCACCATGCCGATAACCAGCATCGCAAAAACCGGCCCGGTAACGGTGAATATCTGGGTAAAGATAGCGATCTGGCTGCTCATACTCCTCCACTCTTTCGCATTGCCCCGCATCCGCCAGGATGCGGGGCACATCATACATCATATGTTTAGCCAAAGGATGGAAATGCAGAAACACTATTAATGGTCGCTATCTCATCCATAAGAAGCGGTTATCGAAGGATGGAGTGCATGCTCAGCCCACTGGGGTGAGCAACGGTCTACCGGCGAAATGCGCCGCCAGATTATCCACCACAAGTTGCGCCATCGCGCCACGCGTCTCCACCGTACCGCTGGCGCAGTGCGGCTGCAGCACAGCGTTGTCCATATCCAGCAATGCGGCCGGCACATGGGGCTCGTCGACAAACACATCCAACCCGGCGCCGGCCAGTGCACCCGCCTGCAGAAGCTCGACCAGCGCGCCCTCATCCACCACCGAGCCGCGGGAGATATTGAGGAAATAGCCCTTGGGTCCAATCGCGCTGAGCACCTCGCGACTGATCATCCCCTCTGTTTCAGACCCGCCCGGAACCACCGGCGCCAGCACATCCACATCCTGCGCCAGTGAGAGCAGATCGTCGTAATAGGGATAGGCCACATCCGGCTGCGGACGCCGGCCATAATAGCTGACCACCATACCGGAGGCCTCGGCACGCCGGGCGATCGCCTTGCCGATCCGTCCCAGACCGGCAATACCCAGTTTCTTGCCCTTGAGCGAGGTGTTCAGCGGCATCATCCCCTTCTCCACCCAGTTGCCGCTCTTGATCCAATCCACGCCCGGCAGCAGCCGACGCAGTGTGGCCAACAGCAGCATCATCGCCATATCGGCTACGTCATCGGTCAGCACGTCCGGCGTATTGGTCACCGGTATCCCACGCGCCCGACAGGCATCAACACAGATGGTATCGAGGCCCACGCTGGACGAAGTCACGATCTCCAGATTGGGCAGACGGTCCAGCAGGGATGACTCGAAACCGCCGCCATGAGTAGTGACAACAGCACTGATCTTCGACGCCACCTCTCTGAGCATCACCTCCTTCTCCTCGGGGCTCGCCAGGTCATACCGGTGTAGGCGATAGGTTTCATCCAGCATCTGCATCTGCTCCGGCCGATTCGGACAGACAACCAATACGTCGATATCTCGCATATTTACCCCTCAATCCATGCAGCTCAAATCAAAATGTAATACATCATACTTTTTAGCATAAAAAAGCCCCGCCTGGGCGGGGCAATCCTCTTTGAGGGTGCATGGACAACGACAGAATCAGACTCAATCCTCGAAATGCCCGGCGGCGGCAAAGCCGCCGCCCTGGTAGCGCACCGCCGGGTCGTTCGGGTCTACCACCTCCTCCAGGATATGGGGTTCGTTCTCGAATACCGCGGAGCTGTCTTTGGGGTTCCAGCCGAGATAGCTGACCTTGGTGTTATCCCACCACTTGGTCGGGTTGTCGGAAACTCCATAGACCACCGGGCAGCCCAGACGGTCGGCGGCGAACACCCGCTTGATCAGGTCGGTAAAGTCATCGACGCTCATCCAGGTCGACAACATGCGACGGTTAGCCGGTTTGTCGAAGCAGGAGCCGATACGCACCAGCGCGGACTCGACCCCGAACTTGTCCCAGTAGTAGCGCGCCAGCAGTTCGCCGAACCCTTTGGACACCCCGTACATACTGTCCGGTCGCATCGGCGAATCGGCATCGAGGCAGGTTTCCCGCTCATGGAAACCGATCACATGGTTGGAGCTGGCAAACAGTACGCGTCCTGCAAGGTGACGGCGACAGGCTTCATAGACGTTGTAGGCACCCTTGATATTGCCGTTGAGGATGCTGTCGAAGGTATTCTCCACCGAGATACCGCCGAGATGGATAATCCCGTCGCACCCCTCCACCAACGACATCACCGCCTCGTAATCACCCAGATCACACTGCACGAAGGTTTCACCCTCGTTTAGATCATCGATCGGTGCAATATCGGACAGCCGGATCTCGTCGGCCCAACCCGCCAGAGTCTTGCGCAGCGCCCGCCCCAGATTGCCGCCGGCGCCGGTCAGTAGTACACGTTTCATAACACTCCCCACTTAGACCAAATCAATAGTTGGGCTAAATCAATAGTCAGTTCAATTCAGGCTCAGATACCGATTAACTTCGGCAGAATCATCGAGATCCACGGCACGTAGGTGATCAGCATCAGCACGATGAACAGGGCGATGTAGTACGGCCAGATGGTCTTGACCGCCCGCGCGATCGGCACCCCGCCGACAGCACAGCCGACGAACAGGCAGGCCCCCACCGGCGGCGTACACAGACCGAGTCCCAGGTTCATCATCAGCATCACGCCGAAGTGGATCGGATCCATGCCCAGAGCCACCGCCACCGGCAGGAAGATCGGCGTGCAGATCAGGATCAGCGCCGCCATATCCATAATCATGCCCAGCATCAGCAGCATCAGGTTCATCATCAGCAGGATCACGATCGGATTATCCGAGATCGACGTCAGCGTCGATGACAGCAGCTCCGGCACCTGATACATCGCCAGCATATAGCCGAAGGCGGAGGCACAGCCGACCAGAATCATCACCAGGCCAGTGGTCTTAACCGAGCGGGTTACCGCGGTCCAGAACGCGTCCCAGCTCAGGGTGCGATAGGCGATGGCGGTGATGCCGATGGCGTAGAGCGCGCCGATGGCGCCGGACTCGGTCACGGTAAACACACCGGAGAGCGCACCGCCGACGATGATGATCGCGGTCATCAGCCCCGGCAGCGACGCGATGAACGAGATCAGGACCACCTTCCAACCGGCAAACTCTTCGGTCGGGAAGTTCTCACGAATGGCGATCCAGCGCGCCACGAACGCCAGCGCGAGGCACATCAGCACACCCGGAACAATGCCGGCGATAAACAGGTTCGCCACCGACATGCCGCCACCGGCCGCCACCACGTACAGAATCATGTTGTGGCTCGGCGGGATCATGATACCGGCGATCGACGAGGTCACCGTCACGTTGACCGCGTAATCATCCTTGTAGCCCTTCTCTTTCATTACCGGGATCAGCAGCGAGCCCAGCGCCGACACGTCCGCCACGGCGGAACCGGAGATACCGCCGAACAGCATACTGGAGAACACATTGACCTGGCCCAACCCGCCGCGCATCCAGCCGACGGCGCTGGATGCCAGGCGCACCAGCCGCGCCGCGATGCCGCCATGCAGCATCAGTTCACCGGCGAAAATAAAGAACGGGATCGCCAGCAGCGAAAACACCGACATGCCCGATACAAAGCGCTGGAAGCCGATCATCAGCGGCAGCCCTTCATAGATAAAGGAGGCCAGCGCAGCGATACCCAGGCCGAAGGCGACCGGTACACCCGCGACCGTGAACAGGGCGAACAGCCCCAACAGAATCAGCAGTCCCATATCAGCACTCCTCCGCCATACGGCCTTTGCCTGCACGTGAACCGAATGAGGGGCAGAACAGCGACAACACGCCCTGTTTCAATCGACCGAGTTCAAACAGCACGATCAACCCGCCCGACACCACCATCGGGATATAACGCACGCCATCCGGGATATCGAGCAGCGGTATCTGCTTGCGCCAGGCGAACTGAACCAGATCCCAGCCGTACCAGACCAGCGCCGCGCCGAACACGCCCAACAGCAGGTCCACCAGCAGCGCCAGAATCAAGCGCCCGCGCTCGGATAGAAAGTGAGACAGCAGGTCCACGCTCAGATGCGTACGCTCGTGAACGCCTACTGCCGCGGCCAGGAAGGTGATTGTGGTGACCAGCAGCAGCGACATCTGCTCCACCCAGGTTGGTGTCTGGTTGAGCACATAGCGCCCGAATACCAGCCATCCGAAAGAGAACACCAGCACTACAAGGCAGACACCGGCAAGTATGATCGCCAGTCGAGCCAACAGATCGAGCATACGACCGAAACTACTCGGGTTGTCGGACTTAATTTTCATTCGAAATCTCGCGCTTTTTTCAGCTGGGCCGGTCGATAACGACCGGCATGCAGGTTTCGGCGAGCCAAAGGCGCGAGGGTGCGCTCCAGCTCGCCGGTGTGGATCATTCGATACCGCGAATCTGCTCGATCAGCTCCTTGAGCGCAGGGTTCTTCTTGACCGCCTGCTCGTAAACGGGGTCCATCGCATTCTGGAACGCCGCCTTGTCAGCGATGGCGTTGTACTTGATGCCCGCCTTCTCTACGACATCGCGACTTTTCAGTTCGCGCTTGGCCCAGAGTTCGCGCTGCATTTTCGCACTCTCCTGAGCGACCTCGCGCACAACCTTCTTGTCTGCATCCGACAGTTTGTCCCAGGCCTGCTGGCTGACACACAACACTTCCGGCAGAATCAGGTGCTGAGTATCGGAGTAGTACTGGGCTACCTCGTAGTGGTTGCTGGACTCGTAAGATGGCCAGTTGTTCTCGGCACCGTCCACGACCCCGGTCTTCAGCGACTGATACACCTCAGAGTAGGCAAGAGGCGTCGCGTTACCACCCAGCGCCTCCACCATGCCGACGTACAGTTCGTTGTTCATGACACGGAACTTCATCCCCTTCACATCGGCGGGCGTACTGATCGGCTTCTTGGTGGTATAGAAGGAGCGCGAACCCGAGTCATACCAAGCCAGCGCCACAATGCCCGCCTTCGCGATCGCATCACCGAGCTGCTGACCAACCGGGCCATCCATCACGCGGTGCATGTGCTCGACATCCTTAAAGATGAACGGCAGCGACACCACATTGACTTCGGGCACAGACGGCCCCAGCGGTCCCAGGTTGAACTCGGCGAAGTCGATGCCGCCCAGCTGCATCTGGGAGATCGCATCTTCCTGACTACCAAGTACGGCACTGTGGTAGACCTTACCCGACACGCGACCGTCGGTACGCTTGTCCACCTCGGAGATGAAGTACTCCATCGCTTCCGATACCGGGTAGTCAGGGGTATGGATGTTCCACCCCTTCCACGCAGCCTGAGCACCACTAGTCAAGGCCAGCCCGGCCACCAGGGCAGCAGCCCCCAACGTCTTGCCAGCAAAGCGTTTAATCATTGTTATCGCTCCCGAAATCGCTTTTTTATTGTTACGACAACCTCAGAGGATCTTACACGAGAAGTTCCTGCACCGGCGTCGACGACGGCTTAAGTTTTAGCATGTCGGCATACATCATACAATAGTCATACTATGTCATATTAATAAATTTTCGGCATAACCATATGGATACGACCAACTACAAAAAGCACGAAAAACACACTTAACAACCATTTTTCAAGCACTTATATCACAACAAGCAACCTTGGACAGATCTATCTTCAAATCACCACGACCCTCAACAACAGCGTACACCCCACCTTTAGTCGTCGTACAACCATTGACCATTCTACCCAATGTCGTATGATGTCTCATGCTGATTAGCGGCAAACCCGGCGATATAACAAAAGAGAAGTACCCATGACGCAGATGACGCCCCCCCTTGCAAACGATGCCCAACAACTGCCTACGCCCCAGGGGAAGAGCCAGATGTGCATCAAGGCGATCACCACCCATCTGTTGGAGCAACCGCTTGATCGCCCCTTCGAGTCCTCCGCCACCCGCTTCAGCGTACGCCGCCACCTGCTGGTCGAGATCGAATGTGATGGCGGCCTGACCGGCTGGGGAGAGTGTTTGGGTCACGTAGAGATCAACGCCGCGATTGTGAAAGCGATGACACCCCTGCTGATCGGCCGCTCGGCACTGGATATCGAACCGATCTGGCTGGAGCTCTATAACCAGTTCCGCGATCAGGGCCAGCGCGGTGCGACGGTCAACGCAATCAGCGGTATCGACATCGCGCTCTGGGACCTGTGCGGGAAGTATTACAACGCCCCTATCCACCAGCTGATGGGAGGCGCATTTCGCGACCGGGTACCCGCCTATGCCACCGGCGGCTTCCGCCAGGTGGGGCTCGACCGCATCAGCAGCTTGCGCCATGAGGTTCAGGGCTTCGTCGATGCTGGCTTCCGTGCGGTCAAGATCAAGATAGGCTTCGGCATTGCGCTCGATATCGAGTCGATTGCCGCCGTGCGAGAGGTGATCGGCCCGGATATCCGACTGATGATCGACGCCAACCACGGCTACGATGCGGTCGCCGCCGCCCAGATCATCCGCCTGGCGGCGCCCTACGACATCGACTGGTTCGAGGAGCCGGTAGTACCGGAAGCGCTGAGCAGCTATCGACGGCTGCGCGAGCTGAACAGCATCCCGATCGCCGGGGGCGAGACCTGGCATACCCGCTGGGGCATCGCCGAAGCCCTGCGCCAGGAGGCGGTCGATATCCTGCAGCCCGACGTCGGCGGTGTCGGCGGCCTCAGCGAAGCGCGACGGCTGCTGACGCTCTGCGACATCCACGGCGTGCGCTGCGTACCACATATATGGGGCACCGACATCGCCCTCGCCGCCGGTCTGCACTTCCACGCCATCATCCCGCCCTCGCCCCCAGCCTTTGAAGCGGAAAGCGCCTGGCTGGAGTTCGATCAAAGCGACAACCCGATGCGTGCCGCGTTACTCAAGCACCCGATACAGATGGTGGACGGAATGGTACGCATACCCAGCGGACCGGGCCTGGGTATCGAAATCAACAAGGACGCCCTGGCGCCCTTCTACCCCAAGTCCTGACAACCTATTAGCACCCGACAACAGGAGCCCCTGATGCCACGTACACTCGATGGAACAGCCCCGCAGACCCGACTCCCTGCCGGCAGTGTCGACACCCATATGCATCTCTATTCACCGGCCTACCCCCAGCTCTCCCCCGGTTCGCTGATCCCCCAGGACTGCCCGGGACTGGCCGAGTACCGGCAGCTGCAACGCTGGATCGGCCTGGAGCGGGTGGTGATCGTCCAGCCCAACGCCTATCGCGACGATAACCGCTGCATGCTTGAGGCGATGGCCGAGGTTGGCGACAGCGCCAGGGGCGTCGTGGTGGTCACGCCGGAAACCAGCACAGCGGAGCTGGAAGCGATGCACGCCCAGGGTGCCCGCGGGGCGCGCATCATGCAGTTGCCGGGCGGCGCCGTCAGCGTTGACCAGGTACTGGAGGTGAACGCTAAGATTCGTGAATTCGGCTGGCACTGTATCGTGCAGTTCGACGGTCGCGAGATGCTCGACCGCGCGCCGCTACTCAAACAGATCGACAACCCCTACGTGATCGACCATATCGGCAAATACCTGGGTCCGGTGACGACCGAAAGCGCCGAGTTCAAGGCCCTGCTTGAGCTTGTGGATAGAGGCAACTGCTACGTCAAGATCGCCGCCTGTTACGAGTCGTCCCATACCGGTGCTCCCGAGTATGCCGACACCGCGGCGCTATCCCGCGCACTTATCGCCCACGCGCCCGAACGCATCTTATGGGGCAGCAACTGGCCGCATGTTAGCCAAAGCGTGGAAGGAGCACCCAACGATGCCGAACTGCTCGATCGCGTCTGCAGCTGGATGCCGAGCCGGAGGGTGCTGGAACAGATCTTTGTTCATAACCCGCTGGCGCTGTATGACTTTCAGTAGGAGAGCAACTCCTGGTCCTAGATCTCATTTAGCGTGAAACGCCGTCTTTTATTGGTGAAATAGCGCTTCACTTAGGGTGAATTGGGAACGAATAAAGCAGCCGATTTGGCTGCTTTTTCATTGTGGTTTACCGAGATACCAGATCACGCGATTGCTGGCCCTGTCGGCTAACGACACCTTGCAGGCACAAATCGATCGGCTGTAAACGTCTGTCGCCCAAGCCATAACGCTTTCAAGGAAAATCAACTACTCAATCTGCTGCAAGCTTGTTTGTAACACTATGAATTTTATCCTGAATACTCTGCTCCCGATCAGTCCGCGTACCTAACCGCATGGAAGAGCTTATACGCGGGGCCCCCATATCATGTACGACTTCATGACAGCGCTTCACCGCCGCCATGACCTCATCCCAGTCACCTTCTATGTTTGTACCGTAGGCATGTAACTGATGTTCAAGACCGGCCTCATCAAGCACCCGCTGGCAGGCGGTAACATAGTCCGATACAGAAACACCAACGCCGATAGGTATGACACAAAGATCAATCATAACTTTCATACAAACCCCTATTTAAAAATTATGGGAGTGTTATAGGGGCTCGTGCCCCCTGACAGATAATAAACTGCACCCACCTCTTGAAGTCAGGAATCGGCACAGAGCAGTCATTCCCACCACTATGGTGCAAGGTCCGCTTTGCGCACAAAGCGGAAGTTAGCGAGGCTAGCAGTTGACTCCCGCTATCGACCCGAAGCCGACATTAGGCTAACCGCGCTCTACACGAACTACCGGCACGAAGCGGTCGCTCGATACTCATACGAATGACCGCACCTAAGCCTACAATACGTCTATAAAACTAGGGACAATTCAGGAAGATTGTAATTTTGCGAGGGTAAATAGCATCTGAATAAATGATCGAAAATTGCTCGAGCGTGAAACCCTGCTTTGGGAAAGGTGCCGGAAGGGAGCCTGTGAGCCCCCCGTTTAGGATGTACATTCGAGATTTTTACGGGTAGACGGCGCATCAATAACAATAACCAGATTGAGCGGTATAGAGCTTGACAGTAAGCTTCCCATCTTGCGAGCCATTGCACCCTGACGTACAGTCAAATGTACCTGTCATTTTGAGCGAAATACCCGCCCATTTTGGCGCACTGCTGTCGGACCACCAGAGCCCAGCACCCACTCCGGTATCAAAAAATAATCGGTTCCTCCCGTCCGCACCAGTATAACCCGAGAAAATACCAATGTTGATGTCTCTCCCAGCAAACTCCCTTTGATCCAGGACATCTCCGCTATCGTCGACTATTTCAATAGAAGCCTGTCCATTACCATGGAAACGTATGTTACTACTTGTCCCTATGCATATGTTGCCATCTGAGTCAGCGAAACCATTATTTTCGGTTTGTCCTGCCGGTCTTTCGTCACCCAGCTGAATTTGACCATACCAATCCGCCCTCGCAGAGGTCGTGAACAAGGCGGTGGCCAAAAATGTGGCGCTAAATATGGCAGGTAAGTAAATTGTTCTTTGACAGATAAACATAATTGATACTCCAATGTTATTATATGATCAGTTACCACTATGGGTAACGACTATTAAATTGTTTTCATGAATATATCATGGAAACTTTCGGTATCCTGATAAAGTCGTCAGTATCGCGGTAGTGATAAAGCAAAAAACAATCCTTTAATCCTAACAATTTGATAAATATAGATTTTTTTGTTTTATTTTGAATGCTTATTATTTTATGTAACGGAAAGGAAACAAGGTGAGGTTGATTTTTCTTAAAGTGCGTGGTATCTAGGATATAGGTATTTGTATTAATTGAAAAAATAATTTTAATTAGAACTGTATTCAATAATGCAAATTAGACGACACAGGGTTTACAGTTTCAGTACTACGCTTGGTAGATTCCCTGTTAAATCTACTTGTGACCAAGCGCGGATCCCTTTGGCTTTGGCCATAATGTTGCGGAAACTGTGACTCTGCCTATCATTGAGCTCTGTCTAACAGACTATGTGAATCGTGAATCGCCCTGAGTTTTCTATCCACCTTAAGCCTCCAAAGGGCACCGGATGCAGTCATTAATGACTGCTTTTTGCGCATGGCCAAAATAACGCTCGCTCAATCGTTTAGTCCGCTTCGGGTCGTTACTTGCCGTTAGACACGAGGCAGAAATCGCTCACAAGAATGAGATCCGACACCTGAGCAAGACGCTTTGCGCTCTTACTCAGGCCTGTTGCCTCTCCTTCACCATCTTCAGCAAGCGCTCTTTGGAGTTTACCAGATGCAGGCGCATGGCGGCGCGCGCCGAATAGGAATCCTGGCGCTCGATGGCGGCGCAGATCTCTTCGTGCTCGTGATTGAGTCGTTCGGGGTCGGTACGGTGGACCGAGACCAGCGGTCCGATGGAGTTGCGCACGTGGTTCATCACGTCGACGTAGTAACGATTACCTGTGGCCTCTGCGATCAGGATATGAAAACGGGAATCCTCCTTGCCCGCCTGTTCCGCCAGCCCCTCGCTTTCGTAGTGTTTCAGTGCATCGACCGTTTCGCGAAGCCGCGCCATCTGTTCCGGCGAACGCCGTTCTGCGGCCAGCCCGACCGCCTCCACTTCGAGACCGAGGCGGAACTCCAGAATGGCGATGGTATCGCGCACCGAGTCGATAGAGACCTTAAGGAATTGGCCGACATCGGTGGACGATTCAAGAATGAAGGTCCCGACGCCGTGGCGCGTTTCCACCAGACCTGAGACCTGAAGTCGCTGCAGCGCTTCACGCACCACGGTACGGCTGACTCCGTGCTGCTCCATGATCGCGGTTTCGGTGGGTAGCTTTTCGCCGGGCTTCAGCTCACCCTCAGCAATCTGACGGGAGATCTCCGCAACCAGGGTCTGCGCCAGTTTACGCGGCCGCTTCCGTTTCGGCTCAGTATCGGCTGTGGGCAAGGTGCTGCTCTGATTCACTCGACAATCTCTCAATTAAGACTCTTTGAGATCATACCACAGTTATCAAAAGCCGATCAGCCCCATCGACACAACCATCGGATCTACCGGCAAATCATTGTTTTTATTAAAACAGGAAACACTATCGCCGCTTTTAAACCAAAAACGTCGTACGACAACATATCCATTCAAAGGGGAAAGACACGGAAAAAGACATAAAAAAGCCCCTGCACCATTACTGGTAGCAGGGGCCAAACACTAAGCCGACGCTATGACCGGCTTGAGAAGCACACTGGAGGGCACCTCTAAAAACCTACTGCGCGACCAGTGAGCTGCGTTGCGCGGTGCTCGGAATCCTCATGTATACCGCATACACTGCGGTTCCTGCGCTCCGTGCGCCTTGCTCACAGGCCGCTCGTCACGGTTTTTCGAGGTGCCCTGGAGATGAAGTGTGATGAAACTTAACGCTTTGACGCTCAGCGCTGGTCCTGACCATCCACCAGGCGACGGATCGCCAGCGGGTTGCCATCCTTCAGTGCATCAGGCAGCAGCGCCTGGGGCAGGTCCTGGTAACACACCGGACGCAGGAAGCGGTTGATCGCCGCCGAGCCGACCGAGGTGGTGCGGCTGTCGGAGGTGGCCGGGAACGGACCGCCGTGGACCATGGCGTGGCATACCTCAACGCCGGTCGGGAAGCCGTTGCATAGGATGCGGCCCGCCTTGCGCTCCAGTACCGGCAGCAGCGCGGCTGTCGCGGCATAATCCGCTTCGTCGAGTTGCAGGGTCGCGGTCAGCTGGCCCTCCAGATGTTCCGCCACTCGGGCGAACTCTTCGACGCTCTTACACTCGATCACCAGCGAGGTGGAGCCGAAGATCTCGTCGCACAGCGACTCGTCGGCTATAAACGCCTCGGCGCTGGTCACGTACAGACCGGCCTGACACTGGTTGGGCGCATCGCTGCCCTGCCCTGCCGCGACTTCGCGGACACTGGCGTTGCCCTTGAGTTGATCAACGCCGCTGCAGTAGGCGGAGAAGATCCCCGGCGTCAGCATGGTCTGGGTTGCGACCTTGGACAGCTCGGTCGCAGCGGTTGCCAGGAAGGCATCCAGCTCGGCGCCGGACTGGGCGATCACCAGACCTGGGTTGGTACAGAACTGCCCCGCGCCCATGGTCAGCGAGCCGACAAAGCCTTTGGCGATCGCGTCACCACGCGCTTTCAGCGCCTCCGGCATCAGGAACACCGGGTTGATCGAGCTCATCTCGGCGTAGACCGGGATCGGCTCGGGACGGTTGGCGGCCAGCTCCATCAGCGCGGTACCGCCAGCGCGGGAACCGGTAAAGCCTACCGCCTTGATCAGCGGGTGCTTGACCAGCTCGGAGCCCACTTCACGGCCGGAACCAAACAGCAGGGAGAACACGCCCTCCGGCAGCTGGCACTTGGCCACCGCGCTCTGGATCGCACGCCCGACCAGCTCGGAAGTTCCCGGATGGGCAGAGTGTGCCTTGACCACCACCGGACAGCCGGCGGCCAGCGCGGACGCGGTATCGCCACCGGCCACGGAGAACGCCAGCGGGAAGTTGCTGGCACCGAACACCGCAACTGGGCCCAGCGGAATCATGCGCAGGCGCAGATCGTTACGCGGCAGCGGCTGACGCTCCGGCATAGCCGGATCGATACGCACATCCAGGTAGTTGCCGCTGCGTACCACCGCTGCGAACAGACGCAGCTGGTTCATGGTGCGGCCGCGCTCGCCCTCGATACGCGCCTGGGGCAGGCCGGTCTCGGCCATCGCCCGCTGCACCAGTTCGTCACCCAGCGCCAGGATCTCGTCGGCACAGGTTTCCAGGAAGCTGGCGCGGACCTCGGGGCTGGTTTCGCGGAAGCGGTCGAACGCTTGCCAGGCCAGCTTCACCGCGGCATCGACATCGGCCTGAGTACCGCCGCCGAACACCGGCTCCAGTTTTTCGTTGGTGGCGGGGTTGATCGCCTGAATAGGCGCGCTGGTACCTTTGACGGCGCGAGCGCCGATCAGCATTTCGCCGAGAATTGTCATCTGCTTATCCCTCCAATAAAGAGTGTCTGGCCCGGGCTCGCCGCTCCCGCGCATCCATGCGCCCGCGGCATACCGTACATCCTGTACATATAGCCGGGCGTTGCCCGACCGAAGCGGGGCATCGTTTAAACCAGCGATGTCGGTTGAACCAGCAGTTGAGCGGCGTTGCTATGCCTTACTCGAATTGCTGACTGGCCCTGTACTTTTCGTACAGGTGATAGGCACGGTAGAGGTGCGTATGCATCGCCTTGCTGGCCTTTTCGGGCTCACCTTCCCGGATCGCGTCAAAGATGGCGCGGTGCTCCTGACGTACCCGCTCGAGATACTCCTCGGTGGCGGGGTGATCGAGGTTGGTGTTGACGATCTTCGCTCTGGGGATAATGTTTTTGTTGAACTGCTCGTAGAACTGACGGAAAAACGGGTTGCCGGTGGCAGTGGCGATCGCCAGATGGAACGCGAGATCCTCCTCGCGCGCCAACTCCCCTTTTGCCAACGCCGCGTCAAACGCGGACAGGCTCTGTTCGAGGCGCTCGATATCCTGTTCGGAGCGGCGCATGGCGGCCATCTCCGCGGCTTTCTCCTCCACGCTCATGCGCAGCTCGAGAATATTGAGGATATCTTCAACGGCCGTAGGATTGATGGTGTAGGCAAACAGCGTCTCCGCCGGTTGGCTGCGCAACACCGTGGTACCCACACCGCGCCGCGTTTCGACCAGCCCCAGCGACTTGAGCTGGGTGATCGCCTCGCGAATAACGGTACGACTGACGGCAAACATGTCGCACAACTGAGCCTCGGTGGGCAGTTTCTCGCCCACCGGGATATGCCCCTGGGTCACCATCTGTTCCAGCTGTTTGGCCACGTGAGAGGCCAGGCTCACCGAGCGCTGAACCGGCTCGACTTTAAAGCTCTCGCTGGCGGCAGAGGGGTTACCCATGGATTTATCCTGTCATCAATTTTTATAGGCCTGCTACATTATCCCATAAAGCGCAGGTGTATCTACTTATCGCACCTGCTTATCTCACCATCGCCGGGCGTTTCGGATCGAACTTCCAGCCCGGAATCAGGAACTGCATCGCCATGGCATCATCGCGCTGGCCCAGGGTCAGCGTCTTGAACAGGGCGTGCGCCGCGTCCAGCTTTTCACGGTCCAGCTCGATACCCAGGCCCGGTTTGTTCGGCACCGTCAGTTTGCCGCCACGGATCTTGAACGGATCCTTGGTGATGCGCTGACCGTCCTGCCAGATCCAGTGGGTATCGATGGCGGTGATCTCGCCCGGACAAGCCGCAGCCACATGAGTCATCATCGCCAGCGAGATATCGAAGTGGTTGTTGGAGTGCGAACCCCAGGTCATGCCCCACTCGTTGCACAGCTCACCCACGGCAACCGCACCCTGCATGGTCCAGAAGTGGCAGTCCGCCAGCGGGATATCGACCGAATCCAGGCGCACCGCGTTACGCAGCTGCTGCCAATCGGTGGCGATCATGTTGGTCGCGGTTTTCAGGCCGGTGATGCGCTTGAACTCGGACAGGGTTTCACGTCCGGACCAAGCACCTTCCTGGCCGCAGGGATCCTCGGCATAGCTGAGCATATGCTTGATCGGAGTCAGGTACTCCACCGCCTGCTTCAGCGTCCAGGCACCGTTCGGATCCAGGGTCAGACGTGCCTCCGGGAAGGCGTCATACAGTGCGGCAATACACTCCGCTTCCTGATGACCATCGAGCACGCCACCCTTGAGCTTGAAATCCTTGAAGCCGTAACGCTGGTACGCGGCTTTCGCCAGGCGCGCGATCGCTTCCGGGTTCAGCGCTTCCTGAGTACGCACCAGATCCCAGTCGTCGGTCGGATCTTCGCACGTGGGGTACGGCAGATCGGTCTTGTTCGGGTCGCCAAGCTGGAACAGGTAGCCCAAGGCCTCGACTTCGTCGCGCTGCTTGCCGAACTGGCCGAGCAGCTCCACCACCGGCAGCCCCATGTTCTGGCCGGCCAGGTCGAGCAGTGCCGACTCGATACCGGTGATCACGTGTACTGCGGTGCGCAGATCGAAGGTCTGGTTGCCACGCACGTCGTCGCTCTGTCCAGAGGTTGCCTCACGGACACGGCTGATGATCGCCTTGTAGCGACCGACGCTCTGCCCCTCGACCAGCTCACGACACTTCTCCAGCGTATTGATGATGCTGGTGGTCGCCGGAATCTCGCCCAGGCCGATATTGCCGTCGTTATCTTCGAGTACCACAACGGTACGGATAAACCAGGGTGCATGGCCGCCGCTGAGGTTCAACAGGAAGCCGTCATAACCGGCTACCGGCACCACGGTCATCTTTTTTATGGTCGTAAACATTCTCTGCCCTCTAGAGAAAAAGGGGGCCGGAGGTAAACCCCTTCGCTAACCACCGGCCCCTGAGGTGCTCTTTAACTCAACGGTTGGCGTTGATGATCGCGGCCAGCTCTTCCTTCTCGGCTGAGCTCGGCATGGTCAGCGGCGCACGCACCTCACCGGCCGAACGGCCGATGATGTCGGCGCCGGCCTTGATCAGGCTGACCGCGTAGCCCTTCTTGCGATCGCGCAGACGGCAGAAGGGGATGAAGAAGTTCTGGATGATGCGGGTCACGGTGGTCTGATCGCCGCCACGCAGCGCGCTGTAGAACTTCATCGCCATCTCCGGCATGAAGTTGAATACGGCGGATGAGTAGGTGTTCACGCCGATCGACAGGTAGGCTTCGGCGAAGATCTCGGCCGTCGGTACGCCACCGATGTAGACCAGGCGATCACCGACGGTTTTGATAATGTCATTCAGTGCCGCTATGGCACCAACACCATCTTTCAGACCAATCAGGTTCGGGCAGGCCGCTGCCAAGCGCTTCACGTTTTCGGCGTCGAGGATACCGTTGGCGCGGTTGTAGTACACCACCTGCAGCGAAGTGCTGTTGATCACCGCCTTGGCGTATTCGACAACACCGTCCGCCGGGCATTCGGTCAGGTACGGAGGCATCAGCAGAATGCCGTCGATGCCCGCTTCTTCGGCCGCTTTGCAGTAGGCCTGAGCCTCCGGAATGCTCTTGCCGGCGCTGGCTATGACCGGTACGCGACCGGCCACAGTCTCGACCGCGATCTTGCAGATCGCCTTGTACTCATCCATGGACAGGGAGAAGAACTCCCCTGTACCGCCAGCCACGAACACGCTGGAAACGCCCTGCTGAACGAACCATTCGATACGCTCGCGGTAGGTGTCGGCGTTGAATTGGCCATTGGCGTCCAGATCGGTGATCGGGAAAGAGAGCAGACCGTCGCTCAGCGACTGACGAATACGTTCTACAGAGAGTGCCATCTTCAGAGTTCCTCAGATTTAAGCGGTGTTGTTATTGGCTCTTACGCTGACGATAACTTATCGCCGCTTTATTTGTAATACATCATACAACATACAAGGCGGGTCGCAACTGTTTTTTTGCGCCCGGATCCTCAGATCCGGACCCTGCCTTCAAATGGCTCTCCCCAGCACGTTTAACGCGGGAGAGACCGGTACAATCAGGTCACCGGGGCCGGGTTGAACAGCACCAGATCGTTATGGATGCCCAGCTTCTCGGCGCACACCTGCTTGCGGCCCGACGCCACATCCAGGATCAGCTGGAACAGCTCCCAGCCGATCTCCTCGATCGTCTTTTCACCGGTGGCGATGCGCCCCGCATCCAGGTCGATCAGATCGTGCCAGCGGTTACCCAGTGTGCTGTTGGTCGACACCTTGATCACCGGCGCCACGGCCAGGCCATAGGGGGTCCCCCGCCCGGTGGTGAACACCTGCAGGTTCATGCCGGAGGCGAACTGCAGGGTGCCGCAGATGAAGTCACTGGCCGGTGTCGCGGCGAAGTTCAGACCGCGCTTGCGGATCCGCTCACCGGGGCTGAGCACATCGACGATGGGGCTGGTGCCCGACTTGGCGATGGAGCCCATCGCCTTCTCGACGATATTGTTCAGGCCGCCCTTCTTGTTACCAGGGGTGGTGTTGGCACTGCGATCCGCCCTGCCCTGATTGAGGTAATCGTCATACCACTGCATCTCGCGCAGCAACGCCTCGCCCACCTCTCTGGTTGCCGCGCGCGGCGTCAGCAGATGGATGGCATCACGCACCTCGGTGACCTCGGAGAACATCACGCTGCCACCGGCACGCACGATCAGGTCGGAAGCAAAGCCACAGGCCGGGTTGGCAGTGACGCCGGAAAATGCATCGGAGCCGCCACACTGCATCCCCACCACCAGGTCAGAGACCGGACAGGGCTCCCGCTTACGCGCATTGAGCTTGCTCAGATGCAGCTCGGCCATTTCCAGGATACCGTCGACCATGTCGCCGAAGCCCTGGAACTGCTCATCCTGCAGACTGAGGATCCGCTCAGTCTCGCTGGCGGGGTCGATCACCTTCAGGGTCTGCTCCTCACCCTCCACCTGCAACAGGCGGGTCGGTGAGAGCTTTTCGCAGCCCAGGCCGATCACCATCACCTCGCCCCCCAGGTTGGGGTTGCGGGCGATGTTCTGCAGGGTGCGGATCGGGACTATGGCAGCAGGTGCATTGATCGCCACGCCGCAGCCGTAGCTGTGGTTCAGCGCCACCACGTCATCAACGTTGGGGAAGCGCGGCAGCAGCTCCGCCTTGATCCGCTTCACCACGTAGTCGGTGACGCCGGCCACACACTGCACACTGGTGCTGATGCCGAGCACATTACGGGTGCCCACGCTGCCATCCGCGTTGCGGTAGCCGTCGAAGGTATAGCCTTCCAGCGGCTCCAGCGCCGGTGCCGGCCGTGTCGCCAGCGGCAACTCATCCAGCGCCGGCGGCGTCGGCATTTCGGTGACCGTTTCGTTGATCCAGCGGCCGCGGGCGATCGGTTCCAGGGCATAGCCCACCACCTCGCCGTAGCGACGGATCTCGCCGCCCTGCTCGATCGCGCTCAACGCCACCTTATGACCGGCGGGTACATGTTCCACCAGCAGGGTGCCATCATCGAGTTCGGTGCCCGCCGGCAGGCCGCCGGCGTTAACCACGATCGCCACGTTGTCTTCCGGCTTGATCCGGATAGTGATCGGTTTCTGTTGTGCCATTGTCGTTGTTACCTCGGGGCCAGCGCTCATGCGTTGGCCTCCTCTACCTGGTTGGCCAGGCGCTTGTTTTTACGGTGCATCAGGATCGAGAACACGACGGAGGCCAAAATCAGCAGCCAGAGCACCACGGCGATCGGGCTCTTGGTGAAGAAGATGCTCAGGGTGCCGTAGGACTCGATACTCTTGACGAAGTACACCTCGGCGGATCCGCCCAGGATGAAGCCGATCACCAGCGGCGCGACTTCGATGCCGATCTTGCCGGCAAGCCAACCGAACAGACCGAAGATCAGCAGCGTCCAGACATCGAACATAATGCCGTAGTTGATCGCATAGGCGCCGATCACGCACATCATGATGATGATCGGATAGAGGATGTATTTCGGCACCATCACCACTTTCGCGATGTAACGGATGGCGAAGAACATGGCGCCGAACATGACGAAGTTGGCAAACAGCAGCGCGGCCATCATCGAATACCAGGTATCCATATGTTCGCCGATGAACAGCGGGCCTACCTGCAGTCCCTGCAGCGTGAAGGCACCGATCAGAACCGCGGTGGTGCTGTCGCCCGGAATACCCAGCGACAGCAGCGGAATCAGCGCACCACCGGTCAGCGCGTTGTTGGCCGATTCGGAAGCGACCATCCCCTCGGCGGCGCCCTTACCCATCTTCTCTGGATTTTTCGACAGGTTTTTCTGCTGGCTATAGGCCAGAACAGAGGCGGCACTGCCGCCGATACCCGGCAGCATACCGACGAAGGTACCGATGCTGGAGGAGCGGATCAGGTTGCTGATCTGCCCTTTAAACACGCCGAAGTGGAACGGCTTATGCCCCTTCAGCTTGATCTGACTGTGTGTGTCCTCCTCCTTGATCCCCTTCTCCGCCTCTTCAAAGATCGTCGCCAGACCGAACAGACCGATCAGTACCGGCAGCAGCGAGAAGCCGGTCTCCAGGTAGGGCACCATGAAGTCGAACATCAGGCGATACTCGCCGTTACCGCCGTTGGAGGTGTCATAGGTGCCGATCAGCGCCAGCAGCACACCGAGCAGACCACTGAAGATACCGGCCAGGATATTCTTCGACAGCGAGGCGATCACGGTCAGCGCAAAGAAGATGATCAGGAACTTCTCGATATAGGAGAACTTGATCGCAAAGTCGGCCAGCATCGGCGCGAAGAAGAACAGCACCACGGCGCTGAACAGACCGCCCACCAGCGACGCGACGATACAGATCTTCAACGCCTTCTCCGGCTCACCGGCCTTGGCCATCGGATGACCGTCGAAGGTGGTGGTGATGGATGAGGGTGTGCCGGGAATATTGAGCAGGATCGCCGGCACCAGACCGCCGGAGATACCGCCGACATAGAGCCCCAGCAACAGCGCCAGGCCCTCGTGCAGACCCAGGGAGTAGGTCAGCGGCAGGCAGACGGCCACCGCCATGGTCGCGGTCATGCCCGGAATGGCGCCAAAGATAATGCCGATCAGGCAGCCCGCCGCCGACAGCAGAAAGAATTCGGGTGAAAGCAGTGCAAGGAATTCCATAATCTGAACCTATCCCCTTAAGGCAGCGAAATCGCGAATAGCTGGCCCAGCAGATACCAGGCCGCCACCGGGGCGATGATCGAATTCAGGCCGATACCCAACAGGACGCGGCTGGTAATGCCGTGCACATAGAGCAGTGACAGGAGGAGCATGAACGGAATGGAGGTCAGCAAAAAACCCATCCCGGTATTGGGAAAGAGCTGTCCGACTGCATCCATCGACCAGAAATAAACGATGACCAGAACCAGCGTGCCAAAAAAGCGGAACTTGTCCGCATGCTCATTGAACGGGGATAGCCTCAGCTCGCCACTTCTGACACGTGCTACCCACTGTTTGGCGTTCGCTGCAACGATCCAGAGCGCCATCAGCGCGATCAGAGTGATCACGATCGTCGGAAAAAACAGGTGTGACTGATCAAAGTCGATCGATACTTCGAACAGCGATGAGAGGGACTGACTCATAGCGCATACCGATAGTAAAACTTCAGGGGCGCTTCAGCGCTGTGCACCACAGCCTGCCGAAGCCGATACCATGCCTGCCCCGCCCCAAGGACGGGACAGGCATGTTTTCTTACTTCTTGAGTGACTCGATGATTTTCGCGTACTGGTCGCGCTTGTTCATCAGGTACTGTTGAGACTCGTTGGAGGGCAGGAAGTCCGGAATGAAAAATGACTTTTTCATAGTCTCCTGCACCTTGCCCTCCTTGAAGATCTCCTCCAGCGCCACGTCCATCGCAGCGATGATCTTCGGATCGGTCTCTTTGTTGTAGATGAAGAAGAATTCCTTATCGAAGGTGAAGTTTTTGCTCTCGTCCATCGGCACGCTCACCATCGGCGCTACGAACTTCATCAGATCGTCACGACTGGTGCCGCCCATCCCTTCCGGGTTAGCCTGCTTTACGGTGCCCTCCCGCGCGGTCAGCCACAGGAAGCTCATCGCTTTCTGATCGTCCGCCGGCAGACGGGTGTACTGCTCGTTGGCCTGCACACTGCCGTTGATCACATCGGCCAGACCGTCAAACATCGCTTGGTTCTTGTCGGACTGGGACCCGGTGTTCAGCGGGGCCAGGTTATCCTCCATGCCCGGGTACTGCAGGCGAACGGCGTTCTTCATCGCGGTATAGCCGATCTCGGACACCCCACCCGGCTGAATGGCGACACGCACAGTCTTGCCTGAGCCTGCAGCATCGATCACATCCTGAACCGACTTATAGGGTGAGTTCTTGGCCACCAGGTAGGCATTCCCCGGGTTGATCGCAAAGGTCTGGCCAACGGTGTATTTCTCGAACGGATCGTCGTACCCCTTCTGCCCATACAAATTGCCCAGATAGGCCTGATCATGGAACACCATGATGGTACTGCCGTTGCTGACGCGCTCCAGGGCACGGAATGCGGCGGTCACGCCCACGGCATCGACCTTGAAATTGGCGCCCAGTTTTTCGGAGAGTGCATCCGCAATAATGCTGCTCGCCTGATAGGTGTCGCCACCGGTAGACGACGAGCCAATCACAACACGGATATTGCCTTTGATCGGACTATCGGCCGCCTGCGCCTGCATAGAGGTCGCCATGGTTAGGGTACAGAGGGCAACACCGACTCCGGAGAGGATCTTTTTCATCTGTCGTTCCTGTTTGTTGTTATCAAAGGTTGGCTTTATGCGCCCGGCTTTGACTCAAAACCCTGTCTGAGCCATGCACCGAGGCGATCGACAGATTAATAATACATCATACAAATGATTGCGCAATCATAAACATGATTGCGCAATCATTTTCATTCGGACAAAAATTCAACTTCGCGCGAAGTCACGTGAATAACCTTAGGTGCTCGAATGAAGCAGAGCAAACTCAGGTGCTTTCACGATCGATGATCGTAAAGCCGGTATCGATTCTGAGCGGCGCGACCTCCGCGTCGGGGTTTTTAAAGCGCTCCAGCAGTGCCTGCGCGATCAGCCCCCCCACTTTGTCGCCATTCAAGCGTACGCTCGACAGCGAGGGATAGACCCGGCTGGCATTGCTGAGTTCACCGAACCCCATCACCGCCAGATCCTTCGGCACCGTCCAGCCCCGGGATGCCGCTTCTGCCAACACCCCATGCGCGACCGTGTCGGAACTGCAGACTACTACCTCTGGACGGTGCCCCGCGTCCAAAAGCTCGCACACCTTCTCCCGACCGGCATTGAGCGAGGATGGCGGCGGCACAAACGCGGTGGGTACATCGTCGATGCCTAGATGACGCAGCTCATCCAGCAACGCATGGTAGCGCCGCATGCCGCGCGCATCCTCCGCCGTCACCACGGCAAAACGTCGATACCCCTTGGCGTAAAGATGCCGGGCCACCTCCAGCCCCACCTGTTCATGGGAAAAACCCACCAGCATATCGATGGGATCGTCGCAGAGATCCCAAGCCTCGACCACCGGGATACCCGAGGCGATCAAACGCTTGCGCATCAGCTTGCTGTGCTGCGTACCGGTCAGTACTATCCCGTCGGGCCGACGCCCAAGGATGGCATTGAACAACGTCTCCTCGGTCTCCTTCTGGTAGCCAGTGAGACCCAGTATCGCCTGGTAACCGGCGCGACTAAGCTCATCCATCACCGCCTGCACCATCTCGGCAAAGATTGGGTGTGCGATGGTCGGCACGAAGATCGCCACCAACTTGCTCTGCCGACTGGCCAAGCCGCCGGCCAGCATGTTCGGGATATACCCCACCTGCTCGACCGCACGGCGTACTTTCTCCCGGGTCTTTTCCGATACCTGGTCCGGCCTGTTCAAGGCACGGGAAACCGTGATGGGCGATACGCCGGCTACTTTTGCCACATCGATCAGCGTGGTACCCGAGGGCTGCCGACGCCGCATGCTGGAGCTGTCGTTGTTATGTTCGGTTAATGTTTTGGACATCCTACAGCCGCCGAAGAGAGAAGTGCTCAACCAATTTCTGCACCTGCGAATTGCACCTGGCACAGGTTTCAGGATAAGTTGTATGACTTTTCACGCCTTGTTGACAAGCCCTATAGCGCTTCGCGTCTCTCCGCTTTAGCAGGAACTTCGATGGATACCGCCGCCAGGCCAGCCTCACAAAGTGTAAACCACCCTACCCGCCGTAACCCGCTCAGCGGCTGGATACTGCTGTCGATGCTGCCTCTGAGCCTGCTGGCGACGCTGACCCATAGCCTGCCGGGTTATGTGGCAGGTATTCCGGTGTGGTTCACCGCCCTGGTACTGCTTAAGCGCCAGAAACGCAACCAGATTATTCAGAGCGGCGTGTTACTGATAGCAGGCGCGCTGGGCTTGCTTATCGCGTTCCTGATCGATGGCAACACGCGCTACCTGCTCAAGGCAGTGGAAGCCAATCACATGATCATCGCCATGCTGATCGGGGTGAGCTTTCTGCGCCTGGTCACCCTGAGTGAGCTAAGCGACGAGGAGAAGCTGCCATCAGGCCGCAACGTGTTGCTGGGCACGCTGTTCGGCGGCCATCTGATCGGCGCCGTTATCAATATATCCGCGGTGATGATCCTCGGTGACAGGCTCAGCGCCCACCGGCCGCTCACGCCTCTGCAAGGGCTGACGGTATTGCGCTCGTTCAGCACCTGCGCGGCCTGGTCGCCGTTCTTTGCCGCCATGGGTGTGGTGCTGCTCAGCGCCCCCGGCTCAAATCTGGTTACATTGATGCTGTACGGTTTACCCTTCGCTTTCCTCGCCATGCTGATCAGCGCCGTGCAGATTGCACGACATCCGGAAGCCGCAACAACACGGGGCTATCCCATGCACCTCAAGGCGCTCTGGGCGCCGGTGGTACTCGCGATGCTGGTGATGATCGCGCACAAACTCTGGCCGGAGATATCGGTATTGACGCTGGTCACTCTGATCGCGCTGCTGTTTTCCCTGGTCTGGCTGCCCCTGCGCTACAAAGGGGACTCCGGGAAAAAACTGAAAGGGCATATTCACGAAGGACTGCCGCGCATGAGCAGCGAGGTCCTTCTGTTTCTTTCCGCCGCGGTGCTCGCGTCCGGTGTCGGTGCGCTACTACTGACGCTCGATATTCAGCTGGCACCGGCGCACTTCGGTTCGCTGGAAGCCTGTATCACAGTCGCCGCTCTGGTCGGACTTGCTTTCATAGGCATGCACCCGGTTACCAGCGCCGTATTGGCCGGCAGCATTTTGATACCCAGTGTCGAGGATCCCAATCTGCTGGGCATCGCCCTGCTTTTGGGCTGGTCGTTGGGGGTCGGACTATCACCCTTTTCCGGCGTCCAGATCAGCCTGCAGTCACGTTACGGCATCAGCGCACGCACCCTGCTGAGGTTCAACCGTTACTACAGCCTGGTGGCGTTCGCGATCGCCTTTGCGACCATCTGGATCTACGGCCTGTTGAATCCGGCCGGGGTCGGTTGATAGGGGACGCCTGCTTTTTCACCTCCCTATCTTTAACAGATCCTCGGCAGCTGCTCACCGTTCAGCCAGTCCACCATGCGGTTGCCGCCAAATACCGTCTCCATCTGTACGAAGTGGTGCGAATCCTCCACCACCCGACCAATGATCGCGGCCTCCCGCCCCTGTGGCTGCGCGCGCATCGCCTTGAGCAACTGCTCCGCTTTCTCCTGCGGGCAGATCGCGATCAGCTTGCCTTCGTTGGCCACATAGAGCGGATCCAGGCCGAGGAATTCGCACGCTGCACGTACCGGCTCGCGCACCGGGATCTGTTTCTCGAACAACTGCATACCGACGCCGGATTGTTTGGCCAGCTCGTTCAGAGTATTGGCCAGCCCGCCACGGGTGGGATCGCGCATACAGCGGATTTCCGGCACCACCTCCACCATCGCCGCCACCAGCCGGTTCAGAGACTGGGAGTCGGACTGGATATCGGCCTCGAAGCCCAGGCTTTCGCGTAGCGACAGGATGGTGACGCCGTGATCGCCTATGGTGCCGGAGAGCAGGATGGCATCGCCCGGCTGCGCTCTGTCACCAGACAGGTTCAATCCCTCCGGCACCACACCGATACCGGTGGTGTTGATGAATACGCCATCGCCCTTGCCGCGCTCGACCACCTTAGTATCGCCGGTGACAATCGGCACGCCCGCCTCCTTTGACGCGCTCGCCATCGAATCGACGATCCGTTTCAGATCGGCCAGCGGGAACCCCTCTTCGAGTATGAAACCCGCCGACAGGTAACAGGGACGGGCGCCGGACATGGCGACATCGTTGATCGTGCCGTGTACCGATAGCGAGCCGATATCGCCGCCGGGGAAGAACAGCGGCGATACCACATGGCTGTCGGTGGCCATCACCACCCGGCCCGGCGGCAGGGTGAACTGGGCCTGATCGTTGCCCTGCGCCAGCCACTCGTTGTCGAACGCCTGGGCAAACAGCTGGTCGATCAGTTCGGCCATGGCACGGCCGCCGCTGCCGTGGACCATCTCCACACGGCCGTTGGCGATGTTAAGACGGTTCATGCGTTCACCTCCTCGGCCGCGATACGGTTGTCACTCAATCGGCCGTAGCTGTAGTAGGCGGCGCAGGCGCCCTCGGAGGAGACCATGCAGGAACCGAGCGGATTGTCCGGCGTGCAGGGGTCGCCAAACAGCTTGCAGTCACGCGGGTTCTTCACCCCGCGCAGGATGGCCGGGCACTCGCAGGCCTTGTTCTCCCGCCCCTCCAGTTGAGTCAACGCAAAGCGCTTTTCGGCGTCGAACTCGGCGTATTCGGCGCGGATCTGCAGCGCGCTCTCGGGGATGGCACCGAGGCCGCGCCACTCGAAGCTGGGGCGCAGCTCGAATACCTGCTCCACCAACGCCTTCGCCTTGGCGTTACCCTCGCGGGTCACGGCGCGGGTGAACTCGTTCTCCACCTCACAGCGCCCTTCATTCAGTTGGCGGATCAGCATCAGGATCGCCTGCAGCACATCGAGCGGCTCGAATCCGGCAATCACCACCGGTTTGCCATACTGCGCCGGAAAGGGTTCGTAGGGAGCCGAGCCGATCACGGTGCTGACATGGGCAGGTCCAATAAAGCCATCCAACATCAACGCGCCGGAGTCGGCCTCCTGCGTATTCAGGATCGCATGCATCGCTGCCGGGGTCAGCACATGGTTACAGAACACGGAGAAGTTGGAGAGATTCAGCTTTTTCGCCTGTTCCAGCACCAGCGCGGTCGGCGGTGTTGTGGTCTCAAAACCGATGGCGAAGAACACCACCTGCTTGTCCGGGTTCTGCTGGGCGATCTTGATTGCATCCGCCGGCGAGTAGAGCATGCGCACGTCGGTGCCTTCGGCACGCACCTTCATCAGGCTGACGCGGCCGGAGCCCGGCACGCGCAGCATATCACCGTAGGTACAGAGGATCACATCGGGACGACGCGCCAGCTCAACGGCCATATCCAGCCGCCCGATCGGCAATACGCAGACCGGACAGCCGGGGCCATGGATCAGTTTGACGTTGTCCGGCAGCAGGCCGGGGATGCCGTAACGAAAGATGGCGTGGGTATGGCCGCCGCAGAACTCCATCAGATGGTAAGTGCGTGCCGGATCGGCTTCGGCGCGGATCTGACCGGCAATGGCGCGCGCCTTGTCGCCGTCGCGGAACTCGTCAACATACTTCATTCCGTCCCCTCCTCTGCCAATGCCGCATCACGGGCTGCCTGCAGCTGACCCAGCTCCTCGAACAGAGCCAGAGTCCTGGCCGCTTCCTCGGGATCAAGCTTGTTCAACGCATATCCCACATGCAGGATCACGTAATCGCCAACGGCGAGATCGTCCACCAGCGCGGTGTTGATCTCCTTACGCACGCCGCCGATATCGGCCAACGCCCGTTCCTCGTCGATCAGCACCTCTATCCTTACCGGGATCGCCAGACACATAGCCTTACCTCTATCTACTTCTCTAATTTTTATTCAACAGCTTCATCCGTACCGCCCAGGCCTGGCCCAGGCTGATCGCCGCGTCGTTGGCCGGCATTTGTACCGGCAGCAGCACGTTCAACCCCACGGCGTTCAGTTGGCGATGCAGCCCATCACGCAGCGCCAGGTTCAACAGGCAACCACCTGCCAACGCGATCTGGGTCAGTCCGCTATGCTCGGCAGCCTGGATAATCCAGTCGCTCAACGCCAAGGTCAGCTCCTGCTGGAAGCGCGCGGCGCCGCGTGCAGGATCGGGTTCATCCAGCAGAGATGCCAGCAACGGCAGCAGATCCAGCTGAAGTCCGCCCGACTCTTCATTGATCCGATACAGGCCTTGCGGATTCAGCTTGCCGACACCTTCCGCCAGCGCCTCCAGGCGCATCGGCGCTTCCGCCTCATAGGTTTGCCGTTCGCAGATCCCCAGCAGTCCAGCGGCGGCATCGAATACCCGCCCAAGGCTGGAGGTCGGCGGGCAGATGAAACCCCGCTCCAGCATACCTGCCAGCGCGGCCGCCGGTTTATCGGCAAACCGCGTCGGGATCAGATCACCCCTGCCCATGCGGTGCAGTGCGGCACAGGCCATGCGCCAGGGCTCCTTAGCGGCGGCATCGCCACCGGGCAGAGGTAAGGGTGCCAGCTCGCCCAGCGGGGTGAAGCCCCCGGCGTCCAGCTGTAACAGCTCGCCGCCGCGCAGCTGACCATCCCAGCCCAGTCCGACGCCATCGAGCGCCACGCCCAGCACCGGCTCTGCGAGCCGATGCTCGGCCATCACCGCGGCGATATGGGCCTGGTGGTGCTGTACCCGATGCAAGGGCAGATCAAGACGCTCGGCCAGTTCGGCAGCCAAACGACTGGCGTGGAAGTCGGGGTGCAGGTCGCAGGCGATATGCTCAGGCGCGATCCGCAGCAGGTCGCACAGCTCGTCGACGGAGCGCTCCAGCGTACGGCAGTTGTCCGGGTTGTTCAGATCGCCGATATGGGGCGAAACAAACGCCCTGTCACCGCTGGTCAAACAGAGGGTGTTTTTCAGGTAGCCACCCAGTGCCAGCACCGCCGGGCCTGCGCTCGCCAGCCGAATCTCGGTTGGCGCCATACCACGTCCCAGGCGGATCAGTGCCGGTGGTTCAGAGATAGCGTTGATCAGTGAATCGTCGCAACGGTGCTCGATCTCGCGGTCATGCAGCAGCAACAGGTCAGCAATATCGGCAAGTTTTTCTCTTGCCTCATCGTTGGAAGTGATCAGCGGTTCGCCGCTACGGTTGGCGCTGGTCATCACCAACACCAGCGGGTGTGCTGCTTGGCTCCACGCCTCACCTTCGGCTCGCCCGGCAGCTTCATGGAACAGCAGCCAGTGCAGCGGACTGTGTGGCAACATCACCCCCAGTCGATCCAGGCCCGGCGCCAGGCTCGGTGCCAGTTCGACATCGGCAGTCGCGCGCTTACGTTGCAGCACGATGGGCGCGCTGCGGTCGCTCAACCAGCCGCGGCCGGCGCTGGTCAGCTCCAACAGGGGCTCCAGCGAGAGGCTGTTCAACGCCATGATCGCGAAGGGTTTGGCCGGTCTGTTCTTGCGCTGGCGCAGACGCGTAACGGCGGACTCGTTACGTGCATCGCAGACCAGATGGAAACCACCGACACCGCGCACGGCCAGTATCTCGCCACGCTCCAGCGCGCCCACCGCCAGCTGGATGGGATCCAGCTCGATGCGCTCACCGGTGCTCGTTTCCAGCCAGAGTGTCGGGCCACACACGGGACAGGCGTTGGGCTGCGCATGGAAACGGCGATTGGCCGGATCATCGTACTCAGCCTGACAGGCCGGACACTGAGCAAACTCGGCCATGCTGGTGTTGGCTCGATCATAGGGCAGCGCACGGATCAGCGTGTAGCGCGGGCCGCAGTGGGTGCAGTTGATAAAGGGATAGCGATAACGGCGATCCCGCGGATCGAACAGTTCGGCCAGACAGTGCGGACAGACGGCGGCGTCCAGAGTCACCGACAGATCCAGCGTCCCCTCGCCCTGTTCGCTGGCAACGATTCGGAAGTCGCTGAACTCATCTGCGGATGCCACCTCCTCTTCAGTTAACGAATCGATGCGTGCCAGCGGTGGCAGCTCGCTAGTCAGGCATTGGCGGAAGCGGGCCAGGCTCAGCGGCTCTCCGCACAGATCGATCTGCACGCCACGCGGTGTGTTGCAGACCTGCCCTGCCAGCTTCAACCCGGTGGCGAGGCGATGCACAAAGGGACGAAAGCCGACCCCCTGCACCTGACCGCTGACCAGCAGGCGCACCGAGGGCATCAGGGATTCCCCAGCTCGTAGCGTTCGATCTTCGCACGCAGGCCGACCCGCGACAGGCCCAGCTCTTCGGCGGCACGGCTCTTGTTCCAGCGGTGGCGGATCAGGGTTTCGCGCAGGATCTGTTTCTCCAGCTGCTCCACCCGCTCCTTCAGGGTACCGCTCAGGTCCGCCACCTGGGCCAGCAACGGTGCCGGCTCGCCATCTACGCTGCTGCGCAGCACACGCGGGTTAAGCAGATCGGCGCCCAGACAGGGCTCTTTTGCCATGACCAGCATGCGGCGGATCTCATTCTGCAACTCACGGACATTGCCGGGCCAGACGTAGCCCTGCAAACATTCAATCGCCTCGTCACTGAACCCCTCCACCGGCTTGTCGAATGCTTCCACCGCCCGATCGAGGAAGGCGTTGGCCAATACCGGAATATCCGCTTCACGCTGCGCCAGCGGCGGCAGCTCCAGTGTCACCTCGGCCAGGCGATAGTACAGATCCTCACGAAAACGACCGGCCCGAACCTCGTCTTCCAGGCTGCGGTTGGTGGAGGCGATCACCCGAACATTGACCGGGCGGCGCTGGGCGTCGCCGATGCGGCGCACCTCACGCTCCTGCAGCACACGCAGCAGCTTGACCTGGAATGCCGGCGATATTTCGCCAATCTCGTCGAGGAAGATGGTGCCGCCGTCGGCCTGTTCGAACAGGCCGACATGGTCGTTGATGGCGCCGGTAAATGCCCCCTTGCGATGGCCGAACAGCTCGGAAGCGAGCAGCTCGTCCGGCATGGCGCCGCAGTTTTCCACCACGAACGGCTTGTCCGCACGCAGGCTGTTGTAATGCAGCGCGCGGGCGAACAGCTCCTTGCCGCTGCCGGAGGGCCCGGTCACCAGCACCGAAATATCGTAGGGCGCTACCTGCGCCACCTGGTTGCACAACGCATTGAGCGGGCTGTCCTCGGCGCGTAGTATTTCGCTGAAATCGAAACGCTGACGCAAACGCTCCTTCTTGGCTTGCAGCTGCGACTCGGCCTGAGGGGTGGTCAAGCGTATTTCGGTGGCGAGCAGCTCGTTTTCCGATTGCAGCGCCACCATCCGGCAGGCGTTGCGCAGCGCCAGCAGCAGATGATCCGGGTGCCAGGGTTTGGTCAGGTACTGGAAGATGCCCGCCTCATTGAGGCCTCGGATAATATCTTCCGACTCGGTATAGCCGGAGAGGATCAGGCGCGCGGTCTGCGGCCAGTGCTCACGCACGCGGATCAGGAACTCGACGCCGGTCTCGCCCGGCATTCGCTGGTCACACAGCACCGCATGCACCCGCTGCTGCTCCAGTAATTCCCATGCCTGCTCCGTGCTGCTCGCCGTGAGTACGTCAAACTCCTCGTCGAGCGTACGCTCCAGCGTCTCCAGCGAGCGGGTCTCGTCGTCGACACAGAGTACGGTTGCACGTGGGCTGGACTGCATCATCGCTTCCCCTTTTTGCTCCGTTCTACGCTGGGCTCAGAGCAGCGCTTCAAGTGCTTGCGCCTGCTGCTTCAGCGCCTCGATCCGCTGGCGAATGCGGGCGCTTCTCCGCGTCTCCATCCACGCCAGCCATGCCTCCATCCCTTCGCCGGAGCGCGCCGATACCTGGATCACCTCGATATCGGGATTGACCCGGCGGGCGTAGTCGATACAGGCCTCGACATCGAAATCCAGGTGCGGCAGAAGGTCGATCTTGTTCAACAACATCAGGTCGGCGGCATGGAACATGTCCGGGTACTTGAGCGGCTTATCTTCACCCTCGGTCACCGACAGAATCGCGACCTTGTGCGCCTCGCCCAGATCGAACGCCGCCGGGCATACCAGATTGCCCACGTTCTCGATAAACAGCACACCGCCGTCGAGATGGTCGAGCCGCTCCAGGGCGTGGCCCACCATGTGCGCATCCAGATGACAGCCCTTGCCGGTATTGATCTGTACCGCCTGCGCACCGGTGGCGCGGATACGGTCGGCATCGTTAGCGGTCTGCTGATCACCCTCGATCACCGCCAACGGCAGTCGCTTGCCCAGCTGTTTGATGGTGCGGGTCAGCAGGGTAGTCTTCCCGGAGCCGGGGCTGGATACCAGGTTCAGGGCGAACAGCGACAGGGCATCGAAACGGGCGCGGTTCTGCGCCGCATAGCCGTCATTCTTGCCCAGAATATCCTGCTCTATCTGCACCATCCGGGACTGACTCAGCCCCGGTGCATGGGCATGGGCCGGCCCCCGGCCGTAGTGCAGGTTCTGCCCCTCGGCGAGCAGGGGCGAATGATCGTCGTTCTGGCCATGGCCATGTGCATGATCATGTTCGTGAGGATGATCATGGCTGTGGGAGTGATCATGATGGTGGTGATGCCCCTCGATCCGGGTTTCACCCTCGCCGCAACCGCATACGGTACACATAACTACTCTACCTCCAGCTCTTTTATTCTCAGTTCGTCGCCGCGCGTCACCTGCAGCTGATAGCTGCCACACTTGCTGCAGCTGTCGTAGCGCTGGGTAATCGGCACCGTCGCGGCACAGGCCAGGCACCAGGCCTCACCCGGCAGCTCGATGATATCGAGCCGGGCGTGCTCGGCCAGAGTACCGCGGGTCACCGCATCGAAGCAGAATCGAAGCGACTCCTGCTCCACTGCCGCCAGCGGGCCGATCTCCAGCCAGACCCTTTTGACCCGAGTGTACCCCTGAACCGACGCCTGCTCCTCGAGCGTCTGAACTATGCCCTCGGCAATCGACATCTCATGCATCTTGCAGTGTCACTCCAAATCCAACGCAGGGATCGATCGACAGTATCAGATCTTGGGCCAACGCCTGAGCCCTACTGCGCTCGATTTTGACCCCCATCAGGCGTTGTAACACTATCCCGTCAGTATGGAAGTTCCAATCGGTAGGGGCCAATATCTGCCAGCGCCCGACCCGCTCGCCATCCAGCTCTACGCGGTGCAGCAGCCAGCCACGTGCGGTCATCGCCCAACCGTATCCAACGCCGTTGCCGCTGCGATTGTGACCAGGGGGACTCTCCGGTGAAGGCTCGGCCAGTTGCGCGAACGCTGCGTCAACCTGGTCGAGTAGTGCCCGCAGCGCAAGACCGATCACCTGGTCGGCTGCCGATACGCTGGCTGCGGCGGCGGCCGGTCCGCTATGGCGGCATACGTCCTCCAGTAACGGTGCCGTACAAAACTCCCCCCCCCGCTCGCGTTCCAGGGCGCAGATGAGCGGATCGGTCAGCGTAGGCGTCAGAACCGGGACCGCACCGCCCAACTCAATGCCCTGCCAACACCTTACTCGGGTCTCCAGCCAGTGCCGCTCCTCAGCGGGTGTACGCCTGATCAGCCGCCACCAGTGTTGCAGCCCGGCGATCGCCGCTTCAACATCAGCACAGGGCCTATCCAACGATGCTTGCAGCCGCGCCAGTACGCGCTGACCGAGTCGTATGCCGTCGCGCAGCTCTGCATCCGTCGTTCCCGGATAGCGCCAATCCTGCAACAGTCGCAACAGGCTTTCCCGTACCCGCTCCGCAGCCACCACGCGTACACGCCGCCTACTCTCCTCTTGAGCAACCGGTTCTGCCCTGGCCTGCTCCAGCGCCCTCGCTCCGGCGACCTGATGTGCATGGCGGCAGATCGAGAACAGCGCACCGATCATCGCCAACGCCGCCTCCGGTGTCTGTCCTTTAAGCAGTTGGCAGATCGCATTAACGGGCCGCGTCAGCTCCAGCTCGACGCCAGCGATACGCCCCTGTCCGTTGATTTGCTGATAGGTAAGAGCCACCTGCAGCCGTCCGGCGGACAAAGGATGCATACTCAGCCCCGCATGGCCCGGCGAAACAGCGCCCGGCGTCCGGGGTTATCCAATTGCTCCTCGTGACTGTCAGCAGCCGCTGGAGCAGGAGTTGCGAACAACAGATCGGCGATCTCCATAGCCAGGGCTCGCGCCTCGTCCTGGGAGTTCAGACCGCTGGTATCGGACAGCAGTGAGGCACTGGCGAAGCGTCCCAGATCCTCCACCTGCGCCACCACGCCCTCATACTCCCCCGAGGGTAATACCAGCACGCAGGTCTCCCCTTTATCCGGCAACTCCCGCGCATCCGCCGGGCGCCAAATCAGGTTCAGACACCAGGGCGTAATCAGCACTCCCGCCTCCAGATCGTGATCGAGGCAGTGCCACACCGCCATCTCAACGCTGAGCAGGGCGTTATAGAATGGCAAGCCGGCCATCCGCGCATCCGCCGCACGATAGTGCTGCTGCAACCCTTGCTTCAGTGGAGACATCACGCCACCACCATGAACTGGTCGCGCTCGCCGTCGCACTGCGGGCAGCACCAATGCTCGGGCAGTTCGGCAAAGGGGGTGCCCGGCGCAATCTGCCACACCTCATCGCCCACCGCCGGATCGTACTGATACCAACAGATCTTGCACTCGAGTTTTGCATCGGGCGACAACCGCTCGTTATTGCCCAGGTAGCTGCCTTCGAACTGGGTCGTCATACCAGCACCTCGCGCATCTCGCGCAGCCGCTCCGAGGAATCCTCAAGATCCTCCTTCGCGGCACAGGCCACCTGCGGTACCTCGACCACTTCCAGCGTATCCAGAATCAGCTGATCGGTACTGTTGAAGTACTGCACACGCCAGATACCGGGCACGGCAGTGGAGCCGATCCGGCAGTTGCCATAGCCGCGGGACAGGATCACCACCGGGCCCTGACCGAGGCTGTTGGCCAAGAACGTGTGATCTTCGGGCGAAAACGGCAGTAACGACAGGTTGATCACGTGAGGCAGTTCGCGCGGCGTTGTTTGGTGTCTGCGTGCCACATCGAACAGCTCGACCAGCACGGGGCCTGCATTCAATATCCCTTCCGGCAGATCCCCCTCGCCCACCGTCGGCACTTCAGTCGTACTGAAAGCGCTTTGTCGCACCAGCTCGGGCAGATCCGCCACCTCCAGCCACTGTCGCTCAAGCTGGCCGCTGCTATCGACCTGCTGTAACCACCAGAGTCCGGCCAGTACCGTCTCCTGTGCCCGCACCCGGATATCCGCGCCGATCTGCAGCGCCACCTCCCCCTCGCCCAGCACCTGATACAACAGAGCACGGTCGGCTTCGGCAAGCAGATCCAGCGACAGCGTTCGCGTCGACATACCGGGACGGTATGCATCCAGCGCCTCCTGCACCTGTGCCAACAACGCCAGCACCCGAGGCGCCTGGGCAACCTCCTCGGATTCAGGCAGGCGCGGCAGTTCGAAGGTGTGCATCTCCTTCGGCATCGGCATATAGCTGAGGCTATCCGCTTCCGAGCGTGAGCCGGGACCGCTCGCCTGGGTCAAAGAGGGGGTTAGATCAAACAGAGGAATATCCGATTTCATGCAGTTACCTCAATGTCCACAGGGGGTCGAAGCATTATTGGCAACCACCGGTATGCCGATGCCGGGATTACGCTGTGGTTCAGTGACGAGGATCCGCTCGATCTCGCGCCGATACTCATCCCAGTTGTGTACCCGCGACAAGGCTCCCAGATAACGCCCCTGTTTGAGGAACACCAGCGTCGGCCAGGCGTTGAAGTTATAGCGTCCCTGCAACCGGTGCTCGCTCTCCGGGTCGACAAGCGCGGCGCTGAGCTGCGGAAACTGCTTGAGCAGTTCAGGCAGGATCACCGCCACATCGAGACTCTCGGGGAAGCGGCTCGGGTTACCGGCGAAAAACAGCACGCTGAACGGCTGGGCTTCGATGAAAGCATCGACACTTTCGTGCTCCAGCCGCGGGTAGCCGTAACGGCTGGTCAACTGCTCCAGCAGTGGATGGGTCATCTTCCGTTATCCTCTTTGTGTCCGTCATTCAGATCCGGCTGCAGATGTGGCGGCAGCTGCGGTGTACGTCCAACCAGATCGGCAAACAGTGCATCGATAGCGGCAATATCGCCGCGTGCGCCTGCGTCTAACGCCTGAAGCGCCTGGGCAACCTGCCTGGCGCGCTCAGCGCTGATCTTTTCTCGTGCAGCCTCCAGAAAGACCAGCAGCCAGTCATCCGGTACCGGCATTTCAATCAGCCGGATATCGATCCAATGCTGCTCATCCCCGGAGGTGCAGAGCGCCCTCTCCCCCTCCACTACCCTCACCTGCATCGGGATCCCGATACACATCTCAAGACTCGTCCGACACGGGTGTGAACAGGTTCATGAAACGCACATCGCCGTGTCGAAATGCTTCAACGCTGTCGGGCCGCCCCTGTTCGTAGCGCTCCAGTGCCAGTTGCTGGGGTGAAAGCTCCTCGTGCGATTCGAGAGCAGTTTCGTCAGCCAACGGCAGGATGCCCAGCGACGCGAGATATTCGAGCGCCAGCTCAATAGCCGGATCAAGCTGGGCACGTACACTACTGGTCAGACTGCCGCCGAAATCCTCCAACAGCTCGGGTTGTACGCCGATCAGCATCAGCTCGCGAGGGTATTGGCCAGTGAGTTCGGCCATGGCCAGCACCTCCTGGAAGCCGGTCTGATGCAGGCTCATGCGCTTGGCGCCCATGAACTTTGGCACCTCCTCATCGCGGACGACCTTAAGCGTTCCGGGCTTCAGGCCATAGTCGATGGCGTCAAATACGATCAGAACGTCCGACTCCTGGAGATGCTGAACCAGGTAGATCCCCAGAGTACCGCCGTCCAGCAATTTCACCTGCTCAGCAAAGCGGTAGTGCTGATTCAGCCGCTCGACGCAGCGCACACCGAACCCCTCATCGGCCCAAAGCAGATTGCCTATACCGAGAATCAAAACACGGTCTGTCGTCATTGCCCTCATCCATCAGCGAAATGTGCAACGAGCCGCACCGGATTTCCGACCGGAGCAACGTTCAATTCGACAGACAGGTACAAGTAGCGTGCCAGTTGAGGCAAAGTACGTTGCACCACCTGTTACAGCAGGCGTTACAGCTGATGCAGTCACCATGGGACGCAATCATTCTTTCCAGCTAAAGGCCATTTTGCATACCAAGCTTCCACCCTTTCGGATAGACGGATAAAACTGCGCCGTTAACCCGGACTCAATTACTGGTCCCGACCGGGAGCGCAATCAGCTATAATCGCCCGAACTTCATTCGGTTACGTACCGGCGTGTTCATCTTCATCCGACACCGACGCCCCTATATGACAAGATTTTTTCTACCGCTTTTACTGCTGACACAGAGCCCATTGCTGTACGCCGACCTCCTTGACGTGTTCAAGGATGAGCAGGGACGCACCAAGTGGCAGTGGGTCGCCAACTTTTCCAGCGGCGTGCTGATCATTCTGCTCACCATTGTCGTCATCGTCCTGTTCGTGACCTGGCTGCGCGCGCGACGCTACAACCGCGCACTGGAAGAGATCCGTTCGAATCTGGAGCAGCGGGTCCGTGAGCGTACCGCCAAGCTGGAACAGGAGGTTTCAGAGCATGTCGTGACCACGCGCATGCTGAAGGCATCGAAAGCCTATATCCAAAACATCCTGCGCTCGATGCCACTGGTCCTGGTCGGCCTGGATCGCCAGGGCACGATCACTCACTGGAACCTGCGCGCCGAGGAGATCTCAGGCATCCAGGCCGACGATGCCATCGGCCGGAATCTGTGGTCGATCTACTCCGACATCACCGTATCGCCGCGCCATATAGAACAGGCCCTGGACAACGGGGAAACGATCACCCTGCGCCACAGCCAACCGGGCAGCTATCACTTCGACATCACCGTCTACCCGCTGCAGGACTATGACGAACCGGGCGTGGTTATCCTGGTCGACGACGTCACCAAGCGCGTCATTGCCGAAAATATGCTGATCCACCACGACAAGCTCTCCTCCATGGGCGAGTTGGCAACCGCCATGGCCAACGATATCAATACGCCGCTGCAGGCGATTCTGTTCGACCTGCGCAGCTTCCAGGGCATTTTGGCGTCGGGCAGGCTGCTGCCTGAGGGTAACCAGCAAGGTCCGGAGAGCGAAAAGATTCAGCAGATATTGGACAACGCCTCGAAAAGCGGCAAACAGGTGGAGTCGATCATCCGCAACCTGCTGGAGTTTGCGCGCGGCCGTGCCGACAAGCCGCAGCAGGCCAATGTGATCGATATTCTGGAGCATTCGCTGGAACAGTCACGCGAAGTGCTGTCACTGCCCGACACCTTCCCCTTCAGCAGCATACGGATCGAGCGTCACTTCGAGCCCGAGCTGCCGCTGATCCCCTGTTACGTCACCGAGCTGCAACAGGTGTTTCTCAGTCTGTTCCGTCACGCCTACAAGTCGCTTACCGAGAAACGGGCACCGGGATATACACCGACGATCGCGCTATACGTTGCCAGGAGTTTCGACGCGCTGTCGATCCGTATACAACACAACGGTGTCGAACTGACCGATGACGAGCAGATGTTCCTGTTCGAGCCCTTCACCCAGGACAGTGACGCCGGCCAAGCGACTGCCAGCGCGAATAAGCGACTCTCTTTCGCGCACTTTGTCATAACAGAGCAGCACCGGGGCCACATGGCGGTCACGTCGAATGCCAAAGACGGGACCACCTTCCATATCCAGCTGGACCTGGTCTGAGTTGTTGATCTGAGTTAACTGCCGCCCTGCTCGGAGTGATGGCTGATGAAATCGGCTGTCACTTTATCCATCGTCGCCACGTGATTGAGCAGCCAGTTCGGCAGCAGCGATAGATACTCCCTCAGATGCCCCAGATCGCCGGAAGCCTTCCACTGTCGGCATGCCTGTTCGATCTGGGCCAGCACCCGCTCATGCTCGTTGCGATGTACGGGATAGGCAGGGAAGTCGACCCTCAGCATCTCCCGCTCCTCATGCGCGAAATGCTCCCGATTGTGTTCATATAATTGATTTAGCGTTGCGCTGATCGCTTGCCGGTCAAGCGCTGCGAGCAATCCCTGCGGAGCGGTCAACTGCTCGAGCTGCTCAATCAACTCTACCGCCTGCGCGTGATCAGCGTTCATGAACGCCAATGCCACCTCTGGCAAAACCAGCCGCTGAACATCGGACATAGAACACCTCATAAAAACGAAGGGAAGGAGTGACCAATATTAATGCATCTGATAAGCAACAATATTGAGCATCATCAACCCTCGGTTTCGAAATAGGCCTGTTGCCTTTCATCGACTAAAGGCGTAATCAGCGGCGCTTTTGCGATATGGATTTGGCAGGATCAATGGCGAATCTTATTAGACTTATGGCTAGAACGACCCCAAAACGGCGCCTGTTCACTTAATTTCGGTATATCGCAAGCCCCGCTTTCGGTACAATGCAACGCCAAAAAAATACTCATCAAGAAGTAGCAGTTTTGTTGATTAGGGCGATCACAAGTCACCTTTTCGAACATCTTCGGCCACACCAGCCATATCACACTGGGGAAAAGAATGACGACATCAAATCAGAAAATCGTTTACACCATTACCGATGAAGCGCCGGCACTTGCAACACAGTCTCTGTTGCCGATCGTACGCTCCTTCGCTGCCGCGGCCGGCATCGAAGTGGAAACCAGTGACATCTCCGTCGCTGCCCGTGTTCTCGCGACTTTTCCGGAGCGCCTGAGCGAAGATCAGCGTGTAGCGGACGCCCTGGCCGAACTGGGCGCATTGACCCAGGATCCTTCAGCCAACATCATCAAACTCCCCAATATCAGCGCCTCCGTTCCGCAGCTGCGTGCCGCCATCGCCGAGCTGCAGTCTCAGGGCTACGACATACCCAGCTTCCCGGACGAAGCGAACACCGACGAAGAGAAAGAGATCAAGGCGCGTTACAGCAAGATCCTCGGCAGCGCGGTAAACCCGGTTCTGCGCGAAGGCAACTCCGATCGCCGCGCACCGGCCGCCGTCAAGGCCTATGCACGCAAGTTCCCGCACTCCATGGGCAAATGGAGCAAGGCCTCCCAGTCCCACGCCGATTACATGCGTAGCGGTGACTTCTTCTCCAGCGAGCAGTCGATCACCATGCCGGAAGCGGGTGATGTACGTATCGAGTTTGTCGGCAAAGACGGCAGCGTCGAGGTCAAGAAAGAGCTGAGCCTGCAGCAGGGCGAAGTGCTCGACAGCATGTTCATGAGCTGCAAGGCGTTGCGTGACTTCTTCGAAGATACGTTGAACGATTGCAAAGAGACCGGCGTCATGTGGTCCCTGCACGTTAAGGCAACCATGATGAAGGTGTCTCACCCCATCGTGTTCGGCCATGCTGTCACCGTGTACTACAAGGACCTGTTCGAGAAGCACGGCGAACTGTTCCACGAGATCGGCGTTAACCCGAACAACGGTCTGTCCAGCGTTTACGACAAGATCAAGAGCCTGCCGGACTCCAAGCAGGAAGAGATCCTGCAGGATATCCACGACTGCTACGCCGACCGTCCGGAGATGGCGATGGTCGACTCCGTCAAGGGGATCACCAACCTGCACATCCCGAGTGACGTAATCGTCGACGCCTCCATGCCGGCGATGATCCGCAACTCCGGCCAGATGTGGGGCCGCGACGGCAAGCAGAAGGACACCAAGGCGGTGATGCCGGAGAGCACCTATGCTCGCATCTACCAGGAGATGATCAACTTCTGCAAAACCAACGGCGCCTTCGACCCGACCACCATGGGCACCGTGCCGAACGTAGGCCTGATGGCGCAGAAAGCGGAAGAATATGGTTCGCACGACAAGACTTTCGAAATGAAAGCGGACGGCACCATGCGTGTGGTCAACGCCGCGAACGGCGAAGTGCTGATGCAGCACGAAGTGGAGAAAGGCGACATCTGGCGTGCCTGCCAGACCAAAGACGCGCCGATCCGCGACTGGGTCAAGCTGGCCGTTACCCGCGCCCGCCAGTCCGAAACCCCTGCCATCTTCTGGCTGGACCCGGAACGCGCCCACGACATGCAGCTCAAAGCCAAGGTCGAAGAGTACCTGGACGAGCACGATACCGATGGTCTCGACATCTACATCATGGGCTACAACGAAGCGATCCGCTTCTCCATGGAGCGCCTGATCCGCGGTCAGGACACCATCTCCGTCACCGGTAACGTACTGCGCGACTACCTGACCGACCTGTTCCCGATCATGGAGCTGGGCACCTCAGCCAAGATGCTGTCCATCGTTCCGCTGATGGCTGGCGGCGGTATGTACGAAACCGGTGCCGGCGGTTCCGCACCGAAGCACGTACAACAGTTGCTGGAAGAGAACCACCTGCGTTGGGATTCCCTCGGCGAATTCCTGGCCCTGGCGGTCTCCCTCGACGAGATGGGTATCAAGAACGACAACAAGCGTGCCCGCGTGCTGGGTCAGGCGCTGGACAAGGCGACCGGCAAGCTGCTGGAGAACAACAAGTCTCCGTCACGCAAGACCGGCGAGCTGGACAACCGCGGCAGCCACTTCTATCTGGCGATGTACTGGGCTCAGGAACTGGCCGCACAGAGCGAGGACGCCGAACTGGCCGCGATCTTCAAGCCGCTGGCTGAAGGTATGACCGCCAACGAGCAGAAGATTCTCGACGAACTGGCCAGCGTTCAGGGCAGTGCAGTTGAGATCGGTGGTTACTACCATCCGGATCTGGCCAAGATGGCTACCGTGATGCGCCCGAGCGCAACACTGAATGGTCTGCTGGACTCCCTGAACGTCTAAGACTGGTCTTCGTCAGACCGCTCGGCTTAACGCTGAATAAAAACCGGACACTGCAAAGTGTCCGGTTTTTTTATGTCGATCAGCCGGGTGACGCAACTTAGCAATCTTTTAAGTATTTATAAGCATACTCCTAACAGCACACGCTCATTGCCGGCGCTACTCTGTACCCGTCGATCACCGGATCGACACCTAAGCATCGACAGACTTGGACGGAGAGGCTCCAGATGAAGGCTTTGATTCCGCTCGCAATGAGCGTACTGATCATATCCACCGGTGTCGCCGCGCAGCCGGCAACCGACGAACTTGACCGCGGGCGCTACCTGATCGAGGTCGGCGGCTGCAACGACTGCCACACACCCGGTTACTCGCAATCGATGGGTAAAACCGCGGAACAGGATTGGCTGCTGGGCAGTGACGTCGGTTTCGCCGGCCCCTGGGGTGTAAGTTACGCCGCAAACCTGCGCCTTACGGCGGATGCAATGACACTGCAGCAGTGGCTGGATCGCATTTCGGCCGGCGGGTTGCCGCCGATGCCCTGGCCCGCACTACAGGCAATGACCGAGAAGGATAAGAGCGCCCTCTTCCATTACATCCGGGACCTGGGAGCCAAGGGTAACGCTTCGCCTGCCGCGCTGCCGCCGGGCGCCGTCATCACGACACCCTACGTATCACTGGAGCCGATCTTCCCGGAAGCGGTGGCGAGTGACCGCTAACCCTCTGCGTGCAGCTCTACGGGGCGGCGTAGCTGAAGGTGAAACCGCCCCCGGCCACTCTTCTCCAGCGAAATAGCCGCACAGCGTTCCCGCAGGCGCCTGGACAACAGCAGTAGGCGCGCATCGAGGTTGTCGGTTATATCCGGCAGCGGGATCTCCTGCGCGAGACGGAGTTCACGGTTACTGAACTCCGTGCGCCCCTGCTCGGCGTGCCTGGCCAACAGGTACCAGAGAATCGCCCCCGCCACCCCTTTGATCAGGTATTCGTTATCGAAGAAGATGCTGTGGTCACGCGGGTAATACCTGACCTGAAGTGTCTCCCCGCCCGCCGCTACCGGCACAGGATTCGACGACATCGCCTCCGGTACCGGATGGTCCAAGAGCTGAAGGCGCAACCGCCCCATAGCCTCCCCCGCCTGGGCACAGATCGCGACCAGCGCATCTTCGATGTCATAACCAAACTGGCACTCCTGCTCGCTCTCCGCGTAAAGCACACCAAGCAGTTCATCGTTGCACAGGATCGGTACGGCGATCTGGCTGGCCGGCGCATCCAGGCCCGGCATCGGGATGCGCGCCTCCAGCTGTCGAGCCAGGCCATCACTGATCGCCTGCTCACGTACGGTACGGCTGTACACATACTCGGACGCTGCAAACATGATCCGTATCGGCACCCGCTCGCGTGCAGCAACGCCGATGACGCCGACCCCCATGGGTATCTCGGCACCGACGCCGGAGCGGCCGTAACCGCGACTGGCCAGGGTATACAATTTATTGCCCGGCAGATCGGCCATCAACAGCATGCTGTACTGGATCTGCAGATGACGATCCAGTGCACCGAGCAGGTTATCCACCAGATCCTCCAGCGAGCCATAACTTGTGATCGCGCCAACACAATGGCGCAAAGCAGGCAACAGGGCAGGCCCGTATTGGGCCGGTGGCAACTCGCGTCCGGGCAGGTGCTCGATTTCGAGCACTCGGTAGAGATCGACACCACGCAGGTGGAACACCCCCTCCATCCCTTCGTGGGAGGCGATGCCGGCGAGCTTGGCCCGCATTCTCTCGAACAGAGGCCCCGAGGTTTCGGTTTTCAGATAGTGGATGGTGAGCTGGTAACGCGCTGCCGTGTAGGGATCCATCATCAACACCGATGCTATCGGATTGGCCAGGATGTTTTCCCGCGTCTTGTTGAAGAACTGAAACGATAACGCGATATGGCGACTGTCCACGTACATGGTCTGTGACACGTAGGTCACGTTCGGCATGCCGTCGGCGCCGCAGGTGGCCACGGCACAGGGCACAATGCCCTCCAGACAGTCCCGCATCTTCTCGAGCGTCCAGCTCATGACAGTTCAACTCCCAAGGGAATAGGATCACCGGCACTATTGCCGGGAGTCTGCTTAAAGGCGGTGATCGGTGTGAAGCTGACCGTCAGCAGATCGTCCGGTTCGCAACTGAACAGTGTACGAACAAAGATCTCCTGTACATTAAAGCGCTGAACCTTGGCCGCAAAGGTCTGGATGTAGGGTGCGAGCAATGCCCGATCCTCCTCAGTCGCTTCGGCGATCTCAGCATCGACACCCTTCAGCTGCAGGGTCTTGTTATCCTCGGGATTACTGAATACGGCGGCGATTAGCGGGTTGCAGGCGAGCGCCCGCAGCAACTGCTCCGACCGGGAAGCCGACAGCAGAATCCTGACCCGCGTTCGTTCTTCGTTGACGCTGCAAACCAACCCTCTGGTCAGGGTCGGACGGGATTGTTCGGTTACCGCCGCCACATGGATCGACTGCTGGCCTGAAATGAATGCGGCCACAGAAGGGTCCAGCGGCGCAGAAGAAAGAGTAGACACCATGGGATACCCGACGGAATAGACACTCTGAATGCCCACATTATCCGTCAAGAATTTCCGGCTGGGAATCACCCCAGCCGGCGCTATGTCAAGCCGCGCTCTCGTCCTGCTCAGCGGTCCCGGTCATCACCAGAGCCAGCAGACGATCGAGGTAGGTATCCTCCAGACGGCCACGCAGGGCAAGGAGCAGCTGATTGAACGCATCGGGCGGCATCTGCACTGAGAGGGCATGCAGCAACTCGATACGCTCGGAATGAGCGATATAGGTCAACATCCCGATCAACGAATCGAACTGCTCATCGGGCGTCAACGACTCCACCAACTGCTTTTCGATCGCCAGGATCTGCTCGTCGCTGAAATGCTCCCAGAGTATGCGTGCATTCAGCGTCTCCTCCACATGCATATGTTGAAGATTTTCGGCAACAAAGATCGCCAGATTGCGATAGAGCTGCAGCAGCGGAGCCTGACCACCCGCTTCGGTCACTTCCAGTACCGCGCGTACGTCCCCCCTCAACCGACTGATCGCCCGCTCATGCTCCAGGTGGTCTTCGGCAGTGATCAGATGAAGATTGGGCCGCTCAGCAAGAATCGCTTTATGGATGAAGTTGTTTTCGTGCTCCAGATGAGCCTGACAAAGCGCCAGTAACTCGATTACGCGATCCAGCTCTCGGCGTACCGCCAGGGAATCGGCATCATCGACCCGACCAACAGCGACCAGCACATCAAACATGTTGGCCCGCAACGCCTTATGGATCAGGGTATAGATGTTGTAGCGACCATGTTGCATCTCGCACCTCCGCAATAAATTATCGACAGAGGCTAGATTAGGCGGAAGCGACAAACGCCGTTGTGAAGAGAAAGTTCGCGAAGTGTTAAAAGAATATTAAACGGGCAAACGATGCAGCGAACTCGGTCTGGCGTGCCTTAACGGGCACGCCAGATCGACGCTCACTCCGCCAGGCGCGGATCGACTCTCGACACCTGCTCCGGGCCACGATAATGGTGGTGCCGATTCAGCCGCCTTTCCAGCACGCGGAATCCTCCGATCATGATCGCACTGATCAGCAGGTAGAGCATGCCGGCAGCGAAGAAGATCTCCAGCGGTGTATAGGTACGCGCGATGATCGTACGCGCGGCGCCGGTAATATCGAGCAGGGTAATGGTGGACGCCAGAGAGCTGCCCTTGAGCATCAATATCAGCTCGTTGCCATAGGCCGGCAGCACGATACCGAAGGCACGGGGCAGCACGATCCGCCGCACCTTCAGCGCATGACTCATACCAAAGGCGTCGGCAGCCTCCAGCTCACCCTTGGGAATCGCCTGGATCGCCCCCCGGATCAGCTCGGCCGAATAGGCCGCGGTATTCAGCGTGAACGCGATGATCGCACACCAGTAGGGCTCACGCAGGATCGGCCAGAGCGCCGACTCACGTACCGCCTCGAATTGGGATGAGCCGTAGTAGATCAGGAAGATCTGCACCAGCAGCGGCGTACCGCGAAAGAAAAAGATATAGGCAAAGGGTAAGGCCCTGAGCCAGACCCTGGATGATGTCCGCATCAGCGCCAGCGGCACGGCAAGCAGCAAGCCGGCGATGCCAGAGACGAACACCAACTGCAGCGTGACCCAGACCCCATCGAGCAGACGTGGGAAGTGCTCAATGATGACATCCCAGTTCCAATTCATGCCCTTGCCCCCCGCGCGGCCGGATCGGCCCTGCGCTCAAGCCAGGTAGTCATCGACGTCGACAGTATGGTCAGTCCCAGATAGATCAAAGCAGCCGCCATGTAGAAAGTAAAAGGTTGCTTGGTGGATCCGGTGGCAACATAGGCCTGGCGCATGATATCGCTAAGGCCTACCACCGAAACCAGCGCGGTATCCTTGAGCAACACCTGAAACAGGTTACCCAGCCCCGGCAGCGCCAGTCGCCACACCTGCGGCAGGATGATGCGGAAAAACACCTTCAGCGGCGTCATGCCCAACGCCTGCGCCGACTCCCACTGCCCCTTGGGAATCGCCTGGATAGCAGCCCTGAACACCTCCGTCGAGTAGGCGCCGAAGGCGATGGACAGTGCCGCCACCCCCGCTGCGAATGCGCTGATCTCGATATACTCGTCGTAACCGAAGTTGGAGGCGATCGCCATCAACACCATCGAGCCGCCGAAGTAGATCGTCAGCACCAGCAGCAGTTCGGGTATACCGCGCACGAAGGTTGTATATAGGGTTGCCAGCGTACGGGCGATCCAGCTACCGGACAGTTTGGCCGATGCCCCGATCAGCCCGAAGATCAGGCCAAAACAGAGGCTGGTCAGCGCCAGTTTTATAGTGACCCAGGTGCCCGACAGCAGAAGATCACCGAATCCGAGAAGATCCATTAAACCGCTTCTCTGCAGCCGTGGCCGCGGCTCACGCCGGGGCCACGGTATTCACATTAGTAGATGGAGAACGGGAAGTACTTGGCGTTGATCTCGGCATAGGTACCGTTGTCGACGATAGCCTTGATCGCAGCGCTGAACTTATCCTTCAACGGATCGCCCTTACGTACTGCGATCGCGATCTTGTCGTCGATATCGATATCCTCACCCTTGAATTCGAAGCCGCTGCCATCCGCGCTCTGCAGCCAGTCGTAAGCCGGGAACTTGTCCGACAGCAGCGCATCCAGGCGACCAGCAGTCAGATCCAGGTAAGCATTATCCTGGGTATCGTACAGTTTCACATTGACCACGTCGGCCAGGTTATCCTCCAGGTACTGCCCGGCCACTGTGGCGCGCTGGGCACCGACGGTGAGACCTTTCAACCCCTCGCTGGAGGTATCCAGCGTCTTACCCTGGGGCGCAACGAACGCCAGCACGTTGGAGTAGTAGGGCTCGGTGAAATCCACCACGCGCAGGCGCTCTTCGGTGATCGACATGGAGGCGACGATCGCATCGTACTTCCGCCCCATCAGGCCGGGGATGATACCGTCCCAGTCCTGGGTGACAATCTCGCACTCCGCCTTCATCTCGGCGCACAGAGCCTTGGCAATATCCACATCGAAGCCAACGGCCTCACCCTGCTCATTGGTCATGTTGAACGGGGCGTAGGCGCCCTCCGTCGCAATGCGAATCTTGTCAGCGGCGCTGGCCACGGAGGAACCCAAAGCGGTTAGGGTCACCAAAGACAGCGCTGTAATCACTTTGCTTAACTTCATAGTATTTTCACCGATTGTCGTTTTGGTTGGACGTGATAGTTAATCCGGTCAACCCGGTCCGTTAGCCGTGGCTGGCCATAAAATCTCTTACCCGCTGGGATTTTGGGTGATCGAACACCTGTTCCGGTGTGCCCGACTCCTCGATCTGCCCCTGATGGAGGAACACCACCTGGTTGGATACCTCGCGCGCGAACCTCATCTCGTGCGTCACGATCAACATCGTACGCCCCTCGTCGGCGAGAGAGCGCATCACGGCCAACACCTCGTTGACCAGTTCTGGATCGAGTGCAGAGGTCGGCTCATCGAACAGCAGTACTTGCGGGTCCATTGCCAGCGCCCTGGCGATGGCGATACGCTGCTGCTGTCCTCCAGACAGATTCGCCGGATAGGCATTGCGTTTATCGAGCAGGCCAACACGCTCAAGCAGCTTTTCGGCACGGGCGATCGCTTCATCCTTGGATTGCTTTAACACCTGTGTCGGTGCCTCGATGATATTTTCGAGAATCGACTTGTGTGGCCAAAGATTGAAGTTCTGAAACACGAAGCCGATCTGGGAGCGCATCCGCTCCAATTGACGCGCGGTTTTGGCCTGCAGGTCACCATCCTTTCCGGGAGCCAGTTCCAACTCTTCTCCCGATACGATGATGCGTCCCTTGCTTGGCTTCTCCAGCAGATTGATGCACCGAAGCAGGGTACTTTTACCGGAGCCGCTGGAACCCAGGATAGAGATCACCTCTCCATCGCTCGCGCTCAGCGAGACTCCCTTTAGCACTTCCAGAGAGCCATACGACTTATAGATATCGATCAGTTCGAGAGCAGTTCTTTTTTCGGTCATGGGCTCTTTTTCTGCAGACTTCGTACCATTTTTGACCATATGATCAGTTAATCTTGCGATTCTGCCACTCTCACGCAATCAGGTCATCCTTTTATTGCAATTCAGCGACACCCGAATCGAGTTGTGATCGACCCAAGGATAGAGACCCGCCTGGTCAATGTTTTACAAATAGTCACGCAGGCTCCAAATAGCAACACTGTCAAAAACTATTGGTCGCTTTTTCAAAAAAAAAGGCCGGCATTGCCGGCCCTCGAATCTGGGAAAACGACAGCACCCGATCAAAGTGCCATCAAAGCAGTATCATCAGTACGCAGGCGGCGGTCATGCTGCCCATGCCGATATTGAACCAACGCCAATGCTGCGGTGTTCTCAATCGGCGCCCGATCGCCACCCCAAAACCGGCCCAAAGCGCAATCGAGGGCAGGTTGGTTATTCCCATCAACAGAATAAGCACCACGACAGAGCTGACAAAGGCATCTCCGGTCAATGAGAAGGATGCAATGCCCGAGATGGTCATCACCCAGGCTTTAGGGTTGGCAAACTGAAACGCCGCCGCCTGCCAGAAGGTCAGCGGCTGGCGTACCGCTTCGACATCCGCCTTATTGGGTGCCGGGGCACTGGCAATTTTCCAAGCCAACCAGATCAGATAGAGACTGCCGATCAACTTCAGCGACGTTTGCAACACCGGCCATTGCTGGAACAGAGCGCCGAGTCCCAGCGCCACGCCACTCATCAGCGCCATGCACCCAACGGTGATGCCCATCATGTGCGGTAGTGTACGACGAAAGCCATGGTTAGCGCCGGAGGCGGTTAGCATCATGTTATTGGGGCCAGGCGTCGCTGACATACTGAAGGCGAATGCCATGAACGGTCCAACCAGCGCCAGAAGTTCAGTGGTCGTAATCATGATGACCTCCTCAACTCCGCGCTCGCGGCGTGAATATCGCGGTTGATCCCTCGGCGCATCGCTACCGGTCGCACACCCACCCATCGCTTCGCCACGACGGAGTTCTGGTGGTCAGCAGTCACAGGAGTACGAAGAGTAGACATATGCACCTCCATGCATTCAGTCAAATTGTATGGATACAATTTATAGAAAAACGGTTAATATTCGCCTATAAAAGGCGCACAATTAACTGTAGATGCGGATTGTTTGGGTATCAATTGTAACTTTGCACCCCACACAATCAATTGTCATCCTGACAATTGTCCTCAGTGTACGAGTCAGTACCAGGGAATGTCTGACAAGACTCCGCAAACCGGGAGAACAGCAGGTGAGCATTCAAGACAAAGCCCGTCAGCGCTGCAGCTGGCTACCCTCGGCCGAGGTACCGGAAGGCCCGCGGTACAAAACTCTGGCCAACCAGATCGCCACCGCCATTGCCACTGGCGAGCTGAAACCGGGCGAGCGCCTACCGCCGCAACGCCTACTGGCCGATGCACTGCAGGTAACGGTGGGAACGATCACCCGTGCCTATCGTGAAGCTGAGCGGCGGGGACTGGTGGAGGCGCGAGTCGGCAGCGGCACACGTGTTCGAGGTATGCAGGCCGATACGCCGGACTTCCATCATCTGTCGCGTGCCACAACCGACAGCATCGATCTGTCGTTGAGCGTGCCGATACCCAATCCACTGCGTGCCCAGCAGCTCTCGGCAGTACTCTCCCGAGTCAGCGAGCAGGCCTCTGAGCTGGGTAGCGCGTTGGATTACCAATCCGAACAGGGCAGCCAGCGCCAACGGGAACAGCTCGCTGCCTGGCTAACCGAGCAGGGGCTGGCGACCGATGCCAAGGATCTGATCCTGACCATCGGCGGACAGCATGCCGACTACCTGACGCTACAATCGCTGATCAGACCGGGAGAGGCGGTAGCGTCCGATGCCCTGACCTATCCCGGCATGATCGCGGCAGCGCGGCAACTCGGACTCAAGCACCTGCCGGTATCGATGGATCGCGAGGGGATGCGCCCCGACGCTCTGGAACGACTCTGCCAACGCCAGCGCATCCGGCTGTTGTACCTGATGCCGGAACACAACAATCCCACCGCGGCCCACATGACTCAGCATCGCCGTGAAGAGATCGTGCGCATCGCGCGCAAGTACGATCTGCTGTTGTTGGAAGATGGCGTGCAATTCGTTCGCTCCGAGCTGCGAGGCACCCCCTTCTATCAACTGGCGCCGGAACGATCGCTGTATATTTTCAGTGTGTCCAAAATACTCTCGGGAGGGCTGCGTTTTGGCTGCCTGCGCGCACCCGGCAACCTGATCCCCCAGCTCTGCGCCGGATTGCGTGCGCAGTGCTGGGCCAGCCCGGGACTGATGGGGTCGGTGGCCTGCGAATGGCTAGGTTCGGCGGATTCGAGCCTACTGATCGACTGGCAGTGGCAGGAACTGAATGCCCGTCACGCACTGCTCGAAAAGACCTTCTCCGGCTACGACTTCCTCGGTCACCCCTGCGGCTTCCACGCCTGGCTGCACCTGCCGGAACCCTGGCGCACCAGCGACTTCATAGACCAGGCGGCACAGCGCGGCGTCACCCTGATCAGCCCGGAACCGTTCTGTGTCGGTAGCCAGCCGGCCCCCCAGGCGATCCGCATCTGCCTGACACCACCGGCCCACCGTGAAGCCCTGGAGATAGGGCTCAACCGCCTGGCCGAACTGCTGGCCGAAGGGCCACGTCTGACCGCACCGCTGGTCTAGACAGCGGACTGTAGAATTTGGATTCTAGAAACTGGAGCCAGGCTGGCTAAGAAACTCGACCTCTTCCGCGGTCGAATCACGACCGAGGATGGCGTTACGATGGGGATAGCGCCCAAAACGATCGATGACCGCCTTGTGCTTCAGCTCGTAGTTATAGGAATCGTCAGATCCGGCTGAACGAAACAGCTGTTCGGCCAAGGCATGGATAGCGGCGGACTCGGAGTGCATATACGGCATATACAGAAAGCGGCGCTTGGGTTTTGACAGTGCCATATCGGCTCCAACCGATACCGCTTCCTGGGCCAGCACCAACGCCATGCCGTCCTGCGCGAAGGCCGCAGGCTTGTCTCGATGGATGTTGCGTGAGAACTGGTCCAGCAGGATGATCTCGGCCAGCCGGCCGTCGGCTAATCTGCGCCAGGCAAAAAGCTCTCCCTGGCACGCTTGTCGATGCAGATCGCCGAAGCGCTGCTCGACCAGACGATCGAATGTTTCATCCTTTTTCCACCAACTGGCGGGCTCTATCTCGTCGAACCAAAACGCCAAAACCTCTGAATACATTATGCTTCCCTGTTCGCAGCCTTTTCTCACTTCAGGCTATGCAAAAACACTCCCTGTTTCAACGTACCGAGCGGTATACCCGTTGACTGCCCAGCGGGGACAGCACCAGTTGCCACAGCTGTCCGCGCTTGGCTCGGAAGAACCCGGCACAGCTCATCAGATAGTAGCGCCACATGCGGTAGAAGCGCTCGTCGTAACGCTCTGACAGTTGCGGCCAGGCTCCCTGGAAATTGTTCCACCAGGCCATCAACGTTTTGTCATAGTCGGTACCGAAGCTGTGCAGATCTTCTACATGGAACTGCTGCTCGCAGGTGCCGATCATATGCTTTAGCGTCGGTAACTCGCCGTTGGGGAAGATATAGCGGTCAATCCAGGGGTCAACACCGCAACGCTCATTGTCCGTGCCGATGGTGTGCAGCAGAAACAGGCCATCCGGTTTTACGCAGCCGGCAAGCTTGGAAAAGTAGTCGGCATAGTTTTTACGCCCGACATGTTCGAACATGCCCACCGACACCACCCGGTCGTATTGACCCTGAACATCCCGATAATCGACCAGATCGATCTCCACCGGCAGACCCTCACAGCGTTGTCGAGCCATTCTCGCCTGCTCTTTTGAGATCGTAATTCCGCGAATCTCGACACTATAATGTTCGGCCATGTAGCCTGCCAGGCTACCCCAACCGCAACCGACCTCGAGTACCTTCATGCCCGGCTCCAGCTGCAGTTTTCGACAGATGAGGTCCAGCTTCGCTACCTGGGCAGCGTCAAGATCCTCTGCCTCGCGCCAATAGCCGCAGCTGTAACACCAGTGAGGATCAAGCATCGCCGCGTAAAGGTCGTTGCCAATATCGTAATGCTGCTCGCCAACCTGAAACGCCCGGCTTGAGGTCTGCAAGTTCATGATCCGCGCACGCAGGTAATACAGGGCAAAGAATAATTTCGCTCTGCCCAGAGGCTTCTCATCCAGGCGCTCGCTCATCACCCGCGCCATCAGGCCGGAAAGATCATGGCACTCCCACAGACGATCCATATATGCCTCACCGAAGCCCAGAGTGCCCCGCGTCAGTACCTCGGAGTAGAGTCGGTCGTCGATTACCTGGATATCCCAAGGCCGGTCACCGTTAATCCGTACATCCGCCATTGCCAACAGGTCGACAATGGCTTTGGGTGGTGCTGTCCTTGCTGTATCGAACTCCTCTGAGAGTCCTAACCGGCTGTCTTTCTGCATTCCGCCCCCTCTCTCTGGTCATTATTTATCCATTAAGCCTAGGCAGAGACGGCAGGAAAGCTAAATAGCGATTGTTTATGGAATCCATTGATACTGCTAATTTCTGCTTATTGCACCGCAGCATGTGACAGCATCATCAACTCCGGCTAAGGTAGCTAGCCACAGGTTATATTTCACGCCATCAGGAAAGACCCATGTACCTAGCCATGAACCGTTTTCGTATCGCACCGGGCAAAGAGCAGGATTTCATCGAGATCTGGAAAAGCCGGGAAAGCCATCTGGATGAGGTCCCCGGTTTCCAAAGCTTCAACTTGCTGCAGGGACCGACAACCGAGGAGTACACCCTGTTCGCCTCCCACAGTGTCTGGGAATCGGAAGAGGCGTTTATCAACTGGACCAAGTCGGAAGCCTTTCGCAAGGCGCACGCCAATGCGCGCCCGGCCAAGGATATCTACCTCGGCCCGCCGCAGCTGGAGTGTTTTAACAGCGTGATCTAAGTCACGATTTCAACCGAGGTCATATTTATTGATCTTGCGGTGCAGCGTAGAACGGCTGATACCGAGTCGTTTGGCGGCGCGGGATACCACCCAGCGATTCGCCTCCAGCGCTTGTATCAGCTCACTACGTTCTCGCTCCTCAGCGGAGGAAAGCTGCGGTCTCGACAGCGACACCATCCGCTCAGGCGGATATTCGGACGAGTCAACCAGCGGCGAGGCCAATAGTGCCGCCGGGGCGGCAAACACCTCCTCCGGTAGGTCCTCTGGTGCCACACTGTCACCGTCACACATGCACAGCGCAAACTGCAGCACATTCTTTAACTGACGGATATTGCCCGGCCATGGGTACGAGCCGAGGATCTGCTGCACGTCGGGCGAGAGTCTGACTGGCGACTCGCTAAGCTCCTGCAGGATCTTTTCGATCAATTCACTTCGGTCCGCCCGCTCTCTGAGCGCCGGCAGCTCGACCCGTACGCCGCTGATACGGTAGTAGAGGTCCTCTCGGAAACCGCCTTGAGCAATCAATTGCTTCAAGTCGCGGTGGGTCGCGGTAATCACATGCAGGTCGATGGGGACCGGTTTGATCTCGCCCAGCGGGGTAATCTCGCCCTCGGCCAACACGCGCAGTAATCGCGCCTGCAGCACCAGTGGCATATCGCCGATCTCATCGAGAAATAGAGTACCGCCGTTACTGGCCTGGATCTTACCGACCTTGCCCCCTTTCAAAGCGCCGGTAAAGGTACCGGCACCGTAGCCAAACAGTTCACTTTCGATCAGGGATTCTGGAATCGCGGCACAGTTCAGGGTGACAAAGGGCTTATCTTTACGCTGGCTGGACTGATGAATTGCACGTGCCCACACCTCTTTACCTGTGCCGGTCTCTCCCTGCAGCAGGATGTTGATACCGCGGTTGATCACCCGCTGGCAGATCTCGGCATTGCGCGCCAATCGAGGATCATTACCGGACAGCGTTGTAAGAGGTGAATCGGACCTCCCCTGAAGCGGCTTATCGCTTACCGTCAGCCTGACCGTCGGCGTCATCGCAGCCGGTGTCACGGAATCGGAATAGGTCAACCAGACCTCACGCGCTAACGGCAGGTTATCGGTCAATCGAAGAGGTGCTCGCAGTAGATCCTCAAGCGCCACACCGAACATATCCGGCAATGCCAGCCCAATCATTTGGGCTCGCTCCCGTGCCCCGAGCTGCATCAACGCGGCCGAGGTGATGCCGATGATGACGCCACGGTCGTTGGTCGCGATCAACGCACTACTGTGGGCAGGGTCGCACTCTCGCGCCCAGACAAGAGTCAGCAGATGTGCCGAGCGGAAGGTGTAGCGGAACATGGCCGCTTCTATCTGGTCGGCACTGTCGCACACCAGGTTCTGCGCCAAGGCCTGTAGCTGCCTTTCACCCTGGGCGTAGGTCGAAATATCCAGCGCGCCGATCATCTCGCCATGAGGAGAAATGATTGGTGCCGTAGAGCAGCTGAAGCGCCTCAACTCGCGACCAAAATGCTCCTCGGCATATACCGTCAGCGCTTCCCGAGTCGCCAGGCAGGTACCCAAACCGTTGGTACCGACCAAATCTTCCGTCCATACGGTCCCAATACTCAGACCATTATCCGCCAGCTCCTGTCCACGCTGGGTGTCGATCAACTGCCGCAACACAACACCACGGGTGTTAGTCACCAATACGCAGTAGCCAGAGTTGTCGCCGATATGTCGCAGACGCTGGAAAACGGGCTCAGCTACATGAAGCAGGCTGTCCAGTTCATTCTGTTCACGCTTGACTTCACGGTCGGTCAGACGAGGCGGCAGCAGATCGCGGCCAGGTTCGAGATGGTAGCGCTCGATGCAACGCTCCCAGGACCCACGAATCTGGGTGGGTATCTCGGCCTGGTCTCGCATCGACGGCAACAATATAGGTTGATCTTGATTGTAAGTGCCCATAACAACCCGGGGTGAGGGCCCCTCTTTTATAGTTATCCTTAAATCATAGAAGTTTATTTATTCACCTGTCTACCTGTTTCTAGCCCCCGAATAAATCGTCGCATCCGATAAGCCACCCTGTTTCATTCACTTGCGACACTCTGTCGCAATAATTCGAAACAATCAAAATAAAACATTAAATATCAATAATTTAAAAACTGGCACAGGCCTTGCCATAGTTTAGTCAAAGGCGAGACGAGGATATTTCACGTCCCGCCATCCACCCCATCATAAGAATAAGGAGAGGTTTCACCATGAAGCCGAGCCGGGATCAGAAAATCTGGATGTATGAGCAGATGCACACCAGCCGTTATTTCGAGGAGTGTATCGAAAAGATCTATATGGAGGGCAAAACTCCCGCCTTTAATATGGCCAACGGCCCCATACCCGGAGAGATGCACCTGTCCAACGGCCAGGAACCTTGCGCCGTGGGCGTCTGCGCTCACCTCAACGCCGACGACATCGTCACATCCACCCACCGCCCGCACCACGAAGCGATCGCCAAAGGCGTCGATCTGGACCGTATGGCCGCGGAGATCTTCGGCAAGAAAACCGGCCTCAGCGGCGGTCGCGGCGGCCATATGCATATCTTCGATGCCAGGGTGAATTTCTCCTGCTCCGGCATCATCGCCCAGGGGATGGGACCGGCCGTCGGCGCCGCCCTGTCACGCAAGCTGCAGCGCAAGGAGGGGGTTGCGGTCGCCTTTCTTGGCGAAGGTGCCGCCAACCAGGGTGCCTTCCACGAAACCCTTAACCTGGCCGCGGTGTGGAAACTGCCGGTGATCTTCGTCATCGAGGACAACGCCTGGGGTATCTCCGTGGCCAAGAGCGCCTCTACCGCCATCGAGCGTAACGACAAGCGCGCAGCCGCCTATGGCATACCGGGTCACTACGTTCCCGACAACGATCCGCTGGCTATCTTCGAGGTTGCCGGTGAAGCGATCGCACGCGCCCGCCGCGGCGAAGGCCCAACCCTGATCGAGATCGAAACCTACCGTCTGGCCGGTCACTTCATGGGCGATGCCGAGGGCTATCGGCCGGAGGGTGAGAAGGAAGCGCTGTTTGCACGCGATCCGATACCGAAGCTACGCCAGCACCTCTTTGATAACGAGGACTGGAGCGATGCGCAGGATCAGGAACTGGTTGCTCGCGCTCATGCTCGTGTCGACAAGGCGATTCAGTTCGCCCGTGACAGCGAATACCCGGCACCGGAAGAGGCGCTGGAGAAGGTGTTCATCTGATATTCCCTGCCGGTTAGACAGGTTTACCGACCTTACTGAATAACAAGAAGGAGCAACACCATGACCGTTGCCACGAAAGAGAGAAAACTGACCATCGCCCGCGCCATGGCGGAGGCGATTGCACAAGAGATGCGCGTCGATGAACGTGTGTTCGTGATGGGTGAAGATATCGGCCCCCTGGGCGGCGTGTTCGGCAACACCCGAGGCCTGCATGAGGAGTTCGGCAGTGAGCGCGTGCGCGATACCCCGATCTCGGAAACCGCGTTTATGGGTGCCGCCGTCGGCGCCGCCTCCGACGGTATGCGCCCTATCGTCGAGCTGATGTTCGTCGACTTTTTCGGCGTCTGCTTCGATGCCATCTACAACCTGATGGCCAAAAACACCTACTTCTCCGGCGGGGAGGTTCAGGTGCCAGTGGTGTTGATGACCTCCACCGGCGGCGGATACTCGGACGCCGGCCAGCACTCCCAGTGCCTGCACGCCACCTTTGCCCACCTGCCCGGCATGAAGGTGGTGGCGCCGTCCAACGCCTACGATGCCAAAGGCCTGATGACCGCCGCCATCCGCGACAACAACCCGGTCATTTTCATGTTCCACAAGGCTCTGCAGGGGATGGGCTGGCTTGGCACCGAGAAGGACGCCATCGTCCACGTACCGGAAGAGAGCTATGAGATTCCTATCGGCAAGGCCGCCGTGGTTCGCGAAGGCACCGATGTCACCATCGTTGGCATCACCTCCGGTGTACACCATGGACTCAAGGCGGCTCGCCAGTTAGCCGAGCGCGGCATCAGCGCCGAGGTGTTAGACCTGCGCTCCCTGGTACCGCTGGACCGCTCCACTGTAATCGAATCGGTACGCAAAACCGGTCGCCTGATCGTAGTGGACGAGGACTACCACAGCTACGGAGTCAGTGGAGAGATCATCTGCTCCGTCGTCGAACAGGGTGTAGCGCTCAAAGCCGCACCGCAACGGGTCGCCTACCCGGATATCCCGATCCCCTTCACCCGCCCCATGGAGCAGTGGGCACTGCCCAATGCCGACAAGATTGTTGCAGCCTTTGAAACGATGGAGAACAACGCATGAGCACCGAAGTACGGGTACCGGAAAACCTCTGGGAAGAGGATAGCGAAGCCGTGATCACCAGTTGGCTGGCCAGCGACGGCGGCACCGTCTCCGAAGGCGAAATGATCGCCGAACTGATGGTGCAAAAGATCCAGTACGAGCTGCAGGCGCCGGCCAGTGGCACGCTGAAGATCGTCAAGGATATCGACGATGTGGTGGAAAAGGGCGAACTGGTCGCCACTATCGGTTGAGGATTCTGTTATGACCGCAAAACCCAACCTATCGCCGGGTCCGGGCAAGACCATCCCGCTACGCGGCATGCGCGGCATGATCGCCGACAATATGCGGCGTAGCCTGGATGAAGCCGCTCAGCTGACCCATCACGCCGAGTGCGATGCTACCGAGCTGTTTGCCACCAAGGAGCGACTGGCCAGCCAGGGGATCAAGGTCTCGATCGAAGACCTGATCGCCCAGGCGGTGGTCACCACGCTGGCCAACTACCCGGACCTCAACGGCCGGGTCGAGGGCAAGGAGATCCGGCTCTACGACGAGGTTCATCTAAGCTACGCCATGGCGCTGCCCGGCAATCTGCTGGCCGCCCCCACCCTGTTCAACGCCGGTGAGTTGTCGCTTATGGATCGCAGCAACGCCCGCCGTGAACTGGCCGAGCGTGCCAAAACCGGCAAGCTTACCGTACCCGAGATGACCGGCGGCACCTTTACGCTGAGCAACCTCGGCTTGTCACGCGTGCAGTTTTTTACCCCCATCGTCAATCTGCCGCAGATTGCCATACTGGGTATAGGGGAGACCCGCCTGCGCCCCTGGGTGATGCCGGACCACAGCATTGAGCCGCGACGCATCATGGGTCTTTCGTTGAGCTTCGATCACCGCGCAGTTGACGGAGCCCCCGCCGCCGCCTTGCTGACCGAACTCTGCACGCTGATCGAGAAAGGGTGAGCCGTATGAACGCACCTGCTGTCGACTTTATCCATCCACTCGCCGGCCAATCAGCACAGGAGGTCTTGCCACCAGCGGAGGGACTGGCACGGGAGATGGCACTGCTCTCATCCGTCACGACAGGCGACATTCGGTCCGGATTTCTGATCTGGCGCTGCAGCCGTTCGCTGGTCGTACCCCAGCGGCTGACCCGCCGACCGCAGTATGCCATGGCCGCCGGCCGCATGATCCTGGATGGCTGGCCGGTGCAGGTGCGTGCCACCGGCGGCGACCTGACCCCGCAGTCACCGGGCCTGATCAATGTTGCCCTCGCGTTTCGCAGCAAGCGCCACAAGCAAGCGATCCGCGACAGCTACATGACCCTATGTCAGCCGCTGATCGACTATCTCGCCGACCAGGGTATAGCGGCGCACTGCTCGGCGGTGGACGGTGCGTTTTGCGACGGTGACTACAACCTGGTGGTAGGCGAACGCAAGCTGGCCGGTACCGCACAACGCTGGCGCCAGCTGGAGCCCGGAGTCTGCGACAACGGCGACGAATTTGCCGTGCTTTGCCACGCCGTACTGCTCTGTGACGAACAGCTGGATTGGCTTTGGCAGGCGGGCAACAGCTTCTATCACCACTGTGGCATAGAGCCGTTCATACAGGCGGAGCGTCATGTGTCGATGGCCGAATTGCTCCCGGCCCGTCAAGACCTGCTGCAGGAGACTATCGCACAACTGGAGATACGCCTGACCAACTACATCCAAACCCTCTGATATGCGCCCCTTAACGGGCCCGCATGCCGGAAAATTTCCGCGACATCCAATAACAAGTAGAAATGGAGTCAACATGAAAAAAGATAAGAGAGACGATCAATCACCCGATCTGACCCGTCGGCGCTTCCTGACCCATTCTGGCACCGCCGTGGTCGGTCTCGGCATGCTGAGCAGCGGCCTGCTCTCCGCCAAAACCTGGGCCGCAGCCGCCGTCGGTGAGCACGCCAGCGCGACGCTGATGCGCATGGCGCGGGATATCTACCCTCACGACACCCTGGAAGACAAATACTACGCCGCGGTGTTGACCCCGCTGGCCGAGAAGGCCAACGGCGACGCTGAGTTGAAAAAGCTACTGAGCGAAGGCGTCAAGGAACTGGATAACCGCTGCGACAAGCTGTTCGCCCGCCCCTATCTTGAGCTCGAAAACGAACCCGATCGCGTGTTCGTGCTGCGCGCTATGGAGGACGGGGCCTTCTTCCAGCGCATCAAGGGCGACCTGATGATGGGGATCTACAACAACCCCGAACTCTGGCCCCGCTTCGGCTACGGCGGTTCCGCCTGGGAGCATGGCGGCTACATCAACCGCGGTTACGACAAGATCGACTGGCTTTGAGAGGGAGTGAACAATAATGACAACAAAATTTGATCTCAACGATGACAGCCTGGTCGTGATCGTCGGCTCCGGCGCAGGCGGTGGCACCCTGGCCAACGAACTGGCACAGAAAGGTATCAAGTCCGTGGTACTGGAAGCGGGCAAACGCTTCAAGATGGAGGATATCGAGAACGACGAATGGAAGATGTTCGGCAAGATCTCCTGGCTGGACAAGCGTTATGTCGAGGGCCCGGCTCGTATTGCCAAGGACTTCCCCAACCTGCCGGCCTGGATCGTCAAGGGCGTCGGCGGTGCCACGCTGCACTGGGCCGGCGTTGCCATGCGCTTCCAGGAACATGAATTCCGCATGCGTACTGAAAACGGCACCATCCCCGGCGCTAACGTGCTCGACTGGCCGGTGACGCTGAAGGAGATGGAGCCCTACTACTACAAGGCCGAGCAGAAGATGGGCGTGTGCGGTACCGAAGCCACCGGTATGCCGTTCCACGGCAAGAGCAGCCACTACAAGGTTGTCGAGGAGGGCGCTCGCCGCATCGGCGCCCGCTGCGAACAGGCCACCCTGGCGATCAACACCGAAGTACGGGACGGCCGCCCCTCCTGCCAGGTAAACGGCTTCTGCATGCAGGGGTGCCGTATCGGCGCCAAGTGGTCCACCATGTACACCGAGATTCCGAAGGCGGAAGCCACCGGCAACGTGGAGGTGCGCCCGCAATCGATGGCGCTGCGTATCGAGCACGACAAGAACGGCAAGGTCACCGGCGTACTCTACGCCGACAAGGATGGTAATCATCTGTTTCAGAAGGCGCGCCTGGTAGCCGTCGCCGCCAACTCCATCGAGTCCCCCCGGCTGCTGCTGAACTCCGCGTCCGCCATGTTCCCCGACGGCCTGGCCAACGGCTCCGGTCAGGTGGGCCAGAACTACATGACCCACACTACTGCGGGTGTGTACGGGGAGTTTGAGAAGCCGATCCATATGTACAAAAGCACGGTGGTGCCCGGCATCGTCCACGAGTGGAAAGACAACGACCCTAACCGAGGCCACTACGCCGGATACGAGCTGGAGGTACTCCACCTCGGTCTGCCGTTCATGTCCGCCTTCCTCAATCCGGGCAAATCCGGCTGGGGTCGCGAACTGGCTGAATCACTGGAGAACTACGACAAGATGGCCGGGTTCTGGATCTGCGGTGAGGATATGCCGGTAGAGTCCAACAACATCACCCTGCACCCCACCGAGAAGGACCAGTACGGCCTGCCAGTGCCGGTGGTGTACAAGACCGACCATATCAACGATACCCGCATGCGCAATCACGCCTATGACAAGGCTACGGAGCTGCTGGAAGCGGTCGGCGCCAAGAAGGTGAACTACCTGCCCCCCTACCCGGCCAGCCACAACATGGGCACCAACCGCATGAGCGCCCATGCCCGTGACGGTGTGGTCAACAAGTGGGGCCAGAGCCACGAGATCAAGAACCTGTTCGTCTCCGATGGCAGCCAGTTCACCACCAGCGGTACCGAGAACCCGACCCTGACCATCGTCGCGCTGGCGATCCGTCAGGCGGACTATATCGCCGACCAGATGAAACGCAACGCGATCTAATCGTTATACCTGCATGATTCGCGGATAGCTGTTCAGCGATCCGCACCAATCCCCAGGCCTGAATGGCACCTGATGTTGGGCGCGTAGTTTCTACGCGCCCCTTTTTCGTTTAATAGCCTCTTAAAACTGGGACTTAAACGGGAGGGCAAAAAGGTCTTTCACACTGACGCAGAGAGACAGACTGTATGACACACTCTGTATCAGTGACACAGACGCCCTATTAAGATTAACAATAAAATAAAAATAGCTCTTATTTATCATCGGGTTATAAAAGATAGAATTTCATCCCGATAGTTTAATACTGGCACACGGGTTGCGTTATCAGGTTCGGCACTTTCGCCAGAATAACAATAAATAGGACCCGAACACTGATGAAGACAGTTACCAAACACACCGCCTGCTCTATTGGCTTTTTCTCCTCTGCGATCCATAAACCCGTTCGGCATCTGGCGCTGCTGTGCCTGCTAACCAGTCTCTCCGCACTGTCTCAGGCAGCAACACCCGGCATGCGCGGTACCGATCATTTCGGATTCACCGTGCCCAACGCCGAAGAGGCAGTCGGCTTTCTGGTCGATGTGATGGGCTGCGAAGCCTTCTTCACCATCGGCCCGTTCGGCCCGTTTGAGGATGACTGGATGACCGAGAACCTGGACGTGAACCCGCGGGCAACGATTCCGGTCGCCCATCTGGTGCGCTGCGGTAACGGCACCAATTTCGAGATCTTCGAATACACCTCACCGGACCAGCGCACGCAAAAGCCGAAGAACAGCGATATCGGCGGCCACCATATCGCGTTCTACGTTGACGATCTCGACCAAGCGATCAGCTACATGAAAGACAAGGGCGTGAAATTCCTCGGCGAGCCCCACCCCTTCACCAGCGGTCCACTGCAGGGGCTGACCTGGATCTACTTCATGGCGCCCTGGGGGATGCAGATGGAGCTGGTAACCGCCCCGAATGGAAAGGGCTATGAGAAGACCACCGATTCCCGCCTCTGGGATCCTCGCGACTGACCGCCCACTACCCGCCCCTCCGGGGCGGGTCTCCGGAGAGGATCAACCATGAACCTTGTCTACCGAATGGTGCTGATACTCGGCATCACCCTGTTCCCGCTATCGGCACAGGCTCACTTTCAGAACTTCCTCGCCCGCATTATCTACCTCACCGAGGAGTCCGGCGATACGCTGATCTATGCCCGCATCCCCCTTGCCTCACTGCTGCTGGAGCAGGATTGGCAGCCGGGCGCAGGTTCCGATCTGCCACCCTATACACGAGCCAATGACAAGCAGCAGCCGGTACTGGCCCTGGAAACCCTTGCCGCCAATGATGCCCTGCTGCGCCAGCACGCCAACCGCTATCTGCAGATCGGTCTGTACTCAGGCAACGCCGTGGACACTCAGCTGGAAGCGGCGCGTATTCAACCGATCAGCTCCCGCTCGCCCTTTGGCTATCTGCCCAGTATCGCCCAGGCGCTGACACAATCGCTGCAACTACCGGCATCAACCATGCTGCTGGAGGAGGCGGTCATCGATCTGAAGTTGAGGCTGCCCGATGTAGCGCCAGGTCAGATTAGACAGATCGCCACACCGACAGACGAGTGGCCTACCATCCGTAACCGCTCGATCAATATCGTTACCACGCCAAGCGGCAAGATCAGCTCAACAGGCCCGCTTGAGCTGGTGCTCGCGGTACCGCCGAGTCATCTGGCGATTCTCTCGAGCCAGCTGGAGTCGGGTATCCACCATGTGTTGCTCGGCATCGACCACCTGCTGTTCATGTGTGTGCTGGTGATCGGCGCTCGCCACTGGCGACGGGTGATCCATAATTCGCTGATGTTTACCCTCGGCCACTCGCTGACCCTGGGCCTGGTGGCGTTTGGCTTTATCAACCTACCCTCACTTGGCGTACCGCTGATCGAAGTGCTGATTGCACTGTCGATACTGTACGGCTTCGGTCGCTTGTTGATGCGCCCTGGCGGCCACGGCCTGCCGCTCTGGCAGGTGGGTTTGATCGGGCTGCTTCACGGTCTCGGCTTTGCCAATGTGCTGGAGCAGGCCACCGGCTTTAGCGCATCGCAGCTGACCCTGCACTGGCTGGGTTTCAATCTCGGCATTGAAATAGGACAGATACTGGTTTTCACTCTGCTGGCCTGCGTTCTATCGGCAATTCAGCGCCGAGGCCTGCTCAGTCCGAAAGGATTGACCGTGTTGGTAGCGTTTCCGTCGTTGACGCTGTCTGCACTCTGGACAGTGCAACGTAGCTGGGAATGGATCGACACCCTTACCAGAGCGTGATCCCTTCACTGTTCAAGTAGCGGTTCAAGGACTGTCGTCAGAGCTTCAACACCCCGTGCCATGCTGTCCGGGTTGTCGGCGGAAAAGCCAAGCACCAGTCCCGGTCCACACTGCTCGTCGTAGAGGGAGATCGCCCTGACCTTAACGCCTCTGGATTCAAGTTGAGCCATGATCTCCCCGTCGTCGCAATGAGATGGCAACTGAATACACAGATGCATTCCGCCGCCAGCGTCGATTATGGGTAACTGCCCCAACTCGCTTTGTGCCAGCAACTGTTCAAGAGATTCCCGGCGCTGGGAGTAGAGGCGTTTCATCCGTCGCAGGTGACGGCTGTAGTCACCACAGGCCATAAACTCGGCCAGCGCCCGCTGCGGCAGCATCGACAGTCCACCGTCGACCACCCGTCTCACCTTCACAAAGCGCGGCACCAGCACTCTGGGCAGTACCAGGTAGCCGATGCGCAGGCCGGGAAACAGGGTGCGGCTGAAGGTGCCGGCGTAGATCACCCGCTCCCGTCGATCTAGTGAGTACAGGGCCGACAGTGCAGGGCCAGCCGCAAACTCGGAATCGTAGTCATCCTCGATCAACCAGAGCTCTCGCTCATAGGCCCAATTCAACAGTGCCAGGCGACGGTCTGCCGGCAACGTATGGCCAAGAGGGAAATTGCGTGACGGGGTCAGCACCATCAGCTTCGCCTCCGGTAGATCGTCGACCTGTTCCAGTTGTTGCTGATGAAAACGGCTGACGCACGCGCCCGCTGTCCGCATGGCGTCTTCGGTCCCGAAGAATCCCGGGCGTTCCAGCAGCACCAGATCCCCCCTCGTCAACAATTGGCTGGCAATGAGGTAGAGACCCTGCTGTGACCCGGAGGTGATCAGCACCTGCGAAGGCTCGACCTGCATCCCCCGCTGGGTACCCAGCCAGCGCGCGATCTCGAACCTTAACGCACTGTCCCCCTGAGGATCGCCGGCCAGCAGTCCCCCTCCTGTTGACGCGTGCTGCAGTGCGCGCTGCCAGCGCCGATGCGGGAACTGATCCAGTGCCGGCATCGCCGTTTGCAGTAATCCGGGTCCGGCACTTTGGCGCGACTCGACCCGCTCCACTGCATTCTGCCGCGGCCCGCTCCGGGTAGCTGGCCGATCAAGCTCGGGCAGCTCCGCCACATAACTTCCGGCCCCCCGGCGCCCTTGCAGATAGCCCTCCGCCTGCAGCAGTTCATAGGCGTTTTTTACCGTGTTGCGGGCGATGCCCAGTGCGGCTGACAGCGCCCGGGTTGAAGGCAGGCGACTGCCGCCGGCGACGCGTCGCTCCAGAATCGCCTGTCGTAGCGCCTGAAACAGGCGCCGATAATCGGGTTGCGCAGGATCGGTTGCACTCAGATCGAGAAACAGTCCGAGATCGGTTCGACTTAATCCGGACTCATCCATATTGGGCCTAAATATTCGTTCCTTATTGGATCTTACTTAGACCCACTTTTGACACTAGTCTAAACCCACCATCTGAAGGAGTAAAACACGATGACCGAATACCGAAAGACAGAACGCACCCGTGTCAAACGCCTGCCCAAGCGGGCGGAGTACGATGTCGACACGGTCAACGCCATCATCGACGAGGCGCTGATCTGTCATATCGCCACCCAGCTCGACCGCCAGTCGCTGTTACAACCGACCATCCACTGGCGAGACGGCAACCAGCTGTATGTGCACGGCTCCAGCAAGAACGGACTGTTCAAGGCCCTGCTGGAGGGGAATGAAGCCTGTATCGCGATCACTCATCTCGACGGCATCGTGTTCGCCCGCTCCGCTTTCCACCACTCGGTCAACTACCGCAGCGTGGTGATCTACAGCCAGGCACGGCTCGTGGAAGATAGCGACGAGAAGCGCCATGCACTGGACCAACTGCTAGAGAAGTTTCACCGTGGGCGCTCAGCCCAGGCCCGGCCGGCAAATGAGATTGAACTGAAGGCCACCAGCGTGCTGGCGTTTGAGCTTGACGAGCTGTCAGCGAAGATCCGCACCGGCGGTCCGGTGGACGATGCAGAAGATATGAAGCTACCGGTCTGGGCGGGGGTACAGCCGGTGACTACCCAGCTGGGTGAGATTGAGCTGGAGCGCTAATCGGCTGCTAATCCGCACTCAAGACGCGTCAGTAATCTGAGCCACCTGAGGTCCCCGTTTTTTCAACACTCACCTCGGTGGCTGCGGCAGCCCTGCTAAGCTTGCCTTGCTTCCATTTTATCGGGTCACTGGGTGGCCGGCCGGCCACGACCGTGGTTCCCGCGCTGGCCTCGGTCAACTCCACACGGCCGAAGTCGTTCTCCACGTAGACGCCCTTGCCGCTGAACATCGCCACATCCAGATCACCCGTGAAGATGAAGCCACCCCAAAAATCGGTCCCGCGAATGCCGATCAAAGCGGTTGAAGTTTTGACCTCGAACTTCGGGTTTTCCTGCTGGCCGATCAGCCCGGATATAGCGCGAAATGCACCTTTCAGCAGTTTGAAACTCACATCGGAGGTGTCGTCATCAAAGCTGTATTCCGTCAGTTCAAACACGCTGTTCTCAGCCAACGAGACCGTTGTTTTATCCCTTAGCTTAAGCAGCACACGACTTCCCTTCGGGGTGATCAACCTATCCCGCTCGAACAGATCATCGTTAGGCTCCAGCTCCAGCCGCCGCTCTTCTCTTTCCACCACGGGGTGACCCTGGGTCATTACCACCATACCGATCACTTCGGCCCAGGCCGACGAAGGGACTGCCCCGCCGAGAAAAAGTATCAGTACCAGAGTTTTGAGCAGTCTACGCATAGCGTTGTCCTACCTCAGTAGTCGGGAACAGACAGACCTATTTAGCGCCGTGAGTCGGTCCACAACAGCCCGAAAACGCCATTTGCCGATTACGTCTGATGCGACATCGTGCCAGGTCGCTCCCGTTTCAGCCCGGCAACCAGGACCGCACTGAGCAAAGCCCCTGTCAGTATTGAGGCTAGATAGAGGAACGGGTGCTCAACCAACGGTATAACGAAGATACCGCCGTGTGGTGCCGGCAGCTGGCAACCGAAGAACATCGACAGCCCGCCGGCCAGTGCCGATCCGGCAATGCAGGCCGGCAGCACCCGTAGCGGGTCGGCGGCCGCGAAGGGGATCGCGCCCTCGGTAATGAACGAGGCACCGAGTACAAAACAGCTCTTGCCCGCTCGCCGCTCACTGGCATTAAAGCGGCTGTGAAACATTACCGTTGCCAGCGCCATGGCCAAAGGCGGCACCATACCGCCCGCCATCACCGCCGCCTGGGGCAGGTTATTGCCCGAAGCAAGAGCGGCGATACCAAAAGTGTAAGCAGCCTTGTTGACCGGCCCGCCCAGATCCACCGCCATCAAACCACCGAGCAAGCAGCCCAACAGGACCAGATTGCCGATACCGAGGGATCCCAGCCAGCCCACCAGGGCAGTGTTGATGTTGGACAGCGGCATCAGCAGCAGGTACATCAGCCCGCCGGTCAATAACAGGCCGACCACAGGGTAGATCAGCACCGTTTCCACTCCTTGCAGGCTGCGCGGCAGGTTGCGACAGGCGTAGACGATACCCAGCATGATATAACCGCCGAGCAGACCGGCAATCATCCCGCCAATAAAGCCGCCGTCATACTGCACCGACATGAAACCACCCACCATCGCAGGCATGAAGCCGGGGCGGTCGGCGATGCTCATGCCGATGAACCCGGCCAGCACCGGCACCATCAGGCCAAAGGCGCCGGCGGATCCGCCCAGCGTCATCAAGGCCTCGGCGACAGGGTGATAATCGGCGCTATCCGGCTCGAAGGCATCGATACCGAACATGAAGGAGATGGCGATCAGGATGCCGCCACCAACGACAAAGGGCAGCATATTGGAGACACCGTTCATCAGGTGCTGATAGATACCCGGCTGTACGCTAGCCGCCGAGGCTTCTGCAGTCGTTGCGCTGCCGCCTCGAAAGACCGGAACCTCCTCGGTCAGGGCCCGATTAAGCAGTGTCAGTGGATCACGAATCGCCTCGCGTACCGGTACCCGGATCAGCCGCTTACCGATAAAGCGGTCCATCTCCACCTGGGTATCGGAGGCCAGAATGATCACCTCGGCATCGGCGATCTCCTGATCAGTGAGCCTATCCCGCGCACCTATGGCACCGCGGGTTTCCACCCGGATCGGCAGATCCAGCTTCTCGGCACACACCTTCAGTGCATCGGCGGCCATGTAGGTATGGGCGATACCGGTCGGACAACCGGTTACCGCCAGCACCCTTGGCGTCCGGACACCCGCATCGGCGATTGCGGCCTCTGATGCTTCCTCGTCCACCTCATCGGCCAGAAGATGGATCAGCTCATTGGCGCTGCCCGCCCGCAGCAGCCCCTTGATGTAGTCCGACTCCTGCATATGCCGGGTCAGCGCCGCAAGGATCTCCAGATGCTCTTCAGCGACCGACTCGGTCTCAGCGATCAGAAAGAAGATCTGGCTGGGCTTATCATCGAGCGAACCATACTCGACACCACCCGGGGCGATACCCAACGCTATCGCGGGGGCTCCCACCGCGTCTGAACGCGCATGGGGGATCGCGATACCGTTTTCGAGACCGGTAGGAAACTCGGCTTCACGCTTAAGGATCGCCGCCTTGAACTCGGCCGGGTTAATCAGCTTGCCCGCTTTCGCCAGTACATCGATCAGCTCATCAAGAATTTCACCTTTAGTGTGCCCATGCAGACGCAGGCAGACCGTATCGGGGCTTAGCAGGCTTGTGAGTTCCATGGGCGTAGTTCTTCTTGTGAGGCTGCTCTATCTGAATATAAAGGATAGTCGCTTTTCGCCCACGCAAAGTGATTCAGCGGTGTGCCCTGAGCGCCACGCCGTAGGCCTGGTTGGCCCATTCTCGCATCATTTCGACCGATTCAAGCAGCTCTTCCGGCGCCTGGTAATAGGAGAGCGAACAGGGTTTGCCCTGGCGCAGGTAGGTGAAGGGCGCCAAGCCCTGGTCGACGAATCCCTGCCGGGTCTGGTCGTCCGCTTTCAGATAGAGTTCGCGGTCGATGATCAGTGCGAACATCAGGCCGTCGAGAAACAGGCCATGGCCACCGAACATGCGCTTGGCGCTGACCGGGCCGATGCACTGCATCAGCTCCACCACCCAGTCGACAAACTCGTCCCGTTTTGCAGATCCCATTTCGGCTCCTTGCGCTCAACTGCCGATCACCGACAGCGCCTTGTACTCGTCCAGCGCGAACTGGTCGGTCATGCCGCTGATCATATCCTGCAGCAGTCGACAGCGGCAGTAACGCTCCCAGACCTCGAGGCTCAGCTTTTCCCCATCGACCAGCCAAGGCACTGACCCAAGCAGCGACAGGTAGGCCTTCACATGCTTTGGCGGCAGGCGATGAAACAGGCGGCTTTCGATCAGCAACCCCCGCTTATCCCCCTGGTACAGACGCTCGAACTGCTCCATGGTCAGCATCAACAGCGGCTTATAGTGCTCCAGTAACCCCGAGATGATCCTGTAGCCCTGCAGCTCCAGCGTTTCCACCTCGGCCACCGAGAACACATGACGGATCGCCACCCGTTTGAGGGTTTCGACCACAGCGTGGCATGGCGAGTCATCCTCGAGCAGCGCCCGATTCAGATTACCCTCGAATACGGCATCGATGTTGTCGACGAAGCGGCTGGCCGCATGCTCAACCAGCGGGTGGATCAGGCCCACACGAAGCGACACGAAAAACTCGTGCTCCTTGTTGATACTCTCCCGCTGCCAGCGGCCTAGCGCACTATCGATCAGATCAGCAAAGCTCTTGCCGCGGAAGCCAGGCGCATCGGCGTCGCCAAAGGGTGCGCGCAACTCCCGGTATTGCGCCTTGAGCAGCGCCGCCAGATGGTTACAGGTCAGTATCTCCTTGTCGACGCCATCCTCCAGGTCTGCCATGCAGTAGGCGATATCGTCCGCCGCCTCCATCAGGTAGGTAAGTGGAAAGCGATGGCCCGGCACCATATCCAGCGCCTCCTGCATCCCGGCCACAAACTTGCGTTCGGAGAAGTAGTAACCCGGCTTCTTTTTCAGGTAAGCCAGCGGACTACCCTTGGCCGGCTTGGCCTCGGTGGCACAACGGGTGTATTTGAAGATGCAGGCGGTCTGCAGATAGGTCAGGTTCAACTTCTGCAGTTGGCTGATCAGCCGGATCGCCTGGGCATTGCCCTCGAAACTGCTCAACTCCCGCAGCAGCTCGCCGCGCAGGGCTGTCTGCTGCGGATTCAGGTGGCCATTGGAAAACGGCGACAGCTCCGGCAGCACCCGTTCGAACCAGTGCGAAATCGCCTCTTCGCCGAAGTGGCCGAAGGGCGGATTGCCGATGTCGTGCATCAGACAGGCCATCTCGACCAGGGTTTCGGTGGCCCGCTCCAATCCATCCAAGCCATAAGCAGTGGCCCGGTCACCAAGCTGCTCGAAAATGGTCCGCACGATAAAGCGCCCGGTTTGTTGCACCTCAAGCGAATGGGTCAGGCGGCTTCGCACAGCGGCATTGTGCTCCAGCGGGAACACCTGGGTCTTTTGCTGTAAACGGCGCACGGCGGCCGAGTTGATAATGCGTCCGCGATCACTCTCGAGCTGTTTCTCCAACACCCGCACACCACAGCGGCCAACGAGATAGCTGTCGGGGGCTTGCTCACGTGAGTGATAAGGGCGCTGAATTGAAAATCGGCTGGAGAGATCGGGCATATCCGTTACCTGGTCGATGGCTGAACGCTCCTGCGACTATACCAGAGAGCAGGCAACGGGCTAGGCCAGTGTTTTTTCCATCAGCCAGTTGATCAGCGTCACACCGTTGCGCTCGACCTCATTTTCCGCCAGTACGACGAACCCCTGGCGTTCAAAGAAGGGCCTGGCCACGTGAGAAGCGTGCACAGACAACCGAGTCAGGCCCTCTGCACGCGCACGCTGCTCCAGCCAGGTATACAGCGCGCCAGCCACGCCTCGACGCTGATAGTCGCTGTGGGTATAGATCCAATCGATGTAGCCATCGGGCTCCATGGCTGCAAAACCTACCGCCTCGCCATCGATCTCAGCCACCTGCACGGAGTGCGCGTCGAAACGTTCACGCCAGTGCAGATAGTCAATCGGCAGCTGAGCCCAGGCGTTTATCTCCTGTAGGGAGTAATAGCGAGCGTCGATCGCATGCACACTGTTATAGAAGATATCGGTCAAACGCCAAGCGTCGATCGGCTTGTAGGATCTGAGGTGAATCGCCATCAGATCACCTCCCCCGTCGTCGACAAACCGGTTAGATCTCCGACTCGATAAGTTTGCACTCCAGCACTCCCTGCTGCCCCACGTCCTCGGTAACCTCATGAAGCGTGGAGCGCGCCGTCCACAGCCCCATCTTCACCTCTTGCCAGATATTGTAGTTCCGTCCTCTTTGAGCGTCGATGATAATGCGAGCAGTGTTTTCGGTCTGCGAGTTAACCCCAGGCTGGACGGACTCTACCGTCCGGCAAAAATAGGTCCTGGACCCGGCATTACCAGCCACACGACCGTGCAGAGCCACCAGCACCGCCAGTGCACCACCGAATGCATTCTTACGAGGATAATATCCGCCTGTCACTGTTTGAGCCTGAACCACACCGGAGCTCTAGATATATGAATCTGAAACAGATTACGTGTTCCACTAGCACAAAACCGGCTCGGGTTTGGGTCGTGAACTATAGTCTAGGTATCTCATTCGGAGCTGGTGGTCCCGTTTGCCGCTATCCAAACCCGGCCACCTGGAATACTCAGGGAGCGGACTGAAAACAAGCCAACCGCGGGTCAAAACGTTCCATGCTTGGCCCGCGTGGACGCGGGTAAGCGCCAGATGAAAGATATCCTGTTGGGCGTCACCTTCTTTACGGGTATCGTCCTGATATTCGTCTTCGCGATACTGGTGGCGAGACGCTATTTGATACCGTCCGGCGGTGTACGGATTCGGGTCAACGACAAAAAAACGCTGAATATACCAGTCGGGGACAAGCTGCTTGGCGCTCTGGACAAAGAGGGTATTCGCCTGTCATCAGCCTGTGGCGGCAAGGGTATCTGCAGCCAATGCAAGGTGCAGGTGGTATCGGGACGAAGCTCAGTGCTACCGGCCGAGCAGGACCGGCTCAGCCTGAGGGAGATACGTGATGGCACCCGGCTAGCCTGCCAGATGACCGTGCACGACGACCTCGAACTACAGGTGCCGGACGATGTGTTCGGGGTCAAACACTGGCACTGCCAACTTAAATCCAGCCGTTGCGTCGGCACGCTGATGAAGGAGATCACCCTGGCACTGCCAGAGGGCGAATCCCTCGACTTTCGCGCCGGCTCCTACATCCAGGCCACCTGCCCCCCCTATCAGGTCAAATACAGCGACTTCGATATAGATGAACGCTACCACGAGGAGTGGGAACGCCTTGGCCTTTGGCAACTCGAGTCTAGTGCCGACGAACCTCACAGTAGAGCCTATTCGATGGCCAACTATGTCGACGAAAAAGGCGTTGTGGTACTGGTCGTCCGCTTGGCCACGCCGCCCCCCAAGGCAGCCGACGGTGTGCCCCCGGGTATCGTCTCCTCCTACATGTACAGTCTGAAGCCGGGTGATGAGGTGGAGATCGCAGGTCCCTTTGGCGAGTTTTTCGCCGAGGATTCCGACCACGAGATGATCTTCATCGGCGGCGGCGCCGGCATGGCACCGATGCGCTCGCATATCTTCGATCAGCTCAAACGACTCGATTCAAAGCGCAAGATCAGCTTCTGGTATGGCGCCAGGAACTGCCGCGAGATGTTCTACGTCGAGGATTTCGACCAGCTGCAGCAGGAGCACGACAACTTCAGCTGGTACGTGGCACTGTCGGACCCACGTCCAGAGGAGGAGTGGCAGGGCGATACCGGTTTCATCCACGAAGTCCTGTATGACCGCTATCTCGGCGAACATCCGAATCCGGAAGATTGCGAGTACTACCTCTGCGGCCCGCCACCGATGCTGAAGGCGGTGCTCAAAATGCTCGATAGCCTGGGTGTCGATGCCGAGAACATCCGCTACGACGACTTTGGTGGTTAAAGCGGGGGCTAACTGGACTGCGAGCCGGCATCCCGTTTCATGACAGGTAACAGGCGACCGCCAGGTTGAGGATGATCAGCAGCGTCCAGAACCCGTGCGTGACCCAGGCCAGGCCATTGCGCGAGTACAGATGACGATTGGACTCCCAGCCCGCCCCTTCAGGTAGCTGCAGCAGCATTTCCACACGTTCGATGTACAGCGAAATGCCCCTGATCCGCTGATCCTGAACGATCCACTTCGCCATGAAAAACAGCGCCAGCAGCAACGGCAGCCATACCGCCAGATCCAGGCGGTAGATTCCGCTCTCCTGGCCTGTGTTGTGCGTTAACAGCCATGCCCAGAGACCACCGATGCTGAGTAGACCATAGCGCATATCATTCTCCACGCGCAGCACACGGGCCTGGATATCCTCGCGCCGCGACTCCATCTCCTTGCTCAGAAATTCGATATGCCGTTCATCCATCGTCCTTTTCCACTCCATTGAAGACCGCCGATCCTTATTTCACCATCCACGATTATAAGGTGCCACATGCACTATAGTGAGAATCACCACCGGAACCCATCTTTGTCGGCCCCCGCATGAGCAAGCAAACCGCCCGGCTCCGCTTCTACGCCGAGCTGAACGACTTCCTGCCCAAGGCACAGCAGATGCGCGACCAGTACTGTCAGTTCGTCGCACCGGCACCGGTTCGACATCTGATCGAGCTATGCGGTGTACCCCATACTGAAGTGGAGTTGATCCTGATCGATGGCCGCTCAGTAGACCTGGAGCAAAGGGTCAAGGGTGGCGAGCGGATCAGCGTCTATCCCTGCTTCGAACGCCTGGATATCGCCCCACTGCTCCGGGTGCGCCCCACCCCATTACGCAACATCCGCTTTATCGCCGACGCTCATCTCGGGCGTCTGGTGCGCGATCTGCGTATGCTCGGCTTCGACACCCTGTACAACCCGGAGTGGGATGACGCCGAACTGGCCAGGATCAGTGCCGAGCAGCACCGCATCCTGCTGACCCGTGACCGGGCGCTGCTGATGCGACGCGAGATCACCCACGGCTGCTACCTGCGCCATCGGCCCCACCCGGTCATGCTGGAAGGGCTGATCCAGCGGCTGGACCTGTGCACATCGATCGATCCCTTCTGTCGCTGCATACGCTGCAATGGTCACGTATCCGCAGCAAGCGAGGAGGAGGTAACAAACAACCTGCCGCCGGACCGTAGCGGCATCCAACCGCCCTTCTATCGCTGCGACGACTGCCGCCAGGTGTACTGGGAAGGCAGTCACTACCAAGCCATGCTGGGCAAGATCGCCCGGCTCTGCCCGCAACGCGCGTCCCGCTACAACCCCGATACAGATTTCAACCGACACTGAGGTATAATCGCGCCCCTGTTCAAACCGCAGCAGGAGCGTTCATGTCCGTCAGCCAAGCGATCATCCACCGCCTGACCCGCGAAAGCGGCGACAAATCCTACAGCCTCAGCGACAAACCGCTGGAGGTCAGCGACAACGCCGCGAGCCTGCTCAGCGAGATCAAGCCGCTGTTCGCCCGCCGCGCCAGCAAGCGCTACGGCTGTTTTACCGACGAGGGTGCCGGAGTGTTCAAGGGGCTGGTGGTGAACTGGCTCGGCGATACGCTGAACCTGGTTTCCTTCAGCCAGAAAGCGATCGAGTACCTGGCGATTGCACTGGAGGAGCAGGACGTGGAGAGCGACGGCTACTGGCTGTTTGCCGTCGACGAGCAGGAGGCCGGGCGCATCCTCTGGCTGGCTCAGCTGCGCCAGTTCGACGGCCTGGCGATCAATGGTGATAACCGTCCCCAGCCTAGCGAGTACCTGGACTTCTCCAAGATGGGGTTCTGCGCCAGCCTGAACCTGGACCAGGTCAACCAGCCCGGCGAGAAGAAGTACCTGACCGTCAGCTTCGGCTTCGGCGACCGGCCGATGCAGGGGCTGATGCTCGATTTCGTCTGTTTCACCGATACCGTGAACACCACCGAAGATACCGAGCGTTTCATGGCGATAGTGGACGACTACAGCCGCGACATGCCGGAGGAGAATGCCAAACGCTACCGCAAGGAAGTGGCCGAGTACTGCATGGAACAGGGCAAAAATGGCGAAACGGTGAACTACCGCGAACTGTCCGGCGAGATTGAGAGTCAGGCCCCCACCGGACTGGACCGCTATATCGAGGAACGGGCGCCGGAGATCAAGGAGTCCTTCATCCCCGACCGCAACAGCCTCAAGCGCTACATCCGCTACAGCGGGCGCAGCCGCGATGTCTCAATCAGTTTCTCCAACGAGTCGCTGGGCAAGAACATCACCTTCAACCCGAACAACAATACCCTGACCCTGTCAGAGCTGCCTGCCGCACTGGTCAAGCAGCTCAAGGGGGAATAAAAGGTAAAGCGCGGCCATCAGGCGACAGCGTCCGCTGCCTGCACGCTGCGCGATTTTGGAAAGCCGACCAGAATCGCGGCCAGGGCCACCAGGCCCAACAGCCAGCAATAGTGGATGCTGCCGATCAGCTGCAGCGGCGACAGCTTGGCGATGGAGGCCGCCAGCAGCACCTGGGCACCGTAGGGGATCAGCCCCTGTACCACGCAGCTGAAGATATCGATCAGGCTGGCACTGCGACGCGGGTCCACATCGTGACGCTCGGCGATATCCTTGGCCAGGGAACCTGCGAGCAGGATCGCCACCGTGTTGTTGGCTGTACAGAGGTTGGTCAATGACACCGCCGCCGCGATGCTCAGCTCGCCACTGCGACGCCCCGGCTCACGCTTACCCATCCTGCTGATACGGTCGATCAGATTGGAAACCCAGGCGAGTCCGCCCTGAGTCTTCATCAGCAGCCCCAAGCCACCGATCAGCAACGACAGGATCAGGATCTCCTGCATACCGGTGTAACCGGCATAGATATCCTTGGACCACTGGGCCACGCTGTACTCCGGCACCAGCGCCAAGCCGACGCCTCCGGCAAGCAGTATGCCGACAAACAGCACCAGCATCACATTGACGCCCAGCACGGCCAACACCAGCACTGCCACATAGGGCAGTACGCGAATCAGCTCGTAATCACCGGGGGCTTCAACCCGGGCGGCACTGCTCTGCAGCCAGAGCCAGACCAGCGTCAGCAGAGCCGCCGGTAGCGCGATCCTGAAGTTCAGACGGAACTTGTCACGCATGGCGCAGCCCTGGGTGCGGGTGGCGGCGATGGTGGTATCGGAGATGATCGACAGGTTGTCGCCAAACATGGCACCGCCGATCACCGTAGCCACGGTCAACGGCAACGACAGCGCGGTGGCATCGGCAACGCCCACGGCGATTGGCGCAATCGCGGCGATGGTGCCCATCGACGTGCCCATGGAGGTGGCGACAAACGCGGTAATGACAAACAGACCCGGCAAAACCAGCTCGGGCGGGATTACGCTGAGGCCGAAGTTAACGGTGGCATCGACACCACCTACTGCCTTGGCCACGCTGGCAAATGCACCGGCCAGCAGATAGATCAGCACCATGGTGATGATGGTGTTGTCGCCGACACCGCTGATAAAGGTGTTGATCCGCTCGTTAAGCGGGCCGCGCGCCAGCAGGATCGCCAGCACAATAGCGGGCAGAATCGCCACCGGAGCCGAGATCTGGTAGAAAGCGAAATCGACACCCTGGGCTTGATACCAGAGACCGCTACCGACAAAAAACAACAGAAATAGCGCAAGCGGAGCCAGCGCCAGTGGAGAGGGTTTCGTCATCTTGAACTGTACCTTGGATAGAGACCAAGCCGGATAAAGCCAGGTTTTTAGCATGGGCATCCGGGGTCTTCCGGATTAATCAGACCAGGCATTATACAGAAAGCAGTTAATTTAACTAAGAATACAGAACAGAAAACGTCCAACACTCAATTCGCATGGCTGAACCGCCCGCGCCGGGCGCTGGCCAGAAGCTCAAAAAATCCGGCAGTACGCACCCTGAGCAAAGTACGGTGATCGCCCGCTTCGAAGCAGACCCAGGCCAGGCTCTCCAGCTCGTAATCGACCAGGGTTTGGATCCCATAAGCGGGGCCGATCGCCGGTATGGCGCCACGTTCGCAATCGGGGAAGTAACCACCACTCTCCTCCTCGTCTGCTAACACCAGGTCTCGATCCAGTTCCTTGGATACGGCATGCTGGTCAACCCAGGCATCCGCCGGTATCACAACCAGAACCACACCCTCGACATCCTGCATCAGCACCGCCTTGGCCAGGTGGCCCTCATCGACCGGCGTCGCTTCTGCGGTTTCGTGGCTGGACTCGGTGAGTGGATGGGTCAGCACTTCATAGTCGACGCCCCGACCCTGGATATAACTCTTCAGCGTGGCAGCCATGGTCATGACGGTTCCCCTCTGGCAGTGATCTCTATTACCAGTCTATGCCATCCCGCCACATCCTCAACTCAACGAGTCCGGCTCAGTTGCCCCCTCACTTCAGCGGCAGCAGGAGATCGGTCACCAGCTCATGTTCCGGCGTATCCGTCACCAGATTGTGGTACAGAAAAAACAGCGGGAAGTCGCGCAGCTCCTCGCCACTCTCCGGCAGCCACTGCCGATACAGGTAGTAGGCGCACTCGCCCAACCCCATATGCGGGCCGACATGACGCAAGCGGGCACAGCGCCCCGCCGGGATCACCTTGTTAATCACGCCCTGTGGGTTCTCCGGCACCGGCTCTACCACCTCGCCGCAGAGATCGAAGCGAAACTGCTCCGGCTCCGTCGTGTTCGGGTCGTCATAGGCGATACCGAAATTGTCGCTGCTCGCCACCGGCGACAGGCCCGTACTCTTGCGCCAGTCGATAAACACCTTGACCGAGTCGTTGACCAACGCCGGACTGCCGCGATGTTCCAATACTGCCACCCGGGTCTCCTCAAACTCGATAATATCCACGTCCATTTCCTGTCTCCGCTCTCTTTTCTGGAATTGATAGCGCTCCGTCCAAATGTGCCATGCCGGGCTGCGCCGAAATTGAGAGGGGGTTTGGCCAAACGCCTTCTTGAACGCCCGGGAAAAGGATTCCGGGTTCTCAAACCCGGCGTCCAGTGCGATCTCGATCACCGGCTGCTGCTCGACGAACACCAGACGATAAGAAGCGCGCTTAAGCCGCAGCAGCTGTACATAGCGCGACACATTGACGCCGGTGTAGGCGGCAAACTGACGGTGAAAATGAAACTTGGAGAAGCTCGCCACCTGGCTTAGCTGCTCCACGCTCAATGGTTCATCCAGGTGTCGGTCGATATAGTCGAATACCCTTTGAAACCTGTCGTCGTACTGTGTCGCTACTATGTCGTTCACGGCTATCCCTCTCATGCGGAGCCAGTGTGCCCGTCCCTCGAGCCGGCTTCTTGACCGATCTTGCGCAATTGACCGGCAACTCAGGTAGAGAAGGAGTCACCGATAGATACCCGCCGAGACTCGATTAGCGAGATTGTCTATAATCACTGCCGCTCTATACATACACTTGGACACTGCACTGGAATAGCCCCATGACCGAACGCCTGACCCTGACCCGCCCCGACGACTGGCACCTTCACCTGCGTGACGGTGCAGTGCTCGAACACATCGTACCGGCCACAGCACGTCAGATGGGTCGGGCCATTGTCATGCCCAACCTGAAGCCCCCCGTGGTCAACGCCGAACAGGCCCTGGCCTATCGCGAGCGCATTCTGGCACAGGTTCCCGAAGGTATTGTCTTCGAACCGCTGATGACCCTGTACCTGACCGACAACACCACCCCGGCGATGATTGCCGAGGCCGCGGCCACCGGTAAAATCGCGGCGGTGAAGCTCTACCCGGCCGGCGCTACCACCAACTCCGACTCGGGTGTCACCGATCTGGGTAAACTTGATGCAGTCTGCGATGCCCTGGCCGAGCATGGCATGCCGCTGCTGGTGCATGGCGAAGTCACCCACAGCGATGTCGATATCTTCGACCGTGAGAAGCGTTTTCTGGATGAGATTCTGACACCGCTGGCGGGACGCCACAGCAATATGAAGCTGGTGGTCGAGCATATCACCACCGGCGACGCGGCCGCATTCGTTAACGCCCATGGCGACAATGTGGCGGCCACCATCACCGTGCAGCACCTGGCCTATAACCGCAACCACATGTTGGTCGGCGGTATTCGCCCGCACCTGTTCTGTCTGCCGATCCTCAAGCGCAACGTTCACCAGCAGGCGCTGAAGGACGCGGTGGTCAGCGGCAGCAGCAAGTTCTTCCTCGGCACCGACTCTGCTCCGCACGCCAAGGGCGCCAAGGAGAGCGCCTGCGGTTGTGCCGGCTGCTACAGCGCCTACGCAGCGATCGAGCTCTACGCCGAGATCTTCGAAGACCTGGGCATTCTCGACAAGCTGGAAGGTTTCGCCAGCCATTACGGCGCCGACTTCTACGGTCGTCCGCGCAACACGGACAGCATCACGCTGGTCAAGACCCCTTGGGAAGTGCCGGCCGAGATGCCGTTCGGTGACGACATCATCGTACCGCTACGCGCAGGCGAAACCCTGCGTTGGAAACTGGAAGGCTAATCAACAGTGCTATTCACCGCCCTGTTTGGTGGGCGGTGAATGGCTGTTCTCGTCGGTCGCTCCCAGACGGTTAAGCGCGGCCAGTATATCGCCCAGCCGGCTATCCTGTACGCCGGCCATATTCTCCTCCTCCGCGACCTCCCGCTCGCGGGCATCGAACTCCCAACGCCGCAGGATCTTGATCTTCTCCTCCCGGCTGAGCGACGCCTCTTCCAGGACATCCCCCGGTTCATCAAATACCTGTGCCGGATCCATCAATGCCTGGTCGATGTTCATCATTCCTCCTCGCCCTGATGACAGGGGCACATTTAGAGATGCGACGCCCAAAGCGCCAAGCGATGACGCATGGTTTGCTGGGAGACCTGCTCCTCCGGCATCGGCTGGATCACCTTGTCATGCACCAGCAGGCGATAGATGTATTCGATCTTGAGGTCGGCGGAGTCACCCGGCTCGAATACCACCGCGCCGCGTTCCTCGCCATACCTGACACCCTCGGCAATCGCTTTCTTGACCAGCTCCTTCTCGTTCTTCAGTTTTTTCATCTTCTACCTCGTCCGGCCGATGCTTTCAGTTAGGATAGTCGATATGTCACCGGACAGATGAGCATAGAAGATGTACTATGCTGTTAAGTCCATCAAGTGAATGAAATCAAACCGATAGCATGAAACTGAATGATCCCTTCGGGCGCATGGCCCGCCGCCGAGAACGTGAATACCACTCCCTATGCGAATCGCTGAAAAAAGCGGGACTGACCGACAGAGCCAAGGCCGAAGAGCTGAGGGAGAACCTGCGCAAGCGCACCAAGAAGTCGCTCTGGTTCATCATGCCGGCGATCGTCATCCTGGCACTGATTTTTCAAACCTATGCGATCTATGTCCTGGCGTTTGGTGCACTGGTCGTGCTCTGGCTGACCAACACCACCCAACGCGGCACCGAGTACCTGAATCGCTACATCGAAGAGGAGTGCGGCGGGGACACAACCGTGCCGGACGAGCAAATTCCGGCAGACAACGCGCAACAGAATGGGTCCGACGAAGAACCCCGCGAACGTTAATCCCGATACCCGGCGGCCACGCCGGGCACTCCTCTCTATCAACAACAGTCCCTCGTACACAGCATTGATCCATGTCAACAAATCTACATTTGTCGACCTATACCCGACATAGTCGCCACACTGACAGCAGGTCTGCAGATCCGAGTGTTTTCGCACCAAATCAGACTCAGCTGTTTAATTTATTGATTTCAATCAATAAACCCTTTTCTGATATCTCAAATTCAACGCCAAGCCTATTGACTTCCCAACTGGCACACGACTTGCCACTCCTGATCAACATGGCAGCCGACACCGTTACGACATTTCGTCCCCCTGTGTCATAGCTCGGTTCGGGGGTGTGGAGCATCCACTGCACACCCGGCCATGTCACCGGCCAACGGCCTGCCCAAGCGGTGCCGGGCCAACGGATAACAGGAATGCACGTGAACCGATACACGTTAACTAATTCACGTTAACTACAGTGAGGAATAACGGCCATGGCTAAATATTATCTGGACCTTGAAGCGAAGAACGATGTCGGCAATCAGATCCACGAATCTGAATGCTCGCATATGCCTGCGAAAGCGACCCTGCAGTACATCGGCTCCTACTCCAATCCCGGTGCCGCACGGTATGACGTGAAGATGTTTCACCCGCAGGTGACCTACTGCCCCGATTGCATCAAACAGTAAGTCACGGATCGTCTACGGGCACAGGCAACGCATTCAAGCAGCTCGATCACCTGCCGCGCTGTCTGTGCCCGGCCCTATTCCGGATTGCTGAGGCACACCCCGTGCGCCTCTCCGGTGTCAGGGCCTTGAACCCGTATTACTTGGCGCTGATCACGTAGCTGAGGATCTCGACCACCTGCTGGGGTGTCTGCGCCCAGGCCATTGCTGCAGCGTCGACCTCTTTCAGCGGATGGATGATGTCGGCACCGTGCAGGGTGATGTAGGGTTTGCCGAGTGCGGCGAGATGACCGGCGTCGAAGGCTGCGTTCCACTGCTTGTACTTGTCACCGAAACGCACCACGGCGATGTCGCAGCGTTCGATCAGGTTTTTGGTCCGTATCGCATTCACCTTGGACGACTTATGGTCGCGCCAGAAATTACTCGACTCTTCGCCGAGCAGATCGCCGGCGGCATCGCTGGCGTCATGATTGGTCACTGCGGAGGTAAACTCCACCGGCAGATCGGCAACACGGCAGCCCTCGATAATCTGCTCACGCCAGTCGGTGTGTATCTCACCCGACAGATATACATTCCATTTCATCTTCATCTCCCCATAGTTTTTCGATTTGACATGAAGCCGGCGCCAGCCTGTTAGAGAGCCCCCTCCTCCTTGAGCAGTTCATACATTGACTGGGCGAGCCGGCGATAACCCTCGGCGTTAAAATGCACCTGATCCGATTTGTAACCTGGGCTGCGTAGCAGCTCCGCCACCGTCGATTCAGCAAAGGGCAGTTCATACCGCTCGGCCAGCTCCGTGTAAAAGGGCGCAGCGTCGGAGAACAGATTCTTTCTCGGCACACCGACCAACACCACCTCTACCCCCCTGGCCCGGGCCAGTTCGATCATCTGTTGCAGGTTGTCACGGGTATGCTCCTGATCAAGGTTGCGTAGAATATCGTTGCCCCCCTCGAGCAGGATCATCAGTGCCGGTCGTTCCCGCTCCAGTATCATCGCCAGCCGTTGCAAACCTTGGGCGGTCACTTCGCCGGACACACCGGCGTTTACCACCCGCCGTCCGCTCAGTTGGGCAAGCACGCTGGGATAGCTATCCGCCTCATCCACGCCATAGCCGGCGGTAAGACTGTCGCCAAAGGCAAGAATCGTAGCCTGCGGCGATAACGGGCTTAGTTTGTCGTCGGCGCAACCCTGCAACAGCAGCAGGCAGGCTAACAGAAGTGTCGTGACTGGCAGAGCTTTCAAGGCGATCCTCGTTTTCATCATTCGCAATAGAGACTGAGTCGTTTTGGCTCATCGATAAAATGCACCGGGGGCTTTTCACCGCGATCCACCTCCAACCGGAATATATCGGGACGGCGAGCCCCCTCCGATGCGGAGTGTTGACCTTCAGGCGACCGGCAGCACCTCCGGGTTGGCAATATTGCTGGGTGCGCCTTGAGCGTAGTTCACCACGTTCTCAAACGCCTTACTGAAATAGAGTTCGTAACTGTTCTTCTCCACGTAGCCCAGATGCGGCGTGCAGAGCACATTGGGCATCCCCAGCAACGGTTCGGTATCGGGGTGCGCGGGCTCCACTTCGAACACATCCACTGCGGCAAAACCGGGGCGCCCCGCGCGCAATGCGCTCACCAGAGCACCGGGGGCAACCAACTCGGCACGGCTGATATTCACGAACAAGGCATCCGGCGGCATCCGTGCCAGATCCTCCCGCCGGACCAGATGACGAGTGGCATCATTAAGGCGCAAATGCAGGGAGAGCAGATCCGAGGTTTCAAAGAACGCCTCGCGTGAATGGGCGGCACTGTAACCGTCCTTTTCCGCTTGAAGGCGCGAGGGCTCACTGCCCCAGACCTGCACGCGCATGCCGAATGCCTGGGCATACCGGGCCACACGCTGGCCGATCTTGCCATAGCCCCAGATGCCGAAGGTCAGACCACTGAGCGTACGACCAAGTCCCAGAGACCCCGAGTCCTGCCACAGCCCCTGTTGCATGTTCCGGGCATAGGCCGGCAAGTGCCTCGACGCCGCCATGACCAGAGCCCAGCATAGCTCCGAAGGCGCCACCGGCGAGCCGATACCTTCGGCAACCGCAACACCGGCAGCGGTGCAGGCGTCCAGATCCAGGTGATTGCTGATCTTTCCGGTCTGGCTGATGAGTTTCAGGCTGGGCAGTTTCGACAGCAGTTCAGCGGTGATCTCCGTGCGTTCCCGTATCAGCACCAGTGCCTCTACATCTGCAACCCTGGCCGCCAACTCGGCCGGATCGGCAAAACTGCGATTCAGCACCTGGACCTCATGACCTTTCAGCAGTTCAAAAGCACTCAGATCACGCACCACATCCTGATAGTCATCAAGTATCGCGATTTTCATCTTCTCTCCTCCAATGAGCGGTCAATCTAGCAGGTCGGCAACACGCAGGCGCAGTGCCGGTATCAGCTCACTCTCGAACCAAGGGTTGCGCGCCAGCCAAAGGTTGTTGCGCGGGCTTGGGTGGGGTAACGCGAACAGCGCTGGTCCGCGGGACTGCCAGTTTTTCACCCGCTCGGTCAGTGACTGTCCGTCAGCGCCAAAACAGTACCGCTGGGCGTATTGCCCCAGCGCCAGCGTGAGCTCGATCGAACCCAGGTGGGCCATCAGCTCTTGTCGCCAGGCCGGTGCGCACTCGGGTCGAGGCGGCAAATCACCGGACCGCCCCCGCCCCGGATAACAGAACCCCATCGGCAAGATAGCGATCTGGCTAGTGTCGTAAAACTGTTCACGCGAGATCCCCAGCCACTCCCGCAAACGATCGCCACTGGCATCGTCAAACGGGCGTCCGGCTTTATGCGCGACCTGCCCCGGTGCCTGCCCGACAATCAGAATACGTGCCGACGGTGCTGCCTGGAGTATCGGCCGGGGGCCCAACGGCAGGTGCTCGGCACAGAGCTTACAGGCACGAATCCGCTGCATCAGCACGTCAAATTCCATCCAAGCGCCCCCTCTGTCCAGGCGAATGAGATAATGCGGTATTTTTTGGCTGCAATCGAATTATGAAACTTTCTCATTCGGTTATGGCTGTGCCGCTCCGGGTTCATTCAAAAACCGATACCGATCAACAGACTGGTGACAGCCGGGTTATCCAGTGGATCCTGTCGGCTGCAGGCAAAAGGACTCCTGCTCACCCTGGCTTTCGGCAGAATATCCTAGCCCTATACTCAGGTTAGGCGCTACACAGACAAACCCAAAAAAGGGGGAACAGACAATGTTGGAATCAAGAACGAGCCTATACACGGCAACGCTGGCAGGGTTGATGCTGGCCTGCGGTATTGCGGCCACGTCTGTTTCCGCTGCCGATAACTGGTACGACCTGTCGGTACAAAACGGCACCTCTCTAGAGAACTCGCTGACCGCCCTGAACGAAGAGTTGCAGCTCCGCTACGACGAGGACGATCGCTTAGCCGCACTGGCCGATCCGAGGCCCCATGACTTTGCTACCACCGCGATTGCATCGAGCGAGTTTCCGGAGTTCGAAGTGTTCGCTAGTGTCGACGAAGAGTTCGGTACGCCGATCAATGATGGGGAGTCGTTGAACGCCAATCTGGATCTGCTCAACTACACCCTCGCCACCCTCGGTGACGACCTGTTCCTGCAGATTGTGGCAGAAGCCACCGGTGAACGTTACACCTTCGACCAGGTGGCCGAGACCATGGACAGCTACAACGCCGTGGACCAGTACCAGTTCGCGTTGCTTGGCGGTGACATTGGATTTGGCCAACCAGTGCAGGACGACGTGTCACTCAACAACAACGTCGCCGGCCTTAACCAGTACTTGGCCGATGCTGAGTTGAGAGATCAGCTGCTTGCCGGCGCGGTGCCCGCCGTTACCGGCGCCAGCATGGACAGCTACCTGGCCGCCGCGCACTGGAACTACTAATTAGAAACCGGTAGGCGGATGGCGATCAGTCGACACCCGCTGCCAGTTGCCGGGTCAGCTCAGCAGCCGGGATCGGGCGGCAACCGCTAGCATTCTGCCCCGACCAGAGCGGAGAAAAATCACCCGAGCCCTTGGCTTCGGCCGCGGCCCTGAGCGGAGCGATGGCGGTCGTTGCCGTGGGGAACGCCGGTGCATCGGCACAGATCGGTCCCAGCTCGCGCATCACCCGATTCATAATGCCCCGCGCCGGGCGTCCGCTGAACAGGTTGGTCAGCGCGGTATGCCGAGCGGCACTGCTCATCAACGCCTCGCGGTGGATATCGGAAATGGTCGACTCGGGGCAGCAGAGGTAGGCGGTACCAATCTGCGCGCCCTGCGCCCCCAGTTTCATGGCGGCGGTCACGCCCGCTGCATCGGCAATGCCTCCGGCCGCGATAACCGGGACCCGGACAGCGGCAACAATCTGCGGCACCAGGGCAAAGGTACCGAGCTGGGTGCTCAGTTCCTCGGTAAGGAACATGCCACGATGACCGCCGGCTTCCGCGCCTTGAGCGATGATCGCATCCACGCCACGCTGCTGGAGCCAGAGCGCCTCCTCCACCGTCGTCGCCGACGACAGCACCCGGCTGCCCCAGCCTTTCACTCGACCCAGCAACGCCGGGTCCGGCAAGCCGAAGTGGAAGCTGACCACCGGTGGCCGCAGCGCTTCGACAAGATCCGCAATCTCGACACTGAATGGCTGCCGCCCGGCACCCGGTTGGATTGTTTCAGGGTCGATGCCGAACTCGGCGTAATAGGGAGCCAAGCGCCGCCGCCAGGCCGCCTCGCGCTCCGCATCTGGCTCAGGGTGTGTGTGACAGAAGAAGTTCAGGTTAAATGGCCGATCGGTAGCGGCTTTGATCGCCGCCACTTCCCGCTCGATCTGCTCGGCGCTGAGCATCGCACAGGGCAGCGAGCCCAAGCCTCCGGCATTGCAGACCGCTATCGCCAGCGCGCTGCCCTGAGCACCGGCCATCGGCGCCTGCACGATCGGTAGTTGTGTACCCAAAAGCGTCTGAAGTGCCATCCGAATCTCCCTGTTTATACCTGCCTGCTTGTATCGTTCGACCTAGTGCGTCCGCCGCAGCAGCGGATGGATTACATACTCCACCACCGTGAACACCAAAGCTCCGGCGATGATACCGGCCAGGGCATTGATCAGCGTGGGTACGATACCGTGTACGATGACGCCCACCGCCGGCAGGTTTCCCGCCGACTCGGCCAGATGGTGTAGCCAGTCATGCGAACCCGGTATGCCATGCAGCAGTATGCCGCCGCCGACCAGGAACATGGCCGCAGTGCCCACCACCGACAGCGTTTTCATCAAGTAGGGGGCCAGACGCAGCAGAAAACGTCCCAGCGCGGCCCGCCCACCAGACTGGCCGTTTTTCACCAGATAGAGGCCGGCATCGTCGAGTTTGACGATGCCGGCCACCAGCGCATAAACCCCAACGGTCATCAGCAGCGCGATGGTCGACACCACCGCCACCTGCACACCAAAGGCGGCGCTCTGAACGGTACCCAACGCAATCACCACGATCTCCGCCGAGAGGATGAAATCGGTGCGTATGGCGCCTTTGATCTTGGTTCGCTCGAACGCCAGCAGGTCCACATTCGGATCGGCGATCGCCTTCAGCTCCTGCTCATGTGCCGCCCTGTCCGGCTTGATACTGTGCAGCACCTTCTCGAACCCTTCAAAGCAGAGATAGGCGCCGCCAATCATCAGCAAGGGTGTGATCAGCCAGGGCGCAATCGCGGATATCAGCAGCGCCGCTGGCACCAGGATCAACTTGTTCAGTACCGAGCCCTTGAATACGGCCCAGACCACCGGCAGCTCCCGGTCGGCCTTCACGCCCGACACCTGCTCGGCATTCAGTGCCAGGTCGTCACCCAGCACACCTGCGGTTTTCTTCGCCGCCATCTTCGACATCAGTGCAATGTCGTCAAGCAGCGTGGCAATATCGTCTAGCAGTGCTAACAAACTGGTACCGGCCAACGCCTTCTCCTTTTAATCTCAATCCATCTATCCGGTTAACGGGCGGGATTCTAGCCGATCTCGAACGAGGTCACGCCGAATAGTCGATCCAAGGGCAACTCCGGTGCCGGCCCCTTGTACATACGGGCGGTTTCGAACGACAGCGACATGCCGTGCCGTTGCGCCAGCGCGACCGCCTCGGCATTGACCTCCGGCACATCGAGATAGATGTGATCGGCACTGCCCAGACTGCCGGCCAGGTGCTGGAACAGCCGCTCCGCCAGCTCGGCACGGTCGGCGTACAAAGGCCCGATCTTGTAGCCCTGGCGACAGAGCCGGCGCACCGCATAACCGACCAGCTTGCCCGCCTCGACAATAGCGACGGCACGGTGTCCAGGTTGGGTGGTCCATTGACGCAGGAACTGATCGCGCGCGGTCGGGAAGAAGGCGCTGTCATAGGCGTGCAACCGATCAAAACTCAGGCTGTGCAGCGGCACTATGTCGGCATCCACCGGCTGATTCCCCAACCCACGCCCTTCGAAGCGGATATTGCGCCAGGCCAGCTCGAACCCAGAGCGCCGGTAGTTGTCCTGCTGCGCCACGACACCGTCGAGCCCTACCGTGCAGCCTTCGAGATAGGCCAGACCCGCCTGCCAGATCGCGAGACCGAAGCCGCGCCCACGAAATTCCGGTTTGACCATGTAGAAGCCAAGAAAGCCGAACTCAGCGCCATAACGCACCACGGAGATGGTGGCCACCGGTTGTCCCCCGTACAGCCCCACTAAAAAGCCATTGGGGTCGGCCAGGCGGTAGCAGGCGGCATCGTTCAGGCCGGGATTCCACCCCTCCTGGGCGGCCCACTCCACCATCATGTCGATCTCATCCGGGGTCATTACCCGGATCTCCAAGTCACGCTTCATGACGCATACCCATCCCTGTTAACGGTCTCATGAGCCACCAAATGCCTAACATCCAGCGTCGGTATCGGATGGCTCAATCGGAAAGATAGTACTCGACGGTCGATACCACTCTTACCTGCTTGATATGGGGGTTGTTCTTGTCTCGATCGGCGATCGAAAACTGGCCCTGCGAGGCCTTGCGAATCTTGCCCAGTTGGCTATCCGAATCGGAGGCGAACTTCTGCGCCACTTCGCGCGCATTGCGCGTTGCCTCTTCGATCATACCGGGTTTGATCTCGTTAAGCCGGGTAAACAGGTAGTCCGGCTTCGACTGATACTCATTGCCGCTGAGGACGATGCCCTGGCGTCCCAGCTGCGACAACCCCTCCATGACCGAGCGAACCCGATCGATATTGGTGGAGTAAACAGTGACCGTGCGCAGCGCCGTATAGCGAAATTCGGCGCCGTTGTTACTGCCGTACTGCTGCGCCGATTTGTCGGTGATTGCAGGGGGCGAGTCGCTGATCTCTCCAGGCTCGATCCCGCCCAGCAGCAGAAAGGCGCGAATACTCTCCGCCTGCCGATCCAGCTCGCCGTACAGTTGCTCCAGGTTATTGCTGGCCACGATGTACTGGATTGGCCAGATCACCACATCGGCCGGATACTCCCGCTCGGCCAGGCCCTTAACCGTCACGCTGCGATCCAGCTGCTTGAATCGGATCGCCGCATCACTGAGCTGGTATCCCAATACCGCGGCTGCCGCCAACAGGAATACGCCCAAGATAGACGCACTAACTTTGCTATCGGCCATAACACTCCCTATCGATCATTGCCCTTAACGCTGACAGTACCCGCAAACAGGGGTTCCATCGCTTCCTTTTACCAGCCAACTGAAGTTAATCGGTAACTCGGGATCCAGCAAGTCATGCGGCAGCTTGGTATATCCGTTGCAGCTGACTGTTGAAATTCACGTTTTTTATCACAAGCCCGACAAACGCCGACCGCTGTGCTGTGGATGCGTCCCGCGCCCTGTCAGGTTTCATACAGAAAGGTGTAAACCCATGAGTAAAATAGGGATTTTTTTCGGTACTGAGACCGGCACTACCCGTCTGATCGCGAAGAAGATCTACAAGCTGCTGGGTGATGAGATCGCCGATAAGCCGCTCAACGTTAATCGCATCACGCCCGCCGAGATGCTCAACTATGACGCGTTGATTCTCGGCACGCCCAGTTATGGTGAGGGAGACATTCCGAGTAGCGGGATCTCCGGCTGCTTCGAACCTAACTGGGGTGAGTTCCTCGCGCTACTGGGTAAGCCGGATATGAGCGGCAAGCGGATCGCGTTTTTTGGTCTGGGCGCGCAGGAGCGCTACTCCGAACGCTTCGCCAGTTCGCTGATGGCACTCTACACAACCTTCGCCATGTTTGGCGCCGAGCTGATCGGCGAATGGAGTACCGAAGGCTATACCTTCGACTACTCCGCCTCCGCCATCGGCGACCGCTTCGTCGGCCTGGTGATCGACCAGCGCACCCAGGGGATGCTGACCGACGAGCGCCTTAAAACCTGGGTCGAGCAGATCAAGCCACAGCTGGTCGACAAGTTGGCCAGTGTTGCCTAACAAGGCCTCCCCTGTTTTCAGTTCGCTCTGTACTAAGCCGATATTGTTTTGTTACTTTATAACATAACACTTAATAGGATCGCGTACCGTACAGATGAATACTCTCTGCACCAACCACTTCCCGATACCCGATATCGCCACAACCGACAGGGCCGCCATCAAGACAACTCTGGATTGGGTCGGCATGTCCGGTCTGGCCCTGCCTTTTCAACTGCTGGAGTCAAGACGCGGTCCGCTCGCCTGTCAGGGCAGTGCCGATATCCATGTCGATATCGTCAGGCCAGAAGTAAAGGGGATCCACATGTCGCGGCTCTATCTTCTGCTGGAAGACCTAGCCGAGGAGACGCCGCTATCCCCCGAAACACTCAGCGGATTTCTGCACCGTCAGTTGGCGTCGCACCATGAGATAAGCCGGTCTGCCGGGTTGTCGATCCGCTTTCAATATCTGTCCCGAAGAGCTGCGCTGAAAAGCGAGCACCGGGGTTGGAAGCGCTACCCGAGCGCTATTCACGCCGAACTGCGCGACGGCCGACCGAGGGTCGAGCTGGAGCTGGCGATCCCCTACTCCAGCACCTGCCCCTGCTCCGCCTCTCTGTCGCGTCAGTTGCTGGCCGAGGCGCTCGACGACGACTTCGCGGGCCGCACCCGGTTGACGATGGAGGAGGTGCAACAGTGGCTGCTGAGACAAGGTTCGCTGGCAACGCCACACAGTCAGCGCTCCTGGGCACAGATGCGTCTACAGCTGGCGGCCGATGCACCGGCCTTCGCCATCGAGGAGATCATAGAGGTAATCGAGAACGCCCTCGGCACCCCGGTACAAACCGCGGTGAAGCGCGAAGATGAACAGGCATTCGCACGTCTGAACGGCAGCAACCTGATGTTCTGTGAAGACGCGGCCAGACGGATCAAACAGATCCTGGCAAACCGGGAAGGCATGCTCGATTTCTGGGTCAGAGTCGAACATCAGGAGAGCCTGCACGCTCACGATGCAGTGGCGGTCGCGACTGCCGGAGTAGCCGGCGGCTATCGACCGGATCTCGGAAGCCGTTCAATACATTTTGGTTGAGGCGGTACAGCGGCGCGGGACGACATCGACAACGTCATGCGCCGCCAGACAAGCCCCCAACATTTGCACCCACCCTCATCCACAGGTAACCTTCGCCCTCTCGCAGGTGCCGCCTGCCCATTCGGGCGTGGCGGATAATCGGGAAGTCAGGTGAAAATCCTGCGCTGCCCCCGCAACGGTAATGAAAAGCGTGCCGCTGACAACCCGCCACTGTGGCCAAGGCCATGGGAAGGCGTCAGCTGCCGGATTCGGTGTCGATCAACGGCTACCGATCCTCTTTTCCAAGCCCGGAGACCGGCCTCGAGACGGCGCGCTTCGCTATGGAAGCCGCCCGCAATGCGCATCAGGCGGGGTGTCCCTGAAACGGCATTATCTTTCACGCCTCCCATCTCGGCAGCCCGTTGGGCTTCGAAGAGCGGACGGCGTATGGATTTGCATGTTTACTTGCCTGTGCGTGTGGATTATTCAAGGAGTCTGCATGCGCAACCTGTTTCGATCACTGCGTGACCTTTCCGCCCCGAGGCTGGGCGGGATACTCACCATCCTGTTGCTGGCCCTCGGTCAGCCAACGCTTGCCCTGGCCGCGCAAACCGCGCTGGCCATCGTGTCCGACCGTTCGGCGCCGGTGCTGGTGGCTGGCGCGCACCGTTTTCTGGAACGCCACCCCGACCGGGAGATCCGTATCCGCTCGCTGGCCCAGGTAAACGAGCTGAGCGACGACCAGCTGCAGGCCCTGTTCGCCGACGTGGACCAGGTGCTCTACCTCGGCCTGTTCGGCACCGAAGTGGAACGGCTGCTGACGATGCCGCTGCCCGAACGGCAGGCGCGGCTGGCCTTTCACAGCGACCGCCGCCTGTTCGCGCTGCATCGGGACAGTCAGGGTGGCACATTCGACGCACTCGACGACGAGGCGTTGAAACAGCTGACCAGCCGACCCTCTACCGAACTGCCGTTCGAGCAGTGGCTCGCCCGGCAGCAACAGGCGTTCCCGCAATTCGCCCACTGGCTGCAGGCACGCGGCTACTGGCAGAATCGCGATGCCGAGAATATCGCCATGCTCTGGCAGTACCTGCTACTGCCGGACTCTGCCGACCTGAAGGCACCGGTCGCTCAGGCTCCGGTCCGTTTCTATCTGAACACGCAGCCGATCGACGAAGCACAACTGCAGAACAGCCTCGCCGACGACAGGCCCACGCTGTTCCTGCTCGACCACCAGACCGGTGACCTGCCGGGCAACTGGTCGCTACATCAGCGTCTGTGCCAGGGGGTCGAACTGCTGTGCGTGTCCGTGCTCGCCGCCTGGGGTTCGGCCAGCGAGCAAGCCACCACGCAGATCGGCACACTGGCACCGAAAAACGCCCCCTGGGCCATTCTTTCGCTGCAGGGCTTCGTCATCGGCGGCGGTGACGGACGCGAAGCGGTAACCCGTAAGCTGGAGGCGTTCAACGTCCCGGTCTTCAACGGCATCCGCCTCGACGACTACAACCGCGATCTCTACGCCCTATCCGTCAACGGCCTGCCCACCGACAGCGTGCACTATCGCGTCGCCATGCCCGAACTTCAGGGCGTATCCCAGCCCGAAGTGCTGGCCGTCTCGTCCAACGCAAAAACCGATTCCAAAACCGGCGCCCGCCTGACCCTGTCCGAGCCGCTCGACGAGGCGGTCGTGCGTCAGCAGCGCCGCATCCAGCGCTGGCTGAAGCTGCGCACACTGCCGAACCAGGACAAGCGCGTCGCAATCATCTACTACAACCACCCGCCGGGGCGGCACAACATCGGCGCCGACAACCTGAACGTGCCGCAGTCGCTGTGGCAGATGCTCAACGCACTGAAGGCGCAGGGCTACGATACCGGCCCGCTGCCGGAGTCGCCGGAAGCTCTGCTCGATCTGCTGCAGCAGCGCGGCGTCAACCTGCCGGAGGATCGCAAGGCGCTGGAACAGATGGCACCGCTGGTGTTCGGCATGGACACCGCTGCCTACAACAACTGGTTCAAGACGTTGCCGCAGAGCGTACAGCAGGAGATGGTGCGCGGTCCGCTGGGCCAGTTGCACGCCCAGCTCAAGCCACTGCTGGCGGAGGCCTCGGCACAACCGCTGGACCCGCAGGTTCACGATGCGGTCGAAAAACTGATTCAACGCACACTGGGCGACCTGCGCCACGCCCTGGATGGCGTCCGCCACAAGGGCCGTGCGCGGGCGCTGGACCTGCTCGACCAAGTGTCCGAGCAGTACACCGCCCTGCTCGGCGACGACCTGAGCGCCGCCGACCGCGCCGGCCACTGGCAGGAGGCGGATCAGCGCGTCACGGCGCTGGTGCACATGTACATCGAGGGCCTGCGCGGCTGGGGCGAAGCGCCCGGCCGCACCATGGTATGGGACAACCGGATACTGATACCGGGGCTGCAGTTCGGCAAGGTGTTCCTCGGCCCGCAACCGCCCCGCGGCTGGGAGCTGAACGAGGAGCTGCTGCACGCCAACATGTCGTTCTCTCCGCCGCACCAGTATCTGGCGTTCTACCACTTCCTGCATGACGAGTTCAAAGCGGACGCGCTGATCCATGTCGGCCGCCACTCCACCTACGAGTTTCTGCCCCGGCGCAGCGTCGGGCTGGCCACCGACGACTACCCCTCGCTGGTCATCGACGACCTGCCGAGCATCTACCCCTACATCGTCGATGGCGTAGGCGAAGGGATTCAGGCCAAGCGGCGCGGCAAGGCGGTGATGATCGACCACCTGACCCCGCCGCTGGCGGTCACCGAGCTGTACGACGATCTGCTCGGCCTGCGCCAACTGGTCGAGAGCGCCGAAGCGGCTGCCGACCCGACCACCCGCCGCCGCGCCGTGGAGGATCTACGCCGCCAGATCGACGAAACCGGGCTGCGCGACGAACTGATCGCCAGCATGGACGAAGAGCTGAAAGTACGCGGCATCGGCTTCGACCAGGTGGACGACGCCTTCCTGCTGCACGAGGTCGGCCACTACCTGACCAAGCTGCAGGAGTCGTTCATGCCGCTCGGCCTGCACACCTTCGGCCGCGAGTGGAGTAACGACGCGGTGGACACCATGCTCGAGTCGATGGCGGACGGCACCGAACCCGACCCGGCCTGGCGCGATGCGCTGACCGGCTCCCCGGCTGCCGAGATGAGTGCCCTGCTGAACGCGCTGAGCGGTGGCTTCGTCGCTCCCGGCAAGGGCAACGACCCGATCAAGACCCCCGAGGCCCTGCCCACCGGGCGCAACTTCCACGCCCTCGACGGCGGGCTGATCCCTTCGCCGCTGGGTTATAAACTCGGCATGGAACTGGCCCAAAAGGCGCGTACCGAGTCAGCGGGTACCAGCGACCCGACCGGCAAGGAAGCGGTCATCCTCTGGGCTTCGGACGCGGTACGCGACGAGGGCGCGATGATCGCCTTCGGCCTCGACATGCTCGGCGTCAAGCCGGTCTGGAACAGCCGCGGCATCGTCAAGGGGATCGAGCGACTGCCGTTGGATGAGACACGCCCCCGGCGCCGGGATGTGGTGTTTACCAGTTCCGGCCTGTTCCGCGACCTCTACGGCCGCCAGTTGGAGTGGCTTGATCAGGCTGTACTGATGGCACTGGCGGCCAGCGCCGACACCATCGAACAGGATTATCCGGCCCTGACAGCGGCACTCGACGGTGCACTGCAACCGCTGGACAAGCCGTACCAGCGCGGCGCGGAACCGCTGGCGGTCAACCTGGTGGCCGCGCATTGGGTCGACGAAGCACGCGAGCTGCTGCGCGGTGATTCCGGCAACGCCGCCGAAGAGCTTGGCCGTCGCGCCAGTCTGCGCGTGTTCGGCACCGCACCCGGTGCCTATGGCGCCGGCGTCAACCGACTAGTGGAACGCTCCGGCAGCTGGCAGGACCGCCTGGAACTGGGCCAGACCTATATCAAGCGCGTCGGCCACGCCTACGGCATCGATACCGTCGGCTTGAGCGCCAACGACGCCTTCGTGCGCCAGTTGCAGGATGTCGGGCGCACCTACCTCGGTCGCGCCAGCCACCTGTACGGCCTGATCGACAACAACGACGCCTTCGACTACCTCGGCGGCCTCAATCTGGCGGTGGAGAGCGTCACCGGCAGCGCGCCGGACAGCTTCGTCATCCAGCACGCCAAGGCGGACAACGCCCGCATCGACCCGCTGGCCGAAGCGCTCGGCAGCGAACTGCGCGGCCGCTTCCTCAACCCGCAGTGGATCAAGCCGCTGATGGCCGAGGGCTACTCCGGCGCCCGCACCATGGGCAGCGAGTTCATCGAATACCTCTGGGGCTGGCAGGTTACCAGCCCGGAGCTGATCCACTCCTCGGTCTGGGACGAGGTCAAGGCGGTCTATCTGGACGACCGTTACGACCTGGGGTTGGACGCCTTCCTTGAGCAGGGACACAACCAGCAGGTGCGCAGCAACATACTCGCCGTGATGCTGGTCGCCGCTCAGAAAGGGTTCTGGCAGGCCGACGAGGAGACGCTGAACGAGCTGTCCCGAGAGTTCGCCGACAACATCCTGAGCTACGGCATTCCCGGCAGCGGACACACCCACGCCCGCCACCCGGTGTACGACTTTGTCCTGCCCCGGCTCGATGCCGAACAGGCCCAGGCGCTACAAAAGACGCTGGCGGAAAGCCGCATGGAGATCAGCGACTGGGCGCAGACCGACACCCCGAGCCACATCCAGGAGATATCGGTCAAACAGTCCGACCAACAAGCCGAGGCGCAGGACAGCAGCGGCGAACAGCATGCCGATAACGCCGAGCAACAGCAAACCGCTGCGCAGAACTGGACCTGGCTCCTGTTGGCACTGGCCGCACTCATACTGATCGGCGGCGTGCTGCGCGGCCGTCATGGAGGTAAACACTGATGCTCTCATCCTATTCACTGTCGATCATGCACCAGATCACCGGCCTGCTGCTGGAGCCGGTGACCTGGGGCCTGCTGACACTGCTCGCGCTGAGCCTCTGGGAAACCGGACTGGCGTTCGGCGAGCGCTGGGGCGGCCTGCAGCGCCTTGCGGCGCGTGGCGATCTGGAACTCGCCACACGCCAGGGGCGCCGCCGCATCGAACGCGCCGACTTCATCACCCGTATCTCGCCGATGCTCGGGCTGATGGGCACCCTGATCCCCCTCGGCCCCGGCCTCTCCGCACTGGGCGAAGGTGAACTGTCGATCCTGACCACGGCGATGACCGTGGCGTTCGACACCACCGTGATGGGGCTGCTGGGCGGCATCGTCGGCTTCGTGCTCGGTCGCCTGAGACGACGCTGGTACGACCAGCTACTCGCCAAGCTGGAAACCGACCGGCACGCGGTCGTGCAACCGCTGCGGGAGGCCGCCTGATGAACCAGCATTGGCGGCGCAGCCGCTTCGACCAGGAGATGGACGAACCGCTGGGCCCACTGGCCAACCTGCTCGACCTGATGCTGGTATTTGCCTGCGGCCTGATCGCGGCGCTGGTGGCGCAGAGCCCATCACTGGCCGAGCACTTCAACAGCCGTCAGCAGATCAGCGAAGGGCGGGAGCTGCCGACCCTGCCCAAGGGGATGGAGGGCAAGGCCGGTCAGGGGTTCGAAGCGGTCGGCCAGGTCTACCGCGACCCGGAAACCGGCAAGCTGATACTGATCGGCGAGTAGCCGGCTCCCTTCGAATCTCGTTTAGGGTGAAATGCCACCTCATAAACGTGAGGTGGCGTCTTAGGCCGGCTGAAACGGGAAAGAGAAAGAAGAAGCAGCCAATTGGCTGCCTCGTCATTGTGATTCACTGAAATTTCAGATCGAGACCTTGTTGACCCCGTCAGTTAACGGCTCTGGATTCAACCGATGAGAAAAGCACACTTGCAACACTTAGTGTCACAAAAAAGGCGACACCGCTTGCACGATATCGCCAAAAGCACTCGATAGATAACCGAGTAACGAGATAGGGTCAGTGCATCATCAACGCCGGTATCTTGGCGTGGCCCACGACGTAACTCGTAACTCCGCCAAATACTTGCTCATGTACTCGACGGTGGGTATAGGCCCCCATCACCAGCAAGTCATAGCCCTCGTTATGCAGAGTATCGACTATCGCTTCGCCAGCTGATTTGTGGTGGCTGTCGAAGGTTTTATGTACCGCGTCGATATCATGCCGCTCCAGATATACCAGCAGATCCTTAACGTCCGGCTTGAAAGCTCGGGCGTCCCGATCAGCCAGGACATGTACCTCCTGCGCCCGTTTCAAAATCGGCAGCGCCGCGCTGACCGCGCGCGAAACCTCCGTGCTGCCATTCCACGCAATGGCCACCCGCTCAGCGCGAAAACATGTCTGCTCACGTGGCATCAGCATGACCGGCTTGCCGCTTCGCATCAGCGCCGACTCGAATGTAGAGCTCGGCACGCCCAAGCGTGGCTGGGGAATCACCAGCATATCGCTGACCTTCCCTCGCTCCGCAACCATCTCGCTGCGCAGACCGGTCACATCGAGCCAGGTTGCAGAGGGACCTTCGACACGCCCGGTACTTATCAACTCCACGGATGCCGACTGACACAGCCTTGCAAACATGGACCTCATGGCGACCGATTCTTGCTCGGTGGACTTGGTTGCCAGCATCTCCAACTGATGGAGCAACTCCGCCGGCACCGCCAGCGAGATGCGGTCATCCGGGAAGAAGCGACGAGGACTCACCTGCGCATGCATGACATCCAAATGGGCTCCGAAATACCTGACGATCGCGAGCGCACCCTGTAGTCGTTCCTCTACCTGGCCACTGCTAGATAGTGGCATCAGTAACGTTTTGGGACTCATCATTTCAGCTCTCCTGTGCCTCAACCCAGCGGCCAAGGCATGTTGACCGCATCCTGAAGCAAGCCGCGTGGCAACTCCAACACCATCACATGCGCCAGCGCCAGCATGAACACCAGGGCACTGGCCGTCAGCACTCCGGTTTTTACAATGGAGGTGCGCGCTTTCACCAGCAGGAACAGCATGAAGAACAGAGCCGTGGAGATCACATAACCAAACAGGTAGCAGGCCACGACCAGACCCACCAGCCAGTACACATAGTGCAACATGCTCGCGACGCTGCGGTCGAATGCGTAGCCTTCAGCAACCTCACTATCGAAGTTAACGGTATCATTGATATTGCCCTTCACCAGTTTGAAGATAACAACACTGGTTAGAACCAACATCAGTCCACACACGCCGGCCGTAAACACCCCGCCAAGGAGGGTTCTTTGCATGGCATCGTAAAACCCATAGGCGAAGGCCAACCAAATAGCCCCTGCAAACAGGATTTGCGGCATGCGATTCTGGGGTACCGAGGTATTGTCCACTTCAGGTTTTGCCCCTAGCTCCTGCTGGCTGTTGGCGATATGGCGCACGGCGAAGAAGATCGACAGCGCAATCAGTACACCAATGATCAACACACCAGGCTTAGTAAGGAACCCAATGCCATCGAACTGGAGCGCCTGATAGAGGTAGGTTTCCATACCACTGGCAAGCACAAATCCGATCAGGAACGCAGGGCGTGGCCAACCGAACCTTTTCATCAGCACACCGAGAACACCAATCGCAACCAGTGAGATCAAGTCGTCCAGATCGCGGGTAGCCTGAAACGCCGCGAAACAGATCACCGTGATCATGAACGGCGCCATCAGCGCATAGGGAATGGTGGTAAGTTTGGCGACCCACTTTGACAGCAACAGACAAGCACCCGCACCGAGTACGTTAGCCAATGCCAGCGACCAAACGATGGTGTAGGTGATATCCAAGTTATTACCGACCATTGAAGGGCCAGGTTCGAGCCCTATCAAGACCATACCGCCAAGGAAAACCGCCATGCTGCCGGAACCGGGGATACCGAACAGCAGAGTGGGAATCAGACCACCACCCTCTTTAGCGTTATTGGATGATTCCGGTGCCAGTACCCCGCGGATATCACCAGAGCCGAAGTTTTCTTTGTCCTTGGAAGTTTGAACCGCGTGACCGTAAGCGATCCAGTCGACCACACTGCCACCAAGACCTGGCAGTGCACCTACGATGCACCCGATAACGGCGCAGCGGAACGCAAGCCACTTATGGCGAACAAGATCTTTAACACCGTCAAGCCACCCGCTACCCAGTTCAGACGCCTCGGAGATGGCACGGTTCTGCCGCAGCAAGTCAATAATCTCCGGCAGAGCGAAGATGCCCAAACCGACGACAACCAGAGGAATACCATCCATCAGGTAAAAGTTACCGAACGTCATACGAAACTCGCCGGTTGCCGGTGCGCCACCGACACTACCGAGGAGCAAGCCAAGGCCGCAGGCGCTCAGTCCCTTGACCAGACTGTTGCCGGCCAGTACGCCGACCATACTGAGGCCAAGCAGCGTCAGCATAAACAGCTCGGCGGAGCCGAAGGCCAGGATTACCGGCCGCGCAATCAGCACGAATGCCGTCAATACCGCGGCACCGAACAGGCCACCGAACAGCGAAGCCGCAAAGGCTGCACCGAGCGCACGCGCCGCTTCACCCTTTTTCGCCAGCGGGAAGCCGTCAAGCACGGTCGCCTGAGAACCACTGGATCCCGGAATGCCCATCAGCACGGAGGTAAAGGTGTCGGAGGTCGGGATGACTGCAACCAAACCAATCAACATCGCCAGTGCGGACGTCGGGTCCATTCCGTACAGGAAGGGCAGAAGAAGTGAGAGACCGGCAATCCCGCCAAGCCCCGGAAATATACCAATTGCAAGACCGAGGGTGACACCACCTGCCAGATAGAGCAGGTGCACGCCAGAGAACACTGTCACCAGGGCTGTCAGGAATGCTTCAATCATTTTCCAAACCCTTGATTTGTTGTTATCGCTATAGGGGGCCGAGCAGCCCCCTTCGACTACTTGTTAGAACTGCGTACCGTACTTTTCGGTCAGCCAGTTTCTGATCCACTCTTTATCGCCATCGGTGATATCCAGTGCGACAGCAAACGATTTCTGCGCCTGTTTACCTACCGCCTGGGGATAGCTTCCCAGCACATCTTCGCTACGCGCCTTGAAACTCTCGGACGCTACGGCCTTCTTGACCGCTTCGGTCCAGGCGTCTACGACCTCGTCAGGCGTTTCTTTGGGCAGGAACAGCCCTTTCTGCGCTGCAAATCCAGCGGCAAAGAAGGTTTTCCAGACTTTGAACTCGATGCCGGTGGGCTTTTTGCCATTCATCATTTCATAGGCTTCGGCGAAGTGAGGCAGGTCTGGGAAAGTCGGGTCCCGCTGCAGGTTGCCGTCGTCATCCAGAACGCCCCAGCTCATGATCGGAATCGCCTTACCCTCTTCCACCAGCGGCAGGACCTTGGTCAGGTAAGCCGAGGAGGTCTGGTAATCGACGTTCACCTCACCACGCTCAAATGCCAGCCGCCCGGCGCCGCGCCCCTTCATACCGAAGATCGCGTTCACATCCAGGCCCATGATGTCCATTGCCAGCAACGGGATCAGGTCGAGGGAGGTCGCGCCCTGACTGGCATACTTGACCTCTACGCCTTTGAGTTTGCCCAGATCCGCTGCCGATTTGATGCCAAGGTCGGCGCTGACATAGAACACGCCGCCAGTCGGGGATGCGAGCACAGCTTTCCAGTCCTTGTACTCGTAGTTAACGCGCGGATCGCCGAGCAGATAGGGAAACTGAGTGGAGCCGGAGGTACCCAGAACGGTCAGCCCGTCGTTACCGGCACGCTGCTGAAAGATGTTGGCGCCTTTGGTCGAACCACCACCGGGGATGTTCTTGACCACGATAGCCGGTTGCCCCGGGAGCTGTTCAGAGATAAGCGGGGCAAAAAAGCGAGCCCAGGTGTCAGAACCGCCCCCCTCTTTGAACGGCATGATGAACTCGACACGCTCGCCTGAGAAATCAACGGCCTGCGCCATCGCCGACACGCTCAGTCCGATGCCGCACGCCACGCCCAAAGCAGCGCCCTTGAACAGTTTAGAGTAGGGGGATGTTTTGCTTTTCATTATATTACCTCGGGGTTTGTTATTATCTTTTTGCCGCGCGAAGCCCCTTTTCGCGGGGCGGCGGCTTCACACACAATTGAATCTACCCAGCCAAGCTGTCAGTAACCTGTCACCCAATAGCCGGCCTCAAACCTCAACCGGCTGCGTAGCGCCAGGTGCCCATATACTGGCAGGGATGTGAATCTGGCCTGAAAACAGCAGGCGTGCGGTGCGCACGAGGCCGGCCCGCTTCAACTCCAGGTTGTCGGCGTTTTCACCCTCTACTTCGAGAATCACATCGATCTTGCCGCTGGGGTGTTCAATGCGAATCGGCTTCTGCTCTCCCTCGGGGCAGACCGCCACATCCCTCGCCACTGACCCCGGCACCGCGATGCAGGCTGCAACGCAGATCGCGCCGGTTACCGCATGCGAGGCATGGCAGTTATGAGGCACGAAGTAACGGGAGGTAATCGTTCCGCCGTGCCGTGGTTCTGACAGCAGCGCAACCTTGGGGATGACTTTTCCGGCCGCATCGCCAAGCCCCATCTTCAGAGAGGCTTCACGGCGGATCTTCTCGATCCTGGCGAGGAGCTCGCTATCCGCATCAAGCTCCGCCTTGGATTCAGCTCCGGTCTTACCGAGCGACTTGGCCGGAATCAGAACCATCGGCACCGCCGCATCGACGCAGCTGACCTCGATACCATCGATCTCATCACGTACATCACCGGTCGGCAGCAACTTGCCGGTTTTGGTCCCGGCCACATCCAGGAAATTGAGGATGACCGGCGCGCCGGACCCAGGCACCCCATCGATCACGGTGTCCCCCTCGTACTCGATGACCCCGCCCGGGGTCTTGACGACGACATGGATAAGCGAGTCGGTGTTCACGTTACGTACTCGCACCACCGTCTCGCCATCCTGCGCGGCAACCAGCCCCTTTTCGATGGCAAAGGGGCCGACACCGGAGAGGATGTTTCCACACGACGGGCCTATATCGACGCTGAACTCCTCAACGGACACCTGGGCGAAGAGGTAGTCCACATCGGCTTCAGGATGCTGGGACGGACCGACGATCGCCACCTTGCTGGTCAGCGTGTGTCCTCCGCCGATGCCATTGATCTGCATCTCATTTCCAGAGCCCATCGCGGCAGTCAGAATGCGGTCCTGAATCTCCCTCTCTTCGGGAAGGTCACTTGCTAAAAAATAGGGGCCCCGTGATGTGCCACCACGAAAAATGGTGCAAGGGATTGCGGTCTGATTCGGCATGGCAGCCACCTCACTCTATTGTGGTTTTAGTTATCAAGTGAGCATCAGTGCTGGTGCATGAAGGGTTACGAGCCGGCTTCACGCCAGGATCTATGCTCTATAGTGAGCGAAAACTAACGATCAAAGCTGTCACCGGCCTGTCAGGAAGCGAAAATCAGTCGCGATGGGCGCGGGCGGGAGATGGGGCGTACTGAGGTACTGACTGGCCGGTAAGCAACAGAGTCTTGAATGAGTTGGCGGGATGTAATTGCTTCAGATCAGATCGGTCATCATCCGGATACGGGCCTTTTGCGCCGCGCGTATATGCCGCCGGGCGGCCTCTTCAGCCATGCCGGGATCACGAGCCTCGATAGCGCTCAGAACTTCCTCATGCTCTTCCAGAGCACTATCGCTTCGTCCCTCTACGGCGTAGGTTGTTCTTCCCAACAGCGTGAGGGCATCGCGAAACCCGGATAACGCCTTAAGCAGATAGCGGTTGTGCGCCGCCCGATAGAGTGCCTGATGGAAGGCTTCATTGAGCCTTGCTCTAGCCTCGGGGTCATCAGCCAGATTGCGTTCCTGATTCACAATCTCCCGGAGCGTGTAGAGTTCCGGCTCCGATGCATGTTTCGCTGCCAAGGACGCGGCACTGGCCTCCAGCACCTCGCGCATCTGGTAAAGCTCTATTACCGCCTGGTAATCCAACGCCGCGATTGTCATGCCTTGATGAGGTGTAGAGCAGATCAAACCTTCCGACTCCAGACGTCGAGCCGCTTCTCGGACCGGCGTTCGACTGATACCGAGCCAATTGGCAAGATCGGTCTCGACAACCCGACCGCCTGGTTCAAGCGCTCCGCTACGGATCGCTTCGATAATGCGCTCATAAGCGACGGCGGCGAGAGGAGGCTTGCGCGCTGATGTTGTCATACAGCAATGATTCCCCAATCAAGGTCCGGGCCTTTCGGCCCGGTACAAGGAAGTAAATGCGAGTCGTGTTCCTTAAGCCTTGCACTGCTCATCTCTAATCAGAGCAGCCAGGCGGAAGAAACCATGCACCATTTTAGAGAATGGCATCAACAGGAAGAACGCAAGCACTGCCCCCAAATGCAAAGCCAGCAGTTCATCCAGCAAGCTGGTTTCCCGCAGGAAGTACAGTGCCAACCCGCTGGTGCTGACAACGAACAGCAGCAGCACAAAGGCCATCTCGCCCCCCCACACTCGAGCATCCGCCAATCCGCGGTCGGCTTTCAGTTTCAGGCTCGCCAACCCCAGGGTTCCAATGCTTAGCAGCACACCGCCAGAAATACCGAACAACTTAGGCAAGGAGAAAAACCCGTAAGGTGCCTGCATATCCAACCCATAGTGCATCAACGTCGCTACCGAGGTGGCGGCAAAACAGAGCAGGAAGCCATACATGGTGGCCTGATGGTATAAGCGGCGACGGTTCGAGAACGCATCTTCCGCTTCGAAATTACACCCATCGCCATGCCCACCAGAGAGGTTTTTCATCTTCGCGATGCTGCCAAATGCCCCGACAACGTGGCGCCACCTGATCGACTCTCCGCCAATCGTTCGCCAATACCCCCGCAGCGACAGCAGGATGAGCAGAATCGGCAAGGTAAAGGCCGGCACAAACAGCACAACCATCGCGTTGTGCGACATGAGCGAGTAGAACCCCTCGCCGGAGGACTTGGGAGCCGCCTGAATCAGCCATACCAGCAACGCAGCTGCCAACACGACGAACAGGGACAGGGCTGCACCGCTGCGATGAAATACTGTGGCAATAACACTTGGCTGGGTGTGATTTTGCCAGCTCTCCTGGCGGACTTCAGCCAGGGCTTTTGGCAGATTCAAGCCAAACTCATGCGGCGCGGTGTACTGACAGGCGTAGTAGCACCCCCGGCAGTTGTGACAAAGATTCGATAGCTGCTGAATATCGCCATCGCTGTACGCTCGTTTGCTGTGTACAGCTGGAAACACCGCACAGTAACTCTCGCAGTAACGACAGGCGTTGCATATCTCAATCTGGCGACGGGCTTCGCCAATAGCATCCAAATTAACCAACTCAATTGTTTGCATAGCGAGCAGCCTCCCGACCTGCGATGCGTCCGAATACAGTGCCAATCGTCATACCGAAACCGGCGAGATATCCCTGACCGAGAATGGAGCCAGCCATGATTTCACCTGCTGCCCAAAGGTTTTTGATTGGACCGGTGCGGCCCTGCACCTGAGCCGACTCATCCACTTTCAGTCCGAGATAGGTGAAGGTAACGCCGGTACGCAGGGTATAGCCGTAGTACGGAGGGGTATCGATCGGACGAGCCCAATTGCTTTTCGGCGGTGTCAGCCCCTGAGTGGCCAAGCCATCAAGCTCGGTCGGGTGGAAGTGCCCTTCGGTGCAAGCCTTGTTAAATCCCTCAATCGTCTGTTGCAGCTGGGTAGCCGGCAGATCGAGCTTACCTGCCAGCTCTTCCAGGGTATCCGCCTTGATCGGGGGAAAAACCGAGGGCATGAACAGCTCAAGCGATTTCGAATCGATGATCACATAACCGACCTGATCCGGCTGAGCCGCAACCAAACGCCCCCAGATCGCATAACGTTTCGGCCAGACATCCTCTCCCTCGTCGTAGAAGCGCTGCCCCTCCTTGTTCACCACCACCGAGAATGGGACACAATCCAGTCGCGTTACGATGCCGCCGTCAAACTTAGGCGCGCGTCCATCGATTGCCACCGCATGACACTGAGTAGGGTCACCCACGGACTCCAGCTCTTGTCCAATAAGATCCTTGAGCACCACACCCCGATTGTAGGGCGTTCCTCTGATCAGGAAATTCTTCGCCGCCGGTCCCCAGGCATCAGCCAGCCAATCGACATCCGCCTGAAAACCGCCCGATGAAACAACAACCGCTCGCGGTGACAAGCGGTGCTGCTCACCCTGATAGGTGACGTCGATGCTGACGATCCGGTCTCCTTCCCTTTCGAGATGGGTCACCTGCGCCTCGTAAAGAACATCAACCCCCAGATTCTGCGCGGTGCGATAGTAAGCGTTGACCAGTGCCTTGCCCCCACCCATGAAAAACGCGTTTGTACGCGAGAGTGAAAGCGTACCCGACAGCGAGGGCTGGAAGCGCACACCGTGCTCCACCATCCATGAATAGCACTCTTCAGAGCTACGGATCGCAAGCTTGGCAAGATGTTCATCCGTCTTGCCTTGCGTCACCTTCATCAGATCCTCGAAGTACTCCTGCTCACTGTAACTGTCGGTTAAGACAGCCATGGGCTCACCGTGCATGCAGCGAAAATTTCGGGTATGGCGCGAGTTACCACCACGGTACGCCTTGGGCGCCCCCTCCAGTATCAGCGTGCGTGCTCCAGCTTCGGCAGCCGAAATCGCGGCACAAAGTGCGGCATTGCCGCCCCCCACCACGATCACATCGTAATTGGCCCTTAGATCAACCATCTTGTTATCAGCCTCCTGATTGTATACAGCCGAATACATTTGCACTCATCCTCTATGAGGTAGCTGTCATACACCTGTCACGGAGGAACATTGGTCAATTCCAGTACTGCATCGAGAGAACCGCTTACGTTAATTTTCGGGATGCGTTTAGAATGAGTAGGAGCGGCAGGATGTGATCGATATCGACATATTACTGAAGAGACACAATGAGAATTCTAATAGTCGAAGATGATGAAACGTTGGGCGATGCGCTATCAAGGCGCGCGACCCGGCAAGGCCATGGTGCGGATTTGGTGGTTACAGGCAATCAGGCAGACGAGATTCTAAAGCGGCAGAATTACGACCTGATCATACTCGACTTGAACCTGCCTGGCCTCGACGGAAAACGGGTTCTGGAAAACCTGAGAAAAAGAAAAAAGGATACTCCTGTGCTGGTTTTAACCGCTCGGGAACAGGTGGAAGACAGGATTACGCTGCTCGATTGCGGTGCCGACGACTATCTGACCAAACCCTTTGATTTCGGTGAACTGGAAGCGCGCTGTCGGGCGCTGCTCAGGCGCAAGTCGGGGCCGGCGCGAGATCAGATCACCTACGGCAACCTGGTGCTGGATCGAAACGCCTGCACCGTTTCCATTGACAATGAACTCATCGATCTAAAACAGCGGGAGTTTCGGTTGCTTGAGATATTCCTGACCCACACCGGCAGGGTCTTAAGCAAGGATGAACTTCTGAATCACATATACAGCTTCGATGAATCGCCAAGTCCTAATGCGATTGAACTGTACGTTGCTCGGCTTAGAAAGAAGCTGGCGACTAGTTCAGTCGATATAAAAACGCTCAGAGGCTTGGGTTATCTACTCAATGATTTAGATGAAGCAAAATAGGTTTTCAATAAAACAGCAGCTTACCAAGCTCACAACCGCCCTCTTGGTCATCCTGATAATGATAAGCTATTTGGCCGCCGATCTTTACGGACGTCGTGCTGCACGCCTGTCCTATGACCGGCTCCTCGCCGGTGCCACACTCCAAATCGCAGAAAATATCAGTCTGATCAACGGCGTCGTAGTGGTCGACCTGCCAAGATCGGCATTTAAGACTCTAGCGCTCGCACCCGATGATCGAGTTTTCTACGCCATCACCGATGAAGACGGCACGCTGGTCACCGGATATAACGACATTCCCTTTCATGTAGAAGACAGCGATCAGCCTCGAGAAGATACGAGCATAGGACCTTTCAACTACAGGTTTTACACTCAAAAATATCGAGGCGAAAACATACGATTTATCACCATGGAGCAGGTCTTAAATGATGTGGCGATCAAAAAAAGAATAAGAATAACGCTAGGCCAATCCGTGCGAGCCAGAGAGGCGCTGGCATCAGAGATTCGCTGGAAAGCATTACAGTTTGTATCATTTTTTTTCGTCGTTGCACTTCTGGTGGTCTCACTGGCTATAAGAATGATGCTTCTACCGCTTAAAACGCTGAACAAAGAGCTAGGCTCCCGTTCACCCGTAGACTTAACGCCACTCGATCTTTCGGTACCGGATGAAGTAGCCCCCTTACTGAAAACCATCAACCATTTCATGGCCCAGTTAAACGGTACCCTGGATAAACTGAAGCAATTCACGGCCATTGCCGCCCACCAGATACGCACGCCTTTGGCTGGCCTTAAATCTCAAGCGCAAAATGCGCTAGAGGAACAAGACAGCAGGATCAGGCGCCAACAATTGCAGCGTGTGGTCGAGTGCAGCGACTTACTGAGCGAAACCGTTAGCCAGCTACTGATGCAGGCCGAGCTGGAACACCGCTTTCGGCGTGAAGTTTTTGGAGATGTTCGACTGGATGAACTGGTCAAAGAGGTGTGTCGCGACGTTGCCGTGCCCGCCCTGCAAAATGGTGTAGAGGTGGCCTACTTGGGAGAGGGAGCGTTTCATTTGACCGGCGATCAATTCGCTTTGAAACAGATGATCCGCAACATTCTCGAAAATGCGATCAAATACAGTGATGATAACGGATTGGTCGAAACCAATATTCTGAAACATGAAAACGGCACAGTCGTGCTTTCGGTCAGCGACAATGGCCCAGGAATACCCGAAGCCGACCGCCCTAAGGTGTTTGAGCAGTTCTTCCGCGGTACTGATATTACCAAGCCCGGAAGCGGCCTAGGGTTGTCAATCGCCAAGGAGATCGCCAATCATCACGGCGCCGACCTCCACCTGCTCGATAACAAACCTCACGGACTCGTGGTCGAGATCCATTTTAAGAGGTCGGAAAATGCGTAAGTTATTTCTACTGCTGATAGTGCTGGCCACGAATCTACACGCAGCCAACCTTTTCCAAATCCCAGCGGCCTCCTCACCTTCCACCAAACTCATCATTTATGGTGCGGCGGACTATCCTGCAATAAGCCCTCTGCTAATGGCATTTCACCGCAAGTATCCCAATATCGACATTGAGTACACAGAGGGGAACACCCTGAAGCTGTATCAGAAATTTCTTGCCGATCAGCCCAATGGCCCGGATGTGATGCTCAGCTCCGCTATGGACCTTCAGTTCAAGCTGGTCAATGATGGTTACGCTCGCCCTTACCTCTCCTCCGAAACCGAACGTTTGCCGCATTGGGCGAACTGGAGAAATGAAATTTTCGGGTTCACCTATGAACCCGCCGTCATTGTCGTCAACAGGACGTTGCTCGACAGCGCCGATATACCCAGAAGCCGCTCCGAACTGCTGACCTTGCTACGCCGCCAAAATGAAAGTCTAAGAGGCCGGATCGGCACATTCGATATTGAACGGGTGGGCATAGGCTATCTCACATGGGCCAACGACCGTCAACAGACAACCAGTTATGGGCGCCTGCTGGAAGCTTTCGGCAACAGCCTGGCCCGTCAGTATCCCAGCAGCGCCTCCATGTTACAGTCGCTACAGGACAAAGAGCTGACTATTGCCTACAACGTCCTCGGCTCTTACGCGAACAGTTGGGCCAAGGTGTACCCGGACTTGCAGGTGATTTTACCGGAGGACTTCACGACACTGGTCATGCGCAGTGCCTTTATATCCCGGAGCGCCCGAAATCTGGAGAGCGCGCGCCTGTTCGTAGACTTCCTGCTGTCCAAAGAGGGGCAGAGAATACTGGCCGACGCGTCCAATCTTTACCCGATACGGGACGACATTTCAGGCTACGAAACGATCACATCGCTTATTAAGGTCGATGACAGTCGGTTCAAGCCGATATACCTCGATTTATCGCTGTTAGCGATTAGCGATCAATCAAAGAAGCAAATTATTCTGGATGAGTGGGATTCCGCGATGCAATCCTACCCCTGAGTAGTCCGCGTTAGACGAGCACCACCACAGTCTGATCACCGATCTCAACACTAAAGGCGGGCGACCCGCTTATCCGCTTGATTCAAGTCTTGAGCAAACATCAAGGCTTGATGCCGACTAGTCATTTTGAGCTTTTTCCGAGTCCGGGTTATGGTCGCCTTTACAGTACTCTCCTTTAAGCCGAGGTCATTTGAGATGTCTGAATTCGTATAGCCAGCACATATTTTTTTAAGAACGTCCCTCTCTTTTTCCGTTAGATCACGCACATCAGCTCTAAACAGTGAGAGATATTCTCTCGACATTAATAGTGCTTTATTTTTAGCGTTAATTCCATTTCGACATAGAGATGACATCAGCTTATTAACAAAATCAAACTCTGCGGTCATGGGTATAACAAAGTCAATTTTTGAAGATTTAATTAACTTTTTATGCTGTTTACCCAAAACCTCTGTAAAAGCTATAAACAGCGTATCACCAGAACCGTAAATCGATCTTAAAATATCGATAACCTCATAGTCTAATATGACATCATATATGATAAATAGGATTGGATCGCTCTTAACCCTAACAACTGATCGAATATTATTAAATTCGTAGAAATCAGTATCCCTTCCCATAGCAGTGGATATTATTCCTTTCAAACTGCTATTGAACAAAGGCGAGTTTCCGACAATTACCGCTCCGCACATTCGAAACCTATATTTTGTAACGTTATAACCCGAGGTTAGGAGAGGAGGCTAACAGAGCAACCTGTCATCAAGCTGTCGAGACCTCTATTGCAGCCAACTGCGTGCTAAGGATTAGTGTTGCGCCTACTTCAGAAGTGATAACCTTTAAAACCTAAAGATTCCGGCACGACGAACACCCGATCTCGGTATCATATTCCTAGAGGAGATCGCACTGGGAGAAGCACTCTGCGTGAGTGCTCACGCAGCCCCTTATCGTCGATGTATGTTCCGTGGATGACTCGTAAGATGTGGTATACCATAAGCACAACTGTAAACGGCACAGAACCCGTCACTGGCCGAGCACTTCAACAGCCGTCAGCAGGTTAGCAGATGAGCGAGGTACCAGAGCTGCCGACCCAGCCCAAAGGGATGGAGAGCAAGACCGGTCAGGGCTTCGAAGCGGCCGGCCAGGTCTACCGCGACCCGGAACCCGGCATGCTGATAATGATCGGCGAGTAACTCCCACCGTTCAACTCTCAGTTGGCGTGAATCGCCGTTTTATATGCATGAGACGGCGAGTCTGATATCAATAAACGGAAATATCAGACCAGGTCCTTATTGCCCCAATAAACTAACGGAAAAGAGTAGTCATTTGAGCTAGTCATCATTGATTGCATGCTCATTTTCACACCCTTAAGTGAATGTATTTATATACAATAACTCCACCTTTTCTCTTGCCCATGGAGTTTTACGCAAAAATTTCAGCGATGACTTGATTGAAGGCTCGTTATTAAAGCAGTTGATTTTGATTTGATCGTATAAGCCAACCCAACCATAATATTCCACTAATCGCGTTAAAATTTTTTCAAGAGTTAACCCATGCAAAGGGTTATTGGGTTGTATTTCGCTCATCAAGTTATTCCCGCTACTAATGTAAGTTATCGAATCGTGCCATGTCCGCTAGACTTCTTCATTTCTCGGGTTATACAGTATGACCATGCCAATTTTATGTCCGAAGCAGTTTAGCTGCAGAGGTTCCAACCCCTTGCGGGCGATTCTAATTTTTAGCCATGCATAGTTATCTTCACAGCGCCCACCAAGAATATTTAACTTCAAGCGGTGAAAGTCTAGCACCAATTACACATAACGACACAAATGTAACAGCAGTAACCAGTATAGCTAAAGCTGAACCAAATTCAGTTAATAGATAGATGCCAAGAAATCCTATAACAACTGTGAGAAAACAGGCAAATACCACACAAAACAACCAGTGCGGACCAATAACCTTTCGGCAGCCTTTACAGCGCGGACGAACACCGATGGCTAATAGTGTTATCGATATTGTTGCTTCACTACAATTTGGGCACTTCCGCATCCTTCTTATTCCTCGGCTAACGCTAACAACACTAAAGCGGAAAAACTACAAGGTCAATTTCATAATCTTGTTATCTGCAGTTCGGGTGACAATTTGGAAATATTAAATTTAAGACTTCTCCAACATACGCAAAGCCAAATATAAAAATAGTTATGACCAAAATGCTTGCATATTGAAGCCTATGAATACCAGGAATTATCACCGCCATTTCAGGGTTTCTAGGATTATAGAAAATATTTATATGTTTTCCAACGAAGTATCGAGCAGTATATTTTCCGGCGTATTTCTTGGTAAAGCCTGAAGTTCCCATATATGTAAAATTTGAACTAGTATAACTTATACCATTCACCTTATATTTGAACTCAATTATAGGAGCATAGAATTTCAGACCATTCCTTACAGATTTTGTTTCAATATGCGATGCGATTACTAAGGCAGGAATCTTCGGCCAAAGTAGGCTAGCCCGTCCTAGAAAAACTTTCTTAACTGAGAAAGCCATAAAACATAACCAAATCCCCAGCATCAATATTCTCAGTATCCAGCTAGCTTCCATGCAAAGTCCTTACCGCACACAAACGCCAAAAACAGGGTAATATTTTCCATTTTGAGTGCAGGGAAGTAAAATATTTCCAACGGCCTTGGATTGTTACATGCATCTATTTTATACTTCGGTACACAAAGTCATTTAGCTCAGAAACCGACTTAACAATGTATAATGACTTTCTACATGATAATACTTTTAATCTAGCAGTGAAATCATCATTCCAGAATTTTGGGCATAGCCGTAAAACTTTATAGCTCTCAAGAGTGCCTTTTAGTACCGAGCTGCCATCAGGCCAACCTTCCGGTTTTACGACAAGCCCTTTTAGTAGTCTCTTAGTCACAAACCAGTAGCTTGTTAAGTATGGCAGATCAATATAAACCAATGTATCAGCTGCTTCCAAACGCTGGTGAAATGAATTTATTGGTCCAAACCCATCAATTATCCAACTTTCAGACGATAAAATACGCTCATGCGCTTCATCGAATGAACTTCGATCTACCAGCTCCCCATTCTTTGTGTACACCATCGAATCTAGCTGATGTAACTGTATACCAGTTTCCGACGCTAGCGCTTTGCTTAAAGTAGACTTACCGCTTCCAGGCTTACCAAAAACTGCTATTTTTTTCATACTGCCTCCTTTATATGAATTATTCCCATGAGGCAGAAACAGAAAACCCACCTCTCTGGGGTGGGTTTGATAAATTAAAGACGCATCAAAACTCCCACCATTCCTATGGAATGATGATAATTCGAGATACTTTGTGTGTAAGATTTAGATTCATGCGGTTTATCCTGCTAGAAGAGCATCATGATGTCAACTGAACGTCGCGCTTTGGGGCCGAAGCAGTGTAGCTGCTGAGGTCCCAGCAACACGCAGTGTTGCGGCAACAGTGCCTTGTTATCTTTTAATTGACTCAATTGAATTGACCGCTTGCTTTATATAGATACTATTATTTGATGCGAGGTCCTGTGTGTGCATTGAGATTATTTTTGAACCACTAAGGTAGCAGTACATCACGCCCTCTAACTCCATACCATGAGCGGAGCCTCGCCAACTGACTTTTGAGGCTGTTATACCTGAAATATCAACAAAAGTGACATCGCTTTTGATGAAGTTGGCTCTTTGACGCGAAACACCTGATAAAAACTTAAGTAGGTAATTTGATAACCCCTGCTTAAGTTCGCTTTCGCTCATTTCTGGAAGCTCTTGCCCAGTCTCAAAAACTGTTATCTGTAGCAGAGTTTTAAATTTTTCCGATTGCTCTTTGAAAAATGCGATAGTTTGAGACCCTCTGCCCATATCTTTAGTTACTGGACCTTCAAAACCTTGGGGCGGGGTTAACTCTCCTCCAGAAAATCTGAACGCATAAGAGTTAAAACTGACTATCAATAAAATCACAAGAGTTAAAATTCGGCACATAAATCCTCCTTGAAGATAACGCCTAATTTAGGGACCGGAACTGCGTAGCAGCGGAAGTCCCAACCCGCTTGTGGGCGGCTACAATTAATTGTTATATACCGCTTTCCACCAATATTTTTTTAACCGTTTCTTTAATATTTTCTTTAAGTACACTCTCAACAAGAATTTTATCATCAGAAGAAAGCATTGAGAACTTTTCAGGCAACTTTCCAACTTCTATTTTCTTCATGCTTTGTAAGTAGCAGCCAGAACAGCGACTATTGCCGTTAATATAAGGGACTAGATTAAGGGCGACATATGACATCGCTGGCAATGGTTTACCAAGAAACATTTTTTGATTTATACCATAGCCATAAGTTCCAGCTATACCATAAACGTCTCTAGGAACTAGTTTTAACGCCATGTCTACATTTTTAATTTCCGACTCTGCTATTAATGACACTTTCATTCCTTTCCCTTCCACATATTCTTTTACTGTAGAAACCAATAAGTCTGAAAATAAATCATTTTCTATGTAATCATAATCATTAGTAAATATTGTTGTACCTATAGTCACAAAGTTTGGATACTTCGGAAATTCATTAACGATCCCAACAGTATTAACTAAATTTAGTTCCTGCTGTTTAATATTTGATGCGCAACCTGAAATTAAAATAATCAAAAAAACTGCACAAGTTATTTTAATGATGTTTCTCATTTTATCTCCAATTTAAATAACGCTGCCAACAGCGGCCGAGCGTAGCGAGGTCCCAGCGCACGAAGTGCGCGATGCTGCTTGGCCTTGTTAAATGTTTACTTGGACGATTCAATTTCTTCCTCAAGCACTTTTCGAATTCCTTCCGCTGTAATTTCTGTAATCTCTCTTCTTCTAATGACAATTTTTTCTACGTTACTACTTTTGACTTTATCATAAAGCCAAGAAGAAAAGAGTCCTAAATCAATAGTAACCGAAGCGTCCACGATAAATTGCAAAACTTCAGGAATGCCAACAGACTTCCGGATTAATGCTCCTTGGAATTCAACTTTAGCGTCACCAGGAACTACGATAGACGCTCCTGAGCTTAGAGATTTTGACTCTATAAATTCAAAGCCTAAATTATGATTATGGGAATGTATTTCAATTGGAATTTTCATATGTATTGCTCCTGCTCAATGACTAGGAACCGAATCACTAATTTATATTATTTTTTAGAAACCAACTTATTGAAGTTATTAATTGCTTCATCCATACGATTTTCAGCTTCTTCATTTTGTTCTTCGGCTGTCATTTCAACCCAAGACTCCTGGCAAACTGGGCACTCAAGTACAAATTCACCCTCTATATTATGCGTGCCTATCATTTTCCCAAAGTAATCACAGGATTTGCATTTGAAATTGTGTCCGGTCATATACGACATACTATTTCCATATGGCATTTAACGCTCGTAACACTTGACCGAAAAAGCGCAGCTTTTTGGGGTCAAGTGCTTACGCTTGTTATGCATTTATTTTACGATTGTAACTTTATTTACATAGGGCTCCAAGTAATAACAGTTGGAAATAACTGGGATAGCTTCTTCTTTTGCTTTTAGTGTCCACCGCTGATAATCCATAGCTCCACTATGGATCAGACAATAGCCATTTGAGTAATGTAGTTGGCAGTAATACTGATCCAAAAGTAGGTAATATTCGTTCGCATCATTTATTTCAATTTCGCCAGGAATATTTCCCATCCCAGACAAAATACTACTTTTTTCGGTCCGAATTTTGTATTTCCCCGGCTTGATAAAAACCACTGTATAACCTTGATTTTTTAGACCAACCACTTTTGTCTCATTAAAGTACATTTCAGGCCAAACGCCGCCTCCTATAAACATGTTCGGTCTGTAAATATATAACTTTGCATATCCATCTAGGCGGTCTTTGTTTTCTGTAAAATATACAGCATCTTTGGGCGGATTTAGTGAGCAACCAACAACGATAAGACTTAGTAGGATCGGTATTAAGCGCCACAAATTCTTCATTGTGTAATCCTTATTTTTGCATAACATTTTAATACTGCGCATGCGCGTTTAAACACCACACGCAATACTGAAAACGGTTGTCTAAGCGTCTGAAGAGAAAAGGGAAATCGAGATATCACAGCCATTCTCTTCCGATGAAAACAAGCATGCGCGTTTTTCTGCTTTGCCGTGCGCAGTATCCCACAACGGCTTTTCCATAAAGTGTTGATATTGGACGATATTCCCATATTTCGCCAGTGGAAAATGAGCACGATTTAGCGGAAATAGGCGCAAACAGCGTAGTAGGCACTCGATATACTGTATAAAACCACAGATATATGACGTGGGTGTTCCACACATACCAACGGCCGCCTCGGGGCGTTAACCTCCCGAAAACGTGGAAAGGAATGTTCCAGGTTTAGAGCAAAGGGAAGCACTCCAGTGGCCGCTACATCATTCCCGCTGCATGATGCTGTGCTGACCTGCTTCCCTCGCAGGTTTCAATTAAGGGTGACTCGACGGCTCCGCGCCCTTTACTCAATATCCCTTCGCCGACGAGGTGCTGCGGCGCGGGTCGGCCCCGCCGTAGAAAACCCCATCCTCGCCGACCATGATCGACTGAATCGCGCCCATCGCCGCTTTCTGTTCCACCGTATGGCCCATACCGCGCAGCAAGGCGATGGTGTCGGGGCTGATCCCCTGCTCGATGCGGATCTCATCCGGTAGCCACTGGTGATGCACGCGCGGCGCGTTGACCGCGGCCTGGATGTTCAGGTGGTGGTCGATTACGTTGATCAACACCTGCAGAGTGGTGGTGATAATACGCGACCCACCGGGGCTGCCAGTGACGATAAAGTTCTTGCCATCCTTCTTCACAATGGTCGGCGACATGGAGCTGAGCATCCGCTTATTCGGCTCGATCTTGTTTGCCTCGCCGCCAATCAGTCCGTACGCGTTGGGCACGCCGGGCTTGGCGCTGAAGTCATCCATCTCGTTGTTGAGCAGGAAGCCGGCACCATCGACCACGATATGGGAGCCGTAGCTGAAGTTGATGGTATAGGTGTTGGAGACCGCATTGCCGTACTTATCGACGATAGAGAAGTGGGTCGTCTCGTTGCTTTCGTAGGGTGCCGGATTGCCGGGGCGGATCTCGGCACTGGGGGTGGCCTTGCCCAGGTCGATATGGGCACGCAGCTCATCGGCGTAATCCTTGGAGGTGAGCCCCTTCAGCGGCACTTGGACGAAATCGGTATCGCCCAGATACTGGGAGCGATCGGCGTAGGCGCGCTTCATCGCTTCCGCCATCAGGTGGATGGTTTTGGCGGAGTTTAGCCCACTCTCGGCCAGCGGATAGCCCTCGAGGATATTGAGAATCTGCACCACGTGGGTACCGCCGGAGCTCGGCGGGCTCATGGAGTAGACGTCATGGCCGCGATAGGTGCCGTGTACCGGTTTACGGATTTCCGGCTGGTAGTTTTTCAGGTCGTCGAGGGTGATCAGGCCGCCGCCGCGCTGCATCTCGGCGACGATCAGGTCCGCCGTCTGGCCCTCGTAGAACCCCTTGACGCCCTGCTCGGCGATACGCCTTAGCGTCGCGGCCAGATCCTTTTGCACGAACAGATCGCCCGGTTCGTAGAAACCGCCGTCAGGCTTGAAGAACACCTTGCGACTTGATTCGAACACCCCCAGCAAAAGGGCCCGTTCCCGGATCCCCTCGCTGAAGCGGGGTGGTACGACAAAGCCCTCTTCGGCCAGCTTGATTGCCGGGGCCAGTGCCTCGGCCAGCGAGATGGTGCCGTATTTTTCCAACGCCAGCGCCAGACCGGCAACGGTTCCAGGCACACCGGCCGCCTTGTCGGAGAAGCGGCTGAGCTTCTCGTCCACCTCGCCCTGCTCGTTGAGATACATATCTCGAGTCGCCGCCGCCGGCGCCCTCTCGCGGTAGTCGATGGCGTTCACTTCACCGGTTTTCTCTGACGAGATCAGCATGAAACCGCCACCGCCGATATTGCCGGAGCGCGGCTGGGTCACCGCCAGCGCAAAGGCTGCGGTCACCGCCGCATCCACGGCATTGCCGCCCGCCTCCAATACTTTCAGTGCCTCGTCGGTAGCCAGATAGTGGCTGGTGACCACCATGCCGTTGCGCGCCTCAACCGGAACACTGCGGTCGCCCTCGAGGATCGACTGCGCCGAACCTGGAAGAGCGAACGTCAGTATGGAGAGAAAAGCCAAAACCCTGGGTAACGCGAACATACCGATCTCCTTTTGGTAAGTCAGGGGGATTAGAAAACAGTAAAAGCAGTCTAGGTTAGGGTTCAGGCCATCGCCACCGGCTGAAACATGCGCCGGTACTCGCTGGGTGCCAATCCGGTGATGCGCTTGAACAGACGCCTGAAGAAAGAGGCGTCTTCGTACCCCACCTCAACGCTGATCTCATCTATCGCCATGTGGGTCTGCTCCAGCAAGCGCTTGGCTGCCTCGACCCGGAGATTCTGCAGGTACTCGATGAGCGAGCAACCTGTCGCGGCTCGGAAACGGCGCTTGAGGGTGCGCTCTGCCACGCCGCTGTCACGCACCAGCGTCGCGATCGCGCCCTCCTCCCGGTAATGCTCGCTGAGCCAGTTTTCCGCGCGCCTCACCACCGAGTCCGCATGTGGTTGCCGCTTCACCAGGGGGGCAAACGGCATCTGCCCTTCACCATGCCACTTCAACAGATAGACTTTGGCAATGCGCAGCGCCTCGCCCGGACTGGCGTAGCGAGCGATGATGTGCAGCGCCAGATCGTGCCAGGAGGTGGTGCCCCCCGCCGTCACGATGCGACCCGACGGATCGGCAAATACCAGGTTCGGTTCCGGCATGAACTCTATCTGTGGATAGTCACGCTGGAACAGCCCCTGGTAGCCCCAGTGCGAGGTCGCACGGCAGCCATTCAACAGCCCGCTTTCGGCCAGCATCAGTGCGCCGGAGCACGCTGAGTAGATCGCACTCCCGCCACGATGACGCTCACGCAGCCAAACCATGATCTCGGGATAGAGCCCTTGAAAGGATTGCTGTGGCTCGAACCACAGCTCCGGCAGGATCACGATATCGGCTCGGGGTGCAGAGTGGATCGAACAGTCCGGTGTCACCGGTATGCCGTTGCCGCAGACAAAGGGTTGGTCGGTGGAGGATACGATGCGCAGCCGAAACAGATGCCTGGCTTCCGCGTCATCCGTGAGCGTCTGCCAGAGGTTACCCGCAGCGGCCAATACATCGACCATACCGTATAGCGCGGAACCTGCGGTTTCGGGAACGGCCAGAATCAACACCTCAGTGATCTTTTCCGCCACGGGTCGCTTCTCCCACATCAGATAGTGGCACGAATGAACCGCTGATGACCTGAATGCTGCTGATCAGCGATTAGGCCAAGTCTTAACCTGACCCTGTGCTGATTATAGAAACCAACAGATAGACACGAGGTGCATCATGAACACGATAACAACCTGCAATGGCCTTAACCTGCAGCAGATGACGGAAACCGTGAACGCGTTGAGCGCTGATCCCAGCCTGGCCCAGTTCCGCTTCCGCGCCTGCAATCGCTGGATCAACGGCGGTGCAAACCGTTCCACCATCAAGGGGTTCTATGGTGCCGGAGTCGAAGATACATCACGCACCAAGCCCTTCGTTTTCACCAACGGCGAGCCGCCGGTATTGCTGGGAAACAACGAGGGCGCCAACCCGGTGGAGTTCCTGCTTCATGCGCTGGCGGGATGCGTGACCACCACGACCGTGCTGCATGCCACTGCGCGCGGCATCACCATCAACTCTATCGAGACCGAGCTGGAGGGCGATATCGACCTGCAGGGCCTGCTGGACCTGGACCCGGATGTTTACGCCGGCTATCGCAATATCCGCATCCGTATGGATATCAAGGCGGATTGCAGCGACCGGGAACTGGACGATCTGCTGGCCTTTGCCCGCGAACATTCGCCGGTGTGTAACACGGTCTGCCGCCCGGTCAATGTAGTAGTAGAACGGGGTGAGGTTACCCAGGTATCGGCGGCCTGATTCGGATCGGGGGTTAGCGGCGGTGGGTCGCTAACCCCTGTTCAGCAGCTCAGCCCATGCCGATCATGCCACTGCGCCAGACTCTCATCCGGGTACTCGTCAAACATCTGATCGCCCTCCTCCGCGTGCAGCTCCACCCAGGAGGCCTTGCTACCCAGCATCAGGTGGGTGCGCTCAGGCGGTTTGGGCAGCTCGCTATCGATCGCCGAAGCGTGGGGGTGGATCAGTTCCGGCCAGCGGCTGTCATAGACCCAGAGCGCGCTGCCGCAATGCGAGCAGAAGTGGCGTTCGGCGTTGCTTTTCTCACCGTTTATCCGCGCATGGTAGATACTGATATTTGCGCTACCTTCAACCGTCAGCGTCTCCGCCAACCCGCCGAGGTTGATGGCGAAACCGCCGCCGCCCGCCGTCTTGCGGCAGATCGAGCAGTAGCAGAGGTTGTAGGGATAGGGGTGCGGCGACTCCACTTCGAATCGCACCGCACCGCAATGGCAGGAACCTTGAAGCAACATGTTGCACCTCCCGTCGGTTAGTGATGTAACTCTAGACGGTAGGCGCGAACTGAGCCTAACGGAGGCTCAGAATTTCAGCTTGGAACTCTGCATCTCCGGAAGCTGTTCCGGATCCACAGCCTTGCTGTCGCGAGGGGTTTTATCGGTTTCCTTCCGTGATTTGTTGCCGCTCACCACGCCGCGACTTGCACGCAGCTCTTTTGCAATGTTCAGCCCCGCCTGCTCACCGGCCAACCAGCCCTTGCGGTACTCCTCGTCTTCGGCAAAGCGCGTCAGATCCTTGATCAAGGTATCTGTGGAACTTCCACCTTTTCTGAGTCCACTATGGCGCCCGTCATGAAAACCGATTGCATAGGAATCGCTGATGAACGAACGCCCCATCATCGATTGGGAGGAACAGGCGCTCAAAAAGAGTGGCGCCAACAACGTAAGCATCAGTAGTTTTGACAGGAGGTACAATCGCGGCAGCTTCATAGTTAGACCCGAAAAAGCGACAAAAAGCTTCAAAGACATTAAAAACCAGACAAAATCCACAAACCTGGCGGACAAAAAAAGCGCGCCAATTCTGCCATGTGAAGACGATTTTTCATAGCCCGCGATTTTAGCCCCGCTCGCATTTCCAAGACGTTCGGTTACACTGCTCATCCCGAAAATATCCAGCCGAACCAGGAAACTCGATGTCAGTGTCTCCCCGTCAGCCCTCCTCCCAGCCTGTCATTGCCGTTATAGGTGGTGGACCAGCGGGCTTGATGGCGGCGGAGCAGATCGCCAACGCAGGTCTTCGGGTCGAGGTGTTCGATGCCAAACCCAGCGTCGCACGCAAATTCCTGCTCGCCGGGATCGGCGGCATGAATATCACCCACGCCGAGCCCTACGATGCCTTTGTCACCCGCTATGGCGAGGCGCAACCAATACTGCAGCCGATGCTGGACGAGCTGACACCGCAGCAGTTGCGCCAGTGGATTCATGAACTGGGAATCGAAACCTTTGTCGGCAGTTCCAACCGTGTATTTCCCACCGGCATGAAAGCCGCCCCGTTACTGCGCGCCTGGTTACACCGCTTGCGTGGACAGGGCGTGGCGTTCCACCCCCGCCACCGCTGGAGGGGCTGGGTCGACAACGACCCGCAACAGGGGTGGAAATTTGAAACGCCCGAAGGTGAGATCTGCCACCGCTTCGACGCCGTGATTCTGGCGCTGGGCGGTGCCAGCTGGGCCAAACTGGGCTCCGACGGCCGCTGGTGCAAACCGCTGCAACAGGCTGGCGTAGAGCTGAATCCGCTGTTACCCAGCAACTGCGGCTTCGAGATGCACTGGAGCCCGTTTATCCAGGAGCGCTTCGGCGGCACCCCGATCAAGAACATCGTCCTGGCGGTCACCGACCGGAACGGCACACGAATCGAGCGCAAGGGGGAGTTCCTGATTACCGGTTACGGTATTGAGGGCAGCCTGGTCTATGCACTCAGCGCCCCGCTGCGCGACCTGTTGTTGCTGGCCGATCCCAAACGCCCGGCTGAGCTGCAACTCGACTGGTTACCGCATTTAAGCCAGGAGGCAATAACCGCCAAGCTTAAACAGCCACGTAAAGGACTCACCTTCGCCAACCTGCTGCGCAAGCGGCTGCACCTGCCGCCAATTGCCCCCGCGTTGCTCAGGGAGTGCTGTCCCGATCTGGCTACACAGGATGCGCCTGCCATAGCCCAAGCGCTTAAAGCGATGCCGCTGCGCCCCACCGCCACCCGTCCGATCGACGAAGCGATCAGCAGCGCGGGCGGCGTCCGCTTCGATGCCGTTAACCGCGATCTGATGCTGAAAAAGTTTCCGGGCATGTTCGTTGCCGGCGAGATGCTGGATTGGGAAGCCCCCACTGGCGGATACCTGCTGACGGCCTGTTTTGCAACGGGTAAACGCGCCGGTCAGGGGCTGGTTCGCTGGTTGACTAGCGACTGATCCGATAACCGATCAGCTGGTCCTTCCACATCTCTGGTACCCAGAGTGTGTTGGAGTCCGCATCCCAGCCCAGGTCGGCGCTGCCCTTCTCCAACTGCAGGATCTGATTGGCGCTGCCATCCGGCAGTACTTGATAGAGTTCGCCGGTCATCCAGTTGCTCAACACCAGCGAGTCGTCGATCTGTACCACACCGTCCCAGTTACCGACCGGTCCATTCGGCATAGGTTTGAAGCGACCATCCTTCGCCGACAGGTTGAGGATATGGCCGGGTTCGCGGGTGCTGAAATCCTGCTGAATGCCGGCACCCCAGGTCACCACCTTGATCTGGTCGCCATCGACATGAATGCCATTGGGGGTGCCCAAACCCTCATCATGGATCCAGAGCTTGAGCGCCCCCTGCTGCAGACGGTAGATGCTGTTACCGAGAAAGTCAGACAGATAAACGGTTCCATCCGCCGCCACTGCGATACCGTTTAGCATCTGGCCTTCGGCAGCCGGGTAGCGGGCCACAATCTGCCCCTGCTGAACGTCGATCACGACCAATTCATGCAGGTCGGCCACGTACAGGCGGTTGTCGAATAGCGCCAGTCCTTTCGGCGCATCCAGCCCCTCAACCCATTTCAGTTCCAACTCGGATCCATCCGGACGTACACGGCTGATATACCCTACGCCATCAGCTTCCATCGGATGGCCGGCGATGTTGCTGACATAGACATAGTTATTGTGCGGATCGGGCTCGGCTGATTCCGGCTGCATGAAGCCAGGGATGGTAACGGTCTCCGTCGCCACCAGCGTCTGGCCATGGCTCATTGAACTGAAGAATAATGCTAAAGGGGCGGCAAGCAATGCCTTGCGTACACTCATATAACCTCCTGTCGAGAGATACGGACTCAATAGGCGAAACGCCTACCCCGTGAAAGCTAAATAAAATAAACTTTTGTAACAACATGCACGCATAAAGGTTAACAATATGCACCCAGAACAGCATTCAACGGTTAGCGAGCCGCACCGAGCGGAGAATTGGGAGCTGCTGAGCGCACTGCGCCGAGCCCTGCGTGCGAAAGGGATCACCTATCGCCAGCTGGCTGAGCAATTGGCTGTTTCCGAGGCTACCATCAAGCGGATGTTCCGCGAGCAGGACTGCACCCTGAGCCGCCTGACCCAGATCTGCGGCGTACTCGGCATCAGCATCTACGATCTGATGGCGGTGGCGCAGCAGCAAGAGGATAGCGCGACCGAGCTGACGCCGGAGCAGGAGGCCTATCTGGCGAGCCACACCGGACACTTCGCCTTCCTGCTTTGTCTGGTGCAGCGCCAGACACCTGAGATGATCCAGGCGCGCCTGGGCTTGAGCGACCTCAGTGTATTTCGCTATCTGCGCGACCTGGATCGTCAGGGGTTTATCGAACTGGGCGCCAACAACCGCTACCGGCTGCTGACCGGCCCCCAGGTGCGCTGGTCGCTTAAGGGTCCGTTGCAACAGAAACTCAAGGAGATCAACCAGATATTTGTCGGTCACGTGATGGATCACAACGAACAGCCCGGTTACGTCTTTCAAAGCAGCTTCCGCTTTATGAGCAATACCACGCTGAATGCGTTCTGCGAGGATCTGCGTCAGTTATCGCTCAAGTACCGCCGCCACTCCGCCCAGGAGGATGCCCTGCTGCCCGCCGATGCTCTGCAAGGGGTTAAGTGGACACTGTGCATCGCCCCCTTTGCGCCGTCGGGAGTGTTGGATATTCCTGAGCTGGCGGGCTAGGCGTGATGCTCAGTCTAATCTCCCGTCTGGCGTTCGTTCCGGCTCTCCCATGAGCTTGGCCCGGTTGTCGATGGCGTAGACCAGTGCGCGGATTGTCAGACTGATTGCCTGGCAGGAACATGTTTTTTCCCGCGGATCTGAACATTATTGATCAGCGATACCAGCACAAAACTGAGCAGCATCAACAGGAACCACGAACTTAGTTTGGCAAGCGACACCATGTGCCATTCTGCCACCTGGTTAGGATAGATCCAGACATTAGCGAAGGTCGCGATGTTTTCAGCAAACCAGATGAAGAGTGCGACCATAAACCACCCGAGCAGAATCGGCATACTGCGATGAGTCGATACCACCCGGTAAAAGATCCTCGTTTTATAAAACAGCATCGCTGTAACCAGCAACAGAAGCCATCTGATATCCCATAGGTAGTGGTGCGTAAAGAAATTTATGTAGATCAGACTGACCAGCACCAACGTCTGCCATTTTGGTGGGTAGCTTGAGTATTCGAATTCGAAAATGCGCCATACCCGCGCGATGTAGCTGCCGACCGCGCTATACATGAAACCGGTAAACAACGGCACATTGCCTATCCCGAACAGGTACTCCTCCGGATATGACCAGGAGCCTATCGCATCAGAGGTCTTGAACAGCTCCATCAGTGTGGCGACAAGGTGGAACACGATAATGACGACGGATTCACGCAGCGTTTCCAGCCTAGTTGCGAGTAACAGCAGCTGGAACAGTATCGCCGATAGAAAAATGAAGTCATAACGGTGGATGCTGTCCAGTGGATACCAGTATCGGGTAAGCACCATAATCGCCAGCAGGAAGCCGCCAAACACGCAGGCGTAAGCCTGCTTCCAGCCGAAGATCCAGAACTCGCGACCAAAGGTTTTCAGATCCATAGGTATCCTGTTACGCAGCTGCCGGTACGTATCTAATCTAATTTGCGGGAGGAAAACCTATTCGCATTAACGCTCAGCCAGAGCCAGCTTGGCGCCCAGCAGGGCGAAGGTCGCCGCAAAACTGCGTTGCATATATTTTGCGACGCGCGGGGAACCCAGCACATGACGCCGAAAGCCGTTGGCCAGCAAACCATACAGCACGAATACCCCCAACGTCATCCCCATGAATACCAGCCCCAGCACAAGCATATGGGTCATCGGCGTCGTGGTAGTCTCGGGCACGAACTGCGGTAAAAAGGCGAGGAAAAACAGCGTAAGCTTGGGGTTCAGAATATTGATCAGAAAGCCCTTGAACGCCAGATCGAACATACTCCGGCCCTGTCCGCCTTGAGTCAACGCCAAACCACTGGTGTGTTTCCACATGCCCCAGGCCAGATAGAGCAGATAGGCGACACCGGCAAACTTGACCACCTGAAACGCCAGCGCACTGGTATGTAGAATCACCGACAGCCCCAGGATAGAGGCCAGCATCGAAGGAAAGATCCCGAAGGTACAACCGATCGCGGCGAAAAGGCTGGCACGCAGGCCCAGGAAAAGGCCGGTGGATATGGTGTACAGCACACCGGTGCCCGGTATCAATACCACCACCAACGACGTAAGCAGGAACTCGGTGCTGAGCATCTTTCCCTCCTTGAAAACAGGTCCTTCGAGTCGTGCAGACAGTATACCGATTAACTGCCCGCTGACAGCGACCGCCCCGGAAAAATCAACCCGGCGTCATCGCCCCACAAAGCGTGCTCACGGGACATAGACGTAAAACCACTTAACGTTCAGCAGAACATGAACAAACTTGGCCGGGTCGGCCATACCCGTAAAGTGCAGATAGGATTTAACGGCGAACTGCTCCGGCGCCATCGCCATGTAGATCTCGCTGATCGAGTCCCCGGATTCCCAGGCCGATACCCCGGCATGCTCGATAATCTGCTGCCGGCGCAGCGCCGGTAACACGGCCAGCTGCGTCACGTAAGCCAGATACTCCTGAGCGGAATTGGACAGTCGCGCATTCGGACTGTTCTGATGAAACAGTGCGTGGGCCACCTCATGAGCCACGACACTGCGATAGTGCACGTGGTCGAAGTGCTGACCGTAAAGCGTCGAAAGTGCGCCCGTCTCAACCATCGACCGCATCGGCATCAGCTTGATCCGACCTTGCGACATATCGTAGCTACCCAATGCCTCGTTGCCGTAGTGCTCGGATACGCTGTCCACCAGGTCGATATCGATGATTCGCGTCGGGGTGACGCCGTAATCCGCCAGAAATGCCAGCGCGGAGGCCGCTCCCTGGCATAGATCCTCCATCGCGACGGGCTGTGCTGAATGGACCTGTACCGGAACGTCTGAACATAGCTCCGAACGCGCCAGAACCGGTGTAAGGAGTAAGGGAAGCACTAGGAAAAGAGTGGTCTTCAGGATTCGTGAGAGGAGGCCCATGGTGACACCTCAAGGATTAGGACGCTCTGATCGCCGGAGATGTGTTGAAGTATAGGGTGAGATTGGAATAGGCGCAGGCATAGAAACCCTGTCCCGGACGCAGCAAACCGGGACAGCAAGATAGCAAACACTTCACAAAGCCCGTCAGTTAGCGGCGGAAGAGCGCTTGTGACTGAGATAAGCCCAAGAGTTTCGTACACCCCAGGCATGTACCAGCCCGATCGCCAGACAGATTAATGAGCTCCACACCCAGAAACCGGCGCCAAGACTATCCACATACGGATGGCTCGACACCAGTGGAACGAAGAAGCCATAGGTACCACGGACGCAGTAAACCGCAGTAATCAATATCAGGCAGACTTTTAACCATGGCAGGCGCGGAATCAGTTTTGCTCCTGAAAAAGCGTAGAGCGCCCAGCCCACCAGAACCGAACAGATGCCCAGCGTGAGGATAGTCGGATAGATCTCCCCCCTTTCCGCCATCAGGGCCATCTCTTCCCCGGCGCCGAAGAATCGATACCAGTCGGGCCCGCCGAAGATAACCGCGATATGCAGAAGTGCGGCTAGCAGACTTAGGATACCGGCGGCAATTAGCGCTTTGTCTCTTTGATACATCGTCCCCTCCTTGGGTAAATCGCATTGTAGTCGGAATAGAGACCAGCATTGACGGAATGAGTTCAGCCTCTCCTGCCGGCCTCATACAGCTCCCACAACTGCTGCTTCTCCAGCCAGAACATCGGGGTGGTTCTGAAGAAGCCGGCCAGTTTCAATGCGGTGTCGGCGCTGATGGCGCGCTGGCCGTTGACGATCTCATTGACGCGGCGGCGGGAGATGCCGAGCTGGCGCGCCAGCTCGGCCTGGGAGATATGCAGGGGAATCAGGTAGCAGCGCTCCAGCAGCCGTCCCGGATGTTCTGGACGACGGCTGTGCCAGAGCGTGAGCGGGTTGGGGGCACGCCGTACCCCCTCAGTCCGGCTTGTCATCCTTGAACATGCGCCAGCCGCCGATCATGGTCGAGATCAGCGATTGGCGGGACATGATATCTTCGCGCACCGCCACATAGACGTGGGTCATGACGAAGATGATGATGTACCACATCCCCAGATGGTGCAGGGTGTGGACATCCTGGCTCTGGCCGACCAGCGGTATCACCCAGCCAAACATCTGATCCGCCCAGCTGCCCGCCCCCTGCCCCTCGCCGTATAGCGCGAAGCCGGTCAGGATCATGAAGGTGTTGCCGATCACGAAGAAGCAGAACATCGCCAGCTGTCCAAGCGGATTGTGGCCGATGTACTTCTTCGGCGTTTTCGCCATAAACAGGTACCAGCGCACCTCGTGCCATACTTCGGACCACCATTTGGCACGCCACACCGGCACGATAAACAGCTCGCGCGAGTGGTTGTTGCCTACAAAGGCCCAGTAGATACGGCCGATGAAAGCGATTGCCAGAATGTAACCCGCCGAGAAGTGGGCGAAGCGGATATAGCCCATCAGGAAGTTGTCGCTCGCCTCCCCCGGCACGCTCGGCAGCGGCGAGCCGATAAAGTAGCCGGTAATGCTCAGTGTCAGGATGCAGAACACGGTGACCCAGTGCCAGAGGCGCAGAGGCGCTTCGTAGACGTAGACCGCTGTCTGCTTGCGTACCCTCTCCTCGCGGTCACCGAGTTCGAGTTGTTTTTCCAGTGCCATCGCGGAATCCTCCACGGGCGTACTTAGCGCACGCCCTTACTGTCAGCGGATCTTCACCTTGGTCAGCTCCTGACCGCCCGGCGACATGACGTGTGTCGAGCAGGCCAGACAGGGGTCGAAGCTGTGCAGGGTACGCAGGATCTCCACCGGCTCATCCGGACGCTCCATCGGCGTGTTCAGCAGCGCTGCTTCAAAGGCACCGATGTTGCCGTTATGGTCGCGTGGCGAGCCGTTCCAGGTAGTCGGCACAATCGCCTGGTAGTTGTCGATCTTGCCGTCCTTGATCTTGATCCAGTGCCCCAGCGCACCGCGCGGTGCCTCATTGATGCCGACGCCCTGCGCCTCTTTCGGCCAGCTGCTCGGATCCCACTTTTCCACGTTGGCGGTGGAACTGTCCCCAGCCTTGATGTTGTTCACCAGTGCATGCCAGTCATCAAGCATGGAATCGGCGCACAGCTCGCACTCCAGCGCCCGCGCCAAGGTGCGGCCCAGCGTCGAGGGCAGGAACTGCTTCAGCCCCAGATCGAGGCCGGTGGACTGGTTGAACGCGGACAGTGAGCGGTCCACCTGCTCCTGCACGTATTCTTTGCCGGAAACGTAGGCGATGATGTAGCGCGCCAGCGGCCCCACCTCCATGGCGTGACCGCGCCAGCGCGGTGCCTTGATCCAGGAGTATTTACCGGACTCGTCCAGCTCCTGGATATTGGTCTTGCTGCCCTTGGTGTTGGGGCCGAGTTCAAAGAGCGGCTCAGTCACCCCTTCCCAGGGGTGCAGCCCCTTGCTCTCGTCACCATCGTAGCTGTACCAGCTGTGGCTGACGAACTCCTGAATCTGCTCCGGATCGCGCACATCCACCGGATGTACCTCGTCCCAGTTACCGTTGACGATGGCACCCGCCGGCAGCAGGTCGGTGGACTTGTCGTAAGGCACCTGGGTGTAGGTACCGTAGGAGAGCACATTCTGCCCTGCCAGACCGCCGCCGTGGAGCCAGTCCTTGTAGATCCCGGCTACGGCCAGCACGTCGGGCAGGTAGACATTCCTGGTGAACTCGCGCGCTTCCTGAATACGCTCCAACACGAAATTCAGGCTGGTCATGTTGACCGGCGCGCCGGCAGCCCCTACGTCGTCCAGATTGATGGCGCAGGCAACGCCGCCGACCATGTAGTTCGGGTGCGGGTTCTTGCCACCGAAGATGGTGTGGATCTTGACGATATCCTTCTGCAGATCCAGCGCTTCCAGGTAGTGCGCCACCGCCATCAGATCGGCCGCCGGCGGCAATTTGTAGGCCGGGTTATCCCAGTAGCCGTTGGAGAACAGACCCAGCTGACCGCTCTCGACAAACTTCTTCAGCCGCGTCTGCACATCACGGAAGTAGCCAGGGCTGGATTTCGGGTGGTGCGGCGACACCATCTGCTGCAGCTCCGAAGTGGCTTTCGGATCCGCCTTCAGCGCGTTGACCGGGTTGACCCAGTCCAGCGCATGCAGGTGGTAGAAGTGCACGATGTGATCATGCACCTGCAGCGTCTTGTCCATCAGGTGGCGGATCAGGTGCGCGTTATAGGGGATCCGGATATCCAGCGCATCCTCCACCGCGCGCACCGAGGTCAACGCGTGGGTGCCGGTGCAGACCCCGCAGATACGCTCAACAAAGGCCCAGGCGTCACGCGGGTCGCGCCCCTTCAGGATCACCTCCAGCCCGCGCCACATGGTGCCGGTGGAAACCGCATTGCGGATGATGTTGTTCTCGTCGACGTTGACCTCGCAGCGCATGTGCCCTTCGATACGGGTCACCGGGTCAACGACGATGCGACGCCCTGAGTTGTCGAGATTAGCGGCGTTCAAATCGCTCATGAATCCTGCTCTCCCTGATCTTTATGACTGCTGGATGCGACCCGCTTGATGGCACTGACGGCGGCATGGGCGGCAATGGCGGCGCCAACACCACCGGCCACAGCGGTGCCGATCTCGTCGGCGTTCTGCTCGATACCGAACTGTTTGATGTTGGTCAGGCGGTCATAGAAGGAGCCCTTGTCCCAGAAACCGTCTTCCGAGCAACCGATACAGCCGTGACCCGCCTGGATCGGGAAGGAAGTGCCCTCGTTCCAACGTACCGTCGAGCAGGCGTTGTAGGTAGTCGGCCCCTTGCAGCCCACCTTGTACAGGCAGTAGCCCTTGCGCGCGTTTTCGTCATCCCAGTGTTCGACGAACTGACCGGCATCGAAGTGCGGACGGCGGTAGCACTTGTCGTGGATACGCTGGCCGTAGAACATCTTCGGACGCCCCTGACGATCCAGTTCCGGAATCTTGCCGAACGTCAGCATGTAGGTGATGACGCCGGTCATGACCTCGGCGATGGGCGGACAGCCCGGTACCTTGATGATCGGTTTGTCGGTGATCACCTTATGGATCGGCACCGCCTGGGTCGGGTTGGGACGTGCAGCTTGCACACAGCCCCAGCTGGCGCAGCTGCCCCAGGCGATCACCGCCTTGGCGTTCTTGGCCGCATGCTTGAGCTGATCCAGAAACGGTTTTCCACCGACAATGCAGAACATGCCATCCTCGTTCAACGGCGGGTTGCCCTCGACGGCGAGGATGTACTCGCCCTTGTACTTCTCAAGGGTCTGTTCGAGTGCCGCTTCCGCCTGATGTCCGGCAGCGGCCATCAGCGTGTCGTCGTAATCCAACGAGATCATCGACAACACCACATCCTTCACCAACGGATGGGCGGAGCGAATAAAGGACTCGGAGCAGCAGGTGCACTCCAGGCCGTGCAGCCAGACCACGGGGGTACGCGGTTTGGTCTCCATCGCGTGGGCGATTTGTGGTGCGAAGCTGGGTCCAAGACCCAGCGCAGCCGCGGTCAGGCTGCTGTACTTCAACAGGCTGCGGCGCGTAATCCCCTGGCGCCGCATCACGTCATAAAAGGTTTCAATCTGGGACATGCCGTACTCCCCTAGGCTGGACCTGCCTTCTGCGGGCGGGTCGCCAGTCAGCTCTTATCGTTCTTGGGCAGAATCGGAAGATCTAGAGCAAGAAATGGCCCAGTTTTTAAAATCCTTTTATTTCAAGCAATTAACTAAAAATCATGATCAACAATTCGGAATAGGAAGACAGGCGAAAACCAAAATGGAAAGTTGTTTGCCAGTTAACAATGTCTGCAAACCCTTAGCCCTTTCTGACAGCCCGAAGGGCTGAGGTACACTCAGCCTCGGTCTTTTGGGCACTGCTTAAAGATCCGGATAGCGCATCCGGTGCACTGCATACTCTTAAACTCGCTATCGATCAACGCTGCAAGAAGGTCATCCGGGGTCTGATAAAAAGAGTCTGTCTCCAACATTCCAGCAACACCCGAGGAAACCAACTCATCGAAAGCAGTGTTTTTCAACTGCACGAGGCTAAGCCGCCCCCCCTGCTCCTGCAGGCGGCGCTTTAAGTCGAGCAACATCTGTGCACCGGACAAATCGATAAAATTAACGCCCGAACAACAAAGCGCCAGGTGCGTGCACTCTGGAGCCGACGTTCTGAACTTTTCGATCTCATCCAGGATGTTGTCGACCGCACCGAAAAACAGCGAACCATCGATCCTCAAGAAGCGGATTGCGGGGCACTGTGTCAGATGAAATCGTTCGACGTTTCGCAAATCCGTACTGGCTTCAAGAGAACGCGGTGCCACGGCAATGACTCTCGGCTTAGAGGTTCGTTTCAGGTAGCCGATAATCGACAAGATGACACCAAGATAGATGGCAAACTCAAGCTGAACGAAAAGGGTCGCGATAAACGTGGTCAGCAACACGATCGTTTCCGAGCGGTTGAAACGCAGTATGGTTTTTATGTGGTGATAATCGATCAGGTTCCACGCTATAAGCAGAACCGCACCGCCCATCGCAGGAAGCGGCAGATAGGCTGTCATTTCAGGCAGAAACAGCAGAATCAGTAGTACAAAAACGGAGGCAAAAAGAGCAGCGACAGGTGTCTTAGCACCGGCGTCAAAATTAACGCCCGAGCGTGTAAATGAGCCTGAACTCGCAAAAGAAGCGCAAAAGCTGCCTACCGTATTGGCCAACCCCTGACCTATGAACTCCTGATTACCGACGATGCGCTGCCCGGATTTTAGTGAGATAGCCCGCGCGATTGACACCGCCTCTACCAGACCCAGTATCGCCAGCGCGAAGGCCCCCGGGAAAAGGTCCGATATCAGTCCAAAAGACAGGTTCGGAACAGTCAACTCGGGCAACCCTGCCGGTACCGCGCCGACGAACGAAACCCCCTTGTCTCCTGCATCAACCAGCCATGCAACCAACATCGCAGCCAGCATGCCGATAAACATGGCAGGCAACTTAGAACTGATTCGTTTACTTATTAAACTTGCCGTTATCGCGGTCAACGCAATCAAGAGAGACCAGTAATTTGTTTCAGGTAGTTTATCGAGCAAAGCCGCCCAGGAGTCGACAAACCCTTGATTACGCCCTGAATGCACACCGATCACATGCGGCAGTTGACTGGTCGCGATCAGCAGAGCAGCGCCGGAGGTGAACCCTATAACGACTGTATGGGATATAAAGTTGACCAGCCCCCCCATTCTGGCCATGCCAAGTGCTAGCTGGATCAGTCCAACCATCAGTGTGAGCGTGAAGACTGAGGAGATAAACTCCGGTGTACCGGGCGACACAACGTTACTTACAACCCCCATCACCACGATCGAGATCGCAGCCGCCGGGCCAGTGATCATATGTTTGGAGGAGCCAAAAAAACTGGCCAATACCGGGACGACAATGGCCGTATATAAGCCGTATTGCGCCGGCAATCCAGCAATCAGCGCATAGGCGATCCCTTGCGGCAGCACAACGATCGCACCTGTCAGCCCCGCCATCAGGTCTGACAGTAAGGTGCTTCCGTTCACCCTGGGCAGCCAGAGGATAAACGGGAATAGTTTGCTCAATGCGTTCAACATGTACTCCGGAGGGGATTCGGCACCCGAACGGGTGCCGAGGCAGTTTTAACGCTGAGGCATATCCTTATAGGAGTACCCCAAACTCACCGTTGCATCTTCCGGAATCGGCGGGATGCTGTCGTTCCAGTCCAGCCACATCCTGCGCATCGCATCGAAGCGCTCAGGCTCCTTATGCCTGAGGTTGGCACGCTCTCGGGCGTCGTTGGTGACGTTGAACAGGTATTCGTTGTCGTCGACCTTCAGATATTTCCAGTCACCAACCCGCACCGCTCGCTGGCTACGATGATTCATCCGCCAGTAGAGAGGACGCTCGAACGCTTCAACTTCGCCATACAGCACAGCGCGCAGATCCACGCCGTCAGTCGCATAGTTCGGATCGGCTTCACCACCACCGATTTTCATCAGCGTGTATGACCAGTCCATCGTCATGCACTGCTGAGCGCTGACCGTGCCGGCCTTGATGGCATTCGGCCAGCATGCAATCCAGGGTACACGAATACCGCCTTCGGTAAGGTCCATCTTGCCGCCAACCAGGGGCCAGTTATCGGAGAAGCGCTCCCCACCGTTATCACTGGTAAACACAATCAACGTATCGTCGGTGAGACCATGCTCCTCCAGTGCCTGCATGATTTGACCTATTCCCTCATCCATATGGTGGATCATGCGCTGATAGGTATGGATATTGCCGCCATCCAGGTGGAACAGATTGGTGAGCTCATTCGCCACAGCCTCATCATCACGGGTCTCCCACGGCCAATGCGGTGCCGTGTAGTGCAGGCTCAGGAAAAAAGGCGTACCGTTTTTCGCCTCCTCGGCCCGACGATGCACCAGATCGACCGCTCGTGCGGAAATCAGATCAGTCAAATAACCAATCTCGTAATGCTCCTCTTCATTGATATAGAGATCGTGATCGCCCTTACCGCTGATATGGTGGAAGTAATCCACGCCACCAGCCATGATGCCGTAGAACTCGTCGTAGCCCGATAAACGGGGACCGAAATGCGGCGGATATCCAAGGTGCCATTTACCGATCAGGCTGGTGTAATAGCCCGCCTTCTTCAGCTGCGAAGGAAGAGTCGGTATATGCGGCGGCAACCCAAGCGTCGGATCGCCTTTTGAACGGCTGTTGATCGGCTCTTCCAGCGCGCCGCGCAGGCGGTACTGATATGCCATGGTCATCAACGCAAAACGGGTGGGTGAACAGACCGGTGAGTTCGAGTAACCCTCGGTAAACATCATCCCCTGCTCTGCCAGCTTATCGATGTTTGGCGAGATCTTACCGAACTGCGCTTCTCGCCCGCCATAACAACCGAGATCCGCGTACCCTAAATCGTCTGCAACTATGTAGATAATATTTGTCATAAGCTTGTTCTTTCTTTCAGTAGATTGTTCCAACCCAAGATCCGACGGTGAGCCGACCAAAGCAGAAACGAGCCGGCAACTCCTATCAGGTCCCAGTGCCCTTCAGGCACAAACATCAAGGCGGCACAGGAAACCCGGAGCAAAACTTCGTTCCACCCCAGTTTTTGATGATCGAAACGGGTCAGTGCGGAGGAGAGCATCAGGATGCACAGTGCCAGTTTTGCCAGCAGCCACAGCCATAGCAGAAATTCAAACTGCACGTGAGCCTGGTCTACGGTCAGCAGAAGGGGGTTGTATGCGAACGCAAATGGGATGATGAAGATCATGATGCCCACACGAGAGGCATCCACAGAGGTACGAATCGGCTTGCCCCCGGAGATCGTTGCCGCCGCATAAGCCGCGATGGCGACCGGCGGGGTAATGGCCGAACCCACCGCGATCAGGAACACAAACATATGTGCGGTAAGTGGATCCAACCCCAACTGCTGCATGGCCGGAATAGCGATCGTCGCGACCGTTACATAAGCCGGCAGTGTCGGCATTCCCATGCCCAGAATGACACATCCCACCGCTGCACATAGAAGCGACGTAAACAACGAGTCTGTAACAAGAGAGCTGAGCAGTACGCCAAACTTAACCGGTACTCCGGTAGCCGACAGCGCTGATATAACGATGCTCACCGCGGCAATGGCCATCAGGAGATTTGCGAACGTGGAGCCCCCCTCAACTAGACATTTAACCAGCTGTATAGGCTTCTTTCTCACTTTCGGATTGACGAAGCTCAACGGGAATAGCAACGCCAACGCCGAAATGGAAGCGCCCGATGGCGATAGACCACCGATCAGCAGTATGACGATCAGCACCAGCGGCCCAAAGATCATCAGCAGATTCAAATAGTCCTGCCGCTCAGGCATCTCAACTTGGTCTGCTTCCTGGGTATCCGTTTTAATGCCCAGACGACGCGTCTCGAAAAAGATCATCGCAAACAGACTCAGGTAGTACGCGATAGCCGGCACCAGGATCGCAATGATGATCGTCAGATAGCTGACGCCTGCAAAGTCCGCCATAACAAGCGCCGCAGCGCCCATGATAGGCGGCATTATCTGACCACCGGTGGAGGCTGATGCTTCGACAGCACCGGCAAAACTGGGAGTAAAACCACGCCGTTTGATCATCGGGATCGTGACGACGCCCGTACCGACCACATTGGCCACGGCACTGCCGGAAACCGTTCCGAAAAGTGCAGAAGAGAGAACCGCAGCATAGGCAGGTCCTCCGGCCGCGCGACGCATCCAATAGAACGCTATACGGATCATCGATTCGCCAGCGCCGACACCTTCCAGCACCGCGCCGAGGATGATAAATGGAAAGACGGTGGTAACGACGATTGAGAAGGTGCTCCCCATGATGCCCGTGTCCAGACTGAACAGCAGGTTTTGGGCAAGCATCTCTTCGACACCGCTATCGACGGTTTTCAGCGGCCCCGGCCACAGATGGCCGGTCCACATGTAGGCGATGCCGAAAATGCCGAGAATCGCGACGGGGATACCCCATATGCGCCAGCAAAAGAAGAGTGCTGCAGCAGCCGATATCACCGATATCCACATCTCATACGTTCCGAACAGGAACATCCCGTCATCGATGTCGCGAGCGATGAAGTAGAACTCAAAGCTTCCCCAGAACAGCGCGGCTGTTGCCAGCACGCCGGCCAGAACCGTCCACCACTGAGCGGGCTCCGCCCGTGTTCCCAGCATATTCAGGAGCACAACCACGACACATAGCATGAAAAACGTTGGCCGGAAGAGGTACATCTCGAACGGGCCTATTCGAAAATCCCCGATTGCGGGCATAACATTGGCCAACCCATAGAGGGTGACCAGCAGTGCGAAAATATAACTTCCGGCCCGAACCAGCCGGTTTTCCTGCAGTAAAATCTGCATAACCTTCACCCTGACAGGGGAAAATCTCCCCATATTGGTAACAGTGCTAATCACTTATATTCGTCCGGGATCTCGATCCCGCGTTCAGCATAGTAACGAGCAGCGCCAGGGTGGATCTTTGCAGCAACACCGACAAAAGGATCGGCACTCACCAAGTGCTTCATCAGAGGATTGCCCTCGGCGATCTTGCTGACGTTTTCGAAGTAGGATTTGGTCAACTGATAGGCGATCTCATCCGACATATCTTCATTAACGCCAATGAACATCAGCGTCTGGAAGGTATAAACATCGGATTCGTTCACCACACCCGGATAGGTACCGGCAGGAATGACGCCGTCGGCCATACCGACAGATTTGGACGGAACACGGTTTTCGGGCTTCACGGACAAAAGGCGGATTGGTCGCTGCAGACTCATCTCAGCAAGCGATTGCGATCCCAAACCAAATGAGCCCACGTACACATCGAACTGGCCATCCTGGAAGCTTTGGGACGCCACACCCCACGGAGCCTTGACCGCCTCATAACTGCCCGGCTCCAACCCGCCGGCTTTTACCAATGCCGTGATCTGTGCGTTGGCGGCCCCTGCCGGAGGCCCAATGTAAACACGCTTGCCAACCGCATCCTCCCAAGACTCTATGCCAGAATCCGCCCAGGTGACCGCGTGATACATACTCGCTGGGAAACCGAACAGGGCACGAACATTCTTTGATAACGCTGACGCCTTCTCTCCCATCTTGGCGTAGGGACCTTTACCGGCTTGGAGCGCATAGAAAGCAGGTGTAGGAACGACAGCGCTATCCAACTTCCCGGTCGCGACCTTCAAGAGGGATTTTGTCAGTGTCTGCCCCATCGAAAGCTGAACATTGATGCCGTCCTCACCCCAATAGCTAGCCATGGTTTGAGGCAACAACCCCACTACGCTTGCAGCAGTAGCAGTTTCCATACCGATATCATTGGCCTGGGCACTGATTGGCATCACCCCCACCGTCAGGGCACACAAAGTCGTGCATAGAACTTTTTTGATCATGTCGGAGTTTCCAAATAATTATTTTTATCAAGACAAGGCTAGTGTACGATCCACACTAGAAATATGTAAAATTCAAATTTAAACCTCTAATATAACAATTTCGTATGGATCCTAAGCATCTTCTCTACCTGTCTGTCGTGCTGGAAAAAGGCTCATTAACCGAGGCGGCAAAACATTTGGCGGTCACTCAGCCCACATTGACTCGAATCATGTCTACCCTTGAGATGCAGGCGGGGGGACAACTGTTCAGTCGCAGTCGCTACGGCGTCAAAGCGACGCCTGTTGGGGAAGCACTTGCACGCGAGGGGCGAGCCATCCAGCGAAACGTGGAGATGGCTCAGCTCATCTCTTCACGCTTCAGTCATGGATACAATCAGGAGATTCGGATTGGTGTCGGGCCGTTGCTGGCAGCTACGATAATTCCGGAAGTGATCAACCAGATAATTTCCGATGTAAAGAAAACGAGTCTGACCATCAACGTCTACCGGCCGACAGTACTGATGGACAAACTGATGGACGGCGAGCTGGACCTGGTCATCGCGCCGGCAGCGGACCTTAGAACCATCGAGCACACGCAACGCACGCTCCTGGGTGATGATCAGTTGGGTATCTTTTGTAGCCGCTCACACCCTCTGGCTCAAAAGAAGGAGCTTACATTAAGAGACTTCTACGATTTCCCGTGGCTTTCTCTGGGGCATGCCTCCCCGTTCGAAAGACAGGTAATGGAGATGTTAAGCGTACGAGGCCTCTCCAATATCCGCACACAACTGATTTTTCGGAACGACGGTCATATGCTTTTACACATTCTAAGCCAGGGGGCATACCTCGCTGTCCTGCCGAGAAAACCAATCCAATGCAGTCTGTACAACGACCAACTCGTTGAACTTGAATTGAATACCGGATTAATTCAGGAGCGGAATCTCTACCTTTGGGCCCGCGACGAGTTTGCCGATCACCCTCTGACGCAGAAGCTGACACAACTGTTTAAAGAAGCGATCGGCGTTGAATGAAACGAAGGCCCTACTCTCTTGCCTAGGCCCGGCGAATCGCCACCGGACACTCATCCATGGTGTTGGTGACCTCAATCGCCAACTGCTCCAGTAAGCGAGCCTTCAATTGCGCATAATCCGGATCGGACCAGCGATTATGCGTTTCGCGGGGGTCACGCTCAAAGTCGTAGAGTTCTCCCCAGTCTTCGCCCGGATAGAGCGTTATCCGCCACTGAGTCGAATAGAGCGTCCGACTACGCGAGGCTCTCGATAATCCCATCCTCGGCACATTATCGTTGTGCTCAATGAGTAGCTGCTCACGCCCCTCTCCTTTGCCATAATCGACCAGTAAATTACGTCCCTGCATACCGAAATAGGGTTTGATACCTGCGCGCGCTAAAACGGTCGGTGCTACATCGACAGCACTACCGAGAATCCGAGTTTTTCCACTTCCTGTCACCGAATCCCGCCAGATAAACGGGACTCGATGGATCGACCTGCGCATCCACGGACCTTTCAGCAGCAAGTTTGCATCGCCCAGATAATCTCCGTGATCCGATGTAAAGATGATAACGGTGTTGTCATCAAGCCCCGCCGCTTGCAGCGCCTGGGTAATACTGCCGACCGCATCGTCGATCATATCGATCATCCCACCGGTCAACGCCATCGCTTCCCGCACCTCGCGATCCGTTGCGGCAAACGCATCCTGCGGCGAGTTTGGCAGTTGGCCCTGTCTGAGACGATCCAGTTCAAACTTCAGCGGCAGAGGCTGAACATCGAAATCCTCGGGTACTACATCCAGCTCGAACTGTTCCGGCCTGTAGTGATCCCAATAGCGACCGGGGGGATTGAACGGATGGTGCGGATCGGGAAACGAGACAAACAGGAAAAACGGCTGGTCGGAATCCGACTGCTGCTTTATCCACTCGACCGATCGCTCTTCGATATATCGAGTCGGATACAACGCCTCCGGCATCTTCGTGCGTTTCGCCTGAGGACAGGTGTAATCGTGATCGAACTGGACCTGTGGATCACGGTACTCCTTCCAGCGTTCGGTCTGCTCGCGTAACCACTGGAGGTAATGCCCGCCACAAACATCACCGTGGCTTGTCACCATATCTACATGGTCGAATCCGTAGTAGGGCGTTGGGAACTCATAGACCTCCTCATCCGCGTAACGCCCGGGCTCTTCCTGGACATAGTCTCGATAATCATCCTTCCACGCCTGTGGAATCCGGGCGTTGAACTGCTCTGCAACCTGTTTAGCCAGGGGTGCAGTATTAGTGCCGAACGGCTGAAGATGGCTTTTTCCGATTGCAGCCGTCTTATAGCCCCCCTCCCTCAACACCTCGACAAACGTGTTGGCTCGACTGGAAAGTGCGCATCCGTTATATCGAAGGCCGTGAACACTGGGATACCGCCCCGTCAGTATGCTGGCTCGGTTGGGCATGCAAACCGGTGAAGCCGTATGAAACTCGCTAAACAGCAGTCCTGTTTCTGCCAGCTTATCGATATTCGGCGTATTGATGACCGTATGCCCCATACAGCTCAGCCAGTCGGCTCGTTGCTGGTCGGTCACGATCATTACAAAATTAGGCTGTTTACTCATGTGAGCCCCTCGCTTCATGGAAGCCCAAAATGTCGAGAATAAAAAAGCAGGGTACATTCAAAACAATGAAATTGCTTATCGGTACCCCGTAATGTTGGTGCTTTGGGGCGCGTACGTAAGTTGAATACCGTTGTGGATCAGTAAATCATTCGCTTGAATCGATAGCTCAGGTTCATACCCACCTCAGTGGCTTTCTCGCCGCCATCGTTTTTCGCGTGTATGACACCGGCTCCCAGGGTTAAACCTTTTGCCAGTTTGTAATCGACTCCCAGGCTATACCCCTCATTTCCGCCACCGCCAAGCTGGACGGTTGCTGGAGGATTGTAGGAGTCCCAAGCTTTCAGATAGTTAGCACCGACCTTCCACTTGCCTTTACTCCAGTCCAATCCCCAGTGGACCTGCCTGTCGTCGACATGGATATCGGTCACGTCGTTATCGTATTTTTCGTATGCGTAATAAACGCTGGTGCTAAGTATCGCGCCATCGTTCAGCTTCTTACCCACTTTGAAACCAGCATCTGTACTTTTCTGCAACATATCGTCATTCACAACATGCACAGAGGTATGTGTAAGGCCGGTGCTTAGTTTCAGGCCGCTTGAGGTAGTACCGTTCCACTGAAGCGCCAGCTCATATTCGTCATTCTCGAGCCCAAGATGACTCCAGCTATCCTGATGAGTCGGTGCGGTCCCTTTTCCGGAAAAACCCTCATAGGTGTTTTGTAAATTCATCGAAACACCAAACTTGAAACCGGAAAGGACCGGCGACTGATATCCGATTTTGATCGCGTCCTGGGTATCGCGGGAGAAAGACCGCCAATCACCACCCACAATACCGTTTGGCCAATCCCAGTCATAGTCAGAGCGGCGCATATGTCCACCGGCATATGGCAGGTTGCCCCACCAAGGGATAATACCGGTAAACGCTCCATGCCCTACCGCAAGACCTACTCGGCCTGACTGCATGGGCTTGAGGCGATCTGCAGCACCGTCATCCTCACCAAGGTAGAGAGTACCGTAACGCTTGCTGTCCAGCTGAAGCGAAAGCTCATCCATCTGGTCATTGTCCAGCCATGCATTATCCAACTGGAAAGCACTGTGCAGCTTCACCTCCATCGGGCCATAACTGTCCGAGGTGAATTTGTAACTGGGATCTAGCGAGATAGAGCCGTAATAGTAATGGGGAGTACTACCATCGATATTCTCTTTTGAAGCGACCGGACTTGTTGAATCCGAATAGTCGACAGATGAGAAGCCCGCATGCCCGAAGAAGCCAAGAGCGACATACGCACCCTCTTCCGGGGCTTGATCATGAAGTTCGATATCGGCCGATGCGTATGCAGAACAACCTAAAAAGAGCGCTCCCATAACCGCTATCGAAAGCCTTGATGCGCTAAAACAAGGTTTTTTAGTACAACTAAAAATCTTATCAGACCTGACAGATTTATTATTAGATAGGTTTACTACAGACATAGGAATCCCCGGCCTATCACAAAATAGGCAATTTGTTTTTTTTGTATACGGATTTAGGTGTATTGCGTATGTCTAACAAACTTTATATTCAAGAAACATATATTGACGACCAACTTATGAATCTAGAATCAGACCATAGGCTCCTCCAATAAATATACCGACGCTAATATAAATGGCTTTTTCGTATATGAAACAAATACCACCACCTTTTAAGGCATTTGATTAACCATTAACGTTAGCACTTGTATATGTATTAAATTGTTTTTGACATCACCAATGTATGAAACAAACAACCGATTGTAAAATTTAAATTTGCGTTACCAAACAAACAAAAATGCATGGATGGCACTATCGCTCTTATGTGGCAGCCCCTCACTCAGGCAATCCACATGCGAATAGATCCGCCGACAGATCAAGGGCTAGAGGTACAACAGTCGACAGAGGTCAGTCAGCTGAAAGGAGATAAGAGTGCCATCGCTGCTCGGACAAACTGAGCAGACAGGCAAGATGCTGAAAGGAGTAGGGGAAACAAAACAGGTTAAATTCCCCCCACCGAAAGCGTTAAAAACGCTTGGAGATACCCAAGGAGATGATCAACGGATCCAGGGTGATATCCGCCGATGCCTTGGCACCACCAACCGCCGGCAAGTCACCGCTGGCAGTGGTTTTTGCGTAGATCTTCTTGACGTCGAGAAAGAGGGAAAAGTCTTTGTATACTCTTCCTTCAATACCCCCCTGTAGAACCGCACCGTAGGTGCTGTCGGCCTTGAAATCCGCGATTGCACCATCCTCGGTATCGGTTACCAACGTGTAGTTGACCCCCACCCCCAGATAGGGGCGAATCGCGGCAGGCCCTCCCAGATAGCGGGTCACCGATAGCACCGCCGGTCCATAGGTGACCTTACCCAGAACGCCAGCCGATGCCAGGGTGCCAGTCCCCCTCAACGTTGTTGTCGGTGGCAAACCCAATGTCAAACGGGCCGTCCAGTAGGGATCGATCTGGTAGTTGGCGCCAAACGATAGTCCATTATTGCTCGATGCTTCGCCGTTGCCGCCCGAAATAATAGTTCCATTGGCATAGGCTTTGGCATCGGTGCTGAAGCGGATATGGGCGGGCCCGACAAATACGCTCCAAGGAGAGTCTTCGGCTTGTGCCATATCGACGCAGAGTGTTGCCAGCGTAAGCAGTGCAACCCGTATAGAGCATTGCTTGATCTTCATCTGTATCTCCTGCCTCAGGACAGAGAGCGGCCGCGCCAGCGCTCTGTCTGACGTGAGTTGGCTTGCACTAAGGTCAGTCGCGTCCGGCTTCCAGGATCGCCTGGGCAAAGCGTTTCGGATCGGTGAACAGCAGCTCATGGCTGCCCGGACATTCGACCAGTCGGAACAGTCCTAAACGCTCCGACAAGCGGGGGTGCCAAGGCAGGCTGTGGGGCAAGGCGGTATCCTGCTGACAGTTGACATAAGACTTGCCCACTGCCGATTCGGCGAGCGGCGTCTGCAGATGGGCGGGATCGGTAAAGGTTCGGTAGGGCTGGAGATTGAGTTTTTGATAGCACTCCTGCGCAAACGCCAGCGTCGCATCATTCATGAACGCTTCGCGAAAGACGGGAAAGGGGAAAGTCACCGACTGATTGTTTTCAGCGGCCAGCGCGGCGAACAGTGCTGCATAGTGCGGCGGCACCAGATCGACCAGCGCCTCGCCATCCAGCGGAACGAAGGCGTTGCAGAAGATCACCCGGGAGATGCGTTCGGGAATTCGATCCACCACCTGGGCAATCACCATCCCGCCGTAGCTGTGACCCGCCAGTCGCACGTCGCGAAGATCCTCCGCTTCGATGTAATCGATCAACGATCGCACCGCGTCCTCCAGACCGACAGCGCGTCGATCATCCTCGGGTCGGTTACCGGCCAGCGTCGGGCAGTGGGTCGAGTATCCGGCTTCTCGTATGTGGGCAGCGGTCGCTTCCATCTCGGCACCTGTGTGGCAGGCGCCGTGTACCAAAACATAGTGAGCTGTCATATGAACTCCTCGTGATTGTTGTTTGAGGGTTGAGGAGAGCCCACTGTAAAGCGGCGATTAGCGGACGAATGGACGCACAGAGACAACCTGATGGACGATGAGTGACAATCGATCGCAGCGAGAAGGTATCAGGAACCGGTGCGGGTCTGCTTCGGGGTCTGGCCGGTCACCCGTTTATAGACACGGGTAAAATGGGACGGATCGGCCAGGCCGACCCTGTAGCCGATCTCGGAGATCGACAGGTTTTTAAAGGCCGGCGAGCTGAGCAATCGCTGGGCTATAACGATCCGCTCAGCGATCAGCATCTCGGCGAAGGTTGTTCCCTGCATCGCCAGAGTGCGGTGCAAGGTGCGTACGGAGATCGCCAGGTCATCGGCGATGGCCGCAGCGACAAGACCCGGTTCGGTGCAGCGGGCACGAATCGCATCGCCTATCCCGGCGGCGAGATCCTGGGCCGGTTTCACACGTTGTTGCGCAACGGATTCCGGTTGCAGCGCAAGACAGAGCAATGCCCCCACTTGATCGGCCAGCAGTTTATCCGGCAGAGGCAGCGCACCCACGGCGTTGGGTGAGAGTTGACGCAACAGCGTGCCGAGCGAAAGCCCCCATCCCTGCTGACCGTCAATTCGACGCCCCAGCAAAGCCTCAGGATGGGGCAACCAGTTCTCCAGCCAACTCACCGGCGCCTGCACCGACAGTACCGAGAAGTCATCAGGGAAGTTGAACTCATACCGTTCACGGGAGTCGACCAGCGTCATATCACCGCTTAACAAGCGACCGCCACTGCCCATCTGATGGACCGTCCAGGGCGAGCCGTGGTTATACAAGAGGTAGTAGTAATTCTGGCCGCTACGCGAGATATCGACATGGCGCCGATAGACATGCTGTGCCGTGGCCGACACATCGTTTAGCGTCAGCAGATCCAGGCGTGCCGCTTCCAGATGAGCTCGAAAATCCTCCTTGCGAGACGAGGTGACGTGCATCTCCAGAAACGCCTCGCATACCGCCCCGACCCAATAATCGAGCCGATGATGAGATGCTACCTGATCGGTCGACCAGACTCTCTTTGACTGTCTCATAACCTATTGTTTCTATTATTTTTATTAGTAAAAAAACTCTCAGCATAGAGCAGTACGATACGGCTCTGCGACGCTATTTTCCCGCCGCTATCCGCCGATATGTTATATCCAACTCAATCCGTAACGACAAACCCCCGATGCAATTTTTCCAACCCTCTGCTCGAACAACTCAAGCGAAATAGCCCCTCGGAAGCGCTACTCCGAAAACATCTCGAACAGCAGATTGCGCAGCCAGATATTGCCGGTGTCCTGATGGAAGCGGCGGTGCCAGAACAGGTTGATCTGTGCCGGAGGAATGTCCACCGGATGGGGATGGGCGATCAGGTTCAGCTTTTCCGCGGTCTGCAGCGCCAGCTTCTCGGTAACGGTGGCGATCAGGTCGGTTTCGGCGACGATATAGGGCGCCGACATGAAGTGCGGCAGGTGCAGGCGCACGATACGGTCGATGCCGCTGCGTTTGAGCTGTTTCTCCACCCGGCCGTGGCCGGTGCCCTGGGCTTCGATGATGATGTGCTGCGCCTGGGAGAAGCGCTCCAGCGTCAGTTCCCCCTCCGCCAACGGATGATCCCGGCGCATCAGACAGACATACTGCTGCTCGAACAGGCGGCGCTGGTAGAAGCCCGCCTCCAGCTGCGGCAGCAGGCCCACCGCCAGGTCCACCGAGCCCGCCTCCATATCCTCCTTCAGCGAGCGTCCGGTGTCGCGCACCGTGGTGATCGAGATATCGGGGGCATGAGTCGCCAGATAGGACATCAGCCTCGGTAGCAGGTACATCTCACCCAGGTCGGTCATCGAGATGCAGAAGGAGCGATCGCTGGTGGCGGGGTCGAAGCGCTCCTCGTAGTTCAGGCCATCCTGCAGCGTACTCAGCGCGTAGCCGATCGATTCGGCGATGTTGTCGGCGTAGGGGGTGGGTTTCATGCCGCGGGCGGTGCGCTCGAACAACTCGTCGTTCAGCACCTTGCGCAGCCGCGCCAGCGCATTGCTCACCGCCGGCTGCGACAGTCCGAGCTGCTCTGCCACTACGCCGGTCTTGCGCTCCCGGTACATCAGCTGAAACACGATCAGCAGATTCAGATCGATATCCTGCAAACGGATCATGGCGCCTCTCCAGTCACATCAAGAGTTATTGATGTTGTGAATACATAGTATTTAGGATCTTTTATATCTGAATATCATTCGCCGCCCTATAGTGATTTGCAAGTTCGAAGAATAAGAAATCGCTAACGGAGCGCCGGAATGGAAGTTCGTATAACACCTATAAACAAGACGCTGACCGCCTCCACCGGCACCACTCTGCTGGATCTGCTGCGCGACAATGAGGTGCCTATCTCCTACTCCTGCCTCTCCGGCCGTTGCGGCACCTGCCGCTGCAAGGTGATCGAGGGCGAGGTGAGCGGTCCGGCCGCCGCCGAAGGGCGTCTGGCCAATAACGGCCAGTACGTGCTGGCCTGCCAGAGCCGGGTCGAGAGCGACTGCGTTATCGAAGTGCCGGAGCCAGACGAGGTGGTCACCTTCCCGACCAAAACGCTGAAAGCCACCGTTACCGCCTTTGAGCAGCTGTCCAATGATGTGCGCCGCCTGCGCCTGAAAACCAACAAGCCACTGGAGTATGCTCCCGGCCAGTACGCCAACCTGACCTTCCCCGATGGCACCCGTGCCTACTCCATGGCCGGTTTGGCGGAGGATGGCGAGTTGGAGTTCCATATCCGTCTGGTGCCTAACGGTCGCGTGACCTCGCAGCTGGACAACAGGATCAAGGTCGGCAGCAGCCTGAAACTGAACGGCCCGCTCGGCGCCTCCTACCTGCGCCGCAAACACGAAGGCCCCATGCTCTGTATCGCCAGCGGCACCGGACTTGCGCCGATCCTGTCGATCCTGCGCGGCGCGCTGGAGTCCGGCATGAGCAATGCCATCCATCTGCTGTTCGGCGCCCGTACCGAGGCTGATCTGTACGGCCTCAACTACCTGAACACCCTGGCATCCGACTTCGCCAACTTCAGCTACCGGATCTGCCTCAGCCACAGCCCCGATCACCAGGAGTACTACAACGGTCTGGTCACTGACGCGGTGGCGCAGCACTTCCCCGAGTTGTCCGACTGGCGCATCTATCTGGCCGGTGCCCCGGCGATGGTGGAGGCCGCATCGCTGGCCTGCACCAAGCGGGGCGCGGATATCGAACGGATCTACGCCGACGCGTTTTACCCCAGTGGGGTGTAGCGGCGGCAAAACCTGATAACCGACCAATCCGACCAATAACGATAAGAAGGTAACGAGAGATGAGTAACGACACTCGTATTCCACTTCAGCCGGTATGGGACCAGCCCGATACCAGCCGCATCCCGTTCAAGGTCTACACCGACGAACAGACCCACCAACAGGAGCTGGAGAAACTGTTCTACCGCAACCACTGGTGCTACGTCGGCCTTGAAGCCGAGATCCCTGAACCGGGCGACTTCAAGCGTACGGTGATCGGCGAGCGTTCGGTGATCATGGTCCGTGACAACGAAGGCATGATCAATGTGGTGGAGAACGTCTGCGCCCATCGCGGCATGCGCTTCTGCCGCAAGAAGCACGGTAACGCCAAGGAGCTGGTCTGCCCCTATCACCAGTGGAACTACGACCTGAAGGGCAACCTGCAGGGTGTACCCTTCCGCCGCGGCGTGAAGCAGGACGGCGAGGTGAAGGGCGGCATGCCGAAGGATTTCAAACCCGCCGAGCATGGCCTGACCCAGCTGCGTGTCGCCCAGCGAGGCGGCGTGGTGTTCGCCAGCTTCGATGAGAATGTGGAGCCGTTCGAGGAGTTCATCGGCCCGCAGATGCTGCACTACTTCGACCGCCTGTTTAACGGCCGCAAGCTCAAGCTGCTCGGCTACAACAAGCAGCGCATTCCCGGTAACTGGAAGCTGATGCAGGAGAACATCAAGGACCCCTACCATCCCGGCCTGCTGCACACCTGGTTCGTCACCTTCGGACTCTGGCGCGCCGACAACCGCTCTGAGCTGAAGATGGATGAGCACCACCGCCACGCGGCGATGATCTCCACCCGCGGCCAGGGCGGCAAGAACGCCCAGACCACCAACGTCAGCAGCTTCAAGGAGGAGATGAAGCTGAACGACCCGCGCTTCCTCGATGTCGAGGTGGAACCCTGGTGGAACGGCCCCACCGCGGTAATGATGACGGTGTTCCCCAGCGTGATCCTGCAGCAGCAGGTCAACAGCGTCAGCACCCGCCATATCCAGCCCAACGGCCACGACTCCTTCGACTTCGTCTGGACCCACTTCGGCTTCGAGGACGACACCCCGGAGATGACCGAGCGCCGCCTGCGCCAGGCCAACCTGTTCGGCCCGGCCGGTTTCGTCTCCGCCGACGACGGCGAGGTGATCGAGTTCTCTCAGGAGGGGTTCGAGCAGAAACCGTTCCACCGCTCGCTGGCGGAACTGGGTGGACGCGAGATCGAAGAGACCGACCACATGGTGTCGGAGACGCTGATCCGCGGCATGTACGAATACTGGCGCAAGCAGATGGAGGTCTGACCATGAACAGTACGACGATGAATATGGAGATCTACCTGCAACTGACTCAGTTCTACCAGGATTATGCCGCGGCCGTGGACGCCGCCGACTGGGATAGCTGGATCGAGATGTTCGCCGACGACTGCACCTACCGCATCCAGTCGCGCGAGAACCACGAGCGTAATCTGCCGATGGCGGCGTTGTCGCTGGATGGCAAGGGGATGCTGAAGGACCGCATCTACGGCATCACCGAGACCATCTTCCACGACCCGTACATGCAGAACCATGTGATCGCCGCGCCACGCATTCTCGGCCTGTCGCCGGATCTGATCGAGGCCCAGGCCAACTATGCCGTGTTCCGCACCAAGAACGACGGCATCGCCCAGGTGTTCAACGTCGGTCGCTATATCGACCGCATCCGCCAGACCGCGGACGGCCTGCGTATCGAGTCGCGGATCTGCGTGTTCGACAACGACATGATCCTGAACTCCCTGATCTATCCGATCTGACCTTCTAAAGATGAGGTAACCCATGAGCGAAAACTGGATCCCCGTCAGCGAGCTCGAGGCGATTCCCGACGACGACGTCATCGGCGTTGCGGTGAATGGCCATCAGATCGCGCTGTACAAGGTTGACGGTGAGGTCTTCGCCACTGACAACGTCTGCTCCCATGGGCAGGCGTTGCTCAGCGACGGCTTTCTCGAAGATGGCGAAATCGAATGCCCGCTGCACCAGGGGCGCTTCTGCATCAAGAGCGGCAAGGCGATGTGCGACCCACTGACCGAGGATATCCGCACCTACACCACCCGCGTCGAGGGCGAGGAGGTAATGCTGCTGCTCGATTAGTAACCCAACACAACCAGCACATAACTATAAGTACACTGGAGAATAATAATGAAACGCACAGTTCTATCACTGATCACCGGCCTGTCACTCAGCCTCGGCGCCAGCCTGGCCTCCGCCCAGATGCTCTCCTTCGCCTCTCCGCCGCAGGGTTCGGTGTGGAACACCATGAGCACTGCCATGGCCAACGTGGCGCGTTCGGAGAAAGACCTGAATGCACTGGTACAGCCGTTCAGCGGCAACCGCGCCATGATGGACGCGGTGGACCAGGGACTGGCCGAATTCGCCATCAATGACGTCAACGACGTGATCGTCGCCGCCCGCGGTGCCGAGGACTACAAGGATCGCAAACGCAGCAACCTGCGCGTGGCGCTGCGGATCAGCCCACAGCCGATCGGCATCTTCGTGCGCAAGGACTCCGGCATCAACAGCATCCAGGATCTGGCCGGCAAGCGCGTCGCCGCCGGTTGGAACGCTTTTCCGCTCGGCCGTCCGCACATGGCCGCCATGCTTGCCACCGGTGGCCTGGGCTGGGACGACGTGGAGCAGGTGCCGGTGCCGGACCTGATCCGCGCCGCTGACGCCCTCGCCTCCGGCCGAATCGACGCTACCTACTTCGCCGTGGGCGGACCCAAGGTGGCCGAAGTGGATGCCTCGGTCGGTGGTGTGAAGTTCATCCCGGTCTCCTCCGATCCGACCGCCAACGACGCCATGGCGCAGATCCGCCCGGCGTTCTACTACTCGGTGGTGAAACCGGCGCCGCACTACGCCGGTGTCGAATCCCCCATCGAGATGGTCACCTGGGACAACGTGCTGGTGGTCGGTGCCCAGGTTCCCGAGGAGGAGGTGTACCAGATGGTCGCCTCGGTGCTGGAGAACAAGCAGAAGCTGAGCCAGCTGTTCCCCGGCTTCAAGGCGCTGGCCGTCGACGCACCCTACAAGATCTACCCGAGCCTCGACTACCACCCCGGTGCCGTTCGCTACTTCAAGGAAAAAGGGCTCTGGCACGAATAACCGGCACGAATAAGCAGTTGCCTGTAGGAGGCCTGTCATGAGCAATCATGCACCTGTTCGCGAAACCGATGTTCTTGAACATCAGGCTCTGGCAATGATCCGGACTCTGCTCGGATCCCTCATTGCCCTTGCCGCCATCGCATACGCATCTGACCTGTTCAGCCGCTTGGGGCTGGCGATCTACACCGAGCAGTACCTGGCTGTGGTGCTCGGCAGCAGTCTGGCGCTGGTGTTCCTCAAACCCCGTGCAAACCTGACCCGGCGTCGTATCGACGCCCTGGTCGCGGTTATCGCCTTCATTGCCGGATGCTACTTGGCGATTCAATACCCGGTACTGGTAGAGCATCAGTTGGATATGCCGCCGGCGGCTCTGGTGCTGTCGGGCCTGTTCTTCGTGCTGGTGCTTGAGGGGTTGCGCCGTGTGGTCGGTATCACCCTGGTGCTGGTGGTGCTGGGCTTTCTCGCCTTCGCCCTGCTTGGCCACCATCTGTCCGGCCCGCTGCAGACGCGGCAGGTCGAGCTGGACCGGCTGCTGGTCTACGTCGGCATCGACACCAACGGCATGCTCGGCCTGACCCTGAGCGTAGCCGCCACCATCGTGATCGGCTTCGTACTGTTCGGCCAGTTGCTGCTGCGCTCCGGCGGCGCCGACTTCTTCAACGATCTGGCGCTGGCTCTAATGGGCCGCTCTCGGGGCGGCTCAGGCAAGATCGCCACCATCGCCTCGGCGCTGTTCGGCTCCATCTCCGGCGTGGTGGTATCCAATATCGTCGCCACCGGCGTGGTGACGATACGGATGATGAAACAGGGCGGTTTCAAACCCGAGACCGCCGCCGCCATCGAGACAGTCGCCTCCACCGGCGGGCAGATCATGCCGCCGGTAATGGGCGCGGTCGCCTTCCTGATGGCGGAGTTCCTGCAGATCAGCTACGCCGAGGTGGTGCTGGCAGCACTGGTACCGGCGCTGCTCTACTATGCCGCACTGTTCATCCAGGTCGACCTGGAAGCGGCCAAGGAGGAGATCAAGAAGATCGACCCGGCGCTGATCCCGCCGCAAAAACAGGTGCTGAGCCAGGGCTGGATCTTCGTCATCCCCTTCGCCGCGGTGATCGGCGCCCTGTTCTTCTTCAATATGCGCCCGGAAACCGCCGCCCTCTGGGGCGCGCTCGGCGCGCTGATCGTTGGCATCACCCGCGGCTACAAGGGCAAGCGAATGCACCTGCGCGAGCTGCGTGACGCACTGGCGGAAACCGGTCACTCCATCGTCGATATCATCATGATCGGCGCCGCCGCAGGCTTTATCATCGGCATCCTCAACGTCACCGGCCTCGGCTTCGGCCTCACCTACGCGCTGGTACAGCTGGGTAACGGCAACCTGTTCCTGCTGCTGTTGATCTCCGCTGCGGTCTGCATCGTACTCGGCATGGGCATGCCCACCGTCGGCGTCTACCTGCTGCTGGCAGTACTGGTCGCCCCGTCGCTGGTACAGGTCGGGGTCGAGCCTATCGCCGCGCATCTGTTCATCTTCTACATGGGCATGATGTCGATGATCACTCCGCCGATCGCCATCGGCGCGTTCTTCGCCGCGAGCATCGCCAAGGCCGACCCGATCAAGACCGCCTTCACCGCCATGCGCCTGGGCTGGACCGCCTACATCGTCCCCTTCCTGTTCGTCACCACTCCCGCCCTGCTGCTGATCGGCGACCCTCTGTCGATCACGGTCGCAGTGGCCAGTGCACTGCTCGGGGTGTGGGCGATCTCGGTGGCCTTCGTCGGTTACTTCGGCCAGCGGCTGGTGATCGGCGGACGTCTGGCCTTTGCCCTGGCCGGCGGGCTGCTGCTGTTCCCCATGTCATCCGGCGATATCGGCCTGACCCTGCTGCTGCGTGCCACGGCCCTGCTGATCGTCGTCTCGCTGGTGCTCGTCGGCCGCTCGACCCGTCAACGGCTGGCCGCGCAAACCAAATAAGGACACGCCATGCAACTGTACAGCTTCTTCAACAGCTCCACCTCCTACCGCGTGCGTATCGCGTTGGCACTGAAGGAGGTGGCCTACGACTACCGCGGCGTCAACATCCGCAGCGGCGAGCAACGGCAGGCCGGATATGTCGAACTCAACCCGGCCAAAGGCGTGCCGGTGCTGGTGAGCGACGACGGCGGTTCGCTGACCCAGTCGATGGCGATCGTCCAGTACCTGGACGACACCCTGGGCGGCCCGCGCCTGATCCCCAACCAACCGCTGCAGAAAGCGCGGGTACTGGAGCTCGCCAATGCCATCGCCTGCGATATGCATCCGGTCAACAACCTCAAGGTGCTGGGCTACCTGACAAACAACCTGGGTATCAGCGAAGAGCAGAAGAAAACCTGGTACGCCCACTGGGTCGCCGAGGGGTTTTCGGCGGTGGAGGCACTACTGGAACGTTACGGCAGCCAACCCTACTGCTTTGGCGATCAACCGACGCTGGCGGACTGCTGCCTCGTGCCCCAGGTGGCCAATGCGCTGCGCATGGGGTGCGATCTAAGCCCCTATCCGCGCGTCATGTCGATCTACGAGCACTGCCGCACACAACCCGCGTTCATTCAGGCGGAACCGGCCAGACAGCCGGATTACGTTGACTGACAAAGCGCATCGACTGAAAGAATAGAAGAACCGAGGAGAGACGAGATGCAATCTCTGGGAACCCTGGAAGAGCTGCCGCAGGAGTACCGCGACAACCTGACCGATCTGAACCTGGTACCGCTCTGGCCCAGCATGCGCGCGCTGCTGCCCTACAAGGTACCGAGCCGCAATACGCAAACCCTGAACTGGCGCTACGAAAGCGTGCGCCCGCTGCTGATGGAAGCCGGGGAGCTGACACCGATGGAAAAGGCGGAGCGCCGGGTGCTGGTGCTGGCCAATCCAGGCCACGGCCTGACCAATATGCAGGCCACGCCAAGTATCTACCTCGGCCTGCAGCTGATCCTGCCCGGCGAGACCGCGCCGAACCATCGCCACACACCAAACGCGGTGCGCATCATCGTCGAAGGCGAAGGCGCTTACACCACTGTCGACGGCGAACCCTGCCGCATGGAGCGCGGCGACCTGATCCTGACCCCCTCCGGCAAGTGGCACGAACACCACCACGAGGGTGAAGGCCCCATCGTCTGGCTCGACGTGCTCGACCTGCCGCTGATCTACCGGCTGGAGGGTTCTTGGGCGATAGAGGGCGAGCCGCAACCGAATAGCCGTGCCCGCGACAGATCCTTTGCTGAGTACAGTGCCGCTGGCGTGGTGCCCAATATCGGCTTCAAGCGCGAGAGCACCGACTCTCCCCTGCTGCGCTACCCCTGGAGCAGGACCCGCGCCTGCCTGACCGAGATGGCCGAGCACTATGCCGAGGGGCTGCTGCGTATCAGCTACGTCAACCCGGAGACCGGCACCAGCCTGTTCCCGAGCATCGGCTTCGGCGCCATCATGCTGCGCCCGGGCGAGACAGCCCTGCTGCCCAGGCGCACAACGGCCTGTGTTTTCCACGCCGTCGAAGGTGCGGGCACCCTGCAGGTGGACGCGGGCGAGGCGCTGAGCTGGCAGGCTCGGGACACCCTGAGTGCGCCGGGTTACAGCGAGATTGTGCTGACCAACGCATCCGATAGCGAGCCCGCGTTCTTCATTACCGCCGACGAGGAGCCGCTGCACCAGTATCTGGGCATCTTCTGAGCCTGATCCCGACAACCGTTACGCAATGAACACTGACCCAACGAATGTAGAGAACATATCATGACCCATACCCTATTCCCGGCTCCGGCCCCGGTTCTGGCCGATATCCACGGCAGCGATGCCAAGTTTCCGGTCAACCGAATCTTCTGCGTCGGCCGCAACTATCTGGCGCACGCCGCCGAGATGGGCGTCAGCGTCGACAAGAGCACCCAGGAGCCGTTCTACTTCACCAAGCACCCAAGCAGCCTGGTACCTAGCGGCGCCACCATCCCCTACCCGCCGCAGACCACCAACTACCACTACGAGATGGAGTTTGTCGTCGCCATCGGCAAGGCCGGTTTCGAGGTGACCGAGGAACAGGCCGATGAACTGGTCTTCGGCTATGCCGCCGGGCTCGATATGACCCGCCGCGACCTGCAGTTAAAGGCACGCGAAGCCGGTCGTCCTTGGGATCTGGGCAAGGATTTCGAACAGTCCGCCATCCTCACGCCGATCGTACCAGTGGCACAAACCAGCATCATCGATCAAGGCAAGATCGAGCTGGCCGTGAACGGCGAGGTACAACAATCCTCCGACCTTGAACTGCTGATCTGGAATGTGCGCGAGATCATCGCTCACCTGTCCAAATTCTACCATCTACAGCCTGGCGATCTGATCTACACCGGTACGCCCGAGGGTGTAGGTCCGGTTATCGCCGGTGACCGGATCACTGGATTCATCGACAGGGTCGGCGAGATCGAACTGACGATTGCACCCTAAACGCTATAGCCTTCTGTAAAAATGGAGTTCCTGCCGCTGCGTTGCGGGCGGCAGGGACACGCTTTGTTGTTGGTGTGGATAGCGGGGTTGCTAACCTGGTCTGCTGGTTGGGATATCCGTCATATGAACACTGTTCCTGTACACACTGTTTTTGTACAACTGGTGCGTAAACACGCCTGCTGTATAAAAACGTTAAATTTATTGAGTAACCAAGGTATTAACGTAACGAAATTACTCAAAACCCTCACAGTATAAAAAACACTCTATTCAGCCCCAGCTATCCTTAACACATCAATAAATTGCCCATATAATTTAAAACCGATTACTCTCAAAAAAATTAGTCATAATCTTGATCGTCACTATCAGTAAAAATTGTCAAAGTTCTATTAAGGTTGCTCTCCTCACATATCCCCTGATATTCAAACCAACTAATGATGTTATTGCTCACGACGATACTACCCGATACGACAAATGAACCGGCAGGAATTACGATACCATAGATAAGCAAACACGCTTTCCCGTCCATACCGCTGGAGCATACGCTGCGGTCATACTCCTGATAGACCAATTCCATTTTTGGATGGGAAAGTTTGCATCCTGACGCGGTTACCGCGTCGTCTTTTTGGGCAGGCATAAACATACATGAGCTCAGCACCGCGGCGCTAAATATCGAGACTGATATTCTTAAGTAGCCACCCATAAAATACGGTCTCTAACTTTTATGGAACATAGTCAAAGCAAACATGCCCAGGATCATATCTATCCGTTTGCTCTGAACCATGAACGCACTAAGGCTATGATACCAAACACAGAGATAGCTGGTATCAGGTTTCATTGAAGCACTACACTATCTGCATCGCGAATTATGACCCTTTCGGAACAGTTATGAAGCTTAAAGGACTAACGATGCATTACCTCCGGTGGGCAATTGCCTGTTCGACCCTGACCGTTCTTTGGCTCTCCCCTGTTACCGCCGAGGCACGCGAGCGGGTTTCCAGCTTTGTCTATGTCGGTTGCAACCGGGTAGGCTTCGGCGCGACAGATCCCGCTCCCAGCACCGCAAACGTGGCGCAGTTGCAGCAGACCCTCGCCGATATCGCCGCGCTGCCGGTCAAACCCGACTACTTCTTCTTCGTCGGCGATATGGTGCTGGGGATGCAGGCAGACGGGGGTAAAACCCTGACCCGCGAGCTGGACGCCTGGAAGGTGCTGGTGAACCAGAACCGGTTTGCCGACAGTGGGATCGAGTTGCTGCCATTGGTGGGCAACCATGAAGCCGACGCATCGACAAAGATGGGCGACGGCAGCTATGTGGAGTATCCAGATGCTGCCAATCTCGCCGCCTGGGTCGCCTGGCTGGATCGGCATCATCTGGCAAAAGCACACAACGGCCCTAATGGAGCGACGGAGCTTAAGCACGATCTGCTGGCTGAAGATAACAACCAGACCCAGAGTTACTCCTTTGATGACCTCAGCACTGGCGTTCACTACCTGCTGCTGAATACCGATTCTCTCTCCACAGTCTCGAATCCGGCATTGCCAGACAAGACCGTGGCCAGTTGGGTGCCGTTGCACTGGGTTGAGCAGGATATCGCCAAGGCCGAAACGAACCCGCAAATCGACAAGATCGTGGTGCTGGCCCATAAGCCCTTGGTGCTGGATAATCCGGGACCTCACGATATCGTCTACAACACCACCCCCTATAAGCTGGCCGATGATCTGTTAACGCTGTTCAGCAACACGCCCAAATTTGCCGGGTACTTTGCCGCCCATGCCCACGAGTGGCGCTATACCGACAAGCTCGGGCCGAACCGGAACGTGACTCAGATACTGGCCGGCAATGGTGGCAGCCAGTTGGACGCTGGCTGGTCTCCCGAGGGGGGAGCCTACTTCGGCTTTACCCAGGTCAATCTGTATGACGACAACACTGTGGGGATCGTCTCCTACGCCCGTCCGGCACCGACGCCATACGATTCCACCGACCCTCAGCCGGCGGCTAAATCCAGCGAGGAGATTTTCTTTCCCGTCATCGGCAAGTGATCGCGGATGGGTGATCAGGTTAAGAGCCGGCTGCACCATAAAGAAATCAGCGCACATCGCAGGGAAGATCCCCAAACAGCCCTCTATACTTCAAACATACTGGCCTTGGTTGTCCAGTAGGTAAACGTCAGTCGCGATGCGGCTTAGACCTCCGCAGGCCTCGCTTGCTCAGGCCGTTGTTTAGGCGTTCGGCTGCTGATAAACGATTGGACTGAAAGAGGAGGAGCACCATGAGTTTGGCGGACATTGTACAGAGAGGATGGGATGCGGTCGGAGTCGGCGATTTCGATACTTTGGTAACCGATTACGTCGACAATATGACCTTCATAATGCCCGGACAGAACGATGTTGTTGAAGGGAAAGCGGCTTTCCGTGAAGCCCTGGACGGTATTGGACAGATGCTCCCGCAGGGGTTCAGTATCACCGGACTGCGTCATATCGAGGGCGACGGCGAAGTTGTGTCGATCGTTGAGTGGCAGTCCGACAGGGTTGCAGCCTCTCAGCTCGCTATCCTGTTCAAGTTTACCGGCGATAAGATCCATGAGGAGCGATGGTTTGTCGATACCGAGCAGTGGAAGAGCGCGCTCTAAAGTAAAATAGCTCCCCAGTGGTTCATAAAACAATTGGGGGCAGAGCATGTGTCTAACCTACTCTGGCCCCAATTATTTTTTCAAAAACGATGACTGATAAACGGCCGCCACTTCAGAGTAATGATTTACGTATTTCCATATCCGCTTTACGAGCGTTCATTTTCTCCGCGAGCTTCGGGCTACCACCATTGTCGATGATAGCCTGTTGAATCTGCGCGTTGGGAATCGCTACCACCATATCTATCGCCAGCCGTATCTGATCAGCACTCATATCGGCAAACAACTTGAAGGCCTGTGGATTACCCTCCTTACTGCGTAGCCTGTCGAGCTCATTCACGCAGATGTCGAAGGCTTTGCCCTTGGGGTCGCCCTGCGCACGAAATGCCAGTGCACCGCCCAGATCAAGCGTCACCACCCTGCCATCGACTACCCCTTGGTTATCTCCGCTGAAGCCCGCGGCATCCCAGTTGGCCGTCCAGGCATGCACGCCAAACCAGCGCTGGGCCTGTTTGCGTTCGCTTTCGGTGAAGTGGGCGATATAGCGCTTGTCGAGCTGGACCCACTCGGTTGCAATCTGGCAGGGATGGCTGGTCGGTAGGTAGCTCAGCGTCGGAGCGCCGGCCAGTTGGTAAAGCTTGGCGGCGATAAATTCGTTACGGACATGGGCAGCGGATTCCAGCATTTTCACGTAGTAGCGTCGTCCACGGTTGTCCTGATATATACCCGCGGGGTTGCTGCCGATCTGTCCGCCTACTCTCTGCATCTGGGCGGTATCGATCACTGGACAGTCCTTGTTCATTTCCACGCTCGGATGAGGGATGGATCAGGAGATAGCCTGAGTTCGACGTACCAGAGCCAGTTGCGAAGGTGTTTCGATGGCTCCCTTGCGCGCACGCCTGACGCTGTGAATCGCATCTTCCGGCTCCATTCCCAGTTCCACCAGCAGGCGAGCGGCGATCATCCCCGCCCGTCCCAATCCGCCTTTGCAGTGCACCAGCACATCCTCTCCATCACGCAGCAAGGTACGGATCTTCAGACCCTGGGTAGTCCACTGCTGCTCGAAAGCCTCATTCGGAACCGAAAAATCGGGGATCGGCAGGTGGCACCACTCCATGCCCCGGCTCAGTACCGCCTCGCCGAGATGGGGCACCTTGAGCTGCTTCAACTCCAGCGGTTCAACCAGTGTGAGCACCAGTTTCGCCCCCCACTGGGAGATCACATCCAGATCGACCTCCAGGTCGCGCGCCCAGGAGCCGGTACTGGCTAGAGTGTCATGCTTGCCGGGGCAGAAGGTGATGCCTATCCGGCCATGGGCCTGGCTCGCCCGCACGTCCGCGATTTTGAGAGGGTGTGTCTGGCTGGTCCGCGCTGCCATATTGCTGTCCTGACGATATACCCGATGTCAGCGTCCGAGAGTAGCATAACCGGCGATAGGTAACCCCTGGGGTCGATTAAGAAGCCATTCAGTCATTTCCTCAGACGAAACTGTAAGCGGAGGAGCAGAGTAGAGTTATTAACCCCAGAGAGGCTTATCGCAAAGAAGGCGATCAACGACTGTTCGTAAGCTGATGAGGTGATCAACCCCGTGACCGGGGCCGATCATCCATGTAGAAGGGCAATCAACACTGCGCTGCAAGCCAGCGCGGCGTACCGATTCTGACTCTGATTACCGGTGAACGAGTTTTAATCTGCTTGGGCTCCACTGCGGTCATGACGACCCGCGGAATCCCTTCCTGCCCGCCATAGGCGGAATAAAGTCGAAAGGCTTCGTACTGCGCTTCACAATCGACGGCAATACCGGACGTTGTCTCGAAATCGTCTCCCAACAGGCTAGGGTTCGATACACACATGCGCTTTCTCCTGCTCCTGGTTCCTGATGAAGCTACGCGGATCGGCTCCGTGAATCGTAAAAGTAGTCGTCCATTGCGGATCTGTCAGGGCGAAATTGTTGAAAATTTGTACACAACAAAATACCTGACTCCTGCGGCTCGCCAGCCTCTAACTATATTTAGAGGTACCCTGACATGGAGGTGAACGATGTCCACGACCGTCGACCTGAGTGATCGCCCCGACTACGACCGGGTGATTCAGGATATCGCCGATTACGTACTGAACTACCGCATCGACAACGATCTCACGCTGGATACCGCCCGTTACTGCCTGATCGATACGCTGGGCTGCGCCCTGCTGGCGCTGCGCTTTCCGGAGTGCACCAAACATCTGGGGCCGCTGGTCGAGGGCACGGTGGTGCCGAACGGTGCCCGGGTACCGGGCACAAGTTTCCGCCTGGATCCGGTGAAAGCGGCCTGGGATATCGGCTGTCTGATCCGCTGGTTGGACTATAACGACACTTGGCTGGCCGCAGAGTGGGGCCACCCCTCCGACAACCTGGGCGGGATTCTGGCAGTGGCGGACCACCTGTCACAGCTCCGCATTGGCCACAGCCAGCCTCCCCTGCCGATGCGCCGCGTATTAGAAGCGATGATCAAGGCCCACGAGATCCAGGGGGTGATCGCGCTGGAGAACGCATTTAACCGGGTCGGTCTCGATCATGTTCTGCTAGTGCGGGTCGCCTCCACCGCGGTGGTGACCTGGCTCATGGGCGGCGACAGGGAGCAGATCATGGCGGCACTGTCCCAGGCATGGGTCGATGGCTGCGCCCTGCGCACCTACCGTCAGGCACCGAACGCCGGTTCGCGCAAGTCCTGGGCCGCAGGCGATGCCACCTCACGAGCAGTGCGCCTGGCGGATATCACCATGCGTGGCGAGATGGGGGTTCCCAGCGCGCTGACCGCGCCTCAGTGGGGGTTCTACGATGTCTGCTTCAGCAAAACCCTTTCCAGAAAAAGTGGTACCGACCCGAAAATCAAACCGGAGAATGAACGCCGCTTCAGCCTGCCCCAGCCCTACGCCAGCTACGTGATGGAGAACATCCTGTTCAAGATCTCCTTCCCCGCCGAGTTCCACGCCCAGACCGCCGTCGAAGCCGCAGTGACGCTTTACCCGCAGGTGAAAGATCGGCTGGAACAGATCGACAGCATCCAGATCCGCACCCAGGAGTCGGCGATCCGCATCATCTCCAAGGAGGGCGAGCTGAACAACCCCGCCGATCGCGACCACTGCCTGCAGTATATGGTTGCCGTGGCACTGGCGTTCGGCAACCTAACGGCAGAGCAATATGAAGATGAGTTCCACGACGCTCACCCGGTCATCGACCGGTTACGCGCCAAAATGCAGGTGATCGAGGAGCCACGTTTCAGCCGCGAATACCTGGAGCAGGACAAACGCTCCATCGCCAACGCGATCCAGGTGTGCTTCCAGGACGGCAGTTCAACCGATGAGGTGGTCGTCGAATACCCGGTCGGCCATCGACGCCGCCGGACCGAAGGGATCCCGCTGCTGGAGCAGAAGTTCAAGGCCAATCTTGCCACCCGCTTCCCCGCCGCGCGCTGCCGGCAGATTCTCGAGCTGTGCCAGGAGCAGACGAGACTGGAGGCCACGCCGGTGAACCAGTTCATGGAGCTGTTCGTGATCTAAAAAAACGCGGAGAGCTTCTATAGTTAGTTGGCCGCTTACGTATCAGGCATCGCACACCGGTAAGATAGGAGGTCGCCACCATGTCCAACACGCTTCTGCTTGGCACCCGCAAGGGTACCGTTATTTTCGACCGCAAGGGTTCCGCCTGGCAGCCCCGCCCCATCCAGCATGCCGGGATTCCCGTCTGTTATGCCGCCTGCGATCCGCGGGACGGCACACTGTGGGCGTCGCTGGACCACGGTCACTGGGGACCGAAGCTGTCGCGCTCCCGTGACGGAGGTGCGACCTGGGAAGACCTGTCGTCGCTGAAATACCCGCCGGGTGCCCGTCATATCGTGCAATACCTGCCGACGCCGGATTTCGATCCGCAAACCCCGTCAGGCCAACCGGAATACCGGGATGCCACGGTGTTGAAGATCTGGACCCTCGCCTTTGGCGCCGCGTCACAACCGGGCCGACTCTACGCCGGCACCATCCCCGGCGGTCTGTTTGTCAGCGATGATGGCGGCGATTCCTGGGAGCTGAATCGTCCATTGTGGAGCCATGACAGCCGCGGTGGCGATCTGTTCAGCGGCGACGCCACCAGCGAGACCCTCTGGGGCGGAACACCGGCGAGTGTCGACTACGGCGTGTTCGAGCCCGGCATCCACTCCATCCTGGTGGATCCACGCGACCCGGCTCACATCCACGTGGCGGTATCCTCAGCCGGGGTACTGGAATCCACCGATGGTGGCCAGAGCTGGGCCGGGCGAAACCGGGGCATGCTGAACGATTATCTACCCGACCCCAATGCCGAATGGGGACACGATCCGCACTTTATCACTGCCTGCCCGGCAAAACCGGATCATCTCTGGCAGCAGAACCACTGCGGCGTGTTTTACAGCGCGGATGGCGCCCAGAGCTGGAGCAAGGTCAGCGCTCCGGATAACAGCGTGCACTTCGGTTTCCCGGTCGCGGTGGATGCCCGGGATGGCGGTACCGCCTGGGTGATCCCGGCACGGTCGGATATGGCGCGCATGGCGATCGGCGACGGCCTGTGCGTGGCGCGCACCGAGAATGGCGGCCAATCTTGGCAGCTGTTCCGTACCGGCCTGCCTCAGGACAACGCCTACGATCTGGTGCTCAGGCACGGTATGGATATAGCGGGTGACTGTCTCTGTTTCGGCACCACCACTGGCAACATCTACCTATCCGAAGACCGTGGCGAAACCTGGCAGAGTCTGGGCCACAACTTCCCGCCGGTCTACTCGGTACGCTTTGGGTAACCGCCATGGTCAGAGTTGAATTGACGCCGCACCTGTACCGTTTTTTCCCGGTGCTGGAGACATTGCAGATAGAGGTACCGGCAGGTTCCGTTGCCGAGGTTGTGCGGGCGATCGACAAGTTCGCTCCCGGCTTCAGCGACTACATCCTCGATGAGCGGGGCGCACTGCGCCGGCACGTCTTGGTGAGTATCAACGACAGTATCCTCATCGATCGCAAGACCTTGTCAGACCAGGTCGCCGATGGCGGAACTGTCTATATCTTCCAGGCACTGACCGGTGGTTAAGCGCTGTTCAGCCGAAACCTATTAACTCCTCGGCATTTTTCCAGAAGTACTTCTCCCGCAGCAGCGGCTCCGTAAATTGCTGCTCGGCCAGTTTCAGCATCAGACCGTAGTCCATGCGCTGCCGCGCCCTGAGGAAGGGCCAGTCCGAGCCCCAGATCAGACGATCCTCGCCATAGGCCTGTTGGATCGCCCGCACATGAGCCTGGGTATCGGCATAGGGAAACGCCTGGGTGGAGAACTTGTCGAAACCGGACACCTTGATCCAGGCCCGGCCGCTGTCCGCCAGTGCCAGCACCGATTGAAAACCGGGGTATTGGAGGCCCGCCTCAAGATCGGGTCGACCGCAGTGGTCCACCAGCAGCCGCGCGCCAGAGTCGACAAACATATCCGCCAGCGGCAGCAGTTGATGCCCCTCCACCTGAAACTGGGCGATCAGATCCAGCTGCGCCAGGCGGTCGAGCAGTGCCGATGACCGACGAAAATGCTCCACACCGTAAAACGCAACGTTGAACGTAACCCCGACGATGCCCTGCGCTTTCAGGTCCTGCAGCTGCGCCAGCGAACACTGCTGATCGACAACTGCCATCCCCTTGAAGCGACCGCCCGAGCGCTGAATCGCATCCAGCAGTGCCCGATTATGGTTCTCGCCATATGCCGAGTTGGGACCCACCAGAAGCGCATGGGAAACGCCGTACGCCTCCAGCAGCTGCAGAAACTGATCCGCCGTGGCGATCTCCTGACCGCTAGGCTGATAGGGGCTGTCCGGCTGGTAGGGAAATCGTAGCGGGTCGAAGATATGGTTGTGGCAGTCGATTTTACGTTCGCTAAAAACGGACATGGGAGAACCTCCGGGTTGAGGGTTCAGACTAGCGGTTCAAGCTGATCGGCACCAATTGATTCCCCGTCAGCTGTATCCAGTTTTTGAATAGCACCAGGCTTGAATTTCTCCTTTCGTTTCAACGTAGTGGAACCCCCTCGAAAAAGAGAGTAGTCGTCCAGAAAATTAATACCTGCGATATTGGTAGGATCAGTTACACTTTCAACCCCTTCCTCCGCACGAACAGAGTAGCAGCCGAAAGGAGTCGCATGACAGCCCCCGCCCTTCTCAAACACAAACCCTTTATGCGCTTCTGGGTTGGCCAGATGGCAGCCTCCTTTGCACTGCAGATGCTGTTGGTGGGGATGGGCTGGCAGATCTACAACCTAACCGACAGTGCCCTGAGTTTGGGCCTGGTGGGACTGGCACGCTACCTGCCGCAGCTGGTGCTGGTGCTCTATGCTGGTCATGTGGTCGACAATCACAGCCGGCAGACAGTCATGTTGATCAGCCGCACCCTGCTGACGCTGACCATAGCGGTGCTGGCGGCGACCAGCATGCTCGATATCATCACACCGGAGATCATCTACGGCTGCTGTATCGCCATGGGCGTTGCCAGCGCGTTCGAGATGCCGGCGACCCAGGCGATGGTACCCAATATCGTTACCACCGACCTTCTGGCCAAGGCGATGGCCTGGACCGCCTCCGGCCGCGAAGCGACGACGATCATCGGCCCGGCCTTGGGCGGCATCATCTATATCTGGGGTGCCGACGCACTCTACACCAGCAGCACCCTGTGCAGTCTGCTGTCGACGCTGATCCTGTTAAAGCCGAGCTACCGCCGCGAACAGTTCAGTAAGCGGCCAATGACGCTGGATTCGATGCTCGGCGGATTGCGCTTCACCTGGCGTAACCCGGTGATCTTCGGTTCCATCTCGCTGGATATGTTCGCGGTGCTGATCGGCAGTGTCACGGCGCTGTTGCCGATCGTCGCCCGTGATGTGCTGGAGACCGGTCCTTGGGGGCTGGGTCTGCTGCGCAGCTCCACCGCGGTCGGTGCACTGCTGATGTCGCTTTACCTCGCCTGGCGGCCAGTGGACAGCCGCGTCGGCGTGAAGCTGTTCGTCTCCGTGGCGATCTTCGGTGCCGCCACCGTCCTGTTCGGCCTGTCGCAAACCCTCTGGCTGTCGATTCTGGCGCTGCTGATAATGGGTGCGGCCGATATGGTCAGCGTGGTGATCCGCTCTACCGTGGTACAGCTGGAAACACCGGATGAGATGCGCGGTCGCGTCAGTTCGGTCAACGGCTTTTTCATCGGCACTTCGAACCAGCTCGGCGAGTTCCGCTCCGGTGTGCTGGCCGCGTGGACAGGCGCGGTACCGGCGATCGTGATCGGCGGCGTCGGCACTCTCGCCATCGTCGCCCTGTGGAGCTACTGGTATCCGACGCTGCTCAAGCGCAACCGACTGGAGAGCGAGCCTGAATGTGCGTAGAAAACCTGCAGGCTTTAGGGTAAGCTGCGCGTCTTCTCCGCATTCTTCGCGTCAACGCGTTCTTTGCCTTTAGCAGATTTCCATATCAGAGAGCATTCAATGAGTTTTGCCAGTCTCGGCTTGTCCGACCCTATTCTGAAAGCCGTTGCCGAACAGGGTTACGACACCCCCTCCCCGATCCAGCTGCAGGCGATCCCCGCCGTGCTGGAGGGCAAGGATGTAATGGCCGCGGCCCAAACCGGCACAGGCAAAACCGCTGGCTTCACGCTGCCGATTCTGCAGCGGCTGAGCGATGGCGAGCGGGCCAAACCCAACCAGGTGCGTACGCTGATCCTGACCCCGACCCGAGAGCTGGCGGCCCAAGTCGCCGAGAGCGTATCCACCTACGGCAAGTACCTGCCTCTGCGCTCTACCGTGGTATTCGGCGGCGTCAGCATCAACCCGCAGATGATGGCGCTGCGCAAGGGCGTGGACCTGCTGATCGCCACACCGGGACGCTTGCTCGATCTGTACAAGCAGAACGCCGTGCGCTTTAACCAGCTCGAAGTACTGGTGCTGGATGAGGCGGACCGCATGCTCGACATGGGCTTCATCCACGACATCAAACGGATCCTGGCCCTGCTGCCGCCGAAACGGCAAAACCTGCTGTTCTCGGCCACCTTCTCCAACGAGATCCGCGACCTGGCCAAGGGCCTGGTGCACGACCCGGTGGAGATCTCGGTGACGCCGCGTAACTCTACCGCCGAAACGGTCAAACAGTGGATCTCGCCGGTGGACAAGAAAGCCAAGGCGCCGCTGCTGATCAAGCTGATCAAGGATCAGAACTGGCACCAGGTACTGGTATTCACCCGCACCAAGCATGGTGCCAACAAGCTCAGCACTCAGCTCGACAACGCCGGTATCAGATCCGCCGCCATACACGGCAACAAGAGTCAGAATGCCCGTACCAAGGCGCTGAGCGAGTTCAAGTCGAACAAGCTGCAGGCGCTGGTGGCCACCGATATCGCCGCTCGCGGCCTGGACATCGACCAGTTGCCGCAGGTGGTCAACTACGATCTGCCAAACGTGCCGGAGGACTATGTCCACCGTATCGGCCGTACCGGTCGCGCCGGCGCCAGTGGCCAGGCGGTATCCTTGGTCTGCGCCGATGAGATCGATCAGCTGCGTGCCATCGAGCGACTGATCAACCAGCTGCTCAAGCGTGAAGTGATCGACGGCTTCGACCCGGTGCACGCCCTGCCGGAATCCAGCCTGGATCGCAAACCGGCGCATCGCCACCGGCCGAAAAAGCCCAAGACGCCACACCGTGACGGTCAGCGCTCCGGCGATACCCATCGCGGGCATCAGCCGCGTAGCAAAGGGGCGAACACCCCGCGCAGCAACAAACAGCGTTAACACAACACCGGTCCAGACCGGATTCGACACCACCGGGGCCAAGGAGTAAGCTTGTACTTACCCGTGGGGACTTGGGCGCAGCTCTCACTTGTGCTCATTCACCCGCGCCCCCGGTACTCACATGTCCCCCCTGCGTTTGCGTTACCAGACCCTCGAAGTCGGCGGTCACGATATCCATCTGCGTACCCTGCGCGACAACCAGCAGTTCAGCGATCAGGATGGTGTTGCCGAACGTCTGGGCATCTCATCCGCCACCTGGCCCATATTCGGCATCGTCTGGGCCTCCGGTCAGGTATTGGCGCACCACATGATTGACTTCGAAATCGAGGGCAAGCGGATACTGGAGGTGGGCTGCGGTATCGCCCTGTCCAGCCTGGTGCTGAGCCAGCGTCAGGCGGATATCACCGCCACCGATTACCACCCCGAAGCGGGCGGTTTTCTGGCCGAGAACGTACGGATCAATGGCGGACGCCATATCCCGTTCACACGCACCGGCTGGGCAGATCGCAGCGATAGGCTAGGACTGTTCGACACCATTATCGGCAGCGACCTGCTCTATGAGGCAAGACACGCACAGCTGCTATCGGAGTTTATCGACCGTCATGCACGCACCGAATGCGACGTGATCATCGTCGACCCGGGCCGCGGCAACCAAAACCGGTTTTCCCGGGAGATGAGCACGTTGGGATATACGGTTGATAAATGCCAACCGCCCCATACCGACTATCTCGACGCGCCCTACAAAGGCTCGATTCTGCACTACCACCGCTCTGCGGCGAAATACACTGGACATCGAATACGCTTGGTCTGAAAATCGTTTTTTTACGCAGACTGGGTGGCGCCATAGGTGGAGTTCCAATACGTAGCATTCTTGGTGGCGATCCTGCTGCTGACACTCTCGCCAGGCGTGGATACCCTGCTGGTGCTGCGCAACAGCGCCCGTGGCGGTTGGCAAGATGGCGCGCTGACCACGCTGGGCATCAGCAGCGGCCTGTTCGTGCATGCGGCCGTCTCCGCACTTGGCATCTCGGTCATTCTGCTGCAATCCGCCTGGGCGTTCACCCTGCTCAAGCTGGCCGGCGCGCTTTACCTGATCTGGCTGGGGCTGATGACCCTCAGGTCCACACTGCGTAACGGCGTGGTGCCGACCGCGTCGACAGATACCGCTGTACAGCGCCTGCGCCCCTGGCGCTCACTGAGCGAAGGAGTACTGTCCAATGTACTCAACCCCAAGGCCGTGATCTTCTACATGGCCTTTCTACCCCAGTTCATCGACCCCGCCGGTTCCGCGCTGGTGCAGTCAATGGCGATGGCCTTTGTACACTTTACCATCAGCATGCTCTGGCTCTGCGGCCTGTCACTGGTCGCCGACCGGGCCCGCCGACTGCGGATGCCGCGTCTGGGGCGCGCCTTCAATGCGGTGAATGGGCTGCTGTTGATGACGATCGGTACGATTATGGCACGAAGCTGAACCTGAGCGCGCAAGCGGGGTCGAATGGGCTGACTATACTACCGGAGTGAAAGCCTACTCCAAACGATAGGCAAGGAGTCCATCATATGAACCTACATGACGTAACCCGATCCCGATTTATTGCCGCGCTGGTGGCGCTGTTTTTCACCTTCGCCGGTATTCAAGCCCCCGCCTATGCTGCAATTGTCGGCACCGACCAGATCGCTGCGGAGACCGAACTCGACACCCAGCGAGCACGGATCCACGATATGCTGGCCCGTGACGATGTCAAACAGCAGATGATCGACCTCGGCGTCGACCCGAACATGGTGCAGGAGCGTGTCAACGGCATGACCCCGGCGGAACTGGCCCAGGTCGAAGGCCGACTGGACCAGTTACCGGCCGGTAGCGGTGCCCTCGGCACCATCGCCTTGGTGCTGTTGATCCTGATTCTGCTCGATGTCGCAGGCGTAACGGATATATTCCCCCGCATCTAAGCGAGGCCCGGGCTTCGGCCCGGGCGTCTATCTCTCCAGACAGCAGTGGATCTGCCCCATCACCATGACCAAACAGCTTCGTCTCTGCCTGAGCCTCATCGTGTTGCTGATCCTGGCGGGATGCAGCGCTACACCCCAGACACACGCCCTGTTGCAACTGCAGGCCACACTGCCCATGAACAGCGAGCGTGAGCTCGTCGACGTGCCCTTCTATCCTCAGGAGGAGTACCAGTGTGGACCGGCGGCGCTGGCCACACTGCTCAACTACAGCGACGTGACCGTTTCACCCAACGAGTTGACCCCTCGCGTCTATGTACCGGGACGAAAAGGCAGCTTCCAGGTGGAGATGCAGGCAGCCACCCGCCATTACCAGCGCCTGGCCTATCCGCTCGAACCCTCATTAGAGGTACTGCTGCAGACCGTCGACGCCGGCTACCCGGTCCTCGTGCTGCAAAACCTGGGACTGGAGTGGTATCCGCAGTGGCACTATGCCGTGGTGGTTGGATACGACCTGGACAAGGGCAGCATCATTCTGCGCTCCGGCCTGATCGAGCGCTACGAGATCAGTCTGAAGCTGTTCGAGCGCACCTGGAGCCGGGGCAAGAACTGGGCACTGGTCGCACTGAAACCGGGGCAACTGCCGCCACGGGCCGATGCCACACCCTATTTCCTCGCTGCCGCCGCGTTCGAATCCCAAGCTAACGCGGAAGATGCTCTGAAAGCCTGGCAGACCGGCCTGGCCCACTGGCCCGATCACAAGGAGATGCTGATGGGTTATGGCAATCAGCTCTATATTCAGGGTGACCCACGGCGCGCGGGCCAGCAGTACCGGCGGATAACCGAGCTCCACCCCGACTATGCGCCAGCGCTGAACAACCTGGCCCAGACGCTGATCGATACCGGTCAGGCCGCCGAAGCGGTGGGTTATGCAAAACAAGCAGTTGAACTGGCGAATGAGCAGGAGTCAGCGCTCTACAGAGAAACGCTGGAGCAGGCGGAAAAGGCAAAAGCCGAATAGGGCTACTACCGATAGGGACTACGGGCTTAGCTGATGCAGGCGTTCGGTACCTTGCGCCCATGAACGCCCACATCCCCCTATGCTACGCTCAGGGAGCGAAGCGCTGGCGCAAGTAGTTGTTGATGTCGGAAGATTCGTACACCCACTCGGTGCGGCCGTCCTCATGTTCAATCTTCAGGCATGGTACCTTCACGCGACCACCTCCCTGCTCCAGCGCTTTGCGCGCATCGGCATCACGCTGCACATTGGCCATGCCGATGGGCAGCGCCAGTCGATGAATCTCCTTGCGCACCTTGATACAGAAGGGACAGGTAACGAACTGATACAGCGTCAGACTGCGGCAGTCCGTATCCACCTGGGCCTGCGCCTGATCGTCACGCGAAATTGGCTTGGGCTTGGAGAGTGCGGCGTAAACCAGCATGAACGGCATCAGCAGCCGACGCAGCAGTCTAAAAAAGAGTCGTATCACCCAGCGCATTGGAATTCCTCGTACTGTCTTGCAGGTGGTTCGTTGAAAGCGGGGAAGTTTACCAAATTGGTCGGAAAAATCCTTCAGTAACTGCCAACCCGAATGAATATCTCCTGGCCTGCCAGATCGAGTTCGTAACGGGACAGCTATACGGTGCAGAGCGGTCGTTTCACCCAGATAGGAATGATTTAATGCCGTGCTCTACTGCACCGTTTATTGATAGGATAACAAGGTTAATTTTCGACCTGATCAGCGAGATGAGCTATGGCTACAGCGGCGGCACTGCACATACTGGTAAAGACAGAGAAAGAAGCCCTGGATCTTCTCGACCAGTTGAAGCAAGGCAAAAAATTCGAGACGTTAGCCAAGCGTCATTCCATCTGCCCGTCTGGAAAGCGAGGCGGTGACTTGGGTGAGTTTCATCGTGGCGATATGGTCAAGGCGTTCGATGACGTTGTGTTCAAACGCCCACTGCTCAAAGTACACGGTCCGGTAAAAACCCGCTTCGGTTACCACCTGATAAAGACGCTGTATCGCACTTGAGTCATAGCGTAAGCGAGCAGTTAATCAAGGATCACTACTCAACCTCCGCCCCGCGTTCATTCAGCACTTCACGCAACACCCGGCGATGACAACGCGATTCATCCTCGCAGTAGCAGCCAATAGAGAAATTGCTCTGTTTCGACAGTGCTGTCAGCAGATCCAGGGTGTGGCTGGCGTCAGGGCTGGTCAGCTCTTTGCGAAACCTCTTCTCGAACGCCGCCCACTCCTTGTCGGTCGTAGCGGCCTGGGCCTGTTTGACCAGCTCCGGCGAGGGCGACAGGATCGGCAGCCAGACGTCATACCAGTTCTGGGTGGCAAACTCGCTCTTTTTAACGCCCCGGGGCGGACGACGGACAGTACCCAATCGTATGCCCTCGTCCTCGGCACGTTGTGTTCCTAAACGTACTACGCGAATGGTCATACATTGCCTCTGCTTTTCTCTGGACTGCCCGAGTAGAGTTTAGCCGCCGCTAGCTCAACTCCCCAACGACCAACCACCACAGATAATCCAGCGGCATCAGCACCAACAGCGTGATCAGTGTCAGCGGTATCGTGACGCGTAGCAGATGACCCAGCGGCTCCTTGGCCAGCTGCATGCTCACCAGCAGCGGCCCGGATTGGTACGGAAACAGAATGGTGGAGAAGCCTAGCACCTGGGTCATCAGCACGCTTTCCACGCTCCAGCCGGTCTGGGCCGCCAGATCCGCGGCCATCGGCGTCAGTACTGCGGGCACACCGGGTAGTGTCACCCCCAACGCGGCAACAACGGACATCAGGCTGAGCGAGACGAAGTTGATGAAGTCAGCGCCCTGCTCCAGCGGCAGCCACTGCTCCATCTGCATCGCCAGCACACTGCCCAGGCCAGAACTGGCCACCAGCCGCCCAAGCCCCAGCACGCCGGCGATAAACAGCAACAGGGTCATATCCATACCGGCTGAAAAGCGCTGGCTGTCCACCAAACCAACTCTTGGCAGCAACAGAAAGCAGGTTGCCGCAAGTCCAATCCAGGCCGGGCTGATACCGTGCAGGCTATCGGTGATCCAGAAGCCAAGGGTTATCAGCAGCACGATGCCGAGTTTCTTTTGCCCCCGCAGCTGATCCGGATCGCACTGATCACCGGTGACAGTGCTTGAGTTCACCTTGGGTTGGTCCGGGAACAGGCGCATGATCAGCCAGGCGATCAGCACAGCCTTGAGCGCCCCGAGTACGGGGAAGTGCAGCAGCAGGTAGTGGGTATAGCTGAAGTGCAGGTCGTAGATGGTTTCGGCCGCCCCGATTAGAACGACATTGGGGATGTTCGCCGGCAGTATCGCGAAGGTGGGCATATGGCAGCCGAAGGCGACAGCCAGCGCAATGCCGGTACGCCCCTTGGAGCCGGACGCAAAACCGCAACGCTCGGCCAGGGCAATGCCGATCGGGATCATCATCACCGCACGCCCCATTGAGGAGGGCATCAGGAAACCGAGCAGGGTACAGGTCAGCATCAGTCCGCCGATCAGCCAGGCGTAGCTGTGCTCAAGGTGCTTGCCCAGCAGCGCTGCAACGCGATCGCCCAGCCCGGTGGACTTGATCGCCATGCCGATCACCATTCCGGCGACGATCAGCCAGAAGGCCGCCGAATAGAAGCCGGAGAAGATCTCGGCCGGGGTTCCAACCTCGAGCAGAATGGCGGCAAGGAAGAACAGCAGCGCCGTCATATAACCCGGCAGCACGCTGGTCACCAGCAGTCCCAGGGTGAGGATCACGATGGCCAACACCTGACCCTGCTGAGCACTTAGCATAGTCGGAGGGTCGACCAGTACCCAGCCCGCCAACGGCAGCAACAGCAGCATGAACAGGCGAGCGGGATGCTGCAGAATCTCCCGTACGAGGTTCCCTTTCGTCTCTTCCATCAATCACTTCAACCCTGTGTGAAAAACTCTCTCAGCGCCTCGATTACCGCCTCCGCTGCCTCCTCCGGCAAGAAGTGGCCGGACTCCAGCGCCCAGCCGCTCACATCCTCGGCGTACTCGCGCCAAACCGCCAACAAATCATAGGTGCGGTGTACGAACCCTTGATTACCCCAGAGCACCAGCAGCGGGCAGGACAGCTTACGCCCAAGGTCGGCGCGGTCGTGCTCCAGATCGATGCCGGCGGCCGCACGGTAATCCTCGCAGGAGCCGTGAATCGCCGCCGGATCGCCGAAGCAGCGGCTGTACTCCGCCACGGCACGGGGTGAGAAGGTCGCCCCGGGCGCGGACCAGCGCTTGAGTTTTTCAGCCAGATAGTAATCGGGATCGAGCCCGATCATGTGTTCGGGCAGGCCGTCGGGCTGAATCAGGAAGAACCAGTGGTAGTAACCGGTGGCGAATGCCTGATCGGTATGTTCAAACATGTGCAGCGTCGGCGCGATATCCATCACGCAGGCGGCCAAGACGCGCTCGGGATAGTCCAGCGCCAGACGATGCGTAACGCGTGCGCCACGGTCATGCCCGGCGACGGCAAAGCGCTGGTAGCCGAAATGGCTCATCAGCTCGGCCATATCCTTCGCCATCGCGCGCTTTGAATAGTTAGCGTGGTCCGCTTCGCCCGCCGGCTTGCTGCTATCGCCGTAACCACGCAGGTCAGGACAGATAACGTGGAACCGCTCGGCCAGCGCCGGGGCAACCTCATGCCAGATCATATGGGTCTGCGGATAACCATGCAGCAGCAGGAGCGGCGCTCCCTTGCCACCGTGGACGCAGTGGATGGTCGCGCCACTGGTTTCGATATCGATTGAGTTGAAAGCGCCGTTGAACATGGTGCCAGCCCCCTTTGAATACTGGGTGTTTGGACCTGAAATCAGACAATAAAGATTAGCACACAACAGTTTAGATCTAATCGATCTCTACTGTCCCGTCCTCGTTGATCTGCCAGAAATCGGCCCAGGCTACCTCCCACAGATAGCCATCAGGATCGGAGAAATAGCCACTGTATCCGCCCCAGAAGGTGTCCTCAGCCGGTTTGACGATCTCGCCTCCGGCCAGCTCCGCGCGGTGCAGCAGCAGATCCACCAACGCCTTATCGCCGGTGTTGTAGTTCAGCGTCGCGCCAGGGAACTCGCTGTGCTTGCCCACCAGCCGCGGTGCAGAGTCCTTGGTAAGACTGGAGCGCGGATAGAGCGCAAGGCGTGAGTCGCTACTACGGAATAACAGGATATCCCCCCCCGCATAATTGGCGGGAAAGCCCAACCCGTCGTGGTAGAAACGGTAGGAGCGTTCGAGATCGTCAACCCCGAGCGCGATCAGACTGATACGAGGTTCCATAAGGCCCTCCTGCTGGACGGCCCGGTGCTCCCTGCAGGTCAGGTCGTCTTGCTCAGGCGCTCGAGTACGAAGTTGAGCACGCCACCGGCCTGGTAGTACTTCACCTCGACCTGCGTATCCAGGCGTGAGAGCAACTCGATCTCGCGCTCTTTCCCATCAGCATAGTGGATGATCGCCTTAAACGTCTGTTTCGGCTTTAGACCCGCGTCCAAACCGAGAATATCGACCTGTTCATCCCCGGTCAGTCCCAGGGAGTTGCGATCCTCGCCCTCGGTGAACTGCAGCGGCAATACCCCCATGCCGACCAGATTCGATCGGTGGATACGCTCGAAGCTTTCGACGATAACCGCTTTGACACCCAGCAGCAGAGTCCCCTTGGCCGCCCAGTCCCGGCTGGAGCCGGTACCATACTCCTTGCCTGCGATCACCACGCTGGGGATCTGTTCAGCCTGATAGTCCATCGCCACATCGTAGATGAACCGAGGCTCGGTCTCGCCACGTTTGCGGGTGTAGCCACCCTCGATCTGCGGTGTCATCTCGTTGCGGATACGGATATTGCCGAAGGTGCCGCGCATCATCACTTCATGGTTGCCGCGCCTCGAGCCGTAGGAGTTGAAGTCCTGCTGCTCGACACCGCGCGAACGCAGGTATTGCGCGGCAGGACTTTCCTTGGGGATGGCGCCGGCCGGGGAGATATGGTCGGTGGTAACCGAATCGCCGAGCAGGGCCAGGATCGCGGCGCCTCTGATATCCTCGACCTTGCCGGCGTAAGCCGCGTCAAAGAAGGGAGGCTGCTGGATATAGGTGGAGTCGGCGGGGAACGCGTAGGTGGAGCCGCTGCCGCTGTCGATCTGCCGCCAGCGCGCGTCGCCATCGAATACCGAGCCATATTCACGGCGAAACATCTCATTGTCGATCTGACGCACCAGGTCGTTGATCTCGGCGTTGCTGGGCCAGATATCCTTAAGATAGACCGGTTTGCCATCGGCTCCATTGCCCAACGGATCCTTGCTCAGATCGATACGCGTGGTGCCCGCCAGGCCGTATGCCACCACCAGCGGCGGCGATGCCAGCCAGTTGGCGCGCACCAGAGGGTGGATCCGCCCCTCGAAGTTACGGTTACCCGACAGGACCGAAGAGACGATCAGGTCATTCTGTTTTATCGCGTTCTCGACCGGGTCCGCCAGCGGCCCGGAGTTGCCGATACAGGTGGTGCAACCATAGCCGACCAGGTTGAAGCCAAGGGTATCCAGATCCTGCTGCACACCGGATTTATTGAGGTACTCAGTCACCACCCGCGAGCCCGGCGCCAGCGAGGTTTTGACCCAGGGCTTCACCTTCATCCCCTTTGCCACCGCCTTACGCGCCAGCAGCCCGGCACCCAGCATCACCGCCGGGTTGGAGGTGTTGGTACAGGAGGTGATAGCCGCGATCACCACATCGCCGTGGTGCATCCCCTCGTCCGAGCCCTCCAGCGGGTACTCGGTATCGAGCTGGTCGCGCTTGCCTGCTAGCTCGACAAAGGCATCGATCGATGATTTCAGATCCTTCACTGCGACTCGGTCCTGCGGTCGCTTGGGTCCGGCCAGGCTGGGCTCGACACTGGACAGGTCGAGCGTGAGGCTCGCGGCAAATTCGGGTGTCTGGTACTGCTCATCGCGCCACATCCCCTGCGCCTTGCAATAGCTTTCAACCAGCGCCAGAGTCTGCTCGTCACGTCCACTCAGGCGCAGGTAATTGATGGTCTGAGCATCGATCGGGAAGAAGCCGCAGGTGGCGCCATACTCGGGCGCCATATTGGCGATGGTGGCGCGATCGGCGATCGGCAACTGGTTTAGACCATCGCCGTAAAACTCGACGAACTTGCCCACCACACCGTGCTCGCGCAGCATCTGCACCACACGCAGCACCAGGTCGGTGGCGGTAATCCCCTCCTGCAGCGTGCCACTGAGTTCGAAACCGACCACGTCCGGGATCAGCATCGACACCGGCTGGCCCAGCATCGCCGCTTCCGCTTCGATACCGCCGACACCCCAGCCGAGCACACCGAGGGCGTTGATCATCGTGGTGTGGCTGTCGGTGCCGACCAGGGTGTCGGGATAGGCCAGATACTGATCATCACGCTGCTCTGTCCACACCGATTTAGCCAGGTACTCCAGGTTTACCTGATGGCAGATGCCGGTGCCGGGCGGCACCACGCGGAAATTGTCGAACGCGCCCTGCCCCCACTTCAGGAACTGGTAACGCTCCAGGTTGCGCTGCATCTCGATATCGACATTGTCCTGGAACGCCGTCGGCGTACCGAAACGGTCGATGGTCACCGAGTGGTCGATCACCAGATCCACCGGCGACAGCGGATTGATGCGCTGGGGATCGGCGCCACGCGCGAGCAGCGCATTACGCATCGCAGCCAGATCCACCACCGCGGGCACGCCGGTGAAGTCCTGCATCAGTACTCGCGCCGGGTGGTAGGAGATTTCGTGTTCGGCAGCCCGCCCGCGGCTTTTAACCAGTGCCAATACGTCGTCGCGGGAGCAGGTTTCCCCATCCTCATAGCGCAGCAGATTTTCCAGCAGCACCTTGATCGATACCGGCAGGCGCGCAACCTCCGCCATCTGTCCAAGTTCTCCCTCTTTGAGGGAGTAGTAGCCGTAGGTGGTATCACCCACCTGCAGTTGGCTGGCGGTTTGGAAGGAGTCGATTGAACTGAGCATAGGCGGCCTCCCTGTTGGCAGTAGTTCCTCTTCGGCCTTTGATGCCGTGTTATCAAGGTAGTTCAGGATTCATCGACACGGGGGCGTATGCGAATAACTCATGGGCACCCAGGGGTAAACCAATGAGTCGCCCTTTTATAAATTAGTTACTTCTAATATAATGGCTGAGGCCGCACTGCTAACGCTTTGCGATGCACACCAAACCGATGCCTGCCTACACTAGGTTAAGCGACTGAAACCGACTGAACAGGAATATGGCCATGCATGTAGAACCCTTTTTCGATCCATCGACCTTCACCTACAGCTATGTCGTGGTCGACGAGGAGACCCGCGCATGTGCAGTCATTGACTCCGTGCTCGATTATGATGCCGCTGCGGCAAGTACCTCATACACTAACGCCGACCGCTTGGTGGATTACGTGCGCAGTCAGGAGCTGAGACTGGAGTGGATACTGGAAACCCATGTCCATGCCGATCACCTGAGCGCCGCCCCCTACCTGAAACAACGCTTGGGTGGCCGTATCACCATCGGCAGCCATGTCGATATCATCCAGGAAACCTTCGGCAAGGTGTTTAACTGCGACCCCGAATTCGCCCGTAATGGCAGTCAGTTCGATCATCTGCTGAAAGATGGTGAACGCTTTCAGGTCGGTTCGCTGGACGCCATCGCGCTTCATACCCCGGGGCACACCCCAGCGTGCATGAGTTACCGCATCGGCGATGCGCTGTTTGTCGGCGATACCCTGTTCATGCCCGATTACGGCACCGCCCGCTGTGATTTTCCCGGCGGCGATGCTCGGGCGCTGTTCCATTCCATCCACAAGTTGTACGAGTTCCCGGACGCGACCCCGGTGTTTCTCTGCCACGATTACAAGGCGGAGGGGCGCGAACACTTTCAGTGTGAAACCAGCATCGGCGAACAGCGACGGAACAATGTCCATATTCATGATCAGGTTACCGAGGAGCAGTTCGTGCAGATGCGCACCGAACGAGATGCTCAGCTGAGCATGCCCGCTCTGATCCTGCCCTCGGTGCAGGTCAATATGCGTGCCGGCGAACTTCCGGAGCCGGAAAAGAACGGCATCCGCTACTTGAAGATCCCGCTGGATCTGCTCTGATCATACGCGTAGCAATAGCCGCAGGAGGTTTGGACCAGAAGCATGAAGAGTGAGCGCTGGGGGCGATACCTGCCTTTTCTGAGTTGGGCACGCCGGTATGACAGGAATAGTGCGAGCAGTGACGGGCTCGCGGCGATCATTCTAACGCTGCTGCTGATTCCCCAGAGCCTGGCCTATGCCATGCTGGCCGGACTGCCGCCGGTTGTTGGGCTCTATGCCAGCATTATGCCGCCGATCGCTTATGCACTGCTCGGTACCAGCCGCACGCTGGCAGTCGGCCCGGTCGCGGTGGTGGCGCTGCTGACCGCATCTGCACTTACCCCGCTGTTCACGCCGGGCACCACCGAGTATGTTCAGGCCGCCCTGTTGCTGGCGCTGCTCTCGGGTGGTGTGATGCTGATGATGTCCCTGCTGCGTCTGGGATTTCTGATCAGTTTCCTCAGCCACCCGGTGATCTCCGGGTTTATCAGCGCCTCGGCCATACTGATCACCCTGAGCCAGCTACGCCATATCCTTGGCGTTCAAACCACGGGCGATACGGCGCTGGAACTGTTGCGCTCGACCCTGTTTGCGCTGACCGAGACACACCTGGCCACGCTCGCCATCGGCGCTCTGAGCCTGGTGTTTCTCTATCTCTGCCGCAACCGGGGCAACGTCTGGCTGACTGCGCTGGGCTTTACACCCAGCCTGGCCTCGACCCTGAACAAAGCGGCGCCACTGCTGACGCTGCTGGTCACGGCGCTGCTGGTCAAGCTGCTCGATCTGGATCAGCGGGGTGTGGCCGTGGTCGGCGAGGTGCCACGCGAGCTGCCCGCGCTCACCCTGCCACCGCTCGACCCCGAGCTGATAGTTGAACTGCTGCCGCTGGCAGTGCTGATCAGTCTGGTCGGCTTTATCGGCTCCGTTTCGGTCGCGCAGACTTTCGCCGCCCGCCGGCGCGAGCGCGTCGCCCCCAATCAGGAACTGATCGCGCTGGGCGGCGCCAATATCCTCACGGCACTGAGCAGCGGCATGCCGGTGTCCGGTGGCTTTTCCCGTTCGGTCGTGAGCTATGAGGCGGGGGCGCAGACGCCGATGGCGGGGGCACTGTCGGCGCTGGGCATGGCGCTCACGGTGTTGCTGTTCGCGCCGCTGTTCGAGAGTCTGCCCCGTGCGGTTCTAGCCGCCATTATCATTGTTGCGGTGCTCAGCCTTGTTGACCTGGCCGCCCTCAAGCGCACCTGGCAGTATGCCTGGCAGGACGGTGCGGCGATGCTGGCGACGATGCTCGGCGTGCTGCTGATCAACATCGAGACCGGCCTGCTAATGGGCCTGGGCCTGTCGCTGCTGCTGTTTCTCTGGCGTACCAGCCAGCCGCATATTGCGGTCATCGGTCAGCTGCCCGGCAGTCAGCACTTTCGCAACGTGGCGCGCTTCCACGTCGTCGAGAGCCATAGCGTGCTGTCGGTCCGGGTGGATGAGAACCTCTACTTCCCCAATGCCCGCTACCTGGAGGATCGCATCTCCGAACTGGTCGCCGCCCGCCCCGGAATCAGCCATCTGGTGTTGATGTGCTCCGGCGTCAACCTGATAGATGCCAGCGCATTGGAAAGCCTGGAGGCGATCGGCGAGCGCCTGCACGCCGCCGGGATTCAGCTGCACCTGTCCGAGGTGAAGGGGCCGGTCATGGACCGACTGCGCCGTGCGCGCTTCCTCGACCTGTTCGGCGGCAGGGTCTTCATCAGCCACTATGAGGCATTGCTAATGCTGGACCCACAGACGACGCGAAACACGCTGAACGCTTTGGCCTCACACTGTCCGATTCAATCGAATCTAAAACCCGTAAAGGAGAAACCGGAATGAAAACTGCGCACGAACTGGTTGTAGAAGCCAAGCAACAGATTGCGGAGATCGGTCTCGATGACGCGGAACTGGCGGTTCAACGGGCCGACGTGGTGATCGATGTGCGCGAACCTGATGAGTATCAGTCGGGCCACCTGCCCGGCGCGATCAACATCCCCCGCGGCATGCTGGAGTTTCGGCTCAGCAACGATGACAAGCTCTCGGCACGGGACCTCAACCTGGTGCTGTACTGCAAGACCAGCGGTCGCGCCGCGCTCTCGGCTTTAAGCCTGAAGGCGATGGGTTATCTGCATGTGCTATCTATCGCGGGAGGCTTCGACGCCTGGGTCAATGCCGACAAACCGGTGACTCATCCCAACCTGCCGGATTTCGAGTGAGCATCCGCTATGGCTGCAAAAAAAGAGCCCTGCTCAAACGGGGCTCTTTATCACGGTTTATCACTATTCGTCACTGCATAGTGGACTCTCGACCCTGTATCCGACGTCGGGATCAGGCTCTACCTTTATCCGCTTTCGCTAACCCTGCACTGCAAGCCAGCTGCTTATAGGCCAGTTAAGGTGTTCAGCTTATCCGCAACCAGATCCTTATCGACCTTGACCGGAATATCCGTTCTGCGCCGCCCATAGGGCGATATGGGTATCAGCTCGCTCGACTCTGCGATCCGCCTACGCTTTTCGGCATTGGTCCGTCGATCGAGAATCGACTGCCGCCGCTCCTCTCCATCGTAACGGGAGAACATATAGGCTTTCCACCACTCCTCGGCCTGACTCAGCGACGCAAGATAGGTACTCAACTGCTTACCGGTGTCCGCGGTCCAGTATAAGACGATCCTGCTATCTACGAGGTCTTTGACGAGGCGCATAGTTAACCCCTCTGCTTTTGTTGTCTGCCATTTACATGTATCTAACAGCAGATTGCACGCACCCATACTGATCTATGGCACATTTTGAAGATTTCGCAACATTTGGCTAGCGCTATGACCCCGAGGTATGAATCTAATGCACCGTGCACACCATGCAGGGATCGAAACTCCTGACGATATGCTGCACCGCCACCGGATCGGTTTCGCCCTCGCGTATCGGGGCACCGACCAGCGCCTGCTCCAGCGCTCCGGGCTGACCGGCGGCATCCCGCGGTGAGAAGTTCCAGGTGGTCGGGGCGATGATCTGGTAGCGGCAGATCCGCCCCCGCTGCACCGAGATCCAGTGCCCGAGGCTGCCGCGGGCCGCCTCCATCAGGCCGACACCCTCGCCATCCTGCAGCCGCTGCGGATGGTGGCAGAACGGCTCGTCCGGCTCGATCTGCAGCGCCCACTGCTGCAGCCTGGGCAGCGTGCGTGCCAGCTCCAGCAGGCGTGCCAACATCCGGGTATGCACACTGCCGCCCTGCTCGATCACCAGCCTGGTCAACAGTGGATCCCCCGCCACCAGCGCCCGTGCCAGGGCGCCGGTCTCCACCACCTGACCATCCAGTCGCGGCGCCTTGCACCAGCTGTAGGCATCCTCTTTTTCGGCAACCGGTTCGGTCTCTCCGTGCGCCGGATGCAGCGGCGGCGCCGGCTCCATCCAGGCGTGGCTGACATCCTCTACAATCCGGCCTGGATCAAGTGCCTGAAGGCCGTTCCCCGGACTCCAGACACCGCGTGGTACCGTCTGTTCGCCCTGTAGCGCATAGTTGCCGAAACTCATGTACCGGTCGGTGGCACGGCCGAGGCGATCCAGCCCCAATTGCTCGGACAGGTGCAGGAAGGTGCGCAGGTCTCCGCCCTGCCAGGTTTTTTCCTGCTGCCAGCTGCGCAGCTGCTCGGGGGTGTGGATTGCGGTGATGCGCTCCAGGTCGTCGCCAAAGGTCACCCGCTCCAGAAAGCGTCGGAACGCGCCGAGAATGGCCACCAGGCGCAGCCGCTCCTGGCGCTGTACCGGCCGGGTCGAGCCACCGGGCTGGATGCTAAGCGTGTGCGGCCATTTCCCGGCCAGCAGCCCCATCAGGTGCAGAAACTCGGCCCGCGCCGGCAACACCTCGCGCGTCGCCTCGCCGCTGACCGCCTTGAAGCGGCTCGCCACGGCATCGAACCAGGGTTCTTTGGCGTAGCTCTCGCGGGCAAAGTCCGGCATGAAAAACAGGTAGAAATGGGTCAGCAGATCGGTCAGTGATTCATTGGCCAGGATCAGGTTGCGGCACAACTCACCGTTGCGGGTGGGTTGCATCCCCTGGCTATCCGCCAGCGCCAACGCCGCTGCCACCGACTGGCTGACCGAGCAGATACCACAGATACGCGGCGTGTAGACCAGAGCATCCAGCGCCGGTTTATCCAGCAGTATCCGTTCAAAACCCCGGTACAGCGTGGCGTTGACTCTGGCCCCTGTTACCCGGCCATCGGCACTGTCCAAGGTGATATCCAGGTCACCCTCGACCCGATTGAACGGTCCCACCACTATTCGGCTCATCAGTTCTTTCTCTTATGCTGCGTCGGCGGATAGATCAGCTGCTCGGAACGGGCATTCTCCTTCAGGCGCTCCGGCGTGGCGGCCTTGGACAGAGAGGCCAGCGCCACGAACCAGGCCTTGGGCATATCGGTAGGCAAGCCAACCGGGATACCGGCAATCTTCGGGGTTTCCATGAAGGCGTGGCGCGGCTCCTCGAACTCGGGTGCGGTACAGTTGATACAGGCGTAGCCTCCGCGGGTGCAGGAGCCCTCACCATTCCAGGGCCGCGTGTTGCAGTCGCCATGGGCCTGGGTACCAAGGCAGCCCAGGTGCTCCATCATGCAGCCCTGCTGTCCCAGCCGTTCGGCGCTGGCCTTGTATTCGTAGTATTCGTTGCGGGTACAGCCGTGGTGCACCAACTGGTCGGCATACAGGCGCGGCCGGCCCAGGGTATCGAGCCGCTCCGTAGCGCCTTCCTCAAGGGCCAGCTCGATCAGGGTTTCGGTGACCCAATTGGGATGTACCGGGCAGCCGGACACGTTGATTACCGGCAGTTCTCCCGCTGAACGGTAATCGCTGCCGAGCAAACCACCACGCAACTCGCCCTCGAACTGCAGCCCGGTGGCATCTGTATGGTTATCGCCGGCACTGGTGATACCGCCATAGGCTGCACAAGATCCGATCGCCAGGGTGTAACGCGCCCGTGCCGCCAGTTTTTCCACCCATTCGATCATCGGGATACCGGTACCACCAAACAGGTGAAATCGCCCCGTGCCGTTGGGCCCGCGCATCAGTGAACCTTCGATGCAGAGCAGATCCAGCGCCAGCTCGCCATCGATGATCCGTTGCAGCAGCGCACGTACCTCGGCACCGGTCTGCTCGCTCAACGACGGGTGCCAGAGCAGCTGAATACCGGCGGCTTGGAGTGTAGTTATCAGATCCGGACTCTCGGCCCCCAACAGCGACATGGAGCAGCCGCCGCAACCGCCCGACTGCAACCAAAGCAGGTTAGCCATCGATATCGCCTCCGGGCTGCTCTTCACCTCGATTCAGTTGGGGCAGCGTCAGTCGGGCACGGGCGCCCCCCTCCGGCCGGTTGTCGATACTGAGCGTACCGCCATGTTCATTGACGATACCGTAACTGATCGACAGCCCCAGGCCGGTGCCCTGCCCGGTCGGTTTGGTGGTAAAGAAGGGGTCGAACAGGTGCGGCAGGTTCTCCGGTTCGATGCCCGGGCCGTTGTCGGCCACCTCGAACCAGACCAGCTGGTCGGTTTGTCCGGCTCTCAAGCTCAGCGCCGGTTGCAGTTGATCGGCCACCGCATCCGCTGCGTTCTGGATCAGGTTCACCACCACCTGATGGATCTGGCCGGAGTGCCCCCACACCTGCAGCTGCTGGGGCAACTGTTCCGTAACCGCGATATCGACCTTGCTCTCCTTGACGATCCAGTGCAGCGCCGAGCGCACCACGTGGATCAGATCGAAGGGCGCTTTCTCACTGCTCTGAGTGGAGGAGAACTGGCGCAGGTCGTTGACGATCTCACGCACCCGGTCGGCGCCCTCCATTGTGCCCTCGACCAGCGAATCCAGATCCGCTATCACCCGGTCCAACCGCAACCGCTCGCGCAGCTCACGCAGCTGTTCGCGACTGGCGCCGGACTGCACCAGATCGAAATACTCCACCAGGCGGCGGGTATAGCGCTGCAACGCGTGCATATTGCCGTAGACGAAGCTAATCGGGTTGTTCAACTCATGGGCGACGCCGGCCACCAAACGGCCGAGGGAGGCCATTTTCTCCGCCTGGATCAGCCGCTCCTGCGCCAGTTTGAGTTCGGCATGGGCCTGGTTCAGCTCGTTAAAGGCGCGCTGCAGCTCGCCCAGCGGGCGACCGGCGACGACGACACCGACCAGACGCCCGCGCTGATTGAAGCGGGGGGAGCAGTTCAGCGCCAGCGGCACCGGGCCGTCAACGCCTTCGATACTGATCTGCTCGTCACGCACCGGTTCGCGCCTGACCCGCTGCAGGCAGTCGATCAGCCGTGCGCGGCTGTCGCCGCTGCACAGGCTCTCCATCGGCTGATCGAGCAGCGACTCCATGGTACGGCCGGTAAGCTCCTCGAACGCCCGGTTGACCTGCTGGATCCGCCCCTCGTGGTCGCAAGCGATCAGCACGTCGCTCATCGCCGACTGCACGCTGTCGAAGAAGCTGTGGGCCTCCTCCAGCGCCGCATTCTGCTCCTCGACCTGCACCTGGTAGTGCACCAGATCGGCATAGGCCTCATCCATCTTGCGAATGACGCTGACCCAGGCTTCATCGGTCGCCGCGCTATCGCGCTGGCCATTATGCGGTTGCTGCTGTGCCATCTGTCTGCTGCTCATTGGAGGAGGCTCCAGCCTAACGCTCAGGCGAGGGAACGCCAACCTCTTCGTTACTTTCCACTCTCAGGCTCATTCGGCAGGCAGCTAACCAGTTTTTGCCATCAGCCGCCTCCCTTCATATTGGTAGGCATTGACCGTGCCGACCCGGACACTCACTGGTTATCGGGTAATTGAGATCCCGCGCGATACAGCTGGCACCCCACTTGCTTTGTCAAACCCCATTCGAGCTGAAAGAACAATAGAACAGGAAGCCAACATGAAACGACACGCCCTGACCCTCTGTACACTGGCAGCACTGAGCCTGAGCCCAAGCCTTGCCTTTGCCCACACGAGCACCGGCACAGGTCTCGCCTCCGGGCTGCTGCACCCATTGATGGGAGCCGATCACCTGCTGGCGATGTTGGCGATCGGGGTTTGGGCCGCATTGCAGCCGGGCCAGATGCGTTTTGCCATACCCGGTGCGCTCATGCTGGCACTGCTGGCCGGTTTCGGTGCGGCATTGAGCGGATTCGCCCTGCCGATGGTGGAAGGTGGTATTGCGCTGTCCGTACTGCTGCTCGGTATCCTGATCACCACCATGGTCCGCCTGCCTGCATCTGCAGCATTGTTGCTGACTGCGCTCTTCGCGCTGTTTCACGGCTTCGCCCATGGACATGAGGCCAGTGGCTCACTGACCCTTTTTGCTGTCGGCTTTATGGCCACCAGTGCCATTCTGCATTTTGGCGGTTCACTGGCTGGTCATCACCTGCGTGCATTGCCGATTTTGACCCGTAGCGCCGGTGCTGCGATTGCCGTAAGTGGCCTGATTTTTTAAGTTAATCACCCCATGCAGCCGGGGCTTAGGCTCGGGCTTTGCCATGTTTACCACCGGGCTTAGCCCGGTTTTTTTTGTGCTTTCGCCCGCGGGAGAACTGCCATCCTGTACATAAAAAAGGGCCGCTTATTCTAGCGGCCCTGTAAAAAACAGCCCTGGAGACGCAAACTCCCGCCCGGTGCACAGGTTGGAGGGGGGGGACCCCGGGGCTGTTACTCACCAGACTTGTTGTTCGTTTAATCCATCGTGCCTCATCAGCCCGCCTGTTTCAGCGCCACGCGGTTGAACGGTTGGGGATCGAGCAGCAGGCGTTCACCGTCGATACGGGTCTGCCAGGTATCCAGCACCAACTCGTCATTATCCAGGCACTCGCCGCTTTCCAGGCAGTAGCGCTCCTTATACAGCGGCGAGGCGACGAACAGCTTCTCTTCGGCAGAGCCGATCAGTCCGCGCGAGAGCACGTTGGCCTTGCCCACCGGATCGTAGTTGTCGATTGCGAATACCTGTTTCTGTTCCGGGATGTAGAACAGCGCAACCTGACGTTCACCAACCAGTGCACACATGCCCGAGTCAGCGACCAGATCATCGAGGTTGCAGATATGGATCCACTCTTGTGCTGCAGTCATGATGTTCTCCTAAATAAACGGGCTGTTAGCCGACCATTACAATGGGTTCTGCTTTCTCTTCCTCACGCGCCGGACGGATCTGGCCGCGCTCCTGCACGAACACCACGTTGGAATCGGGCTTGTCGCTATTGACGAACTGGCGGAAACGCTTCAGCGCCTGCTCGTCGTTGACGGTCTTCTTCCACTCGCACTCGTAGGTCTCGACCACGTGTGTCATCTGCGCCTCCAGCTCTTCGGCTATACCGAGGCTGTCGTTGATCACCACTTCCTGCAGGTAGTTCAGGCCACCCTCGAGGTTCTCCATCCACACCGAGGTACGCTGCAGGCGGTCGGCGGTCTTGATGTAGAACATCAGCACCCGGTCGATGTACTTGATCAGCGTTTCCTTATCCAGATCGGTGGCGAACAGGTCGGCGTGGCGCGGCTTCATACCGCCGTTACCACAGACATACAGGTTCCAGCCGTTCTCGGTGGCGATAACGCCGATATCCTTGCCCTGTGCTTCGGCACACTCGCGGGTGCAGCCGGACACAGCGAACTTGATCTTGTGCGGTGAACGCAGCCCCTTGTAGCGATTCTCGAGTTCAATGGCGAGGCCGACACTGTCGTCGACACCGTAGCGGCACCAGGTGCTGCCGACACAGGATTTTACTGTGCGCAGTGACTTGCCGTAGGCGTGTCCGGTCTCGAAGCCGGCGTCGATCAGCTTGCGCCAGATATCCGGCAGCTGCTCCAGGCGGGCACCGAACAGGTCGACACGCTGGCCGCCGGTGATCTTGGTGTAGAGGTTATACTCCTTGGCCACCTGACCGAGCACGATCAGCTTGTCCGGGGTGATCTCGCCGCCGGCGATGCGCGGCACGATGGAGTAGGTACCGTCCTTCTGCATGTTGGCCAGGAAGGTGTCGTTGGTATCCTGCAGCTTCACCTGCTGGGTATCGAGTACGTAGTTGTTCCAGCATGAGGCGAGGATGGAGCCCACCGCCGGCTTGCAGATATGGCAGCCCTTGCCGCCCCTGCCGTGCTTCTCCATTAGTTCGTCGAAGCTGTGGATGTTGCCGACACGCACCAGGTTGTACAGGTCCTGGCGGGTGTAGGCGAAGTGCTCGCAGATATCGTGGCTGACCTCGACGCCGAGCTCCTCCAGCTCGTGGTTGACCAGGCTGGTCAGCAGCGGCACGCAGCCACCGCAACCGGTACCGGCCTTGGTGGCGCCCTTGACGTCACCCACCGAGCAGCAACCGCCTGAAACGGCCTCGCGGATATCGCCCTTGGAGACGTCGTGGCAGGAGCAGATCTGCGCCGTTTCCGGCAGCGCCGCCACGCCAAGACCGGTCTGCGCGTCGTCGTTGCGGCTGGGCAGGATCAGCGACTCCGGGAACTCCGGCAGCTGGATCTCGTTCAGCATGTACTGCAGCAGGGTGCCGTAAGCCTCGGCATCGCCGACCAGGATCGCGCCGAGCAGGATCTTGTTGTCGGGGCTGACCACCAGCTTCTTGTAGGTACCATCGCCTTCGTTGAGCCAGGTGTAGTTCTTGGCGCCTGGGGTACGGCCCTGGGCATCGCCGATGGAGCAGACATCGACGCCCATCAGCTTCAGCTTGGTGCTCATATCGGCGCCGGCAAACTCGGATTCACCGCCGGTCAGTTGAGAGACAGCAACCTTGGCCATGGTGTAACCCGGCGCCACCAGACCGAAGATGCGGCCGTCCCAGAGCGCACACTCGCCGATGGCATAGATGTCGGCATCGGAGGTCTGGCACTGGTTGTTGATGACGATACCGCCGCGCTCGCCCACCGCCAGGCCGCTCTCACGCGCCAGCTGGTCGCGCGGACGGATACCGGCAGAGAACAGGATCAGGTCGGTTTCCAGCACCTCGCCATCGGCGAACTCCATGCGGTGCACGCACTGCTCGCCGTCGACAATCTGCTGGGTGTTCTTGCTGGTGTGGACCTTGACGCCCAGCGCTTCGATCTTGGAGCGCAGCAGCGCGCCGCCCATGTCGTCCAGCTGCACCGCCATCAGCCGCGGTGCGAACTCGACCACGTGGGTTTCCAAGCCCAGGTCTCGCAGCGCCTTGGCCGCTTCCAAGCCGAGCAGACCGCCGCCGACGACAACGCCGACCTTACCCTGGGCGGCGCTGGCCTTGATCGCTTCCAGATCCTCGATGGTACGGTAAACCAGGCAGTGCTCGCGGTCATGTCCCGGCACCGGCGGTACGAAGGGGTAGGAACCGGTGGCCATCACCAGCTTGTCGTAAGTCAGTGTGGTGCCCTTGTCGGAGACCACCAGGTGGTCGGCCTTGTTGATCTCGACCACCTTCTCGCTGATCAGCACGTTGAGGCCCCACTCGCGATACTGTTCGATCTTACCCATGGCCAGATCCTCAGCGGTGCTGCCGCTGAAGTATGAGCTGAGATACACGCGGTCATAGGCCAGACGTGGTTCCTCACAGAATACGGTGACCTCGAAATCACCCAAACGGCCGCTGTCGGCCAGGCTCTGTAGAAACTGGTGGCCGACCATGCCGTTGCCGACTACAACCAAACGTGTCTTGTTCATCATGTTGCTCCTGTGCACCTGTTTCGGGCTCGCGTTGACAGACTTCTTCGGTTTTTTTGCGAAGCTTTTGGAAACGCTTTACGAACCCCGGAAACGAAAAAAGGCGCTCACCCATCAGCACCCTGAAGTTCAGGAAACTGATCGATGAACGCCTTTGTTCATTCTGTTCTGTTCCGGGCTAGGCCCGGTTATGCAGATTCTTAAAGCACAACATGTGCCAATTTCGTATCTTTATTATTTACAAAGAGTTAGGAGATCCATTCCCGACTTATGCACTAGAAAGATCGCACCAAGTTGGTGATCGGGCCTCATTATGGTGCTCAAACTCGGGGCCGATGGGCTTAGTCCAGACCCAGCCACTGATACAGATTCAGCAGCAACAGACCCAGGCTGATCAGTTTCCACAGCAACAGCGGATTGCGCTCTACCAACGGCTGATGGCGGATGCGCGCTTCCAACTGGGTATTGGGCACGGTGAAATCCTGCAGGAACTCCGACAGCGCCTCGTAGCGATAACGGGGGTTGGGCTGTAGCGCCTTGCGCAGGCAGCCCTCGAGCCAAAGCGGCAGATCACGCCGGTGCTGCAGCGCCGGTATATAGTCGAGCACCGCGTAGTTCTTCAGCTGCACCTGTTTTACAGAGGGCTCCTTGTAGGGCAGCTCCCCGGTCAGCATCTCATAAGCGATCACCGCCAGCGAGAACAGGTCGGAGCGGAAGCTACCCGGCTCTCCGACCAGATACTCCGGCGCCACATAATTAATGCTGCCCTGGGGCACCGACTTGTCCAGCGGCGAGATCAGCTCATCGGTGCCGGCGATCAGCACGGTACCGAAGTCGAGGAGTTTCACCCTCCCCTCCCGGTCGAGCATGATGTTTTCCGGCTTCAGGTCCTGATGCACCATATCGGCGCGCTGGAAGGCGCGCAGTCCCTGCACCGCCTGGCGCAGGATACGGCGCACCTCATCCAGCGGCGGCTGCGGGTGATCGTGCATCCACTCACGCAGGTTGATCCCCTCGATATACTCACCCAGATAGTAGAGAAAGCGCTTTTCGCGGGCCGGCTTGAAGGTTTTCATCACATTGGGATGGTCGATGCATTGACCAACCCACTCTTCGCGCACGAAACCGTCCAGGTAGAGTGCGTCCTCGGCGAAGTTCTGCGACGGCGCCTTCAGCGTAAATTGCTCACCGCTCTCCTGATCGCGAACCCGGTACATATGGCTGCGGGTACCGCTGAAGATCACCTCCAGCACCTCGTAACCGTCGATGCGGTTGCCCACCTCCATCACCGGCGGAATCGGCAGTGCGGTCAGGCGGCGATGGGTTTCATCCAGGGTTTCCTGCGGCAGGGCATCGATCGCCACCAGCAGCACGGTGACATTGTCCTCGCTGCCGGCCTCCAGCGCTTCGGCCACTATCCGTCGTGCCACAGCCTCAAGGTTGTCGCCAGCGCCCTTTAGCAGCTCTCGTAACCTGGCGGCCGGCAGCACCTCATGCACCCCGTCGGTGCTCAGCATCAGCAGGTCACCCACTGCCAACTCATGGGTGACGTAATCCACCTCCAGATGACGGTCGGCCCCCAGCGCCCGCGCAAGATAGCCCTTGCCGCGTTCGATGCGCAGATGGTCCTGGGTCAACTGCTCCAGCATGCCGTCGCGCCAGTGGTAGATACGCGAGTCGCCGGCGTGGAAACAGTGCAGGGTATGGGATTTGATCACCACCGAGGAGAAGGTGGTCAGCAGGCTGTCGCCGTAACCATGGCGATTGGCGTTCTGTTGATAAATCCAGCCATTGAGGCTGGTCAGTACCCGCGAGACCGATTTACGCACACTCCAGCTCTGCGGCGTACTGAAATAGTCTTCAAGAAAGGAGGTAACGGCGGTCTGGCTGGCGATATGGGAATCGGCGCAACTGCTGACGCCGTCGGCGATGGCCGCAGCCGCGCCCTTGAGCTCGGCGCCACTGCCGGTAGCCAGATGAGCTGCGAAGGCATCCTGATTGACCGCCTTGCGTCCGGCCTCGGAACAGCCGCCAAAGCGTACCTGCAGTCGTTTGCTCATTCGCCCTTCCCCGGCCAGTGATGGAACAAGACGCAGATCGATTCAAGCGAACCCATCTGCGTCTATCTTAGTTGTGCCGGACTCAGGTTACTTTGATCAGCTCGACGCTGCCATCCTCATTCACCTCGGCCATATGGCCCTGCGGCTCCTCCATGAACAGCAGCACGATAAAGCCGAGCACGGCAGTGGCTGCGATCACGCTGAAGAAGATCTGGTAGCTGACAAAGGAGAGCACGGTCAGGTAAACCACGGCACCCACGTTACCGTAGGCCCCGGTCATACCGGCGATCTGCCCGGTGAGACGACGCTTGATCAGCGGTACCACGGCGAATACGGCGCCCTCACCGGCCTGGACGAAGAAGGAGCAGGCCATCGCCGTGATCACCGCCAGGGCAACCGGCCAGCTGGAGTTGGTCATTGCCATCAGCGCATAACCTCCGGCCAGTCCCGCGGTCAGGATCAGCAGCGTACGCTTGCGGCCGAAGCGATCGCTGATCCAGCCGCCGCCAGGACGGGACATCAGGTTCATGAAGGCGTAACCGGAGGCCAGCAGACCTGCATAGACCGGATCCAGCTCGAAGGTTTCAGCAAAGAACAGCGGCAGCATGGAGACCACGGCAAGCTCGGAGCCGAAGGTGGCGAAGTAAAGCACATTCAGCACCGCCACCTGCTTGAACTTGTAACGATGCATCTCCGGCACCGGCTTAACGAAGATCTCGTGGTTAACCTTCCAGGCGCTGTAGCAGTCGTAGACAAAGATCACTACCAGCGCGATATAGATCAGGTTAACTGCGGTGTCCGACAGCATCTTCACGCCCGCCGGAGAGAGTTTCCATGCCAGCAGTGCCAGGGTCGCATACATCGGGATTTTCATCGCCAGCATAAAGACGAAGTCACCCTTACTGGTCACCTCCATGCCACCATTCTTCTTCGGACGGAAGTAGGTGGAACCCTTCGGCGTGTCGCTGACATTCTTGTACCAGACAAAGCTGAACGCCAGGCTCATCAGACCGGTCAGGCCGACGGCGTAACGCCAGCCATCCTCACCACCAAACAGCAGAGCCAGGGTCGGCAGCGTCATCGCACCCGCGGCGGAACCGAAGTTACCCCAACCACCGTAGATCCCTTCGGCGGTACCCAGTTCGTTGGCCGGGAACCATTCGCTGACCATGCGGATACCGATGACGAAACCGGCACCGATGAAGCCCAGCAGAAAGCGCGCGATTGCGGCCTGGGCAAAGTCATCAGCCAGGGCAAACAGAAAACAGGGGATGCTGCACAGGAACAGCAGCGCAGCATAGATCAGCCGCGGACCGTATTTGTCGGTCAGCATGCCGATCAGTACACGGGCGGGGATGGTCAGCGCCACGTTCAGGATCAGCAGGGTTTTGACCTGGGCGCTGTCCAGCCCCAGAGAACTACCGATTGCGGCCAGCATGGGGGCATGGTTGAACCACACCACGAAGGTGATGAAAAACGCGATCCAGCTCAGGTGCAGGATCTTGGTCTTTCCGGTAAAGGAAAGCAGGTTAAGTTTGCTTTGCTCGCTCATCGTCGATGGGGCCTCTGTCTTCAAAAACAAAAGTCGTCAAAAACAAAAGGCGCCCACAAGCGACCTTCCATTTTTAACAGGGGGCCACTCGTGAGCGCCTTTGCTCAAAAATTGTGCTTCATCTTGCGACGCGCCTGGGGTTCCCTCGCCCTATCTGAGTGCAACCCTTTCTCGCTTTGATCGGACAGGCCACTTCATTGCAGCCCGACGATCGCGGTCCTACGCGTTGTTTTTTCAGCATCTTCTTGTCACTAACCGAGCTTTACCTCTCAGCCGGCGGCCGTTCTGCGAGATGCTTACGCACTTATATCAAGCAAGCATCATGCCATCAACGTGCATCAAACAGGATTGTACGCCCTTCACTGGTGCAAACCGGTCAAAACAGTACTTACTTATAGTGCGAGAACAGCCATGTATTAATTTTATTCAACATTTTTAAAATCTTTATCAATTTAACTAATGCAGATTCCCACCCATAATGCACCCAAATCAACCAACGCACCAAAAGAGGACACCATGGCAGGATTGCATATACTCGGCTTCCCCCGTATTGGCGCCAAGCGCGAACTGAAGTTTGCGTTGGAGCGCTACTGGCGAAGCGAGATCGACGCGGACGAGCTGCTTCAGGTCGCAGCTACGCTGCGCCATCGCCACTGGCAACTGCAACAGGATGCAGGACTGGACTTTGTAACCGTTAACGACTTTTCCCTCTATGATCAGGTGCTCGATCACGCCTGGATGTTCGGTATGCTGCCTGAGCGCATTCAACAGGGCAGTGCAGCCAACGACCTGGACAACTACTTCCGCATGGCCAGAGGCCAGGCACCAAGCGGCAACCCCGTGCGGCCGCTGGAGATGACCAAGTGGTTCGACACCAATTACCACTACCTGGTCCCGGAACTGAGCGACACTCGCCGGCTTTCCCTGCAACCGGAGAAGCTGCTTGCCGAGATCGCCGAAGCACGCGCCCTGGGCTTCAGCCCCAAGCCGGTGCTGATCGGTCCGGTCACGCTGCTATGGCTGTCCCGAGGCGAGAACAGGCTAGCCCTGCTGCCCCGGCTGGTGGAGCAATACATCGCTCTGTTGCAGCAGTTGGCGGCGCAACAGGTCGAGTGGATACAGATCGATGAGCCTATTCTGGCACTGGATCTCGAGCTGCCCTGGCAGCAGGCACTGCGTACCGCCTATGCCGATCTCGGAGCCGTCGATGTCAGGTTGATGCTGACCACCTACTTCGGCGATCTGCGCGACAACCTGGACCTCTGCCTAAGCCTGCCGGTTGACGGTTACCATTTCGATGCGGTTCGTGGTGGCCAGGAATACATCCAGGCTGCCAAACGAATCGGTAAGGACCAACAGTTGTCGGTGGGTATCGTCGACGGTCGCAACATCTGGAAAACCGACCTCAACTCGGCACTGGAGTCGCTCCGACCACTGCAGCGCGCGCTGGGCGAGCGTCTCTGGCTCGCTACCTCCTGTTCGCTGCTGCATGTACCGGTAGATCTGGATCGGGAACGCCAACTGGATACCGAACAGCGTAGCTGGTTCGCCTTCGCCAACCAGAAGCTGGTTGAACTGAGAGTGCTCGCGCTCGGGCTTGAAGGCCAGGGTCAGGAGGCTCTGGCCAGCAATGCCGAGGCGGTTCTGGGACGTCGCCGGTCGTCGCGGATACATAAACCAGAGGTCGTCGGGCGTTTGCAGGCGATTACCCTTGCCGACCACCGCCGCGCCACACCCTATCCACTGCGCGCCCAACTGCAGCGGGAGCGCCTGGCATTGCCGCTGCTGCCAACCACCAGTATCGGTTCCTTCCCGCAGACAACCGAGATACGCACAGCGCGTGCGGCACTGCGCAGGGGCGAGATCAGCCTGGATGAATACGAACAGAGAATGAAAGGCGAGATCCAGCATTGCGTCAAACAGCAGGAGGCAGTTGGACTCGATCTTCTGGTGCACGGTGAAGCCGAGCGCAATGACATGGTGGAGTACTTCGGCGAACAGCTGGAAGGCTACCTGACCACCGCCAACGGCTGGGTACAGTCCTACGGCTCCCGTTGCGTAAAGCCGCCGGTGATCTTCGGCGATGTGCAGCGCCCACGGGCGATGACGGTCAACTGGTCGCAATACGCCCAATCACTCACCCGCAAGCCGATGAAAGGGATGCTGACCGGTCCGGTGACCCTGTTGCAGTGGGCGTTCGTGCGTGATGATCAACCACGTGCCGACACCTGCCGCCAGATCGCACTGGCGCTGCGCGATGAGGTGTGTGACCTGGAGCGGGCGGGTATTCCGGCGATCCAGATCGACGAACCGGCCATACGCGAGGGCTTGCCGCTGCGTCGCTGCGACTGGCACGCCTATCTGGACTGGGCCACCGAAGCGTTTCGCCTGAGCGCCTCCGGCGTCGGTGATGACTGCCAGATCCACACCCACATGTGCTACTCCCAGTTCAACGATATTATTCAGGCGGTGGCGGCAATGGATGCCGACGTGATCACCATCGAAACCAGCCGCTCCAACATGCAGCTGCTGGATGCGTTCGAAGCGTTCGCCTACCCCAACGAGATCGGCCCAGGGGTCTACGACATCCACAGCCCCAACATACCGAGCGTAGAGCAGATGGAGGAACTGATCGAGAAGGCGGCACAACGCATCCCGGTCGAGCGCCTCTGGGTCAACCCGGATTGTGGCCTGAAAACCCGCCAGTGGCAGGAGGTATTACCGGCACTGGAGCGACTGGTCGAGGCGGCGCGCCGACTGCGCCACCGCCTTGGTTGAGACCGATCAGAACCCGGTCCAGTCGAGCTCGCCCCTGCCCTGGGCGATAAACCAGGGGTTGATCAGGCAAGTGGTATCTGAGTAACAGAGCGGTTCGCCATCGAACCGGATCACCGCCCCGCCCGCCTCGTTCAGTACGGCGTGGGCGGCGGCAGTGTCCCAGAGCGAGGTCGGTCCCAGCCGAGGGTAGATATCGGCCGTGCCCTCGGCAATACGGCAGAACTTCAATGAACTGCCAACCGACTCAAGCTCTACCGCATCGTGCCGCTCGAGCTTCTCGATCCAAGCATCCAGCCCGGGGCTTGGATGGGAGCGGCTGCACAGCAACCGCCAGGGTTGGCCAGGCCGATGCTCTCGTACCCGGATAGCGCGTTCGCCGCATTGGTCGATCCGCTGTGCACCCAAGCCTCGTGCGCCCTGCCACAGGATGTCGGCAACCGGCGCAAAGACCACGCCGAGCACAGGCTCCCCCTGCTCTACAAGCGCAATATTGACGCTGAAGTCATCATTGCGCTTGATAAACTCCTTGGTACCGTCCAGCGGATCGACCAGCCAAAAACGCCCCTCCCCGTCGGCACCGGGAAAACTCTCGACATCCTCCTCGGAGAGAATCGGCAGCCTTGGCTCCAAAGCCGCCAGGCGCTTGACGATAACGTGGTGCGCCGCCTGGTCCGCCTCAGTCAGCGGCGACTCATCCGCCTTGTAACTGACAGCGAAATCACGTGCGTAAACCTGCATGATCGCCTCACCGGCTTCGCGGGCGATATTCGCCACCTGTTCCAGCAGCTGCGTCTTAATCCATCCACTCATTGATCTCTGTCCGTTATCGTTCGGTTTTCAGTATACGAAACTGAACCCCAGCCTTTATTGCTGGTCATTTATTGACCACAACAATAATCCGAAGCAGGATTCAAGGCCTGCTTTCGCAGCATCCACAGCCCAGTAACGAGTCTGTAGACTTTGTGGCCGTTAATGAGGAGAGCTCGATGATAATAACAAGACGCCTTACATCCTTGAGCGGAAACAGCCAGATGCTCGACGGCGGCGCCATGTTCGGCAACGCCCCAAAAGCGATGTGGCAGCGTTGGTGCAAACCGGACGAGCAAAACCGCATCCGCCTTGGCTGCCGCGCCCTGTTGGTACAGGAGTATGACGGCGACCATCTACAGCGCAATATTCTGATCGAGGCCGGCGTCGGCGCCTTCTTCAGTCCAGAGATGAAAGAGCGCTTCGGCATTCAGGAGTCGGACCACCGTCTGCTGGAGAGCCTCGCCAACCGGGGCCTTGGCCACGAGGATATCGACGTCGTACTGCTGACCCATCTGCATTTCGATCACGCTGGCGGCCTGCTCTCAGCCTGGCTGCCGGACCGGGAACCCCGGCTGCTCTTCCCCAACGCCAGCTTCGTCGTCAGCGAAGTGCAGTGGCAGCGAGCCAACGATCCCCATGCCCGCGACCGCGCTTCCTATATACCGGAGCTGATCCAAGCCCTGGCCGAATCAGGCCGCCTGGAGCTGGTGCAAGTGGGGGAAGGCTCCAAGACGCTGGGCACGGACTACACCTTGCATACCAGTTCCGGCCACACCCCGGGTCAGCTGCTGCCGGAGATACCGATGCCGGATGGTCCGGTGCTGTTCGCCGGTGACCTGATCCCGGGCGCCCCCTGGGTCCATCTGCCGATTACCATGGGCTACGACCGTTTCCCGGAGCAGCTGATCGATGAGAAGCGCGCGGTGCTGGAACGCCTTTACAAAGACAACGGCCGCCTGGTGTTTACCCACGATCCCGATACGGCGCTCGGCCGGGTACATCGAGATGAACGCGGTCGCTTCTCCGTCGTCGATACCAGCGATGCGGTCGCGGATATACAGGCCTAGATCTGAGGTCAAAATCGACCTCAGCTCAGACGATAATCCCGGGCACTGGGCGCTGCAGGTAGATGCTGCTCGCCCAACGCCTGCCGGCACTCACGCTCCAGGGTCAGTGTGATCGCGTCCAGCGGCAGACCGTTGTCGCCGGCGCCGAAGGGCTGCTCCAACTGCTGGCTCAGCTCGTCGAGGCCAAAAAACGCATAGGCGACGATGGCCGTCAGCAGCGGAGTAATCATGCCGCTGCTGGCGACCAGACCGAAGGGCAGCAGCAGGCAGTAGATATAACTGGTGCGGTGAACCAGCAGCATATAGGCAAAGGGTAGCGGGGTATTGGTGAGCCGCTCGCAGCCGGCAACCACCTCGCTCAGGGCGTTCAGACACTGCTCAAAATTGCGTGCCGTGACCGAATCGAAGCCGCCGGTTTTAACCTCTACGGCCACCTGTTCGCCTATCATCTGCAGTATCCGCTCGGGGCGGTTGACCGCGCGTTCCAGCTGCCAGCATTCAGCATCGCTGAGCCACTCCTGCAGTCCGGGCATCGGGTCAATGTCGCGCAGCTGGTCGCGCAGACAACCGGCGAAGGCAACCAGCCGTCGCGCCATCCGCTTGTGCCGCTCGCTCTCCTCGCCACGGTAGGCCAGACTCATGCGCAACAGGCTGCGTGCCTGAATCAGCAGCTGCCCCCATAGCCGGCGGCCTTCCCACCAACGCTCGTAGCAGGCGTTGTTGCGAAACCCCAGGTAAAGCGACAGCGCGATACCGATAAAGGCAAAGGAGGAGGTGCTCAACTCGGGGAACAGCTGGGGATACTGGTCGTGAACCCATACCAGCAGTGCCGACAGCAAGGCGATCAGCAGTATCTGCGGCAGCACGCGGGGAGCGATCGATCCCTGATAAACGAAGAACAGCGCCAGAAACCCCGGCTTTTCACGCACAATCACGGCAAAAATCCATCCGGAAAACGCCTCAGCATAGCCCCTTCCCTTCGCCGGCTGCAATGCCCGAGCAGGGAAACGCCCGCCCAAAGTAGTAGGTCATTTACGCCCATTGACCCTTAGCCAGCCCAAAACAGATCTGACACTCTGGTCAGGATAAGAATAATAGAATTGGATTCGAGGACACCGGCATGCAAGCCCTGTTTCAGCGCTGGTCGCACCTGCTGCTACTGCTGATGCCGCTCTGGCTGGCTACTGGCGTAAGTCAGGCTGAGCCCCTGGCCGATGAGCAGGATATGCCGGCATTGATCAAACAGATCTTTCCCCAGGCTACCGAGATAAAGCCCCAGCTGAGCGATCCGCCGGTCTGGCCCGTCTATCAAGTGACCGAGTTGATCGGCTACGCCTTTCTATCCGGCGACTATGTGCAGCTGCCCGGCTTCTCCGGCGCGCCCTACCAGCTGCTGATCGGTATCGATCGAGATGGCATCTACCGTGGCGTCAGGGTATTGGAACATCATGAACCGATCTTCCTGCACGGATTGGGACCCGAGCCGATGCATCGCTTTACCGAGCAGTATCCCGGGCTGGACCTGCGTCAGACCATCAAGATCACCAGTGCCGCGGTGCGCAACAAAGCCAGCGGCAGCAATGTCTACATCGACGGCATCACCAAGGCCACCGCATCGGCCATCGTACTCAACGAGAGCGTGATGCTGTCGGCGGTTCAGGCCGCACAGCAGCTCGGGTTGATTCCCCATCGCAGAACCCCGGCTCAGGTGCGCGCCGATCTACAGGAGCCGGCCAACTGGTCCCGTCTGGTCAACGAGCAGTGGGCGCGGGAGCTGAAACTGAGCGAGGCAAAGGTGGACAGTGCGTTCGCCAACCAGCCCGCCGCTGAGCCAGACACTGGTGACAGCTTTGTTGAGCTGTATTTCACCTACCTGAATGCCCCGACCATCGGCCGCTACCTGCTCGGCGACGAGCACTACACCCGCCTGATCGAGCAGAAGCTGGAGCCGGGGGAGCATGCCATCGCGGTGCTGAATACCGGCCCCTACTCCATACTCGGCGACAGTTTCGTGCGAGGAACGCCGCCGGACCGGCTGGCGCTGGAGCAGAACGGGATCCAGATCGAGCTGCGTGATCTGGATTTCTACAGCGCGGTGGAGCCGCAACTGCCGGCGGACCTGCCCTATTTCGATGAGGTAAGGCTGTTTCGGATCAAGAGCAGCGCCGGCTTCGACCCCGCCTCGCCCTGGACGCTGAAGCTAGTGGTCAGTCGCGAGCAGGGCTATCTGCGGCCGGACACTATCCGCACCTTTGCCGCCGACTACCTGCTGCCGGAGCGTTTCTTCATCATCAGCGAGCAGGAGACGGTGGATAACACCCCGCTCTGGCTGCAGATCTGGCAGCAACGCGCGGGCAAGATCGCCGCACTGCTGCTAGGCCTGACACTGCTCACCGCGATCATTCTGGGTCACCGCTGGGTCACCGCCGATGCCCGGCGCTTTCGTCTGATCCGCTGGGGCTATCTGCTCTACACCCTGGTCTTCATCGGCTATATCACCCAGGGTCAACTGTCGATCACCAACCTGTTCACCATCCTGCAGGTGGTCAGCGGCAAGGTGAGCGGATCGATTCTGCTGATCGACCCGGTAATTGCCATTCTCTGGTGCTATGTATTGCTGACACTGCTCCTCTGGGGGCGCGGCTACTTCTGCGGCTGGCTCTGTCCGTTCGGTGTGCTTCAGGAGATGGTGGCGGAGCTGGCCACCCGGCTGAAGATTCGCCAGAAGCGCATACCCTGGCACATCCATCGCCGTGTCTGGGGCCTGAAATACGTGATTCTGGCTGGCCTGGTCGTCGTCAGCTTCTACTCGCTCAGCGCCGCCGAGCGCGGTGCCGAGGTGGAGCCGTTCAAGACCGCGATCACCATGGGCTTCGTGCGCGAATGGCCGTTTGTGATCTACACCGGGGCGCTGCTGCTGGCCGGGCTGTTCGTGCACAAGTTCTTCTGCCGCTACCTCTGCCCGCTGGGCGCCGCGTTCGCCGTGCTCGGCCACTTCCATCTGTTTCGCTGGCTGCCCCGCCGTGCCGAATGCGGCAGCCCCTGCCAACTCTGCACCCACCGCTGCGGTATCCGTGCCATAGCGCCCTCGGGCAAGATCAACTACCGTGAGTGTATCCAGTGCTATGAGTGCGAGGTGATCTACCGCGACAATCACCAATGCGTGCCGCTGATCAACGAGCGAAAAGGCAAACGTAAACCCTCACAGCTAATCGCCAAAGCCTCTTGATCCTCATTTGAGGTGGCGACTCAGCGCGAGTCGCCCACATGTGATACCTTCTTCCCATCGGGCCGATTCGATCAACACGGATCAAAAAACATACAGCGAAAACTTGTATATCGAACTTTTACGATATATATTTCGCAAATACACGATATACAAAAAATGACAGACAACATTGAACTCGATGCCGTTATCAAGGCGCTGGCCCACCCGGTCAGACGGCAGATACTGGCATGGTTAAAGGAACCCGAGCGCTGGTTTGCCGAGCAACCCACCCCCTTCGAAGCGGGCGTGTGTGCCGGCATGATCGACAAAAAGACAGGACTGTCTCAATCCACGACATCGGCCCATCTGGCGACCTTGCACCGGGCAGGACTCGTGGAAACGCAGAAGATCGGTCAGTGGATCTACTACAAGCGCAACGAAGCAAATATCCGGGCGTTTCTGGACGCTATCAGCACCAGCCTTTGACCTCTGGCGGCGGTGCTGGAGAGCGGGGGCCCCGAATCCAACATCGTCCAAGGAGGCGTTAGATGAGTACACTTTTCCAACCGTTGAAAGTGGGTGCGCTCGAGCTGCCCAACCGCATCATCATGGCACCGCTGACCCGCTGCCGGGCCGAATCGGGCCGGGTACCGGGCAAGCTGATGGTCGAGTACTATCGCCAGCGTGCCAATGCGGGTCTGATCATCTCCGAAGCGACCGCGGTTACCCCGATGGGGGTAGGCTATCCCGACACGCCGGGGATCTGGTCCGAGGAGCAGGTAGCGGGCTGGAAACAGGTTACCGACTGCGTACACGCCAAGGGCGGTCGCATCGTGCTGCAGCTCTGGCATGTCGGCCGCATCTCCGACCCGCTGTATCTGGATGGCGCGCTGCCGGTGGCCCCCAGCGCGGTGCGCCCGGCAGGCCATGTCAGTCTGGTGCGTCCGCAGAAAGAGTATGTTACGCCTCGGGCTCTGGAGATCGACGAGATCCCAGGCATTATCGAGGCTTACCGCCGGGGCGCGGAAAACGCTAAGGAAGCGGGCTTCGACGGTGTCGAGATCCACGGCGCCAACGGCTACCTGCTGGAGCAGTTCCTGCTCGACGGCAGCAACAAGCGCACCGATGCCTATGGTGGCCCGATCGAGAACCGTGCCCGCCTGCTGCTTGAGGTAACCGATGCGGTAATCGATGTCTGGGGTGCGGACCGCGTCGGCGTGCACCTCTCACCGCGGGCCGATGCCCACGACATGTCGGACTCCGACCTGCGCAACGCCTTCTCCTATGTGGCACGGGAGCTGGGCAAGCGCGGTATCGCCTTTATCTGCGCCCGCGAAAAAGTTCGTGAGGACAGCCTTGGTCCGGAACTGAAGCGGCTGTTCGGCGGCGTCTATATCGCCAACGAAGGCTTCACACTGGAATCGGGCAACCAGTGGGTGGATGCCGGCAATGCCGATGCAATCGCCTTCGGCGTGCCCTACATCGCCAATCCGGACCTGAGCCTTCGCTTCAAACAGGGCGCTGACCTTAATGCCCCTGACCCGGCGACGTTCTATGCATCGACGGCCGAAGGCTACACCAGCTATCCGGCACTGGCCTGATTGACTAGATCTTAGTCCGGTCAGCTGTTGATGGAGCGGTGCTCGGTTTCGGGCGCCGCGTAGAGCAGACAATCGCTCAGGGCGATATCCTTGCGATGGGTGATCATGAACAGCTTCAGCGGCTGGGTGGTTTCCAGCCGCCCCTCGCGGACTTGGAACCAGTCGTCCAGACGCTCCACACCCGCTCCATCTCGAGCACTGATCCGGGCACGGCTTTCGCATCCGTCCAGCCAACCGATGAACGTACCGGCTGGTGCAGTGCCGAAGTTGTACCGTTCCAGATCGGGCGGTACGGTCAGATCCACACCCGGTACCGGCCGGGTGTCGTAGGCCAGCGTCGCGCCATCCGTAAACTCTAGCCGTGCCGGATTGTGGTACAGCTCCAGATGCTGGCCCGGCGGTAAATCCAGCACCTTATCCATGCTGGCGTAACGCAGCAGACCCTCATAGGCTATACGGTCCGAGCGCGGATCACCGGCGCCGCCAGTCTCGATGGTGATGATCGGACAGTCGGGACGGCTGAGTTCCATCAGTGCCCCCAGCCGCAGATCGTTGACCACCAGGTGCTCGGTAAACAGCGAGACCAGCGCCTCGTGCTGACGGTCTTCGTAGGTCACCACACCAAAGGCAGGGCCAGCTCCCGAGGTGTTGTGGATATCGATCACACACTCAGGTCTATGCTCCGCCAGCAGTTGTAGAATCCGCTCGGCGATGGCGCCTGGCCGATCATTGAATGGCGGGCGGAAGCAGCGGTTCATATCCCGCTCCCCCGGCATATAGCGGTGCAGGAAAAGTTGCTCATGCATGGCGGTCTCAACCGCCGGAACGAAACAGGCCAGATTGACCTGCGGCTGATGCCCCTCTTTGAGGAAGCGGAACAGCGCGCGGGTACCGGAAGGCTCATTCCCGTGCAGCAGTGTACACAGGGCACGGGTTCGCCCAGGATCGCGTCCCGGGATCAAAATCAGCGTAGCGCCACCCAGGCGATTCAGGAACTCCACCTCTGTATCGCCCCAGATGCTGGTGGCGGAGGCCTCCAGCACTCTGACTGGATCGCTCGCTATTGTCACTCTATATCCTTCCACTGTGCGATCGGCAGGTTATGCCGACTGTTTTCCATATACTCGCGCATCAACTTACTCAGTGCCAGATGACGGGGCATGTTTCGATGCAGGCGCGCAAACTGGCGCAGCTGCCAACCGGCACCGTTGGTGCCTGCCTCCAGTCGCTCGCGAATCAGGTCAAGGTAGTACTTGCTCTCCTCGGCATCGATACCGATGGCCGACAGGCCAGTTTCGGCCAGTGGCAACAACCGGCGCACCAGCTCGACGGGCGTCAGCTCGTCGAATCCGCCGCCATCCTCCCTCGGCCAGAGCAGCTTCGCCCCCATCCCCAGCTGCGCTGCACGATAGAAGTTGTACACAAGTGTCTGGTAGGGCATCGCCGGTATCAACCTTTCCATCTGTGGCGCCAGGCCCTCGGTCAAACCGATCAACAAGGCTGCGTTGGCCATCATATCGCAGGCGCTGGGGCCCGCCGGCAACGCCCTTAGCTCTATCCTCAGGTGCCCCTTGCCGCAGGAGTCATAGATCGCCCGGTTCCAGGGCCAGACGGTGCCCTGATGCAACTTCAGCTCGAACAGCTCAGGCACCTCACCGGACTTGATCACTCGCTCCGGATTTTCATCGCTGCAGATCGGCAGCAGCGGCGGATGCAGATAGACGTTTTCGGCAAACAGCTCGTAGACCCCTTCGCGCACCCAGCCGTTGCCGAAATCGACCCTTGATGGCAGGTGCGCATCGCGCAGGTCCCGGGTGTAGCCGTCGATTGCATGTTTGAACAGCGGGATCCGTGTCTCATGCCAGAGTCTCCGGCCGATCATGAACGGCGAATTACATGCAATACCGAGCACCAGTGGCGTGGCCATCTGGACTGCGTTGAAGGTACGTGCATAGGCCGAGGGTTCGACGCGGTAGTGCAGCTGCAGGGAGGTATTTGCCCCCTCCAGGGTCAGATCCCGCGAGCGCAGCTCGACCGGCTCTTCACCGTTGATCTTGATCGAAAACAGCTTGCCGCGCAGGTTAGCCAGGCGCTCGGTCAGGCAGTGATAGCGTTTCAGGTCGGTCATATTGCTCGGCCCGAAATCCCGCCGCTTCAACGTCGGTAATATCCCGATCGGCACCACCACCGCGCCGTACTCCTGCGCCACCTCGCTCAAACGCCCTATGGCATCGGAAATCTGTGTCTCGGTGGAGGAGAAGGGCCGGCCCTTCAGCCGCACCGGCGTCAGGTTGTATTCGAGGTTGTACCGGTTCAGCTCAAGCGTGACCTGCGGATCATCCACCTTTTCCTGGATCTCGGCGTTACGCCCGACCGGACGCCCCTGGCCGTTGACAATGTAGAGCTCCAGCTCGGCACCAAAGGTCCGCGCCCCCCTGCCAAAACCCGGCCGTTTCAGAACGGCGGCCAGCGCTTCCAGATCCGCATCCAGCCGTTGCTGAAACTGCTGAATGGATCTGGCCGAGAAATCGGCGTCTTCGATAGCTCGTCCCATGGAAGCACCTGCAAAAACCTTTGCATTCAGAATGGCACATCGCGGCCAGTTCTCAACCGGGGAAGATCAATAAGAGGAGGAGCCGGATCGGCTTCGCAGAGCCGGGATGGGAGCACCCCATCCCGGCGCATACTATACGCGCTCCCGCTCCAGAAACGGCACCAGCACCCGGTATAGTGCCTGGGCGTCCCCGCTGCCTGCCAGCTCGCGGATCGAGTGCATGGCGAACTGCGGCACACCGATATCCAGGGTTCGTACCCCCAACTCGGCGGCGGTGATCGGACCGATGGTGCTGCCGCAGGCCATATCGGTGCGGACCACGAAGCTCTGTACCGGCACCCCCTGCTCCTCGGCAAGATGGCGGAACAGCGCACTGGTTTCGCTATTACTGGCATAACGCTGGTTGGCGTTGGTCTTGATAACCGGTCCTGCATTGATCAGCGGTCCGTGGTTGTCATCATGCCGATCGGCGAAGTTAGGATGGACACCATGGGCGTTATCCGCTGAGATCAGCATCGACGCCGCCAGTGCCCGGTTGCGTGAATCGGCATCCGGCATCACCCGCTCGAGCCACTGTTTCAGCATCGGTCCCTGCGCGCCCGAGGCACTCATGCTACCCACCTCCTCATGATCGTTGCACACCAGTACCTGTCCGGGGCCGGCGTCGGCATCGATCAGGGCTTTCAGGCCGATAAAGCAACTGAGCAGGTTATCGAGCCTAGCGGACGCTATGAACTCGCGGTTCAGCCCCAGTTCCGAGGCACCCTGGGCATCATAGAAACAGAGTTCGTAATCGAGCACCCGGCTGACACCTTCGATACCTGTGTTGATCAGGTGCTCGCGCAGTAGCTCACGGAAGTCCGGTTTCTGTTTCGCCTGCCCCATGACCGCCGGCAGGAAGGTCTGGGCATTGATGCTCCGACTGGAGTTGGCTTCACGGTCGAGGTGAATCGCCAGACTCGGAATGATCGCCACCGGGCGTTCGAAATCGATCAGCGAGCTGTGCAGCTGCCCTGCGTCATCACGCCAGCTGACCCGTCCGGCCAGCGACAGATCGCGATCGAACCAGGGATTGAGCAACACGCCACCGTAAACCTCGATGCCGAGCTGGAAGTAGCCTTTGCGGATAAGCTCCGGCTGCGGCTTGACCCTGAGACACGGGGAGTCGGTATGAGCGCCGACCAGGCGCCAGCCGGTGTCGGCGACATCGGTACCTATTGGCTGACGCCAGGCTATGATCGACGAGCCGTTGCGGCGGATAAAATAGCCTTTGCCGGGCTCCGGTAACCACCTCTGACTCTCGTGGAGCTCTGCAAAGCCCGCCGCCTGCAGGCGTATAGCCAGAGAGGAGACGGCATGCCAGGGGGTCGGCGATGCATCAAGAAACTCGATCAGTTCGCGGTTGAATTCGCTTTGCGCCATTTTACTCTCCTGTCGCTGGCTTGCTCGCAGCTGCGCCCGCCAGCTCTACCTCGAGCAGTTCGACCCTGAAGATCAGCGCCGAGTTGGCAGGAATCATCACCGACGGACTGCGCGCACCGTAGGCCAGATCGGCCGGCAGATAAAGCACTCGCTCCCCCCCGACCCGCATATCCATGAGCCCTTCGCTCCAGCCCCTGATCACCTGATTCAACGGGAAACGGGCAGGCTTGCCGCGCTGGTAGGAGCTGTCGAACACCTCGCCATCGATGCGCTTCCCTTCGTAGTGCACCACAACCACGTCCCGCGGCCCTGGCTGGGGGCCCTGCCCCTGGCGAATCACCCTGTATTGCAGCCCGGAGGGCTTGACTACGACATCGGCCTGCTCGGCATTTTTGGCCAGAAACGCATCGCCGGCGCGGCGCGTTTCATCGTTGAGCGCCTTATCCAGCAACTCCTGTCGAAAACGCGCCTCCTCTGGATCCTCGCCACAGGCACTTAGAAGAACGGCCGCACCCAAGCCCAAGGCACAACAAAGTAGATTTCGACGGCTCAGCGGTTTCATCCCAACCTCTTGAAACGAACAAAGAGTACTGATTTTACATTAGTTATCCGGCTGACTACACTCGGAAGCCTGCCACGTCTATCCTTAACAGGTGATGTCGGGCGGAACTCGACAATCGCTCTGCATGTCTGAGTTATCAAATTGAACGACTTGGAGCCTCTCCCTGCGATGACACATCGTTTCAAGCTCACCCCCTTTTTTCCGGCGTTGCTGTTTGCGCTCTTCATCTCCCTGCCTGCGCAGGCACGACTGGACCCGGAACCGATCTACAAGCAGACACTGCTCGATGTGGTCGAGACGCTGCAAAGGGGCCACTACAACCGCGTTGACATCAACGATCAGCTCTCCAGCGCACTGTTCGACCGTTATCTCGACACGCTGGATCCCAGCCACAGCTATTTTTATGCCGCGGATGTGGCCGAATTCGAAAAGTGGCGCACCAGTCTCGACGATCAGATCAAGAATGGCGAGTTGAGTGCGGCCTACACCATCTTTAACCGCTTCGAACAGCGCAACCTGGAGCGCTTGGATTACATTATCGCCAGGCTCGAAGATGAATCGGTGGAGTATGATTTCACCCTCGATGAATCGATCGACCTGGACCGCAAAGAGGCACCCTGGATCGAATCGACCGAAGAGATGAACGACCTCTGGCGTCGACGGGTCAAGAACGCACTGCTCAGCCTCAAGCTCGCCGACAAGAGCGTGGCAGAGGCGCGTGAGATCCTGCTCAAGCGCTACCGCTCGCAGAAGCAGCGCGCGGAACAGACCAAGAGCGAAGATGTGTTCCAGACCTATGTCAACTCGCTGACGGCCGAGTTCGACCCCCACACCCAGTACTACTCGCCGATCAGCGCCGAGAGTTTCCGCATCACCATGAGCCTGTCGCTGGAGGGCATAGGCGCGGTACTCCAGGGTCAGGATGAGATGACCAAGATCGTCAGCCTGGTACCGGCTGGCCCCGCGGAGAAAAGCGGCCAGCTAAAGCCAGCCGATCTGATCGTCGGCGTTGCGCAAGGCGACGAGGGTGAGTTTGAGGACGTGGTTGGCTGGCGCCTGGATGACGTGGTGCAGCTGATTCGGGGCCCCAAGGATACCGTGGTGCGCCTGCAGATCATCCCGTCCGACGCCGCCGACCAGACCATGCGTAAAACCGTTCGCCTGGTGCGCTCGAAGGTCAAGCTCGAGGAGCAGGCCGCCAAGAGCCGGGTTCTGCAGATAGAGCAGAACGGCAGAACGCATAAAATCGGTGTCATCAGCATCCCGGCGTTCTATATCGATTTCCAGGCGCTGCAGAGTGGCGACCCGAACTACAAAAGCACCACCCGTGACGTACACGCCCTGATAGACGAGCTGAAAACACAGCAGGTCGAAGGGCTGATCATCGATCTGCGCGACAATGGCGGCGGCTCATTGCGCGAAGCAAACGAACTGGTGGGCCTGTTCATCAGCCGCGGCCCAACCGTCCAGATTCGGGATCCGGATGGACGGGTCGACATATTGGGAGACTTCAACCCTGAGGTTGCCTGGAATGGCCCGCTGACGGTCATCGTCAACCGACTCAGCGCGTCGGCCTCCGAGATCTTCGCCGGTGCGATTCAGGATTACCAGCGCGGCCTGGTCGTCGGTAGCCGCACCTTCGGCAAGGGTACGGTGCAGGTGGTGCAGGAGATCGATCACGGTCAAATCAAGATGACACACTCCAAGTTTTACCGCATCTCCGGCGAAAGCACCCAGCACAAGGGGGTCAACCCGGACATTCAGTTCCCGACCCTGTACGACGAGAACGAGATCGGCGAAAGCTCGCTCGACTCTGCTCTGCCCTGGGATAAGGTACGTCCGGTGCGTTATGGTCGTTTCCCCTCGTTGACTGAGTTACTGCCGACACTGAGCCAGATGCACCATCAGCGTACGGATAGCGACCCCGATTTCCTGTTCATGAACGAGCAGATCGAACGCCTGAAAGAAAAAAGGAGCGACCGCGTATCGCTCAACGAAAACACCCTGAAAGAGGAGCGTGAAAAAGCGGAGTCCTGGGTGCTGGACAGTGAGAACCGTCGACGCCGAGGCAAAGGTCTGGACAAAGTAGAATCCCTGGCCGAGCTGGAGCAGACACTGCCCAAGGATGAGCAGGGCCGGACAATCAACCCGGAAGCGGAAGCACTGCTCAACGAAAGCGCTCACATTATGCTCGACATGATCAATCTGGCGAGCCCCCAGGCCACCGCCCAGAGTCGACTGGAACGCTAATCAGGCATGAAGATCTCGAAGCCGTTATTTGTAGCGCTGTTCGCGGTGCCGATCCTGCTCCTCCTGCTCGGCACAGGCGGCTATTTTGGCTGGCATGCGCTACGGGCTCAGCATGACGAGAACCGGGACATACTGCAGAAGTTCGGCTTCGAGATCATGCCTGCCAACCCCTACACGGAATCCACCGGTGTACTCGGTCAGAAACAGCTGCCGGCCACCTTTGCCGAGGACGACCTGACCCCGGTCGAAAAGGTGATCCATGGTTTGATGAAGGACAAGGAGCGGCTGCTGAAAGACAATGAAGCACTGCAGCAGGTGGTGGAGCAGCTGAAGCAACAGATCGCCGATCTGGAGCACTACAAAGCGGTCAATGAACAGTTTGCACCCGAGACGTTGGAGCAGGAGCTCGCCCGCACGCGCGGAGAACTGGAAGCCGGCTTGCGCGCGCTGCCGGAAGCCAAACGTTTCAGTGATTTTTGGATCAACATGATGTCAGGAGCGGCGCTGACCGAATACCGTCGTTTTGTCGACGCCAACCGGATGTTGCTCGATGAACCGACGCGTAAACGCCTGGTAGAACATGAGCTGATCAATTACGCCTTTTGTATCGGTAATGCGGTCGAGATCGCCGCCAACTCAGCCGCTGAGGTGCGCAGCATCGCCAGGTGGCTTGAACAACCGGAAACAACGAGATTACCGTCGGCCCTGTCGGCAGACCTCAACACCGTCCTCCCGCCATGCCAAAAGCCATTGCGTGAACAGCTGAATGCCAGCCTCAGTGCTCGCGGCGGATGATTTTTCATCCATGTTCGCTGTTCATGGCAAAGCCACCTCTGTATAATCTTGCCACTTTATCACTTGCGTGCCACCTACGTCAGCGCGGTGGTATGAGGGTGTTATCGATAACCGACCCTGTATAGCTGACGATACAGGCTGGATAGCTGCCAAGCCCATAATCGGCGAAAGCGGCACAAAGCATAGGACATTTTCATGAGCGAAAGCTTTGCTGAACTGTTTGAAGAATCCCTCCAAAACGTAGCGATGACTCCGGGCACCCTGGTCATGGGTGAAGTTGTCGATATCGACAGCGACTGGGTTACCGTGAACGCTGGCCTCAAGTCTGAAGCCGTCATCCCCCGTTCACAGTTCGTCAACGATGCCAACGAACTCGAAATCTCTATCGGCGACACCGTTAAGGTTGCGCTGGAAGCGGTTGAAGATGGCTTCGGTGAAACCCGTCTGTCCCGTGAGAAAGCCAAGCGTGCTGAAGCATGGGAGATTCTGCAGACTAAGTTTGAAGCTGAAGAGACCGTCAAGGGTTACATCTCTGGCAAGGTCAAAGGCGGCTTCACAGTCAGCATCAACAACATCCAGGGCTTCCTGCCGGGTTCTCTGGTTGACGTTCGCCCGATCCGCGACGTTGATCACCTGGAAGGCAAAGAGCTGGAGTTCAAGCTGATCAAGCTGGATCCGAAGCGCAACAACATCGTTGTTTCCCGCCGCGCCGTGCTGCAGGAAGCCAACAGCGCTCAGCGCGATGAGCTGCTCGCCACCCTGGAAGAGGGTCAGGTTGCCAAGGGTTACGTCAAGAACCTCACCAACTACGGTGCGTTCATCGACCTGGGCGGCGTCGACGGCCTGCTGCATATCACCGATATGGCGTGGAAGCGTATCTCTCACCCGAGCGAAATGCTGACTCCGGGCGACGAGATCACTGTCAAAATCATCAAGTTCGACAAGGACAGCGGCCGTATCTCTCTGGGTCTGAAGCAGCTGTCTTCCGATCCGTGGGATGACATCAAGGCTCGCTACCCGGCTGGTGCCAAGGTTGCTGCACGCGTTACCAACCTGACCGACTACGGCTGCTTCGCTTCTATCGAAGACGGCGTCGAAGGCCTGGTACACGTTTCCGAAATGTCCTGGACCAACAAGAACATCCACCCGTCCAAGATCGTTCAGATCGGCGACGAGGTAGAAGTGATGATCCTGGACGTGGACGAAGAGCGTCGCCGCATCTCCCTGGGTATCAAGCAGTGCACCCAGAACCCGTGGGTTGGCTTCTCCGAGCAGTACGCTGCCGGTGATCGTGTCAGCGGTACCATCAAGACCATCACCGACTTCGGTATCTTCGTTGGTCTGGATAACGACCTCGACGGTCTGGTACACATGTCCGACATCTCTTGGGACACCGACGGCGAAGCCGCTCTGCGTCAGTTCAAGAAGGGCGACGAAGTTGAAGCGGTCATCCTGTCTATCGACGCAGAGAAAGAGCGCATCTCTCTGGGCGTCAAGCAACTGGCAAGCGATCCGTTCAGCGAGTACCTGGCAACCAACCAGAAGGGCACTATCGTAACCGCTCCGGTCAAGAGCGTTGATGCCAAAGCGGCTATCATCGATCTGGGCGAAGGCATCGAAGGCATCCTGAAAGTGTCTGAGATCTCCTCTGAGCGCGTTGAAGATGCAAGCACCGTTCTGTCTGTAGGCGAAATGGTTGAAGCCAAGATCACCGGTGTTGACCGTCGCAACCGTGCGATCAACCTGTCGATCAAAGCTAAAGACCAGGCTGAAGAGAAAGAAGCCCTGAACGCTGTTCGCAACCAGGAAGTCGAAGTGGCCGGTCCGACCACTATCGGTGACCTGATCAAGCAGCAGATGGCTAGCCAGAAAGACTAAGTCTTTCATCAGGCAATAAAAAAGAGCGCTTCGGCGCTCTTTTTTTATGTACAGGTCGTACTGTATGCCGCGAAGAACGTGGATGTTCAAGAGCGGCGCCTGCCAGGGGTCAGTCGATCACGAAGTTGATCAACTCCTCTTCGTGAATCTCGTTGTCCAGCACCTCATAATAGCTCAGTACCGAGGCATGCGCCTTGATTACCGTACTGCGATCGCCGGTCAGCAGCGGGTGCCACTCGGGCAGGTCTTTACCTTCGTGTACCAGCCGATAGGAGCAGGTCGGCGGTAGCCAGTGGAACGCCTCTACATCCTCGGGCTTCAGCTTGACGCAGCTGGGCACCAGCTGACAGCGACGCTCATACTCCGTGCAACTGCAGGTATCCCTGTCGAGCAGATGACAGAGCACTGTGGTGTAGAACACCTCATGGGTATCCTCGTCTTCCACCTTGTGCAAACAGCAGAGCGCACAACCGTCACAGAGCGACTCCCATTCGCTGGGCGTCATCTGCTGCAGCGTCTTGCGACGCCAGAACACCTCTTGAGACATACCTAGCGAACCCCGGTCTCGGGACGATCCTTGTGCAGGTTAAGCAGATACTCCTCCTTCGGCGGCGGCATCTGCAGGTAGTATCCCTTCTCCTCCAATCCTTCGAGCACCTTCCCGGATTCCACCCGCGCCAGCTTGCGATCACTTTTGAGCGGCATATCCATCACATGTACCGGCTTGCCGAACATCTCCAGCAACGGCTCGGGCACTCGAGTCAGCGCTTCGCGCTTGTCCACGTACAGGTACATCTCATCCTTACGCGGACTTTTGTAGATACTGCAGATTTTCATATCAACTCTCTCGTTCAAACTCGTTCAAGCGCGCCAGCAACCGCTCGCCAACCAGCGGTCGGCGCCAGCCCTGCAGCGCCGGCGGCAGGCTGTATCCACCCTGCTCGTCACGGCTCTGGATCAATGCATCAATATCGCGCTTGCGCAGCAATACCTCAACCGCCAGACTCTGATCCTCGGCAACCTCTCGCCCGATCGCCTTCAGCGCCTTGATGCGCTTGTTCCAGGCATAATGCAGGGGCCGCTGGATCGGCGCCGGTGGATTGGCTATCGCCGATTGCTCCGCATTCAACAGACAGGCAAGAATCGCCTCGCCATCCTCTCGAACCACCTTACGCCGTATCTCCGGCACCCGCCCCAACGCTTGCAACGTCGTCGGCCAGCGCTCGATGATGGCAAGCAGGTGCTGGTTGCGCAGCAGCCGGTTGCGCGGGATATCCCGAGCGCGGGCTGCCCTCTCTCGCCAAGCGGTCAGGTCTCTGAGACCTGCCCGCTTTACGTCGGAGATATTCCATACCTGACTGAAACGCTGGTAATAGGCCAAACCCTCCGGGTCGGTATCGATCACCGACAGGCGCTGGTCGGCACACTCCTCCAGCACCCAGTCAAGGCGCTGCAGTTGTTTCAGCTGCGCCTGCAGCTCCAGCGCGATGGCCGGCAAATAGGCCACATCCAAGGCGGCATAGTGCTCCTGCTCCGGTGTCAGCGGCCGCTGCAACCAATCCGACGTGGTTTCGCCCTTGCCCAGCTGCACATCAAGCGCGTGTGCAACCAGACGCTGCAACCCCATGCTGAAGCCCCAACCGGCAAATGCCGCCGCCACCTGGGTATCGAACAGCGGTTCCGGCAACACCCCGTAGCTGTTTAAAAACAGTTCGAGATCCTCGCTGCCGGCATGCACCACCTTAAGTACGGCGCTGTCGGCGAGCAACTCGACGAAAGCACTGAAATCCTCGATCGACAGCGGATCGATCAGATAGCAGTCAAACTGATCGGACAACTGAATCAGGCCGGGCCGCGGATAAAAGGTATCGACCCGCATGAACTCTGTATCCAGCGCAACCATCGGCAGTTGACGCCAACGCTCGCAATATGTCGCGAGCGTGGAACTGTCACGAATCCATGTCGGTTGTGCGGCAGATGCCTCCAGTTTACGCCAATCCCAGGCCCCGGACTCTTGGGTCATCTCAACTCCCTATCACAACGCACTATCTGGACACCCTTTCACAACACCCTATCGCAGCGAACGGCGCCCGGCCAGCGCGTGCGCCAAGGTACCGCCATCAACAAACTCCAGTTCACCGCCAACCGGCACCCCGTGCGCTATGCGGGTAATCCGGACAGGATGATCGCGCAACTGCTCGGCAATGTAGTGCGAGGTCGCCTCACCCTCCACCGTGGGGTTAGTGGCGAGAATCAGCTCTTCCACTTCACCCTGATCGATGCGATCGAGTAACTGATCGATTCCCAGCGCTTCAGGCCCTACACCGTCAATCGGCGACAGATGCCCCTTAAGCACATAGTAGACACCATTGAAGCCCCCGGTCTGCTCGATCGCCATCATATCCACCGGCGATTCCAATACACAGAGCAGGGTACGATCACGCGACTGACTGGCGCAGATCTCACATACGGGATCTTCCGACAGCGTACGGCACTGGCTGCATTCGCCGATCTTCTCGACTGCCTCGACCAGCGCACTGGACAGCGTCTGTGCACCGGTGCGGTCACGCTCCAGCAGGTGCAAGGCCATACGTTGTGCCGACTTCGGCCCAACCCCCGGCAAACAGCGCAGGGCGTTCACCAGATTTTGCAGTAACGGACTGAACGCCATGATCAGAACGGCATCTTGAAGCCCGGCGGCATACCCATGCCGGAGGTCACTTTGGCCATCTGCTCCTGAGTGTTCTGTTCGATCCGGCGCACGGCGTCGTTAACCGCCGCCGCGATCAGATCCTCAAGGATCTCCTTCTCCTCCTCCAGCAGGCTGTCATCGATAGACACCTTCTTCACGTCGTGACGACCGTTCATCACCACGCTGACCAGGCCTGCGCCGGACTCACCGGTCACCTCTGCAGCAGCGATCCGCTCCTGCGCCTTCTGCATCTCTTCCTGCATCTTCTGGGCCTGTTTCATCAGGTTGCCCATGCCACCTTTCATCATGTTCGCTTCCTCTGTATTTTCATGAGGGGTCTAAGGGTGTGACAGATTCTTCTTCGATATGTGCCCCGAACTGCTCGATAATCTGCTGTACCAGCGGATCATCCTTGAGCGCGGCGACCGCCTCCGCCTTTCGTTCCAGGCGTCGGCGAACGGAATATTGTGCCGGCGTTTCACGGGTCTGTGCCGCTTCCCGGTATTCGACCTGCAGCTGCGATCCCAAGCGGTTACTCAAGGCATCGGCAATACGGCTGCGCTGGGTTTCGTTCAACAGCGCATCCTGCTCGGCGCCGTAGTGGAAGCAGAGCATCGTTGCACTGACCTGCTCCAGCGACAAGGCACGAGCGAGACTATCGGTCATACCGGTCAAGCCGAGCTCAGACACCAGCGCAATCCAGTGCTCAGGAGCCAGCTCCTCCACTCGCTCCGGCATTGGCTGATAGGTTTCGCCGAACGGAACCGCACGGGGGGCAGCTAGCCCCCCGGCAACCTGAGCCGAGATCGGCTGATCGGTGGCCGGACTCGCAGGCTCAGAAACGGCTGCCACCGCCTGTTGCGGGGCAGCTGCAGCTTCAGGCTTTTTTACCGGAGCGATCTCCTCGACAGGCGCAGCACCCGCGGGTGCCGCACCAACGGGTGCCGCATCATATTCATCCCAGGGAGGAGGTTCATCCATCGCCGGCGGCTCATCCATTACCGGAGCCGAATAGCGCTCCTGCTGCATCGCAGGCGGCTTACGCGCCTCCTGCCGGATGGGTTCAGGCGCCGGCTGAGACGGTTCAGGCTGCTGGGTCGGCGCTGCGGGCGCAGGCATCGGTACGGAAGCTTCCGGCGCTGGTGCTTTCGGTGTCGGCGCAGCGGGTGCCGGGCTCGGCTTATCGGCTGGCGAGGGCGCACTCTGCTGAGACGGCGCCGGAACGGGCGAGGCTGCGGCGCCAGCGGGTCGAAACGCCAGCATGCGCAGCAGAATCATCTCCAGCCCCTCCCGGGCATGGGGTACAAACGGCAGATCCTTACGCCCCATGACCGCGATCTGGTAGTAGAGCTGGACATCTTCGGCACGCATTCTGGACGCGAGTTCACGCACCTGTTCGAGATCGCCCAAACTGTTATCGACCGCCTCCGGCACCGCCTGGGCCAAGGCGACACGGTGCAACAGGCTGATCAACTCGCCCAGCACACCGGCGTAATCGGGCGAAAATCCGGCGAGTTCCGCACTGGCGGACAGCACCTCGGCACCGTCATGGCTGGCGATCGCCTCCAGTATCCGGTAGACCAGCCGCTGGTCGATGGTGCCGAGCATCGCCCGCACATCGTTCTCGGTAACACTGCCGGCGCCAAACGCGATCGCCTGATCGGTCAAACTGAGCGCGTCGCGCATGGAGCCATCCGCCGAGCGCGCCAACAGCCACAACGCGGGCTCATCGAATGCAATTGTCTCTTCGCCAAGCACATGCTTGAGATGGTTGACGATGCGCTCAGGCACCAGGTTCTTCAGGTTGAACTGCAGACAGCGGGACAGAATGGTGACCGGCAACTTCTGCGGATCGGTCGTCGCGAGCAGGAATTTAACGTGTGGCGGCGGCTCCTCCAGCGTTTTCAGCAACGCGTTAAAGGAGTGGCTGGAGAGCATATGCACCTCGTCGATCAGGTACACCTTGAACCGGCCATGGGTCGGCGCATACTGCACGTTCTCCAGCAGTTCACGCGTATCCTCCACCTTTGTCCGCGATGCCGCATCGACCTCGATCAGGTCGACGAACCGCCCCTCGGCAATTTCGCGACAGGCGGTACACTGGCCGCAGGGTTCGGAAGAGACCCCATGCTCGCAGTTAAGTGATTTGGCAAACAAGCGGGCAATCGATGTTTTTCCGACTCCGCGCGTCCCTGTGAACAAATAGGCATGATGGAGGCGGTCGTCATCCAGCGCATTGACCAGCGCCTTCAGAACATGCTCCTGCCCCACCATCTCCTGAAAACGGCGAGGCCGCCATTTCCGTGCCAAAACCTGATAGCTCATTGTGCCTCGTGCTGCTTGCGTCTGATCTTATTGCAAGGCGCAGATATTAACATGACCCCAGCCCTGAGTCGTTAGCACCGCCTCCTGCTTTACTCCAGTACAACTGCGACTAATCTATAACTGACTCGGATTAACCTTTAATTTACGATGGTTTTCATTTAACGCCACATGGAACGGGCCAACCCGGCGCACCCTAAATGCAAGAACTGCAGCATGAATCGCTTCCCCTTGCGAGCTCACCGCAACTGCCATCGACTTCGCAAACACCCGAGTCCAGTGGCGAACTCAGGCGGCAGGACGAACTCTCGCCATTTACTCCGGAGGAGCTGATCAATAAGCTGGCAATCCCCACTTTTGCCATCAACGCAGAGCATGTCATCACCCACTGGAATCTGGCGCTAGCCCGTGCTTCGGGCCTGCCCGCCAAGCAGATGATTGGTACCCGGAACCAATGGATGCCCTTTTATTCCCACCAGCGTCCCACCATGGCTGACCTGATTGTGGATCACGCACCGCAGGCGATGCTGGACAAACACTATGCCGGTAAATATAGGCCTTCTGACCTGATTGAAGGCGCTTACGTGGCGGAGGATTTCTTTCCCGATATCGGCGATGCCGGCGAGTGGCTATCATTTACCGCTGCACCACTGCTGGATCGCGAGCAGAGGATTGTCGGCGCCATTGAAACCCTGGTCGTCATTACCGAACGCAAATCCGCCGAGCAGGAGCTGAGACAGAGCGAGAGCCGCTACCGCCAGCTAAGCCAGATCGACGACCTGACCCAGCTGTTTAACGCTCGCCAACTGCGGCTGGAGATCAACCGCCAGATCAAGCTGTGCAAACGCTACGACCAACCGATGGCGCTGGTAATGCTGGATCTGGACCGGTTCAAGGAGGTCAACGACCGTTGGGGGCACCTGTTTGGCGATGAGGTACTGAAGCGTTTTGCCGATATAATCCGCCACAACCTGCGCGCTTCCGACGATGGCTTCCGCTACGGTGGCGAGGAGTTCATCATCCTGATGCCGTTTATCGACGAACTGGCGGCATTGCGGGCTAGCAAGCGTATCCATGAGGCGTTTTGCGGGACAGCATTCAAAACCAGCGATGGCTCGCAGATCCATCTAACCGTCAGCGGCGGCGTCACCCGACTGCGACCGGATGACGACTACGACAGTCTACTCAAGCGCGCAGACACAACGCTATATGAAGCCAAACACAGTGGGCGCAATCGGATTCTATTGAGCAGAGACTGAAACGCCGCGAACCCGATAACCCAGCATTATTTAAGCGCTTCCTTCATCTGCTGAAGCACACTTTCCAGTGCCCGTAACGGCTGCGCACCGCCAATCGGCACCAGCTCGCCGCTGGCGTTGTGGCGCAGGAAGCTGCCGGGCGTCCCGGTTACACCGGCTTGCATGCCGTTCGCCATCTGCTGCTCCACTCTGGCCTTGAACTGCTCGCTGTCGAGGCAGGGTTTGAAAGCATCCTCATCCAACCCGATCTCAGCTGCCAGAGGCACCAGTTGAGACAGCGGGAAGCCCTTGCCATTGGAGCGGGTGCGCTCGAAGATCAGATCGCTATAGCGCCAGAACGCCTCGCCGCCGCCCAGAAAGCCCGCGCACTCGGCTGCCTCAGCCTGTTTCTGCGCACCCGGGTTATGGAAGTTCAGCGGGAAATGGCGATACACCCAGTTCACATCCGGATTACGTTCCATAAACTGCAACACCGTTGCATGGAAGCGCTTGCAGTAGGGGCATTCGTAGTCGGAGTACTCGATCAATGTAAACGGGGCATCCGTAGCACCGCGCACATACTCGGACGCAGGGTCTACCGGCGCAACGTTCTGGATCTTCTCCTCACGCGCCCTGCGCTCCTGTTCCGCCCGCGCCTGGTTCTGTTTTTGGATGAACTGCACAATCCCATTCTCGATGCGCTGCTGAAACGCCTCGCTGTTGACGTACTCCTGGATCTTCTGGTCGATCAGTTTATCGATATCGGGCTGATCCGACTCGGCAGCAATGACTGCGCTGGCGAACACAAACAATACAAGACCAACCAGCCCCGTCGACAAAGATAACTTCATCTGTTACTCCCCCAAAAACGACTGACAGCAGACCAGGCCAGTAGCAACCCGGTAGCTGTCAGCATAGCCTGTCGCCGGCGTTTAGTGCTTCAATCGAGATCGACTCGCGGCTGACACTCCGAACATTAGCGACCGTAAGTCACCTCGACGCTTGCCTGGTCCAGCGCTTTGCCACGCACGAAATAGCCAACCATAGCCGCTGGCGCGTTGGCATCGAGAGCAAGCGTCTCTTCAGAAAGCGCGTAAACCGTGAACGTGTAACGGTGATCTCCATGGCCAATCGGCGGACAGGCACCACCATAACCGGAAACGCCGAAATCGGTGCGTCCCTCGATTGCGCCCGGGGGGAGCATCCCTTCGCCGCTTGCACCGGTCTCAACCCTGGTAACGTTGGCTGGAATATTGAACACCGTCCAGTGCCACCAGCCAGAACCCGTGGGGGCGTCCGGATCATAGGCCATGATGGCGAAGCTCTTGGTTCCCTCCGGCGCACCCGACCACTCCAACTCCGGCGAGATGTTCTCACCCTCACATCCGAAGCCGTTGAAGACCTGCGCCATCGCCATCATCTGTCCCGGCTGCAGATCTGCCGACCTAACTGTCATCTCCGCGTGTGCGGCAGTGGCGAAGCAAACACTGGTGGCTAGAATCGCAGTAATTAAACGCATGATGACCTCCCTGTTGTTGATGATTCCAATAAGACTAGCGCTATAGGGAGAGTGGCACCAACTCCTAGCGGCCCGCTGCCAGACGGATGCAGCCTCAAGGTTGTCACCGGCCCGGCCTCTTTCAATAGTCGAGGCGGTGTCAGAAGGGTGACTTAATCCAGCCGCCTGAGGTTTTGGGTGTATTCGCGCCCCTTCTCGACGTAATGCTCGGCATTTGCCTTCAGGTTGGCGATCATCTCCTCGCTGAGCCGGCGCACCGCCTTTGCCGGTGCGCCGAGTATAAGCGAGTTGTCTTCGAACACCTTACCCTCGGTGACCACTGCCCCAGCGCCCACCAGGCAGTTGTTACCGATCACAGCACCATTCAGCACCACCGCTTGGATACCGATAAGCGCGCCATCGCCGACGGTACAGCCGTGCAGCATCGCTTGGTGGCCGATGGTAACGCCCGCTCCAACCTTCAACGCAAATCCCGGGTCAGTATGCAGAACCGCCCCCTCCTGCACGTTGCTGTGGCGCCCGATCGATATCGGCTCGTTGTCGCCGCGCAACACCGCTTGCGGCCAGACACTCACCCCTGTGGCGAGTTCAACACTGCCGATTACCGTCGCCTGTTCCGCGACAAAGCAGTCTTCAGCGATCTGCGGCACCCGCTTGGCCAGCGCATAAATAGCCATTTCGCCTATCTCCCAAAATAAAAAAACCAAGGGGTGCCAGCCGGCACCTCCTGGGTGATTATACGGCAGCGATTTAAGGAGATTCAGCCACGGTGAATCTTCAGGGTCTGGATCGACGTGCACTCCTCCAGCCCGTAACGCCCGAACTCGACACCGAAGCCGGACTCCTTGATACCACCGAAGGGCGCATCCGGCTGGATGCCGCCATGGCCGTTGATCCAGACCGTACCGCACTCGAGCTGACGCGCCACGCTCTCAGCCGCCCCCACATCGGAGCCCCAGACCGAACCGCCCAGGCCATTGGGACTGTCGTTGGCCATCCTCACTGCCTCATCGACTGTGGCATATTGGATCACCGGCAAAACCGGGCCAAACTGCTCGCTATCAACCAGAGCGTTGCCGTTGCTAAGCCCGGCAACAATAGTGGGCTGGAAGAAGAATCCGTCACCGGGTAAGCGCTCGCCACCGGCGAGTATCTGCCCACCCTCTTCGCGGGATCTGGCCACCAGATCTTCGACGACCTTCAATTGCGCTTCGTTTTGCAAAGGTCCCAGTTCGGTGCCGTCCTCAAACCCGTTACCGACCTTCACCTGCTTCGCCAGCACGGCCAGCCTCCGGCATAGGTCGTCATACAAACTCTCGTGCACGTACAGCCGCTTAAGACAGGCACAGGTTTGACCGTTGTTGTGGAAGGCGGCAGCGAAGATCTCGGCTGCCAGCTTATCCAGATCCGCATCAGGCAACACGATGGCGGCATCGTTACCGCCTAGCTCCAGCACCATACGCTTCAGGCTTGCAGCCGCCGATGCCATGATCCGCTTGCCGGTATGCGTGGAACCGGTGAATACGATCTTCTGCACACTGTCCGAGGATGCCAGCGCCTGCCCCACATCACCTCGACCGACAACGATATTGAGTACCCCCGGCGGTAACACGGTATTGGCCAACTCGACGAAACGAGCGGTCGCCAGCGGTGTGTTCTCGGACGGTTTGATTACCACGGTATTACCGACCCGAATAGCCGAGATTACGTGCCAGATCGCGATCAGCAGCGGCCAGTTCCATGGTGTGACCGAGGCCACGACACCTAGCGGCTTGCGGGTGACGGCGACATACGCTGTCTCGTCATCCTGAATCACCTCCTCCGCCAAGTCGATATCCGCGGTGACATGGGACCAGCCCGCCGAGCCCATCACCTCCATGGTGGCCCCGACCCCGCCCAAGCCCGCCACCGGCTTGCCGGTCTCGAGGGTGATCAGCTTGATCAACTCTTCACTGTTCTCTTCTATACAGGCCGCGACCTGGTGGATCAGCGCCTTGCGCTCGCTGTCGGGCCGGACACCCCAGGTTTTAAACGCCGTCTTGGCGGCTGCAACCGCTTGCTGCACATGGGCTTCGTTGGCCAGGGCACAGGTCGCAAACACCTGCCCCGTGGCCGGATTGATCACCTCAAGCCTGTCGCTGCTGTCAACCGCCTCACCGTTAATGGTCATCGGATAATGGTTCATACTCTTCTCCACTTTTATTCTTTACAGGGCTGGCTCTCGGTAATCAAAGCGCGCTTTTGGGATGGATAAACTCCCAGGCAGAGGCTTCTGCCCCTCGTTCACAGACAATCTCGATCAGACAAGGCTGGTTCAGCGCGATACATTTTTCCAATACCGGCTTCAGCTGTTCCGGCGTATGAACGCGATAACCGGCAGCCCCAAAGCTCTCGGCAAACTTGACGAAATCCGGAGTCGCCAGCTCGGAGCCCGAGTAGCGCGCCCCATAACCCAACGCCTGATCCCGACGCACATTGCCGTAAGAGTTGTTGTTGACGATGATGGTCACCAGGCCGATATTGAACTCGACGGCGGTCATCAGCTCCTGGGCACCGAACATGAAACCGCCGTCGCCGCAGACCGACACCACCGCCTTGTCCGGGTTGGCCACCTTGACCCCGAGCGCGGTGGGAAAACCGAAACCGAGGGTGCCCTGGTAGCCGCTGTCGATGAAGGTACGCGGAGCATAAACCGGCAGGCCGCCGATCCAGGTGGCAAAGCCCATTTGCGACAGCTCGGGTACATAGAACCCATCGCGCGGTAGTACGTCGCGAATCACGCTCAGATAGGACAGCTGTGGCTGAACCTTCTGAATCGCCCTCCAGGCCACAACTTTGGCCGTCGCGATATCATCCAGCCACGCCGGATCGGGATTCATCCGCCCCTGCAACTGATCATAGAGCGCGCGACATACCGCGGCCGAATCGCCAACCAAACCCAGATCGGGGGCAAAGATCTCCATCTGCGCCGGATCGATATCGATGCGGATCAGTTTCGGTCCCCGGCTAGGCTTCTGCTCATACTGCATGTAGTTGCCCCAACGCATATAGGGCATCTCCAGCCGCGAGCCGATGCCGATCAGCAGATCGCAATCGTCCCACAGCTGTCTTGCCGCCACCGGCCCCATGCCCAGCGGATGATCTTCGGACACGACTCCACGGCCACTGCGAAAACCGGTTACCGGCGCGTTCAGCAGCTCGGCCAGTGCGCCCACCTCTTCGGCTGCATGCAGTGCACCCGCGCCACACATGATCATCGGTTTGCGCGCCCTGGCGATCAGTTCGGCGGCCGCCTTGAGTGCATCCAGATTCAACTCGGGTCCGGCCTCTGCTGCCGGCTTCGGGTCCAGTGCCTCGAACTCGTCTACCGCGGCCATGGTGTCCCAGCACATCTCAATGCTCACCGGCCCTGGACGACCGCTGCGGGCAGTTTCGTAGGCCTGGTTTACTATGGCGGAGGTTTGCTGGGGGTTATCGATGGTGAAGGCGTCCTTGATGATCGACTTCAGCGTACCGGCCTGATCCTTAAGCTCATGCAGATGACCACGCCCCCTGCCGACAAAGCTGGTCGGCACCTGGCCGGTCAGACCGACGATAGGGCTACAGTTACCCATCGCCGTACACAGAGCTGCCGCGGTATTCAGGACCCCCGGCCCGGGCACGACAGCAAAAGTACCAGTCTTGCCGCTGGATTTCGCATAGCCCATGGCCATATAAGCCGCACTCTGCTCGTGACGCGGCACGATCAGGTTGAGCTTCTGTTTGTAGATTCCGTCGAACAGCGGATAGATCTGGGCACCGGGAATGCCAAAAATGGTATCAACACCGTTGGCAATAACGGAATCGATAATGGCCTCACCGCCTGTTATTTTTTTCATCACACACCAACACGCCTCACATATTAACTGCGAGCGATAATAGAGAGCGGTTACAAAGCCAGGAAGTATCGTTTCGCTGCATCGGGTATAATCAAAATGTTATAGACTCGGAAAAAACCATTTGAGAGCCCCTGATGAACATCAAGCAGCTGAAGTTTTTTCTAAGCATCGCCGAGCACGGCAGTATCGCCGCAGCTGCGAGAACGCTGGACGTGGCACAGCCTGCATTGAGCATCCAGATCTCTAAACTGGAGCATGAGGTGGGTGCCGACCTGTTCACCCGCGGGCACGGTGGTGTGCAGCTGACCGATGCCGGCGAACTGTTTCATTTCCACGCCGCCTCGGTGGTGCAGCAGATGGAGCAGGCGTTGGGTGAAATTTCAGACCTGAACAGGAGCATTCAGGGCACCTTTGTCGTGGCCATGAACCAGGCCACAGACAATATCCTCGCCCTGCCGCTGTTCAAAGCCCTGGAGAAAAAATACCCTGGTGTCGATCTCGACCTAAGAACCGGACTGTCATACGACGTCAAAAAACTTTTATCCAGCGGTGAAGCCGACTTGGCGATCATTTACGAGGATGGGCAAAAGGATCCGGACATAATCAAATACCCGCTGATTAAAGAAAATCTATTCTTTGTCTGCAAACCGGGAACGCTAAATCAGCAGGGAAAGGAGATCGATTTTGCTGCCCTGGTGGATCATGAAATCGTGATGACCTCGGAGAAGGAGTCACTGGGTTACATAACCGCGCGATACGAAAAGTCCACGGGGATCAGCCTGCGCAAGAAGCGCCCCTACGGCCAACTGCTCACCGGGCTGAGATTTTCCGCTCAGGGACTGTGCAACATTATTCTGCCCTCATCCGCGTTCTATCATCTAGAGGAGAGAGGTGAGGTGCAGGGCTTCAAAATCGTCAATCCCGAGGTACTGCGCGATGTCTACCTGGCCGTCGATGCCAGGAAACCGCTTCGCCTTCGAACCATCAAAATGATGGAGGTGATCCGGGAGTGCGTACAGCAGGAGAACTTGGTCCAGCACTGGATCGGCACGCCGATCAATCGTTAGACAGGATAAGGAACAAGATGGGGAGTAACCAAGGGAAACTGGGGGTGGCCCCACCAGCCTACATCCCGGCACACGAGTCGACCGCTGTGGCTGCTCCCTTCCGGGCCTGACCAGGTTCACGGTGTATCGTTGCGAGAGGACCGGCAGAGCCACCATAACGTGGCTTTCGCCCTGTTCCGGAAAGGCGCAAGAGCCTTGTAAATCGGAACAGGCGCGCAGTATAAGCATCGCGCTCGGTGAATGCAAACGCCAAACGTAACGCCAGACAATGAGGGTTACTCTGCGGGTTTCGACTGTCCCAGACGCTCGACAATCCCCTTCGCTACCGACTTGATCAACGATTGATCGACCTGATCTAACGGCAGCGGACGGCACAGCCGCTGCGCCTGCAACCCGGTACGCGCCGTAAACAGCCCGGCGCCCAGCCCCTGCCCGGCTCGCGCCGACAGGGTCGCTGTCAGCGAGCTGCCCAGCGCCGCCGATCCGGCGTCGATCGCCATCTCGCTGAGTCCGGCGAAGGCCAGGTTGTGCAGCACCCGTTTCAGCAATATCCACTGCGTCGACGCCCCCGGCGCGACACCGTAAATGCCGGCAACCTCACGCAGCATGCGCAGATTGCGCCAGCCCACCAGCAGCATATCGAAACTGGCCCAGGGACTCAGCGCCACCAGCACACCGGACTCGACGGCATAACGCTGAACGCAGCGTCGCGCCCGTTCATCCTGTTCACTGAGCGCATGATGGGACAGGTAGCGCACGATCTCGCTGTCGCTATAGGCCGAATCGAGCAGCCGAATCGTTTCGTTCAACCGCTGCTCCTCCGGAGTGTTGCGGTAGTGTCGTTGCAGTTCTCGGAGCAGCGCACTGGCGCCGCCCTGCCCCTTGTGCTGCAACAAAGCCCTGGCATCCGTCTGAATCCGCTCGATCTGGCTCAACTGGCGCAAGCCCCTGAAGCTGCGCCAGAGTTGCACGCTGCCGCTAATCGTCAGCAGCAGCAACAGGCTACTCACCACCGCGCCCAACGCCGGATGGGTAGTGAAGGACCAGTCCAGCAGGCGGTAGAGCTCGATACTGACACCGGAAACCAGCACGGCACCTACCGAGATACCGAACAGGCGACGCCAGCCGCCGCGACCCTTTCTACTCGGGCCGCGACCCGCATCCGCGGTCTCGTCATCGGCACCAACATCACTAACCTGCTGCAGCGGGAACTCCCGAGCCGGCAATTCAGGCGATCTGGTCGGTGCTGCCGCATCGAGCTGTTTCGGGTCCAGCAATATCGGCTTGCGATACCCGTCGGCCTCACTCATCGAAACTGATCCCCGGTCATATACTCCAGCAGCTGGTCGAGCCGGATATGGTGTGATGGCTGCAGCTCGTTTTGCGGCAGTCGCCTGGGTGCAAAGTCGATAAAACGGAAACGCTCCTGGGTCCAGTCTTCGGCACGCGGCAGTTCGGTCGGCACCTCCCCCGGAAACAGCGCGATCTCCTCGTCGCTATCCTTGCGCCAGCCGCGCAGACAGGAGAGGGTTTGACCGTCGACCTGCGCCTCGGCGGCCTGGGTCGAGCGCACGGACGCAATTGCCATGCAGCGCGTAGCTATCCCCTCGAAACCCATATCCCGCTGTGCATCCTGGATCATCAGCTCAAGGAAACGGTCCAGATTATGGTGCTGATTTGCCGTCACATGGTCGGCCTTGGTCGACGCGAACAGGACACGGTCGATCCGGGGTTTGAACAGACGGCGTAAAAAGCCGTTTCGCCCGTAATTGAAGCTCTGCAATATCCCGTTGAGCGCCCGCTGCATATCCTCGAAACAGGCCTCGCCCCGATTCAGGGTCTTGAGGCAGTCCACCAGTACCACCTGACGATCAAAGCGGGAGAAGTGGCGCAGATAGAAAGGTCGCACCACCTGTTGCCGGTACTGTTCATAGCGCGATTTTAGTAGCGCAAGGAAACTGCCATCCGGAATAGCCCCCATCGGCCAGGAGGGCAGAACCAAGGGGAAGAGCTGCAGCAGTTCGGTGCCCTCCAGCTCGCCCGGCAACACGCAGCGGCCCGGCTGCAGAAGGCTCAGCGCATAGGGGTCAGATCTGAGCCTGTGCAGCAGTCTGGTGTAGGTTCCACTGAGCTCCTGCAACAGTGCCGGTTCGGCCGGCGCATGCCAGTCGACCTGCCGCAATCGCGTCAGCCAGTCCGACGCCACCGACAGGCGCGGCTCCTGCTCAAACAGCCGCTGCTGGCTCGCACACCACTGCTCAAAGCTCAGCTCCAGCATCGGCAGATCGAGCAGCCACTCGCCCGGATAGTCGATAATATCGAGATAGAGCGTGGCCGACTCACCCAGCACTCGACGCAGGCCCGGAGGCCGGCGGTAACGGATCGCCAGCCGCACCTCAGACAGCTCGCGGGTAGACGCTGGCCAATGCGGAGGCTCACGACCAAGGCCCGCTATCGCCTGCTGCAACGGAAAGGGGGTACCGGATTCATCACTGAGATCTCGGGAGCCGATGATCCTGCCACTAGTGGCCACATCAAAGAACGGCAGCGAGCCGCTTCTGTGTGCATGCAGTAGGTGATGCACCAACGCGCTAATGAACACGGTCTTGCCACTCTGACTAAGGCCCGTCACCGCCAGGCGAAGGTGGTGCTCCGTACTTTGCTCGGCCAGTTCGGCCAGCCTGTCGCGCAGCTGCTCTACGCGCTGATCACCGATCCAGGACTTCAGCCTGCCACCGATACCCATGGCCTCCCCTTACTCAGTCTGGCTCTGAAACTGCGATAACTCATGCCCGATGCAACGGCTGACTCAAAGTGTGACCACTCTGACCGCAAGCCCCACCAACAGCGCTCCGGTTGCTCGCTCTACCCACGTCGCACGCCGGCGTAACGCCTTCAGCAAACGTGGATGGGACAGCATCAACGCCACCAGCGAGTACCAGGCACCGTCAACCAGCGTGGCGGTCAAGATCATCACCCACTGTGTCAGACTGCTCTGATCGGCGCTGACGAACTGGGAGAACAACGCCATGAAGAACAGCGCCAGCTTGGGGTTCAACAATGAAATCACGGCACCGGCGCGTGCAGCCCCCAGCAGAGAGTGCACCCGGGCTTCGCCCACATCCAGCGCCCCCGCCTCGCCGGCATGACGCCAGGCCTGAACGCCCATCCACGCCAGGTAGGCGGCACCGGCCCAACTCAATGCGGTAAACACCAGCTGCTGCCCGGTCACCAGCAACGCCAGGCCATGTACGGTCAAAAACGCCCATAGTCCCACGCCTAAGGCGTGCGACAAGCCAGCGACGACACCGTGCCAGCGGCTGTTCCGCACCGTCTCTCGCAGCACCACGGCAAGACTGGGTCCCGGCGACATCGCGCCCATCAAACAGACCAACAGCAGCGAGCCCCACAACATCCACGACATATTCCACACCTTTCCCTGAATGAGCTATCGTCAGATATTATCCACCCTGACAGGTATCCTGTCACACCGATCAGATTTCCGCCGGGCCTCCACGGCAGCGGCAGCATGAGGTATAGTGCCGCCCTTGATGTAACAACGATATTTCGGGTATCAGCATGGCGATTTCACTCCAGGACCAGCTCCTCAAGGCGGGTATAGCCAACAAGCAGCAGGCCAAAAAGGCCAAGCAGCAGAAAAAGAAAGAGAAGAAGGGACAGGCCCCGGCCGACACTGGCGACCAGCAGGCGGCACTGGAGGCCGCACGCAAGGCCAAAGCGGAGAAGGATCGGGAGCTTAACCGTCAGCGCGAGGCGGAGCAGGCACAAAAGGCGGCTACCGCCGAGGTGCGCCAACTGCTCAACCAGCACGCGGTACGCCTGCCCGCGAATGGCGAGACCCGTTATAACTTCGTCCACGAGAAAACGATCAAATCGCTCTGGATCGACGAGTCGCTGCTTAAACAGCTGGCCCGCGGTCAGTTGCTGATCGCGTTCTTCGACGGCCGCTATCAGGTGGTGCCAGCCGAGATCGGTGATCGCATTGCCCAGCGTCTGGCCGATGTCATACTGCCGCGTCCGGAGTCGGAACAGCCGGCGGAGGACGATCCCTATGCTGAATATCAGATTCCTGACGATCTGATGTGGTGATCGATCGGCTCCGGTAAGGGTATACTGTCGGAAACTTAGTTTCCTTTAATCAGACAGTGTTTCTCGACCGGAGCCCTTTCGATGCCCGATCAACCCCGCTTTCTCCAGTCAGACAAACAGAGCCTGCAGGTGGAGCTTGCCGATATCGATGCACAGGTGGAGCCCCTGCACCTCGGTCAGCGCGTGCGTGAGATACGCCTGAGTCAAAACCTTACGCTCGAGGAGGCAAGCAAGCTTACCGGCCTGGCCCGCTCGACACTCTCGAAGATCGAAAACGAGCAGATCTCCCCCACATTCAGCGCCGTCACCAAACTGGTCAATGGATTGGGCATCGATATTCCGCAACTGTTCACCCAACCCAAGCGCGATCGCGCCGCTGGCGGTCGTCGCGACATTACCCGCTCCGGCGAGGGACGCCCGCATCCGACTCCCACCTACGAACATGAGCTGCTGTCGACCACCCTGAGCAGCAAGAAGATGATCCCCTACCGTACCGTTGTGCGCGCCCGTGCATTCGAAGAGTACAAAGAGTGGGTGCGCCATGACGGGGAAGAGTTTCTCTACGTCCTCGACGGCCAGGTAATGCTGTACACAGAATTCTATGAGCCAATCCTGCTCGGAGTCGGCGACAGCGCATATTATGACTGCGAGATGGGACACGCCCTGGTATCGGTGGGCGAAGAGGATGCTTCCGTGCTCTGGGTCACGGCTTAGCACTGGCAATCATCGCGTCGGCGCTTTAATGTTGCGATAAATAATTACGAACGCGCAAGGGAACGCTTAATGTCTCGCATCAATACCGATGACCTGCATATCCTGCTGATCGAGCCCTCGTCGACGCAACGCAAAATCATCATGCAGCAGCTGACCGGTGAGCATGTCGGCGCGATCGACGCAGTCAGCACTCAGGCCGAAGCGATCAGTTTTCTCGGCCGCCTGCGTCCGGATCTGGTGATCAGTTCGCTGCACTATGAAGATGGCTCGGCCGACCAGCTGCTGCGCCATATACGTTCAAACTCAGCCCTGTCCGACCTTCCGTTCATGCTGATCTCAAGCGAGAGACGACGCGCACAGCTTGAGATATTCAAACAATCCGGCGTCGTGGCCATCCTGCCCAAGCCGTTCAACCAGGAACACCTGACCAAAGCGCTCAATGCCACACTGGACCTGCTCGATCAGGACGACATTGAGCTGGAGATGTTCGATGTGGACAGCCTGCGGGTGCTGGTGGTCGACGACAGCCGCATGGCGCGCCGCCATATCATGCGCGTGCTCGGCAACCTGGGCATACGCCACCTGATCGAAGCGGAAGATGGCCGCGAGGCGATCGAGCGCCTGCAGCGGGAAATGGTGGATCTGGTCGTAACCGACTACAACATGCCCGAGGTAAACGGCGCAGAGCTGGCCGAGTTCATTCGTCACTCCGAGCTACATGCCCATCTGCCGATTATGATGGTGACCTCAGAGGCCAACGATGCCCATCTGCGCAACATCAGCCAATCCGGCGTCGACGCGCTGGCTGACAAGCCGTTCGAACCGAATATGGTCAAGCAGTTGCTGATGCGCCTGCTCGACCGGCAGTAGGTCACACACCTACCCTTTACTCGTGGTGGTAGTAACGGGGCACCCGGGGGGTCAGACAGGTTACCAGGGTGTAGGGGATGGTGTCGCACCAGGGTGCCACCTCTGACGCCGGCAACTGCTTGCCGAACAGTTCGACGCGATCACCGATCCGGGCTTCCGGCAGATCGGTCAGATCGATCGTCATCATATCCATCGACACCCGACCGGCGACCGGCACTCGCTGCCCGCGCACAACCACCGGAGTACCATTCCTGGCATGACGGGGGTAGCCGTCACCGTAGCCCATGGCGATCGTGCCGATGCGGGTTGGCCGTTCGCAGACGAAGGTACCGCCGTAACCGACCCTCTCACCCACAGCCACCTCACGGATTGCGATGATCTCGGTGCTCAGCGTCATCGCCGGCTGCAACTGGTCGGCCACCGGCTGTGGCGCCATGAACGGCGTCGCCCCGTACAACATCATCCCCGGTCGCAGCCAGTTCCGGTGAGCCGTTGGCCAAGCCATGACCGCTGCCGAGTTACTCAAGCTGGCGGCAAGACCCGAGCTACCTGCCAACGCTTCGAAACACTCGATCTGCTGCGCTGTAGCGGGCTGGTCCGGTTCATCCGAACGGGCGAAGTGGGTCATCAGGATCACCTCACTTACGCAGGACAACGCCTGCAGACGCTCAACCATCGACGGCACCTGATCCGGTGCGAAACCCAGACGGTGCATGCCGGTATCCACCTTCAGAAATACCGGGAAACGGCTCTTCATCTGCGCCTGCTCCAGAGCGCACAACTGATGCTCGCTATGCACCGCCGGCCAGAAATCCTGGCTATCCACCAGCGGCAGCTCGGCTTCGTCGAAGCAGCCCTCGAGCAGCATGATCGGCTTACGGATACCGGCGGCACGCAGCTCCAACGCCTCCTCGATACAGGCCACACCAAAAGCTGGAACCTCGGGTTCAAGCGCCCGGGCAACGGCGATCGCGCCGTGGCCATAGGCGTTGGCCTTGACGATAGCTGCGGCACGCGCCCTAGGCGCCTGCGCACAGGCCAGTCGGTAGTTATGCCGGATCGCGTTCAGATCCACATCGGCACGCACCTTTCGACTCATTAAGATCCTCCTCCGCCACAGCCGATTAGCCGGCTGTCACCATAATGCCTTCTACTTCAATATCCACGCCTTTGGGCAGTTGCTTGACGGCATAGGCTGCACGCGCCGGGTACGGCTCTTTGAAGTAACGCCCCATGACGCTGTTCACCTGGGCAAAATGATCCATGTCCGACAGCAGGATGGTCAGTTTGACGATATCGGCCAGGGAGCCGCCTGCCGCCTCTGCTACCGCACTCAGGTTTTCAAATACCTGTACCGCCTGAGCCTCGAAGGACTCGGTAACGACCTCCATGGTTTCCGGCACCAGGGGGATCTGCCCCGACATGTACACGGTGGTACCGACCTTAACGGCCTGCGAGTAGGTGCCGATCGCCGCCGGCGCCTTGTCTGTGCTGATAATGCTCTTATTGGACATAGTAAATCCTTTCAATAATGCTTCTGGAATGGGTCAGGAAGCGGCGGAGGACCTGACGCCAGTATCATCCCCTATGCGACCCACTGATCGCCAGCCCCAATCCGACATGCAGATACACATTACTCATACCCGAGTAGCGGGAAGCGCCACTTTGCCTTATCTTGTAGCAGCCGACGCATAACGATTGACCGCTGGCACCAACCGGGATTGAGATTAATTCTAAGCGATCAGACGAATTAATTTTTTGCGAATTTACAGAAAACTCGATAAAATAAACCGGTTAATAAAAGTTTATTGGCGAAAAATACTGAATTATGGCCAGTTTGCAGAAAACAAGAAAACTCGACCGAATCGACCGCAATATCCTGACGATCCTCCAGGGCGAGGGGCGCATCTCCTATACGGAGCTGGCCGACAGGGTTGGTCTATCGACCACGCCCTGCATGGAGCGGGTCAAGCGACTGGAACGCGATGGCGTGATTACCGGGTACCATGCCAAGGTGAACCCGGAGATGCTCGATTTCAATCTGCTGGTCTTCGTCGAGATTGCGCTCTCCTATCAATCGCCCGATGCGTTCGAAAAGTTCAACCGGGCGGTCGATACCCTGCCCTACATTCTCGAGTGCCACCTGGTATCCGGTGACGCCGATTACCTGCTCAAGGCGCGTTTGCATGATATGTCCCAGTACCGCGAACTTCTGGGCCAGATGCTGCTGACCCTACCCGGTGTCAAGAACTCGAAGAGCTATATCGTCATGGAGGAGGTCAAGGAGCAATCCGAACTTCCGACCGACATATCTGCCAGGGGCGAGTGAACCTCCACTCGCCCTGTTCCGCTTGCACCGCCCGCTCCTCTCCAGCCAACCCGGCATATAACCCGGCAAAATCCGTCCCGCGAACCTATGCTAACTTCGTCAGGCAGGGATCGCGCCGCCTTGTTCAAAAAATTTTTTATCCAACTTTAATAGACAGGATAAGATTTAATTTTTAGGATTTGCGCCTTCTGACCTTAAAAACACTGCTACTTTTTATAAAAGCAGTGATAAAAACCATAACAACAACCCATATCAGGCCAGGTCAGCTGATATCTCTAAACTGCGGAGACTCACCATGGCGGCAATTGAATCCATGATTTCGAGTATTAACAGCATCGTCTGGGGTCCGATGATGCTGATCCTGATTCTCGGTGTTGGCTTTTTCCTATCCCTGGGATTGAAGCTGATGCCAATCCTTAAGATCGGCACCGGCTTCCGACTCCTCTGGAGCGGACGTACCGCCTCTGCCGAAGACGCCAGCAAGGGTGAAATACCGCCCTTCCAGGCCTTGATGACAGCACTCTCGGCTACCGTGGGCACCGGCAACATCGCCGGCGTGGCAACCGCCATATTCCTCGGCGGGCCCGGCGCCCTGTTCTGGATGTGGATCACGGCGTTGATCGGCATGGCCACCAAATACTCGGAAGCGGTACTGGCGGTGAACTACCGGGAAACCGATGAAAACGGTAACCATGTCGGCGGCCCGATGTACTACATCCGTAATGGCCTGGGTAAAAACTGGGCCTGGATGGGCGTGGCATTCGCGATCTTCGGCGCCTGTGCCGGGTTCGGTATCGGCAATACGGTACAGTCAAACTCCGTAGCCGCGGTACTTGAGAGCAACTTCCAGATCCCGACCTGGGTCAGCGGTATCATCATCGCGGTGCTGGTGGGCGCCGTTCTGCTCGGTGGCATCAAGCGTATCGGTAGCGTCGCCGGCGCCTTGGTACCGTTTATGGCAATCTCCTACATCCTCGCCGGACTAGTGGTGCTGGCGATCCAGGCCGACCAGGTGCCGCATGCGCTGGCGTTGATTTTTGAACATGCGTTTTCGCCCATCGCCGCCGAGGGCGGCTTTGCCGGCGCAGCGGTCTGGGCCGCCATCCGGTTCGGTGTGGCGCGCGGTGTCTTCTCCAACGAGGCCGGACTGGGTTCCGCACCGATCGCACACGCCGCCGCGCAGACCCATAATCCGGTACGCCAGGGCCTGGTCGCCATGCTCGGTACCTTCATCGACACGCTGATGGTCTGCAGCATTACCGGTCTGGTCATCGTCAGCTCCGGTGTCTGGACTGGCGGTGAATCCGGTGCCGCGTTGACCAGCGCCGCTTTCGCGTCGGCGCTGCCGTCGTTCGGCAACTATCTGGTCGCCATCGCACTGGCCATATTCGCCTTCACCACCATCATCGGCTGGTCTTTCTATGGCGAAAAGTGCGTCGAGTTCCTGTTCGGTGTCAAAGCGATCATGCCCTACCGCATCCTGTGGATTCTGGCGATCCCGGCAGGTGCCGTGCTGAGCCTGGATTTCGTCTGGCTGGTGGCAGACACATTGAACGCCCTGATGGCTATCCCCAACCTGATCGCGCTGGCACTGCTGAGTCCAGTGGTGTTCAAACTGACCCGCGACTACTTCGATACCCACTGATCTTTAAGGCGGCCCATTCGGGCCGCCCTCCTCGCCATGCCCCTTCCTGCAGCGAACGCGCTATACTAGCGCGCTTTCAATTGCGCGGATCCCAACATGCAACGCCTGGATATGCTGCTGGTTCAACGAGGACTGGTCGATAGTCGCGCGCGCGCCCAGCGCCTGATCAAGGAGGGCCGGGTACGCGTGCAGCTCGGTCACTGGCAGTGTGTGCAAAAAAGCGGGCTCAAACTGGCCGACGATACGCCGATCGAAGTGGAGGCCAGCGAGGAGGATCGCTATGTGTCACGCGGCGCACTGAAACTGGCACCGGCACTTGACCGCTTCGCAGCCGACTTGAGCGGCCTGATCGCCATCGATGTTGGACAGTCGACCGGCGGCTTTACCGACTGCCTGCTGCAACACGGCGCCGCACGGGTTGTCGGCATCGAGGTCGGACACGACCAGCTCGCCGAGCGGTTACGCCAGGATGCCAGGGTGGTCTGCCTGGAGGGGTATAATGCACGTCAATTGGGCACGGAGCTGCTCGAGTATACGGAGGACAGGGGCTTCGACCTGGCGGTGATGGACGTTTCCTTTATCTCCCAGACCCTGATCCTGGACTCACTCGCGCCACTGATCCGCCCCGGTGGGCTATTGGTGACACTGGTAAAGCCCCAGTTTGAAGTAGGACCCGAGCATGTCGGCAAAGGCGGTATCGTGCGTGATACCAGCCTATACCCGCAGGTTCGCAAGCGCATCGAGACACAACTGAGCATGCTGGGATTGGAAACGCTGGATGTCAGCGACAGCCCGATCCTGGGCGGCGACGGCAACCGCGAGTTCGTGCTGGTGGCACGCAAACAGACTACAGAGACAGCAACATGCAGATAACCCTGGATCGCCAGATCGAACAAAGCCATGATGGCATCAAGGCGACAGACCTTTTGGCGCAAGAGAGCGGGCTGTCACGCCAGCGGATTAAGGATGCGATGAGCAAAGGCGCCGTCTGGCTCAAGCGCGGTCGCAGCCGCAAGCGCTTGCGCAAGGCCACGGAGGTGCTGCGCAAGGGTGACCATGTCCAGCTTTATTACGATGCGGATCTGCTGGCACGCAGTGCCGACGCGCCCAAGTGCCTGCATGACGCCGGCGGCTACTCGGTCTGGTTCAAACCCGCTGGGGTACTGGCCCAGGGCAACGACTTTGGCGACCACCTGTCGCTGCTGCGGATTGCCGAGCTCAGCCTTGAGCCCAAACGTGCCACCTTCCCAGTGCATCGACTCGACCGCGAAACCGCCGGCCTGATGCTGATCGCGCACAAAGCCGGTGTCGCCGCCAAGCTATCTTCGATGTTTCAGGAGCGGCAGATCGGCAAACGCTATCGTGCACAGGTGTTAGGCCAGCTGGCGGAAAGCGGCACCATCGACACCCGCCTCGACGGCAAGCCGGCGCTGACCCGCTACCGCGCTATCGCCTACGATCAGACCCGTAATGTCAGCCTGGCCGAGATCGAGATCGATACCGGGCGTACCCACCAGATCCGTCGACACCTGGCCGCCATCGGCCATCCGGTGATCGGCGATCCGCGTTACGGAGAGGGCAACAAAAATGAGGAGGGGTTGCAACTGTTCGCCACCGCACTCGCCTTCACCTGCCCGATACGGCGCCAAGCCGTCAGTTTCGAGCTATCGGAAGCCTTTCTGCGTGAGAACTGCCGATACACCTTTGTTTCCGCCAGCTAGTTTGTTTCCGCCAGCCAGGTGGGCAGCTTGACAGAACAGCGGAACCGCTCTCAGGCCCTGTTTCAGATGCGCTGAACGATTCTCTCGTCAGCGCCCAACTGAAACAGAGGGATACCCTGCCCCTGGGCGCTTAGCATCTCGACAATCCGCTCGCTGTCGACCGCTTTGGAGAACAGGTAGCCCTGGCCCAGCAGGCAGCCCTCCGCGATCAGATCATCGACATTCTGCACAAACTCTATCCCCTCGGCGATGACCTGCAGATCCAGACTCTCGGCCAGATTGACGATACTGCGTATGATCCGCGGGTCCTTGGGGGTAATGTTCAGGTCCTGGATAAAGCTGCGATCGATCTTCAACTTATCCACCGGCAGCCGCTTGAGATGATTCAGTGACGAGTAACCGGTGCCGAAATCGTCCAGTGCAATCTGCACGCCCAGCGTTTTGAGGTTATGCAGGGTATCCGGGGAGCTCTCAATATCACGCATTGTGGTATCTTCCGTCACCTCGACGATCAGACGCTCCGGCGGCATGCCTGTCTCCCGAAGCAGGCGGGTTAGCGATGCTGCCAGATCATGCAGTACATACATCGACGGCGAGATATTAACGGCGACACATACCGTCTCGAGACCCAACGAAACCCAATACTGATACTGAAGACAGGCTTGCTTGATAACCCACTCGTTCAACTCCAGCGCCAGCCCATATTGCTCAGCAATTGCCACCACCTCCACGGGAGAGACATAGCCATACTGAGGATTGTGCCAGCGAAGCAATGCCTCAACCGAAACAATCTTGCCGGAGTCGAAGGCGACAACTGGTTGGTAATGAAGCGATAACTCATCGCCCTGAATTGCCGTTTTCAACTCCCTGGCCAGCGTATTCGCGCGCTGTAGAGAGTCGTTCATCTCTGGCTCGAAACGGCGATAACTGACACCGCCGTCACGCTTGGCCCTGTACATCGCCAGATCGGCATTGATCTGCACCTGAGAAACATCATCCGCGTCGACTGGATAGATGCTGACGCCCAAACTGGCTGAAGGGTAGACGCGGCTGCCACTCAGCACCATTTCGTGACCGATCCGCCCACACAGCGTCTTGGACAGCCGGGTACAGTCATCCGCCTGCGTTATCCGCTCCTGTATCACCAGAAACTCATCCCCACCCAGCCGAGCTACGGTGTCGTTCGGACCGATACTGCCACACAGGCGTTGCGCGACCTGCTGCAACAGCTGGTCACCGTAACTGTGCCCCAGTGTATCGTTTATCTCTTTGAAGTTATTCAGATCAATGACATGAACACCCAGCAGAGTGCCGTTCCGACTGGCATCTCTCGCCGCGGACTTAAGTTGTTGATTGATAAATTTTCGATTGGGAAGACCGGTCAATTCGTCGTGCAACGATTGGTGTCGGCTTCGACTGCTCTCCCGTATCAGCATCAGAATCAAAAGGGTACCGCTCAGCACCAGACCGGTGATCGATACGCTGACAAGCCAATTGAGCTCAAAGACACGGCGGATCCTTTCCAGCGCCTCCGGACCGTTATAACTGTCAACGTTGAAGGCTCGAACTCGCGCTTCGAAGGGACGCAGTCGATCCACAAGCGGGTCCGCGACAGCGGCTTCACCCGGCTTTAGCGATAGCACACTGGGTTCGATAAGGGTTAACGTTGCCTGCAGCTCATCCAGCAACGCTACTGCGCCGGGCACTTCTCGAACCTCGCTGGTTTCACTGCCCTCCTGTAGAACTTCGATGCGACTCCACAGCAGGTCAAAACGCAGCGCCAACTCATCCGCAGTCCCGCGCCCTGCTCCGACCGTTTCCAGCATATGCGTAAACCGGAGCAGCTCGAACGCAAGTTCAGAGGCTGCCCAACCGCCCCCTTTCTGGGTTACGGTCAGTAACTGCGCGGTTTCCACGTGACGCTGATAGCTGATCAGGGTACTGGCGGCAAACACCACCACCACACACAGCAGCAATACAACGCGCAGCACCTGGTAACGCGGCATCAGTGGATCTCAAGTGAGCGCAACTGCCAAACCATGTTCGCTTCATGACGTGGCCGGTCAGCGGCGGAAAAGGAGTCCATTGGATAGACAATCCACAACGGTCCCTTGTCGCGAACTCGCATATGACTGCCGTTCAGCTTAACGGCGATCAGCACCGGCATATCGGCCAGCTCTTTGAGGTCGATGGTTGCGTGATAGTCGTTCAAGGCCACGGCACGTAACGTATCGCCCTTGGCGCCCAGCGACTGGAGCAGCTCTTTGAGCGCCACGCCCTGAAAACGCTGCGTCCCCTCGGTCCAAGGCGTCACCATCTCAAGCTCATACAGCGGGTAGGACTCCAGCATTGCAAGATCAAAATCGGATCGCTCCGGCGCATTGGTCTTGGTTATGTTTCCGCTCACACTGAGGATAACGCGCCCCTCCGGGGCTGATAGAGGTGCACTCCAGCCCAGCGGGCCAAGCAGCATTGCCGCCAAAAAGAGGAGGGTGCTGAGTAACACTCGCATAAGTAATAAAAACCTCTAGAGTTGGATGCACGCAGGCCTCCAACCGCACTTTTATGTGAGTCAGGGCATCAATACCGAAACCGATAATGAGTTAGTAGAACGAATATCCCCGCCCTTGTCCACCGCCCCCCCTAACCGAACCAGCCCTTACCGGCGTCAAACCCTCATCTGCCGCTTAAGCTCCATGCGCCTGAGAAACTCGGCCATAATCTCGTGGTACAACGCACCGCCCAACTGCAGGTCTTCCACCCCGGAATCGATACTCGGATTGTCGTTGACCTCGATCACCACCACCCGATCCCCTGATTGTTTGATATCCACGCCATACAGACCATCGCCGATCAGGCGCGTCGCTTTCAGTGCCACATCCAGCACCTTGCGTGGCACCTCCCAGATGGCTGGCGTATCGAAGCCACCGGAATCAGGTTCTCCGCCCCCTTCATGCCGATAGATCTGCCAGTGATCCTGCACCATGAAATAGCGACATGCATAGAGAGGTTTGTTGTTCAACACTCCGATGCGCCAGTCGTAATCGGTGTACATGAACTCCTGTGCCAGTATCAGCGACGAGTTATGGCGTAAATGCTTGAGTTCACGCGCCAGCACCTCCTCCGACTCGGCCTTGACCACACCGCGCGAGAATGCGCCATCGGGTATCTTCAACACCACCGGCAGACCGAGGGTTTCGATGATTGTCGTCACCGTTTCATGACGGGCGTCGCTGACGATCAGCGTCTTGGGCGTTGGAACCTTATGGGTACGCAGCAGATCGGCCAGATACACCTTGTTGGTACAGCGCAGGATAGAGGTCGGATCGTCCATCACTACCAATCCTTCGGCGGCGGCCTTGCGGGCGAACCTGTAAGTGTGATGATCGATCGACGTGGTCTCTCGGATGAACAAGCCATCATATTCGGCCAGGCGCTGATAATCCTGCTTGCCGATCAGCTGCACATTGATGCTCAGGCGCTTGCCGGCGCGGACGAAGCGTGCAATTGCCGCCCTATCGCTCGGCGGAAGCTTTTCCTTGGGGTCGACCAGCATGGCGAGATCGTAGCGGTAATGTTTACGTGCTCGCGGTTTGCGCCAGATACGATTGCTGAAGCGGTCCAGGGCCTGGGCAAACCGCTCCTGATCACTCTCGAGCCTCAGGTCACGCAACGCCCCCTGACGTATACGCTGGATATGCCAGCCACGATCCCGCACCAAGCGAACCTCGAGCAGAGGGATAGGGAAACGCTCAAACAGCTGATGCGCCAGGGGTGCCAACTGCGGGGTATCGATTTCACCGAAAAAGACCTTGAGATCCAGACGTTCGGACTGATCACCATCGGCCAGAGCCAGGCGGTCCAGTGCCGCTTCAACGCCTTCAAGCTCCAGCGACCACAGCGACTTTCGCCGCAGATCATTGATCACCTGAACCGAGGGGATCACGTTATGCCCTCGCGCCTCGGCCAACAGCGAACAGTAATACCCACGCCCCAGGGCACGGGAGTTGCGACAGCAGTTGATCACGCGGGTACGCGCCCTACCCTCCGCAGCCGGTAACGCCATGTACTGCTCAAACGAGATCACATCCCGGCTGGGGAAATAGGGTGCCCAGTCATCAAGATCATCTACCACAACGTAAAAACCGGCCATCTATCGCCCTCCAAAGTTGTCGCTGGAAAGTATGCGCGCGGTTCGCGTCACTGCCCATCCCAAGGCGGAAATTCTTCTGCACAGACGCCGTGGTTTTTGCCCTTCTGGCGGTGTAGCATCAAGCCAAACCCTGCTGAGTCCCTCCCGCCATGGACAACATTCTGATACGCCCGGCACAGCGCAGCGACCTGGACCGGCTCTGCCAACTCGAGCGGATCTGTTTCAATGGCGACCGCCTCTCACGACGCAATTTCAGCCATATGCTGAAATCCGAACATGCGGACCTGATCCTTGCCGAACAGGATGATCTGATCGGTGGCTATGCGCTAGTGCTCTACCGCTCCGGCACCAACCTGGCACGGCTCTACTCGATTGCGGTAACACCACAGTGGCGCGGCCAAGGGGTGTCCTCGCGGTTACTGGAGGCCGCCGAGCAGCAGGCGTTAGGCCATGAGAGTGCGTTCATGCGGCTGGAGGTAAGCGTGCTCAACGAAAGCGCTATCCGCCTGTACGAGCGCAGCGGTTACCACCGTTTCGGCCAGATCGCCGCCTATTACGAAGATGGCAGCGACGCCTGGCGAATGGAAAAAACCATCCGCAGGCGAGCGCAGAGGCCACAGCCGCGTACCGAGTACTATGAACAGAGCACCCCGTTCACCTGCGGTCCGGCCAGTCTGATGATGGCGATGAAACGCCTGGATCCGCAACGCTCGATGAGTCGCATGGAGGAGCTACGGATCTGGCGGGAATCGACCACCATTTACATGACCTCCGGGCACGGCGGCTGTTCCCCCCACGGCCTGGCCTTGAGCGCCTGGCAGCGCGGATTCGATGTCAGTCTATTCGTTACGCCGGCCAATACGCCCTTTATCGACAGCGTCCGCGACCCGCAGAAAAAGAGCGTCATCGAGCTGGTGCATGACGACTATATGCAGCAGATAGGGACTACCGGTATCGACCTGGTCAACGCCGAACTGGATCTAAACACGCTGGTCGGTCGACTGCAGCAGGGCGCGGTGGCGGTCACGCTGATCAGCACCTGGCGGCTCAACCGCAACAAGGCACCCCATTGGGTCGTGATCGGGTCTGCGGATACACGCCATGTGTATATCAGTGATCCGGACTTCGATCGCGATCCCTGGCATAGCGAGACCGACTATATCGACGTTCCGGTAGGGCTGGAGGAGTTTCAAGCGATGGCACGCTTCGGCCGCAGTCGGCTCCGCGCAACGCTTTTATTGACAGGCAAAACGAAAAAACCCGCCTGAGAAATGCAGAACTCAGGCGGGAAACCTGGACGGTTCGTAAACCGTTTCGGTTACGCTTCTTTCCAGCGAAGTGTCAGTCCGCCTGTCGACGCAGGAAGGCGGGAATATCCAGGAAGTCCATATCGTCGGTACCGGTACGTTTCATTTCGGTCGGTTCCGGTTTCACTGCGCGATCTTCGCTCTGACGATTACGCATGACCGTCGGCAGCTCCATCTGCGCAAAGTCGGTGGTCACATTCTTGGCCACACGGGTCGTTGTGGTCGCTGTGCCGCCGTTGGCGACCCGAACCGCCTGGCTCTCGGCCTTCGCCAGACCGGTGGCCACGACCGTTACCTTGATCTCCTCGCTCATATCGGGATCGATAACGGTACCGACCACGATGGTGGCGTTTTCTGAGGCATACTCCTCAACCAGATCACCAATTTCGGAAAACTCACCAAGACCGAGATCCATACCTGCGGTAATGTTGACCAGGATGCCGCTGGCACCCTTGAGGTCCACATCCTCCAGCAGCGGGCTGTTGATCGCCGCCTGGGTGGCTTCCTGTGCACGGTTATCGCCCTTGGCCCGACCGGTACCCATCATCGCCATGCCCATCTCGGACATCACGGTACGCACGTCGGCGAAGTCGACGTTGATCATACCCGGACGGATGATCAGGTCGGCGATCCCCTGCACCGCACCCTTCAATACATCGTTGGCGGTACTGAAAGCCTGGATCAGACTGCAGTTCTTACCCAGAACCGGGAGCAGCTTCTCGTTCGGGATGATAATTAGAGAGTCGACACTCTCCTGCAGCTCGCGAATGCCCTGATCCGCAACCTTCATCCGCTTGCGCCCTTCGAACGGGAACGGACGGGTCACCACGGCCACGGTCAGGATTCCCATCTCGCGCGCAACTTCAGCTACGATGGGCGCCGCCCCGGTACCGGTACCACCCCCCATGCCGGCGGTGATGAACACCATATCGGCTCCGGCAAGCGCCTCGGCGATACGATCACGATCTTCCAGCGCCGCCGAACGGCCCACTTCCGGATTCGCTCCGGCACCCAGCCCCTTGGTCAGCTCGCCACCGATATGCAGCACGGTGCGTGCGGCCATCTTGCCCAGCGCCTGAGCATCGGTGTTGGCGCAAATGAACTCCACCCCTTCAACTTCAGAGCTCACCATATGATCGACGGCATTGCCACCACCACCGCCAACACCGACGACCTTGATAACTGCACTCTGCGGTACGCTATCAATCAATTCAAACATCTCTGCGTCTCCTTCCAGGTTTTGCATGTCCCGCTCTGACGTCGGGTTGGTTCTGCATCTACTCATTTTTGTTGTACCGGATCCGTCACCACTCGACCCGACACTCGCGGAGCCCAGAAAGGCGGCTCCGCGACTAAAAGTTTCCCTGCAACCAGGCCTTCATGCGCCCGAACATATCCGGGAACTGAAAGCTGCTGCGCTCTTCTACCGGTTGCTGCCGACGCGCCGCCAGCGGCTCCTGCTCAACCGCGCCTATCGACTGTCGAGCGTAGTGCAACAAGCCAATCGCCGTCGCGTAGATCGAATTGCCGAGCAGATCCTCCATTCCTCTGACCCCCTGCGGTTTCGACAGGCGCACCGGCATATGGAAAATCTCTTCAGCGAGTTCGACCGCTCCCTCCATCTTCGAGGTCCCGCCGGTCAACACAATACCGCCAGCAATAAGATCCTCGAATCCGGAGCGTCGGATCTCCGCCTGAATCAGGTTGAACAACTCCTCATACCGGGGCTCAACCACCTCAGCCAGCGCTTGACGAGATAGATCGCGAGCCGGTCGATCACCCACGCTGGGTACCTTGATCACTTCGTCGGCACGGGTCAGCTGAGCCAGCGCACAGGCGTATTTGATCTTCAGCTGCTCGGCGTTGACCGTCGGTGTGCGCAACGCCATCGCAATGTCATTGGTCACCTGGTCACCGGCAATCGGTATCACCGCCGTATGACGGATAGCACCATGGGTATAGATGGCAATATCGGTGGTACCACCGCCAATATCGACCATGCAGACCCCGAGGTCGCGCTCATCGTCCGTCAGCACCGCCTGGCTGGAAGCCAACTGCTCCAACACCACAGCATCCACCTCCAGTCCACAGCGGCGGATGCACTTCTCGATATTCTGTACCGAGTTGATCGACCCGGTGACCAGATGTACTTTCGCCTCCAGGCGCACGCCGGACATTCCCAGCGGCTCCTTGATCCCCTCCTGATTATCGATCAGGTACTCCTGCGGCAGAATATGCAGGATCTTCTGATCTGCCGGAATCGCCACCGCTCGGGCTGCATCGATCACCCGCTCCAGATCGTACTCGTTGACCTCCCGGTCTCGCACCGCCACGATGCCATGAGAGTTCAGACTGTTTATATGGCTACCGGCAATACCCACTGTCACCGAGTGAATCTTGCAACCGGCCATCAACTCAGCTTCCTCGACCGCACGCTGAATGGAGCCTACGGTCGACTCGATATTGACCACGACACCACGCTTGAGCCCCTGCGAAGGCTGGGAGCTGAAGCCGACAATTTCGATATCGCCACCCGGCGTCACTTCACCGACCAAACACACCACCTTGGATGTGCCGATATCGAGCGCCACAATCATGTTATTTGCAATCGTCATAGTCGTTTGAGTCGGCTGTCTGTGTTAACAGGTATAAATCGTAACTGCAGCACCGAAACCCTCATTTTCAAAAAGTTTTACAGCAAGAAACGCGCCACTCTTGAAAACCCATTTTTGATGCTGTCTGTAGAGCAAGTATTACGTAGACCTGTTTAAAAAATCAACAAATCCATAATGTGTCATATCGGCAGAACTTTGCCGCACTAAAGGGGAATTTCTTTTTATTTCAAGCCGCTAAGGAAGGTAGAGGTGAAAAGATTTGCCGCTTACCAAAAGCAATATCAAAAAACTTTCATGAATAGATAAAAAGTAAAAATCAATATTTAATTTTGAATAAAACACGAAATATCAATATTGAATTTTGATTAAACACCAAAATATCATTTTTTATTTTTGATTAATCACAAAAATTCACAATGTACTTTTGATTTTAGAATCCCAGCAAGAAACAGCAGTGATTTCACTGAGACGGTCATATTGGCGGCAGGTAGAGCAGTTGCTGCCAGATGAACAATGGCATCAATAGAGCAGGCGTGGCGGATTTAGTTCCTATGCGCGGGGAGCATCAGTCTGGCCAACAGCATCACGGCATACCAGCAAAGCACCATGCTCCATAAGTCATGGGAGAGAAAATGGGCGCCACGCAGCTGCTGCGAGAGCCCAAACAGTAGGCCGCCGCCTAATCCCACCGCCAGCGCGGCATAGCGCCAACGAGGTGCCGCTGTTTTCGCCGCGAAGTAAAGTGCCAGCCAGGCATAGCCGGCACTAGCGTGACCGGCGGGGAAGCAGACCCCGTCACCACCGCCCTGCAGCAACTGCTGCAACAGCGGCAGATAGACCTGAGTTCCACCAAAGGGTTGCAGGTTCCAGGGGCATTCGACTCCTGTCATCTGCTTAGCCAACGCCACCAGCAAACTGGCCGCGCCGGCGCTACCACAAGATACCCCAAAACACGGCGCCACCGGGTCAACCCAGGATGCCACCAACTTAAAACAAGCATGCCCATCATGCCGAGCAGCAACGCAATGCTGAGATCCCGCCCTCCCTTATGGATCAGTTCACCGAACAACCAGCTGTCTCGCAGCGCCCAGCCATAGCCCTCCTGAGCGTAGAGCCAACTGGCGAAAAGCAGATCCAGCTGCTCCATACTGATGATCGCCTGTAGCAGGATGGCGAGTACAAGCGGCTGCAGCAGTAGCTGACGCCCCTGGCTGAGCAGACAAAAGCTAGAGCCAATAGCTGCAGTTGGTACGCGTATATTCATCGCTGATCTCCCCACCTGGCCCGTCAGGCGCCAGGGCGAACAACGGCCTGCTCGCCTGCTGACAAGCATTCAGCGTAGAGGTATGCCTGTACTGGCTTAAGGGGATATTAAGCTGTTGATCGATGAGCTGCGTTTTGCCCGGCGCGCAAAAAACGTTGGCTAACGACAGATGTCGCGCCGTTCAGCACACGCGCTCACGTAATGACGAAGGCACCAGCTCCGGCCTGGTGATCAGGTAGTCGCGTATACTGGTGCGGCCATCGGCGAGGAAGCTGGTATCGAGAAAGTTATCCAGTACCTCATCGCCATGTGCCGCCGCGGAGACGAGGCAAAACTTCAGATAACGTGGAAAGGGCAAAATATCATCGCGCCAGATTGCGCCCTGATAATGGCGCCCAACCCGCTCGTGGTACTCATCCTCGGTCACGCATTTGTTCAGCCGATACTCCAGATCGGTATAGCCGGTGCACATGCGCGCGGCGATCTGCGGCCGGCCCTCCAGATCGATAGGCACCACCTCGATCCAACGATAGCGGTGCTCCCGCTCGTACAGCTCGGTGAACTGGTCGACCGGGCACTCAAACTGGGCGGCGATGATCGATATCGTTGAGCAGGGTTCGGTGGAACAGGAGGAGACCTCGAGACTGTCGGCTGGCTGACCATGACCGGCGATGAACACTATTCCCACCTTGTTAAAGATGCGGCGAAAACCGGGCACCCTGACCAAGCGGTAGTCGTTCAAGCCCGGCACTGTATCCCGCGCCGACCGCTCCGACAGTAATGACCCAAACCCTACAACCGAGATCATCGCCTCCTCCCGCGGTTACCAATAATAGTAGAGCGATACTGCCGCCAGCAGCGTCAACGGAAGCATCAGTATCAGCGCCTTCAGATCGCCGAGCACACGCTGAAAGATCAACAGATGCACTATCGGGAAGGTAATAAACATACAGGACAGCGGTATCCACCAATGCAGTTTCAGAAAGCCAAACGCCATCGCACCCAGCAGAGTAAGCGCGCCGAAGTTCCCTGCCATGATCACCGTGATCTGCCCATTCGGCTTCTGCATGAACGCAGGCCGCTTCTCCTGGGGCTGCTTGTTCAACGCCCCGGCACTGAGCGCTGCGGACATCGATACGATTCCCGCGAAAAGAAAGATGTAGAGTGGTTCGGCCATGGCGCCTCCTTGTGTATGAGTCGCCAATTGTAACGGCAGATAGCAACAGATGATATTTCAGCAGGCATCGGCTAACGGCCAAAAATGGTAAACTGGCACCCTTGATTCACCCGACTTTTCATTCACCACTATTAGCGTTCCCCCTATGCCCGAATTTCTTGTTGATGAAGCTATCGAAGACTACGCCTACCTGCAAACCAGTGCCGAACCGCCGCTGTTGCAGGAACTGATCGATCAGACCAACCTGAATATGGGCTGGCCACAGAAGCTCTCCGGCCGTCTGGTGGGCCGTACGCTGAAGCTGCTGTCGGCGATGGTCAGGCCAAAACAGGCACTGGAGATCGGCATGTTTACCGGCTATTCGGCGCTGTCTATCGCCGAGGGGATGCCGGACGATGGCCGCCTGGTCTGCTGCGAAACCAACCCTCGTGCCATCGAATTCGCCCAGGGTTTTTTCGACCGCAGCGAACATGGCCATAAGATCGAAGTGATCTTCGGCCGAGCCCTGGAAACCATTGAGAAACTGGACATGGCACTCGACTTCACCTTTATCGATGCCGACAAACGCAACTATCTTAACTACTATGAGCGGGTCAAGGAGATGACCCGTCCAGGTGGGCTGATCGTGCTCGACAATGTGCTCTGGTCCGGCAAGGTGTTGCAGCCCGAGTCGGAGATCGACGATATTCTGGTGGAGACCAACCGCCGAATCGCCGCCGATCCGGACGTGGAGAATGTATTCTTGACCCTGCGCGACGGTCTGAACGTGGTACGCAAAAAGGATTGATACCCACGACAGGGAGACGAGATGCGAAAACTGCTGTGGTTACTGCTACCCGTCCCCCTGCTACTCCTGTTGCTGTATATTGCCCTGCCCTACGTTGCCCGCTCATTGATCGAACAGTGGCTTAGCGACCAGGGCTTTCACACCCCAAGGATAGAGCTAACCCACCCCGGCTGGAGCAGTCTCGAAATCCCCTCCCTGTCGCTGTCGCAGCGAGGTGATGAGCGCCAGATCAATCTGCAGGCAAGCGACATCAGCATCCTGTTTGATCCAGGACGGCTGTTGCTGAACCGTGAAATCAGTGAGATCCGCATCCCTCGCGTGCAGATCGAGATCACCGCCGAGCGCAGTATTGAAGCCAGGATTGAGACCAGCGCGGCCGAAAACTTTGACCTCAACCAAGTGCCACCGACGCTGCTGTTCCAGTACGCACCTGCCCGCCGCCTGGTCATTGGCGAGGCCCAAATCGACTACCAAGCCCCTGACCAACCCAGCCTGAATGCGCGGGGCAATATCGACCTCACGCGTGAGCAGCTGCTCAGTCGCATGCAGCTGGATATAACGCCGCAACAGCAGGAGACCCTGGCACCGGTCTACCTGGACCTGCGGCTGCAGTCGGATCAACAACTCAGTCTGGCGCTGCTGCGTAACAACATGCTCATGGCGCAAGTCAGCGGCAAATTGAATACTGAAGGGAGCACATGGGGCGCAGCGCTTAGCAGCAATATCGAGCTGATCCCGTTACAGCAATGGTTGCAATCCCTGCTACCGAACTATCCCGTTGCCCTGACCGAAGGGCGCTTGGATGCGCAACTGACGACACACTGGCCGGCTCAACTGCCACTGGATGGCACGCAACTGATTCAGGCCCTATCTGCGGAGCTTTCCTCAAACCTGAGCCTGCGAAGCGGTGCGCTCTCGATCGATGAAATCGAAGCTGAGCATGGCGATCTGGAGCTGACTGCCCATGCCTCCCTGTCCGCCTCCGAACTGCAGCTACGGGTCCTGCCCGGTAGCAGTGTCGGGGGAAAGGCGGTCCATGCACCCGGCTGGGCCGTACAGGATATCCGCCTGCGGCTGGAGCGGCCATTTGAGCTGGTTCACTCGCTCGACGGAGCCCGAACTGAACCCGGTCCGATCCAGCTGGTGGTGACGCCGGAGGGTATGGAGCTGGATGGGGTGGACTCGCTCTCACTCTCGCCGCTTGAGGTCGGGCTGCAGATCCAACCAGTCCCCCTGGGTGTGGAATTCCGGCTCAACAGCAAAAAGCTGGATCTGGCGGTTGCCGGCAAGCAGCTGCCGAGCATTGCCACTCAACTGTCAGGTCAATGGCATCCCGACACAGCTCGCGGCACCCTGCGACTGCAGACCCAGACTCCCGAGACAGAGCTGAATGCCGACTGGCGGCTCTCCGCTACCGATTTCCACGCCGACTGGCGGGCCTCCCCGCTGAACCTGCCCAGCCTGCAGCCCCTGCTGCGGCAATGGCTGGCAGCCTGGCCCTCAGACCTGGTGCTGAATCGCGGTGAACTCAGGCTCAGCGGCCAACTGACCGGTCCCTCCCCCGGCGACGCCGCCGTGTCGGCAGCGGTCGCCCTGCGCAGTACCGATCTGACCTGGGCCGACCATATCGAGGCAGAGGGTGTCGATGCCGACCTCGATGTGCAGTACCGGCGCAACGGCAGCCTCAGTTCCGGCGGCGTAGTGCATGCCGATCTGCTGCGCACCGGCATCGATATCCGCGATACGCAGCTGGCTTACCGCTATCGCCAGAACCGGGACGGTAGTGCGCAGATGACCACCCAACCCTTGACGCTGAACCTGCTCGGCGGGAGGATCGAGCTTCCGGCAATCACCTTTGACCCAACGGCACCCAGTTTCGAAACCACGGCAACGCTGGAGCAGATTCAACTCAGCGAAGCGCTGCGCCTGTATCAACAACCGGGCCTTACCGGCGAAACGGCGCTAAGCGGTACCTTACCGATCAGGATCAAGGGCCAGGATATTGAGATCAGCAACGGTCATATCAGTAGCACTACCCCCGGCTGGATCCGCTATCAACCCAGCACAGAGTTGGAACTGGCAGCACAATCCAATCCGGGCCTGCAACTGGCGCTGTCGGCCCTGAGCAACCTGCAACTGGATCAGCTTGATCTGGGTGTTCACTACACGCCCAACGGCGATCTGGAACTGAACAGCCGCCTTCAGGGTCAGAACCCGGACTGGCAGCAGGGGCGCCCGATCGATATTACGCTCAATATCGAGGAGAACCTGTTACAGCTGTTAAGATCGCTGCAGATATCACAACGGATCGGTGAGTCACTGCAAAAGCAGCTGACACGCTGAGCCTTAAGACCCTATTAAGCTCGGCCATGAGACCCTGTAGATGACGAATTCAATAATTGCGGAGGAGTACCGACTATGCTGAAACAAGGTTCGTTCTGGCTCGCTCTGCCAATTGCGCTGCTAATGACAACCGCCTGCACACCAACGGTGCAGATTGCCGCTCCCTCGGACCCGATCACCATCAACCTCAACGTCAAGATTGAACACGAGATTCTGGTCAAGGTGGACAAGCAGATCGACACGCTGCTTGAAGAGAACAGCGATCTATTCTGAGAAAGGAAAGCATCATGAAAGTTATTAACCTGCGCGCGACATTGGCTGCTCTGCTGATTCTGCTGGCGAGCCCCGTCTTTGCTCTGACCCTGGATGAGGCCAAAGCCCGCGGCCTGGTTGGCGAGCAGAGCAGCGGTTATCTTGGAGTCGTGACCGGCAGCCCGAGCGGCGAGGTGAAGGCGTTGGTCGACGATATCAACGGCCAGCGCAAAGCGCTGTATATCGAAAAGGCGAAAGAGGCCGGCGTAGAGCTGAAGATCATGGAGCTGCGCACCGGCGAGCGGTTGATCAAGCGCGCCGCCGACGGTGAGTATGTGCGCACCCCCGACGGCAAGTGGCTCAAGAAGTAAGCCGTGTCTGCCAAGTATGCCGCGCTTGCCTGTGCTCTGCTGCTGGGCACGGCACCGACAATGAGCCGGGCTCAGCCGGGCGACGACAGTTGGACACTGAATCTGTATCTGGAGAATGACCTGTTCGCCGATACCGACCAGCAGTACACCAATGGCGTTAGAGCGTCCTGGGTCTCGCCGGTGATCGACAGCTTTATCGATGATCCGGCGATTCCCGCCTGGATACGTAGCGCCAACCGGACACTGAGCGTGCTCGATCCGCAGCCGGCCAAGTTCGAGAAGGAGCCTAGCCGCCGACTGATCATCACCCTCGGCCAGCAGATGTATACCCCGGCCGATAGGGAACGCACCACGCTCGATCCCGACGACCGCCCCTACGCCGGCTGGCTATACCTTGGCTTTGGCTACCATACGCAGACGCGGCACAAGCTCAACTCCTTCGAGGCCAACCTGGGTGTGGTCGGCCCCTGGTCACTGGCGGAGGAGAGCCAGAACCTGATACACGACCTGCGCGGTTTCAAGAGATTCAAAGGCTGGGACAATCAGCTGCACAACGAGCCCGGCATTCAGCTGATCTATGAGTACAAGCAGCGCCTGTTGTTTGGTGGTCTGTTCGACAACTTTCAGCATGACCTGATCGGCCACGCGGGCGGTAGTCTCGGTAACGTAGCCACCTACCTGAATACCGGTGCCGAATACCGCATCGGCTACAACCTGCCACTGGATTTCGGCACCTCGGCCCTGCGTACCGGTGGCGACAACAGCACCCCGATGTCGGTGGATCCGAGACTGCACAACGAGTGGGGTATCCACACATTTCTGTCGTTGGACGGCCGCTGGGTGCTGCGCGACATTTTCCTCGACGGCAACAGTTTCCGCGACAGCCACTCGGTGGATAAAGAACCTCTGGTCGGTGACGCGGCATGGGGCGTGGCCGCCACCTGGAATCACTGGAAACTGTCGTTGGCGCGCTACTACCGTAGCGAACAGTTCCGTGACCAGGACGGGAGCCACAAGTTTGGCTCCATCGCCCTCTCCTACTCGTTCCGCCCCTAGCCCTCGGACGACAGCGAATGCAGACGGCGCCACTTAATGAACTGATCTGGCAGATCGTCGCCTCGATTCCCGAGGGCAAGGTAGCAACCTACGGCCAGATCGCCACGCTGGCCGGTTACCCCAACCACGCACGCTATGTCGGCACAACGCTAAAAAAACTGCCCAAGGATACGGGTCTGCCCTGGCATCGCGTGGTCAACGCCAGGGGAGAGTCCTCGTTCCCCAAGGGCAGCGATGCCTATAAACGACAGATGGAGCGATTGGAGGCTGAGGGCGTTATCTTCCGTAACGGCAGACTGTCTTTCAGCCGGTACGGTATAGAACAACGCCCTTAGGTTCTGAAGCGTTACAGTTCGGCGTTTTCGCGGTCCAAGAGTGCTGCCGGCTCATTCTCGGCCACCGGCAATACCGCATCGATCAGTCGCGACAGGTTGTCATCGTACTCCTGTTGCTGCTCATCAGGGGCACCGAGGTAACGGCTGTCCTGCTGGATCAAACCGGACAGCAGCTCGCGGCCGAACTGACCAGGCGCGCTGAGGAAGCCCAGCGAGGGAGCGCCAACGCTCTCCGCCAGCGCCTTCATCAGATGTCCGAGGCGAAGTCCCGGACGGTCCTGGGGCTGATCCAGCTGCTGCATCTGTTCATAGCTCGACGCACTGGCATACTGACGGCTGTAACTCATGGTCAGACTCATCGAGGCCAGCTCAGAGCTGTCGAAATTGAGACCCGCACTCTGTTCAAATGCTTTCTGCACATCGCCGTCGAAGAACTCATCGGCGAGATTGGAGACATCCTTGATCAGGTTGTTCAGTGCGTCGATCTCGCCCTCATCCAGATCACCCTCGATGCTGAAACGATATTCGCTACGCTCGGAACGGCTGAGGCTGAAACTCGCAGCCAGTCCGCTCTCATCGCTCTGCAAAGCCAGGGAACTCTCCTGCTGCAGGTTGCGCGAGAAGCGAACGGTCACGGCATCCCCATCCTGGGTGCGGATGGTCAGCTCCATGTCTTCGGCATTACTGAAACGCTCGACGATCCCTAAACGAATACTGTCGCTGGAGAAGACAGGCGCATTGCCGCCCGGGGCAATTGCGGCCAGCGCGTCACGCGTCGCGGTCTCGGTTTCATCCACCTGAGCGGCGATCGCGCCCTGCAATACGCCGAGTTGATCGAGTACTTCACGCGCTTCGGCAAACCCCGCCTCGGCCCCCTCCAGTGCGGACTGGTAGAGCTTTTTCAGCTGCTCATCACTGGCCCCGCGCTGTGCAGCGGAGGCCAGTCCTGCGGCCACGAAATCACTGATGCGCGTAGCAACTTTTTCCGGCGTGAAGTCGGCACCGTTGAGCGCTTTCAGCTCATCACTGCCCATCTCGGGAATATTCTCGGCCAACTTACCGAGCAGTGTATCGATCGCCTGACGCTGCCCGTTCGGCGACGCGGTGTCGGCACTACGATTGACAACCGGGGTCTGGGTCTGAGACTGAAGACCCGACGAGGGAAAGTAGATATTGACCACGGCAAGCTCCGCGAATTTAGAGTTTACAGATTTCAGTCTAGCCTGTGCCAAGCGCTGAGGGAGCAGACCGAATACAACAATCTGGTTATCGGTTAACCAGCAGAAAACTTTAATACGTTTGTTTAGAAAATACACCCTTCAGGCTTTGCTTGTCAGCGGCCCCCATCGAATAGTAATTTCAACCGATTAGTCAGCATCAGGAGAATAAGGACAATGCCCATTGCCCCCAATATTGAGATTATCGAAGCAGACCTGGGGTTGGCCGAGCAAGCAGATGCGTTCAGGCAGTTAATAAACGAATACGCCAAGGACCCCATGGGCGGTGGTGAGCCGCTGCCGGCAGATATCCTTGAGCGCCTGCCGCTGGCTCTGGCGCAGCGCGACGACAGCTATACCCTGATCGCATACTCTGATGGCAAACCGGCCGGGCTGCTCAACGCCTTCGAGGGCTTCTCCACCTTCGCCTGCGCCCCGCTGCTCAATATTCACGATGTGATAGTCGCCAGCGCCTATCGCGGCAAGGGGCTTGCGGATCAGCTGCTGGAAGCCGCGGAAGGGATCGCCCGCCGTACCGGATGCTGCAAATTGACGCTCGAGGTACTGGAGCACAACAGCCGTGCTCAGACGGTCTACCGCCGCTGCGGTTACGCAGGTTACGAGCTTGATCCGAACTCCGGCCGGGCGTTGTTCTGGCAGAAGGTACTGAACGCTTAGGCCAGCGGATCCAGTTCACTGGGGGTCAGGTCGGCACTGCCGGCATCGCCGGTGAACCAGAGCTGGCCATCCTGAACGGTACACTGCAAACGCATCTGCCGAGCCGCCAGCTCCGTCAACGCCGCACTCTCCGCTTCAGCGATCCGCAGTACACGCAGGTTGTCAAACCGGGTCAGCGAGCGGCGTACCCCCTGCCACCAGGGATCGACCTGTTGTTCACTGCCGTAGACCAGCAGTATTACCTCCTGGGCACGAGAGCAGGCCTTGCGCAGCCGCTTCTCGCTGGGCAAGCCCACCTCGATCCAGCGCTCGATATCGCCGTTCGGCGCATGCTGCCAAAGATCGGGTTCATCGTCGACACACAAACCGCGGGTAAAGCTCAGCGCCTCATCGGCGAACAGCACGAACGCCAGCAAACGCATCATCAACCGCTCTTCGGTCTCCGATGGATGCAGGGCCAGTGTCAGCGAATAATCGGCGTAATGGTTCCGATCAAGATCGGAAATATTCAGCATCGCTTTATAAATAGTTGATTTCAGTGCCATCTGAGTGTTGATCCTGAGGTTCGCGCAAGCCAGTATTATACTAGTCTGAAAGTCATATTAGGGTTGCGAAGCGGAAGGATAGCGCCATGCCACCTCTATGGATACTGATATTTGCGCTGGGGCTATTGTGGTCCGGCTGGGATCCGAAGGATCGTCTGACCTGGCTTCTTGAGGTCGCCCCGGCTCTGGCCGCGCTTGTCTTGCTGTGGAGCACACGCTTGCGCTTTCCGCTTACACCACTGGTCCTTTGGCTGGTGCTGCTCCATAGCCTGATATTGATGGTTGGCGGCCATTACACCTACGCCGAGGTACCGCTGTTCGACTGGATAGCCGAATGGCTTGGCCAGAGTCGCAACAACTACGACAAGGTGGGACATCTTGCTCAGGGTTTCATACCCGCCCTGTGCGCGCGTGAAGTGATGCTGCGCCTGAATCTTGTCAATGGCCGCTTCTGGGTGGCGTTCTTTGTCGTCTGCTTCTGCCTCGCGCTCAGTGCCTTTTACGAGCTGATTGAGTGGTGGGTGGCGCTGGCGTCGGACGAGGCTGCCGATGCCTTCTTAGGTACCCAGGGCTACGTCTGGGACACCCAGTCCGACATGCTGATGGCGCTGATCGGAGCCGTGCTCGCACTGATCACGCTACACCGCTATCATGACCGCCAGCTGGCGCAGCTCGCCCGCTATCCCGTGCTCCCATCCACCGATTCTGCGTGACCGACGATGAGCGAAGAGATCACCCAGCGCATAGAGCAGCTTATCCGTAGCGAAGATGAGGTCGACGCTAACCTCTACGCCGAGGTATCGGAAGATCTGGAGCCGGACCAGCTCGCATTGCTGCTGGAATCCCTGCCGCGTGAAGCACGTGCCGATTGCTGGGCCCAGGTACCGGTTGAGCAACGTGTGGATGTGCTGGTCGAGATGCGTACCGAAGCACGGGCATCGCTGCTGCGTGACTTCGATAGCCAGGCACTGGATCAACTGATCTCGGACCTGGACGCGGAAACCCTTATCGAGCTGGCTGAATCCTTGCCTGGCGATGTAGTCGATATCGCTTTGGCTCGCATGGACGAGCGCCAGCGCGAGCACTACGAACGGTCGGCACAGTACGCTGAAAACGCCATCGGTCGTTACGTCGATCATCAGCTGCTGATCCTGCCGCAAAACAGCCGGGTGCGCGACGCCGTGCGCTTGCTGCGTCGCGAGACTCCGCTGCATACCCAGCACCTATGGCTGGTCGACCGCACCGGTCGCTATGCCGGAGCGGTGGAGACCCACGCCCTGTTCGGCCAACCCGACCATCTTTCGCTGGTAGAGCTTGAGGACGAGGAGTTTGAGCCCCTGCAGGCTACCACTTCACTGCGCGATGCCAGCGAGGCGTTCGAGCATGCGGAGGTCAGCGCCCTGCCGGTAGTCGACGAGAGCAACCGATTGCTTGGCCGGATGACCCAAACCCTGGCCCTCGAGCTGCTTCACGAACACTACGAAAGCAAACTGATGGCCAGCGCCGGTCTCGACGAGGAGGAGGACCTGTTCGCCCCGGTAATGCGCAGCTCACGCCGTCGCGCCACCTGGCTCGGCATCAACCTGCTTACCGCGTTTCTGGCCTCCTGGGCGATCGGTCTGTTTGAAGGCACCCTGCAACAGGTGGTCGCGTTGGCGGTGTTGATGCCGGTGGTCGCGTCGATGGGCGGCATCGCCGGTAGCCAGACACTGACCCTGATCATCCGCGGTCTGGCGCTGGGCCAGATCAGCGCCGCCAATATCAAGCCGCTGCTGCGCAAGGAGCTTAGCGTAGGCGGTCTTAACGGCGTACTGTGGGCGCTGGTGATCGGATTTGTGGCCGCCTACTGGTTTTCGAGCCCAGGCATTGGCCTGGTGATATCGCTGGCGATCGTCGTCAATATCGCCGTCGCGGCACTGTCCGGGGTCATGGTGCCGGTACTGCTGCAGAGGCTGAAGATCGACCCGGCCCTGTCCGGCTCGGTGATCCTGACCACGGTCACCGATGTGGTCGGGTTTGTTGTATTCCTGGGACTGGGCTCGCTGTTCCTGACCTGACCGGTTGATTTAGCTGCCACTCTTATCCTGACCGCCAACCAGTCTCACCGAAGCCCCATTGCCACTGGGATTTAGCTCCGCATCCTCGCCCTTCTGCTCCGCCTTGTTCAGGTACATGGCGCGATCGGCCTGGCTGAGCAGTTGACCCGCACTGGGGTAGTTATCCGGACCCGCCTGGGCAATTCCAATACTGAGCAGAATAGTGTCATCCACCTCCGCCAGGGCATCGACCAGGCGGCTAACGCAGATATCCCGCGCCTGCTCGGCATTGCAACGCGGCAGAATGATACAGAACTCGTCACCGCCGTAGCGGAACGCACTATCCTCGATTCGCGAAACCTGCAGGATCGAGCGCCCCACATTGCGCAGTATCTCATCGCCCCGCTGATGGCCTTCGGTATCATTGAACAGTTTGAAGTCATTGATATCGATGTAGATCAGACTCAGCATCTCCTGCCGATTTTCCGCCATGCGCAGATAACGGGTCAGAGCCTCGTTGAGATAACGTACTGACTGCAGCCCGGTCAGCGGGTCGGTTCGTGCCATCCGCTCCAGCTGGTGGGTACGCTCACGAACCTTCTCCTCCAATATGCGCGCGTACTCTTCCGATTTCTCACGCGATGCCTCGATCTCCGATAGCAGGCTGCGAATATAGGTTTCGAATACCAGCGTGATATCGAACATAAACACCTTTTCCAAAGCCGAGAGGGTATCGGCACGCACTTGGATATCGGCAATATGGCGACTCAGATGATCGCTGAGTAAACTTTTCAGGGTATAGACGGCGGACAGATACAGCTTGGTATCGACGCCGATCCGCTTGTGCACCAAGCCGATGCGCAGACGGTTGTTGACGTACTCGATATCGTAGACGCCGCTGAACAGGTCCAAAATATAGCGCTGCTGGGCGGTGCGCAGGCGCTTCAGCGTATCGGCATCACCGATCAGCAACGCAATCTCGGGGGTATTGGTCTGCATCTCGTAGAAGGTATCGACGATGCCGCCGAGTCCTGCTTCGACAATCTTGCGCGCATCCACGATCAGCTTGATATCGCGCTCGGTGATCATGAACAGGCGCTGACGATTTTCTATCTCGAACTCGGTGATCCGCAGCTGTTCCAGCAACGTCTGGTCTGTCTGCTTCATTTAGCTTCCCTCTCGTTAACGATCCCTTTCGCTAAACCGAGCGTTGCCCGGCCTCATTAACCAGCAAACTTCGCCAACATATCCGACTGTTTTTATAGGGTATACCAGCTTGTCATGAAATTGGCCAGCGTTTCCACCTTGGTATCCCGACAGTTGCTGACCGATTGAGCGCGTTACAATTGTGGCGGAGATGAAGCGCGTTCACATTAACTGCAGAAGATTTCATCATATAACTAAAAGATCTGAATTCGTTTCACATTTATAATGCATGCCAGCTAAACGAGAGAATGGACAACCACCATGCATCAGAGCCTGCGCGACAAATTTGCCGACCCCAGCCGGGGTGTCTACTTCATCGGAACCACGCCGCCACGGGATAGCACCAGCGACGAGAAGATGCGGGAGATCGCCGGCAAACTGCTGTCTCGGCTAGCCGCTCTGGAGTTTGACGGGCTGATCATCTACGACATTCAGGATGAGAGCGCGCGTATCGATACTCCCCGTCCCTTCCCGTTCAAGGAAACGCGTGATCCGAGGGAGTACTCACGTCTGATTGCCGATCTATCCAATCGGGAGACGATCACTTATAAGAGCGTGGCGCAGCGTGATCGCGCGGATTTCGAGCGCTGGTTGGATGAAGCCTGGAACGAGTTCGGTTTACGCAACCTGGTCCTGGTCGGCAGCCCCTCGTCGGAAGGCGATATTCGCCTGACGCTGCCGCAGGCATACGCCGCGCTGAACGAACACCAATACCCCTTCTATCTCGGCGGCGTCACCATCGCCGAACGTCATGCATTGAAGGGCAACGAACATGAACGGCTGATCAACAAGCAGACCAACGGCGTGGAGTTTTTCGTCTCCCAGGCGGTCTACAACCCTCAGGCAACCATCGATCTGCTGGCAAGTTACGCACGCAGCTGCCGTGAGCAGGGGATCACCCCCAAACGCATCGTGCTCACCTTTACCCCCTGCGGCAGCGCGCAGACACTGGAGTTCATGGAGTGGCTGGGTATCTCGGTACCGGCGGCAACTCGCTGGCGTATTCTGGATGCGGATAACCCGCTGGCGGAGTCGATCCGTATCTGTCAGAACAGTCTGGATCAGATTGTGGAAGCCTGTGTCCCGCTCGGTTTGCCGCTTGGGCTCAATATCGAGAGTCTGACCAACCGTAAAGAGGAGATCGATGCGTCGATTCAGCTCTATCGTCTGCTCAAGGCAACGCTGGACCTGAAACTGGCTGAGCAGCAGCTGAAGGGTTAATCGGGCTCCCGCTCCTGCGAGGTCAATGACTCAATCAGGTCATCGGCCTCCATCTTCTGCTGCGCCAGTAGCGCTTCGCGCCTGGCCTTCAACTCTTCATATCGTTCCGGTTCCCAGATAATCAGATTGCGCTCAAAATCGATGCGATATTGCACCTGACGCAGAAAATCCATGCCCAATAAACCGTCGTGGTTGGAGCGTCCTACCGGGTCGATCACCATCGCCCGCGCCGACTTGATCTTGAACGGTCCGATCTCGATCCGATCAAGGTTGATCGCATGCACGTCGATCACCTCGCCACTGGCCACCCTGGCATGCCCCGCCCGGTAAGTGGACCCGTTCAGCCCCTTCAGCGCTTCACGGTGAAACACCGTACCCGAAGCCCCGGTGTCGAGCAGCATATGGGTATCCGCCCGCCGGGCGCCATACACCGCCCTGACCGGCAGAATCACACCGTTGCCGATCACCTTGACCGACGTTTCCAGCTCGGCAATCGCTTTCTCGACAGAGGCCAGTGAACTGTCGATCTGCCGACGCAGGTTGTTCAGTTGCTGCTCTTGCGGTGACCTCTCCTGACGACTGTTCATCGCCCCCGTCTCATTGCGGGTTTCCACCTGATCACGGTATTGATGCGGGATCTGGCTCTCGCGATTCACGTAGACCTTGCGCCCACGGTCATCGACATAGTGGTAGATCTCCGCCACCGCCGGCAGAGAGATCGCGGCAACCAGCAGCGCCGGCAACAGCCGCGACAAGACGCGGCCACTCGCCAGTAATGCGCTACCGCGTCCGACGGTTTCAGCCACCGGCCAGCTTGACCTTGAATCCTTCGGATTCAAGCAGTTGTTTGATCGGTTCACGATGATCTCCCTGTATCTCGAGTACGCCATCCTTGAGCGCGCCTCCGGTGCCGCAGCGCTGTTTCAAGCGTTTAAGCAGTGCTTTGAGTTCCTGTTCCGTCAGCGGTACGCCGCTGATTGTGGTAACCCCCTTACCCTTGCGGCCAGAGGTTTCACGGCGAATGCGCACGATGCCATCCAACGCCGCCAGGCGTTGCTGGTCAGCCAGTTCGTCGCAGATACAAGCCGCCAGCTCCTTACCGCACTCGGGACAGAGGCGTCCTTTATCGGTGGAGTACACCAGCCGGCTGAGTTGATCCTGCAGTGATGACATGTCGCAACCCTATTCTATTCCTGTTTCTGTTAGCAGACCGTTAAAGCCCGATGCCACCGCCAATCTGACGGGCCAGGTAGGTGGCATAGGTGTCGGTCATTCCACCAATGAAGTCGAGCGCACGGATATAGCACTGATACAGCGGCAGATCGGGCGTCGGCGCATGAATCCCCATCAGGCTGAGGATCTTCTGACTGCGATAGCCCAGCTCATCCGGTCCACTGCTGTGCAGCTCCCATACCGCTTCGATAAACGCCTCCAGCAGCACACCAAGTGTGGTATAGGCTCCCACCTCCAGCTCCGCCTTGCGGGTATCGGGAAACACCCGCTCCCGTGCCAGCTGCTTGGCACGCGCGATACCGTCGCGGACCATCGGATCACCGTCGCTGACCAGCTCACCATTATACTCGCCACGCATGATCGCCGGCAGGTTATCCATGAAGGCCCCTACCACCGAGTTGACCATGTTCTCCATCGCCTTGCCGCGCAGCGCCGAGATCTTGCGCCGCGCCGACGCCTGGCTGGCAAAGATCTCGTCGTCAAACTCCAGGTCGCCGCACAGCTCCAGCAGTATGGGTTTGACCTCATCGAAGCTCAAAAGATGCAGTTCGATCGCATCCTCCAGGTCGAGGATGGCGTAACAGATATCGTCGGCAGCCTCCATCAGGAAAGCCAGCGGGTGGCGGCTCCAGCAGTTTTCGTCGAGCCTGATCAGGCCCAGCTCCCGCGCCAGGGCATTGAGAATTTCGACCTCGGTCTGGAAGCAGCTGAACTTGCCTTTCTTGCCGCCACGCTCGGCGGTCCAGGGGTACTTCAGCAGGGCACCGAGTGTGGGGTAGGTCAGGCGCAGTCCGCCATCGAACAGGTTGTTCTCGATACGGGTCACCACGCGGAATCCCTGGGCGTTACCCTCGAAGGTCTGCAGGTCCAGGCGTTCCCCCGCGCTGAGCCGGTCAAATCGGGGATCATCGCTGCGACGACGAAACCAGTCCCGTATGGCGTACTCTCCGGCGTGCCCAAAGGGCGGATTGCCGATATCGTGCGCCAGGCAGGCGGACTGCACGATCATACCGATATCGTAGGCGCTGACCCAGGTCGGCAGCTGATCGGCAATCAGCTCGCCGACACGAATACCCAGGCTACGGCCGAGACTGCCCACCTCCATGGAGTGGGTCAGCCGGGTGTGGATATGGTCGTTGAGCGCCATCGGATGCACCTGGGTCTTGCGGCCGAGGCGGCGAAACGCGCTGGAGAAGATGATGCGATCATGATCCTTGTGAAAATGGCTGCGCCCAAGCTCCTGCTCGCTGAGCTGCTCGTGTCCGTAGCGCTTGGTGGTCAGCAGTTGGGACCACTGCATCTGCATCTCGATACCCTCTGTGCTCAATACAGCTTCCTGTATACCACACCAAGATGGGCGCGCTCATCCAGCGCAGCACAAAAGCCGGCCAGATTGCGTTGCGGCAGGGCCAGCTGCAGGGCGACGGCAGCGCCATAATCACTGCCCTCGACTCCGACGTCGAAGCGGTTGAGCAGGGCATCGATACTGCCCTGCTGATCGTAGGAAAACTCCAGCGCCACCCCGGCCATCGGTTCACGCAGCTCAAGCGGCCAGTGCGCCAGAAGCTCCTTCACCGCACCACCATAGGCGCGCACCAGACCACCGGCACCCAACTTGATGCCGCCGAAGAAACGGGTCACCACCACGCAGCAGTCGCCCACCCCCTGCCCCATCAACACGTTGAGCATCGGCTTACCTGCGGTACCCGAGGGCTCGCCATCATCATCGCTGCCCGCCGCACGCGGTTGCAGCGGTTGACCGATCACGTAAGCCGAACAGTGGTGGTTGGCGGAGGGAAAGCGCTGGCGCTGAGCTTGAATAAACGCACGCATCTCCGTTTCAGAGCCCACCGGAGTGCCGGTGGCGATGAAGCGGCTTTTCTTGACCTCGGTTTCCACCTCAAATTGGGCCGCCGGTACCCGGTAGCCCTCTTTTACAGCATTCTCCGCCACTCAATTCTCCGCACAGATCGGTTGTCGCTCGCACTCGATATGTTAAGGATTCATCCGCCGGACTGATAGTCATCAAGCGCCGTCTGCCTGGCCTGTTTGTAATCGATGATCGGCTCGGGACGTCCCCGAGCGGAGCCGGCACCAGGCCGCTGACGAGCCTTGCCCGGTTCGATATCGCGCAGTTCCGGCAGCCAGTGCGCGACGAACGTACCATTCGGATCGAACTTCTCGCCCTGGACCTGCGGATTGAAGATACGGAAATAGGGCGCGGCGTCGGCCCCCACCGAACTGCTCCACTGCCAGCCGCCCAGATTGGAGGCGAAATCGCCGTCGATCAGGTGGCGCATAAAGAAATCGGCGCCTAAGCGCCAGTCGACACGTAGCAGCTTGGTCAGGAACGAAGCCACAATCATGCGCAGTCGGTTGTGCATCCAGCCGGTATCCAGCAGTTGCTTCATCGCCGCATCGACGATGGGGAATCCGGTCTCGCCCCGACACCAGGCCTGGAAAGCCGGATCATCCTGCTGCCAGCTGATTCTCGCCTCCACCTCCGGTCGAAAGGGCTCCAGCCTGGACAGGCCCGGATAGGCCACCAGCAAGTGGCGGTAGAACTCACGCCAGATCAGTTCGTTCAACCAGCTTGAGTGAAGCCAGTCGGGATCGTCGTTCTCGGCTCGGAGGGCCGCCAGGCATTGACGTGGCGACAGGGCGCCGATACTCAGATAGGGCGATAACCGAGAGGTGCCCTCGCCGGCGGGATCGGTCTGCGGAAAATCCCGCTTGCGGGCATAGTCCTGTACCCGTTCCTGTACAAAGGTGTTCAGCCGTTCACTGACGTGCGCTTCACCCACCGGCCAGATATCCCGCCTATAGCGGATTGCACCATAGTCGAGATCCGCAGGCAGCGGCTCGCTGGCGCATACCGCCCGCCGCCTAGCCGATGGGCAGGGTATAACCGGTGAGTCGAAGTCGATCAAACGTCGACGCCAGGCGTTGCCGAATGGGGTATAAACCTTGAACATCCCCCCCTGCCCGGTCAGCACCTGACCCGGCGGAATAATCAGTTCGCCGTGAAAGGCGCGCGAACTCACCCCAACACGCTCCAGCGCACGACATACGGCGGCATCACGGTTGCGCTCGTTCAGTGGATACTCGTAGTTGAAGCAAAGCTCAGCGGCACCGAGCTGCTGCGCCAGATCAGCCAGTGCCGGGGCACAATCGGCGAAGCGCTGCAGGTGCAACACGCGTAGCGGCAGGTTCAGCCGTTCGCACTCCGGCAGCAGGGAGCGGAGCTGATCGTTCCAGAGCCCCATCCGAGCCAACGACTCACCATGCGCGTGCCAACTTTCGGGGGTCAGCGTCACCACCAGCACAACGGCTGCGTCGTCGCGACAGGCGTGGGTCAGGGCCGGGTTATCGGTCAGGCGCAGATCGTTGCGCAGCCAGACCAGACGTACAGGGGTAGTCATGTCCGAGCGTCCATAGACTTAGCGGTGTTTAGATGAAGTTGCGCAACCCCAGCTCGTGGGGGTAGGGGTTGAGATAGGTCTGCTCACAGACATATTCACTACCGTAGCGCTTCAAGTAGTGTTTGAGCAGCGCCAGCGGCACCACCAGCGGTACCTGCCCCAGTCGATACTGCTCTATCCCCTCCAGCAGCTCCTGCTTGCAGTCCGGATCCAGCGATTTTTTCATGTACCCCAGCAGGTGCATCAGCACATTGGTGTGGGTCTTACGCGATGCGCGGTGGGCCATATGCTGCATAAAGTTTTGAATATACTGCTGCATCGCCTGCTGCAGTGGCAGCTGGTGCGCTTCGGCCAGGTAGCGTCCCAGCTCACGGTAACCCTGATAGTGGTGTGCCATCAGCAGATACTTCTGTCGGCTGTGGAACTGGATCAGGTTGTGGTAACTGGGGTCGGCTTCGACACTGCGCTTCCAGTCGTCATAGGCAAACACACGGGCGATGAAGTTATCACGCAGCACCGGATCGTTCAGCCTCGCCTCCTCCTCGACCGGCAACTCCGGGTTGGCCTCGCACAACGCACGCACGAAGATGCCGGTACCGGCGGTATTGGGCATGCCGTTGGGATGGTAGACCTTGACCCGCTCCATACCGCAACTGGGGGAGCCCTTCATCAGAATATAACCGCGCAGCTCGGTAGACGATTCACCGATCTGGCGACCGTACTCGAGCAGTCTATCGGTCACATCGACTGTCGCATCCACAGTACCAAGAGCTCTGGGCTGATCATCACCCTCGGCAACCAGACGTATGGGTTCCCGCGGCACGCCGAGGCCGATCGCCACCTCCGGGCAGTAGGGGCGGTAACTGAAGCAATCGGCGAGCACTTCGAGACAATAACGTGAGCGCTTGTGACCGCCGTTGTAGCGTACCTGCTCACCGAGCAGGCAACTGCTGATCCCTACCGGGATTTTCTGTTCCAGCACCAAGGGTTTAATCTCTGCCATCTTGCTCACCGTTCGGATTGAAGACTCCCTACCCGAATTCTACAACGTCAAGGCAGGCTGTGGGATCAAACCCGGAAACGTCCGACCAGCTTGTTCAGGCGCTGCTCGATCTCAGCCATGCCGGAGGACATGGAGGTCACCTGCACAGCATTTTGCGTCGCACTCTCCGCGATATCCGCGATCTTCTGCACGTTCTGGCTGATCTCGTCGGCTACCGCAGTTTGTTGTTCCGCGGCGCTGGCGATCTGCGTATTCATCTCGGTAATCAAGCCCACCGCCTGGGTAATCCGGCCCAGTGAAGCGTTGGCGGTCGAGGCATTCTCCATGGTTTCCCGGCTTTGCAACTGGCTGGCCTCCATTACCGAAACCGCCTCACGGGTGCCACTCTGCAAGCGCTCGATCATGCGCTGAATCTCTTCCGTACTCTGCTGGGTGCGGTTAGCCAGCGTGCGCACCTCATCCGCGACCACAGCAAATCCACGCCCCTGCTCGCCGGCCCTGGCCGCCTCGATAGCGGCATTCAACGCCAACAGGTTGGTTTGCTCAGCCACGCCCTGAATGACACTGACGATCGAGCCGATTTGATCGGCATGTTCCCCCAGCCGGGTGATCACTTCGGCGGCGCGGTTCACGTCCTCGGCAAGACGAGTGATGGAGTCGATGGTCCTGGCCACAATTTTCTGGCCATCCTCGGCCTCAAGATCCGCCTCGCGCGCCGCGCCTGCCGCCTGGGAGGCACTGCCGGCAACCTGCTGTACAGCGGCCGCCATCTCATGGATCGCGGCAGCGGCGTGACCGGTTTCCTGCTTTTGACGATTGGCGTCACTATGGGATTTTTCCACGATTCCGTTCAGGCTTGTGGTCGAATCGGTCAATGCCGTGACCGCGTGCTTCACCTCTCTGATCACCTGCTGAATATTTTCGGCAAAGTCATTAAACCCCTGTGCGACCTCCGCCACCTCATCCCGACCGCCCGTGGGCAAGCGCTGGGTCAGGTCGCCCTCGCCTTTACCGATGGCATTCAGAGCGAGAGCCGTATTTTGCAGAGGGCGTACTATAATCCCGGCGGCAAACAGCGCAATCAGAATCACCAAGAGCAGGATCCCCGCGACAATGCTTGAGATCGTCAGCATGGTGCTGCTGATTTCGTCGTCAATCGCGGCTTGGCGAGCGGCAACGGCGGCGTCGACCTCATCGATATAAACGCCCGTGCCCACCATCCAACCAAAGCTGTCGATTCCCGCGGCATAGCTGAGTTTGGGCCTCACCGCGTTGACGCTGGGCTTAAGCCAGTCGTAATTGACAAAATCCCCACCGGATCGGGCTGCAGCAATCAACTCCTTGATCACGTAAACGCCATTTGGATCCTTCAGATCGATTCGGTTCTTCCCTTCAGCCGCCTGATCCACCTTGTAGGCAACAGCAGTGCCCTGGTAGTCATAGACAAAGATATAGCCATCCTTGCCGTAGCCTATCGAGCGCAGTACATCGCGCGCTTGTTCTCGCGCCTCATCGCTGCCATCCCTAACCAGGGGTGCCACCGCACTAATCGCCGCATCAACATAGTTTTTAAGCTCGGTTCTCTTGGCCTCCAGCATACCCGCGCGCGCGGCGGCCACCTCCGATTGGCCAATAACGGCCATTTCGTAGCGCACCACCAGCATGACAGCAACGGTAATCGTTAGAACGGGAAGAATGGAAAACAGCAGAAATTTGCCTTTCAGGCGAAGTGTAAGCATGTTGCGCCCGACCTCGGGTACCACCAGAGAAAGCCAACGGCCCTTGTTATGGCTTTTCCAGAACAGGAAATATTGAACCCCGCCAGCCGCTATTCGTTCCGCGAATAAGTGGTGAGTCAAGCGAGGTGCACTCAATATGTACTAAATCGATATTAGACACAAATGTCCTGACTACCACATCTGCACGTTAGTCTTATAGACCGAGTACCGCTTTGCTCTTTATTCGCCGGGGCGCTTGATGTCATAGTACGGGCCCTTTCTGACTGGATAGAGATTGGCGCAGGCTAGTCACCCTAAATTACCAGTCAGCCATGCCGAAGGAGATAGATCGATGCGTATCCATATATTCAAAGCGGCCTTAGCTGTCATGGCAGTACTGTTACCCCTGACCGCCAACGCGGAAAGCGTAAGGCTGACCACGACTCAAGGCACTATCGAGCTGGAGCTGTTCAGCGATCAAGCGCCTAAAAGCGTCGAGAACTTCATCACCTATGTGGAGAGCGGATACTACGATGGCCTGATCTTCCATCGCGTCATTCCGGGCTTCATGATCCAGGGCGGTGGCATGGATCAAGAGTTCAAGCCACGCAAAACCCGTCCGCCGGTGGATAACGAATCCAGCAATGGATTGAAGAATCTGCGCGGCACCCTGGCCATGGCCCGCACCCGTCACCCCGATAGCGCAACCAGTCAGTTCTTCATCAACAGCGTGGATAACTTCACGCTGGACGCTCGGCCGGGGCAGCCGGGTTACACGGTATTCGGCCGCGTTACCAGCGGTATGGACGTGATCGATCGGATCAGTGCCGTCGAAACCACCAGCCGCCCACCGTTTCGGGATGTCCCCGTTACACCGATCGTGATCGAGCGGGCCGAGGTAATCGCGCCGTAAAGCGGGGTCCGCAACAGACTGCGCCGACAGCCATTGCTGACACAGCCACCGATGGGGATCCCCTCATCGGTGTCGCTCTCCCTGACCTAGCCAATATCGGCCTGCGGCACCGGTGCATCGTGCTAGCGCTTGATCGCGACGTAGCGCCCCAGCATGAGAAAGGTCACCCTGTCGTCACACAGCACCTCGATCTGGAGATCGAGCCGTCCCCGTCCGCGCTCGGCGATTCGTGAGGTCAGGTGATCGAGCTGAATATCACCCGGCAGGCGCACACGAGCAAAAAATGCACTCTCATTCGGCGCTTTGTAACTTTGATGGGCATCGGCGATCACCACATCGCAATCCAGCCCCTTCTCCCTGAGATAGAGGGTGGTCAGGCACCATCCCGCCAGAGTAGCCAGTGCCGCAATGGAACCACCGAAGCCTGTACCCTTGTCGTTAACATTGGGCGCCAACGGCACATGAAGTTCAAGCACCTCGCCGTCGTATTCGAGCCGCTCGATCTGCATAGCGCTGGTCAGCGGGATACTGTCGTACAACCAGGCAAGAAACTGCTGCGGATCGGTGGTCATATTTTCCATACTGCTATCCCTGTAAAATAGGCCAATCGGTGATCAGACGTGCGGTATCAGCCTCAGGTACCGTTTTCTCTTTCACCGTCTGACCAAGGTAGATAAAACCGATGATCTGTTCGTTTTCGGCCAGCCCCAACCCCTGAGCCACCTTGGGATTGAATGCCATATCGCCTGATCGCCACATCGCCCCCACCCCCTGAGCACAGGCCGCTTGCACAACGGCATGGGCGGCGCAGCCGGCGGTAATCACCTGCTCGCTAACCGGCACCTTCGGGTGCTCCTGAGTTACCGCCACGGCCACCAGTATCATCGGTGCCCGCAGGGGCATATTGCGCAGCTTGGTCGCCTGCGCCTCGCTAAGCTCGCCCGCGCTGGCCCGGCCAGCCGTTAAAAACAGCTCGCCCAGGGCACGCAAGCCCTCCCCTTCCACCTTGAGAAAGCGGTAGGGGGTCAGAGAGCCGTGATCCGGCGCCCGCGAGGCGGCCTTCATCATCAGTTCCAGCTGATCAGCCGTTGGTGCCGGCTCTTGTAGAAGCGGGCTGGAGGTACGGGTAAGCAAGAGTTCGAGTGCATCCATGTTGCGCTCCTTACTGACGGGCCAGGCGTGGATTGCCGGGTTCATCCACGATGCTGGAACGATAGGGATTGATATCCAGGCCGCCACGACGTACATAGCGGGCATAAACACTGAGTTTCTGCGGTCTGCAACGCTGCCAGATATCCATGAAGATGTTCTCGACACACTGCTCATGGAAATCGCCATGTTCACGATAGGATACGATATAGGCCAACAGTCCCTTCCTATCGATCTTGCCGCCCTTGTAACGGATCTGAAGACTGCCCCAATCCGGCTGGCCGGTCACCGGACAGTTGGACTTCAGCAGATGGCTTACCAGCGTTTCGCCGACCACTTCGTTGCTGGACAGCAGCAGGTTCGGTGCCGGGGTATAGTGCTCCACGTCGATATCCAGATCATCGATGCAGCTGCCCTCTAACTTGCCCATCTGCAACGGAGCGTCGGGGCGGATAAGCTTTACCCCCACATCCCCGCCGGCGGCCTGAGACAGGTCCTGTTTCAAGTGGGTCTGCACCTCCGCTTCGCTGCCAAAGCGGGTCAGGTTGTAGGAGTTCAGGTAGAGTTTGAACGACTTGGATTCGATGATATGGCTGGAGCTGGCCGGAATGCGGAACTCCGCCAGCCGCACCACCGGCTTGCCACGACTATCCAGCCAGGAGAGCTCATAGGCGTTCCAGATATCCACACCGCGAAACGGCAGGGTCGCTCGATCTATCCCTTTCGCCTGCCAGTTGATATCCCGCGCAATCGGGTAGAGCAGCTCAGGATCGTAACGGTTGACGTAACGTGTCCCCTGCCCAAGTGGAGATTGCTTGATCGACTCATGTTCACTCATCAGCTGCGGATACCTTTACCAATGTTAAGAAGGTGCAGCGAAAAACCGGCCAGCACTGCAATGAACACCAGGATCATCGCGAATGCGAAACCGACGTTGATGTCGCTTACCCCCAGAATGCCATAACGGAAGGTGTTGACCATATAGAGAATTGGATTTAACTGCGAAACCCCCTGCCAGAACTCGGGCAGCAGCTGGATACTGTAGAACACACCGCCCAGATAAGTCAGCGGTGTAAGCACGAAGGTGGGGATGATCGAGATATCGTCGAAGGTGTTGGCAAACACCGCGTTGATAAAACCGCCCAACGCGAACACGATCGAAGTCAGCAACACGATACCGACCGTCACGCCCAGGTGGTGGATCTGCAAATTGGTGAAAAACAGTGACAGCAGCGTCACGATCAGGCCGACCGCGAGTCCTCGCGCCATACCACCGATCACATAACCGGCCAGGATCACCCAGTTGGGTACCGGCGCCACCAGCAGCTCTTCGATATTGTGCTGGAACTTGGTGCCGAAAAAGGAAGACACCACGTTCCCGTAGGAGTTGGTGATCACCGACATCATGATCAGTCCCGGTACGATGTACTCCATGTAGTCGAACCCGCCCATCTCGCCGATACGCGACCCGATCAGGTTGCCGAAGATAATGAAGTAAAGCGTCATGGTGATTGCCGGGGGCAACAGGGTCTGGGCCCAGATGCGGGTAAAACGGCGCACCTCCTTGACCACGATGGTCCAGAAAGCGGTGAGCAGCAGTTGGCTGTTCATATCAAGTCCTTACAGATTCTTATCCACCAGCGAGACAAACAGCTCCTCCAGGCGATTGGCCTTGTTGCGCATGCTCGCCACGTTATAGCCCAGAGCCGACAGCTGTTCGAAGATCGGATTCAGTCCCTTGGACTTCTCCACATCCACCTCCAGCGTATGGGGATCCGTCTGCCTTACGCCGTAGCCATCGATCTCCGGCACGGATGCAATATCCTGCTCCAGGTCGAGCACGAAGGTTTCCAGATTAAGCTTGGCCAGCAGCGCCTTCATGGTGCTGTTCTGGATGATGCGGCCATGATCGATAATCGCGATATTGCGGCACAGGCTCTCCGCCTCCTCCAGATAGTGGGTGGTGAGGATGATGGTCGTGCCGGCGGCATTGATCTCGCGCAGGAACTCCCACATGGACCGGCGCAGTTCAATATCCACCCCCGCCGTTGGCTCATCGAGAATCAGCATTTTCGGGTCATGCACCAGCGCTCGTGCGATCATCAGACGGCGTTTCATGCCGCCGGAAAGCATCCTCGCCCGCTCGTTACGCTTCTCCCACAGACCGAGCTTGCGCAGATAAAACTCCGCCCTCTCGCCTGCTCGTTTACGCCCGATACCGTAGTAACCGGCCTGGGTTACGACGATATCGAACACCTTCTCGAACGGGTTGAAGTTGAACTCCTGGGGCACAACCCCCAGGCAGAGCTTGGCAAGTGTCAGCTCGCTATCGATATCGTGCCCGAACACCTTCACCTGGCCTTCGCTTTTGTTCACCAGAGAAGAGACGATACCGAGCGTGGTTGATTTGCCCGCGCCGTTGGGGCCGAGCAGGGCGAAGAAATCCCCCTGCTTCACTTCCAGCGAGATACCTTTCAGCGCCTCGAAGCCGTTACCGTAGGTCTTGCGCAGATTGTCGATACTCAGCGCTAAGGTCATAAGCATCCTGTTTCGTTAATCATAAGGAAGCGTTGAATATGGGGGCCGTTGTGGAAAAATCAACCGGACCACTTGTGATCCTGTCGCTATGCCCCAATTGAAGCAGCCTAACCGTCCAAACAGCGCGGAGCGAACGTGACCGACTTCCACACCTATCACCTGAACCTGCTAAAACTGGCCTACAACAACCTGATCACACAGCCGCCGTTCAACGACCCGGCGATCAATAGCGTGGACGCCGAATTTCTCGAGCAGTTCGCCGCCCTGATATCAGGTTTCGAGCAGCATGAGCCCTGGGTGTATGAGGAGGGACAAAACCTGTTGACGCGCCTGGTCCGCGCCTACCCCCAGCTGGTCCATCTGGTGGCCCGCGATCTGTTCTGGCTGTTCGGCGGCGACTGCCTGCACCATATGCCCGACGAAGAGATCGCGCTTTTCTCCAAGCTTGACGAAGCCCGCGCCAATGCCGAGCGCAACGGCGAGCCTTTTGACTACCTCGCCGAGCGCACCCGCTTATTCAACTAGTTTCCGGGTAATGGCGGAGCCTGTTCGCGAGAACAAGCGCTTTGCCGATTCCCCCAGCCAATCTAAAGCGTGCTGGGGTTATCCATTGATTGATCCTGCCGCCGGGAGATCAGCATTTCGTCAGCTCCCTCCTGTTCTCGGGGGGCATCCAGTCGCGCCATATACTGCCTAAGCAGTGCATCAAACTCCTTGCGGCTCTTGCCCTCCAGTTGTTTCGTGATGGGAATGGCCGCCTTGACGGCGTCCACTGGCCGGCCGGCAATATGGAATTCGTAATGCAGGTGAGGACCGGTGACTCGCCCACTGGCACCGGACAATGCGATTTTCTGACCTCGGCTGACACGCTGCCCCTTGCGCACCATCGATTTGCTCAGATGCAGGTAGCGCGTGGTGTAACGTTCACTGTGCTTGATCTCGACATATAGTCCGGCGTATTTGTGATCAACTACCCGGGAGACGACACCATCGCCAGAGGCCAGTATCGGCGTACCCGTGCGCATGGAAAAGTCGGTACCGTTATGTGGACGGAACAGGCCGGTTACCGGATGGTGGCGTTTGGGGTTAAAGCCTGACGAGACACGGTAACTGCCACCAAACGGATAGCGCAGAAAAGCCTTGCTCAGGCTCCGCCCCTTCTCATCGTAGTAGCTGCCATCGTAATAGAAGATCGAAACCGGCGATCGGTTCGCCAACATGCGCACAGCTTCGATCTTGGTCTCCCCGGTCGGCTCATCTTCGATATATTGCCGTGACAGCAGTACTTCGAAAGAATCCCCCTTGCGAATATCACGACGGAAATTGATCTTCTCTTTGAGCAGCCGGGTGATCAGATGCACATCCCTGGCATCCAGCCCTTCCGCTGCAGCATCAAGCGAAAAGCTGCGCCCGATCTCCCCTACCAGCGCGATCTCTTTCCATGTTCCGGGCAGGATCGTCTCCTTGAACTCGAAGCCTGCGTCTTGCTTACGCTGATAGGCTACCTTGTGGGCCGGAGAGAATCGTAACTCCAGGGTTTGCAACTGGTCGTTTTCTATATCTACCAGCAGCTCGACACCCGGCTTGATATTATCCAGCGCGAGTACGTTTTCATCCGCCTCCAACACCTGGTACAGGTCCTGAATCGGCAAACCAAGCTTGGTGAAAATACCGGTCAGTGTGTCGTCCGGCTGGATCTCGTAACCCCACATTCGGCTTTCATCGATTCTGCCACTGCCCCCCTTATGAGCCTGAGCCGGGACGAGGGCCTCCGGTATCAGTTCAGCGGCATCGTCAATTTCATCGAGTGGCAACGGCAATGCGATGCGGACGCTCTCGCCAGTGGCGGACATTTGCCCTGGTAGCGTCGTCTTGTGATCGCCACTGCTAAGCTGCGCTCCTGCACCAGTCTCGTCATTGTCGAAGAACGCCAGGGTCAGGACGAGAACGGGAAGGACGATAAGTGCAACGCGGTACGCATTGGGGAGAAGTTTGAATATGGCGAGCAGGTGCCGAACAGGGTGCGATAACTTGACCAAAACAATTACCTGTAAAATGAACGCCGGCGAAGAACTCCGCGCTGAAATAGTTCAATGCACCCAGTATCCTGTAAAACCGGTTTTATTTCGAGAGGGAGTTTATTGATCTTTTAAAACAGCGAGTGACTGGTTCGCCAAGTTATACCGCAGACATGCCGCTGGACCCGGTAACTCAGGCCAGCAAACCCTAGTGCCAACAAAAAGCCGCAGACGTAGCTGCGGCTTGAAGCCCCTTACCTGGCGCTGCCGAGAGGCTTATGAATATCAATGATTGCCGCCAGGTCCCGAAAGCGCAACTCTAGCCCCTTGTCCGATTCTCTGACACCCCAGCAGTGAGATACCGCCCTTTGACCCAGCCAGTGGCCAGGCTTAACCTGAAATCCCCCGCAGTCGCTCGCTGCGCCGACGCAACACCTCCAGCACCGTCAGGAGCAGAATCGACATCGCCACGAGAATAGTCGCCACTGCCAATATCGTCGGACTGATCTGTTCACGGATTCCAGCCCACATCTGCAACGGCAGGGTGCGCTGCTCAACGCCGGACAGGAAGATCACCACCACCACTTCATCGAACGAGGTGATGAAAGCGAACAGCGCCCCGGATACAACCCCCGGGGTCACCAAGGGCAGTATCACCTTGAAAAAGGTGTAGCCGGGAGATGCCCCCAGACTGGCCGCGGCTCGCGTCAACGAGTGATCAAACCCCGAAAGCGTCGCGGTGACCGTGATCACCACGAAGGGGATGCCCAATGCGGTATGGGCCAGGACCACGCCCAGATAGGTTTGCGAGAGATTCACGCTGGAGTAGAAAAAGAACATCCCTGCCGCCGAAATAATCAACGGCACGATCATCGGCGAGATCAGGATACTCATGATCAAGCCGCGAAACGGCATATGCGGGCGAGACAAACCAAGTGCGGCCAGGGTACCCAGCACCGTCGCCAGTGCTGTCGACGCGATACCGATCAGGAAACTGTTCTTGATGGCGTGCAGCCAGGTGCTGCTGGAGAAAAACTCGTTATACCAGCGCATCGAGTAGCCCGCCGGATCGAGCGCCAACATCTCCCTCGAGAACGTGAAGTAGGGCTCCGCGTTGAACGACAAGGGAATGATGACCAGAATAGGACCGATCAGGAACAGGAAAATCAGCGCACACAGGGTTCGGTATCCGTAGTGCCAAATCCGATCGAGTGTTGTGGCATAAGCCGGTAATGCTGCCATGAATCACCCCATTTTTATCTTGTCGATGCCGATCAACTTGTTATAAACCGCATAGAAAACCAGTACCAAAACCAACAGCAGCATACCCAGTGCACCCGCGAGCCCCCAGTTGAGGGATTTCTGCATGTGGTAGGCGATCATGTTGCTGATCATCTGTCCCGACTGCCCACCAACGAGGGCCGGGGTAATGAAATAACCTATCGAGAGAATAAAGACCAACAGACTGCCGGCACCGATGCCGCTCACGGTCTGCGGCACATAGACTCGCCAGAATGCCACCAAAGGGTTTGCGCCGAGTGAACGCGCCGCCCGCACGTAACTCGGCGGTACCGTTTTCATCACGCTGTACAGCGGCAAAATCATAAATGGCAGCAAAATATGGGTCATCGCCACCAGCGTACCGGTTTTGTTGAAGATCATCTGAATACGGCCCTGATCGTCGACGATATGCATCCAGACCAATATATCGTTAATCACCCCCTGGGACTGCAACAGTACGATCCAGGTCGTCGTGCGGACCAAGAGCGAAGTCCAGAAAGGCAGTAGTACCAAAATCATCAACAGGTTACTGGTACGTAGCGGAAGATTCGCCAGCAGATACGCAACCGGATAACCAAGCAGGATACAGAACAGAGTCACTGTGGCGCTCATGGCCAAAGTTCTGATGAACAACGGGCCGTATACGCGCTGCTCTTCCGGCTGCAGCACAATATCGCCGTTATCGTCGTAACCCATATCCAACGCCGCCAACAGATAGGAGAGCGTGTAAGGTGAGGACTGACGCTTGATCATCCTCCAGGTAGCCGGCTCCCCCCAGGCCGAATCGATATCGATCAACGCCTCCTTGTAGGGACCGCCAGTGAGCCTCTTCGCCTTTCGCGCCGACCCCATGATGACACTGCGCATGCCATTCATTTCATAGTTCAGACGAGTGGCCACCTTGCCGATACTTTTCTCTTCGTATCCCCTCTTGAGGTCCTCGGCCAGCGCTGCGAAAACAGGCTCCGCCGGCAAGCCTTCACCATCCCAGTCGTCCAGGGCGGCAGCTGTGTTCGGCATCGTTTCGTAGACCTGAGGGTCTTCAACCCCACGCAAGGCCATATTAACAACGGGGACAATAAACGTGACCAGAATAAACGCCAGCAACGGCAGAACCAGCAACAGCGCCCATAACCGCTGACGACGCTGAGCGCGCCGTAGGCTGACCTTCAGCGGCGTTCCGTCGGCCGTAGTCATGCCTGAATTCGCTCCAGCTAGGCCGCTATTGTCCGCGATCCCCGCCGAGATCTGTGCTTGACTCATCTTTATAAACCTGTTGAAACGGAAGGTATTGGGATTACGCGATAGAAAAAAGTCTGCGGGGTGACAGAATCACCCCGCAGCCGTTAGCTTACTGCGACAACCAAGCGTTGAAACGCTCACGCATCTCATCGCCGTTGTCCGCCCACCAGATGGCATCTTTCTTGATCGGATTAAAGAAGTTCTCTGGGGAAGTCGGCATGTGCGGCTTCATATCGATACCGGTATCAGCGTGAGTCGATACCAACGGGGCAGAAGACGCTCGCGCCGGACCGTAGGAGATATACTTGGCCTGATCCGCCAGCTTCTGCGTGCTGGTCGCGAAGTTAAGGTACTTCTTCATGTTTTCGGTCAGCTTACCCTTGGGTACAACCCACCCGTCGAGTTCGAACATCTGACCGTCCCAAACCACGGTGAAGGGTTGCTTTTCATTCACCTGCGCGTTGAAGAAGCGACCGTTGTAGCCGGAAGCGATCGTAACTTCCTTATCCGCGAGCAGCTGCGGCGGCTGAGCACCCGCATCCCACCAAATCACCTGATCCTTGATCGTATCCAACTTTTTGAAAGCACGTTCCAGCCCTTCTGGCGTACTCAGTACATCGTAAACCTCTGCCGCCGGAACACCCTCGGCAAGCAGTGCCCACTCCAGGTTACCGTCAGGGATCTTCTGCAGGGCACGTTTGCCCGGAAATTTCTCGAGATCAAAAATATCGGCAATTGTGCTCGGCTTCTCACCCGGGAACGCAGTGTCGTTATAAGCAACTACAGTGGCATAAACAATCTGCGGAATAAAACAGCCACTCAGCGAGCCTTCCACGAAATCCTTGCTTGGCAGGGTACCGTCCGGCGCTGCAGCCAGGATCTCATCGTAATCGATCTCCTCGACGATGCCCTCGTCACACGCGGTGATTGAATCCCCCTCGAGCATGTCTACAAGATCCCAGGTCACATTGCCTGCCTCAACCTGGCTACGCAAACCAGCAAGGCCCTGTGCGGACTTGGGCTCCATAAAGATTTTGTCGCCGGTCTCGGCAGTCCACGGGTCGTGGTACGCACGCTTCTGAGATTCAGAGTACGCGCCACCCCAAGAGACGATCGTCATAGACTCTTCGGCCTGTACAACACCGCTGAGTGAGCCGCTCAGCACGGCGCCAGCCAGAAGAGAGAGTTTAAAAACGTTCTTTATCATTGGCATTTCCTCGTGGTCATTTGGCCAAAACGGCCGACATTTGCGTAACAAAAGTCCCACTTCCGAAGTACAAGCCTTCGCAAGCCATGCAAAATTTGATTATCGTGCGTCCAGCGCGCGGCAATCCTCTGTTGCCCAGCCGATTCTTACCATCTCACCCTTCTTGAGCTGACTATGGCGCTGTGTATTAGGTACTTTGGTGATGAAGTCGGAGTTGCCGGATACCGTCATCCTGGCGCGAATGTGATCTCCCAGATAGATCAGCTCTTCGACTCGCGCCTCGCACCGGTTCGGGTAGCGCCCATCCTCGGGATCGATCACCACCCGCTCGGGGCGGATGGACAGCATCGTGCGCTCGTTGACGCCATCGACATTGACCTTGAGCGCATTGACGATACCTGCTCCGCCGTCCAGTTCGACCGCGCAGTTCACCCCATTGACCGAGGTGACTTTGCCGCCCAGACGGTTGTTCTCGCCGATGAACCCTGCAACGAATGCGTTTTCCGGCTCTTCATACAGCTGGGCGGGTGTCGCCAACTGTTGCACGATACCGTCCTCGAATACCGCGATTCGGTTAGACATGGTCAGCGCCTCCGACTGATCATGTGTAACGTAAACCATCGTGACGCCTAGGTTTTCGTGGATGTGCTTGATCTCGTACTGCATCTCTTCGCGCAGATTTTTGTCCAGGGCCCCCAAGGGTTCGTCCATCAGCACCAGCTTAGGTTCGAACACCAGCGCCCTGGCGACCGCCACACGCTGCTGCTGACCACCGGAAAGTTGAGCAGGACGACGACTACCAAAGCTTTCGAGCCGTACCATCTCCAGTGCTCGTTTTACCTTGGCATCAATATCGGCCTGCGGCACCTTGCGCACCCGTAAAGGGAAAGCGAGGTTTTCAGCCACGGTCATATGAGGAAAGAGTGCATAGTTCTGGAAAACCATGCCGATATCGCGCTTGTGGGGAGCGACGTTATTGATCGACTGCCCGTCGAGAATAATGTCGCCATGCGTGGCGGTTTCAAAACCTGCCAGCATCATCAGGCAGGTGGTTTTACCGGAGCCGGAGGGCCCCAACATTGTAAGAAACTCCCCCGCGGCAATATCGATATTGAAGTTCTTTACAACCAGAGTTTCTCCGTCGTAGCTCTTTTGCACATTGACAAAGCGTACGAACTGATCCGGGTTTCCACCCATATGTCTGCCACCTCTTTTGTTTTACTTCGCCGATACACAATGCAACTTGTCTTGACCTCTGTCAAACCAGTGAAATGGCACAGAACATTTTGCAAATGCGGTATTTGGGGTGACGTAATAAATACTCAAATCCAGTGCTACTCCTTCAGTTATCCATGCTCAGACGACAATAACAGGCATTAAACACCAAGTCTGAAACCCGCCATTCATGCCGACAAACGACCCAAAAACGTCGCTCACAGGCCTTCAGACGACGCATCTGGAGCACAAAATCCCGACATTTCTTCTACGCCAGCACCACTCCACACCGGTTTAAAACAAACAAGCAAGCAAAATACATAATAATTAATTTACTGCAGCTCGTTTTAAGAATCGGGAGACAGGAAGAGGTGAATATGGGTTAGCAGAAAGCCAGACAAATAACCGCCAAGTAACCGCCAAGAGCGACGTGATTAAAACAAGCTTTATCTTTTTCTAACGGTGTAAAGGAAGTGGTACAAGCGTGAAAACCGGGTTTCGTATCAGCCTGCACTTCGGTCGCGATCCCAACCAATTGAAAGCGGAGTCGCCCGGCCGCGGCCCCAACAAACAATAACAGCGGGGTTGCTCTGGATAGGGGCACGAACTATTGAATCGGAAGGAGAAATTTGGAGCGGGAAACGAGACTCAACCGGCCGGCGCTCCGGTCGTGGCCCCAACAAACAATAGCAGTGGGATCGCCCAGCTTAGGGGCTCGAACTATTGAATCTGAGGAGAAATTTGGAGCGGGAAACGAGACTCGAACTCGCGACCCCAACCTTGGCAAGGTTGTGCTCTACCAACTGAGCTATTCCCGCATAATTCATGACAAGCATGCCATGAAAAGATGGCGTCCCATAGGGGGTTCGAACCCCTGTTACCGCCGTGAAAGGGCGGTGTCCTAGGCCACTAGACGAATGGGACGCAGCCGTGGAAAACGTATACCGACTTTGGAGCGGGAAACGAGACTCGAACTCGCGACCCCAACCTTGGCAAGGTTGTGCTCTACCAACTGAGCTATTCCCGCATATTTCATGACACGCATGCCATGAAAAGATGGCGTCCCATAGGGGGTTCGAACCCCTGTTACCGCCGTGAAAGGGCGGTGTCCTAGGCCACTAGACGAATGGGACGTAGCCGTTACGCTCTCGCGTTCCTCATTGAGGAGGCGCAAATAATACGTAGAGGCCCTGCTGGCGTCAACACCTAAAACGTATTTTTTTAACCTCCACATTTATGACGCTCTAACGCTAAGCCTTTGAAATAACAGTTGAATACTTTTTATACAAGACGATCACTTCAGCACCCAAGTGCAGGCACAGGGCTCGCCGAACGTCACCAGCGCCAGCCAAAGCAACGCTGGGACAGGCTGGAACACAATGGGAGAGAGCATTCCGCCCCTCTCACTGACTCGAGCAAAGGAGATCGTAGACCTAACGGGTCGCCCGGTTGAGGGCAAAACCTATTGATGCCAAGGAAAGAAGTTGGAGCGGGAAACGAGACTCAACCGACCGACGCTCCGGTCGCGGCCCCAACATACAATAACAACGGGGTCGCCCAGCTTAGGGGCACGAACCATCGAATCGAAAGGAGAAACTTGGAGCGGGAAACGAGACTCAACCGCCCGGCGCCCGGTCGCGGCCCCAACAAACAATAACAGTGGGGTCGCCCAGCTTAGGGGCACGAACTATCGAATCGAAAGGAGAAATTTGGAGCGGGAAACGAGACTCGAACTCGCGACCCCAACCTTGGCAAGGTTGTGCTCTACCAACTGAGCTATTCCCGCATAATTCATGACAAGCATGCCATGAAAAGATGGCGTCCCATAGGGGGTTCGAACCCCTGTTACCGCCGTGAAAGGGCGGTGTCCTAGGCCACTAGACGAATGGGACGCTTAGGACGCAACCCGCAGCAGCGGGATGCGGGGCGCATATTAATGAGACCGACATGAAGGGTCAAGAGTTTTTTTACGCTTTTTGCTATAGAATCAAACGTTTCAGAGCTCAGAGCAGTGAACCGGTTGAGAGGATAGGTCATGAGTCCGACGCAGATAGGCATGCTGATATTAGGCGGTATCGTGGTAATGGCAGTGACCGCCTATATCATCCAGTCGATCGAAACTCAGCGTCGACAGCGTCGCATGCAACTGCTGGCGTTGAGGGACCAGATTCGCCGCGCCGACCACCTGCTCGGAAGCCTGCCCTCCTTTTACGTCACCCCCGATATCCGCGCGGTACTGATCAAGTATATGGAGCTAAGATGGCGCCAGGTTGTAGAACTCGACGCCAATCCCAACTACAGGAAGGAGCTGGACCAGCTGGCCCAGCAAGCATCCGAACCATTCGAACCCGGCCACTATCCAGCTGGCTCCCTGACCTACTGCTCCGACCGTGATACCGCCCGCCGCGCCAGGGCTCTATTGCGTGAGCTGGCGCAATTCCTCATCGATCTACAGAAGCAGCAGCTGTTTTCCCAGCAAACCCTGAATGAGATGATCAGGCATATCAAGCAGAGCTATACGCGACTCACGATTGAGCTGGAGTTGATGGACGCACAGATGACCGAGGAGATCTCGGGACCGCAAGTGGCATTGCACACCTATCGCAGCGCCATGACCAGGCTTCAGGGATTCAACAACGCCTACCAGATCGACGCCCAAATATTTGCCCTGACCCGCAAGATCGAGGAGTGTGAGCAGATCGCAGAGGAGATCCGCCAACAGACCGAAGAGGAGATGCGCCAGCGCGACGAGAAAGAGCGAGAACGCGAGCAGCGCGAGCGATATCGCTAGCCGCGTAGACCAGGCTCAAACGATCACCGGAACAACGCTCGCTTTACTCAGGCACCACCAAGCAGCTTCATCTTCAGCGTCACATTGTTGCGTGAGTCTGCATTGTGCAGCACCTCATCCTCGGAGATCTTACCCGCACTGTAGAGCTCGAGCAGGTCTTCATCGAAGCTATGGCTGTGGGAGTCGCTACTCTGCTCTATCGCCTCGCGAATGCGGTTGAACTCCCCGCGCCCTATCAGCTCTGCCACAAACGGGGTATTGACCAACACCTCGGTTGCCGGCAGGAAGCGCTTCCGGGTATCGCGTACCAGACGCTGGGACACGATCGCTTTCAGATTCAACGACAGATCCTGGCAGATCTTCTTCTGCTCGTTCTCCATGAAGAAATTCGCGATATGTTCGATCGCCTGAACGGCGTTGTTGGCATGCAGTGTCGACAGGCAAAGGTGTCCGGTCTCTGAATAGCGTATCGCTTGCTCCATTGTCTGCCGATCACGGATCTCACCGATCAGAATCACGTCCGGTGCCTCGCGCAGCCCGTTCATCAGCGCGTTCTCATAGGAGAGCGTATCGATACCGATCTCGCGCTGGTTTATCAACGAGCGCTTGTTGGTATGCATAAATTCGATTGGATCTTCGACCGTAAGGATATGCCCGCTGGCACGCTGGTTGCGATGCTCGATCATCGATGCCAGGGTGGTCGACTTACCGGCACCCGTCGCGCCGACGATCAGCACCAGCCCGCTACGCAGCATCACGAAATCCTGCAGGCAGTCGGGCAGGTTGAGGTCTTTAAGTGACGGAATATCGCTGCGGATATAACGGATGACCAGCGCCACGTCGCCACGCTGGCGGTAAACGTTGACACGGAAGCGGCCAATATCCTTCGGGCTGTGGGAGAAGTTCATCTCCATCTCGGCAGCGAACACCTCTCGCTGCTTGTCGGTCATCAGTGATTCGGCCAACTCGCTGATGACACCTGGCTGAAGGGGTTTATCGCCGATGGGCCGCAGCACACCCTCGATCTTGATTTGAACAGGTGAGTCGGTACTGAAAAACAGGTCAGATGCCCGTTTGTCCACCATCAACCGGAGATACTGGTTCAGATCGAGCATGAATCCTCCCTGCGAATCTCGCGCAACGCGCCTGTTACCGCAGACGCTGCTGGTTACTGTTGCTCGTTATCCCACAGGGAGCGCTTCGCATCAAGCGCATGGTCACAAGAGTTCATCGAAAATGCGACGATTACCGCCAACATCACCACTATAATCAGGCGCCCCATACCTTCCCTCTCCCTTAGCTGTAGACAGATTCAAACACCCGTTTGCAATTGGGATAGGATAACGGCAAGGCGGCACCCGATTAAAGGGTTAATCGCCCCAACTACACGAAGGTACCGTCCCGGTAATCACGCAGCGCCTGTTCGATCTCCTCCGAGGTAGTCATCACGAAGGGGCCGTACTGCACCACCGGCTCACCTATGGGCTTGGCCGCCAGCAGCAGCAACCGCGCCCCATCATCACCGGCGCGCAGACTGACGCTGTCACCCTCGCCCAATTCGGCGGCACTCTCACTGGGCAGATCCTTGTCGCCGATCTTGACCGCTCCTTCGAACAGGTAGACGAAGCCGGCAAGCTCCTGTGCCAAGGGCAGCTCAAGACTCGCACCCGCGGCCAACTGCAGATCGACAAACAGTGGCTGACGGCTGACGCCGGTCACGGGCCCCTTGAGTTGCCGTCCGGCAAAACTCAGCTCCCCGGCCACCAGACGGATCTTATTGCCCTGCTCATCCACCGCTTCCGGCACTTCCTCAGGCTCGATATTCTGATACGCTGCGGGCTTCATTTTCTCTGCCGCCGGCAGGTTGACCCAGAGCTGAAATCCACGCATCAGCCCCTGCTCCTGCTGCGGCATCTCCTCATGGATCACACCTCGCCCCGCCGTCATCCACTGCACCCCACCGGAGCGCAGCAACCCCTCATGCCCGAGATGATCGCGATGCCGCATCAAGCCATCAAGCATATAGGTCACGGTTTCAAAGCCCCTGTGAGGATGGGCGGGAAAACCGGCGATATAGTCATCCGGACTATCGGAGGAGAAGGCATCGAGCATCAGAAAGGGGTCGATGCGCGCGCCCATGCTTTGACCGACACTGCGCTTGAGGCGCACACCGGCACCGTCGGAGCTGTTGACCGCCCGAATGACACGTCGAATCGTTCTGTTACTCATCACCCAACTCCCCGCGCCCATGCGGCGCATCCAGATCGAACTCAGGCCCGACCGGGATCACGCCGCTCGGGTTGATGCCTTTATGACTTCTATAATAGTGCTCTCGTATATGATCGAATCGCGTCGTCGACCGAAATGCGGGGCGCTGATACAGATCGCGCAGATAGCCGGACAGAGCCGGATAGTCCTGTATCCGGTGCAGATCGCACTTGAAGTGGCTGACATACACCGGGTCGAAGCGCACCAGTGTCGTGAACAGCCGGATATCCGCCTCGGTCAGGCTATTGCCGACCAGGTAGCGCTGCCCTGACAGATGCCGCTCAAGGTGTCCCAACACGTCAAACAGTTCATGTACCGCGTCGTCATAGGCGCTCTGACTGGTGGCAAATCCGGCGCGATAGACACCGTTATTGACCGATCGGTAGATCAGCCCATTCCAGTCATCGATCTCCGCCTTGAGCCGCGCCGGGTAATAATCACCCTCTGCCGCCCCCTCTGCATCGAAGGCGGTGTTGAACATGCGGATGATCTCTGATGACTCGTTACTGACGATCGTCTGCCGCTTCTTGTCCCAGAGTAGCGGCACAGTGACCCGACCATTTGCATCCGGCTGTGCCCGTGTGTAGAGCTGGTGCAGATATCCGCTACCGAACAGCGAATCGCCTGTCGCGCCATCGAATCCGCGATCAAAGGTCCAGCCGTTCTCCAGCATCAAGGGGTGCACCACATCAACGCTGATCATCGGCTCCAAGCCCTTGAGCGCACGCATGATCAACGTGCGATGAGCCCAGGGGCATGCGTAGGAAACATACAGATGATATCGCCCGGATTCAGCGGCAAACCCCGCCTCACCGGAGGGGCCTGCCTTGCCATCGGCGGTTACCCAGTTACGAAAACGCGCGGTGTCGCGTTCAAACCGTCCACCCTGTGCCGCGGTGTCGTACCACTGGTCATGCCAGCGACCATTGATAAGCAGGCCCATGCTACCCTCCGTTACGCTGACTTGAGTTATTGAAGCTGCTGCCCCAGCACCTCACGCGCTGCGGACAGCGTCTGATCGCGCAGATCATCCATTGCAAGCCCCTCGGCAAAGATGACTCGGCTATCCTGGAGGCCGATGAAAGAGAAGAACTGGGTCACGAATGGGATCTGGAAGTCCAGCCCCGCATCCTTGTACAGACCGCCACGGGTAGCCAACAGCAGCACCGGCTTATCTTCCAGCAGACCTACAGGACCGGTGTCGGTATATTTGAACGTGACACCAGCGCGCGCCAGATGATCGAACCAGGCTTTCATCTGAGACGGTACACCGAAGTTGTACATCGGCACACCCACTACCAGCATATCGGCCTGACGGATCTCGTCGATCAGCTTATCGGACAGATCCACAATCGCCTGCTGTGCCTGGCTGCGCTCCTCCGCCGGGGCCAGAAAAGCACCGAAGCGCTCGCCATCCAGGTGGGGAATAGCGTCGACAGACAGGTCACGAGTAACAACTTCGCCCTCAGGGTTCTGCGCTTTCCAGTCGTCGATCAGCGTCTGTGCGAGCTGGCTGGACTGTCCCTGGTCACCGAAGATTGAACTTTTTACATACAGCAGCTTAGCCATGCGAACTCTCCTGTTGATTGGATATGCGTCCATTCTCATATCCAGACAAACTATTAAAAACAGTAAAAACCAACGCTTTTTGATCTAATATCTAGATATTTAATTCTGGAGAGGCACTATGCAGATCACATTGGAACAGTGGCAAACGCTGGTCGCGGTCGTTGATCAGGGCGGATATGCCCGTGCCGCCGAAGCCCTGAGCAAAAGCCAGTCGGCGGTCAGCTATGCCATACAGCGCCTGGAAGAGCGCCTGGGCATAGCCGTATTTCGTATCGAGGGCCGCAAGGCGACGCTGACTGAAGCGGGCAAGGCGCTGTACCTCCAGGCTCAAAGCCTGCTCAAGAGCGCACGCTTGACCGAGGAGCTGGCACAGCATTACAGCAGCGGCGCCGAAGCCCGCATTCGCCTGGCGCTCGATATAATCGTGCCGGAGATGCCGATTCTCTGCGCCCTGAGCCGATACGCCGAGGCCTTCCCCTTCGTCCGTATCGAACTGCTGGAAACCGTGCTCAGCGGCACCGACGAAGCCCTGATCAGGGGTGAGGCGGAGATTGTGATCAGCGGCCGAGTGCCTCCGGGCTTCAGCGGCGACCCGTTGATGCGGATGCGCTTCATTGCCGTTGCCCACCCGGACCATCCACTGCACCAGTTCGACCGGCCGTTGACCCACGAGGATCTGCGCCTGCACCGCCAGTTGGTGATTCGGGACTCCGGCAGCCGCAAGCTCGACGCCGGGTGGCTCGGTGCCGATCAACGCTGGACCGTCAGCCATATCAGCACTTCTATCGACTGCGCCTGCCGCGGACTGGGGTTCGCCTGGTATCCGGAATTGAAGATAGCGCGTGAATTAGAGCAGGGTCTGCTCAAACCCCTACCTCTGGAAAGCGGGGCGGAACGCTATGTGGATCTTTACCTGATCCTGCGTGACGCGCATTTGGCGAGCCCCGGGATCAGGCAGTTGGCGGCGCTGATCCGGGAACAGGTCGGCATGCTGTAGCCCTCTGCTCAGCGGTTAGCCCCCTTGTATCAGCCTATCCAGCTCCTCGGGCGGCAGCGGATGACTGAACAGGTAGCCCTGGCCAAAGTCACACCCCAGCTTGGACAGGTAGCCGAGCTGGCTATCGCGCTCCACCCCCTCGGCCATCACCTGCAGATTGAGCGAGCGCGCCAGCGTCACGATAGTGGAGACCAGCGGCTGGTTGATCTCCCCCTCCTCTATATTGCTGACAAAACTGTGGGCGATTTTCAGTTTATTGATATTGAACCGGCGCAGGTATGACAGCGACGAATAGCCGGTACCGAAGTCGTCGATGGCAAGACGAACCCCCAACGCCTTAAGCCGGGCAATACGCTGCTCAATCAAGCCGATACTGTCCATCAGGGCGGTTTCGGTAACTTCGAGCTCAATCACTCCAGGCGGCACACCGGTTTCCAGCACGGCGCGTTCGATACTGTCAACCAGACCTCGATGACGGAACTGCACCGGTGACAAGTTGATCGCCAAGGTGGACAGCTCCAGGCCCCGATCGAGCCAGCTCCGCATCTGACCGCAGGCTTCCTGTATAACCCACTCGCCAATCGATACGATCAGCCCCGTCTCCTCCGCCAGGGGGATGAACTTTTCCGGTGGCAGCACCCCGAGCTCGGGATGACGCCAACGCAGCAGCGCCTCCACGCCCGTGATCTCCCGGTCGCTCAGACGCACCAAAGGCTGATAAAACAGTACGAACTCCTGACGCTCCAGAGCCAAGCGCAGCGCCGCCTCCAGCGCCAGCTTTTCGCGCGCGCTCTGGGTCAACGCATCGGTATAGAAACGGTAGGTGTTACGCCCCCCCTCCTTGGCCTGGTACAGTGCGGCATCAGCATATTGCAGAATATCGTCGGTGCACTCGGCGTCCTCCGGAAACAGGCAGATGCCGATACTCAATCCCAGCGACACATGTCGCCCGTCACCGATATCGAACAGCTCATCGAACAACGTGATCAGATCGCGGGCTACCGAGGCCACGCTCTGCGGGTTGGATAGATCCTCCAGTAACACCACAAATTCGTCGCCCCCCAGACGCGCCAGGGTATCCCCCTCCCGCAGGCGGGTTTTAAGCCGTCTTGCGACCTCGCGCAGCACTCTATCGCCCGCCCGATGGCCATAGCTATCGTTAACCGACTTGAATCTATCCAGGTCCAGAAACATCACCGCACCATGGGCTCCGCTGCGATGCAGCCGCTCCACCGCATGCTCCAGTCGATCACGCATCATCGCCCGGTTCGGCAATGCGGTCAGCGGATCGTGGTAGGCCAGATACTCCAACTGGTCCTGAGATTGCTTGATCACCGAGATATCGGAAAACACACCGACGTAGTTGGTCGCCTCACCCTGTTCATCGAATACCGTGCTGACGGTCAGCCACTCCGGGTAGATCTCACCGCTCTTGCGGCGATTCCAGATCTCCCCGCGCCAAAAGCCACTCTGTTTGATCGAGCTCCACATCTCTTCGTAGAACGTGGTGTTTTGGCGACCGGATTGGAGAATATTCAGATTACGCCCCTTGATCTCATCCTGGGCGTAACCGGTGATTGAGGTGAACGCGGGGTTCACCGCCAGTACGTCCCCCTCCAGGTTGGCGATCACCACCCCTTCGTGTGAGCTGAGGAACACCGTGGCTGCCTGGCGCAGTTCGGAGTTGGCCTCATGGCGTTCTACCGTGCGTCTGCGCCTGAGCTCCGTGATAAGCAAAATAATCCCGCTGCCGCAAAACCAAAAAGCGCCACCACCGAGATAGACGGGGCGCTGCACCTCCGCTTGGCGCTGCTGAAAAGGTGCCAAAGGCACTGAAACACTGATTGCACCGACCCTATCCTCCACCGACCGGCGCAGGTGACAACCCCGGCACCGCGACTCCAGGCCCAAACGCTGGATCACACGCACGGTAGGCTTACGATCAGAATCGACCAGCTCGAACGCCTCACTGCGCTGGCTATCGATCATCCAGTCCAGCATCTTACGCTCCCAATGATCAGGGCGCTCAAGATCGGAGACAGGGGAGGCGCTGATCAGTCGGCTATCGACGCCGAGCTGCTGGCCGAAATGCTGGTAAAAGTGGCGAATCAGGTAGTCTGAGCTCATCAACGTTAGCTGGCGCCCATCGGGGGTCAGCAGACCGTGCGTCGACGCATCCAGCGCCCGGTTTGGCGGCGTATGCTCATTGGTCTCGATATAGAGACCACCGTGCTCGCTGATCCAGGTACGCAACGCGATATCGCGGCCGATGTTAGCTTTCGCCGCCTCCCGCGCCAGCGTCACCGAGCGCGCCTCGGTCAGCGCTTCATACTCCACAAAACCGCCGAGAAACAGCAACGACCAGATCACCAGTGCCAACAACGCATAGCGCTGAATACTGCGACACTCACGTTTGACCTGGTCCGATATATCGCTCATGCCCCTCTCCCTGGCATCGACTATATCCACCCACCCTGACCCGCCTTACTGGCCAGACCCTGCACTTTGCTAAACCCAGCCCACGGGTAAAGGTGCGGCCTCCCGGCCCATCAGGTGATCGGCCAGTGCGACTATTGCCTCGTGCTGATACAGCGTCGCCCGCCACTGAGGCGGAATAGCGTGATAACCGTAAAACGTACCAGCAATCTGTCCGTAAATCGCGCCAGTTGTATCAGAATCTTCGCCTAAATTGACCGCGAGCAAGGCCCCTTCAGAAAAAGTGTCGCTTTTCCCAAACGCCCACATTGCAGCCTCAAGGGCTGAGACCACATAGCCACGACCACGAATCTGCGGTGGCTCACGCTGCAGGAAGGAGCCCTCGGCAAGCTGGCGCAGTTCCCTGTGCTGGATATCGCCCGAGTCATGGGCGAGGGATGCAAACACCTCCTCTTTATCACGCCCCTCCCCCAGCATCCGAACCAGCCTCGCCAGCAACCGGTTCGCCTCGAGACAGCGAAGATCGCCGTGGGTTAACCGACAATGCTCCACTGCCAGCCGTTCCGCCTGTTCAGAGGCACGGTGGTAATAGATCAGCAACGGCGCAAGGCGCATCAGGGCTCCGTTACCCGCCGAGTCGAAAGACTCCTTGCCGGCGAACAGCTCGCCGTCATTTTCAAACCGCGCCAGCGCTTGCCGGGTACGGATGCCGATGTCGAAACAGCGTCCGGTGGAGGAGAGATACCCCTCGCGATACCAGCGCAGGAAACGCTGCATATGGTCTTGCGGATCGAAGCCGCCTCGCAGATACAGACTGACACCGGAACAGAGCGCCATCGAGGTATCGTCGGTCCAGTAGCCTGCCGGCAAACGGTGTGGACCACCGGGACGCATATCGCTCACCGGCTCGAAGCTGCCCGGCTTCATAAACTCCACCGGAGCGCCGAGCGCGTCGCCGACCGCCAGCCCAACCAGCATTCCGCGCAGCCTGTCTTGCTCAATATCCATTTTGCCCTCCCGTTAAGCCGTCGCGCCCCGTCCATCGGACAGTGCGACAGCCTAACACCGCCCCCGACTGTCAGCCCTGCGCCGGATCAACATTGAATCGGGCAAGAAAAACCCGGAGCCCTCGCGGCACCCCGGGTTCGCTTCATGCTGAAAGTAAGCTCACTGGAGAGCTCGCTGGCAGCGCCTCAGAGCCGTTCGAAGATAACCGCAATTCCCTGGCCGCCGCCGATACACATGGTGACCAGCGCGTAACGTCCTTCGACCCGCTGCAGCTCATAAAGCGCCTTGGTGGCGATAAACGCCCCGGAGCAGCCGATCGGGTGTCCGAGTGCAATAGCACCTCCGTTGGGGTTGGTTTTCTCCATATCCAGCCCCAGACCACGGGCAACCGCGATCGCCTGGGCGGCAAAGGCCTCGTTGGATTCGATGACGTCCATCTGATCCAGGGACAACCCGGCCTTCTTCAGTGCCAATCTGGACGCTGGGATCGGTCCTTCGCCCATGATCTCGTTGGAGACACCCGCCACCGCATAGGAGACCAGACGCGCCAGCGGCTTGTAGCCGGCCGCTGCGGCCTGATCGGCTGCAGCCAAGACCAGAAAGGCGGCGCCGTCATTGATGCCGGAGGCGTTGCCCGCCGTCACCGTACCCTCCTTTTTGAATGCCGGTCGCATCTTGGCCAGCCCCTCCAGCGAGGTACCCGGCTTGACATGTTCATCGGTATCGATGACCACGGCACCTTTACGTGTTTCCAGCGTTATAGGCACGATCTGCGATGCGAAACGCCCCTGCTCAATCGCCTGAGCAGCACGACGGTGCGACTCGACCGCCAGCGCATCCTGCTCGTCACGGCTGATCCCCCATTTCTCGGCCAGATTTTCAGCGGTAATACCCATATGGCCGGCCCCGAACGGATCATTCAGCGTTGCCACCATCATATCGACCATACTGGTATCACCCATGCGTGCACCCGAGCGCATCGCCGGTGACAGATAGCCCGCCCGCGACATCACCTCCACACCGCCACCGATACCATAATCGCAGTCGCCCAGCATAATGTTCTGTGCCGTGCTGACCACCGCCTGCAGACCGGAGCTGCACAGCCGGTTAACCGCCATCGCCACCGACTCCATCGGCAGCCCGGCCTGAATCGAGGCTACGCGCGCCACATAGGCGAAACGCGAATCGGTAGGGATACAGTGCCCAGCCGTCACGTAGTTGATCTGATTGGGGTCTACACCGGCACGGCTGACCGCTTCCTTCATCACCTGCCCGGCCAGTTCAGCCGGTTCTATACCGCTTAATCCTCCACCGAAACTGCCGATCGCCGAGCGCACTGCGCTTAGCACTACCACTTCTCTCGCCATCTCCAACCCCCGTGCCTCGTTGTTGTTTTATTGAGCTGTCTCGAGAATAGCACTCCATTCACGAGCGCGGCATTAACACAATGTATCAGCTGCCGGACGGGCTCGAGCGGAAGACCTGGAAGCACGTCGGCCGCGAATCGGTGCGACCATTCCAGTTAGTGGGAGGTAGACGCGCCTCTGTGGCGCCTCTTTGGGGCGAAGGCGACATGCTGATCAACGTCCAGATCCGCCAGCATTCGCGCCAGCACTATGAAGGCTCGGGCAGTCCCCCTTACCAGGTTAATCAGCATCAAACCGAAAGCCTCAGGCTCCTGTTGATGCAGCATCAGGAACTGGTCGGAGCTGATCTCGACCACGACCGATTCCACTTCCGCGACCGCAATCGAAGGCCGATCACAAAGTGCGATCATCGGGATGAAGCTCATATCGTCGCCCGGTTCATGCCGGCGTGCGAGCACTCGCCCTCCATCCGGTCTTGGCATGTAGTTGTTGACGGCTCCTTGTAAAACGATAAAGAAAGAGCCGGCAGGCTCGCCACTGGAATAGAGTGTTTCTCCGGCATCGAGACTGATCACCCGTCCATCGAGTAAAAGCCTATGAACCACTCTTTCCGGCAACGCGCCGAATGTGGATAGCTCTCGAAAATGGGTAACTCCCTGTGCCTGCCAATAATCCCGGGCATCAATTATTTTCATCTGCTGCCCTCTCAACCTTGCCAATATCAGGTTCAGTATAGCCAGCCACCCCGCATTGTAACGGCTATAGCGCCAAGCCCAAGGGCGCTAGGAGGCACTTCTGCGACCCATTTTTTGATAAAGCGCGGCACGGGATATACCAAGCACCCTGGCTGCTTCACTGCGGTTCCCCCCGGACAGCTGCAACGCCTCCTGAATGGCACGTTGTTCAGCCTCACGAAGCCGCTCTTTCAATAACAGCGAGCCCGACCTCATCGACTCTGCTGTCGGCTGAGGCGAACCTGTGTTTTGCCGGGCCAAAGCCGGCTTCGGTTCAGCGTTCAAACCGGGCAACAGTACGCCCAGTGCCTTGGCATCGACGTAAGCGCTGCTTTCGTTCAGGATGCACGCTCGCTCCAGCACGTTGTACAGCTCGCGCACGTTACCGGGCCAGCCGTGACAGGCGAGCAGTTCAAGCCCTTCGCCTGTCAGCACCTTGGTGCTGACCCCGAGACGGGTGCAACACTCATCCAGAATCCGCTCGCTCAGCGCTTCCAGATCGCTCAAGCGATCGCGCAACGCCGGCAGATGGATCGGCATGGCGCTGAGACGGTAATAAAGGTCGGCGCGAAACTCGCCCCCCTCCACCATCGCCAGCAGATCACGACTGGTCGCCGCCACGATGCGGACATCGGTACGCTGCACCTCATTGGAACCGACCCGCTCGAACTCCCGCTCCTGCAGTACACGTAGCAGCTTGGCCTGCAATGCCAGCGGCATATCGCCGATCTCATCGAGAAACAACGTTCCATCGGCGGCGATCTCCAGCTTGCCGGGGCGCCCCTCCTTCTTCGCACCGGTGAACGCGCCGGGGGCCACACCGAAGAACTCTGCCTCGATCAGGGTTTCCGGTATCGCTGCCACATTGATCGATACGAACGGCTTGTCGACTCTGGCGGAAAGATCGTGCAGGGCATGGGCAAACAGCTCCTTGCCGGTACCGGTTTCGCCGGTCAGCAGTACCGACACATCGAAGCGCGCGGCTTGGCGGATCTGCTCTTTGACCAGGCGCATGGCATCGCTCTGACCGGCAATCTGCGACAGCTGATAGCGAGCGGAGCGGGCATCGCGGAAGCGGTTGGCATTGCGAACTTCACGCTGCAACAGGTTGTACTTTTCCAGCAACGACTTCATTCCGGAGCGACTGTCGGTGGCAACGAAACCGAACGCTCCCTCGATCTCTCCGGCCTCGTTATGCAGCGGGATGACACTGACCAATACCCACTGGTTGCGGATCTGCAGCAGGTCCAGCAATACCGGCTCACCGGAGGCCAGCACCTGAGGCACGTAACTGCCCGGGATCACATCGGTGATGTGCTTGCCCAATGGCGGTTCCGACAGACCAAGAAACCGGCAGTAGTCATCACTAATCCAGTTGATGATGCCCTGGCGATCCACGGCGATCGTATCTTGATAAAAGGTTTCGAATGCGCGCTGCAGGTAGGAGAAAAAGCGCTCGCGTACCACTTTCGAAATATGACCGGTCATCGGCATGGCGCTCACCAAACTGTTTATTTTAATAGACAACTACCGTCAACAAATATAGACACTATGTCTATAAAAATACACACACCATTTTACCAAGATGCCAAATAAATATTTTTATCCCTTAAATAACAAAGAATTAAAATAACTGGCAAGCGATCTGCTTTATATGGTCTATACATAAGGGGCCGACGCAAAACGCGAGTGCACCCTGGAACGATCCATAACAATAACAAGGGTCCGACATGCAAACTCCACTCTGGACGCCGTCAACGGCGCGTATCGCATCTACCCGTCTCTGGAGCTTCATCCAGACGCTGAACACTGAGCTGAATCTCGATATCCAGGGCTACCCCGAGCTCTGGCAGTGGAGCGTAGACAATAGCGAAACCTTCTGGAGCCGTTTGTGGGATTACACCGGTATCCAGGCCCAGACCAAGGGTATTAATGTGCTCAAGGATGGCGACCTGATGCCGGGCGCCCAATGGTTCCCGGAAGCTCGTCTCAACTTTGCCGAAAACCTGCTGCGCTGGCGTGACGACCGTCCCGCCGTCGTCTTTTGCGGTGAAGATGGTCGCCGCACCGAACTCAGCCATGCCGAACTCTACCGCCGCGTGGCCGGTCTTGCCGCCGCGCTGAGAGCGCAAGGGATCAAAGCGGGCGATATCTGCTCCGGCTTTATGCCCAATGTGCCGGAAACGCTGATCGCCATGCTCGCCACCACGTCGATCGGTGCGATCTGGAGCTCCTGCTCACCCGACTTCGGTATCCACGGCGTCGTCGATCGTTTCGGCCAGGTAAAGCCCAAAGTACTGTTTACCACCGATGGTTACATCTACAACGGCAAGCGCCTGAACTCTCTCGACAAGGTGGCTGGTATCGTTGGTGATATCGACTCCATTGAGCAGATCGTAGTGGTGCCCTTCCTCGAACAAGCGCCAGACATCAGCGTACTGCCCGGTGCCAAACTGCTCGATGACTACTCGGACGCCAGCGCCACCGAGATCGAGTTTACCCAGCTGCCGTTCGATCACCCGCTCTATGTCATGTACTCCTCCGGTACCACCGGAGTACCCAAATGCATCGTGCACAGTGCCGGCGGCACGCTGATCCAGCACCTCAAGGAGCTGATCCTGCACTCCGATATCGACCGCGACGACCGCTTCTTCTACTACACCACCTGTGGCTGGATGATGTGGAACTGGATGGCCTCGGGCCTGGCCACCGGCTGCACCCTGGTGCTGTTTGACGGTTCGCCGTTTGCACCGGAGCCGGACGTGCTCTGGGATATGGCAGAGCGCGAAAAGATCAGCGTTTTCGGCACCAGTGCCAAGTACCTGGCCGCGCTGGAAAAGGCCGGCGTCAAACCGGGCAAGAGCCATGATCTCGGCGCACTTAAAGCGGTGCTCTCCACCGGTTCACCGCTGTCACATGAAAGCTTTGAGTACGTCTACCGCGATATCAAGGCAGACCTGCAACTCTCCTCCATCTCCGGCGGCACTGACATCGTCTCCTGCTTCGCCCTGGGCTGCCCGATCCTGCCGGTCTGGGCTGGCGAGCTGCAGTGCCGGGGACTCGGCATGGCGGTAGATATCTTCGATGACGAGGGCCGCTCACTGCTGGAACAGAAGGGGGAGCTGGTTTGCACCCGCCCCTTCCCCAGCATGCCGATCAAGTTCTGGAACGATCTGGATGGCCAGCGCTTCCACGACGCCTACTTCGCTCAGTTCGACAACATCTGGGCCCACGGCGACTACGGTGAAATCACCCGGCATGGCGGCGTGATCATTCACGGTCGCTCCGACGCCGTGCTCAACCCGGGCGGCGTGCGCATCGGTACCGCCGAGATCTACCGCCAGGTGGAAAAGGTGGAGGAGGTGCTGGAAAGCCTCTGCATCGGCCAGCCCTGGAAGGACGATGTCCGCGTCGTACTGTTCGTCCGCCTGCGTGAAGGGATCAGGCTGGACGACGCCCTGAACAAACGGATCAAGGACACTATTCGTGCTAATACCACGCCACGCCATGTACCAGCGGTGATCGTTCAGGTCGCCGATATTCCACGCACTATCAGCGGCAAGATCGTCGAGCTGGCGGTGCGTCAGGTGGTGATGGGCGAAAACGTAAAGAACAAGGATGCGCTGGCCAACCCCGAAGCGCTTGAGCTTTTCAGAGACCTGCCTGAGCTCTCCAACTGAGCTTCAGACGCGATCTCGACCGTACAAAAAGAAATGAGGAATTTAGCGATGAGTGTTCGCAAACTGGCACTGGTCACCGGCTCGACCAGTGGTATAGGTCTTGCCATTGCCGAGGTATTTGCCCGCAACGGAATCGAAGTGATTCTGCATGGTCTGGAATCGATTGCCGAGGGCGAGGAGCTGACGGAGCGTTTCGAGCGCGACTACGGCGTGCGCCCGCACTACTATCAATGCGATGTCGGCAGGTCTTCCGAGATCGAGAAGATGATGGCGCGGATCGAATCCGAAGTGGGCCAGATCACGGTACTAGTGAATAACGCCGGCATCCAGTTCACCGCGCCGGTACAGGAGTTTCCGCCGGAGAAGTGGGACAAGATCATCGCCATCAACCTCAGCGCCGCTTATCACGCCATGCGCCTGGCCCTGCCCGGCATGCAGGCGCAGGGCTGGGGTCGGATCATCAACATCTCCTCGGTGCACGGTCTGGTCGCCTCGACCCACAAGGCTGCCTACTGCGCGGCCAAGCACGGGCTGGTCGGCCTGACCCGCGTCACGGCATTGGAAACCGCTGCCCAGGGAGTCACCGCCAACTGTATCTGCCCGGGCTGGACCGACACGCCGTTGCTGAACGACCAGCTGATGGCCTTCGCCCGCGAGCACAACACCAGTTTCGATGAGGCCAAGCAGGGCCTGATCAGCTCTAAAGCGCCCTACCCCGACTTCGTCGCTCCCAGCGAAATAGGGGAACTGGCGCTGTTTCTCTGCTCCGACGCCGCCAGGGCGATCACGGGCACCGCAATGCCAATCGATGGAGGATGGACCGCTCACTGATACTGCTGCAATTGACCAACGCGAACGACCAAGGAACTTGAACGGCTAAAAATAAAAGGGTTAAACCAATGAAAAAAGTACTTCAAGCAACAGCACTGACCGTAACAATCGCCGCATCCACTACCGCCATGGCGGAGTTTGACAGAGTGCGTTGGCAGGTGCCGATGGGCTTCCCCTCCACCCTGACCGCTCTGGGCGACACCATGCCGGAAGTGGCCAAGATGGTAAGCGATATCTCTGGCGGTCGCGTGACTCTACAGACCTTCGAGCCAGGTAAGTTGATCCCCTCCCTGGGTGTATTTGAAAACGTCAGTAACGGTAACCTGCCGGCTGGCTACTCCTGGATGGGCTACGAGTGGGGCCAGATCCCGGCCTCCGCGCTGTTCGGCGCTACCCCCTTTGGCCTGGAGTCTCAGGAGTTTCTGGCCTGGATGTACCACAAGGATGGCGACAAGCTGTTGAAGGAGCTGTTCGCGCCCTACAACGTCTACCCGATCCTGTGCGGCACCATCAGCCCCGAGGCAGCAGGCTGGTTCCGAGAGGAGATGGACAGCGTCGATAAGTTCAAGGGACTGAAGTTCCGCGCCGCCGGTGTCGGCGGTGAAATCATGTCCGAATTTGGTATGTCGGTTACCCTGTTGCCGGGCGGCGAGCTCTACCAGGCACTGGAGACCGGCGTCCTCGACGCCACCGAGTTCTCCCTGCCTACTGTGGATGAGCAGCTCGGCTTCTACCAGGTTGCCAAGCACTACTATCTGCCGGGCTGGCACCAACCCTCCACCAACCAGTTCCTCTACATTAACCTGGATGAATGGAAAAAGCTGAACGGTGAGACCCAGGCACTGATCGAAACCAGCTGCAAGGCCGGCAACACCATGGCTCTGGCCAAGGCAGAAGCGTTGCAGGGTGCCGTACTCAAGCGCTTCAAGGAAAACGGTGTGCAGCTGCATCAGTACAGCCCGGAGATCCTGAATGCATTCCAGGAGGCCACCGACCGCGTGATGAAACGGCGCTCGGAGTCCGACCCGATGTTCGCCAAGATCTACGGCTCTATGAAGGAGTTTCAGGCCGAACATTCCGCGTGGAAGAAGTACGGCTACCTGCCGCGCGACTGGAACATGGATAACGAGTAACTTTCCACCCACCGGATTGACGGATATTCACCATGGCTGAATATGACGTAGATCTGGACCGGATCGAGGAGGCGGTCGCCCACCGGGCGACCGTCTACCCTCGCACTGCGGTCTCCGATCTGTTTGAGGGGATAGTCGAATTTTTCGGCAAATACTCCTCCTATATCTGGGTGGTGCTGATGCTGCTGATCGTCGGTAACGTCGTGATGCGCTATATACTCGGCACCAATTTCATTGCCCTTGAAGAGCTGCAGTGGCACCTGTTCGCCATCGGCTTCATGCTCGCCCTCTCCTACTGCATCGTCCACGACGACCATGTCCGCGTCGATGTTGTGGCGGAGAACCTGAACTGGCGTAAACGCGCGGTGATCGAGTTCCTCGGTATCTCGCTGTTCTTTTTGCCTTTCTGTGGTTTCGTCCTGGCCTACGCCTGGCCGTTTGTCGAACGCGCCTACCAGATTGGCGAGGTATCGGCGGCCCCCGGCGGTTTGCCGGCCCGCTGGCTGATCAAATCGGTGATTCTGTTCGCCTTCGGACTGATGATCCTGGCGGCGGTCGCCCGCTTGTTCAGAGTGCTCTCCTTCCTGAGTGGCTGGCCGCGCCCCCGGCCGGATAAAAGTGCCGACTGATCGGACGACAACAAAAACAATCGAATCGGAGCGGGAGCGCTCCCGGTTCCTGCTGCAGTGAGGTGGATTGCGTAATGGCAACCTACGAATTGATCGTAATCGCGATGCTGGTCAGCTTTATCCTGCTGATCTTCACCGGTTTCCCAGTGGCCTGGATATTGGCCGGCGTTTCCGTGGTCTTCAGCGTATTCTCGGTAATCGCGAGCCAGTATTTCGATGTGGATACCTACTTCCTGACCGACTGGCGCATCTTCGGCGTCATGGTGCAACGCATCTACGCCCAGATGTCGAACTGGGTGCTGGTTGCCCTTCCGATGTTCATCTTCATGGGACTGATGCTTGACCGTTCCGGCGTAGCGGAAAAGCTGATGAGAAACTTCGTCAACCTGTTCGGGCGCTTCCGCGGCGGCCTTGGCGTGGCGGTAGTACTGATCGGCATCCTGCTCGCGGCGTCCACCGGTATCGTCGGCGCTTCCGTGGTACTGCTCGCCATGCTGTCGCTGCCGGCGATGCTGGAGCAGAAGTACTCGAAGTCCTTTGCCTGCGGCATCGTCGCCTCTTCAGGTACCCTGGGGATCCTGATTCCACCCAGCATCATGCTGATCATCATGGCCGACCAGCTGTCGCTGGCCGTCGGCGACCTGTTCATGGGCGCACTGATCCCGGGTGTCATGCTAGGGCTGATGTATATGGTCTACGTGGTGGTGATCTCAGCACTGGTGCCATCGCTGAGCAGCCCGCCCAAGGATCTACCCCCGGTTACAGGTAGGATGGTGATCGACACCCTGAAAGCGGTCGTGCCCTCCCTGGGCCTGATCCTCGCGGTGCTTGGCTCGATCTTCTTCGGTATCGCCACCCCCACCGAGGCAGCCGGGGTCGGCGCCCTTGGCGCCACCCTTCTGGCGTGGATGAACGGCAACCTGAACATGGCGGTGCTGAAGGATGTCAGCATGAAAACCAGCCTGACCACCGCCTTCGTGTTTGGTATTTTCCTGGGCGCCACCTCTTTCGCCGTGGTGCTGCGTTCACTTGGCGGCGACGAGTTCATCGGTAGCCTGCTGCACTCAATCCCGCTGTCGCCGGGCGGCATCGTGGTAGTGATCCTGCTAATCGCCTTTATCGCCGGCTTCTTCCTTGACTGGCTGGAGATCAGCCTGATCCTGCTGCCGCTGGTGGGTCCGGTGGTCAAGGCACTGGGTTTCGACCTGACCTGGTTCGTGGTGTTGTTTGCCCTGGCATTGCAGACGTCCTTCCTGACCCCGCCGGTAGGCTTCTCATTGTTCTACCTCAAGGGAGTGGCGCCGCCAGAGATCCGCACGGTGGATATCTACAAGGGGGTGATTCCGTTCATTCTGATCCAGCTCACAGCCGTGGCACTGGTGTTCTGGTGGGAGGATCTGGTGCTCTGGTTACCCGCGGTACGCTACGGCGCCGGCTGATGCCGGCACCGCAATAACGTCACCTCTCGCACCCTTGATGGGCAGCCCCTGCCGGGTCCTGCCCATCTTTTTTATGAGAATCACTACATGGAGACGGAATCCAGCAGCATCCTCATCGCTTGTGCCAGGGTCTTCTCGGCGTCATGATGCTTGCCCGCCTCATGCTGCTTCATGCCCTCATCGCGCAACGCTTGCACCTCAGCTTTTACTTCATCGCTCAACTCCATCTTGGTCAGCGCAGCGTCGATCGACTTGGCATCCACCGGGCAATGGCTGGCAAAGGCCGGAGCAGACAGAGCCAATGCACACAACGCTGTGGCCAGAGCCGTTTTCACTTTAAACATGTTGGCACCCCCTCTTTAAGGTGGGTCGGTTGGATTACAGACTGAGTATAGTCGCCCCAAGCCACTTCGCTGCCGAGCAACCGACGACCACCGTCTAATGACCGAAAATGTCACGCCTGCCGAAGGTTCAGCCCGCTCATCGATCCCTGTGAAACAAGGTTAACTGCCCCTCTGCCATTTTTTGCCAGCGAATATGGCAGCTTTTGTCATTGGCGACTCGTGGCCTATCGACCATGCTTAAATCCATGGAGCACAGCACTCAAGCCGTGCGTTGCGCCAGGCGCAGATAGCCAGTTGATAGCCCCGTACATAACGACAAGAGGGACGAGTCATGCCGGAATACAAGGCACCTCAACGCGATATTCAGTTCGTGCTCAATGATCTGCTGCAGATGGAGCAGCACTACCAGTCTCTGCCCGGCTGCGAAGACGCCACGCCGGATATGGTCGGCGCTATCGTCGAAGAGGGGGCGCGATTTGCCGAGCGGATACTCTCACCGCTGAACCGTGTCGGCGACGAGCAGGGCTGCACCTTCGAGGACGGCGAGGTGACCACGCCGGAGGGATTCCGCGATGCCTACCAGCAGTTCGTAGAGGGCGGCTGGCCATCCCTGTCGCACAGTCCCGAGTTCGGTGGCCAGGGGCTACCGGAATCGATCGGCATCATCATCAACGAGCTGGTCGGCAGCGCCAACTGGTCCTGGGCGATGTATCCCGGTCTCAGCCATGGCGCCATGAATACACTGGAAGCCCATGGCACTGACGAGCAGAAACAGACCTATCTGACCAAGCTGGTATCCGGTGAATGGACCGGTACCATGTGCCTGACCGAGCCGCACTGCGGCACCGACCTGGGGCTGTTGCGTACCAAGGCGGAACCGAACGCGGACGGCAGTTACGCGATCAGCGGCACCAAGATCTTCATCTCCGCCGGCGAGCATGACATGGCCGACAACATCATCCATATCGTACTGGCCCGCCTGCCGGACGCTCCAGCCGGGGTGAAGGGGATCTCGCTGTTTATCGTGCCCAAGTTCATCCCCACCGCCTCAGGAGAGGTGGGCGAGCGCAACGGCGTCAGCTGCGGATCCATCGAACACAAGATGGGGATACACGGCAACTCCACCTGCGTGATGAACTTCGACGCTGCCACCGGCTACCTGATCGGCCCGCCGAATAAGGGCCTCAACTGCATGTTCACCTTCATGAACACGGCGCGTCTGGGCACCGCACTGCAGGGGCTGGCCCATGCCGAGTGGGGCTTTCAGAACTCACTGACCTACGCTCGCGAACGGCTGCAGATGCGCGCACTGAACGGCCCTGCAGCGCCGGACAAAGCCGCCGATCCGATCATCGTGCACCCTGAGGTGCGCAAGATGCTGCTGACACAGAAGGCGATCGCCGAGGGCGGCCGCGCACTGATCTACCACTGCGCCCAACTGGTGGACAAAACCAAGCTGGCCGGAGATGAAGAGAAGGCGCAGGCCGACACCCAGCTCGCGCTGCTGACGCCGATCGCCAAGGCGTTCCTGACCGAACTGGGTTTCGAGAGCGCCAACCACGCCATGCAGATCTATGGCGGCCACGGCTATATCAGCGAGTGGGGTATGGAGCAGAACGTGCGCGACAGCCGTATCTCCATGCTCTATGAGGGCACCACCCAGATCCAGGCACTGGACCTGCTCGGGCGCAAGGTGCTGATGAGCGAAGGCAAGACTCTGATGGCATTCACCAAGGTGATCCACAAGTTCTGCCAGGCGGCGTCCGAAGAGCCGAAGATGCGCGCCTTTGTCGGCCCACTGGAGAAGCACAACAAGGAGTGGGGCGAGCTAACCCAGCAACTGGGTATGAAGGCGATGATGAACCGCGACGAGGTGGGCGCCGCCTCGGTGGACTACCTGATGTACTCCGGCTACGTCACCCTGGCCTACTTCTGGGCTCGCATGGCACAGGTCGCCCAGCAGAAGCTGGCTGAAGGAACCAGCGACGCCGCGTTCTACCGCGCCAAGCTGACCACCGCCCGCTTCTACTTCGAGCGCATCCTGCCGCGCACCCGCTCGCTGGTGGAGACGATGCTGTCCGGTTCCGATAACCTGATGGCCTTGAGCGAAGAGCATTTCGCCTTCTAAGCTCGATCCGCCGATGGCGTATCTCTTCGGGAGAGGCGCCATCGGACCATCTCTGACACACCCTATAACAACAAATCAGGTAGATGATGGACAACCCAATACGCACCGGCCAAAGCATCCCGGCTGAGCTGAACCCGGAGGGGTACCGCAACATCCCCGAGTTTCTCGACGCGGCCTGTCGCCGCTACGGCGATAAACCGGCATTTACCAGCTTCGGCCGCACACTCAGTTACCGCGAGCTCGATCACCTCTCCGCTGCCTTCGCCGCCTATCTGCAACGGGACACCGACCTGAGGCCGGGCGATCGTATTGCCATTCAGCTGCCCAACCTGATCCAGTTCCCGGTGGTGGTGTTCGGTGCCCTGCGCGCGGGGCTGGTGATCGTCAATACCAACCCGCTTTACACCGCCGCCGAGATGGAACACCAGTTTCGCGACAGTGGAGCCAAAGCCTTGGTAATCCACCAGTCGATGGCGCACAAGGCACAGCAGATCCTTGCCAACACCGAGATCGGACCGATATTCCTGACCCAGGTGGGCGACCTGCATGGCTTCGTCAAACGCCATCTGATCAACGCCGCGGTCAGGTACGTTAAAAAGATGGAGCCTCGCTTCGACCTGCCCGGCGCAACAAGCCTGCGCGATGCGCTGCTGAAATACGCGGATTTTCAGCCCGACCCGGTCAGGCGCGATCCCTGGGACCTGGCTGCACTGCAATACACCGGTGGTACCACCGGCGTATCCAAGGGTGCCATGCTGACCCACGCCAACCTGCTCGCCAACATGCAGCAGGCGTTGCGGGTGATTCGACCAGTGGGTGAAGACTGGGCCGACACGGTGATCGCGCCGCTGCCGCTCTACCATATCTACGCCTTCACTGTGGCCCAGGTGGTACTCGCCAGCGGCGGCCACAGTGTGCTGATCCCCGATCCACGCGATATCCAGGGCTTTGCCAAGGAGCTGAAGAACTGGCGGGTAACGGCATTTATGGGCCTGAACACCCTGTTCATCGCCCTGTGTAACAACACTGCCTTCCGCGGGCTGGACTTCAGCGCTCTGAAAATAACCCTGTCCGGCGGTATGGCACTGAATAATGCAACCTCCAAACGCTGGCTGGAGGTCACTGGCTGCACCATCTGCGAAGCCTACGGCCTGACCGAAACCTCGCCCGCGGTGGCGATCAACCCGCCGCATAATATCCGCGTCGGCACCATCGGCGTGCCGGTACCCTTCACCGAAACCAGCATCCGCAGTGCTGATGGCAAGCCTGTTCCCGACGGTGAGGCGGGTGAATTGTGCATCAGCGGACCTCAGGTAATGGCCGGTTACTGGCAGCGCGAAGACGCCACGCGCGACATATTCACCGCCGACGGCTACCTGAAAACCGGCGATATCGCCGTGCGCGATGAGGATGGCTATCTGCGCATCGTCGACCGTTCCAAGGACATGATCATCGTCTCCGGTTTCAACGTCTACCCGAACGAGATCGAGGACGTGGTCAGCGCCCACCCCGGGGTGGTCGAGTGCGCGGCGATCGGCATTCCCGATCCGGTCTGCGGCGAGGTGGTGAAGCTGGTACTGGTCCGCTCTGACGATCAGTTGGATGTGGAGACGATCCGCGACTGGTGCCGCGAGCGGCTGACCCGCTACAAGGTGCCCAAGGTGATCGAGTTCGCCGATGAGCTGCCCAAGACCAACGTGGGCAAGGTATTGCGCCGGGCACTGAAAACCGGCTGTCCACTGACCGACTGCAGGGAGGCCGCCAATGCCGTTGACTAAGCCGGCACGTCGGCGCCAGATCCACGCTCGAGCGGTGCACTGCCTGGGTTTCGAGCGGGAGGATGGCCTATGGGACATCGAGGCCCGGATGACCGACACCAAAACCCGTGATGTGGAGAACGAATATCGCGGCGGAGGTTACGTCAGCGCCGGCGAGCCGTTCCACGACATGTGGATGCGCCTGACACTGGACCGGCGGCTGACGATCCACCGGGTGGAAGCGAGTATCGATGCCTCACCCTTCCCTAGCTGTCCGGAGATCGCACAGGCGTTTCGACAGCTGGAAGGCAGCCGCATCGGCCCGGGCTGGAACCGACAGGCCAAGGAGTTGCTCGGTGGCATCAAGGGCTGTACTCATCTGAACGAGCTGTTGATACCCCTGGCCACTACCGCTGTGCAGACGCTCTGGCCGGGCGACCGCGAGGACCTCATGGAGCAGGCATCCACTGTGCTGCTCAACAGCTGCCACGGCTGGTCACAAAGCGGCGAGGTGATCCGCAAACATATCCCGCATCTCTATATCCCGGAAGCGGAAGAGCCAACGGAAGATACAGTAGAAGGAAACTGATTCGATGAGCATCCCCGACAACATTCTGGACCACCTGAAGCTACCGCTGGTGGCCGCCCCGATGTTCCTGGTCTCCGGTCCCGAGCTGGTGATCGAGACCTGCAAGGCCGGTGTAATCGGCACCTTCCCTGCTCTAAACGAGCGCACCAGCGACGGCTTCGAACACTGGCTGGACTGCATAGAGGGCGCATTGGCGGAAACGGAGAACCCGGCCCCGTTCGGCGTCAATCTGATCGTGCACCAGACCAACCCGCGTCTGCGCCAGGACCTGGAGCTGATCGTCAAACACCGGGTTCCGCTGGTGATCACCTCTCTCGGTGCCGTGCGCGAAGTGGTTGACGCGGTACACAGTTACGGCGGCCTGGTGTTCCACGACGTCACCAATATCCGCCACGCTCGCAAAGCCGCCGAGGCCGGTGTCGACGGCCTGATCGCCGTCTGTGCCGGTGCCGGCGGCCATGCCGGCACGCTGAGCCCGTTCGCCCTGATTGGCGAGATTCGCCAGTTCTTCACCGGCACGGTGTTACTCTCAGGCTGTATCTCCAGCGGCCGCGATATCGCCACCGCCCGCATGCTGGGTGCCGATCTCGCCTACGCCGGCACCCGTTTCATCAACACCCGGGAAAGCCTGGCCGACGCGGGTTACAAGCAGATGATCAGCGAGTGCGCCGCCGCCGACATCGTCTACACGCCCAAGGTCTCCGGCGTCCCGGCCAACTTCATGCAGCCCAGCCTGGCCAAGGCGGGATTGGATGGCGACTGCGCAGGGCCGACGCAGCTCAATATGGACCAGGACGAAGCCAAGGCGTGGAAAAACATCTGGTCCGCCGGCCAGGGCGTGGGCGCTATCAACGACCAGCCGCCAGTCGCGGAACTGATCCAGCGCATGCGGCACGAGTTCAACGACGCCGTGAACAGCTTCAATCATGACAACGCCCGGTTTATGGAGTGACTATGAGCGTCGAACGAATCGAACATCCCCAGGGCGTGGTCGAACTACGCCTGAGCCGCCCGGAGAAGAGAAACGCCCTGACCCTGGCGATGTATGGCCAACTGGTCGAGCTGTTGAATGCCGCTACCGAGGACAGCGATACCCGCGTGGTGGTGCTCAGCGGCGCCGGCGAAGCGTTCTGCGCCGGTAACGATATCGCCGACTTCCTTAATGGCGCATCGGACCCGACCCAGCTGCGCATCATCATCCGCTTCCTGCACACCCTGGTCGACTTCCCCAAGCCTTTGCTCGCCGCTGTGCAGGGTGACGCCGTCGGTATCGGCACCACCATGCTGCTGCACTGCGACCTGGTGATTGCCGCCGACACGCTGAAATGCCAGCTGCCCTTCGTCCGCCTCGGTCTGGTACCCGAAGGCGGCAGCAGCCTGTTGATCACCCAGCGACTCGGCCAGCGTCAGGCGTTCGAGCTGCTGATCGAGGGCAAGCCATTTGGTGCCGAGCATGCAATGCAGGCGGGACTGGTGAACCAAGTGGCACCGGAAACGGAGCTTGCTGCCACCGCTCTGGCCCGCGCCGGCGCTCTCGCCGCGCTGCCGCCGGAGGCGGTGAGGCTGAGCAAGCGCTTGTTGAGGGATACCCAACGGGAAGAACTGCACAGGGTGATCGATACCGAAGCGACCCTGTTCGCCCAGAGGCTCGGTTCAGCCGAAGCACAGACCGCCTTTAAGGCGTTTCTGCAAGGCTGAGCTGCGCGGTCCGCTTTACGCGTATAGCGCAGTGAACAGGACATACCCGGCCATGATCAGCACCGGCAGCGAGCTGAAGGTCCAAAAAGTGGCCCGGATATCGTGCACCTGCGCCGTGACATAGGCGCAAAAATGCGCCACCCTGGCCACCACGTACGTCCACATCAACACCTGTGCCAGCCACAGAGGAGGGCCCGTCAGCACGAATAGGAAGCCGGCCGCCAGGTAGCCGGGAATACTCTCCAAGTCGTTCAAATTCAGCCGCCGCGAGCGGTCGACATATTCGTTCAGGTCAAGCTGACCGGGTTCCGGATTGGGATTGAGCGGCGTCCTCTTCGCATCTTCCGGGCTGCGAAAGCCACTGCGGACCTTCATCATGCGATAAACCGTCATCCAGGGCTGCAGCATCAGTTTCAGTATCACAATGGACGCGGTAATCAGGTAGGTGACAAAAACCGGGTTATCCATACTCAGTATCGAGGGTTCGACAGGCATCGCATCGTCCTCCACAGACAGTGTTCGCCACGTATGGCGTGCATCTATCCTGTTGGTATAGGTAATGCCCGTCGACCGGTCAATTTTGGCTAAGGTCTGGATTTGGAAACGCGACTACCCGGCAGCCAACACCTGCCTGACCGACTCGGCAATCGGCGTCGTGGCCCGCCCAATCAGCGCACTCAACTGCTTGCCGTCGTCAAACAACCCACCTTGCGCGGCGCCTGTGTCCGACTCTGCCAACAGGTTGGCGATGGGCTCGGGTAAACCCGCGGCAACCAATGCCTGCCGATACTCGGCCTCCGGCAGATTCTGATAACTGACCGCCTGGCCAGACTGAGCGCCGATCTCCGAGGCAAGCTCACTCAAGCTATAGGACTGGTCACCTGCCAGTTCATACACCCGCCCGGCCTGATCATCAGCCAGCAACACCGCCGCAGCAGCGGCAGCATAATCGGCACGCGCAGCGGATGAGATACGCCCCTCACCGGCACAGCCCATAACCGCGCCGAACTGCAATGCCACCGGCACACTGGCGGTATAGTTCTCGCTGTACCAGCCGTTGCGCAGGATCACATGGGGAATACCGGACTCGACCAGTTTCTGTTCGGTCTGCTTATGCTCAAGGCCCAGCGGCAGCGGTGTGGTATCGGCACGCAGAATACTGGTATACGCCAGCAGCCCTACCCCGGCCCTTTTTGCCGCATCGATCACGTTAGCGTGCTGGGGTAAACGCTGACCAACCTCGCTGGAGGAGATCAGCAACACTTTGTCCGCTCCTGCAAAGGCGTCTGTCAGCGTGGACGGCTCGTTGTAATCCGCCATTCGCACCTCCACCCCCTGCGCCACCAGATCGGCCACGCTGGCGGGGTTGCGCACGGCCGCCACCAGCTCTGAGGCGGGAACAGACTTCAACAGCTCGGCGATTACCAGTCGGCCCAGCTGGCCGGATGCACCTGTTATTACGATCATCATCTATCTCCTAATGCGTTGTGTCAGAAATCAGTGGTGCCAGCTTAGCGGACATGCTAACTTTCAGTAAGTACGCACAAAAAGGTAAGTATGATGAACAAGAAACTGGATGCGGAGCCGCCTATGGGGCTGAGCGAGCGCATTGAGCGGGGCAACCTGTTCGCCGCCCCCTGCCCGTCACGAGCGGTACTCAATCACGTGTGCAGCCGCTGGGGGGTCTTGATCCTGATAGCACTGCGCAGCGGCACCCACCGTTTCAGCGAACTGCGTCGCAAGATGGGTGGGGTCAGCGAAAAGATGCTTGCACAAAGCCTGCAGGCACTCGCGCGCGACGGTTTTGTGCTCAGAGTGTCCCACCCGGTAGTACCGCCTTTCGTGGAGTACAGCCTGACCCCCATGGGCGAAGAGGTCGCGGGGAAGGTCGCCGAGCTGGCCGATTGGATAGAGTTGAATCTGGTGCGGGTGATGGATGCGCAATCATTCGCAGACGACAGCAGCGTCGGCAACTAAACTTCGTGTCAGACTTTTCGACGTTGTACAGGAGGTCTTCGGCACATGCGGGCCTTGATCTTGAGCTAACCAGACAGCTCCTGACCTGCCCCAAAGTTCTAATCCACGGAGGATTTAGTAGTGTTGATCGAATTGATTAAGCTGTTTTCCACACCGGCATTTTCGGTTCAGAAGCAAGTAACAGCATGCGCCTGAGAATACTGTCCGACCTGCACATTGAGCACTTCCCGGAAGGACGTGCGCTACCGGAGGTGGCTGCGGATGCGGTGATACTGGCTGGCGATATCCACACCGGAACCCAGGGGCTCGGGTGGGCTGCCCGTCATTTCCCCGGCCTACCGGTGCTGTATGTACCCGGCAACCACGAATACTACGGCTACTCGATGCCGGCACTGCGCACTGAGTTTCAGGCAGAGGCCAAACGTCTCGGCATTCACCTGCTCGATAACACCAGTATTGTCATCGATGGTGTGAAGTTTCTGGGAAGCACACTGTGGACGGACTTCGCACTCTATGCGGACACCCCCGATGAGTGCGCCGAACTCACCTATGCAAAAGCGCTGTCGGTGATGCCGGATTTCACCATCATCGAGCAGCCCGAAGGGGTCGTCTTCTCCCCCAAGGAGAGTCAGCGACTGCACAGCTGTGCGATCAGCTGGCTGGAAAAAGAGCTATCGGTTCCATTCGCCGGGCCCAAGGTTGTTATCAGCCACCACGCACCACTTCCCGCCTGTATTCCGCCGCGTTACCGGGGCGACCTGCTCTCCCCCGCCTTCGCCTCGCGACTGACCCACCTGATGGGCAACGCGGCGCTCTGGGTCCACGGGCACGTGCACGAGCCGGTCAATCTCGAGTGCTGCGGAACAAGGATTATCGCCAACCCCGGTGGCTATCCAGATGAGTTCAACCCACCCTGCTTTATCCCCGGTCTTGTTATCGAGCTACCTCAGGTCTGATCAGGCAGTGGCCTCCTGCGCTTTCAAGCGTGCCAACAGCGCCTGACATTTGTTCATCTGATCCTCCATTCCCGGCAGCACCTCCAGGGCCTGAGTCATCAATGTGTAGGCCTCGATCAGCCGGGCATACTCGGGAAAACGCTTATGCAGACCCATGAGCAGTTGCACCGCAGTTTTGGCATCACCGCTGCTGTAGTATTCGTTGGCGAGATGAAAGCGAAGGTGGGCATATTCGGGCATATAGTCCGGCAGCAGGCTCTGCAGTTTTTTCGCATCCCTGAGCATGCGGAAGGTCTGGGCGCTCTCCAGCAGATGGTGAAAATAGCGGTCGGCGATCTTCTGCAACGCAGACCGGTCTTCCAGACGGCAGAGTATCTCGAAGTACCGCTGCCACAACCGGGTGTTCTTCGGGTCGCTGGCGATTGCCTGCTGCAGAATCGTCTTCACCCGTGAGTAGTCGCCCGCCTTTAAACACACATTGGTGTGGGCAAATGCCACACTCGCCGGACTCTGCGCCTTCAACAGCTTGTCTTCGATATCATGGGCGGTGATACCGAGCCTGTCCTGATGCTGGTACAACAAGTAGCCCATCAGGTGGAACTCGACCATCGCGTAGTAGGAGGATATCGAGGACTGAACAAAGGCGGAGAACGCCTGCTGCTCGTCCCCGATCAACGAACTGAGCAGCGACACGGAGCTGAGCATGATGAACAGGAAGATGACCAATACCCAGTAGGGCAGGCCCGTGTTCTTGATCAGACCGAAGAAGTTGACCGGGTTGATCGCACCCAGGATATGGTCGGTCATGGCGAAGCACATCAGGATCGCCGGGAGTACGACGACCAGTGTCAGTATCAGAATAATCGCCGTAATCGGCCCCAGATGCTGGCCGAGAAAAATCACCGAGAAACCGATCAGGAAAAAGGTCGCGAACAGGCGGATCAGGATACTGAACGAACCCTCCACCGCCTCGCTCAAGCCCGGCGGCTCCATATGGCCAACCGAGGTCGCCTTCAGGCAGAGAAAGCTGTAGTTCACCGCCAGACCGCTACAGAACAGCATGGCAATAAATTGCAGGAGCCCGCCGATCGGCATCAACGACAGTGCCGTGGTCACCAGGCTTAAACCGATGATGAACCCCACCGCGTTGCGGTTCAGCGGGTAGAGAAACGCTTTCTTCAGCCTCTTGGACAGTGGGTCGACGCTATCCGAGGTGACCCGCACCCGCACCAGAGCACCGCACTGGAAGCAGCGCGCTTCGCCGGCAACGGAGTGATCCACGCATTGGCTGCAGAAGCTCTCCTGGCACTCGTCACAACGGAAATTGGGCGCCGTATCCGGGTGGTATTTACATGACTCCATTGTGACCATCCTTAGTCAGTTGCTGTGCATACTGCTGGTACTTCATGGCGTTGTTCTTATCTCTCAGTTCCGCATAGCGGGTCGCCAGCCGTTGCGAGAGCAGCAGTACCTCATTGGGCTTGAAGCTCTGAGCAAAGAGATGATCGGCAATAGCCGCCGCCCCTTTCAGATCTTTCAGCGTGGTGAAGCGGAACGCCAGCTCCAGCTGGTCCTGTTCGGGCAGCAACTCCTGCGGGCTCACCTCCTCCTGCCACACCTGGTTCAGATCGCTGATCTGTGCCGCTGACAGGTTTTTCTGTGTCATCAGCGCGCAAAAGCTGGGGATGAACTGTTCCCCTCTTTTTATTTTCTCCAGGTTGTAACGCACCCTGGCGAGCTGGAAATCGTTGCCGACGCTCTCCACCAGTGCCGCCAGCTGCTTGATCGCCTCATCAAAACGCAACGCTTCGATAAGACGGTAGACCTCGGCCAACCCCTTATTGCGTTGGGACGGGCCCTGATCCTGTTCGACGTACGCCTCGTTCACCACATTTCGGCTGAACAGCATCGCCAGCCCTATCAGCAGGGCGCCGGCAACGAAACCACCGGCGTGGGCCATATAGGCCACGTTGGAGCCGTCGATACTCAGGTACTGATACACCTCCTTGCCGATATACAGCGGCAGTATCAGCAGCGCCGGAGCACGGAAGTAACCAACAAAGAACAGCACCCAGTAGAAAAACTCGATCTTTTTCAGCCGGAAGATCGCCAGGTACATCGCCATGACGGCGGATATGGCGCCGGATGCACCAATCAGCGGCGTATCGCTACCGAGAGTAAACAGCACCTGGGTCAGCCCGGCACATGCGCCACCGACAAGATAGAACAGCAGAAAGCGCAGGTGGCCGATCGCCGCCTCCACCGCAAAGCCGAACAGCAGCAGGAACAGCATGTTGCCAAAAATATGCTCGAAGCCACCGTGCAAGAATTGATGACTGATAAGCGTGACGAAGGAGACCTCCGCCGCCCTCAGGCCGTAGGCAAAGCTGCTGATGGAGTCGAAGGTTGCCTGGAATTGCTGCCGCTCCGCCTGCCAGCGCTGGTAGAGATCGGGCTCAAATGCGAAGGGTGCCTTGTTGGAGATGTGGCGGTAATAGCTATGATCCATCAGCATCTCCTGCGCAATGCTGTAGGGATCACCCGCTTGGTAGGCTTGCTGCAGCGCGTTCAGGTCGTCGTCGCGCCCCTCCAGTTCGAGGTAGCGCTTGTATATCGGCCATTCGCTGTCGATATACTGGGACTCGGCGAAACCGGTTACCGCCGCCTCGCCCTTCTCCCCGTCACCGCTCTGATAGAGCAGGAACACCAGCAGATTCAAGATCAGAATCGCGATCAGTACAAACGGCGTGTTTCTCCATTCCAGCCGTTTTTCGGTGGGTACGATTATCATCGACTGTCAGCCCTCACAATTCCTTTTGGGGGTGGTCGGCGCCCGCTCGTAGAGGGACCTCAACTCGCTACTATCCTAGCTCGCCAAACCAGGGGTTCACAAGCAATCATGCCCGTGCTGCACCGGCTGCAGTGCTAGCCATTCGCAGCCTGGGTTCTCTCCCCTAGCGACGAAACTTGGTCTCCAACACCACCGACGAAGTGGTGCGATCTACCCCGTCGAGGTTACCGATCTCATCCAGCACGGCACTAAGCTCCTCCAGCGAAGGTGCCTGCACAATCGCGATCAGGTCATATTCGCCGCTCACAGCGTAGAGCTGAACCACCCGATTGATCTGCTCAAGTTCCAGATTCGTCTTTGCCGTCAGTTTCTGCTGCACCTTGATCGAGACATGCGCCTCCACCCGGTTGAGCGCGTACTCCCCGCCCAGCTCCACAGAGTAGCTGCGGATGACGCCGCTGGCCTCCAGCCGGTTGATACGGTTCTGCACAGTGGAGCGGGACAGGTCCAGCGCCTTCGCCAGTTCGGTGACGCTGGCGCGGGCGTTACGGCGTAACAGTTCGATCAGCCTGTGATCCTGCTTACTTAACATTTCGAGAATCTATTTAGTCAATTTGATAAATTTTTGCACCAATTCGCTCGATATGAAACTGCATTTTAACATCCAAGCCAACCATAATTCCCGCATCGCTACGGTTTACGGCAGCGTCACACGTTCAGAGTCGCGCGACATGAGAATAACAAGGAGAGCGCTATGATCATTCGTCCGATTACCGATCAGGATCTCGAGGCCCTCTATCAGATTGCCGTCGAGTCGGGGCCTGGCTTCATGTCCCTACCCAACGATCGCGACTTTCTCAAACGCAAGATCCGGCGCTCGGTCGACAGTTTCACACGCGCCGCGACAGAGCCCGGCGGCGAGAGCTACCTTTTTGTACTCGAGGACAGCGAGACCGGCGACGTGATGGGCACAACCGGCATCGAGTCGTCGGTTGGCCTGCGACAACCGCTTTACCATTTCCAGCACAGCCGCCAAACCTATCGCTCCCGCGATCTGAATATCAGCAATCATGTCGAGATGCTGAACCTGTGCAGCCACTACACCGGCTGTACAGAGATCTGTACCCTCTATCTGCGCCCCCAGTACCGTCAAAAAGATTACGCTCAGCAGGAGCAGCATCGTCAGTACGCTGGCAAACTGCTGTCCAAGGTGCGTTTTCTGTTCATGGCGCAGCACCCGGAGCGCTTCGCTGAGACGGTGATCGCCGAGATGCGCGGCGTCTCCGACGAGGCTGGCCGTTCCCCCTTCTGGGACTGGATGCGACAGCACTTTCTGGATATGGATTTCGCCACCGTCACGCTGCTGGCCGGCTCCGGCAACAGCGATTTCATCGCCGAACTGATGCCCCGCTATCCTCTGCACACACATCTGCTGAGTCCAGCGGCGCAGAGTGTCATTGGCGAAGTGCACGATAAAACCCGGCCGGCATTGAAACTGTTGCAGAACGAAGGCTTTGTACATCGCGGTTATGTCGACCCATTCGACGCCGGCCCCACGGTCGAGGCGAAGCTCACCGAGATCCGCAGCATCGCCGGGTCGACTCCGTGTCGGATTGAGCTTGCCGACGACGATCAACAGCTGGAGCAGGTCTCGGATAGCCTGATCATGCTGGCGAATACCTCGGTTAAGAGGTTCCGCGCCGGCATCGCCGACAAGGCCCTTTACCACCCCGCAGACGGGGTACTCGAGATCTCCCACGCCCTGGCCGAGTCGCTGCAGTTACGCCAGGGCGAAAGCGCCCGTTTTCTTCAACTACCGCTATCCGGCACCCCCGCTATGGACGCGGTGTTCGCAGTTCCAGCTGACAAGGAGCAGATTCATGCACGCTGATCGCGATACGTTATTTCGCCACCTTTGGAATCAGTACCTCAAAGTAACACCCTCGGCACAGGAAGTTCATCGTATTCTCGGCGATACCCAGGACAGCGATATCGTCAACGACCATATTGCACTGCGAACCTTCAACCTCGAAAAGGTGAAGCTGGCGAAGCTCGCTGAGCACTTCCTGACCCTGGGATACCGGCAGTGTGGCGAGTACCGTTTCGAGGCCAAGAAACTCTACGCCCGCCACTATGAACACGACGATCCTACCGCACCGAAGGTGTTTATATCGGAGCTGCTGGTCGAGGAGTTCTCGCCGGAACTGCAGGCGATCGTGAGCAACCTGGTCGGTCAGGTCAACGCCAGCGCGGTATTGGCGGAGGATTTCCTCTACTCCGGCCGCCATTGGCAGATCGACTACGCCAGTTACCAGAGATTGCTGGCGGAGAGCGAGTACGCGGCCTGGCTGGCGGCCTGGGGCTACCGAGCCAACCACTTCACCGTCAGCGTCAACCATCTGCTGCGATTTGACTCGATCTACGCTGTCAACGAGGCGCTGAAGGCTCACGGCTTCGCCATCAACAGTGCCGGCGGCGAAGTAAAAGGCACGCCGGAAGAGCTGCTGGAACAATCGTCAACGCTAGCGGACAAAGCCGAGGTGGTGTTCAGCGACCGCACCGTTAGCATCCCGAGCTGCTTCTACGAGTTTGCCCGCCGCTATCCGAAAAGCGATGGCGACCTCTACACAGGCTTTATCGCCGCCTCCGCCGACAAGATCTTCGAGAGTACCCACGCGATGATGTAAGCAGCTCTAACAGCGGCGCTCTGTTGCCGTTGTTCAGCTTGCCTATGGCGATGTAAGCGGAGATAGTAGTCGCCACTTCATATGCAGCCTTAACAGCCACAATGATCGACGCTATCAACCGCAAAATTATCGCCGCCCTGCAACAGAACGCCCGGATCTCCTACGCGGAGCTGGGCAAGAAGGTCCACCTCTCCGCTCCGGCAGTGGCTGAGCGGATACGCAAACTGGAGAGCGCTGGCATCATCACCGGTTACAGCGTGAAGGTGGACCTGGATAAACTGGGCTATCCCATCCTGGCGATGGTGCAGTGCAAGGTGTACCGCGCCAAGGAGCGCGAGTTCAAGGCGTTGCTGCTCAGCTACGACGAAGTGATCGAGTGTATCAACGTGACCGGGGAGCAGGCGTTTCTGGTCAAACTGGCAGTGGAGTCGCTGTCTCAGTTGGACGCGATTTTGGAGGCGTTTATCGATCTCAGTGATACCAACACCATGATGATCCTTTCCACACCGGTGGATCGCGCCCTGCCCGAAACCTTCATCAAGTAGGGCACCTCTCGCCGGTCTTAGCTCTGGCTCGGTAGCGGCTGCTTCCGCCGCGCAGGCCACTGGGTGACCAGCATCCCCGCCAGCATCAGGCTGCAGCCGAGCAGCTCCTTGCTGCCGAACTGCTCATCCAGCAACAACCAGCCACCGAGTACCGCGAACACCGCCTCCCCCGATAGCAACAGTGCCGTAACGCCGGGCTCAACCTTGCGCTGAGCGATGATCTGCAGGGTAAAGGCCACGCCGCTGGAGGCGACGCCTGCATAAACCAGTGGCAGCCAGGCTGACTGGAGTGCTGGCAGTGTGGGCGATTCCAAGGCAAGTGCCGCGATACTGGCCCAAACAGTCGCCACGACGAACTGCAGAATCGATAGCTCGATGGCATCAACCCGGCGGGAAAGCCAGTTGATCAGGATCACATGGGCGGTCCAGAACAGAGCCCCGATCAGTTCGAGAAAGTCCCCGTAGCCGACCGACAGATCCGGCCCCACCGACAGGCTGTACAGGCCGAGCAGGGCCAGGATCACACCGCTCCAGGTTTGCAGATTGGTGCTATGGCCCAGCAGAACTCCCGTCAACGGCACAAAGACGATATACATGCCGGTGATAAAGCCGGCATTCCCGGCCGTGGTGTGCAGCAGACCTATCTGTTGAAAGCTGAAGCCGCCGAACATGATCGTGCCCGCCGCCAGCCCGCCCAGTAGCAACGTCCGACCGTTACGCGTCCCTTCCCGTCGCAGTAGCAACCAAAGCGGCAGCAGCGACAGCGCACCGAGGAGAAAACGCGCGGCATTGAAACTATGGGGACCAAGCGTTTCCATACCCGCGCTCTGGGCCACGAATGCGAAGCCCCATATGGCCGCGACAGCGACCAGCAACAGGTGGGAGGGAGTAACCAAAGGCATTGATTTTTCTCTATGAATTTAATGGGTTAACGGTCAATATTGTACGAATGTGGGGATTGACTCAGACAGTAGAAAACTAACGATTCACAAGCAACTATCTTTATTTTTGAAGCCGAAACACCAAAATCTCTTTTGAATCAAAAGCCGGCTCACCGAAGAGTGAGGCTCTCTCTTTTTCGGCCCAAACCCGCTTTCAGACGATCGACCCGATCACTAGTCAGCGAATTCTCTATTACTGCCTCAGACAGGACATACCTCCTTGAGGAGATCAATATGGGTACCCTAGAGATTCGCTCATAGAGCCAGATGGGAGGCTTGAAGCTCTACACAAGAGCCGGCGAGTAGTCCGCACAACCACCCTCGACCGCAGCTCATATCCTTACCGCGACTGACCAATATTCGACGCTTGCAAAGCGTCAAATCTATTAAAAGACTGTATAATTCGGGCACGTAGAAAAATAATGTTTTAGCGAGGCCAATCTACATGTCTGCTTCCAAACGACAGCGCACTTTCAGTAGCCTTTTTATAGGAAGCAACCAGGCTTTTATCGAAGGAAAAAACGCCGAAGATATAGGCCCCGTTCGAATCGGTTTTATCCTCCTCGAGAACTTTTCCATGATGGCATTTACCGGTGCCGTCGATGCACTGGTTACCGCCAATCTACTGAGCAGTACTCCGCTTTACCGCTTCGAAACTATTGGTATCGACAGCTCGACGGTACGTTGCGATCTGGGGTTCGATATCTCGGTCAGCTCTCAAATCAGGGGCTTCCAGGTAGACGATCTGGACATGATATTCATCTGTGGCGGATACCGCTCTCCGCTCAAACCCAACGACCAGCTGTTCGATCTGCTGCGCACTGCCGACAAGAAAGGACTGGTTCTCGGCGGTCTCTGGAATGGCAGTCTGTTTCTGGCCTGGGCCGGATTGATGGACGGCTACGAGTGCACCCTGCACCCCGAAAACCGGGCCTGTCTGGAAGAGACCTGCCCCAGGGTGATCCCCTCGACACAAGCGTTCGTGATCGATCGCAACCGCGTATCCTGCGCCGGCGCCAGCAGCGCGCTCAATATGATGCTGGCCACCATCAAGAAACACTATGGCAAGAATGTGGTCCGCGGGATTGAAGAGGTGCTCACCTGCGACAAGATCAGTGAAGAGTCGGGTCGCCCCATCCTCACGGCCACCAGCGACCCGATGCTGCCGGAAAAATTCAAGGAGGTTTTACAGCTGATGGAGAGCAACATCGAAGAGCCCCTTGGCATCGATGAGCTCGCCAACTTCGTTGGCCTGTCACGCCGACAGATCGAGCGCCTGTTTCATCGATATGCGGACACAACGCCGTCGAAATACTACTTAGAGCTGCGCATAACACGCGCCAGACGGCTATTACTTCAGACCAATGAGTCCGTTACCAGTATTGCGGCTGCATGCGGTTTTCTGACTCAACCACATTTGAGCCGTTGCTATCGCGACTATTTTGGCATCTCTCCGACTGAAGCTCGTCAGGCGCGTGATAGAGAGGCTTAAACCCAGCCTATTAAAATAATGAGGGTAAGCAAATTTAAACTTAAATTCTATTTTCTTTTTTAACGTTAAAAGACAACGAAGCCCCCTTTTAAGCGGAGTTAGGTCGGTGTGTTTTTCATTCAAGCTACCTTCAGTAAGAGTGCAGTTATACGCTCACACGTCTATGTAGAGTAGAATCTCGATCTCCAGATCCCAGTTCACTGCGCTATCGGCATCTGTGGCAGCTCAGAGCAGCCGTCAAGCCCCACCTCCGCCGCTGAGATGCTGTCCATGCTTGTCCGCATGCACGAAATTGTCATACCAAATCCATCCTATCCTCCTCTACATACTAGGCAATGACCGATAACGTCAGATAGCTTGGCGAATCCTGTCATTGTCGAATTTCGTCCCTGCCCTAGACTTAGAACACCAGAAACAACAAGAAACGGGTGGCGTCATCCATCGTCGCCCAACACTGCTACGGAGCCTGACCATGTTGATGGAAGGAAAAACGATTCACGTCGCAGCGGTTGATGAGGGTGTCTACGAGTTGGTGTTCGCCAGCGAGCACTCCGTCAACACGCTGAACCGGGCCACCCTGGCCGAGCTGCAGGAGGCATTGACCGCCCTCAAAGCAGCACCGGATGTTAAAGGCTTGCTGATCTCCAGCGCCAAGGACAGCTTTATCGTCGGCGCCGATATCACCGAGTTCATGGGGATGTTTGCCGCCGGTGAAGCGGCGATCGTCGACGCTCTGGCGCAGATCAACGCGCTGTTTAACAGCATCGAGGCGCTGCCCTTCCCCACTGTGGCCGCGATCAATGGCTTGGCGCTCGGCGGCGGTTTCGAGATCTGCCTGACCTGCGACTACCGGGTGCTGGCCGCCGGCGCCAAGGTCGGTCTGCCGGAGGTGAAGCTGGGGATCTATCCGGGCTGGGGCGGCACCGTACGCCTGCCGCGGCTGATCGGCGTGGATAACGCCAACGAGTGGATCTGCGGCGGTGCCGAGAACCGCGCCGACAAGGCGCTGAAGGATGGCGCGGTGGATGCCGTGGTCGCGCCCGAGCAGCTGCGCGACGCCGCACTGGAGCTGCTGCGCGGCTGTATCGCCGGCAAGTTCGACTACCGCGCTCGCCGGGTGGAGAAGCGCAGTCCGATCAGCCTGAACCAGATCGAGATGATGATGGCGTTTGAATCCGCCAAGGGTGTGATCGGTGCCAAGGCCGGGCCCCACTACCCGGCGCCGATGGCGGCAATCAAGACCATGCAGAGTCATGCCACCAAGGAGCTGGATGATGCCCTGGTGATAGAAGCGAAGGGCTTCGCCAAGCTGGCCACCAACGAGGTCACCCCGGCGCTGGTCGGGCTGTTCCTGAAGGACCAGCTGGTCAAGAAAGTGGGCAGGAAGTACGAAGCCGACACGGCACCGGTAAAACAGGCCGCGGTTCTGGGCGCCGGTATCATGGGCGGTGGTATCGCCTATCAGAGCGCCTCGCGCGGCACGCCGATCCTGATGAAAGATATCAACGAGGATGCCCTGCAGCTGGGTCTGGATGAGGCGGCCAAGCTGCTCAACAAGCAGCTGGAGCGCGGCAAGATCGATGCCCCGAAGCTGGCCAAGGCGCTAGGCCATATCCGCCCCACGCTGAGCTACGGCGACTTCGGCAACGTGGATCTGGTGGTCGAAGCGGTGGTCGAGAATCCGAAGGTGAAGAAGGCGGTGCTGGCTGAGGTGGAAGCTCAACTGCCGGAGGGCGCGATCCTCGCCTCCAACACCTCTACCATCTCGATCACCGAGTTGGCCACGGCGTTGCAACACCCGGAAAACTTCTGCGGCATGCACTTCTTCAACCCGGTACACCGGATGCCGCTGGTCGAGGTGATCCGTGGCGAGAAAACCTCGGATGAAGCGGTGGCGCGCACCGTCGCCTATGCCAAGGCACTGGGCAAGACTCCGATCGTGGTCAACGACTGTCCGGGCTTCCTGGTCAACCGTGTGCTCTTCCCCTACTTCGCTGGTTTTTCCGCCCTGCTGCGCGACGGCGCCGACTATCAGCAGATCGACAGGGTCATGGAGGGGTTCGGCTGGCCCATGGGACCGGCCTACCTGCTCGACGTGGTCGGTATGGATACCGCCTGCCATGCCGATGGCGTGATGGCTGCTGGTTTCCCGGACCGCATGGCCCACGAGGGCGAAACCGCCATCGAGCGTCTGTACAGCCTCAAGCGTCTGGGCCAGAAGAACGGCCAGGGCTTCTACCGCTACGAGATCGATCGCAAGGGCAAACCGAAGAAGGTTGTGGACGAGGAGCTGCCGAAGCTGCTCGAAGGTGCCGTGGGTAGCCCGCGCGAGTTCGGCAACGAGGAGATCGTCGCCCGCATGATGATCCCGCTCTGCATCGAAACCGTGCGCTGTCTCGAAGAGGGGATCGTCGGCTCTGCCGCCGAGGCGGATATGGCCCTGGTCTACGGCATCGGCTTCCCGCCGTTCCGCGGCGGTGCGCTGTACTACATCGATCAGATGGGACTGGACGCCTTCTGTCAGCTGGCTGACAAGTTCAGCGGCCTGGGCAAGCTGTACCAGCCCACCGACAAGATGCGCGAGATGGCCACCAACGGCCAGAGCTATTTCGCAACTGCCCAGAGCGGCTCAGGACATTGATAGGAGAACAGAGCATGAGCCTGAAACCAACAGATGTGGTCATCGTCGATGGCCTGCGTACCCCGATGGGACGCTCGAAGGGTGGTTGCTTCCGCAATGTTCGCGCCGAAGAACTCTCCGCCGCCACCATCCGCGGCCTGCTGGCGCGCAACCCGCAGGTGGACCCGAACAGCATAGAGGATGTGATCTGGGGCTGCGTCAACCAGACCCTGGAGCAGGGCTTCAATATCGCCCGTAATGCCTCGCTGCTGGCCGGTCTGCCCCATACCGTGGCCGGCCAGACCGTCAACCGCCTGTGCGGCTCGTCGATGTCGGCACTGCACACCGCCGCCCAGGCGATCCAGACCGGCAATGGCGATATCTTCATCGTCGGTGGCGTCGAGCATATGGGCCATGTGGCGATGGATCATGGCGTGGATATCAACCCCGCGCTGTCCAAACAGGTGGCCAAGGCGTCGATGATGATGGGCCTGACAGCCGAGATGCTGGGCCGGATGAACATGGTCTCGCGCGAGGAACAAGATGCCTTCGGCGCCCGCTCTCACCAACGTGCGCATCAAGCCAGCCTCGATGGACGTTGGGGAAACGAGATCCTGCCGATTGAAGGTCACGACGAGCGCGGCTTCAAAATCCTGGTCGAGAGCGACGAGGTGATCCGCCCCGAAACCACGGTGGAAACCCTGGCTGCGCTGAAACCGGTATTCGTGCCCAAGGTGGGTACCGTCACCGCCGGTACCTCGTCGGCGATTTCCGACGGCGCCTCGGCGATGCTGGTGATGTCGGCGGCCCGTGCCAACGAGCTGGGTCTTACGCCCCGCGCTCGCATCCTGAGCATGGCGGTGGCTGGCTGCGACCCGTCGATCATGGGCTACGGCCCGGTACCGGCGTCACAGAAAGCGCTGCAGCGTGCCGGACTGACCACCGCAGACCTGGATATCGTCGAGTTGAACGAAGCGTTTGCGGCCCAGGCGATCTCAGTGCTCAAGGGGTTACGCCTGCTCGATGAGCTCGACACCAAGGTCAACCTCAACGGCGGCGCCATCGCCCTGGGTCACCCGCTGGGCTGCTCCGGCACCCGTATCTCCACCACGCTGCTGAATGTGATGGAGCAGCAGAATGCCACGCTCGGCCTGGCCACCATGTGTATCGGCATGGGTCAGGGCATCGCTACGGTGTTCGAGCGGTTGAACTAAGCCTTCAGGCAAATAGCAGCCGGACCTACCGGTCCGGCTCACACCTCAGGAGTATCATCCACCCTGATGATACGGGAGCCGCTGTCGGTGATCGTTTTGACCAGCTTGCTAAGGTAGCCTTCGTAGCGAGGCTGATCATGTACCTTCTTGGTAAAAAGCATGTAACCCTTGGCCGTAAGCTATCTCTTATTAACCGGCGTCCCCCAAGTGAACTAGAAGGGTCCATCCCCAACGTGGAAGGGGCGCATCATTTCGTGATCCTCGTGTGACAGAATATGACAGTGCCAGACGAAGCGCCCCGGCTTATCGAAGCGAGCCTTAATCAGGGTGACCTCACCCGGCAACGCCATCACCACATCACGCCGGGTCTGTTCTTGCGGGTTGGGCGCGCGCAGGTTACCCAGACGTTTAATATGCTCGAGCCGGTAGCCGCTGCCCCAACTACCATCGGATTCCTCTACCGGTTGCTCCACAAGGACGGCCTTGAATCGCTGACGCCCCACCACCTCGAAATGCACCAGATGTAGATGGATAGGATGGGCGTCGCCGGTCGCGTTGTATATCTCCCAGATCTCAGTGGCGCCGAGAGCCGGGTTCTCGGTGATCGGCGCGAACCAGGGCAGCGCACCATTGACGTTCTGCCCCTCCACATCCAAGGTTGGCTCCGCGGTGCCGAGCAGCGGCTGCAGACGGCCGTACTGATCCCGCCCCTCGAACAACGCCAGCCTGCGGATCAGACCGGCCTCACCCAAGTCGGTACCACCCCCCAAAGGATAGCCGTTCACAATATCGCTATCGGCCGTTGCAGACAGGGGCAACATCACATCAAAGGCCATGACGCGGTCGGTACGGCGGTCCGGGAACAGATCATCCATCTTCGACCGATCACCGCCGAACGGCGCATCACCGAGCAGGTTTTGCAGGATCACGCGGCTACCGGCCGGCACCGCTTTGAAGTCGATGATCAGGTCCAGACGCTCACCGGGCGCAAACTCCACCTCCTCCACTTCGGCAGCGGAGGCACGCAGGCTCTGATCCGAGCCGATCACGTAAAACGGCACCCGGCTACCCTGACCTGTCCGCGGGGTGGTGTCCGGATAGGGCACGAGATTGAGGCACAGGCGCATGAAGCGACTGTCACAGCCGTTCAGCAGGCGTATCCGGTACTGACGCGGCTCCACATCGTACTTGGGCCAGATAATGCCGTTGACCAGCATATGGTCACCGAAGAACTCCGCCAATGCCGTCGGGCCGCCCTCCGGAAACAGGTCATCCGGCAGCTCGACGCCCTCTTCGTCGATAAAGTCGAAATAGCCGGGATCCTCCGGGAAAGCGGGATAGAACAACTCACCATTGCTGCGGAACATCCGGTCCTGTACCGCAAAGCCCAGTTCGTAGGGCTCAACGGGTAGCCCCAGTGGGTTATCGGGCAAACCGGTGTCGGCCTCGTCACGTACGATGAAAAAGCCCGCCAGCCCGGCGTAGACATTGAGTCGGGTGATCCCCAGCGCATGATCGTGATACCAGCAGGTGCCGGCGACATTGTTCCAGTCAGGCCCGCCATAGACGTAGGTTTCGCTTTGCCAGCGTGGCCCTTTGACCGCGAACCCCGGCGTGAAAAAATACTCCGGATTGCCGTCGAAAGCACCGTCGTTGTGCCCGCCGTGCACATGGACCACGACCGGCACACCGGCCGTGTCGATCTGATAGTCATATCCGGGCAGGGTGTAAGCCCAATGAATACTGGTATCGACCGGGACCAGGTGCAGCAGCGGAGTCCCCCCGTCCGCCAGCTCGTTCAGCCAGGTGATCGAGAGCGGCTCGCCATTGGCGGCCAGTTCTACGGTACGCCCGGGCCAGGTTACCGCTTCGCCAGCCGCGCCGTAGCCCCACACCTGGGTGGAGACGGGGCTGGCATCCGGTCCGAGCAAACCGGTCCAGTGGGTAACCTGCGCCATACGTATACTGAGCTGTGCCGCTTGCGGCACATACTTGAAAGACGATGCCAACGCATTGGGCGCCAAGTGCTCGAACAGCGGCTGCATGGCCGGGTCGGACAGGCCCGCCCCCAGTAGCGCCGCATGGCTGCTATGGGCGCGTAAGAGCGCCAGGGGAATGCTGGCGGTCAATCCAGCGGCCATGGCGGAACGGATACTCAGGGTAAGGAAATTGCGACGTTTCATCCCTTCGCCTCCTGATTCTGATTGCCGTATGGCTACAACTCGCAGCCAATACCCTCCCGTATGCAGTAGGGAGGTGCCAAGCCAAAGCAAAAACGGTGCCGTTGCGTTAATTGTTTTTTAAATCAATTAGTTGGGGATATAAGAAAGGAAACGCAGGTGTAATTCTGCAAAGCGGGTGTAACAGGACTGAACAGCGGCCGGATACTCTCCCGCGGAGCAAACGACGGGGCAGCGCTCTTCGGGAGGGTCAGCGCTCTTCGGGAGGGTCAGCGCTCTTCGGGAGGGTCAGCGCAGCTGGCTGTCCTTGCTGCCCCGGCGGTTGTACGGCGACTCGGCTTTCTCGTTCTGTTCGAGTTCGGACTGGCATTTTATGCACAGGCGCACACCAGGAATTGCCAGCCGCCGTTTTTCCGGGATAGGCGCATCGCACTCCTCGCAGTGAGTCAGGCTCTCCCCTTTCGGTATCCGGCTCTGCGCCCGCTGTACCGCCGATTCCACCGTCGCATCGATCTGATCCTGCACTGCGCCATCTTGCGCCCAGCCACTTGCCATCAAGAAACCCCGAAACATTGAACACTACTGCAACTTTACGCCGGAGCGGCATGGTGAAGAATGTCTGATTGCGACACCCACTCTGTCCTTTCATGTCGTCATTTATCGGCAGTGTCATTAGAATGGAGTGATCTTCCGCAATATGACTGATGAGCCTCCGCTAATGAAGGACTTCGATCCCCTGGCCCTGGATAACCAGCTCTGTTTCACGCTTTACTCCACCTCGCTGGCGATGACCCAGATGTACAAGCCGCTGCTTGATCCCCTCGGCCTGACCTATCCACAGTATCTGGTAATGATGATCCTGTGGCAGGAGGATGGCATTGGGCTCAAGGACATAGGGGCCAAACTGGGCCAACAATCCGGAGCGTTGACACCGGTAATCAAACGGCTGGAGCAGGAGGGCAGGGTCCGCCGGGTACGCGATCCACAGGACGAGCGGGCACTCTGCATCCAACTGACCCCCGAGGGGAAAGCCTTACGTCAGCAAGCCCTTGGCATCGGCCAATGCGTGCTCGACGCCTGCGGTTTTAACCTGGAAGAACTGGTTGATTTAAAAAGAAAAATAGATCAGCTGCGCAGAAATATTCAAAACAGCACGCAATAACACTTGCGCGATAACAGTTATCGCGATAACTTAATGAACAGAAACGAGGCCGGTCAGGTCTTTTCTTTAAACCAATTACTTATCGCGATAATTAAATAGAGGCACGGTCATGGATATTCTGTACACCGCTCAAGCAACCTCCACCGGTGGCCGCGACGGCCGCTCCATCTCCTCCGACGAACGCCTGAACGTTAAACTGAGCACCCCGAAAGAGCTGGGTGGTGCCGGCGGCGAGGGCACCAACCCGGAACAGCTGTTTGCTGCCGGCTACTCTGCCTGCTTTATCGGTGCGATGAAGTTCGTCGCCGGCCAAAATAAAGTCAAGCTGCCCGCCGAGCCGAGCGTTACCGGCGTGGTCGGCATCGGCGCCAACACCAAGGGTGTGGGTTTCGCAATCGATGTCGAACTGCATATCGACGTGCCGGGCATGGAGCGCGAAGCCCTGGCAGCACTGGTCGACAAGGCACACCAGGTCTGCCCCTACTCCAACGCCACCCGCGGCAATATCCGCGTTGAGCTGGTGCTTAAGTAATCTGCACCGAGCGCGGCTCCTATTATGAAGGAGCCGCGCCAACCCCAAAAATCCCAATCCCCAATACGGCTCTCGGTTACTCTCACCACCAACCCGCCAGAGTGGTCAGACCGATCCCCACAACTCGTAAGCGCTCAATGCATCGTCGGCGGTAAAATTCCGATCCAGTTCCTTGGGATAAGTCGTGATCATATGAGCAAGAAATTCCACGACAAATGCTTTCTGCTCCACTGAGCAGCTGTTCCGCAGGCGGTTGTCCGGCCCTCCTACAGCAAGGTGAAACAGCATCTGATCGAAGTAGCTCTCATCCGTTATCGTCTTCAGGCTTAGCCTGATCATCGCCGGCAGGTAGTATTGTAAGCCCTCCGCAGAACAGAAACAGAGCGGATCCCAGGCGGGACTGCCCAGTTGCGCAAGCCCGATACTGTCCACCGTGTGCATACGCAGCGTCTCGTCATGCTCGGCACATTCGCAGCAGTGCTGAAAATTGGTGAAATGCGCGGGCTTGTCTACCGCAAATAGCCGTTTGGCCTCTGCTGTCCAATCCCTATCCATTCCACACCTCTAGCTGCTCCTTGGGGCCCAACCCCAGTCTAGGCTAAACGCTGAGGCCCCGATACCGCTTACAGGCTGGTCTGCACCACCCTTTTCCGCTCCCGCACCGGGTTGAGCAGGCAGGTCAATGCCGGCAGCAGGATCAGCGCGCCGAGCATGTTCCACAGGAACATGAAGGTCAGCAGCAGCCCCATATCGGCCTGGAAGCGGATCGGCGAGAACACCCAGAGCACTACGCCGATAGCCAGGGTCAGGCCGGTGAACGCCACCGACTTACCGGTGCTGCGCAGGGTTTCGTAATAGGCGCTGGGCAGATCCATCCTCTGCTGTAGCAGGGTGTTAAGCCGCGAGTAGATGTAGATGCCGTAATCCACCCCGATACCAACCCCGAGCGCGATCACCGGCAGTGTCGCCACCTTGACCCCGATACCGAGTTGCGCCATCAGCGCCTGACACAGCAATGAGGTCAACGCCAGTGGGGCAATGATGCAGATCACCGTCTTGATCGAGCGGAAGGTGAGCAGGCAGAGCAGGCTGACCACCGCGTACACCCAGAACAGCATCTTGTACTGCGCTTCGGCGATTACCTCGTTGGTGGCTGCCTCGAAACCGGCATTGCCCGCCGCCATCAGAAACTGGATGCTGTCGCTGTTGTACTGCTCGGCAAAGGTATCGACAGAGGCGGTAAGACCGGCCAGCGTTTCGGCCCGGTGGTCCGCGAGGAAGACAATCACCGGCATCAGCGAACAGTCGTCGTTCATCAACCCCTGGGGTACGTAGCGCAGAGAGGAGTTGATCACGTACTGATTGCGGCTGACACTGCGCCACTTCAGGTTGCCCTCGTTGAGGCCGGCGGTCACACGTTCGGCCACATCCACCAGCGAGATGCTGCTCTGCACCCCAGGCGTATTGCCGAGATAGAACTGGAACCGGTCCACCAATTGCAGGGTCTGGAAGCTGCTGCACTGTTCGCTGGCGGTTTTCACCATCACCACAAACACGTCGCTTGAGTTGGCGTAGTGCGAGGTGATGTAGGCGTTGTCCAGGTTATAGCGCGAGTGCGCGCGCAGCTCTGGAGCACCGGCGCTGAGATCACCGATCTTCAGCGACTGACTGGCCTGCACGCCGATCCAGGCCAGCAGTACCGAGACAGCAACGGCGATAAGCGCACCGCGCGGACGGGCAAAGCGGGTCAGGGCCCGCCAGACCACAGCGCTATGCTCCTTGCCATGACGCGCCTTGTGGATCGCCCGCGCACCGACACCTGTCCAGGAGATCAGTAGCGGCAGCAGCAGCAGGTTGGTCAGCACGATCACCATGACGCCCAGGGCCGCGGCTACCGCCAGATCCTGGATCACCTGGATATCGATCACCATCAGCGTCACGAAGCCGAGTCCGTCGGAGAGCAACGCCGTGAGTCCAGCGATATAGATGGTGCGAAATGCTAGCCGGGCGGCATCAAACTTGTTGGCCCCTGCAGCCGCCTCGATCCGCACATTGTTGACCACCTGCACGCCGTGACTGACACCGATGGCGAACACCAGGAAGGGTACCAGCATCGAGTAGGGGTCGAGTCCGTAACCGAATAGGTGCAGCAGGCCGAGCTGCCAGATCACCGCCACCAGCGAGCAGAACAGTGGAATCAGCGTGCCGGTCAGGCTGTGTGAGTAGAGGTAGAGCAGCACCAGGGTGACCAGCAGCGCGATGCCGAAAAACAGTGCCACCTGCACCGCGCCGTCGATCAGGTCACCCACCACCTTGGCAAAGCCGGTGATATGGATGCTGACTTGGTCGGAGCTGTACTTGTCGCGCACCAGTGTTTCCAACTGCTGCGAGAACTGCTGGTAGTCCAGTTTATTGCCGGTTTCCGGATCGCGGTCGAACAGCGGCACCTGGATCAGCGCCGAGCCAAAATCGTTGGCCACCAGGCGCCCCACCTGTCCCGAGCGCAGGATATTGACCCGCAGTTGCTCCAGTTTCTCCGGCGAACCGTCATAGCCATCCGGAATCACCGGGCCGCCGACAAACCCCTCTTCGGTGACCTCGGTCCAGCGTACGTTCGGGGTCCAGATCGATTGCAGCGCCGAGCGGTCCACACCGGGAATGAAGAACAGCTCGTCGGTGATCTCCTTCAGCGTCTGCTGAAAGTCGGCCTGCAGGATATCGCCCTCGGTCGGCGCCACGACCACGCGGATACTGTTGCCAAGTCCGGCCAGGTCATCGCGATAGTCCAGATAGTTGGCCACCCAGGGGTGCGAGGTGGGGATCATCTTGACGAAACTGGCGTCGGGGCGGATCTGTACTGCCTGCCAGCCCAGAACCAGCGTCGCCAGCAGGAACAGCAGTGCCACCGGCAGACGGTAGCCAAACAGCAGCGCTTCAAGCAAACGCTCACTGGCCTTGATCGGCGCCAGCAGTGCACTGTCCATGCGGCTCATTGTGCACCTCCCGCCAGATCGACCTCATTCAGGCCGCCCTCACCGACCAGCCAGAGCCGGTCGTGCAACGCCGCGCCGGCGGTGAAACTGCGCCGTTTCGGCACATCAACCCTGACGAACTCTTCCCCTTTCCGGGCCAACAGCAGCCCACTCTGGCCCAGCACATAGAGCTGACCGCGATGGCTGACCGCGCTGTTCAGCGTGGCATCGCTGGGCACCGGCAACGCGCTCCATTCGATGCCATCCTCAGAGCTGAACAGGTGACCGCGCAGCCCCATCAGGTACAGCTGATCACTTTCACTGAGACCAAACAGCGAGCCTTGGTAGGGCGAGTCGGCCCACTGCCACACCTGTCCCCGATCATCACTGTACAGTAGCAGCCCCGCTTCGCCCGCGATCAGTAGCCGACCGCTGCGGCTAAGCAGGATAGCATTGAGGTGCAAACGATCGGGGTTGGGCAGGCGGTAACCGATGCTGCGCCAGTGCACACCGGCATCATCGGTTTCGAACAGCGCCCCGTAAGAGCCCAGAGCAAAGCCATGCTGGTTGTCGATAAACAGCAGATCCAGCAGCACCGGCATCGCCCCCTCCTCGAGTGCGAACTCCACGTCCTCCAGTTGATACTGCCAGTCGTCGAGCTGCTGAGGCGTTGCGCCTTCCGGCGTCGAATCGAGCAGATGTTGCAGGGTGTCTCGCTGCAGTTCGACCAGCTCCAGGCCCGATCGCTGCAGCTGCCAGCTGAGGCCGCCATCGCGGCTATGCAGGATAGTGCCGTCGTGACCTGCGGCCCAGCCATGTGTGGCATCGCTGAAACTCAGCGCCGTCAGCAATACCGACACCGGGGTCTTCGCCTGCTGCCAGGTAGCGCCCTGATCATCGGAGTACAGGATCACCCCCTGCTCGCCTGCAGCCACCAGTCGTTCACTGCCTGGCGGCACCTGAATATCCAGCAGAAAGGAGCGGGTGGCGGTGGATGACGCCAGCGCAGGCGTCTGTAAACGATCGAACTGAGCGGCATAGCCCTGACCGACGGCCAATGTCAGGCAGAACAGGAGCAGAATACGTGACAAGGGTTTACGCATGGATTCCCCGGTTTTTATCGTCGTTATCGGGTGAGGATAGTCTGATGCAGAAGCATCTCCAGCGGGGCCGGAATCGGCAATGGCAAAACGACGCTGATCCACTGACAATTTCCGTCACCCTGTACCGCCATCGCCAACTCGCAGGCTCAGTTATGCATCAGATGTTGCTGGTAGGCGTCGCTGCGACGGTACTCACCCGGCGTCATGCCGGTCCAGCGTTTGAACGAGCGGAAGAACGCCGAAGGTTCGTCAAAGCCCATCAGTTCGGCTACATCGTTGATCGACAGCTGGGGTGAACTCATATAGTGCAGCGCGGCGGCCCGGCGACACTCATCCTTGATAGCCTGGTAGGAGGTATCCTCCTCCAGCAGACGTCGGCGCAGTGTCGATACTGACAGATTCAGCGCCTTGGCCACCTCCTCCGCGCTGGGCAGCTCACGGCTGAAATCCTTGCCGATCAGCGCCACCACCTGGGATTTCAGCGAGGGGTCGTCGTTGACCATGGCGATCAGCTGGAACGGAGCGGTCTTGAGAAAGTTGCGCAAGCTCTCTTCGGTCTGCACCAGCGGTTGATCCAGATAGCGGGCGGGAAAGACGAAGGCATTTTCATGCTGCTCGAACCTGAGCTCCGACTGGAACAGCTTGTGGTAGACCTCCAGATCCGCAGGTTGGGCAAAGGTGAAATAGGCCGCCTTCAAGTCGATGCGTGTACCAAGCAGCCAGCTGATGAAGTGGTGCCACATCGACAACGAGGTGCGGATCCGCTCGGGCGGTTCATTGGCCAGGAAGGCGTCGAAATCGAACTCCGCGTTATCGGTGGCAGCAAAGGTGATCTTGGCATAGCGCCCCTTACGCACCAGCACCGGCTTGATCTCGGCGCCGCGACAGATCTCATGGAAGGCGCTGGCCCGGTAGATCGCTCTCTCCAGAGTTTTGCAGTGGATAATGGCGTGACACATCATGCGGAAAGTGCCGTTGGGTACCTTGCCGCCGCTGAGCATGCCGAAATACTCATCCTGAGCGATATACATGATGCGCTGGTACAGCGCGCCGAACCGTTCGGCACTGAATTCGGTCTGCGACTCGATCTCCTGCGGGTCGATGCCAACCGCGTGCAGCAGCTCGTCGATATCGAACCCCTGGGCACGTGCCTGATGCAGCAGGTTTCTGACGTATCCGGTCGGTACGGTAACGGTACGGTTCATCGCGTTTCGTTGCCTTTGTTCAGGTTATTTTTCTTTCAATTTAATTCAGACGGATCGCTTTTGTCAGTCAAACTGCACACGAATGTCATTGTTAAAACACTGGCCGATCCGGAATATGAGCTAAAGCCGGGGGAGGCGTAATCGTCTCGGAAAGTTAAAAAGCCTGATTTTTCGGCAGCTTAGACCTTCCAGATCGGACCACCCCTAGAGCCTGATAAAAATAACAATTTCTGGTGAACGAAATGGAAATAAAAAACGGCGCCGATACGCCTGCTGGCCGCCCCCCCTTTCTGGTTCGTCCAACGACACTGGCATTAATGATCAGCGCAGCACTTGCACCAACCGCCCATGCGCTGCAGTTCACGCTTGGCGAGATCGAGGGACGTTTCGACTCCCAACTCTCTGCCGGCGCCAGCTGGCGGGTAGCCGACCAGGATAGCGATCTGATCTCGGAGCCCAACGGCGGACGCAGCAAGGGGTCGGGCAGCTACGATGACGGCGACCTGAACTTCGAGCAGGGCGATACCTTCTCCCGCACCATCAAGGGCGTGCATGATCTCGACCTGCGCCGCGACAACCTGGGCCTGTTCATGCGCGGCAAGTACTGGTTCGATTTCGCTCTGGAAGACGACAGCCACCCACACGGCAATACTGCGAACGGCTATGAACCCGACAGTGAATTGAGTGACGAGGGTTTCAACGACTACGCCAAGTTCTCCGGCGCAGAACTGCTCGATGCCTACGTTTACGGCAGTTTCGATCTCGGCAGCGAAGCGCAGTACCCGCTTGATCTGCGTATTGGCCGTCAGGTGGTCAACTGGGGGGAAAGCGCCTTTATTCAGGGTGGCTTGAACAGCATCAGTCCACTCGATGTCAGCGCCATCCGCCGCCCCGGCGCCGAGGTCAAGGATGCGCTGCTGCCTACCAACCAGCTGTTCGCCTCTCTGGGCCTGACCTATAACCTCAGCGTAGAGGGCTTCTATCAGTTGGAGTGGGAGCCCACCGCCATCGACGGCTGTGGCACCTACTTCTCCACCAACGACTTCGCCGCCCAGGGCTGTAACGGTATCCGCGTACCGCTTGGCCTGACCGATCAGCAGTATTTCGATACCGCTTTCACCGGTGCCGCACTCGGCTTCGATCCGGTGGTCTATCGCAATGAAGATGGCTACCGCCCCGCCGAAGATGAAGGCCAGTTCGGTATCGCCTTGCGCTACTTCGCCGAGAGCCTGAACAGCACCGAGTTCGGCTTCTATGCCACCCGCTACCACAGCCGCCTGCCGATCAGCAGCGGCGTGAATACCGACCTCAGCGCCGCCGATCTGAGCGCGATAGGTACCGCAGCGGCTACCCAGTGGATCATCGACAACGCCGCCAACCCGTTGGCACCGACCGCTGCCGAACTGACAGCAGCCCAGGCCGCCGGCACCGCCGCAGCCACTGCCGCCGGTACCGCAGGGGTGTTCCAGAGCACCTACTTCAGCGAATACCCGGAAGATATCGACATGGTCGGCCTGAGCTTCAACACCAATCTGGGCGACATCGCCTGGTCCGGTGAGGTCTCGTTCAAACATGACATGCCGATCCAGATCAACGGCCCGCTGCTGGTCGGCGCGATCCTGACCCAGTTCTCCGGCGGTATAGGTAACAACGCTGCCGATCAGCGTGTCGCCGATGCGGGCCCCGGCGGCACCGTCAACGGCTATGAGCGCTTCGATGTCACCCAGATACAGACCAGCTTCGTCAAGTTCTATGATCGCGTGCTCGGCGCCAGCCGACTGTCCCTGATCGGCGAGCTGGGCTGGACCCATATCCACGGATTCGACGAGGGCAGCGATGCGCTCAAGTTCGGCCGCCCCGGCGCCTATGGCTACACCGCGGGTGACGACGAGGGCTTCGTTACCGCCGACTCCTTTGGCTATGTGGCTCGCGCGGCTCTGACCTACCCCAATGCACTGGCAGGCATCAACCTGACGCCACAGCTCAGCCTCAAGCATGGTATCAAGGGTAACGGCCCGGAGCCGGGCGCGGCGTTCCGCGAAGATGAGAAGGCATTGGGTCTGACGCTGACTGCAGACTACCAGAACCTGTACCAGGTACAGATGGGCTACACCACCTACTTCGGTGGCGACTACAACGCTCTGGCCGATCGGGATTACTTCTCACTGAGCGCTTCGCTGTCCTTCTGAACACCCCGCAGAACTGAATATGCGCAGGAGATAGAATAATGACTACACGCTCCATTTACCGACACCTCTCCCCTCTTACCCTGGCCCTGGGCCTGTCACTGACGGCGGCCAGCGGTTTCGCCGCGGTATCGGAACAGCGCGCCGCGGAACTTGGCAACACCCTGACACCGCTGGGCGCCGAACGCGCCGGCAACGCGGATGGCACTATTCCGGCCTGGGATGGCGGCCTGAGCAAGAGCGCCGAGCGCTATGCCGATCCCTTTGCCGATGAGCAGCCACTGTTCACCATCACCGCGGCCAATGCAGCGCAGTATGCGGACAGGCTAAGTCCCGGTCAGGTGGCGATGCTCAAACGCTACCCTGACAGTTTCCGGATGCCGGTCTACCCAAGCCATAGAACCGCCGCCTATCCCGATGCGATCTATGACCGGGTAATGTGGAACGCGACGCACACCGAGCTGTCGGACGGCGGCAACGGCCTGACCACCTTTCGCGAAGCGATCCCCTTCCCGATTCCGCAGAATGCACTGGAGGTGGTGTGGAACCACCTGACCCGTTATCGCGGGGGATCACTGGAGCGCACCTTCGTACAGGTACCGGTGCAGGCCAACGGCGATTTCACCCCGGTCAAGATCAACGAAAAACTGAGCTGGCCGGAATACCTGGAGGACAACCCCGACAGCAGCCAGACCGCCAATATCCTCTCCTTCTTCGTGCAGGAGGTGTTGGCCCCGGCGCGTCTGACCGGTGATGTCTTGTTGATCCATGAAACGCTGAACCAGGTCCAGCAGCCGCGCCAGGCCTGGACCTACAACACCGGACAGCGTCGGGTGCGCCGCGCCCCGCAGATCGCCTACGATGCACCGGGAACCGCATCGGACGGCCTGCGCACCACCGATAACCTGGATATGTTCAACGGTGCCCCCGACCGTTACGACTGGACCCTGGTGGGCAAGCGTGAACTGTATATCCCCTATAACAGTTTCAAGCTCGCCGACCGTAAGCTGAAATACACAGACATCCTCAGCAAGGGCCACATGAACCCGGAGCATACCCGCTACGAGCTGCACCGGGTCTGGCAGGTGGAAGCGAAGCTGAAAGCGGGTGAGCGCCACGTCTACAGCAAACGTACGTTCTTTATCGACGAGGACAGCTGGCAGATCGCCATCGCCGATCATTACGACGGTCGCGGTGAGCTCTGGCGCGTGGCGGAAGCGCACGCCTTCCCCTATCGCGACGCCCAGGTACCCTGGATCGCGGCGGAAGCCCTGTACGACCTGCAGTCTGGCCGTTACCTGGTGGGTAGCCTGACCAATGAAGAGGGCCAGGGCTTCGACTTCGGCCAGCGCTTCGCGTACAAGGACTTCACCCCACAGGCGATCCGGCGGCTGGGGCGTTAACAGAAGTCTATATGGATAGAGTGATAAGGGAGTAGAGGGCAAGGTGACTTGCCCTAAATCGCAGATTCCTGAGTAGGACGTGACCTCCCTTCGCCAACGACTTACTGCACATAGCTGCGCGCATACTTGGCTACTTTGCGTGATGGGGATTTCTCCGCCACATCTGCCAGAAAACTGCGGTACTGTGCCGCTGCATTCTGCCCAATCGCCTTGCATAACCAGGCGATGGTATCCTCGGTTTCGCCGTCCATCCCGACGTCGAGGTATTTCTCCTGTATCAGCTCAGCAGAACGCTTTAACAAGCCGGCATCGGCGATTCGTTCATGAAAGATGGCGCGAGCAGCCAAGCGTTGAACAAAGACATTGTCGGTATTCAGCATCTGCATATAGGTGGCCGACTCTATGCTTTGACCCGGCGCTGGAGTTGGTTGGCCAGGCAGCAGCGCCCACCAACCGGAGAAGGCAGAAAGATCACCCAGCGCGCGCTTGGCATGAGAGCGCAGTTTGGAGTCGCTGGCCTGCTCACTCACCAGGGCCAGGGTCGGACGATATTTTTCATTGCCGCTGTACCCGAGAGCACGGGCATGATGGGCCATGAGTCCAGCCAGGGCGCGATCGTCTGTCTGCTGGTGCGCCAGCAAACGCTGCTCGATCACATCATACAGTGCCGGATCAGACAGTCCTGACCACTGCAAACGGCTTAGCATCTTTTGCTGCTGGTCGTAATTGTTGCTACCCAGCAGGCTGACATAGTTCGCAATCCGCTCTTCATTCGTCTGAAACGCAGCCGCGGACTGCGCTAAACATACAGCCACCAGGGTCAGTATCAGTTTTATACGCGTCATCTCCGAACTCCCTTTATCGAGACATCAACTCAGTTCCATCGTTTAAATATCAGCGACGTATTGATGCCGCCGAAAGCGAAGTTGTTACTCATGACATACTCCGTATCGATCCGACGCCCTTCGCCGACAAGGTAATCGAGATCAGCGCACTCCGGATCCACATTGTCCAGATTGATGGTGGGGCAGAACCAGCCCTCATTCATCATCTCGATTGCGCTCCAGGCCTCCAGCGCACCACAAGCCCCCAGGGTATGGCCGGTATAACTCTTCAGCGAGCTGATCGGCGTCGAGTTACCGAATACCGCTGCGGTTGCCTGACTTTCGGCAATATCCCCACGGTCAGTAGCCGTGCCGTGGGCACTGATATAACCGATCTGCGCAGGTGACAGTGCCGCCCCCTCCAGCGCCTGGCGGATCGCGATCTCCATGGTCTCGGCGCTGGGCTGAGTGACATGACTGCCATCCGAGTTGGTGCCGAAGCCGACGATTTCGGCGTAGATTCTGGCGCCGCGGGCCAACGCATGCTCCAACTCCTCGAGCAGAAGGGTACCGCCGCCCTCCCCGATGACCAAGCCATCGCGATCCCGGTCAAACGGACGGGGCGTCAGCTGCGGGGTGTCATTCTTGATGCTGGTAGCATAGAGGGTATCGAACACGGCAGCTTCGGTCGCACACAAGCCCTCACTGCCACCCGCCACCATGATGTCCTGGCTGCCGGACTTGATCGACTCATAGGCATAGCCGATCCCCTGACTACCCGAGGTACAGGCACTCGACGTGGTGATCACCCGGCCGCGAAGACCGAAGTAGACACCGATATTCACCGGTGCGGTATGTGACATCATTTTGATATAGGAGTTGGCGTTGAGACCGTCCGCGGTGTTGTTCATCAACATGTTGCCAAAGTCGACAAACGCGCGTGTATCGCCAGCCGACGATCCATACGCTATACCGACACGGCCATTACCGAGTGTCTCGTTTCCGAACAGACCGGCATCACGCAGTGCCAGCTCTGTGGCATAAACGCCAAACTGGGCTACCCGGCCCATGCTGCGCAGGGCTTTTCGGGTGTAGTGCGACGGCATCGAAAAATCCTGAACCGGAGCCGCCAGCCGCGTGTTGAGCCCCTCGAAACGGTCCCAGTCATCCATTCTGACGATACCGCTACGACCGGCAGCGAGATTTTCCCTGATCGTCCGCCAATCGTTCCCGATCGGTGAAAAACCCGCCATACCTGTTACAACCACCCGTTTCATCAATGCATACCACCATTTACCGAGATCACTTGACGGGTTATGTAGCCTGCTCCCTCCGACATCAGGAAGCTGACGGTGGCCGCTACCTCGCTAACGCTGCCTACCCGCTGCATCGGGACCATTTTAAGTGCCTCATCCAGCGGCAGGTGTTCGGTCATCTCAGTTTCTATCAGACCGGGGGCGACGCAGTTCACCGTGATCCTGCGCTTTGCCAACTCCACTGCCAGCGCCTTGGTCGCGCCGATAATACCGGCTTTGGCGGCACTGTAATTCACCTGCCCGCGGTTACCCATTTCGCCAGATACCGACGACAGGGTCACGATACGCCCGGGCTGGCGACGTCTGACCATCGGCATCACCAGCGGGTGCAGCACGTTGTAGAACCCGTCCAGATTGGTTTTCAGTACCTGATCCCAATCCTCCTCCGGCATCGCCGGAAAGGCGTTATCACGGGCCACGCCCGCGTTACAGACCACACCGTAATAGGCGCCGTGCTCCTCCACATCCTGCTCCAGCACCCTGCGGCACTGATCCCGGTCGGCGATATCGAATTGCAGGATGCGCACCCGCCGTCCCAGCGCGTCTATCTCGTTTGCTACACTCTGCGCGGCATCAAGCCCGGAACGGCAGTGAAGTACGATATCGTAACCCTCCTGGGCCAGGCGCAGTGCGATCCCCTTGCCTATGCCACGGCTGGAGCCGGTCACTAAAACTGTTGCTGTCATTGCTGCGCTTCCCGTAAAAATGTATCCGCATCATCTGGCTGGAAAATATTCAGACTTGCGACGGCTTCAAAGCGCTGTCCGTGTAGTTCACAGTCAAAGGCACACAAACCGTTCTCCGCTTCCATGTTCTTGGTTACCCTCACCTCAATCCGCTCACCAAGTACGAAATAGGCCACCGGTACGCTGTATTTGCGGGTACCGAGCAGAAAGCCCAGTTTCGGCTCCCGCCCCTGCTTGCGCTCCTGCAGACCGGCATAGGCACCGATCGCCTGTGCCATGTATTCCAAGCCAACCCAGGCGGGCACCCCTTTCTCGTCGGCAAACATGGAGGTCGGTGTGATGTCGACCGCCGCCGATAACCACTCCTCGCCATAATCGGTGATCTCCGATAGCAGGCTCATCTGTCCAGAATGGGGCACCAGCTCATCTACAGTAAATTCAGGTTTCATTAGGTGCGTCTCAGAATCAACGAAATATTGTTGCCACCAAATGCGAAGGAGTTGCTAAGCGCGTATTCGAGGCCCTTAACATCCCGTTGCCCGCCGGTCAGGTTCAAGGTGGGTAACTCGGGATCGGGCTGCGCATCCCATACATGACGCGGTACCAAGCCTTCGTTCAGCGCCAGCCAGCAGATCGCCGCTTCCAGCGCGCCTGCCGCACCGAGGGTATGCCCGGTAAGCGGCTTGGTGGAGCTACAGGGTAGGGTGTCGCCAAAGACCTCCGCCACAGCCCGCGCCTCCATCTGGTCATTCAGCGTTGTCGCCGTGCCATGTAGATTGACGTAGCCAATCGCTTCAGGTGAGAGGTCCGCATCCGCCAATGCCGCTCGCATACAGCGGATCGCGCCAGCACCACTGGGGTCAGGGGCCGAGATATGATGCGCGTCCGAGCTTTCGCCGACACCGGCAAGCTCCACGCTCCCCCTGTCGCGGGTAACCAGGAACAGTCCCGCGCCCTCGCCGATATTGATCCCCTGGCGATTCACGCTGAACGGATTACACGGCGCATCGCTGACCGCTTCGAGCGCAGTAAAGCCCTGCACGGTAAGGTGGCACAGGGTGTCTACACCACCGGCGATCACGGCGTCACAGACCCCGGCTCGCAATAGCCGGCGGGCCGATGCCAGCGCTTTGGCGCCGGACGAACAGGCCGTCGATATGCCGTATACTGGCCCGGAAAGGTTCAACCAGGCGGCAATAAAGGCCGCCGTTGCCCCCATCTCCTGCAAGCGGTAATCGTACTCCGGCGGCATCCTGCCCATCTTGGCACGCTGCTTCAGAAATCCTTCACTGTCACCAATGCCCGAGGTTGAGGTACCGATCACCACACCGATACGCTGCTGTCCGAATCGGCCAATCGCGTCATCAACCGCACCCTGAATCTGGCTCAGTGCGGCCAGTGCCATACGATTATTGCGGCTGTGCCAGTGGGGTTCCTCCAGGCTTATACTGGGCAAAACGCCGGTATAGAGTCCCAACGGCATCGGCTGACCAGGACTGAACTGATCGGTCAGCGTAAGCCCGGCATCCCCGGTGCTCAACTGATGATATGCCGCTTCCCGACTGTCCCCCATGGCACTGACCATCGCCATGGCATTTAAATAGCACCGCATCGCTGTTCTACGTCCCTAAGTTCATTTCCTCAAGCGTCTGGATCCTGACCTGATACGCTCGCAAATAGTCGTGCACCAGCGTGATATCGGCGTCATAAATGATGTCGAGGAGAAGTGCTCCATGATGCCACAACTGCCGCCTGTTGGTCTCTGCACTCAATGTCCAGCCCTGCTCCGGGCGATAATGTCTGCGCAGTGAGGGCTCAGGCCAAAGGGCAAACTGTATTGTCGCCAGTATCGACTCTGCGGGAAGGTTCACAGGAACCGAAACCGTCTGCTGCAACTGCTTTCCGTCATATTCCAGCGCCGTGAGCGGCTGACCGGTCGGCAACAGCGCGACCAACTTGACCTGCTGTCGCTCAAACCGGCTCACGACAAGAAAAGCCAAACGCTCGTCAGCTGACTGCAGGGTGACCGTCTGCTTCAGTAGCACCGGCGCGGGCCCCTCCTCTGGCGGCAACAGCGCAAGCGTTGCCGCCGCATCCTGACCCGGGCGTATCAGGGCGCAGCCCGCCATCAGGCAGATCAAGCCGACAAACACCAACCGAATTAACGACGACATAGCTCGGCCAGTGTGGAGAGTCTTGCAGGCTCACTGACATAGGGGTTGCGGCGGTCCCAGGCGTAGCCGGCGAGAACGGAGCTGATCATCGCTTTCACCGGCTCGCTCTTGTTGTCGGAGAAGATCACATCCTGCAGACGCCCGTCATACCAGCCCTCCACGAACACCCGAAACGTGTCGATCCCGACCTTCAGCGGTATGGCATACTCCTGCTCCCAGTCGGGTTGCAGCCCGTTTAGCTGCCGGTGCACCGCGGCAGCCGCCAACGTCGCCGATTTGAGCGCGATAGTCACGCCGGATGAAAACACCGGGTCCAGAAACTCGCCTGCGTTGCCCAGCAGCGCGAATCGCTCGCCATAGAGTCGCGCCACATCGCAGGAGTATCCATCCAGTTTGCCGACCGGAGTATCGAACAGGGCATTGGCCAGAATCTCACTCAGCATCCCCCCTTCGTCGATATAACGCTGCAAGGTCGGCTGTTCCGCCATGATGGCGTCGTCAAACAGTGCTCTGGGCAGCACGACGCCAACCGACGAACGGCCATTGCTGAACGGAATCAGCCAGTACCAGATCTCCGGGTTTGACGGGTGCACAGTGATCAAAATCTTGTTGCGGTCAAATCGGCTATCGCGAATGTTGTCTTCAACATGGGTAAACAAGGCGACTCGCGAGCCGAGGCAGGACGCCTTTTCCAGATTCAGCAATCGCGGCAGCACGCGACCGAACCCGCTACCGTCGAGCAGAAAATCGGCCGCGACTCGATAGGGTGTACCCTCTTCGGGAGATACGTCGATAACGATCGACGTTTCCAGCTGTTCGATCGCGGTAACGGTCTGGCCATAGCGAATCTCGACACCGCGCTGACCGGCGCTGTCGGCCAGGATCTTGTCGAACTGGCCGCGCTGCACCTGATAGGTGGTGCCCCAGCCGTCCGAGAATTTCTTGCGGAAATCGAACTGGTCGTGCTCTGTACCCCGGCAAAACGCAGCGCCGTTCTTGTACTGGAAACCCGCCTCCACCACCGCTTGCAGCAGTCCGGCCTGCTCAAGAAACTCCATGCTTTGCGGTAACAGGCTCTCGCCGATGGAGAACCGGGGGAAATGTTGCCGCTCGAGTATCAGCACCCGGTGGCCATAATTGGCCAACAGCGTAGCCGCTACAGAGCCGGAGGGGCCGGCACCGATAACGACCACATCATAACGTCCCTGTGACTCTGTCATTATTTAAGCTCTCCAGTAGAGGGGGCCCGCATGAGCGGTGCCAACAGCCAGGTCAGCGTCAGACCCGGCAAGACAACGATACCAAAGTGATACAGTACCGGCGTTTGACTCAACGCCAACAACCCGAATGCCAGCAAGCTGCTCACCGCCGACAGGCTCACGGCCAGCCAGGTGTGATCGCTGTCGCTGGACTCGCTGAGGAAGATCCCCATATCCAGTCCTATGCCCAGCACCAACATCAGGGCTATCAGGTTAAACAGGTTGTAGCCGTCGTTGAGTAGGAGGAAACCGGCGAAGGTCAACAGTGATCCCAACAGCGGTGGCACCACGATACGCCAGAAATGCTGTCGATAACGCAGCACCAGCATCAGCACGACACCGGTATAGGCAAGCAGCAGCCAGTCGACAATTTCGCTGCGATAGCGCGACATCAGATCACTGATGTCACCGACCCGATCGACAAACTCAACCTCGGGCTCCGCTGCGGCCAGCTCGATCAACGCCTGCTTCAGCGCCGCACTCATGCTCCCCTTGAGCCGGATAACAGTAGCCACCTCGCCGTCAGCGCCATTGATAATGTGTGAAGCCCAGGGCTGACTGGTTGTTAGTTGGCGCCACTGTGCCGGGGTCAGCACTGCGGCGGTTCCCTGCTCCATCAGGGCCTGGGCCTGTTCAACCTGTTGCAGAGACAGGTGCAGTATGCTGGCGAGCGCTGGCCAGTGCGATGCATAGAGCGCCCGCACCAGCTCCGCGTTTTCGCGCTGGCGCTGCTGCGAGGGCAGCACCTGAGACAGCGCCGTATAGCCCTGCAACAACGCCCGGTCCTGCAGCGATGCCAAGAGCGGCTGCAGCCGCTCCTCGGTTCGAAGCAGCTGCTCAAAATCCCGGCCCGTGACCAGCAGGAAGGCTGCACTGCTGCCATTAGCCAGCCATGACTGGACCTGCCGGTCCTCCTCCAATAGCGCCTGGGGCGAGGTCTGCAGTAACGTGATATCGTCACGCGCCGCGCCCTGCCAGATCACCAGGCCGCTGATCAGCCCCAGTACCAGCAGCAACGGCATCAGCCAGGATGTCTTGCCGATACGGGGATAGCCGTTACGCCAGCGATCCAGCCATTGAGCGGCCGGCAGCGGCGACAGCCGACGTTGCCCACCGATCACCGGCAACCAGAGCACAACGGTGAGCCATGCCGCTGCCAACCCCAGGACAGAAAACAGCGCCATCTGCCGCAGGCCGGGAAAAGGTGCCAGCGCCAGCCCCGCATAGGCTGCAACACTGGATATCAGTCCCAGCAGCAGGCCGGCAAACAACTTGCGGATGGTGCTATCCGCCACTACCCGGGACTCACAGATAAAGTGCAGGGCGTAATCAACGGCAACGCCGACCAGACCGGCGCCAAAGGCAACGGTCACCAGGTGAATGCGGCCAAATAGCAGCAGGGTCACCGCGGCCGCAACGAGCGAGCCGACCAACACCGGCAAGAGTACGAGGCCCAGCGGCGCAAGGCTGCGAAACACCACCAGAATCAACAGGACGATCCCCAGCAGCGATCCCAGACCGATGGTCGACATCTCCGAGCGCGCCTGCTTGGCCCCCTCTGCGGCATGCAACAGCAGCCCCGAACGGCGGATGTTGATTCCCCGCTGCTGCTGTTCTTTTACCAAAGGCTCCAGCACAGCGTTGACGGCCTGCTGAACGCTCAGGCTGAATGGATCGGCCATCAGCTGCAGGCTGAGCAGATAGCTCGGCTGCTCGGCCGCAGTCAGACGCAGAAGACCGTTATCGATACTGACTGGGAGGTCTGACTGCAGCGATAGCATCAGATCGGTATACAGACTGAACGGATCGCGCAACGGCGCAAGGCTAAATCCAGAGAGCGGATTCAGCAGCCGCTGCAGGGCAATCTGGAACTGCGCAGCCCCTCCCTCGCTATTCAGGCGCACCCGTGCCTCGTCACTCAGCAGGGTGAAACGATAGGGGAAGAGCTCATCTAAAGCCCGGTCGGACGGCGGTGCCTGCCAAGTCAGACGGGCGATACTGTCCAGCGACTGCAAGCCTGCGGCCACCTGCCTGACCGCATTCCGGGCCCTGAGCTCGTCATCGGCCGAGATCACCAGCAGCAGCTTATCGGTGTAGCTCGCCGCGAGCTGTTCGGTGGCGCGTTTGATCAGTGGCTGCTGCTCACTTTCCGGCAACAGTTCCATCACGCTGGTATCGAAAGCGACACCCTTATGCCAGGCGCCGATACAGAGTGCCAGAATCACCGCCAGCCACAACAGCGCCGCGGATCGCCGTCCAGTAGTAGCCGATGTCATTGCTGGATGTCGTAGAACCGGATACGCGTCCAGTCCCCTCCCACTTCGTGGAGCACGACCTCCCTCAGGTAGCGACCGCCCTGTAGCTCAACCTTTGACACCACCTGCTGTACCCTCGGCTCTTTTGGCATCAGGGTTACCTGCCACTGCGACTGGGCGATGCGGGTCTGCAGATCGAAATGCTCGGCCAAGCGGCTCCAGCGCGCGGTCATCACACCAAAGAATATATCGCTGAACAGTGCCACCACCGGGTTGTTGCCAGTTTCCAGCTGCGACAGCACCCTGCCCGCCTGCTCACTGGTGATGCGTTCAGGTGTCAGCCTCAACATATTTTCGATCGGCGCCAGCGTCTGCCAATTGATCTCGCGGTCCCGCTCATAGGCGAAGCGACCTGAGGAGGCGATTTCGGTATCCAGTGCGGCCAGATACTTGACCTGTTCGAAACGACCGCTGAGGCTGGGCGGTGTGGCCATCAACGCTTCCAGCTCCCGGTAATCGGCCACTGCGGCCAAGGGCACGAACACCAGCAGCGAAAACAGCAATACAAGCCGGCGTATCATGCTTCCAGCCCCAGCTTCTGCAGCAGTACCGAGGGTGAGGCATAGAGCATCTCACCGCTGTCGACATCCACCGCCACCTGTACCGTGTACGCCTTGGTCAGGCGCTGCCCGCTCTCCAGATCGATGATCACATAGTTGATTTTCAGTCGGCTTTCCCACTCTACCAATGTCGCTTCAACGACGATTTTCTGCTGAAAGCGCAACGGCTGGGCGTAGCGGATACGCATGTCGATAACTGGCCAGGCATAGCCAGACGTTTCCATCTGGGGGCAGTTGTAATCGATCTTATCCAGCAAGGCGCAGCGTGCGATCTCGAGATATTTGGCATAGTGCCCATGCCAGACGACGCGCATGACATCGACATCATGAAAGGGTATTTCCAGGGTAACTTCAGCTTTAACCATGTGTGTTCCTGATCATGAATGCCTGTCGCGTTGCCGACTCTCAGACGCGGATGAGCTATCCGGCTTGCGGTCGGCCAGCCAGAAAGGGAAAAAATTGAACCATTGCAGCGGCGCCCGGCAGCAGTAATCGGCCAAGCGGTCAGCGTAGGACTGCACCGCCAACTGCAACCCTTCGGTCCGGCTCCTGCGCGGCAACGACAGCCTCTCAGTAAATTTTTCCATGTAGAGATGGTACTGGCCGGCTTCTTTCAGGCAGAACATCAGATACACCGGACAGCCTAACAGACCGGCGAGAATAAACGCTCCCTGGGGGAACTCCGCCTGATCGCCGAGAAAGCTCACCGTCGAGGTCCTTGTGCCGCCGCTGACAGGGGTGCGATCGCCGGCGATCACTACGTACTCACCTGCCGCCACACGTTCCGATAACAGCATGGCGGTTGCCGGCGACATATCCGTCACCTGCATCAAATTGATGCTCGCATCGGGGTTGGCATGCTGCATCAGCCGGTTGAATTTTTCGGCATGCCGGGTATAGACCAGCATGGTGATGCCGATATTCGGTAACTGATGGGCCAAGGCGCTGCATATTTCGGTGTTGCCGAGGTGGGAAACAACAATAATCCCGCCACTACGGCTCCTGTCCACCTCGTCAAACACCTCAGGCGTGGCGAACACAACATCCTGCGGCCGGATATGCCCCATCCAGACCAGCAGCTTATCCAGCAGAATCTCGCCGAAACACCAGAAATGCCGAAAGGGTGTCAGTCCAGCCCTCTGCTCTGCCGGCACTAGCTGCTGAACCCGCGCAAGATAGCGCCTTGACGCCTGCCTTGATGACGGGCGCGTCAGGTAGAAGTAGCTCATGACCGGAAACAGAAAAACTCTGAACCCCGCCCGACCAAACAGCCGATAGGCCAGCAGCAGGATTTTCATGCCCAGCAGCGTGCCCGCTTCACCAATACCGGCCCAGTGCTTAGTGCTGTCAGCCATTGCGACGACGCCTGATAATTGACGGCAGACGCACCAGCATGCCGAAGAACAGCCGGGCATGCATCAGGGAGATCAACACGTTGTCCTTGACCGCATCGAAGTGGGAAACGCCGTCGAGCGGGTAGTGCACCCGGGTCGGCAGGTTCTTGATCGGCAAACCACGCCATGCCCAACGCACGATCACCTCGGGATCGAAATCCATCCGGTTGCCGCAGGGCTCCCGATCCAGCAACTCGACCACCGGCGCCAGGGGATAGACCCTGAAACCACACATGGTGTCCTTGATCCGGAACGACAGGGTATTGATCCAGACCCAGACATGGGTCAGATAACGGGCATAGTAACGCAGCGCCGGTACCGACTCGTCATACCGGGGGTAGCCGGTGACCAGCGCATCCGGCGATGCCATCCCCAGTTCTAAAAATAGCGGCAGATCGTTCAGATCATGCTGGCCATCGGCGTCGATCTGAACCGCATGGGTATAGCCCTGCTTAAGCAACTGGCGAAGCCCGGCTTTTACCGCCGCGCCCTTGCCGCCGTTCTGCTCCAGCCGGATCAGGCACACCCTGTCACCATACTGCCGTTCAAGGCTGATCAGCACATCGCGACAGGCCGGTGAGCTGCCGTCATCCACCAGTAATACCGGGTAGCCGTAGTCGAGCACGCTGGCCAGAGTGGGCCCAATCGCTTCCTCATGGTTGTACACCGGTATGACGATAGCGGCCCTGAAACTCTGGTCAGCTGAAGCAGATCCGCCCACTGGAGTGCACTCCCTTGTCTGAGTAATAACGGAAGCCCAGCTTGTTCTTCTCGGCCGAGTACTCAAGCTCCAACGACACCTGTGACTCGGGGAAGATAACCTGCTGAAACTTGACCACCTCCAAGCGGCCGAAATCACCGTCGGTACCAAATAGCTGCCGCCCATAATGGACAGCCCAGTGCACCTGCGTAATACCCGGCAAGATCGGATTGCCCGCGAAATGGCCGTCGAAGTAGATCAACTCCGCCGGTATGCGCAATACCAGCGCCGCGGTCTGCGCCGTGGAGGTCCGACTGATCAGCTCGGGCCATTTGGCCTCATCTTGATGAAACAGGGCCATCAAAGCATCCATCGTAATTTTTCCCTGCTGATTGTATGGCATCTGCTCCACGAACCGCCAACGTCGCGGCAGCGCCACCGGCTCAAAATGCGGTTTGAAGGCTTCGCGAATCTCGCGTACCAATCCCCTTTTCCCCTGCGCCCCGAGGCACTGCAGCCCCTCATCGTTCAACTGGACCACCAGGGCGATCTCAACGCGCTTGCGCGATAGCGCCAAAGCCCGCGCGGATTTTATCAGCGGGTGCTGCTCTGCAACCTGCTCCACTTCGGCCAGCGAGACGCGCTTGCCTTCCACTTTTGCAATACGGTCGGTCCGACCCAGCAGCCGGAAACATCCATCCGGGTCCAGCGCCACCTGGTCAGATAACGTCTGCCCGTCACCCGCAATCTGGGCTGCTCGCAGGGTCAGAGTCGAGTCGGGGTTGAGCTGCATCGAAATGCCCGGCAGCAACGCCCACCGGGCCTCCGCATCATGATGCTGCGCCCGCCAGGCAACCGCCCCGGTTTCCGAACTGCCGTAGATTTCACGTACCGGCACGCCCAACAGATCCGATACCTGCAAGCTATCCTGTCGCTGCAAGGGTGCCGCTGAGGAGAGCGCGCCACGGCACTTAGAACTCAGGCTATGCCACTCCAGCGAAGGATTGAACCGCCCCAGGTGGGACGGTGTTGAAACAAGGCTGAACTGGGGGTGTTGTTGCGCCCGACGGTAGATATCTTCGGTAAACTGGCAGGCATCCCGCTCGAACAACTGGCCCCGGCATAGCGGCCAGAACAGGCGGAAGGTCAGCCCGTAGAGATGCTGGTGGGAAACGGTGGTGACGATGACCGCGTCGTGCTGACCAGGCCATAACTGCTCCAGCGCGGCCAGCTCGCTTTCTATCTGGGCAAAGGTCTTCACTACCGGTTTCGGCTCTCCGGTGGAGCCGGATGTAAAAATCTCCAGTGCGGGAAAGTCAGCCGGTAGAGCTTGCCACTCTGGCTGCGAGCTTGGCGCATGAGACTGGTGCTGATACGTCGCCAAGGATGCGGGATACTGACCGGCAAAGCCGTCCACTCGTCGCTGCAAACGTTTGGTGGTCGCTGGTCGATCGTCACCGGGCACACAGACGGTACAGCGCTGCTGCCACAACGCCAGCAGCAGGCTCAGAAACTCGACCGTGTCCTGATGATAAACAGCCCAGCGCTGCCCGGGTCGGGCCGGCAACACCTGGCACCAGTGGGCAACTCTGGAAAGCAGCTCATCACGGGAAACAGCCCCCATATCGCCTGTCGCTATGGGCGCGTCCGGCGCCAGGCGCAGCCAGTCGGACAGGGGTATCAACGCATGGGTCATGAATGCTTCCTGACCCTCTGCCGCACCAGCCACTCCACGGACAACATCAGGCCGATTAGGATATAGGCGATCAGGCCGTTATACAGCATCCAGATCTCATCCGATGCCCAGAGCACGGTTGCCATCGACACAGCGGCATTGAATACAAAAAACAGACACCAGGCGATGGTCACTTTCCGGGTGTAAGCCACCCCCGCCACTGGCAGATCGGGCTCCCTGATCCGCGCCAGCCGCTCAATCAGGGTCTGAGACGCGAACAGGCTGCTGCCGAACAGGATCAGCAGCCCCAGGTTGACCAGAACCGGGTAGAACTTGAGGCCCAGGTGAGCATCCCAGAGCAGCGTCACAGTCAGCACACCCAGCGCACTGCAGCCGATCACGACTCGATCACGCCCATGATCTCCCCCCAGCCAACGCAACAGCAGGATCACAGCCAACGCCGGCAGCAGCACCAGCGCATCAAAGCGATGCAAGCCCCAGTACACCAGAAAGGGGTAGCTCAGGGTGAGCAGCGTAATGAGCGTGCGCATCAGCATCAGGCTCAGCCCAGCAGTTTCTCAACTTCGGTGACCACATCCTGTACCGTGCGCACAGACTTGAAATCCTCTGGCCTGATCTTCTTCCCGGTCATTTTCTTCAATTCAACCACCAGATCGACCGCATCGATGCTGTCGATATCCAGGTCCTGATAGAGATTGGCCTCGGGATGGATATCATCTGGATCAATTTCAAAAAGCTCTTCCAGAACCTTGGCGATCTTCTGATAAATTTCTTCCTGATCTGACATGGTATCTACTTACTGTTCTGCTTGAGATTGAATCAGTGCAGCCAGTGCATTGACGCTTGCAAAATGTTTCCGGGTTTCATCGGAATCGGCCTTCAACTTGATTCCATAACGCTTCTGCAGCGCCAAACCGATCTCCAGCGCATCGATCGAATCCAGTCCCAGCCCATCCACAAACAGCGGTTCGTTATCGTCGATTTCGCTGGCCTCGATGTCCTCAAGATCAAGCGCATCGATAATCATCTGCTTTACTTCCAACTGCAGATTGCTCATAAACTCTCAACTCCTTACCAAAATAATCGGCGAGATCCGCTGTCAGCTTTCTCGCCGCTACGGATGGTGTAGTGTCATGCAAGTAAGGCGCCACCGAAATGGTGTCGTTTACACGGATACGAATATGGACCTTGGACGACGGCACCTGGTACCAACGGTCCTGTTTAGTCAGTGTAGAGGGTGTGCAGCTTATCAATACCGGCGTGATATCCGCTGCCGTGCGGATCGCCACATTGGCAGCCCCTCTTTTCAGTTTCAGCGCTGAACCCGGTGTCGTCCGCGTCCCTTCAGGGAAGACAATCAGAGCGTGCCCCTTGGCAAATGCCGCTCCCGCCGCACTGATCACCTTATCGTTGTCTTCGTTGATAATGTAACCAGCCGTTTTGATCGGCCCGCGAGTAAACGGATTGCGGACCAGCTTCCCCTTTACCACACAGTTGGCGTTGGGAACCAGGGCGATCAGAAAAATCACATCGATCAGTGTGGGATGGTTGGCCAGGATCAGTCGGGCATCGCGCAGCTTGGCAACACTCTCCAGGTCATAACTCAGTACCCCTAGAAACTTCATCATGCCGATATAGAAGCGAAAGGCGTGATGAATCACGCGCTGCCCGCGTGATTCGCGCTGCTCGACACTGCCGGGCAGGCTATACAAGACGGGGACGACGATCAGCGGCAGCAGTATGCCGCCAAGACCGAACACCAGAAAACTGAATGCGGTCCCGCACCATCGCCAGGCATGATTAATACGCACCAGCATTTCAGTTCTCCCCCGCATCGACGGTCCTGCGAAGGCTCCAGCCGACGCCCGACCCGGAACCAAAGTCAGCACTGGCATCAAGATCGCAAAGGAAGCGCATCAGACGCAAAAGCTCGCTTTCGCCCGGCAGTCCCCGACGCGGCGATATCTGTTCAAGCACCATATCGCTCCCCTCGCTGCGGCTGAGCAGCATCGCCAGCGCGAACGGGTAAGACTCACTCTCAGCGTAGGGACGGTAGAGTTCGGGCAGCGGCACATCATAGATGAGGCATAATACCTGCTCTCGCTCCTGCAACTGTGTCACCGCCTCAAGCAGAGCGAGAGGCATCAGGTTTTCGCTAGCGGCGATGGAGGTCGCGGCGCTGACATCCTTGCGTGCAATCGACAGTAAGCCCGCCACAGCATTGTGTACCGCCAGGCTAAAACCTGTGGGAGACATCGGCTGGTCATCCGCGATCCCTTCCAACAGGGAGAGCGTCAACGGCGTATCACCATGTCTGGACGCAAACACCCCAGGAATGGCGTCGATGCCCTCAAGCAACGGCAGTGCCGCACCCGCCGCACAGCGGCCAAGTTCGGTGAAGCGTCGCCTTAATATTGGGGAGATCTGCGTCAGCGATACTTTATGAAGTTCAGACGAGAGAGGAAAAGGTTGTTGCAGCCATACACGCCACTGGGACTCACTCTCCAGCCCCGGCGCGACAGCATTCCACGATTGCAACTTGAAACTCAACAAAGCCCATACTCCCGCTTGCCGAGTATCGAAAAATCAAAGCAAGCCACCATCCTAGCTGTTCTTGTCAACATTGTCCCTATTGAGTGACAAGCGGATTCTACCTGCTCGTATCCATGATGCAAATAGCAAGCCGATTGATCGGCAATCTGACTCTGCCTATAATCGGCGACACCTATGGATCTGCCAGCACAAGGAGAAGAATGTGAAACTCATCGCTATCTGCCTATCATTGTTTCTTATTGCCGTGTCACCTCAGGCCTTCAGCCGTGATACCAAGCACATGTTATCCATCGAAGCAGCAATGGCATCGGCTGATTTTAAAGAGCGCCTGGACCCGAACATCGACTTCTACTTCGGCAGCCAAAAGCACCCCAAAGTCAATAAGACCTTTGGTAATTTCTCAACCAATAAAAAGACTAACGCTTTTAACAAAAGCGACGAGGAAGCATGTCAGTGGGTGCTTTTATCCGCTTTAATCTCGCTTCAGGATCGAGTTAAGGCGGAAGGTGGAAATGCCGTCATAAACATCGCGAGCTACTATAAGAAAAACAAAGTCAGCCACAATACTCAATATGAATGCCATGCCGGGGCAATTATGGCTGGCGTCGCCCTGACCGGTGAAGTGGTTAAGCTTGCCAAGTAAGCAAAACTCCTCAACCATCCGGTTCTGGTATACCAGAACCGGTGATTCCGCTCTACACGCTCCTGAAACGAAGCTCCCCCTACTTCCCCAGAGACAACAAGAGTTTTATCACTCTCTCAATTCTACCAAGCGGAAAAAGCAGTACCTTTATAGCCGGTTGCTAATATGCACTGCTTTGACTCGGCTTTACCAGCGGCCAACTACATATTGGAATATTGAAGAGCGGCCCCATAGCAAACCGGTTATTCATAACCTCGATACGCCTCACCATATCAGTCTGAGTCACAGCCGGGAGTTTATCTGCTTTGCGTTAAGCACAACGAGAGTAGGAGTTGATGTCGAGTTTATGAAGGTGAGAAGAGACCTGCAAAAACTCGCCGAGCTTTTTATGAATGAGAATGAGCTTCGCCAATTACCAAAGGGGGAAATTCAGAGAGCGGATTACTTTTATAAACTCTGGTGTGCGAAGGAAGCTCTGTATAAAGCCCTACCCCTCCATGAGCAGGCACAGACCTCATTATCATCGATCTCATACCAGGCCATTCTGGGAAACAGTTCCCCCTGGCATCTAATTGAAAATGTAATTGATGATTACCGAGTAGCGATACTCAGCGAAAGAACTGACTGTCCAACAAAACTGATAGAGTCCCCAGTAGAGCTCGACTAGGGTAGCCCTTTCAAGTTATCAAAACTTTTAGCGCGAAAGCGGACTTACCGGACTACCGTACGCAAGTCAGGTGGCAACGCCAACTGGCCAGCGGCCTCGGTAAATGCATATGCCCAGCAACCGCTTTTTCGCTCTCCAAGGCAGGAAATTAAAATTTAATACTGGCTGGTGCCGTTGAGAGGAATCGAACCTCCGACCTGCTCATTACGAGTGAGCTGCTCTACCGACTGAGCTACAACGGCCTACCGGGATATCTGCAAGGATAGCCTCGAATGCGCTGGATAGTAGCAACGCCCCTCTCCAGCGACAAGAGTAGTGACAAGGACACAACAGGAACCGCTTGAGCCGCCGCCATTATCCTTCTACTTTATAGGGATTCGCTGCCGAGTTCTCATGGTTGTGGACAGCAAGGCCTAAACGGCCGGTCATAATAAGAAAGGTGGGAGAAGGCGTAATGGAAACACCCGATTTTCTTCCGATTGAGCGCTTACAGTCGTTGATCGATACACTGATCGATGACGGCTTCCGCTGTGTCGCCCCCCAAGTACGCGATGGCGCGATTCTGTACGAGACGCTGGACAGTGTGAAACAGCTGCCCAAGGGCATCGCGCAGGAGCAGTCCAACGGTCGTTACCGACTACAGGATACCGACTCACCGCGCAATTTTGCTTGGGCTAACGGCCCCCAGGCGATCAAACCCCTGACCTTCGCGCCCCGTGAGGAGCTCTGGTATGGCGAGCTAAAAAGCGATGGCAGTCTGAAATTTTACCAAGCGCCGACCGAAACCGAACCGGTCGCAGTACTGGGTGTACGCGCCTGCGATCTGGCTGCATTGGCGCTGCAGGATCAGCACTTTCAGAGCACTTTCCCCGACCCTTACTACGCTGCACGGCGTAAACGCCTGCTGCTGATCGCCGTGCATTGCACCCACTCCGCGGCCACCTGTTTCTGCCACAGCACTGGCGATGGTCCGGAAGCCCAATCGGGCTATGATCTGTCCCTGTATGAAACAGACCTTGGCTACTTTGTCACCGCCGGCAGCCTGGCCGGTGAGATGCTGCTGCACCGGCTTCCGCTGGAACCGGGCGATGCCGCGCTGTTCGCCGCTGCCCGCAGCGAGACACGCCAAGCGGCTGAATCACAACAGTGCCAGCTACCCCAGGGAGACCTGCAGACGCTTCTGTTCGGCAACCTCAATCATCCACAGTGGGAGGCCGTTGCCGAGCGCTGTTTGAGCTGCGGTAACTGTACCCAGGTCTGTCCCACCTGCTTCTGCCACAGCGAAAACGAGGTACCGTCCATCTCCGGCCAGAGCACGACCCACGAGCGTCAATGGGACTCCTGTTTCTCGCCGGGACATAGCTATATCCACGGCATTACGCTGCGCAAGGAGACTGCCAGCCGCTATCGTCAATGGCTGACACACAAATTCGGTAGCTGGCATGAGCAATACGGTCGCAGCGGTTGTGTGGGTTGCGGCCGCTGTATCAGTTGGTGTCCGGTCGGTATCGATCCTACCGAGGAGCTCGCCATCATTTGTAAAGACGGCACGGGGGATTCGGCATGATCAACCCCTATCTTCCATTGGAAGCGGAGGTGGTGGAACGGATCCAGGAGACGCCCAGCATCGTTACACTACGTCTAAGGCTCACCGACCCGGATGCCCGCCACCGCTTCTACTGTGCGCCGGGCCAGTTCAATATGCTCTATCTGTACGGCGTGGGTGAGGTTCCCATCTCAATTAAATCGGGCCCGCAGAGCTTTCTCGACCAAACCCTGCTACTGGACCACACCATCCGCGCAGTGGGTCGGGTGACTCGCGCTCTGGTCAAGCTGGAACCCGGAGCGAAGCTAGGCGTACGAGGGCCCTACGGACGGGGCTGGCCATTGAACCAGGCCCAGGGCAAGGATGTGCATATCATCACCGGCGGGCTGGGCTGCGCACCGGCTGTATCCGTGGTACATGAACTGATGCGCCAGCGCAGTCGCTATGGGCGGATCTCGGTGGTACAGGGGGTCAAACACGCCGACGACCTGATCTGGCGCGATCAATACGAGCACTGGGCGAAACAGCCCGACACCCAGGTATTGCTGGCCGCCGATCAGGCGAATGCCTCCTGGCGCTGGCACACCGGCATGGTAACGGGACTGCTCGACCAGCTGCATCTGGATACGGAGCGCTCTCTGGCCATGCTCTGTGGACCCGAGCCGATGATGCGCGCCTCGGCCGAGCGGCTGATCGAATTGGGGCTCCGGCCGGAGCAGATCTGGCTCAGCATGGAGCGCAACATGCAGTGTGCTATCGGCCATTGCGGCCACTGCCAGTTCGGCGCCGCCTTTGTGTGCAAGGATGGCCCGGTGTTCAACTATCCGGCGGTTCGCGAACTGCTCGGCACACGGGGGTTTTGATGATCAACCTGGAGAAAAGACCCCGCATAGCGGTACATAAGTTCAGTTCCTGCGATGGCTGCCAACTTGCCTTCTTGAATCTGGGCGGCGACCTGCTGGAGCTGACCAAACGGGTTGAGATCATGCATTTTCTCGAGGCAGGTCTCGACGACCCGGAAGCCAAGGTCGATATAGCGTTTGTCGAGGGTAGCCTGTCGACACAGGACGAGATCGAGCGTATCCACAAGGTGCGCGAATCCAGCCGTTATATGATCACCATCGGCGCCTGCGCCACAGCGGGTGGATTGCAGGCACTACGCAATCTGGATAACCAGCACGAGCAGTGGCGCGATGCGATCTACGCCAAGCCTGAATTTATCAAGACGCTGAACCACGCCCGTCCCATCGCCGACGAGGTGCGGGTGGACTTCGAACTCTGGGGCTGTCCGATCAACAGCCGCCAGCTGCTCGCCGCCGTCAATTCACTGCTGTTTGGCGTACCCCCGATCGATGACCGGGACAAGGTCTGCCTGGAGTGTAAACGCCAGCAACGGGTCTGTGTCATGGTCACCGAAGACAAGCCCTGCCTTGGCCCGGTGACGCGTACCGGCTGCGGCGCACTTTGCCCAAGCTTCGGCCGCGACTGCTACGGCTGCTACGGTCCGGCGGACAACCCCAATACCGCCAGCCTCAGTGGACGCTTTGCCGGACTGGGATTGCTGCCGGGTGCGATCGCCCGGCGGTTTCTGTTGATCAACAGCGCAGCGCCCGCCTTTCACGATGCTGGACTGATTGCCCGCAGCAGCGACACTGGAGGGGAGAGCCATGACTGACTCACATCAGGATCAGCCCACTTCCCGCCGCATCAGGATCGATGTCCCGGCACTGACCCGCGTCGAAGGTGAGGGATCGCTGAAGCTGGCAATCGACGGCAACCAGATCAAGCAGCTGCAGCTGTCCATATTCGAGCCACCACGCTATTTCGAAAAGTTTCTCGAAGGACGTGAATACCAAGAGGTACCGGATATCGTTGCCCGTATCTGCGGCATATGCCCGGTGGCTTACCAGATGACGGCGGTGCAGGCGCTGGAGCAGGCGTTCGGTCATACCCCTTCGTCCTGGGTCGCACGGATGCGCCGTCTGTTCTACTGCGGCGAGTGGTTGCAGAGCCACGCCCTGCATATCCACCTGCTCGCCCTGCCCGATTACCTCGGCTTCGACAGCGCCATCGGCATGGCGGCAAAGCACCCGGAGGCTGTCCAGCGCGGACTCGCCCTGCAGGCACTGGGCAACTCGATCATCCGCCTGTTTGGTGGCCGCTCGGTACACCCGGTCGGCGCCTGCGTCGGCGGTTTTCACCACGCCCCTGCGCCGGCCGAGATCTCGACGCTGCATACACGTCTCCAGGAAGCGCAGGAGTACGCCGCTGAATTGACCCGCTGGTGCGCTCTGCTGCCGCTGCCCGAGGATGAGGATGACTTCATAAGCGTCGCGCTCAGAGCGGACACCGAGTATCCGTTTTATCGCGGAGCATTGGTCAGCTCGGACGGTCTGGCGATCGATGCCGCCCAGTGGGATAGCCACTTCCGCGAAGAGCACACGCCTCATTCGACGGCACTCTGGTCACTGTACGCGGGCAAGCCCTATCTGGTCGGTCCGCTGGCACGACTCAATCTGAACCTGGACCGGTTGCCTAAGCGGATTCGCACCAACCTGGAGAGCACCGGCATCGGCTTCCCCAGCCGCAATATGTTCCACAGTATGCTGGCCCGTGCCGTGGAGATTGAGCTGGCGATCCACGACGCGCTTGAACTCACCTCGACCTATGAGCCAACGGCGCACCCCTTCGATCCAGTCACGCCCCGCGCCGGTATCGGCTTCGGTGCCACCGAAGCCCCGCGTGGATTACTCTGGCACCGCTATGAAACAGACACGGAGGGGCTGATCAAGAGCGCCCGCATCGTGCCACCGACGAGCCAGAACCAGGCCAGAATCGAACAGGATCTGCAGCGGTCGCTGCAAAGTTTCGGACTGGATCACAGTGACGAAGAGTTGCGCTTGCACTGCGAAAAGGTGATCCGCAACTACGACCCCTGCATCTCCTGCGCGACCCATTTCCTCACCCTCGATCTGGAGCGGCGCCGTTGAGCTCTGCCCGGCTGCTGATTATCGGTGTTGGCTCCCCCGCCGGCGATGACCGGCTGGGCTGGGAGGTGATCGCTCGCTTGAAGGCAAAACTGCCAGATGAGGCGAACTGCGACCTCTGGGCTCTCGACCGCCCCGGCGCAGGTCTGATCGAGTATCTGGATAGGGCTGAGGTATGCTGGCTGGTGGATGCGCTGCTAAGCAAAGACACCCCCGGCCGCTATCTTCAACCGGGGCTTGAACTGCTTATGCAGTCAGACGATAGAGCGTCGGGCTCACACGGTTTCGGCTTGGCCGATACCCTGCGCCTGGCAGAGCGGCTTGGCATGCTGCCTCAGCGCATCGAACTCCACTGCCTGACGATCAACTCGGCGGATACTCTCAGCGAGCAGCTGAGTCCTGCGGTTGACGCAGGCGTTAACGGACTGGTGGAACGCCTTTACCAGCGCCTGATAGACGGTATGGATCATGCTGATGCTAACTCTCAGGGGTAATTAATACGGCAACACTATCGGCAAAGGCCAGGAGGGCCTGCCAAGCCAGATCAGTACCGGAAACGATCTGTAGAGGGGGTACGGATGGCGCGTATTCTAATCGGATTGCGCTGAAATACGATTGAAAAATATGCAGCTACATGGGTATACAGATGAGTAATTTTTACGCAGAGTTCAACCACCCGCGCAGAACTGGTAGACTCCAATTAACGACGTTTTCTTCCCAGGCCGGCGACCAGGCATTCCCGCCACGCCGGCCTTTTTTATGCGCTACGCAGAGTCCCCTTCAGAAAGATATCGACCCCCTGGCGCAAACTCTGCTCGGGCAGCGCGGGATCGTAGGGTATATCCAATAACGCTTTAAGATGCCAGGGCTGTTTGATCATCTCGACAAACTGCCCTGCAGCCACCGTACAGCAGCCAATATTCATTCGCCCCTCGGCATTCTGCCGCTCCAGGTACACCGTCAGCAACTTGCGTATGCGATCGGGTCCCGCGTTATAGAACAGGGCCTGGATCTGCTCACGCTCCGCACTATTGGCAGAGAGTACCAGACGATACATGGCGACCGCTTGCGGGCGACTGACCATCTCGATGAAGCGTTGGCCAAAGCTGTACAGCGTTGATTCGGGATCATCACTCCAAATCCGGTCCTGATCGAAACTGGCAAAGAGGTCGTCGCAGGACTGTTCCATCATCGCCTCAAACAGGCCCAGCTTGTTGCCGAAACAGCGGTAAAGGGTACTCATCGATCCGCCGGCGCGCTTCATGATGTCGCTTATGCTGGCATTCTCAAACCCCTGCTCAAGAAACACCTCCTTCGCGGCATCGAGGATCCGCCGTCGGCGCTCAAGCCCCTTTGCGGTTAGCCCTTTATCCGAGCACTCTTGCTGCAGCGAATGACTCATCTCTACTCCGCCCACTCCTCGATCGGGATTAAATCGCCACACCGGCGATCAGTCATGGAGTCCTCTGGAATATCAGTGGACCCGCCTCGATAATGTAATGTATATTACACTATATTCTTTCGCCCTCTCCAACTTTTTAGTCAGCGTCTACTTCGGCCTGCACTCGTCAGTTCGTTCAATAGCGAACCGCGGACGAAGACAGGCTTATGGAGAGCGTCCAGTGCCAATACCCGGCCGTTACCAATCTGTCGGCTCGCATACACGTTTGCGAGTTCTGAAGGAGCAACACCTTATATGGAATCCAAAGTGCTCAGCAATGACGTAGGTCTTGCCATTCCCGGATTCGTGTTCATTCTCGCGGCCTTGACCGCCCTTGCGCCGCTGGCCACCGATGCCTACCTGCCGGCGATGCCAACCATGGCCCTGGAACTGGGTCGTACGATAACCGACGTGGAGCTTTCGATCAGCTTCTTTCTTGCCGGATTTTCCATCGGCCAGCTGGTCGGCGGCCCGTTCTCTGACCACTTCGGCCGCCGCACCGGCATTTTTCTTGGCCTGAGCCTGTTCATCCTTGGTTCACTGGCAATCACCTTCACGTCGTCGATCGAATGGCTCTGGGGATTCCGCGTCGTGCAGGCACTTGGAGGTGGCATCACCGTGGTCAATACACCGGCTATCGTGCGCGACCTGCACAGCGGACGAGAGAGTGCACGCACCCTGTCACGCATGGCAATGATCCTGATGATGGCACCGCTACTGGCGCCCGTGTTGGGCAGTTTTGTGCTGCAGACCTTCAACTGGCAGATGATCTTCATTCTATTGCTGATCTACGGCTGCCTCCTCGGCGCAGTCATCTATCGGGCGCTGCCGGAAACACGCAAGTTGCAGAGCAGTCGACCCAACGCCATTCGCCGCTACTGGATGGTCATGCGTAACCGTCATGCGCTTGGTTACCTGTTCTCCGCCTGTTTTGGCTATGGCAGCCTGTTCGCGTTCATCACCGGTTCGCCGTCGGCCTACATGGGCTATTTCGGACTCAGCGAGTCGACCTATCCGCTCGCCTTCGGCGCCAACGTCTTTGCCTTGCTGCTGCTGAACAAGATCAACATCCGCCTGCTTGCCAACCATGCGCCCCGCACACTGCTGCTGGCCGGTCAGCTGATCCAGATCGTCACCGGGGCGCTGCTGTTCGGCTATGCCTACTACGGTGGCGAACTGCAGATACTGGTATTCGTCCCCTTGGTTATGCTGTTTTTCGGCTGCCACGGTCTGGTCAGTGCCAACTCAATGGCAGGCATGACCGACCTGTTCCCCACCAACAGTGCCACTGCCACGGCGTTGATGGGCGCCTGCGGCTTCGCTTTCGGCGCACTCTCCGGCTCCCTGGTCGGTCTGCTCTACGACGGTACGCCGCTGCCGATGACGTTGGTGATGTTCGCTTGCGCGCTGCTGGCACCGACCATACGTCTGTTGCTGCAGATGGGCCCCCAACCGCAGACTGCGCAATAACGGGAAAACGGGTATTAAGACTTCTTTAAGTAAAAGGGGTTAGACTGAGCCATCCCTCCATGGATGCGTAAGGTGATGAAGGTACTCCTCGTTGAAGACGACCCCCTGCTCGGTCAGGGACTGCATAGCGCGATGAAGCAACACCGAATCCCGGCGGAATGGGTTACCAACGCAGCAGAGGCCTTAGGCGCACTTCGCAGCTCAGACTTCGATGCGTTAGTGCTTGATCTCGGCCTGCCGGATCTTGATGGCATTGAGCTGCTCAAGCGCCTGCGCGGCAATGGTCACCAGCTGCCGGTGTTGATTCTGACCGCCCGCGACGGTATCAGCGAGCGCGTTCGCGGACTCGATACCGGCGCCGACGACTTCCTGGCCAAACCTTTCGATATCGACGAATTGATGGCTCGCCTGCGCGCGCTGGTACGCCGTAGCAGCGGTATCGCCACACCGACCATTCAACTCGGCGAACTCGAGATCATCCCCAGCCACCACCGCGTAGAGCTGCGCGGCCAGGAGGTAGCCCTCAATCGCCATGAGTATCAATTGCTGACGCTGCTGGCATCCAGCCCCGGCCGGGTATTCAGTCGTGAAACGATTATCGATCACCTCTACCGTTGGGATGAGGAGATCGAAAGCAATACCATCGAGGTCCACGTGCACCACCTGCGGCGCAAACTCGGTCGAGAGCTGATCGGCACTGTGCGGGGCATAGGTTACCGCCTGGTAATACCGGAGAACGCCTGACGTGAAGCGCTCCATCGCCCAATACCTGATAGTTGGCCTGACCCTGGCTACGACCCTGTTATTGGGAGCCGGCTACCTGTTGAGCTATATGGACATCCTCCACGAGACCGAAGAGGTTTACGATGCGGAACTGGCCCAGGCAGCCAGGGTGCTCGAATCCCTGTTTATCAGCCAGGATGAGGATGATACGGCGCTGAACATCCACCTGCCGGAACAGGTCGCGACACAACCCACCGAACGCAGTGACCTGGGCCATCGCTATGAGAAAAAGCTCGCCTTCCAGATATGGGATAACAGCGGCCGTCCACTGCTCGGCAATAGCAGCGACAGCGCTCCTCTGAGCTGGGCCGCTAAAGTCGGCTATGGCTACGAGCACGAACAACGCTGGCGAACCTTCACCCTGCACTCCGACAGCGGGTTATGGATCAAGGTCGGTCAGGACATGGAGATCCGCGAGGAGATCGCCGAAGAGATCAACAAGCACAACATTCAGCCACTTTTGCTCATTGTGCCGCTACTCTGGTTGATGATCTGGCTGATCGTGCGGCGCGGGTTACGCCCACTGCGCCAGGTATCCAGTGAACTGTACAAGCGCAACGCCGAATACCTGGACCCGATCGATATCAGCTCAGCACCGAACGAGATCGCCGGAGTCGTCTACTCGATCAACCGGCTGATGAAAGCCCTGGAACGGTCGTTACAGCAGCAGAAGCGGTTTACCAGCAACGCGGCACATGAGCTGCGCACCCCGCTCGCCGCTATCCGTATCCAGGCGCAGAACCTGCTGCTGACCGATACCGAAAACCTGGTCAGCCAGCAGCAGATCATCAATGGCGTGGACCGGCTCAGCCACATGGTCAACCAGTTGCTGACACTGAGTCGGCTGGAAAGCGGCGAGCGACGGGACAATTTCGAACTGATCGACATCCATGCCGGCATTCATGGCCTGCTGCAGGACCAGCGCCGCATGATCCGCAACCGCAAACTCGACGTCAGTTTATTGCCCGCAGAGCCTGTCCACGCGCGCGTCACCCCTGACTGCATCGACATTCTGCTGCGCAACCTTCTCGACAACGCACTGCGCTACACGCCGGATGGCGGACGTGTGCAGATCGAGATCGACCGGCAGAAAGCGGACCTGCGAGTCCGGATCAGTGATACCGGCCCCGGACTGGACGCCGAGCAGAAGAAGCGAGTCTTCGACCGCTTCTATCGTGCCGCCGGCCAAGGCAGCGACGGCTGTGGCATCGGCCTGTCGATCGTGCAGGAGATCTGCGAACGCACCGGTTACCGGGTCAGCCTCAGCGACTCCCAGCTGGGGCCTCATGGGCTGTGCGCGGAACTGACCTGCCCGGGCGCGATGGTCGCCGCTAAGGCCAGTCCCGACGCCTGACGCGACTCAGGCCAGTTCCAGCAGCGCACCGGCGACCGGCTCAGGAGCACTTTGATAACGGGCGTTGGCGACAAACTCCTCGCCCCAACGGCGTATATCGTAGTAGCTGACAATATCGAACAGCTCACGCATACGGGTGGACGCTTCATTGGGCGCCATCACCAGCGCCTGGTAACAGCGTTCTACCAGATCCTTGGTATCGTGGGGGTTGGTCAGCAGTGCGCCATGCAGCTCCGCCGCGGCACCGGTGAATTCGGACAGCACCAGCCGTCCCATGCGGTGGCTTAGTCCCTGGATCGCCACGAACTCCTTGGCCACCAGATTAAGCCCGTCGCGCAGGGGGGTAATCCACATCACGTCGGCACGCTGGTAGAAGCTGACCAGCTGCTGCAGCGGGAAACCCCGATAGTAGTAGCGTACCGGTGTCCATCCCACCTGAGCGAAGCGGCCATTGATCCTGCCCACCGCCTGTTCGATGTCGGCTATCAGGTCACGATAGACCTTGATCTCCCGCGCCGCCGGTACACAGATAATGACCAGCGTGACATCGTTGTGCAGCTCGGGATGCTGTTCGAGCAACTGCTCGTAGGCTACCAGTTTCTGCAACACCCCCTTGGTGTAATCGAGCCGCTCCACCGACAGGATCACCCGGCTGTCGTCGCCCAGCTCCTCCTGCAGCAGGCGCGACTGTTTCTGCGCCGCACGCGACTCCAGAGCCTGTTTCATACGGTCGATATCCAGCCCCACGGGGTTGGCGCCGAGGCGGATAGTACGCTGATCAGTCTCGATCTCCGTGGTCATCTCTCCAAGGCCGGCGGCACAGCCGTAAGTCAAAAAGCGTGGCGCGCAGTTCTGCCGCTCTTGCACCTGAAACGGCACCACGCCGCGCACCACATCGACAAAGTTCTCCACCTGACGCGGGATATGAAAGCCGACGTAGTCGCACTGCAGCAGACTGCCTACGATCTCACGGCGCCAAGGCACCACATTGAAGATATCGGCGGATGGGAAGTGGGTGTGATGAAAAAACGCGATACGCAGATCGGGACGGCGTTCACGCAGGTAGGCCGGCACCATCCACAGATTGTAATCATGGATCCAGACCAGCGCCCCCTGGGCCGCCTCCTCCGCCGCTTTTTCGGCGAACTTGCGGTTGACCTCGCAGAACACACCCCAATGCTCCTCACGGAACTCAGCCCGCTCCCAAAAGGTGTGCAGCATCGGCCAGAACGCCTCTTTGGAGAAGCGCTTGTAGAAGATATCCACATCCTCCTTGCTCAGCGCGACGCGCGAGCAGATCAGGTTGGGATAGGCGGCATTGTCCACGCTGGTATGGGTCACGAACGGCTCCTCGGTGCCGTCATCGATACTCCAGGCGATCCAGGCACCGCGCGTGCCATCGGCAAAGAAACTCAGCAGGGTGGGCAGGATGCCGTTGGGTGAGCTGTGCGGCTGGCGGCGCACCTTGCCGCGCTCGCGCACCTCCTCGTAGGGCAGACGGTGATAGACCATCACCAGATCGGAGGTGCCGGGTTTGGCACTCTCCTGCCCTTCATGGGCCACGCCACGGGGACCGAGGAAACCGAAGTGGCTCATCGCGTCCAGTATGCCGCCACAGCCCGGCTCATCGGCATGCAGAATCCTGGCGTTACTGCGTGTCGACTCAAGCAGCGCCGGTTCCGATGCGCCCACGCACACTCCCTTGAAGCGACCATCCAGCATCGACAGATCATTCAACGTATCACCGGCGGTCAACACATCCTCGACAGACTCACCCATAAACTCGATCAGGCGCGCCAGTGTCGCCCCTTTATTGGTCCCTCGCGGCAGAAAGTCCAGATAGTAGTCGGCAGAGTACAGCAGGTCGCAACCCAGTTGCTCTGCGACCGCGTGAAGCTTTTCGGTCACCGCATGCGGCTCGCAGAACCAGGAGCAACGCCTGGCCTGAGGCACCTCTTGACGGCTGATCTGCTCGAATCGCGCCATCGCCTCGACGATGGCGATCTCGCCGGGCCAGCGCTCCTCGATCTCCTCCAACAGCTCCGAGACCGGTCGCAGACTGCTGCCATCCACCACTGTCGCTCCCACATCGCAGATGATGTATTCAGGCTCGGGAATGCTGGGATCCGATAGCAGCGGCATCACCGCTTCAAGACCGCGTCCGGTAACAAACACCAGTCGAATGCCAGGATGAGCGTTGATCAGTTGGTACAGTCTGGATCGGTTCTCAGGGCTGCCGCCCAGAAAGGTACCATCAAGGTCGGTCGCAAGAATCATTTAGATTGCTCCTGTGGTCGCGAACTCATATCTGCGCTTTTCCGGCTGCACCTGAGATCGGCCTGAACTATCGTTCCAGGCCGAATCTGCACGGGAATACGCTTCGGCTTGGGCACCGCTTTGTCGTAGAGCGCACAGTTCCGGTGCAGCGATCGCACAATAGATTGAGATCGAATAATGAGAGGGGAAAACGAGAGGCAGGTGGGGCGTTTAGTCTGGGGATGGGATCTAGGGCGTACTACCGGCTTAGCCAGTATGTGTGCAGGGATTCTGAGTTTATACCTATTTAAAAACAAAAACATAACATGATTGCCAGCCGACGGAATATCAGTCCGTACGACCGCTTTCATCACGGTTCGGGCTCAACCGGCTCCGCTGAAGCCCAGTTAAAACCACAACCGTTGGCAACGCCTCCTAACTACTCCGGTACACACGAAGCGTGTGCACATGATCAGTAACAAGCAAATAATGCACCAACGCCCGATTGGGTACAGGCAAACCCTCGGGCGCTGGTGATCGATACTGATGGTTCAGAGCGGGGACTTTCAGGCGCTTTGTACGCGTTCCGATTCACGCATGCGCAGGCGATAACCGTTTGCCACCATCTTCCAGCTTGGTAGGTACTGCTTGGCACTGATTCGCTCGACGTAGCTGTCGCTGAGCGTAGCCGACAGGTCCAGCTCGAACTCGTTGGCTATCGACGGCAGCAACGCATCGGCAATATGCGCGGCACTCAGAGGTGTAAAGCTATCGCCTACCGCCTCATCCGGCTCGTGGTGTAACAGCACCGCTTCAACTACCTGAGGTGCCAGGTTCCACATATTGAGCAGGTAGGCACCAAGCTCCGCATGGGTAACGCCATACGCCATCCGTTCCACCACATGCAGCGGCAACTGCTTGCGGGCGGCATATTTCAGTACCTTCAGATAGCCCTGCCCCTGCTCAGCCGCCAGCATCAGCATGCCGATATCGAGCAGCAAGCCGGCCAGAAAAGCCTGATCCTTCAAGGCCTGGCCCTTGCTGTACGGGCCACAAATCTCCTGCGCCATGCGCGCCACACAAAGCGCCCGCTGACTCATCATGTCGAACGAGAACACCTTCCAGGCGGATGCTTCCGGGTAGTGCGCATTCAGATGGCCCGCCAATGAAAGCCCGCGCACGGTACGCACGCCGAGCAGGGTAATCGCCTCATTCAGGTTGGAGATGTGCCGGCTCAGTGCAAAATAGCTCGAGTTCACCAGTCGCAGGATGCGTGCTGCCAGCGCCGGATCGCGCTCGACAATAGCACTGATATCGCGGGTGCTCGTGCGGTCGCTGTTCAGCGCACGGCTGAGTTCATGATAGATGGACGGCGGGGAAGGCAGTTGACGGAATGCGGCGAAGGAGCGCACCACCTTGTCCCGATAGAGTTGCCGCGTCACCATTACCGTCTGTTCGACGGATGCCACGATCTCCTCGACACTGCAGCCCTGAAAAATATTGCGATGCACCACATCGAGTGCCTTGGCCAGGTTAGCCGCACTCAGTGCCGGCGACAGCAGAATCCGCGCCGTTTTCGGCTTTGTGGAAGCCACTTGGCGCAGGATACCGAGCTCCCGTTCGAAACTGGTCAGCGCAGCCACGATGACGGCATCAAAGTTGGTTTCCTCCAACATTTTGATTGCCGCGCGTCCGTCGTCGGTGCGCACGACCTGCCAGTTGCAGCCGTACTGCACGAGGCCGCTGCCCCAGGTGACGAATGCAGCATGCGGATCGATAAATAGGATTTTCAGAGGCGCGGTTGTCTGCGAACCGCCGGTATCTGCCCTGTTCATAATGCGCCTGTCTTTTTTGTGGCCTGTCGATCACCACACCAATATTCAAAAGACGCTCAGAGCGGTTAGGGTTCTGAGCGCCGCCTAGTAAAACGGCATACTCAAGATCCTCAGAAGTCGTGGACTTGCAAGCTCACTCTCCTTCGATGGCCCAGCTATCCCAGAGGGACCTGAAGCTTTGCGTCGCCCGATTACTCGGGGTTTGCCATTATCGAGAAAGGATCTCTACAACGCACAAGAGAGGGTGTCGGCCCCTCTTTCAAAAACTATAGTCTATGCATTGATGATTATTTCATCAATCGTTAGCTGCCAAGCCTCTCATGTCAAGAAAAAAACACCAACACTTGCATTAATCCAGGCTAACGTATCCATTGAGAGACACTTTATTCTAGCTCACTGGAAAATCACATCGGCTCTATTATAGACGTGAGTCGGTTTAGCGTCGCTGGTGAAATCGCGTGATGCGGATCGAATTAGCGCCTCTTATTTCACCCCAGATCGACAGCAATTTAATTCGTTACTAAAACCAGACAAAATCCGATAATAATTACCTGGACGTCGCTATCTCCCGATCTGGCTGTTTATATAACTTTCATACCAGCTTAACCGAACTGTTTTTTATCTGAAAACTCCTCGCACAATACTGATTCCGGCGCAATGCTGAGAGTGATGTTCCGCTGTATCTCGGCCCTACGGCACTCATCTGACCCAACGCTTCGAGGAATCATACATGCTGAAGAAACAGATCTGCGCGGGCATCACATTGGCACTTCTCGGTGCCGGCAGTAACGCCGCCCTGGCGGGCAACGACTCCACTACCGGTCCATTCGGCTTTAATCCAATCAGCGGATCTGCCTACGGAGCCGAAAACGACCCGGCTGCCCCCTGGCTTATCCCGGAAGGTTTTGAACAGTATCTGGTATCCGGAGAAAGCGGTGACATGTGGGGCGGTGACGGCCTGAATATCTACGCCGACGGCCAGGATGACTGGCACGACATGAACACCGTCAATGAAAACGGCCCGCATGCCGGACGCTTTCTGTTCCGCACCCACGAAACCCGTGAACATCCCGACGGTGGTGCCCTGTCCATGGTTGATCTGAAAACCGGTCAGCACATACTGCTGGCACAGAAAGCGGACGATCCCGAAGCCGCAGGGTACGACGGCTATACGGCACTGGACGGAATTCGCTGGACCCCCTGGGGTACCCTGCTCTTTGCGGAGGAAACCAGTGGCGGCCGCCTGTTCGAAGTGGTGTTCGAGTATAACAACGAAGGCGTTCCCACCGAGGCTACCATCTACGACCGTCCCGAAGTTGGTCGCCTCGCCCATGAGGGGATCGAAATCGACAGTGAAGGCAACGTCTATGTGGTCGATGAGTTCCGTGGTCAGCGCGAGGGGCTGGGCGGTGGGATCTACAAGTTCGTTCCCGATACTTACGGTGATCTCAGTTCCGGAGCGCTCTATGTGCTGAAGGTCGACAGCAGCGATGAGGAGTTCACTGGCCAGGGTGAATGGGCAGGTCCCATCGATCCGCAGGATCCGCGCAGCTCTGGCCTTGCCGTCCAAGGCGCCCGTTACAACCGGCCGGAGGACCTGCAGATGATCGGCAACACGCTGTACGCCGCCATTACCGAAGGTACCTACAGCGACGGCTCGCAGAACTACGACGGCCGTGTGCTGGCGGTCGATCTGGACAATCTGATGGTCAGCGACTTCGTCAAGCCGGGCGAGAATGTAGCGGTGGAAAGCAGCGGTGTCACCGGCTTCGACAACCCGGATAACCTGGCCAAGACCCCGGACGGCAAACTGGTGATCGTCGAGGATAACGTCCCATCCGACATCTGGATCGCACAGCCGAGCCACAAGAATGTCGGCAAGGCCGACTGGACCAAACTCTTTGCCTCACTGACCGACGACGGCGCCGAGGGCACTGGCATCTATTTCGGCCAGGATCCGGATACCCTGTTCGTCAATGTGCAGCACTCGAAGCACGACGATGGCGACGGCACCTGGGCGATTCGCAAGGTAAGCAAGGGTAACAAGTGATAAAGCGGATGAAAGCCTGGCGTTAACCGGAACCAGGCTTTAGCGACACCCACAGCTGCGGGTGTCAATTCCGGGTCTGGCAGCGTATTACTGAACCGATTTGAGAGCCCCCTTCAAACTCTCGCGCGGCTGAAGGCCACCCTGTTACGGATGCCTTTCAACTGCATCGACTCAGCGCACTGCCAGTCCCGAAACGACTTTTCCAGCGACGAAACTCCCCCGCTCCAGGAGGAGTCTTTTACCCGTTAGATCAGTTTGCGCTACCCTCTTCCGTCGGCGCCTTCTCGGTTGCCTGTTCCGGCACCGGCTCAAACGCACTGAACTCGATGCGATCGATGGTACCGTTTTCATCGGCATCGATAGTGGACCATTTTCCACTCAACTCCTCGTTGACGCTTACCTCTTCTGCGCTCAACTGGCCATCTTTGTTCTGGTCCAGCGCATCGAACTGAGACATCTTTGCATCTCCGGCCAGTGCCAATCCGGACACCAGCATAGAAGTAGAGAAACCAATCACAGCGGCAAGACTCAGTTTTTTCATGACATCCTCCTGTAGTCAATTAATGGGGTGTGCAGGATGTATAAGAGCAGGCTCTGTGCCACTTTATAAAAGTTATTAATAATCAATATGATACAAACCACCCCATCGCCATCCGCCGAATATACACGGTCTATCTGTCGCCTGCAGGCGACCACAAACCGAGACCAAAAACTAACCCATTGATATTAAACACATTTTCATGTTGCCGTGCAGCGACGGTGCCATTTGACGCCGAGATTCCCTGTTCCCACAGGCTCGCGCGCGGGAACCAATAGCCCCTCCTGCGCTCTCTAAGCTAGGCTTAGATAGCCGCCCGATAGCTCAATCACTCATTACCACCCAGTGACGCACCCTAAGGTTATGGATAACACAACCCCATGAGACTGAAGTTCAAACTCTCGCCCTCGTTCTCCGCGCTCTTGCTCGCTGGGTTTGTCGTTGTCGCACTGCCATTGCTGGGCGGTATCCTGGTGATGACCCATGCACTCGAGCAGATGGCGCTGGAGGGCAGACGCTCCGTCAACATCAGTGCCGAGATTACCCAAGCCAGTCGCCAGCTCGGCGAGGTGGAGCTGGCACTCAAGCGCGCCGCCGGTCAGTATTTCGTGTTGGAGGATCCGGCGTTGAAGCAGCGTCTCGAGCGCGCCCACCTGCGTTTCCAGGAGACGCTGGATCTGCTTGCGCCGATGCCCTGGACGGTTGAACAGGAGCGCCAGCTTGCCGACCTCCATGAGATGGAAGCGGCACTGTACGACCGCCTGATTCAAACGCCTGCAACCGGCGTATTTGAGACCTACCGGGAAGATTTCGACCGCCTGGATTCGGCGACCAGTGCGTTGAGTGATGCCTCAACGCAGGTGATTAAAGGCCAGGTGACCGGCATGAACGAGACCGCCGACCGTATCCAGGCCGCGATGATCACCCTGGCAATCGCGATGATCCTGCTCTCCCTGCTGTTATCCGGCACCCTGTCCTGGCTGCTCAGCCGCCCCGTATCCCAGCTTGCCGCCACCATTCGTCGCCTGGGCCAGAATGACCTGGACACCCCCAGCGCCATCCGCGGCCCGCGAGACCTGGTGTACCTTGGCGAGCAGCTGGATTGGCTACGCAACCGGCTGCAGGAGCTTGAGGCGCGCAAGCTGAGTTTTTTTCGCGAGGTGTCGCATGAGCTGAAGACTCCACTGACCAACCTGATGGAAGCGGTCGCGCTGCTGCGGGACGAAGTGACCGGACCACTGACCATGCAACAGAAAGAGGTGGTCGAGATCATGCGCGTCAGCACACGGGAGCTGCGTCAGCGGATCGAAGACCTGTTACGCTACAACGAGGCGTTGAGCGAGCCCCGGCTGGAGTCCGATTGGTTCGAGCTGCGCACACTGGTCGACGAGGTCGCCACGCGCTTCGACCTGGCCATCCGCAGCAAGCAGTTGCACTGGAGCATTGACGTTCCCGCCCTGCGCCTGCGCGCCGACCGCGGCCGACTGTCGATCGCGCTGGAAAACCTGCTCGGTAACGCGATTAAATTCAGCCCTCAAGACGGTACCGTCGAGTTGCGGGCGACCCAGCAGGTGGGCCAAATCGAGATAGTCGTCTGCGATCAAGGGCCCGGGATCGCCCCGGAGCATATTGACCAACTGTTCCAACCCTTCTTCAAGGGAACCCCTCAGCCCCGCGGCGCCCTGAAGAGCAGCGGCCTGGGACTGGCCATCGCCAAAGCCCACATCGAGCTGCAGGGGGGAACATTGAGACTGTTACCAGAAATGACCAGTGGCGCCTGTTTCCAGATCAGTCTGCCACTTACACAGGAGAATGCCGACCGTGGCTAAACGATACATGCCCCTTCTACTGGCTCTGTGTGCATTAGCGGGCTGTACCTGGTCTGAGCAAAACTCCCCCCGCGTATTTACCCAGGGCATGCTCAGGCAGTCACTGTCATTGCATGAGATGCTCGACTGTGTCGCGACAAACGATGGTCTGAATCCAGCTCAGGTACGTCAGCGCCAGAGCGAACTGGAGCAGCAACAGTCCAGTGACAATCCTGCCGCGCAGTTCAGGCTTGCCTGCCTTCTCGGCCGCAGCAGCGCCAGCGATACCGAACTGGTGCGCGCGCGCCAGCTGCTCGATCAACTGCAGCGGCAACCGGCGCTGGAGCCGGAGCAGGTGAAACTGCTGACACTCTATCAACGCCACCTGTTGCTGACCCAGCGCCTGCGCCAGCAACTGCGGGAAACACGCGAGTACCGCGACAAGATCGAGCAGCTCAAGGGACTGGAGGAGGAGCTGGAACCGGCAACAGTGGAGCAGGAGACAGCGGAATGAGCGCAAACAGCCGTACCGTACTGCTGGTCGACGACGATGCCAGCCTACTGCAACTGCTATCGATCCGCCTGCGTGCCGCGGGCCATCAGGTGGAAACTGCGAGCAGCGCGGAACAGGCGCTAGCCCGCATCGCCGTGACGCGTCCGGCTGCCGTTCTGACCGATCTGCGCATGGAGGGGATGGACGGCATGGAGCTGTTTGAACAGATCCATCAACAGGACCCTGCCCTGCCGGTCATTCTGCTTACCGCCCACGGCACCATCCCCGATGCGGTCAAAGCGACCCAGCGCGGACTGTTCGGTTACCTGACCAAACCGTTCGACGACGTAGAGCTGATGGAACTGCTTGAGCGCGCGTTGAACACCCCGGGGGGCGATGAATCCGCACCCGCCGACAATGCGGATGCCCCCTGGCGCGCCGGAATCATCACCTCAAGCCCAACCATGGAGGCACTTCTGGCCGAAGCCCAGCTGGTCGCCAGCAGCGAGGCCAGCGTGTTGATTCAAGGGCCCTCGGGAACTGGCAAGGAGGTACTGGCACGGGCCGTTCATCTGGCCAGTCCCCGTCACGACAAACCCCTGGTGGCGATCAACTGTGCCGCGATTCCCGAGCAGCTGCTGGAATCGGAGCTCTTCGGCCACGCCAAGGGCGCCTTTACCGGTGCCACCAGTGCCCACAAGGGGCTGTTCCAAACCGGCTCGGGCGGTACCGTATTCCTCGACGAGATCGGCGATATGCCGCTGGCACTGCAGGCCAAGCTGCTGCGTGTACTGCAGGATCGCGAAATTCGCCCGGTGGGCGCCAGCCAGTCGATTCCGGTCGATGTGCGTATCGTATCGGCAACTCACCGCAACCTGGAGAACGCTATCGCCGCCGGGGAGTTTCGTGAGGATCTCTACTATCGACTCAATGTGGTGACCTTGACGCTGCCACCGTTGCGGCAGCGCCCGGAAGATATTCCACTGCTGGCACGCCACTTCCTGACCCAGCTGCGTGAAAAGCATCCCCATCGCGCCCAGGACTTTACCCCGGAGGCACTGGAGCGACTGGTCGGATATGACTGGCCAGGCAACGTGCGTCAGCTACTGAATGTGGTTGAGCAGTGTTGCGTGCTCTGTACCACCGCTCTGGTGCCGGCAACCCTGGTGGCGCGGGCGCTGCACGAAAAACCCACCGGCATTCGGACCTATGTCGAAGCCAAACAGCAGTTCGAGCGGGACTATCTGGTACAGCTGTTGAAGATTACCAATGGGCAGGTGGCGGAAGCGGCTCGGCTGGCGGGGCGCAACCGAACCGAGTTCTATCGGTTATTGCAGAGAAATCATCTGACACCGGGTATGTTCAAACGCACCGACGATGTCTGAATAGCGCGGGCCGGCAACGCCAGGCGCTGCGGCCCGACACAACTTATTGCTGCTGCGGCAGCGCTTCGAATGCGGAAAACTCACTGATCGGATGATCTGCCGGTGTCACCGGCACATAACGATCCGCGACATATTCACGGCGCATCTCCAGTTCCGGTCCGGTGATGGTCATGTGCAGCGCATCATCGACGATATTCAGCTCGTCCAGTTCCACTGCATACTCGGAAGCACCGAAGCCGAGGATGCCACCGCGCGAGATGACCGCATAAACCCGGCCGCTAACCCGGCCACCGACGATCTCGCTGATGGAGCCCAACGCTTCGCCATCGGCCCCGATAACCTCCCGGTCGACCAGTTCATTCGGGCTCTGGTTGTACAGCATCAGCACTTCGGGCGTTGCGAAGGTGGTCTGCGTATCACTGAGCTGCGGCTTAGTCTCAGGCATCGGCGCCGGGGAGGCCTCCTCTACCACCACCGTCTCGCTCTGCCCCTTGTCCATGGTCGATGACGGGGCTGCCTCCTCTGCCGCCCAAACCTGAGCCGAAACCAGTGCGGATACTGCGGCTGCCAACACTACCTGGCGATATTCCATTTTCATATGAACCTCCCAATTGCGAATGAGTTAAAGCCATCCGGGGGGAACAGTTCTACCGGATGGGTAATCAGCAAATCGCAAGTTCCAAGCCAACTCCCCATGCACGCCTGTCAAAAAAACCTAATCCTTTGATTTTAAAAACGAAAAAGCCAACCTGGCAGTAAGGTTGGCTAGAGTGACTCTACCGGCGCCCCGGTAACAGCATCGAATCCTGTCGTCTGCCGGCGACCGATCCCGATCAGGGCTCCAGCTCTGCGGCAAGCAGGTCGGTTTGGGGACAGCGGCTGAGCACCAATTGCGGCGGATCGAAGGAGAAAGTGAAGGTACCCACATGCTTCAACGCACTCAGACCAAGAATCTGCCGGGTAGTGCCGGGGAAGACCGCCGCTTCGATATCGTTCAGCCGGCAATCACCGACCTTGAGGCTCGATAATCGATAGACGGGAACACGAACCTCTGAGCCGTTGGCCAGCACACCGATCAGATCGCGCTGGTATACCGCGTGGCCATCCACTTTCAGGCTGGCCAGGGTCTCCTCATTGATGGTCATATAACCCGATCCGGTATCGACCATGAAGTCCATGCTCCTCAGGCTGCCGACGGAGGCCTGGACATAGTAGGTAGTGGCGTTCCCCTCCTGCATCGGCACGTGCATCTCGGTATCGGCGGAAACCGCAGGCAGGCTTAGGGAGAGAACACAAAGCCCGCTAAGGGCAGCAGCTAATCGGTAACTCATGACAGGCAACTCATCTGACAACAGGGTGAACGCGGCGGTGCTGACGCTGCACTACCGCCCGGCAATATGCCCCTCCCTGGCCTCTGCACCGTTAACCCTGTTCGTTGCACACCCCAGGGTTTCTTATCGGCCTCCCGAAACACTAAACCGCGCACGGCTCACAAAACAAGCGCAGTCTTCTATGTTTTATGCAGGCTGGATACTGAATATGTCCTTAACACCGACTCTCAGTGACAACGGGCAATGACTGACAGCTCTGTTACGAAAACGTCACCTAACTATCACCTACTATCAACATCCCTGCCTTCCAATAGCTGTTTTCAAAGCCAAGGAGGAACCATGGCCAGATCATTCACCTCACTGTCCTTATCGGTAGCCGCAGTCCTGATGAGCAGTGTTCTTCAAGCCGACACAATCTCCCTGGGCCCACGCCCGCTGTTCCTGATCGACCAGATGTCGGACAGCCCGTTGAAGCAGAAGCTGCTCGAATGCGCAGACAAACCTGTCAAGCGTACTCTCTTCTCCATCGGCCATCGCGGCGCTCCGATGCAGTTTCCAGAGCACACCCGAGAATCCTATATCGCCGCGGCGCGCATGGGCGCCGGGATAATTGAATGTGACGTGACCTTCACCCAAGACCAGCAGCTGGTCTGTCGCCACGCCCAGAATGACCTGCACACAACCACCAACATTCTGGCCACACCACTGGCAGAAAAGTGTACCCAAGCCTTCACGCCTGCCGCTGGAGATCAGCCAGCATCGGCCGAATGCCGCACCAGCGATATCACCCTGGCAGAGTTACGCACACTGCAGGGCAAGATGGACGCCGCCAACACAGAGGCAACCGATGCCAAGGGCTACATGGACGGGACACCCGGTTGGCGTACAGATCTATACGCGGCCCAGCAGGGCACTCTGATGACCCATGCCGAGTCGATCGAACTGTTCAGGTCCCTGGGCGTCAAGTTCACACCGGAACTCAAGGCAGCATCCGTTGAGATGCCCTATAACGGATTTTCCCAGCAAGCGTACGCGCAGAAGATGATCGACGAGTACAAGGCGGCGGGTGTCCCCGCGCAGGATGTCTGGCCCCAGTCGTTCAATCTTGATGACGTTCTGTACTGGATCGAGCACGAACCCGAATTCGGCAAGCAGGCGGTCTATCTGGACGATCGTTACGATCTGGATGGCTTCGACCCGATGAACGCCGCCACCTTTAAACCGTCCATGGCCGAGCTAAAGGCGATGGGCGTCAACTACATCGCGCCGCCGATGTGGATGCTGGTCACCGACGACAATGGCAGGATCGTACCGTCCGCCTACACTCTGGAAGCCCGGGCGGCAGGCCTTAACATCATCACCTGGACTCTGGAGCGCTCCGGTCCGCTCAAGCGGGGTGGTGGTTGGTACTATCAGTCGATCGAGAACATCGCCGATGATGACGGCAAGATGCTGGAGCTACTCAACGTATTGGCACAGGATGTGGGCATAAGCGGTCTATTCTCAGACTGGCCCGCTACCGTCAGCTATTACGCCAGCTGTTTGGACCTGAAGTAAATTGTCAGTAGCTGGCTGGCGAGGTGAAGGTGGCAGACAAGCTGCTCAACAGCAGCGCCAGCCAGCTTGATATGACGAACGGCGCGGTCAACACCGGCACGCCGCACTGCTGCAGCCAACCGGTAAGAATGACACTGAGCAGAATGGCCGCAAAGACAACCATGACGCCCAGCTCTGCCCTCGCGGACAGGGCAATCGCCACCAGCACCGCGTTATAGGCGTAGGCGCCGCTGAAAATATCCTCGGGTACACCACCGAGCAAAAACGCTCCCCCACTGCTGAGCACCACGGCAACCGCCCCCCAGCAGAGTGCACGGCGGGAGGCGAATGCCAACCCGACCAGGATCAGCAGGCTGGCGATCGGCTGATCCAGCAACAGCACCTGACCAAACCCGAGCAGCAGGTTATCGATTCCGCTGCGGGTCACCACTACGGTCGACGCGGGCTCTACTTCGACAGCCGACGCAACCAGCCAGATCGACAGAATAAAGGGGGCGGTATAGGCGGGACAGCTAATTCTCTGAAAGAACAGCCGCTCGACGAAGAGCCGCATCAGCCCCGTGCTGACCAGCGCCGCGAGCGGCAGTATGACCAGCAGCTCTGTGCCCGCTGGCCAGTACAGTGCGCAGGCCAACCCCACCAGCGCTCCGTTGTAACCGTACAGACCCTGTTCGAGGTGCGCTCGTCCAGCACCCGATGCCCAGGCACCGAGATAGGCGGTTAGACTGCCAGCAACGGCAGCCAAGCACATCGGCACTGAATTCACCGCGATCGCGGCCAGAAAAAACAACCCCGTCAGGCTGTTCGATTGCAGCATGATCTGGCTAAAGCCGGTCAGGAACGACCGGATAAACTGAAACCCTGCGGTCACGTCGCACGCTCCCACGACTGCTGGCAAGAGGCCAGATGGTAAAAAACGGCGCCATCCAACTTGGGGAGTGGAATGACACCGTGCTCAAGCTACACCCTTGTCGGCTTGAAAGGGGAAAGCCGGCCAGGTGCGGTTGTCACTGAGTCGATCGATGCGATCCTGTCAGTGCGATCAGCGTGATCCGATCTACGCGATCCGATCAGAAGTGCCACTTCAGCAACAGGGAGGGGCTGCGCTCATCGACGCCGTTGATACCGAACTTGTTGTTCCAGTGCGCGTACTCGACACCCACGTAAACCGGAGCCTTGGTGCCGAACAGCTTGCCGGCGTTCCATTTCAGCTGGGAGGTGAAGTTCATCTCGGCGGCATGATCGGACTCTTCGGTGGACCAGTCGAGGAAACCGTCATAGAGGAACTCGGCACTGCCCAGTTCGAACGGCAGCCCCCAGGTCAACGTCAGCTGGCGATCGTTGTCCTTCAGCTCGTTATTAACGTGATACAGGTTGACGTTGAAGTAGCGGAACCCCGGTACATCCAGGCTGACCCCTACCCCGGCCAGGTAGTTGTCGAAGCCCTCACCGCTCTCCCAGGTACCGGCCAGCAGCAGGTCCTTCACAGGCCCGAACGACAGCTCGCTGTTGGTCAGATACCCCAGGCTCAGGCGCGGTGACAGCTCGAAATAGTGCTCGGTGTCGCCGTTGGATGATTTCAGACGGTCGAGGAAGAAGAAGTTATCGCCCCAGCTATGGCCACTGGCATGCTCGACAGTCACCACCTGACGATCATCGTCCCCCACTTCATACTCACTGCCGTTCAAGTAGCTGAGGCTGAAGTCGCTCCACAGCTGCTCGGCTGAGACCGTGGTGGACAGGAGTGCGCCGGTGAGAATGCAGGCTGCGGTTTTTGTTATTGTCATCTTATCTATCTTCCTTCGTTGTTATTTTGAGCTGTTGTTTTTACGGTTCTTTTTTGCTGCTTTTGGGACGAATGCGGCCCTGCCGGCCCGAGGGCCGGCATTGCCAGATGCTTTCTTCAGTGGTTGTTACGCAGAAGAGAGTGCGAGGGACACTCTCGATTCAGCTAGCCGTTACCGCTCGACAAGCGCTCAGGACGCCAGTCTTCGGGCCAGACTTTTCTGTCGTTCGATCAGCGCTTGCAGATCGAAGTCCGCAATCGCTCCATCCGTTACCCGCCAGCGTCCGGCAACCATGACCCGGTCGGCCTGGTGAGCACCACACAGCACCAGTGCCGCCAGTGGATCACCGGCTCCGGCGAAGCGCAGCTCATCCAGTCGGAACAGGGCAATATCGGCCTGCATGCCGACCTTCAGTGCACCCAAATCACTCCGGCCCAGGCAGCGGGCGGAACCTTCGGTGGCCCAGGACAGCACCTTTTGGTGGGTAATCTCGGCGGCATCGTAGCGCAGCCGGCCGAGCAGGAACGCCTGACGCACCTCCTGGATCATGTTGGAACCGTCGTTGGATGCGGAGCCGTCGACACCCAATCCCACTGGACTCCCGGCGCGTTCCAGATCCAGCGTCGGACATAGCCCCGAGGCCAGCAGCATGTTGGATGACGGGCAGTGGCAGATACCGGTACCGGCCCGCCCCAGACGACGGATCTCCTCGTCGTTGAAATGGATACCGTGGGCCAGCCAGACGCGGTCGCTTAACCATCCCACCTTTTCCAGATAATCCAGCGGGCGCAGGCCGAACATCTTCTCGCAGAAGGCGGTCTCGTCATGGGTCTCGGCCAGATGGGTGTGCAGCCTGACGTCGTGTTTCTCAGCCAACTGGGCGCTGGCCTTCATCAGGCTTTCGCTGACCGAAAAGGGTGAACAGGGAGCCAGCGCAACGCGGCTCATGGCGCCCTCCCCGGCCTGGTGATAACGCTGGATCAGCCGTTCGCTGTCGGCCAGGATAGTGTCCTCATCCTGCACCGTGGTCTGCGGCGGCAGACCCCCATCCTCCTCGCCCAGGCTCATGGAGCCCCGCGTCAGATGTACGCGAACCCCCAACTTTTCCGCCTGGGCCATCTGGATATCGATGGCGTTCTCCAATCCTTGCGGAAACAGGTAGTGGTGATCGCTGGCCGTGGTGCAGCCGGAGAGCAGCAACTCGGCCAGCGCGACCTGGGTCGATACCTCGACCATCTCCTCGCCCAGCCGTGCCCATACCGGGTAGAGGCTTTTTAGCCAGCTGAACAGGGACTTGTTCAACGCCGCCGGGAACGCCCGTGTGAGGGTCTGGTAGAAGTGATGATGGCTGTTGATCAGCCCCGGCAGCAGCACATGCTCGCGAGCATCGAACACCTCGTCGACAGGGGCCGCCGGGGTTTCGCCCGCGGCCAGCACCTCGGCAATGCGCTGACCTTCGACCACCAGACCACCGGCGCATGCGCTGTCCAAGGTCGCCAACGGTGATTTGATCCAGATACGTTGAGTGCTGTTCACGCTGCTACTCCATTTGATCAGTTGCTAGTGCTTACTTCGCCGTGCTGGAGACGGTTGCCGCGGTCATGGCGCGTCCGTCCTCTGATGACTCAGCGCTTTCCGCCTGCGCTCCAGCATGCTCCGATGCGGCATGAGGCGCGGCATCCAGATGATGCGGCAGCAGCAGGTTCAGGAAGATCGCGGACAGGGCACCGATGGTCAGCGGTGAACCGATGATGTTCTTAATATCGTCCGGCATGGCAGACAGTACCTCGGGCACCCCTGCAACACCCAGCCCCATACCGATGGAGATCGCGGTGATCAGCATGTTGCGGCGGTTCAGACCCGCTTCGGCGATGATCTTGACCCCAGCCATCGCCACGGTACCGAACATGATCAGCGTGGCGCCGCCCAATACCGGTTTCGGCATCTGCTGCAGCACGCCGCCGATAATCGGGAACAGCCCCAGCAGCGCCAGGATCGCGGCGATGAACAGCGCGACGTGGCGGCTGGCGACGCCGGTCAGCTGAATGACACCGTTATTCTGACTGAAAGTGGTCATCGGCAGGCTATTCAGGGTCGAGGCGATCGCAGAGTTCACACCGTCGGCCAGTACACCGGCCTTGATGCGGCGGATATAGATGGGACCATCCACCGGCTGCTTTGACACCATGCTGTTGGCGGTCAGGTCGCCGGTGGTTTCAAGCGCGGTGATCACATAGATGATGGCGATGGGCAGAAACGCGGCCAGATCGAAACTAAAACCATATTTGAACGGTACCGGAATCGCGATCAGCGACAGATCGCTCAGCCCGCTGAAATCCACCTTACCGATCGACCAGGCCACGACGAAGCCCAGGCTCAGGCCGATGATAACCGCACTCAGTCGCAGCATATGCATCTGAAAACGGTTGAAAATCACGATGGTGATCAACACCAGACCGGCAAGCGCCAAGTTGACCGGTGCCCCCATATCCGGCGCGCCGAAGCCACCGGCGATATCGGTCATCGACACCTTGATCAGGGAGAGGCCGATCAGGGTAATAATGGTGCCGGTAACCACCGGCGTAATGATATGCCGCAGCTTTTCGATAAAGCGGCTCAGGAAGATCTCCACGAACGCCGCCAGGAAGCAGACACCGAAGATGGTGGAGAGTATCTCGTCCGGCCCTCCGCCGTTGCCCTTGACGATGAATCCTGCGGCCAGAATCGAGCTGAGGAACGCAAAGCTGGTGCCCTGCACACAGAGCAGACCGGAACCCACTGGGCCGATACGACGGGCCTGAATAAAGGTGCCGATACCGGACACGATCAGCGCCATACTCACCAGATAGGGCACTTCACTGCCCAGCCCCAATACACCACCGACGATCAGCGTCGGCGTGATGATACCGATAAAGCTCGCCAGCACGTGCTGGAGCGCAGCAAAAACCGCTACCGAAAATCTAGGTTTGTCATCCAGTCCATAGACCAGATCGATCGAAGAGCTGTGCTTTGCCATTGTGAAAATACCCTAGTTATTTTTGTTGGTCTCGCCTCGCCCCTCTCCCGAGCGAGGTCGTCACAAGCTGTCCGGCAGGCGTCAGTCCTGCACAGGGTTAAAACCTAATTCATCGACCAAATATTGTCTACAAACCAATATACTTCTTGTATTCACAATACGAAATACTATGCACACCCTTAGACAAAATCGTTTAAATACTTATAAAGTCATATAGTTATAGAACAAGACATGGGCATTCACAGTACGGATACCACCCCCTTCCAAAGGGATCCTAAACGCGAAAGCGGACAAGAAATCCGGTTAGAAACAGGGAAAATAAAAGACAATCAATGTATACAAATCATCATGAAAAAAAGTACACAAGAATGATTTGACCGATTAGACAGGATTTAGCTCTGCGTTCACGCACCCAATCGATGAAATTCACTACCAATCCGCATGATTAAGAATTTTCTTCCAACAAAGGGCAAAACATTACCTGACCAAGAGGTCAAATTATAAGTTGACTTGAAAGTCAGCTTTTACTTTAATCAGCCCATACCCAACGAGCCCCGTAACAAACACGGCTCCGTATTAAACATCTCCGTATAAAACATAAGTAAAGAAAGGAGGCCCTCCTTGATCAGGTTCTTACTCAACAGAGAGCTGCGGGTCGAAGACCATCTGGACCCCAATATGACGGTGCTGAACTATCTGCGCACCCAGGCCCGCAAGACAGGTACCAAGGAGGGCTGTGCCTCTGGAGACTGCGGTGCCTGTACCGTGGTACTGGGTGAACTGGATGGCGAGCGCATCCGCTACCGCAGCGTCAACTCCTGTCTGACCTTCGTCTCCGCGCTGAACGGCAAGCAGCTGATTACGGTCGAGGACCTGAAACAGGGCGACCGTCTGCACCCAGCCCAGCAGGCGATGGTGGACTGTCACGGCAGCCAGTGTGGTTTCTGTACACCGGGCATTGTCATGTCCATGTTTGCGCTGGGTAAGAATGTCGGCAAACCGGAAAAGGAGGAGATCCACGAAGCCCTGGCCGGCAACCTGTGCCGCTGCACCGGCTATCGCCCCATCGTCGAAGCCGCGGAAAAGATGTACGACGATGTAACCCCGGACAGTTTCGATCGTGAGCAGGCCGACACCCTCGCCCGCCTGCGCGAGATTCAGCCCCAGGCGCAAGCGGAGCTGAAGTACGGCAGAAAAGCCGCCTACAACCCGACCACCCTGGCGGAACTGGCCGCCCTCAAAGAGCAGCATCCCGAGGCACGCCTGGTCGCCGGCGGTACCGATCTGGCACTGGAGGTGACCCAGTTGCGCAAGGAGATCGACACCCTGATCTATGTTGGCGATATTGCGGAGATGAAACAGGTCCAGGTGTTCGATGACCGTATCGAACTGGGTGCTGCCGCGTCGCTGACCGACTGCTACCAGGCCTTGAGCCACGACTATCCCGATTTCGGCGCCCTGCTTCACAGGTTCGCCTCCCTGCAGATCCGCAACCAGGGCACCCTGGGCGGCAATATCGGCAATGCCTCGCCGATTGGTGACTCTCCCCCCGCACTGATCGCCCTGGGCGCACAGCTGGTGCTGCGCCAGGGTGAGCAGAGCCGCACCCTTGATCTGCAGGATTACTTTATCGACTACAAGGTCACCGCCCAGCAGCCGGGTGAGTTCATCGAGAAGGTGATCGTGCCGCGGGCCGCCGATAACGGCGAGTTCCGCAGCTACAAGATCTCCAAGCGGATCGATGACGATATCTCCGCCGTACTCGGCTGCTTCAACCTAGTGATCCGCGATGGCCGGGTCCAGTCCGCCCGCGTCGCCTTCGGTGGTATGGCGGCGATTCCGAAGCGCGCCAGCCAGTGCGAACAGGCACTGACCGGGGCCGAGTGGAACCGCGACACCATCGAAAAGGCGAAACAGGCGCTGGCGCAGGACTTCAGTCCGATCTCCGACTTCCGTGCCTCCCGCGAGTACCGCCAGTTGACGGCCGTCAACCTGCTGACCCGGTACTTTGTCGAGCTTGAATCCCCAGAAGTAGAAACACGGGTGACCGCATATGTCTAATCATCATCAGAACAAGAAAAGCTACGCCGAAATGCTGGAACTGGTTAAACAGGACCTGACCACCGGCGTCGGCCGCAGCGTCAAGCATGAGAGTGCGGCAAAGCAGGTCAGCGGCGAAGCGGTCTATGTCGACGACCGCCTCGAGTTCCCCAACCAGCTGCACGTCTATGCCCGCATGTCGGACAAGGCCCATGCCCGCATCACCAAGCTGGATGTGAGCCCCTGCTACAACTTCCCCGGTGTGGCGATCGCCATCACCGCCAAGGATGTGCCGGGCCAGCTGGATATCGGCGCCGTGCTGCCCGGCGATCCTCTGCTGGCCGATGGCCTGGTCGAGTACTACGGCCAACCGGTACTGGCGGTTGCCGCCAACGACCTGGAAACCGCGCGCAAGGCGGCGATGGCCGCCATCGTCGAGTATGAAGAGCTGGATCCGGTACTCTCGGTCGAACAGGCGCTGGAGCAGGAACACTTCGTCAGCGAGCCGCATACCCACAAACGGGGCGATTCCGCTGCGGCACTGGCCGGCGCACAGCACAGGATCACCGGTCAGGTCCATATCGGCGGCCAGGAACACTTCTACCTGGAAACCCAGATCTCCTCGGTGGTGCCCACCGAAGATGGCGGCATGATCGTGTTCACCTCCAGCCAGAACCCCACCGAGGTGCAGAAGCTGGTCGCCGAGGTGCTCGGCGTCTCCTTCAACAAGGTTCAGATCGATATGCGCCGCATGGGCGGCGGCTTTGGCGGCAAGGAGACTCAGGCCGCGGGCCCGGCCTGCATCGCGGCCGTGGTGGCCCACCACACCCGCCGTCCGGTCAAGATGCGTTTGCCGCGTATGGAAGACATGATGATGACCGGCAAGCGTCACCCCTTCTTCAACCAGTACGAGGTCGGCTTTGACGACAATGGCCGCATCACCGGTTGCGAGATGAAGCTGGCCGGTAACTGCGGCTACTCGCCGGATCTGTCCAACTCCATCGTCGACCGCGCCATGTTCCACAGCGATAACGGCTACTACCTGGGTGACGCCACCATCACCGGCTACCGCTGCAAGACCAACCTGGCCTCCAACACCGCCTACCGCGGTTTCGGCGGTCCCCAGGGTCTGATCATGCCGGAGATCATTCTGGATGATATCGCCCGCCGCCTGGGCAAGGATCCGCTGGAGGTGCGCAAGCTCAACCTGTACGGCGGCGAAGGCCGGGATACCACCCACTACTACCAGAAGGTGGAGGACAACGCCCTGCCGCAGATGATCGATGACCTGGAACGGAGCAGCGACTACCAGGCTCGCCGCCAGGCGATCCGCGAGTACAACGCCAAGAGTCCGATCCTGAAGAAGGGTCTGGCGCTGACCCCGGTGAAGTTTGGTATCTCCTTTACCGCCACCTTCCTGAACCAGGCCGGCGCGCTGATCCATATCTACACCGATGGCAGCATCCACCTGAACCACGGCGGTACCGAGATGGGCCAGGGCCTGAACACCAAGGTCGCCCAGGTGGTGGCCGAGGAGTTCCAGGTCGACTTCGACACCATCCAGATCACCGCCACCAATACCGACAAGGTGCCGAACACCTCGCCGACGGCGGCCTCCTCCGGTGCCGACCTGAACGGTAAGGCGGCGCAGAACGCGGCGCGCACCATCAAGCAGCGTCTGGTCGAGTTCGCCGCGCGCCACTTCAACGTGACTGAAGAGGATGTCACCTTCCGCAACAACCACGTGCTGATCCGCGATGAAGTGATGCCGTTCGCCGAGTTTATCCAGCTGGCGTACTTCAACCAGATCTCACTGTCGAGTACCGGCTTCTACCGCACACCGAAGATCTACTACGACCGCGACACCGCCCGTGGCCGCCCGTTCTACTACTACGCCTACGGCTGCGCCTGCAGCGAAGTGGTGGTCGACACCCTGACCGGCGAGTACAAGATCCTGCGCGCCGACATCCTGCACGACGTGGGTGCCTCGCTGAACCCGGCGATCGATATTGGTCAGGTCGAGGGCGCCTTCGTTCAGGGCGCCGGCTGGCTTACCACGGAGGAACTGGTCTGGAACGACAAGGGCCGGCTGATGACCTCTGGCCCGGCCAGCTACAAGATCCCGGCGGTCACCGATATGCCGATCGATTTCCGTGTGCGACTGGTGGAGAACCGCAAGAACGCCGAGGACACCGTGTACCACTCCAAGGCGGTCGGTGAGCCCCCGTTCATGCTCGGCATCTCTGTGTTCTGCGCCATCAAGGACGCCATCGCCAGTGTCGCCGATTACCGGCTCAGCCCGGCCATCGATGCACCGGCCACACCGGAGCGGGTGCTCTGGGCGATCCGCGATATGGAGCAGCACCAGCAGCAGGCCCGCACTGCAGCGGTTGCCGAGACCGTATAAAAGCGCCCCGGAACGGCACCAATGACAATAAGAACCACGGGAGCAGCAAGATGAACAGCGAGTGGATCAAGGCCCTGAGCCAGCTTGAAGCCGACGCCACCCCGGCGGTGATGATCACCGTTGTCGATGAGCGCGGCTCCACCCCCCGCAATGCCGGCGCCAAGATGGTGGTCAGCGCAGCGGAACGCTTCGACACCATCGGCGGCGGCCACCTGGAGCACAAGGCGATCAAGATCGCCCGTGCCATGCTCGAGGAGAAGCAGGAACAGCCGCGGCTGGAACGTTTCTCCCTCGGCGCCAGCCTGGGGCAGTGCTGCGGCGGGGCCACCACGCTGCTGTTCGAGCCGCTCAATGCCGGTATCGTGCAGATCGCGCTGTTCGGTGCCGGCCATGTGGCCCGTGCGCTGGTGCCGATCCTGGCCACCCTGCCCTGCCGTATACGCTGGATCGACTCCCGCGAGGATGAATTTCCCGCTCACATCCCCGAGGGGGTGGAGAAGGTGGTCAATGAGTTCCCGGTGGACGAGATCGAGTCGCAAGCCGCCGGCAGCTACTTCATCATCATGACCCATAACCATCAGCTCGATCAGGAGCTCACCGAAGCGATATTGAAACGGAACGATTTCAAATACTTCGGCCTGATCGGCTCACAGACCAAGCGCAAGAAGTTCGAGCATCGGCTGAAGGCCAAGGGCTTTGACGACGCGCAGTTAGAACGCATGACCTGTCCCATGGGCATACCGGAGGTCAAAGGCAAGCTGCCCGCCGAGATCGCGGTGTCCGTGGCCGGCGAGGTGATCGCCCGGTATAACGCCGCGTTCGGCAGCAAAGCCAGCGCCCCAAAGGACACTCCTTTTGAAGTACCTGCGGTGGAGCGGCTGGCGATCTGACGCCCGGCCGATCCATCCGCTCCCCTGTTACTCAAGACAGTTACGCAATACCGGAACCGACCGACATGACACAATCTCCGTCCACCTCTAACGCTACCACTTCCGCCACAGCCTACCGTGCCGCCATCCTCGACAGCCTGGGCGACCCGGCTGAACTGGGACTCGAGAACAGCTATCGCTACTTTGAAGACGGCATGATGGTCGTCGAGAACGGACGCATCACCGCCCTGGGCCATGCCCCGGAGATCATGAAGGGCCTGCAGTCAGGCACCAAGATCCACCACTATGAAGATGCCCTGATCACGCCGGGCTTTATCGACACCCATATCCATTACCCGCAGACCGGCATGATCGCCTCCTACGGTGATCAGTTGCTCGACTGGCTGGAGAACTACACCTTCCCCGCCGAACAAAAATTCGTCGACCCGGCCCATGCCGAACAGGTCTCGGAGATCTTTCTCAACGAGTTGTTGCGCAACGGTACCACCACCGCCCTGGTGTTCGGCACCGTGCATCCGCAGTCGGTGGATGCCTTCTTCAGCAGCGCCGAAAAGCGCAACCTGCGCATGATTGCCGGCAAGGTACTGATGGACCGCAATGCGCCGGAAGCCCTAACCGACACCCCGGAGAGCGGCTACCGCGACAGCAAGGCGCTGATTGAGCGCTGGCACGGCAAGGGCCGCCTGCACTACGCGGTCACCCCGCGCTTCGCGCCGACCAGCAGCCCGGAACAGCTCGCCACCGCGGGACAGCTGCTGCGTGAGTACGACGGGTTGTACATGCACACCCACCTGTCGGAGAACCGCAACGAGATCGAATGGGTCAAGGCGTTGTTCCCGGAACAGAACGGCTACCTGGATGTGTACGACCACCACAACCTGCTCGGTCAGCGCTCGGTGTTTGCCCACGGCGTGCACCTGTGCGACGAGGAGTGCCAGCGCCTGGCCGAAACCGACTCTGCCATCGCCTTCTGCCCCACCTCCAACCTGTTCCTCGGCAGCGGCCTGTTCAACCTGCCGCAGGCGGAGCAGCACAAGATCAAGGTAGGCCTCGGCACCGATGTCGGTGCCGGCACCAGCTTCTCGATGCTGCAGACGATTAACGAAGCGTACAAGGTGATGCAGCTGCAGGGTAAGAAACTGCACCCGTTCAAGTCCTTCTATCTGGCTACCCTCGGTGGCGCCCGCGCGCTGCAGCTGGAACAGCAGGTCGGCACCCTGGAGCCGGGCAGCGAAGCGGACTTCGTGGTACTGGATTACAATTCCACACCGCTGATGAGCTACCGCATGCAGCAGGCAAAGGATCTGGAGGAGCGCCTGTTCGTGCTGATGACGCTGGGCGACGACCGGGCGATCAAATGCACCTTCGCCATGGGAGAGCTGGTGTATAGCCGGGACTGAGCCTGTCACCATCCCATAAAAAAACGCCCGAGCGGGCGTTTTTTTATGGTCGACTGAAACCCTTAGCTCGACTTGCGGCCAAGGACATTGGAGAAGATCGCCTTCAGATCGTTATCCGCGGCTTCATCATCCAGGCTCAGCTTATGCTCGATATGATCCAGGTGGTGCATCATCAGCGCCACCGCCTTGCTCTTGTCCCGCTGTGCGATGGCATCAATCAGCTCGAAGTGCTCATCGTAGGAGCAGTGTGACTTGGACTCACCCTTCTCAAACTGGGCGATGATCAGTGAGCAGAGCGACACCAGGCTGCGCTGGAAGCTCAGTAACGGCGGATTCTTGGCCATCTCGGCCAGGTACAGATGGAACTCACCGGACAGACGGATACCGGCACCGAGATCGCCACGATCAAAGCAGGCCTGCTCGTCACGTACCAGCTGTTTCAACTGCTCGATCTGGGCCGTTTCGGCGTTGTCGCACACCAGCTCGGTGACCGCCTTCTCCACCACCCGGCGGGCAAAGACGATCTGCCGCGCTTCATCGATAGTGGGGCTGGCCACCACGGCACCGCGATTGGGCCGCAACACCACCACCTGTTCATAGCCGAGCCGAGACAGCGCACGCCGAATGATGGTACGACTGACACCGAAGATCTCACCCAGAGACTCCTCGTTCAGCTTGGTTCCGGGCGGCAGCCGCTGCTCCAGAATGGCGTCGAAGATATGCTCGTAGACGATGTCGTCCTGGGTTTTCTTCTCACCCTTTTTCGGATCACTTTTCTTGATTTCGGTTAACCGACTCATAAGGCCTCATCAACTGTGCGCTGGCGTTCTTACGACACCGGCCAAGGAGATCCCCGCCCTAAGGACGGATTAATAAATCGTACACAATGGACCACTTTTTGTACACATTAATCCCTGGCCCAAGACCCAGACATCAACAACCTACGCCCAAGATAGCCCAGCCGTCGCTCAAGCTCTCCCTCGCCGCCTCGTATCTGTCGACTGCCTTGACTATCAACCCCATTCATCAACTATGCATTTCACTTAATGAAAAAACCTGACTCCTAGGTTGATTTTTATGTATACAATCCTATTATGGATCTAAGCACAATCTTGAAAGGAGGGTGCCAAGGGTAACCGTACACACATCTATGGTTTCCCGAGTTTCCAAGGAATGAAACACAACATCCCCCGGCAGTCGAATGCGTTTGACGGCCAGCCATAAAAATAAATAGGGGCGACAAGCCCCCATTGAGGAGATAAAGTTGTGGAAAGCATACAGCAACAAGAAGTAGCGCTGGACACGGCCATGTCAGACCAAGCTCCGTCAGATCGACGCGCATCAGGCCAACGCCGTTTTATCGACCGTTTCTTCAAACTGCAGGAACACAGGACCAACGTGCGGACCGAGGTGATCGCGGGCCTGACCACGTTCATCACCATGTCCTACATCATGTTCCTGAACCCGATCATCATGTCCAAAACCGGCATGCCGTTCGATGGCCTGTTCCTGGCCACCTGCATCGGCGCCGCGATCGCGACGATCTTCATGGGTGTCTATGCCAACTGGCCGATAGGATTGGCGCCGGGCATGGGACTCAACGCCTTCTTTACCTTCACCGTTGTCCTGGAGATGGACTACAGCTGGCAGGTCGCGCTGGGGGCCGTGTTCCTGTCCGGAGTGCTGTTCGTCGCGATGAGTGTGACCCGGCTGCGTGAATGGATGCTCAACAGCATACCGCTCAGCCTGCGTCTGGCGATGACCGCCGGTGTCGGCCTGTTCCTCGGTTTCATCGGCCTGCGTTTTACCGGCATCGTCGTCCCTAACGCGGACAACGTGGTCGCCCTGGCCGATCTGACCCACTTCGGTTTCGGCCAGTTTGGCCCCGAAGCGCCGGCGCTAGGCCTGCTGAGCTTCCTGCTGATCAGCATCCTCAGCTACCGCCGTGTATTCGGCTCGGTGATACTGGGCATCGGTATCACCACCGCTGTCGCCTTCCTGATGGCCGCGGTACTTCCCTATGACTTCTTCACCGTCAGCGTTGATTGGGCACCCGCCTCCGGCTTCGTGTCCTGGCCTGAGGGTGGACTGGTTGCAGTGCCCAACTTTGCCGACCTGTCACCAGTGTTCATGCAGCTGGATATCGCCGGGGCGTTTGAAGTCGCGCTGATCCCGGTCATCATCACCTTCCTGTTCGTCAATATCTTCGACACTGCCGGCACCCTGATGGGTGTCGCCCAGCGCGCTAACCTGCAGGATGAGAACGGCAACATCGAAGGTCTGGACAAGTCACTCAAGGCTGACTCAATCTCCTCCGTTATCGGCACCGCCTTCGGTTGCCCGCCGGTGACCTCCTACGTGGAGTCCGCAGCCGGCGTATCGGCAGGCGGACGCACCGGCCTGACTGCCGTGGTGATCGGTGTCATGTTCCTGTTCGGCCTGTTCCTGCTGCCGCTGGCGCAGATGCTGCCTGGGTTTGCCGTGGATGGCGCGCTGATCTATGTCGCCATGCTGATGATGGGCTCACTGGCCAAGATCGACTGGGAGGATATGACCGAGTTTACCCCGGCCATTCTCACCACTATCATGATGCCGCTGACCTTCTCCATCGCCAACGGCATAGCGGTCGGCTTTGTCTCCTACACAGCGCTGAAGCTGTGTACCGGCAAGGCATCGTCTATCAGTGCCGGTGTTTGGGCTCTGACGGCGATCTTCGTGGCCAAGTTTATCTTCCTGCCCTAAGCAACGGCAGGTTCTTAATCCAACAGACCGAGCCCCCCTTCATTAAAGGGGGGCTCTTTGCGTGAGAGACAACCATGACATTCGAAAGCTGGTCGCTGTTCTGCCTGGCCTCCCTGCTGGTGATCCTGATCCCAGGCCCGCTGTCACTGCTGATGGTCGCCAACAGCCTGAACCACGGCATACGGCGTAGTCTGCCCGCTTTCTTAGGTGGCACCCTCGCCTCGCTGACCCTGCTGCTCGCCTCCGCCACCGGCCTGGGCGCCCTGCTGTCAGCCTCGGAAACCCTGTTCACGCTGATCCGCTATGCCGGTGCACTCTACCTGATCTGGCTGGGCTACAAAGCCTGGCGAGAAGCGGGACAGCAGCAGCCAACCAGCGATAAGCAGCCGCTCAAGCCCGTCGCCTCCCGGATGTTCCTGCGCGCCTTCACCTTGGGTATCAGTAACCCGAAGGACATTCTGTTCTTCGTTGCCTTCCTGCCGCAGTTCATCTCGCCGGAAACGGCCCTGCTGCCGCAGCTGCTGGTGATGTCGCTGAGCTGGTGCCTGCTCGATCTGGTCTGCAAACTGGCCTACGGCGGCGGTGCCCGCCTGCTGACCCCGGTGCTGAAAAACGGTCGTAACCTGCAGCACTTCAACCGCGCCAGCGCCGGGTTGTTTGTCGGCATCGGTGGCGCGGTGCTGATCAAGTAGTCCTTCGCACCGAACTGAATCCGCCAAAAAAAAGGAGCCGGGCAACCCCGACTCCTTTTGCTCTCTTCTTACACTGCTCCCTTCTTACACTGCTCCCTTATTACCCGGCTAAGCCCTGCACCTAACGCTCCCTGCTTCATCACTTCGCTACCGGCAGATAGATACCGTCAAAGAAGGATGCGAGTTCCTGGTAAGCGTCCAGCGGCAGGATATGCGCGATGTACTGGTCCGGACGCACGACGATCATGCAGCCCTTTTCACGATTGATGCCACGCATCTGGTAGATATCGCCCAGCCCCTTGTGGTCCACGCAGAAAACTTTCTCGTGATCCTGCAGACCGAGCTTGCCTTTGGTCGGCTTCAGCAGCGACGGCATATCTTCATACGCAAGGGCATTGAAGGTCTGCTGGAATACAGCGCGCAGGTCGATCAGCGCATCGATATCCTGATCCTTGCCAGTGTATTTCACCACAGGCGAATTCGGATTGCTCTGCAGCCAGTCGGCCAGCTTGTGGATCGCGGAACCCGGCGCCGAGCTGTCTTTCTTGCCGGCAAAGGCGTAGATCCGCCACCTGGCATCGGCCTCTGCTACATGACCGAGCTGCATCTGCTTGGCGTCGGACAAACGCACCACCGGAGCCGAATGGAAGCGACGACCGATCTCCTCGCCTCTGGCCAGCAGTTGGTGAGTGGCCGGTCCAACGAGAGCGGATTCACCGTATTTCACCGCCAGGCCACTAGTGAACTCGAGATTCGCCTTGAACTGACGCACGAAGCGCGGCTCATCGCCATTGTCCAGTGAAGACTGCCCAGCCGGAGCGGACATGATACGCGCCCACTCATGGTCGGTATCGACCAGGCGCTTGGCCTCGGCCCAGCGTTCCGCCGAGTAGCTGTGCAGCAGGCTCGCATCGGCGCGCCCCTGCAGTACATGCGCCAGCTTCCAGCCCAGGTTGAAGGTGTCCTGCATCGACACGTTCATCCCCTGGCCCGCCTTGGGGCTGTGGGTATGGCAGGCGTCACCGGCGGTAAAGACACGCGGGTTGCGGGTCGCCTGTTCGCCGGCGGGCACGTCGTCGAACTTGTCGGTCATGCGATGCCCAATCTCATAGATCGACCACCAGGCCACCTCTTTCACGTCGATGCTGTAGGGCTGCATGATGCGGTTGGCACCGGCGATCAGGTCATCGACGGTGAAGTTGCGGTTGGCCACGCGCTCGTCCGGGTTCAGCTTGTCCAGTTCCACATACATGCGGAACAGGTAACCGCCTTCGCGCGGCAGGATCAGCACGTTGCCCTCATGGGCGGAGGTGATCAGACACTTCTGGCGCACATCGGGGAAATTGGTATTGGCAAGGATATCCATGACACCCCAAGCCTGATGCGCCGCGTCGCCATGCAGCTCGCCGCCGATCGCCTTGCGCACGTTTGAGCGCGCACCGTCACAGCCGACCACATAGTTGGCGCGCACGACCCTGGTTTCGCCCTTGTTCACGCCGGTGTTTTCCAGAATCACGGTCACCGGATATTCATCAGTTGTGGTATCGACCTGCAGATCGCGCACCGCCCAGCTATAGTCCGGTTCCAGGCGGGTGGTGGAGTTGCGCATCACGTCGAGGAACAGCTCATGCACCCGCGCCTGGTTGATCAGGATATGCGGCATCTCGGAGGAGTCATCGGCTACGTCCTGTACCCGGCCGATGCGCTTGATGTTTTTCGGATTCTCCGGGTCCGGCATCCAGAAGTTGGTCTGGTTGACCCAGTAGCTTTCGCGCTTGACCTTGTCGGCGAAACCGAACGCCTGGAACATCTCCATGGTCCGGGTGTTGATGCCGTCGGCCTTGCCCTTTTCGATCGGACCCGGAGTGGGGTCCACGATCATGGTATCGATCTCGGGGAACTGGGACAGCTGTGCGGCCAGGCACAGGCCGGTCGGACCGGTGCCCGCAATCAGAACATCCACTTTTTCGGGTAGAGGGGCAAACTCGCTACGGTCACGTCGCGTTGATGTTGCGTCTTTACGATCGGGATCACCACCGCGGAAACCATCTACATAATATTGCATCGTTGTTTTTCCTCGCTTTCTTGTTCTGATTGCCTTAATAGTAAGTACACTTACATTTCAAATAATATCTATACTTACTTTTATGGGTCAACTAATAAGTATACTTACTATTCCATAGGCGATGGCTTTTTGGGGGAAATACTGACCCAGATCAATATTTGCGAGAGTGATTATGGATTTGCACAAAAAGCCCGGGCACCTGATCAGACGCCTGAATCAAAACTCGACCGCCGTGTTCAGCAATCACATGCAGCAGGTCGGCCTGGATCTAACGCCGGTTCAGTTCGCCGCGATGGACGTCATTGCCCGCATTCCCGGCATTGACCAGGCAAAAGTCGCCGCCGAAATCGGCTACGATCGCGCCACCATTGGCGGTGTGGTCGACCGTTTGGAGCAGAAGGGGTATATCGAGCGCACGGTGTGTAAGCATGACCGGCGCGCTCGCGAGGTAAGGCTCACCGAAAAGGGGTCGGAGGTGTTTGACCAGGTCGCGCCGGTGGTGCAAGCGCTACAGGCGGACATTCTGCCCGGACTGAGTCTTGCAGAACGCGACAAGTTCATCGAGCTGGCCAGCAAGGCGCTCGCCCACATCGATGGGTAATGCCCCGAGAGGCAAAACGCGGGGCTAACGCCAATGACCGCGGCAGTAGCACGGCGGCTAAAAAAACCACTAATGGTTTTACCTGAGCAGTTGCTAACGGAAATGCGCCACATGAGCATGGAGTTCTAACATGAGTGTGAAAGCGGTACCGCTATCTAGCACCTATTGACGCTGTTAAAGCAGCACGGCATCCCGCTCACCATCTTTGCGGCTGTCATAGCCGTGGAACCTCATACCGATGTATCCCGAGTGATGGTGGAAGCCGGAGATTTTTAACCTCCCGTCATACTCATAAACCTCAGGATCTGAGGCTCAGCATCCAATTTGAACTCATGCCGTTCGGGCTTGATCGCCATCGCCGCCATGATCGTCCGCTCCAGCCGCCCGACATCGCCGGGATAGCGCCGAACTATCTCACGCAGGTCCACGGAATGCTCGTTGCCCAGGCACAGCAATAGCCGCCCCTCGACGGTTACACGGACCCTGTTGCACTCGCCACAGAAGTTGTGGCTGTGCGGCGAAATGAAACCGATACGGGTATCACTGCCCGCCATGCGGTAGTAGCGCGAGGGTCCACCGGTTCGTTCGGTAGAGGGGTATAACGGATACCGGCTCGATATGAGTTCACGAAGATTGTCACTGGAGCAGAAGCTTTCACCCCTGTCATGTTCGGTGATCTGGCCCAGCGGCATCTCCTCGATAAAGCTGATATCGAGCGACGCCCGGCGTGCGAAATCGACCAGATCAAGCACTTCATCCTCATTACGCCCGCGCAATACCACCGTATTGAGTTTGACGCGTGTGAAACCGGAACTGCGTGCGGCTTCGATGCCTGCCAGCACCCGATCAAGACTGCCGTTTCGGGTCAGCTCACGAAAACGGTCGCCACGCAGGGAATCCAGACTGATGTTCAAACGCCGGACACCACAACTTGCCAGTTCATGCGCCATCTGCGGTAGTTGAGTACCGTTGGTGGTGAGCACCAGCTCCGCCGGCAACTGCCCCAGGCGCTCGATCAGGGTCAGGATGCCCCGCCGCACCAGCGGTTCGCCCCCGGTTAGACGGATCTTGTTGACCCCCAGCCGGACAAAACCCGCCGCTACCTGGTACAGCTCCTCCAGCGACAACACCTCGGCGTGGGGCAGAAAGCGCATATCGTCCGCCATACAGTACACGCAGCGCAGGTCGCAGCGGTCGGTCACCGACAGGCGCAGGTAGTCGATGCGCCGGCCAAAGCGGTCCTGCAACAACGTTCCCCTGCCTGAGTTCATCGCGCCGCCTGCACCAGTCCCACTTCACGACCGAGCTGGGATACGCTGAGGATGGCGAGCAGCGCCAGCACCAAGGCACCGTATCCCAGGCTCTCGTAACCGAAGAACTGGACCAGTGTGCCGCCGAGGAAGGGGCCGATACCGGAGCCGATCATGTTCATCGCTGGTGTCGCCGCCACGGCGCGGCCCGAGGGATCCTTGTCCGCGAAATAGCCGAAGGCGAAGGTGTGGGTAAACACCATGATGAATGGGTAAAAGCACACAGCGATGGCATAAGCGGGAAAAGCCGTGGTCATCACGATCACCAGGGTCAGAGCCGCCTGTAGTGCAGGGCCTGCCAGCATCACCTTGGGTGCCGACCAGCGACCGTGCATCAGCATGGCGGCCAACCCCGGCAACATGCCAACCAGCCCCGTTGCCAGCAGCACGCCGGATACCTGGGCGGTGCTGTAACCATGCATATCACTGCCGACACGCTCGACGAAACTAAACGTCATCGCCTGCAGGATCGCCATCAGGCTGACGCCGAAGATGCCAAACCACACCTGGCGGGGAATTCTCTCCCTTGCCACTTGATGCGTCGGCGTTTTCGCCTTCCTGTTGTCGATATGCGGAAACAACAACAGTGTCATGATTGCCGCCAGCGCCATCACCGAACCGAAAATAACGAATAACGCGGGTCCGCCGAAGGTTTCGATAATCGTCGGCGAGCCACCCAGAAACAGGATGGCAAAGCTGCCGAGGGAGAACTGCGCCAGACCGAAAAGTTTATGCGGATTGCTAGCGCGGCCGATGGAACCGTGCGTGAACGACAGACTCATGCCGGTGGTCAGCCCACCGCAAGCATGCAGAATCGCCAGCAAGATATAGTGATCGGTGGTGGTGGCGACAAAAAAGGCGATAGAGGTCAGGCAGAACCCCAGAGGCACCAGAAGCCGGGGCTTGAAGCGATTGAATCTGGGCGACCAGAACAGGCTGGCAACCACTACACCCATCAGAAACAGCGTCGCCAACCCTCCCGCCTTCTGCGGCGTGAAGTGGTATTGGGAGATCAGAGCCCCAACCCAGACCGGCAGCGCGATCATATCGATCATGCCGGCGACGTGGGCCACACAAAGCGCGGTGCGGCCACGGATACTGTCTATTGTTATCATTGTTGTCTCTCCAGAGAGTAAACAGGCACCAGAATCTGATAAGGCCAGGACATCAAGCCCGTTCAATCAGCCTGAGCCACTACCTGACCCCGAGGAGCTTTCAGCTCGGGCAGTATGAAGTGGCACAGCGCCGGAATCAGGATCAGAGCACCCAGCATGTTCCACAGGAACATAAAGGTGAGCAGCACACCCATATCGGCCTGAAATTTGATCGGTGACCACGCCCAGGTGCCCACCCCCACCGCCAGCGTGATGCCGGTCAGGATCACGACCTTGCCGGTAAACAGCAGGGCGCGGTAATACGCTTCCGACAGGCTTTGTCCGAAACGCAGTCCGGTCAGCGTGACGGTGAGGATATAGAGCGCATAGTCGACACCGATGCCGACCCCCAGCGCAATCACCGGCAGAGTTGCGACCTTGACCCCTATGCCGAGTACCACCATCAGCGCTTCAGCGAGGATCGAGGTCAACATCAACGGTAAGATAGCCACCACCACGGCCCGCCAGGAGCGGAAGGTGATAAAGCAGAGCAAGACCACCGCACCGTAGACCAGCAACAGCATCAGGTTCCAGGCGTTATGGACCACCTCGTTGGTCGCTGCATCGATGCCAGCCCTGCCGGCGGCCATGACGAAGTGCACATCCTCAGTGTTGTTCTCGGCAGCGAAAGCGGCGACATGGTCGACAACCCGTTCCAGAGTCCCCGCCTTGTGATCGGCAAGGTAGACAAAGAGGGTCAGCAGGTCACAGGCATCGTTATAGACGCCGCGTGGCACATAGGTGGTAGCCGAGTTCAGCATCGCCTGGTTGGCTACCAGGTCATTCCATTTGAAATTGCCCTCGCTGAGGCCAACGATCACCCGGCGGGTCACTTGGGCCATGCTGTTGGTCGACTCGACGCCCGGAAGCTGCCGCAGCGACCACTCCAGCGCGTCCAGTTTCATCAGGGTATCGTAGCGGCTGCACTGGTCCTTGGGTGTCTCGACCATGACGGCAAACAGGTCGCTGCTGGCGCCATAGGCACTGTTCATAAACGCCACATCCTGGTTGTAACGGCTATCCGGGTTCAGCTCCGGCGCCCCCGGATCCAGGTCACCGATCTTCAGCGACTGGCTGGTATAGAGCCCCGCCATAGCCAGTAGCACCGCAACGACTATCGCTCTGCCGGCCCAGCGCCGCTCGGTAAAATGATCGAGAAAACGCCACAGTGGGTGCTTGGCCTCGCCGAGCTTATCCGCTGTTTCGGCACGCAGGCTGCGCTCGGCTGCTCGCGGAGAGACTCCGACATAGGAGAGCAGGATCGGCAGTAAAATCAGGTTGGTAAAAATCAGTACGCCGACACCGATCGAGGCGGCGATCGCCAGCTCGCGGATGACCTGGATATCGATCACCAGCAGTACGGCGAAGCCCACCGCATCCGCCAGCAGGGCGGTCAGGCCGGCGATGAACAAGCGACGGAAGGTATATCGGGCAGCAATATACTTGCTCATGCCGCGTCCCACATCCTGCATGATGCCGTTCATCTTCTGCGCACCATGGCTCATGCCAATGGCGAACACCAGAAAAGGCACCAGGATCGAGTAAGGGTCCAACACAAATCCGAGGGTCGGCAGCAAGCCCAATTGCCAGGTAACCGCAATGATTGAACTGAGCACAACCAGAACGGTGCTGCGAATACAGCGCGTATACCAGAATACGATAGCGCCGGCGAGCATGATCGCACCGGCAAAGAAGGCGAGAATCTGATACAGGCCATCGATCAGGTCACCGACGATCTTCGCGAAACCGGTGATGTGGATATGGATATCATCCGACTGGTAACGGTTGCGGATATCCTCCAGGGTGCGCGCTAATGCACTGTAATCCAGCTCGCTACCGTCCGGCAGCTGAGCCAGCAGGGGTACATATATCACGCTGGAGCGCTCATCCTGCGCCACGATCTGGCCGATAGTGCCGGAGCGCGCCACATTGGCCCGCAGTTGGACCAGATCCTCAGGCTCGCCCTTGAAGCCACGCGGGATAACCGGCCCCCCTTCAAGCCCCGTTTCCGTTACCCCCATCCAGGTGGTATTCGGAGTCCAGATCGACTTCATGTAGCGTCGATCCACACCGGGCACGAGAAACAGCTCATCGCTGATCTTGCGCAGGGTTTCCATATAGGCGGCATCGTAGATACCACCCTGGCGGGTTTCCACGGCGACCCGAACCGCATTACCGAGTCCGGTCAGATCATCAGCGTGCTCGCGAAACGCCAGCACGAATGGATGATGGCCGGGGATGGTCTTCTCGTAGCTGGAATTAAATCGCAGGTTGAACGCCTGGTAACCCAGTACCAGAGTGACCAGCAGGCAGGTCAGCACAACCACCAAGCGATTGTTGAACAGCACCCGCTCCACCAGAGTGCCACTGCTGCGGTCGAAATCGATCTCTTCGATCACACTTATTTCCTGGCTCGGGTACTTCATGGTTTACCGCTCCCTGCCACCATCGTCGGCATGGTCAAAGGACCGACAGTACCGCCCATGCCAGTCACAAAAAGTTGTTCATTATCGACCAGCACGGCATCGCTGGCCGGCGGCAGGGCCTCGATCTCCAGTCGTGAATAGTGCAGGTCAACTTCTGCACCCGGTTCCAGTCGCCACAACTGCCCCGCCTGGTCGGTTAATAGAAACGCGCCATCGGCAAGAGACTCCACCGCGGAGACCGACGCCGTACCACCGCCCTCGACCTGCTGCCAGCTATCGCCAGCGTCACGGGATAGGAAAACGTTGCCGCGCAGCCCAGCGACCACCAGGTCGCGACCGTTGTAGGCGATATCGAAAAAGCTCCCCTGATAGGGGGTTTCCAAAGCCTGGAACGAATGCCCCCCATCAACAGAACGCATCACCAGACCAAATTCACCGGCGATAAAAACGGTTGCCCCCCGAGCATCCACCGCGTACAGGTGCGATTCCATCGGGTTGGGAAGAGCGTAGGAGAGGGGTTTCCAGGTCGTACCAGCGTCATCAGTGGCAAATGCGAGGTTGAACGCCCCCACGGCAATCAGGCGTTTACCTTCCGTTATGGCGATATCGAAAAAGGGTTTATCCGCACCGTCCTGCAAAGACAGTCGGGCCATCGTCAAACGCAGATCATCCAGTTCACCCTTGTCGGCCAACTGTTCGGCTTCGATCAGCAGCAGCTGCGCAGCGCTAACACCATCCAAGACCTGGTGCCAACTGGCGCCGCCATCTTCTGTCGACAGCACCACCCCTGCATGCCCGACCGCCCAGCCGTTTACTGCGTCCTGCATCGCGATCGCATTCAACCCGACCGATACCGGCACGTCAGCCTGCTGCCAATGAGCACCCCGGTCATCGCTCCAGACGATCGCCCCATACTCGCCCACGCCGATCAGGCGCCCGCCAACCAGGTCGATATCCTGCAGGATCAGCCGGGGCATGACGGATGGTGCAATGTCGGTCGCAGGGCGTGACATGGGCGGCGCTATCTCGCCGTGAGCAGCGACAGTCAATGTCAATAACAGCCCACTCAATGCAGACACGCCATAGCGCATCCCTGTGCGACTGAGATTAGTTTTTTTTCGCATAAATCGAGCCACTAGATGGAACCCCGGTGACAGCCGGACAAGCCGGGATTTTATTGTTCGATGAGTACCAGCCCTGTATGGGCCGGTACTCTCTATGCCGCATCCCATCGATTAGCGCAGGCTCGCTCCGATCAAACCCGCAGGTGTGAAGATGCCGTCCTTATGCTTCTCAACAACACGGATCTGCGACGGGCTTTCATTCATCAGACGGTTGATGAACGCGGTGCCGGAGGTCAGATCGTAGACACCCCAGACCAGGCCTACGCTGGCGGGCACTTCAGGCAGTGTGATCGGTACCATGAACGGCACCCTCCAAAGCGCACCGCTGGAATCCCAGCGGTCGGCCAGCGCCGCACGCCAGGTATCCTCATCCAGGTAGTAGCGGGTACGCGGCGAGGTGTGTCGCTCGCCCTCTTTCAAGGTTGCTTCCACCACCCACACACGGTGCAACTCCCAACGCACATAATCGGGATTGAGATAGTGATCGCCCAGTACTTCGTCGTCACTTGCCGGGGTCAGAATCCTGTTGCCGTTGTACGGAATGTACATCTCCTGCTTACCCACCAGCTTCCAGTCAAACCGATCCTTGCGCGAGCTGAATACATTGACCTCATCGAAGCTCACGTTACCCGCTGAAAACGGCGTGGGAGTATCGCAGCAGGAGTTCGGCAATTTGCGAACGCGACGCTGGCCGGTCAGATAAACCCAGGTGCCGGTTTTACTCTCATCCAGGTTAAGACGTCCGATGATCCCCTCACCTGCCCGGATCGGCGGCCCCGAGTTGATCGAACGCACCAGCCAGTACTCCGAGTCGAAGTCGGCACGTTCGTTCTGTTCGTAGTAAGGAGCCTGCTCTTCGTTGCTTGACTCCAACACCATCACCTTCTGGCCATCACTGGTCAGCGTGTAGCCATGAAAACGGTCTATATTCAGCGCTGCCGGACGCCAGCGCAGTTCATGGTTCCACACTGCTTCGATCCCGTTCTCGGGAATGGGGAAAGGGATACCACCGTAGGCGAGTTCGGGCTGAGCGCCTGCTCCACCCTCTGCCAGCTTGGCAACGGTGGCATTAGTGAAAGTGTTGTCGTAGACCCACTGAGGCGCCGCTGCAGTACGCCGAGTGGGATACACATCCATGCGGAAGTCTGGGTATTTCTGCAGCATCGCCTTCATACCGTCCGAAAGCTTATCGGCGTACTCAGCCATATTGGCGCCAGTAATCGAGAACAGCGGTTTGTCAGCGGCGAACGGATCGATCCGTCGACCGTCGGCACCAAGCCCCTCGTCCTGATTCTGATAGCCGCCATCCCAGGCGGGAATACTTCCGTCTGCATTTCCGGCACGCTCGGCACCAAAGGGAGTCAGTTCACCCTTGAGACGTTCCGCCTGTTCAGCGGTAGCGGCACCGGCGATCGTCGGCACGCCAAGCAGCATGGCGGCAAGCAGGGACAGGGTTCGAAAATGGGCCGTTATTATAGTTTTCATTGCAGCATCTCCTTAGAAGGTGCGATTGATCGAGAAGCTCACAAAGTCACGATCTTTCATGTATTGCTGGTAGCTGTAGTTACTGCTTGAGGTCAGGAATTCGTCACTATCACCGAAGTAGTGGGTGTAGTTCACGCCCAGGCGCCAACTGTCGAGGTAGACGGCATTCAATCCGACGGAGATATCGCCGCCACCGTCAGCAGGGAAGGCTCCCGGCCCAAGCGCCATGGAACGAGACCCCTTAGGCGCCCAGCCAACCACCACTGGCACACTCAGATCCAGACCCGAGGTTACCTGGCGGTATTTCGGCTCCACCTTGAAGCGCAGCGCCACCGCGTCGCGCGTGGCGTTGGGATCAAGCGCTCCCTCATTCTTGGTTACGTTCAGCACGCGGTTCCAGGCGATTTCACCGACGAAGTCACCTTCCCTGAACAGGGCGTTGGGGGGCAGAGACCAGAGTGCAGAAAGGTTGATATGCGCCGTGTTGCCGACGGCGTACGCGGGGTTGTCGCTATTATCGGTTGCCGGACCGCCCAAGCCGCTCAGATCGAGCGCATTGGTGCTTGCCAGATCCTGATTGTGGCGATAGGACACCTCGGCTGCCAGGTTCACGTCACCAAAGGTTCGGCTCGCGCTGGCACCCACAGCCGTGATCCCCTCGTGGTAGACCTGGCGATAGGAGACCGGTGCCGGCCCGACAAACGGCACAACCCCCAGGTTAACTACCTGCTGGAAGTTCTTGCTATGGAAACGGATCAGATAGAGGCCGTAGTCGGTCTCCTCGCCCATGATGCGCAGCTGAATACCACCCTGCCCCGAGTTTTTCGCTTCATCATGTGACAGCTGGTTCGCAGTCAACCCCGGTCCGAGTATGATCGACTCGCCATCCGGCACCGTATCGGAACCGCCAAAATAGCTTCCCGCCACCGGCAGCCGGTTACCCTCCCACTCGAACTGGTAGTAGGCGGACATCGAAATTTCCGGGGTCAGCAGAACCTGGCCAGAGAGCTGCTTAACAGGCCGAATCGCCTCCTTGAACTGCGTACCGGGAACCGAAGCGAGTTTGACCACGTCCACTGGCGCCATACCGCCGGCAATGGCGTTGGCGCCAAAGAACAGACTTTCACCCCACACCTGTCCAAATTGACCGAGGCGCACCAAACCCAGCGCATCCCCAGCTTCAAAGCGGGTGGACAGGAATGCGTCGAGCAGCTCGACATCGCCACCGTGAATCTTTTTCGCTTCATCACTGAATTCGTTGTAGTCAACGGAAGAGAGGTTTGATGTCCCGTCATTGGGATGATCGTTACTGCCCTGATAGACATCGTCATACCAACCTGCCGCACTGAGTCGCATGCCGAAATCGCCATATTGCAGGTCCAGCTCGGACAGCAGATCGGCACGATTCGAGATCAGACCGCGATCGAAGTTCAGGTTCGCATCGTTGGCGTTTACCTGATCCGTCAGGTTGTCGTCGCGTTCGCCGACACGCCAGGCCGAGCTGTACTTGAGGGTATTATCCCAGCGAATGTTCAGGTCTGGATTGGAGGTATCGATCTGGAAGGCGCACGCCGTTCCTGCCGTCAATATTCCTGAAATTACGCCACCAACCATCAGACTGAGTTTCGAGCGTCGGAAGCGCTTTGATGCAGTTTTCGTTACAGCACCTTTCATGTTTTACCTCGCTTGAGCTTCACGGATCCTTTCCGCTACCGCCAATTTATTGTTATTTGTGCGAGCCATCCGGGGGCCACACCAAGTTACAAGCCAGTTGAACCACTATCCGGTGGTGTTCTCTGCAGGCGAATCACTATTTTTATCGATAAATTCACCTAAAGACAATATTACTCGATTTTAGTCGCTTTTCAAGCAAACAATAGACAGAGAAACAGCGTTATTTCACTGTTTTTGACAAAAAACGGCTTGAATGAACCCGATAATGGACCATTAAGACGGGACCAATAGGCAGATAATGACCGATGTTCTAGTTTTATCGATATTTATTTAGAATGGAGATCGACAGGTGATGCGATCGGCATCACGCATGCGGGCATCAAGACCTGCATGCGTGTGCCTCTCGGTTAATGCTTGGGTAGTAGGGTCAAAGATCAGATCGGGAAGTGACCGGGTTCGGTTTCGACGGTGATCCAACGCAGTTCAGTAAAAGCGTCGATCCCCGCCCGGCCGCCGAATCGTCCGTAGCCGGACGCTTTCATACCGCCGAATGGCATCTGTGCCTCGTCATGTACAGTGGGACCGTTAACATGACAGATACCCGACTGGATCTGTCGCGCCACCCTGAGCCCACGTGCCGTGTCTAGGGTGAAGACAGCGGCAGACAAACCATATTCAGTGTCGTTGGCCAGCTCGATCGCGTGCGCCTCGTCGCGAGCGCGAACGATGCCGACAACTGGGCCGAAGCTCTCGTCACGAAACAGCTTCATCTCCGGCGTGACCCTGTCGACAACATGGGCCGGCATCAGCACGCTCTGGGAGGTCTCGCCGCCAGTGAGCAGCTGCGCCCCCTTGGCCAGGGCGTCGTCGATCAGACCAAGACAATGGGCGACCGTTTTGGCATCCACCACCGCACCCAGGGGCGTATTGCCCTCACGCGGATCGCCTACCGGCATGCCCGCAACCTTTTCGGCAAACTTTGCCGCGAAGGCATCGGCGACGGATTCAACCACAATGAGCCGCTCCGTCGACATGCAGATCTGCCCCTGGTTCATGAAGGCACCGAACGCCGCCGCTTTCACTGCTTCGTCAAGATCGGCATCTTCCAGCACCAGCATCGGTGCCTTTCCGCCCAACTCCAGCAACACCGGCTTCAGGTGTTCGGCCGCGCGCTTGGCGATGATCTTGCCGACTGCGGTCGAACCGGTGAAGTTGATCCGCTTGACCTCGGGTGCGTCGATTAGCGCACCGACCACCTCGCCCGCATCCTCGGGCGCATTAGTGACAACATTGACCACGCCTTCGGGGAACCCCGCCTCGGCAAACGCCTCGACGATCAGCGCATGGGTGCGCGGACACTGCTCGCTCGCTTTGAGGATGACGCTGTTGCCGCACGCCAGCGCCACGGCGATGGCACGCACACCCAGGATGATCGGCGCATTCCAGGGAGCAATGCCCAGGATCACGCCCACCGGCTCGCGCAACGCCATGGCCAGACAGCCCGGCTTGTCGGACGGGATCACATCGCCGGTGATCTGAGTGGTCATGGCCGCCGCCTCACGCACGACGCCGGCCGCCAGGCTTAGATTGAACATCGCCCAGCCGGCTGTGGCGCCGATCTCGCTCATCATTGCGGCAACGAAGTCGTCCCGCCGTGCTTCCAGCGCATCGGCGGCCCTCATCAGCACCGCGCGTCGGGCATTGGGGCCCTGCTTCGACCACTCGACAAAGCCTGCCTGTGCCTTGGCTGCAATCGCCGGGATATCCGACGCCTGCATCGCCTCGGCGCTCGAGGCGACCTCTCCGGTCATTGGATTGATGCGTTCAAATTTCATCGCCACTTCCTCTATAAAACGTGCTTAGGCCGGCTCTACGACCCGCATCGTGTTGGTGGAGATCGCGATACCGGGACCGGAGAAGCTGACCAGTTCAGCTTCTACCACCTCGAGGATGTCGAGATCGGCGATGGTATTCACGAACGGGAACTGCAGCGGCAGCTGCTCGAAGGTCGCCTTGTTCCACTGCACAGCACCTTTGCCGCTCCAGCGGCGATAGTCGAAATCGTCCATGACGATATTGGCTGTCGATGCGCCCTTGGGCGCACCGCAGCAGACATACTCTACATCGGCACCGTCGCGTCCGAACGGGCTGGTGCGCGGCATATATTTGTAATAGAGCTGCGGACCGCCATCGGAGCCGGGCAGCACCTTGGCCGGGTTCTGCTCCTCGACCAGGTCGGACAATTCGATATTGAAGAAGGTGAAGTCCATCCAGCTGGCCGAGCAGCTGGCACGGCCCGTGTCGCGGTCCCAGTCGATCTCGGGGAATTCGGCGAACATCTTCGGAAAGCCCAGCTCCTCTCGGCCGGTCAGGATCGCATCCGGACGGCCTTCCCAGATGATCGGGCAGAAGTTGCCGTCAATGGTCTCCTCCTTGCCGACATAGGTCACCGGGAAGTCCAGCGACAAGATCCCGTAGCCCCGACCCGCAATCCAGTAGAGATTGCGGAACCAGGCACAGGACACCGACAGAATCGGCTCGCCGCGCAGCTTGAACCCGGGCGGCAGCAGGCGTTCCAGTTTCGCCGGATCAGTGCGATAAGCGACCCGCATCCAGTCCGCATTCATCGTCCCGGTTTCTTCCGGTTTCCACATCCGGCCTTCAGGATGCTGGCGTGGACCAACGGCGGGTCCAAACACGACTGGCATACGGTAGCGTGACCCAGGGTTAATCTCGCAAGTCATAACAAAACCTCTCTATTGGTGGCTGTTGCCACTTACATAAGACTGATAAAGGGCAGCTTTCGGCGGTGCCCCAAAGCCTCGGTTGCAGTTACGTAGTCAAGGGCGCTGGCGCAGAAGCGGAGCGCCCTGTGGGAATTGATGCGTTAGAGGGTAAAGGGCTCAAGAACAATACTTTCCGCTTTGAGATCGCACTGGACAGTCTTCGCATCCCCCGGCGCAGCACTTATCTCCAGGCAGTACACACCACTGTTCGGCTCCAGCCCGTCGAAACGGAAATCACCGAACAGATCGCTCGTGGTCCTGGCCAGTTCCTGCCCCTCCTTGACCAGAGCGACCTCAACCTGAGCGGCACAATCGAGCAAACCGTCACGCTCAAGCTGCAGGCTGCCGCCGATGAACACCTGGGTTTCACGGTACAGATTCTTGAAGTAGACCCGCGGCTTGAGTTCCGCCCGCTCCACCTCCAGCCCCAGCTCCTGGACCAGCGCCTGCATCTTCTCGTCCGAGACTTTCACCGAGCTAATCGCACCGGTCGGACAGACCTGCTCACAGCGCGGCATATTCCAGCCCTGATCCAGCAGATGGGCGTCGAAGATCCAGTTCTGCGGTAACTCCAGCTCCTCGTTCCAGATCACCGCACCATGGGGGCAGACCTCCACCAGGTCTTTGCGCCCCTTCGCCTTGACCGGATCGAAAATGACGATGCCATCGGGACGCTTGCTCACCGCGCCCTGGCCTTTTGCCACACAGGGCGCGTTATCGCAGTGCTGGCACAGCTTCGGCCTGTGCGCCACGTCAACCATCGCGGAACTGCCGCGGTAGGTGCTGTCGATGGCGATCACGCCTCTCCCCTGTTTGGGATGGGACGCTGAATAGCCGGGAAACTCGTTTCCGACATACTCGTCCTTGGCCGCCAAAACACAGTTGTTGCAGTTATGGCACTGCGCCACGTCGACAATCAGATTCCACTTATCCATGGGCCGCCTCCTGAACGCCATCTGTTTTGCTGGTTGCATCGCCAGGCCGGCTGCCATCCCAGCGCATCACCTCGACCAGGCAGGAGTTCGGTGACATGCTGCTTGTGCCGCGCTGCTGCGAGCGTGACGGCGTCAGGATATTCATGCAGCCGCCCACCTCCAGCTGCTCGCCATCTAGTTCACGCAGGTCATACTCGGCACTGGCCTCGAACGATTTCACCACGCCGTTGGCCACGCCGGAGGTGACATGGGCCGCGCACAGAATCGCGCCACGGTCGTTGAACACCTTGACCAGATCACCGTGCGCAATTCCCCGCGCCTCGGCATCCCGGGCATTGAGTCGTACCAGCCAGTAGTAGTGGCCGCCGATGCAGACACGGTGATCGGTAATATCCTGGGTAAAGCCGTTCTTGCCATCCACATGGGTGTGGAAGCTGTAACGCGAGTGGGTGGCGATCATCTGCAGTGGATACTTGCCGAACAGCTCCTTGCTGTGCGGGCCCTCCCAGGCCGGGATGTAGCGGTTCAGCACCGGACGCTCCGGGTTGTTCGGGTCCGAGCGCTTGAGTGTTTCCGGCATGAATTCGAGCTTGCCGCTGGGCGTCTGCAGCCCCTTGCCGAAATCCTCGGCCCATTGTGACGGCAGTGGCATCGCTTCCTGGATATCCTTCATTCGCCCTTCGGCAAACCAGCGGAAGTTCACCGGCGAGCGCAACGCCGGTTTCTCCGCCGGCACCACGTAGTAGCCCTTTTTGCAGAACTCTTTCCAACTGATCCGTTTCGACACGTCGCTGGAGTTGAATACCCGCTTGCACCAGTCAAGCTCCGAGCAGCCCTCGTTAAAGATCGCCCCCAACCCCAGACGCTGCAGGATCAGGCTGAAGATCTCATAGTCCGATTTCGACTCGCCCCGTGGCTCGATGCATTTGTGCTGCAGCGCAACGATGCGGTGGTTGGTGCCGTTGAAGCCGTGCGGCAGATAGCCGCCACCGGCTGCCCACTCGCCGATGTCGTAACGCTCGAACGCGGTACAGGCGGGCAGAATGATGTCGGCGAACTGGGCCTCGCCCTCCATCCAGATCGACTGGTTGACCACGCAGTCGATACTGTCATGCCGGTAGGCTTCTACCATCCGACTGGATTCGGTGAGGGTGCTGAAGTAGGAACCGCCATACTTGTAGATCATATGGATCGGCGAGTAGCCGGGCATCGGGTACTGGAACGGCGCGAACTGTAGCTCGGTTGCCACGCCATCCCACAGATAGCCCTCGGCCTTGCCGTTGATGATCGCCTCGGGCAGCTGCTGCTTCGGAATCATCTGCCGCACCGGGTTCATGGTGATCACATGCGGCATCTTCTGGTAGTTGTTGACGGCGTTGCCGTTGAACACCAGTTCGCCGGATATGCCGCCATCGGCATAACCGGGGAAATAGAACTCGTGATCCAGTGGCGTGCCCGCCTGCAGGTTACCCATGTTCACCCCCGGTTTGCCGAGGCCCTGCATCGCCATCATCATCACCATGCAGCGCGCCCACTGGGCACCGGTTGCGCCGCGCCCGGCACCGCCAAATCCGCTGCCGTTGGCGCCGGCGGCCAGGTAGGTCTTCTTGCCGCCCCACTGTCGTGCCAGGGCGCGTACCACCCTTGCCGGAACGCCGGTTTCCGGCTCCTGCCACTCCGGCGTTTTCGGCGTGCCGTCCTCCTTACCGAGCAGGTAATCGCGCCACTCCTCGAAGCCGGTGGTACGTTGCGCCACATACTCCTGGTCGTAGAGTCCCTCCGTCACCCAGACATACATGATCGCCTGCGCCAGCGCCGGATCGGTGGTGGGCTTGATCGGAATCCAGCGCCCGCCCAGCAGCTGGGCGGTCGGGTTATAGTGGGGGTCGATATGCACGAACTCGATGCCGAGCTCCTTCGCCCAGAGCCGGCGCTGGGTGCCTTCGAAGCCCATGTAGCCACCGTTGGTGGACTCGGCGTCGCAGGACCAGAACACCATCATTTCCGCTTCCTGCAGGCAGTCCTCCACCGTGCCGTAGTTGCCCGCTATACCGACCCGCTGACTGTGACCCCAGTGGTGCTGGGCGCCCCAGTACCAGCCCTCCCAGCTATCCGGATTCAGCGACAGGCGGGTAAAGCCGATCAGGTTGCCAAAGCGCAGCAGCGAGGAGAGGTAGTAGCCCACATTGCCCCACTGATGGTGGGAGCCATGGGCGATGGTCATCGAGCCGGGACCGTATTTCTGCTTCTGACGCTTGATCTCGCTGGAGACGATATCCAGCGCCTCGTCCCAGCTGATCCTCTCGTAACCACTGATGCCACGGTTTTGCGGATTGCGCTCGCCATTCGGGTCGAAGTCGACGCGCTTCATCGGATACAGCACGCGCTTGTCGGAGTAAACCACCGACTTCATCGACATGGCGTGGGGTGCCACCGTGGCCTTGCGCTTGGGGGTAAAGCGCTTGCCGCGTGCGTCGATGCTCCAGCTGTCGGCATCCTTGGCATCAAATTCGATCGGAGTGACCCGCAGAATCTTGTCATCCTTCACATGGACGAACAGCGGGCCACCGTTGGTCAGCGTGGTAAAGCGGCGCGAGCCGTCGGGCATGAGCGTGCCCTTTTCGATCAGACACTGCTGCGAGGCATTGAGCAGTTGGCCGAACCAGACGCACAGCGGGTCGGGGCCGATGAACATCACCTTGAAGTTCTTCGCGGCATGGACCACCTCGCCCATATCCGGATTAGCGTTCATCAGCTCAAGCGCGGTTTCCACATCCTTGAACAGCAGGGAAACGTCCGGCTTGCCTGGCGCCTTGGACGACGCGGTGATCTTGCCGTCCCGGATCGCGTAAAAGCGGCTGATGCTGCCATCTTTCAAACCGATCTGGGCGATACAGTTATGCCGGGACAGGAATGTGCGGAACTCTTCGCTCTTCTTGGCGGAGCGGTTCACCACCGGACCAAGCGCGAACAGTATTGTTTTTAGAACCAACTCTTTCATCGAACACCTGCTCCTGCGCCGCGAACAGCTCACGGTCAGGCCATGTTTTTATTTTTTTGCACAGACGCACCCTGGTGAGGGGCTTTCCTTAGGGTGCGTCTGTTTGGGAACAAGCCCCGGATCACTCGTCGACGATGGTGTTCTCGATGTGACCCAGCTTGTCGATCTCCACCCGTACCACATCGCCCGGCTGCAGGAATTTGTCCAGCGCAATACCGACGTTGGCACAGGTACCGGTAGCGATCAGATCGCCCGGCTCCAGCGTCATCACCTGTGACAGGTGGCTGATCTGCTGCCAGATGTTGTAGATCATGCCACCGGTCGAGGATTTCTGGCGCGGCTCGCCATTGACGGAGAGTCGCATCTCCAGATCATGCGGATCCTCAATCTCATCGTCCGTGACGATCCAGGGTCCGATCGGGCCGTGGGTATCGAACGATTTGCCCAGCGTAAAGGTGGGGCTGGCCGCCTGCCAGTCGCGTGCCGTCATGTCGTTGGAGACGAAGTACCCTGCCACCACACTGCGCGCATCCGCTTCACTGACATAGCGACAACGCTTGCCAATGACGACACCCATCTCGGCCTCATAATCGAGGCGATCCGACACCTTTGGCTTGACCACCGGATGATACGGGCCGGTGATGCAGGACACCTGCTTGTTGAACCAGAGCTGAGTGGTCGGGATGGGGATACCGGCCGCCCGCGCCTCCTCCGCATGGTCATGATAGTTCATACCGATCGCCATATATTTCTGCGGATCGTTTATCGGCGCTTCCAGCCGCACCTCATCCAACGCCAGACCCTTGCGGGCACCCGGCAGCTCGCGAGCGATCTCGTCGAGCATGCCCCGGCCGGCAGCGAAGATTTCGCGGATATTCGCCGGCACATGAGGTAACGCTGCAGGAATATCGTAGATACGACCGTCGGCAACGAGACCAACGGAGGTACGGTTGTTGTAGGTATAACGTGCTAATTTCATGAACTCTCTCTCTTTTCAGGCCCGTCCTGACTGGCGCTTCAGTTACTTAAAAAATTCTGGCTTCAGCTCCGGAGCCCACTGACACAGCTCACCACCACTCAGCGCCGCAGAGTTGACCGGGGTGTGCCGATTCACCAAATCGCCATCGGTCCAGTGCTCGACCTTGTGACCGAAGGGATCGCGCCAGTAATCGAACAACTGACTGCCCTGCACGTGGCGACCCACACCCCAAGAGTGTTCATGCGCGTTCTTGGCCAGGTGCTCGTTGCCCCGCATCAGATCGTCCAGATCGATCACCTCGAACGCGGTGTGATCGAAACGTGCCACGCCATCCTGGGCACCGATCAGCGCCAGCGTGTGGTGATCGGTGAACTGATCGCCCAGGTCGCAGTGCATGAATGCCGCGACAACATTTTCCGGCGCGCCGGCATAGTAGGTATCGGAGGGCGCGAAACCGAAGATCTCGCGGTAGAACGCAAAACTGCGGCTGAAATCGGCCACCAGCAACGCAATATGGCCGCAACGCATGACATGGGAAGGCCCCGGCGGAATACGTACCACCTCACCGAAACGCTGGCGCCCCGAAGCCGGATTCATCAACACCGGCTCACGCACCGACACCCGCTCCACGGGTTCGAAGCCGTAGATCACATCAATCTGGTTACCGTCTGGATCCTGCACGCGCACCCGCTTGCCGCCGCCCGGCTCCGTCACACGCTCCACTTCGCTGCCGAGGTGCGCCGCCAGTTTCGCCAGATCCGCCTCGCTCTGTGCCAGTAGCCCGAAGCCGAGCGTCTTGCGCTCGCCTCTTTCCGTCACATGGACGAAGGGCTGCTCACCGCAACCGCGCATATACAGGGCGTCGTCGCTGCGATGGGCGACACTCATGCCGAAATCCTTAAGAAAGCTTTCCATCGCATCCAGATCGGGCGCCTGGTACCGCACATAGGCGATATCTTTAACGTTAATTACCGACATCTTCTTTTTATCCTCTGTTTGGGCGTCGCTAATGGGTCGCTTGGCAGTCATTCCCAGCCAGTTCGACTTGGATAATGGCAATTTTTATCGATAAAATCAACTTTAAGCAAATTAAATCGAGTTTAATACCATGATCTCAGCCATGGCAGCGTGTTTCGACAGCTCAACCACTGCACGTGAAACAGGCTTGGATGCTGAAAAAGGCCGTCAGACGACAAGGGGCAGAGATGATCACTTGACTTTGAACTTTTATCGATTTCAAATGTTTTAAAGCCAATTAATCGATAAATATAACAATATGACTCGAATCAGATCTCAGCACCCGACTCCCGCACAAGGAGAGTGTCCATGAACGAAGCTGTCATCCTTGCCTACTCACGGACCGCCTTGACCAAGGCGTTTCGCGGCGGGTTCAACGCCACGCACGGCGCCACACTGGCAGCGGCACCGATACAGGCAGTTATAGCAGCCGCGGGAATACCGGCAGACAGGATCGAAGACATCATCCTCGGCTGTGGCTTCCCTGAAGGCACCACCGGCTTCAACATCGCCCGCCAGGCAGCACATCTGAGCGGTTGTCCGGACAGCGTCAGCGGTATGACCATCAACCGCTTCTGCAGCAGCGGCCTGCAGGCGATCGCACTGGCGGCACAGCGTGTTGCCACCGGTGAAGGCGAGAGTTATGTCGCCGGTGGCGTCGAGTCGATCAGCGCTGTAGCCCCGCATATGAACCGTCATATGCTGGAAGATCCAGTGCTCAAGGAGGCGCGCCCTAGTGTCTACTGGGAGATGATTCGAACGGCGGAAGAGCTCGCCAGGCGCTTGGACATCAGCCGTGAACGACAGGATGAGTATGCGCTTCGCAGCCAGCAGCTGGCGGCGGCAGCCTCGCGCAACGGACTATTCGACGAAGAGATCGTACCGCTCAACACCCGGATGGATATCTTCGACCCGAAGACCCGCGAACGGATTGAAACTCGTGACGTGCTCGTAGACCGGGATGAGGGGATCCGCCCCAACACCACAACCGAGGGGCTGGCGAATCTGCTGCCGGTCATCGACGGCGGCGTCGTCACGGCAGGAAATGCCAGTCAGCTCTCCGACGGCGCCGTCGCTACGGTCGTCACCAGCGCCCCATATGCCGAGTATCTGGGGGTGAGGCCTCTAGGTCGCTTCGTCGGCTTTGCCGTCGCCGGCTGCGAACCCGATACCATGGGTGCAGGCCCGATCTATGCGATACCCAAGCTGCTGGCCAGGCACGGTCTGAGCATCAACGATATCGACCTCTGGGAACTCAACGAAGCGTTCGCCGTACAGACCCTCCACTGTGCCGACATACTCCGCATCCCCTTGGATCGTCTCAACGTCAACGGCGGCGCCATTGCCCTGGGTCACCCCTATGGCGTCTCCGGCGCCCGTCTGGTCGGTTCGGGCCTGCTGGAGCTGCGGCGGCGTGGCGGAAAATACCTGGTAGTCACCATGTGTATCGGTGGCGGCATGGGTGCAGCCGGTTTGTTTGAGGCGGTGTGAGGCGACTATGAATATGCAGAACAGGGATAAACAGACCGGGGATCAGCAGATAAGCGAATTCAGCGATCAGCCGATCTGGACCCCCGCCCCCGAGCGGATCCAGGCATCGAGGCTGACCGCTCTGCAGCGCTGGCTGGCCGACAACCGAGGGCTCGAGTTTGACAACTACGATGCGCTGTGGCGCTGGTCGATAGAGGATGCCGAAGGCTTCTGGGCGGCGCTATGGGAGTACTACGATATCCAGGCGACCACTCCGTACGCGCGCGTGCTAGCGGACGACCATATGCCGGGGGCGCGCTGGTTCGAAGGTGCGGAGTTGAACTTCGTCGAACAGGTTTTCCGTCATCGCGACCTCGCCACCCCCGCCATCGTCTATGACAGCGAGGTGTGCGGCAAGGGTGAGATCAGCTGGGCGGAGCTGGAACGACAAGTTGCCGCATTCGCCGCCACCCTGCGCATGCTGGGCGTCGGCAAAGGAGACCGGGTATGCGCCTACCTGCCCAACGTGCCGCATACCGTGGTGGGGTTTCTCGCTACGGCGAGCCTCGGCGCTATCTGGTCGATCGCCGCCCCGGAGATGGGCGTATCCAATATCGTCAACCGCTTCAGCCAGATCCAGCCCAAGATCCTGATCACCTGCGACGGCTACCGCAACCGTGGCAAGACGTTCGACAAACGTCAGGAGAGCATGCAGCTGATCGATGCCCTACCCAGCGTCGAGACGGTGGTCTGGACACCCCTGCTAGCGCCGGACGCTCAGGCTCCCGCAGGCTGCAATGCGCTGACCTGGACAAGCGCCATAACCGGTGACGCAACACTCGAACCGACACCGCTGCCGTTCGATCAACCGCTGTGGATACTTTATTCGTCGGGCACTACCGGCCTACCGAAGGCGATCGTACAGGGCCATGGCGGCATACTGCTGAATATGCTGCTGTCGCTGGATATCCACTGCGACCTCAACCCCGGCGAGCGCTACTTCTGGATCTCCAGCACCGGCTGGATGGTGTGGAACCTGCAGATCAGCGGCCTGCTGACCGGCTCCACCATATGCCTGTACGACGGCAATGTGGCCGGCCCCGGCCCCGAGGCTGACTGGTATCATCTGTGGCGCTTTGTGGCCGAGAATCGGATCAGCTTCTTTGGCGGTGGCGCCGCGTTTTTCGCCACTTGCCTCAAGCATCGGCTCGATCCGGCGCGACACTTCGATCTCAGCGCCCTGAAGTCGCTGGGTGCTACAGGCTCGCCGTTGGCACCCGATGCCTACCGGTGGATCTACAACCAGGTTAATCCGGATATCTGGCTATGCAGTGCGTCCGGTGGCACCGATATCGCCGGCACCTTCCTGAACGGTACCCCCGCCCTGCCGGTGTACGTCGGTGAGATGCAGTGCCGAACGCTGGGCGCATCGGTTTACGCCTTCGATGACGATGGGCAACCGGTATACGACAGCGTGGGCGAACTGGTTTGCACCCGCCCCCTGCCCTCGATGCCGCTCTATTTCTGGGGTGACGAGGGTAATCAGCGCTATATGGAAAGCTACTTCGACACCTTCACCAGTCGCGACGGCAACAAGCTCTGGCGCCACGGCGACTGGCTGAAACTGATACCGCGCCGGGAGTCGACCACCGCCATCATCTACGGCCGTTCCGACTCCACGATCAACCGCCAGGGTATCCGCATGGGCACAGCGGAGATCTATGCTGCCGTCGAAGCGGTCCCCGAAGTCGTCGACAGTCTGGTGGTGGATCTCGAGTATCTGGGTCGTGAGCCTCACCTGGCACTGTTTGTCTGCCTGCAGCAGGGGCTGACGTTGGATAGTGCGCTGATCGAGCGCATAAAAGATGCGATTCGTCAGAACGCCTCGGCCCGCATGGTGCCCGATGCACTGCTTCAAGTGCCAGAGGTTCCCCGCAATCTGACCGGCAAGAAGCTTGAGGTACCGATCAAGAAGCTATTGCTCGGCCACCCGGTGGAAAAGGTCGTAAGTCGCGACACCCTGGCAAATCCGCACGCCATCGATTGGTTTATCGATTTTGCTACTTCAAGAACCGGCTAACCCCTTCAGGTTTCAGCCCTCGGCCTCAGCTTGTCCAATACCGGCTACTGAGGTTTTTTAATGCAGCCTCGTGCGTTGTCCGGCAGCTTACCGAAAGGTACTGCCGGTTTTTTTGCTTTTTACTTGATTAATGATTTTAATAACCATATCTATTGGAATATCGATAAATTTGTTCATACGGGCGATAAATGGCGAAGCGAGCAATCAAAGAGTTCGAAGAACTCGGTCACAATACACTGACCACATCGGTCTTTGAGCGGTTACGCAGCGATATACTCGAAGGCGTGTTCTCGCCAAACGAGAAGCTGCGGGTCGAGGCTCTGCGCAGGCGCTACGACGTCGGAGCCAGCCCAATTCGGGAGGCCCTTAACCGTTTAGCCGCGCTGAGACTCGTAGAGCAGACGGATCAAAGGGGCTTTCGCGTTACCGAGCTCACCAAGGAAGATATTCAGGAGCTGGCCGTCACACGATGCTGGATCAGCGAGATCGCCATTCGCGAGGCGATTGCCCACGGTGATAAAGAGTGGGAGGAAGCGATCGCGCTGGCCTACTATCGACTCTGGCGTCATCCGGTCGATCCGGTGAAAGACGGCCCCGATCGTGATTGGGAGGTGCTACACCGGGAGTTCCATTCAGCCTTGATCTCCGCCTGCCCTTCACGCTGGATCCGTGATTTTCACGAGCAGCTTTTCGACTATGCGGATCGACATCGCCACCTTGCGAACAAGGCGGGACACCCACGTCAGGATCCGGCCGAGGAGCACAAAGCGATCATGGAAGCGGTAGTCACGCGAAATACCGAACTCGCCATCAAACTGCTGAACCAGCATTTCACGTTGACCAGCGAACTGGCAGAAGAGGCCTCACTGGCCTCATAGGGAGATACGGACAGATCCGCTCGGACAAGTCATCAGCCCTATATCGGAGAGATATTGTCCCTTCCAGCGCAAGCCCCTCAATTTCAAGACAGTCTGCGAAGAGCCCACAAAAAACCGCCGGGTGGAGTGCCCGGCGGCTTTGTCATTTGATCGGTCTATATGTCAGCTACCGCGATAGGTGGAGTAGCTGTAGGGCGAGATCAGCAGCGGCACATGGTAGTGCTCGGCTTCGTCGGCGATGCCGAAGCGCAGCACCACGTTATCCAGAAACGCAGGCTCCGGCAGCTCGACACCACGGCGGCGGTAGTAGTCGCCGACACTGAATTCCAGCTCGTACACGCCCTTTCTGAAATCCTCACCCTCCAGCACTGGCTGATCGCAGCGTCCGTCGTCGTTGGTCAGTGTGCGCTTGATCAGCTCACGGCTCTGATCGCTGCCAATACGGTAGAGCGCCACCGGTATGTTCTGGCCGGGACAGCCATGAGCCGAGTCCAGCACATGAGTCGTCAGATAGCCCATAGGTCAAAAATCCTCTGTTTCTTTTTCTGTTCAGCCAGAACTGCTCAAGCACTCTCCAGCCAGCTCGCTCCACTATAGAACAACCAACGCCAAAAAAACAAGAATAAAGAATTATTGTATACACTTTACGATATCACTCTGTGAAACCCGGTATATCAGGCGGTTTCGCCCCCAAGCATTGGCGTGAGAACTGCTATATTAGAAGCAGGCGTACAATTTTTTTGACCCAATAGACAGCTTCCTACTTGCAAGATTTAGAATTCATTGTATACAATCATTGCATACCAGTTTGAATTATCCCGTCTGAGCTGCCATACCATCAGTTCAGCCTAATAAGGAGTCGAGCCGTGAGTAACGACTATCCACGCGACCTGATCGGATACGGCCAGAACCCACCGCACCCACAGTGGCCGGGCCAGGCCCGTATCGCTGTCTCTTTTGTACTGAACTACGAAGAGGGCGGCGAGCGCTGCATCCTCCACGGTGACAAGGAGTCGGAAGCCTTCCTGTCCGAGATGCCGGGCGCCCAGGCCCTGCCGGGTGTGCGCCACATGAGCATGGAGTCCTGCTATGAATATGGCAGCCGCGCCGGTGTCTGGCGCCTGCTGCGCCTGTTCAAGAAACACGATATCCCGCTGACTATCTTTGCCGTCGCCATGGCGGTCGAGCGCCACCCCGAGGTCGCCAGGGCGATGGTCGAAGCCGGCCATGAGATCTGCAGCCACGGCTACCGCTGGATCGACTATCAGTACACCGATGAGTCGGAAGAGCGCGATCACCTGGTTCGCGCCATCGAGATCATCCAGCGCGTGACCGGTGAGCGCCCGCTGGGCTGGTACACCGGCCGCACCGGCCCCAACACCCGTAATCTGGTGATGGAGGAAGGCGGCTTCATGTACGACTCCGACGCCTATGACGATGACCTGCCCTACTGGGTAAACAACGAAGGCAAGGGCCACCTGGTGATCCCCTACACCCTCGATGTCAACGACATGCGCTTTGCCACGGCGCAGGGCTTCAACAGCGGCGAGCAGTTCTACCAGTACCTGAAGGACAGCTTCGACACCCTGTATGCCGAAGGCGCGGAAGCACCGAAGATGATGTCGATCGGTCTGCACTGCCGTCTGGTCGGTCGTCCGGGCCGCATCGCCGCGCTGGAGCGTTTCCTCGAGTACGCCCGCAGCCACGAGCAGGTCTGGTTCTGCCGCCGCATCGAGATCGCCAAACACTGGCACGAACACCACCCCTACAACCCGGAGAGCCAGTCAGGAGAGAGCCAGCAATGAGCGACGCGAAGTTTCAGAGCTGCACCCCCAGCCAGATGAGCCGAGAGCAGTTTGTCAGCCAGTTCGGCGATATCTACGAGCACTCCGCCTGGGTCGCCGAGCAGGCCTACGATCAGGCGTTCGCTGAGGGCACGGCCGAAGAGATCGACCAGATCGACGCGCTGCAGCAGCGCATGGCCGGCATCCTGCTGCGCGCCGATCAGCAGGCCCAGCTCGACCTGATCAACGCACACCCGGACTTGGCCGGCAAGGCCGCCATCGCCGGCGAGCTGACCGCCTCCTCCACCGCCGAACAGGCGGGTGCCGGTATCAGTGAGTGTACCGCCGAAGAGTTTGCCCGCTTTACCGAGCTGAACAACGCCTACAAAGCCAAGTTCGGTTTCCCGTTCATCATGGCGGTCAAGGGCAGCAACCGGCACCAGATCCTGGCCGCATTCGAAGAGCGAATTCATAACACGCCAGAGCAGGAGTTCGACCGCGCGCTACAGGAGATCAACAAGATCGCCCGCTTCCGCTTGGAAGCGATGTAGTGCTTGAAACTGTTCTGTCTGGATACCCCATAAACCGCATTGGCGAATTAAGCGCCAGGTAAGGTAGAAAATAATGAGCAACCCAACATTCCTGAAATATATCAACCTGGCCGACGCCCGCCTCGGCACCAAGTCGATCTTCGTTACCGACGACTGGTTCGCCGCCGTGGACCGCATGCTGCAGCCCGAAGCCCCGGTGTGGAAAGAGGGAGTGTTCGATGACAACGGCAAGTGGATGGACGGTTGGGAGTCGCGCCGCAAGCGTTTCGAAGGCTACGACTACACCATCATCCGTCTTGGCGTACCCGGCGTGATCAAGGGCGTCGATATCGACACCTCCTTCTTCACCGGTAACTTCCCGCCCTCCGCCTCGCTGGAAGCCTGCTACAGCCCGGACGGCGATCCGGCCGACAACGCCGAGTGGACCGAGCTGCTGGGTGCCGTCAGCCTGAAGGGCGACAGTCAGCACCTGCACGCGATCGACGACGACCGTCCCTGGACTCATATCCGCTTCAACATCTACCCGGATGGCGGTGTCGCGCGCCTGCGCGTGTACGGCATCCCCTACCTGGACTGGTCCAAGGTCGGCAGCGAGCAGGAGATCGACCTGGCCGCATCGCTCAACGGCGGTCGCGCCCTCTCCTGCAGCGACGAGCACTTCGGCAAGAAGGGCAACATCCTCAACCCGGGCCGCGCCATCAACATGGGTGATGGCTGGGAAACCGCCCGTCGCCGTACCCCGGGTAACGACTGGGTGATCGTCGCCCTGGGCCACCCGGGTGAGGTCAGCCGCATCGTCGTCGACACCCTGCACTTCAAGGGTAACTATCCGGACAGCTGCTCGATCCAGGCAGCCTACGTCAAGGGCGGCACCGACGAACAGATCGAGACCCAGAGCCTGTTCTGGAAAGAGATGCTGCCGGCGCAGAAGCTGGAGATGCACCAGGAGCATGAGTTCACCGAGCAGATCAACAGCATCGGCCCAATCACCCATGTCCGCATCAACATCTTCCCGGACGGAGGCATCAGCCGACTGCGCCTGTTCGGCAAGGTAACGGACTGATCGGAGCACGCCATGTTGATCATTCGACCGGAACCTCTGACCGCCGAGGCGTTCGCCCCCTTCGGCGATGTGATCGAGACCCGAGATCGTGATTTTTTCATGATCAATAACGGCTCGACCCAGCGCTTTCACCGCCTCGCCGAAGTGATGCTCGGCAAGGCGGGCGACCGCGGCATCATCAGCATCTTCAGGGCCAGGCATACGCCGATGCCACTGCAGGTGCGGATGCTGGAGCGCCACCCGCTGGGCAGCCAGGCGTTTATCCCGCTGAAGCAGAACCCATTTCTGGTGCTGGTCGCACCGGCAGGTGACGAGCCGGATCCGGCCGCGATCCGGGCGTTTATCACCGACGGCAGCCAGGGGGTCAACTACCACACCGGCGTCTGGCACCACCCGGTGCTCAGCTGCGTCGAGGAGGATGACTTCCTGGTCGTCGACCGTGAAGGCGAAGGCAACAACTGCGACGAATACTTTTTCAACAACGAAACCGAGATCCTGCTGCAGACCCCGTAAGGCTCAGGCGTAACACCACGCCCGCAAATCTAAGGCGCGTCGTAGGACTACATCCATAAAAATAAGCGTTGGCCTCAGGCGAGATCACCAAGGCCAACCCACTATGAGGAGTAGACAATGGATCCCCATATCACAGAATGGCTCAACCTGGCCGTACGCTGGGTACACATGATTACCGGTATCGCCTGGATTGGCGCATCGTTCTATTTTGTCTGGCTGGAAAACCACCTGGACCGCCGCAATCCGCGCGAGGGCCTGTCCGGTGACCTCTGGGCCATTCATGGTGGCGGTATCTACCACCTGGAGAAGTACAAGCTGGCGCCGCCGAAAATGCCGGAGACGCTGCACTGGTTCAAATGGGAGGCCTACGCCACCTTCCTGTCCGGCTTCGTGCTGCTGGCGGTGGTGTATTACCTCAACGCCCAGCTCTACCTGGTGGCGCCGGGTTCCGACCTCAGCTCAGCCGCCGCCATCGCCATCGGCGTGGGCAGCCTGGTGGTCGGCTGGCTGGTCTACACCGGCCTGTGCGAATCGCCGCTGGGTAAGACCCCTGCCCTGCTCGGTCTGGTGCTGTTCGCGCTGCTGGTGTTCGCCGCCTGGGGCCTGTCGCAGGTGTTCAGCGGTCGCGGTGCATTTATCCATGTCGGCGCCATCATCGGCACCATCATGGTCGGTAACGTGTTCCGCGTGATCATGCCCGCCCAGCGTGCACTGGTGAAAGCGATCGAAGAGGGGCGTGAGCCGGATCCGGTACTGCCGGCGAAGGGCCTGCTGCGCTCACGCCACAACAACTACTTCACGCTGCCGGTGCTGTTCATCATGATCAGCAACCACTTCCCGAGCACCTACGGCGCCGAGTTCAACTGGGCGGTACTGGCGGGCCTCGCGGCGCTGAGCGTACTGGTGCGCCACTACTTCAACACCCGCCACGAAAGCCAGAAGTTCGCCTGGACCCTGCCCGCCGCGGCACTGGGCATGGTCACCCTGGCCTTCGTCGTCGCACCGCAAAAAGCGGTACAGAGCGAGCATCAGCAGGTAAGTTTTGCAGAGGTATCCCAGGTGATCAGCGAGCGTTGCACCGTGTGCCACTCATCCAGCCCAAGCTATGCCGGTTTCAGCACCGCACCGGCCGGCGTGATGTTCGACGATGCGCAGCAGATCAAGACCCAGGCACCGAAGATTCTGTCCCAGGCGATCACCACCCAGAGCATGCCGCTGGGCAACATCACGCAGATGACCCAGGCCGAACGCGACCTGGTCGGTATGTGGATCGCCAACGGCGCCCGTATCGACTAACCTCCCCCTGGATTTAGCCCTGCCGTTCCCGCAGGGCTTTTTTTATTCGTACGGCCCCATCCCCCAACCTGTAACCTCCGCTTGAGGCGGGATTTCCTCGGGTGATACCATTGGCGGCATCTTAACTCCGCGGTCAACAATAACAGGAGTCTGCGAAATCGATGTCCAGAATCAGGGAGCACAACCGGGAGCTGATTATCCAGGCTGCCAGTGAAATCTTTGCCGACCAGGGCTACGCCGCCACCAAGATCATCGAGATCGCCAACCGCGCCGGCCTGCCCAAGCCCAACGTCTACTACTACTTCAAGAGCAAAGAGAACCTGTACCGCAGCGTCATCGAGAGCGTTATCGACCCCCTGCTGCAGGCCGCACAACCCTTCTACGAAGATGACGACCCGGCCACCGTGCTGGAGCAGTACATCATCGCCAAGATCAAGGTCTCCCAGCAGCACCCCCACGCCTCCAAGGTGTTCGCCAGCGAGATCATGCACGGCGCCCCGCACCTGCCGGAGGATATCGCCGAGAAGATGATGGAGCAGACCATCCAGAGCAGTAACAAGATCCAGTCCTGGGTCGATCGCGGCCTGATGGACAGGGTCGATCCCCACCACCTGCTGTTCACCATCTGGGCCGCCACCCAGACCTACGCCGACTTCGACTGGCAGATCTCCCGCGTCACCGGCAAGGACAACCTGTCACAGCAGGATTACGACACCGCCGCGCAGCAGTTGACCCAGCTGATACTGAAAGGCTGTGGGGTGCAGACGTCAAAGGCAGCGAAAGCCGGTTAACAACAGAAAACATCCCTAGTGATCCGTCAACCTGAAATCGGATCAGTTGCTGCTACCCTTAACTGACATACGAAGAACAAGAGAGACCTTCGGATGACAGCTAAATCGCCAGCAGACGCGTTCGATGTCATTGTGATCGGGTCCGGTATGGGCGGAATGACGACGGCCGCCGCACTTTCCCGCCTGGATCACAAAGTTTTGCTGCTTGAGCAAGCACCGACGATTGGTGGACTGACACATGCGTTCACCCGCAAGGGTTTCACCTGGGACGTCGGCCTGCATTATTGCGGTCTGTTCGGCCACGACCAATTTGGCGGCCGGATTCTGGACTGGCTCAGCGGCGGAACGATTGAGTTCCGTTCGGTCGGGACTATCTATGACACCCTGCACTTTCCCGATGGGTTCGAGATCTCCGTAGGACGCCCGGTCGAGGCCTACAAGATGGAACTCAAGGACCGCTTTCCCGACAATGCCGCCGAAATCGACGCCTACTTCGAGGCGTTGCTGTCGGCGGAGGAAGCTTGCCACATGGTGGGTGCCGAGCGTGCGATGCCCGAGTTGTTCCGTTCCGCGCATTACTGGTGGAACAAAAGGAAGATCCAGCGCTGGTGTGGTCGTACGACTGATGAAGTGATCACGGAACTGATCAGCGACCCAAAACTCGCCGCGGTGTTGTCGGCACAGTGGGGTACCTATGGCGGCAAACCGAAAGAAGCGAGTTTCGCCTTTCATGCCACAGTCATTAACCACTATCTCGAAGGCGCGGCCTACCCCGTGGGTGGCGCAGCAACCATCGCCAGGAGCCTTGTGCCCGTGATCGAGGCGGCGGGTGGCAGCGCTCAAGCCGCAACGCCGGTCAGCGAGATACTGCTTGAAGACGGCAGGGCCGTGGGCGTGCGCACCGGATCTGGCGACGAGTTCAAAGCCCCCTTCATCGTGTCAGCGATCGGCGCCGGCGAAACCGTGAAGCACCTGCTCCCAGAGGCAGTTCGCGAACAGCACTGGGCGCGCGAGATAGCCACGTTCAAGCCCTCTATCTGCCACTTCGCGCTCTTTATCGGCTTCGAGGGCGACATCGCCGGGTACGGCGCAACGCGCTCAAACCAATGGTTTTATGAAAGCTGGGATACCAGTGACGCCATATGGAAGGCGGCAGACAACGAGCAGATTCCGATGATGTTCGTCTCGTTTCCCTCCCTCAAGGATCCTGCTCATGAGCCCGGTCCATCGAACAAGCACACCGGCGAAATTCTGGTTTGGGCCGATTGGTCGTCGGTGGCGAAATTTGCGGCTGCTGGTAATGAGGAGCGTGCCGACGAGTGGGCAGCATTCAAACAGGGTATCGCGTCCAGGATATTGGCGTACTTTGAACAGAAGTTTCCGACATTGGCGCCGCTTATCGTCTATCACGAACTTGGCACTCCACTCGAAACCGTCGCTTTCACCGGCCACGAAAAGGGCGGAATCTATGGCGTTGAAACGACCCCGCGCCGCATCCTCTCAGATGCACTCAATGCCCATACACCGGTTCCCGGTCTGTTCCTATCGGGCCAGGACGTTATGAGCCCCGGAATCGCCGGAGCGCTTTCGGGCGGTATGTTCGGCGCTGCGGCGATCGATCCACGAATCTTCCAGAAACTTAGATAAGTAGAATGGCGCCTCTACCCAGACCTACGCCGACTTCGACTGGCAGATCTCCCGCGTCACCGGCTAGGAGAAGATGTCGCAGAGCGATTACGACACCGCCACCCAACAGTTAACCCAGCTGATCCTGACCTTTCCCCTCAATCAGCCTTTTGAATCTTGTGCCTTTGCGCAAAGCGTAGCAAACTGTCTCAAACGTCATACAGGCAGTAGACGTAGCGCTAGCTCGCATAGGATCCAAAGGGACTGATTGATGGATGTACGCACCTCACTTCGGCCGTTGGCGGCTCATCCAAATTTTACCGATAGTTTTTCACTTGGCGGATGGCTGAGTCTGCGGCCTCGTGGCTGTATCAGGCACCTTTTCTGCGGGATTGTGGAGGGGAAAATACCCTTTGAGGGGATGCTTTAAATTATGAGCCATAAATTATTATTTAGAATCAATAAATTACGAATAACTTATAGTTTTTATCAGGTACAAAAGGGGTTTACTCCCTAATAATTATTATGGGGCCGAAAGGCCCCATAAATAGGCTGTTAAATGTCTTATCCAAGTAAGGAGTGAAAATGAGTCAATTGGAAGAAACACAAGAATCGCTTTCTCGGATGCAGGCATTTGACCCAAAAAGTCTTGCTAGGGAGGAAGAGCTTGGCCGGAACTTTGATTTTTCCGCTATTGTAGCTCCTGCGGCAAAATTAATACGCCTCTATAACCAACTCGGATTATCAACACTTGATGACTTTCCTGACCCAATTCTCGTACAGATAAAGCAGCAAGCTGACGCAGACTTTAATAGATTTCAGCAGGTGATTGACTTTGATCCAACGACAGTTCAAAACCAGAACCCAACACAGCCTAGGGATCAGTTGATTCAGCAAGTTACGGCTGCCTACGATCCCGCGTTCCAAAAATTGTTTCCTTTTATTTCATATGGCACAAGTAAGGCTGTTGATTTCCAAAGAATGGAAAATGAAGCACGTGCAATGCTTCAAAATGTAAGGGATGAGGCTTCAGAAATAACAGAGCAACTAAATGAGCACCAAGAGCAGGCTCAAGGTGTCTTAGCCGATGTCAGAAGGGTAGCTGCCGAGCAAGGTGTTTCACAGCAGGCTATCTACTTCAAAGAAGAAGCAGAGGCGCATGAAGCTCTTGCCGAAACATGGCGTCAGAGAACCATTAAACTAGCTTGGAGCTTGGGTGGATACGCCTTCATCAGTATTTTCTTCCATAAATGGGCATGGCTACAGCCGGAAGATACAATTCAATCTGTCCAGCTTGTCACCAGTAAAATTCTTATATTTGGTGTTATATCTTACATGCTATTTCTGTCCGCGAAGAATTTCCTGTCACATAAACACAGCGCGATAATTAATAAGCACAGGCAAAATGCGTTAATGACGTATACGGCAATTACCGACTCCGCTTCAACAGAAGAAAGTAAGGACATCGTTCTTAATCATGCATCCGCGTGTATTTTTTCACCCCAAGATACAGGCTTTATTAAATCTGAGTCTTCGCAATCTACTAGCACAAGATCAATTGTTGAGCTTTTGCCAAAAACTTCGATGAAGCTGGATTCACAGTAGTCATTTAACAAGCAAAGCCAGCAGATGCTACGCACCGCTGCTTTGAGCGTTAGTGAAACAAAACATAATGGAGTAACTATGTACTTCCATGTCGTAATAAACTCAAAAACAAAAAAATCTGTTGAAATATATAAAAACGATTTATCAGAGGAGCAACTAATCCAAGGTTTCGTGGAACCATATGAAACTGATGAACATATCATGGTTCAAGGAAGAGCAGTACCGCCCTCTGACATTGAAAAGATATCAATTTACAAATCACAAAAGAGCTCAAAAGAGCTTATACAAGCGATAAAATATCGGGATAGCAGCAGTAGTGTACTGTTTTTAGGTGGTCCATCATATGGTCTACAAGCAGCAACAGAAGGAGAGAATGTTTCCGACGAATATATCAAGGGACCACCTGGATATAAAAAGCAGAAAAAACAGATTCAAACATCTAAACAGAAATCGAAAAATCAACTAAACAACGTTTTTGTTGTTCATGGACATGACGATGCTTTCAAAAACGATTGTGAGTCATTTTTACACGGGATCGGTATTAAACCCATAGTTCTTCATAGACAGACAGACGAAGGATTAACTGTAATCGAGAAATTTGAAAAGCATTCAGAAGTTGCATTCGCTATTGTATTATTGTCTCCAGACGACCTTTGTCTTCCAAAAGATGATTTGGAAAAAACTGATGATCAACGAGATTATAATTTCAGAGCAAGGCAAAATGTCATTTTTGAACTAGGATATTTTATTGGAAAGCTCGGCAGATCCAATGTTGTATGCCTATACAAAGAAGGTGTAGAAATACCTTCTGACCTTTCTGGTTTTATTTATAAAAAAGTGCAAGATGATATCGAGCAAGTAGGTTTCTCCCTAATCAAGGAACTAAAAGCAGCAGGTCTGAAAGTGAATTTATAATTACTAACAATTGCATACACCCAACTTTGCTCGCCGTTTCGTTCGTTACACTCTGGGCAAAGTGGGTGATGCAGGCGTTATACATTATTCGTAACGAGAGGAGAAGTCTAATGCCAGCGACAGAAATTAGCCTGATGTTGAGAGCGATTGACTACGCAATAGACTTGCTCCGAGAAAGATCAGCTCGCTCAGAGAAGGAACAATTGCTACAGCGTAAATTTGTCGAATCCTTCCGAGAGGCGCTAATACAAACGAAAGCATATATGGCAGATAGAAGAGACAATTTACCCAGCGCAACTAGGGATAGAGAGCTACAACTTTCGCAAGCTTGGAATCAGGTTGGGTTGTGTGGCCGCGATCTTGAACCCGACGGTGATTTCTACGAAGTGTATTTCAAAAAGTCTGATTTTTGGTCAGACCCTCGAGCTTGGGATCTTTCGAATGACAAGAACCTCGATATTAGCTTAGAAAAAGCTGAATTCGCTGCTAATAAGTATTTAGGAAGTTAAATAATGAATAATAGCCTGTTAGGCATCACAGCAACTTATTAAACCGGCGGCAATTTAGATCAGACGATCGTCGCCGCAGGCCGCATGAATGTTGAGCCTTTAGCCGACAGGAAATGCCGCCGGGTTAATAACCTAGAAGGAAACAATGAAAATATGACAGAATTTTTAATGGGCATTCTCTCTAGTATCGTAGCTACAGCTTTGATTACCGCTGTAGTTAAGTGGGGTTGGCCAAGTTTTAAAGACAAATGCCTTTATAACGGAGTTAGGATAGCAGGCACATGGGATATTACTGAAGTACGGAATAGCAAGAATGTCAAAGTAGGTAGAATCGAGTTAAAGCAGCAGGGGCGCATTATAACCGGCACTAGCACCCGAACAAAAACACGTGACGGGAAAAAGTCGGAACGAAATTTTCAATATCATGGTTCTATTAGTGGTCATCAGGTAACCTTAACTTTCGAGGACGCTAAAGGGGTTGGCTTTGATACTGGAACCTATGTTTTTATAGTTCAAAACGATAGTAAAACGATGGTGGGTATGGCTACCTTCCATGGCAAAACAGAAAATAAAATCGTCTCTGAGCCACGAACCTTGATCAAGGCGGTGTCTTAAAATGTCTAACAATAGCCTGATGTACGCCGCTATCGCGGCTGAGACCACCACTTCGCTGGCGCTACGTTCCGGCCCCATAGGCAAGCGTTTGCGTGTCAGAGAGTACCGATGAACTTACTATTCGTATGTAGCGAAAATAGATTAAGAAGCCCAACCGGAGAAGAGGTTTTCTCCGCTTATGAGGGCATTAATGCCATTGGGGCTGGTACCAACAATGACGCGGATACTCCGGTGAGCGGTGATCTTATTGAGTGGGCAGATATCATCTTCGTTATGGAGAATAAGCATCGCAATAAGATATCGAAAAAGTATAAGGATCTATTAAAGGGTAAAAAGCTAGTGTGCCTTGATATACCCGACAACTATGATCGCATGGACCCCGTATTGGTCCGCTTGTTGGAAAGCAAGGTTTCCAAGCATGTCCGCCTTACGTAAGCCACTGATAAAGTGGCCATCCCCTCCTTCAATATAATCAAGCCACCTTCCCGTAAATCCTAAATCAACTAATAAATAAGCCCCCATCTCTGGAGGCTTATTTTCTATCCGAGCCTTATTTCTTACAGACTCTATAGCTCCCCCGCATCCGCAACCAACCCCGCCGCCTCAATCCCAAACACAGCACACTGCTCATCAACATCCGACAGATCGCCGCTGATCCCTACCGCGCCGATAATCTCGTTGTCGCTGTTACGGATCAGTACACCACCGGGCACCGGCACGATCTTGCCCTGTGCCAGGGTATTTAACGCGGAGATAAATGCCGGGCGGTTTTGTGCGTCCTCGCCCAGGGCGCGGGAGGATTTGCCCATGGCGACAGCGCCCCAGGCTTTGCCGATGGCGACGTCCGGGCGGATAATGCTGGCGCCATCCTGGCGCTGCAGCGAGATCAGCGTGCCGCCGGCGTCCAGTATCGCCACGGTTAACGGTGCAGTGTTGAGTTCAAGGCTTTTGCCGAATGCGGCGCGGGTGATGGTGATCGAGCTTTCCAGATCGAGTTTGCCCATTTTCCACTCTCCTCTAAGAGATTAATTGTATTTATTTGAAGCTAGAGTTCGGTTTTAAACGGTAAAACGGAACGCGAATTCGTTTATTGGAGATGGCGCAATCAAGCTGGATCTAAGTAATCCGTACTCAAGGCGTTGAACTGCTGCTGACGGGCGAAACGTCCGATCAGTTGCTTGGCATTGTGATCGCAGTCGATATCGCTGCCGGTATGGAGCTGAAGCAGCGACCGGTAGACCGCCTTGACCCCTTCTTCGTAGGCGCGGTGGCCGTTGAAGTGGATCCGCACGCCCCGCTGGCTCAGTTCGTCGATGCTCAGCTCTGACTTGGCGTAGTCGATCAGCATCAGCGGCAGGTCGGTCACATTACTCAGCAGCTCCAGCAGCGCTTCGGATGTGTGGCCGAAGAGGCAGATACCGTCGACACCGGTGCGACTGTAGGCAGCCACACGCTTCACTATCTGCTCGTAGGGTTGCTGGGCGTGGGTGCGGGCGAATATTGCCATGCCGCTCTCTCGACGCGCGCTGAGCGCGGCGTGCAGTTTGCTGCACCCCTCTTCGATGCTGCTCAGGTTCAGCTCCGGCTGTTTGTAGCGCCTGGGGATAACTGTGTCTTCGATGGTGATGACGGCGGCACCGGCGTGTTCGAGTTCGGTGACCGTGCGCATCACGTTGAGGGCGTTGCCGTAGCCGTTATCGCCATCGACGATCACCGGCAGGTTGGAGGCCTGACACACGCGGCGCGCCTGGTCGGCCAGTTCGCTGAGGGTCAGCAGATAGATATCCGGCACGCCGAGGGCCATCAACGAGGTGACCGAGCCGCCGAGTATGCCGACCGAGAAGCCGATCTCCTGGGCCATGCGTGACGAGAGGGGATCGAAAACCGAGGCGCATCGTACGCACTGCCGAGTCTCCAGCAGTTCACGTAGACGCAGTCGTGCAGCAGAACTCATGATCGGTACCTGTTTTAATCGATGGTAAAGCGTCGGAAGTGCCCCCTCGCCAGGCGAGGGGGATGTGCGGTGTTACAGTGCGATCTGGGTGGCCAGACCTTGCTCGAGCGCCAGCTTGGCGGCAGCCGAAGCCACGGCGAGATCCTGCAGGCCCACGCCGGTGCCGTCGAACAGGGTGATCTCCTGGTCGTCACGACGGCCGGGATGGGTGCCGTTGATCACCTGGCCGATTGGCGTGATGTCGCTTTCGCTGATCAGCCCTGAGGCCACTGCATGCTGGGCTTCGCCGATGGAGATCGACTGAGCCACCTCATCGGTGAACACGCTCGCCGCCGCCAGCAGCTCAGGATCGACCTCCATCTTGCCCTTGGTGTCGGTGCCCATGCAGGCGATGTGAGTACCCGGCTTGATCCAATCCCTCATCTGCAGCGGTTCGAACGCCGAAGTGATGGTGATGATCACGTCCGCCTGCGCGCCCAACCGGTCCTGCTCGACCGCTTCGAACGGCACACGCAGTTCGTCGCACACCGCGGCCAGACGGCTCAGGTATTCCGGGTGCGGGTTCCACGCCACCACCTTTTCGAACTCACGCTGCTCAAGCGCGGCGCGCAGTTGGAAGGTGGACTGGTGCCCTGCTCCGACCATGCCCAGTACCTTGGCGTCCTTGCGGGCCAGGTAGGCGATGGACACGGCTGAGGCGGCGGCGGTGCGCACGGCGGTCAGGTAGTTGCCGCCAACCAGCGCTTTCAGGCGGCCGGTATCGGGGTCGAACAGGATCACCGTGGACTGGTGGTTGGTCAGGTTCTTTTGTACGTTGCCCGGCCAGTAACCGCCGGATTTGACGCCGAGGACCATGCCGGCGCGGTCGAAACCGGATTTGAAGCCGTACAGGGCATCGGCATGGCCGATCGCCTCACGCACCACCGGGAAGTTGTAGGCATCGCCGCGCGCCATGGCGCCGAATACGCTCTCGACCGCCTTGAACGCCTCGGGGCGGCCGACGATCTGTTCGCAGACCGCTTCGGATACGACCGAGACCAGGGTATCTCGCTCGGTTCCGTTTACACCTGCTGCATTAGCAAGAGTCGTCATTCAATCTCTCCTCTCGTGAAGGCCTGCTGCCCCTGAGGGCAGCAGGAGTGGGATCAGTACGCCTTACCGCGGGCGGATACCGGCCACAGGGTTTCGACCTTGCCGTTACGTACGCCGACGTAGTAGTCGTGTACGTTGCAGGTCGGGTCACAGTGGCCCGGCACCAGGCGCAGCTTGTCGTTCACCTTCAGCGCACCGTTCGGATCGGAGATCACGCCATGCTCGTCGGAGCACTTGATGTACTCCACATCGTCGCGGCCGAAGACAAACGGCAGACCGCTGTCCACTGACTGTGCCTTCAGACCGGCGTCGCAGATCGCCTTGTCGGTCTTGGCGTGGCTCATGACGCTGGTGAGGATAAACAGGGCGTTCTCCCACTCCCCCTGGTCGATACGCTTGCCGTCCCTGTCGAGAATGCGGCCGTAGTCGGCATCCATGAAGGCGTAGGAACCGCACTGCAGCTCGTTGTAGACCCCGGAGTTACTCTCGAAGTAGTAGGAGCCGGTGCCGCCGCCGGAGACCAGTTCCGGTTCCAGCCCCACCTCCTTGAGGCCATCCACGGCGGCCTTGACCTGGGCGATGGCGATATCCAGCTTCTCCTTGCGCGCCTCGTAGGTATCCAGGTGCTGCATGGCGCCCTGGTAGGCCTGGATGCCGGTGAACTTCAGGTTGGCGGCGGCGTCGATCGCCTGAGCGATCTGGACTACAGCCTCGGTGGTGGTGACGCCGCAACGGCCCGCGCCACAGTCGATCTCGACGAAGCACTCCAGCTCGGTACCGTGCTTCTGCGCGGCGGCCGACAGTTCGGCGACGTTGTCGATGTCATCGACGCAGACGATGGTGCGCGCACCCAGTTTCGGCAGTTGCGCCAGGCGGTCCAGTTTCAGCGGATCGCGGACCTGGTTGGAAACCAGGATGTCCTTGATGCCACCGCGGGCGAACACTTCTGCTTCGGAGACCTTCTGGCAGCAGACGCCGATGGCGCCGCCCAGTTCTTCCTGCAGCTTGGCCACATCCACCGACTTGTGCATCTTGCCGTGAACCCGGTGGCGCATGCCGTGGGCCTTGGCGTAGTCGCCCATCTTCTTGATGTTACGCTCCAGGGCATCCAGATCGAGGATCAGACAGGGGGTCTGGATATCGGCTTCATCCATGCCCGGTACGGCTGGAACGTCGTAGCCTACTTCGAGGTCGTGCAGATCAGTTTGTGCGTTCACTATTGTTCTCCTGTAGTTGGTCTACTTATCAGCCGTTCACTTGAGCCAGGGCAGTTTGTCGAGGTCCACGTTGCCGCCGGTGATGATCACGCCGACGCGCTTGCCGCGGAAAACCTCCGGGTTCTTCAGGATGGTCGCCAGCGGTACGGCGCTGCTCGGCTCCATCACGATCTTCATCCGCTTCCAGATCAGCTTCATGGCATCGACGATCTCCTCCTCGGTGGCGGTGAGGATGTCGGTGACATGGTTGCTGACGAAGTGCCAGGTCAGATCCTTCAGCGGCACCTTCAGGCCGTCGGCCACGGTCTCCGGCGCATCGTCGGCGATGATGTGGCCGGCACGGAAGGAGCGCGCGGCGTCATCCGCGTTGAGCGGCTCGGCAGCGTAGATCTTCACCTGCGGTGCGATGGTGGACAGGGTCAGGCAGGTGCCCGAGATCATGCCGCCACCGCCGATCGGTGCGATCACCGCGTCCAGGTTCTCCACCTGGGACAGCAGCTCCTTGGAGCAGGTCGCCTGGCCGGCGATAACGCGCGGATCGTTGTACGGGTGCACGAACTCGGCACCGGACTCGGCCACCACCTCGGCGAAGGTGGCTTCGCGTGAGCTGGTGGAGGGCTCGCACTCGACGATCTTGCCGCCGTAGCCGATCACCGCATCCTTCTTCGCCTGCGGCGCAGTACGCGGCATGACCACGGTGACCGGGATGCCGCGCTGGCCTGCCGCATAGGACAGGGACAGCGCGTGGTTACCGGAGGAGTGAGTGGCCACTCCGACCTTGGCCTGCTCTTCAGTCAGACCGAACACGGCGTTACAGGCGCCACGCACCTTGAACGCACCGGCCTTCTGGAAGTTCTCGCACTTGAAGAACAGCTCGGCGCCGGTCAGTTCGTTCAGGAACCGGGAGGTCAGCACCGGCGTTTCATGGATGTAGGGCTTGATCCGCTCATGGGCGATCAGTACATCGTCGTAAGTTGGAATCTTCATCGTTGTCTCGCTCACGGCATACCTCTGTGATCGCAGTTATTGATTGGCAGCGGCGGTGGCGCGGTAGTACTCCTGCGCCGCCCGTACACCCGAGCCCAGCTCGATCGGATAGTTCAGATCGGCCATCGCCATCTCGATGGTGGCAAGGCCCGACAGACACATAACGTCGGTCAGCATGCCCAGGTGGCCGATACGGAACGCCTTGCCGTTCATCTGGCCCAGGCCGATACCGAAGGAGACGCCGTAGGTGTTGAACGCGTGCTCAGTCAGCTTGTTGCTGTCGAACCCTTCCGGTACGTAGATGGCGCTAACGGTGTCGGAGTACAGCTCCGGCGACTTGGCGCACAGCTTCAGGCCCCAGGCGTCGACCGCCTTGCGTACACCCTCCGCCAGGCGGAAGTGACGGGCGTAAACATTCTCCAGCCCCTCTTCGAACAGCATCTTCAGGCTCTCGCGCATGCCGTAGATCAGCTGCAGCGGCGGCGTGTAGGGGAAGCCGCCGTTGGCGTTGGCCGCCATCATGTCGCGGAAGTCGAAGAAGGTACGCGGCAGCGTCGCGGTCTCCATCGCCGCCAGCGCCTTCTGGCTAACGCCGAGGATCGCCATACCGGTGCTCAGCATGAAACCCTTCTGCGAGCCGGAAACCGCGATATCGACGCCCCACTTGTCCATCTCGAACGGCATGGAAGCCAGCGAACTTACGCAGTCGACGAACAGCATGGCCGGGTGATTGGCGGCATCCATCGCACGGCGAACCGCCGCGATATCGCTCTTAACGCCGGTGGCGGTTTCGTTATGGGTCGCCAGCACTACCTTGATCTTCTTGTCCTTGTCGGCGCGCAGCGCCTGTTCGAACTTGTCAGCCGGTGCACCTGAACCCCACTCGCAGTCGATCACCTGAACTTCGAGGCCATGACGCTGGCACATGTCGATCCAGCGGTGGGAGAACATGCCGTAACGCGCCACCAGTACCGTGTCACCCGCGGACAGGGTGTTGGTGATGGAGGCTTCCCATCCGCCGGTACCGCTGGCCGGGAAGGTGATCACCTGCCCGTTTTCGGTACCGAATACACGCTTGCAGTCCTGCAGCACGGGCGCGAAGGTCTCGACGAAGTCCGGTGCGCGGTGGTCGCGGGTCTGCATATGCATCGCATTGAGCAACCGATCAGGAATGTTGGTCGGGCCTGGTATGAAAACGGGGTTCTGGTCTGACATGGTGATTCGCTCTTTTTGGTCTTCTGGTTTGGAGAGTGCAGCGTTAAACCTCAGCGACTCGCCGGGGCGTAATACTTAAGTCGATACCAACATATGAAGAACGAAATAAATCCGCAATACGCAACGTATTTCACATTATGAAAACCTGACCAAAAAGTCAGCAAAAAAATATAACCCATTGCTTTTAAAGCTATAAATAAACATAAAACGGCAAAAACGATTAATTTCACATTATGAAACATTGCGGTTTTTTGTCGCATCATGGTAATTTGGACAAAAATTACCCACAGTGGTCGTTAGCGTCATTCTCGAGAGGCAGATCAATGTCAGAATCAAAGCCGGAAGCCCGCATCCAAGTCATCGACCGGGCCGCCGTATTGCTGGATGTCATCTCCCGCTATTCCAAGCCGGTCAAGCTGAAGGTGTTGAGCGCCGATGCCGGACTGCACCCCTCTACCGCGTACCGGATCCTGCACTCGTTGATCGATAACCGCTTCGTCGAGCGCAGCGGTGCCGGCGAATACCGGCTGGGTCAGCGCCTGCTGCAACTCAGCAACCGGCTGCACACCGATATCGACCTGCGTGCGGTGGCGATGCCCTATATGGCGAAGCTGAGGGATAAATTGGGGGAGACGATCAACCTGACCATTCGCGAGGGCGATGTGGTGATCTATTTCGAGAAAGCCACCCCCAACCGTATGATGCATGTGCAGCAGATCGTCGGCAGCCGGGCACCGCTGCATGTGACCGGGGTCGGTAAGCTGATGCTGGGTAAGGGCGGCGCCCAGGAGATTGCCGGTTATGCCCAGCGCACCAACCTGCCCGCCTACACCCGCAATACCTTAAATTCGCTGGATGCGCTGACCGAGGAGTGCTTGATCTCCGCCGAGCGGGGCTATGCGCTGGATAACGAGGAAGCGGAGATCGGCGTCGGCTGTATCGGGGTGCTGATCTACGATCAGAGCAACCAGCCGGTGGCAGGTTTGTCCCTGTCGGCGCCGATCGAGCGGCGCAAGGATGAGTGGATTGCGGATGTGGTTGCGGCGGGCGAGGCGATATCGGAGCAGTTGGGTTATCGACCCGTCGCGTAAGTACTGAAAGGATCAACTTGTCGGCGCAGCGTCCTCGCTGACCACTGCGCTGTCGCTATCTCCGCCTGCCCGCATCACAACCTGGTTACGCCCCTGCTGCTTGGCGGTATAGAGCGCATCGTCGGCCTGGCTTATCCAGTCGTCCAGAGTCGCCCCCTTACCGATAAAGGCGATGCCGATAGACACCGTGTAATGGATCTGTTGCCCCTTATGCTCAACGGCATGCTCCTGTACTGAGCTGCGCAGTCGCTCGGCGAAGGCCTGAGCGCCCGTCTGGTCGACGCGCGGCAGCAGGATCAAGAACTCCTCCCCTCCCCAACGGGAGGCGGTGTCCTCCAGCCGGATCTCAGCACGCACTATCTCGGCGAAGCGTCGAATCACCTGATCGCCCGCCGCATGGCCGTAGCGATCGTTGACCTCCTTGAAGTGATCGAGATCGAGCATCAACAGTGCCCCCGGCTCCGCATGCCGCTCGAATCGGCTGAACTGCTTCTCCAGCACTTCCGACATAGCCCGCCGGTTGGGCAGATCGGTCAGATAGTCGGTCTGCGCCAGACGGCTAAGCTCGGCCATCAGCGCGTCTACCACGCTCTCCCAGCGGGTGAAGATACGGTAGTTGAACACCCCGATCGACAGCACGATCAAGGCCACGACCCAAAAGAAGATCCAGACTGTCGAGGTCAAGACGTCCGTCGCGTCCAGCAACGGTGAGCCCGGTACAGCCTCCAATGCCGACTCAACCCGGTCGACTCCCAGCTTGATGGTCAGATATCCATAGCCCAAGACGCCGAGGACCAGCACCAACACCAGCCGCAGGATACGCCGGCTTAGGTCTTCAACCTCAGGTGCTCGAAGCTCGGAGCGTGTCCTCTGCCAGAGCGCCACAAAGGGCTGGGTGAAAAAGAGAATCGGGCCGACGATCAGCACCGACTGGAGGAAACCGCCCAACCACCAGCCCTGCCAGATAGGCAACAACCCGATGGTGTCAATCTGGTTTGTATAACACCAAATCAGCGCACCGGCGGAGCTGAAGATAGCGCCGATGAAGGTAATGAGCACATAGAAAGCAATGGACTGAACGCTGCGAAGATCACGCGGAACGCGGATGGCGCGATAGCCTATGGAGATGGCCGCAAAACCCAGCGGGTTGGCGAAACTGAACAGCAGTGCCCATTGCAGTGGCATCCCGGAATAGAGCGCCAGCACAAAGGTGGCAAGATACGCGGGTATCGCCCCCCAGAGCCAACCGAAACAGAGCGTCCACCAGAGACAGATCAGGAAAGGCGGGTAGATGGTAATGAACACCTCGATACCGCCGAACGGTACGGGGAGACCAGACCAGCCCTCTACGACAACGAGCAGGCCAAAGCTGATGGAGGCCAGCAGGGAAAGCAGCCATCCACCCAATATGACCTTCTTTTCGGTGGGCGTCCCATATTGCCTCAGGCGCGCCAAGGTCACCGTTAGATAGGGCTCTTCACCCTTTACCAGACCTAGACGCGCAGCCAACTTCTTTGAAAGCATTCCAGACACCCTGCACTTGGAGCTTTTATACTTCTATCAAGAATAGGCGGGTAACGCCATATGTGTTATCTGGAAGAGACGGTATTTGAACGATCAGACGGCTGCAATCGCAGGGGTAACTACAAAATATTAGAAACGTTCCCCACAGAGAGGAACGATAGGAATCAAGATGCGATGTGGTAAATCACAGATTAGTGTGATCCTGATTGAGGCTGAAGCAGGCTTTGTTTGATTGTGCTAACGAGCCGGGCTGATGCTTCGTTAATATTTGCGGCGACGATGAGTCTGATCTCGGTTTGCGGCAATATGGGTAATTCCTCGCCAATAGTGATCATCCCGGATTCAAGCATCGTCTTTGGAACGACACCAATGCCAATACCTGCCCGTACGGCCGCGAGTATGCTGGTCCGACTGTGACTGGTGAAGGCAATGCGATGCGGTAGGTTATATTGTTTCAGTAGGCGAAGTGCCTCTTCCCTGTCAACGCTTCCCTCTGGAAATAGCGCCAGCGGTATGGGGGCGCTAAGCTGCAGTGGATGTGCTTCCGCCTTCACCCAGACCAATTGGTCGTGCCCAATGCGCAGACCAATGTCCGACAACGACGACATGTCGACGAGAGCTATATCTAGCTCTCCATCTGCGACCAGTGACGCTAGATAGTGGGGACGATGATCGCAGACGACCTCAAGCCTCACCTCTGGGTAAGAGAGCGCGTAAGTCTGAAGTAATGAAGTGAGCGACTGAGTTACATAATGGTCGTGAGTGCCAAGACGTACTTCGCCCTTAATGCCGGCATTCAGAAAGGTACCCAGAATCCGATCGTGCAGAGCGAGCAACTGATGAGCGTGAGACCGCAATTGCTCGCCCGCCGCCGTTAATTTGACACCGTGTTGACCACGCTCTAGCAGCGTTATCGTGACTAAAGCTTCAAGTCGGTTCAACTGCATGCTGACTGTAGATGGTGCTTTATGCAGCTGTTTGGCCGCTGCCGTGAGGTTGAGCGTATCAGATACTATAACGAAGGTGCGTAGTAGCGAGATGGGTAGGTCAGTCATAAACTGGCTTCAATATTTTGGAGTGAAATCGTCACTACTTATCCATTTGCAAAAAGCTCAACGGAGTAACTGTTGACCCAACAATTTAGGGGTCCCATTATCGAGTCGCAGATCGATGACCGATACGACATTTACTCCGAACCATAGCTCGATGGGAGATTCATTTCGCCCAACAACCAATCCCGAAACTCTCCGGCGATGGCTCGCTCCCTGTTCAACCCGGGGCTGACTACGTAATACGCCTGGGCGCATCGCATCGGACGGTCAACCAGCACCTCCAACTTGCCGGCCTCCAACTCAGTAGACAGCAGTTCTTTTGAGCCCAATACCACCCCCTGCCCGGAGATGGCCGCCTCCAGTGCCAGCAGTCCATTACCAAACTGCAGCACCTTACAGGCGTTCAGCTCCTCCTGGCCCTGCTGTCGGAACCACTCTCGCCAGCCGCAAAGATCCTCAAAGCGAGCCAGGGTGCGATCACATAACAGGGTGTCAGAATTTAACGCCATGAATGCGGCTTCGGAACTCAGCCCCGGTTTGCACATCGGCACAAGATCAAGATGCATCATGCGATGTAGTTCCAGATCCTCATAGTCGCCATAGCCCAGTCGAACCGACACATCGATCCCGGCTCGCTTGAGCTGCGATACACCAAATCCGCTGTCACGACACGAGTCAACCGAGTGCAAGCTCGCCTGCAGCCGCACTTCGGCATCAGGGAACTGGGCATAAAAACGGTGCAGACGCGGTACGATCCATTTGGTGGCGAACAGCGGTTCGGCACAGACGGTGATCACTTTGCGCTCTTCACTGTACAGGCGAATTTTATCGACGGCGTTGGCCAGAACCTGGAAGCCTTCATGCAGCTCGGGCAGGGCCGCACGCGCGGCGGGGGTAAGGCTGACGCGGCGGTGATGTCGAACAAACAGCTCAACCCCCAGATACTCCTCAAGCGCTTTGACCTGGTGACTGATCGCTGCCGGGGTGACATTCAGCTCCTTCGCAGCCTTGGCGAAGCTTTTGGTGCGGGCGGCAACCTCGAAATACGAGAGCGCGATGAGAGGGGGGAGTCGTGACATAACAAGTACTCTCCAGAGCCACGTCACGCATGCAGACACGCGCGGGGGCTATCCTAAGACCTACCTCTTAGCAGCACATCGACTGAATAGTTGGCTCTTCTTGCACAACTATCCAGCGATGCGCCTCCTGCACCGGTTCAGCTCGCTTGCGCTTGCGCTAGCTGCTGACGCAGGACGAACTTCTGGATCTTTCCGGTTGAGGTTGTGGGGATACGCTCGAAGATGATTTTCTTCGGCGCCTTGAATCGGCTCATGTTTTGCCGACAGAACTCGATCAGCTCCTGCTCGGTCAGTTCACTGCCTATGCACAGCTGCACGAAGGCCGCCGGTACTTCGCCCCACTTCTCATCTGGAAGTGGCACCACCGCCGCCAGCTCGACATCGGGGTGGCGTTGAATGACATCCTCAACCTCCAGCGAGGAGATGTTCTCTCCACCCGAAATGATCACATCTTTCGAACGGTCAGAGATCTTGAGGTAGCCGTCCTCATGTACGACCGCCAGATCACCGGTATGGAACCAACCACCGGCAAACGCCTCTTCGGTAGCAGCCTCGTTACGCAGATACCCCTTCATGACGATGTTGCCCCGGAACATGATCTCGCCAACCGTCTTGCCATCGGCAGGCACCGGCTGCATCGTGTTCGGGTCAAGCACCACAACCTCTTCCTGAAGCGGGTAGGTCACGCCCTGACGACCGTTGAGCCGAACCCTTTCCTCCAGGCTGCGATCCGCCCAGTCATCCTGCTTGACGCATACGGTGGCAGGGCCATAGGTTTCGGTCAGACCATAGACATGGGTGAGTTCGATCCCGATTCGCTCCATCTTCGCCAGTACCGCCGCGGGCGGCGCGGCACCGGCAATCAGCCCGGAAACCTTGTGCTCGATAGGCGAGGACTGGACCGAGGCGGCATCAGCGATCATCGAATGTACGATCGGTGCACCACAGTAGTGTGTGACGCCATGCTGCTTGATCAGCTGCAGAATCAGCTCCGGGTCGACCTTGCGCAAACAGATGTTGGTGCCGCCAATCGCGGCCAGCGTCCAGGGGAAGCACCAACCGTTGCAGTGAAACATCGGCAAGGTCCACAGGTAGACCACATTGGAGGCGATACCCCAGGACAGGACGTTACTGACCGCATTCAGATAGGCGCCACGATGGTGGGTGACTACCCCCTTCGGATTGCCTGTCGTACCCGAGGTATAGCCCAATGCGATTGCATCCCACTCATCGAGCGGCAGTGTGCACTCTGCCAATTCCGATTGCTCGGCCAGCAATGCCTCGTATTCGAGGTCACCGATAGAGGCTTCCAGGCCGCAGCTCGGATCGGCAACATTGATGACGATAGGCGCCGGGCTCTCAAGCATCGACAGTGCTTTCTCTACGACACCTGCATACTCCGGATCCACCAGCAGCAACCGGGTCCGGCTATGACTGAGGATAAAGGCTACGGCCTCGGCATCCAGGCGGATATTGATTGAGTTCAGGACCGCCCCCGTCATCGGCACCCCGAAATGCGCCTCATACATTGCAGGCACATTGGGCAGCATGACGGAGACGGTATCGCCCCTGGAGATACCGTAGCCTTTCAATACCGAGGCTAGCTGACGGCAACGTCGATAGGTTTCAGCCCAGGTATAGGATATATCGCCATATATCAAAGCGGTGCTGTCAGCATAAACAGATGCAGCCCGTTTGATAAAACTTAGCGGAGAGAGTGCCACGTAATTGGCTGGCGTCTTTTCGAGCGCCTGATTATAAGAACATAACCCGTTCATAATATTTGTACTCTTATTTTTAAACGAAAAAGTAGACCAGGATTAAATCAGGCTAGACCTCTATTACCCGCCAGCGGACAGAACAGGTTTTCGCCAGCGAACGTTGTGCAGCTGTTACCGAGTCGGCTGCTCCCAGGTCGGCTTACGCTTCTCCAGGAATGCATCAATGCCTTCCCCTGCATCGGGGCTCATCATGTTCTCAGCCATCACATTGCCTGCAAATTCATAGGCTTCAGACAAGGACATCTGCCGTTGAGGGTTGAACATGGACTTGCCATAGCGAACGGCAGAGGGACTCTTGCTCAGGATCTTCTCCACTTTCGCGGCAACTGCGTCGTCCAGCTCCTCGTCGGCCACGACGCTGCTGATCAGCCCCCAGTCCAATGCCGTTTCAGCATCGATGACATCACCGGTCACCAGCATATCGAAGGCGCGTTTGGCCGAGATGCTTCTTGAAAGTGCAACAGCGGGCGTTGAACAGAACAATCCAACGTTTATGCCCGGTACCGCGAAGCGCGCCGATCTGGCGGCGATAACCAGATCACAGCTGGCGACCAGCTGACAGCCCGCTGCCGCCGCTATACCACTAACTTTTGCGATCACCGGAACCGGCAGCGCTACGATACTCTGCATCATTTTGCCGCAGCGCTTGAACAATGCTTGGTAGTATTCCCGCTCCGGATGCGAGCGCATCTCCTGCAGATCGTGGCCTGCACAGAACCCGCGACCTTCAGCGCTGATCACCACACAGCGAACACTGGGGTCCGCGGCGATATCGTCCAGTTCGGTTTGCAAGGCGATCAACATCGCTTCAGACAGCGTATTCAATTTGTCCGGCCGGTTCAGGGAAAGAAAGACCGCACCATTACTATCGGTTCTAAGCAGAATGTCTTCATTTGATGAATTGATACGCATGCTTTCTCTCCTCTAAATATCAAGTTTACGAATGATTGATTTCGACACTGGCCGTTACTGAGTTCCTGATAAAGCAGTTTTTGTGTGCTCTTTCATGGATTTTTTTAATCGTTTCCTGGTCAGGAGACTTATCACCAACAAAAACGATTTTCGGTGTCAAAACTATACGTGTAACTTCCATTCCACCTTTTGAGCTTTTTTCCAGAAATCCCTGTGGATTATCCTGATAGGACTCAACCTTTAGCCCCTGAAACTCTGCAATCGCCAGGAAAAACAGCATATGGCAACTGGATACCGCACTAACAAGCATCTGCTCTGGATCTGCGCAATCAGGATCGCCCTTGAAATCGACGGACGCCGAAACATCAAGCTTCTGATTGCCGTTCAACGTTACAACGTGATTGCGAGAGTAAGTCTTTTCATCTGTGTCATGCGGTCTCTGGTACCAGCATATTTCTGCTTCATGTATAGACATCTGACAAAACCTTCTTATTCGTTTACCTGAGCAACTCCATACATGATATGAAGAACCTACCGAAGGCGGGGGCTAAATGTAGTCAAAAACATCTGTTATAGGACTATTTTTTCTTAATCCTTAGACCATTCAGACTAGGCATATCCCAGCTAAACCAGGCCGCGCTCACCCAAACTCTCTGGAGGCCTTATTCTGCCTGGCCTTGCGCCAGGACAATACCAGCCAGGACAGAGCCTCTGTGGACTCCCTCATCTCATCTGTTGCCCATGCCTGGATACGAATGACACAACAAAAACTTCCTTTGGGTTACGAATCCTAATCAATGCACTTAGAAAGGATCGTTTTACTCCCTAACCCCATCAAGGTAACGTGAAGCCCAGATCGACGTAATGAACCTTTTTAACAAAGTGCCTATACGTTCGTTTACTAACTTTTAAAAAGTATATTTGAATTTCAATTCAAGGCCTTTAGACGTAAAAAGTAAGCGACTTAATGCCTGTATCTCCTCCCAGCTGATATAAAACAACGGAGAAAGCCAAAGATGAAAATCATCGACGTCGAGTATGCAATTATTGGCGCTGGGACAGCCGGATTAGGCGCTTACTCTAAGATCAGTCGCAAAACGGACAGCCTGGTCATGATCCAGGATGGCCCCTACGGCACAACCTGCGCGCGAGTCGGGTGCATGCCCAGTAAGCTGCTGATTACCGCCGCCGATCATGCGCACGATATCGAAACCAGCGAGTTTTTCGGTATCGAAAGCACCGGGACAGTCAATGGCAGCAAAGTGCTGGAACGCATGCGCCGGGAGCGGGACCATCGCTTTGTTGCGCGTAACCTCCAGTATGTCGAGAAAATCCCCGCCCACCATAAGATCGAGGGGCGCGCTCGCTTTATCGCGCCAGGCCACCTGGTTGTTGGCGAAGAGATCGAAGTCAAGGCGAAGAAAATCATTCTTGCCTGTGGCTCAAGGCCGGAAGTCAATGACGTGTTCCAGCCTGTCATGTCGCGCGTGCTTACCAGCGATACGATATTCGAAATAACCGACCTGCCGCGCTCCGTTGCTGTCATTGGCCTGGGGGTCATTGCGCTGGAGCTGGGCCAGGCACTGCATCGGCTGGGTGTTGAAACCACGCTGTATGGCCGCTCCGGAAGAATCGGCGGCCTCACCCATCCAGATATGCAGCAGGAGACGCTTGAGGTCCTCAGCAAGGAACTGGAGATATATCCCAGCGGCACCGTGGAGAGAACCTGGGAGGATGAAGGCGCATGGATCCAGTACCGGCAGTCAAATGACGAGACGGTAACCAAGGTATTCGACCGTGTGCTGGTAGCAACCGGCAGAGTGTCCAATGTCGATCGTCTGAATCTTGAGGCCGCCGGCGTCGAGTCCGATCAGCACGGCAATCTGTCTTTCGATCCCGATACCCTGCGCTACCCCGGCCACCCCATTTTCATCGCCGGCGATGCAACCGACGTGCTACCGGTATGGCATGAAGCTTTCGATGAAGGCCGCATCGCAGCTGACAATGCCATGAACTACCCGAATACGGTGGACGCCAAACGCCGCACGCCGCTGATGATCTACTTTACCGACCCGCAGATGGCGATTGTTGGCAAAACCTACCAGGAGCTGCAAAACCAGGAGATTATCGTTGGTGAGCTGCCATTCTCCAGCCCTCGACATATCGTGTGGAACAAGGTTGATGGCCGCATTCAGGTGTACCTGGAGGCACAAACAGGCAAGATCCTGGGAGCAGAACTGCTTGGCTATCAGGCCGAACACCTGGCCCACATTCTGGCACTGGCCATCACCCACCAGATGACCGCCGAGCAGGTGCTGGAGATGCCGATATACCATCCGAGTGCCGAGGAGCTGCTGCGCGATGTGTTGGAAAACGCTCAGCGAAAAAGATAACCCACCCACTGGGGTGGCAACGATGCGACCTTTGGCAAGCCGGTTAAATTTAGCTGCACCCAACCGAACGTTTGGACAACCCTGTCCCTGAAACTCGGTGTGTGCGGTAAACGATGGCACTTCGCCGCCGAGGTACCCTCCGAAGCGGCATTTTTTAACTTTTTCAGAAGAGTTTGAATTCTTAATTCACGGACATGTCCACAGGCTCGTTCGCAAACTCTTCCTATAGACTCTTTGGTGAAGCCCTTGAAAGAGATGTTTACCTCCATTATTCGTACCATTGGCGAGAATCCTGATCGCGAAGGTCTGGTCGATACCCCGGCACGTGCAGCGAAGGCGTTGGAGTATCTGACCAGCGGCTACCGGACAAGTCTGGAAGAGGTTGTCAACGGTGCTCTGTTCGAGTCCGACAACAGCGAAATGGTGATCGTTAAAAATATCGAGCTCTATTCATTGTGCGAACACCACCTGCTGCCCTTTATTGGTAAGTGCCATGTCGCCTACATCCCGTCCGGAAAGGTGATCGGACTGTCCAAGATAGCGCGTATTGTTGACCTCTTTGCTCGCCGCCTGCAGATTCAGGAGAACCTCACCAAACAGATTGCGGACTGCATAATGGAGGTTACCGGCGCGGCCGGCGTCGGCGTCGTGGTCGAAGCACAACACATGTGCATGATGATGCGAGGTGTGGAAAAACAGAATGGCTTGATGACGACGTCGATGATGCTGGGGCAATTCCGCAAAAGCGGCGCCACACGCGCCGAATTCCTCTCTCTTATCAACTGATTTGCCACTATCACCTGGCGATAACCATGCGCACTCCCGAGCCGATATAGCATTCAAGCGCTCTATCGGCTCATTAGTCTTTGCTTCAGAAGCTCACCTCCAAAAATAATTCACAGCGTGATTATTCAGCACTAACGGTGCTAATCAACCTGCTTAGAAAACGTCGTTTTACAGTAAACGCCACTCTTTCTACGATCAGTTGTCGGATTTATTTCGGCACTGTGAGAATAAAAACAAACAGGATTTATATAATGAACCAAACCGCTCAACGCACCATATTGCCAACCGAACGCAATATGGGCCTCGACGAAGAAACGGGATACTACGATACGGACTATACCGTAGGGCAGGATAACGTTCAGGTTATGGGTATGGACATTCATAACCCTGTTTTTGGCGTAAGCGCCGGTCTGATTCTGCTTTTCATTATCGGAACGCTGCTGTTTCCCGCCGAAGCTAAGGTTGCCCTGACAGGCGCGCGCAGCTGGTCGATCGAAAACTTTGACTGGCTGTTCATGATTGGCGCTAACGCCTTCGTTATTTTCTGCCTGGCCATGATTGCGCTACCGATCGGCCGGATCCGCCTCGGCGGTACTTCCGCTCGTCCTGAGTTCTCCACAGTATCCTGGTTCTCGATGCTGTTTGCCGCTGGTATGGGTATTGGCCTGATGTTCTGGAGTGTTGCCGAACCGGTTGCCTATTACACCGATTGGTACGGCACGCCGCTGAATGCGGCAGCCAAGACGCCAGAGGGTGCTTCAATGGCGCTAGGTGCCACCATGTTCCACTGGGGTCTACACCCCTGGGCGATCTACGGTGTCGTCGCGCTGGCGCTGGCGTTCTTCGCCTATAACAAGGGTCTGCCGATGACACTGCGCTCGGCCTTCTACCCGCTGCTGGGGGAGCGCTGCTGGGGACCAATCGGGCACCTTATCGACATTCTGGCGGTACTGGCAACTATCTTCGGTCTGGCAACCTCTCTGGGACTTGGCGCGCAACAGGCGGCCGGAGGCCTGAACTACCTATTTGGCATTGAAAACAATATCACCACTCAAATCGTGGTTATCGCCGGTGTGACCAGCGTGGCACTGCTTTCCGTAGCACGTGGTCTCAATGGTGGCGTCAAGCTACTCAGCAACATCAACATGATCATCGCTGCCGGACTGGTCGCGCTGGTTATCGTGCTCGGCCCGACGCTGGACATTGTCCGTTCAATGGGCTCCATCCTGGGTAGCTATGCCGAAAACATCGTGCCGCTGAGTAACTGGGTCGGTCGTGAAGACGGCACCTGGTACCATGGCTGGACTGTATTCTACTGGGCCTGGTGGGTGTCCTGGTCGCCGTTCGTCGGCATGTTTATCGCCCGCGTTTCCAGAGGCCGTACCGTGCGCGAATTCATGACTGCCGTGCTGCTGGTTCCAACCCTGGTGACCCTGGTCTGGATGGGCGTGTTCGGCGGTACTGCGCTGGAGCAGGCTCAGGCTGGTGTCGGCGCTCTGGCGGGCGGCATCAGCGATGTTTCACTGGCTATGTTCCAGATGTTCGAGAACCTGCCGCTGACTATGCTGATGTCCTTCGTTGCCGTCATGCTGGTACTGGTGTTCTTCATTACCTCGGCGGACTCCGGCTCACTGGTCATCGACAGCATCACCTCCGGCGGCAAAACCGACGCCCCCATGCTGCAGCGCCTGTTCTGGGCGACTCTGGTGGGTATTATCGCGGCCGTGCTGCTGGTCGGTGGCGGCACCGAGGCGTTAACAGCACTGCAAGCCGGTGCGATCACGACCGGGCTGCCATTTACTCTGGTGCTAACACTGATGTGTTTGAGCCTTTATAAAGGTCTCAAAACGGAAATACGTTAGTGCGTCTTTAGAAAAAAGCCGGCTTTGTGCCGGCTTTTTTAATGGCGTCGATCCGAAATACTTATCGCTTCGGCTTGAACCAAACAGCGATAGGACGTAATACTTATTCGCTCGTACGATTCTTAATTTCCATCAGCTTCGACAAACTAAGCGAGGTTGATTTAACATCCTTGGTTACCATATAAATATAATAGCGATCGATTCCGATATCTTCGTCAAGTAACTGCTCTATTAACGCCTGAAAATTGAACAGGCTGGTTGTTATGACCTTGAGCACATAGTCACAACCACCACCAGTCGCGCAGCATTCAACTATTTCGTCAATGCTCTGAATACGTTTTTCGAACCGATCAAAATCTGACTTTTTATGCGCCTTTAGTGAAACAGTTACAAAAACCTTGGTTATGTCGATAATTTTATCAACAGCGACCTGTCCTCTATAACCCGTTATAAGACCCGCATTTTTGAGTTTGGTAAGTCGTAGCCAGCAGGGTGTTGGCGAAAGATTAACCAATTCAGCAAGCTGATTCTTACTTATTTGTCCATGCTGCTGAACAGCACTCAAAATTCGGACATCCATAGCATCTAGCGCGACTTTTTTCATATTTTTAACGCTACAAATAGCATCCTATAGGCAGGAGTTTAGTTGCCCAGATGAAGATCTTCAATTTTCAAACGGCTAACGCAAACGGGTGAACTGCAGCCATGGTGAGTTTGTTAGTAACAGAAGGCCAGCATCTTGCCTAATCTCCAAGTACAACCCGCCTGTTTTGTAGGTTTAGCACCAACCAAGCGTTCGCACGAGCGGCGATAAGCGAGTATAGCGTCAGAGGAAGCGGCCGAACAGAAAAATGGTCGTCGGCGTCGCCTGTTATGTCGATTCGTAATTATACCCACCAGCGCTTGAGTTATCGGCCATTCCGCTGCAATGCTGAGGGGTAGCTATCCACACGACATGGCGCCCTGGGGCTCAGTATCGTCCAGATCCAGGCATCTGTGGAGGTAAGGGCGGGCGGATAGCCAGCCAGTGTGGGACGGGAGCGTTAGGCTGCAGCCTAATTAAGCCTCCTGCAATCCCGGGGCGATCATCGGTCCAGCCAGGATGGTCCTGACCTGAGGTTATTTCACACTACAGGATGATAGGCAGGACTCTAATGATCGGGTTTAGAGTGCCTGCATATCTCGTTTATCCATCAATTAGATGGTCAGACGTTTAGGTTCGGGAAGGGAATGCGCGCGACAGCATGCGGTAACTGTGTTCGCCAGCAGACAAGCAATGGTCATCGGCCCCACGCCGCCGGGTACCGGGGTGATCGCGCCAGCAACCTCTTTGGCGGTGTCGTAGTCCACATCGCCGACCAGTCGCGTGGTACCGTCTGCCTGGTCAATGCGATTAATGCCCACGTCAATCACGGTTGCCCCCTCCTTGAGCCAGTAGGATTGGACGAAAAGAGGCCTGCCGACCGCAGCAACGACAATATCGGCTTCTCGCAGGATCTCCGGCAGATTTTTCGTGCGCGAATGGGCCACGGTTACTGTGCAGCTTTCCCGCAGCAGCAACTGCGCCATGGGTTTACCGACGATGTTGGATCGTCCGATCACCACCGCATTCAACCCTGACAGGTTGCCGCAATACTCGCGCAGCATCATGAGACATCCCAAAGGGGTGCAAGGCACCATAGCCTTCTGTCCGGTGGCTAGCAGGCCTGCATTAGAGATATGAAAGCCATCCACATCCTTGGCTGGATCAATCGCATTGATCACCAACGCTTCGTCAATATGCTTCGGCAAGGGAAGCTGGACGAGGATGCCGTGTACCGACAGATCGTAATTGAGCTGTTCAATCAGCGCCAATAGGTCGTATTCGGAGGTATCGGCAGGCAACTTGTATTCGTAGGAGTGCATGCCGACCTCAACGGTCTGCTTTCCTTTCGAGCGGACATAGACCTGGGATGCGGGATCATCTCCTACCAGCACAACGGCAAGGCCGGGAGTAATCCCTTTTGTCTGTTTGAGGTGCGCAACATGCTCAGCAACACTCTCACGTAGTATTGCTGCGAACGCCTTACCGTCGATAATCCGAGCAGTCATGTCTGTCTCCTTCTCAATTCGCGTACCACCTGACAAAGGTTAACAACCTGCACGGTCGGCGCGCTTATATTCGTTGTTGTTTTAGTTATACAGCTCTTCAAAAACTGCGATTGCCCAGCCAAGAAAAAACAAACAGGTGTCTGGTAAGGGGTTCCGGTACCGTTTGTCTTTACTGGCGTTACGCTGCCGAAGCGGGCCGGCCTGAAGCCCCGCCATGCTCGGTTATCCAATTTGCATTGGCGGTAATTCCCCCCAGCGGGAAGAAATGCACCTGCTCAACGCCGAAGTGCGGGTGGCGCTCTTTATGAGCCGCGAGTTCAAGTAATATATCGGTCGGCTCGTAGGGCATAATCAGCTTGGATACATCCTTGGCCCGGCGTTGTAGTACCCGCATGCTGGGTCCCACACCGCAAGACAACGCATATTTCATCAGCGTCTGCAGCTTGGCCGGTCCGGCCAGGCCCATATGGATGGGCAGATCTATCCCCTCCTCTGCCAGCCGGTCGGCCCAAGCGATCACCGGTGCAGCCTCGAAACAGAACTGGGTCGTGATCGCCAACTTCGCATCGGTGCGCTCGGAAAACGCCCGCTTCCATTTCAGCGCTTGCATGACCAGCCTGTCAGAGCCATCGGGATCGATATCGCGGTTTCCCTCAGGATGGCCGGCAACGTGCAGATGCTCGAAGTCGTTAAACAGCCCGGTCTCGATCAGCTGAATAGAGCTTTCGAATTCGCCAGCCGGAGTGCTGAGCCCTCCCCCCAGGAGCAGCGCCTGTTTTACGCCCGCCTCGCCCTGATATAGCTCGATCCAGTTTGCCAGTTCAGCACGGTCCTTGATCCCACGGGCAGGAAAATGCGGCATTACGGGGAAGCCTTCGTCGGCCAAGCGACGAGCGGTCCGCACCATATCCTCAATCGGCGTGCCGTCGATATGGGCTATATAGACACGGGTTCCTGCAGGCAGGATGTCACGAAAACTCTCCACCTTCTCAGCAGTCCGCGGCATGACCTCGATCGAGTAACCGCGAAGGATGTTTTCCAGTAGAAGGGGACCCTGCCCCTCTTTGCTGGCATCCGGGGATTTACGAAGAAAAGAGAACAGCCCCATACAATATCTCCTGTCTGCTGGCGCTCGGCCAGGCTCTGTTTTTATAGTTGCGATGAGCGTCCCTTGGCACAGGAGGTGTCCGTTTGCCCTTTGGGCATCACGGCACCCGTAAAATCTGTCTCAGCCGCCTGTATTGGCGGCGCTGGCCAGATCCTGTGCACCTGGAAGAGCCTGCGGTGATAGCCTGCTATCACCGTGCTTTTTGCTGGCGACTATCAAGCCGCCGCGATTTTCTTGTTGGGATCAAAGAACGGTCTTTCCACGACAGTGGCGGTCCGCTTCCCGTTCGGCATATCCACTTCCAGGGTCATGCCAACTTCCGCACACTCCGCGCTCACCATCGCCAGCGCGATATTCTTCTCCAGACGCGGAGAAAAGATGGCCGAGGTGACCTTGCCCACGGAATGACCCTCTTTTTCCACGGACCAGAACCGGGTGTTCGGCCCCGACAGCGCCGCACCGTCGATCACCAGACCAACCTGCTTGCGGGATACACCCTGTTCACGGATACGCTTGAGAGCCGCCTTGCCGATGAACTCGGCTTCCATATCCAGTTCAACCAGTCGATCCAGGCCCAGCTCGTAGGGGTTGGTGTTGATGTCCATATCGGCATGGTAGGACAGCATGCCGCCTTCGATACGGCGAATGGACGATGTATGCCCCGGCTTGAGTCCAAAGGGCGCACCCGCCGCCATGATCTTTTCCCACAGCTCGTCACCCTTGGAGGAGTCCTGCAGATAGAGCTCATAACCCAGCTCGCTGGACCAGCCGGTGCGGGAGACGATCAGCGGAATGCCGTCGAGGTCATATTCGCGCAGCCAGTAGTAGCGAAGATCGGTGATGCTGTCACCGAACAGCGCCTTCATGATCTCGCCGGACTTCGGACCCTGCAGCTGAAGCGGAGACACGTCCGGCTCGCGGATCTGTACATCCAGACCAGAATTGACCGCCACGCCCTGCGCCCAGAGCAGAATGTCGCTGTCCGCCAGGGAGATCCAGAAGCGGTTTTCTTCCAGACGCAGCAGGATCGGGTCGTTCAGGATGCCGCCTTCG
>NZ_BMIJ01000001.1:453264-455803 GCF_014641945.1 Marinobacterium zhoushanense
GCACTGACCCACGGCGCATTTTGACAGGTCACGGGGTGTAAGCAGCTGAGCAAACTTGGCAGCATCAGGCCCGGTGATCTCAACCTGACGCTCTACCGCGACGTCGCAGAGAATCGCATCGTTTACCAGGTTCCAGAAGTTCTGTACCGGGTCACCGAAATCACGCGGAATATACATGTGGTTATAGACCGAGAAGCCGGTCGCCCCCCAACGCACGGTGGCGTCGAAATAGGGAGATTTACGGATTTGTGTGCCGAAACCAAACTCTTTTTGCTCTTGCTTGCCCATCTACTCGTCCTCTTATTGTGCGGCCGTTTTTCAGATCTTTGGTTACCAACGAGCGGTAACGCTTGAATAAGGAAATGATATGAGGAACGCACTGAATACGAGGCCTAAAGGGGGGCGACCAAACTGCATATCAGGACTAATTTTGGGTACCCTTTGGACCGTTTAGACTACAGCCAGGCAGAGAGCCGGATAGCACCCAAAATGCATACGCTTTAACACTTAAAACGGCTCTGGAAGCAGCTCTTACGTAGAGGTTTCATATGCCTCGCGGCGAGGCGAAGTCATATCGGGCGATGGCGTGAACGCGAGGAGGGAGATCCCCTAAATGACAAAAGCGGATCACCCGATTGCCGGGCGATCCGCTTGTTATTTAGCGCAGCTGAGCGTTGAAGGGAAGATCAGTGCCCCGGGAAGACAATGGTCTTGTTGCCATTGAGGAAACAGCGTCGCTCAACATGCAATTTGATCGCCTTTGCCAGTGCAAGACGCTCGGTATCGCGCCCTTTGGCTACCAGGCGATCCGGCGTGTAGGTATGATCCACCGACTCCACGCCCTGAGTGATGATCGGACCTTCGTCCAGGTCTTTGCTGACGTAATGCGCGGTGGCACCAACCAGCTTCACCCCTTTTTCATAAGCCTGATGATAAGGTTTCGCACCTTTGAATCCCGGCAGCAGCGAGTGGTGGATATTGATCGCACGCCCGTGCAGTTTCTTGCACATATCGTCCGAAAGGACCTGCATGTAGCGGGCCAGTACAACCAGATCGGCCTCGGCTTTCTGGATGATATTCCATATCTCAGCTTCCTGCTGCGGCTTGGTGTCCGCCGTAATGGGCAGGTGGTAATACGGAATGTTGTACCACTCAGCCAGTCTCTGCAGATCCGGATGGTTGGAGATGATAGCCGGAATCTCAATATTGAGCGCACCGATACTCTGGCGATGCAAAATATCCTGAAGGCAGTGATCATACTTGGATACGAGAATGACCACCTTGTCTGGAGTCGATGAATCCCGCAGATCCCATACAGCATCAAAGGCGGCGGCCCGATCACCAAACTGGCTGCGCAGGCTTTCTTCAGCCAATTCGCCGGCCCCAATATAACGGAACTCTACACGAAAGAAGAAACGCTCAACGTCATCATCGTCAAAAGTGTGTATCTCATATGCGTAGCACTCGTGCTTATACAAGCATCCAATTATCAGATCGAGCACACCCAGTTTGCTAGCTGAGCTTCCGCTGAGGATATAGGTTTTTTCAGTTGTGTTCATAACACCAGGTCCTTTAATCAAATCATGCGCCAGCTTACGCCTCAGAAGATATTGGCAGTGGAAAAACCGAATGCTCGAATATCTTCTGATAGGTCTTGGACTGATATATTTTTATTAATCGACTTATATTTGCAGGTGACTATCAAGCCGCCGCGATTTTCTTGTTGGGATCGAAGAACGGTCTTTCGACTACGGTCGCTGTCCGCTTCCCATTCGGCATATCCACTTCCAGGGTCATGCCAACTTCCGCACACTCCGCGCTCACCATCGCCAGCGCGATATTCTTCTCCAGACGCGGAGAAAAGATGGCCGAGGTGACCTTGCCCACGGAATGACCCTCTTTTTCCACGGCCCAGAACCGGGTGTTCGGCCCCGACAGCGCCGCACCGTCGATCACCAGACCAACCTGCTTGCGGGAGACACCCTGTTCACGGATACGCTTGAGAGCCGCCTTGCCGATGAACTCGGCTTCCATATCCAGCTCAACCAGTCGATCCAGGCCCAGCTCGTAAGGGTTGGTGTTGATGTCCATATCGGCATGGTAGGACAGCATGCCGCCTTCGATACGGCGAATGGACGATGTATGCCCCGGCTTGAGTCCAAAGGGCGCACCCGCCGCCATGATCTTTTCCCACAGCTCGTCGCCCTTGGAGGAGTCCTGCAGATAGAGCTCATAGCCCAGCTCGCTGGACCAGCCGGTGCGGGAGACGATCAGCGGAATGCCGTCGAGGTCATATTCGCGCAGCCAGTAGTAGCGGAGGTCGGTGATGCTGTCACCGAACAGCGCCTTCATGATCTCGCCGGACTTCGGACCCTGCAGCTGAAGCGGCGACACGTCCGGCTCGCGGATCTGCACATCCAGACCAGAATTGACCGCCACGCCCTGCGCCCAGAGCAGAATGTCGCTGTCCGCCAGGGAGATCCAGAAGCGGTTTTCTTCCAGACGCAGCAGGATCGGGTCGTTCAGGATGCCGCCTTCG
>NZ_BMIJ01000001.1:455934-482391 GCF_014641945.1 Marinobacterium zhoushanense
ACACTGACCCACGGCGCATTTTGACAGGTCACGGGGTGTAAGCAGCTGAGCAAACTTGGCAGCATCAGGCCCGGTGATCTCAACCTGACGCTCTACCGCGACGTCGCAGAGAATCGCATCGTTTACCAGGTTCCAGAAGTTCTGTACCGGGTCACCGAAATCACGCGGAATATACATGTGGTTATAGACCGAGAAGCCGGTCGCCCCCCAACGCACGGTGGCGTCGAAATAGGGAGATTTACGGATTTGTGTGCCGAAACCAAACTCTTTTTGCTCTTGCTTGCCCATCTACTCGTCCTCTTATTATGCGACCGCGTTATCAGCTCTGCCGTTAAACGCTTGAACAAGGAAATGATATGAGGAACGTACTGCAGGCGGGGGCTAAACGAAGGCAACCAAAACGCATATCAGGACTAATTTTTTGTGCCCTTTGGACCGTTTAGACTACAGTCGGGCAGAGGGCCATATAGCGCTGAAAAAGCTCTCTATGTACGCCAGGCTAAACTTCCCGTGAACAAGCACTCAACAGCGCCGAAGGAGCAACCCATGCCTTATGCCATTGGATTTGATGTATACGGAACCCTAGTGGACCCGGTTGCGATGGGCACCCACCTGCAGGGACTTGCCGGCGACCAGGCGCGCGCCTTTGGCCAGCTATGGCACGAGAAGAAAGTGGAATACGCCTTTCGGCGCGCATTGATGGAGCAGTATCAGGATTTCGGTACCTGCACCCGACAAGCCCTAGAGTATTGTCTGCTCCGTTTCGGACTCAATCTGTCCGATCAGGACCAGCAGAGGCTGATGGAAAAGTTCGGCCAACTGCCCGCTTTTGCCGATGTAATAACGGGTCTGGAAGCTCTGCGCAAACAAGGACACACTCTGGTGGCATTCTCCAACGGTCCGGAAGCAGCCGTACGTGGACTGTTGCACAACGCTGACGTGCTGCCTCTTTTGCATGATGTAATCAGTGTCGATGCTCTGCGCACATACAAGCCCAGCCCGCGGGTTTACCGCTACCTGATGCGACGCACAGATGGCACTCCTGAACACACGTGGATGGTATCCAGCAACCCCTGGGACGTGATTGGCGCTAAATGCGCAGGTCTTAAGGCAGTCTGGGTACAGCGTGATCCAGCCAGCCTCTTCGATCCATGGGATGTCGTACCGGATATGGTAGTTAAGGATCTGGTGGAGCTGAGCAAGCGTTGGGAGTAAGCAAGATCTCGGCTAGACTTCAGTCTTTCTCGAAGTGAGAAAATGCGATGCTAAGATAATGAGCTTAATAATGGTCGGGACGGCAGGATTTGAACCTGCGTCCCCTTGCACCCCATGCAGATTTTCGTCAGTCCCACACAGTCTCAAACAGCCCCCAAACGCACCATCGCCTAAATTTTTTAATCAATATATAACAATATATTAGCGTCATTTAACGTGCCACAAGATCCCATTTCATTCCAAGACATATTTTCCTGTATTGATCCTGCCTGAGTGATAGAACAGTTGATGGCCAACAACGAAATCCCGACAACCTATCCGGACCAGCTCTGCAAAGACATTAAACCAACGGAAATGGACAATTTTTCACTGATAGAAAAGCCCTGGCTCGCACCTGCATGTCACACCGACAGGGACCAAATCTTGGTGACCCTACCCACACTGAGGGAGTCGAGCAGAAGTAGGGTAAATAATGTATTAAGAATTTATAGTTAGAAATCTATAGCAATGCAGTAATCCTGATATACCCTTATAAAATCATCGGCAGGCATGGGCCGATAGAACAGGTAGCCCTGCCCGGTTGTGCATCCAATCGCATGCAACAGGTCTGCCTGCTGATCAGTTTCGACTCCTTCGGCCACCACAGAAAAGCCCAGTCTGTCCAGAAGTTGCACAACACCCCGCAACAGGATGGCTGCACGCTCATCCTGGCAAAGGTCCGCGACTAAAGCACGGTCGATCTTAACCACATCCAGCGGGAGCCTGCACAGGTAAGTCAGGCTGGAGTAGCCGGCACCAAAGTCATCCAACGCCAGACTGAATCCCGCATGACGAAGTGCAACAAGTTGCTTTAGGACCATATCGGCCAGATTGACAAACGCTGTTTCGGTGATTTCGAGTTCCAGATCCCCCGGTACCAAGCCGCAGGACATGACCGTTTCGACGCACCAGTTTACAAGATCGGGTTCCTGCAGATGACGAGCTGATAAATTGATACTGATGCGCGGCATTTTCAGTCCCAACAGGCGCCACCGCTTCACAGTACGGCAGGTGCGAGCAAACACCCATCGGTCCAATGCTAAGATCAGGCGACTTTCCTCAGCCAGAGGGATAAATTCCGCTGGTGCAATCATCCCCTTTTCGGGGTGATTCCAGCGCAACAGAGCCTCTGCCCCCTGAATCTGGCCCGCCGGTAGCGTTACCTTGGGCTGCAAATAGAGTTCCAGCCCCAGATCTGCCTCCGGCTGTGTTGCCAGCCGTAGCTGCTGTTCCAGCATTAGACGCTGACGCATGGTATGACTGATGCCTTCATCATAAAATCGGTAACAGTCCCGCCCTGCCTGCTTCGCGGCATTCATCGCCGTTTGTGCACAGGCCAGAAGCACATCAGTATCCCGAGCATCCTTCGGTGCTAGTGAAATTCCTACGGAGGGGCTGAGCCTAATCTGCTCTCCCTGCAGATAGTTGGGTACCTGCAATTTCTGAACGCATTGAACGGCAAAGCGGGCCAAGCTGGTCAGGTCTGATGCATCGGAAACCAGAATCACGAACTCGTCCCCGGTCAAGCGAAAGAACTGCAACGGACCTTCCAGCTGCCGAAGCTTTTGACTCTGGAAACGGATCAGCTCATCGCCGCCCTTAATGCCAAATCGATCATTGATCGGAGAAAGCTGCCCGAGATCCACACAAATCAATGCTAAAGGAAAGCGATCCAGCCGTTCTCGCACCAACTTATGACGTAGTGTCTGTACCAAGCTATACCGGTTTCCCATACCGGTATGCGGATCCACAAATGCCAACTGTGCAATCTCGGCTTCCCAGGCTCGCATATCGGTTAGATCATGAAAAATTGCGACATAGTGGGAAACGCATCCATCATCATTACGCAAAGCACTAATTGATACACTCTGCAGAGAAACCTCGCCCGACTTGCGGCGACACCACATTTCCCCTTGCCAAAACCCATCCTGCCTCAACGAGGAGCGCAGGCTGTCATAGAAATCCCGATCATGTTGGTTGGAGCGCAGAAAACGTGGACTACGCCCTTTCACTTCCTCTGGCAGGTAACCGGTTATCTGAGTAAAGGCTCGATTGACGCGCTGGATAGAGGCATGCGGATCTGTCACCATGATGCCCTCAACGGTGCCGTCCAAAATCCTTGTCACCATAGCTTCCTGTGCTTGAAACGCCTGCTGCAGACGCAGGTCTTGGCAGACCAGTGTCAGCCCAGTTGACTGTCCCTGATCATCCAAATGGGCTAACGCCCGCAAGCACACAGGGATGGGCTCTCCACTGCGGGCACGAAGCTGCCAGATGCCAGACCAGGCACCTTCATAAAGAGTTCGGGGAAGAATACACTGCTGCAACTCTTCCCAGCTGGCGTCATCATGAAACTGCCGAATGTGTAAAGGCTCGACATTCAGGTCATGATCTATTGATACCCCTAAGAGAATCCGCCCAGACAGGTTCATGAATTCGACCCGATATTGATTATCAAGGATGGCCACATAATCACCCGTCAGGTCGAATAACTGGCGCTGATCATCCATTATCTATTCCGTTGCCTACGTGGCTGAGCTCGGTTTTTTACCACAATAAAATACATTATTGCTTAATAAAACCAACCAATTCTATATCGTTATTATTAGCTAGCCATCATTAAATCAAACATATTGACCCAATATCATATTCTATAAAATATCATGAGTTATATAATTGATCTAATAACTTCTTTTTCGAATAGAAAAATACTCAATTAACATGAAGATTATGATTTAATTACTAATTTAAAAACGAATAACAATATCTTCATCATCAAAACGAACTTTTGGAAGTTGCGCGTTCACATCTTCAGGGCTACGGTGACCAAGAGACACAATAGAGGAAACCTCAAGCCCCATGTCTGTCAGACCAAGCACCTCATCATAAGCAGCATGATTGAACCCAGTCATTGGACAGCTATCGATTTTCAATGCAGCAGCCGCAGTCAACAGTGTCCCTAGTGCAATATATGCTTGTTGGTGGGCCCACTCGCGTTTCTCTCTATTCGTCTTCGCTGACAAGGCATCTTTCATATGGCAAGCATAACCGGCAATGTCATCATAGGACACACCTCGAACTTTCATAAGCTGATCGATATATCGATCAACCGTATGGTCTCCAATGTCAGTATAAGCGGCTAAAACTACCAAGTGAGAACAATCTAATACCTTTCGCTGACCAAAGGAATGCGGAAGCAAATCCCGCCGTATAGCAGTGGACTTAATTACAATCAATTTATATGGCTGTAACCCATACGACGACGCACTCTTACGTGTAGCTTCTATTAAATTTTCAACTTCATCATCTTCCAATTTTTGGTTAGAAAACTCACGAACGGCATAACGCCAGTCTAATGCCTCATTTATATTCATGGTTAGCCTCATGATATGAGCCCGGATTATCAACCAAAGTCGAACTCGGGACATAAAAATATTTTATAACGTGACTTTTCATTGCGTAAATTAAGTACACAACAACTCTAAGAGAAGACAAAAATACTATAAACAAACAAAAAGGAAGGACACTCTTTCTAATTTGGAACAAATAAACTGCTAGCCATTTTCTTCCTCCCCCTTCCCGGGGTCGTCCCAGCATTGCTTGCGAGCCAAATGATCACTCAAGTGATCCACCAGCATTCGGACCTTGATTGACTGTCTGCTGCCGGGTGGAAAAAGTGCAAATATAGTGTAACTTTGCGCGGGGTAGCCTTGCAGAAGAGGAACTAGCCTCCCTGATTCAATGTCCTCCTGTACCAGAAAACGTGGTAGGAAACCCACCCCCACCCCTCTTAATAGACTTTGACGCATAGCCAGGCTACTGTCTGTCTTGTAATTACCTTTCACAGACACTTCCTCCCCCCCCAGAACCCAAACCTTGGGTCGCTCGTGGAGGCTAAACGTAAGGCAGTTGTGATCCATCAAATCAGCAGGAATAAGAATATCCCGGCGCTTCATAAGATAATCAGGCGCTGCACAAACGACATTTCTGGCTTTTCTTAACGGACGGGCACGCAGGGTCGAATCGGACAACTCTCTTCGAACTCTAATGGCGATATCAACCCCCTGCTCAACCAGATCAATCATTCGATCATTGAGTTGGAGGTCAATATCTATACCGGGATAAAGCAGCAGAAAACTGTCTATAGCCTCTGTAATATGAGCAAGACCGAGGGACATTGGAACATTCAGGCGGATCGTTCCTCGCGGCTCCTGCTCCAGCCCTCGTACTTCCAACTCTGCCTCCTCTAGGTCATTGAGCAAAGCCTGAGTCCTACGCAAGAACACCCGGCCTGCGTCTGTGAGGCTCATTGTTCGTGTTGTGCGATTAATCAGTCTCGTTTCAAGACCTTGTTCAAGGTATGCAATATGCTTGCTAACTGTTGCAGCAGTAATCCCAAGATCTTCAGCCGCCCGAGTAAAACTACCCAGTTCGGCCACTCGCTGAAATACTTTCATGGCTGCCAGTTTATCTGTTGCCATCCTCTCCCTCCGCAAACTTTTTCCAAATTAGAATTAGTATTTTTCCATTACTTCCAATTAAAAACGCAACCAGTTCATTCATGATTCCATTACGACATCTTTAACATCAGCCTGGAGTACAGAAAATGGCTGCTTTGGCCCACCACTCCAACACCTCTTCCTTAAGGTTGACTTGGGGCCTACTGATAGCCAATGGCTTCCTGATTGCATTAATGTTGGCGCTGTCTAAAACAGCCACTACACAAGGCATGCCTGCTATTACCTATGCATTCTGGCAAACGCTTATTGCAGGCGCACTCCTGCTAGTCCGCGCCGGGCCACTGCGCTCCATGACCCAGAACGCACTTCTAATATATTTTCTAGTTAGCGGACTTACCGGAATTGCAATACCAAACGTAGTGGCCTTCTACTTGGTGACCAAGCTGGGTGCAGGCTTCACTGGCATCATGTATGCGCTACCACCTGTTTTCACCTTCCTAATTGCCGTGTCTATGGGGCTTGAAAAACATAACTGGGGAAAAATACTGGGTCTAACACTCGCAGTTCTGGCCTGCATTTGGATCATATTCCAGCGCCAATCAGATATAGGAAAATTCAGTTTTCACTGGTACATACTGGGGTTACTGATTCCTGGCGCACTCTCGGTTGGTAATATCTACCGTTCCCTCGCCTGGCCCAAACATAGTACTCCAATGACGCTGGCCTCCGGCACTCTACTGGCATGCGCAATAACACTTGCCCTATTTGCACTGAGTACAAATACACCGCTCATCTCCGGTGATTTTGGACCAGGACTGGTAAAGATCGTCTCACTTCAGGGTGTACTTACGGCATTGACATACGTCTGTGCCTTTGAGATCCAAAAGCGTGCTACACCAGTTTTCTACAGTCAACTTGGGGCCGTAGCAGCCATTTTCGGCTTAATCATTGGCGTCATCTGGTTTAACGAAGAATACCCTTTAACTATCTGGCTGGGCGTCCTACTGGTCGTAGCGGGACTGAAGTATAGCAACCGCTCCAACCCACAGTAAAAGAACGCTCAGAGCCCTTTAGTAACTCGAAGAGTCCGCCATGAGCAAACCCACTATGCAGCGTATTCGGTCAATTGTAGGCGATGATCAGTTATATAACACCAACCCAGGCGCCCGCCTTGACCAGCTCATGCACCAACTCCCGCGATTCACGAGCTACGGTGCGCGTCGCCTGTGTCAATGTATGCTGAGTAGACATACTCATAACCAGCGACCGACACATTTGTGTCGGTGAAATACGCCTTACATAGAGCTCTTTAAGCTCCACTTCGTGCTTTACCGACATATAAGGCAATACAGTAAAACCAACAGATTCACGCACCAAGTCCTTGATTGCGAGAAACGAGTCCACTTCAAATTTTACATCGAGGGCAACATTAAACTGCACCGCTACTCGCTCAATGATTGATCTCAAACCATGCCGAGCGCTGGGTAATATTAATTTAAACTCTGATATTTCTTCGAAACTTAAATCGCGGTCATTGCCGATAAAAGGACGTGAAGAAACAAGATATAAGCTTTCATCAACCAATCCCTCGCAGATAACCTGTAAAGAGCGAGAGGTTTTATAAAAAAGCGCCAGATCGATTCTACCTGTAGCTAGCCACTCATTTACGTCACCACTAAACGCTTCAACGATTTGCAGAGATACGTTTGGGTACTTTTCATTAATTCTGAGAACCAAGGGTGCTGCAAAAAACTGACTTTCCGTGGGCGGTAAGCCAATGCGGACCTTACCTGACACAACTCCTTTCAATCCCCTTACTTCTTCACTTAATTCATTTACATTTTCGATAATGCTATTCGCACGCTCAAGAAGAACCCTGCCAGCATCCGTGAGCTCCACACCGCGACCTGTCCGTGTGAAGAGCGCCAATCCCATTTCTTCTTCAAGGCTTCTAAGTTGACGACTGATAGCCGGCTGAGCAACTGAAAGTAGAGTGGCAGCGCGAGACATACTTCCAGCACGAGCAAGCTCAACAAAATATTTTAACTGCCTTAGCTCCATTTTCGCCCTCTTTTTATCCGAATTCATAAATCGACAGCTTCACTAGATTATCGCGCTGGCCTGATGTTCCAAAAAATACACAAGCCAATGATATTTGCAAAGTAAAAATCAGCAAAACAAAGTGGACATGGATGATATACGCTTTCAGCATAACTGGTAAACGATTAAGGAAACGCTCACCTAGCCACCATCATGTAATATAAAAAAATACCGAACCATGACCAAACACTAAAAAGACGGAAAGACAATGCTTCCGAAGTCACGAATCCGATATGAGTTATCTCACCAGAGAAGCCTGCCGCCCGGACCAAACGGAAAAAATCTTATTGTTCATATAGTTGTAAATATAGAACATTGGAGATTCGATAGTCCAATTCCACGCAAGCTTCTCTCTGCTCCACACGGAGTCGAAAAGGTTCCCGATGTTCCAAACTACTCTTGGGCGGAGTATGGCATGCGTGTCGGCATGTCACGGCTACTTAGCACTCTTCAAGATCGGGGCATTCCTGCTAGCGCCAGCATCAACGCAGGAGTTATCGACGCATACCCGGCATGTGCCGAGGCAGTGAGAAACGCAGGTTGGGAGTTTATTGGACACGGATACCACCAGCAAAGCCTTCAGGCTACCGATTCTGACAGCGAGCGCGAACTCATCACGAACTCGATAAAACGTCTCGAGAGCTTTACCGGTAAGAAAGTCCGAGGCTGGCTCAGCCCAGGATTGAAAGAAAGCTATGACACTCCAGATCACTTGCGCGCAGCAGGAATTGACTATGTCTGTGACTGGCCAGTAGATGATGCACCATGCTGGCTTGACACTGCCTCAGGTCAGCTTCTTGCGATGCCTTACAACCTGGAAATTAACGACAGTGTTGTCTACGCAGTCGAAAAACACCGTTCCGATGAAATTTTCAACCGTCTTCAAGATACGCTGGACTGTTTTGCCCCCGAGCTCAAGCGAGGCCAACCGAAAGTCCTCGGAATTGGTTTACATCCACATCTGATGGGTGTCGCACATCGTTTTCCCTATTTCGAGCGCATGCTTGATCTATTGCAGCAACACAAAGAGGTCGTTTTCATGACTGGATCCCAGATTTTCGATTGGTACAAGAACCATGACTATTAAGCAAAACAACGCAGAAGCGCGAATCCTGAATACGCTAGCTGAGCGTGCCGATCCTAAGCACACCGCCCTGCTGATCATCGATATGCAAAAGGATTTCTGCATTGATGGCTATGCTGCTAGTAAGGCAGGTAGACCCCTTGATGCGGTTCAGTCAATGATTCCGGCACTTGAGAAAACGTTGAAGAAGGCTAGAGAGTTCGGAGTTCTTGTCTGCCATGTTGGGTTTAACACTCTTCATCATCACTTCAGCGACACTCCTCCTTGGTTAAGCCAGCGGCGCCGATCAACCTATGCTTCCGACCGCATTGCAATGGAAGGTTCCGACGGTGCTGACTTCATTGATGAACTTTCGCCCCTAGAGGGCGAAATTGAAATCCGTAAACATCGTTACAGCGCATTCAAGGGGACTAACTTGGACATGGTACTGCGCGCAAATGACATCAAAACGGTGGTCCCGGTAGGTGTTTCTACTAACGTATGTGTAGAAAGCACCTTACGTGACGGGTTCGAGTTGGGCTACTACGTCTGCGTACCCTCTGACCTGTGCGCCTCCTGGGATCAAGAATTACACAACGCTACCTTGAAAAACGTGAATGCACGTTTCGGCTTGGTTTGTGACCAACAGTCACTGCTGAGCAGTTGGGAAACCGCCCCCCGCTAACATACCCTATCACAGGAATGAAAATGAAAACCTCAACCCTCACTTTAGAAGCCTCAAAATTTGCTGCAAACCTCACGTTTGACATGATTACAGATGAAGCGCTGCGTATTGCCCGCCGGTGCATCATTGACGGGCTCGGCGTAATGCTGGGTGGATCCGATCAAGAAATCGCTACAGTTACAAAAAAATACATTAATAGTGTAAAAGGTCCCGCCCAGGCACGAACTATTGGCAATGACAAAGTACGAGTTTCTGCTCCTCAGGCAGCATTTTTCAATGGTATCGTTGGCCACGCGATGGACTGGGACGATACACAGCTGGCAGAATCACCCGGCCGCCAGTACGGTCTCCTCACTCACCCAACCATTCCGCCACTCGCTGCAGCCTTGGCAATCTCGGACATGCTCGGGGATGTAACTGGGGAGCAGTTTGTTACTGCTTTCATCGCAGGCTTCGAAGTTGAGTGCAAAATCGCCGAGGCCATTAATCCGGATCACTACAAGCACGGATTCCATACCAGTGGTACTATCGGCACCTTCGGTGCCGCTGTTGCTGCTGCCAAACTGCTCGGTTTAGATGAAGCAGGTATTGCTCGTGCCATAGGCGGGGCAGCCTCTATGGCTTCCGGCATCCGAGCAAACTTCGGGACCATGGGCAAGCCTATGCATGTCGGCCGTGCTGCGGAAAATGGGGTGACAAGTGCACTCTTGAGCCAATTAGGCTTCACCTTCAACACTGAAGCTCTTGATGGCCCCTGGGGATACCTTTCCGTTGCCGGGCGTGGTGGTGAACCGGAGTATGTATCAGGTCGCTTCGGGGCACCGTTCTCCATAGCCGAACCAGGTGTAAGCATTAAACCGTACCCCTGTGGCGTGTTGACACATCCTTCGATGGACGCACTCAAGTTCCTCCTGGAAGAGAACAATCTTCAACCTTCTGATATTGAGAGTGTTACCCTCCATGCAGCATCCAATATCCTTAACCCTATTCGCTTCAGAACTGCAAAAACAGAGCTAGAAGGGAAGTTCTGCATGGCGTTCTTGCTTGCAGCAATTATTTTGCGTCGCCAAGCAGGCAAAAAAGAATTCACTGACGAGTTCGTGAACTCAGCAGAAAGCCAGAAGATGCAACAGAGAATTAATACCAATCTGGACCCAGAAATCGAAGCTATGGGCTACGACCAGATACGCTCACGGGTGGAAGTGATCACTAAAGACGGCAAAATCTTCGAAAAATGGGCTAATGAGGCATACCGTGGCGGTCCCAACAACCCTATGTCTCCTAGCGAGTTAGAGGATAAGTTTTTGGATTGTGCAGAGGGCGTTATCGATCCCATCCAAGCCAAAACAATTCTCGATATGGTTTGGGAGATTGAACATATAGAAAATATTACTACTCTAATCGACATTCTCGGATAAAAGTTCCAAAACAGACCCGCAAAATCTAGACAAAATTTGACTACGGTTTACACCTTAGTACCTTTCAGACTCCTGACATAAGATCAACATGGAGCTGGCCGTCCAGCTCCATTTTTTAAATTCCTAAATATAGTGTTTAAGGCATGTCCACTCTCGGCCTTTATTTAAAAGGCTACTTACCTTACCCAATATATTTCCAAAAAGACTGGTTTTCTTTAGTCACCTCTCAATTACGCAACATGAATTGATACACTGTTTTAAAAATCGAAGCGGGGTATCCATGAGAAAAAAGTGCCAGTAACGTTAAATGAACGTCGTTTTGATAGCAGTTTAAATCTGATTTCAACGACAGACACAAGAGGAATTATCACCCACTGCAATGATTTGTTTGTTTAGGTGAGCGGCTACAGCCGCGAAGAGCTCATCGGCCAGCCCCACAACCTTGTCCGCCATCCTGATATGCCAGAGGCGACGTTTCAGGTGATGTGGGAGCATCTCAATGTAGATCGTCCCTGGATGGGACTGGTCAAGAACCGCTGCAAGAATGGCGACTTTTATTGGGTCGATGCCTACGTAACTCCTATCACCGAGAAGGGTCAAATCGTAGGCTATGAATCCGTCCGTGTATGTCCCAATTGCGAAGATGTGGCACGTGCGAAATAAGTCTATTCTGCGCTCAACCGATCCGCTCGCATCCTAATAACACGCTCCGCTCCCTGGTCATGGCTGAGCTTAGACGCTGGTGTGACCCTAAGTACCGCGCTGGCAATCACCGACCAGCCAGAAGGAAGCCTCGGGCTGCTGGCGCTATCTACTTTCGGCTCGTTGTTCATCCAACAGCAACAGGAACGTCAACGCTTCGCTACATTGCTAAAAATGATGCCGTCAGCGTTCAGGCACCCTGTAGCTTCCGCCACCTATGCAGGAGACTCCGGCCTTTCGGCTCAGATGCAAGTAGCCATTAGGAGTGAGCAAGTCGACCTGAATACAGTGCTGGCTCGTATAGATGATGCGGCACAAACTGTATCCAAACAGGTAATAGCTAGCCTTGAGATGTCCGAAAAGTCCTTTGATGCCATGCGTCAACAACAGCATGAGACCGACCAGGTGGCCACTGCCGTGCATGAGATGAACGCCACTATCAATGATAGTCTCGAGGCACGTACATCAAACGGCCAAGCATGCAGAAAGCTCGAACAATACTGCCAGCCGGGGACGTGAGCTTGCAGCCGACACCAGCCAGTCGATCGCCCGGCTGAGGGACACTGTGCGTACTATTTTGAGCGTAGTCACCACTCTGGCCGGCCAAACTGAGCGGATTGCCAAGGCCGCGAGCTTATTGAGCAGATAACGGATCAACCCAATCTGCTTGCACTTAACGCGACAATAGAAGCTGCACGTGCCGGCGAGCATGGTCGCGGATTTGCCGTCGTCGCTGACGAAGTGCTCCAGCTTGCCCAGAGAACTCAGAGATCCACGCAGGAGATCCATAACATTGTGCCTCAACTGCTGGAACACACACGTCGTTCCGTTGAAGTGGCGCAAGAAGGAGAACAGGAAGCGACCGATGGATTGTCACAGGTACAGCAGGCCAGCCAGCTATTGAATGATATTTCTGAAATGATGAGCACTATTGCGAATATGTCACTTCAGATGGGGTCAGCCATTGAGGAACAGGCTAAGGTATCAGAGGATATCAATCGACAGGTGATTAATATTTCCGAACTGTCGACCAGCAACCTGAAACAGGCCCTGAGTTCGTCTGCCTCTACCCGCGCCCTGCGGAACGTAGCATTAGAAATGAACGAACTGGCTTCTGGCTTCAAGCGTTAGTCTCATGCTAAGACCATCGGATTACCATTATCTTGACGACCCAGTGCCTAGGTACAGGTCCGCTCAACGATGCAAATAGCAGGAGCATTACGCCGAAAATGAGTACCAGCTGCGGCGATAGGGCATCGCAGATAAAATAAGGACTTAATCATAGCCTCTCTAGGCAAGGTTATCCGTATGTAGGAAATGTTGAGACTACACGTCAGAGTGCAAGCAACCTATCGGGTTGCAAGCATTGGTCGAATCACAGATCAATCAGCGCCTCTAACCCATCGAAGAGCTTAGATGAACAAGAATGCTCAGAGGGCAAGCCAAGGATTGTTTGCTCAAGATCATGTGCAAACTCATCAGTGAGCCCCGCATGAGCAGCTAAACTCCTAAACTTTCTGCGGCTGGCACTCGCGTCGACCGGGTTTTCTGGATCGCCCTTTGCTGAGAGAATCGATTCCCGCATACATTCTCCATCTTCAGTGTACACAATTAACCGGCAACCATAGCGGTGCGGAAATTCAGCACTTAGATCAGGCGACTCAAAAACCGCTACCTTGCTTCGCAACGTATCAATAGTTGTATCAGCTAATACTTCTCCAACATAGTCACTCAGCTCCGGTTCCCCCTTAATAAAAGCTATGGCAAATGCATGCTGAAGACTAAACCGGGCACGGTGTGGTGTATCCGGCATCGCATCGTCACAAAAATCCACCGCACTTTTGTAAGTATACACTTCAACATGGGAGATCTTATCGAGAGAGAGTTTTACGCGATAACGTAGCGCAGCCTCAATGACAGGATGCGTATGGCGACATCCAGGCCATGGCTTCTCGCTGACCTCTCCAACTTTCCAGCATTCGCTACCTGTTTTAGTGAGTGCCTCCACGCGGCTATTCGTTGAAGTCGCCGCCAGTAATCCAAGGCGTCCGTCGATAATCTGTCTAGGAGCAGGAAATCCGCACTTTGCAAGGTCGGCAGCTAAGACACCGCTTTGTGCGGCCCTTGCAGAAGCCAATTGCTTGGCAAAACCCTTTTCTAGGCGGCACTGCCAAAGTCCGCTGGACTGCATCCCTGCCAAACCAACCGCGTCAGACAATTTATCGCGGTCTAAAGACATCAGGCTTCCAGCTGCCACTGCTGCACCAAATACACCACAGGTCGCTGTACTGTACCAATACCGGTAATGTTCAGTGCCTGCAGCCTCGCCAACGCGAATCGCAGCTTCGTAACCCCTAACGATAGCTCTGAGCAATTCACCTGACGTACTCAACTCGCGCTGTGCGACCGCCAGCACCGCGGGGATGACCGTGTCTCCCGGGTGAACGATCGCCATACGGTGCAGATCATCCATTTCCAGAATGTTCCCTAATGCACCATTGACAAAAGCTGACGTTGACGCCTCCCTTTTACCACCCCCGATACAAGCCACATTGCCTTCTGGCAGTGTTTTGGCGTATCTGATAACAGCTAAGCCCTGCTCTTCCCTTGCACCAACAAGTGCACAACCCAACCAGTCGAGCAAACGGTATGCAGCTTGTTCACAAGCAGCCTGGCCAACATCTTGCTCTAAAACGGCAATTAAATTTTCAGACATCTCATGGTCTCTTTATTATCTCGGCCTGAGTACAACAGCGTGCTTCACACCGGACACAGCAGATCAAGTAGAGCACGGGCATCTTGAACATGCTCAAGATTGTCGACCAACGCAATGACGCGTTCCGCCGCATTTTCAGAAACGGCCCCCGGAGCCAATCCCAAGTTTTTCCTGAATTTGTTAAGGTGCTGGTCACGAGTCAATGGGTTGGATGGAGAGCCTGGCATATCATCAATCGCCATGCCCAACTTCTGGCCATCACGCATGAGTAACTGAACACAAGAAGGGCCAAGAGCATTAGGATCATCATTCGGTTCAACTATGACATTGACGCGCTGGGCCAACTTATAAACAGACTGATTATCAAGTACTTCTGTGCGAAAGTCGCCAGGCTCCAGAGCCCCTTGCAACAAAGCACGAGCGACACTGTACTGTAGACACAGCCTTGCATAGTTGGGAGCCATCCCTGGTACCATCGGGCGCCCCACCAACCTTGCCGTTAACGGTGTTACATGCGTATAAACCGTTTGTATGTTTTCAACATCGAAAGAATGTTTCTGCTTGAGCCTGATTGCTGCCTCAATAGCACCCTGCGTAGCTCGCCCAGTTGGGAAGGGCTTGTGAGATACCTCTTCTATTCGCCAACTGTGCCCCAATGACGAGATAACAGGAGCAATATCGTACTCACCTTCAAACAGGTTGAAAAAGCCAAAACGCCCTTCCAATACGTTACGCGGTGCAACAAGACCGCGGGCAGCAAGATCACAGGAAACAACGGCATTTCGAGTATTAAAACCAATCTGAAGGGCCAACAGCATGCTACCTTCCTCATGGGACTGCATGGTGCCGCAGGTCTGCCCGTATAAGGTTCCAAACGAATTAAGCAAAGTCTCCTTATCAAAACCAAGCAGTTTGGCAACAGCTGCCGTAGCACCAAAACCACCCGCTGTACCTGGTCGAAAAAAACGAAGTGGCGAGTTGGATGCTACGCCTATTCCACAAGATACATCTGCCCCTAGGACAATCGCTTCAATGAGACGCTGACCAGACACCCCCCCTTCACGATCAATAACTGCCAATACGGCACCGACAATTGACGCCATGGGGTGAACGACCGCACCTTCATGTACACAGTCAAATTCAGAATTATGAATTTGAAAGGCGTTAGCCAATGCTGAAATGGCACAAGGATGTCGTGTACCGCGACCGAGCACCCTACTATCGTTGCCGCTTCCCCAGAGCGGGATAGTTTCACTGAGCTCATCCCCCCATTGGCCATGCACACCCGAAATGCCGACACCAAGTGCATCCAGCAAAAATGTCTTAGCGGCCGTTATAGCTTCCGTGGAGAAGTCTACATAAGAACGGCTAACCACATGATCCGCAAAAGGAATTATCGCATCCATAGTTGGAAACCTCTTAAAATTCATCAGTAATGATTAAAGTTAATCACAGTACGACAATCCCAAGCTATAACAAAAGCACATACCTGATACACAGTTATATCATTGAAACCCAAAGGCCTCAGAACTAGTGTTAAATCTCAGCAGAATGCTTTCAAAACAAGAGGCTCACACGATGAATAAGACACTTACAAATATCACCAAGTCGCTGGTGCTTAGTGGTTTAGTTGCTTCTTCCGCTACCCAGGCAGCTCAAGTTTCTGAACAAAGCTTGAGTTATGTTGGTACATTTAGAAGCCTTGCACTATTTCAGAATTTTGAAGGCCCTTTCTGGGAACAGGAACTCAGTAAAGCCTCTGGCGATAAAATTAGTACTAAGGTAACCACATTCGCTGAGATGGGTCTCAATGGTAGTGAAGTATTAAAACTGCTGGCTAAGGGTCTCTTCGATGTCGGTTCAACTGTTGCCGGCTACTCCGTAGAAGATGCACCCGAACTGGAAGGTCTGGACATGCCGATGATCGCTCCACGCGTTGATACGGCCAGAGAAGTGAGCAACATCTACCGCCCAATCATGGCAGAGGCGATTTCCCAACATTATGACGGCGCTAAACTTCTTGCTGTTGTTCCCTATGGTCCTCAGATGGTGTTCTGCAATACCGAAATCTCAAAACTGGATGACCTCAAAGGCAAAAAGATCCGTGCAAGCGGTCGTACCACAGGCGAGTTCCTCCAAGCCCTCGGCGCCCAAGCGGTTACTTTGAACTTTAATGAAGTAACGGGTGCATTGCAGAGGGGAGTGATTGATTGCGCCGTGACTGCACCGCTGTCTGGCTATAACGGCGGCTGGTATGAAGTAACGACTCACCTATACCCGCTTGCAGTCGGTGGCTGGGACCATGTCGTCACCGTCATGAGCGGCAAGAAATGGAGGTCTCTGGACGCGAATACTCAAGCATGGCTGGAGACCCAAACAATCGATTATGAAAACAAGGTCTGGGATGCCGCTCAGGCCGATTTTGAGGAAGGCATTAACTGCCTGACAGGCCAGGGGAACTGTAAACGCGGTAACGCCGCTTCCATGACTCTAGTCGCAACAAGTGACTCTGATGTCGCCTATGCTGCCAGCAGGTTGGAAGAAAAGGTTATTCCAGCTTGGGCTAATCGTGTAAGCAGCGAATCCGTTAGCCAGTGGAATAGCACCATTGGAGCTGCGACAGGCTTGACCGCACAAAAGTCTGCCGACTGATAAAGAACGTTCACCTAAGCCCCATTTACACCACTGTTTTAAAATAAAGGGTATGGGGCTTATTTTTAGAGTTGTACTAATAAAACATAATGAAATTATTAAAAACAGGCTATGTAGTAAGGTGACTAGAATGGATGCTTCAAAAGAACTAAGAAAAAATTTAACCAGGTAAAAGTAATGCTTAACAATATAGCAAAATTACTTGATATCACCATCAATCGAGCAAATCAAGTTACACGCTGGATTGCAAGGCTAGGTGGTATTATCCTTCTCGCATCGGTTTTTATGATCGTTGCAGAGATCTTATTCAGAAAGGTTGCTAGCCTTTCTATTATTCCAGCTACTGAAATATCCGGTTATTTTATGGCTATAATAGCAAGCTGGTCTTTTGCTTATGCAATGCTTGAAAAGGCTCATATAAGAATTGATATTTTTTATCTAAAAAGCTGCAATAAGGTACGAAACTTTCTGGACATACTCGCTATTTTTAGTCTTGTATTTATCAGTATATTTGCAACTGATGCCGTCTTTAGCGTTACGTTAGACACCTATGAGTCAGATGCCCATTCGAACTCTCCCTTGATGGCTCCTCTATGGATACCTCAGTTCCTCTGGATGTTTGGATTCATGTGGTTCTCTTTCTCGGTCTCTCTTCTCCTTCTGCGCGCTCTGGTCGCATTACTTCAGCAGGATCAGAAAAAGTTCAGCCACATGCTGTCCAGCCCTTCGGTAGAGGACCATGTAAACGAGGTTGCGAGGAACTAATATCATGATTATTGCATCGATAATGACGCTGTTGGCATTGCTTGTATTAAGTGTGCCCGTTGCGGCTACTCTGATTATACTTGCGATTACAATTGACTATTTTTTTTCACCTTTCCCTCTATATCTGGCTTTCGGAGACGTTCTCTGGTCCGCATCTGACAGTTTTTTATTAATCGCCATTCCACTTTTCGTTCTTCTAGGCGAATTACTGGTTCGCTCAGGTGTAGCCAAAAACACCTACGTGGCTCTTGAATCTTGGCTTTCCTGGCTGCCAGGCGGGCTGTTACACGCCAATATTGGTACCGCAACCTTTTTTTCAGCCACCTCCGGCTCCAGTGTCGCAACCTCTGCGACTGTTGGAACCGTCGCCCTGCCCCAAGGTAAGCTACTTGGTTATGACAGCCGACTGTTCACTGGTTCAATTGCAGCAGGCGGTACTCTGGGAATAATGATTCCCCCTTCTATTAACTTGATCGTCTATGGCTTCATTACCGAGACTTCGATCCCCAAATTGTTTGCTGCCAGCCTGATCCCAGGGTTGATGCTGGCAATTATTTTCGTGATTGGTACGGCTATCATCTGTTCACTACTTCCTTCGCTGGGAGGGCCCAAGCGTCGTCATACGTGGTCGGAGCGGTTCAAAGGTCTGATAGAACTGCTCCCGGTCCTCTCACTTTTCATCATCGTAGTTGGATCAATATACGCCGGCTGGGCAACTCCAACCGAAGCGGCTGCGATAGGCGTTGCTGGTGCGCTGTTATTAGCCGCACTATATCGCACACTGACGATCGACATGTTGATCGAGGCAATAGAAGGGACCATGAAAACGACTGGCATGATCATGTTGATCATAGTCGCATCTTATTTCCTCAACTTCGTACTGGCATCCTCTGGAGTCACTCGGGAAATCTCATCCTTCATCAATACAAGCGGTATGGATGCATTCAACACACTGTTGCTGATTATCGCGCTTTACATTGTATTGGGATTTTTTCTCGAAACACTTTCTCTGATGGTAATTACACTACCAATAGTTGCACCGGTAATTATTTCACTTGGTTACGACCCTATTTGGTTTGGTGTTCTGGTTATCCTGCTGATTGAAATGGCACTGATCACACCACCAGTCGGTCTCAACCTCTATGTTGTTCAAGGAGTTCGAAGGGAAGGCTCCCTCAATGATGTCATGGTCGGTGCATTACCTTATGTACTAATGATGGTTGTGATGGGCATTTTGTTGGTTGCGTTTCCAGATATAGCGCTGTTTCTTCCACGCGCGCTGGGGTAGCACTATTGTCGAACATGCCTGGGGTCAATCGATCCTGACCTCATGCATGTTTTTAGATCAGTAAGGGATTGCCACTCCATGCGGCTAAGAGCATAACGGAATTGCTATTCGAATCTTATTCCCATAAAAGTATCGAAGGTTATTTAAATGCTTCTAGCCATTACATCCAAGGCTCTTTTAACCGCACTGGTAATCATCTCTGTTGCCAAAGGGGTTGAACGCTTCGGCCCACGTTTTGGCGGTATTTTGGCGGGTGCACCAGTCGTGGTAGGACCCGCTTACTTTTTCCTTGTTACGGAAAATGATGTTGCATTCATTATTAGCGCCGCCTTATCTTCAATGAATGCAATGACTGCAACTCTGCTATTTACAGCACTCTATCAGCTGCTACCTCACCTTACTCCACTTTCATTGGCACTGGTCTTGTCATCAGCAGCTTGGTTAATATCCGTAGCGTTATTGCAAACCAACGTTGAGTCGGTTCTCCTGTCATCTATGCTGTTCGCAGCGACCTACATCACGGTAAAAATTTTAGCAAGCCAAGTCCAGGCGACAATTCACAGGCAAAATCAGAGTACCTGTTTCGATATAGCATACAAAGCCGTTGCTGCCGGTATTCTCGTCGGTGCGGGAACAGGCCTTACCAGTTATACAGGCGCGTCTCTATCAGGTGTCATTGTTGGTTTCCCTATAGGTCTAACCATAATCGTGATAACGCTTCATTATCGTCATGGTCCAGACGTCGCCAAGACTACCCTAGCGACTGCACAGACAGGCATGATAAGCATTTTTTCTTTTCTACTTGCTCTTTCCCACCTAGCAACCTTTTTGTCGCCTCTAAGCGCTTTTATTTTATCTATTGCTACAGCATTAATCGTTACACTTTCCTTCCTTCTATTCGAGTTTTTTTCCTTAATAGGGCCGTTCCCCCCCAATGATAATGACCGGAGATAACCATGCATTTTGACTTCCGGGACCTTGAGCTTTTTATCAGCATTGCAGAATCCGAAAGCCTGACCAGAGGCGCGAGGCGCAGCAATATTTCTCTGACCGCAGCCAGTACGCGCCTTAAAGGACTCGAAGAGCAACTAGGCTGCAGACTTTTCTACCGAGAAACTCGTGGTGTAAGATTAACCCCCTCGGGCACTCGCTTACTCAGGCACGCAAGATCAATACTTCTAAGGGTAGCAGCTGCCAAGGCGGATTTTTCTGGTCTTGAAAACGATCACTCAGGCCATCTACGCATTCTAGCCAACACAACTGCCATAACCGAAATTTTACCCGGCGTACTGACCAGCTTCCTTGCGCAGAGACCTGGTGTCACAATTGATCTTCAGGAAGCATCGAACCGAGATATCATCAGGACTGTTTGTGAAGGCTCCGCAGATCTCGGCATAGTGTCAGATCTAATTAAGGGTACCGGCCTTGAAGTCATTCCATTCGCAACAGACAACCTGGTACTCGTCGCGGCCAAGCAAAACCCGCTTAGCTCATGCTCGACGATAAGTTTTTTTGACAGTTTAACCGAACCTCATATTTGTTTGCATGAAGCCAGCAGCCTTTTCACTTTCTTGCAAGCCATCACTTTAGAGACCGGAGAGGTATTTAAACCAAGAGTTCAGGTATTCGGATTCGAATCCGTATGCAGACTAGTCGAGTCCGGTGTTGGTGTCGGCGTAGTTCCTGAGTCATGTGCTCTGCGGTATATACAAACGATGGAGCTCCAAATCATAAAGTTATCCGAGGCTTGGGCAAGGCGCAGACGTTGCCTGATCTTAAAGGATCGCGATTCCATGCCTCAATGCGGCCACGCGCTCATAGAAGCCATATTAGAACATTCCGCTGACTCATAAAGTAAATACACTCGAGTCATAATAACAGCTATTCAATTAGCTTAATTCAAAAATGGTATAGCTGCTATTCATTACAGACCCTTCTTTTTTTCAAAAGGGTAACTTCTAGAATATAGGATTTCAATAATCTCCCTGTTGTACCAAACTAAAATTAATACAGGAGAGACTTCATGACTATTAAATCAATCGATAACTGGCTAGATAAAAAAAACCAGACACAAGACACAATCTCTGAACTTTTGTGTAATCGACTGAGTGCTACTTTCTGTAAGCCGACACTGAAAAAATACGACGAGCTTCCGCCCCTTTGGCATTGGGCTTTCTTTCAAGAACCTGCACATCAAAATGCCCTTGGTCCAGATGGACACCCCAACTCGAATACTTTTATCCCCGGCATAAATGGTTTTGTTCGCATGTGGGCGGGTGGGCGAGTGAAGTTCTTGGAGCCACTAAAAGTTGGCCTCGAAGCGGTACGTGAGTCGACTATTACCAGGGTTACGGAAAAGGAAGGGAGCACGGGAAAGCTAATCTTCGTTACCGTGCACCATGAAATTATCCAACAGGGCACACTGTGTATAAGCGAAGAGCAGGATATTGTTTATCGCCCACCCGCCCCTGTTACAAAAAAGTCAGAGCCTTTCGCGGAAGAATTTGACTGGATCGAGACTGTGGAGCCAACCCCTACACTGTTGTTCCGCTATTCAGCCGTCACCTTCAATGCGCATCGTATTCATTACGACTGGCCTTACACGACGGGTGAAGAATCCTATGCGGATCTCGTGGTTCATGGACCGTTAATCGCAACCCTAATGGTCAAAGCATTCACTGACGCAAACCCCAAGCTGAAGCCGGTTCTATTGTCCTATAGAGGTCTCAAGCCATTAACTGCAGAGGAAGAGTTCAGGGTTTCCGGAAAGCATGACGAAGACGGTGCCGCTGTGCTTTGGGCTTTCAATAAACATGGGCCTGCACATACGGCGAAACTCCAATATAAGGAGACTTACTGATGTTCCAGCACGATATCGACTCACTCAATGCTATTCGCGAAGGCGTGCGTAGTCTTTGCGCTAGTTTCGACTCAGCCTATTGGCGAGAGGTTGATGAAAAGCGAGGCTTTCCCGATGAGTTTGTGAAATCACTGACTGAGGCCGGCTGGCTTGCCGCCATGATTCCGGAAGAGTACGGTGGCTCCGGTCTGGGGCTATCTGAGGCTTCGGTAATTCTGGAAGAAGTAAACCGTTGTGGCGGCAATTCCGGAACCGTACACGGACAGATGTACAACATGTTCACTTTGCTACGTCATGGCAGTGAGGAGCAAAAACAACGCTTTTTGCCCAAAATTGCTGCCGGTGAGTTGCGACTCCAGTCCATGGGGGTCACTGAGCCCACAACTGGTACCGACACCACAAAAATCAAAACAACTGCTGTCCGCAAGGGTGATAAATACGTTATTAATGGCCAGAAGGTATGGATTTCCCGCATCCAACACTCTGATCTCATGATCCTGCTTGCCCGTACGACTCCACTGGCGGAAGTTACCCGTAAGTCTGAAGGAATGTCGATCTTTTTGGTCGATCTTGAGCATGCGATGGCAAACGGCATGACCGTACAGCCCATCGCCAACATGGTTAACCACGAAACCAACGAACTATTCTTCGATAATCTTGAGATTCCTGCCGAATGCCTGATCGGAGAAGAGGGTAAGGGGTTCCGTTACATTCTAGATGGCCTCAACGCCGAACGTACGTTGATAGCGGCCGAGTGTATTGGTGATGGCCGCTGGTTCATTGAGAAGGCATCAAACTATGCCCGCGAGCGCGAAGTGTTTGGACGTCCTATCGGCAAAAACCAAGGCATTCAATTTCCCATAGCTCAAGCCCATATCGACATTGAAGCTGCCGATTTGATGCGTTGGCGGGCATGCCATGAATACGATAACGGCCTGAAGGCCGGTGCCAGTGCCAACATGGCCAAATACCTGGCTGCTGAAGCATCGTGGAAAGCAGCTAATGTCTGCATGCAGACCCATGGTGGTTTCGGTTTTGCCTGCGAATACGATGTCGAGCGAAAGTTCCGCGAAACCCGCCTTTATCAGGTTGCCCCCATCTCAACCAACCTGATTCTGTCGTACGTGGCCGAGCACCTGCTGGAACTCCCCCGCTCTTTCTGATTCAGCAACCCCGGTTTGCAAATCAATCCGGGGATTAACCCAAATCCTCAATAAAGGCGGCAGTACGATGCATTACAAATCAAACACAGCTCCGCTCAATGGCATCAATGTGATCAGCCTTGAGCATGCCATTGCAGCCCCCTTCTGTACTCGCCAGCTAGCCGACCTTGGGGCCAATGTCATCAAGGTAGAAAGACCTGGCAGTGGCGATTTTGCACGCGGCTATGATCAACGAGTACATGGACTTTCATCCCATTTCGTCTGGACCAACAGATCCAAGAAGAGTCTCACGCTTGATCTCAAGTCGGAGCAGGCCAAACCGGTCATGGAGTCGCTTCTTGAAACCGCAGATGTCCTTGTACAGAACCTTGCACCAGGAGCTGCCGCACGCCTCGGGCTATCTTTTGATCAGCTGCACGAACGCTACCCGCGACTGATCGTTTGCAATATTTCAGGCTATGGTGAAGGTGGCCCATATCAGGATAAAAAGGCTTACGACCTGCTTATCCAGAGCGAGGCCGGGTTCCTCTCCACCAGTGGACTGCCGGGGAGCGACGGGATGGCCAAAGCCGGCTGCTCAATTGCAGATATAGCAGCGGGAATGTACGCCTATACCAATGTATTGTCGGCTCTCATTCATCGCCAACATACAGGACAAGGCAGCAGCATTGATGTATCCATGCTCGAAAGTCTTGTCGAGTGGATGGGTTATCCCATGTACTATGCCTTTGAAGGTGCTGAGCCTCCCGCCAGAGCCGGAGCTTCTCACGCAACCATCTATCCCTATGGTCCATTCATGGCAGGCGACAACCGTTCGGTAATGCTTGGCTTGCAGAATGAACGTGAATGGCTCTCGTTCTGTGAAAAAGTCCTCGAACAACCTGAGCTGGCTGATGACGAACGTTTCAATACCAACTACAAGCGCTCAGAGAATCGAGCCATTCTTCGTCAGCTCATTCATGAAACGTTCAGCACACTCTCATCCGAAGAAGTCGTTGCTCGACTGGACAAAGCCCGTATTGCCAACGCCCGTGTCAATGACATGCATGCCGTATGGGATCACCCTCAGTTAAGAGCACGTCAACGATGGACCTGCATCGACAGTCCCAGCGGCAAACTGCCCGCCTTAGCTCCGCCCGGTATCAATAGTGCTTATGCGCCTCGCATGGATGCTGTACCGGCATTGGGAGAACATACGAACGATATCCTCTCCTCACTGGGTTATAGCGAGAACGATATCCACCAGCTGAAAGTTGCATCCGTGATCTAAGAGAAAACCGTCATGACAGTTTCCAACAAAGTTCGTTCAGTTCTGTTCGTGCCAGCTTCACGCCCCGAGCGTTTTAGCAAAGCTCTTTCCTGCGGTGCCGATGTTGTAGTCATAGACCTTGAGGATGCCGTAGCACCAGCCGAGAAGGCAGCAGCGAGGGAAGCACTGAAGCAGTACCTCGAGATCAACATCGAGGCTGCCGTGATCGTGCGCATCAACGCAGCCAGTACAGAACATTTCACATACGACCTTGAGCTGTGCCGCCAACTACCGGGTGTAAAAGCGATCATGCTCGCCAAGGCACAAAGTGCCGAAATTTTGCAGGTTGCCGCAGAAACCGGCAAACCGATCTGGCCGTTAGTAGAAACGGCGCTTGGCGTTACCGAACTGCCCAAAATGGCCAGAGTGAAAGGAGTTGAGCGCTTCTGCCTTGGTGCATTGGACCTAGGTGTTGATATTGGTATCAAGCCCGACACGATAGGCGCTCAAGTAGTGTTAGATCGGGTACGGTGCGACCTCCTATTACAGTCCAATGTCGCGGGGCTCGCTCCACCTATAGAGACTGTTTTTCCCTCTATCGACAATGAAGTTGCTATTGAGCAATTCGCACAACGGGCCTCGGAAATGGGCTTTGCCGGTATGCTCTGCATTCACCCCCGGCAATTGTCACCTGTCCACCAAGGCTTTAGTCCCGATGAGGCTGAGATCGATTGGGCGCGGCGTGTCCTAGTCGCAGCAGAAAGTGCCGAAGCAGCGTTCCAAGTAGATGGAAAAATGGTGGATGCCCCTGTCATTCGACGTGCCTGCGAAATACTAAAACAGGCCAACGACACCACCGTCATTCGATAATCCAGCCAAAAAAACCACTGGGTAATGTTATGAAAATACTGGTTACGGTTAAACGCGTCATCGATTACAACGTCAAGGTACGCGTCAAGGCGGATAACAGCGATGTGGACCTGGCCAACGTCAAGATGGCCCTGAACCCCTTCTGCGAGATCGCCGTCGAGGAGGCGATCCGCCTCAAAGAGGCCGGTGTTGCCTCCGAGGTGATCGTGGTCTCCATCGGCCCGAAAGCGGTGCAGGAGCAGCTGCGCACGGCGCTGGCCCTGGGGGCCGACCGCGCCATCCAGATCGACACCGAGGCGATGCCGGAACCGCTCAATGTAGCCAAGCTCTTGGCCAAGGTGGTTGAGGCCGAGCAACCGGGCCTGGTGATCCTCGGCAAGCAGTCGATCGACTCCGACAACAACCAGACCGGGCAGATGCTCGCCGCACTGACCGGCCGCCCCCAGGGCACCTTCGCCTCCGCAGTCAAGGTCGAAGGCACTCTTGATACCGGTAAGGCGATCGTCACCCGCGAGGTGGACGGCGGTCTGAAAACCCTGTCTCTGGATCTGCCGGCCATCGTCACCACCGACCTGCGCCTGAACGAGCCGCGCTACGCCAAGCTGCCGGACATCATGAAGGCGAAGAAGAAACCGCTGGAGGTGAAGACCCCGGCCGACCTGGGCGTCGAGCTGAAGTCGCATATCCAGCTGCTCAAGGTGGAAGCGCCGGCCGCGCGTCAGGCCGGGATCAAGGTGGACAGCGTCGACGCGCTGGTCGACAAGCTGAAGAACGAAGCGAAAGTGATCTGAGGGGACGGATATGAGCATTCTACTGATCGCCGAACACAACAATCAGGCCCTCAATCCCGCCACCCTGAGCGCCTTGAACGCCGCCCAGCAGATCGGCGGCGACATCACCCTGCTGGTCGCCGGCAGCGGCTGTGGCGCCGTGGCCGATGAGGCCGCCAAGGCTGCCGGTGTCGCCAAGGTGCTGCTGGCCGATGCCCCGGCCTATGCGCACGGCCTGGCCGAGAACCTGTCACAGCTGATCGTGGAGCTGGCCACCGGCTACAGCCATCTGCTGGCCCCGGCCGGCACCACCAGTAAGGATGTCATGCCGCGCGTGGCCGCGCTGCTCGACGTGGGTCAGCTGTCCGAAATCATCAGCGTCGAGTCCGCCGATACCTTCAAGCGCCCGATCTACGCCGGGAACGCCATCGCCACGGTACAG
>NZ_BMIJ01000001.1:482584-915997 GCF_014641945.1 Marinobacterium zhoushanense
AGAGGAGATGGTCAAATCCGAGCGTCCGGAGCTGGCCAGCGCCCGCGTCATCATCTCCGGCGGTCGCGGCATGGGCAACGGCGACAACTTCGCCCTGCTCGAGAAAGTGGCCGACAAACTCGGCGCGGCGATCGGGGCGTCGCGTGCCGCGGTCGATGCCGGCTTCGTCAGCAACGATATGCAGGTGGGCCAGACCGGCAAGATCGTCGCCCCCGAGCTGTACATCGCCGTCGGTATCTCCGGCGCGATCCAGCATCTGGCCGGGATGAAGGAGTCCAAGGTGATCGTGGCGATCAACAAGGACGAGGAGGCGCCGATCTTCCAAGTTGCCGACTATGGCCTGGTGGCAGACCTGTTCCAGGCAATGCCTGAACTGGAAGCCAAGCTCTAATTCCAGCGGATGGCTGGCAGCACTAATCAAGAAGGTTGGTTGCCACAGGGAGTGCAGATTTTGCTTGTAGGCGAGTTAAGGGACTTGTGCGGACAAGCCCCTTAACAATCCCAAGCCGCCACTGCAGTTGGGTCGGCTGCGTTAAAGGGGATAGATCGTTCTCCCTCGGAGCGAATACTCGACAGCCAGGTAAGACGTAGGACTGGCACCAAAGGCCACAGTGTCCCAGGCACAGGATGCATTCGTATCGCCGGGGCGGGCGAAAACAGAATACCGAGGTAACTAATGCGCGAATCGATGGAATTTGATGTAGTGATCGTCGGGGCTGGCCCGGCCGGGCTCAGTGCCGCCTGTCGGCTGATGCAGCAGGCCCAGGACGCCGAGCGTGAACTGACGGTCTGCGTGGTGGAGAAGGGTTCCGAGGTCGGCGCCCATATCCTCTCCGGCGCGGTGATCGAATCCCGCGCCCTGGATGAGCTGTTTCCGGACTGGAAAGCGATGGGTGCGCCGTTAAATACCCCGGTGACCGCTGATGAGCTCTACCTGCTCAAGAGTGAGACCGGGGCGACGAAGCTGCCCAACGCGCTGATCCCCAAGACCATGCACAACACAGGTCACGGGCTGAACAACTACGTGGTGAGCCTGGGCAACCTGTGCCGCTGGCTGGCGGAACAGGCGGAAGTCCTGGGTGTCGAGGTGTTCCCCGGCTTTGCCGCTGCAGAGGTGCTCTATCACGAGGATGGGTCTGTCAAAGGCATCGCCACCGGCGATATGGGCATCACCGCCGCCGGCGAGCAGGGCCCCAACTACACCGAGGGAATAGAGCTGCACGCCAAGTACACCCTGTTCGCCGAGGGATGTCGTGGCCATCTTGGCAAGCAACTTATTAGCAAATATGGGTTGGATACTAACGCCGACTCCCAGCACTACGGAATCGGCCTGAAAGAGCTTTGGGATATTGATCCGGGGACGCACCGCCCTGGATTGGTGATCCATGGTTCCGGATGGCCACTTAACGACGGGGTGAGTGGCGGCTTCTTCCTCTACCACCTGGAGAACCACCAGGCGGTGGTCGGCCTGATCGTGGACCTGAACTACACCAACCCCTGGCTCAGCCCGTTCGACGAGTTCCAGCGCCTGAAGCACCACCCAGTTCTGGCGCAACATCTCGAAGGCGGAACCCGCGTCGCTTACGGCGCCCGTGCCATCACCAAGGGCGGTTTCAACGCCCTGCCGAAGATGAGCTTCCCCGGCGGCCTGTTGATCGGTTGCAATGCCGGCACGCTGAACTTCTCCAAGATCAAGGGCACACACACCGCAATGAAGTCGGGTATGCTCGCCGCCGAAGCGGTATTCGAGGCAATCGCATCCAATCAGGCCAATACCGAACTGACCGGCTTCGCCGACAAGTTCGAGCAGAGCTGGGTCTATGACGAGCTGTTCCGCTCACGCAACTTCGGTCCGGCGATGCACAAGTTCGGCCCGATCCTCGGCGGCGCGTTCAATTTCATCGACCAGAACCTTTTCAACGGCAAACTGCCGATCACCCTGCACGACGACAAGCCGGACTATGCGCAGCTGAAACCGGCAGATCAGTGCCCGAAGATCGCGTATCCGAAACCGGATGGCAAACTGAGTTTCGACAAACTCTCCTCGGTGTTCCTGTCCAACACCAACCACGAGGAGAACCAGCCTTGCCACTTGCAGCTGAAGTACACCAGTATCCCGATCAGACAGAACCTGCCCAAGTTCGCCGAGCCGGCGCAGCGCTACTGTCCGGCCGGCGTGTACGAGGTGATCGAGGAGGAAGCCGGTCCCCGATTCCAGATCAACGCGCAGAACTGTGTGCACTGCAAGACCTGCGATATCAAGGATCCGGCACAGAACATCACCTGGGTGGTCCCGGAAGGGGCTGGTGGACCCAATTACTCGAATATGTGATGGTTACGATGAAAACGAATGATTAACTCGTCGCGCTACATTCAAACTCTAGAGTAATATAAAATAGTTCCACGCCGAGCCTGTGGTCATTTATTTCCATATTGTCCCCTACTCGGGCGCGGAACTGTTTATAATTCGCCCCCATAGACTCAGCTGTTACAGTTTCTCTATACTGTGCTGCTGCAACTCGCTTACTGCATTAGTATGACTTTGGTCCCAAGTTGGGTATTCACTAATTCGCTCTGCCAGAAAGTCCACAAAGGATGTTACTTTCGGTGAGAGATGCCGCCGCTGCGGATACACGGCATAGATCGATAATTGATTTTTCCGGTAACGACTAACCACCTCTTGAAGCGTTCCCGTACGAAGTTCATCACCAACGACAAAAGTAGGTGTCAGAGCAATTCCACCTCCCGCGAGTAACACCTGCTTCAGAGCAAGACTGTTATTAACTTGAATTGAACCAGATACTTGTACTGATATGTGAGCCCCATCAGGGTCAATAAAGCGCCAAGAGGTTGGCGAGTCATGATATCGGTAGCATATCGCGTTATGGACTTGCAGCTCTTCAGGTGTACTCGGTATACCGTTCTCTGCAAGGTACGCCGGTGATGCACAAACTACATGGCGGCAAGGCCCTAATCTCCGAGCCACCAGCGAGGAGTCAGTCATCTCGGCAATGCGAATTGCAAGGTCCACCCCTTCGTCGATCAAATCCACCTGGCGGTCTTCAAGGACCATATCTACGGTGACACCCGGATACTTTTGCTGAAACTCCGGTAGCAAAGGAGCGATGTGAAGTATCCCAAAAGACATCGGGACATTGACCCGCAGTACCCCAAGCGGCGCCTTTTGTAATTTTGTGACCTCCGCCTCGGCTCTCTCGATTGCTTCCAGCCCGTACTTGCATTGCTCAAAATAGTTTCGCCCCACTTCAGTCAGGCTTAATCGTCGAGTGCTTCTATTGAGTAATCGTGCTCCCAAACCATTCTCAAGCCGTGTTACATATTTACTTACGACTGACTTGGAAATACCTAACTTCTCTGCTGCCAAAGTGAAGCTGCCACTTTCGACCACCTGAATAAAAACGGTTATATCGTTCAATCTTTCCATTATAACCACCATTATTCGATATTTGTGAACAATATTATTCTATTAACGAGGATTATTAAAATAGGAAACACGTTTATCGTGAGTTTTGCAGTAGGAAAGGTCACACGTACCTATTTAAATTGGAGAGTGAGTATGAAAAATATCCTGCCTAGGCTAGCACTGACATCGCTGCTGGTTGCCGGATCTGTCCATGCAGCCGAAAAACCCGACGTAGGCATCAGCCCTTGGGGACCCAATGACCAAATCGGCCGTTTGAACATGATCACACCCGAGTCCCAAGCGTCTATTCTGTCACGTATCGCTGGCGGCAAATCCTACGATCTGTCTGTCGACTATTTTATTGGTATGCCTAGCTGGCAAGCCGCTGGAGACCCACACTACCGCATCTGGATGACCCACACCCCCCATGGCAATGTTATAGATGATCCCCTGCATTTGGGCGAGGAGATGAACGAACATGTTAGCTATACCGGAGCTGCGATCTCCATGTATACCCATATGGGCACTCATATTGATGCTCTACCCCATTTTGGCCTTAACGGTAAGATCTGGAACGGATTCGAAGCCAGTGAGCACCTCGGTGATCGAGGTTGGAGCGTTGCAGGTGCAGAGAAAATTCCTCCGCTCATCGCACGCGGTGTATTAATTGATGTAGCAGCTTCAAAAGGGGTTGATATGCTGCCTGATGGCTATCGTATCAGTCAGCAGGATCTCATTGATGCTCTCGAAAAGCAGCACGTGAGCTTGCAAGAAGGCGACATTGTGCTGATCCGTACTGGTCGCATGAAGCACTACAACGATGCAGAAGCTTACATGAATAACCCGCCGGGGCTTGGGATAGAAGCAGCACGTTTCCTTGTAGAAGTCAGCGGTGCCATGGTGGTAGGTGCCGATAACCTCAGCTTTGAAGCTTTCCCGTCTGAAGTTGAAAACAACTATGTACCTCTGCACACCTATCTGTTGGCACAGCACGGTGTACCGATTATGGAGCTGGTCTATCTTGAAGACTTGTCAAAAGATCAGACTTACGAGTTCGCATTTATTGGTGGCTCCTTAAAGCTTCGTGGTGCTGACGCTGCCCCGATCCGTCCGATTGCGCTGCCCCTAAATAAAAGCTGAAGACGTCAATAAAAATGGCTTTATCAGTAGCAATTTAATTTTTCTGGGCCGCAGGCTTGATAATTGCTCGAGCCAGTCGGCCCCTTTAATACTTAATCCAAAAAAACACCATGAATAAAAAGATTGATTTTCTAATAAAAAATTCGGTGGCTAGCACTATACTTAATATATCAACTTAAAGAGAATTATCTAACTCCGAATTACTTGAAGTTAAATTCAGATCATTTATATTGGAAATCAATGATAAATGAATAATCTTATTATTCAGGTGATTGGAAACTACAAAAAATCAGATCATACATCATTGTAAAAGCCTCAAGGTTTTTCTAACACTCTAAAGAACGCTTTGAAACAGAAGGAATACTCTCTACCATATTAAAAAACACAAATTGGATTTTATCAGAAGAGTAGAAAAAAGCAGACGAATTACTTGGAAGTAGAAAATGTACCGGGATTATCTTTTACAGCTTACAAAAAATATTTCTAAACGACCAACTATATTGGATCAATTAAACTACTAATATACATATCTTAAAACCTAAACTTCTATCAAAAGTGTTTTTAGAAGAATACACTTTCAATTTATTATAAAAATTAAACTTAGATTAATCGTTCAAGATCTGATTTTTTAAGTAATATATTATATCCATTTCATGATCGTGGAAGATAATTACTCCATCAACTATGCAACAAAAACAAATAAATTGTTGAATATTTTTAAATTAACATGCGTCTATTATCAGTAATTATGCTAGGAACCAGAACAAATAGAAAACAACTTATCTACCAAAAACATAATGACTAGTAGTAGGACGCATATTCAAACCGAAATTATTATATCTAGTATATGAAAATGAGATAGCACATCTTCCTTTATAAGCTTAGTATTATTTTTTATATTAATGAAGTATTCAAAAATTTATTTAGCGATCAAAAAGTTTAGGAAGATATAATGCATCACTTAGCAAGCTCCCAGGAGCATATTGCAGATCGTTATGCGAAAGACCTCTGCGGATCTAGTAACCTATAAAATGAAGATTGGTATAACTGTCGCCATCTATGGTAGTGCTTGATCATGGCTGTGGAACAGGCTCAACTGCGATTTTAATTACCTTTCATATCGTTTTTCATAATTCAATAGATGCCTATAAAAATGATTGCTTCTTAATCAAAAAACGAAAATCAGGTACAAAATAGTTCTTATTCAATTAAGGCAAGATGCCATATTTAAAATCGAGAATATACCATGACCCTCCCAAAACTAGGCTTTAAGCAAAGCTTGCTTCTAGTTGTACTTTTAACAACTTTCGGCTTTTCTTTCCTTGTATATATGTCGATTTCGACCCTAATTCATCAGACAGATGCTGCTAAAAAGGTAGATATTCTTGGAAGCTGGGTAATAAGTGTAAGTAACATAAAGGCTGATGTATCTATTGCTTCTCGCCTTACTCCGGAGGAAGGGCCTGAAAAATTAGATCAGCTTTATAATAATAAGTTTCAAGAACTCGAAAGCCTCAGAGAACTAGGAATGAGAGACGCTGTTACTCTTGAAGCCGATCTAGAAGACTGGACTAATACATACAAACAGCAGCTGACTTTAAAAAAACAGATTGGCACTGGTAATAATGATGGACAACGCGCATTAGTTACACAAGCCCTGAACGAGCTAAAGAACAACTCCTTTTCCTTCATGGATGAGGACCTGCGTACATTATCTGATGTTGTATACCAACTCATTGAACACCGTTCTATGAAAAGTATGGATACGTATGAGCAGGTCAAATCCCACATAGAGAAAAGCCTTGAGACTCGGGGTTTCTTGAAAGCATTTGAACAGTATCTGAGTAAACTAGATCAAGAGATGCTTCAGCTTTCCGGATTGATTTCACAATATCTATTATTAGATGTAAAAAATAACTCAAAGCTTGCAGCGCTTAATAACGATGTGGATAAAATCTTAGATAATGTATTGAAAGAGCTTTCCAGCGCTCGTAAAAGAGCTGAGGAAACAAGTAATTCTGCACGGACGACAATACTCATTGCAGGCATATTAGTCACATCTTTTTGCATGTTGCTTCTGCTGATCACTTGGCGCCGATCCACAAGATCACTTAGTGCAACATTGATTTGCTTGGAGCAAATTGCTTCTGGGGATCTATCATTAAGAATGCCGGTTAGCAATGGAACGCAAGACGAGTTTGATCGTCTTGGTTCGGCCGTTAACCATTTAACGGTAGCACTTGGCAGCATACTGAACAGTGTTAAAGGCAGTAGCGGTCAATTGCTACATATGTCGTCTGAGCTGAACGATACAATGAAACTTCAGGTCCATGAGAGCGAACAGATCGAATCCGAAACAAGCACAGTAGCAGCATCAATCGAAGAAATTAGCCATACCGTTGCGGGTATGGCCCAAGCATCAGAAGAGACAAATAAACTATCAGTAAAGGCTCTTACAGCCACTGAGAATGGTGGCTTGGTTATTACATATGCCCTAGGTTTATTAGAACAGTTATCCAATCTATTCGAGCATATTCATGGTCAGCTGAACGACCTTAACAGTGCATCCACACGAGTGGACAATGTAACTGGAATCATCAACGGGCTTGCTGAGCAAACAAATCTCCTAGCACTCAACGCCGCAATAGAGGCAGCACGTGCAGGTGAGGCTGGCAGAGGATTCTCAGTAGTGGCTGATGAGGTAAGAGCACTAGCCGAAAAAACAGTGGTTGCAACAACAAATATAAATACAATTATTTTAGATATGAAACAGCAGATGCAAAAAATATTGGGCTCGATGGAAGATGGGCGAAGCCAAGTTAGTGCTAGCCGAGATAGCGGAGACAAAGCCATAAGTGAAATGAATCAAATCAGCCAACTATTCAGTCAAGTCAGTGATCGGAATCAGCAACAAGCAGTTAGTATCGAAGAAATTTCCTCAACTGCTCATGCAATTGCAGAAAGCATGAATACCGTACTTAAAAACGTTTCTAAAAGTTCAGATCGGAGCAGAGAAATTGGAAGCTTCTCGACCGATGTACTTGAACATGCAGATAAATTATTGGAGCTAACTAATGAATTTCGCTGTTAACTATTTTCGGAGGCGAAAAATATCTCGACTCTTATAATGATATAAATCAACGTTATAACTTATTATTAAAATATCATCCATTAAGCCAATCAAAACTCAAAATGTTCGACTCACATTATATTTCTCACAAGGAAACCCTATAGCAAAAAATAGAACATTCTATTAACGTGAGCATTAGTAATGATGCGATAAAAATTAGTCAACTGTATGAAATATTAATAAAATATAATGTTATGTCCATTAGTGAAAATTATGTTATTGGAATGTAGAAAGAACTAAAGGATGCGGGTCTTATATCTGCTGAAGAATTTGCCGTGATGAGCTTCCCTCATAGAGCGGCTAGAGTTAAGAAAGGTGCATATACAAATCCAGAAGATAAATTTAGTTTTTAAAAATATTCTACAGATCATGTGGAATTTGCAATTTCAAAGAAAATCAATCCAAAATCAATAAAAATTCAAGAAAATATCGTTGATATATTGTCCAGTTTATTTAGTTCGTCTTAACAACTTTCTCTATTCCATAGGTTTTTTGAGGTGAGCGCCCCATTTTAACCGGACACCTTTACCCCCGAGTCTTAACCACTTAAAACTGTAAAATCTGACATGATGCTGACCTTTCCCCACAAGAAATCGCGCAACAAGGAGGAGCAGATCACCTCCGCGCTCAAGCAGGCGAGCGAGACACGCCCATCCCCTAGGTGTGCTGCAGATGGGTATTTCGGATGCCACCTTTTATACGTAGCGAAAGAAATACGGCGGGCTTGGCCATTCGGAGCTGAAGCGGCTGAAAACAGGGACAGATCATGCACACTCCACATGCCTTCAAACATGAGAAAGTCGCTATCATTACTGGACCCTCTCGCGGTATCGGTGCCGCCATTGGTAAACGCCTTGCAACCGATGGTTTCGCGGTAGTGATGAACTATGCCAGCCGAGCCTCAGACGCTCAGACTGTCGTAAGAGCGATCTAAAACGACGTCGGTCGGGCCATCAATGTTAATTTTCCCCGGAACAGATTGCCCAAGTTTACGATAGCAATGTACTGGGTACACAAAAGGCAAATCGTGCTGTGTTGCCCCATATGCGCACACAAAAAAGAGGCTTGGTAGTCTGGGTTTCCGGCAGCAGCGGATGCCATCGCAGTTAAGAGCTTTCAAGTTGGGATATCGAATCCTCAATGACCGTACCCGGTGCATTCATTAAGGGGACCAATCACTTTGCCAACGCCGGCAGTCCAGCTGATATAGCGCTACTTGATGCCAATAAAACTCGGGGCGATTCAATTTTTAGATTAACTTAAGTGCATCATGCATAGGATAAGCCATGAACTCTGCCAGGTACGCTTGGCTCGTTTTAATGTTAATTATGCAGTTCATGCTTTTGCTTCGCCCAATGTGTAGCCAAATATATGATCCGGCGTCCCATATCACGCGCCAAATTTAGTAATAACAGGCCGAAATCCACAGGCCTTTCACAGTGAAGCGCATAAAAGAGATCGTCAGAAACCTCGAGTACGTAGCTTTCAGTAGCGGCGGTAGCTGTTCCGAGACGTGACGTTAGTGTGATCAGGTTAACAAAGCCTATCAGATCACCATAATTTAGCTCATTAAGTTGTTCGTACCCATCTTCTAAGGCGTGATGGTACTCAATAGTGCCCTTGAGTACGACAAAAAACGAGTTGCCTGAATCGCCAACCCTGAACAGTAAGTCACCGGGCTGGAGTAAATATATGGTGCCTTTGGTCATCAGCTCCTTGATCGCTTCACTTGAGAGCGCGCCAAAAGTGGAAGCTTCCTTCAAGTAATCCATGCCGAGTAGGTTTAATGTAGTCTCGCCGTCTACCTGTTTCATACTTTGCCCCCCTAAAGAAGTCTACGACATAAGGCGCCACTGTCCTAAGTATGGATTAGATTAGGGAAATGAGGAGAAGGTCTGCCACATTGAACCGGCGTGAGTCGGCCTGAGATTCTTAGATTTGCCCCCTACTGGGCTGTCGAAGAAAAATCCGTTGCTAAATAGTTCAGTAACAGGAATTGAAGGTATCTAACGGGACTTGCCTAACATGCGACACATGCTGGAGTGCTTTCTATACAGATCCTGTACGCGGTACGGATCGAGCAAGCTGCATCTACCAGAGGGCTTTATAAATAGTAATAAATTAAGATTTTTAATGGTCGGGACGGCAGGATTTGAACCTGCGACCCCTTGCACCCCATGCAAGAAATTCATAGTCCCACTCAATTCTAGAAAGGCCCATTAACACCCAGCTAACCGAACATTTAATCATTAAATAACAAATACTTGTGCAAATTAAAGTCCCATAACATCCCACTATGTTCCAAGGCATATTTTCCTGTACAGATCCTGTACAAGGGGGCAAAATCCTGTACAGATCCTGTACGAGCAACGGTAGAAACTGATGGCCGATATCAAAATTCCAGCAACGAATCCTGACCAATTCTGCAAAGAAATTAAGGCAAGCAACAAGGTACAGTTTTTCAGTGATAGCAAGTCACCAGGCCTACGGTTGCGTGTTACAACAACCGGAGCAAAATCGTGGATTTATGGATATTCAGTGAAGGTAGCCCCTGAGCCTACTGCTAAGAAAGGTGACAACTACAAAAACCGATCCATGTCGCTTGGCCCTTTCCACACTGGCAAAACAGCCCCTTCTCATGCCCTTACCGTCAAACAGGCTCGTGATAAGGCAGCAGAACTGAAAGTACTGGTTAAAACAGGACATGACCCCGCGACTGAAAATCGCCGACGTATACATGATCGGATTGCAGCAGATGCTGCGCGAAAGACCGTTCGTGAAGTATTTGAGCAATGGCACAGCGAGGAAGCCTCTCGTAGGAAAGATGGAGGCGCAGAGGTTCGCCGCATGATGGAGAAGGATGTGCTTCCTGCATTGGGGAGCTTAGGGATTGATGAGGTTAAAAAACTTCATATCAGCGCTATTAATAGCAAAGTCAAAAAACGCGGAGACCGAATTGCTCATGTTGTATTTAGTCTCATTCGCCAATTGATGAGCTTTGCTGTCGATAAGGATTACATTGAGTTTGATCCATCGTCCGGAATCAAAAAATCAAAGGTTGGCAGCTCAGGTAACGAGCGAGACCGCATACTCTCAGAGCCTGAACTCGTCGAGCTATTCCAAAAGCTACCAACCTCAGGTCTTGTAGAAGTGAACCAACTCGCGGTCCTATTGCAGTTAGTTACTTGCTGCCGCATTGGAGAGTTGTTGAGTGCACAATGGGAACAGATCAACTTTGACCAATGCGAGTGGTTGATACCCGATACGAAAAACGGGAAACCCCATACAGTTCATTTGAGCTCTTTTGCAACTGAATGCCTTGAGAAGCTATACCCCATAAGCGGGCATACCCCTTGGCTTTTTCCAAACCGGACTGAGTCAGATCACCTCGACACCAAAACGATCACCAAACAAATACGTGATCGGCAGCGGGAAGATAGTGAACCCCTAACAGGTCGCAGTGTTCGACAAGCTAAGTCGCTAATACTACTCAAGGGAAGAGGCGACCGTTGGACACCTCATGACTTACGTCGTACAGGTGCTTCACTGATGGCTGAACTGGGTGTGATGCCCGATGTAATTGAGAGATGTTTGAATCATACAGAAGAGAACAGAATCAAGCGGATTTACCAACGCCATGAATATAGGAAAGAAATGAGGAGCGCATGGGATTTACTTGGTGAAAGGCTTTCATGCATCATTTAACTCTAAGATAAGTACCAAAGTTTCTAAAAGGATTGAATCACCATTGTCTACCTCGACGCACTGGCGGTTCGCAGTCTCGACAGCGGCACAGTACGGAACAAATCCTTCTACCTGGCCCTAGGCATCAACCTCGATGGCGAGAAGGAGTTGATGAACTAGTGGATGGCGCGAAAACCGAAGGCGCCAAGTTCTGACTGTCGGTGGTCACCGAACTCACGAATCCTGGCTTGTAGGATATCCTGATCGCCTATGTCGATGGCCTTACGTGCTTCCCAGAAGCGATCAAGGCGGTTTACCCGCTAACAGAGATCCAGTTGTGTATCGTTCACCTGGTACGGCACTCCCTGCGCTATGTGAACTGGAAACCGCACAAGGATGTCTCTGCGGATCTAAAGAGGGTCTACTGCGCCGCCCCGATTAACGAAGCCGAACAGACGTTGGAGGCCTTTACCGAGAAGTTGAACGGCGAGCATCCGACCATCAGTCGATCTTGAAGGGCCTAGTGGGAACGTCGGAGCGTGTTCTTCGATTACCCACCGTAGAATCCCTGCTGGAGTTCGCAGCAGCGCTCCTGAGCCAGCAAACAGAATCAACAGCCGTTACCTACTGACTTCGGATTCGTCCGGGTAAGCCCCTATAAGCCACACCCGAAGTTGATCGAACATGCGGTTATAGAGCAAAGTAAACACCAGCGCCATCAGCAACATCTGAACCTCCAACTGCAACGCTTCCGGCCAGGCCAAATCCATCAGCCAAACAACTACCGGCAGTAACGCTAGCGTCAGACTTAACTCAAAAGCAAGGGCGTGCCACACGCGAAGCTTCCAACCTCTAGCCATGCGGTTTGGTCCAAATACCCAGTCAAACTGGACGTTGAACAGGTAGTTCCACGCCACGGCAATTGCCGATGCAGCCACTGCCAACAATACTCCCGATTCTACCGGCTGCTCCGGATAGGCAAACGAGATAAAGGCGATATCGAGCAAGGTCAGCAGTAGTTCGAACAAAACCGCATGAAAGAGGCGTTCGCGACGTGATACAACTACTACCGATCGATTGGCCGAGACCATAGTTTACAAACCTCGTTATGCCTTAACGGCAAAAAACAGATAGTCCGGCGTTGCTATAGCGCCGAGTATGTAAAAGTTTGATGATGATTCCTGAGACCGAAGTCAGCGACTGAGCCTTTTGGCGCGGAAGCACGCGGAACTGTCTATTCCCGAAACCCAGAGAGTCAGGACAGAATCACGCCCAGAACAAACTAGTTATTTTTTCTACTAAATTGAAGAATATGTAGCCATATATATTAATATTCACTGACAGATATCCTCCTCTTAAAAACGTCCGCCAATGCAGGACCCACAGTCAATCCGTCTCCCTGTGCGGCGGGCATCAGGGTTGCAAAACGCATATCCTTGTAGTGGGTGACCAGAACACCCACCAGATAAAGAGACGCCAAGTTCCAGAAAAGCTTCCATAGTTCAAAAGTAAGAGGAAATGTCTGTCAGTGCCAATTAGACCGTCAAACCAACTAAATACTCCTCAATTGCTCTCACCATCGCCGTCGAACCTTTACCTTGTGGATAGAAAATTTTGGCTTTGGCATTTTGTACGCAGTAAAAGGCTGCATGCTTCGCCTTTGAGGCAGCAAAGAACATCACATCAGTTGTTTTAGCCAACTGCTCCAAAGCAGAGGTGCAGACAGAGTCTGAGTTTTCTCGAATCGTTACTGACGGGTAAATCTTTTTGATAGTCTCCACCACCCGTCCTAGAGCGGTTTTATCCAAGCTATAGACACCGATGTTTGCTTCAACAGCAACTAAGTTTGATGCGCCCATTAGTTCATTTTCTGAAGCAAACGGCACATAGTTTTGCTGGATGTACGCTCCAATAGAATCCAGTATTAATAGATCTGCTCCGGATAGACGTGAATTATTCGAGGCAAATGGCACTACATATCGATTCCATACATTCAAAACGTTCGCATCATAACGTGGTAGTCCGTCGATTAAATATTCCAGGACAGACATAACATCCGGCAAATTGAACACCGTGATGCCACGTGTTTCGATAAAATGCTCTAGTATTTGCCATTGATCGTTCATATCCTGATCGCGGAGGTTACCTCTGAACAACATTTCAAGCATGAACCGGTACAAACGATAGTCTTCAGACGCTCGGTGAGATGTGAGCGCAAATTCTTCAGATAACCGGAGTATCTGGTCTGATGTGAAGCTTTCCTTAGAGAATTGGCGGTGAAGTGATTCAATGAATATCGCAAAGGAGTCATTAATCAACTGCGCGGAAATATCATCGTTCAACGCATCTAAAACAGAAAGATATTTATCTACGACTGCCGCATCAACGTTCCAGTTGAACCCTTCTTCTCGAAGTACTGCAGAATAGTCTGACCAATCCTGCGCTGAACTACCCGCCTCTAGCCATGATTGCCAAGAGTTTATAGCAATACTCTCGAAGACGTCAGTGGTATGGCTACCGGTGGCATTACTAGAATCTGAGTCTTCGATTTGCTCCGCAACTAGTAGATCAACAGAATCTGAGATTGTGTTTTCTTCGTTCGACTCATGCGAAGCCTCATAGCCGAGTATATGACGACCGAAGCTATGAAAAACAATCTCCGATGAATCAAAAACACTTGGGTTGCTGGGGTTTGACTTGAAGACGGGTCTCCAGTCGTCAAGCTTATCCTTTAGTTCTTCAATACTCTTAGGATCTGCCTCGTCGACTCGAGAATAATCCGTATATTTGAGGCCATAGACCGAGTAAAGGCTCTTTAGTACTACCCTATGTACCTCGCTACTCATTCTACCACGCACGATATCACCGATTTCTTCATCAAGAAGAACATCGCTGTACTGACCCAATGCATCCATCTTAAGGAGGCGTAGAAAGCTGATATTCCTGGCATCTAGGTAGCCACCAGTATCTAATTGTTCAAGAGTATTGACTATTTCGTTAATTGAATTGGTTGTATAACTAACAAAGAACCGATTAAGTAGGGTCGCTAATGAGTGCTCCGCAGAAGTCGTCAAAGCGGGCTTCGTTTGAAGCAAAGTCTTAATAAGCAAGGAACGTTCAAGCAACCAATTTATCTTCTTAATACGTTCGCTTTTAGTGAAACTTAATCCCCACCTGCGTTGTAACTCTGCAACACTATAAATTGAGACGCGGAGAATCGCTTTAATTCCACTATCCAGCAAGGCACTAGTGTACTGGGACTTAATCCCTTTGCCGTCGAATAGATCAACATGTGGGTATGAAATCACGGAACCCAAGCCAGCGCTGATTGATCTTTTGAACTGATGCGCTCCGATGAGGGAGGTGAAACAGAAATAAATTTCAACTTTCTCACCAGCATCTTCCCAAACCACACCGATATACGGTTCAGCGTCATTTGAATGCACAATGGATCGTAGAATGGAAAGCGTGTCGCTGCTCTTTGTGGGATTTTCAATCTTAGACAGACTTAATTGAGCCGTCGAGGGGAACAAAAGGCGATTATCCACTGAACTAAGACCTCCAATTTCCCAGTACGTTTTTATAATGCTCTCTGAACTGCTGCCTGCTTAACGATACGATTTCAGGTTCTGTTTCGTAGGTAATGCCTTCGTCATTTATATTCGCTCCACGATAGGTGAAGTTCATGGAGCCTTTTATATAAATTGTTTCAGTCAGCAATCCTTTGATATGTAACTCATCACTCTCGCCGAACCGAGTATTGTCAGGGTCTAAGATAAGATCTCTTAAGCGAGTCAAAAAGGTATCATTTCGATCATCCCGTTTTACAACAAGATTTAAACGGCTACCATTGTTTACAACAATGGAAACCAGATCTGAAAAATACAAAACGGGCTTCTCCCAGCCTATAGCACGAAACGGTTCACTAGGATCTTCTAGTACTGGAAAGTCCTTTATCCAAGGACTTACAACCCAAATTTCAGGAGGTGGACTAATTGTCATAACCACAAACTGGCTTACAAGTAAATCTTTCGCGGTGCGTTTACCTAGATCTCGAAAGGTATGAATTTGTCTACTCGTTATCTGACTCACAGTACCTCCGGCAACTCGAATTTAATAGCAATTCCACGTTCTGAATAACGAACACCTGATAGTTTTGGTGCGAATAGCAGGCCTTTGTGTTCAACCGTACATACAAGCAATTCACTAACTAGTATCTCGAGTTTTTGTTGTTCTGCAGGTGAAAAAATAATTTCTACCGCGCCCTTATTCTTGAGTGCAGCAAGGGCGGCCTCTAAGTCAAACCCATCGATCACCTCTACTCGAGATACGGAGTGTAGTAGGGCTTCAGCGATTACCCTGTCAGTTGAAACAACCCCTACGAACCGATTATAAAAATTAAGTGCGTTACAACGAACCTCGCCGCCATGTGGGTATAGCAAGTCTTGCACTTCGGATTTTATAGCCTGAATATCGTCATTCGAAGAGCCTTGACGAGTCGCAACTGCATATGCAAAAACAGAAAGTGGCCATTCAACTCCTTGCTTTTTGTTAATCGCTCGCCATTGGCCTATTAACTCCAAAGTGCGTTTGTCTGTCTCAGAAGAACTGCCTGCACGAAGAAGTTTCGTATATAGTACGTTCATTAACGTTTGCGAAGGATATCTGCCAAGGTCTAGTAGTTTCCTCTTGATTCCCCTCGAAATCTCCTGCTCTTCTGTAACGGTATTAGCTGCTCGGAACCGTTCCAACAGACCACCCGAAGATGAGTTGATTTCATTCGATAACAGCGCCTCGATTGAGCTTAAGACAAACTCGTTGTCGGTTGGTTTGGCACAAGAAACCAAAATATCAGTGGCTTTACCCGTCTCCCGTACGAGAAGATATCTTAGCCGCTCAAGGTAACCACACCCGCCTGGATCAGATTCAGACATCAACACACAGAGAGGTTCACCTTCTTTTCTGGGCAATACCTCTGAGAGTATCAGATTCTCTGCAAGATCCGGGAGCACACGAAGCGCAAGACTATTAATCAGACCGGCAAGAGTTCGTTCAACTAGCGCTTGGAAAACCCTTTCAGTTTCTGCGTTTGTATCTTCAAACGCTGCGTTGAAAGCCCTGACCAAGATGTCAAAAACGGTCTGATTTGCCAGCAAATCCTTTAGATGCTTGTAAAGTTTCTCGCTTGCTTCATCCTCCTCATCAACAGACTCATCGCGCGCAAACATTCGTTCAGGCGTATCGAGTAGATCGTCTGGGACTTTCTTTCCGACCAGAGATCTTCGGAAAGCTTCAAATGATGAGTATTCCAGCGAACTTGATAAAACGAATCCAAGAAAACAGTCTCGAATCCAGTCTGTATCAAAATTATTTATGAATAATTTCGATTGAGATATTTCTTCTTTTAATAGGTCGACGAACAATGAAAGTCTTAAACTCCTTTTATGGTCATCGCCGAGAGTGGAAAATGCAAACGTATTCGGCAAATCAAAATAGAACTCCATCATGTCATAATAGTTTGTACATCCAAGCGCAAGCGGATTCCCATCGGTCCCCACAAATGAAAACTTAACTGCCAAAGACTCTCGCTTGGTAGTTGTAAATGTCGCCTCCGCAGATCGACTAAAGCGCGTAATCTGTCTCTGCTCACCGTGACGGTGTAGGCTTGAGGTGTACCTGACTCCAACCTTTTCATTATCGCCGAGTATTAAAATTTCCTCCTCTACCTGCTTCTGTCGATTCTCAAGGTATACTTCCCATTGATACATCGAGTGTGAACGATCTGTAATACTCAAATGATTGAATTTTTTGGTGGTACTTGGCCTTAGATTCAGAGGCCGCGCGATGGGGAGACTCTCACTCCCTAATTGAATACGATTGTCGAGAACCAGTTGGTCAGAGAAATCTCCTTTTACTCTAGATATAACAAATTCGCGCTCTGACTGAGCAAATGATGGGTCAAGCTCAAAATCCGTTGGTAAAATCACCCATGAGTCTTTACCCCATTTCGCATAGCGCTTAGAGATTCGGCCCGGAGCAAACTCTTTCAGCGCCTGGAAAAAATCCATTGTTTCATTCTTCGAAATTGCACCGGATTCACTGGGAGGGATTATCGCGATATCCGGAACATTCAAGGCACCAAATAATTGCCCCGTGATGTATTCAGGCGCTGGCGACGATCGGTATAGCGCTGTATTACTAACGCCCCCCTCTGCTACAAAATCAGTATCCAACTCACGTTCAATAGAAGGTAGAAATTCGCTGAAAACCCCTCGAGGAATCGACCATAGAATATTATTTACTTCCTCCTCTTTGGAAATTCTGAGGCTTCTGCGAAGGTAATCCGCGAAGTTATTACGCAAGTCCTCTTCCCGCATCACGCGATTGAGGTAAAGTCGAATTTTTGCCAGATCCTGTGAGTGCCTTTCATTCGTCGGATCTTTCAATGCCCCATAAACCCAAATCGCGCCTGTCATTAAACTCAACCAGTCCAAAAAGGCTCCCGCGCCAGCCATTTTTTGGACATGAGCATTTCGAACTGGAAGGCTTTTAGACTCTACTATCGGCCGGGCAAGTGACTCGTAACGCAGAAACAACTCGCGATCACGACCAAACTCAGATAACACCACCACCATCCATGGACGCGCAGAGATCGATCGACCTGCGCGACCTTTTCGTTGCAGGTATGACGAAGTATCTCGAGGCGCCTTGTGCTGAAAAACCATACCAACGGAAGTATCGTTAAAGCCGACCTCCAAAGAGGCAGTGGCAACCACCACGTTAGCCCTTGGATTCACACCTGAAGCCTGTGAACTAGTTTGATCACCAACTATATCGCTTCTGTCTAATCGATGACCAAAGCGCTTAAGCACCTCCCAGTTTTGCCCCATTTCGGACATGTTTTTCAGGACATTGGAATCATCAATGCGCGAAGGATCCCTCAACACTGCGAGAGAGTTATCTTTGTGTCGATTTATTTCTTGATTTCTTTTCCAAGAGTTCCACCTGTAGCCTTCGGAATCTAGGTAGTCGAAAAATAGTCTGTTTAGAATGTCCAGCGAGTCTGTAAAAGTGAAAACTTTACCCGGCCAAACGCCCTGCTTTTTTCCAGCCTGTATAGAGTCAAGTATTCGGGCGCCAAGCATCATAGCCTGGATAGTAGTTGAAAGAAGAGCAGTTTTAGACGCCGGATCACCTCTAAGACACAAAAGGTATTCAGACCCTACCCGTTTAATTTCACTCTCTAGCGGCGTTACTAACACAACCGATCTATCAATTGATCCAATCAAACTAGCGAAGAAACTTTCAGGCGATTCTAGCGTAGCTGAGAGACCAACAAACTTGGGTCTGACGGACGTTGCCAGCAACTTTCTCCATCGACTAATTAGTAGAGCCGTTTGGGCGCCTGTTACACCCGAATAAGTGTGTATCTCGTCCATCAGCACAAATTGAAGACGGCTTTGACGCTGGACTCCGAACAAATGACGTGCTCTGGTATCCGTAAGCCTTTGAGAAAGCATTTCCGCTGAAGTAAGGAGGATATCCGGCGGTGACTCGCGCATCTGTTGTCTGCTAACGATAACCGTTGCTCCGGTATCGAAACCACATTTCCGACAACAAAGACGCCGAGGATCATTTTTAATTTTTAGTTCAAGATAATGATCGCAATTATCGTTAGGGCACTTATAGATTTTCGAGACCTTGTCAGAATTAGCCGCATCGGACGGATCGAATGGTGTATCTCCAAAATACGCTCCTACAGTAATACCTCGAATCCGTCTTCCGTTCAGGTATTTGTTAAAGGGCACTAGCGCACTTATAAGTTCCCTTAACTGGTCTTTTAACAACTCATTGCGAGGATATATAGAGAGAACTCTAGTGCTTTTGGTTGCATCCGCGCTGATATCATCTGCGAGAGTCGAAAAGATTGGTAAGTAAAATGACAAACTCTTGCCACTACCAGTACCAGCAGTAACAACAACCCCTTCATTTTTGTTCGATCCAGCAATCTCACTGAAAGCTCGGTACTGAAACCCCGCAAGTTCGGTGAAACGACCACTCACATTCAAAAACTGTTGCGCATAACTGAGTACCGAATCAGAGATACCTTCATTCGAAAGGAGTTCGAAAAAAGATTCTGCTTTGATATCACGCTTCGGAACGGTCCTAGGACTTCTGACAAAGCGAAAGTCAGATACAAGGGACGGCGAACTCTGTAAATTTCGTCTCGGTAGCAACTGCCGCAACTCAGTAAAAAGGACTACAGATTCCCCCATACGGGTTCTGAAACGATCGGGCGTACCCCTATGATCGAGTTCAACTACATTACCGTCGTAAATCAGTTGATCGAAAGCGTAGTCTGGGTCATCACAGCCACTTGATAATTCACCGACGTATTCCTCACGACTATAGCTGTAATTAACGTTTCCCCAAGCCAATGCTTTGGAATCAAGAGTCTCTAATATATCGAGTGGCTCCAATTACAATCTCCGTTACATCAGTATTTTGTGGGCGAGACAACAAAATCACTCGCTAACCCGTGCTCAAGTAAATATTTTAGTACTTCTGGTGATAGGTCCTTAAGAGTCGTTCCAGAATACTTATCTCTCGCCCTATCCAAAAATACAGATACCTCATCCGGAATCTCTACCTGATTATCGCGAACTATTTCAGAATACCTCTGAATTATACGTTTAAACTCAGCACCACCTAATTCAATTATCGAACTATCATCGACTACAGTGCGATTTAGCACTCTGTGAAGATCGCTAAATTCTTGCTTTAGTTTTTCAGAGAGAAAACGACATATAAAATCGAACTCTGGTTTCGATTTCATTTTTTTTCTTGCTGCTAATTTCGCTGTTGAAAGCGAATTTCGAAAAATCGAACCTGCGCTTTCCTCCAGACTTTCCAGTGACTTCCTTGCATTCTGCTGTCTAGTCTTAGCCGATTCAAAGTCGGCAGCGTCTAAAGCATTTCTTCCTTTTTCAATTTCGTTAATTGAGCGTTTTAAACGTTTTAAATCGGTCTCATCGAAAATCGCCTGATCCTCGCCAAACTCAATTGGAAACTGAATATACCTATTGATAGCCTTAGCATGTCGAGTGCTTGTGTTTACTAACTGTCTGTATGTAGCCAGTGAAACCACAGACGCATTTGAATTATTCCTAGCGTTGTCATCAAGTCGTATATTCAACTGTCTTGTCTTTGCTATTAGATTCATACCTGACTTCCCTCCAATAAGCTAGAAATAGATCTGAGAGTGTCAGATAAGGCCTCAGCCTCTTCCGTTGCTTGGATCATATCCTTCTCCAGCGTGGATCCGGTACCTTGAGTGTTGGCCTCAAGCACTTCTACTAACTTCATCCATTCATTAACAAACGTCAGGAACGCCAGCAAGGTTTCTCTTTCGAGAGGCATTGCATACTCAAAGTAACTCAGACTCTTTTCGTGCTGCGCTCTACTAGCGTGTATGAGAAGCGATAGTTGTTGCTGGATAGTATTACTGTTGAGATAAGTTGATGATGAACTTTTGAGTAACGCTATATCTACTAGATCAGAAATGTCATGCGATCGTCCAACTCTTCCCGCGTGCTCCAGAAGTCCCTTCAAACTGGCAATAGCCTGTTTGAAATAGTCCTCATCAGACGAGTCACTGAAATTGTTAATAATCGGTGCGAATGGATACAATTCCCTGCCTGAATCGATAAATGTTTGGACAACGACATCATCCTGACTCAATTCTTTTTCAGCATCGCGGATAGCCTTTTTGAGCATTGTGACTGGCACTGTGCCGGTCGTATTCAAAAATACAGTTTTGACTTCGTTGACAGATTTCATTGTGACGCCATCAGCGCGAGCGATGGCAGGATGGAGGTTTTTAAGTGTCCGAACTCTATCAGGGCTCGAAGGCTTTTCACGTATAGCATCAATAAGGCTGTCAAGTTTCTCTTCGCTGCTGCGAGTCGATTGCTTAATTTTTCCCAATAGGATGAAGCGTTTTGCGACTCTTTTAGCAGTATCCAAGGTATGCTTTGTCTGCTCTTGGGTCAGTTTTTCAAAAGCACTTGGGAACCAATTTTCGAGGAAGCTTTCGATAACTCCCAAGTCTTGAGTGAGTTGCGGATATGACTCTCGGCTGCTGTTTTGCCAAACTAAATATCTTACGATTGCTTTTGTGACACTAGAAACGAAATCAAGATTTCCGCTAAGTTGCCTTTCGTCAAAGAAAGTCAATAATGCACCGGATTTAGGATTACCGATCGCTCGCGGTATTACTACCTCATGAGTCTCAACTTTAAATGCCTCAGAACTGAAGTGAAGCCCTGGTATCGCTCTCATCGTGAATGCTTCAGATAGAAACTGCCTTAGAAAGCGCGCTACACGACTGTCCAACTGAACTTTTTTCTCGAGCCATTCATCTATCAACTCGAACTCTTTACGCCCTAATTCGCTCGTAACTGCAGGCTTGGGCCGGTCTGGTTGCGGTTCCGGTTCGGACTCCGGTTGTGTTGGATTCCAAGGTTTTGGAGCAACTGGGATAATATCCAACAATTCTTTGAAACCTAGTTCAGTACAGACTTCATCCGATAAGAGGTTTCGAGCCGCTCCCAGAGTCGAGGGATTACCGCCCCAAATCCTGGCAAAAAGCGCTGTTTTTACCGGTTCGGTGTAGCCATTCATCTGCGACTCATGAATCAAGTCTGGACTCACAATCACGCCCGCATATGAATCTCGGCTTGGGAATCCACCTCCCTCCCAGGGGCGGTGCCTCAAAGTTGGTCTGAGTATCTTTTGAAGTACTTTCCTTGGTGAAAAAGTAAGCAAATTTTTGCTGTTTAAATAGACCTTCGCTAACTCTCGAATCGAGACACGAGTATGGGGGTAAAGGCAATAACCAGCATCCGAGCTATCCCAATCAATATCGTCGCTGTCAACAGAAAAAACTGGCACCTCCGTTTCGCCCATTTCGAGTGACTCATCAAGCGTTCCCCTGCCTACTCGAGCAGCATTTAGATAACGGCCCACCATTTCAATCGTACGGTTAATTAGTTCGTCTTCCGCAACTGATTGCTCATCCACATCCACTACCCACTCACCACCCGAGCGTGAAAGAATCGTGTCTTTAGTTGTTTGATAACCCAATGCGCCAGACGTAGATGCAATAACTGAGTGAACGGGTGCAAGCGCTTCATCAGGATCTTCAAGAAGGCAATCAATTAGAGTCTCGGATATTGCCTTGATAGCAGCTAAATCCTCAACCAATACAAACATATCTTTCCCTGACTGTTTCAGAAAACGACGGATGTCACGGAAAAGATCCTGAAAACTACCACCGCTATACCTAAACGCGTCTTCAAAGTAAGTTTTGACCGCTACTCCAAGTGACTTTGATAGTAAGTCCACAACTTCCGAGGCGACTTTGGAATCCTGGTGCAAATGACTATGCATAAGATAATCTCTTGCCGGTTCCGATAGCTTTGGAATGTCCAGGTTGCTAAAACCAAAGTGCCCTAAATTGAACGAATCAGTAAACTCGTAGATCTCATCATCATCTATACCCGCACCACTGCTTCCGCCAACCAAACGACTAGCGTATTTAAAGACTGGTGTATCCTCCTTCAAGAAAGTGGACTGAAAATAAGGATCCATTATAAGGTGCCGCAATCCGTGCTTGGAGTCACCATGCAATCTGTAGAAATTGGCCTTATCCCTCTCATCTTTTGTTGGGGAAGTTGACCGCTCAGAGACGTGTTGTTTTAGATCAGCGAGTTCCTTCTGACACAACAGTCCGACCTGTTGTCCCATGTGAAAGACCAACTGCTCAGCGACCGTAATCGCTGTTTGATCCTGTTGGAGTAGCGCGACCTCCTTTCTAGTTGCCTCAAACTCTTTTGAATTAAGCCCCTCCAGGATAGATTCGAGGGCTGATCGGAGGCTCGCATTTTTCTTGATGCGAACGATGTGAAACCGCCCTGAATTAGGGGATTGCCGCAGTGCCGAATCAACCCAACGGACCAAATGGGATTTACCAGAACCCGGACTACCCAATACTGGAATGGGTCCGTCAATATTCGCAATTAGTTCTGATAGAAACTCTTTATCTGTTCTGCGAACGGAGGTTCCTTCAGTACTTCGGTACAGTAACTCCATCGGTTCATGAACTGCCCAAAGAGTTCCCGCAGACAACCTCTCCGCCTGAACCGGAATACATTCCTCTACGAACTGTGAGTTTGGCCAATATTCGCGCATACTCATATGACAATCTCCAGCGATGAAGCACGCTCAGTCCCACCGTTGGTGGATATGAACTCCGTAGTATTGGGATCATCGGGAGACAGACTAATTCGAAGCTTCTTCTTTGCTCTCAAACGATAAATTGCTGCACTGAGCACTTCGCTAACTGTGCCATGATTGTTGAGAGGACTGCTGCTGTTCAACCCTCGCGTGACTGAGTTGTATACACCATAATCTAGAAAAGGTAGTACCTTCCCAGTAGCGTCAAGAAAGTCCTCTACTCTGACCATTGTGTGACCAAGTTTTTCGGCGATTTGGGGCAAAGCACTCTCTAGAATAGGAGCTACATCGATGAAGTACCTCCCCTCTAACCATGGCTTCAAAATTTCTAGATGAAGACACCAAGAAATTGTTGGTCCTAGTTCGTCCTGCCGATTAGTCGTCAACTTATTCGGTATGTCTGCTCTGTATTCCTCTGGAATTAAGGGATCATTGCTCAAGTCGGGATATACACTATTTAATTGCGCCAGTATTGCATCCTTGTCGACAGCCTTTCCAAAAAGGATTGTAGACTGCTCAGTCAGAGACAGTGCCGTAATAGCCCTAAGAACTGCTGGTTCATCCCTACTAGTGAAATAGTTTTCCATAGAGGTATTCTTCAAGAACAACGACAAAATTCTCTCTGAGAAACTAATCCCTCTAATCTCTGGATTTCGAATTAGCACTCCATCATCAAAAACCCAGAATTCATGCTCGAGCCACCATTTAAAGAATTTCGGCATCCCGTCTCGGTACTTCTGAGTAGTCGAACTCGGAACAAAATATTCTGCCATTAGTTCATCAGTGCTTCTAAAGGAGGACTCTCCGATCAACTTGTCGAAATAGCGTAAAAGATCTGGTCTGCTCTCTAACGACGTCGTTGCGTTATTACAAAGTGCCAAGATGTGCCCCCTCTAGATCATCAATTACAAAAACATTCTGTAATCTCTCCAACACAGAAGTCCCTCCCGACCAATGCTTGAGATTGGAATCTGTCAATAGAAATCGACTATTGGAAACGATATCATCTCGGGGCAAACCACTTGAATGAGCATCTGTTTCATAGAAGATAGTAAATTCATCAGGGCCAAAATTTGGATCATCAAGATCTTTAAAAACAATAAAAATTGAACTGTTTTCAGGCAGATTTACCAAAATTTCGTACTTTACCGTCTGACTACAGCGAACGAATTTCACTTGGCCTTTTTTACACAACTCACCGAGTAAACGAACTAAAGAACTCAAATCATTAAATAGATTATTCTCGTCCAATTCGAATCCGAATGGCTCACTTCCGTATAGCGTCAGTAAATCCGCAGTGTGCAGGGTTGAGACTGGGAATTTACCAACCTTATGTAACCTCTTCTCTGAGTGACCAGTACAACCCCGGCAGATTACTTCAGGATATGTCTCTGCAAATTTAAAATACTCACCAAATAATCTGCACAATTCAACTTCCGGTTCTAATAATCTGTCGATATGATTTAATTCGGATCTATTGATTTCGGAGAACCGCGATTTCATCAACTTGAAATCAGAACCCCAGAAATCGGCACCGTAAAGAGCATAATCCAATATATCCATCCGAATATATTTCAATCCAACATACGGCGGATCATCTTCTTTTTTAACTGACTCATACTCATCTCGAGATAACAGTTGGAGGCTAATCACCCCCATCCTCTGCAATAGAAGTACTGTCTTCCAGTTCCACGATTTGTTTGTTGCACCGTGATAAACAAGATGAGGTGGAATAGTTTCTGGAGCAATTATGTAACTATCATCTCGCTTGTCTAGAGCACTCTCCAGTAATCCATTAAAACGGTTGCGGGCTTTTTCGCCCGTAAGTATTTTCACGGTGGCTAGACTTTTGGCTACGTCAATATCCTTTACGTCATACAGCATTAGGCAGGATGATGCGTAACCATCACGACCTGATCGGCCGCAGTCCTGATAGTAGCGATCCAGAGTTTCAGGCACGCCATAGTGAATAATCGTCCGCACATCTGGTTTATCCATACCTACCCCAAATGCACTTGTTGCGACCATCACATCGAGATAGTTCTCTTTCCATTGAAACAACAGTTGTTCTCTTTCGATGTAGGATACATCACCATTGAACAAGCCTACCCGAAGCCTACCCTCAGCCTTTAAGAGCTGGAATACTCTTTCACTATCATTTTTCGTTATGCAGTAAATTATCGAGGGAGACGGACGCACTGAAAGTTCGCGCAGCAGTCTTTCCTCTTTATTTCCGAAGCAACGCTCAATTTCATATCGAGGTTCAGCCCTCAGAAACCCTGAACTCACACATTCAATCGTTGAAATTCTCTCAAACAGTTCCTTCACTCGTTGATAAACTCGATTGGACCAAGTCGCGGAGAGTAACGCGATTTTTAGATGTCCGTTCGCTAGCTTTAGTAGCGAGTCAACGATGAGGGGCAAAGTCTCGAAATGCGGGCGAAAATCCGCTCCCCATTGAGCTACCAAGTGGGCTTCGTCTACGACAATACTGTGGAGGTACCTTGATTCAGCCGCTAGCTTTAAACTCTCAAGCAAACGTCCCGTTAAGGCTTCTGGTGAACAAAAAAGAATGGGAAGTCGACCCGACTCAATGAGCGTCAGGATCTCATTCTTATCCTCGTTTGATTGTGAGTCAGGTGACCAAGCGAGATGTTTTCGGCCGTATATCGTGTTTGGTTCGCAGAAGCCTTCAAAATATCGCTGAGCTTGCTCTAACTTCAAAGCGTTAGTAGGTACAACACACAAAAGAGTCCCCCGTCGCTCATTAAATTTTGCAAGAGCCTGCAAGACAAGAGTTTTTCCTCCTCCGGTTGGAAGATTGACAACCAAAGTGCTGCCCTCTTGCATCAGTAAAGCTGCTTGACACGCTTCTCTCTGCCCAGGTGACTGATAATGTGTATAACTGTGATTGCCAAGTTTTTTAACTAAAAGCTCATCAATTTTTCCACCAGGCTCGACTTGCAAATCAGCCTGCCGTAGGCCTATCGACCAAACATCCTCGTCCCTAATCGATTTTTTTAGTTCCAAACAGCGAGAGTAAGGGTTGTAATCCATTAAACTTTGAAATGGTTCAGGCAAACTCTGAAATAAACTGGATTCAACCCGCCAAGATTGCCGAACTGTCACGTACCTTTCGTTGAGAAAGTCATAGGTAGCATTAAAAATATCTACTCTAGATGAACTCTCGTCATCGATTACGCGAAGCAAACGTCTAGCGTAAAACCTTTCAGAATCACCAAGCGCTTGCTTGAGTTCTATTCTCTGCTCAATCGTAACCTCCATCAGTCGAGAACCACCCTTGCGTAACAGGAGATTGGAAGTAATCCTTTTTTATTATCAGCAAAACCGGATGCAAGCAAAAATTCACGGGATTTTTCGAAGGCATTCTCAGAAAAATACCTCCAATCCTTTTCAGACAAATAGTTACCTTGATCAAGACTCACCCAAGTAGAAGGAATAAGATCGAGTTTCGCATACTTTTTGTCTGTGGTTGGAGCGTTAGGGTCATCTTCAGTTACGTTGCCGGCTTGGTCTACCCACGTAACTTTCAAATTATCTGATTGGCTGTTTAATACTTGTGCCTGCCGACTCAAAGTTTTGATTCCACTGACCCATTCGATACGAAATGCTAGTTTCAAGTCCGGGGGAATTCCTCGTTGCGCCTTTTCAATGTCAAAGTAAACTTGACCAGATGTCACACCGCGTGGATCATCGAGCAATAACTCATAAATCGCATCAATAAAGGGCACTCCATATCTGCAGGGTATTGTTCCGGGATTTGCAGACACATAACTTCTCGACATCGACATTGGGAAAGTCGAATCTTCTGATTCACCACTAAAATCTAGTCCGAAGTAACACTTTCGACGAAATGCGCGGTAGTTCAAAAGCGACTGTCGATCGTAATTACTTTTTGCTGTTTTGTAAGCGTACCTAAAAGCTTCCGAGTTCCCTTCCCGCCTTTTCGTCAATTTTAGGGTTTTTGTAATCCAAGGATTAAACTTATTGGACTCTTCGCTACCCTCATCTTCCTCGTAGTCGGACAACGCCAAAGAGAACGCATTTGCGGCTAAGATTTCATTCTCCATTACTAGCAGTACTTCTTGGCCCTGCACTGCCCTCGTCTCGCGTTCGATGATACCATTCTTACCAGATAAAACATCGCTACCCCACGAATCGAGAACCTTGATTCCACTTCTGAGAACCTCTTCCCACATAAGTCCTAGCGATTTTTCAATGGGATTAATTATGCTCGCTAGCGTTTTGTCAAAGACACCTACATGTTTAGATAGTAAGTCTGCCCATTTCCAGTAAACCCCCTCTGTGGACGGCGCGACAATTACACTGGGAACGGCTTTTACTCCTCGTAGATTGGCACTGTACCGATTAACTCGCCCCATACGTTGTTCGAATCGCTGAAGAGTTCGGGGTAAGCTGCCATGAACAACGAGACGATCAACCCCGTGAAAGTTGAAGCCATCTTCCATCGCGCGGCCACCAACATAAACATTAAACTCGGCCAAATCGGCATGTCTGTATCGCTCTTCATTCGTAACCTCGACAGGTCTGAGAATTGACGAGGAACCCAAGCAATCGATGAAGTGTAATCGCTCCCCCTCATCATCAAGATATACCAGTACTAATCCATTCGGACACTTTTCAAGCCAATTTTCAGCAGTCTGTTGCATGGCATGTGATCGCGCTACAACACAAGCCTTAACGATTTTCTCGACTTCCGATGTAGTAAACCCTTGAAATTCGACCTTACCCGTTTTAACTGTCTCCAGCAGTGACAACGGGCCAGAGAAGTAACTATCTATAAGAGCATAAAGTTTCTTAAGGTCGGTCGAAGAATCCTCAATATCTACTATCGACGACTGTTCAAAATACCTAAGGACTAAATCTTCTAAAGACTCACCAGACACTTCGAAATATTCAACGACAGCACCTGCTAGGCCGGGGAAAAGAGAAGCAATATCAGCAACGTCTCTTCGGTTTCGAATCATGCGATGGAACAACTTAAAGTTCCGTTCAATGTAAGAACGGATCGATGAGAGGAGATCCTCTCGTTCTTCAGTATCTTCACCAAAGAACGGATCGTATAGTTCCGATGCTCGCTCAACCATCGAAAGTAATTCCGATTCCTCCGCAATATCACGCAGGCGCGCCAGATTTGTGGCGATTACGGCATCACCAGCCTCATGCCTAAGCGAAGCATAAATACCGCCAACGTTGCATTGTATGTCCAAACGTCGCTTAAACTTCGTCAGACCTATCGAGTCGAACGAATAATCCGAAGGTGATAATAGTGACAAGAGTCCCAGGTACTGAAGTTCATTACCTCCAACAGGGGTACCTGTGAGTAGGAGAGTCTCCTCGGATACATCACAGTAATGCTGATGTGCGCTGTAGATAGGGTCAACACCCTCAGTAGAGGAAGGAACCACTTGATGAGCCTCATCCACCACAAGCATGGTTAGGACTGAATCGTCGTATAAACTCAACTCTTCATGAGAGATAACTTCCAAACTGGACCCATCTGAGAGCGATGAACTGTCAATATAGAAACGAGTAGCGAGTTCGTCTTCCCATTGCTCAACTAAATTTGCCGGGACGCTAATCAGTACATTAACGTTTCCCGTTCGCTCATACAGATGGTTCAAAATCAGAAGGCCGGCTTCGATCGTCTTACCCAAGCCTACTTCATCAGCGAGTAGGTATTTTCGAATGGTATCTTGCTGAATCCTTTTGACTACTGCAATTTGGTGGCTTTCAAGCTCTACAGAACTGGCGAGAAAACCGGGAAAACCGCCTGAAATACTCTTTTGCTTTAGGTAAGTTTCTATGAAGTCTGATCTACGTTTTGCGTGCTTCTTACTTTTGTCTGCGTCTGGATCGATACTTCCATCAAAGACTCGGTTGAGAATCAAGTTTTCTACGTCATGGTAACTGCCCACTGGTATGTTGGGTACGAAGATATGTTGCTCCGACACTTCGACTCCAATTTCACCCGCCAGGAAAACAAGCAACATATTATTCGGACGCGTGCCGCCGAACTGACCACGGCGTAAGATTCCGGTCTCTTCATCCAAAAAATATAGATTTGTTGCTTCTGAGAGCGATGCTTTCCTCAAAGAGGAAAGTGGGACTTCCAAAGTTCTTGCCAGCTTTTTTGCGGGTGATTCGAAGAAGCCAATTGATGCGGTTTTTGCTTCTCTATCGACTCGATAAATTTTTGCAATACCGTCGAAATGATCTGATTGAACAAGCTTTCCCGCGAGTGTATCAGTAGCCATAACAGCCTCAAAGAGCACAAAAGAGTAGACTTCCAGTCTAGCACTCTAACATAGCAGATTTTTTGTGGGTTGAGATGACCTACCCCAACATTTAATCTAACCGGTTCTAGGGAACCTGCGAACAAGTCCTGCCTCGTGAGACCATGTCCGTACCGCCCTCCTAATCGACAACTTACGTTCGCCGATATAGACCGAAGCCAACATTCTGCTGAAAGGGACATTGGTCGATGCCACGCTCATTGAAGCGCCGACGTCCACCAAGAAAGTAGATACCGAGGCGCTGAGAAGCACACAGAACTTAAAGGTGTACGTGCTGACCGGCACATTGCAGAACAGCCTAGAAAGATTCGCACGCTAAGGAAGCCCCCTCGAATCAACAAGTTCAAAATTCGGACTGAGCATCTTAAGACCAGCATCCGCGCCAAAGTTGAGCATCCATTCCGCATCATAAAATTCCATTTTTGATTTGTGAAAGCACGCTATCGATAACTGAATAAAAAGGATATTAATTGGCAATAATGTTCGCACTCGCGAATATTGTTCGGGTCGACCATTATGCTACGTGCCTGGGATAAATCAGCCTGTATGTTGTAAAATCAAAATGCGATCGATGAAATCACCTCCAGTAACACTGAATCAAGTGTCTCGGTCGCTAACCGGGTACTCATTCGTAGATTCCCTAGCATCGTTGGCAATTTTATTACCAGCATTGATTACTATAAATAATAAAAGTCTTATTTTTAGATTTAGGTGAACATCTACTGATGTTCACCTATCGTTCGTTTTATTTCGAAAGCTCGCCCACTGCTTTTCAGCACATAAGCCTTTTCATTGACGGCACGGCGCACTAGCTGGACCAGCAAGTTTATAGTATTATGTGCAATCTAGATGCTGCTCGTGGGGACTGCAGACTCAGAACTCCACGCAAACGCCCTTGTAACAGACATTTTTATACCATAAACCCATATGATTCAAACAGTTAAAAGAGAAAGACGTCACCTAATAACGCCCTGCACATCGCGAAAACGCTGTGCCTACGGCCTGCCCGTCAAAGTCTCTGAACTGTCTGCAGTAGACCACACTACACTTGCTAATCGCTGGTTTGGCCACCTAAAGGCGTCAAAATCCAGAGAAGTTTCTGCAACAGAATTGTATGCCGGCGGTTCTTGGAGTCTAGTAAAGACATTGCGTAATTCATTTGATGAGCAATGGGTTCTATCTGCGGGTTACGGCTTCATCAATGCAAATTCAATCATAAAGCCATACGATATTACTTTTTCAAATGGGCATGATGATTCGGTTCCTACTCTAAAATGTGTATCACAGAGTGAAGCCAATAGAAAATGGTGGTTAGCCATCAATGAGAACAACCAAAACATGGCTAACTTCAGAGGAGGAATAAAAGAATTATTAAAAAATAATTCTAACGATAAGTTCTTGATAATAGGATCAAAGAACTATCTTGACCTTATAACTAACGATATCAACGACTCCATTGAAGGCAAAATAATAAAGCCAGAAAATATTATTGTTATATCAGCCAAAGAAGCTTCAGGCCAATTAAGAAAACAAACATTAAAAGCAAACCCAGAATTAAGACACTATTTTAAGTGCACTATGGCAAATCTTAATTATAGAATTGCCAACGAGATATTAGCGCAAAAAGCTGATTTTGATATAAAATCTTTCCAAAACGTCATTGATAAAATCAAAGTACTCTCGCCCCCCAGGAAGAAAATAGCGAATCTTTCCGACGAGGAGATAAAGGAAAAAGTCATAAAGATACTTACTACTCATGGAAATGACGCCAGCAGCAAAACAAAAGCTCTAAGTATTTTTAGAAACAAATACAATCTCTCATGTTCTGCAGAGCGCTTTACTCCTATATATAAATTCTGCAAATCAAAGCTATATTAATTGAGGTCATCTTTTGTCAGCCATTAAATTTTACTTCCCTGATAGTCACGACTACGTTGACCCAAGCTTTGACTTCATTAAAGAAATTGGAAATGAGCATCGCGTTCGCCAGCGTGACGATCACTATCCTCATGAGGTGTTTAAGCATCGCCCTTATGATGGAATGCTTGTTTCTAAAGCTATTGTCGACGGTACAGAAAAAGGCACATCGAAATATACTATTGCGCAACGCCAACGCTTTTTCAGGCAGGGTGTAAAACGCTTCTTACGATTGCCTCATGACGTTCCAGTCATGGGGGATTGCGGAGCCTTCTCATATGCCAGTGAATACCTACCTCCCTATACCGTAGAAGAAGTTGCAGAGTTCTACGATACATGTGGCTTTGACCTTGGTATCTCTGTAGACCACATAATTTTTGCATTCGAAACGGCAGGTTTAAAATCCAAAAAGGTTCAAGGAGATGAACTGATTGAGTGCAAACGGCGGAAGCAACTTACACTGGACCTTGCTGGCGATTTTCTCAAAGAGTCAAGATCATGCCGCTTTACACCTCTCGGCGTGGCTCACGGTTGGAATCCTGAATCGATGGCAGATTCAGTAGCTGCGTTACAAAAGATGGGTTATGATCGTATTACTCTTGGAGGCATGGTTCCGCTCAAGACATCAGATATCATGCGATGCTTAGAAGCTGTAGATCAAGTAAGGAATCCTAGCACTCAACTTCACTTGCTCGGCATCTCAAGAGTAGAGCATGTAGAAGCCTATAAGCGCTACGGGGTATCTAGTTTTGACAGTACGTCACCGCTCCAACAAGCCTTCAAAGACTCTAAAAAGAATTATCATTCCCTCGACGGCCAAAGCTACATAGCGGTTCGAGTACCACAGGTGGACGGCAATCCCGCTTTGATGAGAGCAATAAAGGCGGGAAAAGTAGATCAAAACAAAGCTAAGGTACTGGAGAAAGAGTGCTTAGAAATTTTACGAAAATACGAAAAAAGGCAAGCCACTCTCTCGGACACCCTTACTGTGCTAAGAGAGTATGAAGTCATCACTGGCATAGTAAAAGGCAAAGCATCCCTGCTCCCCCAGTACGAACAAACGCTAGGAGACCGACCATGGGAAAACTGCTCTTGCGATATATGTCGAACAATAGGTATCGAAACGATAATTTTCAGAGGTGCTGAGAGAAATCGCCGCCGAGGCTTTCATAACATTTTCGTTTTACACGAAAAGCTGAAGAAAGGCCTAGGGTTGCTAGAAAACAAACAACTAGTCTCAGCGTAATTAGGTAACACTAGGCCATGAATATACTTAAAGTTCCAGCACTACGGATCAAGCAAGGTAGCAACCGCTATTTATACAGCGCAGCTATTAACGGTAAGCTGATTTCAGAGATTGCATCCATTTCTAGAATTCGTCGTCACGACACGTTACTAGATGGTTACCAACGACCTGAAGTATCAAGCCACATTACAGAGATCAAAAACTATATTGACTCTGAAAATCCGTTGATACCCAATGCTATCGTCATTGCATTTGATAAAACCGTAACCTTTGAATCCATCACTGACGAATCAGATCACGGATACTTAAATATTCCATACTGTAACGAACAGGATATCATCCCCGGATTTGTAGTCGATGGACAGCAACGTTCTGCTGCACTCAGAGAAGCAGAAAACTCAGACTTCGTGATGCCCGTATCCGCGTTTATTGCATCCTCAGTTGAAGAACAACGTGAGCAGTTCATGTTGGTCAACTCCACCAAACCACTACCGAAAGGGCTTCTCTTCGAACTAGCCCCTCATACTAGTACACGTCTTTCTTCTTCACTGCAAAAAAAGAAGTTCCCCTATGAAATTCTTGAGCGCCTAAACTTTGATAGCGACTCACCCTTTCATGGAAAGATAAATACCCCCACCAATCCAGATGGGGTGGTTAAAGACAATTCAATCTTAAAAATGATTGAAAGTAGCCTGAGTGACGGAGCCCTATATCGATTTAGGGACCCGGCTACCGGCAGGGGTGATATCGACAAAATGGTCGATCTGTTAGTGAACTACTGGCTAGCTGTTCGGGACACCTGGGAAGACCAATGGGACAAGAAACCTAGAGATTCTCGATTACTCCACGGAGTTGGTATTATGTCACTTGGCGCCCTTATGGACGCAATTTCAGACAGACACTATCAGCATGAGATTCCGTCATACGATCAGTTCTATGAAGACCTCCAAAAAATCGTTGAATACTGCAAGTGGGATCACGGTTTTTGGAATTTTGGCCAAAACGATCAACGCAAATGGAATGATTTGCAGAATACATCCAAGGATATTCAACTACTGCTTAACTACCTCGTAGGCCGCTATCTTAGAAGCGCCTAGTTAATGCAAGTTAATCATTCCCCTCGATAAAGGCATCCTGATGTGCAGGTTTCTTTTATCTCTACCATGCTCAACTCCGGGAGCGTCTTTTTAAGACGTTCCCAAATCCACTTTGCCAAGTTTTCACTTGTTGGATTTTCAAGACCTTCTATCTCATTTAAGTAATAATGATCCAACTGATCATACAAAGGCTTAAACGCTGATTTAATATCAGCAAAGTCGATAATCCAACCAGTTTCTTTAGAAACATCACCCTCTACATATATACGCGCCATAAAAGAATGGCCGTGCAAACGACCACATTTATGCCCGTCAGGCACATTGGGTAAAAAATGCGCTGACTCAAAGGTAAAGTCTTTATATATCTGCATATTCACTCTATCCCTAAATATTTGTGCATTTGTAGACTCAACCTCCATTGTGGATTCTTGAGGCAGTAATCAAGTGCTTCAGTTGTGCTAGTCGTTGCAATAAGGTCCGTTGATCCTGGCTGAGCCATCGGTTGTAGGTAAAAGCGGCTGAAATTCAGATTATTGAATCGCTCAGGCCGAGCATCAGGCTGCGGATATACCAGTTTAAGCTCATCGCCTGTAGTCAAAACAATTTCGGATGAGCCTTTCGGGCTAACACAAATCCAATCGATACCTTCTGGCGCTGGCAATGTGCCATTCGTTTCAATCGCTACCTCAAACCCCTGGCGATGAAAAGCTGCTACAAGCACTTCATCTAATTGCAATAGAGGTTCACCACCAGTACAAATTACGTAAGGCACATCGTGAGATTCTGCAGGCCAATAAGCGCGAACTGCAATAGCAAGCTCATCGGCCGAAGCAAATTTGCCTCCACCATTACCATCCGTCCCTACGAAATCGGTATCACAGAAATTACAAATAGCTTTGTGACGATCTTGCTCTCTGCCTGACCACAAGTTGCAGCCACTAAAGCGGCAAAATACTGATGAACGCCCTGCATGGGTTCCTTCTCCTTGCAGGGAGTAAAAAATCTCTTTTACCGAATACACTGTTCTCAAGCTAATTGCTCATAAATCAGGGGATCAACACATCCATTGACCTCGAAAGCTTCTAAGCGCTCCCTACAAGAACCACACTTGCCACACGCTTTTTCTCTACCGTTATAACAGGTCCAGCTTTTGGCGTAATCTAAGCCAATTGCCAAACCATATTTCAATATTCCTGTCTTATCATCATCCAGGAAAGGACTAACAATCTCGACCGGTTCAAAATTGGCAATCTGGGTTACAGAGTTCATAGCATGAACAAACTCGGGACGACAATCGGGGTAGATTGTATGATCCCCCGAATGCGCCCCATAAAAGACCTTACCAGCGCCCAACGATACCGCGTAACCAACAGCAAGCGACAACAGAATCATGTTTCGATTGGGGACCACTGTACTCTTCATGTTCTCAGCAGCATAGTGGCCTTCCGCAACCTCAATATTGCTAGAGGTCAGCGATGAGCCCTGCAAAAGTCCGTTGACTGCTGTGATATCGGTAACCTGATGAGGTACACCTAGCTCTTCACAAACGGACTTCGCATATTCAAGTTCTTTAGAATGCCGTTGTCCATAGTTGAAGCTCAGCGCATACACATCATAACCTTCTCGTACAGCACGATGAAGGACGGTGAATGAGTCCATCCCTCCAGAATAGATAACTACAACTTTTTCTTTCATAAACAACCTATTAGAAAAATAGTCAAAACCAAAACACTTCTGGAAGGCACTTCAAGGCACGTTACTGAGGCATCTCATAACGAATCACTATGCTACCTGATCATCAAGTCAAATACGACGAGACACCCAGTCTGCCGTCGCCCCAGCCGTACAGATATGAACAAATTTAAGCTTCGAATTCCTTCCTAAATCCGATACTGCCGACACTCTCAGTAGACATTGACACATTGCTACCAGTCCGCCCACTCCTTACATCAATCCTTAGTGGCATCTGCTCTTTCAGCTCCGACACATGGGAGATGATGCCAATCGTTCTGCCCGTTGCCTGCAACTCAACCAGCATGTCGATCGCCAACTGCAGCGATTCCTGGTCAAGACTGCCGAAGCCCTCATCAATGAACAACGTATCGAGCTGTATGCCCCCCGAACGCTGCTGCACGACATCAGACAAGGCCAGTGCCAGGGACAGAGATGCCATAAAGGACTCACCACCTGACAAAGTTGCGACAGGACGAGTCTTACCGCTGTAGGCATCATCAATCGCCAGATCGAGACCTGCGGTCATATTGCGCTTCTGATCAACCTCATTTTGCCTGACCAGGCGATACTGCCCTTTACTCATGGCGTAGAGGCGCTGGCTGGCGACGCTGAGTACTGAATCCAACAAGTTGCCCAACACAAAGCGCTCGAGACTGACTCGTACATCCCCTTTCCCGGAGGCTGCTTTCGCCATCTTGCCGACGACCTCGTATTGCTGCTTAACCACCTGCTGCTGTGCTTCGATCGAACGGATTTTGGTTAGTGTCCGGTCCAACAGCCCCTTGTACTGCTGGGCTTCGGACCAGAGTCGTTCCGCTAAAAGATAAGCTGCAACTGCGACTTCGTGATTTTCGGCCAGTACGGCGATATCAGGGGGCTGCTGCCCTGATAGTTGTTGTGCGATCAGCTCCAACTGGGAAATAAGCGCTTTGAGTTTTTCGTCATACTCAGTGATAGTGGCACGCAAGGCTTGGGCTGCGACCTCCTCCAGCACGCTGCTCTCAAAGTCAACCTGGTCTGCAAATTCGCTCGAGGCCAGCGTGTGCTGCCAGGTGGTAAATTGCGCGGTCCGACTAGCCTGCAGCTCTTCCAACAGTTTGATCAGGGCTTGAAGCGTCGAAGTTGTGCCCACGACCTCGTTCGCTGCTGCAACCTGCGCTGCCTGGGCGGCCTGGTAGTTGGCCTCGAGTTTTGCGATGGTCTGACGGGTTTGGTTGATAGCGAGTTTCAGTGCCTCCAGACTTCGATAGGCCTCAGGAAGATTGGCTTCTGCCGCTGTTAGGCGGCTTTCAGCGGCCGCCTTTGCAGCGCTGAGCTGTGGAATCTCTTTACTAAGACGGGCACGCTCCTGATCCAGTGTGACGCGTTGGTTTTCATCCGCCTTCAAATTCTGCCTTGCGGCATCCAGTCGTTTTTCGCTGACTGTGATCTGCTGTAATTGAAGTTCCTGCTCACGGTGCTCAGACGATAGCTCAGCCAGAGTACGCGCAGCATCATCGCCGAGTTCAAGGCTCAACTCCTGGATAAGTTGCTGCTGGTTTTGGACTGCACTTTTGCTCTCAGCCAGCAGCTGTTCGGCGCTATAGCGTTGGTTCAGGCGCGCGCTGGCCTTCCCTCTCGCCTGCTCCACTGCTTCCTGATCAACCAGATCAGCCTGTTCCGGGAGCACAGCTGGATGGGGGTGATCGTGACTGCCACACACCGGGCAGGGATGATCTTCCTCTAGCTTCTGCGCGAGTAGCGCCGCCTGGTTGGCATACCAGAACATCTCCAGTCGATCTGACTCTGTACTCGCTTGGCGATATGCCGCATCGGCTTGTTCAAAAGCCTCAAGAGCCTGCTTTACTACACCCTCTCGCTTAGTCAGTTCTATGGTCGCCGCGTCCAGTTTGGTTCGGGTATTCAGGCGCTGTTTAGCAGCAATCAGTTCCCCGGTGCATTCCGCCTTTTGCCCTACCTGTGTCGCGAGGGTGTCGATCTCGGCGCGCTGAGCCTTAACTGATTCATCCAGCGCGCTTATCTGCTGGTCGAGCGCAGAAAGACTGGATGCGGCGTGAGCATGGCCGGCGTCTGCCTTTTTCACATCGGCCTTTAGCGCCACATAGCCGGCGAGTACTTTTTGGTAGCCGGTCAGACGTGTCTCGTCAGCCTTGAGCGAATCACGTTTCTCGTACTCGACCGCTACGGCTTTCAAGTGTGTGGTTGCAGTTTCGGCGGCCTGTTCGGCCTGAGACCTGGCCTTTTCCGCGTCGGCTTTCTCGATCTCTTTTGCCTGGATCTGTTTATCCAAAGCCTGTAGCGCCTTCCACTCAGGCGCTATCGCGGCAGCCTTCTCCGCACGTCGCAGCTGCACGCGTGCTGTATCGATTTCAGATTGTCGTTCCCGATGAGCCGTCAGGGTCTGCTGCTTGACCGCTTGATCGTCGAACTGCTTCTGCAGTGCCTGCGCTGCCTGGAGCTTTTGCTCTTCAGTGCGTTTAACTGCATCCGCCTTGGCCTTTTGCTCGATTTTTTCATCAAACGCTGTATTGGCCTGTGTAATCGCTTCCAATAAAGCATCGACATCCGGCAGGTGGATCTCGAGCAGTGCTTCCGCCTTACGCTCCTCGAAGGTTTTATTCTGCCGCTCGATATCGCCAGCGCGCTCCTTGAGCAGCTGTTCGATGCGCTTATAGATCTCGGTCTGGAACAGCGTCGACAGGATCTCCTGCCGATCATCGGACTTGGCCAGTAGCAGCTCACGGAATTTGCCCTGCGGCAAAACCATGACTTGGCGGAACTGGTCAGCCGTCAGCCCGAGAATCTCCTTGATTGCTGCATCGGCTTCGGTTTTCTTCTTCGGTACCAGGGTCTCTTCAGTGCCGTCCTCGGCGATACGGATCAGGTGGGCGGATGCCTTCTCTTCAGTCTCACCACCACCCCGTTTCGCTGGGCGCATCTGCGTGGGAATACGGTGAATCCGATAGCGTTGCCCGCGAATGCTGAACTCCAGCGCTATCTCGGTCAGCGTCTCGGGCTCGGCATAGTCGCACCGGATGCCGAGCTCTTTGCGCTCCGCATCGGTGGTTTCACCATAGAGTGCGTAGCACACCGCATGCAGGATCGAGGATTTACCCGCTCCCGTTGGGCCATCGATCAGGAACAGCGGATTGTCGCCAAGGGCAGCGAAGTCGATCTGCTCTTCATTGGCAAAGGGGCCAAATGCCGCAAGCTTCAACGTATGCAGTTTCATTCCTGTCCCTCCATGGCAGCACGTGCTTCTTCAACAACCTCAAGCAACAACTGGCTCTGTGCGTCAGTCAGCTCATCGCCCATCACCTGGCTGAAGAAATCTTTGAACACCTGATCTTCACTGCGTCGGTTACTGACATCCGCCACAAGCTGGCTGCCGCGTGACACGCTGAACTGTGTTCGCTCCAGCTCTAGCGTATTGGGGTAGACTTGTCTCAGCTGCGCCATGGGTTCGAGCAGATCCTGCTTATCCGTCAGACGAGCAAGGATGTAGTCGTCCGCATGCGGATCCTGTCGCCCCTGTTCAATAAGTTGATCAAGCGTCCCCTCAATCACCCGCATGTTCCGTTTGGGAATAAGCGGCAGATGCTCCCAGGTCGCCCCCTGATCGGTAATCTCCACCAGAGTGACACCTTTGCTCTGCTGATGCTCGGAGAAGGAGTATTTCAGCAAGGAACCTGAGTAGCGTATCTGTTCAGCACCCTTGTACTGAGGCGAATGCAGGTGACCCAGGGCCACATAGTCAAACGCCTGCATAGGCTGGTATGACACACGATCAGCGCCCCCGACGGAGAGGCGCCGCTCAGAGTCACTCTCTTCCGCGCCATCGATAAAGCAGTGGCTGATAAGGACAGAGGGTATGCCCCTACTGCGCGCCTGCTCAGCGAGCGATACCAGGTGAGTATGCGCTTCGTCATAGGTTTTAACCTCGACATCAAAGGCTTCACGCACCTCGACCGGATCATGGTAAGGGATACCGAAGAAGTGTACGGGCCCACTCGCCGTTTCAAGCACTACAGGCGTCGACACATTGCGGATATCACCCAAAATATGCAGACCGCTAGCCGACATAAAGGGTGCGCCGAAGCGCAGCCTTTTAGCACTGTCGTGATTACCTGAAATCATGATCACGGGGGTCGATAGATCAGACATAAACTCTGCCAGAAACGCATTCAGTGCATCCACAGCCTCTGCGGGCGGTACCGATCGATCATAGATGTCACCGGCAATCACCAATGCATCCACCTGGTGTTCGGCGGCGTACTTTTTAACCTGCTTTAAGACGTGAAGCTGGTCCTCCAGTAGCGAGATATTTTGAAACAGTCGCCCGATATGCCAATCGGAAGTATGGATAAACTTAGGCATCAACCTTTCCTTTAAAAACTGCTGTAAAACATAGTGATCATCACCCTGAACCCAAGTGAGTTGATCACGGTTCCATGTCTAGTCTGATAGTACGCAGTAGCGGCCCAAAGATTTCAGCGCTTCTGCCCATACGTTTAACTCGATCCACTGATCGTCACCACCCTGAGGCTTTCCGTAGTCGGCCTGCGCTAACCAGTCATTGATACAGGGTTGCAGGAAGCCTTGTCCCTGGGCCTGAAACGACTCTCTATCCACTGCTACGCCGACAATCTCAACCTGATCGGTTGTGGGGTCGTAGCGATTAATAATCTCGCCGCTACACGCGGTTGCGGAGTTGGCCACATCATCATAGGGCTTCCAACCCATGAAAGGCTCAGGCATATCGTTTATGGGCGCCTCATCTCGTCTCATCTGCGCCAGTGCGTTCATGAACGTTGCATATCGCCAGTCATATTCATCCAGCGGGTTCAGCAACCTGAACGGAGTCGCCGCACTACCATAGGTGACAACACCATCGCGGAAGTCGATCAGACGCAGCCAGCCATCATTGCATCGATCGCCTCCAGTGAGTTCCAACAGCGGTTCAATTGCAGCGACTCCGACCTGCTTTTTGAATAACCACAGAGAACTGAAGTGCCCAGTACCGCCGGTATTGTTGGTGATCGACAGCAAGCCGATATCGACACCATCCAGACTGGTCCAACGCCGCTCCACGGTATAACTGATGAAACCCGCATACCAGTCATCCTCCTCATCCCTCGGGTAATCCGCCGAGTAGCTGGTCTCAGTTCCGTCAGCCCCGTCCCAACGTCGCACCTCAATCAGCTGGTGTTCGAGAGCTGGATCACATTCTAGCTGCTCAGGCACCGCCTCCCGCTCATAGGCCAACAGTGGTGCCAAGCAGAGCGGATGTACGTACGCGTCACGTAGATTAGCCAGCACATCATGCGTTTCGGCGTTCGCCTGGCAAATTGAAACACCAACCAGCAACAGGACCCAGGCGCGTAGTAGAATCACCTTCATTGGGACCTCACTGCGTTTGCCGACCGTGAAGCACAGCCCGCGCATTCGAGTATCGAGACTCTGGCGTTAGGGAGGCATAGCGTGGATGGATGACGCCCCTATTGATCAGCGCTGACTTGTCGCCCGTATCCGGATTTTCAAGGAACGATTTTATAGTCGTGTTGCCGTCGTGCTTTTCGTACCAACGGATGTTAAAGGCACACAAATGCTTGAAGAAACACATCTCGTAGTAGCCGGGGACATGATGATGAACCCACCAGGCCAGGGATACCCAGTCGCCTGTACGTTCAAAGTGCTCCAACCAGGCCGGCACCACAATACAAGCAGTCGCCCCCATGCTGCCCTTACTATCCAGCTGATCCCAGATATGCGCAGCACGGTTGGCTTCATTGTTCGAGCAGTTCATCTTCTCCCGGTTGCCGAGCGCATTCACGTCGGGAGAGCGGTAGCCCGAGCGTACAAATATTCTGCCCCAGGCGGCCTGGATCGGCTCGAGGATCTCCTCACAGAGGTGTCTCCCGGTCTCCACCGCCAACTCGGGATTTTCCGGCGCGTTGAGCAGCCCTTTGCTTTGGGCGATCTCCGAATGGAGAAACTCCCTCATGAAGAAGTTCTCTGATAGGCGAGTACGGCCAAAGGTTTCCAACTTTGTGTAGTTCCATTGCGTTGCCATTCGATCACTCTCCCTTGATTGTCAGCTGGGCCTGACCTTGTATCACCAACCCGCGCTGGATAAAGCATCGGCGCATGAGTGCAGTACAAACACCACCGGGATAAGAAGCAAGACCTTCCCGATATCGCTGCTTGTTTGGCCACTTCGATCCGCCATCATCAGTAAACCAACTAACAGCAGCCCTATCCCCCAAAGCGTGTGATCGCCAATCACACTTAAGCCAATCAGCGCGAGTAATACGCCCATTTTGATTGCTCCTAGCGCTCATGATTGACACACCTTAGTGACGGTTTGTTTTGAAGTGAGTGGTTTTATGCCCGACGGTAATCACATGACCGTCCGCCAATACCAGATAACAGTTTCTGAGCTTATCCAGCATCTGTTTTGGACAAGGCTGTTCACGGCACAGGCGACACCACGCCTGTTTATCCAGACAGATCACCTCGGCACCGCGATGGTAGTCGACTGCGCCATAGTCGATCAGCAGATCGACCATCTGGCCTGATACACCGCGCTGCTGCATTCGTTGAATTGCATGTGCTGTATACATGGCATCCTCCGCTCGCATCAGCGTTGTTGTAGGATCCATATTAGTGTACCTTTTCACGACATGTAATATTTGTATACATATACATGTACGATGAATCGTACATGTCGCATAGAAGGGGCAGGTACCGAGATGATCGAGGAAACTGAAAACCTGAAGTGGGAAGTCCTTCTGCGTTACCGCTATATCGAGATCATAGCGCTATGGGAAGGCCGGCTAACCACCAATCATTTGTGCAATACCTTTGGCATCCGCCGCCAGCAGGCCTCCCGAGACATCAGCCACTATAAAACGCTGGCCGAACACAACCTCGACTACGACACCAGCTTGAAAGGCTATACGCCCTCCCCAAGCTTCCAGCCGATCTTTACGAAAGGCTATGTCGATGAGTACCTCAACCTACTCGACTCCCATAGCTTGCTTGATGGATTTGTGCAGCGAATCGATCTACCAAGCGCCAACACCTTTGTCATCCGGGCTCCTCAACGACGCGCTGAGCCAGAGATTGTCCGCAAGGTGGTCGAGGCCTGCCGTACCAAGCAGCGCCTCGAGCTTAACTACGCATCAATGACTAACCCCACAGGTGAAGAGCGAATAATCGTCCCGCACGCCCTGGTCTCCAGTGGCTACCGATGGCATGTGCGAGCCTACTGCGAAAAGAACCGGGATTATCGCGACTTTGTGCTCGGTCGCATCCTTGAATGCGGCGATCTAATGGGTGAAGTGGAATACGAACTTCCAGACGATTCGCTCTGGCATGAACAGATTGAGCTGCGGCTGATTCCGAACCCTCATCTCACGCCAGAGCAACGGACCCTCGTGCGCCATGAACGCTGCTTTCAGGGTGATGTACTGATACTGAAGACCCGTAAAGCAACGGCGGTCTATCTGCTTCAGTTATTGCAGGTCCCGACGAGCCCGCCAAGCAACGAGAGCACTGATCACGTCAATGCCAACCCCATGGTCCTGGAAGACTACGAGGTGATCGAAAACTTACAGTTCAAACGACGTCAACGTTAACGTCACCTAAACAGCTTGGCGGTCAAAGCGGCCAATTTGTAGCGACGGGCAGGTTCCACATCGAAACAAAACACGCCCTCTTTTTCCCATTGCTGCACACCGCCCGCTGAGTTAGGCCCAAGGCTCCATTTCGGCACGGCCTTCTTCCAGTTCACCTCAAGGCGAGAGTCATCTGATTTCGTTACCCGCCCGACATAGTGTGCGATGCCAATCTCGGTCGTTCGGTCAAAGTTTGCGAGCAGGACGAAATCACCGTCTCGTATCGCACCACTGACATTGTCTGGATTGTTGTTTTTTGCCTGAGGCCATCGCGAAAGATCCGGATACACCAGATCATTAGCCGTCACGATCTGCTGCAAACAGTCTTCGTCAAATGCGAAACGCCAAAACTTTGTTCTCATAACTACACTCCCTGTTGACCTGAAAACAGTCATTGATGTTGATCGTTCAGTTCACGAAAACGCCGATAAAAGTTTGCCGTGCCGATGGCTATCTAAAACACCATTGGCATCCGAACGCAACAACTCTCCCAAAAGTTATCATTTCCCTCATCAGAGTTCAGATACTAATGGGAGGCGACTGCTATTCAGACCAATATGTTTCCTGCAATTTTTTCATGCGTCTTTTCGACCAAATCTTCGCCAGGATCACCTAAGGTCAACCAAGATATGTCCCAATTCATAACAGGAGCAAACCGGTGTCAGAGCGCCATCTGTACTGCCTGAGTGTTACTCCATTGTACGCGGATACCACGACACAAGAACGGTGGCTGCCGAGCCTCTGCCTACTCTCCGTAACACCGGCTCTCGCGGAACTGATTGATCGGCTGCGCACGCTGCTGGATGACCACGGACTCGAGGCAGTGGCGCAGCGCACAACCCTGCCCGCCTGGTATTACGCATGTACTGAACTCTACCCACCCACTGCCCGCACCCTGCTCCACGTTGGCCGAGCAGAGATGTGGTTAAGTGGTTGGGTGCCGCCAATGACTTCACCCTGCTTTCGTTCCGCTGCGCTACCGCTGATGGAGGTGCTGGCCGAGCAACGCCCTGCACGCGTAATCGACCTTGCTGCACTGCGAACGGCAAAGATAACCGGATTGTTACGCGAGTTAACGCTGCTGGCGGCCGAGGAGATGCGCGTCGACGAGCGACTCAACGCGTTGGACGCGCTGTATACGTCGGTTACCGCCTGCGAAAGCAAGACCGCCTCACGCTTCAATTCCGACCTAACTGGCTATGCCGATTCGATCACGACAGAGGTCGCGCATATGGAACAGCGATTAGATGAACTGGCGCTTCAAACCAATGCGATTACAGAATCGCTACTGCGGCGAGCCTTGGGCGCCCGACTGGGAGACTGGGTGATTCATGTCGAGCCTGACGGTCGACGTACCCAAATGTGCGTCGAGGCGGTCGACTTTTACCACGGGCATCTAATGTTGAGAGGGCCCAGGATTACGCAACAAGGACGAGTCGGTAAGCGGATCGAAGCCCTGAATATCCCGTTGGTAGCCGAGCTATGAACCTGACACGGTCGCTACGGCAATTAAAGCACACTCGTCCTTTGCGCCCATGCCTGCTGTTTCATGATAGGGTCATCGGCGGCATCGATGTGCCACGCGAAGACTTCGAGCGCGTAATAGCTTTAGTCCGCGTGTGGATCAAGGCATTTGAGGCCAACGGATTTGATGTAGCGGTGAATCACTGGGGTGCCCTATATGCAACGCCTGCCAGCGGCCTAGCAACTTTCGAATTATTTGTCCGTACTGCCTCACCTACACTGGCATTGACCGATCTACAAGGCGAAGCGAAATCCAAGAGGTATATGCGGTTACTGGCTGATAGCCCGGAGCCAAGCCTGAATGCAGGCTTTCGTGTTTACCGCCCGAACACCCAAACAGTGTGGCTGCCCCTAGGTGAGCCCAATGACGACACTGAGTTGGTTCAGAAGTTGATACACACTATGTTCAAGCGCCTCGAACACTTAGTCCCGCGGGTGCGCTTTGCCCTACCGGACTGGCGCCGTGTCGACTTGGAAGATGTACTCTGCGTGTTGCGATATTGTGCACTTGCAACCTACGGCTGCTTCCTTAAACAGGCAGGCTATCCATTTCAGGCTATGCGCTTAGTGAACGGCTGCACACTGACCGGTGAGAGCGCCACCTTGCACTACTGGCCATCGGACAGCATGTCTTACCGCCTGCGAAAAGTAGAGCTGGCATTAATGAGACGACTGGTTCCATCTCTGGATGACGGTCCACTTAATTTTGGTCGCTGTCCCCCAGTCGCCGATCAACCATAGGAGCTTGTCTTTACTGACCTTATTAGCGTGTTGTATTCATGTTTAGCGAACGGTCTTAACGAGCAGCGATCTGACCGCGCCCATATACATTAGCACCTTTGGGTACCTCCAACTGGATCAAGTAATCCAGCTTATTGAGATAGTGGATAAAGCCGATAAGTCGCTCATAGCTCTCCCCTCCCTCGCAACTCACAATACCGTCTGGTAACAAAAAATCGCACTCTTGGCCTGCTGGCAAAACTTGCTCAAACCATGCACCGACGCCTTCCGTCGTCTCCTTGACCCACTTATCTGACAGCAATCGCTTGTCCTGCAGATGTTGCTCTACACGGTCTCCTCGATAAAAAAGAATTAAGTGATAATGATACCCACGTTCCACCCCATCGCTCAGCTTCCAGAGGAAACCTGCAAGGTCATCTTTCCATAGAGGGTTATGCCGCCGCTCCTTCATGAAGTATTCAAAGTCCCGTCGAATTGCGTTGTAGCTTCGACGAGGTTGATATATGTCGTAACCGAGGTTCAAGTACACAACGTACAAGTCGCCATACGATTCCAACAAGCTATCCAGATACCTCTGCTGCTGTAGCCTGTTTCTATTAATCCGTGTCTGTAATCGCTTCGTAGCTGTCGCTATCTCCTGCGAGCGAATAGTTAACTGGAACTCGTCGAATCCCTTCTTAAGCAAGAATCCGAACTCTTCGACAAACACATTCGAAAAATATCCTCCACCACCTACAGTTAAGTCACCCGAATACTTCCTCATCAGAGGTTCGAAGGATTCATAAAAAGCCAGAAACCTCGGCATTATCTTACGCTCAGGTTCACTATCGCCCTTCTTATCACCTCCGTTCAAGATCGCATTTAAGCCTCGCCAATCAGCTCCTAACCGAAGCAACTCATGGCTTGCATCAATGGACATTAGCGGGTCTTCCCCCCTGACTTGGAACCCAGGTGGCGCGTTTTGGTGACTCAACTTCAGCACTAATGACTCAGCACTTAGAACATTTCTTAGAAAACCCTCCTCGCTTGTCTTGATCTTTTCACTAACTTTCAAAGCATTCATACGCAGCACGCCGCTCAGGGTCGGCTGGATAAATCGCTCGATCTCCTCCCGCTCAAAAATTGGTTTTAGGGGTCTTGCCACTGCTCCTCCAAACGCTTAGGCTAACTTTCTAGAATGTGACTCTAAACACATCATAGAAAAGAATTAACGCCTATGCAAGGCGAGAGAGGATTGAAGATGAACAACAGACCAAGCAACACATACAGACAGGAAAACCAACCTTTAACTAAATCTGATCACCGTTCCCAACACGTGACACCTGGCAGGAAAGACTTATACCTAACTGCAACGAGAAGAGTGATCGATGCGCATTTCTTACATTGCCGCACCGCGGAGGGCGGACATTACCTTGTTCACAAAGAAAGCTTATTCGCCTTTCCGCTTCATATCGAAGATGTTGTGGGCATTATTAAGAAAATGGCAGCTGATATGTCAGGTATAGACCTACCCAGAGGCACAATTTCATCTGTAATTGATATTTTAAGGGTAGAGCAACCGGCAAATTGCACGATCGGATACGGTCGGTCGATTCGAGTTCCCGGTGGAACGCTATACCTTCAATGTGTTGAAGGCGTTATTCAATTCCCGCCAAAGCAGAGATTCTATGCATGGGTAAATAACTTCCCGGACATTGCCTTTTTACAGACGCGTCGCGCAGAACCTCTAGATATCACCCCGATACATAACGTTGAAAAAGCAGACGTAATGCGTCTCTTCGAATTTAGCAACCTTCCCAAAGAGCAAGCTCTGCTGATCATCACCTGGCTCATTAGTGTTTGGATGCCTGGTATACAAAAGACACTATTGGAACTGGTCGGTGGCCGACGCAGTGGCAAGTCATGGGCTCAGGATCTTATCAAACAACTTGTTGATCCGAGTTCCGAAAACCTTACATATGACATTCCTACAACCGTCTCTGACACTCAACATTTGGCTCGACTGAATCAAGTTATCAGCCTTGATCAAGTCGAGTCACTAAACGATAAAGTGCAGAAATATCTGCCCCGCCTTCTACAGGGCACGACGATCAAGTGTCTAAAACAACGCGCCCGCGACGACGTCCATTTACGCGTCTCTTGCCCAGTTATTTTGAATGGTCTAACCAGTGTAGTAACGCTAACTGAACTTGCTGAGTCAACCTTGACTGTTGAACTCCCTGAGATTCTGCAGCCAACACTTATCCAAATGCCTCCGATGGAATTAAACGTAATTAGAACCGCGTTACTCTCAATCCTCGGCGATGTTCATGCTGAGCTTGATACTCTATCAGTTTCGATTGAGAACAGGATTCCATCCGCCATACATCACTTCTGCCGAATAGGCTGCCTTGTCGCTCGTAGCCTAGGGTATGAAGTAGAAGTATTCTTGGATCAACTGAACGCTAACCGGCAGTATCGCCACGATATGGAATTGGCTCGTGACCCCACTGCACTTAGCATTCATAAATATGTGATGGATAGTGAGGGCGATTCAATAGAGATTCCGGTGGGTCAATTGCTCTCCGAGTTAAAGGTTTACAAGCCTGATTGGGTGAGTGAAAACGACCTACCTCAAAACCCACAGAGCATGGGTGCCGCTCTCCTGTCCTTGAAGCCTTTAATGCAAACCCATGGAATACAGATAGATAAAAACCCTAAGATTGGGGGTATCCACAAGGTCAAATTGACCAAAATTCCTCAGCAACTCAAAGCTTTCAAAGAGCCCGAATCTTTCAGCAGGTTCACTTCCGATATCTCAGCAGTCTAGTAAATATCAGGACACCAGGACATTGTTACTGTTATATCCGCAAAAAATGGGGCCTCAAGACCCCATTTCTTTGACGTTGCATTGTTGATATGTCCTGATGTCCTGATGCCCTGACTGTACAACCATTCACAGCAGTGTCACCGCTCTCCTCACCAAGAGGGGACAAATAGCAGTGAACTAGATGCCCTGGTAACTGCAGTGTACAGCCAACGTAATCTTTCCTCGGCACTTCCTCTAATATCCGTTGAATCGACAATCACCTGCCCCCACTCTCCGCCCTGCGCTTTGTGACAGGTCAGCGCATATCCGAACCGCACTTGCAGAGCGTTGCCGTACGGTTCAGTCTTGAGCAACTCCCGAAACTCTGCGCTCTCAGGATCAACGTATGGATTCCTTCTTCTCACTAGCTCACGCAAAGCCTGCTGCACAGTTGCGAGGTAATCGCGATCATGACTGAACAGGAGATTTTCCAGCACTAGGCAATGCTTGACCTCACCGTCCCCAGAACCTGTCTGAAGTCGAAGTTCCTTAAACCGCAATTCAATGCGTTGTCCATCCGGATAACGCACCTCTTCAGTTAAAGTCGAGGTCATCACGCTGTTAACCGTCACAAGATCGCCATTGCATAGCCCAGTACTCGGACTATTCCGAGTCACCAGCAGGCAGTCTTTTGGCATTACAGGCGCATAAGGGTCTCCCCTCAGCATCTCTCTAACCCCGAAATTGTATTGGAGCGCGATAGCATTACTATACACAACCGCGACCGATGACCGCTGCTGCCACACATTGTTTGCTATCAACTGAACGGCCTCCCGGAAGTCTATTGGGCTGATGTCCCGTCCGTTAAATGGTATCTGCACACCTGACCCCGTTGGATGGAATATCTCCTCTCGAATCGACCTGGCCAATGCTAAGACTCCACTCCCATCCCCCTGACGCATCACAGTGGTTAACTCATAGCGGCGTGATTGAAGCCCGAAGACTGTGTCGAGGTAAACAGGCGATAATGCAGGAGACGGCATACTGCACACTGGAGGTAACTGGGCTAAGTCGCCCACGAAGAGAAACTTGATCGGCCTACTCACGACACCTGCTTGGTATAGACGCTGAGTGTACTCGATCAAATCCGATAGCAGCTTTCCACTACCAAAATGCACCTCCTGCTGTGGGGAGCATTCATCGCTCACCATGGACGCTTCATCTACGATCAACAAGTCAAAAGACTGCCCGTTCGGCCGTAGCCGGAAGTCCATTTGAAAGGAGTCTAAACTGTCAGTAGATGGTGCACTATGTACGGTCAAATTGGCCATATAGTAGATGGCACTGTGTATCGTCGATACCGTTACCAACTCCCGCCCAAAAGATAACCTTGCGTTGAGCTTGCCTTGCAGAATCTGTGCTGCGCGCCCTGTCGGCGCTACCAGCATACTCTCCATCCCTAAGCTTTTTACCAACTCGATGATCATGGCAACCAGTGTGGTTTTGCCCGTACCGGCACTTCCACAAAGTACAAACGCATCCAAAGAGGGGGTATTGAGGAAGTGCTCTATACGCTTCATGGCTTCGAGTTGATCGGGATTGAGCTGTATCTGTCTGTGCATGTGTTGACGTCCAAAAATTAGCCACAGCTATCCCTAGGCTTGGATTGCCCATCTAAGATGCTGTGGCTAGGATGATGTGGAACAAGTGCAAGCGTTTATTGGCACGCCGCACTCGATTGAGTTGGCTCTATGAAGAAAGCCGATTAGAGGTCGATTTTAGAGCTGGCCTGACTCGATCATTTCGATCAAGTTGAAGACGCCGTAACCCGACATACTGTTGTCACGGGCGTTCCATTTGCCTTTGCCCGGCCAGAAATCGATCAGGCAGTGATGTCCTGAGACGATAAGATGTATGCCATCGTTATTCGTCCGGTACTCTATGTTTCGGCTCTCTAGCAGTTTCCGACTGGACTCGCGGTTCATTCCACGCTTGTTCGACATGGTGCTTTCCTTTGAAAGGTTGATGTTCCAGTCCCTGGTTTGCGGTGACTTACCTGTGCGTATCATCTGTGATGATCAGTCAGAAATTACACACTGAAAGCTCTGCCCCACCCTTCACGCCCCCTACGCCTTGTCTGCCCGATAAGCCCTTAGCGCCAGCTTTAGGTAGTCGGGTCGCTGTGAAGCCCAATACAACAGTGTTCGCGCTGCTCCGCTTGGCTGACGACGCCCCTGCTCCCATTCACCGACCGTCCGAGGACTGATCCCCAGGCAACGCGCAAACGTCGCCTGTGACAGCTTCAGTGACTTCCGGGTCTCAATCGCAGCCAGCACCACTGGGTCATCGACTTTCTTAGCAGGAGGCCCAGATGCGTTCCAAAGACACGCATTACCCCCTGTTTTCGTCACCTCTGACGTAGTTTCGGACGACAAGGAGGAAGGTTGCCAAGCATTCTGATTGGGCTGAGGCCTCCGGAAGCCTTGCGCCAGTACTTCCGGATGCTCCTGCTCGTAGTTCCGCATCCAACGATCGGCAATAGATAGGTGTTCATCTGACATGGTGTACTCTCCTGCTTCATGGCATCTGCGGCATTAGTGCCGCCGTCATACCATTTGCAGGAGATTGCCCTAATGCCCCCAGCTAGTTTCGAGACCCTCCAAAGCACTGTAAGCGTTGACCGAAGGGCTTCGTCTCGGCTTTGCACATGTAACTGGCGTGAGCGAATAGGCCCGGAAGCGCCGCGTACTGATTGCTAGGCTTCAGTTGATATTCTGCATTCAGTGGAACATGTATGAGTCCACGTTTTAGCTCTGGAGGAATTCCCAGCGCTGCGTACCACGCATTCCGAATCATCGCCATCAGACTGCCTGAATCGGCGTGAAACTCCCCAAGCTCAAAGAACACATCCTGATTAAAGAGCAGCAGTACGTGGAAGTGCGGTACATGCGAGTTCTTCTGTTCCCTCGCCCATACCCATCTCACACTTGAGGAGTACACACGTTTTCCGGTCTCTGCCCTCCGTTTCATATAGTCCGCTATTAGCGCATCCAGTTCGTCCTTGAAGTCCTGCATTACCATGTTGCAGGTTGCTATCTCCTGCGTAGGTAGATCGCAATGCAACTCGACGAGCACAGCAAAGGTACGGGGGTATTCTCGAACAGAAGCGTCGATTACTCTCCAGAGCTTGCTCAGGTACTCGGATACAAGGTCGTGGTTAGTATTGACGTTTAAGCCTTGGTACTGAGGTTCAGCCCAAAGTGTCAGGTTGTGGTTGTTTGGGACACGTTTCTTCAGCATGGTGAACTCCATTGTGGTTAGAGTTCCCTGCAGCCACACGTAGCGATGCCTGCTTACTCAGCATTCAGTCATTGTTTCATGCATATAGTATGGAGGCTTGGCACATCAGAGTGCCTAGAGAAGGGGGAGGGCTTTATATTCTTATTACCGCCAGGGTGAGACCGATAGGTCTCGGCGATTTAGAAAAAAGCACCGACAACTCTCGATGATTTTGCGGAGTGACTGCTGGGGAAAACTAGAAGGTCTGCGTTGTATAGAGAAGAGGCGATCGCCTCAGGGTTTCAATTGGTCCGAGCTTCGTGCAGTTAAATATTGTTCGGTGTAGTTCTCTCCTCCATTCGGGACTTGATCCACGCCTGCACCTCTTCCTCCACCCACGCAACAGAGCGTGCGCCCAGACGAGTGGCTCGAGGAAAGGTGCCGCCTTTGATTTTGCGGTAAAGCGTGGTGCGTGACAGTGCGGTCAGTCTAAGGACCTCGGGTAAACGGATGAGTCGCATGAGATTGTCTCCAAGATATTGGCTCATGCGATAACGCAGATATGTAATAAAAGATTTCTGAGGTCCTGCCCGTATCAGGCGGACGCCTATGTCTGCATAATGCTCTTGCAGAAGCATCTCCAAGCCCAACACCATTCCTCGCCGTGGTTACTCTGAATTCCTCCAGTTTAAGACTCTAACACTACCCAACGCCCACCTTGACGCGTACCTTCCCGGGCTATTCGACCACGCATCTTCAACCGGCTCAGCGATCGTTCCACCGTCTTCGGCGACCGCTTCAACTGCTTCCCCATCTTAACCTGAGAGATGAACGCGTCAGCCTCGATCAACGCCAATACCTGTTCATCGAATTGATCAAAACGTGGACTGCTAGCCTCTATCGTCACCGGTTGAGTGTCGGGCCCGGCAATCTCGTTACTCGCCCGCTGCATCCCCTCCCAAAGACACGTCAGTACAAAAATGACTGGTTCTTGAGGCTTTGCGGGGTGGTACAACATTTGTACAAAATCAAATCGGTTTGATAGCACTGAACTCTCAAACTCAACTGCTGTGAACCTAGGCTCATAGTCAGCGAGCAACCTCCTAAACACGAACAGCGCAGCAAAGAGATTTTGATACGCGTAGAAACGGTCACCCCGCTCCTTAGCCCAAATACAGAGCCAGCACACTAGGTCTAATAACCACAGGCCGGGCTCCCTGTGATCGAGATCTGGCCCTTGGTCGACTTTGGAGGCCATCTTCGAACTACGCTGCCTCCCATAATCAACGCCGATGCCCAATGCGTCCGACACAACCGCCCTATACCCATCCAACCACTGTTCTATATCTCGGTGATCTTTCCCTCTTTGATACGCCGCCGCTATCTCGCCCGCAAGGCGATTCGCGATCACTGGGTCCGGTATCCGCTGATCTGTGACAGTGAGCACTCCTTGCCTTCTCAACAGCTCCTCTCTTCCAGCCATGAGCTCCTGCGCAACCGTCGTCGAGAGGCTCTCAATCACCGCAGTCGATAACAACTCAAATGCATCTACCGGCTTGTCCGCCCACTGCCCAAGCATACGTTCGATGCGAGATATTCCTTTCAGGACTTCGAGATCAATGATCTTTTCCAGGTCTGCGTTCGCCATATCACACCCATACTCCCCAAAATAGTGAAGCGATTTACAAACTAAAAATATAACTCCTTTTAACTATTTTATTACGTCATAACAACGTCTTTATATTCATATCCGATTCTAAATTTTTTCAGATATATATCACCTACCTGAGTACAGCCAAGCAATGCCTTCCTAGACATGCCCTGGCTAGTATTTCTTTATCAACTCAGGAGAACAGGCGATGAATCATCAATGTCCCGAATGCGGGTCGAACAAGATCATTGAACGTCATATGGGTCGTAACGTTGCAGCCGCTACAGGCGGAGTGGCCGGCACCATCAGCGGAGTGGCCGGCGCCGCCGCCTCCGGCGCCCGGATCGGGATGGGGCTCGGCATTAGCGCAGGCCCCGTCGCAGCAACGCTCGCTGGAATGGCGGGAGCGCTGATCGCAGGATTGCTCGGGGGCGTTTCCTGTTCCATTGCCGGCGCCGAAATTGGCGACCGGCTCGATGAACACGTACTTGATAACCGCGAGTGCGTCACGTGCGGCCATACCTTCCGTAATGACGACGACTAACCCCACATCCGTTCTATCGCTCACTTGCCATACCTGCACACGCGTTCATCACTTCACCCACTATTGATCACGACTCTCCTAGAGTACCGAGCCCAACACAGGCTCTGCTTGTGCCGCCTGGAGGGTAAGGAGTCTTCTATGTCTACACACAGCAACACCCTTTTGGGTCCAGATAACCTATCAACTGTCCCTGCAACCTCAGCACGCCGTCGCCACGGCTTGGCCCATCGACTGATCGATACTCGCCCACTGGATCGAGAGTCCTGGCTCTCGGTTCGGCAAACCGGTATCGGCAGTTCGGATGCTGCCGCAGCGGTGGGTCTTAACCCTTACAAATCCCGTCTCGAGCTCTGGATGGATAAAACCGGTCGCAGCAAGATGACCGCCCTGGATGAGACACCTGAAGGAAATTCCCCTCTGTATTGGGGTACTGTGCTGGAGCCGATCGTGGCCGAGCACTATGCCAGGCGGACAGGCCATCAGGTACGCCGGGTCAATGCGGTGCTGCAGCACCCTGAGCATCCCTGGATGCTGGCCAACCTGGATCGGGAGGTCCGAGGCTCGGATGAAGTTCAGGTACTGGAGTGCAAAACCGCCGGTATTAACGGCGCCAAACTTTGGCGAGACGGGGTACCGGAGTACGTACAGTTGCAGGTGATGCATCAACTGGCCGTCACCGGACAGCAAGCGGCGGATGTCGCCGTGCTGGTTGGTGGCCATGAGATGAGGATCTTCCGGCTGGAACGGGATGAAGTCCTGATCGAGCAGTTGATCGCGTTGGAGCGTGAGTTCTGGTCATACGTTGAGCAGGATACCCCGCCACCGGCTGATGGCTCCGAGTCAGCAGGGCGTGCGCTATCAGCGCTCTATCCCCGCGATAACCACACTACTCTCGATCTAACCGGGGATGTCGAGTTGTCCGATCTGTTTGCCCAGCTTCAGGAGGTCCGTACTGAACTGGATCTGGCACAGAAGAACGAGCTGAAACTGAAACACAGTTTGCAGCAGGCGATGGGGGACGCCAGCGAAGCGATCTTCAGGACCGGACGTGTGACCTGGAAGCGTAGCAGCGATACCCAGGTATTGGATCAGGCACGGCTTAAGTCCGAGCAGCCTAAGTTGTTGAAAGGCTATATGACAATCAGACCCGGCAGCCGCCGCTTCGTGACTCATCGCAACTGATTGCGGTCGATCAACGATTCGAACGTTCTGCCAATAGCCATACCCGATACTGATCCTTACCCCTTCCAAAGGCCCTGCACACTTGGTCGACTCAGACCCTGTGTCGGGGCCTTCGCCTTTCTATACCGCCATTCAACGACAAGCACTGTTCAGTGCCGTTCTACAGGAGACAGACCATGTTAAAAGGCTTGGCGCTTACACCGCCGACGCTGGGTCGCATTGCCATCGGCAAGGTGATCGAGCGTGACGGAAAACGGCTTCCGCAGAAGGATGATCAATTCACCATTACTACTCAGGTCCAGACCAAGGAGGGCTGGTTACTGCACCCGCTGGATGAACAACTGCGTCAGACACTGGGTGAAAAGCTGAGACGGATCCCGATCCGTCTGTTGTTCAATGATCCTGCCTTAAACCTGAGGGCGGAGTATGCCCTGTTCGACCGGGACACCGCCCGCCCCCTTTGTGTAGGAGATGGGGAGATGTGTAAGCGTAGAACCAGCGAAGGAATGTGCTCACTGCCCTGCCCCTCACCGGATGCTTGCCCCTTAGCCCAAGGCGGTCGGTGTAAACCCTATGCCCGCCTCAACGTGGTCATAGGAGATGAGGATCCGTTTGGCAGTTTTATCTTCCGCACCACTGGCTTCAACAGTATCCGGACCCTAGCTGCTCGGCTGGCTTATTTAAAGGCCGTCTCGGGTGATCGACTAGCGCATCTGCCGCTGGAGCTTAGGCTTCGGGGCAAATCGACCCGGCAGAGCCATGGCGCACCGATCTATTACGTGGACTTGGTGTTACGTGAAGGGATGAGCTTGGTGGAGTGTCTAGCTGAAGCTAAGGAACGGGAAGCGACCTGGACAACATCGGGCTTACAACAAATGGCACTGGATCGTGCGGCCAGGGAGGGTTTTGCCAACGGTGCCTTCGAGGACCAAGACGAGGAGGACAGTCTGGACGTGCTGGAGGAGTTCTACACCGAGTCTCAGGGAAGCAGTAATCGATCGGTTAATACTGCAACACTGACTGAAAAACTGACCACACAAACCGAGACACGGCCTGATCCCAGCATGATGGAGCCCCGCCCTATCCAACGAGGCCGTGCGAATAAGGCGCCAGCCCAAGCACATTCCAGCTCAGCAAACACCGATAAAGCGCACTAACGCTCTGATCAGACTCAGGTACCTGACTCTGCTCTACCACTCACCATTCAGAACCACTCCCATTTCAACCCACGACTCATTAACCAACTACTCAGCACGTCATGACCCGACAGGGGAGTACTGCCCCTGCTGGGGCTCCCTCTGTGGTCACTGCACAGGAGAACACTCATGACTATGCATATTCTTTCGCACGACCAACTCCGTCGTCAGGCTCCCGCAATTTTCGCCACTGCGCCTGACCAGGCTGTATCCGATCGCTACGGTTTCGTCCCTACCATTGAGGTAGTCAACGCCTTGCAGTCAGAGGGCTGGCACCCTGTCAGGGCTCAGCAGACGCTGGCACGCACCCAAGAGCGTCGTGCAGTGTCCCGCCATATGGTCCGCTTCCGCCAAGAGCCCGATCGTCAGATCAAGGTCGGGGACAGCGTGGCCGAACTGGTGCTCACCAACAGCCATGACCGTACCAGTGCCTACCAACTTGATCTGGGGCTGTTCCGGCTAGTCTGCAGTAATGGCATGGTGACGCCCGTCGGCGAGATGGGCGGTATCCGGGTGCGCCACGGTCGCCAAGTGGTGACTGAGATCCTCGAAGGCTCCATAGCGCTAATTGATGAAGCCCCTGAGGTGGCCACCGCCGTCGATCGCTTCCGTTCACTGCGTCTTTCCCCCGATGAAGCACAGCTATTTGCTCAGTCGGCGCTGACACTGCGCTATGGCGAGGACTGGATCAACGTCAGCCCTGTTACACCAGAAGCCGTGCTTCAAGCACGCCGATCAGAGGACAGGGAGGTCGACCTCTGGCATGTGTTTAACCGTACCCAGGAAAACCTGCTCAAAGGCGGCATCCGGGGCCGTAGCACCAACGGGCGCAATACCCGCACTCGCCCTATCCGCTCGGTTAGTGAAGATGTACGGCTGAACCGGGCTCTGTGGCAACTCACCGAACACTTCGCCGCCCTTAAGAGCAAATCGATTGCGGCATAAAAAGGAGATCCACGATGGCAATCGCTAGACTGATAGCGGGTGAGGAGCCGGGTACCTACGTGGTACCCGATGCCGTAACTGAGGCTGAGCTTCTACACCTGGCGAAAATGATTGCTCGTCGGCGCCTTGCCAAGGGACGTCCGATGAGCAAACCTGAGGAGGTCCGCAGGGCCCTACAAACCCTGCTGATCGACTACGAGCATGAGGTGTTCGGGATCTTGATGCTAGATAACCAGCACAAGATCATCAAATTCATCGAGTTGTTCCGAGGTACGATCGACTCCGCCAGTGTGTATCCACGGGAGGTGGTTAAGGAGTCGCTGGCGCTGAACGCAGCAGCAGTGGTTTTGGTCCATAATCACCCGTCGGGCATACTGGAGCCGAGCCATGCCGATAAACAGATCACTCAGCGTCTGTGCCATGCACTCAGCACTGTCGATATCCGCGTGCTGGATCATGTCATCGTCGGCGCTGAAGGTTACTCTTCACTCGCTGAACTGGGGCTATTGTGAACGTACTAGTCAGCGAGGTGGCATACACCACTCCCGTGTCCGAAAGACACGGGAGTGGTGCTATCGCCCATAGCCATTTTTATTTTTTGTAGACAACGGATTAAAACGGCACGTAGCAAACGAGAATAGGATATTGCATAAGCCTAATGATACCCCTTAGCTTTCATAATCAACTCGTAGTCCTGAAAAGCCGCGCGCCCATATCATTATTATGCGATGGGCGAAATTGGCGGCTAGAGATACGAATGCAATGAAATACGACTCTTGGGCCCAGGGTACGAACCTTCTCCATAGCCGCCTCGTTTATCTCTGTGCAAAACACATGGATCTCGAAACGTTTCTGAATAGGTAGTGCATCAATAACGTTTTGGATAGTCACACCACTATGGATAACCGAATCAAAAATGAAAATGCGGTTCGAATCAGTGTCGAGATGAGGAACAACGAATGTCTGGCCGTAAGGTAGCAGTTTTCCGTTCTGATGAACCTCAGTCTGTGCAGACACGGGTACCGGATATGCACTTAGCAAGGGATTATTGCCAAAATCAACGGCGCCTTCTGCCAAGTAACGCCCAGAGCGCTCCACCCCAATAACGGCGGTTTTCGATGGAGATAGATCAACAGAGGATTTACTCATATAGCGCATGAATAGAGCACCGATACGCTTATGCTCTGAAACGAGGTGTTCCCGATACGAGCCATGAATTTTTGATCGAAGGTATGAGCTAACGATCTCCGAGCAAGAGACCCTTCTAATAGACGGGTATTTATCGAGATTAATCATGCCGACCACAAGACTAGTGATAGCTTCAAAAGTCAGTGCATTGGGCCTATCCCGATACCCCTCGACTGACAAATAGAACCAACCGCCCGATCTATCCAACTCCTTTATAAGAGGAGCACTGCCTTTCCCGTCAGGAGTTACAATTGCCAAGTCTGACTCGTTCAGCATGGGAGCATCAATAGGACTATCTCCAGACGCGATGACCCAATAACCCAGTTCTCGCAAACGCTTCACAATGCGACATTTACACTCGGGCGCTATAAGTTCTTTATCAAGATAAGGGTGCGTTCCACCGATTACCCGAACGTTGTCGAAACCATGATTCGTTAAGATCCGCTGCCAAAGCTGAGGAATCCCTGAGGTGACAAGAAACACTGGAACCGCAGTTGGCAGACCTGAAAGCAGTTTGACCCACTCTTCGCGCAATCGGATGTCATCAGCCACAGATCGGATGGTATCCAGGTAATCCCCTACTGACACTCGCTTCCAGTTATCTCTTACCGCTTTAAGGCTCTGCAAGTTGTAGCCAAAGGACTCGAATGCATGCCGGTTTACGTCTCTAAGGCCTAGTGCCTTATCAAGCATCCTAAACGCATCAGATTCGCTTAAGGTTCTGTCTCCATCGAGAACCAATGCTGGCCCCGCCTCTGCGCCAATTGCACATATATGGCGATCGATCTGAGTCGAGAGAGAGTCGATAGTTGCAGCGTCCAATTGCCCTCTACGAGCCAACCGGTCTAGCACTTCCTCAACTGAATACATGTTGTCTTCATTGGATATGATTATCAAAGGAAGACCATGCCGTTCACAAAACGTCTGAGCGGCTCTCAACTCCAGGTTTCTGTGATCTCGAAGAGAGTCCAGAGAGTCTAAGGGCCTTTGGCGGATGCCATTTCTGTTATCATCTGTGATGTTTTTGAACACCGTTTGCGGCGAAGTATCCAAAAAAATGAGCCCATCCATTATCGCGGCGTCTGCATCGTTAAGCGCCACTTCTAATTGATGGGTAATCCGATTCTGGACCAGCATATGGGCATCAGCATAGATTGTTCTATGAAGCATTTTGCAATCACGGAGTTCGTCCGTAACTGCTCTAATGAAGTGCTTGCGTTCTGACGCACTGAGTTCATCAAATTTTGCCCAGCTATCACACCCAGCGTTTTCCCGAATTGTTTTGAGGAGGGCTGAGCAAGATATCCCTATAGAACCTTCGTCCAATAAAGCTAATTTCTTCACCAGTGTGGACTTTCCCGATCCCGGGATTCCTACCACCATGAACAATCTGTGTTCGTCACTCATATCCTGCTCCTTGGATTGTTTGCTGCATGTGGCGCTTAGCGTTCTCCGAAAGCACGATCAGTTTTCCATCTGGCTGGCGCGCCACTTCGACCAGAGGCAGTCCTGCTACCGGCGAGCAAGACGAACACGAAGGCCTTGGGATAGCCGAGTTTAAATAACCTTCTATATCATTCAGGCACTGTATCGATTTGATCTCTAGCCCTTCCTCGTCTTTGAGGTTTTTAGCTATCCGTGAACAGCTAAACAAACGTCCTCGCTCAAGGGTTACATCGTAGTTTCGGTAAAAGCAGGTATCCCACGCCTGTTTAGCCTCTGATGTAGTCATCTGAACAGGCGTAAACCAATCGTCCCAAGAGTCCTTCCGCCGGAAACTCAGATCAACATTATCACTGAGAGATGCGACATACCTTTTCCAGATTGACTCAAAGTTTTCCGTGCGCACGTAGTCGCTGATAACCAGACTATCGATGAGCTCCAACGTTTCACGGTCGAATCCTTGAGGATAAAGACCATTTGTGACCACCTCTATTTGGTCTGCAATAGAGACGGCTTTAATTTGCTTGATATCTGTATTGAGGGTGGGGTGAAACGCAATCTCACCGCCTACGAGCACAACCTTACCGATACGAAGCCCCAGCCCCTTCAGATGAACAAGGCTTTCCACATGCTCATCATTCCCACCGGTAGCACTAGTAGGATGCGGCTGGTTAGGGATGTTAAATCCACAGTTAACGCAGCGAAGGTTGCACTTAGTATTGAGAGAAATCTCCAGTTCCTTGATGTGGAAACTGGTATCAGTGATGAAAGGCCGCGCCGCCTTTTTAACTCGCTGAGGATTATTATTGCCCAGACTGTTGGGTTGTAAGATGTTACTCATGCTGTTCCTTTTCCTTGAACCATATGTAGCGACCAACTAATTCCGGATGCCCCTACCTCCACCGCTCTCCAGAACGATGGATATGCGATGGGGGCTGTTAAGCTCCTAAATCCAACTAAATCTCTTAATCCACGTGCTTCATGAAGTTCTGCAAACTTCGGCGATCGCTTGGAGAGTTCGAAACTGTCAGTATCCGTGAACCGTCAGGATGCGTCAGGCGACCATGCTTACGACCACGGCTATAAATCCAGCCAAGCTTAACCAGGCGCTTAATGCATTCATTCCAGTCTTTATTCGAGCTATACCTCCTCATGCAGCGTCCTCCACCACTCGTCCAGCGTAACAAGCTCGAAAGCTGCCAGGGGTATGGAAAAGGTCACGTGGATCAGGCAGATCCTGCCGATGCGCGCAGCAATACTGGCATCGGTAATAACTAGAGTCGTTACTGTGCCAGTTTATGGTCAGTGCATCGGCCTGACCGGAAGTCGGCGTAAGGTGTGTGCGAACATCGTTCGCGATAACAGATGTTTTCGCGTGCATACGTATACTCCTCGACGGAATCCGTTTTGACGGACCGTGGACTTTTTACATGGCGGACGCCTAGCGTCATGGGAGGAGCATCGGGCTCCAGTACACCAAATGGATTCATTTTTGGGGTAGTAACTTATGGATGACGTAGCAAACGACGTCGGGTCTTGAGAGCCTCTTCATAGTTCACATCCAGGCCGAGTTCGCGCCGCTGGCACAGCAACAGCCACCACTCGGCGGCGATGATTCCGCGTTTCAGATCTTCGACGGAACGTTTTTTCTTCGTGTCACGACGAACCGCACGGTAGCACTCACTGGCAATAGCACGAACATCTTCATCCGGGTCCGATTGCTTGGTGAAATTAACCGTTTTGTGGACCGAGCCATTCAGGTCAAACCCGATCTCAGTTAACGCTTTCAAATACCCCTGACGCCAAATAGATGACCGCTCAGTGATCTGATTGGCGTCGTATTTGTTCTCTTTGGCCTTTTCACCCTTGCGAAGGCGAAGCCTGCTCAGGCAAAACTCCGCCAATTCATGCGAGAAAGCTGTGAGGCATTCTGCTTCCATTCGCTCCGTCGCTTGTCTATCGGCTGTGGGCATAGCATGAAGTTTGTCGACCAGCCTTTGCCTAGCCAGTTCCTTCATTGGAACCTCCCACTCAACGGGATGATCGTAGCTAGTCAGCGAGCGAACCCGCGAGATCGACTCATCCGTTAACGGCACGCTTGAGGAGCGCAGCAACATCAGGCGATGACGAAGGGCCTTGGTCGGCTGGAGGCGATCAAGCTCTTGCAGTAGTTCTGCAAGCTGCTTGTAATACTCAGGTTTCTCTTCCCTGGACAGTTCGCCACGCAGGATCCCGAGACTCTGATCGATGTAGGGGGTTCTAAGTTTGTTGTCTAACTGATATTTAGTCGCAACAGTCCATCGCGGGATGAGTTGCTTTGGAAAGTCATCGTCATTAATCAGGTCACGCAGGCGACCGACCCACCACCCCTTGTAAGCTTGGTATGAAGCATCACTTGAATAAGGTAAACGGGCAGAGAGGACCTTCAGCCTACCCTCTGCATCAAGTTTACCAAGAGCCACTTCGAGTTTTTCTCTATAGAGACCGGAAACCGGGGTGTCCCACCACTTTTCGCCGTGCACGAGGGAGGCCGATCCGGCCAGTGAATCCGAAGACAGCATAGACTGAAAATCTTTGTTGATCGTCCACTGAATCCAGGCCTCCACCTGCATAGGCGTCAGCTGTGAACACAACTCAACAAGGCATTCGTTTTCACGTGCCTGATCTTCCTCCGCCGTTTCGGCAGTATTGTCCCATTTTTCTCTAGTGTAACTGAAGATATGGCTATCCATGCCCCTCGCCCAACGTTCAGTTTCTTCCTCTGACGCGGCGGTCAAATCCGCATGGGTAAACGACAGCGTATTAAGTTCCTGCTGGATTTCATGCAGCCATTTTCCAGCCGCTTTTATCGCCTCGTCCGTCGCATCATAGGCGGCGTCATTGGCACTAAGTCGCCTCTTTAAGCCCCACCAGTAATCATCGATTTTATCGAGCAGGGTTATACCATCGCCAAGCAACCTCCCAGCTTCAGACTCGTACTTTACCCATGCCTTGAGGAACTCGATGCCCCGCAGAAATTCGCGCGCACCTCTCAGCCGATTCTCAGACGTCAAGCTTGAAGACGCGGCTATCAAGTTGTTGAGTTGGAGGTCCCCCCCGTTGCCCGAAGAACCCTGGTTGAATTCCGGTTGCTGGGTTAGTAGCTCAAAAATTTCCCAAAGTATTTCGCTTCTTTCGGACGCATCCAGTGACGTTAGCGCCTCATCATCGAAGAACTCCTTTGAGAAGCAATAAGTCTCTCCGTAGCAAGTGCAGATAAACCAGTAATAAGCCATACGAAATCTGTGTGCAGGCTCTGAAGCGATAGTGGCTTTGTAGAAACGGTAAGGCGATTTTGAAAAGCATTCCCTTGCCACATCGATAGCAAAATCGACGATCGAATCACGTTGACCGAATTCGCCTCTCGCCAACTGAAAGACATACATATCCAAGCGCGACCTAAAACGCTTAGAGGATGGTTCGGCTGATAAAAATGCTGTGCACTTATCCGAGGCTGCTTCATGTTGCTGTGCGCATGCCAGGGCTTCTTCGAAGTTTTCCTCGCCGTGAAAAATACCCTTCCAGTTTTCAGAGAAATGTTTAATTAGTAAATCACGAAAAAGACCATCGGCGCCGTGCTCATCAAGCGCTTGTGTAAAACGTTCGGCCGGTTCATCTTTTTCATCAAGGGTGCGATCGCCGAAAGGCGCATCTATTCTGCACATGGGGTCCTCCAAACAAACGAAGCTAGGTTTCACAAGTAGCGGACCAGATGTCGATCTGAGTCGAAGATCTGGGTTGCAGCTGAAACCTCCCGTGCATCAGAGGGGAGCGGAAAGTGAGCATCAAACTCGTAGCCGACTGCAATTAATCGCCATCCTATGGCAGCTTTTTCGACGCGTCAACCCCGCCTGTCGTCTAACGCGTTCATGGGATGATCGTCAAAATCCGTCCTGCCCTGCCCTTGATGGAGACCTACCATTATGCATTCACCTCACCAGAGTAAGAGGCACGACAAATTCGAAGGAGCGGGATCGAATGAAGCAGCCGAATACGGTTGCTATGGTAAATTCCCCTGCCCTTTATGGCTCCGCCGCCTCCTCAGCATTTCAAGTTGCGAGCTAGAAACAAATTTGGGGTGCCCAAAGTCGACTCCTACCGCAAATCCGCCTTTTGGACATTAAAGACACGAAGGTGACATCTAACCACTTACTTTTTCTTAACCACAAAGAGGACGATCTTTCTGAAGGGCATATTGGAACGCTGGCCAAGATACTCCCTACCAGTCTTCTCAATGACATATTTTAAGTTGGAGACATTGTAGGTCTTACCCCTAATTACAACTGTCTCAAGAACCCGATTAAGGATAATGATGCCTCTGTATTCAGCTTCTAACTCCTCAAGAATGTTCATCAAGGCTTGTTTCTCATAATCACGAACCTCGGCGATAATTTCTGTCAAAGTCACAGCTGCGAGCCCACCTTTAGCTCGTTCTTGGTTGATTTCCGCCAACTTTTTCTGCGTGAAGAAATATCCCACACCAACAGCAACAACACTGGTAGCTACCAGCGCCCAACTAGCAACTGTTAGGCCCAGAAAAGTTGCAGGAGCTAGACCTAGACTCTGAGCGACGCCCGTGAGCCCAATCGCAGATAATCCGCTTCCCAAAACTGCTCCTACACTAGACAGCCCTCCCCCCATAGCGGCCAAAACGCCCGCCGCGGAAGTGATCCCCAAACCAGTGAGAATTCCCGCGTTACCAGCAATAAAGGCACCAACCCAGGTGCTTGACAGGGTAGCCGCGACATAACCCCCTGCCGCAGTTGACGCGATCCAAGCACCAGATGAGTGGAGAACAGGCACAGCTATCAACGGTAGCATTTCTATCGTCCTTGATATCTAGAAGACTTCTTCCAAGTGTAAATTACAAAGTAGCCTAATCCAATGATTACCTTAGGTCGCTACCACCATCTCAGTTCTGGTTTACGATGGTCATTAACCGGCACTGACCGGACATCCTTAATTACTATTCTACCCCCGAATTCTCCGACGGTATCATCAACGTTTAGCACTAAGATTTCTCGTCCAGCGATAGCGCTCAGGATCGACTTGCAAAAGGTGAGCTTGCATCGCCTTTTGGCTGGCGCTATCCGCTCGCATAAAGATACTACGGAGTTCACTATCGATAGCCCGTTCGGTTGCGCCACGCTCGACAGCTTTTTCGTACCACTGTTGCCCTAAGATGTAATTTCCCGTTTCCATATAGACAGCTCCAATAAGGGTGCATGGACGGAAATCTTTATTCATCAATCCATGTGCCTTTTCACCCAATCTGATAGCCTTTTCCTTAAAACCCAGGTCTCGCTTCACACCACCATGAGTCGTAAAAAATGCGGACCTCAATTTTGGAGATTTTTTTGCTTCTATATCAACACTTTTGAGAAGCACATCAGCGACGTTTGCTTTACCGCACTTCCTATAATGACTACTAGCATTCACTGCCATCCAAATATCATGGTTTTTATTAAACTGGGTATTGTAGAACTCTGCCTCAATCTGGTGATAAGCAGTTCTCAAACTATCGCTAAAATACTCTTCACCATCAGTGGATAGCCACAATACATTTTTTTCAGAAAGCCGTTTGCCCGCATCGATACGTCGCAATATATCCATAAGAGGAGCAAAACAATCTTTTTCAATGAACCAGTCAAGGTCGTAACGAGCTCTTAGCTGCTGATTCCTAATTTTTGCTATGTATTTAGGGTCTCGCTCAAGCGCTTGGCGAGCAACTTTGGCTTTCTCTTGAGCCAGTTTCATCTGGGCTTGCCTTGCAGTTTCCCTTTCTTGCCGCTCTTGCTCCTTTGCTACTCTTAATGCCTCGGCTTCTTGTTTTCGCCGTGCTTGTTCAACCTTTGCGTCCTGATGAAATTTATCAGAGGTTGAGCCGCCAGTGGCATGACGAAGCAAGGCTATTAGTCCTTGTTTCTCTAAATAGTTTAATGCGATTTTCGATAGAGGAAGTCCTTGTTGGAGGCGCTCTAAGACTCCATTCAACCGTGTTGCCGGGATATGGGCTCCAGGAAGATCATCTACGCAATAATAGACTGCTAATTCATCCCTATCCTTAGCCAACATATTGATATCCCTTTAAAATGCCGCCTATCTGATAATAACTCACGCTGAATCCTAGTATTCCTATCCATTACGACTGATAAATATACAGCTCTCGGTGTCCGGCTAACATTCTGATGCAACCTGAAAGACCGAAATGGGTCGTCACTCCCTTGCCTCCCTCGATCGGGTCCTGCTCCATACGAGGCGTCAACCGGCACAAAGCGGTCGTTCGCAATGGATACCTTAAGGCCTAAATGTGTTTAGAAAACTCTAGTCTGTTCATTTTAAGGTATTAAGCAGGCAGATTGTCGTCGTAGAGTTTGCAGATCAACCTGCCGTTTTTCATACCCAATTACCAATCCCAAGCTTAACTTACGTTATTTCGCATGGCTTCTACTTCATATTTTGGCAGCCACTCGATAGACAGCCTACTGCCATTAATGTGAATAACACCTTGGCTGGCATTCGGTTGTTTATGCTGCGCTCGATAGGTCATCAGAGTATCCAGCAGCTCCATTACCTGTAGTTTGAAACCAGAACAGGTGAATGCCTCGTAGTCCTCCTCCGTATTAAGCTGCCATGTTGCAAGGTCCAGCCGGTTTTCCGTTGAGCTACCTAAAAATAGTATCCGCCCGGTTACACTGGAGTGCTCGAGGTATTGATCAGCAAGCTGGTTTAACCGGGCCTGGTCAAAGGAAAAATCGTAGTTCATTCAAAACTCCTGCTATTTACTACTCAAATGAGGAGCGAAGGCACTGTTGATAGGCCAAGCCGGTTGAGTGTTGCGGGCGAGAGCTGGCCGGCACGTTCAACAACCCACTCAGCGAATCGCTCTCCATCCATAACACCAATGCCTTGGCTCTCGGCTTCTTCTACCAGTTCAGGTTGGACATCCCCAGTGGTTATGAGCCACCTTTGAACATCGTCCTCATTGTCCATCTGCTGGAGCTGGCGCAATGCATGGTATCCAGTATTACCGTTGTGGTGTTTCACTTGAATCAGCAACTTCTTTGATGTGAAAAGGTCTTCACGAAACGCTTCTACATCTGCGTCAGCTTTTCCCTCAAAAGCCGTTTTAGCCAAAATTTTGGTAGCGTAGCCTTCTGTGCGTAAAAGCTCGGCAACAAGCTTTTCAAGCCCGATGCCGCCGCTCTCAAGGTTGGTTTTGCCACCACGGATGTTGTTCAGAAGCCTTTCGCGGAGGTTCGCCAGTGCTTCTGCTTCCAACTGCTGAACATGGGAATCGAAGTTCGCGCCGCCACTACTCTTAATTTGATCAACTATGCGGATGATGTCGTCTTTGAACTCGCCTAAGGATACAACTGACATGCGAATTCGGAGTCGAGTAGACAACGCCTCAGGCAAGTCTGTCCGAGGAACTCGGACAACAGAGCCGTCCTCGTGACGAAGATATTCAACTCCGATGCGGTTCTCTCCGTATCCAACTCCCTTCCCATAAGAGCGCTTTCCTGTGGCCACCCCAAAGGCAACAGCACGCTGGAGGGGGACGACGACAATATCACCTGAGGAGATTGAGAAGTAGCGCTTAATCTGATTACGGTGACGGCCTGGATCAATACCTTTCTCCGCGAATAGCGACAGAAGACCATCGGTGTCTGCGGCTTCCGAAAAATTGACCTGCGGCCATCCGTAGCCCGCCATTTGCTCGGCAATAAGTTTGGCGGGACTGCGGACGAGATAAATCTTCGAGTTTTCCATTGAGTGCTTCCTGCATTCAGGTAAAGGTCGCCAAGTGTCTCTTAGTCCAGTGACTAGATAACGCTTCGGCCTACTACTGTACCAGTTCAACTTGCTCAGGTGCTTGATTGGTTGAGGTATTCCCGGCGCACTAGCGCGGATCGCCAAAGTTGTTCGAGCCTGTGGCGACTGGCGGGCATCGTCTAAGTGGCGGTCGCCGCTGCAAGCACCTCTCATCTATCCGTTTTTCATCTGCTCTCTGAATCGCGCAAACACTTTACCAACACAGATTGATATCCCCAGTACAACTTGTAAAGACCGCTATTGGTCGTGACCTGTCTCTGAGCTACTGTCCGAACTAGGTCATTCCGACAATGAGGTATAACACACTCCGGAGTGTTCAGCCGTAAGCGTCCCTACCGTATGCGAGACAGTCCAGACTTCATACAGGGCACCAAACATTCATGGCGTGCTCGCCGTTGAAGGAATAGCAGTCGATGGGTCTATCTATCCACATCAGGCGTAGCAATCGCGTTCACGTCTATAAATGCGAAACGCTGCACAATTCGCTCTTGCCCTCAACGGCATAGACGCCTTATAGAACCTCTCGATGGCAAAGCAGTCACATCCCTATCGACGTATCTCCTTAGCTACTATCAGCGCTATAAGGAAAGATTGAAAGCTTCTGAGGTAGCCGGAAAGCTCGTTCTCTCTTAACTAAACCATATGCCGTTAAACGAGACGCTTGGGGAGAGGGAGTAACGTTCTACCAGCGTCCAGCCTTCACTAATCTGGAGGCCCTACGCGCAGTAAGCGTGTAATCATCGGTAGAGTGACTTTCTCAAACACGATGCCTGATCGTACAGGAACCGGTTCCTGTACTGATCCTGTACGATTGAAAAAATCGCCAAAAACAACCCAGGACGGGAGGTGTATAATGCATTGAATATAAAGGATTTTTAATGGTCGGGACGGCAGGATTTGAACCTGCGACCCCTTGCACCCCATGCAAGTGCGCTACCAGACTGCGCTACGCCCCGACTAGGCGGAGACCCTAAGGTCTCGAAGAGAGATGCGAATACTACATTAAGGTTTTGATAATTGGAAGCTTTTATCGAACGGTTTTTAACAGATCACGGATCGATTCAAGCTCGGTAATGGTCTGGCGCAACAACTGGCGATAGCGCTTCGCATCATCCCCCGCCTGCTCCCCCTTGAGCCATTGGCGCGCGCCCACGATGGTGAAACCCTGATCGTAAAGCAGGCTGCGGATCTGCCGAATCAGCAGCAGGTCCTGGCGTTGGTAATAGCGGCGGTTGCTACGTTTGACCGGCTGGATCTGCTCGAACTCCTGCTCCCAGTAGCGCAGCACGTGCGGTTTCAGGTCACAGAGTTTGGCAACTTCGCCGATGGTGAAATAGCGCTTGCCGGGAATCGGCTCCAGCTCAGTCTGCTGAGTTGGACTGCTGTCCGGCATAAGCTTCTACGCGTTCCTTGAGCTTCTGGCCTGGACGGAAGGTCACGACCCGGCGTGCCGAGATCGGGACCTCCTCTCCAGTTTTGGGGTTCCGGCCCGGCCGCTGACGCTTGTCGCGCAGATCGAAGTTGCCGAAGCCGGATAGCTTCACATGCTCGTTTGACGCCAGACTGGCGCGAATTTCTTCAAAGAAGGACTCCACCATCTCTTTCGCTTCGCGCTTGTTGAGCCCCAGTTCGTCGAACAGTCGCTCAGCCATATCTGCTTTAGTCAAAGAGCTCATGACACTCACCCTGTCTTAATCTCTCAATGTTGCTCCGAGCTTTTCGTTCAGAGCAGTGACGACAGCGCTCACTGCGCTGTTTATTTCTTCATCATTAAGAGTGCGTGATGGATGTTGCCAGGTCAAGCCCAGAGCCAGACTTTTTCGTCCCGGTTCAATACCTTGGCCCTGATAGACGTCGAACAGAGTGACCTGTTTGAGGTATTCGCCGGCATTCTCGGAGGCCACTTCACGCAGCTGCGCGAAGGGGGTTTCGGCACTGACAAGGATCGCCAGATCGCGACGCGACTCGGGGAACTTGGACAGTTCGGAGAAACGTGCCACACGGCCATCGACCACCGCATCCAGCGCGATTTCGAACAGATACACCGGACCGGTCAGATCCAGCGACTTCTGCAACGACGGATGCAGGGCACCGATACGACCCACCAGCTCGCCATCCAGCAGGATCGCGGCGCTCTGGCCCGGATGCAGTGCAACATGGCTGTCGGCACGGAAGCTGAATCGGCCGGCATTGCTGCCCAGAGCCAACAGCGTTTCCAGGTCGCCCTTCAGGTCGAAGAAGTCGACCTTATCGTTAGCGGCACTCCACCCCTCCGGCTGACGGCTACCGCAGATGATGCCGGCCACCACGTTCTGCTGCTGCAGGCCATCGGTACCCGGCACGAAGCGCTGGCCGATCTCGAACAGACGTACACGCGACTGCTGACGGTGCTGATTGTACTGTACCGCCTTGGCCAGACCCGGCCACAGGGTGGTCCGCATCACCGCCATCTCGGTGGAGATCGGGTTGGCCAGCGCCATCGGCTGATGCTGGTCGTCAAACTGCTTGGACAGGCCCGCTTCGATGAAGCTGTAGGTGATCGCCTCCTGGTAGCCCAGGGAGATCAGGTGGGCACGGACACGGCTCTGATTCACCTTGGCTTCGGCGATCGGCGGAATCGGCAGCTCAGCACGCGGGGTACGCACCGGCAGATTGTTGTAGCCGTAAACGCGGGCGATCTCCTCGATCAGGTCCATCTCCAGGCTGATATCGAAGCGATAGCTCGGCACGCTGGCCAGCCACTCACGCTCACCGTTGCGCTCCAGGCTCAGGCCCAGACGGGTCAGGATCTCTTCGATCTCTGCAGCCGGGATCTCCAGCGCCAGCATGGAGGTGACCTTGTCGTGACGCAGGCGCACCTTCTCCGCCTTCGGCAGCTGATCTTCAGCCACGGCCTCGGTCACCGGACCGGGTTGACCGCCGACGATCTCGAGCAGCAGCGCGGTGGCGCGCTCCATGGCACGACGCTGCAGCTGCCAGTCGACACCACGCTCAAAGCGGTGGGAGGAGTCGGTGTGCAGACCATAGCTGCGAGCACGACCGGCGATCGCCAGCGGCGCGAAGAAGGCGCTCTCCAGCAGGATATCGCGGGTCTCATCGGTCACCGACGTCGGCTCGCCGCCCATGATACCGGCCATCGCTACGGCGGCTCCGCTGTCGGCAATCACCAGCGTATCGCTGTTGAGTTTGACCTCCTGCCCGTCGAGCAGGGTCAGCGCTTCGTCCTGCTGCGCCATGCGCACCTGGATGCCACCGTTAAGCTTGTTCAGATCAAACGCGTGCATCGGCTGGCCGAGTTCGATCAGCACATAGTTGGTCACATCGACCACCGGATCGATGGAGCGGATACCGGAGCGGCGCAGCTTCTCCTGCAGCCACAGCGGCGACTCCACACCGGGGTTGATGTTGCGGATCACGCGCGCCAGATAACGTGGGCAGCCCTGCGGTGCCACCAGCGTCGCTTCGATCTGATCATCGATCTGCGGCGCTACCGGCGAGCAGTCGATATCGGCCACCGGCACCTTGTTCAGCACACCCACTTCACGCGCCATACCGGCGACGCTGAGGCAGTCACCACGGTTCGGCGTCAGATCCACATCGATGATCTGGTCGTTCAGCTTCAGGTAGTCGCGAATGTCGCTGCCAACCGGCGCATCGGCGGCCAGCTCCATCAGACCGCCATGGTCGTCGGACAGACCCAGTTCATCCTCGGCGCAGAGCATGCCGAAAGACTCGACCTGACGCAGTTTGGCTTTCTTGATCTTGAAGTCGCCCGGCAATACGGCGCCGACCTGGGCGAAGGGCACCTTGATGCCGGCACGTGCATTGGGGGCACCGCATACGACCTGGAAGGTCTCCTTGCCGTCGCTGACCTGACAGACGCGAAGCTTGTCCGCATCCGGATGCTGCTCGGCGCTGAGAATCTCGCCGACCACAACACCGCTGAACGCGCCGGCAACCGGCTCGACGTCGTCCACTTCCAGTCCCGACAGGCTGAGCTGATCGGCCAGGGTCTGGGTATCGATTTCGGGCTGCACCAACTCGCGCAACCAGTGTTCACTGAATTTCATGCTGCTGTCCTGAATTCGTTCAATTCTGGGTGGGGCCGATCAACGGAACTGGCCGAGGAAGCGCAGGTCGTTCTCGAAGAACAGACGCAGGTCGTCAACGCCGTAGCGGAGCATCGCAAAACGCTCAACGCCCATACCGAAGGCGAAGCCGCTGTACTCCTCCGGATCGATTCCGGACATCTCCAGCACCTTCGGGTGCACCATGCCGCAACCCAGCACCTCGAGCCACTTGCCGTCACCGCGGTCGATATCCACCTCGATGGAAGGCTCGGTGAACGGGAAGTAGGAGGGACGGAAGCGGACCTTTACATCCTCTTCGAAGAACTCACGCAGGAACTGCTCCAACGTACCCTTCAGGTCGGCGAAGCTGATGTCCTTGTCGATCAGCAGGCCCTCGACCTGGTGGAACATGGGCGAGTGGGTCTGATCGTAGTCGCAACGGTAGACACGACCCGGGCAGATGATACGGATCGGTGGCTTCTGCGCTTCCATGGTCCGCACCTGAACCGGTGAGGTGTGGGTACGCAGCAGGGTGTGAGCGTCGAAATAGAAGGTATCGTGCATCGCCCGCGCCGGATGGTGAGCCGGAATATTCAGCGCCTCGAAGTTATGATAATCGTCTTCTATCTCGGGCCCCTCTTCGACGGTGTAGCCGATACTGCCGAAGAAAGCTTCGATACGTTCCAGCGTCTTGGTCACCGGATGCAGGCCACCGAGCTGCTGGCCACGGCCGGGCAGCGTGACGTCCAGGGTTTCCGATGCCAGCTTCTGCTCCAGCGCCGCACCTTCGAGCTGCGCCTTGCGGGCATTCAGTGCGTCAGACAGCTCATCCTTGGCCTCGTTGATCTTGGCGCCAGCGGCAGGGCGCTCCTCGGCGGATAGCTTGCCAAGCCCCTTCAGCAACTGGGTAAGATGCCCCTTCTTACCGAGGTACTGAACACGCACATCGTCCAGCGCCTTTACGTTATCGGCCTGAGCGACCGCCTGTTTGCCTTCCTCCAGGAGGGCGTGAAGATTTTCCATGTCCGGCTCCAAACAAAAATAGGGGAAGAGTTGGCACCCTTCCCCTATTCGATTCGATCAATTACCTACTGATAGGCGGGTGTGACTTACGCCAAAGCCGCTTTGGCTTTCTCAACCACCGCAGCAAAAGCCACCTGCTGATGAACAGCCAGGTCAGCCAGTACCTTACGGTCGATTTCGATGTTGGCCTTTTTCAGACCAGCGATAAAGCGGCTGTAGGACAGACCGTTGATGCGGGCAGCAGCGTTGATACGGGCGATCCACAGAGCGCGGAACTGACGCTTACGCTGACGACGGTCGCGGTAAGCATACTGACCAGCTTTGATAACCGCCTGCTTGGCTACACGGAACACACGGCTGCGAGCGCCGTAATAACCTTTAGCCTGTTTCAGGATCTTCTTATGACGGGCACGAGCCTGTACACCACGTTTTACGCGAGGCATAGCAATTCCTTCCTATAAATAAAGTTGATTCAGACTAAAAGCTTACAGATACGGCAGCATGCGCTTGACCAGAGCCTGGTCAGCAGCATTCACCTGCAGCATCGGGCGCAGCTGACGCTTACGCTTGGTGCTTTTCTTGGTCAGAATGTGGCTTTTGAAGGACTGCTTGTGCTTGATGCCGTTAGCAGTTTTCTTGAAACGTTTTGCCGCACCGCGGACAGTTTTAATCTTAGGCATTCTCAATCTCCACGCATTCGTTTGTAATGCGCCAGCCGAAAATCGACAAAACCCACACTCCCGACCACAGGGGTCAACAGCGCGGGTTCAGGCGAAAAAGCTGACTATTTCTTTTTCGGGGCGATGACCATCACCATCTGGCGACCTTCCATCTTCGGCTGCTGTTCTACAGTACCGAGCTCGCCGAGGTCAGCCTCGACACGCTGCAGCAGCTGCATACCCAGCTCCTGATGGGCCATCTCACGACCGCGGAAACGCAAGGTCACCTTGGCCTTATCCCCAGCTTCAAGGAAACGTATCAGGTTGCGCAGTTTTACCTGATAATCCCCTTCTTCCGTACCCGGACGGAATTTCACTTCCTTGACCTGCATCTGAGACTGTTTCTTCTTAGCCTCATTTGCTTTCTTCTTCATCTCATACTGGTGCTTACCATAGTCCATGATTTTACAGACGATGGGATCCGCATCAGAGATCTGTACTAGGTCAAGTTCTGCCTCCTGAGCGAGCTCAAGAGCCTGTTCAATCGTTACGATACCAACCTGCTGGCCATCTGCGCCGATGAGACGGAGTTCGCGAGCACGAATGTTTTCGTTAATTGGCGGCAAATTCTGACGAGCGCCGCGCTTGTTATCACGCCTGATAGTGTTATCTCCTGAAGAATTTTATTGCTGACGCCCTTTACGGGTCACTTCCTGACCCAGCAGATCAAGCAAGGCGTCAACCGGCATGGTGCCGAGGTCCTCACCGGAGCGCGTACGCACTGCAACGGAGCCGGACTCTACTTCTTTATCGCCTACCACAAGGAGGTAGGGCACTTTCTGTAAAGTGCGCTCGCGGATTTTAAAGCCGATCTTCTCGTTTCTCAAGTCCGCAACGGCCCGATATCCCTGATTTTCGAGACGTTCGGTCACCTGCTTGACGAAATCGGCCTGTTTATCGGTGATATTCATCACCGCAACCTGCACCGGAGCCAGCCAAGTCGGCAGCGCACCGGCATAGTGTTCGATCAAAATGCCGATGAAGCGCTCGAAGGAACCGAGGATCGCACGGTGCAGCATCACCGGCGTTTCACGCTCGCCCTGCTCGTTGACGAACTGGGCATTCAGGCGTCCCGGCATCGAGAAGTCGACCTGAATGGTACCGCACTGCCAGACACGGCCCAGGCAGTCACGCAGGGAGAACTCGATCTTCGGCCCGTAGAACGCGCCCTCGCCCGGCAGCTCGTCCCAATCCAGCTGGGCGGTATCCAGAGCGTCGGCCAATGCCTTCTCCGCCTTGTCCCAGCTCTCGTCGGAACCGACACGCTGATCGGGGCGGGTAGAGAGTTTGTAGATGATGTCGGTGAAACCGAAATCTGCATAGACCTCATGCAGGAAGTCGATAAACGCCGCCACCTCGGACTGGATCGAGTTCTCCGCACAGAAGATATGCGCGTCGTCCTGCACGAAGCCACGTACACGCATGATGCCGTGCAGCGCACCGGAAGGCTCGTTACGGTGGCAGGAGCCGAACTCGGCCAGACGCAGCGGCATCTCGCGGTAGGAGCGCAGGCCCTGGTTAAACACCTGAATGTGGCAGGGGCAGTTCATCGGCTTGATCGCGAAATCCTTGCTCTCGGAGTGCGTGGTGAACATCTGCTCATGGAACTTGTCCCAATGGCCGGACTTCTCCCACAGCGTACGTTCCACCACCTGCGGAGTCTTGATCTCCTGATAGCCGTGCTTGCGCTGCTTGGCGCGCATGTACTGTTCGATCTGCTGATACAGGGTCCAGCCGTGCGGGTGCCAGAACACCATACCCGGCGCTTCCTCCTGCAGGTGGAACAGGTTCAGCTGCTTGGCCAGCTTGCGGTGATCGCGCTTTTCGGCCTCCTCCAGACGGTGCAAGTAAGATTTCAGCTCCTTCTTGTCACCCCAGGCGGTACCGTAGATACGCTGCAGCATCTCGTTCTTGGCATCGCCGCGCCAGTAGGCACCGGCCACCTTCATCAGCTTGAACGCTTTGATATGGCCGGTGGAGGGTACGTGTGGACCCCGGCAGAGGTCGATGAAATCGCCCTGACGGTAGAAGGAGAGAGGCTCCTCGCCCGGGATCGATTCGATGATCTCGACCTTGTACTTCTCCCCCATCTGCTGGAACATCGCCACCGCTTCACCGCGGTTCATGATCGAACGGCTGACCTGCAGATCCTGCTTGGACAGCTCGTTCATGCGCTGTTCGATCTTGGCCAGGTCCTCTTGGGTGAACGGACGCTCATAGGCGAAATCATAGTAGAAGCCATCTTCGATCACCGGACCGATAGTCACCTGCGCACCGGGGAACAGCTCCTGTACCGCCATCGCCATCAGATGGGCACAGGAGTGACGAATGATATCCACACCCTCTTCATCCCGTGCGGTGACGATCGCCAGCCGCGCATCCTGCTCGATCAGGTAACTGGTATCGACCAGTGTACCGTCGACCTTGCCAGCCAGGGCGGCCTTGGCCAGACCGGTGCCGATCGACGCCGCAACATCATAAACAGTTACCGGGTTATCGAATTCGCGAGTACTCGCATCGGGGAGGGTAATAACAGGCATCAGAGTTCCTTAAGCTTAGTGGTGGCCCCTACGACAGGTCACATAAGTGCTCTTTTGGCAGCCCCGGAAAGAGCCGCCGTGAAAATAAGACCGCAAAGTATACCGCCCCACCGCGGACAGCTCCAGCCGCAAAGACTGGGATACGGACAAAGTCTGCATGAACGCGTACAATTTAGAGCACAAAGGGTGACAGAAATATAAACAACCATATGCCCCGAATTCGACTTCGCATCAGCACCCGGCTGATGATCGTGCTCTGCCTGTTGGTACTCCTGCAATCAGCCCTGCTCGGGGGGTTCGCGCTGCGGCACCTGGCCGATTCGCTTGAGGACCAGATGGCACAGCGTGCACTACAACTCGCCTCTATGATCGCGCAAACTCCTTCCATCCGCGAAGCGGTAGCGGCCAACGACAGCGAAGCGACGCAACGGGTCGCCAGCGAATTGCGCGACGCCACCGACGCCAGCTTCATCTCGATCGGCAACGCTCAGGGGATACGGTTGGCCCATCCGCTGCCCGATCGCATCGGCAAGCCGATGGTCGGTGGCGACAACGACGAAGTACTCAAGCAGGGTCACACCATCATCTCCCAGGCGGTCGGCAGCATGGGGCCGTCGATTCGCGGCAAGGCGCCGGTATTCAACGACGTCGGCGAGGTGGTCGGCGTGGTCTCGATCGGTTACCTGACCCAGGAGATCGACGATACGGTATTGACCTATCAACGTGTCGTGTTCGCCGTAACGCTGTTACTGCTGGTGCTCTCGGTGCTGGCCGCCAGCTGGATTGCCCGCCGCTTCCGTGCCGCCATATTCGATCTGGAGCCGCACCAAATCGCCGCTCTGTTCGAGGAGCGCAACGCCACGCTGGAGTCGATCCGCGAAGGGATCATTGCGATCAACGCCGAGGGCAAGATCACCACCTGCAACCGGGCCGCGATTGAGACGCTGGGCCTGGAGCAGCGAGATGTGGTCAACCACCCCATCCGTGAAGTTGTACCCGACAGTCGCCTGCCCGACCTGTTAGAGAGTGGTGAACCGGAGTTCGACACTGAGATGGTGATCGGCGGGCGCAGCCTGATCATCAACCGCATACCGATAAGGGTCAAAGGCAAACTGACCGGCGTCGTTGCCAGTTTCCGTATCCGCGACGAGTTGACAATGGTTAGCCGACAACTGACCCGGATCCGCCAGTATGCCGAAACCCTGCGCAGCCAGGCCCACGAATATGCCAACAAGCTGCATACCATCGCCGGGTTGATACAGCTCGACAAGAGTGACGAAGCGCTGGAGCTGATCGGTCAGGAGACGCGCGACCATCAGGCGATGCTGCGCTGGCTGGTCGATTCGGTAGACGACCCGGTGGTCTCCGGCTGTCTGCTCGGCAAGTTCAACCGTGCCCATGAGTTGGGTCTGCAGCTGGTCATAGACCCGGACAGTCACCTGGGCCCGCTACCCGCCAATATCACCCCCGAGCGCCTGGTGACTTTGATCGGCAATCTGATCGACAACGCCCTCGACGCCACGCTCAGCGCCAAGGGGCGGAGCGTATTCCTGTCGATGACCGATATCGGCCAGGACCTGATCTTTGAGGTGGAGGATCAGGGCCCCGGCATCTCCGAAGAGGATATGCCGCGAGTATTTGACCGCGGTTTCAGCCGTAAGGCAGAGGGGCGCGGCATCGGCCTGCACCTGGTTAAAGAGGGTGTCAGCCAGCTTGGCGGGGAGATTGTGGTGGAGAACCTGAGCGCCGGCGGCGCCCGATTTACCCTTTACCTGCCCAGGGAGAGTGTTGGATGAGCACAACGTTAGGCATCGTAATCGCCGAAGACGACCCGCAGATCGCCGAGATCCAGCGACGATTCGTCGAGCGAACACCCGGTTTCGAGATTCGAGGCATCGCCCATACCACGCGGGATGCCCGGGAGCTGATCGAGGTGCTGCGTCCGGATCTGGTGCTACTCGATATCCAGTTTCCCGACGGCAGCGGGTTGGAGTTGCTGCGCGAACTGCGTGCCGCACGCCAACCTACCGATGTGATACTGATCACTGCAGCCAAGGAGGTCGACAGCCTGACCGAGGCGCTGCGTTGCGGGGTGTTTGACTACATCCTCAAACCGCTGGTCTACGAGCGCCTGGAACAGGCACTGCAGAACTACCGGGCTCACCTGGAGCGCTTGCACCAGCTCCAGAGCCTGAGCCAGCAGTCGGTGGATGGGCTGCTGCCTCGAAGCAATACCGGCACACTCTCTTCACCGGGAGCAACCGCGGCGCGCCTGCCCAAGGGGATCGATACCCTGACGCTGGATAAGGTACGCTCGGTCATGCAGGCGACCGCCGACAGCTTCAGCGCCGAGCAGGTGGGGGAGAAGATCGGTTCCAGCCGCACCACGGCGCGACGCTACCTGGAGTATCTGGTCTCCGAACAGGAGCTGGAAGCCGACATCAACTACGGCAGTATCGGACGGCCGGAACGGCGTTACCGACGCCAAACAGGCTGAAGCCAGCCATACCCTGTTGATCGCCGCTCCTACGCCTCGCTACGCTCGCGAGGTACTGTGCATCCTGTACATAAAAAGAAACCACCTGAGGCTTGGCCAAAGGTGGTGAAAAAATGCCGGGTAACAGGAACCTGAGTTACCCGGCAGGTGCAAGATCGTCTAGCGACTGACTCAGTCGGCCTCCTCCTCGATCTCCATGCGAGCACGGGCATTTTCCATGCGCCGACGCAGGACCGGGCCGAGGATGTAGGGCAGTGCCAGACCGGCGATCGCCACCGTCCAGATGCCGATGCTAAGTCCGCTGGAGAACAGGATCGACCAGTCACCGTCGGAGATCGTCAGCGCGTGACGCAGGCTGCGCTCCATCTCAGGGCCCAGCAGCATCCCCAGGATCACCGGTACCAGCGGTACCTCCAGCTTGCGCAGCAGGTAACCCACCAGACCGAAACCGACCATGAAGTAGAGATCCAGCGCGCTGTTGCTGATGGAGTAGATCCCCACCGCCGCGATCAGCGTAACCACCGGCATCAGATACTTGGGCGGAATGCTGAGCAGCTTGACGAACAGACCGACCATCGGGATGTTCAGAATCAACAGCATGATGTTGCCGACCAGCAGCGCCGCGATCACGCCCCAGACCAGTTCCGCGTTCTGGGTGAACAGCATCGGACCCGGTTGCACATTCAGAGAGATCAGCATCGCCAGCAGCACCGCGGTAGTACCGCTACCCGGCACGCCCAGGGTCAGCATCGGCACCAGCGCTCCGTTGGCCGCCGCGTTGTTGCCCGCCTCGGGCGCCGCGATACCACGCGGATCGCCTTTGCCGAAATATCCCTTGGATCCGACGACCTTCTTCTCCAGCGAGTAACTGATAAAGCTACCGAGCGAAGCACCGGCCCCAGGCAATACGCCGGAGATAAAGCCCAGCACCGAACCGCGCAGACTGGTGGGCAGGATGTGCAGGATATCGCTCATCTTCAGGTTGAGCTTGTTCAGCGTCGCGCTGCCCGCACCTTCGCTGATATGGCGTTCGATAAAGAACATCAGCTCGCTGACGGCGAACAGACCGACGATGGCGATAATAAAGTCCACACCCTCGTACAGTTCGAGAATGTTGTAGGTATAGCGCTGGTTGCCGGTGGAGATATCCACACCAACAGTGGAGATCATCAAACCCAGCGCAGCGGCAACCACGGTCTTGACCTGGTTCTTGCCGGTCACCCCACCGAGGGTCGCGAACGCCAGCGAGAACAGTGCGAAATACTCGGCCGGCCCGAAGTGCAGCGCAAAGCGTGCCAGGATCGGCGCCAGAATGATCAGGCCGATAGTGGCCAGCAGACTGCCGATAAACGAGGCGATTGCGGAGATCGCCAGCGCTTCCGCCGCCTTGCCCTGCATCGCCATCGGATAGCCGTCCAGCGTGGTCATCATCGCCGGCTCGTCACCGGGGATGTTGAGCAGGATACTGGAGATACGCCCGCCATACATGGCACCGGCATATACCGAGGTCAGCAGGATCATCGATGCCGCCGGCGAGAGTCCCAGACTGAACGCCAGCGGAATCAGAATCGCCACACCGTTGGCCGGACCAAGGCCCGGCAGGGCACCAATCAGCGTACCGAGCAGCGCACCGATAGCAGCGTACAGCAGGTGCTCCGGCATCAGTGCGACGGAGAAGCCATGCAATAGAAAATTCAACGTTTCCATCAGTTCAGCTCCATCAAGTCAGCTTGAGAATGCCGGCCGGCAAATGCAGCTCAAGCAGGAAGTTGAACAACAGATAGATTGCCACCGCACTGCCCAGGCCGGTCAGGCCAGAAGGTATCGGCTTCGCGCCCATGCGCCAGCAGAGCACACTTACCATCAGCGTGGTTGAGATCACGAATCCAAGCGGCGCCAACAGCGCGGCAAAGATCAGCAGTAGCACCAGCACGAAGGCCAGATCGAACAGTGTCTTCATACCCGGCCACTCCTGATCGGGATCGGGCTTGACGATGAGGTAGATGCTGGAGAACCCGAGAATCACCGCCAGCAGCAGCGGGAAGGTCTCCGGTCCGACAGCCTCGACACCGCCAAAAGGCTCGGGGAACTGACTGGCCTCCCAGCCGTACGCGACGGCCAGGAGGAGCATCAGGATTCCCAGGATGCGATCGCCGATCATTTGATCAGACCGATCTCGGTAGACAGATCACGGATATCCTTCACCTGCTGCTGGACGAAGGCGGTAAACTCCGGACCGGATTTGTGGAAGGGCATCAGGCCGTTCTGCTGCATCACCTGCTTCCAGTTGTCGCTCTCGTAGATAGCGTCGATGGTCTTGGTCCACCAGTCGAAAGCATCGTCCGGAACGCCGGCCGGCAGGTAGAAGCCACGCCAGTTGGGCGCAATCGCATCGATACCCTGCTCTTTTGCAGTCGGCATATCGGCATACTGGCCCGGCAGACGCTCTTCCGACATTACCGCCAGCACACGCAGATCACCGGATTCAACGAAACCCAGCACCTCGGATACGTCACCGGTAAAGCCCTGGATATGGCCACCGACCACCTGGGTGATCGCTTCGCCACCACCACTGTAGGCCAGGTATTTGATCTTCGGCAGGTTACCTACACCGGCAGCCTTGGCTGCGATCAGCACCTTCAGGTGGTCCCAGCCACCGGCCGCGCTACCGCCGCCGAACTTAACCGAACTCGGATCCGCTTTCAGCGCGTCCATCAGCTCGTTCAGAGACTTGTAGGGGGAGTCCTTGGCCACGGCAATAACACCGTAGTCGGCACCGAGTGCGCCAACCCACCTGACCTGATCGGCGTTCATACCGGCGAACTGGCCCTGGGCCAGACGGGTCGTGGTGGCAGTACTGGCCGCTACCAGCAACGCGGTGTCGCCTTCGCGCTTGGACACGGTATGCGCAAACGCCACACCACCGCCGGCGCCCGGCATGTTAACGGTCTGTACGTTGCCATCGATGAACTGCAGATCGGAGATGATCTTGCCGACGCTGCGGCAAGTGAAATCCCAGCCACCGCCCGGGTTGGCCGGTGCGATACACTCGGCGGACCTTGCCGGCTCGAAAGCGAAGGACTGGGAGGTTGCGAAAACGAGAGAGGTAGCAAGCAGCAGCTTGCGAACGGAACGTTGCATCAGCGTAATCTCCAACTTTGTTGTTGTAGTGTTGTCGGCTCGATCTTTTTTGGGGGGAATCGAGCCTTGCGATACCTGTGGCGGTATCCGATCACGCTGAAACGATAGTGTGCTGCACTGTAGTTAGGTAGTTAACGCAATTAAGAAGTTTTTAATACTTAATGCCCTTTTTGTTCATATTGTTCACCGACCGCCAAAAACCGGCGGCCAAGCCCGGTCAGCGTTATGTCAACGGGTCGACCTGGTCGCTGTGAGCAGCCTGTCCAATTGACGTGTCGAATCAATAAGCTGCTGGCGCATTGCCCGCGGTAAGCCGCTGCCTGCGACCCATTCGGTGAAACAGTGGCTGGCCGGGCCTGCGCTGCTCCAGTCCGGGCGGGCGAGATCGCCGCCCAGGAGCAATCTGAGGATGATCAGGTACGCGTACCAATCCATTAACGGATCGATAACGCCAAATCCCTGTTGCTGGCATGGCAGCGAATAGGAGGGACTGAATGAGCGGTAAGGCAGACTGGCAATTTCAACCCCGCAGCACGCTGTACTGGCGAGATCGAGCAGATAGAGTGTGTCGCCGTCGAACAGCAGATTCCCCGGCTTGAGATCACCATGAACGGCACCCTGGCGATGTAATTGGACCAAGGCTTCGAACAGCTGTACCAGCACCTGCTGATGACCAGAAAAGCGCCCGCCCTGCTGTCGAATCAGCGCGGCCAGTGTCTCGCCGGGGAGATAGTCGGTCACCAGCAGCATCCCGTCGCCACAATCGCGCAACGCGTGGCAGCGGGCCAGCGGCAACCCCTGCAAGCGGGACAACCAACGCTCCTCGTTTAACAGAAAGTAGCGACGCCGGTCGTCGCTGGCCCCCTTGAAACGGTGCCAGAGACCGGTGACCCGATGTTGCTGCCGCCATAGATTTTCGCCGATCGCCACTGGCGATCCCTGATACTCCCGGGCCATCGGAAACCGATGCCAGGGAGTTCTGGCTGACCCGGTCAACTCAGAGCTGCTCCGGCAGATCCAGTCGAGCGAAGAAACCGGCGACGAACGGGTTGGTATCCCCCTCTACCCGTATCTGCAATCGCGCGACCTGCTGATTCGAACCCGCAACCAGGTTACTGGTACCGCTATCGGTTGCCAGCGTCCCGTTCAGCGCATCCGCCAGCCGGAACCAGCTCCAGATTCCAGGATAGGTCTGGTGATCCACCACGTAATCACCGCCCGCCACCTTCATCTCGATCTCGCGGGACTGGGTTTCCGGGATAGGCCAGGCCATCTGGGCCCAGAGCGACGGTCCGTTTCGGTAGATATACAGCGGCCCCTCACTGCGCAGTGAGAACTCGGTCACCCCCGCACTCATCCCCTCAGCCCTGAGCGAGAACTGCAAGCCGATACTATCCGCCGTAAAAAAGGTCTTCCGGATCCGTCCCAGCTCTTCTACCGCATTCCAGAACCTCTCATCCAGTATCAGGCTGCGGCCCGGCAGAAAACTGCTCAGCACCGGATCGCTGTTCTCCTGCACGCTGAAATAGATCAGGAAGCTGTCGCTGAACGAGGCTGCCACCCCCTTCGGGCCGAAAAACTCCTTGAACGCCTTAAGTCCCACATCGCTCTGCGCCTGACCGTCAAATGGGAAGAAGGGTTTGATCTGGCTGTTATAGTATCCGAGCACATCGCGAGACCAGGACCTGTTCAGCAACTGACGGACATCCTCCAGCGCCAGCTGATTCAGCTGCTCGGCACTGCCCTGCAACAGTTCGCGCAGCAATAGATCATCGTAGGACTGCGACAAGGTTTGCATCTTGGCCAACGGGCTGACACTCTCCGCCGCTACCAGTTGATCGAGGAAGAAACGGCCGCGCATCTCTCCCTGCGTCGCCTGTCTGACCCATTCCAGCGTCTCACCGATCTGCCGCAACGCCACATCCAGGTTACTGCGGCCGGTGTCATCCAACTTGATCAGCCGGTGATAGGAAACGAAGGGTTTGGCAATGGCATCCGCCATCGTTAGCGCGCTCTGACGCTGCTCCTCCAGTTGCCGCTGCTGCTCCTTGGCACGTTGCTCCTCCAGCGGCCCCATCGCCTTACCGGCGACGGCGCCCAGCTTGCCTTTTACCTTCACCGCCGGCTTCTGGCCAGCGACCTCATCGGTACCCGGCTCGCTGAGCAGTGCGGCCAGATCGGTGTGGTAGCTGATCAGGTTGTAGTAACGCTTAAGCGGTGAAAACAGCGGCTCGGACGCGGCCTCCAACTGCAGCCGGGTATCGCCCCAGCCGCTGGTCGGTAACCAGTGGACATTGTTGGCAAAGCGTTGCCAGTAGCCAATGTAGTCGTCAATGTAGCGCCGCTTCAGTTTGCGATTGATCCGGCTCAGCTCGGTGTCGTTGCTGATGCGGCCAACCACCTCCTCATAATCCTTCAGTGCTTCATTGGTCAACTGGAAACCGGTGCCGGTTACCAGCTCCTGAAACCCCTCGCGGGTGAAGATGTAGGGCACCAGATAGCCGCCAAACCCCTCATTGAAGTCGTACACCTGGCGATAGTTTTGCCCCAGACTGCTGCGCACATCGACGCGGCGACTGAACTCCGGCCGCTGCAGGATATGCTGGTACAGCAGATCGCTGAGATCCTCCGAGCTGAGCGATGCACGTACCAGCTCGATCAGCGGGTCGTCCTCTGTCGGCGGCACCACACCGGGTTTCAGCAGATCACGGATCAGCATACGGAACTGCTCCAGGGTCACCACATCACCCTCGCCCTCCTGCTGCAGGGACTCCACGTAGTAGTCCACCAACGGTTCGACGTCGTCCCGCTGCGGGTTAAACAGGTACTGATGCAGGTTATACAGTTCCAGGCTCTGTACCTTGTCATCAAGACTGTTGTAAACGTACATGTCCTTCTGCAGGTAATCCCGCAGCGCGACCAGAAGCCCCTCCTCCAGCTCATGCTGATAGGCACCGGAAACAGCCCGGCCGATACCGGCATCGGGCAGCCAGGACAGCACATACCAGGGCTTTGACTGGTCATAGATCAGACTGATATCCCGCAGGTCAGACAGGCTGAATATCATCGCCGTCAGGTCATCGGGATTGGGCTTGCTGGCCAGCAGCTTCTGCTTGTAGGTGTCTAGCTGAGCCACCGCCTGTCGATCCTGGGCCTGGTAGTAATCGAAATTTGCTTTTAACAGCCAGATGAACAGCAGGAACAGCATCGCCAGTCCGCCAGTGAAAGCGAAACGGGCCAACTGATAAAGCCCTTCCCGGCGCCGGTTCACCCCCACCAGACCGGCTTCCGGCAGCACGCCGCGACGCAACAGCTGTTTGACGAAAAGACTGCGGCCGACGGCAGTTTCCGGCTCGGACGGCAAACCGGACAGGCCCAACTGAGACGCCAGCAGCATGGTCAGGCGATCGATCGGCACCGCCTGGGTGTCGGCATTGACGAAGAAGTAGCCACGGAAGTTCAGCGGCCGCTCCTCGAACTGGTTACTCAGAAACAGCTGCTGGAAATAATCTTCCAGTTCGGCGCGCAGGAGACTGAACTGGTAAGGCCCCGCCAGTATGGAGCCACGGTATTCGGCACTGAGCTGCGCCTTCAGCGCCGGCGTCACCTGGGCCGCCAGGTTCTGCAGCAGCGCATCAAACGAATCGCGGAACCAGTCGGCATCGTAGCCCGGCTTGGGCTTCGCCGGCATCATGACGCCCAACGGCTCCTCCAACCGCTGGTCGTCAAAGGTAGCGAAATACTGGCAGAAGTCCTTTAGTTGCCCCATGCCGGTAAACAGCGAGTAGATCGGCAGATCCAATCCCAGCCGTTGGTTGAGCTGCTGCAACAACACGCGCTGCCGTTTGGTGATCTGTTCCAGACGATCCTGACTTTTCTCCAACAAATCGCTCACCGGCAGGGCCAGCAGGATACCGTTGGCGGCCTGACGGGGACGTCGGCTGTTGAGCCGTCGCAGCAGCGTCGCCAGACAGGGTTCGAATACGCTTGGGTCATACGCCATATGCAGCCCCACGAGCACCGCATGGTCGCTGAGCCAGAAGCTGACCGGCATCGAGCGGTCGTCACCGATAGTCTCCGATACTACCTGTTCAAAGCCCATCTGCAGCAACATCGAGCGATCGCTCTCCAGTTGCTCGTCCAGCAGAAAATACCAGGGAGTCTCATAGGGGCTGCGACCGCCCCGGTTCTGGTGGCGCCAGGCCTTATCGAAATTGGCCAGTAACAAACGCTGTCGGTAGTGGCGCTGCTGCTTTTCTGCCAGCTCCGCCTCGCTGGGTTTATTCTGCAGTTGGCGGCGACGCAACCACCAGCCCAGCCAACCCGACAATCCCCCGGCCAGGATCGACAACAGGCCGCTGACGGCGGCCGTGACCGGCGCACTCCAGCTCCACCACTCCAGCAGCCAGGCAGCACCCCAGAACAGAGCGAACAGCAGCAGAGCCAATAAGATGAAAGGCCAGACAGCCTGCTTAGGAGAGTCCATCCGAGATAACCGCCTTATCGATTAGAAATAATGAACGCATCACTTATGCCCTTACTCAACGCCTGCGCTATCAGGCGCTTGGCCTGCTGAGCGTCGTCGGCCGGAATCAGCACCCGGAACAGCTTATTCCAGGGCTCGACTCGCGCACCCGACTGCTGCAGGTCATGCTCGGCAATAAACCGCTCAGCAAGCGCCGATTGATCGAAGGTGGCCAGTTGCACCAGCCAGGCGGACCCGCTTGCCGTCCCATCTGTCACATCGGTCGCGGGCGACGAGGTGATCCGTGCCGTTGTTGCTGGCCGGCCGTAGACCCGGGCCGCACTGGACATCTCCTCCGGCGTGCTGGTGTAGACAAACTCCTTCTCTTCGGGCTCGCTCAGGTAGTTCTTGTTGAAATCGGCAAGGCCAATAAAGTCCCGTGCCCGCTGGTCGAAACTGTTCTGGTACCAGTAAGACGCCGCTCCCCAGGAGAGGGCGACGCTCACCAGGAACAGCGCGGCCTGGCGGCCAAAGTGGGCCTGCCGGGCCGGCTTGCGTACCTTCGGCAGCGCAACCGAGCTAACGGCAGTGAATGGGAGTCGCGGCCGTTTACTCAGCACTACCGACTCTATCTGGTAGTAGAGTGCATCCAGACTCTCACGCCCGCTCAGCCGGTATTGTCCGCGGAAGCCGATCTTCAGGAACAGGTAGATCAACTCCAGCAGATCCACCAGCAGGTTCGGCTGACTCAGTGCCTTGTCGGCCACGCGGTAGAACTGCTCACCGCCATCCCGTACCCCGAACAGCTCACTGAGCAGTGTCCGGTTCTCCCAACCGCAGCTCTCGCCCCAGTCGCTGTAGAGGATCATCTCGTCCAATACGATACAGAACAGAAAGCAGGTCTTGTCCGCGACCGACGGTGGGTAATCCAACGCGGCAATGCGCTGTTTCAGCTCACTGATCGACGCGATCAGTCCCTGACGGAAGCGGTGTAGATCCTCCGGTTCCGGCATGCGCGACACCGCCACACAGAGTGACAGCAGCTCGGCGCCGGCATTGATAAGCCGATTTTCAAAGCTGGCAAACTGCTGCAACGCCTGCAGGTTACGCTGCTGATTTTTCAGCGCCGCCGCGCCCGCCAGCGGCACAGTTCGCAAATGTCCTGCCGTCTCCTGTCCGCCGGTGGACTGTTCCACCTCAACGGTCGCTTCATCCAGATAATCCATCGCCATCAGCGTTTACCCCAGCGCATAGAGCTTCACTTTCAGATCCGGAATACGACCGTCCACATGCAGTGCCAGCGGCTCCCGCTTCTCAACCAGCTCCAGCCAGTACGGGTGGTGGGTGTCGATCTCGATATAGGCTACATCCGCGCGCGGTTTGAGTTCGGTCGGCGCCACCGGCAGTGACTTCAGGGCAACCCCTGACATACTGTTGCGCACGAGCTCGGCGATCTGGCTCAAGCCGCTGAGTTTACAGGCACTGGGGACCAACTGTGCCAGGGTCGCGGCACCAATGCTGGACTCGACACAGAGCACGAAACGATGGTTACCCAGAGCATAGATATCGGGAACCGCCACACGCAGCAGGCGACGCTTGTCAAACAGCTGATTATCCCAGTCATACTCGAGCACGCTGTCGCTCTGCACCAGCGACAACTGATCGCGCAGTTTGGAGAACAGCGGATTGAACGCGCTATGCATGGCATGGCTATGCAACGGCGCGGCAGCCTCGGCCACCGCGGGAACGAAACTGCACAGTTCCGCCGACAGCGTGGCCAGTTGCAGATAGACCTCGTCGGTCGGTACCGCCGGATTCTCCAGCGTGGTACTGAACCAGGGTACCCAGCGATTCAATGTCTGCAGCCAAAGATATTCGCGTAGCAGGGTTTGTTCGCTCTTGCGCTCCTGACCGGCGTCGATGCGCTGAACCACCATATTGGCGCGGGTGTCGATCAACACCTGCAGCTCCTTCAGGCGCTCGGTGATCTGAGCCGAGGCACCATATTGGATGCAGGCGGGAATGAAGCCCTGATCCAACACCACGGCGCCGCTCTCGCGTCGCTCCAGCACCCGGGCGATCGGCATCACCGTCAAACCAGTGATATCCTCCCCCTCGATCAGCAGCCGCACGTTGGCCTGGGCCACTTGGGTCTCGATACCGTTGTTCCCCGCCGCACTGGTGTCGAACAGCGTCACCTGATCCTGCACATAACGTCGGTTCTGGCCGTGTTCGCCATACTCGACCTCCCCCTCCACCGCCATCGGCAACGCCAGGTAGATCTTCTTCTCCAGCGTGGCTTCCGGTATCTCCAGCAACACCTCGCGATCACATTCGAAGAAGGTGCCGTCAGGGAAGATCCCCTTACAGCCGGTCACCGCGATCTTGCCGATCTTCAGCCGTTCGCGATCGATCTGCAGCTCGCTCAGGCCATAACGCTTACCCTGCCCCGCAGCCGCCACATACTGCTCAACGTAATGGTGGACATGGCGGTCCTGCTGTTGAAAATGCTGCGGAGCGATAAACATTCCCTCGCTCCAGACTACTTTGCGATGCCGTCTCACGGGATTCCCCTTCAGAAAATTTTCCACCAAGGCTTAGCCGGTTCCCTGCCGATGGAAACCCGCAGTCCGCTTACATGGACTATCATCGGCTCCGATTGCGGGTCCTCGCCCAGCTGCACCAGGGATTTGGCGCTGGCATTGCCGTAATCGGCAAACTCTGCCAATACGGCCAGATAGCGTGTCTGCTGCTGTATGTCGAACTCCATCTGCTGCTGTTGACCCGGTAGCTGCGGGTCCAGATAGATCACATCCACCAGCGAATCGCCGAGCATTTCGCGATCTTTCTTGAACAGATCGAGGAACTGAGCGTTCTGGAACGCACCATTCCCAGTCAGTTGGTAAAGCCGCAGCACAATCGGGTGCGACTCACCCTCGCCATACTGGTTGACCTCCGCGTCCACCGCCACCTTGACCGGCAGCTTGTAAGTCTGGGTGGGCGAGGTCGGCTGCGAAGAGCAGCCCAACAACAGCAAGCAGAGCGCTGCCGTCAGCAGTACCGATCGCGTCATCCTTTACCTCGCATCTCTTCGACAAACAGGGCGGTAAAGCGGTGGTGGAACTCCTTGCGGTCCAACTTGCGATTGAACTGTTTGCGGTAGAGTCGCCAATACTTTTTCTCTTTGCTGCCCCACCCCCCGGTGTAGTCGCTAAACACCTCCTCCAGGTGGGTAGGGCTCAGCTCCTCCAGGAATCGATCCAGGGTGCGTTGCAGACACTCCATCAGCTTGTCCTGGCCATAGGGTGTCGCTTGCATCCGTTGCTGCTGCTCGACCAGTTGAGTCAGTTTTACCAGACTCTCCTTCATCACCCGCTGACTGTTGTCGCTCTGCTCCAGGGTGACCACGTCGGCACGCGATGCGGCGCCCGGCTCCAGCATCTCGAAGTCGTCTTCAAACGGATCTGGGCCGAACTGGTCGTCAGCCATAACGTTCTCGGTGGAGAAGTTCGACGCGCTGCTGGGTTTGGCGGGTTGCCCGCTGCCCTCATCCAGCGGCCAGCCCAGATCATCCGCATTCAAGTCATTAAGATCGAAGGTCGGCTCGCGTCGGCCGCTCGGCTGTTCCGGCTCAGGTTCGGGCCGGTTCTCAAACAGCGACGACATATCGCTGATCAGCAAGGTATAGCCACCCAGCTTGAGGATATCGCCGTCGCCGATCGACACGCGTCGCCCTCGGCCGAGTAGCTGGCCGTTAAGCTGAAGACCGTTGGTACTGTGGTCGGTGACCTGGTATCCACCATGTGGATCCCGGGCGATCTCCGCATGCACCCGGGACAGCTGGCGGTTGAAATCCGGCAACTGCAGCGTGCAGTCGTAGGCCCGGCCTATGGTACCGCCGTTGGCAGGTAACGAAATCTGTCGATTGATCACCTGCTCGTTTGCAGGCACTTCGACCAGCTGTAAATTTATCGTCATGGCACACTCTTTTTGCAGTTACCCAGAGCCTGGTTGAAAGCCCCCAGGAAGCTGGGGTTCTGCTTCAAGAACTCCTTGGAAAAATGCACGTTCTGGTCCTTCCGCTCGTAAGGAATGCGGCGGAAATAGCCAGCCGGGATCCCCAGCTTCTTCATCGAATGCTCGAACACCTTTTCATACTCAAGCGCCACATCCACATCGCCCTGCCATAACATCTGCGCCAGGACGTCAGAATCACGCGGCTTTTTTACCACGTTGTAGCCGTTCTTTTTCAGGAACAGCCATTTGCTGGTGTTGAACTTGGCGCCGTAACGGGCCTGATACTTGGCCGACTCCTCTGCCAGATTCAGGTTCACCCCCGGCGCCACAAACCAGCTCAGCGCCAAAGTGATGACCGGAACCGACGCTTCAGCATAGCGAGCACGCGCCGAGTTGGTGGAGCCGGAGAAGAAGCCCTGCATCTCGTTGGTTTCCACCAGCAGCTGCGCCTTGTCCCAGCGCATCATGTGCAACTCGTACGGCTGCCCCATCCGCCTCAGGGCACACTGCACACGCTCCACGGCAACGCCCGCCATCTGGCCATCCTCGACGGTCTGGTACGGCGGCCAGTCCTGGGTGGCCAGCTTGATCCGTTCCACGGCCAGGGCGCTGGATGCTGACAGCGCCAGCACCCCGGCCGCCGCCAGCAGCCGCCCCCCCTGTTTAATCGCTTTCGTATTCATTCAGCTGTCTTGTCGGCAACGTCATCAGTTTATGGTCAGGGTGATATCGCCGTTATCGGCGCTGACCTGAACCGCGGAAACCGTCAGCCCTTCGCTGAGTCGGGTGATGCACTGCTCCGCCAGGCGCGGCATCAACGAGCGATTGATGATCTGCTCCACCGCCCTGCCCCCGGTAGTCGGATCGGTATTGCGCCCGACCACAAACTCTACCAGCGCCTCATCCCAGTCGAAACTGGCACCGTACTGCTCCGCCAGCTTGCTGCGAATCCGGTTCAAACTGATCTCGGTGATCTGCTTGAGTTCGTCGTCGTTGAGCGGGTAGTACGGCACGATGGTCGCGCGACCGAGGAAGGCGGGCTTGAAGAAGCGCTGCAGCTCCGGACGGATACGCTCTACCAGATCGGCGTTGTCCGGCCGCAGGCCCGCTTCGTCGCAGATATCGCAGATAGCCTGATCCGCGGCGTTGGAGGTCATAATGATGATGGTGTTGCGGAAGTCGACCGTGCGTCCCTCGCTGTCCTTGATACTGCCCTTGTCGAAGATCTGGTAGAACAGATCGTGCACCCCGGGATGCGCCTTCTCCATCTCATCCAGCAGCAGTACCGAGTAGGGATTACGGCGGATCGCCTCGGTCAGCACACCACCCTCGCCGAAGCCGACATAGCCCGCAGGCGAGCCCAGCAGCATGGAGATTTTGTGTTCCTCTTTAAACTCGGTCATGTTGATCACGGTCAGGTTGTCGCCGCCGCCAAACACCTGGTCGGCCAGCGCCATCGCAGTCTCGGTCTTACCGACACCGCTCGGGCCGCACATCAGGAATACACCCACCGGCTTGCGGCTGTCGGTCAGCCCGGCGCGGGAGATACGGATACTCTTGGCCAGCTCGCCAATCGCGGCATCCTGGCCGATCACCCGCTTGTGCAACTCCTGCTCCAGGGTCAGCAGCTTGGCCACCTCATCACGCACCAGGTTGCCGGCCGGGATGCCGGTCCAGTTGGAGATCACCGTGGCGATCGCCTGCTGATCCACCAGCGCATGCACCAGCGGCTGGTCCTGCTGCAGATCCTGCAACTCGTCCATCAATGCCAGCAGCTCGGTCTGTTTACCGGTGTCAACCTGGCCGTCGCTGTGCCCCTGGCGCAGCGCATCCTTCAGCTCCCGGACCTGGTCAACCAGCGCCAGCTCCCGCTCCCAGCGGTCATTCAGCGTCGCCAGCTCCGTCTGTAGCAGCTGGGTCCGCTCCTTCAATGCATTGATCAGCTCGTCGCCGACGGCAAACACCGCCTGCTCGGTTTCCATCGCCGCCAGTTCGTTGTTCAGGTAACGGATCTTCTGTTCCAGCTGCTCAACCGCCTCCGGCTTGGCGCCCTGGGTCAGGGCAATACGCGCACAGGCGGTATCGAGCAGGCTGATCGCCTTGTCCGGCAACTGACGTGAGGGCAGGAAACGGATCGACAGGTTCACCGCCGCATCGATGGCGTCCTCGCGAATGAAGACGCCGTGGTGCAGGCTCAACGATTCGGCAACGCCGCGCAGCATCTGGATCGCATCCTCGGCGCCGGGCTCTTCTACCTTGACCACCTGGAAGCGTCGGGTCAGCGCCGGATCTTTCTCAAAGTACTTCTTGTACTCGGCCCAGGTAGTAGCGGCGATCGACTTGAACTCACCGCGCGCCAGCGCCGGTTTCAGCAGGTTGGCGGCGTCATTTTGTCCCGCGGCACCCCCGGCACCGATCAGGGTGTGGGCCTCGTCGATAAACACCACGATCGGCGTCGGCGAGTTCTTCACCTCGTTGATTACGTCTTTCAGCCGGTTTTCGAATTCGCCCTTGATGCTGGCACCGGCCTGCAGCAGGCCCAGGTCCAGCGAGTGAATCTCCACCCCCTGCAGCGCCGCCGGCACCTCACCGGCCACGACCCGCAGTGCTAGCCCCTCGACCACGGCGGTTTTGCCAACACCGGGCTCACCGACCAGGATCGGGTTGTTCTGGCGCTTGCGACAGAGGATATCGATCGCCTTGCGCACCTCGGCGTTACGGCCGGAGATCGGATCGATCTTGCCGTCGCGGGCCTGCTGGGTCAGGTTGACGGTAAACTTGTCCAGCGCCCCGCCCTCGACATGCGCAGGCATCGCAGGGCTGCCGCCGACAGAGGGTGCTGCGCCCGCCACTTTCACCTTGGCGATCTGCGCTTGCAGCGCTTCCAGCGAAACGTTTTCCAACGCCTTCAGTGTCAGCTTGCGCATGCCGAACGGATCCGGCTGCAGTAGCGCCAACACCAGGTGCAGGCTGATAATTTGTGACTGGTTAAAGTTGACCGACGCCAGCAGCCAGGCGGACTCGATCAGATCGCTGAGAGATTTGCTCAGGGTCGGCTGCCCTTCAGAACCTTTCGGTAGCCGCTCCAGGCGTGTCGTCAACTCCGCCACAAGCCCCTGTTGATCCACCTGCTGCTGGTCCAGAAACTGCGCCACATGGCTATCCGCACGATTGAGGATCTGTACCAGCCAGTGTTCCACCTCGATGGCGGGTACCCGCTGATTCATGGCCGCACCAGCCGCCTGCTCCAGGGCTTCCCTCAGACCAGACTCCAGTTTTCCTACCAGGTTGCTCAGCTTTACCTGCGACATGACGTTATCCCTTACTGAAGAAGAATTTTGTGGAACTCCCCAGGCTTGACCTGAGGCGCGAGACAGTTGCCCTCTCCCAGGCGCACAGCCTGCTCCGGCCGGGAGGAGAGCCTCGGTTGCGTGATAAAGGCACGCTTGACGTACAGATAGAGTTTCAGGTCCGTGGTCTCGCGCAGGTAGGCCTGCACCAGCTCACGTAGCCGCCCGGCAAAGCAGGGGTCGGAGCGCAGGGCGACAAACTCTTGCTGGTCGCGTGGTTCGACCCGCACCTCAAGCCGATGGAAGTGCAGCGTTCCCTGTCGCCCCAGCAATACCCCCTGCCCGAGGCGGTTATTACGGGCATCGGTCCCGCCCAGCCGGGTCAGGGAGGTGGCCGGTAGCCGGTGGCTGCTGCTACCCGTCGCAGAAACCTGGATATTGAGTTCGAAATAATCGCACAACAGCTGACGCAGCCCGCGCAAGCTGGATACCTTCAGCCCCAGCAGCACACTGTAACGCAGCAGGTCGGTGTTGCCCGACCGGAAACCCGGCAGGGCCGCCAGTCGAGGCAGACAGGCGCGCTGCGGCAACCGCACCAGCGCTGCGGCCTCCAGTTGTTCCTGCTCTTCGCGTACCAGCAGGTTGCCCTTCTCCCGCTCGCCGTACAGCAGTTGGTAGTAGCGGTGATTAAAGATATCGAGAAACTGCTGTAACGCCCGGTTTTCCTGATGCAGACTGGCCAACAGCTCCTCATAGAGGTAGTTCGGTATCACGCCGCGCGCACCGGACAGGGCTTCCAACCCCAAGCGGATTCGGCTCTCCCGCCCCAGCTGTTCGATCGCCTGCACCTCGCGGGCGGTACCGTCCGGCATCGGCTCCGCGCTCAGACGCAGTTCCCGGTGCTGCGCCATCCACCGCAGCAGGCGGATCACCTGAATAAAATCGAATCGCTGCGGCTGCCGCTGCAGCTCGGCGCTCAGAGACATAGCTGGCTCCCGTGCACCGGCTTGAAGCTGCGCACATTGGCATCGTCGCCGAAGTGGCGCACATGCAGGCGCATGAAACGATCAAAGCTGCAGAACTGCTGGAAGAAGACGTTCATCACCTCGGCGAACAGCGCCTGCTGGTTGCCGAGGCTCTCGGCATCCAGCGTCAGGGTCACTTCGGTGCCGGTGGCGAAGATGTTGGCGCCACACACATGCATCGCCGCCACCTGCTGCTCATAGCGCACATCGCGGATCGCCTCGGCCTGGCGGCAGGTGCGGCCGTGACTGCACAGCGCCAGCACCTCCTGCAACGCCTGCACCGGACGATCGGTCTGTAGCAGCGATGAAAAATTGGCATTCAACAGGGCAATAAATCGCCAGTTCAGTGAGTTATCCAGCGCCGGATATAGCGGCGCCGTCGGTGCGGTCAGCAGCTTGAGCGGACCAGGCAGATCGATAGCCGACAGACTCTCCACCGCAGTGCCGGCGGTCAGCGTACAGGGGGTTCGGCCATTGCTGCAGCAGAGGTCCATTGCCAGCACGATCGAGCCGGACTGCTGCTCGTCCCCCTGACAGCTGAGCGTCAACTCCACCTGGCGCTGGCCGTTTTCATCCCAGCGTTGACGTGCCTGCCACTGGCGTACGTCGTTGGGCTGGCGATAACGGGCTTCGTACAAGGGTCGCAGGCGGCGCTCGCCATCGGGCAACACCTGGCGCACTTCGGCGACCGACACCACCTCCAGGTTGGAATCGGAGTAGGCATCTGCGACGACCGGTACGCTCAGACGAGAGAAATCGTAGGTCAGCGGCTCACCCTGCTGTTCGAACAGGTTGATCGCCGGCACCGTATTGAGTCGGAACACGCTGACATCGAACAGGCGCAGGAACTCGGCGGGAAGTTGACGCACGAACAAGTTCAACATCACCCGGTTTTCGCTGATACGGCGCAATTCGTCGCCCAGGCCATCGATGCGGAAATAGGCACCTTTATCGGCATAGGTGAAGTAATCCCGCAACAGGTCGAAGCCTTCGAACTGGTTGCCGTAGCGCGGCAACCATTGGAAATCGTCATCGGCGACCCGGCTGTGCATCCGGCCGGCATCGACCAGGCAGTGATTCATCCCCTCGCTATCGGACAGGCTGATCGCTTCAGTCCGGGTCAGCAGCAGCTCGATCAGGCTTGCAGCGCTCTGCTCGAAGCCGCGCACGTAGAACTCGAAGTCACCGACCCGCAACTGACTGAATTGCCCCTCAGGATCGCAACACTCCAGGCTCAGCTGGATCACCGCCTCTGCGTTATTGAGCCGACCCGGCACATTGAAGTTAAACGGCGCCGCCTCGGCGCTCACGGCCGCCAGCGTAAACGGATAGATATTGAGATCGGCACGGGTAGTGAACTGACACTCACCACCATCGGGTAACGGCACCGCCACCCGGCTGCCAGCCGGCAGGCAAACATTCTCGTTGAGCTGCTCCGGATCCGGTTCCAGGGTCAGTGCACAGTAGCTGGGTGCGACCTCGGTGTAGCCCGGATAGAGGATCGACAGCAGACCCTGAACGATCTCCGGCAACTGCGCATCAAGGCGCTGTTCGGTTTTCGCCGTCAACAGCGCCATACCGTCGATGAGTCGGGTAATGTTCGGATCTTCAATGCTGTTCTGGTTGATCTGCAGCTGGGCGGCCTGCTCCGGATAGCGGTCGGCAAAACCCGCCATCGCCTTGCGCACGTAGGCCAGTTCACGCTCGTAGTAACGCATCAACTGATCAGACAAGATCCTGCCCCTCTATATCGACCTTCTGGTCTACCAAGCTCAAATTGGAATCGAACACCAGGGCGTGCTGCCCCCGGTCGGTTTTCAGCCTCGCGACCAACGAGAAGTTGATAGCGTTATTGGTTTCGTCACGCTCATACACCTCGACCCGGACATCAGACAGTCTCGGCTCGAACGCCTTGATCCAGCTCTCAAGCTGGCGGGCGAACTGATCCTTGTCCATCCGGCTGCTGATCGACTGCAGGCAATCCAGCCCAAAGCGCATATTGGACCGCTCGACCTGGGCCAGTTTGGCCGGCAGCGTGGTCAGCGGCGCTTCCGACTCCAGTAACTGCTTCAACTGGTAGCGCACCGACGCCACCAGTGCCTCATACTGATCGGCAACCGGTTCGTCGGCCAGAAAGGTCTGCCAAAAAACCATCCTCAGCTCCCCACTCGTTCCGCCGAGGGCGGCGCCAGATCGGTGGTCAACAGCACCTCGCCGGAGAAATGATCGAACTGGTACTGGGGCTGCACCAGTACCTCGCAGACATAGCGCCCCTGACTGCCGTCGATCTCCTTGACCCGCACCTGCCCCTTCTTCAGCGGGTACCTGGCCAGCACATTCTCATCGTCGGCAACCACGTTGCTGCTGTAGTTGTCCAGCCATCGGCTCAGGAACAGCTCGCACTCGGCGGCGGTATGGAAGTTACCGATCATGCTCCGGATCTGCACCTTCAGGTAATGGGCGATACGGCAGATCATCAACGTGGTCTGCAACTGGCAGACCACTTGATCATCATCCTTCGGCCCCGGTTTCCACACCGAATTGTTGCCATTGAAGTAGTACTTGTCGGTCAACGGACTATGGCAGACCGGCACAAAACCCTGCTTGGCATAGAATCCGGCAAGACTGCCAAACAGGCGCACATCGGGTTGCGGCAGCCGTAGCGGTGAATCCAGACTGGCCGACTCCGGCAGGTTGATCAACGCGCCCTGGTAGCGCTCCTGCCAACGCGACTTCATAAAGCCGAACCAACTGAGCCGGTTGAATTCACGCAGGACAATGCTGGCAAAGGCGAAGGCTGCACTGCCCCAGAGCCCCGGGCGTTTATCCACACGTTCATTGAAGATGAAGCCGATGCGCCGATCGCGGTACGCGGGGCGCAGGCAAATCCTGGGCATCGCCAGGCCGATAAACCGCGCCGATGGCTGTGCACGCAAACGCTGCCAACCGGTAAAATCCGGGCCCTCGAGAATCTTTTCAATACGCTGTACATCGGACAGCCAATCGGCATCGGGCTCACCGAAGAAATCCTGGGCCGGTGTCAATACGAACGGGCAGAGGCAAAGCGAGCCAAGCTGGCCAAGCAGTTCCAGGGTGTAGAGATCATCGTAATCGTCGTCTAGCCCCATCTCCATCGATACATCGTGGTTGACCACCACCATGCCGAACGGCAAGCCACCCAGGGTATTGAGTTCGCGATTGCCGATCAGGTTGTACAGCGTGCTACTGCGCAGGGTCGTGCAGGTGTTCAGGTCCTGCGACAGCTCCTGCCAGCTGATATCCAGTAGTTTCACCCGCGCCCGCTGATAGTTTACCGGCAGCGTGACCAGGGATTTGAGGTTGCGCCAGCCGGCCTCCAGTTCGGTAAATGCCGGCTGATGCAGAATCTCGGACAGCTGTTCAGACAGCTGTCGGTCCAACTCGGCAATCAGACGATTCAAGCTCGCCCGGAGCTGCACCCGGCTTTGCAGGAGCGCGGGATCCCGCTGCGCGAGCAACGCCAGTGCACGGGATAGATAATCCTCCTGCCGAGGATCCAACCCGTTAAACTCATTTTGCCAGTCAGGACTATACATCTGGGTGGTAGACGGTCCGCCCCGAAGGGCGGACCAATTCCTTAGCCAGGAATCTTGGTAACCATACGCACCGAGGTGGTCAGCTCTTCAAGCTGCAACCAGGGACGCAGGTGAGCAACAGCGGAATACGCTCCCGGACGGCCCGGCTGTTCAACCACCTGGATACGTGATTCACACAGCGGGGTCTTGGAACGTTCGGCGTTGCCCATGGCACCGGAGTTGGTGTACTGGTCGATCCAGGCCTGAAGATCGCGCTGGATATCCGGCGCCTCCAGGTTGGAACCCAGCTTGTCGCGGCCCATCACCTTGAGATAGTGGGCGATACGGCTGCTGGCCATGATGTAGGGCAGACGTGCCGAGATCGCGGCGTTGCCGGTGGCATCGGGATCGGTGTAGGTCTTTGGCTTCTGCGCGGTCTGGCTACCGATGAAAACACCGTAGTTGGTGTTTTTGTAGTGTACCAGCGGCAGGAAACCCAGGTCGCTCAGCTCCTTCTCGCGCTCGTCGGTCAGGTTGACCTCGATCGGACACTGCTGCTGCAGATCACCGGCGTCGGACTGGTAGGTCAGGTTGGGCAGGTTCTCCACCTTGCCACCGTTGTCCAGGCCGCGGATCGCGGTGCACCAGCCGAACGCGGTGAACGCCTGCGTCATCTTCAGACCCAGGTCGTACGCAGCATTCGACCAGACCAGCTGGCTATTATCGGTCGGCCGCGGATTGCCGGCCGCATCGGTGCCCAGCTCTTCGTACTGGAACGCCTTGGTGCCCAGTCCCTTGTCGCCGTAGGGCAGGCGTGCCAGGGTTTTCGGCATGGTCAGCACCACGTAGCGGGCGTCGTCGCTCTCACGGAACGAGTTCCAGGCCGCATACGCCGGGGAATCAAAACCGGACGCCACCGGTTTGCCCTCATTGAAGGTTTCGAAGCTGTTGAACTCGAACATCTCCGGACCCGCCGCTGCCAGGAAAGGTGCGTGGCTCGCCGCAGCAACCTCTCCCACATATCGCATCAGCGCCACATCCTCATCCTTGTGGGAGAGGCTGTAATCACCGATCAGCAAGCCGTAGGGCTCGCCACCTGCGGTACCAAACTCTTTCTGGTACAGGGCTTCAAACAGCGGACTGCGATCCACTGCCGGCGCTTCTTCGAACTGTTCCAGCAATTCGTCCTTATTGAAATCCACCATGCGGATCTTCAGGGTCGGGCCCAGTTCGCTTTCACGTACCAGCTTGTTGAGGCCGCGCCAGGAGCCTTCCAGGCGTTTGAACTCATCATGCTGCATGATCGCGGACATCTGCAGGGACATCTGCTTGTCCAGCTCGGCAATCGCATTTTCGATGGTCTGGGTGACGTTCTTATCCCACACCACGGTGCCACTCAGCGCCTGCTCTGCGAGCACGGAGAACAGCTCCTTGGTGGTATCAGCCGGCGTCTGCGAGGTAGCGGCAATCGCGCGATCGAGCAGACTCACACCCGCTTCTGTGGCGACCGCCTGGGATTCGTTGATCTGTTCTTCAGTACTCATTATTCACCTCCCTTCGGCTCAACGCCCAACTCGCTGGACAGGGCATTGATGGTGTCGGCACTCTGCAGCACCTCTTTCAACAGCTTTTCCAGATCACGTGAGCGGTCGGCCTTGGCCAGCAGGGTTTTCAGCTGGGAACGGGTGTCGGCCAGTTTCTGCAACGCATCGACCTGGCCGATAATGGCATCCGGCTCGAAGTCTTTCATGGAGTTGAACTTCAGCGCGGCCTCGAACTGACTACCGTCATTGCTCAAGGTGTTATCGACCTTGAGCTTGAGCTCCGGTCCAACCCGCTTCATGACAGTATCGAAATTGTCCTTGTCGACCTGGTAAAAGGTACGATCCTCCAGCTCTTCACGGTCCTCCTTGTGAGCGGAGAAATCGCCCATCACACCGACCACGAACGGCAGTTCTTTGGTTTCGACAGCACCATTGGTTTCCACGTCGTAGGTGATGCTGACGCGGTTTTTGCTGACGCGTTTGTGTTGTGAATTCAAGGCCACGATCAACCTCCTGGCTTGTTGCTAAGGGTTAGGATGCTTTGGATTCCAGCTTACCGGTGGTGACATCGAACTTGACGGTATCGCCCTTCTCGATCTTGCCGTTGGCGCCTTCCCGGTAATACACATTGCTGATCGTGGTGTAGGTCAGGCTGAACGACTCATGAGGCAGCTGGCCGTCGTTGCAGGAGATGTTGTAGTGCGACATACGCGCGTGCTCGAGCGTGATGATCAGGAACGGATCCAGACCACCGCCATCACGATTCGGCTTGGTCAGCACGAGTTCCACGGTTTTGCCTTCAGCACCCGGCGAAAACAGGTAGGTGGTCAGGTGCGGACTGGCGCCATCGGATGTACGGGAAACCTGGATCTCCGCCATTGCTGCCATACCCCTGTCGGAGTTGTTGGCATTACCGACGTCGATACCCACACCGCGCGCCGCTCCCCAGTTCATATTATCGATGGCGAAGAAGCCTTTCTTGCCGCCGATATCCGCAACGGTCGCTGCACCTTTAATGCTGTCGAGCCCGTCGATTCGCATGAAAATTGAAGCCATATTGTCTCTCCTTGCTGTTTAAAGCGCCGCTTGGGCGACAGATAAAAACTACGGTTATTACCACTCAAAGCTGGCTACGTCGGAACTCTTCGCAACTGACCCGGTTTCGGAAGAGTCACTCTCCGGCACCGGCACAGCTTCCGCCGAGTCATTCACCGCCGACACGCTCGATGCCGCAGCGGGTGCCGGCACCTTCACAGCGGCATCGGACTGCTGTTTACGCATCAAATCCTGTGCGCTTATCTGCGGCACGGGAATCTCGGTCTTGTCGATACTTTCCAGGCCCGCCATCTGGATGATCCGCCCCATCACCGCGCTGTTATCGCCAACCATCTCATTCAGCAGCTCCGGCAACGACAGATAGCCCCAACGGATCGCCCGCTCCAGCAACATGTACACAGGACTATGCGGTTCGGTACGGCAGAAGAAATCGGCGATTTTGCGCAACTCCTGAAACGCCTGATCGCGGTTGTAGATCTCACCGGAGGCGGCCAGGCTAATCATTGCAGGCGCTGCACTCTGTTGAGCCTCAGAGGTGACAGCGGAGGCCGTCGTGCCGGCGGCCCCATTCGCCGCCGGTCCAGCCTCGGTACTGGCAGGCGCTGCCTTATCCAGCGGCCAGGGCGTCAGACTACTCCCCAGCATAAAGCGCAGGGCCGCGATCAGCCGCTCGATACTCTCTTTAACAGATCGGAAGCTCACCCCGCTGGCACCGTCCTGACGGCAATGTTCAGCGATTCGGCTCTCCAGTAGTGCCAAACTGTCGAGAACCCGTCCCAGCGACAGCACCGTCTCGGTCACCTGCGCCTTTTCCGTCGGCAGGGCTTGCTGCGCCTCGGCCTTCAACTGCGACAGTTCGCCCTTTTTCTCCGCCGAATAGTAGCGGGCGTAGTCGATACTGCCGATCAGCGGGATCATCTGCAGCGGCATATAGAGCAGGCCACTGTCCGGGGTATCGCCGATCAACTGCGCCAGTGGCTTGACCCGATTTTCCGCCCACTCCCGCTTGCGGCCAGCATCGTCATCAGCCTTGAGCTTGTCCTCGGGCGGTTTCGGATTCAGGTCATCCCAGTAGGTTTCGACAGCCGCGGCAAAGGCCTCCAGCACGAGCGCCAGATTGGTCAACGGCGAACCGCTAAACAGTTGGGCAGTCGCCAGCCAGCAGAACACCTCCACATCTTTCGAGGTCTCGACCAGGGTCTGTTCACACTCCTGAGCCAGCAGCTGCCAATTGTTCTGGTTGGCCGCCAGCAGCTCTTCGTTGGTTGTCGCATCAGGTGATTCAATCAGTTGCCTAAACGAGGATTGCGCCATATTGAAGCTGTTGCGCAAGCCACGATACAGCGTGCGATTACCCTTCAGATATTCCCCGCAGGGGGTACTGTCCGACACCGGGGCCAGTAAGTGTTCCATCTGCATTCAACTCAATAATAAATTCGTTTCTTCAACCACCGATCATCACTGTCGGGCACCCCGCTACGATGGAACCGCCATGGGCAGTGGTATCCCCCATTCGCGCCGCGGGCTTCTTGCCGATCAACACCGTAGAGCTGCCTTTGACGATACTGTCCGGCGGTCCAACGCAGACACAGCTATCGCCCATACAGGCGGCCGGCATCTTGCCGATCAGCACCTGCGGATTGCCCGGTCCGACAACCGGCCCACCGACATGGGGGATCGGTGGGGTCGCCGGTGTCTGCATCGGACAGGTATGCATATCCGTTAATCTTGCTGCACAGGCCATCTCATCTCTCCTAACCGTTGGCGAGCATGCCGTTACCACCGCGAGCCAGATCCAGGCCCATACTGATCACCTGTCGGCAATACTGCTCGTACCCCTGCCACTCCGGAATCAGTGCTGCTGTATTGATCGCGCCCGCCGCCGCCTTGGCATAGAGAAAATCCGGCGGCAACACCACCGGTTGCCCAGATTCACCCAAGCTGCCGCTGCCATTCCAAAACACCGCCTGAGCCAACCAGCCGGGTGCACACTGGCGCCCCAGGGTTTCCGCCTGCCTCTCAGCCAGGCGACGCTTGGCCTCATCGGGCTCCTGCACCCAGCGCTTGCTGTCGGCAATTGCCCGCTGCTGTTCCGGTGTCCAGTCGGACGCCCGCAACTCCAGTGCCAGGCAGGCCCACCAGATCGCTTCCCGCATGGGCAGCGCATGACAGAAAAAATTGACCAGGTCGATAAACAACCCATTGGCCTGCAGCGCCTCGATAATCTGCGTCGGCGTCATCTCGCCCGCCACGACAGCGGCAGCCTCGTCCGATAGTTCAAAGCGCTGCAGAATCGACCCGCATTGCGGGTATGGCATTTTTTTCAGCATCAGTTGACCATCACCACCGAGCCTTTGACCGTGGTACTGCCACTGGAGGAGACCTCCGCCGAAGCAGAGCCTTTCATCGTGGCCGCCACACTGGCCTTCACTTCCGTATTTAGCCCCGATGCCGAAAGCGAGGAACTCGCCTTCAACGTCATTGAGCCGCTGGATTTGATATCCACCTTGGAGTCGCCGGCAACCTCGACCTTGCCTCCATCCAGCTCAATGCCCGAACTGCCCGAGAGGCTGATCGTCCCACTCTCGATCTCGATCTTGGAGCCGGTCATTTTCAACTTGCTGTCGCCGACCACCAGCTCCAGACTGTCGCTGGCCTCCAGCTTGATCGACTTGCCCTTCACCGCAATCGCTTCCGTAGCGGTGAGGTTGTAGTTCTTTTCCGTTGTGAGATTGATATTCTCTTTGGTTTCCAGGCTGTAATTCTTTTCGCCCTTGACGCTGATATCCTTGGTCACGGCGACACGCTTCTCCGCCGTCACTTTCTCATCAGCATCGTTTTCCACTTCGACCAGAAGATCCTTGGCGGCATGCAGGTAAATCTGCTCACTATCCTTCTTATCGTCAAAGCGCAGCTCGTTCGACTGCCCGCTCAACTGGGTTTTAATACCCGATTGAGTCGTATCGGTGGTCGGATAGGGCGGCTTGTGCTTACTGTTGTACAGGCTGCCTGTTACAAGCGGTTGATCCGGGTCGCCATCCAGGAAGCTGACCAGCACCTCCTGACCGGCCCGGGGGATAAACTGCAAACCGTAACCGTTTCCGGCCATCGACTGCGCCACCCGCACCCAGCAACTGGTCTTGTCGCCACTTGCTTCGGTATCCCAGTGGAACTGAATACGGATCCGCCCCTGATCATCCGAGGCCGGTTCGGCGTCCGTCTTACCCGCAACGACAGCGCTCTGCATGCCGTATACACGCGGTTTTTCCAATCGAGCCGGATAGTAGAGATGGTCCTGCGGCGCACAGGTAAAATGGCAACGCTGGCTAAAAGTACTTCCTTTCTCAACCACAAACTCCTGCTCAAGCGAAACCACCAGATAATCGCCCAACTGGCTACTGTCGTGGTGAGCCGCCAGCTCTATGTAGCGCCCGGCCGCCAATTCGGAACTGTTGGTCTGCCCACTCACCAGATGGTATTCCGAGTCCAGCTGCGCGCGCTGGGTTTCCACCAGCGGTTTGGCCAAGTCATCGATCGCCCCGGTAATGCTGGCCATGGGGTATCGAAAATCGGTCAATTTGGTATTGGAGGACAGCTTGTATTTGGATGATTTGCTCTTGCTGCTGACCAGTTTGCTCTGACTGTAGTCGTAACCGGCCAACTCCAGCGTGGCGGCGTGAAATGCGTGCCGGGAAGCCCAGTTTTCGACAATCTCATTGCTGCCGGTCGGTGAGTCCGCATCGTCCAGCGAACACTTGCCAACCGAGGAAAACGGTTTAGCGGCATCGTGCAGAATCAGGGTGTTGGAATCGTCGTCCACGCCGAAGTGATAATGAACCCCCTCTTCCGCCAGCAGGCGACTGACGAACTCCAGATCGGTTTCATTGAATTGCAGACAATAGGCACGCTTGGTCGACGGCATGTCATCGACCTTGTACTGCCCTTTAAACCCCAGATCATCGAAGATGGAGGTGACGATATCCTTGGTAGACTGCTCCTGAAACACACGGTATTTGCGACTAAAAGCCAGTAGCGCAAACCAGGGTTGAATACGCAGACGGAAGACGGAATAGCGCGGTGGATCATCCGATACCAGCGTTTGCACGCCGGTGACCACGCCTTTAAACGAACGGATGGCGGAACGACTACTGCCAGGACTGCTGAACACTTCACAGGTGAGACTTTCGCCAAGCCAGGAGGATGCGTCTACATCCGTACACTGGACCTCGGCCTCCAAGGTAGCCATCTGCGACAGCGCCGCCCGATAGCTCAACCGCGCCAATACGTAGCTGTTTCCCTTGCTGTCACTGACCACTAAATTACTGCTTTGCGGATCGACCAGCATCCCCATCAACAGTTCCCTTATCCAGACATCGCAGTTTTGTTATTGGTATCTACAGCAACACCCCGCAACGCTTTGATGTTGCTATCAAGCGTCACACGACGCAGAGCATCGACCGAGGGAGTATATCCACCCTCAACAAATAAAATCAGCTAAAAAAACAAAAGTCATCTGATTCTGCACTGAAATGCAAATTCACACCTTCAGTTGACCCTGATCAAAAAAAACTCTGCCAACTTTTCAAAACACCTGACTCATGTGACAGCTTTTAATAATTGTATTCCTGTGCAACCACATTCGGAACAGGATCCCCGGGACAAGACAATATCAGGCACGACGATTAATGCCAAAGCAATTAAAACGATAATTTGAAAGTTAACCCCCGCACAACATTCGCAACACCTATATTAGAAATCACTTAAACCTACGTTCTTTAACAAATTCACCTTATTAGATCAAAAGAGCCATGTTATCCTGCGACGCCTAAGCCGATAGCCGGAGACCCTGTTTCGGTGTATAAACACCCGAAACAGATTCAGCGAGCTGTGGTATTTTTCAGTGCTGATATATGGACGCATACAGGTTATTCAATAACCAACGACCAGAAGAACTAGAAGAACTAGAAGAGCGAATAAGCCATGCCCCCTAGCGGCGAACACCGATGGAAACCTGAAGCGGGCACCATTTGAGCCAGGTACCATACAACGCGGGGGTTTAATCGAAGGGACACTGATGAAAGCATTTCTCGAAGTACATCTTAAGCTGGTCATGACCATTTGGATCATCGTGGCCAGCGTCCTTGGCTTGCTATACCTGATGAACTACATGAAGTTCAGCAGCTTGATGTCGACTGTGATCTCGTCACAACTCGAAGTGATGTCGACGTCGCTGGAACGCTCCATCATTCGAGCGGAGCAACTCGGCCTGCCGTTGAGCGAGATGGACAACCTTCCCGAGTTGATGCAACGAGCCAAGGGGCGCGACGATCAGGTTTCGGCACTGTATGTCATCGACCCACTGGGCAATGTACTGTTCGCAACAGACAGCAAATCACTGAACGCGGAGTACGCGCCGCAGATCTTGCGCAAAGCGCTCAATGGCGACGAGCCCTCCTGGTCACTGGAGAAGAGCGACACGCTATATAGCGGGCTCCAGTTGTTCGATGGTACTCAACAGTTGATGGGCAGCATCATCATCGCTTACGACAAATCCGGGTACGGCAACGTCGTGGCTCAGGTGAAGCTCCACCTGCTCGAGATGACCCTTATGATCTTCGGCTGCTTCGCTTTGCTGATCTTTATCGCCGTGCGCTTCGGTTTCGGCGATGTCAACGATGTATTCAGGTTGATTTCGTCACGGCTCCCAAAGGAGCAGCGCCACCCAGCCTCACAACAGCCTCAGCTCAAGCCCGGCACCATGGCATATCGCTTCGCCGAACAGATAGACCAGAGCAACCGGTTAAAGGCGCAACTGAACCAGGAGCTGGATTCGGTTACGTCGGAGATCAAACGCCCCAGCCTGGAAACCGTTCAATAGCCCGAGTTCGACAAGAAGGAAATATTGATGACTAAGCGCAGCACGGGCCTGACCGGATTTATCAACAACCGCTTGTTTCTGACGACCCTGCTCAGCACTCTGTTGGCCTCTATTATCAGTGCCGTCTACACGCTCACCGAGTTCAACATCGCGCTGAAGCCTCGCTTGCTGCAGAAAGCGGAAGCCATTGCCGAAGTTATTCGCGAAGATGTCGACCTGGCGGTACAGGTAGGGATTCCGTTCAGCCAGATCAAGGGGATGGATCTCTATCTCCAGGAAACAGCGACCAAGTACCCGGAGCTGGTTTACGTTCTGGTTACAGCACCTTCCGGCGAGGTGCTCTACCGTGGCGGCGACTCCGATAATGCCCTGCCCATGACCAGTGCACCGAGTCAGCAGCATCTGCACTCGGATCTGGCTCTGCAGGCAAGCTTTTTCACCCGCCTGATCAACGGCGGTCGCGACTTGCTGCGCCTTTTGCCGCTTGGGGCGCAGGCAGACGGCCAGGCCGAGAATCTCTACTTGCCGTTAACCAGCAACGGGCATAGTTACGGTGCGGTCCAGGTGGGCCTTGACACCGGCTACATTCGGACTCAATTGACCGATGTATTCTTCGATATCGCCATCGTTCTGGTCGCGGTCCTGCTGGTCTCGTTCGAGGTCGTTATGGTGTTGGTGATGTTTTACGTCTCTGGCCCACTGCAGCGCTCGGAAAGCATCCTGGAACGTCAGGCTAGCGGTGACTTCTCAGTCAACGACAATCTGGCCAGCAAGGGCTCCATCGGCAGTTTCATCAGTGAACTCAATAAGGACTCGCGGCAGTTGCAGCAGCGCTTCCGCGCGGCCCTGGACCAGGCCACCAACGGTGGTGGTGCAGTCATCTCCGATCCAGCGGACATCCCCCAGACCGACAACCGAGGGCTCGGCAGCCGACTGCGCACAATGGCCGAACAGTTCAACCTGCTCAAGGTTCTGCGCGAGAAGCAAGGCAGCATCACCGATGCTCGTATTCCGCTGTTCGTCTTTGCTTTCGGTGAGGAGCTGCAAAAGTCGTTCATGCCGCTGTTCGTTTCCGAGTACTACGAACCCAACCCCTGGTTCGACAAGGACATCATGGTCGGATTACCGATCTCGGTATTTATGTTCGTTATTGCTGCCGCGACCCCCTTTGCCGGCAGTTGGGTCGATCGCTGGGGCAACAAGCGACTGTTTCTCTGGGGCCTGATTCCCGCACTGGCCGGCTATCTGGGCTGCGCTCTGGCATCCAGTGTCTACGAAATCATCGCCTGGCGCGCCATCACCGCTTTTGGCTACGCGATCATCACGATCAGTTGTCAGGGGTATATCGCCGCGATCGTCACCTCGGAAAATCGCGCCAAAGGGATGGCCGTGTTCGTCGGCGTATTGATGACCGCCACCATGTGCGGTACTGCCCTGGGCGGTATTATTGCCGACCGGATCGGCTACCAGCCGGTGTTCCTGTTGTCCGCGGCATTGGCTGCTTTCGCTGGCCTGCTGGCGTGGCTGATGCTCTCGGAAGAGGTGGACGGGCAGAGCAAAAAAGCCGCTGCAGGCAGCAAGGGCGGCATCTGGGCACTTGCTAGGAATATCCGCTTTGTCTGTATTATTTTGTTTTGCGCCATTCCAACCAAGATCATCCTGACCGGATTTCTCTACTACCTGGTACCGCTGTATCTGGTCTCTCTGGACGCCAGCCAGTCGGAAATCGGCCGGATCATGATGGTCTACTCCCTCATCATCATCCCGCTCGGCCCTATCGCGTCACAGTTGGCCGACCGTACCGGCAAGATGGTGGAACTGGTCATTCTCGGCACCATACTCTCCGGCGCCATACTGATCTCGCTCTACGGCGAAGCGTCTATCATGACGATGCTGCTGGCCGTGGCGATGATGGGCGCTGCCCACTCTATTCTCAAGGCGCCGCTGATTGCGGCAGCGATGGAAGCGGCCGAAGCCACTCCCGAAGTTGGCCGTACCACTGCACTGGGCGTACTGCGCACCTCGGAGCGGATCGGCAGTGTACTGGGTCCGGTACTGGTCGCCTGCCTGCTGGCGATTTACGACTACGGCGAGGCGATGGTGATTGTCGGTACCGGCATCGTGATTGCCGGCGTAGTGATGGGCTTCTACCTGAAAGCAGCCGACAAGAAGGAAGCGCTTGCAACATGAAATTCAAGCTACTGATTACTGCGGCCCTGTTGTCACTCAGCCTGTCTGCCAGCGCCGCGTTTTCCGATACCCAGCCCGCGCGCATCTATATGGTTCTGTGGCGCGGCTGCGAAGAGGCTTGCCAGGGTTTCACACAATACCTGAAGGATAAGAAGCTGCCGGTTGAACTCATACTGCGGGATGCGGCACGCGACAAGGGCAAACTGGCCGGTTTCCTGAACGAAGCCCACGCGATACAACCGGATCTGGTGGTCACCTGGGGCACCTCTGTAACCAAGGCTATCATCGGCCCGATTAAGGAGGGCAGTGAGCAAACCCTGCTGGGCGACATACCGGCGATGTTTATGGTGGTCGCTGATCCGATCAGTGCGGGTATCGTCACGTCATACGAACAGAGTGGACGGCCTTCGGTTACCGGTATTCGCAACCGCGTTCCGGAAGAGGTGCAAATCCGCGCCATTCAGGACTATATGGACGCGAAGCGGATCGGCGTGATCTACAGCCCCACAGAGCTGAACTCGGTCCTGAACACCGAGCAACTGGAAGCAATGTCTGACAGCCTGGGCTTCACTCTGGTAAAGCGCACCTACGCGGTGGACGACAAAGGTAATCCGCTGGAGGGGCAGCTGCCGGAACTTATGAAGCAGATGGCGGATGAGAGGGTCGATGTGATCTATGTTGGCTCCAGCTCTTACAACCTGCAGAACGGTGACGTATTTACCCAGGCCGCCGCTGATCAGCATCTACCGGTTGCCAGCGCGTATGAGGAGATGGTGACCAAATCCCAAGGCCTGCTGGCGGTCGCCAACCGCTATTACAACGTCGGTCGCCTGGCCGCCAACCAGGCGGAAAAAGTACTGTTTGACGGCAAACAGCCCGGCGCTCTACCTATCTCTGCGCTGAGTCGCTATTCGGTCTTCATCAATATCGACATAGCACGCAAGCTGGAGCTGTTTCCGCCGATCCAGCTTCTGCGTTTCGCCGAACTGGTCGGCGACAGATCGGTCAACTAGCCGCAGGTTTCGGGGGCTGTGGCGTCTGCCGCACCCGTGTGCGTCCCTGCACGGTAGATATGCAAATGTTAGGCAACGATTGTTGGACAATTAAAAAGGAGATAACAAATGCCTAGGTATAGCTTTGCACAAACTCAAGCGAAATCATGTGGGGCAGTTTCGGTAATGGTGAGCATGGCGGAGCTTGGTGTCATTACAGCGCCCGAAATTAACGCTGCTACCGAGATGAAGATATGGCAGAACATTTGGCAAGCGAAAAAAGAGGAATCCCCCATTGCCTATGTCGCGAACTTCTTCATCGGTAATGGCAAGAAAGCCCAGCTCTACGAAGATCAGGCCAGAATTGTCGATCTTATGGACGGCAACCCTGACGCGATGGCCCAGGCGTACGGTGCGCATCGGGATCAATTGGCCAGCACCGGAATGACCGGGCAGATCAGCGCCCTTAATGCATCGCATTTCGATAATGACGCCCGCATTCTTCTGGTGGTGCTGATTGCGAGTACTGGTCAAGGGCATTACCTGCTTGCTCGAAAAGATGGGGGCAACATTTGGGTCATGAATCCGGACGGCGGACGTGACACCCAACAGCCCAACCTGTATGCATGGACAAGTGGCAAAGTAGGCTCAGTCGCGAACGTCGGCGGCGTGGATTATATCTTCACCGGGATATTTGTCCGCGTTACGTCATGATCGTTGCTCATCACCATCGGCAGTATGACTGGCCGCGTAAGCGGCCAATCAAAACACCGGACTTTGGCTTCGCCGAGTCGATCAGAAAAGATCCTTAACCCGGTAATAGAGCATCCCCAGCGCCAGCAACGGCGAGCGCAGTGCCGGGCCGCCGGGAAAGGTCATATGCTTGACCCGGTCGAAGATATCGAAGCGCTCGGCTTGCCCGCTTAACAGCTCGGCGATCACCCGCGCGGCCATATGGGTGGCATTGACGCCATGGCCGGCATAGGCCTGGGCATAGAGGATATTGGGCGCATCGGGCAGACGGCCGATCTGCGGCAGACGGTTGGCGCCGATACCGATCATACCGCCCCACTCATACTCCACCCGGACACCTTTCAGCTGCGGAAACACCCGCTCCAGATTGGGCATCAAGGCGCCGGTGATATCGCGCGGATCGCGGCCGGAATAGTTGCACAGGCCGCCGAACAGCAGACGTCGGTCCGCTGACAGGTGGAAGTAATCCAATGCCACGCTGAGATCGGCAAACGCCATGTTCTGCGGAATGATATCCCGGCATTGCGCGTCGCTCAGCGGTTCGGTGGCGATCAGGTAACTGCCGGCGGGCAGTACCTTGCCACCGATATGGGGCTCCAGCTTATGGCCGATATAGGCGTTGCCGCACAGCGCCAGGTAGCGGCAATTCACCTCGCCTGAGGGGGTCACCACCTTCGGCTTGTCACCCTTGACGATCTTCTCAGCCGGGGTGTACTCGAAGATCTGCACACCGGCTTCACGGGCAGCTCTCGCCTCTCCCAGCACCAGATTCAGCGGGTGCAGATGGCCGCTGCCCATATCGATCATACCGCCCAGGTAGCGATCAGAACCGATCACCTCATGCATCTGCTCACGCTGCAGGATACGGGTTTCAGGTTGATAGCCCAGGCTGTGCAGGAACGCCTGATCCTCCTCCAGTTCGCGCATGTGGCGCGGTTTCAATGCCAGGTCGCAATACCCCATCTGCAGGTCGCAATCGATAGCGTAACGAGATACCCGATCCCGTACGATCTCAACCGCTTCGATCCCCATCTGGGCAATGGCGTTGATCCCCTGCTGGCCGATCTCACCGGCAAACTGCTCGATACCGTGGCCGATACCGCGAATCAGCTCACCACCGTTACGCCCGGAAGCCCCCCAGCCGATGCGCCGCGCCTCCAGCAGGGCGACGCTGAAACCGCGTTCAGCCAGCTCCAGGGCGGTATTGACGCCACTGAAGCCGCCGCCGACGACGCAGACATCGACGCTGATGCTGCCCTCCAGCCGCGGATGCTCGACCATCTCGCGTGCGGTCGCGGTGTAGAAGGATTCCGGATGACGTGCCGTGTGCACGGGCGTGTTCATAGCTGACTCCACAGTCATGGATGTAAATTATATTTTACGATTTAAAAGAGAATTGCGTAAATAACGACCTTTTAAGCGGTATACCTGATAAAATACGTTCTTTATTTCACACACCTCAATTTAGAGATACCAGCACCCTTCACCTGTACTTAAGGAGGCCGAAGACCTTGGACATTGGTGGCAACCTGAAAGCGTTCCGTAAAGCCCACGGTCTATCCCAGCGCGAGCTGGCCAAAAGAGCCGGCGTCACCAACAGCACCATATCCATGATCGAGAAGAACAGTGTCAGTCCGTCGATCAGTTCGCTGGAAAAAGTTCTGGCCGGTATCCCGGTCACGCTGACCGAGTTTTTCGCATCAGGCCAGCTGGACGAATCCACCCCCTGTGCCATCTATCGTGCCGAGGAGCTGCCCGACGTCGGCAGCGCCGGCATTATCCGCAAGCTGATCGGCAGCAAGCTCAACGAGCGTATGCTGAATATGCTCGACCACTATTATCCTCCGCGCAGCGTTCCGGATCAGCCCTTTGCGATCGACAGCGACATTGCCGGTATTGTCGTGTCCGGAAAGATCGAAATGAACGTCGATCTTGAACCCTTCACTTTGGAGGCCGGCGATGCCTTCTATCTCGAACCCGGCCAAGACTACCAGATAAGCAACCCCTTCGATCTGCCCTGCCGGCTGGTTACCGCCGCCATCCGACGCTAATGATGAAGGGGCGCTGCGCGGACGCAGAGCCCCTTCATTAACACCTGATCAGGGCAGCGGCTGCTGCTGCGTTATGCAATGAATATTACCGCCGCCGAGCAGGATCTCCCGCCCCGGCACGGTTACCACCCGACGCTCCGGGTAGAGCTTCTGCATCAACTCCTGCGCCGCCGCGTCGGCAGGGTCACCGAAGCGCGGCATAATCACGCCGCCGTTGACCAACAAGTAGTTGATATAGGAGCCGGCCAGGCGGATCGACGGATCGCGCGGCTGGCTACCATCATGGTGGTCGACGCCGGCACACTCCTCGGCGCTGGCATAGAGCGGACCGGGGATCGGCATACGGTGCACGGTCAGCGTACGCCCGGAGGCATCTGTGGTGTTGGCCAACCTGTCCAGGGCCGCATGACAACGCTCATAGTTCGGATCGGTCTGGTCGTCGGTCCAGGCCAGCGCCACCTCTCCCGGCCGCACGAAGCAGCAGAAGTTATCCACATGGCCGTCGGTCTCGTCGCTGTACAGCCCGTCCGGCAGCCAGATGGTTTTACTAATGCCCAAGTAGTGCTGCAGCTTCTGCTCGATCTGCTCGCGGCTCATCTCCGGGTTACGGTTGGCGTTGAGCAGGCACTCCTCGGTGGTCAGCAGGGTGCCTTCGCCGTCCACGTGGATAGAGCCTCCCTCCAAGATGAACCCCTCGGTACGGTAGCGGGCGCAGCCCTCCACTCCTGCTACCTTGGCCGCCACCTGCTCGTCCAGGTCCCAGGGGAAATACAGGCCACCGCGCAAACCGCCCCAGGCGTTGAACTCCCAGTCAATGGCACGCACTTCAGCGCCATTGGTGACGAAGGTCGGTCCGGTATCGCGCATCCAGGCATCGTTGCTGGAGATCTCCAACACGCGGATGCGCGGGTGTGCCAGCTGGCGGCAGGCGTTCTCGTACTGCGAGGCGCTGACGCCTATACTGACCGGCTCGAACTCGGCGATGGCGCGTGCCACAGCGGTAAACGCCGCCTGTGCCGGCTTGGCTCCCAAGCGCCAGTTATCGGGACGCTCCGGCCAGAGCATCCAGATCTGTTTCTGTGGCGCCCACTCCGCCGGCATATAAAAGCCGTCGGCGGCGGGTGTGCCATTGAGTATGTTCATGCTGCTGCCTCTCTATTTGGCACTATAGCCGGTTAAACCGCTTGAGCAGCCATCCAGACTGCTGATGGCGCCGTACAGCTCCGGACGGCGATCGCGGAACACGCCCCAGCCCCGGCGCACGGCAGCCAGCTGATCCAGGTCGAAGCTGTGTACCAGTACCGCCGTGCCTTCACGCGGCGCCTCTTCGACCAGCTCGCCGTGCTGGTTGGCGATGAACGAGGAGCCGTAAAAGGTTATCCCCACCTCCTCTTCCTCCTCACTGCCGACCCGGTTGGAGGCGATCACCGGCGTCAGGTTGGCCGCCGCATGCCCCTGCTGGGTGCGCTGCCAGTGGCGGCGGGAATCCAGGGTCGCATCCTGCGGCTCGCTGCCGATGGCGGTCGGATAGAAGATCAGCTCGGCCCCGTTCAGTGCCAGGCAGCGTGCGGTTTCCGGGAACCACTGATCCCAGCAGATGCCGACGCCGATGCGGGCATAACGGGTGTTCCAGACCTGGAACCCGGTATCGCCCGGGGTGAAGTAGAACTTCTCGCTGTACCCCGGTCCATCCGGGATATGGCTCTTGCGATAAAGATTCGGCAACAGACTGCCGTCGGCATCGATCACCACCACCGAATTGAATCGCGTCTGCCCCTTGCGTTCGTAGAAGCAGATCGGCAGCACCACCTGCAGCTCGGCAGCAATGCGTGAAAAGTGCTGTACCGCCGGGTTCTCCTCCAGTGTGGTTGCCAGCGCCAGATGCTCCGCCTTCTGCTTTTTGCAGAAATAGGGGGTCTCGAACAGCTCCTGCAGCAAAATAATCTGTGCACCCTGGGCGTGAGCCTGGCGCACCAGCGCCTCGGCACGCTCTATATTGTCGTTGCGATCAGCGCTACAGGCCATCTGTGTTGCGGCAACACATACTACACGGGACATTTTTATCTCCTCTATCAGACAGTATGCAGGTACCAGGAGTACTCCAGGTCGGAGATGGTACGTTCAAATTCGGCCAGCTCGCTCTCCTTGCAGGCGATGAACACATCAAGGAAATCGCTGCCAAGATACTCGTTCATCACCGTTGAGCCTGCCAGCGAGCGCAGTGCATCGCGCAGGTTGTTGGGCAGCGTCGCCGGATACTGCTCGTAGGCGTTGCCGACAACACTGGGCGGTGGCTCGATCTTGTTGGAGATGCCGTAATGCATCGCCGACAGCATCGCGGCCATCATCAGGTAGGGGTTGGCGTCGGTGCCGGCTACGCGGTGCTCGATACGGGTCGCGGCCGGATCGCCGCCGGGGATACGCAGCGCCGTGGTACGATTCTCAACCCCCCAGGTGGGCGCCATCGGTACGAAGAACTCCTTGCTGAAACGACGGTAGGAGTTGATGTTGGGACAGAGGATGGCGAAGTACTGATCCAGCGTCTCCAGCAACCCGCCCAGGGCCCAGCGCAGCATATCGTTGGCATTTTCGTCGTCATCGACGGCAAAGATGTTGCGCCCCTCTCGATCCACCAGACTGATATGCAGGTGCATCCCGTTACCGGCCTGATCGGCATAGGGCTTGGCCATGAAGGTGGTGTCCAACTCGTGGTCATAGGCCACGTTCTTGATCACCCGGCGCAGCAGCGTGGCGTTGTCGCAGGAGCGGACCGGATCGTCCACATGCATCAGGTTGATCTCGAACTGGCCCGGCGCCGACTCGGCGACGATGGTGTCCGCCGGCAGCCCCTGGGAGCGGGCGGTGGAGATAATATCCATCAGCAGATCGGTGTACTCATCCAGCTCGTCGATGGAGTAAACCTGAACACTCTCCGGACGCTTGCCGGAGATGGGGGAGCGTGGCGGCTGGGGACGACCGGACAGGTTCTCCTGGTCGATCAGATAGAACTCCAGTTCGAAGGCGGTGACCGGCGTCAGCCCCAGCTCCTTAAACCGGCGCACGATACTTTTCAGAATCATGCGCGGGTCGGCAAAAAACGGCGTATCCCGATCCTCGTACATCGACATCAGGCATTGGGCGATGGGACGCTTCTGCCAGGGCTCCATCGCCAGGGTGCCCGGTATCGGGTAGCAGATCCTGTCCGCATCCCCTATCTCCAGGCCCAGCCCGGTTTCCTCCACCGTGGTGCCCTGAATGTTAAGACCGTACAACGACGCCGGCAGGGCGATACCCTTGCCATAGGCCTTGGTCAGCGCCGACCTATCGACTCTCTTGCCCCTGACGATGCCGTTCATATCGGCGATCAGGAGGTCTACAAACTGCAGGTCCGGATGTTCTTTCAGGAAAGTTTCAGCCTCATTAAGACTGGGAACATCGACATCTTCTGAGCTTACGTAACTCATGCTACACCCGTTTTTATGTAAAGTATTTCAATCAAATAGCATTGTTTTTTGGCATCAATTCAAATCCAAAATCTTGAGCCACATCAATAAATTACGCACCGTTTTCGCTCACCTGCTCGATTAGGGTGCATACCATCGATGCCATACCATTCTGATTTGAAAGTATTTTCCGGAAAATACCACCCGGGGGGTATTGTTGGGCTTGGCTCGGTAACGCGATGATCTGTCCACAGACTGTCGTGAAATAAATCGAACACCCAGTTGAACGACAGCAGCGGCTCCGCCAGCAGGCGGAGTCAGTAGCAAGGGTGTCGTAGCCTTAAAAACAACCGAGTATTCAACATGGAAGCGGACCTAGAACGCTGGCTGAAAGAACAGAAGATTACCGAAGTGGAGTGCGTGGTCAGTGACCTGACCGGCATCGCCCGCGGCAAGATCTCCCCGGTGGATAAGTTCATCGCCGAAAAGGGGATGCGATTACCGGAGAGTGTGCTGCTGCAGACCGTCACCGGTGATTACGTAGAGGACGAGATCTACTACTCCCTACTCGACCCGGCCGATATCGACTTCATCTGCAAACCCGATCCCCGCGCCGCCTACCAGCTCCCCTGGACGATCGAAAAAACCGCCCTGGTTATCCACGACACCTATGACCGCAACGCCAACCCCGTCCCGCTTTCGCCGCGTAACGTATTAAAGAAGGTACTCGGCCTGTATGCCGAGAAGGGTTGGAAGCCGGTAGTCGCACCGGAGATGGAGTTCTACCTCACCGAACGCAACCCGGACCACGACCTGCCGCTGAAACCGCCCACCGGCCGCTCCGGCCGACCGGAAACCGGCCGCCAGTCCTTCTCAATAGAAGCCGCCAACGAGTACGACCCGCTGTTCGAGGATATGTACGACTGGTGCGAGATGCAGGGGCTGGAGATCGATACCCTGATCCACGAAGAGGGTACGGCGCAGATGGAGATCAACTTCCTCCATGGCGATCCGCTCGAGCTGGCCGATCAGGTGTTCGTGTTCAAGCGCACGTTGCGCGAAGCGGCACTGAAGCACAACGTGGTCGCCACTTTCATGGCCAAACCGGTGACCAACGAGCCCGGCAGTGCAATGCACCTGCATCAGAGCGTGCTCGATCTCCGCACCGGCAAGAATGTGTTCAGCACCGAAGGGGGCGAGAAGAGCGAGCTGTTCCTGAGCCATATCGCCGGGCTACAGACCTATATCCCCAGCCTGATCCCGATGCTGGCCCCTAACGTCAACTCCTTCCGCCGCTTCCTGCCGGATACCTCGGCACCGGTCAACGTGGAGTGGGGCGAGGAGAACCGTACCTGCGGCTTGCGCGTGCCGGTGTCCTCGGCGCAGAACCGCCGGGTCGAGAACCGCCTGCCGGGCGCCGATGCCAACGTTTACCTGGCGATCGCCGCCAGCCTGCTGTGCGGCTATATCGGCATGGTCGAGGGGTTGTCCCCCAGTGCGCCGGTCGAAGGGCGTGCCTACGAGCGGCGCAACCTGCGCCTGCCGCTGACACTGGAAGCGGCCAACGAGCAGATGGAGCAATGCCCGGTGATCCGTCGCTACCTCGGCGACCTGTTCGTCGAAGGCTACGTCGCCACCCGGCGGGCCGAGATGGAAAATTTCAAACGTGTGATCAGTTCATGGGAGCGCGAGTTCCTGCTGCTGTCCGTGTAAACCAAAAAAAAAATACAGATCAATAACCAGAAACTCAGCGATCCGAACCATAAAAGTAACAAGAAGGATGCAGACATGAGTCAATTAGCCAGTTCCCCTCAACCGCCACCGACCGGCGGACAGTACAACCTCCGGCACGGCAATTCGTCCTGCCGCAGCCGAATCACTGAAAACCATTGGACCTGTACACTTGAGGAGAGATCATGAAACCCTTTATCCACAAGACCCTGCTGGCAATGACTCTTGGCGCCGCCATGTGTGGTACCGCCCAGGCCGAACAGAAAACGCTGCACGTCTACAACTGGTCTGACTATATCGCAGAAGACACCCTGGCCAACTTCGAAGCCGCCACCGGCATCAAGGTGATCTACGACGTGTTCGACAGCAACGAGGTGCTGGAAGCAAAACTGCTCTCCGGTCACTCCGGTTACGATATCGTCGTGCCCTCCAACAGCTTCCTGGCCAAACAGATCCGCGCCGGCATCTTTATGGAACTGGACCGCGGCAAGCTGCCGAACTGGAGCAACCTGGATCCCTCGCTGATGAAAACCTTGGAGCAGGCCGATCCGGGTAACCAGCACTCCTTCCCCTACCTCTGGGGTACCACCGGCATCGGCTACAACGTCGACAAGATCAAGGCCGCACTGGGTGTCGACGAGATCACCTCCTGGGACGTGATCTTCAAGCCGGAAAACATCGCCAAGCTGAAGGATTGCGGTGTTTCTCTGCTCGATGCGCCGAGCGAGATCTTCCCGGCCACGCTGAACTACCTGGGTGAAGACCCCAACCCGACCAGCGCCGACGCTATCGCCAAGGCGGAAAAGACGCTGCTGGAGATCCGCCCCTATGTGCGCTACTTCCACTCCTCCAAGTACATCACCGACCTGGCCAACGGCGATATTTGCCTGGCGGTAGGTTGGTCCGGCGATATCCTCCAGGCCAAGGACCGCGCCATCGAGGCGGACAACGGCGTCAATGTGGCCTACAGTATTCCGCAGGAGGGTGCCGGCACCTTTTTCGACATGGTCGCAATGCCGGCCGATGCCAAGAATGTGGATGAAGCCTACGCCTTCCTCAACTACCTGCTCGAACCGAAGGTGATCGCGGCGGTGTCCGACTACGTCGCCTACCCGAACGGCAACGCTGCCGCAACCCAGTATGTCGATGAGGCGATCCGCAACGATCCGGGCATCTACCCGAGCAAGGAGACCAGCGAGAAGCTGTACACCTTTGCCGATCTGAGTCCGAAGGTGATCCGGGCCATGACCCGCAGCTGGACCCGTATCAAGTCCGGCCAGTAAAGGGTATGCAGCCGGTCGCGCCTTATGAGGGCGACCGGCGTTGCCCAGGCAACTATCCAGTATTCAGGCTTTACCTCCGTACCAAACGCAACGGAGTGCTTTTCCAGTTTTGGAGAGACAGCATGACAGCTTCCTTGGCTATCAACGAAAAGATGAACGCTACTGCACAGGACGAGATCCTGCGTATCGACAGCGTCAGCAAACTGTTTGAAGACGTGCGCGCGGTCGACAACGTCTCACTCACGATCAACCGGGGCGAAATCTTTGCCCTGCTCGGCGGCTCCGGCTCGGGTAAATCGACCCTGCTGCGTATGCTCGCCGGCTTTGAAAAACCCTCCCAAGGACGCATCTTTCTCGATGGACAGGATATTACCGACCTGCCCCCCTACGAGCGTCCGATCAACATGATGTTCCAGTCCTACGCCCTGTTCCCGCACATGACCGTGGCACAGAATATCGCCTTCGGCCTGAAACGGGACAAACTGCCGAAGGCGGAGGTAGAAGCACGCGTACAGGAGATGCTGTCGCTGGTACACATGGAGAAGTACGCCAAGCGCAAGCCGCACCAGCTCTCCGGCGGTCAGCGCCAGCGCGTTGCCCTGGCCCGATCACTGGCCAAACGGCCCAAGCTTCTGCTGCTCGACGAGCCGATGGGCGCGCTGGACAAGAAGCTGCGTACCCGTATGCAGCTGGAGGTGGTCGAGATCCTCGAGCGCGTTGGCGTTACCTGCGTTATGGTGACCCACGATCAGGAGGAGGCGATGACCATGGCCGGTCGCATCGCCATCATGGACGAGGGCTGGATCGCCCAGATCGGCACCCCGACCGATATCTACGAGAGCCCCAACAGCCGCATGATCGCCGAGTTTATCGGCTCGGTGAATCTGTTTGAGGGCGATATCGTCGCCGACGAACACGACCATGCCATCATAGAATCACCCGCCACACCACAGCAGCTCTACGTCAGCCACGGCGTCTCCACCAACGTGCAAAACAAACATGTCTGGCTGGCGGTGCGCCCGGAGAAAACCCTGATCACCCGGGACAAGCCGGACGCCGAGTACAACTGGGCCCAGGGCCGGGTCCATGATATCGCCTACCTTGGCGGATTCTCGGTGTTCTATGTCGAGCTGCCGAGCGGGCAGATCGTGCAATCCGTGCTTGCCAACAAGGAGCGCCGCGCCGACTACCCGCAGTGGAACGAGGCGGTTTATATCAGCTGGGAGGCCACCAGCGGGGTGGTGCTGCGATCATGAAAACTCTCAGCCTGAAACCGACCCTGAAACTGCCCAACGGCCGCATCTGGACCCTCGGTGTCCCCTACTTCTGGCTGTTGCTGTTCTTTGCCCTGCCCTTCCTGATCGTGCTGAAGATCAGCCTGTCGAGCATGGCGATCGCGATTCCCCCTTATGAGTCCCTGTTCAGCTTCACCGACGAGGTGATGGAGATCTCGCTCAACCTGGGCAACTTCCTGCTGTTGCTGGATGACTCCCTCTATGTTTCGGCCTATCTAAACTCGCTCCAGGTGGCATTCTTCTCCACCCTCGGCTGTCTGCTGATCGGTTATCCGATGGCCTATGCCATGGCACGCTCCACGCCACGGCAGCAGACCATCCTGCTGCTGTTGATCATGCTGCCCTCCTGGACCTCGTTCCTTATCCGCGTCTACGCCTGGATGGGTCTGCTCAGCGATACCGGGCTGATCAACAACTTCCTGCTCTGGCTGGGACTGATCGACTCGCCGCTGCGGATGATGAACACCAACTTCGCGGTTTATATCGGCATCATCTATGGCTACCTGCCGTTCATGGTGCTGCCGCTCTACGCCAACCTGGTCAAGCTCGATCCGAGTCTGCTGGAGGCGGCGTCAGACCTGGGTTCGCGCAGCCTGCACACCTTCTGGACCGTGACCCTGCCGCTGTCCAAGGGCGGCATCATCGCCGGCTCCATGCTGGTGTTCATCCCGACCGTGGGCGAGTTCGTGATACCGGAGCTGCTGGGCGGGCCCAACTCGTTGATGATCGGCAAGATCCTCTGGCAGGAGTTCTTCAACAACCGCGACTGGCCGGTGGCCTCGGCGCTGGCTATCGTGATGCTGGTGCTGCTGATCATCCCGATCGCCCTGTTCCACCGTTATCAATCCCGGCAGATGGAGGCCGAGTCATGAAGAAGCTTGCTTCACGGGGGCTGAAGCTCTCATTCTCCAAAGTCATGCTCTGGGCCGGCCTGGCGTTTCTCTACGTGCCGATGCTTATCCTGGTGATCTACTCCTTCAACGCCTCGAAACTGGTCACGGTCTGGGGCGGCTGGTCCACCAAATGGTACGGTACGCTACTGGAAAACGAGCAGATACTGGGTGCGGTATCCACCAGCCTGAAGATCGCGTTTTTCAGCGCCAGCATGTCGCTGATCCTGGGTACCATGGCAGCCTTCGTCATGGCGCGTTTCCGCCACTCCTGGGGCAAGATGACACTGTCCAACATGATCTCGGCGCCGCTGGTCATGCCGGACGTAATTATCGGCCTTTCGCTACTGCTGCTGTTTGTGCACATGGCCGACCTGATCGGCTGGCCGACCGATCGCGGTATGACCACTGTGTGGATTGCCCACTCCACCTTCTGCTCGGCCTATGTCGCCGTGGTCGTCTCCTCCCGCCTGCGCGAGATGGACCGCTCCATCGAAGAGGCCGCGCTGGATCTGGGTGCCACGCCACTGCAGTCGTTCTTCCTGGTCACCGTACCGGTGATCGCACCGTCGCTGATCGCCGGTTGGTTGCTGGCGTTCAGCCTGTCCCTGGACGACCTGGTGATCGCCAGCTTTACCTCCGGCCCCGGCGCCACCACGCTGCCGATGGTAGTGTTCTCCTCCGTCCGCCTGGGGGTCTCGCCACAGATCAACGCCCTGGCAACGCTGATCATTTTTGCCGTATCCACCACCGCCCTGCTCGCCTGGTACCTCGCTCGACGCTCGGAGAAGCGGCAGAAACAGCAGATGCGGCAAGCGGATCTGCAGATGGCGCCGGCATAATCGGCTTGTACTCAAGAAAAAGGCCCTTACCTTGGTAAGGGCCTTTTGGTATCTCGACTACCGCCAGCGTCACTCCAAATAGTGTCAGCTGACGGCACAGAGCAACGGCCAATCCTCCTATCGGAAAGATTCCACTTAGCGCACTCAGCGGACGTTGCAGCGATCGGTCCCGGTCGTCACTTTCGACCCATCCAAACATTTGAACCGATTGATCTAGGTAACATTCGAACAGGTCCCTCAGCTTGTCCATCCGGCCCAGGAACTTCTCTTTGCGTGTTTGGCGGCGCTAGTTACTGAACTCGCTATCGCCGCATGTGAGTTGTTGATCCATCTCTGCGTCCTTGATCATGTGCAGCGCGCATCGTCGCATTTACCGGACTTGATCACATCGCCCCTACCCACTTTGTATATGAACTCCTACGGTGAGATATTAATCCTCCTGACCCTATACCCTTATTACTCAGATAAAGACGTTAAAGCTCTCTTGAGTAGGTACGACATTCGGCAATGCAAGCAAGGATTCGTGGATCACGCTCACGATTTGCCAGACACACCATTGAGATGTTCTGACGTATGTCCCCCATCCCTTTCAATGGCAGCAGGCGAATCTTATTCTCAAATACTGATTCAACACGGCGCGGCAGCAACGCATAGCCCACACCGGCACTGACCATACTGATCAACGAGAAAATATCGCTAACCTCCATGACCACGTTCGGCTCAAATCCCGCACGGTCAAACGCTCGGTAGCTGTCCCTGAAGGTGGCAAAGCCTTTCTTTAGCGTAACGAAGGTCTGCTCGCGGAAGTCCGATAGGTCCAAGGGGCTGGCATCGCTGAGATCGGAGTCGGCAGGCACCGCCAGCAGCACCTCATCATTGAACAGTGGCAGGCAGGTGAAGTCATCGTCACGGAACCCTGGCTCCAAAGAGACCAATATCGCATCCAGCTCCACCGATTTGAGTTTGCGAAACAGCACCTCATTGGAATCAAGTGTCAGCTCGATATTTAGATCACCTTTGCGCAGTTTCATCCCGGCAATCAATCTCGGTACCGTATTCAGTGTCAGTGAATAGAGCGCACCAAGCTTGAATTTATTGGAGTAGATACCGGCCGTTTCGCGCGTCACTTTGACCGCATCATCCAGCGAAGCGACGATGCTCAGCACTCTTTCTTCAAGCACCAATGCGCTCGGCAGCGGTACTAATAGCCGCCCCTCCTGGCGAAAAAGAGCACACTTAAGTCCCTCCTCCAACGAGTGGATTGCACGGTGAACACTGACCGTGCTCATGCCCAGATTCTCCGCCGTATCGGCCAGTGTTCCGGCCTTCATAAAAGCCAGAAATATCTCAAGCTTCTTTAACGTAAACGTGTCGTCGAGCACATTTTTATCCTTCTTGGTGTCTGGGCTGATCTGCTCATAACAATCATTACTCTCAGGGTAATGATCCGTCAATGAACTTAATTGAAGGAACTCTCAAGCCCTTTTAAGGTGGGTAACAACAATAACAATGCAAGCTGAGGATATCCCATGAACGCTCCCGCGGAACCCTCGATCAACTGGCAGAGACGCCGCCAGGAAAAGCAGAGCCGCATGGCCAGCCTCGAAGGAATAGCCGACGGTCCGGTCATCCCCACCGATTCCATTCAGGCTGCGCTTGAGCGCCTGTTGAGATCCGGTGACAAGGTGGTTCTCGAAGGCAACAACCAGAAACAGGCAGACTTTCTCTCCCGTTCTCTGGGTGCCCTGAATCCGGACGTGATCAACAACCTACATATGGTAATGCCAAGCGTGGGCCGCCCCGAACACCTGGATCTGTTCGAGAACGGCATCGCTCGAAAACTGGATTTCTCCTTCTCCGGTCCACAGAGCCTGCGAATCGGTCAGCTTATGGAAGATGGTCTGCTTGAGGTGGGCGCGATTCACACCTATATCGAGCTCTACGCCCGTCTGTTCGTTGACCTCAATCCCAAGGTTGCTCTGCTAGCAGGTTTTAAAGCGGACCGTGAAGGCAACATCTATACCGGGCCGAGCACAGAAGACACCCCGGTGCTGGCCGAAGCCGCCGCCTTCCGCGACGGTATCGTTGTATTCCAAGTCAATGAAATTGTCGATGATGTATCCGACCTGCCCCGCGTCGATATTCCCGCCTCCTGGGTCGATTACATCGTCGAGGCTGACCGGCCGTTCTTTATCGAGCCGCTGTTCACCCGCGACCCGCGCCTGATCACCGATGTGCATGTGTTGATGGGGATGATGGCAATCCGCGGTATCTATGAGCGCCACCAGGTGCAGTCGCTTAACCACGGTATAGGCTTCAACACCGCGGCCATCGAACTGCTGCTGCCGACCTACGGTGAATCGCTCGGCCTCAAGGGCAAGATCTGCCGCCACTGGGCATTGAACCCGCATCCGACACTGATCCCGGCCATCGAAAGCGGCTGGGTGGAAAGCGTGCACTGCTTCGGTACCGAACTGGGTATGGAGAACTACGTGGCTGCACGCCCGGATGTGTTCTTCACTGGCAAGGATGGTTCGCTGCGCTCCAACCGAGCTTTCTGCCAGCTTGCAGGCCAGTACGCAGTAGACATGTTTATCGGCTCCACCCTGCAGGTGGATGGCGATGGCAACTCCTCTACCGTCACCCGCGGTCGACTCGCCGGCTTCGGTGGTGCTCCCAACATGGGTCACGACTGCGGCGGTCGTCGCCACTCGTCGCCAGCCTGGCTCGACATGAAACCGGACGACTCTTTGCTCAGCAAGGGTCGCAAGCTGGTGGTGCAGATGGTCGAAACCTTCCAGGACAGTGCCAAACCGACACTGGTCGAAGAGCTGGATGCCCTGGCCATGGCTCGCGATTACCAGATGCCGCTGGCCCCGGTGATGATCTACGCCAGCGATGTAACCCATGTCCTGACCGAAGAAGGGATCGCCTACCTCTATAAGGCCCAGTCGCTGGAACAGCGTCGCGCCATGATCGCCGCCGTAGCCGGTGTGACTCCAATCGGCCTGAACCGCGATCCGGCCGTTACCGCCCAGCTGCGCGCCGAAGGGCTGGTGGCCTATCCAGAAGACCTGGGGATCCGCCGCAGCGACGCCAGCCGAGACCTACTGGCCGCTCGCAGTATCGGTGACCTGGAACGCTGGTCCGGTGGACTCTATGAGCCGCCCGCCAAATTCAGGAGCTGGTAAGCCATGAGCCTCATAGAGAAGCGCTATAACTACGCTCCTACAGCCTGGTCACCCCATGCGGCCTATCTTGGTGAGCTGGCGACCTGGGCACTGGAGCAGGAAGCCAGACTCAGTCCGAAACCGGCGCTGGTCGACAGCCGCGGTGACGGGGCGCACAGCGATATGAACCTGGCACTGATGCTCAGCTCCGCCCGCTGTCTGGAGCCCTGGTTCGCCCGTATGGCGGAAGCCGCGCTGACGATAAGCTCCGATGCAGAACTACGTGAGTGCATCGGACGCCTGGGGCGGGAAGCCGAAGCCGAAATGCTGTCCGTCACCGACGGCATTAACACTCACCGCGGCGCCATCTGGGCACTGGGCCTGATCGTTACCGCCGCCGCCACAGTCGGTGACAGCGAATCGGATCTCTTCAATCGCACCGCACAGCTGGCCCGTCTGCCCGACCCATCGGCTCCAGCGGCAAAGACGGTAAGCAACGGCGAAAAGGTAGCCCGCGAGTTTCGCTTGCCCGGCGCCCGCGAACAGGCGCAACAGGGCTTTCCACACCTGCACCAGATGAGCCTGCCAACCCTGCGCAAAAGCCGTGCAAACGGCGACGTGGAGTCGGTAGCCCAGCTCAACGCACTACTCTCGATCATGACCGCCCTGACTGATACCTGCGTACTTTCCAGGGCAGGCCTTGCCGGGCTGTCTGCGATGCAACAAGGCGCTGCTGCGGTGCTGAAAGCAGGTGGTTGCGGCAGCTTCGCCGGTCGTCGCGCGCTGGCACAGCTGGAATCTCAGCTGTTGAGCCTCAACGCCTCCGCGGGCGGAGCCGCCGATCTGCTGGCCGCCACCTTGCTGGTGGACCGCCTCTTTCCCGACGCCATCCGATAACAAGGAGAACAATGATGGAAACCCTGCACTTTACACGCCCAGCCCGCGCAGCCGAGATCCAGCCAGCGCTAGTCGGCTATGTGGGCTCTGGCGATCTCGAAGTGATGATCGAGCCTCTCCAAGGCTCTCAGACCGAGATCCATATCCAGACCTCATCACCGGGCAGCGAGATCCGCTGGCGCCAGGTGATCGAACAGATTGAGGCACGCATCTCCCTGCCCGCTATGCGCATGGACATTCACGATTTTGCCGCTACGCCCGGCGTCATTCGGCTGCGTATCGAACAGGCGATCGAACTGGCATCGGCGGTGGAGGCTTCGGCATGACTGAACTAACGAATACCGCACTGAATCGGACCGAGCAGCTTGGGTTTATTGACCTGAGCGCCCGCAAACGTATCGAGTCGCTGCTGGATAGCGGCAGCATGCGTGAGCTGCTCACACCCTTTGACCGTCTCACCTCACCCTGGCTCGAAAAGCAGGGCATCGTGCCGCAGTTTGACGACGGCGTGGTTATCGCCCGCGGCAAGCTGGACGATAAACCGGTCGTCGCTGCCGCGATCGAAGGTGGCTTTCAGGGCGGTAGCTTGGGCGAAGTGGGCGGCGCCAAAATCGCCGGGATACTGGAGCTGGCGATTGAAGAAAACCGCAAGGGCAACCCCACTGCCGCGGTGCTGATGCTGGAAACCGGTGGTGTGCGCCTGCAGGAAGCCAATCTGGGCCTGGCCGCCATCGCCGAGATCCAGTCCGCCATCGTCGAACTGCGTCAATACCAGCCAGTCATCGCCGTGGTCACAGGTCCCGTGGGCTGCTTCGGCGGCATGTCGATCACCGCCGGGTTGTGCAGCTATCTGATCATCACCCGCGAAGGCCGCCTGGGCCTGAACGGCCCTCAGGTCATTGAGCAAGAAGCCGGCGTCGAGGAGTATGACTCCCGTGACCGCGGCCTGATCTGGGGCCTGACCGGCGGCATCCAGCGTTTTGCAACCGGCTTGGTCGATGCCTTTGTCGATGACGATGTCAGTGCACTCGCCACCAGCGTTCGTGATTGTCTGGCCGCAGGCGTACCGACCCTCCACCGAAGCGACGATATAGCCTCTCCATTGAAGCGCCTGCAGCAGTTTGATACCCGCGAACAGATCGACGCTCAACGCGCCCGCTTCACACTGACACAGGGGAAAACAGCATGACAGCACAGAGCAAACCAATCAGTAAGCGTGGCGGCCATTGGTTCGACGGGCTGACCGCTGGCATGGTTACCCAACAGGCCGCCGTGCCCTCCCTGCGGATTGCCGATGGTGAGGTGGCTGGACACGCCTGTCGCGTGCTGCTGGTTCAGCCGGACCCCGACAGCCACTTCCCCCGCGCATCCCGCGGTGAAGTCGGACTGCTTGAAGGTTACGGGCTGGCTGCTGCTATTGATGACGCCATCAAAACCGATGCGGACAACCCGCAAAAACGTGCCCTTATCGCTATCGTGGATGTCCCCAGCCAGGCCTATGGTCGTCGTGAAGAGGCATTGGGTCTCCATCAAGCACTAGCCGCCGCGGTCAGCGCCTATGCCCGGGCAAGACTGGCGGGCCATCCAGTGATTTCCCTGTTGGTTGGCAAAGCGATGTCCGGAGCTTTCCTCGCGCACGGCTACCAGGCCAACCGTATCTTTGCATTAGCCGACAGCGGCGTGCAGGTCCATGCCATGGGCAAAGCTGCAGCCGCGCGCGTGACTCTGCGTACCGAAGAAGAGCTAGACAAATTGGCCGCCGATATCCCACCCATGGCCTATGACCTGGAAAGCTATGCGTCTCTCGGGCTGCTGGAACCTCTGGTCGAGGTAGAATCTGCCGAGTCGCCTAGCACCAACGATCTCGGCAAGGTCCGTTCAGTGCTGGTAGATGCGCTCAACGATATTCAGCCCGGCGATACCGGTCTGGAGCGTCGTCTCAACGGCGTTAACCGCGGGGCATCCCGCCTGGTGCGCGAACAGCTGCGTACTCAGTGGGAGGCATGATGAATTGCCGTGCGCACGACCTCATCTGGATAGACCGCGGGCAACTGCGCGCGCCTGTTCCCGATACCGAACTACCCGACTGGGTGGTAAACGGTAGCGGACCAGTGGTCGTGCGCAGGGCTCCCGTCGATTCTGGATGGATACCGGTCGGCGTGCGCGGTGAAAGCAAGGCTCAGCGTCAACCCGCTTTCGCCCCACTGAAGGCTATCAGCAAGCATCTCGATCCCTACACGCTCACCGCTACCAAGCCCTGGCTGGCACACTGTGAACGCAACAGGCATCCGGTGTTGATTGCGCTCTGCAAGCTGGCTCCGTTGCTGAACACCCTGCCGCTGCGCTGGGGCGTTACCGGCAGCCTTGGCTACGAGTTTGCCACCGGCGAACGTCAGCTTCGGCCCGAAAGCGATCTTGATCTGGTTATCGATGCTACGGCCCCTATCTGCCGAGAGCAGGCCGCAGAACTCATAGGCTTGTTCGGAACTGCGAGCTGTCGTGTCGATATCCAGCTGGACACACCTATGGGTGCCATAGCCTTGGCGGAATGGGCCGGTTCTTCAGAGCAGGTTCTGCAAAAGACCGATACTGGACCGCGTCTGACAAAAACGCCCTGGGCCGGTGAAAAGGATGAAGGAGTTAAGCCATGCTGACCGCTTTCACCTTCCCCGGCCAGGGAGCGCAGCGTGCTGGAATGTTAGCGCAGCTTCCACACACTGAAGTCGCTGAAGCGAGGGTCCACGAAGCAGAAAAGGTGCTGGGACAGGCCGTTCGCACACTCGACACCGCTGAGGCGTTGACAGATACCCGCAACGTGCAACTGTCGCTGCTGATCAGCGGCGTAATCTGGGGCGAACATTTTCAACAGCAGTCCGGTAAACCGGACTTTGTACTCGGCCTGTCGATCGGCGCATATCCCGCAGCGGTCGTCGCCGGAATACTGGAATTCAGTGATGCACTGCAACTGGTGGCGCTTCGTGGACAGTTGATGCAGCAGGCTTACCCCAGTGGCTATGGCATGCTGGCCCTGATCGGCGCTTCCCGCTACGCGATCGAAACCGTTGTAAATGCACAAAGGGCACAGGGCCGGGACGTGTTTCTCGCCAACCTCAATGCGGAACAGCAGTTTGTCCTGGCCGGCGAGCGCAGCGCCCTACGGGAATCGGTAGAGCTACTGAAGGCCAGCGTCCCCTGTGCCGGACAGATGCTGGATGTGCCCGTTCCCTCCCATTGCGAACTGTTGAGTGAACAGGCCGAAATTCTCGCGGGGGCGTTTGCAGAGGTTGAGATACGCAGTTCCAACTGCCGCTATGTCAGCGCTACCCGCGCACGCGTATTGCACAAACAGGAGGATATACGGCGAGACCTGGCGCAAAACATGTCTTTGCAGATGCACTGGCATGACAGCTGCCAGATGCTGGTAGAACGCGGCTTAGAACGGGTTATCGAAATGCCGCCGGGAAACTCCCTGACCGGACTGTTCCGGCGGGTATTACCGAGTGGGATCTGCAAGGCACTGCAGTCAGATATACAAACCTGACCTTATTCATTTAACTCGAATGACAACATACTAGAGCGAAGGAGCAATAATAATCCACTGAAATTAATGCCTTTGTACCCTTTGAAATCAAAAGATCGTACACGCGCTACAACCAGGAAAAATACGAATAAATAATCTGGAGAACCCATTATGATCATCTACGGAGTCACACTTCTGGCAGTGTGCACGCTGACCGGCATCACCGCTGGCAAAATCCTCGGCACTCTGATCGGCGTACCCGCCAACGTCGGAGGGGTCGGCATCGCTATGATCCTGCTGATCCTCGCAGGCAGCTACCTCAACAAGCGCGGTCTGATCGACGTAAAGACCGAACAAGGCGTCGAATTCTGGAGCGCAATCTATATTCCCGTTGTAGTCGCCATGGCGGCCAAACAGAACGTAATGGGCGCACTGACCGGCGGACCGATGGCGATCACCGCGGGTATAACTGCTGTCATATGCGGCTTTGCACTGGTTCCGATGTTAGCTCGCATCGGTCAGAACAAAGCGGAAGAAACCGAAAAAACCGCCTCTCGGGCAACCAGCGCTTAAGGTGACAGCATGTACGATTCACTACTCCACGTTACTGACAAATATAATCTGGTCACTGCTTTCGCCTTTATTGGCGTCACCATGTGGTTCTCCTACTGGCTCTCCGGGCGTTTTACCAAGGGCCGCATTCATGGCTCAGCGATAGCAATTCTCCTGGGTCTGATCATGGCCTACTTTAGCGGCGTCTTTACCGGGGGCCAGAAAGGTCTGGTCGATATTCCGCTGCTGTCGGGGATTGGACTGCTGGGCGGCTCAATGCTGCGTGACTTCGCCATCGTCGCCACCGGCTTCGGGGTAAATATCGAAGAGCTGAAACGGGCCGGTATAAGCGGGATCATAGCTCTGGCGATGGGGATATTCTCCTCCTTTTTTGCCGGCGTCACCGTCGCCATGGCGTTTGGTTATACCGATGCAGTAAGCCTGACCACCATCGGTGCAGGCGCCGTGACCTACATCGTCGGCCCGGTCACCGGTGCCGCGCTGGGCGCTAGCTCAGAGGTAATGGCTCTTTCCATCGCTGCAGGCCTGGTAAAGTCGATCCTGGTTATGATCGCCACACCGTTTGTCGCACCGATGATTGGCCTGAATTCCCCACGAACCGCTGTTATCTTCGGCGGGCTGATGGGCACCTCAAGCGGTGTCGCTGCAGGCTTGGCCGCCACCGATCCAAAACTGGTCCCCTACGGCTGTCTGACTGCCGCGTTCTATACTGCACTGGGCTGCCTGCTTGGCCCGTCACTCCTATTTATAATAATGCGCGCTATCGCAGGCTAAACACTGAAAACACAGATTTCTTTTGGCACTTTCCTCACCCGTTAGCGGGTGGGGATTTTTTGCGTCGCCCAAAGCTCCAATTACTTACGGAAACACCCCTCGATATGCTATAACGCCACCAGCTCACCTACACGTCGAGACACGCGCTAAGCATATTCACACAATGGATAACGCCGTTCCTCAAAGCGGAAAATGGCCTGCTCAGGTGGAAGTTTATCCAGCAAATCAGACAGCGACACCGTATCCTCCAGCGTTACTGCCCTCCCGCCCCCTTAAAGGGAGTCCATGCATGGGCCGCATCTCCGATTAGCAGTACACGTCCTCGATGCCCGGCTAACGGCAAACGTATTTCCTCTACGCCTGTAAATAACACCTCTGACTCAGACTCTGGCTATCAGTAAATGGGCCGGGCGGGCCTTAAAATTCTGCGAAGCGCTCTTGTATCACCTCTGGCCACTTTTCGGTCGGATAGTACGCGCCTTCAGACTCTGCCAATGTGCCAAGGAGATAGAAAACCGCACATTGGTACGGCACACTTAATGTCCGCAGAGGGCCATTTCCTGCGAATCTGCTTGGCGCACAGAGCGGGCGTAGCGGGGGGCGGAGTTTGCCGGTAGCTATGACCCGAAACGGCTTCGGTATGCCTCTCGACGCAACTGGCTATCAAGCCTAGGAAGGTTTCCTTCTGCGTGTGACATTGAGGTGGGTGCAGATCTCTTTACGCTTATCATCCAGATCAACGTCAGTGACATACCTGGGGGATGAAAGCCCGAGAAACCGTTCTAAGAGTACGGTGCTGCTCTATTCACATATTCAAAGGCAACTGATTAATGAGCCAATAATGCAGTAAAAAGGGGTAGAGAAATAGGGGTGGAGATGCAGGTCAACCCGCCACACGAGTTGAAGGGCGCTGGATACAAAGGACCAACAGCTGATCAGGATGTCAGCTGTCTCACGTCAGGCCATATTCCCAGGCAATAAAAAACGGACCACAAGGGCCCGTTTTTAATCGGTTACTGAACCCGAGGTTCAGATCGCGGAGATGTTTTCAGCCTGAGGACCTTTCTGGCCCTGAGTAACAGAGAACTGAACTTCTTGGCCTTCAGTAAGTGTTTTGAAGCCTGAACCCGAAATCGCACTGAAATGGGCGAAAACGTCCGGACCACCGTTCTTCTGTTCGATAAATCCGAAGCCTTTAGTTTCGTTGAACCATTTAACGGTGCCAGTAGTAGTAGACATAATAGTATTCTCGTTCAAAATAATGTTTTAACACTGCAGCTAAGATGCTGAAGATGTTCGGATAATGCTTTAGATAATACAAGGACTTATGAAAACAGAACGAGGTACATACGATTAGGCAGGACATCGAAAAGGTGCATAAATGCAGGCTTACTCTCAAGCCAGTTCATAGTACGCTTATTATTAGCTTGGTGATAGCTTTATTTAATTTATTTTAATAAAAGGCTGTAGCCATATATAAACCACAGCCTTTTCAACTGATTAGGGATCCTACGAACAAGTCTCTCAGCATGAGACACTTCGCGCTTTGCTGTGCTTGGGCCCCATGGGTTACCAACTCTCCTTCGGTGGCGACTGTACCACCTAAATCGGTGTCCGGGATCATTGAACCACTACACTGGGCGGCAAGTGAATTAGCATCGACGACCTCAATTAAGCCGAACTTCGGGCCAGTGCGCCGGAAATTGCTCCATGGTAAGGCCGGACGGGCTTGGGCGTAGAAGTCGAGCAAGAGGTTACGAGGTACATTCGTCGTAAACTCGGCCAGTCCTATCAAGACCCAGGTTCGCTCAAGCTGTTTGAGCAATGGTAATCAAGAATCGCTGATAATCCTGACTTCACTCTCTTCAACAGTTCTTCCTTGCTGTCTCCAGCCCTGGCCCGTATTGCAATGTGTTGAAGAAGGCCTTGGGTCAACGTTGCCAAGGCCTGGACGTCAGACTCGGCCCGAATCAGGTTGGCATGCTGGGCGTTCTGGAAATATTCACTCAAGGCTGCGTCCAATTTCTCGATGACAGCGTGTAGCGCATTCTGGAATTCTGGATGGTTGCCGGTTTCCGCGACCGTGGTGCAGAAAACGAAACAGCCAACGGCGGAGTCTTCGTCAAAGTAGATATCCATGATGGCGTGAAAAAAGTTCACCAGCGCCACATCAGGGGATTCTGATACGTCCAGTGCCGCACTGGTGGCAGTGGCCATACGCTGAACGAATCCGGCAAATGCCTGCTGATACATGTCTGCCTTGCTTCCAAAGGCCTGGTAGAGGCTCGGGCGACTCATCGATGTGGCGGCGGATATGTCATCCAGTGAGGTCGCACTGAAGCCGTGTCGCCAGAACAATGAGGTGATGGCCTTGAGTGCAGCAGCCCTGTTGTAGGCTCGAGGACGGCCGCGCGCCCTTTTTGTACTGTCTTGCATATAAATTGATTTTGAATTAACCTTCGAATCAGTACATAAATATAGTTCCAGTGTATAACGCTTGTTCGGAATGCACAAAGCGGAGTATCTCGATGAATCAGCCATCTGCAATTGCCCTCACCACATCCAAGCCTGATCCGGGCTTGTGTTTTCTGATTCGGCAGTTCGCTGCCGGCGATATACGGGAGCTCGTCCGGAAGACCTCGGCCCGATTGTCCGGCCGTCGACCACCCTATGTCGCGCCGGCCGATTACCATGTGCCGGATTCCGCAGCCTGCAAAAAAGCCATATCGCTGGTGCGAGAAGCCAGCCCGGATTTTCTGTTCGGTCACTGCATGCGCACCCATGCCTTTGCCGTTGCTATGGGGCATAAGGTCAGCAAGCCGGTTGACCGTGAAGTTCTGTTTCTCGGCTGCATCATGCATGACCTCGGTCTGACAGCAGCCCACGATCACGGCGGCACGTTTGAACTGGATGGCGCCAAGGCAGCACATCATGTCTGCGTGAGTAAGGGGCTGAGTCCTGACAGAGCCGACCTGGTCCACGAAATGGTCGCCTTGCACAACTCTGTTGGCGTGGCTGAATACCGCCAGCCAGAAGTCGCACTTGTGCATTACGGGGCTGGCGCTGATGTCATCGGCATGTGGGTTCATGACATCGACCCGAAAACACTGCACGAAATTCTTGAGCAGCAGCCGCGCGATGGGTTCGGCGAGGGGATGGCGCGGCTGATCGAAGATCAGGTCACGCGCAAACCGGACAGCTACATGGCCTCGATGGTTCGTATGGGTTTTTTGAAGAAACTGCGGTCTGCAAACCTGGGCTGATGACGATGACACAGATAAAAGCCGTTTCGCCGAGCGTTCTGGCCAGCCCTTTCTGAGTTTGGTGGTTTCCGATAACAGCGCTGAGCATCTTTGCTTTGGCTAGGTCCAAAGGCAAAAGATATTTACGACCTGTACTGCGAGTGTTCATTCTCGGTGCTTCATACGTACCATACAGACTTGTATGGGATATATATACCAATTATGGAGTTGGCCGAGGCCGGTATGTGATGATCACTAACAAAACGTTGAATATCGTTCGCTTTGCATACCGAGGCCTAAAAAGCTCTGCTTTTTCGGCCCTTTAACGCGGCGCTAGGCGAGCGCAGCCACCAAAAATCGTGGAGATAAAACATGAGCAATGAACTTTATTGGCTTACGTGGACAATCGCACTGACAGCGTTTTTTTGGGTTCCATACATTGGCAATCGTATAAAAGAGCTTGGTCCTCCTCCAATGCATTGGTTTCCACTACCTGATCCGCCGCCGAAAGCGAAGTGGGCAGAGAGAGCGATGAGAGCCCATGCAAATGCTGTAGAGAACCTTGTTTTGTTTGCACCTTTGGTACTTCTGGTACATATGGCGGGTGCGTATAGCCGCGCAACTGAACTTGCATGCATGGTTTATTTTTTTGCGCGTGTTGGCCACTATGCGATAAGCATCTTCGGTTTTCCCGTTCCTTTAAGAACATTAGCTTTTTTGACCGGCGTTGGTTGTCAGGTGGTTTTATTGGCTTCGCTGCTGTCTTGATCCAGGTTATGCGCATAACCAGACGTTGCAACGGATGCCCTACACTCCGCTCCTTCTTACCCAATTCGCTACGTTCATTATATTAAGCATGATGGGGCTCGGTTCCGGCCACCACTGAACTTAGCGTCATATGTAAAAAGTGAAGGTCAAGGAAAGTGATGAAATGTCCTAATTGTGGAGCTCGGGTTCCCTTATTCTCAAAGGCAGAGATAGTCTGTCCAGAGTGTAGTGCGAATCGTAATAACAATGGTGCGGATTGTTTTTTTCACTTGGAATACTTGCTTATCTTCCCATCAAGATGTTATTAGGGCATTACGCATCCGTGACATTTCGGCATATCTGCTCGCACTTGCAATTGTTTTTATTCTCTACTTTTTGACTTGGCTGTTACTTGTTAACTGCAAGGAAGTTAAAAATGACCAGAGCATATAACAAGTGACTGTGGTGTCCAGTCATAATATTCAGGCCGTTTTTTCACACCAGCGCTCCTCGTTTTTCAGGAGCGTATTGAGCACGATAATGAGCTGCGCATGCAGGCGATGATGGCTACTTTGGGTAGCTTCCCCTGGGCCTTCAGGTGCTCGTAGACGCGTTTAAAAACGGGGTTACATTGGATGGACGAGAGCATCGCCATGAACATCACGGTGCGGATGCGATGGCGGCCTCCACGGATGCGTCGTTTGCCATTGTAGGATCCACTTTCCCGGTTCATAGCAGTGAAATCACGCTCCAGGTGATTCCGAATGCCTGCTGGGCGTAAGGAAGGTCTGCGCATGCCCCGTCGTTTCTTCCTCGGCCAACCCTGGAGGCCATTCGCTGACATCAACCGGGCAACCCGATTCAGGCTGACAGATTGCCCTTCAGCGACCAGGTCCTCTTGCATCCGTGGTGCGCCAATTACGCCGCCACTATCCGCGTGGATCTCGCGATGCGAGCTAATAGGCGCTGATTCGCTTTATCCCTGTCTGAAGTAGGGTTCGACGCCCAAGCGTAATAACCACTGGCTGACACCTTCAGGCATCGACACATTAATCGTATTGGGAAGTCATTGCGACAGTGCCGGATTGCCTGATACTTCAGGACGACTCTTTGGCGAAGAACACTGCCGCTTCGCGCAAAAAATCGCGCTCCTTTTTAACCCGCGCCAGTTCCCGTTTCAGGCGAGCTAGTTCCTCATCCCTAGGGGAATCTGATCCCTTAAAAGCCTTGTCGGTTGACTCATCAGCTTCACGCCGCCAGCGAGACAACACGTTAGGGTTCACCCCGATCTCTATGGCTACCTGGCGACAGCTCACACCGGGCTGACGGGTCAAGGCAATCGCCTCACGCTTCAACTCGGCGCTGTATTTTCTGCGTTTGGTCATGAACACTCCTTTGGCACATTGTGCCTCTTTTCAGAAGTGTCCGCAGTAACGGGGTAGAACCCCATTGATATTGATAATCCATAGAGCACAGAGTCAGCTCAGGGCCAAAACCAGTCTATGCGGTAGCTCTTTCCACCACGTCAGCTCCGGGTCGCTAGCTGACTTTTGCGTGATAAACCCACTTTAACTCAGCGCCGAACACACCCTATTCCGCCCCTGCTGCTTGGCTCTATATAGGCACTTGTCCGCCAGAGCGGTAAGCGAAGCCGGAGCATCATCACTTGTGGGTATCTCCACGGCCAAGCCGATGCTGATGGTGACATGTGGCGATGCGCTTGAGTGCTCATGGGGGATATCGAGGGCGGCGATCGCCAGTCGGATCGATTCGGCCTTGGCGTTAGCGGCATCCAGATCGCATTTTGGCACCAGGCAGACGAACTCCTCGCCACCATACCGTGCGACAAGATCACCGCCGCGGCTTAACTCCTGGCTAATGGTGTTGGCGATCAATTTAAGGCTGTCATCGCCCCGCAGATGGCCGTAGTGATCGTTAAAATCCTTAAAGTGATCGATGTCTATCATCATCAGTGCCAGCGGCGCCTGCTCACGTTCACAGCGCCGCCACTCCTTGTCGATCACGTCATCAAAATGCCTGCGGTTCGCGATACCGGTTAACCCGTCCATCAGCGCGAGAGAGCGCAGGCTCTCATTGAGTGTTTCAAGCTCGCTGTTTTTCTTGTTTATCGCCGACGTCGCCGCGGCCGCATTGCGCTCCTTCTCACGTTGAATGCGCTGGAGCCTCATCAATGAGACGACGGATACGAATAACAGCATCGCAAATAGCGTGATGTGCAGGGTCGTCTCCCAGCGCCACTCTTGGAAAATCTTGTTACTGTCGCGCCCAACGGCAATGACCAGCGGCTTATCCATTTTGAGTTCAGCCGGTTGAATGGTGCGCAGGGCCATGGTGCGGTGTTCACCAGTCGAATACACCTTGCCGCTTAATACGTTCTCGGTATTGTGACTCTCCACGTGGCGGGTGAAAAAGGAGCCAGGCTGAGCCAGATTCATTCCGGCCTGACCGGCTCGATCCGGCTCCATGATGAACTGCAGACCATCACCATGGGCGATGGCTGACCACATATCATCCGCATAATTGACCGCGTTCATCGAGGCGCGAAACCGGTCCTGATCGAGCGACGCTATCACTAGACCGGTGAACTCGCCTTCGTCGGAGAGCACCGTCATCGACAACAGAATCACCCAGTTGCCTGTCACGGCCGTAAATGGAGGGCTGATATGCAGAATACCGGGATTGCGTTCCGCACTGGCCAATTGAAAATATTCTCGATCCTGAACCTCGTGATTGATCAGTGACGGGAGATTAGAGGCAATTATGAAGCCAGTGGCATCGACAATGGACAGGCTCCTGACGCCGGTAAGCGCACTGGTAAACGCCGAAAGGCGCTCGTTGGCCAAGCTCATGCCTCGCTGTTGATTCTGCCAGATTGGGAACCGCTCGCGCACTTCGGTCAACACGTGGCGGATAGCGCTGAGCTGCTGGGAGATGTGAATGTCGATCACGCGTGCCTGGACCGATAGTCGATCCTGTTCGCGCTGCTCAACCTCATATTTCTGATCTACTGTCGACCACAGGATATACACACCCAGCATAACCAGGCTGACAAGCAGGGTTATCCATTCCAATCCAGTTCGATTCTGCGACATCTGGACACCTATGGTCGGGCGGACAGCTCAATATCATACAATTCTAATGTATTTTAAGTGTTTCCTGACACAAACACTTATCCGAGAGACCTCCTCACCCTGGTTTTGGTAGATCGGAGCTGGGGTAATCCGCCTTACGCCTGGGCCGAACTCGTAGTAACTGTTCACTCATGCGTATTCTGTTGCAGCTGCCACATGCGGGCATAGCGGCCGTTCTGGGCCAGTAGCTGCTGGTGCGTCCCCCGCTCCATTATCTCGCCCTGCTCCATCACCAGGATCTGGTCGGCATCGATCACCGTCGACAGGCGGTGGGCGATCACCAGGCTGGTGTGGTTTTTCGCCAGTTTGTTCAGCGCCGCCAGGATGGCGCGTTCGGTGGCGCTGTCCAGCGCCGAGGTAGCTTCGTCGAACAGCAAGATCGGCGGTTTTTTCAGGATTACGCGGGCGATGGCGATACGCTGCTTTTCACCGCCGGAGACCTTGAGCCCACGCTCGCCGACCCGTGTCTTATCCCCCTCGGGCAGGGCCCGAATAAAGTGGTCCAGGTTGGCCAGGTGGATCGCTTCGTGTACCTCTTCGGCCGCCGCTTCGGGGCGGCCATAGGCCACGTTGCTGAAGATGGTGTCGTTGAACAGCACGGTATCCTGGGGCACGACGCCGATCGCCCTGCGCAGGCTGAGCTGGGTGACGTCGCGGATCGGCTGGCCGTCGATCAGGATCTCGCCGCCATCCAGATCGTAGAAGCGGAACAGCAGCCGCGCCAGGGTGGACTTGCCGGAGCCGCTGGGTCCGACAATGGCGACCTTCTGGCCGGGCTCCACGCGGAAGCTGAGGTTGCGGATAATCGGGCGCTCGACGTGGTAGGCGAAGCTCACATTGCGAAACTCCACACTACCCTCACTGACCTCCAGCGGTTTGGCATCGGGCGCATCCTTGACGCTGGGCGTTTTTTTCAGCAGCGCGAACATGTTTTCGATATCGGTCAGCGCCCGGCGCACCTCGCGGTAGACCATGCCGAGGAAGTTCAACGGCAGGAACAGCTGTAGAATGTAGGCATTGATCATCACCAGCGAGCCCAGGGTCATCTCGCCGTTGACCACATCGCCTGCCGCCAGCCAGAGCAGCGCGACCATGCCGGAGGCGATGATCAGCGCCTGGCCGCTGTTCAACAGCATCAGCGTCATCCGGGTCTTGAGCCTGGCCGACTCCCAGCGCGCCAGGTTACGGTCATACTGCTCTGACTCATACTCCTCGTTGTTGAAGTATTTGACCGTCTCGTAGTTGAGCAGGCTGTCGATGGCGCGGGTGTTGGTCTCTGAATCGAGCTGGTTCATCTCGCGCACGAAGCGGTTGCGCCACTCGGTGGTAACCACGGTGAAGTAGATGTAGATACCGACGCAGATCAGGATGATCAGCGCATACCAGGCGCTGAAGTTGATCAGCAGGATACCGGCCACCAGTGCCAGCTCGATCAGCGTCGGCACGATATTGAACACCAGCATCCGCATCAGGAAACCGAAGCCGTTGCCGCCCCGGTCGATATCTCGGGAGATACCACCGGTCTGGCGCGACAGGTGAAACTCCAGTTCCAGCGCATGCAGGTGGCGGAACACGCGCAGCACCATGCGCCGCATGGCACGCTCGGTAATGCGGCTGAATACCGCATCACGCGCCTCGGCGAAAAACACCGAACCGAAGCGCAACAGACCGTAGAACGCCAGCATCAACAGAGGTACAACAAGCACTTGGTGCTGAGACCTGTCCAGGCCATCGACGATGTTTTTCAGTGCCCAGGGCATGGTCACGGTCGCCACCTTCGCCGCCACCAGCAGCACAAAGGCGGCGCCCATGCGAGTGCGGAACTCCCATAGGTAGGGCCAGATCGTCTTGAACACCTCCCAGGTGGCGGCCGCGCTCACCGGCTCTCGGCTGGGGGACACGTGGTGGTGACTGCGGCTTGAACCTCGAACCATGAGCTATACACCGGTCATGAATACGTTAAGCAACCTGTGAACAACACCCTGTCAGGCCGCATCGAACAATACTGCATACTGTAGCACCGGTGTGATAAACCCGAGGCGTTCTTACCTTGCTATGCCGACCGGCAGGCCGCCTGATGCTACCCCGGCTGATACTCCAGCGGCGGTTCACTGACCCGGTTGCGTCCGCCACCTTTCGACGCCAGCAGTGCATGATCGGCGCGCAGGATCAGTTCATCCGGAGCATCCTGCTCACTGAGTTCAGCGATGCCTAGACTTAATGTTACCCCGACCAGGTCATTGCTCACTCGCAGCCGATGCTGCTCGACGGCATCACGCAGCTTTTCGGCCAGTTGACCGGCTTGTTGCCGGTCGCAGTTGGGCAGCAGGAACAGGAACTCATCGCCGCCCCAACGGCAGACCAGGTCGGCCCCTCGCGTCATCGATGTGAACAGCTCGGCGATTGAGTTGATCATCTGGTCACCGACCGGATGGCCGTAGGTGTCATTAACCTGCTTGAAGCCATCCAGATCGCCGATCATGCAGCTCAGCGGTTCACCCCGCCGACGCGCTTGGGCTATCTGCTGCGGTAGTACCCGGTCCAATACCTGGCGGTTGGCCAGTCCGGTCAGCTTGTCAGTCTGGGCCAGTGCTTCCAGGCGGCGCTGGAACTTGTTGATCGTGAGCCAGGCCAGCAACAGCACAATCAGGGTGACGATAACCGAGCCGATCAGGTTCAGGATCAGGGTGTGATAGATCCTCTCGGAGGCCGGACTGTTGGCCTGCTGCACGATCAGGTACCAGTTGAACTCCGGTACCAGACGGCTGTTGACGTAGATGGTTTGTCCTGCGGACTGATAGCTGAATGCGCTGCTGGGCGAGGTCAGAATCCGAGTCGCGTAGACACTGAGTTCGGGACTGTTGCGGATCTGATCGGCACCGGTATAGCTATCGCTATGTATCATCACCTTACCGAAACGGTTGATGAAGAATATCTCCCGATTGAATCGCTGTTGATAGTCCTCGATCAGCTGTTTGACCACCGAGGTGGACAGGCCAACACCGGCAGCGCCGATGAAATTGCCGTTGTAATCGTAGACCTTGTAGTTGATGAAAACCGTTATGCGGCTGGGGTCGGCCGTGTCCCGGTCGATATTGATTTCGTAGGGCGCAAGGTCGCTTTTGAAGCGGAAATACCAGGCATCCTGCGGATCGGTCTTGCTCACCTGCTTGATCGCGCCTTTGGGGTGATAGTACCAACGGGTCTTGTCCGACACGAAGAAGCTGGTCTCGGTTTCATAACGCGCCTGAATCTCTTTCAGATAGCGGGTAATCGCTTCAGTGTCCTGTTCGCCGGCAATCACCCAGTCGCGGACAAAGGTATCGTGCGACATCAGCGAGGAGATAAAGATCGGGCGCAGCAGATCGCGCTGGATTTCGGAGTAGATGTTGTCGCCGGTCAGCGGCAGGGTGCTCTCCTCGATCTCCCGTTCCAGGCTGTCGCGTGCGGTGAAATAACTGATCAGGCTGGTGCTGATAAACCCGGTGAACAAGAGGAGGCTGAGAATAATCAGAATCTGGTATTTCTTGGTCAAGAGTAAACGCTCCATGGTCCCGGAGATCGCGAAATCAGCGCTGAGGCCTACTGTCCTCAAACATCGACACAAAATACCATAATTGCGTTTGCTAAGGATTTGAAGTTGGAGGGATGAACAGGAATATTCCAGGATCTGCTGATCTGGGCAGCATGCCTGGTCAGGTGGGCGGTTACCGCTATTTTTTAGGGTTTTCTGTTGCGTGAGTGACCCGGTGTGAACACACCGGGTATCGCAGGGAATCGCCCGACCCCGAGTCCGGCGTTAGTCGGGCTGAGCCTCTAGTGAGTCCATTCGTTATCAGCCCCGTGCCAGAAAGCGCGCCATCCACTTGGCTACCCTTGCCGAGTCCACTTGCGCTTCAGCGGTCAGCGTCGCCAACCCCTTATCGGCCACTTCGTCGGGCACCACTACGCCCTTGCGCGCCAGCACCAGATCGCGTTCGTAATCCTTGTTGAACTCCGGGTGCGCCTGCAGGGTCAGGATGCGGTTGCCGTACACCAGACCGGCATAACGGCAGAACTCGGAGGTGGCGAACAGCTGTGCATGCTGCGGCAGCTCCAGCACCTGGTCCTGGTGCATGGCGCTGATGGTGAAGCTGCGCTCGCCGCCATCGAGGAAGCTGTGCTCACCCTCGATGGCATAAGTGTGCAGGCCGACACCCCAGCCGCCCTCATACTTGGCGACCCTGGCGCCGAACGCGGAAGCGATAATCTGGTGGCCGAAGCAGATGCCGACCATCGGGATATCGGCTTCATAAATGTCAATGATCAGCTGTTTCAGGGTACGCATCCACGGCAGATCGTCATAGACGCCGCACTTGGAGCCGGTGATGATCCAGCCCTCGCACTGATCGTGCGACTGGGGAAAATCTCCGTCACGCACATCGAACACCGAGTAGTCGTGCGCCTGCGGTCCCATCAGATCGATAAACATATCCGCGTAGGAGCCGTACTGGCCCAGCAGTGAATCCGGCGTGATACCGGTGGCAAGAATTCCGATCCTCATCATCTATCCTCTGAAGATGGCTTAAACAGTATGGCTTTAGGTTATAGAGCCTGCCTTGGACTCAAAATATCCCCGGGTAGGTATATTCGCAAAAAGGCGTGAGCCGGTACTGTGAATCTATCCCTCGTGGGTACGGCCCTGCGCCCCAGACGACACCCCAACGGTCGCGGGCTGCCGGGCCTTCCCCTCAGAAGATAGCTCAACGCATACTGGAGATTATGAATGAACGCGATCAATAAGGAACCGGTCCGCAGCGATGATATCCGCGCTCTGGATGCGGAACACCACCTGCACCCCTTCACCGATACCCAGGCCCTGAACAACAAGGGCGCCCGGATTATCGAGCGCGCGGAAGGCGTATACCTCTGGGATAGCGAGGGCAACCGCATCATCGACGGTATGGCGGGCCTGTGGTGCGTGAATATCGGTTACGGCCGCAAAGAGCTGGCCGATGTGGCCAAGGAGCAGATGAACCAGCTGCCCTACTACAATACCTTTTTCCAGACCACCACCAATCCGGCCACTCAGTTGGCCAAGGAGCTGGCCGCGGTCACACCGGGCGATCTGAACCACATCTTCTTCGCCAACTCCGGCTCGGAAGCGATCGACACCATCATCCGCATGGTGCGCCGCTACTGGGAGGTCGAGGGCAAGCCCTGGCGCAAGGTGATGATCTCGCGCAACAACGCCTACCACGGCAGCACCATCGGCGGCACCAGCCTCGGCGGCATGTCCGCCATGCACAAACAGGGCGGCCCGATGGTGCCGGGCATGGAGCATATCCGCCAGCCTTACTGGTACGGCGAAGCCGACGGTCAGAGCCCGGAGGAGTTTGCCCAGACCTGCGCCCAGGCACTGGAGGAGAAGATCCTGCAGGTGGGGCCGGATAACGTGGCCGCCTTCGTCGGCGAGCCAATCCAGGGCGCCGGCGGTGTCATCACCCCGCCGCCGGGCTACTGGGCGGCGATCCAGAAGATCTGCCGCAAGTACGACATTCTGCTGGTGGCCGATGAGGTGATCTGCGGTTTCGGTCGCACCGGTAACTGGTTCGGCAGCCAGACCTTCGATATCAAACCGGACCTGATCTCGATGGCCAAGGGGCTATCCTCCGGCTACCAGCCGATCTCCGCCGTCGCCGTCGGCGATCGCGTGGCCAACGCCCTGATCGCCAAGGGCGGCGAGTTCTTCCACGGCTTCACCTACTCCGGCCACCCGGTCGCCGCCGCGGTGGCGCTGGAGAACCTGCGCATTCTGCGCGAGGAGAGGGTCATCGAGCAGGTCCGCGATGAAACCGGCCCCTACCTGCAGCAGCAGCTGCGCGAGCGACTCGGCGGCCACCCGCTGGTCGGCCATATCGAAGGTGTCGGCCTGATCGCCGGCATGGCACTGGCCCAGGACAAGAGCACGCACAAGCTGTTCGATTCCAACCTGGATGTGGGCACGATCTGCCGTAACCACTGCTTCGCCAACGGCCTGATCATGCGCGCCTGCGGCAACCGCATGGTGCTGTCGCCGCCGCTGGTGATCAGCAAGGCGGAGATCGACGAGCTGATCGACAAGGCGCTGACCTGCCTCGACCTGACGGTCAAATCGCTGGCCGATATGGGTATCAAGGTAGCCCAGTAATCCACTGATATTTTTTGCTATTGCCGCTGCGGCATATCGCAACTTGCTGCTATGGCAGAGATAGCTGGAGTTGTGATATGCCGTTTTTTTGTGTAGAAGAAAAAAGGACTGAACAGTTTTCCAACCGGCGCGCTCAACACCGCGCACATTATCGCAGTACCCGAATGAGCGACACTTACCAGACGATCAACCTCCAGGACAGCTGGCAGAAAAACCTGGCCGTCTTGATCGACCATATCCGCCTGCGCAGCTTTCCCCGCGTACTGGTCGAGGTGCTGGCCAGCTACTGTCACTTCGACACCTCGCTGATCGTGACCTACAAAAAGTCGTTCAAGCCGATCGTCATCCACCCGATCGATCCTTCGGAGCAGAGCAGTACGCTGCGCTCCTTCCTCAATAACGGCTACTACCTGCTCGATCCGCTGTTTGATGCGATCCAGAACGAAACGGTATCGGGGGTGACCCGCCTGGCCGAGTACGCGCCGGACTCGTTCGAGGAGACCGACTTCTACCAGGAGTGCTACCAGTACTTCGGCATCGTCGATGAGATCGTGATGATCATCAAGCTGGACTCCGAAGTCACCTGCGCCATCTCACTGGGCCGCTGCAAGGGATTGGGCACCATCACCCGCTCGGAGCTGCGCGCACTGCAGGAGATCTACCCGGTGATCAGTGCCCTGTTCCGGCAGTTCTGGCTGGCGCAGGCCGGCGAGTACGTGCAGTACGAAGAGTCCGATGACTCGGTGAAGCAGGCGCTGAAGAGTTTCGGCAGCGGCGTGCTGACCCAGCGCGAGCGCGAGATCACTCACCTGATTCTGAAAGGCAACTCATCCAAGGCGATCGCCGACAAGCTCAATATCAGTGTCGGCACGGTGAAGGTGCATCGCAAGAATATCCATGCCAAGCTGGACACCTCGACCCAGTCCGAGATCTTTACCCTGTTCCTGGGCCATCTGAAGGCGCTGTCGGTGGAGCCCCACCTGACCTAGCCTATACAGTCGATCCAGCGGGCCGACACATGGACTAGTGTTTGATCATGCCATACAGCACCAGCGCGGTGGTCTCGCGGACATCCCGCCGGTGCGCTTCGATGTCGTAATCGTCACGGCTGGTCAGTCGCATCAGCTGCAGATAGGAGTATTCGTTCAAAAGCCTGGCCGCTACGTGCACGTCCAGATCCTCTCTGAGAACCCCCTTCGCCTTCATCCCCTCCAGCACCGAGGCTATCCCCTGCTTGAGCAGATCGTTGGAGTTGCGATAGCTCTCGGGCAGGCCACTGCCGGCCTCGACAATCAGCATCGGCAACAACTCGCGCCAAAATGAAGTAGGGAAGGATTTCAGGGTCAGGTCGACAATCACCTGCTCCAGACGGCACAAGGCATCCAGCGGATCCGTGTACTTGTCTATATCGCGGCAGGCCGCCTCGAGAGCCGCCTTGTCGATGTCCTGGACGATCTCCAGCAGTATCGCCTGCTTCGAGCCGAAGTAGTTGAACACGGTCGGCGCGGTGACCCCGGCCTGCCGTGCGATCTGCTCGATGGTCGTATCCCTGTACCCCTGCTTCTCGAACAGTTCGATCGCCGCCTGGCGAATCGCCCGACGCCGCATCTCCTTCTGTCGTTCCCTTAATCCACTCACAAGACTGACTCCCTGCCGGGTTGACTGTGTGCCGTATCTTACCACCCACGTTTACCCTGTAAAAATTTTAATTCGATATAATTTTTTATTGACTAAAATATTTTATAGGGTTAAAAATTATCACATCACACCTCGTTACTGCAGACTTAGGACAACACGATGTACAGCCATGATGCTTTAACGGAACAGCAACAGATCGATGCCCTGTACGAAGCGGCACAGCGGGCGTTGGCAACGCCAAGCGATGCACCGTCGCTTATGCAGGGCTTTCCGCCGGCACCGGAGCTAAGGGTCACCTGGGACAACTGGATGCGGTTGCCGTACAGCCGATGGGGGTTTCGTCACCTGAACCGCCTGCGTCCCAACGTCGAAGTCCCGGCCGGACGGACTCCGGTAAGAGCGTTGCCGGAGGCGCCGATCGAACTCGGTGATCTGAGCTTTTCCAGCAACTGCGGACGGGAGGTGACGGTAGCGGAGGCGCTCTGCGCGACCAACACCGATGCCTTCGTCGTGCTCAAGGGGGGCAAGCTTGTCTACGAGCGCTACTTTGCCGGACAGCAGGCCGATGATCGTCACATCATGTTTTCGGTGACCAAATCACTGATCGGCACCCTGGCCGAGCAGTTGATAGGCGATGGCGTACTCGATCCGCAGGCACCTGCCGACCGCTACGTACCGGAGTTCGCCGGCAGCGCCTTCGCCGATGCCAAGGTACGCGAACTGATGGATATGGCTGTCGGCATCGAATACAGCGAACAGTACGACGATCCGGCATCCGAGAGTTCTCAATACGGTTACGCCTGCGGCTTCCAGCCGGCACCGTCGGCTTACTCCCACTATCGCTCCCTGTACGAGTATCTGCCGACCCTGCGAAAACAGGGTGAGCACGGCGGGCTGTTCCACTATGTGACCGCCTGCACCGAAGCCCTGGCCTGGGTCATGGAGCGAGCATCGGGCCGCTCCTGCGCCGATATGCTGACCGAGATCTGGTCACGCATGGGCGCCGAGCACAGCGGCTATTTTCTCGCCGATCCCTGGGGTCGCAGCGTGTGCGGAGCAGGCTTCAACGCCACCGCGCGTGATATGGCAAGATTCGGCCTGCTGCTCGCAGAAGGCGGCCGCTTCAACGGCGAGCAGTTGATCGGTGTCGACACCATCTTCCGTATCGCGGGCGGTTCGGACCCGGCCATCTACGCCCAGGACGAGGATTTCCACAGCTGGGTACCGGGCGCTTCCTACAAGAGCCAATGGTATGTCTCCAACCACGACAGCCAGTCAATCATGGCCGGCGGCATCCACGGTCAATACCTGTTCATCGACTTTCCGGCCCAGGTCGTGATCGTCAAACAGTCGTCTCTACCCGAGGCGGTCGGGCTGCTCGACACCGATAGCGTCCGCCTGCTGAAAGCGATCGCGGCGCACCTAAAACAATAACGGCAACACCTGTCTGCTCACCGGCAGACCTTTTCGGCGGCCCCTCCATAACCAATAACGAAAACCAAGGAGTATCAGTGATGAAAACCCATCTCGAACGTCTGGTACCGGGCGCGGCACTGCTGCTTGCATGCAGCGCTGCACACGCCGGCTATACCGTTGAGAAAGGTGATCTGAAAGCCGAACTGGGTGTGTCGCTTGGCAGCGCAGCCCTATTTACCCGCAATACCAACTTCGGCGCCGGACGCTTCGATGTTCGCAGCCTGGAGGTGACAGACGAGGACGCCAACTGGCAAGAGTACTTTGTCACCCCCAGCGCCAAGCTGAACTATAGCCTTAGCCCCGACTTCAATCTGGTCGGTGCCGCATCCGCAATCGCGGCCGCCACCCGCGGCGACGGCGATGCCGCCGGACTCACCAACGGTTCCGATGACAGTATCAAAGTCGAAGAGCTGTATGCCGGCTTCGAGTCGCAGGGCTGGCGCTTCACCCTCGGCCACCAGGACTTCATGGTCGGCAACGGCTTTATCGTCATGGACGGTAACCTGGATATGTTCGACGACGCCGCACTCTGGCTCGCCCCGCGCCACGCCTTCCATGATTCAGCCGTGTTGCGCTACGACAGCGATGCCTACTCGGTGCAGGGGTTTTCGCTGGAAACCGATAGCCATCTGGGCGGGTACCGCATGAACGGCGCCAACGTCGACTACTATCTGGGCGAGCGCAGCATGCTGGGTGCCATGGCGTTGGGCGTGCAGTCGGACAGTAACTCGGCAGCTCGCGACGGCATGCGCGTATACAGCGTTCGTGGCCTGGGGCTGAACATCCCTTCGCTGCCCGATCTGACCCTCTCCGGCGAGTATGCGATTCAAACCGGCAGCGGCGACGGAGTCGACTACGATGCCAGCGCCTGGTTCGCGGAAGCGGAATACGCCTTCTCGGCATTCGAGTCACGCCCGCGCATCGGCTACCGTCACTCCTACTTCTCGGGTGACGACAACCTGGGCGACAACACGCAGAAAACCTGGGACTCCCTGGCCAAGGGTTACATCGACTGGGGCACCTGGATCGTCGGCGAGATCACCGGCAACTACCTGCTCAACAACAGCAATGAGGTGGTCGACCAGGTATGGGTCAAGGCCGATCTGGGTCCGACCATGGGTATCGGCGCGATCTACTACGACTTCAAGCTGGATGAAGCCAATCTGTTTGGCGCTCCGGTAGCCAGCAAGGATTTCGGCAACGAGACCACGCTGTTCCTCGACTGGTATCCCAACGAGAGTATCCTGGCGTCAATCGCGTACAGCCGCGTCAGCCCGGGCAAGGCGGCGGAATCCGTCTTCGGCGATAAGGATTTCTCCACTCTGGAACTCTACTTCACTTACCGCTACTGATCGATCGCCAACCAAGACGTAACGGAGAAAAACAATGAAAATCAACGCAGTTAAAGCAACTCTGCTGCTGACCGTTTCGATGCTGACCGCTGGCGTCCAGGCCGAGGAGCAGCAGCGCGTGGTCCGTATCTACAACTGGCTCGAATATCTTCCACCACAGATTCTCGAGGATTTCGAAAAAGAGACCGGCATCCACCCGATCTACGACGTATTCGACAATCCGCAGATGCTGGAATCCAAGCTGCTGACCGGCAACTCCGGTTACGACGTCGTGTTCCCCAGCAGTACGACCATGAAGCGCTATATAAACGCCAAGGCGATCCAGCCACTGGATAAATCAAAGCTGCCCAATCTGCCGCATCTGGACGAAAAAGTGATGCACTCTCTGGAGATCAACGATCCCGGCAACCAGTACGCCATCCCCTATATGTGGGGCACCACGCTGATTGGTTACAATGCCAAGGCGATCGAAGAAGCACTGGGTAGCGACGTGGATATGGATACCTGGGATATCCTGTTCAAGGAGGAGAACATCAGCAAGTTGAAAGATTGCGGTGTCGGTCTACTCGACTCGGCCGACGAGATCATGCCGATCGCACTGAATTACCTGGGCCTGCCCTCCCATTCGACCCAAAAGGCGGATTACGAGCAGGCGCGTGACCTGATGCTGAAGATCCGTCCCTACGTGAAATACTTCAACTCATCTCGCTACGGCATGGATCTGGCCAACGGCAACATCTGCCTGGGCGTGGGCTGGTCCGGCGGCATGGCATTGGCCAACAAGATCGCGCGCGCGTCCAATAACGGCGTCGAGGTGCGCATGTCGCTGCCCCGCGAAGGCGTCCCCTTCTGGTCCGACGTCATGGTAATCCCCAGCAACGCACCGGATTTCGACGAGGCACATGCGTTCATCAACTATATGCTGCGCCCGGACGTGATCGCCCGCGCCAGCAACGAGATCGGCTACCCGAACGCCAACAAGGATGCGACCGAACTGGTCATAGAGCCGATTCGTAACGATCCGCACATGTATATCCCCGAGGAGAAGCAGGAGTTGTTGTTCCCGCTGGAGGATGTAGCAATGAAAACCGGTCGTATGCGCACCCGAGCCTGGAACTCTGTTCTAGCCGGGGACGGTAACTAACCTTCGCACTTTTTCAGCACCTCTTCGCTACCGCATACTTGCTAGCAGGCCGCCCGACACATTGTCGGCGGCCTCTTTTTTTGTTTCCGCCTGCCAGCCGGTTCATGTCCGGCATGTTGACTCAATAACGCCCCACGCTATCGCCTCGGCAAATGCCAACACGGCTACGCCAGGCGCGTGATCCCGCCAAGCGTTGTTTGTATCAGCAGAGGTGATAGTGCCAAGAGTACTGCGGAAAGGGGGCGCGCCTGCCCAGAAAAACGGCAGGCGCGAACAGGAGGGTGGAAACTTAAAGGCTGATCCAGACCGATTTCAGTTCGGAATACTTCTCCAGCGCATGCAGCGACTTGTCGCGGCCGTTGCCGGAGCCCTTGACGCCGCCGAACGGCATGGTGGTATCGCCCTCGCCCCAACCGTTGACCCAGACCATACCGCTCTCGATCGCCGCGGCGACACGGTGGGCACGGGAGAGGTTGTCGGTCCAGATCGAGGCGCCCAGGCCGTAGATGCTGTCATTGGCCAGCGCGATCACCTCCTCTTCGCTGTCGAAACCGGCCACCGACAGCACCGGGCCGAAGATCTCTTCGCGCACGCAGGTCATATCGGGACGGGTATCGGTGACGATGGTCGGCCGCGGGTAGAAGCCCTGGCCATCGGTGTCGGCCAGGCCACCATGTGCAATCGTGCCGCCCTCGTCGATGGCGCTCTGGATATAGCGATTGACTGTGTCCAGCTGTGCCCTGTCCACCATCGGCCCCATCTTCACTTTAGGATCAAGCGGATTGCCGGGCTGGTATTTACCGGCAAAGCGCTTCAGCGCCTCGATGAATGGCTCACGGATACTGTTCTGCACATAAAGGCGGGAACCGGCGATACACACCTCGCCCTGATTGGAGAAGATCGCCCCCGCCGCACCACGTGCCGCCGCCTCGATATCGGCGCAATCGTCGAACACGATCAGCGGCGACTTGCCGCCCGCTTCGATCCACACTCGTTTCAGGTTGGACTGACCGGCGTACTGCATCAGCATACCGGCGACACGGGTGGAACCGGTAAAGGCCAGGCTGTCCACATCCATATGCAACGCCAGCGCCTTGCCCGCGGTATGGCCAAAGCCCGGCACCACGTTCAGTACGCCATCGGGCAGACCGGCCTTGCGCGCCAGTTCGGCCAGACGCAGGCAGCTCAGCGACGCCTTCTCTGAGGGTTTGAGCACCACGCTGTTGCCGGCGGCCAACGCCGGCGCCAGCTTCCACATTGCCATCAGCAGCGGGTAGTTCCAGGGCGTGATCGCCCCGACCACACCGATCGGGTGGCGGGTGATCAGGCCCAGGGTGCTCGGCTTGGTCGGCGCGATCTCGCCGTATACCTTGTCGATACACTCCGCGGTCCAACGCAGGCAGTCGATGGCGTCGGGTACGTCGATATAGACCATCTCGTTGATGGTCTTGCCCATATCCAGGGTATCGAGCAGCGCGAACTCATCGCTGTGCTGTTCCATCAGATCAGCCAGTTTCAGCAGCACCCGCTTGCGCTCGGCCGGGGCGCTGCGCGACCATTCTCCGGACTTGAATACCCGGCGTGCGGCAACCACGGCCGCATCGATGTCCGCGCTATCGCAACTGGCCACCTCGGCCAGCAGCTCTTCGGTGGCCGGATTGATCGCCGGGAAGGTATCACCACTGATGGCGGCACGAAATCCGCCATCGATCCAGGCCAGGTTGCGAAATTCGAGTGTCTGCGCCAGCGCAGTCCATTCAGCCAGGGTATGCATCGAGAGCTCCTCATCCGATTATTCCGATAGTGACCAGACTAGGGAGTTCGAGGATCGAAACCAATACACCCCGAGGGGTAGATAAGCGCTACACCACAGCGCTCAACCACTCATCGAACACGCTATGCCCCAAGCGTTCAAAGTAGATCAACGCGACACCGATCAACAGCCCCCCCATGGTCCGCTCCAGCCAGTGTCCCAGGCAGAGAAACCGGCTTCTGACGCCGTTGCGGGAAAACATGTAACTGACCAATATGAACCAGGTCGCATTCACCACACACATCCAGCTGCCATACAGGATCTGCACCGGCAGTGGCGTCGTACCGCTGACCAGGGTGGTGAAGATCGCCAGAAAGAACAGCGTCGCCTTGGGGTTGGTCGCATTGGTCATGAAACCGACCATAAAGGCACGGTGCAGCGGCGGGCTCTGCTGAGCCCCCGCTTCCGCAGCCAGCGCGTCTGCCCTGGCAGGTCGGCTTCTGATCAACCCTACCCCCAGGTAGATCAGGTAGACACCGCCAACCAGGCTGGCCATATCCATCAGCCAGGGCGTGGTGTGCATCAGCGCGCTGATCCCCAGCAGGGTGTAGATCACGTGCACCGATATGCCGGCGCCGATCCCCAGCGCCGTTACCGTGCCGGCCAGATGTCCGAAGCGCACGCTCTGGCGTACCGTGATCGCGAAATCCGGCCCGGGGATCACCACGGCGAGAAAGTGCACCAGTGCCAGTGCGGTAAATTCATGCAGGTAAGCGATATCCATATCAGCTCCAGAACGATAGTGGGCTGGCCTCGCCGCGATAGCCGATAAAACAGGACAGACTCAGACGCAGGTCGTCACTGCCCGGAGTCACGGCGTGCATACGCCGGGAGTTGAACAGCACCAGGTCGCCGGGCTCCGGACGTATCTCCAGGTCCGGTTCGCCCAATATCTCCGGGTCGATGCCGTAACTGTCGCCGCGCATACCATCGAACTGCTCCGGTGTCAGCTCCCGGTCCCAGATCTGCACTGCACCGCCTTCACTGGGCATGGTCAGGTAGACATTCGCCGCGATCTGGGTCTGCAGGCTGCGGGCCTTGAAGCTATCGGGCGCATCCTTGGCAAAGATGTCATGGTGGGCAAGAAAGCGGACGCCGGGCTTGATCACCCGCGACAGGCCGACATACATCTTGCGGCCATACAGGGTTTCGAGCTGGGCACCGGGCAACCAGGTCTCATCCAGCTTGCAGCGCAGCAGATCGATCGGCGAAAAGTAGGGAAAGCACCTTTTCCTGAGTTCATCGATATTCTCGTAGGCGCTTTCGAAATAGTCCGCTATCCGTGGCGGCTGGTTCTCCGCCTCATAAAATGCCATCCCGATCCGACCGATACTCGGTGCGTTGGAGTATTTTTCGAACCCCTGAAAGAGTATTTTATCGCCTAGTTTCAACGCGATATCGCTAGCGATGAACTTCCTGACCCTGAGCGCCAGCACCTCCTGCCTTGCCAGTTTTCCCATTGCATTTAAATCAAGTTCATTCGACTCCAGTAACATGATTACCCTCCTCTGCCGCAACAATCTATGGACTATTCAGAATGACGGGATAACGTCGTATTGAATCGAGAGTTGGTTCTTTTTGGTTTTGGAGGAGAGGATAAGAACGCCGTGAACCTCCCCCAGGGAGCGCACATGAGTACCGCCGCATGGATAGGCCTGGATATCACCGAAGCCGACCTCACGGTAGCCGTCGTCGCGGATACTGACCCGCCGTGGCAGGTCCCGCGCGATGAGCTGAATGCAGCGCAGCTCGATCTCGGCCAGGTCGACAGGGCGGGCACTCTCCGTGGCGCAGAACACCACCTGAGATTCGCCCGGCCAATGGTGAGCCTTGATCGGCCGCCAGCCGAGTTGCTCGACCACATGCCCAATCAGATGACCTGCTGAGTGCAGTCGGCTATGCAGCCGGCGCATCGACTCATCGACCTGCACCGCATTCGGACCGAGCGGGACGGGCTCCATCAGATAGTGAACGACCTCCCCCTGCTCCTGACGCACATCGATCACCGGCACACCGCCGATCCAGCCGATATCACTGGGCTGTCCGCCCCCTTGCGGATGCAGCACTGTGCTCTTCATCCTCACCGCATACTGGTCGTTGTCTACGGCGGCACACTCGACCACCTCAGCGTTCAGGCACAACGTATCACTGTTCAGATAAATACATTCGGTCATGATTACAGCCCATCCAGTTGAGTTATCAGCATTGTATTGGGCGAAAAATGGCTTGATAATCCGATGAAAAACCAAATGACTTTTGCTTCATGGACAAAAATAAAGCGATCGCACTGATGCCTGAGATGGCGGTTTTCGTGCGCGTGGTGGAGGCTAAAAGTTTCTCCGAAGCGGCCCGTCAGCTGGGTACAACACCCTCCGCCACCAGCCGCGCCGTCACTCGCCTGGAGCGGGCCTTAGGCACCCGGCTACTGCAACGCACCACGCGCAAATTGCGCCTGAGTGAAAGCGGTCAGGAGGTGTATGCCCACTGCCTGGATATGATCAATGCGGCGGAAGCGGTGATGGAATCCTCGGGCCAGTTCAACCTTGAGCCGCAAGGACTGATCCGGGTCAGTGTGCCGAAGGCGGTGGGCCGTTTTGTCGTGCATCCACATATGCCGGCATTCCTGAACCGCTATCCAAAGATCGATCTGCAGATGCAGCTCGACGACCGCTATGTGGACCTGATCGACGACCGCATCGATCTGGCGATCCGGATCACCGATCAACCGCCACCGGGACTGATGGGACGCCCGTTGCTGCGTATCGATCACATGCTCTGCGCCACGCCGCGCTACCTGGAGCAGCACGGCACTCCCCGACACCCACGGGATCTGAAAGCCCATAGCTGTATCTATCTGGCCGAGGAACCCGGCGACTCACGCTGGAAGTTTCAGCACGGCAACAAGAGTGTCAGTGTCGATGTCAGGGGCCGCTATGCCGCCAATCATACCGGTGCACGGCTGGATGCGGTGCTGCACCATATCGGCATCGGCAGCCTGCCCTACTTCACTGCACGCAATGCGCTGCAACAGGGGCTGATTGTACAGGTGTTACCGGAGTGGAAGTTCAATACCAACTATTGCGGCGATGCCTGGGTACTCTACCCGCCCACACGTCACCTGCCGACCAAGTTGCGGGTGTTCATCGATTTTCTCGCCGCGCGGTTGAGCCATGAGCCCACCTTGACCACGCCCTACGAGTCGCCGGAAATATGAGGAATGAGGTGTATTGAGCGCCTGTTCGGCAGTGCCTGAGCAGAAAGATTGAGTCGGACAGCAGTGACTTCTTCACAGCTCAGCTTTGAACTTCGTCCAAGCGCCCCGGGTTTCGGCAAACTCCATATCAAGCCACTGCGCCAACTGACTGACTTTCGGGCGCTTGAAGTAACGTTCCGGCGCCACCAGGTAGTAGTCAAACGGCGACTTGAGGCAGACCGGCAGCGGACAGATCAGCAGGCCTCTGGCGAGCAGTTCATAGGCCAGGCTGAAGCGCATCAGCGTGAGCCCCTGTCCGGCAAGGGCCGCTTCAATCAGCAGGGTTGCGTCGTTGACCTGAAGCCGCGCGGAACTGTTATCGAACTGAATCTCCGAGCGTTGCTGGAACGTCTCCCAGATGGACTGCATGTCCGGGGAATCATCAGAGAGCAGGGGCAGCCTGGCGAGCTGGCGTTTCACCGGTTTACCCTGCACCACCAGGCTGGGGTGACACAACGGAATCAGGTAATCGTCAAACAGTTTGATCGCGGTCAGCCCGGGATAATGACCTCGCCCGAACCGTATCGCCACATCCAGATCACTGGCCTCAAACGAGCTGAGCTCCAGGCTTGGCGACAGACTGACGACTAGATCAGGCGCCTGCTCCCGAAAACGTCCCAAGCGAGGCACCAACCAGCGACTGGCAAAGGAGGGCAAGGTCGCGATGTTGAGTCGATTAGGGGCGGGATCGTCGTTCAACACTGCGATCCCCTGCTCAAGAGTTGCAAACGCCTTGGATACAAACGGCAGTAACTGGCTGCCCTCCGACGACAGCACCACTTCGCGAGTCAGCCGCTTGAACAGCTTGATCCCCAACTGCTCCTCGAGTGTTCTTATCTGCTGACTGATAGCGGCCTGAGTGACATGAAGCCGGTCGGCAGCCGCCTTAAAGCTCTGTAGCTCGCCAGCATAGCGGAACGCCTGCAGGGCTTTGAGGTTTGGTAAGCGCTTCAAGCCAGCCACTCCATACATAACCAAAACTTAAGTATGAAGCAGATTTTGTCGTTTGTCCCTTTCCCCTTCGAAGCCGATCATAGCTTTACAGGAGCCAATCTCAAGCAAGACCTACTGCAACCAAACTGGCCAAGCGCGTTAGCAACACTAATCAGCGCAATAAGGTATGGCCGAGGTTGCAGACAAAGAATTGGATCCCCTCGTTCGGCGCCTACCCCCTAACGGGATAACCTGAAGGAGATAAACGATGAAGATTGAAGTACCGATCGTAAATGCTTTTACCGATGGGCCTCTCGGTGGCAACCCCGCGGGCGTGGTGCTGGACGCCGAGCGTTTTACGCGCGACCAGAAACAGCGTATCGCTGCCACGGTGGGGGTGTCCGAAACGGCGTTCGTTTCGCCGTCCGGCAACGCCGACTTTATGCTGGAATTCTTTACACCCACACGCCAGATTGCCCATTGCGGCCACGCCACCGTAGCGACCTTCAATTACCTCAACCAGATCGGCAAGCTAACCAAACCCCATGCATCCAAAGAGACCATCGACGGCTGCCGCGAGATCCGGCTAGAAAATAACCAGGCCTATATGGAGCAGCTGGCCCCCCGCTACCAGACATTGTCGGAGAAACACCAGGCGCAACTGCTCCAGGGTCTTGGTCTGCGCGGCGATGAGCTGCTGTCCGGGGCCGCGCCGCTAGTGGTCAATACCGGAAACTCCTTTGTTGTACTAGGCGTAACGGATGCGGCAACGCTGGCCAAGTTGAGTGCCGACCGGGCGATCATTACCGAACTGAGTGATGCGCTCGACCTGATCGGCGTTTACGTCTTCACCCTCGACACGCGAGAGGCGGGGCGGCATGCGAGCACGCGTATGTTTGCGCCACGCTACGGTATCGACGAAGAGGCGGCGACCGGCATGGCCGCAGGGCCGATGGCTTGTTACCTTCACGATCAGCTAGTCATCCGGGAAGACAGCTACCTGATTGAGCAGGGGCAGTTCATGCACTTTCCCTCCCCCAGTGTGATCGAGGTAAGGCTGAAAACCGGCAGCGATGCTGCGATTCTGGGCTTGATGGTGGGTGGTAGCGCGGCTGTCAGCGAAACGAGGTTGATCGAGATTGCAGACTGAACAGCTGCACTTCCTCACTCCGCCGCCAGCAGCGCGCGGGTATACAGAATATGCTCACGTGCAATCCGCCGAGCATGTTCGGCATCACGAGCCTGAATCGCCCGATGGATCTCCGCATGCTGCCCGCGTATCCCCTCGGGGTAACGGCCGAACCGTTTTAACGTGCGTGAAAGAACGCCATAGATCGCATTGAAGTAGCGCTCGTAGAACAGCTGGCTGAACGAGATCAGCAGCAGGTTATGACTGGATTCGGCGATCAACATATGGAAGCGCAGGTCTGCCCGCGCCTTGGCCAGGGTGGTCTCGCTCTTTCCACGCTCATACATCAGCGCATACTCCTCGGCCAGCACCGCAAGCTCGGCATCGCTGGCGCGCTGCGCGGCATACCAGGCACACTCGCCCTCCAGCAGCGCGCGTATCTCCATCACCTGCAGCTGGAACTCAAGATCATCGCCAAGCCCCTCCAGCGGCAGTTGCAGATGGGGCGCCATCAGATTGCAGAGTCGACTCGCCCGCCCCTGAGCGGACTGGATATAGCCACCCGCCGCAAGCCGGGACAGTGCGCCTCTTACCATCTCCCGCGACATGCCAAGCTCCTTCGCAAGCGTACGCTCAGATGGAAGCTTGGTGCCGGGCAGAAGATCACCCTCGGCGATCTGCGCGATCAGCCGTTCATACAGCCGCTGGCTGCGCCCCTGCTCGGGACACTCATCGTTCTGTTCGCGGGCGGGCACCGGACTTACCTCTTAAACACTTGGTCAGACCAGTTTGCAGGATAACATTTCCAACTTGGTTTGCCTCACCTATCTTTCACAACAAGCTTTCACAGCACGCCTTTCAATGCACAATAACCAGATAAGAGATAAGCACCCTATGGCTAATCCGCGTCCCAGAGTCGGGCTGTTCGTCACCTGCCTGGCCGACATGTTCCGCCCCGAGGTCGCCTTCGCCAGCGTCAAGCTGCTGGAGCTGGCCGGTTTCGAGGTCGAGGTTCCCGAGCGGCAAACCTGCTGCGGCCAGCCGGCGTTCAACTCCGGTGACCGCAAGGACAGCGCGGCTATCGCCCAGCAGACCATCGAGGCGTTCGACGGCTTCGAGTACGTGGTCGGCCCCTCCGGCTCCTGCATCGGCATGCTGCACCACTACCCGGAGCTGTTCGCCGAGAGCGACCCCTGGCACCAACGTGCGCTCGAGCTGAAGTCACGCGCCTTCGAGATCACCAGCTTTCTCGCCCTGCATCTGGATATGGATAAGCTGTCCAGCTCTTTTAGCGGGAAAGTGACCTACCACGACTCCTGCTCCGGCCTGCGTGAGCTGGGGATCAAGAAGCAGCCCCGTGTGCTGCTGTCGAAACTGCCCGGGGTGCAGATCTGCGAGATGGAAGAGGCGGAAACCTGCTGCGGTTTCGGCGGTACCTTCTGCGTCAAATACCCGGAGATCTCCAACCGCATGGTCGGCAACAAGAGCGACAACATCCGCGCCACCGGCGCCGATACCCTGCTCGCCGGCGACCTGGGTTGCCTGCTCAATATGGTGGGCAAGCTCAAGCGTGAGGGGATCGAGGTACAGGCGCGGCACGTGGTCGAAGTGCTGGCCGATATGGTCGATACGCCCGCCATCGGCGAAGCTAAAGGGGTCTGAATATGGAAGTGACAAGCCAGGATTTTAAAAAGAACGCCCACATCGCGCTGCACGATGCCAAGCTGCAGCGGGCGCTGGGCAATCTCAAGGCCGGATTCCCCGGCAAACGTGCTGCCGCCATCGCCCGCCTGCCGGAGTTCGACGCCCTGCGCGATCAGGCCCGTGACCTGAAAAACCATATCCTCGCCCACCTGGACCTCTACCTGGAGGAGTTCGAGAACAACGTCACCGCCCAGGGCGGCACGGTCCACTGGTGCCGCACCGCCGAGGATGCGCGCAAAACGATTCTCGAGATATGCCGCCAGCAAGACGCGAAAACCGTGACCAAGGGCAAGTCGATGGTGACCGAGGAGATCGCGCTGAACGAATACCTGGAGGCGAACGGCGTCACCCCGGTGGAGACCGATCTGGGTGAATATATCCTGCAGCTGCGTAACGACCACCCCAGCCACATCGTCGCACCGGCGATCCACCTGACCCTGGAGGATGTGGCAGAGGCGTTCCATGAGCATCACCAGCGACCGAAAAGTGACGACCCGGCAGTACTGATGCAGGAGGCGCGGGAGATGCTGCGCAAGCAGTTCGTCGCCGCCGATGTGGGCATCACCGGCGCCAACTTCCTGATCGCCGAGACCGGCTCTACCATCATCTGCACCAACGAGGGTAACGGCGACCTGACCCAGACCCTGCCGAAGACCCATATCGTGGTGTCGTCGATTGAGAAGGTGGTGCCGACGCTGGAGGATATGACGCTGTTCCTGCGCCTGCTGGCACGCTCCGCCACCGGCCAGGAGTTCACCGTCTACAACACCCTATCCACCGGCCCCCGCCGCACGACCGATCAGGATGGACCGGAGAATTTCCACGTGGTGCTGGTGGATAACGGTCGCAGCGACATGGTTGGCACCGAGCTTCAGGAGATGCTGCGCTGCATCCGCTGCTCGGCGTGCATGAACCACTGTCCGGTCTATGGCGCCGTTGGCGGTCAGACCTACGGCTGGGTCTACCCCGGCCCCATGGGCTCAGTGCTGACGCCGCAGATGATCGGCATCGAAAATGCCGGGTTGCTGCCCAACGCCTCCACCTTCTGCGGCAAGTGCGAGGAGGTGTGCCCGGTACGCATCCCGCTGCCGAAGCTGATGCGCCACTGGCGCGACAAGGAGTGGGAGAAGCACCTGACACCGGGCGCGGCGCGCAGCGGAATCGGCATCTGGGCGTTTTTCGCCAAGCGTCCGGCGCTGTACCGCTGGTTGGCCCAGAGCAGCAACCTGTTCCTGCGTCTGGTTGGCGGCAAGCGTGGACGCGTGCGTAAATTGCCGCTGGCGGGCGGTTGGACAGATTACAGGGATATGCCCGCCCCCAGTGGCAAAACCTTCATGCAGCAGTGGCAGGAGCGCAAATAATGAGTCGAGCCGAGATTTTCAACCGTATCCGCACCGGATTGCATATCGGCGCCGATGACCAGCAGCGTCGCGAAGCGGTGCAGCAGCGTCTGCAGGCACGTGCGGCCAATCTGATTCCACAGCGCGCCCAGCTACCCCATGACGCCTGTATCAAGCTGTTTATCCAGATGGCCGAAGAGAGTGCGGCGGAACTGATCGAGCTCCAGCACCGCAGCGAGCTGGCTGCGGCCGTCGAGCATTGGCTCAGCGAAAACGGCCTTACCCAGCTGGTGATGGCCAGCGATGAGAACTTGCAGGATCTGCAGTGGTCCGGCAACGGCGCCTTGGTGCGAGAGGAGCGCGTGGCCGAGGCTGGCGACGAGGCCAGCCTGACCAACGCTTTCTGCGGTATCGCCGAAACCGGCACACTGATGCTGTATTCGGGTCCGGACAGCCCCACTACGCTGAACTTCCTGCCCGACAACCATCTGGTCGCCCTATCGGCCAGCAGCATCGTCGGCCCCTACGAGGAGGCATGGCAGAAGCTGCGCAGCACAGTCGGCACCGAGTTGCCGCGCACGGTCAACATGATCACCGGTCCCTCGCGCAGCGCCGACATCGAGCAGAAGCTGCAGATGGGCGCTCATGGCCCGCGACGACTGGCGATCTTCCTGATCCGGGAGGAGTGACCTCGTCCACTACTCAACCGCGGCGCACCGGGCAGACACTTCGCAAGTAAAGTGATCCCAGTCCGTCGCCGCGGCCTGTAACACCTTAGCGATATAGTCGAGGCTCGGCTTGTGCTCGTCGGGAAAATTGGACAGGGCGCAGGAGGTACGGTGCTTGGTTACAGCGTACTCAAGCAGCTCATCGATCGCACCCTCGAAAGCGTGCAGTACTGCCGCCCGATCCGATTCAGAACGCAGCCCGGTCAAACCAGGTTTGACCAACACCAGATCGTAGCCCTGTTTTAAAATGCCGGTCAGGTTACGCAGCATCAGCTCACCGCTGTTCTGCTTCGACAGATCCCGATTGACGCTGCGGTCGTAATCCCGTTTCATGCGCTGCCGCCAGGCGGCGATCTCGTTTTGTAGCTCGGTCAGCGGCATACTCGCCTCCTTCACACCAACTTTGTCATCGGCTGTCGTCCAAGCTGCAGCACTGCTGCCACCCGTTCTGCCGCCTCCAGTGCCCCTTCCATATAGCCGCCGAATTCCGCTGCGGTTTCGGTGCCGCAGAAATGGAGTTTGTCATTCCAGTGATCGAGTTCGAACCAAGGGTGACCGTAGCGGGGATGCTCCATTGGCGGCAGATCATCGGCTGCAGTCGCCGTCAGCGGTTCATCGCTCCACTCCTTGACCATCACCTCTTCCGGTGACGCGGCCTGCGGCCCGAACAGGTCGATCAGTTGATCGAGGACCAACGCATACAGGTCATTACGGTATTGCCTGCGCATCGGAGCCGGGATGGCAAAGAAACCGGACAGTGCCGCCTGGGTGCCATCTTCCGACCCGGCATCGAACACCTCGCCCAGCACCGCTCCGGCGTAGCCCGCCAGAACCGATCCGCTGAGACCGCCCTCCCGCCAGAACGGTTCAGAGTAGCGAATCAATGCCTTGGCGTGGCCCGCCATCCAGGTCGGGGTGTTTTGCATCAGCGCCATCAGACGAGGATCGAGCGCAGGTGTGAAGCTCAGGTTGGCACCTACCACCCTGGGGGGCAGGCAGAGTACCACTTGGTGCGCCGTTACCTGCACCTCGCTGCCACCGGTGTTCAGACTCAGCTCGACCCGGTCGCCACGGTCCCTGAGACCCAGCAGATGGTAGTTCAGCTGCAGATTATGCGGCGGCAGTCGCCGAAGCAGCTCGTCGGTCAGCCGTTCGCTGCCCCCTGCGACCCGCCGCGCCGATGCGTAGGTGGCATGATCGAAGTAGCGACGTGGCGGTGTTTCGCGCCCGGTCTGATACAGGGAGTCGCCCTCCAGCCACTGGGGGAAGAGTGTCAGGCCGAACTGCTCGACGAGTGCAGCGATACGCGGTTGGGAGTCGGGCCAGATCCAGCCCGCGCCCAGATCGTAGCGGAAACTTGGATCCGGCAGGGTTGCGGCGCCAATCTCGATACGCGACGCCGGTAGACTCAGCACCCGCCCACCAAAACGGCTGCGAGACTCAAACAGTCTGAAGCGGCATCCCGCCTGCTGCAACTGATACGCCAGGAAGAGTCCGGATAACCCACCTCCGATAATTGCCACATCCAGCATCGTACACCCCGTTCGCTGCGGCTTCGCGCTCGGCACACACAGCTCTTGATCCATTCAGTCACCGGCCCACCGCAACGGCTCGGCCCCTATACCGACTTTCAGGATCCGGTCCAACTTGGCCCACAACTAGAGCCTTGCAAAATCAACGAGTTGAAAATTCGGTACAGGCTGCTCCCGGTCGTAATGCCACACTGTCTGTCACGAACCCCACAACCTGGAACATCCATCGGGCGTCTGCGGAGGCCGTGCAAGCCACGCGATGACCCACGCTTCCTTAAGCTTCGTAACACTTTGTTACGTATGGTTCTCCCCTTCGGACACTTATACTGACGCCGCGAGAGGCTGACCGACGACTGTCTTCAGTCGCCTCGGCTCCGAGCACGATATAACGATAAAGAGATACTCAGAGGTACACATGGCGAAGATAACCGACAGTGCCGGTATGGCGCGAGTGGAGCACGACAGCACCGCTCGGCAGAGCTCGTACAGCTTCGCCCTGTCCGCACTGACCTCCCTGTTCTTCATCTGGGGGTTTATCACCTGCCTGAACGATATCCTGATACCTCATCTGAAGAACGTGTTCTCGCTGAACTACACCCAGGCGGTGCTGATCCAGTTCTGCTTTTTCGGTGCCTACTTCATTGTCTCGCTACCGGCCGGCAGCCTGGTAAAGCGGATCGGTTACAAGGGCGGTATCATCGTTGGCCTGCTCCTGTGCGCCGCTGGCTGTCTGCTGTTCCTGCCTGCGGCGACGCTCAGGCTCTATCCCCTGTTCCTGCTCGCCCTGTTTGTGCTGGCATCGGGCGTCACCCTGCTGCAGGTTTCCGCCAACCCCTATGTCACGGTGCTGGGCAACCCCACCACCGCATCCAGTCGCCTGACGCTGACTCAGGCGTTCAACGCCCTGGGTACCACGATCGCGCCGCTGTTCGGCGCGCTGCTGATCCTGTCCGCGGCCAGCGCCAGCCTCGACACGCTGAGCGCCGCCGAGCTGGACGCTTTTCGTCAGCACGAGTCGGAGGCGGTGCGGCTCCCCTACCTGCTGCTCGCCTGCGTCTTCCTGCTGCTGGCGGCGATCTTCGCCGCACTCAAGCTGCCGACGATCACCCACCATGAACCGGATGCGACAACCGATGAGGAGTCTTGCTCCGCCTGGCAGCATTCCCACCTCGTGCTCGGTGCCATCGGCATCTTCGCCTACGTCGGCGCCGAAGTATCGATCGGCAGTTTCCTGATCAGCTTCCTCGGGGAGGAGCAGGTCGCAGGTCTGGCGGAGTCAAATGCTGCGCACTACGTCACCTACTACTGGGGTGGTGCTATGGTTGGCCGTTTTGTCGGCGCCGTGCTGATGCGCCGCTACCGTCCCGGCCACTTGCTCGCCTTTAACGCCTGCGCGGCGATCCTGTTGTTGCTAAGCGCGGTGTTCAGCCAAGGCGCATTGGCGATGTGGTCCGTGCTGGCCGTTGGGCTGTGCAATTCGATCATGTTCCCGACCATCTTCGGCCTGGCACTTCACCGCTTGGGTACGCACACCAGTCAGGGCGCCGGTATCCTCTGCCTGGCTATCGTCGGTGGCGCGGTTTTACCTCTGCTGCAGGGCATTCTGGCCGATACCGTCGGTGTGCAGCTGTCCTATCTACTGCCACCGCTGTATTACGCCTACATCGCCTTTTACGGCATCAAAGGCTCGATCCCCAAGACGGAGATGCGCGTGTATCAACCGACTAATCGATGACCAATCTGAGGCAGTTGCCGCGAGAATGAACAGCCAGGTCATGCGCAAAATCGAATATCGACGAGCGTGAGACCCCACTATTCACCTTCCAAGCCCCCTAGAGATGCCAATATGGGAGCAAATCGGATCGTTTGATTGAATTTCGTTCATTTTGTAAACTTTTCATTACACTTCCAGCACCTTTTACCATTATGTACAGCGCCGTTAACTGACCTATACCTAAGGTATTTCCCGTCGCTTTATCGAGCGTTATACAACTCCCGAAACGGCGGAACACAACTCCACGACAAATCGAACAGGAGGGCGTTCCATGTACCGTATACGCATAGGTGTTCTCGCACTGCTGTTCATGCTGTTTGGCCTCAGCCTGAGCAGTTATGCCGCCATGCCCGATATCTCCAAACTCGATATTCCACGCTATGCGCCGGACCGTGTGTTGGTGAAATTTAAACCGGGCACCGCTGCTGCCGATATCGCCCGTGAGCACATGGCCGCAAATGCCCAGCTGCTGCGCACCATCCCCCAGATCGATGTGCAGGTACTGCAGGTCCCCTCCGGGACGGTGGAGACGAGCGTGGCGGCCTATAGCCGAAATCCGAACGTGCTCTATGCCGAGCCGGACTACTATCGACTGCTGGTCGTACCAAATGAAGAGCCTGGCCCAGTACTGATCACCGGCGCGGCCAACTACTTCAGCGAGCAGTGGTACTTGGAAAACCTCGGCCAGGCACATATCCAGAAAAACCAGGATATCCTTGGCAATGTCAGCCTGAATACGGTCTACGGTACCCCTGGCGCCGATATCAACGCACCCGCTGGCTGGGATATCGAAACCGGTGTTGTGGGAGACCTCACCTCCTATGACAAGCCCAAGATCGCGGTACTCGATAGCGGTGCCGACTGCGAAATACCCGATCTGGCCAACAAATGTCTTGAGAAGGTCAGTCTGGTTGGCGCAACCCCCGGTTTTGGCTATGACATCTGCCCAGCCGACGACCCAGCCTGCGACAACCTGGGCCACGGAACCTTTACCGCCAGTGAAGCGGGCGCTGATACCAATAACGGCGAGGGCATCGCCGGTGTCGGGTTCGACAGCGGCGTCGGCATCTTCAAGGTCTGCTACCAGGAGCTGGTTTACGACGGCATATTTATCTACCTGGTCGGCCTCTGCCCCGTCTCCGGCTCCGCGGCAGCGATCGTGCTGGCCTCCGATGACCAGTTCGATGGCGGCACGCTGGTGCGCAGCCAGTACCAGGTGATCACCATGAGCTACGGCAGCGATCTGATCGACCCGGACACTGGCGAGATCTACGCCACCGACCCGTCGACCGCCGAATGCGACGCAATCCAGCACGCACGCGATCAGGGCGTATTGGTGGTCGCCGCGGCAGGCAACAATGGCAACACCACGAAGGTGTACCCCGCCGCCTGCACCGATACCAGCGACAACTCCACCGTACTCTCTGTCGCCGCATCCGATCACGAGGATGACCGCGCCAGCTTCTCGACCTACAGCCGCAACCAGGATGACTGGGTGTCGATTGCAGCCCCCGGACAGGACATCATCGGTCTCTTACCCGGATCAGCCTGCGGCATAGCCTCATCCAGCGACAGCTGTGTCGACTGGTGGAGCGGCACGTCAATGTCGGCGCCACTGGCAGCAGGCGCAGCGGCGCTGGTCTGGAGCGATCTTTACAACCGGCTGGATGCCAGCGCCTCCCGAGCACCGGCTAGCTGCACCTACGCCGGCATGCCCTGTAACCAGGCGGTGCGTCAGCGGCTGGAAAATAACGCCGCCCAGGTTGGCGCCAATGGCCAGAATCTGTTGAGCTGGACCGCGCACGGCCGCCTTGATCTCGCCGCGGCACTGAGTAACGATGTGATCCCCTCTGGTGGCGGCGGCGACCCCGGCGGCGGTGATCCCGGAGCCGGACCGGTAGCCGCGTTCAGCTACAACTGCATCGGTCTGGTCTGCACCTTCAGCAACGCCTCTCAAGGCGAGGGAACGCTGAGTTATAGCTGGAACTTTGGCGACGGCACAGGCAGTAGCGACGAGAGTCCAGGGCACAGTTACGGCGCCTCCGGTAACTATCAAGTGACGCTGACCACTACCGACAACAGCGGCAGTGCTGAGGTCAGTACCACCCTGTCATTGAAGAGCGGCAAGAGGTCTTCGAGCGGAAGCGTGACCAGCGCCAGCTCAGGAGGCGGAAGCGGTGGCTCCTGTTCGCATCCGAGAAACAAGTGCTGAACGCAGCGTGAGACTACCGCCTAGACAACGCCCGTGTCCGACTGCAGCTCACGCCAACGGTACGGGCTTAGCTGCTCGATGAGCATGCCGCGCTTGAGGTGGAATTGAACGTTTCGCGCAAAACCGGGTATAGGCAAGGGTCCCTCCTCGGCCCAGAGCACTGAAGCCTCACCGTTCAAGTAGAGGTGATTACCGGTGGCGAAATCGACGAACAGCAGCGCGGTTTCGGAACAGGTCTCGACATTGCCCAGTGTGTTAAAGAAGTCGTTACCCTTAAAATCGGCAAACACTAGCGAGTGTGGATCCAGCACCTGCACGAACCCCGGCGGACCGCCGCGATGGGAGATATCCAAACCCGCTTGAGGCTCGGTCAGGTTGCGGAGCTGCCCGGCGGCTCTGCTGGCGATAAAAAAGGTATCCGACCTTGCGATCAGTTCGGCCGATTTGTCGCTAAGACTAGCCACCACACTGGCCTGTCCTCCCCGATCAGAGACCCTGCCGTGGATTTCACGTGGCACGATATACTTGGGGCAGTTACCGAAGCTTTGCTCTACGCCCAATACCAGTGTTTCCGGGGACACCGCTTTAATCCTGCCGTTGACCCTGTTTCGACGGCGGGTGGTAAACTGCAGTCCGAGCAGTCCATAGGGCTGCCCGGCACACAGCTGATCATACAATGGGTCAGCCTCATTCCAGGATGGCCGGACCGTCAATGAGTATTCATCGGGCGAACGGATAAAGCCGGGCTCGCCGTACAGTGCCGTCGCCCATAACACGCCGTTCAGATCGCTCGCCGCCAGCAGCAGCATCGGCAGCTGCGAATAAAACTCACGATGCTGATCCAGCAGCCACGGACGCAGAACTTTCTCACCGACACTGACAATCCTGTCAGCAACACCAGCGCGGCTTTGGACCTTACGCTCCCCGGCATGAAAAGCCTGCGTCCTCATCTCACCGCCCCCCTGCCGCGATGATTTCCATACGGATACCGCCCGGAATCGTGCACATCATGTGTTGCAGTGGAGTGCCGTTCAGCGACTCCGGTGCGAACTCAATCTCGGCACCATCATATGCCGCAACACGCTCATACACCTGCTGCAACGCATCGGCATCATCGACGGCCAATGCAAAGTGATGTAAACCGATATTGCACTTGCGGTCGAATGCCTCTGGCCGGTCGCTTTGAACCTGCCACAGCGTCAGCATGACGCTGCCATCATGCAGGAACACCGCCGGGTAGTCGGGCTTTTCCCCCACCCTTTCAAACCCCAGTACCTCGCTAAAGAATGTCACCGTCTCACCCAAATCGGGCACCGTAAGCCCAAGATGGTGAACGCCTCTAGTCAATCCGCTCATGACACTTGTCCTCCTGTTAAATAACAGTGAACAGATCTGTTCACCTATCACAAACTCTAGTAGACAGATCTGTTCACGTCAACAGATTTCGCGTAAGCTCGATAGCAACGTATAGCTTGAGTGCAACGAGACAGTCGATGACGCAGAAAGCCCCTCGCAAACAGCACCTGATCGATACCGCCTTCCGGCTGTTCAACGAACGGGGCTACCACGCCACCGGGATCGACCTGATCCTGGCCGAAGCGGGCGTGTCGAAAGCGACGCTGTATAAGCACTTTGCCAGCAAGGAGGCGTTGATTCTGGCGGTGCTGGAGCAACGGCACCGGCAGTTGCTCGAAGCGCTGCAGCAGCAGCTGGATAGCGATCCCCGCCCGCAAGGCGTTCTCGCAGTCTTCGATATGCTGGACAGCTGGTTCCAGACGGTGGAGTTTTTCGGCTGCAACTTTATCCGTGCCAGCGGTGAATATTCGGCGCCCGAGGACACCATCCATCGATTTGCAGGCGCCCACAAAACGAAGATGGGTAGACTGCTGGAGATGCACCTCAGACCACACTGCCCTGAGCAGAGCTCGCAGATCGCCAACGACCTGATGCTGCTTGTCGACGGTGCGATCGTTACGGCACAGATGCGGCAGGCGAAGGACGCCGCGAAGCGAGCCAGGATGATCGCGCAAGCCTTGTTGCTCGAGGCACGATGCACGGATTGAAGCCATAACCGCAACAGCCCGCCCCCGTTGATCCCTCTCGCCGCTGCCAAAGGCCGAGGTAAATCAAAAGATACTTCCAATATGCATCTTTAAAATACATAATGGATACATCTTTAGACAGCTATCGGGAGAGGTCAGGATGGTTCAGTGGTCAAACACCGAAATCGCCGTATTCGTGGTGGTTCTGTTCGCGATCGGGTTCAAGCTCTGGTCGGTCTGGCATGTACAGATCTGCGCCAGGGCGAGCCGGGAAGGCAAAATGATATTTCTCGGACTGGTATCGGGCTTGACGCTGTTTGCCGTCGCCGCCAAATTCTTCATCAGTTATCAGATGTCGATCTGATCCGGTCTGGATAGATCCGGTCTCGCATGACCCGGTCTGGCGTGACCCGATATCAACTATTGCGGCACTCTGAGCGTCAACCGACCTTCACGCTGGGTCAGCTCAAGATGCTGCATGAAGCTCATCCCCAGCAGCACGATATCATCGCTCATCCCGGGATTGATGCTGGCACTGACATCCTGCATGCGGATACCGCCCAGCTCCACGCTAGCCAAGGTGGTTCGATACACGGTCACCACACCGTTCGCGGTCATCGACTGCATCGGCACGCCGGCTCTAAGCCCCAACTTCTGCGCCAGATGTTCCGGTACACTGACACTGGTGGCTCCGGTATCAACCAGGAAATCGACCCGCTGACCGTTGATCCTGCCCGGTGCCAAATAATGCCCGGCGCGGTTGCGCTCCAACACCACTTCCGCCCCCAGGCTATCGGTCAGTGCCAGCGCCGCATTGGGGTTTTCCCGCGACTCGATGTAGTTGTTGAAATAGAGCGTCAGCATCGCCAGCACCGCGACCCAGGTCAGATGGGTCATCAGCCGTGCCATGCGTCGGCGGTTACGGTCGGAATCCTGCATGCTCACCTCGTATCAGCCTCATCCTGAATAGACCCACCGGGTTGGGTTTAAATTCCCTTTCATCGTCCGACCATCAGAACAGATCGATCTGTGGCGCCGCCAGCGCTTCGAACCCTTCACCGAGAAACGGCAGGATAGAATCGGCCACCGGCAGCAGCTGCTTGTCGACATAGTGCTGGTAATCGATCGGTGAACGCAACAGCTCCAAAGGCTCCGGGCCGTTTACCGTGATCAGGTACTGCACCGAATCGCCGACCGTGTAGGCGGGAGGCAAGCGTTGCTGTCTGCGTTCGGCCTCCAGCAGTCGGGCAGCCTTAACGTGAGGCGGTTGATTGTGGGTGTAGGCCTCCAGCGGCTGACGCAGTCGACGGTGGTAGACCAACAGCTCATCACTCCGGCCGCCGCGCAGACACTCGATCGTTTCAGCGATCAACGGGTGGTAGGGGCGATCGTGAAAGATGCGCGCATACAATTCACGCTGAAAGCTGCGTGCCAACGCGGTCCAGTCGGTTCGTACCGACTCAAGGCCACGGAACACCAGCTCCTCACCGCCCTTTCCGGTTCGCTTCAGTCCGGCATAACGTTTCTTGCTGCCCTTCTCGCTATGGCGCATGCGCGGCATCAAAAAGCGGCTGTAATGCGCCTCGAACTGCAGCTCCAGCGCGCTGTCCAGATCGAACCGCTCACGCAGTTGCTCACACCACCATCGGTTCAGCTCGACCGCCAGCTGCTCGCCGTAAAGTGACGTATTTCGGTCCGGCCAGTCATCGCCAAGCCAGACGAAAACCGAGTCGGTATCACCGTAGATCACCCGGTGTCCATGGTGCTGTTCGATCCGCTCGGCGGTCTGATTCAGTATCTGGTGGCCACGCAGGGTAATCGATCCGGAGAGGCGCTGATCGAAGAAGCGACACACCCTCGACCCCAGAACCCCATAGCAGGCGTTCATCTGGATCTTGATCGCTTGCGAAAGCGCGGCGTTGCCCTCCGCCTTGGCTCGATCGCGAGCATGCCAAAGCGTTTCGATGATCTCGGGCAGCAGCGTCTGTGAGCGTGAAAAGATCGCGCCATGGAAACCGGGGACCAGGTCGTCGGAAACCGCCCCCTCGGCACAGCCCTTGCTGAGCCCCAGAGGATCGATCTTGAACGTGCGGATGATGCTCGGATACAGGCTCTTGAAATCGAGCACCAGGATATGGCGGTAGAGACCCGGCCGTGACTCCATGACAAAACCACCGGGTATCGACAGATCCGAGCGCCCGGACGCATACTGCGGCGCCACATGCCCCCTGCGGTGCAGGGCCGGCAGGTAGAGATTATCGAACGCCTGCTGCGAGCCGCCCACCTTGTCCAGCGGCAGGCCGGTCAACCGTGCCCGTTCGATCAGGTACTCGATCAGGCCGGCCTTGGCGAAGATCTCGCTAACCAGGCGACAATCCTCCAGGTTGTAGCGCGCCAGCGCCAGGCGGTCTTCGGCATAGAGGCGCTGGATCTCGGCGCCGCGGTCGTCTACTTTGTCGATCGCCTTGCCGCGCCCGAGCAGCTCGTGGGCGACGAAGTCCAGGCCGTAGCGTTCGAAGCGCCAGGTTGCGCCTTTCAACGTATCGATGCCATCGAGTACCACCCGTCCCGGTATACGTGCGAACCAGCGCCCGTTCTGCGCCCGGTCCACCAGTATCGGCTGAGGTTCGCGGCCGATACTGAGCCGGAGCCCCTGTGCCTTGGCCCGTGCCTCCAGCACGCGCAGGTCGAAACCGATCACATTCCAGCCGATCAGGATATCCGGATCATAGGCGTTGATCGCGGCGATCATCCGTTCGAGCAGCTCACGCTCGCCCCTGCAGCTGCGGATCCAGGCTTCGTTCGGCGCCTCTCCATTGACCAGCACCAGCTCCAGCCCTGGCCCCTGCAGTGCCACCGACAGGATGCGGTCGGCGCGCATGGTGGTCTCGATATCAAGCGACAGGATACGAAATGCGGGGCTGTAATCGGCGGCTTTGAGCTGCTGCTTGCCATCCCGGTCGACGGTCAGCGCACTGGCGTGGATAAAGCGCTCCATGAGGTAGCGGTCAACCGGACGGATATCCTCCTCCATCAGCGCCAGCCCCGCCTGCCCCAACCGGGCAATCACGTCGCGGTAGAGTGACAGCGTTCTGCAATATAGCGCCGACACCGGTCGCTGCTGCAGATTACACAGGCTAAGCTCACGCAGTCGCCAACCCTGAAGGTCAGACAAGCGTTGTTGAATCGCCTCACGCTCGGCGGTGAGCACGAAACACACCGCCTCTTCGCTGTGGATATCGATCCGATTGGGACCCTCGGCGGTGGATAACCAGTACGACAGTTCGATGCTATCGTCGAGATCGCGCTGTTGACGCGTTAGAACGAACCCGGTGGCCACGTGGGATCAAACGCCGAAAGGCTGTACGATCTCCAGCCCCGGAAACTGCGCTTCGAGGGCTGGGCGCGAGGCAGCCTCGAACAGCAGCTTGAGGTTGGGGCCCGCATCCATGGTGAAGTAGACAGCCAGCCCTTCGGCACGCAGGCGCCACACCTTCTGCATCGCGGCGACACTGCCAGGTTGCCAATACAGCAGCGGCGGCCAGGATGCGATCATCGTCGCGTGCATCGACAGGGCGTTCTGCTCGGCCACGCTGCCAAGCAGAGCGAAATCCCGGGTTTCGATCGCCTGCTGCAGACGGCTCAGATCGGCGGCGGCCTGCAACGGCCAGCTTTGATACAGGTGGGCAGTCTCCTTGGTGCGCTGCATGCCGGCGCGGGAGTCCACGCTTTTTTCGCTCTCGTCCACCTTGAGCAGTCCGATACAGAGTCCGGGCCAGGTCTGCTCCAGCCGGACTCCGTGGCTGTCCAGACCGTCCTCGCGCACGCCCATCTGCCATTCGACAAAACCGTCAAACAGCGAACGGCAGGCGCTGCCACTACCCAGACGGGCGGCCACCGATTGCTGCGTCGGCGACAGCCCCAGCCCGAAAGCGTCGTCGAGCGCCTTGGTCAGTGCAGCGAAGCCCGACGCGGACGAGGCCAGGCCCGCCGCCGTCGGTATGTTGTTGACGCTATGGACACGAAACGCAAGCTCCGGATGGCGGCTGCGGAACAGATCGATAAAAGCACTGACCCGAGAGGCAAAACGGCTGTCCGCTGGCTGGCGCATACCGTTCAGCCACACCTCATCGCTCACCGACTCTATCGGTTCGACACGGGTTCGACTGCCGAGCTGATCCAGGGAGACCGATAGCGACGCGTTGACCGGCAGGTTCAGTTCAGTGTCACGCTTGCCCCAGTATTTACACAGGGCGATATTGCTCGGCGCGAAGTGTTCGGCACTCACCTTCGGCGTGGCAGTTTCCGGCAACCATCCCGCCATAATCTCGGCTCTATTCATCAGCTCCCCTACTTCGGTCTGTTGTTGCTGCGCTATGGCATATAAGGTTTTACCGCCGTTACCGGCGAGTGCATGTGGCGCCCTGCGCCGAAACGGCCACCGCAATCTGCTCGTACGCCAGATCCTCCGGTTGACCTGCACCGAGGGCAACCACGCAGTCGCCTAGACCCGAACCCGAGATCTTGGCCCCGTAAACCCCCTCTGTAGCGCGCAGCCGATACACCAGTTCGGACAGTTTGCCGTCATTGACGCCAAGCGTGTCCAGCAAACCCTGGTAGAAATTCATCAGCTCACCCAGCGACTGCCAGTCGCTCATCTCTATCGCCAGACGCGCCTGCAGACTGCAGCCCTCCATCAACCGGTCGAGACTGGCATACAGCGACGGGAAAGCGGCTGCCTTACGCTCAACCAACTCGAGCACTGCGGGGGTTTTCATCTTGTAACCGACATACCATAGACTCAGTTCAGGCAGCCCCTGCAGGGGGATCAGCTCACGCGGGACTACCCGATAGGCGATCAACCCGCCGTAAATACTGGCCGCCAGATCGGTTCCCGAGCCACGCCCATTCTGCGCCTCATGAATCACTTTTAGCGCAACATCGAACATCTGCTCGTTGCTCATGCCGGTTTCGGCAAAATTGTCCAGGGCGAAGGTTAATGCGGCCACCACGGCTGCCGACGAGCCCAGTCCCACCCGGTGGGAAAACTCGGATTCGATACGCAACTCCAGTCCGCTTGGCAGGCTGGGCAGCCACTGCCGCAACGTCGCAACGACAAACTGCAGATCGGGCGCATCGGGCAGCTCGTGCAGTGTTGCCCGGTAATCCCCCAATTCGCTGTGGACAAATACCTGGTCGTCATCGCGCGGCGTAAGCTCGACATGGATATAGCGGTTCACGGCGCAGGCGATCGCCTGGGCACCGCGTACCACCGCGTGCTCCCCCATCAGCATGATGCTGCCAGGAGCGCTAGCCTTGATCATCGAGTAGTCGGACACCTTGCTGATCCTCCCGTAATTGGCCCCAATGCCAGTCGCTCGGCATCTCCAGTTCTCCAGGTGTTCCCTCCGGCAGCCATACCAACATCAAGCCGCCGTTGTCACCGGATACGGATCCGGCGCCGGACACTTTGGCCGCACCGCCGTGCTGCTCAACCTGTTCCGCAAAACGCACCAACGGCGCCGGCACCACGCCGATACGGGTGAGCAAGCGGTGGTTCGCCCGGATCTGCTCCACCAGCGAGTCGCCGGCACAGAGCGCCAGTTCGATCTCGGCAGTAAGGTCGGCGAACTCACTCCAGATGGATGAGGTCGCGAAACCGCGCCGAACACGCTCGACGCATGCCCCGGTACTGGCAGCGGGGGTGCCGGTAAACACCCAGTACCAACCGTCGCCCAACCCCACATCACCCAATTGTAGTCGACTGATCCGGCCATCTCGCAGACGGACCAATCCGCCACTGCACACGGTCGCGGCATCGATCAGGCTACCCCGACCATGCTGCAGACGTTCGCAGTGATGCACCTGCTTGATCAGCTGATCAAGATCTTCGATATGGCCGAACAGCTTCAACAGCGCGGCGATCAACGCCGCAGAGGAGCCCATTCCGGCGCCGATGGGTATATCGGAATCGATGCGAACACTGCCACGGGGTATGGATTCCAGCCCGGAGATCATGCGTGCCATATCGACAGCATAGAAGGCGAGTTCGGCGGGCTTTTTCAGGATCTGGGTGATCGACAGTTCACCGCGCAGGTAGCGCTCGAAATGGCTATCGAGGCGACGGCGCAACGCCGCAAACTTGTCCAGTCCAAGGACATGGGTGCGCTCCTGCGCGTGCCAGCTTAACCTGGGTAGGCGATCCGGCTCGAAGTAGACGCGCATATGGCGGTCCACCGCCAGCGCCAGTGCCGGGGCACCATAGACCACGGCGTGCTCGCCGCTGAGGATAACCTTGCCCGGTGCGCAGGCGACTCGCATCAAGGTTCCTTGATTAACAGGGGATGTATTCGCGTTTATGGTGGCTGATCGCCGCCAGACGGAATCGGCCACGGGTCACGTGTGGCAGTTCATACTCACCGCCATCACGCGGGTCCGGATGACGGTAGAGCTTCAGGTACTCGTCATAGCTCAGCGGCTCACGAGCTTCCAGCATCTGCTGGTGGCGATCGGCGTGCAGGAACTGTTCGTAACCCGCCTTTACCGTACCGCTGAAGAACTCGGCCACACAGCCTGAGCCATAGCTGAAAAAACCGATACGCTGACCGGCCAGGCTGTCCCGGCAGGTTTCCAGCAACGAACAGAGACCGATATACATCGAGGCGGTGTAACTGTTGCCGATGATACGGTTGTAGCTCAGCGTCGGCTCGATCTGCTCGTCGATCTGCTCCGGCGCCATGATCGCCTTGTTCAGCTTGACCAGATGCTGATGCGCCTTCTGCGCCATACGGCTGAACGGCAGGTGGTAGCAGAAGCGACTCAGGTCCTCGAAGGCCAGCGGACTGGCTTCGCGGAAACTCTCCCACGCGCGCTTCAGCGACTTCAGGTAGATCTTGGTGGAGTACTTGCCATCGACCAGCGCCGTGCTGCGGTAGTTAGGACGCCAGAAATCCATCACGTCCTCGGTGTAGTTACCTACCTCAGGATCGATACTGACCAGACGCGGGTTGGCGCTCACCAACATCGCCACGGCACCGCACCCCTGGGTCGCTTCCCCCGGGGTGTTGAGATCGTAGCGCGCGATATCGGACGCCACCACCAGCACCTTGCGCTTCGGATCGCGAGCCACCAGTGCACAGGCCATCTGCAACGCAGCGGTGGCGCTGTAGCACGCCTGCTTCAGCTCAACCACGCGGCAGTTGGCGTTCAACCCCAGCAGACGGTGCACATAGACGCCGGCGGCCTTGGACTGATCGATACCGGTTTCGGTGGCAAACATCAGGGTACTGATGGCATCGGGCCCGACCCGCTCGATCAGCGGCATAGCCGCGTTCGCGGCCATGGTGACCACGTCTTCATCGGGCGCAGCCATGCCCATCTTTTCCTGGCCGATACCCACGTAGTACTTTTCAGGATCGGTATTCTGGACTTCCGCCAACGTCCTCAGATCAAAATAATAGCTGGACGTGTAAAAACTGATTTCGTCTATACCCACGGACATCTTTGGCTTAGATCCTCAACGCTCTTCTACGATCAGCGCCCGGTTGTTGCGCATCGCTGCAACATCCGGCATGCCAAGCAGAAACATCGCCGTTACAAATTCACGTCGGAGCCGTTCTATCACCTCGATGACGGCATCGACAGATTGGCTGGCCGGGCGCAGGAAAGGCGCGGCCATACCGCACAGAGAGGCGCCGAGTATAACAGATTTGGCCATATCAATCCCATCTCTGAGCCCGCCACTGGCGATCAGTGTGGCACGCTCCAGCCAGGGCTCGGCCCGCATCAGCGCCAGCGGCGTCGGCAGCCCCCAATCCTGAAAACGCAGTCCGATATCGCTGCCATCGCCGCGACGGTGATGCTCGATCCGGCTCCATGAGGTGCCGCCACTGCCGGCCACATCGAAGTAGCGTACGCCCTGCGCATAGCCCAGCGCGATATCCTCCGGCGACAGGCCGCAGCCCACCTCTTTGAGCAATACCGGCACCTGCAGGTTACGCTGGATCTCGCCGATCTTGTCCGCGATAGCGCTGAAGTCGGTATCGCCCTCCGGCTGCACCGCTTCCTGCAGCGGATTCAGATGCAGATACAGGCCATCGGCGCCGACGCACGCCACCGCTTCCCGTGCCTGCTCAATGCCAAAGCCGTAGTTAAGCTGCACCGCGCCGATATTGGCCAGCAGTGCCGTAGTCGGTGCCAGGGCGCGCAAAGCGAAACTTTCACGTGCCGCCGGCTGCTCAAACATGACCCGCTGCGAGCCGACCGCCAGCGCCACACCGCAGTGCTCGGCGGCCTGGGCCAGATTGCGATTGATGTTCCGTACCAGTTCATGGTCGCCACCGGTCATCGATGAGATCAGCAGCGGGAAGCTAAGCCGGCGTCCAAGAAAGTCGATACTCGCATCGACATCGGCCAGGTTCAGCTCCGGCAGCGCCCTATGGGTCAGGTGGATACGATCGAAATAGCGCGCGTCCCGGTCGGTGGCCGGATCCTGCTCTATCGCCCGGATATGTTCGATCTTGCGATCGTTGGTTTGATCCGACATCAACGCTCCAGTTGGATATGCGCTTCCATCAACTCACCCGGATTGGTTTGGGCGGCTAACAGAGACAGCTCTCCGCAGAGCACTGTCGCGGCGCAGATCGCGGCCAGACGACGCGCATTGGCGCCCGGTTCACGCGGCTCTCGACAGCCCAGCTGAGTCAGATTGGCGTCGACGAACTCTATCCCTTTGCCGTTTCCGACACTGCCAACGATCAGGTTGGGCAGGGTGCAGGAGAAATAGAGGTCATCACCGCGCACCTCGGCGTGAACCACGCCCTGGGAGCCCTCGATAATGTTGGCGGCGTCCTGCCCGGTGGCCAGGTAAAACGCCAGCAGCATGTTGGCGTAGTGGGCATTGGCGCTGCGCAAACCGCCCGCCATCAGCGTACCGATCAAATTCTTCTTGATATTGAGGTCGACCACCTTTTCCGGAGTGGTCTTTAACCGCCGCTCACACACCTCGCGCGGAATCAGGATCTCGCACACCACATACTTGCCGCGCCCGAGAATCCCGTTGACTGCCGTCGCCTTCTTGTCCGAACAGTAGTTGGCCGAAATCGAGCTGTAGCGCAGATCCGGGTACTCCTCGAGCAACCAGGGGATCAGCTTGTCGGCGGCATTGGTCACCATATTGTGACCGGAGGCATCGCCGGTCGTGAATTCGAACCGCAGGTAGATCAGGTTGCCGACGATCTGGCTGTGCATATCGATCAGTTGGGCGAAGCGGCTGGTCTGGGCCACCACCGCATTGAGCTCCTCGCGACGCGCCTTGATCGACTGCACCGCCTGATGGGCCGCCAGGGCGTCATCGGCCTCGAGCAGAATAGAGCGAGTCATCCGCTCATCGATCAATGTGGTCTTGATGCCGCCTTCGCACAGCATGGAGACGCGCGCGCCACGCCCGACGGAGGGCCAGAGCGGCGTTTCGTAGGTTGCCAGCGGTACGCTAAGCTGCTCGTCCAGCACGTTGCCACTGATCCGGATAGGCCCAACCCAGCGCATCGGGATCGGAGCCTGGAGTATTTTGTGCGCTTTCATCGGCTCTCTTCATCCCGCTGTTACGCATCGACGATGCCAGCGGGATACCATACATCCTGTATGTAAAACGAAAAGAGGGTTGCAAACCCTGCAACCCTCTCAGGTAAAAACCTAGGGTGGAGGCGATTTTAGCCACCCACCCAGGTAGATGCAATCACGCCTCAGCTGGCGCTCTCCGCCGGAGCTTCCTCCTGCATGGCCGGCTCTTCCTGCATATCTGCAGCATCGGCGGTCATACTGGCGGACTCTTCAAGTGGAAGCTGGATGTTCATCGCACTGAGCAGACTACCCATACCATTGAGAATACGCAGCTTGGCGATCTGCTGGTCCAGCTGCGCTTCCGCCAGCTGGTTCTTGGCAGTAAACACCTCGTTCTCGGTATCCAGCAGGTCCAACAGGGAGCGCTGACCGATATCGAACTGCTTCTGGTAGGAGTTGCGGGTCTGCTCACTGGAGTTGACGTGCTGCTGCAGATGCTCAATCTGACGTCCCAGAATCTCGTAGGCGTTCCAGGACAGCTCAAGACTCTGCTTGATCTGGCGCATGGAGTCACGCTGAACCTGCTGCGCCTCACCGATCTGGTATTCGGTCTGGCGGATACGGGCCTTATCGGCGCCACCGTTAAACAGGTTGTAGCGCAGCCGCAGCATCGCAGTCAGATCTTCGTCATCCCCTTCGACACCGTCGAGGTTTTCATCCCAGCGGCGCTCGATCTCCAGGTCCAGGCGTGGGTACATCCGACTCTTGGCGGCATCGCGCTGCGCGTAAGTTGCCTCAACGTCATACTGGGCGATACCAACAACGGGGTGGTTTTCATTCGCGTTAGTCAGCGCTTCCTCGAAGCTGCCCGGCATCGGCAGCGCATCGTCCATCAGCTGCTCCAGCTCAGCCGGCGGCTCCTGACCGACCACACGCTGATAGTTGGCCTGCGCATCGAGCAGATTGTTTTCCGCGGCCAGCGTATTGACCTCGGCCAGGGCAAGACGCCCCTCTGCCTGCTGAATCGAGGCCAGAGTACCCAAACCTGACTCGGAGCGGCGCTTGATCTGATCGTAGATCTTGACGTGGTTATAGAGGGTTTCTTTCGCCAGTTTGACCAACTGATCACGGCGCAGCAGCTCCAGGTAGGCACGTGAGGCCTGGAGCGCATAGTTCTCAGCGGTATCGGTCGCTTCGGCCTCCGCAGACGCCATACGCGCGCGCTGACGCTTGACCTCGCTCGGAGTCGCAAAACCGTCGAACAGCATCTGGTTAATATTCAGGTGCGCCTCACGGCGATTCAACTCCACATCCTGAACGCCCTGATCCTTGTCCGTCCATTCGTAACCGTAGCCCAAGGTGGCATCGACGGTGGGATAGTAACCCGCTTTCGCCTGATCAACCTCCTTGACCACCGCGCGATAAGCTTCGATCGCACGTGCGACATCTGGATTCTCCGCCAGATTATCGGCAACGACCTGCTGCACTGTCGCAGCGCTGGCCGCGCTGGAAACTGCAACCAGCACAGCCGCTGCAAGCATAGACTGTTTAAACGCCATTTTTATTCCCCTATCCTTAAAAGGTGTCCCTGTTCAGACAGCGTTACGCTCAGCTCGCTGAGCTAAAAGAATAAGCTCGACACGGTCTTTAGCGCCAGTTTTGTGGAGTATGGCACTCATGTGAGCTTTTACCGTGCGCTCGGTTATATCGAGCCGGCGTGCAACAACCTTATTGGCGGCACCGGACATCACCTCGACGAGCACTTCATTTTCCCGTTCACTCAATCCATACCGATCAGCCAAAGTCTGTGTCGGTGGATCGACCTGTTCCAGCAATTGTCGCAGTACAGACTGGAGCACTTCAGGGCCTGCCCAAATATCCCCGCGCTGTACCGCTTTAATCATCTCATTGAGCAGTCCGTAGGTGACGAACGTATTACCGTAGGCTTTTGCGCCCCGCCGAATCAGCTCGCGCCCTTCATCGGTATCCGGATGATCGGTCAGGATAATCAACCGCAAACCGCAGCCATGGGCGTGGGCGAGCAACAGCTCTCTATCCGAACCCGCCAGGCTCTGCCAGTGCACCAGGCAGATACCGTCCACAGGCAGTCGGACACTCGACAGCGGCTGGCCCATTCGCACCAGTCGAACATCAGTGGCATCTTTCCAGCGGTGTGCGATATCGTCCCTCATCACGATGCAGAAATAATCCATACTATCGCTCCGTTAGTGCCCGCTGACGCGCTTTGGTAATCGGCTTGAGCAGATACTGCATCACCGTTTTCTCGCCGGTGACGATATCCACGGACACCGTCATACCGGCGATCAAAGGTAGATTCTTATTTTCTCCCAGGAAGGGATTCTCGGTTTCCAGGCGCACGACATAGAAGGTTTCATCTTTCTCATCGATGATAGTACTCGGTGAGATATAGATGAGCTTGGCCGGAAGTCCGCCATAGATGGCAAAATCATAGGCACTGACCTTCACAACGGCCGGCTGCCCGACTCGAAGCTGACCGATATCGGACGGACGGATACGTGCCTCGATCAGCAGTTTGTCCTCCCAGGGTACGATATTGAGCAGTGGGTCGCCCGGACGCACGACACCATCGATGGTGTTGATCAACAGCTGCTTGACGGTGCCCTTGATCGGCGCCCGCACGTCGGTACGCTGAATACGGTCCTGCATGCCGCTGAACGTTTCCTGTAATCGAGCCCGTTCAGCCAGCACCTCGTTCAGCTCGGCACGTGCCGTGTTACGAAACTGCAGCTCCATCTCACTGCGCTTCTGTTCGATCTCTTCGATCGTCGACTGGATTCGCGGCAAACTCAGCTCGATGCTTGAGAGTTCACCACGCAGATCGTTGACCTGGCGCTTAAGGCGCAGGTATTCGACCTCAGAGATGACACCCTCGCTTAACAGAGGCTCGGTAATCCGCATCTCCTGCAGCAGCAGATCGTAACTGCGACGCACCTGGTCCTGACGCGACTGCGCCTCTTTAAGTTCCTGTCGCCGCTGGTCACGCTGCTGGCCAAGCACGGCCTGGTTGGCCCTCAACTCCTGCTGACGGGTAGTGTAGAGATTGACCTCCTGGGAGAGCAGATACTGATACTTGGCGGGGAAATCTTCAGGCGTATCCATCGGTTCGCCGTTAGCCTCAGCGCTAAGGCGGGCGGCTTTTGCCATCAGTTCGTAGAGGCGAACCTCGCTCTCCTTGACCGAACTGACGAAGCGCTTGTCTTCGATGCGCATCAACACCTGGCCTCGGTCGACCAGGTCGCCTTCGTGCACCAGAATCTCGGACACGATACCGCCTTCCAGATTCTGTACCACCTGCAGTTGGCGGGACGGAATGATCTCACCGTCGCCCCGGGTGATCTCATCCAGCGTTGCCCAGTTGGCCCAGGCGCCGGCGGCCAGAATGAACAGTGCCATCACCCACAACAGCGCACTGGCGCCTCGCGGCGTCTGCTCCAGCATCGCCTCGCTGATACTCGAGGTGTAGCCTAAATCCTCGGGTTTAATATTCATATCCTTAGGCTTCATCGACGGACCGACCCCTTAACGGCGCACATGCAGACGTCCCTGTTTGAGCGCTTCCAGAACCGTCTCTTTCGGTCCGTCAGCAACTACCTGCCCCTGGTCGACAACGATCAACCTGTCCACCAGCGTCAATAGTGACATCTTGTGCGTAATCATCAACAGAGTACGCCCCTCGAGCACCTCATTGAGACGACGCTTGAACTGCTCTTCCGACGCGTTGTCCATGGCGTTGCTGGGCTCATCCATGATCAACAGGTTCGGCTGATGCAGCAGCGCTCGGGCAATGGCAATCGATTGTCGCTGCCCGCCGGAGAGCGACTGGCCTCGTTCACCCACCTGCATGTCGAACCCCATCGGATGCAGGTTAACGAACTGATCGACGCCTGCCAGGCTCGCAGCTCGCAGTACATCGGCATCCGACACCTGCGGAGAGCCGACGGTGATATTGTCGCGAACCGTGCCAGCAAACAGCATCACGTCCTGAGGCACATAGCCGGTATTGAGACGCAGATCCACTGGATCGATCTGCTTGATATCGACCCCATCAAGCAGCAGCGAGCCTTCGGTAGGCTGATAAAGGCCGAGCAGCATCTTCTCGATCGTCGTTTTCCCCGAACCGATACGACCGATCATTGCCACTCGTTCGCCGGCTTCGATCTTGAACGACACCTGTTTAAGTGCCGGATACTCGACATTCGGATAGTGAAAACTGACGTTGCGGAACTCGATACCGCCCTCCAGGCGAGGGCGGTGAACGAAATGCTTACCCTCTTCACGCTCCACCGGCAGTGCCATGATCTCATCCAACGTCTTCAGCGCTTTGGCGGACTGCTCATACTGGATGATCAAACTGGCCATCTGGGCGGTAGGCGCGATCGCCCGACCGACCAGGATATTACAGGCGATCAACGCGCCCAGAGACAGCTCCTGCTCCATGATCAGGTATACCCCCCCGATCACCAGAATAACCGAGGCCATCTGCTGCACGGCGCCGGCAAAGGTAATAACGGAAGACGACAGCATTCGGGATCTCAGTCCCCAGCGCGATATATAACCGACGGCTTGCTCCCAACGTTCCTGTAGAGGGCTTGCGGCACGCTGGGTCTTGACGGTTTCCATGGCGGTCAGCGCCTCTACCAGGGTGCCGTTTTTCTGCGCGGTGGATGCGAAGGTACGCTCAACCGCGTCGCGCAGCTTGGGGCGTACGATCAGGGAGTAGATCACGATCAACGGAATCGCCACGGCAGGCACGACCACCAACGGCCCACCGATCAGACTGATGACGAGGATATAGATGACCATGAACGGAATATCGATCAGCACTGTATTGGTCGTGGAACTGAGAAAGTTCCGGATACTGTCGAACTCACGAAGATTGCTTGAGAACGCCCCGACCGATGCCGGCATACGATCGTAGCGAAGCCTCATCACCTTCTCGAACAGTTGTGCCGAGAGCAGCACATCCGACTTCTTCGCCGCCACTTCAATGAAGTAGGCACGCAGCATCTTGAGTCCGAAATCAAACAGATAGACAACCAAGACCCCGACTGCGAGCACCCACAGCGTTTCGACCGCACCATTGGGCACTACGCGGTCATACACGTTCATCACGAATAGAGGGTTGGCCAGCACAAACAGGTTGATCAGGAAACTGGCTATTAAAACGTCCCGATAGATGCGGCTCGAGCGCTTCAGCGTACCCCAAAACCAGTGTCCCGAGCGCCCATCCAGCACACGACTGGATTGGGTACCCGCCTTGTATTCGGCGCGCACGAAAATAAGATAGCCACTGTAGTGTTCGTCCAGCTCCGCCAGCGTAATGCGATAGGTACCACCGCTTTCCGGCTGCTGAACCACCGCTTCACCACTCTCGCTATCGATCTCTTGCAAGATACAAGCGGTATCGTCGTCCATGATCAGGACGACCGGCAACAACAACGAAGAGAGCTGATCGAGGCGCCGCTCAGCCACCTTGGCAGCCAGACCCGCACGCGCTGCCGCGCGCACGAACAGCTGAGGAGTCAAACGATGATTGACCAGCGGCAGGCCATCCGCCAACACTCCGGCCGAGGTGGGTCTGTGGTACTGCTGCGCCAGAATCACCAAGCAGCTCAGTAGAGGGTCGTGCGATGCATCCATACTCGTTGACCTTAGATTAATGGCGGTTAATACTAACAGCTGTTTAAGTAGAATCCATCCCCCCGTCTACCGCCAGAAGGACTCAGGCTGATGCTATACGCCAAGTTTGACGAACAAGGAAAGGTAACTGGCTTGTCCGAATCGCCTGAAAGCGGTGGCCGCGAGGTTAGCCTGAAAGACCCGGCGGTGCTCGAATTCCTGTCGATGAACAACGGCAATCAGGAGTTCGACCCCGACACCTTTCTGGACCAATCGGACAAATCGACGATCCGCATACTGGAAGATTTGATCGACACTCTGGTCAGCCAGCACCTGATACGCTTTACCGACCTGCCGATGCCGGCCCAGAAGAAGCTACTCAGCCGTAAACTGGCGCGCAACCTGGCTAGACAGGAGGCGGGCCTCGCCATGGATACCGAGGGTGATAGCGCCCCGAACGGTGGCAGCTTTCTAGATGAGGAAGATCAGCTTTTCTGATCATCCTCAACCTATCCGATCGGTATCAATCGGCACCACGCCCCAACCGCCCTACAACCTCGGACAAACGCTCCCCAAGCCCCTTATAGCGCTGTTTCTGCTTGGGCGTCAGCGCTGCATAATTCAACGCATAGAGGGTTTCGTCACAAAGCGCCAGCAGGTCACGTTCCAACATCGGCATCGCTGACCGTCGGATGATCTCCAGCGCCGTCTGCACCAGGTTCAACCCAACCCCCGGATTGCCCTGCTGCTGTTCGTAGGCCTCAAGAAACGAGTCCAGTGCCGGATCCAACTCACCGTGACGGAACTGGGTCATCCCCTTCAAGTTGGCACGGCCCCACTTCAGCCCCGCCATCTGCTTGGTCAACTCCTGCCGGAAACCACTTACCTCATCCGCAACACTGGTACCGTCAACGCCCTCAACCAACTGATCAAGCCACATCAGTCGCTCATCAAGCGTCAACTCCTGGTATAGATTGAGCGCGTCCCGCGCCGCCAGTTCGCCACTCTGCAGGTCACCGACCTTGCGGTAGACTTCGCCGGATAGCAAACGACACCTGAAATGGATCACAGAAACATCGAGAAAATCACGCTGCGCCTGCTCCAGCATGCGGATCGCTTCCTCCTCAGCATCGGAGCCTCGTCCGCTGCCGAGCATCCGCTCTAACAACACCCTCACCAGACCAAAATAATAATCGGGATGCTGGAAAGCGGAGTAGCGACTGTAGCGGATCGCGGCACGAAAGGCTTCCACGGCCAGCCGGGCATCACCATTCATCGCCGCGACGTTACCCAAATCACCCTGCAACAGGGCGACCGTCGGCTGCAACACGACTGCCTGGCGCAGCAGATTCTGCGCATCGGACAAGGCGCCACGCAGTCGATGCAGTCGGGCTCGCCAGACGAACGCCTCGATGCATATCTGCTGATCGCCGATCACCTTATCGAGCTGTTCCGCAGACTGATTGAACCAGCCACTGCGCGCAGCTGCGATCGCCAACCCGATACGTATCCAGGGCTGATCCCGGCCGTCCATCAACAGACCGAAGGTCTCATACGCCATCTGCGGCTCGTTGTGGCGCAGCAGGACAGCACCTCTCAAGCGCTGAAGATAGACCCGCATCCCGGGGTAGTTCTCCTCCAGCGCCTCGCACTCGTCCAAGGCCTGTTCCCACTCACCCTTGTCCAGCAACTCCTCAACAGTGCCAAGGTTGCGCTTCAGCCGCATCACCTTCTCAAGCTGCTGGCCGACCCTGACCCTGTCGTAGGGTTTGGATATATAGATATCGGGGGAGTTTTCCGGGGAACCGAGCAACAGGTCCGACTTCTCGGGCTCGATAACGAGCACGTAGCAGCTGCTGTAACGTCGCAACCCCTCAGCCTGGAGTTCCAACATCAGCTGCAACCCGTTCTTCTCGTCACGCCCCAGGTCGTAGCAGAGAAAACAGAAATCGACCGGCAGCTCACGCAACATACTGAGCGCCATATTGACTGATGAGGCCGCCAGCACTTCACCAAACCCCATACCTGACAGGATCGAGCGCAGAGACTGTAGGTCCTCCAGCTTCTTGTCGAGTATCAGTGCCGACTTTCCAGAGAACAGAGTTTCCATAACCTCAGAGACAGCCAAATTTTCGCAAAAGTAGCATGAGAATCAGCCTATTAGCAAAAAAAGCTGCCCTCCCCCTTGGTACTGAAAGGAAAAAGTACCGGAAATATGGGTACCAGAAATAAAAAACCCGCCAGCAGGTTTGCCGACGGGTCTTGAAGTCACTAATTACGTGCGTGATTAGTCATCCAGCAGGCTACGCCCCTTGCTGGCCGCAATGCGCATACGCAGTGCATTCAACTTGATAAACCCTTCTGCATCTTTCTGGTTGTAAGAGCCCGCATCATCCTCGAATGTCGCGATACTCTCGTCAAACAGACTATCCTCGGAACGGCGACCAACCACGGAAACCGCACCCTTGTACAGTTTAACGCGCACATCACCGTTTACGTTACGCTGGCTGTAATCGATCATCTGCTGCAGCATCTTGCGCTCTTCTGACCACCAGAAACCGTTATAGATGACCTTGGCGTAGCGCGGCATCAACTCATCCTTCAGATGCGCCGCTTCGCGATCAAGGGTAATCGATTCGATGGCACGGTGCGCCTTAAGCATGATGGTACCTCCCGGGGTTTCGTAGCAACCGCGAGACTTCATGCCAACGAAGCGGTTCTCGACGATATCCAGACGCCCGACACCGTTCTCACCACCAATCTTATTCAGATAGGCAAGCACCTCGGCCGGAGTCATCTCCTTACCGTCGATTGCGACGATATCTCCCTTGCGGTAGGTCAGCTCCAGGTAGGTCGGCTGATCCGGAGCCTGCTCCGGAGCAACGCTCCAGCGCCACATATCCTCTTCCGCCTCAGCCCAGGGATCCTCGAGAATGCCACCCTCATAGGAGATATGCAGCAGGTTGGCGTCCATGGAGTAGGGAGACTTCTTCTTGTTCTTGGCAAAGTCGACCGGGATATCCCGCTCTTCGCAATACGCCATCAGTGTCTCGCGAGAGGTCAGGTCCCACTCACGCCAGGGCGCGATCACCTTGACGCCAGGCTTCAGAGCATAAGCGCCCATCTCGAAGCGCACCTGATCGTTACCCTTACCGGTAGCGCCATGAGAGATGGCATCGGCACCGGTCTCATTGGCGATCTCGATCAATCGCTTGGCGATCAACGGACGGGCGATCGACGTACCGAGCAGGTACTCACCCTCATAGATGGTATTGGCACGGAACATCGGGTAGACGTAGTCGCGCACGAACTCTTCGCGCAGGTCCTCGATGTAGATCTCTTTCACACCCAGTGCCTGCGCCTTGGCGCGTGCAGGCTCGACCTCTTCACCCTGGCCCAGATCAGCGGTAAAGGTCACTACTTCGCAGTTATAGGTGTCCTGTAGCCAACGGACGATCACGGAGGTATCCAGACCGCCGGAGTAAGCCAGTACGACCTTCTTAATATCGGACATGTTGCGACTCCAGATCACAGAAATCCGGCCCCCGCTGCGAGGACCGGTCATTAAAAGCGGAAAGCGCGAAAGTATATCAGAAAGCGGGGCGTCGTATAACCAGCGTGATTATCAACGCACCGGCGCCTCTTCTCGCTCGAGGCGTATGGTGACGCGACGGTTTCGCGCCCGATTCTCGGCACTGGTATTGGGCACCACCGGATAGCGTTCACCGTGGTAACGGGTCACGATCCGCTCCTCCGGCACCCCCTGCTGTATCAGATAGCGCGCCACATCTTCCGCACGCTTCTTGGACAGATCCCGATTCAGCAATCGCCGCCCCAGATTATCCGAGTGGCCGTCAACATAGATCGTTTGCACGCTGTTATCGGCTTTGACATAGGTCGCAATCAACGCCAAGCGCTCCCGCGTAGCATCCGACAACGCCGTCTGCCCCGAGGGAAACAGCACGGCGGTCCGTGCAACCTGGCGATAGTTGACCGGCAGCAGTCCCGAGATACAGTTCAGATAATCGATATAGGCCGACTGGAAATTGGCAGCCGATATACCCACCTTAAGCAGTTCCGGCGTGCCATACCACTGATCGGTATTGAACGTGGGCGTCATCCCGCGGTAAAGCGCAGCCAGCATATTCTTGGCCAGCTCCGCCGGCACCTCGATAACCCCGGTACCCGGCACCGCCCTGACCACGCCGAGCAGCTGCGGATCGATCCCGGGCTGCCAGGGCGAAGCCTCCGCCACCAGCTTCGCCTGCCCCTCAACCTGCTGCCGCTGGGTCGGCGTCAGGGTAAAGTGCACCGCCTCCCCAGCCTGGTGTTCAAAGGCGGCCACTCCGTATGAGGGGATCTCCTGCTGCAGCCTGCAGATGAACTGAGAGCTCTCCATCTCCCACTGAGAATCGTCTATGGACGCACGAAAGGTCACCGCCCCCGCATACCGAAACGAGAAACACAGCACGAAAAACAGCAACCAGAAACGCATCCAAAGGATTCCCATCACACAGAGCAGAGGGCTGATCAAGACCACCCCATAGTATCAGGAAGTTATCGGCCGCCCAGCCTAAGGCTTTAACCCTCCTTGACGGGCACAACAATTGCCCTCCAACCAATGACTGTTAGAATGGTCTCATACACGATCGACAGCAACCAACAGCGCCTGATTTAAGGAAACCTATTGTCCTCCTCTAAACACCCCATGTCCGACCGTTTTCGCGGATTCCTACCTGTTGTCATCGACGTGGAGACCGCAGGCTTCAACCCCCGTACCGACGCTCTGCTCGAGGTAGCCGCAGTAACGCTTACCATGGATGAGCAGGGCTACCTGATCCCGGACAAAAGCTTCGACGCCAAGGTCGCACCGTTCGAAGGTGCCAACCTCGAACCCGAAGCACTGGCGTTCACCGGCATCGACCCCTTCGACCCGGAGCGGGAAGCGCTGACCGAACTCGACGCACTGGAGATGATCTTCAAACCGGTACGCAAATCGATAAAGTCGCACGACTGCAAGCGCGCCATTCTGGTGGGCCACAACGCCGCCTTCGATCACAGCTTTATCTGCAATGCGGCTGATCGGGCCGACATCAAGCGCAACCCCTTTCACCCATTCTCGACGTTCGACACCGCAACCCTGGCGGGCCTTGCCTTCGGTCAGACCGTCCTCGCCCGCGCCTGTGACGTAGCGGGAATCGAATTCGACGGCAAGCAAGCCCACTCAGCGCTTTATGATACGCAAAAGACCGCCGAGCTGTTCTGCACCATCGTCAACCGCTGGAAGGATTTAGGCGGCTGGGAGATGGTACTGGCGACACGAGACTAAGCGAGCGCGCAGGCCACTGGACACAAAAAAACCCGCCTGAGCGGGTTTTTTTAGTTTCAAGACAGCTGTTACAGCTTGTCTGACTCTTCAGACAGGTACGCAGCAACGCCTTCCGGAGAAGCGTTCATGCCCTTGTCGCCCTTGTTCCAGCCAGCCGGACAGACTTCACCGTGCTCTTCGTGGAACTGCAGTGCATCAACCAGACGGATCAGTTCGTCCATGTTACGGCCCAGCGGCAGGTCATTGACGATCTGAGAGCGAACCACACCCTCTTTATCGATCAAGAACGCGCCACGGAACGCCACACCACCCTCAGCTTCGACGTCATACGCCTGGCAGATCTCATGCTTGGTGTCAGCCGCCAGTGTATATTTGACCGGACCGATACCACCGGCATTGACCGGAGTGTTACGCCATGCGTTGTGAGTGAACTGGGAGTCGATGGAAACACCAATCACTTCAACCCCACGCTCAGCAAACGCATCCATACGGTGATCCAGAGCGATCAACTCTGAAGGACACACGAAGGTGAAGTCGAGCGGGTAGAAGAAAACCAGACCGTATTTGCCTTTGATCGCGTCGCTCAGAGTGAAGCTGTCAACGATGCTGCCATCACCCAGTACAGCGGCAACTGTGAAGTCCGGTGCTTTTTTACCTACGAGTACGCCCATTGTTCTCTACTCTCCATGCTAAGTTGAGATTTTCTTGGAATAATCAAAAACTTGACGTTACCTGATTAACCATGCGGGTTCTAATAGAGCCCAGCTATATGCTTGATTGAGACTCGCTATCGCCAGCTCGATCAGGCCTCTTCTGAATCACTCTGCTGCTTGGCAGCGGCGCTGACCAGCTCCTGCAGCGCACCGCTTTCCGCCATCTCGCAGATGATGTCACATCCACCGACCAGCTCGCCGTTTACCCACAACTGCGGAAAGGTCGGCCAGTTGGCATACTTTGGCAGCTCGGCGCGAATCTCCGGCGCCTCAAGGATGTTCACAAAGGCGAAACGCTCACCACAAGCGACCAGCGCTTCCGAGGCCCGAGAAGAGAAACCACACTGCGGGAAGCGGGGGGTGCCCTTCATATATAGCAGAATCGAATTGCTTTCGATCTGCTCTTTGATGGTATCGACTACGCTCATGGTTACACCTTGCTGTTAAATAGATTCTGTACCTAAAGCCACCCAGTCGACACCAGGCAGCTCGATTCATCACAGGCTATATCCTACCGCCTTACTGGGATTAATAAAATATCCAGCCACGGCAGACGCGTGCCCACTACCTTCTGTATATGGAGCCAGCACGAGCTGTTTCAAGTAGATAGCACAGGAAGCACAAACAGAAAGCCTGACACAATATTATTGCCAAAACACTAACCCCCACATAGAATGTCGGTTTTTTCGGCAGCTCCGGCTGCCTTTTTGCGTTGTAGGGAGAAACGCCCGATGTCGTTACAGCCACTGATGAACACCTATAACAGGCTCTCGGTCGCCTTTGACTATGGCAAGGGCGTCTGGATTTACGACACTGACGGCCACCGCTATCTTGATGCCCTGTGCGGCATCGCCGTTACCGGACTGGGTCACGCCCATCCTGCCGTCACCAGTGCGATCAGTGACCAGGCCGCGCGCCTGATCCACTGCTCCAACCTCTACACCATTCCGCTGCAGGAGCAGCTGGCGGAAAAATTGACCTCGACCTCCGGCATGGAGAATGCGTTTTTCTGCAACTCCGGCGCCGAAGCCAACGAGGCGGCGATCAAGCTCGCCCGCCGCTACGGTCATCAGAAGGGGATCGACCTTCCTACCATCATTGTAATGGAGAACGCTTTCCACGGCCGAACCCTCGCTACGCTGAGCGCTACAGGCAACCGCTCCGCCCAGGCCGGCTTCGAGCCGCTGGTTTCCGGCTTTGTGCGTGTGCCGTACGACGATATCGACGCAGTACGCCAGATTGCGGCCAAGAACCCCAACATCGTTGCCATCCTGGTTGAGCCGGTACAGGGCGAAGGCGGCGTGCACATACCGGCGCCGGACTACCTGAACCAGTTGCGTGATATCTGCGACCAGCAACAGTGGCTGCTGATGCTGGATGAAGTCCAGACTGGCAACGGCCGTACCGGGCGCTATTTCGCCTATCAGCACAACGGCATTCTGCCGGATGTGGTGACCACGGCTAAAGGCCTCGCCAACGGTGTGCCGATCGGCGCCTGCCTGGCGCGTGGCGATGCCGCGAAACTTTTCACTCCGGGCACCCACGGCACAACCTATGGCGGCAACCCGCTTGCATGCGCCGCAGCCCTGGCCGTAATTGATACCATCAGTGCCGAAAACCTTTGCCAACGCGTCGAAGAGCTGGGACGCTACATCGTCGACCAGTTCCGCGCCAAACTGGGCGACGCCCCCTACATCCGCGAGATCCGCGGCAAGGGCTTGATGATCGGCATCGAACTCACCGAAGCCGGAACCGAACTGGCCGTGCTGGCCAAGGTAAAAGGCGTGCTGCTGAATGTAACCGGCGGCGGCCGGGTGGTGCGTATGCTACCGCCCCTGATCATGAGCCAGAATGAGGCCGACCTCATGATCAACACTGTATCGCAGCTTATCCGCGTCTATTCGGGCGATGAGCGCACCGATTGACACGCTGCCAATTTATCCACTTGACCTCTGGAACCGGCGGCTTGGCCGCCAGTTGACACTATGAGTATTAGACACTTTCTGACTTTGCTGGATATGACGCCGGCAGAGCTGCAAGGCATTATCGAACGGGCTAGCAAGCTCAAGCAGATGCGCAATAACGGCGAGATCTACGAGCCGCTGAAAAACCGCGTGCTGGCGATGATCTTCGAAAAGGCGTCAACCCGAACCCGGGTATCCTTCGAGTCCGGCATGGCGCAGTTCGGCGGTCACGCCATGTTTCTGTCCCCCCGGGACACTCAGCTGGGCCGTGGTGAACCGGTGGAGGATAGCGCCCGCGTCATCTCCAGCATGGTCGATGCCGTCATGATCCGCACCTTCAGCCACGAAGTGGTCGAGACCTTCGCGGCATACTCGAAAGTACCGGTTATCAACGCACTGACCGACGACTTTCACCCCTGCCAGCTGCTCGCCGACATGCAGACCTTCAACGAACTGCGTGGCTCGATCAAGGGCAAGACCGTGACCTGGGTCGGTGACGGCAACAATATGTGCAACTCCTACATCAACGCCGCGCGTCAGTTTGACTTCAAGTTGAGTGTTGCCTGCCCCCCGGATTTTGCCCCCAACGAAGAGTTGGTACAGCAGAACGCCGATCGCGTCAGCGTGTTCAACAATCCGGAAGAAGCGGTCTCAGGCGCACATCTGGTATGCACCGATGTCTGGGCATCGATGGGCCAGGAAGATGAGCAACGCCAGCGCGAACGTCAGTTCCGCGGCTACCAGGTGACACCGGCACTGATGGACCTGGCCGCGGATGACGCACTGTTCATGCACTGCCTGCCCGCCCACCGCGGCGAAGAGATCAGCGAAGATATGATGGATGACCCGCGTTGCGTAGCCTTCCATCAAGCGGAAAACCGGCTCCACGCACAGAAAGCGTTGCTGGAATTCCTCCTTATCGGACCGCGCTGATTACTCACTGATAAGCTGAAACAGCTGCTCAACGGCCCGCCAGGTTCTCGCCAGAGCCTGGCGGGCCGTCTATACTGGCCTTCAGCGCCTTCTTTCGAGGACAGAGAGAGTCAGTCAGGTATGATAGAACTACGTCATTTGAAAACCCTGTCCGCACTGCGCGACGCGGGTAGCCTTGTCGAAGCCGCCGAAAGGGTCCATTTGACGCAATCCGCGCTCTCCCACCAGATCAAGGATCTGGAAGACCGCCTCAACTGCTCGCTCTTTATCCGCAAGACAAAGCCGATCTGCTTCACCAGTGCCGGGCAACGCCTGCTGGCGTTGGCCGATGACATGCTGCCGATGATTCGCAACGCCGAGCGCGACATTGCACGCCTGGCCGGCGGCGCGGCGGGCCGCTTGAACATCTGCATCGAATGCCATAGCTGTTTCGACTGGCTCATGCCCACGATCGACCACTTCCGCCAAAACTGGCCCGAGGTTGAGCTGGACCTATCGACAGGGTTCAGTTTCCAGCCCCTGCCCGCGCTCGCCCGCGGCGATCTGGACCTGGTCATCACCTCAGATCCGGAGCCACGAAATGGCCTGCACTATGTCCCGCTGTTTAGCTACGAATCGGTACTTGCCCTCAGCCGCCAGCACCGCCTGATCGCGCGGAAGTTCATCCATCCACGTGACCTCAGCCAGGAGACACTGATCACCTATCCGGTCGACACCAGCCGTCTCGATGTCTATACCCGCTTCCTGGACCCCGAGAATATCGAGCCGGCCGAGCAGCGCACCGCGGAGCTGACCGTGATGATGGTGCAACTGGTCGCCAGCGGACGCGGCGTTGCCGCCCTGCCCAACTGGGCGCTACACCAGTACCTGGAGCGGGATTATGTTGCCGCCCGGCCGCTGGGCGAAAAGGGCCTCTGGTGCACGCTCTATGCCGCCATGCGTGAGGACCAGAAAAATGCCGACTTCATGATCGACTTCCTCAATACCGCGCGCGAAGTTACCTTCCGCAACCTGAACGGCATTCGCGCTGCGTCCTGATCGGGCGCATTCCCCGTCGACTTACGCCTTTTACACAGCTCTACGCCTTTGTTTGCACGCCGCGATCCAATACACTAAACGAATCAATCAATTCCGCTTATACAAGACGTTTACGGACACCCCACTATGCCTAACTGGAGCCCCCGCAGCTGGCGGGCAAAACCGATCGCTCAACAGCCGGTCTACCCCGACCTGAACGCCCTGACTGCGACCGAAGAGGTGCTCGGCAGATACCCACCACTGGTGTTTGCCGGCGAGATCCGCTCTCTGCAGGATGAGCTGGCCGCAGTCAGTCGTGGTGAGGGGTTCCTGTTGCAGGGCGGCGACTGTGCCGAAAGCTTTGCCGAGTTCAACGCCAACAAGATCAAGAACACCTTCCAGCTGCTGCTGCAGATGGCGATTGTGCTGACCTTTGCCGGCAGCTGCCCGGTGGTCAAGATCGGCCGCATGGCCGGACAGTTCGCCAAACCGCGCTCGGCCGGTACCGAAACCATCGATGGCGTCGAACTGCCCAGCTACCGCGGCGATATCATCAACGACATCGCGTTCACCGCGGACGCGCGCACACCGGACCCGCAGCGCCTGCTGTCGGCCTACCACCAGTCCTCATCCACGTTGAATCTGCTGCGCGCCTTTGCCGGCGGCGGCCTGGCCGACCTGCACCAGGTGCACAAATGGAATCTCGGCTTTGTCTCTCAGACCCCGCAGCATGAGAAATATGAGCACTTGGCGGCGCAGATCGACCAGACCCTGGCGTTCATGGAGGCCTGCGGGCTGAATGCGGACAACACACCGCAGCTCAAGGAGACTGCGTTCTACACCTCCCACGAAGCGCTGCTGCTGAACTTCGAGGAGGCGCTGACGCGGCGCGACAGCCTGACCGGTGACTGGTACGACTGCTCCGCGCATATGCTCTGGATCGGCGACCGTACCCGACAGCCGGATCACGCCCATGTCGAATTCCTGCGCGGAGTGAAGAACCCGATCGGCATCAAAGTGGGGCCCAGTACCAATGTCGACGACCTGCGCCGCCTGCTCGAGATCCTCAACCCGCACAATGCAGCCGGCCGTATCACGCTGATTGCGCGCATGGGTGCCGACAAGATCCTTGAAAAACTGCCGCCGCTGATCCGCTCCGTGCAGCAGATGGGTTCCAGCGTGGTCTGGAGTTCCGATCCGATGCACGGCAACACCATCAAGGCATCCAACGGCTACAAGACACGTAACGTTAACGCCATCCTGCACGAGATGCAGGGCTTCTTCGAGGCCCATGAGGCCGAAGGCACCTATGCCGGCGGCGTCCACTTCGAGATGACCGGCAATGATGTTACCGAGTGCATCGGCGGCGCCTACCAGATCACCGAGGAGGGGCTCGCCGACCGCTACGACACCTTTTGCGATCCTCGCCTGAATGCCGACCAGTCACTGGAGCTGGCGTTCATGATCGCTGATACGCTGAAGATCGCGCGGAGGCAAAGGTGACCCCGGCACAACAGGTCCTGCCCCTGCTGATGGAGATCGAACGCGAGATGCGCGCGCTTGATCTCTGGTCTCAGACCATGCCCGACGCCCAGGCGTTGATGAGCCAGCAGCCGTTCTGTATCGACACTCTGGAGTTCCACGAGTGGGTACAGTGGCTGCTGCTGCCGCGCCTGCAGCACCTGGTACTGGAGCAACTGCCACTGCCGGAGAGCTGCGCGGTCGCGCCCATGGCCGAGGAGGCATTCAAGTTGATGGAGGAGAACACGGAACACCTGCTCGAACTGCTCGAGCAACTTGATCAGGCGGTAACAGACGCTACCTGAAACCGATCGTGCCGTGTTATGGAAAACCTGAATGGAACACCATCTTTTTGAACAGCTGTTGATGATTCTGGTGGGCGCGGTCGTGGCCACCACCCTGTTTCGCCGCTTCAACCTGCCACCGATCCTCGCCTACCTGAGTATTGGCGCGCTACTCGGCCCCTATGCGCTGCAGGTGACCGATCCGCACCAGATGACGTTGATGTCGGAGCTCGGCGTGGTGTTCCTGCTGTTCATGCTGGGACTGGAGTTTTCCCTGCCGCGCATGATCGCCATGCGTAAGCTGGTATTCGGGCTCGGTTCGCTTCAGGTCATACTGACCACGCTGATCCTGATCCTGATATCGATCGGCCTGGGTATAGAGTTTCGCGGCGCCATCGTCATCGCCGGAGCCCTGGCCCTCTCCTCCACCGCCATCGTGACCCGAGAGCTGCTGCGCCTGAACCAACTCGCCGCCCCTCACGGACAGCTGTCGTTCGGCATACTGCTGTTTCAGGACCTGGCCGCTGTATTCTTCCTCATTATCGTTCCGGTTCTGGGCAGCGACGGTGGCGAAATCGACACCAATACCCTGCTGCTTTCGCTGCTTCAGGGAGCCGGTCTGCTGCTGTTACTGATGGTTTTGGGCCGCACCATCCTGCCCGCCCTGTTTAACGAAATTGCGCGCTCCCGCTCCGACGAGATGTTCGTGCTGATGGCGTTGGTAACGGCACTGGCAGCGGCCTGGCTGACCCACGCGGCTGGACTGTCCATGGCACTGGGCGGCTTCCTCGCCGGCATGATGCTGGGGGAAAGTCACTACAAGCACCAACTGGAAGCGGATATCCGCCCCTTCCGGGATGTGTTGCTGGGCCTGTTCTTTGTCACCGTCGGGATGCAGTTGAACCTGCAGACGCTGATCGATAACTGGTACTGGGTGATCCTGCTCACGCTCGGCCTGATGCTGCTGAAAGCGGCCATCATCGCACTGGTCACCGGCCGCCTGAACCATGACTCGCGCAATGCTCTGCGCGCCGGCCTGTGTCTGTCCCAGGGCGGCGAGTTCGGCTTCGCGCTACTGGCGCTGGGTTTGAGCCACGCCATGATCGACAGCGAACTCAACGCCATGATCACCTCAACCATCATATTGAGCATGGTGTTGACCCCTGTACTTATCCACTTCAACGGCCCCCTCTCAGCGAAACTGTTGAAACAGCCGGAAAGTTCGCCTGCTGGGGACTTTGCTCCGCCCACCCTGGAGGAGTTGAACAGTGCAACCGCACATGTGGAGAATCACGTCATCATCTGCGGCTTCGGTCGTGTCGGCCAAATCGTGGCACGTTTCCTGCGGCCCATCGGCATCCCCTATATCGCCATCGACTCCGACCCCTTCCGCACCCATGAAGCGGCCCAGGCCGGAGAGCCGATGTACTACGGCGATGCCCGCCGCGGCGACATCCTCAAGGCGATCGGTGCCGACCGGGCACGCCTGTTGATCCTGACCGTGCCCGATCATAGCGAAAGCATGGCGGCACTGAAGCAGATCAAGCGCAACTACCCGGACCTGCCAGTACTGGTGCGCACCCAGGACGACAGCAAGCTTGAGCTGTACCAGAACGCCGGTGCCACCGAGGTGGTGCCCGAAGCGCTCGAAGGCAGCCTGATGCTGGTCTCCCACATCCTCACCCTGCTGGAGGTGCCGTCCGAGGAGATCCGTTCGCGTATCGACGCCGTGCGCTCCCAGCGCTACCAGATGCTGCACGGTTTCCTGCACGGCCAGCGCTCGCGCAAGGTGACCGATACCGGCACGCCAAACGAGCTGCGTCATCCGGTCACTCTGACCGAGGGGTGTTACGCCACCGGCCGCACGCTGGACAGCCTGGAGCTGAAAACCGAAGTGATCAGCCTGCGCCGCGGCGATATCGAACTTGGCTCGCCGCCGGCGGAAGAGCTGCTTGAGGCAGGGGACATTCTGATCCTGGCCGGCGAGCCGAGTCAGGTGGAAGCGGATGAGGAGCGGCTGTTCAGCGGCTGAGCCCGGGCTGGTAGAATACCCCCTCGCCGCTACCCCCTCGACAAGAGCCCTCGATACCAACGCGCAGGAGAGATGATGAGCACCAGCACCCCGCAACCCACCTTGATCCAGGTCCTGCGCGAGGCCGGTGCCGCCTTCCGTCTGTTCGATATGGGGCGCCGGGTCAGCAAGCTGAGCGCTGACAACTTCGAGCGCCTTGAACAGGCCCAGATCCCCTATCCCTCGCCCTTTCTCCAGCACGCCTGGATCGGCGTGCTGATCTGGCACCCCAAGCAGCGGGAACAGAACGCGATCTGGTTTCTGAAACTGCCGCTGGATGAACAGGGTTACCTGGTTCAGGCGGCCCGCGACGACCTGGTGCATCGACTGCTGCAGAACGCGGTCAACGCCCGTCAGGGCGCGCTGGAGGAGGATGCGCTGAAGGATAACCCCTTCGCGTTCAAACCTGATCAGGAGAAGATGGCGATCTTCCACGCGCTGGCCGCCCAGGCCACCGGCGCACAGGCATCGGGTTATTTCGAAACGGCGCAGGAGTATATCAACGGCGAGTTGCCGCTGGAGCGCTGGACCGATCTCGCCCTGCAGGGACTGGCTGACCTGGTGGTGCGGCTTGATGACAAAAGCATTGCCGCCGCGCTGGCCCGTCGCATACCGGAGTTGCCGCTACCGGCGCTGGCGTCGATAGCGACGCTGCTGGAGCACGCTGTCCCGCCGACGGCCGTACGTGACGCCCTGGCCGCACGCCTGGAGCGGCTGCTGCCGAGCAGTGACACCGACCCGCTTCTGGTGGCCGCACTGATCCGTGGCCTGTCCAATATTCAGGACGAGACCTTCAAGCAGCAGCAGGTGCTGAACGTACTACAGTCGCCACACGCACTGGAGCCGGAGGTGATTGTCGCCATCGCCAGCCGCTGCACCCTGGCGCTGCAGGCACCTGAGGTATTACTGATCTTCCTTGAACGGTTGGCGGCAGGCAAGGCGGGCCAGGCGGGATTCAGCCGGGTGCTGGCGGATCTGATGTTCATGCCCGCCCTGCGCGCCCTGATCATGCACGCGTTTCGCAACCCGGCGCGCAGTGACGCCTTATCCAGCGCCATTGGTCAGATGTTCGGCCAATCGTTCGCCGGTCACTAAGTAAGAGAACGCGCTATCGGTTGACGATGGCGCCGGCCTGATCGGGCAGTTCGATCTGCAACCCTTTCGCGTCGAGCTGTGCCTGGGCCTGCTGCTTCATGCGCTCGCGGGTGGCGCTGCCCTTGGGCAGGGTCAGGTAATAGAGTAACGAGCAGGCGAACTCCGGCTCCAGGCCCTGCTCTTCGGCAAACGCGAGCATATACCGGGCCACCGTACTGTCCTGCTTGTTCTCGATCGCCGGCACCACCGGCAGCTCCAGCTCTTCACCCTCGCGCACCCGCCGACAGAGCACTTCGTACTGGTAGCGAAAACGGGGCAGCACTTCGGCCTCATCCTCGCTACGCAGCTCGAACCAGCCGGTATTGCGCCCGGCCAGGTAGACCGCCGGATGACTCCAGCGATGTCGGCGCGGATGCGCGGCATGCATGCAGGCTTCGATGTAGGCATCGCGGGTGACCGGCAAGCCGAAATCACCGCCGATATCGCGCAGGATTGCCAGAAACTCGGAGATGGTGGGCATCCAGGCCAGTGTCTCCTTGCAGCGATTGACCGCCGCCACCAGCTCACCCTCGCCGTAACCGCGCAGGCTCAGCGCCCATTCACGCTTGGCGATACGGATCTCATCCTCGGTTTCGAAGCAGCTTTTGAACTTATGGCCGTAGATCGCCATAAACCGGGCGAAGATCATATTGACCAGCGCCTTGGTTTCGACCGTGATCGTTTGCGCCTGAGCCCGCGGCTCAGCGTCCTGATTACCAGTCGGTGTCCTTGATGTCCATGATCGCTGCGGTAACCCGTTTGCGTTTTTCCCGAGAATCTGGTCGGGTGTTTTCATGGCTGCCGGCCCCCGTTAGTGAAGAGTCACGCTCCTGCTGATAGCGCTTGTCGCGTGCATCCTGTGTCTGTTTCTTAACCCACTCGCGCTTGACCCAGGCGAGGAACTTCTGATCCCAGTTGCTCTCCTTGCGATCCTTGTCGAGGAAATAGAGCACGAACTCGTCGATACAGCCGTCGGCGAACTCGGCCGGGATCGCGTAGCGTGGCAACAGCTGATGAAACAGCTCGGAGGGTTGCCAGCCGATAAACATCGCCTGCAGCTTCTGGTTGCGCTGTTCCGCCTGCTCGAATATCTCCTCCAGCTCATCCTTGTGCCGGCGCCAGCCGATGCTGCCGCCAAAGGTCGGCGCCGGCCCCCGACGCTGAGCCAGATTGGCCTGGCGAACCGGACGCGGTGCCGGTGGCGGCTCATCGACAACGGGCAAACGGCGTACCGGCTCCGCCGGCGCAGATGTGCGCTGCGGCGCAGTTTCAGCTGCCGCTGCTCGTAACGCTGGCGCTTCAGCCGCAACAGGCGCCGGCTTGGGCGCAGGCATCCTCAGGCGCAGGTTCCCGGCACTGCCCCAGGTAATCTCAACCATCTGCTGCGCGACCAGCGCCTCACTGAGTTCACGCAGGCGCACCTCGTCCCAGAACGGCGCCAAGGCCAACCACTGAGCACGCGAGAGCAGCAGCTCCGAACGTCCACGTTCATCGGTCATGCCACTGCGCTCTACCGCCTCATGGTAGAGGCCAAGTAGCAGTGCGGGCTCCACCCCGATGCGGCATGCAAGCGAGGGGTAGATCAGCAGCGGCTTTTCCGGGAAGGTGAAGCTCATGGGCTTAGCGGACTCTCTTATTGGGTTTACAGCATCTCATACTAGCGTACCGGCGCGGATACCGATATCGATCAGGCAAAGACCACGGTCTTGTTGCCGTGCACCAGCACCCGGTCCTCCAGGTGCCAGCGCAGCCCACGCGCCAGCGCGAGCTTCTCCACATCACGCCCCAGGCGTACCATCTCCTCCGGCAGGTGACGATGACTGACGCGGGTCACCTCCTGATCGATGATCGGTCCGGCGTCCAGTTCCGGCGTGACATAGTGACAGGTCGCGCCGATCAGCTTGACGCCGCGGTCGTAAGCCTGGTGATAGGGCCGCGCACCCGCAAACGAGGGCAGGAAGCTGTGATGAATATTGATGATGCGATGGGTGTAACGATCGCACACTTCAGTGGGCAGAATCTGCATATAACGCGCCAGCACCACGGTATCGGCATCATGCTCACGAATCAGTTCATCGACACGCTGAAAATGGGGCTGTTTGTCAGCAGGATCCACCGGTACGCAGTAGTAGGGAATGCCATGCCACTCCACCATTGAGCGCAGATCCTCATGGTTGGAGATCACGCAGGGGATCTCGCAGAACAGCTCATTGCTGTGGTAGCGGTAGAGCAGATCGGCCAGACAGTGCGACTCCCGGCTGGCCATCAGAATCACCCGCTTCGGCTGTGTCGAGTCGGTGATATCCCACTCCATCGCAAAGGAGCTGGCGATCGGAGTGAAGGCTTCGCGCAGGCGCTCCAGGGAAAACGGCAGCGACGCCGCATTGATCTCCACCCGCATGAAAAAATAGCCGCTGATCGGGTCGGAGTGCTGGTTGGCGTCGGTGATCGAGCCGCCGTGGCTGGAGATGAAATTACTGACCATCGAGACGATGCCGACACGGTCCGGGCAAGAGAGAACCAAACGGTAACTACGTTCCATGAAGAGCGATCCTGCGCTGGCTGATAACGAAAGAGCGACATTCTATCAGCCCAGGGTCCACTCAGGGAGCCCAAGGCTGCATCAGCTCATACTCGTCAGGCATCCTTTGGGTTACTATCAGAGAAAATATAACAACGGCCGAGGATCTGTCCGCGATGAGTTTCACGCCGGAGAAGATGGCGCCCCTGAAAGCCCGCCGTCTCGGAATCAACACCCACCACGAACCCACGCTGTATCTGCGCGAGGACAGCCCGGTCTGCCGCTCCGAAGGGTTCGAGAGCCTGTCCAGGATCACCGTCAACTGCCAGGACCGGCATATCATCGCCTCGCTGAACATCGTCTGCTCCGATCTGCTCGAGCCGGATCAGGCCGGCTTCTCCGAATCCGCCTGGCAACGGCTTGAGCTCAAGCCTAATGCCGAGATCTGGCTCTCCCACCCGCGGCCGGTACAATCGCTCTCCTATGTTCGCGCCAAGGTATATGGACACGAACTGGATGAACTGCAGCTGCAGAGCATCATCAATGACATCGTTGAGGGGCGCTACGCCGATGTGCACCTGGCCGCGTTCATCACCGCCTGTGGCGACGATGCCCTCAGCGATCACGAGATCACCGCCCTGACCGAAGCGATGGTCAAGGCCGGCAGCCGCATCGACTGGGGTCTGGAGCAGGTGATCGACAAACACTGCGTTGGTGGCCTGCCCGGCAACCGAACAACCCCTATCGTGGTATCGATCCTGACCGCCTGCGGTCTGGTGGTACCCAAGACCTCATCGCGCGCCATCACCTCCCCTGCCGGCACCGCCGACACCATGGAAACCCTGACCAACGTCAGCCTGACGCTGGAGCAGATGCGCGAGGTGGTCAACCGGGAACACGGCTGCCTGGCCTGGGGCGGCTCGGTGCGCCTGAGCCCGGCCGACGATCTGCTGATCCAGGTGGAACGGGCGCTGGACATCGACAGCGAGGGGCAGCTGATCGCCTCCGTGCTGTCCAAAAAACTGGCCGCCGGTGCAACCCATGTCCTGATCGACATTCCGGTCGGCCCCACGGCCAAGGTGCGCAGCCAGGAAGCAGCGGAGAGACTGTCCCGCAGCTTTAAAGCCGTTGCCAACAACCTGGGACTGAAGCTCGAGGTGCTGCTCACCGATGGCGGCCAACCGGTTGGTCGCGGTATCGGTCCGGCACTGGAGGCGCGCGATATTCTGGCGGTATTGAAAAACAAGCCCGATGCACCTGCCGACCTGCTGGAGCGCTCGAGCCTGATCGCGGGCGCCATGCTGGAGATGGTCGGCGCAGAAGAACCCGGTCAGGGCCAGAACCGCGCCCTGGAGGTGATCCACTCCGGCGAAGCCTGGGATAGGTTCCGTCGCATCTGCGAAGCCCAGGGCGGGCTGAAAACTCCGCCGGTCGCCCCCTATCGCTATGCATTGGTAGCGCCGCAAGCCTGCGAAGTACTGGGTGTGGATAACCGGCAACTGGCCAAGATCGCCAAGCTGGCCGGCGCTCCCGCCGACCCGGCAGCCGGTATCGAGCTGCACGTCAAGATCGGTGACCGCGTGGAGCAGTACCAGCCACTGCTGACCATCCACGCCGAAAACGCCGGCGAGCTCAATTATGCCGTCGACTACCTGACCGATCACCAACTGGTCCTGTCACTGAGCTGCAACGGCAAGGAGAGCCTCTGATGCAACCCATTCTGTTTAACCTGGATTCCGATCCCGACCTGTCCTCTCGCCTGCGCAGCGCACTGGGGGCAGAACTCGGCGAGCTTGAGCAACGTCACTTCCCCGATGGCGAGAGCTACCTGCGGGTACACAGCGAGGTCGGCGCACGCGATTGCCTGGTGCTATGCAACCTGTATCAACCCGACACCAAGCTGGTGCGCCTGCTGTTTCTGGCCGATACCCTGCGCGATCTCGGCGCCCGCCGCATCGGCCTGATCACCCCCTATCTGCCCTATATGCGCCAGGATAAACGCTTCCAGCCGGGCGAGTGCGTCAGCTCGCGTCCCTTCGCCCGCCTGCTTTCGGACGCGTTCGACCTACTGGTGACCACCGACCCTCATCTGCACCGTTACACCTCGCTCGACGAGATCTATACCCTTAAAAGTCGGGTCGTTCACGCGGCGCCGATGATCGCTCAGTGGATCAAGCAACATATCGAGCAACCGCTGCTGATCGGCCCCGACAGTGAAAGCGAGCAGTGGGTCTCAGAGGTAGCCGCCTTGGCCGAGGCGCCGTTCCAGGTACTGAACAAGGAGCGGCATGGCGACTATGACGTCAGCGTATCCCTGCCGGAAGTGGAGCGTTGGCAACACCACACCCCGGTACTGGTCGACGATATCATCTCCAGCGGCCGAACCATGCTGGAAACACTCGAGCACCTGGCGGCACTGGGCATGCCAAGGGCGACCATTATCGCCGTACACGGGCTGTTTGCCGGCGACGCCTGGCAGCGTTTGCAGGCAGCGGCCGACGTAGTCACCTGCGAAGCGGTGCGCCACTCAAGCAACGCCATCAGCCTTTCGGCAGCACTGGCCACAGCCATGGCGGAACTCCTATCGGAAACCGATTGATGCAGGACTGAAATAGCATTGATGCAGCCTCAAAGTGAAAAGGACACACACAAGATAAACGCTGTTAATAGCGTTTATACAGCCTATGCATTGGCCGTGAACGTATTAAGCTGGCACCATTGAGGGCCTCACGATACAGTGAAAAGGATATACCCAAGATGAACGCCGTTATTGAGCTGCTAAAACAGCACCGCTCCATTCGCAAGTTCCGTCCGGAGCCCATCGACCAGGAAACCGTCAACACGCTGATCGAGGCGGGCCAGTGTGCCGCCACCTCCAGCTTTATCCAGGCCTGTACCGTTATTCAGGTGGATAACCCGGATCTGCGTGCCGAGCTGGCCGAGTGCGCCGGCAATCAGGCCTATGTGGCCACTGCGCCGCGTTTTCTGGTGTTCTGTGCCGATATGCGCCGCCATCAACTCGCCTGTCAGATGCACGGCGCGGATATGCAATCCGGCTATACCGAACAGTTTCTGACCGCCTCGCTCGACTGTGCCCTGTTCGCACAGAATGTGGCCATTGCCGCCGAGTCACTCAACCTGGGCCTGGTCTACATCGGCGGACTGCGCAACCAGATCGAGCGGGTCGCCAATCTGCTGGAACTGCCCGAACTGGTCTACCCGGTATTTGGACTCTGCATGGGCTATCCGGCCCAGGATCCCGAGACCAAGCCCCGGCTGCCGCTGGATGTGGTGCTTAAGCATGATCGCTACGATGACAGCCAGGACCACGGAGCCATCGCCAGCTACGATGAACAGGTACTCGAGTACTACCGTACCCGTACCGGCGGCAACAAGGAGATGAGCTGGAGCGGACAGATATCGGGCATGCTGGTAAAGGAGGCGCGTCCGCATATGCTGCCGTTCCTGCAGTCCCGCGGTTTTCTGAAAAAGTGATCGGCAGCACGGTCAACCCACTAGCCGCCGGATTGCGGCTCTGCCTATAGGCAGCGCATTAACTCTCGTCTATGCTGGGAATGTAACCCAGCAATCAGACGAGAGATGTGAACATCATGCCTGAACGACACATCAACTCCCTGCTCACCGAGCTCGAAACTCGCTCACGTCGCGTGGCCAACGAGCGCGCCGTCAGTTTAAAGATCGACCATGAGGACCTGGTCCGCCTGAAAGCCCTGGCTGAGGTCTATGGACTTAGCGTCGACGAAGTCACCGCCTGTCTGCTGCACCAGGTACTCGTCGAGGTAGAGGAGAAAATGCCCTACCGTGCCGGGACGCGCGTTATCCGGGTCGAGGACGATGAACCCGTGTACGAGGATGTCGGCCCCACCCCGCGCTATCTGGAAGCCAAGCGCCGCTTCGAACAAGAGTGTGCCTGACGGACTGAGCCGGCCTTGAAGGACGCCAGCCAACGCCAGGTGCTGCCATACTGCTTGCCGTTTCGGCAACGGCACAGGACAATTCGCCCCCTCGTCAGTCTTACTCTTCAGAGGTGGTTGCTATCAACGTCATCAGATCGGTTCCGACCAATATCATCACCGGCTTTCTGGGGGCGGGGAAAACCACCGCCATCAACCACCTGCTGACCCGTAAACCGGCTCAGGAACGCTGGGCTGTACTGGTCAATGAGTTCGGCCAGATTGGCGTCGACCAGTCGCTGATCAGTCAGGATGACAGCATCCAGATTCAGGAGATACCGGGAGGTTGCCTGTGCTGCGCGCGTGGCCCACAACTCAGGGTGGCGCTGACCCGCCTTCTGCGCAGCGCACGTCCCGATCGCCTGATTATCGAGCCCACCGGCCTCGGTCACCCCCTGGGCATTGTTGATCTGCTGCTCGGCCCGGATTTCGCCAGTGTGATCGACCTGCGATCGATGATCTGCCTGATCGATCCCCGGGTACTGGAACAACCGGAGATTCTGGCAAACCCGGTATTCGGCGATCAGATCGATCTTGCCGACATTCTGGTGCTGAACAAGGCCGACCTGTGTTCGGCTGAACAGCTTGGCGAGGCGCAAGCGCTGTCGAACAACATGTTTCCGCCCAAGCAACAGGTATTGACAACCCGTATGGGCGAACTCGACCCGACACTTCTCGACCGTGTTCGTAGCGGTTCGACAACCGCCGCCCGTCCGTCCCTGCGCCCGCGTACTGTCGCGCCGAACCTGGAGCAGAGTACGCCAGAGCAGGCTGCAGAGCCTGGGCAGCCGTTGCGGTTCAAAGGGGAGATGGAGGGGTTCCACAGCCAGAGCTGGCTGTTTCACGCCGACGACTGTTTCGACTCGACGCGCATCTTGGAGTTTCTGGATCAGCAACGGGACAGCCTGCGTATAAAAGCCGCCATCCGTATCGGCCACGGCTGGATCGGATACAACCGCATGCTGCAGGAGCGCTCAGTTACGCAGCTGGCCTGGCGCCGGGACTCACGTATAGAGCTGTTATCCACACAATCGCTGGATATGGACGAACTTGGACTGAAGCTGCAGGGATGCCTGAAAAACTGACGAGCGCTTGGCTTTCAAATCGCAAACGCGAGCTGAATAGCGAGAAGGGTATGGAGCGCGAGGAGCGGACACATGGTGTCCACTCCTCCGTATACGGTGTTACTTACGCGACGACCGTTACGTTCTCAGCCTGAGGACCTTTCTGGCCCTGAGTTACTTCGAAAGTAACCTGCTGGTTTTCGTGCAGAGTACGACGGCCAGTGCCGTTGATTGCACGGAAGTGAACGAATACGTCAGGACCGTTTTCCTGCTGGATGAAGCCGAAGCCTTTTTCATCGTTGAACCATTTAACGGTGCCGGTTACGAGCTGTGACATGTTTTGCCTCTTTCTTTTTTCTTTCATACCAGCCTCAGGCTGGCGACTTCAGTCCGATCGAAATCCTGTATTCCGATCTGGTTTATAACAAGTCCGGGCGATCCCGAATCCTGCTTGGCGCTGATCGACTACCCGAGTCAAACCTCGCCGTTCCGGCAACCGCGCGCAGAATTACCCGCGGCGCTGAACACTGTTGACGCAGCGCTCCAGCGCTGCATCGGGCCCTGGCTCACTTAGCCTGGACACTCATCCCCTGCTCTCCGGACAAACGCCAGCAACCCTGCACCTGACAAGCGGGAACTCGCGCAGAAACTCGGAACGTTTGTGTCAAACGGAGAACGGCGGCCAGAATGGCCGAGAAAGGAGAGTTGGCAGTCACTTCAAAGGCCGTCGGTCCCTGACTATTGGATCGTACCGGCAATTTATGAAGCTTTGCGGTCAAAAACCCGCGAAAAATTTGTAGCATCAAACTAAATGAAACTCCGAACCAGCTTACCCGCTGGCGGGTCCGGTCTTTCGCATCCTATCCGCACGCTGAATTTTCACCTACCCAGCCATGGCGGATTCGCCTCAAACTGCGCATTCTATGCGCCAATAAAGCTGCCAACCGGAGGACAACCTTTTCCGCATAATACTCCAGTTCAAACCAATTACAATGGCCTTTGCCGATGATATGAGCCCTTTTTACTATTTATTCGGCCCGAGGTTTACGCCTAAACTCTTCAGCACAATGCAACCTGACCCTGCCTGATAGAGCATTAGCTGTGTAATACTAGGCTGAGTGTGAACCCACCTGGTCATTTCACGTTGTCACAAACGCCAGGTAACGCTGCACTAAAGTGCGTCAGCTAAGGAATACGGGAGTTAACGGATGAAGCTCAAATTCGCACACAAGATCCTTACACTTGCGCTCTTACCCTTGATGCTCCTCACCCTACTACTGGTTTCGCTGTCGATTACCGACCTGAATACCAGCAGGGCCCTGGCGCGACTCGAGCACTACGCGCAACTTTCAACCTACAACAGCGCACTGGTCCACGAACTGCAGAAGGAGCGCGGCGCCACCAGCGGCTGGCTCGGTTCAGGCGATACAGCCTTCGCCGACAAGCTCAACAGTCAGCGACGGTTAACGGACCAGGCGTTGAAACGCTGGCGCGATTACCGCTCGACCCTGGAGATCAGTGAACCCAAGATCGACCAGACACTGACAAGGATCGACGACCAACTGAGACAACTAACGACCATACGGAGAGAAACCGACGCCCGCGCGCTCGACCTGAAGCGAGCCCTGGGTTACTACACCGGACTCAACAAAGAGCTGCTCTCAATTGCCGGCGAACTGTCGATCATCAGTACCAGTGCCGATCTAAGTCGAACCGCCAGCGCCTTTTTCGCCTTTCTTCAGGCCAAGGAGCGTGCCGGCATAGAGCGCGCGGTGCTGAGCAACACCTTCTCGGCCGACCGGTTCGCACCTGGACTGTTCGCCCGCTTCCTCACGCTGGTATCGGAGCAGAACACCTACCTGTCCCAGTTTGACGTCACCGCGCCCGCAGCGCTGAAACAGCAGTGGCAGACGCTCAGCCAACAGGGCGCCTTCGCCGACGTCGAGAAACGCCGCTCCATCGCGATCGAGAAAGCCGACCAGGGCGGTTTCGGCATTAGTGGTACCGAGTGGTTCGAACGCGCCACCGCACGCATCAACCTGATGAAGGAGATGGAGGACAGCATCGCCACCGCCTTGGTGATGCAGGCGAAGCGCGATCTCGCCTCTGCCAGTCTGCGCATGTGGATTGAACTGGGCATGCTGCTCAGTGCGCTGCTTCTGGTTGGCGGCCTCTCCCTGCGCATAAGTCACACGGTTAACCGTCAGGTCCGTACACTCAGTCTTACAATGGACAAAGTACGTAACGACAATGATCTCGGCGTACGCGCGGAACAGCTGTCATCGGATGAACTGGGGGATGTCGCCCTTGCCCTTAACCATACACTGGAGGGATTTTCCTCTGCCATCCGCGAGGTGACCGATGCCAGCCGCCGGCTCAGCCAGGAGGCACGCAATACCCGCCAGACGGTGCAGCAGACGGAACACAGCCTCAAGGTACAGAGTGCCGAGACGGTGCAGGTTGCCGCCGCTATCGAAGAGGTCTCAACCGCCATCGCCGATGTGGCTGACAGTACCTCGAACGCATCCGATGTCGCACGCTCGGCGAATGAGCTTGCTGCGATCGGGCATACCCGAATGAAGTCTGCCTTCGGCGCCATTCAGCAACTGGGCGAGGATATCGCCCGCGTCAGCGATATTACCGCTGAGCTGAGGGGCAGCAGCGACACCATCTCCCAAGTAATTGATGTGATCAACGCCATCTCCGAACAGACCAACCTGCTGGCGCTCAACGCCGCGATAGAAGCCGCCCGGGCCGGCGAACAGGGACGCGGTTTCTCCGTCGTTGCCGACGAGGTCCGCACCCTGGCGCAGAAGACCCACGCCTCCACGGCGCAGATCGAGGAGATCATCAAGCGCCTGCAGGCACAGACCGAGGATGCAAGCCGTTTGATGGAGGATAACCGGCGCGACATGGCCTCGACCACCGACCAGATTCGGGATGTCAGCGATGCACTGGATAATATCGTCGACGCCGTGGACAACATCAGCTCGCTGTCGACACAGATAGCCGCCGCAGCCGAGGAGGAGTCGGCCGCCATGAACGACATCGGCCGCAGCATCTCAACTATCGATGACAGCGCCGAGACAATCAGTCAGCATGCACGAGACCTGAGCCTGCAAGCGGAACAACAAGCCGCAATGGCCGAGCAGCTGGAACAGCTGATCAGCCGCTTTCGCGTTTAAACCCGCCGGGCCTTGCGCCCGGCCGGCCTGTCCTGCCCTCGTCCCTTGCCACCAGTGCGCGGGGCGGTTTTCCCTTTGTTCGCTTCAGACCGGCGCACCTGTGCTGTACCGGAGCCCGCCTTACCCGAGGCTGACGGGTTCCGCCCCTTACCCGGTCGCGGCGCCGTCGTCTCACGTGGAGGCAGTCCGGTATGCTGGGTCAGCAGCCGGCCTTTGCCTGCGCGGGCGGATTTTTGTGAGTTCTTGCGCCGAGGCGCAACGTAGCCCTCATCCGGCTGACGCTCCGGGATCAACTGCTGCTCAGTGGATCCGATCAGGTCCGCACGCCCCATCTCCTTGAGCGCGTCACGCAGCAGAGGCCAGTTCTCCGGGTCGTGCCAGCGCAGGAAAGCCTTGTGCAGCCGACGCTGCCGCTCACCCTTTACGGTCTCGACCTTTTCAGTACTCTTCTTGTAACTGAGCCGGCGTAGCGGGTTGCGCCCGCTATGGTACATCGCCGTGGCGGTCGCCATCGGCGAGGGGTAGAACGCCTGCACCTGGTCGGCCTTGAAGCCGTTGCGCTTTAGCCAGAGCGCCAGGTTCATCATATCTTCGTCGGTGGTGCCGGGATGAGCGGCGATGAAGTAGGGTATCAGGTACTGATCCTTGCCCGCCTCCGCGGAGAAGCGTTCAAACATCTTCTTGAACGCATCGTAGGTGCCGATACCAGGCTTCATCATCTTGTCCAGCGGCCCACGTTCGGTATGCTCCGGTGCGATCTTCAGATAGCCGCCGACGTGATGCGTCACCAGCTCACGCACATACTCCGGGTCCTCTACGGCCAGGTCGTAACGCAGCCCCGAGGCGATCAGTATCTTCTTCACCCCCTTGAGCTTACGCGCCTCGCGATAGAGCCGGGTCAGCGCGGCATGATCGGTATTCAGGTTATGGCAGATCCCGGGATAGACACAGGAGGGCTTACGGCAGGCAGCCTCGATCTCGCGGCTTTTGCACGCCAGACGGTACATATTCGCGGTCGGCCCGCCCAGGTCGGAGATCACGCCGGTAAAGCCCGGCACCTTGTCGCGAATCTCCTCGATCTCGCGAATGATCGACTCCTGGGAGCGGTTCTGGATGATGCGCCCCTCGTGCTCGGTGATCGAACAGAAGGTACAGCCGCCGAAGCAACCGCGCATGATATTGACCGAGAAACGGATCATCTTGTAGGCCGGTATCTCCTGCTTACCGTAGGCCGGATGCGGCACCCGCGCATAGGACAGGTCGAAGACGTAATCCATCTCCTCCATGCTCAGCGGAATCGGCGGCGGATTGAGCCAGACCTCCTGATCGCCATGCAGCTGCACCAGCGCGCGAGCATTGCCCGGGTTGGTTTCCAGATGCAGCACCCGGCTGGCATGAGCATAGAGCACCGGATCCTTGCTGACCTTCTCATAGGAGGGAATGCGGATCACGGTATGGCTGCGGTCGAGCCGCTGGCGCGGTCCCGGCTCGATATGCAGCAGCTGAACCTCGTCGCTGTCCGAGGGGGCCTCGGCGCTCTGCCGCTCGAGCTCGCAGGCGGGCAGGTCGCGGGTATTGACGTAGGGGTTGACGATCTTGTCGATCTTGCCCGGACGGTCGATGCGGGTGGAGTCGATCTCCATCCAGCCCTCTGGAGTATCGCGGCGAACAAACGCGGTGCCACGAATATCCGTGATCCGTTCAATCGATTCGCCTGAGGCCAGACGGTGGGCCAGCTCCACCACGGCACGCTCGGCGTTGCCGTACAACAGCAGATCGGCCCGTGCATCGAGCAGAATAGAGCGCCGCACCTTGTCCTGCCAGTAATCATAGTGGGCAATACGGCGCAGCGACGCCTCGATACCGCCCAGAATAATCGGTACCTCCCTGTACGCCTCCCGGCAGCGCTGGCTGTAGACCAGACTGGCTCGATCGGGGCGCTTGCCCGCCTCACCGCCCGGTGTATAGGCATCGTCCGAGCGTTTTTTCCGGTCCGCCGTGTAGCGGTTGATCATCGAGTCCATGTTGCCGGCGGCAACACCGAAGAACAGTCTGGGCTTGCCCAGCGCGCGGAACGCATCGGCGCTGTGCCAATCGGGCTGGGCGATGATACCGACGCGGAAGCCCTGGGCCTCCAGCAGGCGACCGATGATCGCCATGCCGAACGACGGGTGGTCCACATAGGCATCGCCGGTCACGATAATGATATCGCAGGCATCCCAACCCAGGCGCGCCATCTCCTCCCGCGACATGGGCAGGAACGGAGCGGGTGATCGTCCAGCCGGCACCGAGGCGAGCTGTTGAATGGGGGTCGGAGTCTGCATAGGGATTAACCGGTCAAATAGCGGGGGGCTGGGCGCAGTATACCTCAGAGGCAAACAACTTCCGACCTTCGCGCTGGGTTATTCATTGCCGCAAGGGTGACAGCCAGGCAACCCCCAGCTGCATCATCTGCCGCTCTATCCAGTAACTGCGCTGGAGCACGTAGCGGCCCGGCGGCTCGGCACGGTACTGCCAGGGATTGGGCAAAATCGCCGCCAGACGGGCGGACTGCGAGGGTGTCAGCTGCGACACGGGGCGTTTGAACCAATACTCGCTCGCCGCCGCAACACCGTATACACCGGGTCCAAACTCGACGATATTGAGGTACACCTCGAGGATACGCTGCTTGCCCCACATCAGCTCGAGTAGCAGCGCCAACGGCAATTCAAGTCCCTTGCGCAGCCAGTCGCGCCCAGGCCAGAGCAGCAGGTTTTTAGCCGTTTGCTGGGTCAGGGTGCTGGCACCGCGCAGGCGATCCCCCGCCAGCGCCTCCTCCAGCGCCTGGCTGATCGCCCGGGTGTCGACTCCCGAGTGCAGCGGGAAGCGCTGATCCTCGGAGGCGATGACGGCAAGTTGCACAGAGTGCGGTATTTTTTCCAGATCCACCCACTGGTGCCGGACCTCGGCTGGATACCCCTCCGGCGGGTTCAACATGCGGTGCACCTGCCAACTCCACACCGGAGGATCGACAAAGCGCAGAATCAGCAGAAGCGACAGCAAAGCACCAACCCCGCCCAGCAGCAACCAAAGGAACCCCCTCCGCACCCGTGCGAAGAACCCTCTGCGCTTGCGCGTATCACCTCTTTTTCGCCTTAATCTCAAATCTGACCTCTACCTTTACCCACACCAGGGCAGTCGCCCTAATGCAGCGCTCGACCTGAAGCTTGCACTCAGTCGCTTGCCCCGCATTCTACCGAGCTGTGGCCGATGCCGTTAATCAGTTTGTTCATGTTGCCCCGCGGCTGACATTTCGGCACTGAAAAACCGAAGCAGCGGCGATATGGCGGCTCAACCTGCCTTCGCATAACGCTGGTCGATCAGCGCCGCCAGGGTCAGCAGCGCTTCCTCCGTCTGGCGATCCAGTCCATTGACGAAGTTCAGTCGCATGCAGTTGCGATACTTGCCCGAGGCGGAAAACAGCACCCCCGGCGCAATACGGAACTGCGTATCGCTGAGCTCACGATTGAGCTCGACACAGTCCACCTCGCTGGCAAATTCAAGCCAGAGCAGATAACCGCCTTGGGGAAAACTGATACGCACCCCGGCCGGGAAATGCTGCTCCAACCAGTTCACCATCAGGTCGCGGTTGCGCTGATACTGCGCCCTCATCTTGCGCAGATGGCGCTCATACCCCCCTTCGGCGATGAACTGTGCCACGGCCAGCTGCGACAGGGTGCTGGACGCCGCCGTGGACACGAACTTGTTATGGATCACTTCCGTGCGGTAACGTCCCGGCGCGATCCAGCCCAGCCGCAAACCCGGTGCAAGGGTTTTCGAGAACGAGCTGCACAGCAGCACCCGGCCGTCGGTATCGAAGGCCTTGATTGCCCGGGGGCGCGGCCATGCATAGGCCAGATCGCCATAGATATCATCCTCGATAATGGCGATATCGAAACGCTGGGCCAGCAGCAGCAGGTCCCGCTTGCGCGATTCCGGCATGGTATAGCCGAGGGGGTTGTTGCAGGTCGGCGTCACCAGCACCGCCTTGATCGGCCACTGCTCCAGCGCCAACTCCAGCGCCTCGATACTGAGACCGGTTTCGGCGTGTGTCGGAATCTCCATCACCCTGAGGTCATTGGCCTTGATCGCCTGCATCGCACCGTAAAAACAGGGTGAATCCACCGCCACCACATCACCGGGTTGAGTCACCGCGCGCAGAGCGCAGAACAGCGCTTCCTGGCAGCCGGTGGTGATGATCAGCTCATCGGGATCCAGCTGACAGCCTGAGTGATTGCCCAGCCTGGCCACCTGTGTCCGCAGCTCTTCGGTGCCCTTCAGGCTGTCGTATTCCAAGCCCCGCATATCGCTGCGGCGCGCCTGCATCGACCAAAGCTTCAGCAACGGCTTGAGTGTCGGACCGGTAAAGTCTGGCATCGCATGACCGAGGGAAAACACCTTGGAGGGCGTTTCAGCACCCAGCATATTGAGCACATCCTCCCATTTCGATACCTCGATGGGACGGCGCACCGGCCTGCCAACCCGCGGCAACTCCGGAGTCGAACAGCGCACCCGGGCAAAATAACCCGACTTGGGTCTTGACTCCACGAGCCCAGCATCTTCGAGCTGTCGGTACGCCTCCTGCGCGGTGGTCACACTGACACCGTGCTCACGGACCAGCGTGCGGATAGAGGGCATGCGATCGCCCCCGGCATAAAACCCCTGCTCTATACGCTGACGCAGAGACTCCGCCAACTCCTCATACAGCTTCACAGATATAACTCCCCCTTCTATCAACACCGATACAGTTTACGAAAAGAAAACCGAAACAGATGTAAAATAGATCGATCTGTACTCTAAAAAAATATAATAACTGGATCTGTATACATAAACTAGCCTTTCATATCCTGCTCTTCAACAACACAACGACATTTAGGAGAGCACGATGTCCATATTCAACACTGCTCGCCGCCTCTATCGGCGACTCCGCTATCTGCAGCAACGCCAGCGTCAGCGCCGCCACCTGCTCACGCTTGAATCCCATACACTGAGGGATATGGGCATTTCACGAGCGGATGCGGTGCGCGAGGGCAGCAAGAGAATCTGGCAACCCTGAGCCTGACGTGGGAAAGGCTCCACCGAGTGACAATCGAACGCCATAAAGGGGCCAAGCCGCGCTAAAACTGCGAACAGTTGTCCGACAGATTGTGATGAATCAAACAGAACGCCCATTGGCTGGATATATATTTCAATCAGTTACGTCTGGCATGCGGCTTGCGATCTGCAGTTGAACACCTCACACCAAGGAGACCAGGGTGAAACTGCAGATCGAGCGCGCCGTCGCCATTAAACTGTTCGAACGTTGCTCCTCCCTGTCCAGCTGGGAGGAGCAACTCAAGCTCGCCAGCCGGGTCGAGATCCCGTTCCAGGCGTTCAACCATGAACAGCTCGGCGTACTCATCGATATCTATCAGCAGATCGCTGGCGGAGCCGGCAAGCAGGCGCAGCTGCAGGCGTTGCGAGAAGCCAGCGCAGACCCGCAACCACCACAGGTGGAGGAGGAGCTGGAGAACCTGCTGCCGGTTCTGATCGAGTATGTCAGCCAGAACGTCAGCCGCGGTTGGCTGTTCCGCCTGGAGGGCAGCGGTACGCTGCTGCCCTACACCCTCAGCCGTATCGACTACACACCGGCCGGCAGCGAGGAGCAAGCCCGCATCGTGATCGATCTGAAGGCCAACAGTCGGGGCAAGCTGCAAACCAAGCAGCTGATCATCTCCGAGCGCGACCTGCATGGACAATCGCTGGTGGAGCTGCTGGCCACCAAGGGCTATCTGCGCGAAACACCGACCCTGCTGCAGCAGTTCGACGAAGCCACCGAGCGTTATCTGAATTGGCGCTCCAACTTTGGCGAGCAGTTCTCCGGCCGCGGCACCGGCATCTATGCCGAAGACCCGGCGGCGTCGCATCGTAACGCCGACTGGGGCCGCAAACCACGCGTGATCCTCTCCACCAGCGGCAGCCCGGCCAGACTGGTCAATGACGAGGAGGTGCTGGCCGACCGCGAACTGACACTCAACCAGAGCGGCAACATCCTCAATGCGATCCTCAAGCGCATCGCCCGCCAATCCAGCTTCTCCGGAGCAGTGGACAAGCGGATAGAGGCACTGGCGGAGCAGATCCCGGAGGGGATGTTCTGTCGCATACCGGTACACGGTTTTATCCTGATGTTTCATCTGGAGCTGCACCACCACCTCTGGGTGCATGTGGATAACCTGACCCCTTATATCTACCAGCCGGAACTGAAGCAGAAGCTGGTACTGCCGCAGGAGCATATCGACCTGATCGATATCCTCACCGCCGAGATGGAGATGCTGCTGGACGATATCATCGACGGCAAATCCGGCGGCACCACCGTGCTCTGCAGCGGCCCGGCCGGCGTCGGCAAGACGTTGACCGCCGAGGTTTACGCCGAGATCATCGGCCGCCCACTGTACCGGGTGCACTCCGGTCAGCTCGGCCTCAACGTGGGCGAGATGGAAAAGAACCTTAAGGAGGTGCTGATCCGCGCCCAGCGCTGGGGCGCGGTGATGCTGATCGACGAGGCCGATGTCTATATCAAGCGCCGCGACGACAACCTGACCATGAACGCGGTGGTCGGCGTCTTCCTGCGCGTGCTGGAGTACTTCAACGGCCTGCTGTTCCTGACCACCAACCGCATCGATGATATCGACGAGGCGATCATCTCCCGCTGTATTGCCATGGTGCGCTACCTACACCCGGACCGGAGCGAGCGCAGCCGCATCTGGCAAGTGATGGCACAGCAGTTCGGCCTGGATCTCGACGCCGCCATGCCCGACCAGCTGGCCACCCGCTTTGCCGGCGCCAGCGGCCGCGATATCAAGGGACTGGCCAAGCTGGTGGCCAAGTTCTGCCAGTTCCGAAGTTGCGCCCCTAGCCTCGAGGTATTTGAACACTGCGCCGGCTTCCGCGGTCTCGACATGTCTGGGACCGATCCCCGATGAGTGCGTTAGTACCAGCCGCTGAGTGGTTGCGAAACCACAGGCTATCGCTGAAGGAGATCGACTGCGTGATCGCGCTGATGCTGAAGATCCTCGACGGCAAGTGCAAGATGAACGAGGAGGACAAGCGGCTGACGCGGGAACTCTATGCCCACTGTGTAACACTGGAGGGCGAACGACTGAAAAACGATCTGCACGCGCTGATTCGGGAAGCGTTGGACCATCCTTCTGCGCAACTGCTGGATCTGGTGTACGAGAAGCGGGTGCTGGCGGAAACGATGATCTCACGGCCGGTAATGAAGGCGTTCAAGGCCCGCCTCAGGCGGGAGGGGCTACTTCCGAAGAAGCAGCCCAGTGCTGAACAGGCGTGATTACTTGAGCGACTCTTACTTAAGCGATTTGAGGAACGCGATCAGGTAGTCCTGCTCAACCGGGTCGGATACCGACACGTGACGCATACGGGTACCCGGCACCAATCCTTCGTTGTCCACCACCCACTGGCGCAGGTTATCTTCGGTCCAGGTCAGCCCCGAGTTTTTCAGCGCATCGGAGTAGGCAAAGCGCGGTACCGTACCCGCCTTGCGGCCAACCACACCATGCAGATCTGGCCCGAAGCCGTTTTTAGCCGAATCGATCGTGTGGCAGGCTTCGCACTTGTGGAATACCGCACGCCCGGCGGCTACCATCGCATCCTGCTCGCCATCTTCGGCCAACGCCAGCGGCACTGCGAACAGAGCACTCAACGACGCGGCTGCTATCCATCGACTGTTCATGAGACATACCTCGGAAAGTTATTAACGGATAGGTCAACTATATTCCGCAGTGCAGCAATCGCACTCTAGTACTTCAGTACTGTTTGCGGGGTGGCTTGATACAGATCAAGTCGCCTCTGCGGTTCGGCGGTTGCGAAGCATAAAAAACCCCGGCAAGGCCGGGGTTCTTGAGGTAGCGACAGAAGTGGAATCAGGCGCTGTGCGCGATGATATCCTTCCACTTGGCCGGACCGGTGTTGTGCACCGACTCGCCGGAGGTATCGACGGCCACGGTGACCGGCATATCCTTGACCTCGAACTCGTAGATCGCTTCCATGCCCAGTTCCGGGAAGGCGATAACGTCGGCGTGGGTAATTGCCTTGGACACCAGGTAAGCCGCACCACCCACCGCCATCAGGTAAACCGCCTGGCTGTCCTTGATCGCCTCGATCGCCACTGGACCGCGCTCGGACTTGCCGATCATGCCGAGCAGACCGGTACTCTCGAGGATCTGACGGGTGAACTTGTCCATGCGAGTTGACGTTGTCGGACCGGCCGGGCCCACCACTTCGTCACGCACCGGATCGACCGGACCCACGTAGTAGATGAAGCGCCCCTTCAGGTCCACCGGCAGCTCTTCGCCGTTGTTCAGCATCTCGACCATGCGCTTGTGCGCAGCGTCGCGACCGGTCAGCATCTTACCGTTGAGCAGGATGGTCTCACCCACCTTCCACTCTTTCACCGCTTCCGGGGTGATCTCGTCCAGGTTGACACGGCGGGTGTTGGCGCCGACCTCGAAGGTCACCTCCGGCCACTCGTCCAGACTCGGCGGAGTCAGTACGGCCGGCCCGTTGCCGTTGAGCGTGAAGTGGGTGTGGCGGGTCGCGGCACAGTTCGGAATCATGCACACCGGCAGAGAGGCGGCGTGGGTTGGGTAGTCCTTGATCTTGACGTCGAGAATCGTGGTCAGACCACCCAAGCCCTGAGCACCGATGCCCAGCGCATTAACCGCATCCATGATCTCCAGACGCAGCTCTTCCACGCGGTTCTGCGGACCGCGCTCACGCAGCTCGTGGATATCGATCGGATCCATCAGCGACTCTTTCGCCAGTACCGCCGCTTTCTCCGCGGTACCGCCGATACCGATACCGAGCATGCCCGGCGGACACCAGCCGGCGCCCATGGTCGGTACGGTCTTGACGATCCAGTCGACGATGCTGTCGGACGGGTTCAGCATTACCATCTTGGACTTGTTCTCGGAACCGCCCCCCTTGGCCGCCACGTGAACCTCGACCTCATCGCCCTCGACGATCTCGTAGTGGATCACCGCCGGAGTGTTGTCCTTGGTGTTCTGACGCTTGCCGGCCGGATCGGCGAGGATGGAGGCACGCAGCACGTTGTCCGGGTTCAGGTAAGCGCGGCGCACACCTTCGTTGACCATATCGGTCACCGACATCTTGGCGTCCCACTGCACATTCATCCCCACTTTCAGGAATACGGTGACAATACCGGTATCCTGACAGATCGGGCGATGGCCTTCGGCGCACATGCGTGAGTTGATCAGGATCTGCGCCATGGCGTCCTTCGCCGCCGGGTTCTGCTCCTTAAGATAGGCTTCATGCACACCCTGGATAAAATCGATCGGGTGGTAGTAGGAGATGAACTGCAGCGCATCTGCAACGCTGCTGATGAAATCATCCTGGCGAATAACGCTCATTCGGGACTCTCCAATCAGACTCGGGCCGTCAAGGCTCTATTTTGAGGACCGGGCTGCGCTTTGCACTTTGACAGGATTCGCGCACCCCGCGGATTGTGCGCCGCATTATACACCAGTTGAAAGCCGGATGGCTGCGGCTATACAACTAACGGAGGGGGATCAGTTCAGCGTGAAACAGAACAGCATGCCGAACACCATTACCAGCTGCCCGGTGGCCGGTGTCAGCGGGCGGCGCTGATCCGGCGGATTATTCAGGTAGCGTAGCGGCCGGTACATGAAAGGCAGCGAGATCAGCAGAGGCCAGGGCGCATCGAGCAATCCGAGCAGCCAAAGCGCAGCACTGACCAGCAGGGTCAATACCAACAACAACCAGTACAGACGACGAGCGGTAGCATAACCGGCCCTGACCGTCAGCGTTCTCAGCCCCTGCTCACGATCACTCTCATAATCGCGCAACTCATTGCTCAGCAACAGCAGTGACACCAGCAGACTGATCGGTACCGACTGCGCGACTATCGCACCGTTAAGTTCACCACCTGCTGCGACATAACTGCCCACCACCATGAACACACCCATCAGCCAGAACACCAGAGCGACAGCGAGCCCACGTGATTTGTAGTTGATCGGATTAAGGGTATAACCAAGCGCACCAGCCAGGCCCAACAGGAACAGTACCAGCAACGCCAGCGAGCGATCGGCCACCAGATACAGGCCGATCGGGGTCGCCAACAGAAAGCAGAACAGCCCGGCACGGAAGTTTCTCTGCACCGCCGCTATCGCTACTGCACTGCCCTCTTCCGTCCTCAGTTGCTCGATATCCGAGTAGTCGTTGATCAGATTGACCCCGGACTGCAGCAACAAACCGCCGATCAGCACTAACAAAGCGTTGAGCGGCACCAGTAGACCTGCCTGCCAGGCCGCGGTGATGCCGATCAGGCAGGTGGTCAACGCAACACCAAAGGAGAAGGGTCTAAGCGCGTGCAGAAAGCTGTACTTGTTGGCTGGCGTGTTCACTCGATTACGGCCGGCAGGTTGGTAGAGATGAATCGGGAGCCACTGGGGCTCCCGAATGATGCCATTATCTGTTTGGAACGACTAGCGCGCCGGCGCGTTGGGCAGATCACGCATCAGCAGCGCGTACCGCATATCGGTATCGAAATCGAGCGGGATAGTGACACGATGACCGGAGCCCGGTGCCGCATCGACCGACTGCCCCTTCTTGTCATACAGTTCGGAGAGCTTGAAGCGGCGATTACCGGCCGGCGTCATCAACTCCAGGGTATCGCCCTTCTCGAAGCGGTTTTTGACGTCGATCTGCAGGGTGCCGCTCTGCGCATCGTGCTCGACCACTTCGCCGACAAACTGCTGATGAACGCCGACCGAGTTGCCGGTTTCGTAGTTCTGGTACTCGTCATGCACGTGGCGACGGTAGAACCCTTCGGTATAACCACGGTTGGCCAGGTTCTCGAGAATATCCATCAGCCCCATGTCGAAGGGCTTGCCGGCCACGGCATCGTCGATCGCCTGACGGTAGGCCTGAGCGGTGCGCGCTACGTAGTAATGAGACTTGGTGCGCCCCTCGATCTTCAGCGAATCTACACCCATCTCTGCCAGCTTATGCACATGCTGGATGGCACGCAGATCCTTGGAGTTCATGATGTAGGTGCCATGCTCATCCTCGAACGCGGGCATATACTCACCGGGACGGGTCTCCTCCTGCAGCAGGAAGATCTTGTCCGTGGGCTTACCCTCACCCAACGCGGGCTGCGCCTCAACGGCAGCAGGGTCGAAGGACTGCACCGGCACCACATCGCCGGACTCATCCTCTTTCGCCTCGTGGGCATCATACTTCCAGCGACAGGTATTGGTGCAGGTACCCTGGTTGGGATCGCGGTGATTGATATAACCGGACAGCAGGCAGCGCCCGGAATAGGCGATGCAGAGCGAACCGTGCACAAACACCTCCAGCTCCATCTCCGGGCAGCGATCACGGATCTCGGCCACCTCTTCCAGCGACAGCTCGCGGGACAGGATGATGCGCTCGATACCGGCACGGTGCCAGAACTTCACCGAGGCCCAGTTCATGGTATTGGATTGCACCGACAGATGGATCGGCAGCTCCGGATACTTGTCCTTGACCATCATGATCAAGCCGGGATCCGACATGATCAGCGCGTCCGGGCCCATCTCGATCACCGGCTCGATATCGCGCATGTAGGTGGTCAGTTTGGAGTTGTGCGGCATGATGTTGCTGGCAACGAAAAACTTCTTGCCCAGCTCGTGGGCGATCCGTATCCCTTCGGCCAGATTATCATGGGTGAAATCGTTGTTACGCACGCGCAGGCTGTAGCGCGGCTGACCTGCATAGACCGCATCCGCACCGTAGGCGAAGGCGTACTTCATATTTTTCAGCGTCCCGGCCGGGGACAGGAGTTCTGGAGTTCGCATGGTAGAAACTGTCTTTGGGTTCAGAGGCTGCCCACCAGGACGGGCAGGCGAGTTTCGAACAGGGGTGTATAGATAGAACCGCGCTCACCTGGGCGGCTCTGGAACAGCACCACCGAGTCGACCGGCACGGTCTCATTCAGCTTGGGCCAACTCTCGGGCACCTCGAAGCGGTTATCCGACGGCAGTCGCCCCAGTGTGACATGGGGCCGGAAACCTTTCTGGTGATAATCGATACCACACCGCCTCACCACCTGAGCCAGGCGCTGCTGCAATACCGCCAACAGCGCCACCTCACTGGGCAGGGCCGCCACCAGCGAAAGATGTGGATTGACCGGATAGTAATCCAGGGTATCCAGCGGCAGATGAAAGCCGGCTATATCGGCCAGCGCCTGCTCCACCGCTCGCTCCAGCACCTGCACCTGATCGAGGCTGATTTCGTTCAGAAAACAGAGTGTTAGATGGTAGCTCGAGGAATCGACCCAATGAGCGTCCAAGCCACGGTCGTACTCGCAAAGCGCATCGGCATAGTCTGCCAGGGAGCGCGAGATCCGCTCCGGGATCGGCAGTGCAAAGAAAGCACGAATATTCATCTACGCTTTGCGGGAACCTCTCTTCGAAAACCGGCTATTGTGCCGCTGAACTCCGACAGACGCAAATCCGAGTTGGCCGCTGGGGCATCTATCGGCCATCCAGACGTCGCTGCAACTCACTGATCTGTTCACGCATCTGCAACAGGCTCTGATTGAACTGACGTCGAGAGCCATCGATCGCCTGAATTGACTGCTCGATACTGGCGATTCGCTGACTCAAACCGGCACCGCCCTGCGCACCCTGCGCCAGTTTGTCAACTCGCACCGACAGCGCCTGATGAGCACTGATACGCTCATCTTTCTCCAGTGATAGCGCGAAACTGGCATCGGCCCCGACCTTTTTCAGCCCCTCGCTCTGCTGCTGCAGTGAAGCTTCCAGACCCGACACCTGTTTATCAAGCCCCGATACCTGCTTCTTCACCCCCGACAGATCGCTCTTACCAGCATCGACACTACTGCCAAGTGTAGTCAGTTTGCTGTTCGCTGCCGCCAGCTGCTTTTTCAATTCCGACAGCTCGGCCGCTTGCGCCTCGAGCGCTTTCTTCTGCTCTTCCAGTTGCGGCTTGTTACGCTGATACGCTACGGTCCACAGCTTGGCGATCTCTGAGTCGAAATGTTCATACTTTTCACCGGCACGACTTTCCATCTGCCCGATACGTCCCATCAGCGTCTGCCCAGACTGGCTGGCAGTATCGCTGGTCAGCGCCAGCAACTCCTCCATCTCGGCCAGGCGCGCCTGAGCCTTGGCCAACTCCGCCTGCTGACTGTCCAACGCCTGCTTGAGACCCACGGTCCAGTACGCCAAACCCGCGCCGCCGACGGTCAGCACAAGCAGTATCAGTGTCAGCAGGAAACCACCGCCACGCGGCTTGTCTGTCACCTGGACCTTGGCCCGCTGCGGCGCTCCGCTCACCCGGCGGTCGGACTCCTGGACATCCAATCCCGATAGATTGAGCCCCGGCTCTTTACGTTCACTCATTGTCGTTAACTATTCCGTACAAACTGGAAAAACCACCCTAGCAGGTTTGCCAAACACGAAAAAGCCCCGCAGGAGCGGGGCTTTTTTCAGCAACATAGGGGCTGATTACATCATGCCCATGCCGCCCATGCCACCCATGCCGCCCATGTCAGGCATAGCCGGCTTCTCTTCCGGGTGTTCGGCAACCATCGCTTCAGTGGTGATCATCAGACCGGCGATAGAGGAAGCCGCCTGCAGCGCAGAACGGGTCACTTTAGCCGGGTCCAGGATACCCATCTCCAGCATATCGCCGTACTCTTCGGTCGCGGCGTTGAAGCCGAACGCGCCTTCGCCAGCACGAACCTTATCCACAACTACGGAACCTTCGCCACCAGCGTTACCAACGATCTGGCGCAGCGGAGCTTCCATCGCGCGCAGAGCCAGCTGAATACCGATGGTCTGGTCGTGGTTATCGCCCTCCAGACCATCAACCTTGCTCAGGGCGCGGATCAGCGCAACACCGCCGCCAGGTACGACACCCTCTTCAACTGCAGCACGGGTTGCGTGCAGCGCATCGTCGACGCGGGCTTTCTTCTCTTTCATCTCGACTTCGGTAGCAGCGCCAACCTTGATCACGGCAACACCGCCGGCCAGCTTGGCAACGCGCTCCTGCAGCTTTTCACGGTCGTAGTCGGAGGTTGTCTCTTCGATCTGAACGCGGATCTGCTGCACGCGAGCATCGATATCGGCCTTGGAACCGGCACCGTCGACGATGGTGGTGTTTTCCTTGGTGATGTTGACGCGCTTGGCGGTACCCAGGTGCTCAAGACCTGTGGTTTCCAGGCTCAGACCAACCTCTTCGGAGATAACCTGACCACCGGTCAGAATAGCGATATCCTGCAGCATCGCCTTACGACGATCACCGAAGCCCGGAGCCTTGACGGCTGCAACCTTGACGATACCGCGCATGGTGTTGACCACCAGAGTAGCCAGCGCTTCGCCTTCAACATCTTCAGCGATGATCAGCAGCGGGCGTGAAGCCTTGGCAACCTGCTCCAGCGCCGGCAGCAGTTCACGGATGTTGGAGATCTTCTTGTCAACCAGCAGCACGAACGGCTCTTCCAGTTCGGCGGTCATGGTTTCCTGGTTGTTGATGAAGTAGGGAGACAGGTAGCCACGGTCGAACTGCATACCTTCAACCACATCCAGCTCGTTCTCGAAGCCGGAACCTTCCTCAACGGTGATGACACCCTCTTTACCCACTTTTTCCATCGCCTGAGCGATAATCTGGCCGACTTCCAGATCGGAGTTGGCAGAGATAGTACCGACCTGAGCGATCGCCTTGGAGTCGGCGCAGGGCACAGCCATTTGACGCAGCTGTTCAACAACGGCAGCAGTCGCCTTGTCGATACCGCGCTTCAGATCCATCGGGTTCATGCCCGCTGCAACCGACTTCAGACCTTCGTTGACGATCGCCTGAGCCAGAACGGTTGCGGTGGTAGTACCGTCACCGGCCACGTCGTTGGCCTTGGAAGCCACTTCCTTGACCATCTGCGCACCCATGTTTTCGAACTTGTCTTTCAGCTCGATCTCTTTGGCAACGGAAACACCATCTTTGGTCACGGTCGGTGCGCCGAAAGATTTTTCCAGTACCACGTTACGACCTTTCGGGCCCAGGGTGGTTTTTACCGCGTCTGCCAGAATGTTCACACCAGCGAGCATGCGCTGACGGGCATCATTACCGAAACGTACGTCTTTAGCAGCCATTATTCGTATATCCTGTAATTCTGTAATTCGTTAACGCTGTTAAGCGAAAAAAGTTAAGCGATTGACAGCGAGATCAGTCTTCCAGCACGCCGTAGATTTCGCTTTCCTGCATGATCAGCAGCTCGTCGCCGTCGATTTTGACGGTGTTGGAGCCGGCATACTGACCGAACAGGACTTTATCCCCCACTTTGACTGACGGCGCTTGAACCTCACCGTTGTTCAGCACGCGACCCGGGCCGACGGCTACGACTTCACCGCGGTTCGGCTTCTCGGCCGCAGAACCCGGCAGCACGATGCCGCTCGCCGTGGTGGTTTCTTCCTCACTGCGACGAACTACTACACGGTCGTGAAGTGGACGAATATTCATCTGGTTGTTCTCCTGGTATCTAGGATCCAATGCGATGTTGGTTTTTTTGTTTGATGAAGCCTATACGGAACTTCAAAACTCGATGCCTATGGCTTGTGGCTACCTAGGTGGGGCCGCTAATGCGGTTTTCAATGGTCAGAGAGAAACTTTTTTCTCACGCCCGCCCCAGGCCGCCGAGCCGTTGCGACCTATGTGGGGTAGCGGAAATGGAATTCAAGGGCTAGCAGAGAGATTTTTCTACCCTTTGTCGGCCGAGTCGTTTTTGTCCTCATCCCTGTCGACGATCTCACCCTCTATTACGTCCCCGTTCCGCCCATGGCGCCGTTGCTCACCAGGCGCACGCTGATGAAACTCACCCATGTCGCTCTGCGTCCGGGAGGCGACGATCACCGTAAAACGGCTCATCAGCAGGCGGGCAAACCCCTGGCGAAGCGGCGGTATCAGGCAGCTGAACCCGATCACATCGGTCACGAAACCCGGTGTTACCAACAGTGCGCCACCCACCGCCAGCACGATCCCTTCGACCATCTCCTGTCCCGGCAGCTCCTGGCGATCCATACGTTGCTGGGCACGGCTCAACGTTGCCAGCCCCTGATGCCTGAGCATATTGACGCCGATAAAGGCCGATAACAGCACCAGCCCAACGGTGTACCAGGCCCCTATGGCCTGTCCGACCTTGAGCAACAGGGTAATTTCAACGATCGGCAGGATGACAAACAGAAGAAAGAGGAAGCGCATCACGACTCTCGGTAGTTAACAGCTGATACAAGATTAACAGAGAGCGACACACAACAGTAACCGATGCAGGCAAGTGCACCATAAACGACCACGTTATTGCGACCAATTGCCTATATCAACGCAAAAAAGCGCCTCGCAAAATGAATTTTGCTGCAATACGGAATTTCCGTGTTGCAGCGCAGCATATTGCGACGCACAATTAGCACTGTATGCAAAACAACCAGCACTGTGATAACGCCCCGTAGAGGACTGGCAATATGGAACTGAAAGACAAGGTAATCGTAATAACCGGCGGCGGACGTGGCCTGGGTCGTGCTATGGCGCTTGAACTGGCAGCCAAGGGTGCAAAGCTGGCATTGGTCGACCTGAACCAGGCGGATCTGGACGAAACCATCGGCATGTGCGTTGATAAGGGTGTCGAAGCGCGCGGCTATGTTGCAGATATCAGCGAAGAGGCCGACGTTGAGAAGCTGTTCACTGATATCGTCGCCGACCTGGGCACGCTGAACGGCCTGGTGAACAACGCCGGTATCACCCGTGACGGTTTGTTCGTCAAAGCGAAAGATGGCCAGATCGTCGGCAAGATGTCGAAAGAGAACTGGGATCTGGTGCTCAAGGTAAACCTGACCGGAACCTTTTTGTGCGGTCGCGAAGCGGCCGTCAAGATGATCGAGCTGGGCACTGAGGGCTGCATCATCAACATCTCCTCGATCTCTCGCTCCGGCAACATGGGCCAGACCAACTACACGGCAACCAAGGCCGCCGTCGAAGCGATGGCGGTTACCTGGGCCAAAGAACTGGCTCGTTACGGCATCCGCGCCGCCTCGATCGCACCGGGCTATATCGGCACCGAGATGGTCATGGCGATGAAGCCGGAGGCACGCGAGAAGATTGAAGCGATGATCCCGACCAAACGCCTTGGCAAGCCCGAGCATATCGCCAAGACCGTGTCGTTCATTCTCGAGAACGATTACGTCGACGGCCGCTGCTTCGAGATCGACGGCGCCCTGCGCATCTGATCCGATCTCCCCTGACCGGCGCCGCCAAGAGGCGGCTGCCGGTGACCGGGCTAACGTTTAGAGTAGCCTGTCATCTCCAGATACCCCTTCCCCTGGACACTGCCCTGCACACTGACCGGCCCCTCCCAGTAACCGAGCCGCCCCGGGTTCCAGTACTCTCCAGGCCAGGAACGGATCTCCAGCGCCAGCTGCTGAGCCGGCAACTTGAACTCCCAGCTTACCGGTACACGCCCCTGCTCCGTTGACCGGTACGCCAGCGGCCTGAGCGTAAAGTCATCCGCGTCCAACGTCCGGGAATCGCCATCAGCGTCGACCAGAGTGCCGGTAAAATAGTCCGGATCGCCCCTGATCCGAAACAGCATCAGGTGCCGGCCATCATCCAGGTGCAGCGCCAGCCAGTCCCACCCCTGCTGACCGGGGCGCAGATACTGACTGCTCCATTCACGATCGAACCAGCCCTGCCCCGTCACACTGACAGGCTCACCATCAACCTCAATTTCGCCTTCGATATCGATAGCGGGGTAACTGAAGTACATCGAGCCGCCACCCTGTGCCGATTTGGCACTGAAGCCCTGCTCGCCATGCAGTACCGGCGGTAGCCGCGGCGACAGGATCAGGCGATAGGCGAACGTCGGCGCCTGAACATCGAGCAGATAAGACTCGGCAGCCCGCGCCTCCATCCGCCACTGATCGATCCATGCCCGGAATGGTTCAATGCTCACACCGGCCTGACCGCTGCCGCCCCGCGCCTGCTTGCTGGCGAACAGGTGCCGATCCGGTCGGCTCAGTGCGGCGTGCGCGAGCCAGAACTCATCACGGCGCCAGCCGGGTTCCGGCTGCGGCCCCTGATGCGGTTTCAGCCCCAGCCGGAACAACGTCCACTGCACACCGAAGGATTCGCCATCCCCGGCGTGCAGATTAGCGGTCAGGTACCACCACTCGAGCCGGAACTCGGGGTGCGCCCCCATATCCGCGGGCAAACTGATCGACATGCCGGGCTCCGCCTGGCGAAACGGCTCGCCCGGTGCGTCCAGCAGCGAGGCGATCTCACCCGGCGCATCCTCCTGCCCGCAACCCTGCAGTACCAGCAGAAAAAGCGTTGCCGCCACCCTGGCCAATACGCCATGCCTACTCATTTTTCAGTGTCTCCAGCCGCACGGGGTCGCCTACCGCCGCGCCCACCAGCGCACCGATCAGCGCGCAGGCCAGCCACACCTGCAGCCAATAGCCGGGATAGAGCCCCAACGGCAATGACCAGCCGAAGGCTGCCGGATTCACCTTCGCCACCAGTATCCAGCTGAGCCCAATCCCCAACGGAGTCGCCAGCACACCCAGCAGCAGGGTCAGCACCAGCGCATGGCCCACCAGCCGCCGGCGTAACGCTCGCTTGTCGACCCCCGCCACATAAAGCAGGGTGTAGTACGGCTGACGCAGCCGAAACAACCTGAACCCCATCAGCGCCAGCACCGCCGCTGCGAGCACCAGGGTCAGCAGATTCAGTGTCCGCGTCAGTTGGAAGGTTCGGGCAAACACCGCCTGCGCCCGCTGCAGCAATATCGCCCGCGGTCGCCAACGGCTCCCCTCGAGCCAGGGTAGCGCCGGAAGCACCTGCTCCGGAGCAAAGCCGGCTTTCAGTCCGAGCACGAAAGTGGTGTACTGCTCAGGCACTGCGCCGGGCAACGCCTCAAGCGGCAATACCACCTCCGCGGCAGGACGGCCGTAGTCGGCGTAAACGCCCAGCACCTGGCGCCGCACGCTGATATCGCCCAGGGTTAGCTCGAGCAGATCGCCCAACCCTACCCGCTGACGTCTGGCCAGCTGCTCGTTGACCAGCACCCCTGCGTCGCGCAGTCCGCTCCAGGGCTCCTCCGTCGCCTGCAGAAAGCGCCAGCCCGCGAGCAGCGGCGAGCTCGGATCCACGGCCAGCAGGTCACTCGGCCGGCCCTCGACCAACACCTGCCCCCGGGTCATCGGCAGCACCTCGGCCACACCCGATAACTCTGTCAACCGTGCCCGCCAGAGAGCCGCCGCCACCGGACGTCCCGGATCCAGATACAGATCCCCCCGCAGCCGTTGCTCCAGCCAGCGCGTGAAGGTGGCTTCGAATCCGCTGACCATCGCCTGCACGCCGATAGCGGCGGCGATCGCCAGGGTTAACGCCAGCAGTGGCAACCGCAGCAGGCGACACAGTGCCGCCATCTCCGAGCAGGACCACTCCAACAGCGGGCCTAGCGGCTGACGCTGCATCCAGACCAGTCCCCAGCCCACTCCAGCCGCGACCAGTAGCCCCACCCCCAACAGACAGAATCCGGTCATAGCGAAGATCAGCCACAACGCATCAACGGTCAGCAAGCCGATACCACCGACCAACAACAGCCCCGCCCCGATCCACGCCGGATAAATGGCGCCGGCCCGGACCTCTGGCGCTTCAGCCGGCTCACCAGGTACCGCGCGCAACAGATCCACACCGGCCCACAAGATCAGCAGCAGCAATACCAGCGCCAACTCCATCCAGATCTGCAGCATAGGCAGGCCTTTACCCAACGCCGGCAGACTGTAGAGGTTAAGCAACGTACTGCCGATCCCCTCGGCCAGCCCCTGCGCCAGCCACAGCCCTAACCCAACACCAACAGCACCGCCAATCAACGCCAGCAGCAGAGCTTCGACCAGCAGACAGAGCCTTAGCCGCCACCTTTCCACACCCAGGCGGTGCAGCAAGCGCATCGTGTGCCGACGCTGCTCCAACTCCAGCAGGTAGACGCTGCGCAACAACAGTGCGGCCACCAGCAACGCCAACCATCCCAGCGCGTCCAAGCTGAACAGGAAGCTATCCACCAGTGAACCGGGATCAACACCGTAATCCGCCACCACCAAGCTATAGCCAGCCGGGAGCGCCGCCGGCGTCGACAGCAGCAGCGCGAGCCGTCCCCCGCCGTCAGGGTCGAGCCGATCCGCCTCGGCGATATCGGTCAGCAACACGCCCTGGGGCAGCGTTTCCATCTGCGCCAGCGGATAGGCCACAGACGCGGAGCGCGGCAGTGCCTGCCAGAGCTGGAGAGTGTCAGACGTCCCCCAGAGCGGGACCTGTGTCGGCGCCTCCAGCAGGTGTTCGACAACGCGTGCTTGGGGTTCTGGCAAACGCAGGCAGTCAGCGCTCAGTGGATCGACCCCCAGCAACTCCAAGCGCTCGGACAGCTGCACGTGCAGTCGCGGGGTCACGCAGATCCCGGCCCGGCGCAAGCGCGTGAAATCACTCACCTGCAATGCCGCGCCATCCTCGCGTTCCACCTCGAAATGGGTTTGCAGCGCCGCGTTGGATACCTCGAGAGCGTCGCCCGCCCTCCCGGTCAGACTCTGAATCCCGCTCCACAGCGCACCCGCACAGGCCAGGATCGCCAGCATACCAATCAACTGTCCCGGATAGCGCCGGTACTGGCTCAGCAATACCGCGATCAGCCCCATGGCCGTAACGCCCCATCCACCAGTTCCAGTACCCGGTCGCAACGGCGCGCCAACTGCAGGTTGTGGGTCACGATCAGCGCGCTCAGGTGGCTTGCCTGGACCCGGTCGAAAAACAGTTGCATCACCCGCTCAGCGTTGTGGATATCCAGGCTACCGGTCGGCTCATCCGCCAGGATCAGCTCCGGCGTCATGGCAAAAGCGCAAGCCAGCGCCGCACGCTGCCGTTGACCGCCCGACAGCTGATCCGGAAAGCGCTCCGCCGTGGCCGCAATATCCAGCATCTCCAGCAACGCCGCTTCGTCCCCCTCGCGGCGTCCCGCCAGGGTGCGACGAAACGCCAGGTTCCGCGCCACCGTGAGGGTCGGGATCAGGTTGCCGTCCTGGAACAGGGTGGCGATACGCGAGCGCCTCAGCGCCGCCAGATCGCGCTCCTGAAGTTGCGCCAGATCCTCCCCGAGCAGTAGCAGGCGGCCTGCATCCGGGCGCAGCAGGCCGTTGAACAGGTTCAGCAGCGTGCTCTTGCCCGATCCTGACGGCCCTATCACGGCGACCGCCTCCCCTCTGTACAGGGTCAGGCTGAGGCCGTGCAGAACCCGGATGGACTCCCGTCCGCTGACATAGGACTTGGCGATCGCCTCCGCCTGGACCAGGATCTCACGCATATACTCTCCATCACCGCCGACTGTTACTGCAGTATAGAGTCCCGCCGACGCGGTTTCGGTTGCACGGCGCAGACGTATATACTCCGGCCCTTGTACTCAGGTTACACAGGTTCAGTTGCATGCCCACTTCATGGAAGGCCACCTTCGACCGCTACCGTGACATCCGTCTGCTGTGGATCTTTCTGATGGGGTGTTCAAGCGGATTTCCATTCGTGCTGATCGGCAGTACGCTGAGCGGCTGGCTGGCCGATGATGGCATCAGCCGCGCCGAGATCGGCCTGCTGGGTTCGGTCGCCACCGTTTACGCGATCAACTTTCTCTGGGCGCCGCTGGTCGACCGCGTTCACCTGCCGCTGCTGGGCCGACTCGGCCAGCGCCGCAGTTGGATACTGTTGACCCAGGCGATGATGCTGATGCTGGTACTCCTCATCGCCGGCCTGGATCCGAGTCAAAACCTGCTGCTGACCGGCGCCCTGTTCCTGGCGGTCGCAACCAGTTCCGCTACCCAGGATGTGGCCGTCGACGCCTTCCGTATCGACCAGTTCGCCCCGCATGAAAAGGAGAGACTGCCCCCAGCAGCAGCGATGTCGATCATCGGCTGGTGGACCGGCTACTCCTGGCCCGGCTACCTGGCTTTCGTGCAGGCGGACCGGATCGGCTGGAACGGGGTTTACCTGCTGATGGCCGGCGTGCTCGTGCTGTTGATGGCCTGCACACTGATCGTGCGTGAGCCCAGAACCGACCGTGACCGACTGCAGCATCGGGCGGAGGAGACCTATCAACAGCGACTGCATGCATCCTCTGTTCTGGCCTGGATAACAGTGACCCTGATCGAACCCTTTGCCGAGTTTTTCCGCAAAAACGGTGTCCGGGTGGCACTGATGCTGATGCTGTTCATCTTCCTGTTTAAGGTCGGCGAGGCGTTTCTCGGCCGTATGTCGATCGTGTTCTACAAGGAGGTGGGCTTCAGCAACGCCCAGATCGGCGAGTACACCAAGATGTTCGGCTGGTTCATCACCGTCACCTTCACGCTGATCGGCAGCGCGTTCAACACCCGTTTCGGCGTGGTCCGAGGCCTGCTGCTGGGCGGTTGTGCGATGGCGGCGAGCAACCTGATGTTCGCGGTTATCGCCGCCGCCGGGCCGGTGGAGTGGCTGCTGGTGCTGACCCTGGTGATCGACAATTTTACCACAGCGTTCTCCACCGTCGCCTTCGTCTCCTTCCTGACCCTGCTCACCGGACGCGCCTTCAGCGCCACCCAGTACGCGCTGCTCGCCTCGCTCGGTAACCTGAGCCGAACCACACTGGCCGGACTCAGCGGATACACCGTGGACTGGCTCGGCAGCTGGGAGCGTTTCTTTGTGGTGACCGCGCTGATGGTACTGCCCTCGTTGTTGATGCTCTGGACCCTACGCCATCGATTCAACCACATCACCGCGAATGCTCAGGCGGAGGCGCACTGAGCCGCACCCTGTTTAAATATTTGACAGGACTACTGTGTCGATCGCCCCTATTGCTAATGATATTGATTATCATTTATAGTCAGCTGACTGATTATTGATCGACACAAGGAGTGAGCGATGGCTTATCAAATCGATGCCTGGCTGGAGCGCAAAGACCCTGAGTTGCGGGTAACCCTGAGAAACAGCGGCGTCGTGTTGCTGCACTGGCACAGCGAGGAACTCAAGCCGATGCTGGATTCGGGCCTGTTGAATGCGGCGGACTTTTGCTGCTGTCTGGGCAGGGAGAAGGAGCTGGTGCGCGAACTGTTTCTGATCGCCTGCATGGACGAGGGGCGTTGCGGGCAGTGCCGTTATGGCGCCGGGGAGAAGCACTGAGCCTCTCTCCCGGCTGCAGAGATCAGTCGCGGAAGTTGTTGAACTGCAGTGGCAGCTCGATATCGGCCTCACGCAATGTCGCCATGGCGGCCTGCAGGTCGTCGCGCTTCTTGCCGGTGACACGCACCTTTTCGCCCTGAATCTGCGACTGGACCTTGAGCTTGCTCTCCTTGATCAGCTTGGTGATCTTCTTCGCCATCGCCTGATCCAGCCCCTGCTTGAGCACCACCTGCTGAGTCGCCCTGACGCCGCTGACGTCCGGGTCCATGACCTCCATGCATTTGATATCAACCTTGCGTTTGGTCAACGTGCCGCGTATCACCTCGAGCATCTGCTGCAGCTGGAAATCCACTTCGGCGGTCAGGGTGACGGTATCATCCTGCATCGCAAAGTCGGCTTTCACGCCTTTGAAATCATAGCGCTGCTGAATTTCGCGGTTGGCCTGGTCCACCGCATTGGTGACTTCATGCATATCCAGCTCGGATACGATATCAAACGAGGGCATTTTCAATCTCCTGATCTACGGTGGAAACGGATTAGACTCTAGACCCATTTCCAGGGGTTCTGTCGGATTGCCGGCGCCGCTATGATAACGCTTTACTGAGCGATGGAGAGTGCCGATGCGCTGGCATATTCTCGGTGCGGGTGCGATAGGCTGCCTGTATGCCGAACGACTGACCCGAGCCGGTATCGCGGTCACCCTTCTGCTGCGTGATGACGTGCAGCTGGACAGACTGAAACAGCTCGGCGGTCAGTTGCGCATCCAACGGCATAACGCCTGGCACACGGCCCAGGTCGATGCCGAGATGATCGCCGCGAGCGGCACCATTCAACACCTTCTGGTCACCACCAAGGCGTACGATTCACTGGACGCAATTCATGCCATATCGCCCCGACTAACGCCGGATGCGCAAATCCTACTGCTTCAGAACGGTTATGGCCACCAGCAAAAAAGTGCAGCGGCGCTTTCCCCGCGCCCGGTGTGGGCCGGTATCACCACCTCCGGTGCACGCCGCGCCGCGCCGTTCGAAGTGATCCAGTCCGGCGAGGGCCAGACTCTGATCGGCCGCCTCAATCCCCCGGCCGCTGCAAGCGCCAGTTATCCCGCGGGTTGGGAACGGTTGGATCACCCGGTCCAGATCAGCACCGATATAACCCGTGCCCTGTGGCAGAAACTGGCGATCAATGCCGCCATCAACCCACTGACGGCGCTGCACGGCTGTCGCAACGGCGAGCTGCTAAAGGCCGACTACCGTGAGGAGCTGACAGCGCTCTGCAGCGAGATCGAACGGGTGGCGACCGCCTGCTCACAACCCCTGTTCGATACCCCGCTGCTTGAGCAGGTCCAGCGCGTGGCCAACACTACCGCGCAAAACCGCTCGTCGATGCTGGAGGATCTGCGCGCCGGGCGGCGCACCGAGATCGAGCAGATCACCGGATTCCTTTGCTCCGCCGCGCGGGAGGTCGGCGTGGACACCCCGCTGAACACCCGCCTGTTAAATGCAGTACGCTTTGAACAAAGCCTCAATACCCGTGAGGGACCGGCATGAGCCAGATGAAAAAGATGAAGAGCGATGAGTATGAAGCGCTCAAACAGGATCTGCAGATCGAGCTGCTGAAGATGCAGAACTGGGTACGCGCCAATGGCGAGAGAGTGCTGATCCTGTTCGAAGGACGCGATGCGGCAGGCAAGGGCGGCACGATCAAACGCTTCATGGAGCACCTGAATCCACGCAGCGCCCGGGTTATTGCACTGGAGAAGCCCACCGAACGGGAACAGGGCCAGTGGTATTACCAGCGCTACATCAAACATCTTCCGTCCGCCGGCGAGATCGTCCTGTTCGACCGCTCCTGGTACAACCGCGCCGGCGTCGAGCGGGTGATGGACTTCTGCTCGCCATCTGAATATCTGGAGTTCATGCGCGAAACGCCGGAGCTGGAGAAGATGTTCGTGCGTAGCGGCATACGCCTGTTCAAACTCTGGTTCGATGTCAGCCGCGACGAGCAGTTCCGGCGTTTTCAGGCGCGCCGGCTTGACCCGCTCAAACACTGGAAACTGTCACCGATCGACCTGGCCTCACTGGACAAGTGGGATCAATACACCGAAGCCAAGGAGGCGATGTTTATCCACACCGACACCGCCGATGCGCCCTGGACGGTGATCCGCTCCGACGACAAGAAACGCGCCCGCATCAACGCCATGCGACATCTGCTCAACAACCTGCCCTATCCGGACCGCAACCAGGAGATCTGCCTGCAGCCCGAAGCGGAGATCGTGTTACCGGCACGGAGCACGCTGGGCGATTAGCGCACAACGCCAGGGCAACAAGATTGACCCGGCCCGCTGTTGCCCCGGCTCCTCCCCCTCTTTACAATCGCCCTTGCCCACCAGGGTGCCCGGCATGACCGGGATAATCGGGAAGTTGGTTAAATGCCAACGCTGCCCCCGCAACGGTGATGGATAGATGTGCCATACAGTGCCACTGGGAAACCGGGAAGGCCTGGCACAGTGCCTGAACAACTCAGGCGATCCTAAGCCCGGAGACCGGCCCTGGGGAGTGCCAAAGAGCTAATCACAACGCCATGCGCGGCGGGCGCATAGACGAGGTAACCCGATGTATTTCCCGACACCAGCCCTGCTGGCGGCAGCTGTTGCTGCCATCTCCCTGAACGCCCAGGCCGCACAAAGCAACACCGACAGTGACACCAGCGAGCCTCTGAATGTCGTGGTCACCGGCACTCGCTCGGCGCAGCCCGTTGGCAGCGCACCCGGTCAGGTCGATGTGATTACCCGCGCGCAGATAGAGGCCAGCGGTGCCCAGTCGGTGATCGAAGCGCTGCGCGCCAGCGGTGCCGTGCAGATCGGTCAGAATACGACTGGCAACAGCAACGACGGTGTGGTTTCCATGCGCGGCTTCGGTGAAAACGCCGGCCAGAACGTATTGATCCTGGTCGACGGGCGACCGCTGAACAATCCGACGCTGGAGGCGCCAAACCTGGCGACCATCAGTCTTAACGCCGTGGAGCGTATCGAGGTGTTGCACGGCAGCGCCGGAGTACTGTACGGCCAACACGCCGTCGGCGGTGTGATCAACATCATTACGCGCGAAATCGAGGGCACCTACGCCCAACTCAACGGCAGCGCCGGCAGCTATGACCATAACCGGCTGACGGGCACCTTCGAGCACCGATACGACTCGGGTGTCGGCCTATCCCTTTCCGCCGATCGGGACCGCAACGGCGGATACCGCGACAACAGCGGCTATGACTTTGACCAGGCGCAGGCCGAACTCTCTTATCGGTACGACGCCGGGGAGATCCTGTTCAGCCACGAGCAGATCAACAACAATCAGCGACTGCCCGGCTCACTGAGCGCAGCGCAAGTCAGTAACGACCGCCGTCAAAGCCTGAACCCGTCGGACTATTTCAACGAGGATCTCCGGATCGACAGGCTCTACCTGCAACATCGGCTGACCGACCACCTCGGCGTTACCGCGGACTGGAGTCAGCGCGACAGCAACGGTGAAGGCTCGCTGTCCAGCTTTGCCTTCCCTCAGGACACTCGGGTCACCGCATTCGCACCGCGTCTGACCGGGCACTGGGCTACCGCGCGCGGACCGCTACAACTGATCCTCGGCAGCGACCTGACCGACAGCGATTACGAAGCTTTCAGCTCTACCGAGATTACCCAGGATACCGAGGCCGTCTACGCACGTGCTCAGCTACCGCTTGTGCAGCAGTGGTCGTTGACGCTGGGGGCGCGTCACAGCAAGGTTGAGGACAGGGACCTGAGTGCGGACCTGAGGCACCACGACTCCCTGTTGGTAAAAGAGATCGGGGTCAACTGGACACCGTCCGAGGCGCAGCGGGTCTTCATTCGCCGTGACGAGAACTTCCGCTTCGCCACCGCCGACGAAAACGGGCTGACCCTGCCCGGTGTCGATTTCCTCGATCCGCAAACCGGTGTCTCCTGGGAGCTGGGCTGGAGCTGGTCAGCCTCGGCGAGCAGCCTGGATCTGACCCTGTACCAGCTCGATCTGGACGACGAGATCCTCTTTGACAGCGAGATCGTCAACCCGGACTCCTGGACCGGTACCGGTGCCAATATCAATCTGGACAGTTCCAGACGCAGAGGGTTTGTCCTGAGCACCGAGCATCAACTGACCAGCGCACTTAGAGTCGGCGGCACCTATACCCTGACCGACAGCGAGCTGACCGCCGGCAGTTTCAAGGGCAATGAGGTGCCCTTTGTTTCCCGTCACCAGTTCAGCCTGTACGGCAACTACCGTTTCGACCCGCAGTGGAGCCTGTATACCGATCTCCAGTACACCGGCAGCCGCTACCTGGCCGGCGACGATGCCAATGCGCAGTCACGCCTTGAGGCCGATCTGGTGGTGAACACCTCGCTGAACTGGCGTGCAGAACACTGGAACGCCCGCCTGAATATCAACAACCTGTTCAACGAGCGTTACTACGCCTACGCCGGATACTCGAGTTTTAGCGGTAACTACTACTATCCCGCCGCCGAGCGCAATCTGCTGCTCACGGTCGGCTACACTTTCTAACAGTCGTCATGGTCGCAACCGGGGGGATGAAAGATGGGTAATCGCCTGACACGCCTCTACACCCGCAGGGGTGACAAGGGCACCACGGGCCTGGCCAACGGCAATCGGGTGGCAAAAACCCATCCCCGTATTGAAGCACTCGGCGAGGTCGACGAACTCAACTCGCTGATCGGCCTGCTACTGGCCGACCTGCCTGAGGGCGATGCGTTGCAGCCGGCGTTGCTGAAGATTCAGAACGAGTTGTTTGATCTGGGTGGGGAGTTGGCGGTAGCCGACCCCCACTACACGGTGATCGACGCTGCTGTGCTGGAAGCGCTTGAAGAGCAGCTCGACCTGCTCAATGAAACCCTGCCACCGCTGAAGGAGTTTATCCTGCCCGGTGGAAACCGCCCTGCAGCCGAGGCGCACCTGGCACGCAGCGTCTGCCGTCGAGCCGAACGGCGCATGGTGGAACTGGCAGCAAGCGAAACGGTCAACCCTTTGTCTATCGCCTATTTAAACCGGCTCTCCGACCTGCTATTTGTCTACGCACGGCTGCTGGCCCGGCGCAACGATGGCAGCGAAGTGCTTTGGCAGCCTCGCGGCAGGCAAACCCAATCCACGAGCAAGAGTACAACGACCGATGAAGACCCTACTGCTCAGCCTTAGTCTACTGCTGGCGGCCCTGACCAGCCTGCAGGCACGGGCCAACTGTGCCATGGATCAGACACTGTGCGATGCACAGTGTAGTATCGAGCACTTCGGCGACAAGGCCGCACGCCTGGGGTGTGAATCGCGATGCGCCGCTGAACGTGCCGCCTGCAGCACCAAAGCCGGCGCTGAAAAAGCGGTGGAACTGGGCAAAAAGGCGCTGCGGGACACCGGTGCGTTCATCGAGGGTTTCACCGGCGACAAGGACAAGCAGGAGTAAACGGCTAGGCCGTGCGGGCAGAGTGGCGCTGCACCTCCAGTGCCAACCGCGTCTGGACCAGAAACTGGCTGAATACGCGGAATGCCGCATCGTCGACGTGTTTACCTATCTGAACCGTATCCGCGTAAAACAATCCGAGAGAGCGACTCCCGACGCGCAAAGGCGCGGCGACAAATCCGGTCGGTGCCACGGTGCGCATAAAATCAGGCGGCAGACGTTCCGACCACCCCTGTTCTGTGCAGTCGGACACCAGCAGGGTACTCCCCTTCTCCACCAGCCTTACAAACAGCTGCCCCTTGGGTTCCCCTGAGTCGAGCTGCATCGCCTTTTTCAGCGCGGCACCCTCCATACCCCGCACAATGCGTGCGGACAGCTTGCTGCGATCATCGCTGAGCAAACAGAAAGTGACCCGATCCAGCGTGGAACAGCGTTCGATCGCCTCCACCGCAACCTCAACGATTGCCGATGGTTTGGCTCCCGTAGACAACATCTCGTTGATCTTGGACAGATAATCCAGTTGCAGCTGGTCCTGAGACGGCTGCGCAGGCTGCGCCACCGGCGCTAACGGTCGCGGCTCGGCGGCGTGGAACTGCTCGCTGCGAGAGCTGATATAGAACGCCAACTTGCGTGACAACTCATCCAGTTGGCTATTCCCACTGCCCTGATAGGGGGGGGTCAGCGCCTTGGCCGGCAAGCCATACTCCACGCTGATATCGCACACCTGGCGGAACGAATCGCTGATCGACGCCTCCAGCTCCTTATGGGTAAGCCCGGTGCAGCTGGCAAGCTGGCGTATACGCTTGCCGTAATCCAGCTCTCGCCCGGTATCACGGTAATAGATCAACTCCAGCAGGTCATGGCAGCCGGCCGCCAGCAGATGGTTGAGCCGGTGCGAAGGCTTCAACTGCTCGGCACTCATCGGGTCCATGGCCTGGACCACACTCTTGGGAAAGCCCCAGCTCTGCGCCAGGTCCTGACCGATATCGCTGAAATGACCGCCCAGTTCGCTGAGCTGTATCCGCTCCCACTGCTCCTGGCCCAAGGCACGGAGTTTGAGCATTTTGCGATAACGCTCCGGCAGGGTATAGGCCACGACGACCTCCCCCAGACCATACAGCAGTCCGCAGATATAGCTCTCCTCGATATCCATGGCCCCTGAGCGCATGGCGATCTCCCGTGCCATCGCCGCGTTCAGGAAAGCGCTGATCAGCAGGTTATCCATCCCGGTACCGGGCTCATCGACGGAGAACGCCTCTATCAGCTTCAGTGTCATCGACAGGTTCTGAATCCGCTCGAAGCCGATCAATACCACGGCACGGGAGACAACGTTGATCTCACCGTGGCCGCGATTGTAATGGGGAGTGTTGGCAATCTTGAGCAGTTTCGCCGACAGATTCGCATCTTTCATTACCGCCAGCGCCAGCGCCATCGCATCACTCTCCCGCGACGAACTGACCTGACGAATACGGTTTACGGTGGCACTGAAAATGGGCAAGTCGCCCAGGCGATCGAGCTGCGCGTATACGGCGTTAAGCGTGGTCTGGTACTTCACCCTTCGTGATCACCTTCAAACAGACAAGGAAAACGGACCCCGGCGTACCTCGTACCCGGACCAGAAGCGCTAATATAGTGTCGGAAAAGCGGTATACAGTACAGCTGTTAGAACGCATGTTTAGCGAGGTTTTACCCCTGCGTACTGACGAGCACTCGCCACCGCCCCGCACAAGGCGTCCAATCCATCAAGAAACCGGGGCGTCGCCCGGTGAATGTGATCGGCACTCAGCGTATACAGTGCGTTCCTGCGCACCGCCGGTATCATCTGCCAGTTCAACCAGCGAGTCTGCCACGCCACGCCCACCTCATCGGTGCTGACGATCAGATCGGGTGCCGCCGATATCACTGCCTCGACACTGACCTGGGGGGCCGCCTCAGGACGACCGCCAAAGGGATTGTGTGCGCCGCAGAACTTGATCGCCTGCCCGATCAGCGCGTCATCACTGACCGTCAACAGAGGGTTATCCCAGAGCTGGTAAAATAGCGTAGGTACACCTTTCGACTCCGGCTTAAGTCCTCGCAGACGTGCCTCGAACCGGTCAGCCACCCGTTCAGCCTCAGGCACCATTCCGGTCAACCGCCCCAGCAGACGCAGGTTGTCGGGAATCTGCTCGATGCGTTTTGTCGACAGACGTGCCACCTTGAAACCAAAACTTTCCAGCCGCCTGAGTTCGGCCTCAGGATTACCCTCCAACCAGGCCAGAATAAGATCGGGCTGAAGACTCAGGATCACCTCGGCGTTGAAGCGCTGATAATCGCCCACCAACGGAATCGATTCGGCTTGGCTGGGGTAATCGGAATAGCTGACACGTCCGACGATGCGTTCGCCGGCGCCGACAGCATAGAGGTTTTCGACAATATCCGGCGCCAGCGCCACAATTCGGCGAGCCGGCTGATCCAGTACGATAGGGCGACCACTGGCATCGACCAGCGAAATCGCCCCGAAAGCGGTCAGGCTGCTGGAGAGTGCCAGCAGCAGGAACAACATAACCCTGAACATCGATCGCCCCTAACCCCCTTTGACGCACCTACATGCGCTCAGGGGATGCCGTAGATCCTGTCGATACAAAAGGCGCAGTATATCACCACGCCCCGGGGCCTATCCGGCGGATCACTCCGCGATTCTAACCAGAGTGCGGCCTCGCACCTTACCCTGCACGATTCGCTCGGCGTATTCCGGCACCTGCTCCAGCGCTATCTCCTGCACCAGATCGCTGAGCAGCGATGTATCGAGCTCCTGCTGCAGCCTGTTCCAGGCCTGGGTACGCAGATCTGGCGGGCAGGACACAGAATCCACACCCTGCAAACGCACATTGCGGAGGATAAACGGCATCACCGTCGTCGGCAGATCGGCACTGCCGGCCAGACCGCAAGCGGCCACCGCTCCGCCATAGATGGTTTCAGCCAGGGCTCTTGCCAGCACGGTTCCACCAACCGTATCGACCACACCGGCCCAACGCTGCTTCTCCAGCGGGCGACTGGCCGCTGCCATCTCGTCACGGGAACGGATGGAGTGTGCGCCCAATTTACGCAGGTAGGGCTCCTCCTCACTGCGACCGGTACCCGCGACAACCTCAAACCCTCTGTGGGCCAACAGGTTGACCGCCACGCTGCCGACACCGCCAGATGCGCCCGTAACCAAAATCGGTCCCTGTTCCGGTTTGACGCCGGCCTCCTCCAGTGCCAGTACGCACAGCATGGCCGTCAACCCGGCGGTCCCTATGGCCATGGCGGTCTGCGGCGACATGCCATCCGGCAGCGGCACCAACCAGTCCGCCTTCATCCTCGCCCTGGCGGCCATGCCCCCCCAGTGACGCTCGCCGACACCCCAGCCGGTGACCACAACCTGCGTACCGGGAGCGAAACGCGGATCCTCAGAGCTGATCACCTTACCGACAAGATCAATCCCGGGTATGGCGGGAAACTTGGAGATAATCGGCCCCTTGCCGGTGATCGCCAGACCATCCTTGTAGTTCAGCGATGAGTAGCCGACGTCGATCAGCACCTCGCCCGCCGGCAGTACCTCTTCATCAAGCTGTTTGATTTCGGCCGTCGTCTTACCTTCGACCTGATCCAGTACCAGTGCTTTGAACATCGTGCGCTCCTCTTTTTGCTATCACCTTAGACCAGTGCGCCGGAGAGCGGGTCTCAACGGGACAGATCTATTTGCCTTACAAATTAACATTAGAATGTCCCTGCCACCTTTTATTTGTCAAGCAAATTAACAAATAGCGCTGAATGTGGAATACTTTCAAAAAATCGGACCAGAAGCGGTCCACCCTCAGTTTCCTGCGGAGCAGATACGTGGAGTTCAATCCCGTCAGTCAACAGAACCTGCCACGGCAGATCGCCGACCAGATACGCGCGGCCATCGCCGACGGCACGCTCAACGCCGATGACCGCCTGCCCACCGAAGAGGAGCTGGCAAAACGCTTTCAGGTCTCTCGCCCCACCATACGTGAAGCCCTTAAACGGCTGGCGGCGCAGAACCTGGTGCGCTCACGTCGCGGCCCAACCGGTGGCACCTTCATCAATCGCCCGGATATCAGCGAGCTCGGCGAAGGGCTCTCCAGCGCAACACGCCTGCTGGTCGGTCTCAATAGCCTGTCGCTGGAGGAGATCGTCCAGTGCCGACTCGAGTTGGAGCAACTCTGCGCCACGCTGGCAGCGGAAAACCGCAGCGCGGACGATCTGCGGCGTCTGAAGGCCGCGCTCGCAGCGCAAAAAGGGCTGTGCGACCAACCCGAGCAGTTCTGTCTGGCTGATGTCGAATTCCACCGCGCACTTGCCGATGCTGCAGGCAACCGCCTGCTTAGCCTGCTGATGCATGCGGTTATCGAGGGGCTGCAGCCGGTCAGCAACATGGTGGTCTTCCGCTACCCGGAACGGGATCTGATCATCAACCAGCACCAGGCGCTGTGCGATGCCATAGCGGCCGGTAACGCCAGTATGGCCCGGGAACTGATCCACTCCCAGGTCGACACGCTGTCAGCGCAGCTGGAGCGCGCGCGGGACGAAAGTCGCGTCGCGGGGAGATAGGCATGAAGAGCGGTTTGTCATATTCTACCCGGGAGAAGAGAGTCGTTGTTTGAAGGAGATGTTGTGGAAGCAAGTAATGCCTGGACCCTGAGCCTCGTGGGTGTCGCTATCGGCCTGGTCATCGGTTACCTGCTGGGGCGCAGTAACAGCAGTCGCCAGCAGGAGATGGCCAGCGAACTGGATGCCGCGCGTGCGGAGCTCAACAAGTACAAGGACGAGGTCACCGAACATTTTGAGACAACGGCGGAGCTGGTCAACGGGCTGACCGAGCAGTACCGTCGGGTTCATCAACACCTGGCAACGGGCGCGCAGACGCTGTGCAGCAACGAACAGCCGGGAGAAGCGTTGCAGGCGTCGCTGCAACCAAGGCTGCACAAGCAGGACATCCCAACCGTGACGGACGCCGTGGACAATGCCGAGGTGGAGGAGCTACCGGAACCCCCGCGTGACTATGCGCCAAAACACGCCGACCAGGAGGGCACCCTGTCTGATCGCTACGGCCTCAAAGCTGCACAGGAAGACGGCGAAGAGGAGCAGACGCCTCCCCCCGACGTTCCAGCGGATAAAAAAGCAGCGCCCGCTGCGTCGCGCTGAACAGCGAACCGCTCAGCCGATATCGATTCAAACCGGATTATCGATATCGGCAAAGCGATGCTGGATACCGAAATGGCGCGCCACATGCGCGCCCAGCGCCTGAATCCCGTAGCGTTCGGTGGCATGATGCCCGGCCGCGATATAATGGATCCCCGCCTCGCGGGCGAAATGCACTACCGGCTCCGAGATCTCGCCGCTTAGAAAAGCGTCCGCTCCTAAAGCCTTTGCCTGCTCGATCATGCGATCCGCGGCCCCCGTGCACCAGGCGATATGACGTATCGGATGGTCACCGCCACTGATCACCTGGGGCTCCCTGCCCAGCGCACCCGCCACCCGCTCGCTGAACAGATCCAGCGTGATCGGCTGTGGCAACACCCCGATATTACCCACACTCAAGGGATTCTCGGGCTCCAGCCCACCCTGGACCTCGATACCCAGCAACTTGGCCAGCCGGGCGTTGTTGCCGTACTCCGGATGCGCATCCAGCGGCAGATGGTAGGCGAGCAGGTTGATATCGGCGCAGAGCAGGGTTTTCAGTCGCCGCTGCTTTATACCGGTGACCGCTGCGGCCTCCCCTTTCCAGAAGTAACCATGGTGAACCAGCAGCAGGTCGGCTTGCCAGGCCACCGCCTCATCCAGCAGCGCCTGACAGGCGGTTACGCCGGTCAATATCCGCTGCACATGGGTCCGGCCCTCGACCTGCAAACCGTTTGGACAGTAGTCCTTGAAGCGACCAGCCTGCAGCAGTTGGTCGCAATAACTCACGATACGCCCGATCTCGACGCCACTATTATCTGTCATCAGAGTTTCCCATTACTCAACAACTATCCGTATAATCTTTGCTTTTGGTAGTGATCCTGCTTTTGCACAATCGACCTATGCGAATACTTTCATTTCTCGGCTGGCCTATCATCGCGGGCATTCTCGCAGCGGCACTGATACTGCAGCTCTACCCTCAGCTGTTGCAGAACAGCCCCAGGGTCGAGATTCGCCAGGCCCGCAACGCAGGTAACAGTGTACAAGGCCCGTTCAGCTACGCCGACGCCGTCGACCTTGCGGCGCCTGCGGTGGTCAACATCTATACTCGCACGCTGGTCGATAGCGAAGGCAACCCTATCGGCAATGACCCGCTCTATAAGCACTATTTCAACTCGGAGACGCCGCCGACACAAGAGCGGGTCCACTCCAGCCTGGGTTCAGGGGTTATCATCAACCCGCAGGGCTACGTCGTCACCAACAACCATGTCATCGCCGGTGCCGATTCAATAGTCGTCGCGCTGCGCGATGGCCGCGAGGCGGTGGCCAAAACTGTGGGTACCGACCCGGAAACCGATATCGCGGTACTGAAGATCAACCTGAGCGATCTGCCCGATATTACACTGGCGCCGAGTGAAACGCTGCGTGTTGGCGACGTCGTGCTGGCGATCGGCAACCCCTTTGGCGTCGGCCAGACCGTGACCCAGGGCATCATCAGCGCCACCGACCGCAACAGCCTGGGCCTGAACACGTACGAGGATTTCATTCAGACCGATGCGGCGATCAACCCGGGTAACTCGGGCGGTGCACTGATCGACCCCAACGGCAATCTGGTTGGCATCAATACCGCAATTTTCAGCAAGTCAGGCGGCTCAGAAGGGATAGGTTTTGCCATACCCGCGGATCTGGTCAAGCAGGTATTGGAGGATCTGATCGAACGCGGCCGGGTTGTGCGTGGCTGGGTCGGGGTCGAAGCACAACCACTGAATCCGAGCCTGGCAGAGTCCTTTGGACTCACTGCCGACCAACACGGCCTGATCATCGCCGGTATCTACAGAGACAGTCCGGCCCATGCGGCGGGACTGCAGCCGGGTGATATTTTGTTGGCACTCGACGATGTGCCGATCACCGACGATGGCCATACCACAATGAACACCATCGCCCGACTGAAGCCGGGAGAGAAAGCCCGCTTCACCATCTTCCGCGACGGCACACAGCAGGACGTGGTGGTCACCACCATCGAGCGTCCCACCAATGTCAATTGACGAACATGCAAAAGAAAAGGCATGCCCGAGAGCATGCCTTTAGCCATTTCAACTGACCGGATCAGGACTTGATCCGGTACTCAGCGGATCGCGCGTGAGCGGTCAAGCCCTCGCCACGCGCCAACACCGACGCCACCTTGCCCATCTCCGATGCACCCTCGTCCGAGAACATGATCAGCGACGAACGCTTCTGGAAATCATACACCCCCAGCGGCGAGGAGAATCTGGCGGTACCCGAGGTCGGCAGTACGTGGTTCGGTCCGGCACAGTAGTCACCGAGCGCTTCGGCCGTGTAGCGTCCCATAAAGATCGCGCCGGCATGACGAATCTCGCCGAGCATCGCCTGCGGGTCGGCCACCGAAAGCTCAAGATGCTCCGGCGCCACGCGATTACTGATACGGGCCGCATCGCTGAGGTCCTGCGCCTTGATCAGGATGGCGCGGTTGCGCAGCGACGCTTCGATAATCTCGGCCCGCTCCATAGTCGGCAGCAGCTTCTCGATGCTGGCCTGCACCCGGTCGATGAACTCTGCATCCGGTGATACCAGAATCGGTTGTGCATCTTCGTCGTGCTCGGCCTGGGAAAACAGATCCATCGCCACCCAGTCCGGGTCGGTTTCACCGTCGCAGATCACCAGGATCTCCGAGGGCCCGGCGATCATATCGATGCCGACCGCGCCGAATACGGCACGCTTGGCAGTGGCCACGAAGATATTGCCAGGACCAACGATCTTATCCACACGAGGCACGGTTTCGGTGCCATAGGCCAGCGCCGCCACCGCCTGAGCGCCACCAACTGTGAACACACGATTAACGCCAGCCAGCGCCGCGGCGGCCAGCACCAGCTCATTGACCACGCCGTCGGGCGTCGGCACCACCATGATGATCTCTTCCACGCCCGCTACATGAGCCGGCAGCGCGTTCATCAACACGGATGAGGGGTAAGCCGCCTTGCCGCCCGGCACATAGAGCCCAACCCTGTCCATCGGCGTGACCTTTTGACCGAGCATGGTGCCATCGGCCTCGGTATACTGCCAGGAGGTGGCCAGCTGCCGCTCATGGTAGGCGCGCACCCGCTCGGCCGCTTTCTCCAGCGCCACACGCTGGTCGGCGGGCAGACCTGCCAGAGCCTGCTGAAGCCGCTCCTGGCCCATCTCCAGCTGCGCCATGGAGGCGACACTCATGCGGTCAAAGCGATTGGTATACTCCACCAGCGCCGCATCGCCCTCGGCACGGATGCGCCCGATGATCTCGTTGACGATATCGTTGACCCTGGTATCGGATACACTCTCCCAGGCCAGCAGCGCATCAAGACGCGATGCGAAGTCGTCCTGAGTGCTGTCGAGACGTACCATCTCCAGCTTGCTCATACCTGTGCCCCCTCGCGCTTGGCGGCGATCGCTTCGGCCAGTTGATCCAGAATCGGCTGGATCTGGCGGTATTTCATCTTCATCGACGGCTGACCGACGACGAAACGTGAGCTGATATCGGCAATATGCTCCATCGGCTCGAGGCCATTGGCCCTCAGCGTGTTGCCGGTATCGACGATATCGACGATGCGGTCCGCCAAGCCCATGATCGGCGCCAGCTCCATCGCCCCATACAGTTTGATGATATCGACCTGGGCGCCCTGGCGGGCAAAGTACTCCTTGGTCACGTTGACGAATTTGGTCGCCACCTTCATCCGTCCCTTAACCGGGGCGGCATCCTTCATGCCAGCGACCATCAGCCGGCACTTGGCGATCTCCAGATCGAGCGGTTCGTAGAGGCCCTCACCGCCATGCTCCATCAGCACATCCTTGCCCGCCACGCCCATGTCGGCGCCGCCATACTCGACGTAGGTCGGCACATCGGTGGCACGAATCACCACCAGCTTGATATGGGGATGGTTGGTATCGAAGATCAGCTTGCGGCTGGAGAAGATATCCTCCGCCGGCACGATATTCGCCGCCGCCAGCAACGGCAGCGTCTCCTTCAGAATGCGCCCCTTCGACAGGGCGATGGTCAGCTGTTCTTTCATTAGCCTCTTCGCTCAATCATCCCGGTACGCGTCGAATACGCGCACCAAGCAACTGTAGTTTCTCTTCGATACACTCGTAACCACGATCGATATGGTAGATACGGTCGATCAGGGTCTCCCCCTCCGCGACCAGTGCGGCGATCACCAGGCTGGCCGATGCACGCAGATCCGTTGCCATCACCGGCGCGCCCTGCAGCTTCTCCACCCCTTCGATAATCGCGGTGTTGCCGTCGATGGTGATATCGGCCCCCATGCGGATCATCTCCTGCATGTGCATGAAGCGGTTCTCGAAGATCGTCTCTTTGATCCGCCCCACACCGCTGGCAATGGTATTCAGCGCGGCAAACTGCGCCTGCATGTCGGTGGGGAAGGCCGGGTATGGTGCCGTGGTCAGACTGATCGCCTTGGGCCTGCGCCCGCCCATATCCAGGCTGACCCAGGTGTCGCCGGTTTCGATAGTCGCACCGGCCTCTTCCAGCTTCTGCAGCACTGCATCGAAGGTATCCGGACGGGTATTCAGGCACTTGACGCTGCCGCCGGTGACCGCTGCGGCGACCAGATAGGTACCGGTTTCAATGCGATCCGCCATCACCGGGAAGCGACAGCCATGCAGCTTCTCAACGCCGCGTACCGTGATGGTATCGGTGCCCGCCCCCTTGATATCGGCGCCCATTGCGATCAGGCACTCGGCCAGGTCCACCACCTCAGGCTCGCGCGCGGCGTTCTCGATAATGGTTTCCCCCTCGGCCAGGGTCGCGGCCATCAGGATATTCTCGGTGCCGGTGACGGTCACGGTGTCGAAGAACACCCGTGCCCCTTTCAGGCGACCATTCATGCGTGCGCGAATGTAGCCGTTCTCGACCTTGATATCTGCGCCCATCGCCTCGAGACCCCGGATATGCAGATCCACGGGACGGCTACCGATGGCACAGCCACCGGGCAGGGAGATATCGGCACTGCCGAAGTGCGCCAGCATCGGCCCCAATACCAGGATCGATGCGCGCATGGTCTTGACCAGATCATAGGGCGCGCAAAAGTCGTGGATGGTGCGCGGGTCGATCTCGACGCTGAGCTTTTCGTCCACCATCAATTCAACCCCCATGCGCCGAATCAGCTCGAGCATGGTAGTGATATCGTGCAGATGCGGTAGGTTACAGATGGTAACCGGCTCGCTGGCCAACAGCGTCGCCGCCAGAATCGGCAGCGCCGAGTTCTTGGCCCCGGAAATACGCACCTCCCCCCGCAGGGAGACGCCCCCCTCGATTAACAATTTATCCATCAGGCGATCCTGTCAGCTGAGCGTTTTACTGCTTGGCAGCCCACTGCTCGGGAGTAAAGGTCTTAATTGAAACAGCGTGGATGGCACCGCTGGCGATCTGCTCGGTCAGGCAGGCGTAAACCAGTTGCTGTTTTTTCACCGGACTAAGCCCGGCAAAGCATTCACCGACCGCGGTGATCTGAAAATCACAGCCTTCACCTGCTGTATAAACGGTGCAGCCCTCGAGCTCACGCTCGATGATCTGTTTCACTTCTTCAGCTTGCATGCGCAACTCCGAGTGCAGAGTATGGGTTCGTTTCTGGACAGGGAGGGAATGATACAGCTTCACCGCAGCGCGGGCCACCACAGGACCGACAGCGAGCGGAGAAGCAGGGGGGAGGGTTCGACGCTGGCGATGGAATAACCCGCGCCGACCTTTGCATCAGGCGTCGCGTAACGCCCCATCCAGTCCGACCAGGTCGGCGATCGCGTCCAGATCGGAGGGGATATTGATGGCGCTCAACTCTAGACTGTTGCGCGCCGCCAAACGGCAACAGGCGAGCCAGAGTGCCAAAGCCGAGCTATCGACGCGGGTGACCTGGCTAAAATCCAGCTGGCAGCGCTCCGTCTGTTTACTCAGTAGTGCCTCGACCTCGGCTCGGACGGCCATGATTGTGCCAAACAGCAGTTCGCCGCTGAGTGCAATGACGCCAGGCGAGGACTGCTCAACCTTCGTCACTTTCGCCCTCTCCGCCCGTCGCCTTGATCGACACCTGCGATTCCCAGCCATCGATGACACCGGTGACACTGTTGTAGCGTTGATAGAGATCGGCGAACTGGTTCTTGAACGTCAAGCGCAGATTGACACCATCGACGTTGACGTTGACCAGTGTCCAGCGATCCCCCTGCTTCAGCATGTAGTACACCAAACCATAGCTGTTGCCATTGGCGGCACGCACGTTGACCGTCACCACCTGCTTCTCCGGCTCAGGGCTCTCGGCCTGCTGCGGCTGAATCTCGTAGGTTTCGAACTCGAAACCGACGATCGCCTTGGCAAAGGTTTTCAGCAACGTAGTCTTGAACACCTCGGAAAAACGACTCAGCTCCTCGTCGGAAGCCTGGCGGTAGTACTTGCCCATAACCCGCTTGGCTATGTACGGGAAGTCGACCACCGGCGCGATCACACGTTCGACCTCGACCATCATCTCTTCCAGCCTGTCCGGAGATTTGAGACTCTCGTTCTCAACCACCGCCAACATGTCACGCGTTACACCATCCATGACACCACTCGCCTCCTGCCAGGAGGGTTGTGCATTGGCATGAGCACCGAAAGTGGGAAGCAGCAGAGTCAAACCGAGCAACGCGGCCGATACAAGATTTCGCACGTTCATCTTACTCACTCACTTTGTTAAACAGGAACTTACCGATCAGGTCCTCAAGCACGAGGGCCGACTGGGTATCCTGGATTCGATCGCCGTCCATGAGGTTTTCATCTTCGGCCCCGGGGGTGATGCCGATGTACTGCTCGCCCAGCAGACCGGAGGTCAGGATCTGAGCCGAACTATCGGTGCTTAGATAGTCCACATCGTCGCGAATTCGCATCTCGACCTCGGCGACTAGAAACTTCGGATCCAGCCTGATCGCGGTCACCTCACCTATCTGCACGCCGGACATCGCCACCTTGGCACGTGTCGTCAAACCGCCGATGTTCTCAAACCGTGCGTATACCCGGTAACCACCACTCTGATCGGCCAGACTCAATCCGCTGATATTCAGCGCCAGTACCACCAATGCCACAGCTCCTGCCAGCATCAGAAAGCCCACGCCGATCTCCATTGTACGCATGCGCATTATTACAACTCTCCAAACATTAACGCTGTCAGAATGAAGTCCAACCCCAGCACTGCCAGCGATGAGAACACTACGGTACGCGTCGTTGCCTGACTGATTCCCTCCGAAGTCGGCACACAGTCATAGCCTTCGAACACCGCAATCCAGGTTACAACAGCACCGAATACGATCGATTTAATGATGCCGTTGAGGACATCCTCGTAAAAATCTACCGAATGCTGCATGTTGGCCCAAAAGGAACCGTCGTAGATACCCAACCAATCAACAGCAACAATCGCACCACCCCATACCCCCACAACCGAAAAGATCACGGTCAGGATCGGCAGGGAGATGAAACCGGCCCAAAATCTTGGTGCGATGACGCGCCGCAATGGATCGACCCCGATCATCTCCAGGCTGGCGAGCTGCTCGGTGGCTTTCATCAGACCGATCTCGGCGGTCAACGCAGAACCTGCGCGCCCGGCAAACAGCAGCGCGGTCACCACCGGCGCCAGCTCACGCACCAGGCTCAGTGCAACCATCTGACCCACCGCCTGCTCCGAGCCGTAATCGACCAGTATCGTGTAGCCCTGCAGCCCCAGCACCATGCCGATAAATCCGCCAGAGACCACAATGATCACCAATGACAGGACGCCAACAAAATAGAGTTGTTGCACCAGCAGTGGAAACATGGTGAATGGCGCTGGCCGCGCGATCAACGACTGCATCAACAGCTGTCCGGCGCGTCCAAACGCCGCCAGCCGCGACAGGGCGCTTTCGCCCAGCGTCTGTATCCAATCCAGCATTTAGGGGGTTTCCTGTAACAGATCCTGCATCAAATCCGGCGCCGGATAGTGGAAGGGAACCGGACCATCCGGCAGCCCCTGCATAAACTGACGCACCTGCTCAGAGTCGACGGCGGCGAGTTCATCCGGAGATCCCTGTGCGATCACGTGTCCGTCGGCCACCATATAGACATAATCCGCGATACTCAGCGTCTCTTTGATATCGTGCGAGACGATGATACTGGTATGACCCAATGCCTGATTGAGGCGCCGGATCAGGTTGACCAGCACTCCCATCGCGATCGGATCCTGACCGGTGAACGGCTCATCGTACATAACGATATCGGGATCCAGCGCGATCGCCCTGGCCAGGGCCACGCGCCTGGCCATACCGCCGGACAGCTCGCTCGGCATCAACCGCGCCGCACCGCGCAATCCCACCGCCTGCAGCTTCATCAACACGATGTCGCGAATCATGTCGCCGGTCAGGTCGGTATGCACCCGCAGCGGAAAGGCCACGTTTTCGAACACGCTCATATCGGTAAACAATGCACCGCTCTGGAACAGCATCCCCATACGCTCACGGGCCAGGAACAGCTCTCGCCGACCCAGCTTTGGGATATCATCCTGCTCCAGCAGAATCTGTCCGCTATCGGGCTTCAGCTGGCCACCAATCAACTTCAGCAGCGTAGTTTTGCCGGTACCCGACGGCCCCATGATCGCCGTCACCTTACCGCGCGGGACCCGGATACTGATGTCGTCGAAAATGGTGCGTGAACCGCGACTAAAGCTCATGCCGCGTATGTCGATGATTATATCGCTCAGTGGCTCCATAGCTGCCCGAGAGGCCTCACACTCAGTTCCTTCTGCGCGGCGCGCATGCATCGCAGACTAATTTCAGAGCGCAGCAATATATCACTCCCCGGCTAAAACGTGAACTTCATGCCGCCATTTCCCGCTTTCCTGCCCGCCGCCTGCTGGGCCCAACCAGCCCTGTGTTGTACACTTCCCACCTTAATTACCAGCAACCGACTGTTCAGAGATACCACCACTCATGACCGACTTCGATTTTCTCCGCACCGGTAGCCGCACCATCGAGCTGGAACTGGATGCGGTGCAGAATCTGCTGAAACATCTCGATCAGCGTTTCAGCCACGCCTGTGAGCTGATGCTCAACTGCCGAGGACGGGTGATCGTCACCGGGATGGGCAAGTCCGGACATATCGGCAACAAGATAGCCGCGACCCTCGCCAGCACAGGCACGCCCTCCTTCTTCGTTCACCCCGGAGAGGCCAGCCACGGCGATCTGGGCATGATCACGCCCGACGATCTGGTACTGGCGCTGTCCAACTCCGGAGAAACCGCTGAAGTCGTCACCATCCTGCCGCTGATCAAGCGCATGCAGGCACCACTGATCAGCATCACCGCACGTCCGGACTCCACCCTGTCGAAAGCCGCAGACGTCAGCCTGCACATACCGGTGGATCGTGAAGCCTGCCCACTGGGCCTGGCACCGACCTCCAGCACCACGGCGCAACTGGTGCTCGGTGATGCCCTGGCGATCGCGCTGCTGGAAGCGCGCGGCTTCAGTGCCGAAGACTTCGCGTTCTCGCACCCGGGAGGCGCGCTCGGCCGACGCCTGTTGCTGAAGGTGGACGACATCATGCATACCGGCGACGCCATTCCGGTGGTCGGTGCCGAGACATCGGTACGCGATGCCCTGCTGGAGATGACACGCAAACACCTGGGCATGACCGCTGTCATCGACAGCAACAGCGCACTACTCGGCATCTTCACCGATGGTGACCTGCGCCGCACCCTCGACCAGGAGGTGGACCTCAAGCAAACCCGAATCAGTGACGTGATGACAACCAATTGCACCACCGTTCAGCCCGGCATACTGGCAGCGGAAGCACTGCAGATCATGCAGAGTCGGAAAATCAACGCCCTGGTGGTGGTAAACGCCGACAAACACCCGGTGGGTGCGCTGAATATGCACGACATGCTCAAGGCGGGGGTGATCTGATGCTGAACGACCTGAGTCAATCCCAGCTCGACAGCCTGCGCAAGATCCGCCTGGTGGTGTTCGACGTCGACGGTATTCTCAATACCGGGCAGCTCAACTTCCTTGCGGATGGCCGCGAGATCAAGTCATTCAGTATCCTCGACGGCCTGGGCATTAAACTGCTGCATAAGGGCGGCATCAAAAGTGCCATCATCACCGGTCGCCGTTCACCTCAGGTGGAGATCCGCGCCGAGGCACTGGGCATCAACTACCTGCGTCAAGGACGCGAAGACAAGCTGATTGCCCTGGAAGAGCTCTGGCACGAGACCGGATTCGACGCCGAAAGTACCGCCTACATCGGAGACGACCTGCCCGACCTTGCGGCTATCCGCCGGGCAGGGTTCGGCGCCACGGTGCCTAACGGACACTGGTTTGTGCGTGAGCATGCCGACTGGATCGCCCAAACCGCAGGCGGCATGGGTGCAGGACGCGAGCTGTGCGAACTGGTGCTCGCCGCCCAAGGCAAACTGGACGACCTGCTCAAGGAGTATCTGTAGGTGTTCAGCAGCGCACGTATTCGCCTGCTCATAGCGCTAGCGATAGTCACCCCGGTATTGGTCTACTGGGGTTTTTCCGGCGACACCGTGCCACAACAGCCGGGAGGCACCCGGGAGGACAGCGGCAGCATCGACTTTTTCATGCGCGATGCCGAAACCGTGTACTGGTCAACCGACGGCGCGCGTGCGCGCGAGTGGAGCGCCCCGGAACTCAACCACTACCCTCAGCGCTCACGCAGCGAGTTGCGCCAGCCACAAACCCTGATGCCAACAGGTGACGGGGGGATATACAAAATGCGCGCCAATGAGGGCTGGATTGTCGACGACCAGAGTCAGATTCAGCTTGCAGGTAGTGTAGAGGTTCACCATAATCCGCAGTCCGGACCCGCAGGAATCCTGACCACCAGCAGCCTGACGATCTTCCCGCCACAGAACCTGGCCCGCACCGATGAGCCGGCAACATTGGTTCGCGACGGCGAGCGAACAGATACGGTTGGGCTCGAGGTCTATTTCGATCAACGAAGGATAGAGCTGCTTTCAAATGTACAGGGTAGATACAATGCGCGCTAAACGCTTGCTTCAAGCCACCCTCTGCTGCCTGGCACTGAGCAGTGCCGCTCCCTCCGTTCTGGCACTCCCCGAAGATCGCTCCGAACCGATCAATATCAGCGCTGATAGCGCCAGCATCAATGAAAAAACCGGCGTTACCGTTTACAGCGGCCGGGTCGAAATATCCCAGGGTTCGATGAAGATTCGTGGCGACCGTATCGAGCTTTATCGCTCAGGTGATGGTGATGTCGATCGCATTGTCGCCATCGGCAAACCGGCGCAGTTTGAACAGCAGCCCAAGGCCGACGAGCCGGTCACGCATGCCTACGGCCTGCGCATGGAGTACAGAATCAGCGCTCAAACGGTCACCATCAATGAGCAAGCCAAAGTTGAACAGGGCCAGGACACCTTCACCGGGGAGCGCATCGTTTACAATATGGACAAGGCGATAGTCGATGCCTATGGCAGTGAAGATGGCGATCAGCGCGTGAAGATGGTGATTCAGCCCAAGAGTAGCAGGAACGCGCAATAGTCATGATGCAGCTAGAAGCACTACACTTGGCCAAGAGCTACAAAGGACGCCAGGTAGTTCGTGATGTATCAATAGCAATCAGCAGCGGTGAGGTGGTTGGCCTTCTTGGCCCAAATGGCGCCGGCAAAACCACCTGTTTCTACATGATCGTCGGCCTGATCAAAGCAGATCATGGCCAGATACGCATAAACGAAGACGATATTACCCGCCTGGCCATGCATGGCCGGGCGCGTCGTGGCATAGGCTATCTGCCCCAAGAGGCATCGATCTTTCGCAAGCTGAGCGTTCACGACAACCTGATGGCGATCTTGGAAACCCGAAAGGACCTGACTAAACAGCAGCGGGAACAACGGGTTAACGAGCTGCTGGAGGAGTTCCACATCACCCACCTGGCGCGTAACCTCGGCATGTCACTGTCGGGGGGCGAAAGACGCCGGGTGGAGATCGCCAGAGCGCTGGCAACAGAGCCTGCATTCATCCTGCTTGATGAGCCCTTTGCCGGTGTCGATCCAATCTCGGTGGGCGATATCAAGCAGACAGTGCGCCATCTGCAGGACAGAGGGATAGGCGTTTTGATCACGGACCATAATGTGCGCGAAACGCTGGATATCTGTCAGCGCGCCTATATTGTTAGTGATGGGGGCATACTGGCTCAGGGAGGACCAGAAGAGATACTGGCAAACCAACAGGTACGAAGGGCTTACCTCGGCGAACAGTTCAAACTCTGATGCTGAAAGCCACAACATCCGATCCAAGTAACGGCATATCGCGTATATGAAGCAATCCTTACAGCTAAAAATCGGTCAGCAACTCACCATGACGCCCCAGCTGCAGCAGGCGATACGTCTGTTACAGCTGTCGACACTGGATCTGCAGCAGGAGATCCAGCAGGCACTGGAGAGTAACCCGCTGCTCGAAGTCAGCGAAGAGGATGCAGATCTTCCCGGCGATGACGGCGATCAGAACGCCGACCAGGAACCTCCTCGCAGCAACGATGAGACCGCCGAAAGCGCCGAAAGCGCCGCAGAGGAAGCATCGTACGAGGATAGCGCTGAGGACAGCTGGAGCGACGACATCCCCTCTGAGCTGACCACCGACAGCTCATGGGACGATACGTTTCAGGCAGCCCCCACCAGCGGTACCTCATCCAGGGATGATGACTGGGAGCCGGGCGACAACGACACCCGCGACGAGACACTGCAGGACCACCTGCTCTGGCAACTCAACCTGACACCGATGAGTGACAGCGACCGCCTTGTCGCCGAGTCGATCATCGACGGCATCGAACCCGATGGCTACCTGACGATCAGCACCGAAGAGTTGCTTGAACAGTTCAGCCAACAATATCCGCAAGAGTTCGCCGACAGCGAACTGGATGAGATCGAGGCGGTGTTGCACCGGGTTCAGCAGTTCGACCCGCCCGGTGTTGCGGCGCGCAACCTGAGCGAATGCCTGGCGATCCAGCTGCGCCAGCTGCCGGCCGACACCCCCTGGATCGGAGAAGCACTTAAACTGGTAGAGGATCACCTGCAACTGCTGGGCAACCACGACTACAAGACACTGCTGCGCCGGATGCGAGTCAAGGAGGAGGCGCTGCAGGAGATCATCCGCCTGATCCAAACACTGAATCCGAAGCCGGGCGCCATGATCACGTCCAGCCAGTCCGAGTATGTGATACCCGACGTGGTGGTCGCCAAAATCAAGGATGAGTGGGTTGTCAACCTGAACCCCGACGCCGCCCCCCGCCTGCGGATCAACACCCAGTATGCCGACCTGATCCGTCGCGCCGACAACAGCGCCGACAACAGCTTTCTGAAGAATCATCTGCAGGAGGCGCGCTGGTTCCTGAAAAGCCTGCTAAGCCGCAACGAAACGCTGCTCAAGGTAGCCACCGAGATCGTCGGTCGCCAGTCGGAGTTTCTCGAACAGGGTGAAGAGGCGATGAAACCGATGGTCCTGCATGACATCGCCGAAGCGGTGGGGATGCATGAGTCGACCATCTCTCGTGTCACCACACAGAAATACATGCACACGCCGCGCGGCATCTTCGAACTTAAGTACTTTTTCTCGAGCCATGTCAGCACCTCGGATGGCGGCGCGGCGTCCTCAACCGCCATTCGCGCCCTGATCAAGAAACTGGTTTCGGCCGAAAATCCGGCGAAGCCGCTTAGCGACAACAAGATCGCTCAGCTTCTGGATGAACAAGGAATCAACGTCGCACGGCGCACGATTGCCAAATATCGCGAGGCGTTAGCGATTCCGCCTTCTAATGAGCGCAAGCGTCTGGTTTAATTGAAGTGGAGAAGCACGATATAAAAGCGTGCAACGACGAGGAGAGAACGTATGCAGATCAACATTACTGGCCATCATGTCGAACTGACTGAAGCGCTTAACGACTATGTCCGCTCAAAGTTTGACAAGCTTGAGCGCCATTTTGACAACATCACCAATGCCCAGGTGACCCTCAGCGTTGAGAAGCAGCGTCAACAAGCTGAAGCCGACGTGCATATCGCCGGTGGACAGATCTTTGCCACCCATGAACACGATGACATGTATGCCGCAATCGATGGACTGATCGACAAGCTTGATCGCCAGATCATCAAGCACAAGGAAAAGATGAAGGCTCACAAATAAAACTGAAAGCTCCTGTCATACATAATGAACTTGACCGAACTTCTGACCGAATCGTGCACTCTCTGTCACGCCGATATCGTCAGTAAGAAACGAGCTCTGGAACTGGCCAGCGACACCCTCGCTGGCCAGTCCGGTACTCCCGCCGCCGAACAGATCTTCAGCGGCCTGCTCAACCGCGAGCGCCTTGGCAGCACCGGCATCGGTGATGGCGTTGCGATTCCCCACTGTCGTCTTCCAGATTGCCAGCACGCTATGGCACTGCTGATGACACTGGCCACTCCAATAGACTTCGACGCAATCGACAACCGCCCCGTCGATCTGCTCTGCGTATTGCTGGTGCCGGAAGATGGTGCCGAAGAGCATCTGCAGACCCTGGCAGGTCTTGCTGAACTGTTCAGCCAGAGCGAGGTCAGGGAACAGCTTCGCGCGTGCGAACAGTCTCCGCAACTGTTCCAGACCATTCAGCAACTGGCCGACGCGCAGAGGGCCTGATGAAACTGGTCGTGATCAGCGGCCGCTCCGGCTCAGGCAAGAGTACCGCACTGCAGGCACTGGAGGATGTCGGCTTCTACTGTATCGACAACCTGCCGGCCCGCCTGCTGCCCGAGCTGATCGAACAGATGCTCGGTGACCCCGAGCACCCGGACCAGCTGGCGGTGAGTATTGACGCCCGCAACCTGGTCAGCAATCTGCATGCGTTTCCCGGCATCATCACCTCCCTGTCGGCGCGCGATGATCTCAGCTGCGAAATCCTCTACCTGGACGCCGCCGAACCGACGCTGATCAAACGTTATAGCGCTACCCGGCGCAAACACCCGCTGTCAGACAGCCAGGCGGGCCTGCAAGAAGCGATAGGCTATGAACGCATCCTGCTCGAAGGGATCGCCAGCCTCGCCGATATCCGTGTCGATACCACCCGACTGAGCCTCTATGAGCTGCGCGACACGATTAAATTGCGTATCGCGCAACGTAGCGAACAAACCCTGTCGCTGCAGTTCGAGTCCTTCGGATTCAAGCACGGTGTACCCCTGGATGTGGATTTTACCTTCGATGTCAGAATGCTACCCAACCCCTACTGGGTACCGGAGCTACGCCAGTTCACCGGCCGCGAAACGGAGGTGATCGAATTTCTGCAGAGATCACCCGAGGTCGATGACATGATCGCCGATATCCGTGACTTCCTGGAGCGTTGGATCCCGCACTTCCAGCGCAATAATCGGAGCTACGTGACCATCGGAATCGGCTGTACCGGCGGGCAACATCGCTCGGTCTACATCGCCGAGCAATTGGCTGGTCATTTCAGTCAACTTATGGATAATGTCCATGTTCGCCACCGCGAACTGACCTGATCGCCCCTCGCTCGCCCCAAGGAAGCCGATGATCGAGAAGCAGCTGACAATAATCAATAAACTCGGCCTGCACGCACGGGCCGCAGCCAAGTTGATCAACACCACCGGCCACTACTCCAGCGAGATCAAAATCGACAAGCAGGGGCGGGTCGTCGACGGTAAAAGCATCATGGCGGTGATGATGTTGGCCGCCTCCAAGGGCACGGATTTGATCTTTCGCATCAGCGGTGACGATGAAGAGGAAGCGATGACCGCCATCGAGACTCTGATCAACAACCGCTTCGACGAGCCGGAATAGGGCTCGCGCCTCGATCTCACCGCTATACTTTTCGTTACATCCGGCCACCTCCTCCTTGAGTGATCGCGCATGAGTTCTCAGCAGGACAAACAAAGCCGTCTCGACATGCTTGGCAGCGCGCTCGACAAGAGCGAGATCCGCCAGCTCAGGTATATGTTGAACAAGGGATTACGGCCGGTCGAAGCCGCCAAGCTGCTGGAAAAAACGCCGCCAAAGGAGCGTGAGCTGCTGTGGAATCTGCTCAACCAGGAGAACGAGGGCAAGATCCTTCAGCATCTGGGCGACGATCTCCAGGCCGATATTCTCAGTCGCATGGATGCCAATGAGCTACTGGTGGTGACCGAAGGGCTCGACTCGGACGACATGGCCGACATACTGCAGCAGCTGCCCGAAACGGTGATGAAAGAGCTGCTGCGCATCATGGACAAGCAGAACCGCAAGCGAGTCGAAAAGCTGCTCTCCTACCCGGAAGATACGGCCGGCGGCTTGATGAATACGGATGCCGTAACTGTACGACCGGACATCAATATCGAAACGGTATTACGCTACCTGCGTCGGCACACGGAGCTTCCACAATCCACCGACAGCCTGTTTGTAGTCAGCCGCAAAGACTCCTTCATCGGCATTTTACCCTTGAGCCGTCTGCTGACAGCTGACCCTCAGGTTATGGTTCGCGAGATCATGCAGACCGACCTGGCGCCGATTCCAGCGGACAAGCCAGCACAGGAAGTGGCACGTTTGTTCGAGGATCAGGACCTGGTATCAGCACCGGTGGTGGACGAACAGGGTAAGCTGCTCGGCCGCGTCACCATCGACGATGTGGTCGACGTAATCCGTGAAGATGCCGACCACTCGCTGATGAGTATGGCCGGTCTCGACGAGGACGAAGACACCTTTGCACCGGCGCTACGCACCACCCGCAGACGGGCGGTCTGGCTCGGCATCAATCTGATCACCGCGTTTATCGCCTCGGCGGTTATCGGCCTGTTTGAAGATACCCTGGAGCAGGTGGTTGCATTAGCGGTGCTGATGCCGATCGTCGCCTCTATGGGCGGGATCGCCGGCAGCCAGACGCTGACACTGGTGATCCGCGGTCAGGCGCTAGGACAGATCGAGCGCAGCAATATCGGCTGGCTATTCAATCGTGAGCTGATCTCAGGCGTCCTGAACGGTACACTATGGGCCCTGATCGTTGCCGCCGTTGCCGTGATCTGGTTCAGCGACCTGACGGTCGGTATCGTCATCGCGCTGGCGATCGTAATAAACCTGCTGGCCGGCGCCATGGCCGGCACCTTGCTGCCGATGATCCTGAAGAGCGCCGGCATAGACCCAGCACTGGCAGGCAGCGTACTACTGACGACCATAACCGATGTGGTCGGTTTCTTTGCATTTCTGGGTCTGGCGACCCTGTTTTACGGTTAATACGATGAGTGAATTTGAGCACGACACGGGACTCGATCCCGATGAGGAGCTGGGGCCGAGCCGCAGCCAGGTCAAGCGGGATATGGAAGCGCTGCAGGAGTTGGGTAAGCGCATCACCGAACTGAACCCGGATCAGCAGGCACAGGTGCCGATGGACGAGCGTCTGGCGAACGCCGTCGCCGAGATGCGCCGCATCACCTCGCATGGCGCCCGGAAACGCCAGCTTCAATTTATCGGCAAGCTGATGCGTACCGCCGACGCGGAGGCCATTCGCGCCGTTATCGAGCGCTTCGACTCTGCCTCAGCTGCCCACAACCAGCATTTTCACGCGCTGGAACAGTGGCGTGAGCGCTTGATCGACGGTAGCAATGACGAGCTGCAGAGCTATATCGATAAACATCCGAGCGCCGATATACAGCACCTGCGCCAACTGGTGCGTAACGCTCAGAAGGAGCGCAAGGAGGGCAAACCTCCGGCTCAGGCGCGTAAACTCTTCCGTTACCTGCGTGAGGTCAGCGAGCAGGCTTGATACCTGCTTGCCGGCCGGGATTCAACTCCGCTGGCTACGCCCAACTGTCGCGCCGATGCTGCCATACCGGCATCTCGGCGCGCAGGCGCTTGAGCTTGTCCAGATCCACTTCGGCCAACACCACCCCTTCCCCCTGATCCTGGCAACCTAGCACCTCGCCCCAGGGATCCACGATCATCGAATGTCCCCAGGTCTGCCGCCTAGGGCTGTGTACCCCCCCCTGGCCCGCCCCGACACAGTAACACTGAGTCTCGATTGCCCGCGCCCTGAGCAGTATCTCCCAATGCGCTTCACCGGTAACCTTGGTAAACGCCGCCGGAACCAGCAGTACATCCGCCCCCAAATCACGCAGACGCTGATAGTGGCCGGGAAAACGCAGGTCGTAACAGATGCTCAGACCGATACGGCCGACGGGCGAATCGACAACCACCACCTCATCACCGCCCGGCTCAAAACGCGCCGATTCACGGTAGCTCGCAAGCGCATCGCCAACGTCCACATCAAACAGGTGACGCTTGTCATAGCTGGCCACAATCTCGCCCTTCTCGTCGACGACCAGCAGGCGGCTGCGCACCCTGCCATCGTCGATTTTGGAGCCGTCGGGCCGTATCAGTGCCGGTGAACTGCCCGCCACCAGCCAGATGCCATGCTTGCGGGCCTGGGCCGACAGCCAGCCGGACAGGCGTCCCTCGGCCAACTCCTCTTCCGCAAGCTCCCGAATCTGACCACTCTCGATCAACGCGAAATTTTCCGGCAACACGGCCAAGCTTGCGCCCTGCATCGCCGCAGCGGCGATAAGCCTGGCCGCCTGATCCAGATTGACCGCTACGTCCTTGGTCGAGACCATCTGAATCGCAGCGATCTTGTTGCTCATCTTTTCAACCTTCGGACCGGTCATGGCGAATCCTTCCTGTTCTGCGCATTCGAGGTCTGCAGCTCAACCTGAGGCTCGCTCCAGTCCCCGGAGATGTGGTATTTCAACGTAGTCACCCGCTCCAGCTTATCGCCAATCAGCTTGTCGATCAGGAAAACGGCGCCGGCGACCTGGGGCGCCCCCAGCAGTACTGCAGCAAACGGCACGTTACTGGCCAGAGGCAACACCACCTCCATCTCCTTATCCACCGTCTCATCGATCAGATTCAGCGAGCCCGTCGCTTTCAGGTTAGCCGAAGGCCCCTCCATCACCAGCGGATCCAGTGTGGATGCAATACCCTTTGCGATGCGATAGCGCCCCTCAAGCCGATCAAAGGCGACCCCTTTCTGGAACAGGTCGGAAAAATCAAGTTTAAGCCGACGCCCCAGGGTGTTGAAATTGAGTATGCCGAAGACCCGGAGCAGGTTGGCACTGTTACCGGACTCGATCAGGCGACCATCCTTGAACTGGAACTCAAACGCACCATCCAGATTGGCGAGGCTGATCGACCAGGGGGCTCCAGGCCAATCCAGTTGCAGGTCCGAACTCAAGGCTTCACTTTCGATCGCCTTGTCCATCTGCCACTGTTCCAGCTGACGCCCGATATCCCTGCCCTGTATCTTTAACGTCAAGCCGGTATGAGGATGCGCACCGCCCAACCAGTTAAGCTCGCCCTTGAGGCTGAACTGAGCGAGCTGGGCATCGATATTCTGTACGCGCAGACGCTGCCCTTCAGGGCGCAGATTAGCCTTCCAACGGCCCCAGTCACGGCCCCTGAACAGGAGCTTATCGATCTCGATATCGGCCGCTGTCATCGACGCGGGTGACAACAACTGACTGTTATTGCCCTCTTCGACAGCGAGGTCGGACGCAGAGTCGTCGGTTTGCGACTGGCCCAACGACAGGCGGGACAGCTTGATCTCGATCGGCTGTTCGGCATCGGGAATCCGTACATCCCCGACAACCTCCTGCCCTTCCAGATGCACCGCCCAACCGGCGGATCCAGGCTTCACGATCGCGTGCAACTGATTAAGTACGTTTCCGCCGACCAGTAAACGGTCTACCCACAGATCGACCTCCTGCAGGGGCTGAACAGCTTTCCCTTCCGACTCAGATCCAGCCTGGGCCTGTGCCACCGCAAGGCGATCCAGCAGCGACATCAACTCACTTGCATCCAGCTGCACCAGGGAACCGTCCACATACAACCCCGCGCCCGGCCTGAATACGGCTGCACCCTCCCCCAGGTGCAGGGTACCGCGCAGGCTAGGATCAGTCAGGTCAAAACGCCCCTTCAACGCCTGACGATAACTGAAATCGAGCTGCTGAGTATCCAGCGCCAAGTGCAGTTTCAGCTCGCCCGGCTGATCGGCGGACAGATGCAAGGGTGCGGGCAGATCCACAGCCACCCCTTGCAGATCGGAATAGATCTCCAGCTGACTGGCGCAATCGGCCTGGCCGCTACAGAGTGATAGCGCCGCCGAGTAGTTCAGGGTACCGCTCATCAGGCTCAACTGGTCGATTTCGGTCCAACCCTGCGCTGTCTCAATGGGCAGCCGCCCCTGCATATCAACCCGGGTAACGCCCTTGTTGGTTGCGATCCGGCCACTGATCGACTGGTCGAAAATTTTCCCCTCCAGCTTGCCACTGCTGAGACCAGCAGAGGAGGTATAAGCCAATGTCCCGCTAAGTTGCGACAGACTCAGCCGCGCCGCCTGCGATTCGAGTCTGCCGTCGCTTAGCCTGCCGTTCGCTACAACATTCAGTTTGGCGCCAGTACCGGTCTGCACCGGAATCTCCAGCCGCAAACCGGTTTTCATCGCGCCGTCGAAATGCCAGTCACCCAGCGCATCACCGACCGACTGCAGTGGCTTTGAGCGCAGTACCTGCTCCAGATCCTTCGCCGGTCCGTCGAGCTCCGCTATCACCGCCAAGCGGGGATCGTGCAGCGGTTTATAGGCCCAGCCCGAGGTTATCGTCGTATCCAGCAGTGTCGCGTGACGAATATCGACCCGCAGGTCACCGTTATGGATATAGAGGAAAAAATCAGCGTCATCGATACTCGGCCAGTCCGGATCAAATTTCAGCTGCGCTTGACCGATATCGAAAAACAACTGCACCACCGGCGGCTGTCTCGATTCTAGACTACGCGTACCACCGTGCAGCAAAAGTCCGGCCTGGCGAATATGTCCTGCCTGGATGGCGTCGCCCAACCAACGATACAAGCCTTCACCCACCTCATGCCCAGGCGTAAAACTCTGTGCACGGGTCGCATCTCCATCGGTGATACCGATCTGCAGGGTGAGCTCCGTCTGCTGTTCACGATCGTAGGGGATATCGATACTGAAGCGGCCAGCGGCGCTGACACTCGCATCCTTGAGATGCAGCAGTTCGCTGTGGATAAGTGCCGCCTCCGGGCTCAGCTCCCAGCGTACAATGCCGTCGGCCCGGTTAAACGCCCACCCCTGGGGGTAGAGCTTGGGGAAGTGAAGATCAAAGCGGTCCGAATCCAGGTGCACCGCACCACCGCTGATGTTCGCCTGCAATAGACCGGACACCCCGGAAGCGGCGGGCGCTCCGTAATAGGCCTGTACGGCAAGCTCATCGGCATCCGCACGCAGTTCAAAATCGCGCCAGTCGCCGTTTGCGGGCCATTCGATCACCAGGTTCTGCAACCGTCCGCTCGGCTGCAGCTCGCTTGCCAGCGCAATTGCGGCTTCCGGCAATGCCGCCTGATGCAGCAACCAGTCGGTCAGTGCTGCAAGCTCCAGCTCCGGCATCGCCAACCGTTGCAACCGGAACGGTTGCTGCCACCCGGCGCTCTCCAGCAGCACCTGCGGCAATACCAGCTCAGCGCCTTCGGTATTGAGGTGTATATTGTTCAGCTGCAGCTGATAGCCGTCCGACTTGGGCAATAACGCAAAATCGAGATAGCTGTTACTCAGCACAACCCGATTCGGTGCAACGCCGTAGTCCAGCTCGCCGATGGCCAGCGCTCCATTGAGTGACTGCAAGGCTCCGTCATGCCAGCGCCCCCAGAACTCGGTACCGGCACGCAACCGGATCAACGGCAACTCGATATCGACCAGGTTGAACAGCTCGGGTCCCAAGGAGTCGAGTTTGAGGTAGAAGGGATAGTCTCCGCGTAACGGATCCTCAGGCGTGCCTTCGAACTGTATCGCGAACTGCAGCCGGGTATCCTCACTGAGCCCCGCCAGGCGCGATTGGCCACTCAGCTGGTGCCGCGAATCGACATTTTCCAGTACCGCATCGATCGACTCCAGCTGGCGGGCGCTGCCTACATCAGGGATCATCATCAAGCGGGAGTCGCGAATACCCACTTTCGGCTGACTGAGGATCAGACCGAGCAGACGGCGCCACCCCCGCTCCGACATACCGCTGCTGTCGGCGCCGACTCCGGGCCGGTGCAGCCACTGGCCGTCACGTTGTTGCCAGAAGCCGTCAGCAGCACTCAACTCCAATCGCTCGAAAATCGGCTGCCAGCGCAGCAACGAGCGCCAGGGGTCGAGCTGCACGTCGATAGTTTCGATACTCAGGCGCACTTCGGGCCCCTGCTCACCGGCGCTGATCACCCTCAGCCCGCCCACGCTGAGCGCTGGATAGTACCCCTCCCAGCGCGCGTCGAGTGTGGTGATATCGAGATTGACCCCCAGTGATTCGCCGAGATACTCGGCAATCTCGCTACGGTAGTCAGCCACTTTCGGCAGCCCCAGGCGCAGCGCCAGAATGGCGAGACCAAGCAGCATCGCCAGCATCAAGCTCCACCAGCTAAGGTGCTTAACCGATGCCTTGAGCATAACGGACGCGATCCTTAGCGCAGAACAACATCGAAGTGTTCGGGGTTATACATCGGCTCGACCTGGAAACGGATCGTCTTGCCGATGAAGACCTCGAGCTCAGCCACATGGTCGGAGGCATCATCGAGCAGGTAATCGACCACCCGCTGATTGGCCAGTACCAGGTAGGAGTCAGTATCGTAGGCACGATGCTGACGCAGGATTTCACGGAAGATTTCGTAACATACCGTTTCCGGGGTGCGGATTGATCCACGCCCCTCGCACTGCTGACAAGGCTCGCAGAGCACCTGCTCCAGGCTCTCACGGGTACGCTTGCGGGTCATCTCGACCAACCCCAGTTCGGAAACGCCGGTGACCTTGCACTTGGCATAATCCTTCTCCAACACCCGCTCAAGGGTACGCAACACCTGACGCTGGTGGTCCACATCCTCCATATCGATAAAATCGATAATGATGATGCCGCCCAGGTTACGCAGGCGCAGTTGCCGCCCTATCGCGGTGGCGGCTTCAAGGTTGGTCTTGAAGATCGTCTCCTCGAGATTGCGGTGACCGACAAACGCGCCGGTATTCACGTCCACCGTGGTCATCGCTTCGGTTTGGTCGAAGATCAGGTAGCCGCCGGACTTGAGTTCCACCTTGCGGCCCAGTGCCTTCTGAATCTCCTCTTCCACATTGAACAGATCGAAGATGGGGCGCTCGCCCGGGTAATACTCCAGCTTCGCCTCTATCTCCGGCACCAGCGAGTGAGAAAACTCGGTGGCCTTCTGGAAGGTTTCACGCGAATCGATCCGTATGCGCTCAACCCCGGCGTGAGCCATATCGCGCAGTGCGCGCATGTTCAAAGGCAGGTCTTCGTAAACTGCAGCCGGCGCCACCGCCTTGGCAATCCGGCCCTGTATAGAATCCCAAAGACGGATCAGGAACTGGATATCCGCCCCCAGCTCGGACTCGCTGACCTGCTCAGCCACGGTACGCAGGATAAATCCATGCTCAGGCGCGTCCTGGTCATCGCCGGTGGTGAGTTTCTGAATCAGCGTACGCAGCCGTTCGCGCTCCTCCTGATCCTCTATGCGCTGCGAAACGCCGATATGGGAGCTACCCGGCATCAATACCAGATAACGGGAGGGGATAGACAGATGTGTGGTCAGCCGCGCGCCCTTGGTTCCGATCGGATCCTTGGTGACTTGCACCAACAGCGACTGCCCCTCTCTCAGCACCTGGGAAATCGACAGATTGCCACGAGACTCCGGGGCCTGGTTTTGATCGACGACCTCGTCGACATGGATGAACGCGGCCCGCTCAAGGCCGATATCGACAAATGCCGCCTGCATCCCGGGCAGTACCCGCACCACCTTGCCCTTGTAGATATTGCCGACAATACCGCGACGCTTGGCGCGCTCGACATAGATCTCCTGCGGCATGCCGTTTTCGATAACTGCGACGCGCGTTTCCATCGGTGTAAAGTTGATCAGAATCTCTTCTGCCATGCCGATTTCCTTACATCAGGCACTGAGTTCCGGCGGTGACTGCCAGACCTCTATATTAAACTCTTTTAATAGGGCCGCCGTCTGCGCCAGCGGCAGGCCGACAACGGCGGAGTAGCTACCGTCGATCGACTCGACGAATACAGCGCCCAGCCCCTGGATGCCGTAAGCCCCAGCTTTGTCCGCCGACTCACCGCTGGCCCAGTAGGCACGGGCGCGGGACTCATCGAATAACACAAAGCTGACTTCAGTTATGACGGTTTCGTAGAGACAACGTTCCCCATCCGCGACAGCAACCGCGGTCATCACCTGGTGACGTCGCCCGGACAACCGCATCAACATATTCACGGCATCGGCCTCATCACGCGGCTTACCCAGAATATCCCCATCGAGGATTACCGCCGTATCGGAGCCCAGCGCAGGCGCATCGGCACCGGCGGCAAGGTATCCGGCCTGGGCCTTCTCTCGCGCCAGACGCGCGACATACGCCTCGGGCGACTCGCCCGGTTGCGGGTCTTCGCACAGATCCACCGGTACCACGCGATGCGGCACACCTATCTGTTCTAACAGTTCACGACGACGAGGGGAAGCGGAGGCAAGAACCAGAGCAGGCATCGACCAACCTTGCATCAACGTATCCGGAACAAACGCCGGACACTTCTCAATAACAGGAACAGCCAAGGCCAGACCAAAGCACTGACCGCGGCTGGTAACAGAAACAGCAGCGAATCACTGGTGGTACCGGTGATCCCCTGCATCCAGTGGAACAGCAGCTGATTGATTCCAACCAGAACCAGGATCAGGCTCGATTGCTGCCAGAGCGGGAACATGCGCATGCGCTTGTAGAGTATGAGCACGAGAAACGCGATGATCGTCATCGACAGCGCATTCAGGCCAAGTACACTGCCGCGTACCAGATCCATCGCCAGACCCAACAGGAAGGCGATGCCGATACCGATGCGGTAGGGCAGCGCCATGACCCAGTAAATCAACACCAACACCACCCACTCGGGACGGGCCCAGGTCATGAAGTCGGGCATCGGGATCTGGCTCAGCACCAAGCCGACGATGAAGGTGCCCAGAATGATCAGCCCGCCACCGGCGCGCTCCTCACTCATCAACCGCCTCCCTGGGCAGTTCGGCGGTTGTGCGATCATGATCGACCAGCAGCAGGTGACGACTCTTATCCAGGCGGGCCGCTGGACGTGCCTTGACCTGAACGAATTGACGCCCCGGATCGCGGATCACCTCGGTCACTTCCGCCACCGGGTAGCCGCGCGGAAAGCGCCCGGCAAGACCCGAGGTGACCAGCAGATCGCCAACACGGATATCCGCCGTATCGGCTACATGCTCAAGCTCGAGCTCCCGTAGATCCCCCTTACCCAGGGCGATGGTACGAAAGCCGTTGCGATTGACCTCCACCGGCAGTGCCGCACGGGCATCGGTAATCAACATCACCCTGGACGTGTAGTGCGACAGAGTCACCACCTGCCCCATGATACCACCGGCATCCAGCGCCGGCTGTCCTTCGTAAACGCCATCCTCGGAGCCGCTGTTGACGATCACCTCGTGCTGGAACGGATCCGGGTTTACGCCGATCAGCTCAGCCAGTTTCACCGGCTCCTCTATCCGTTTCGCCGCGCCGAGCAGCTCGCGCAAGCGGATATTCTCGGCGATCAGCGCCGCGTTCTGCTGCACCTTGCGCTCAAGCAGCAGCGCTTCGGAGCGAAGACGTTCGTTATCGCTGAGCAGCGTGGCTCGACTGACCACGACACTGGAGAGGTTGTCCGCGGCACGGGCAGGCAGGTCGACCAACCACTGCAGCGGCGTGGTCAACAGGGAGAGATAGGCGCGCCCCTCCTTCATCTTCGTCCAGTTCAGGTCAGAGATGATCAGCAGCAACGCCATCAGTATCAGAACGACGAAGAGCGCACCCGGCGCCCCCCCTCGGAAGATCGTTTTAATACCAGACCTCCAGTTTCTCCGTCACCGGCGCCCAAGGCAGCGGCGATCCGAAACGGGCGATTGTCTTATTCGTAGGTCAGCAGCTCGAACGCGTGCTTGTCGAGCATCTCCAGCGCCTTGCCGCCACCACGGGCGACGCAGGTAAGCGGATCTTCGGCCACGATCACCGGCAGACCGGTCTCCTCGCTGATCAGTCGATCGATGTTGCGCAACAACGCGCCACCGCCGGTCAGCACGATGCCATGCTCGGCGATATCGGCCGCCAGTTCCGGCGGACACTGCTCCAGCGCGCTCTTGACCGCCTGAACGATCGACGACAGCGGTTCCTGTAGCGCCTCGAGAATCTCATTGCTGTTCAGGGTAAAGCTGCGCGGAATTCCCTCGGCGAGGTTGCGGCCGCGGACGTCGATCTCGAACACCTCATTACCGGGATAGGCGGTGCCGATCTCCTGTTTGATCCGCTCAGCCGTGGCCTCACCGATCAGGCTGCCGTAATTGCGGCGTACATAGGTCACGATCGCTTCATCGAAACGGTCACCGCCAACGCGTACCGACTCGGCGTAGACGATACCGTTCAACGATATCACCGCGATCTCGGTGGTACCGCCACCGATATCCACGACCATGGATCCGCTCGCTTCATCCACCGGCATACCGGCACCGATCGCCGCTGCCATCGGCTCCTCTATCAGATACACCTCACGGGCACCGGCCCCGATCGCCGATTCCTTGATTGCGCGACGCTCAACCTGGGTCGATTTACAGGGCACGCAGACCAGCACACGCGGACTCGGTTTCAGGAAGGAGTTGTCGTGCACCTTGCTGATAAAGTACTGCAGCATCTTTTCGGTGACGTGGAAGTCAGCGATGACGCCATCCTTCATCGGCCGGATTGCGGTGATGTTGCCCGGTGTACGGCCTAGCATTCTTTTCGCGTCGGTACCGACAGCCGCTACCGACTTCTGGTTACCGTTGACGCGAATCGCCACCACCGAGGGCTCGTTAAGCACGATATCCCGATCACGTACATATATAAGGGTATTAGCAGTACCCAGGTCGATCGACAGGTCGCTGGAGAAAATGCCGCGGATTTTCTTGAACATGAGAAGTGGATACCCTGAGGTTATCTGCGGGCCGGTGCGCCGTCCACAGACGGGCGACTTATCTGACCACAAGTCCTGAAAGGCGATAACTCTAACAACGGCGGGGATTTTGGGCAAGGAACAAATATGGTAAGTTAGCCCGCCTCAAACTCTTTCCCGAATGAGCTAAAAGCGAGAAGCGGACTTATGTCTCTGGACCGATCCGACGTTGAACGTATCGCCCATCTGGCGCGCCTGCAGATAGACGACAGCGATATTCCGTCTTACACCGAAAATCTCTCCAGCATCCTCAATCTGATCGACCAGATGCAGCAAACCGATACCGCCGGAGTGGAGCCCTTGGCCAACCCTCTCGATGCCGTGCTGCGCCTGCGTGATGATGTGGTCAGCGAAAGCAATCAGCGCGAGCAACTGCAGACGGTGGCCCCCGCTGTTGAGGAGGGGCTATTCCTGGTCCCGAAAGTGATCGAGTAACCCTCGCCCCATTTCAAGGAATGCTTACCCATGTTTGACAAGACACTGGCCGAGCTGGCTGCAGGCCTGCGCAAGGGCGACTTCAGCAGCGTCGAACTGACCAGCGCCTATCTCGAGCGCATCAAGGCTGAAGACGGCCGTTACAACAGCTTCATCACCGTGACCGAAGAGCAGGCGCTCGCACAGGCGAAGGCCGCCGATGCCTCGATTGCCGCAGGCGATGCCGGCGCCTTTACCGGCCTGCCGATCGCCCACAAGGATCTGTTCTGCACCCAGGGCGTACGCACCAGTTGTGGCTCGAAGATGCTGGACAACTTCGCTTCGCCCTACGACGCCACTGTGGTCGCCAAATTCAAGCAGGCCGGCGCGGTCATGCTGGGCAAAACCAATATGGACGAGTTCGCCATGGGCTCCTCCAACGAATCCAGCTTCTACGGCGCGGCGCGCAACCCTTGGAATACCGACTGTGTACCCGGTGGCTCCTCCGGCGGATCCGGCGCAGCGGTTGCCGCACGCCTGACCCCGGCCGCCACCGGTTCCGATACCGGCGGCTCTATTCGCCAACCGGCCGCGCTGTGCGGCATTACCGGGCTGAAACCCACTTACGGCCGCGTCTCCCGCTACGGCATGATCGCCTACGCCTCGTCGCTGGATCAGGGTGGCCCGATGGCCCATACCGCCGAAGACTGTGCGATGATGCTCAACGTCATGGCCGGTTTCGACCCGATGGATTCCACCTGCCTGAACCGTGAGGTGCCGGACTACACCGCGACACTGAACGAGCCACTGGCCGGGCTGAAGATCGGCCTGCCAAAGGAGTACTTCAGCGATGCACTGGATCCGCAGATCGCCGAGCGGGTGAAAGCAGCGGTTGCCGAGTTCGAGAAACTGGGTGCGACCGTGAAAGAGGTTAGCCTGCCCAGAACCGAGTTGTCGATCCCGGCCTACTACATCATCGCCCCAGCCGAAGCCTCCTCCAACCTGTCGCGTTTCGATGGCGTGCGCTACGGCTACCGCTGCACGGATCCCAAGGATCTTGAGGATATGTACAAGCGCAGCCGTGGTGAAGGGTTCGGCGCCGAAGTCAAGCGCCGCATCATGGTTGGCACCTACGCTCTATGTGCCGGCTACTACGACGCTTACTACAATAAAGCACAGCAGATCCGCCGCCTGATCCAGCAGGACTTCGTCCGCGTGCTGGAGGATGTGGATGTGATCATGGGGCCGACCACGCCGCATCCGGCCTTCCGCATCGGCGAGAAGAACAACGACCCGGTCAGCATGTACATGGAGGATATCTTCACCCTGTCGCTGAACTTGGCGGGTCTTCCCGGCATGTCCGTGCCCTGCGGCCAGGTTAACGGCCTGCCGGTGGGTATGCAGATCATCGGCAACTACTTCGCCGAAGCCAAGCTGCTGAACATCGCACATCAGTTCCAGCAGGTAACTGACCACCACAAACAGGCACCGGCCGGCATCTGAGAGGTTAGCGAACGATGGAATGGGAAGTTGTCATCGGGCTGGAGATCCACGTCCAGCTCTCTACCACGACCAAGATATTCTCCGGCGCAAGCACCGCGTTCGGCGCCGAGCCCAACACCCAGGCCTGCGCGGTGGATCTCGCGCTGCCCGGCACTCTGCCGGTATTCAACGAGAACGCGCTGCGCATGGCGGTGATGTTCGGTCTGGCGGTGGATGCCGAGATCGGCAAGCGCTCGGTGTTTGAGCGCAAGAACTACTTCTACCCCGACCTGCCCAAGGGCTACCAGACCACCCAGCTGGCCGAGCCGATCGTCGGTCCCGGCCATGTGGACATTGAGACCGACGATGGCGTCAAGCGCCGCGTGCGCATCCACCACGCCCATCTGGAGGAGGATGCCGGCAAGTCGCTGCATGAGGACTTCCACGGCATGACCGGCATCGACTTGAACCGCGCCGGCACCCCACTGGTGGAGATCGTCTCCGAGCCGGATATGCGCTCCTCCAAGGAGGCGGCCGCCTACGCCCGCAAGATCCACGCGATCGTCACCACGCTTGGCATCTGCGATGGCAACATGGCGGAAGGCTCCATGCGCTGCGACTGCAACGTCTCCGTGCGTCCCAAGGGCCAGGAGGAGTTCGGCACCCGCACCGAGCTGAAGAACATCAACTCCTTCCGCTTTATCGAGCGCGCCATCGACACCGAGGTGGCCCGTCAGATCGACCTGATCGAGGATGGCGGCAAGGTCGTGCAGGAGACCCGCCTGTACGACCCGGACAAGAACGAAACCCGCAGCATGCGTTCGAAAGAGGATGCCAACGACTACCGGTACTTCCCCTGCCCGGATCTGCTACCGGTGATCATCGACGACAGCTATATCGAGGCGATCCGCGACACCCTGCCCGAGCTGCCGGACGCCCGTCGCGCCCGTTTTATCGACGAGTACGGTCTATCCGAGTATGACGCCGGCGTGCTCTCCGGTTACCGCGCCCAGGCCGACTACTATGAACAGGTGGCGAAAGCCTGTAGCGATGCGAAGCTGGCGGCCAACTGGGTCATGGGCGAGCTGGCCAAGCATCTGAACCAGCACGATACCGACATCAAGGAAAGTCCGGTCAATGCCGAGCAACTTGGCGGCCTGCTGGTGCGCATCAAGGACAACACCATCTCCGGCAACATCGCCAAGAAGGTGTTCGAGCTGATGTGGAGCAAGGGCGGCAGTGCCGACGAGATCATCGAAGCCGAGGGCCTGAAACAGGTCACCGACACCGGCGCCATCGAAAAGATCGTCGACGATGTGATCGCCAATGCCGGGAAGCAGGTCGAGCAGTACAAGGCCGCCGAACCGGACAAGCGCGGCAAGATGCTCGGCTTCTTCATGGGCCAGGTGATGAAGGCCACCGGTGGTAAGGCCAACCCGGGCGCCGTCACCGGCATTCTGAAGCAGAAGCTAGACGCACTCTGCGACTGAATCACAATCCATCGAACAGGGCTCCTGCCCTGTTCGATTTCCAACACACCTCCAACATTTCACCCTCCACACCCAGCACCCGCACGAACCAGACCAGCCAACACACTGTTTTTTAAAGGCGATCTCTATCTCCTCAGATGGCACTGCGATTGCTTGCCTATTGCTGGAGCGACTTCGCTCACCACGGTCGAAACATGAGGCATGGACACATAAGGCTGGACACCTCGGCAATTGACTCTGATCAGAAAAAAGCCAACAACAGTTGCATTTTACTAATACGAACCATTATCATTACCAACACTATTTAACTATCCGACCGTTTGGAGGGGCCATGTACGTTTGCATCTGTAACAACATCACCGAGCGCCAGGTCCAGCAAGCAATCGACGAGGGAGCACGCAGCGTACGCGACCTCAACCGCACCCTGTGCGTCGGCAGTGAGTGCGGCAAATGCACCTGTACTGCACGCCAGATCATCAAGCGGGAACAAAATGCCCGAGCCAACGAACTGGCGATCCCTGCTTAGCCCCGGTTTCCTTCGCGGTATCACTGCCTAAACCTCACCTTCGTTTAGGCTATACTCTCGCTCGTGAAGGCTATACTCTCCTGTTAAGACTGCTCTCCGCCCAGCCTTACCATCTGCAGTGCGCATAGAAAAGGAGCTATCCATGCAAGGTGACAACTCACTTGTCCGCCGGCTCAACAAGGTCCTTACCTTCGAGCTAACCTCAATCAACCAGTACTTTCTCCATGCCCGTATGTTCAAGAATTGGGGCTTGGAAAAACTGAATCACAAGGCCTACAAGAAATCGATCCTCGATATGAAGCAGGCGGACGAACTGATCGAGCGTATTCTGTTTCTGGAAGGCCTGCCCAACCTGCAGCAGCTCGAGCGCTTACGTATCGGCGAAAATACCGCCGAGATGCTGCAGTGTGATCTGGAGATGGAGCTGGAACAGATAGCGCTGCTGCGAGAGGTGATTGCCGAGTGCGAAGCCGCTGGCGATTATGTCAGCCGTCATCTGCTGACTGAGATCCTCGAACACGAGGAGGAGCATGTAGACTGGATAGAGGCGCAGCAGTACCTGATCGCCGAGACCGGCATCGAAAACTACCTGCAATCCGCAATTGAGAAGGAGTAAGCGATGAAGGGCAACAAAAAAGTCATCGGAGCACTAAACAAGCTACTCGCCGGTGAGCTGGCCGCCATGGATCAGTATTTCATCCACTCCGAGATGTATGACGATTGGGGACTGAGCAAGCTGTACGAGCGTATCGCCCATGAGTTCGACGACGAAAAAGGGCACGCCAAAGCGATCATCTCCCGCATCCTGTTCCTTGAAGGCACTCCGGATATGGTCACCCGTGAGCCGATCCACATCGGCAAGGATGTGCCAGAGATGCTGAAAAACGATCTCAACACCGAGTACAGCGTGGCAAGAAACCTGAAAGAGGTGATCAAGCTCTGCGAAGAGGAGCAGGACTACCAGACTCGTGAGATGTTGCGCCGTCAGCTGGAGGACACAGAGGAGGATCACGCCTACTGGCTGGAGAAACAGCTGGGCTTGATCGACAAGATCGGACTGAAGAACTATCTGCAATCGCAGATGTAGGCCGGTCCCGGCAACTTGACGTTAACAAGGCAGCCCCCGGGCTGCCTTGTTCGTTCTGACAGCCGACAAGCATTGAAACCCCGGGGTGAAACCCTGCGCCCGCGGGGTACCGCACATCCTACCCACCCCGCTCCTGCACATCCATGTGCTCGCAGGATAAATACATCCATGTACAAAAAAAACCCCGCCGAGGCGGGGTAAAACTGTGTGTGATAAAGCCGATGTCCGTCCACATACCAGGAACAGACCAATCCAGTCTCGGGGAGAGACTGCATGAGCAAGATCCAGTATAGTGATTTCATACCTATATAAAATTCGAATTTAATTAGATGGATGTTCGATAATTTCGAATGAAAATACACAACCTGAACTTCCGCCACCTACGCTATTTCATGGTCGTCGCGCAGGAGGGTAGTATCGCCCGCGCCAGCGACCGACTGAACCTGACACCGCAAACCATCTCCGGACAGCTCAAAACACTGGAGGATATGCTGGATATTGAGCTGTTCGAGCGCAGCGGTCGTCGACTGGAGCTCACCGATGCGGGTCGTCAGGCGCTGGAGTACGCAGAGGAGATCTTCAGCCTTGGCGAGGCGATGCAGCTACAGCTGCATCACGCCGATACGGTCCAACGTACCTGTGCCGTGGGGATTGCAGACGTAGTGCCCAAGAGCATCGCCTACCGCCTGCTGGCCCCGGCGTTGGAGTTGGACGAGCCGTTACGCCTCGAGTGCCGTGAGGGCTCGATGGAAGCCCTGCTCGGCGAGCTGATCGCCAACCGCGTCGACCTGATCCTGGCCGACCGTCCGATCGATGCCGGTACCCATGTGCGCGCCTACAATCATCTACTCGGTGAAACCGGGATCAGCATGTTCGCCAGCCCCTCGCTGGCCAGCCGCTATCGTAAGGATTTCCCCGGGGGGCTGGACGGCGCACCGCTGCTGCTACCCACCGACGACACAGTGGCCGGTGCCAATATCATGAAATGGTTTCGTGCCCGGCAGATAACACCGCTGGTTCAGGTCGAATGCGTCGACAGCGCCCTGATCGACACCTTCGGCCAGGCTGGAATCGGGCTGTTTTGCGGCCCATCGGTACTAGAAGCCGAACTACAGCGCCAGCACGGTGTCGAGTTGATCGGCCGCTTGGAGGGTATTCGCGAACGCTACTACGCGATCTCGCTGGAACGGCAGATTCGCCACCCCGGCGTACAGGCGATCACCCACCGGGCGAGAGAACTGCTAAGCGTTGACAGCTAGAAGCTCGGCCAACGAGTCGATCACCCGATCGGCACCTGCCTCATGGATAGGCTCACCACGGTTGTAACCATAACTCACACAGATCACCGGACAACCGGCGGCCCGCGCCGCCTCCACATCCACCCGGGAGTCACCGATCATCAGCGCACTGCCGGGTAGCACACCACTCCGGTCACAGGCGTGCAGCAGCGGGGCCGGCGAAGGTTTTTTCTGTTTCAATGTATCGCCGGCCACGACCACGGGAAAGTATTGCGACAACTGCAGCTGATCGAGCAGGCTGTGGGTAAAACCTCCGGGCTTATTGGTCACCAGCGCCATCGGCACCCCTTCACGGCGATAATGCTTAAGCAGGCTATCCACACCGGGATAGAGGCTACTGGTGCGCCCGTTGGCCTGTGCGTAGGCGGTCATGAACAACTCCTGCGCAATCGGAAACAGCTCCTCGTTCTCCGGATCTGCCTGCACCTGCACAGCATCCGCCAGTGCTCTACGCACCAGCATTCCCGCCCCATTGCCAACCCAGCGGCGAACCTTGTGCTCCCCCGCCGGCGCACGCCCCAGCGCAGCCAGCATCTGGTCCACCGCACGCGTGAGATCGGGCACGCTATCGACCAACGTGCCATCCAGATCAAACATCACCAGGGCGGGATGCTCCGACCGACTCATATTGCGGCCTTGGCCAGTTCCGCCCGCATCTGGTCGATGGTGGCGCGGTAATCGTCGGTATTGAAGATCGCCGATCCGGCGACAAAGGTATCCGCGCCCGCCTGCGCGATCTCCCGAATGTTGCCTATGCCTACCCCGCCATCGACCTCAAGCCGCACCGAATAGCCACTCTCATCGATCCGGCTACGCACCTGTTTCAGCTTATCCAAGGTCGACGGGATAAACTTCTGCCCACCGAAGCCCGGGTTCACCGACATCAGCAGGATCATATCCAGCCTGTCCATGACATGGTCGAGATAGTGCAGAGGCGTTGCCGGATTGAGTACCAGCCCCGCCTTACAGCCACCATCGCGGATCATCTGTAACGAGCGATCGATATGCTCCGAGGCTTCCGGATGGAAAGTGATATAGGTTGCCCCCGCGTCGATGAAATCCGCTATCATGCGATCCACCGGCTTGACCATCAGATGGACATCAATCGGCGCCTGGATGCCATAGTTACGCAACGCCTTGCACACCATCGGACCGATGGTCAGATTAGGTACATAGTGGTTGTCCATGACGTCGAAATGGACGATATCGGCACCCGCTTCGAGTACCGCATCGACCTCTTCGCCAAGGCGGGCAAAGTCGGCTGAGAGGATGGAGGGTGCAATCTTGTAGTCGGTCATCGGGCAAAACACCGCATGGCTTTATGATGTGGATCGCCATTGTACAAAAGCCGGCCCAGGTTAACAGCCTCTGACATACGTTGAGCCCCTTGCCGGAGACCCTTGTGCCGCCGATAATCCAGCCATGACCTATCTCATGCTATTAAATGTCCTGGTGCTGGTGCTGCTTACAAGCCTGCCTCGCTTCGCTATTGCCGCCGATGGGCCGGCTGGGGCCGATAATCCGGCTTCTGCCACGCCAACCGATATGGGCGCGCTGTACGATCTGCAACGCAGCGAAGCGGGAAATCCGCCAAGCGACGAGCGACTCGGACGGCAGTTACCGGCGGACACCAGCGTGCTGACCATGGAGATCGATGGACAGCGTTTCCATGCCTTGCGTCAGGAGGCCGAACGCGCAGAGCCCTGGGGATGGATACTGCTGCTGCCAGATCCGGGAATGGGTCCCGCGTGGCCCCAACAGGTAGAAGCGTTGCGCTTTGATCTGGCCAGGCATGGTTGGCTGACGCTGGCGCTGGAGCCACCACAACCTGTTCCACCGGCAGTACCCGAACGCTCGCTACCGGTGATGAAGAGTTTCTCCTCAGCGTCCGAGCCCGCCGAAAGTATGCCGACTCCCGCACCAGCGGACCGGGAGGGTAGTTCCGTGCAGGCAGAGCCGGACACCGAGACGGATGCAGCCAAGCCGCCTGGAACTTTCGCCGAGCGCTTCAACGAGCGCATCGCCCTTGTGCGGGAGCAGCTGCCGCAGCAGGAAAACCAAATCCGTATTGTACTCGCGTTCGGCCGTGCTGCAGGCTGGAGTGCAGCCTATATCGCCGCGCATCCGGAGCTGGACGCCAGCCTGGTTCTGCTCGACCCACTGCCCGATACACAAGCAGATGCTCCCAGGCTGTCGGGATTGTGGGAGCAGCTCGGTTCGACTCCCGTACTCGATCTCTATCACGCCCCGCTGCCGGGACACCCTGAGGCGGCATCAGCAGCGAGGATACGCAAATCCCAGGCACAACGAGCCAAGATGGAGCACTACCGACAGTCCCGGATAGCACCGCCGTTTATCGGCTGGCAGCCCGAGATGCCCTGGCTTACCCAGACCATCAGGGGCGTGATCAAGAGCCAGATTATCGAATCGCTAGAACAGGTCAGAACTCCGGAGCAAGGTACACAACCCAGTATTCAGGGGCAAACCCAGCCAGGCGCCGCCACTCGTTAATCAACGCATCCCCCGGGCCTTGCGAATCTGATCATAGGCGGCCTGAATCTCCTGGGTCTGCTCCTTGGCCAGCTGGATCATCTCCTCCGGCAACCCCTTGGACACCAGTTTGTCCGGGTGATGCTGGCTCATCAGTCGACGCCAAGCCTTTTTCACCTCTGCATCCGAAGCGCTGGGCTCAACACCCAACACACCATAGGCCTGCTCCAGGGTGGCACCCGAGAACTGCTGGGGGTCCTGGTGCGCACGATAGGCCTGCTCGCGAAACGCCTGCTCGGCGCGAATCCGACTCAGCAGAGCCTGAGCCTCATCCGGGGTGAACTGCAGCATTCTGCAGATCTCGGACAACAGCGCCTGCTCAGCAGGACTGACCTCACCATCGGCCATCGCCGCCTGCAACTGAATCTCGACGAACATCAGTTTGACCGCACTGCGATGACGCAACAGCGCTCCCAGCGGCAGCAGTACACTCGAGATCTCGAATTCGGCCTGTTTGCCTTCGGAGAAACATTCGATCGCCTCGCGCCGCTTCTCCTCGCTCAGGTTCATCCGCGCCATCACTTCGCGAGCAAAGTTGATCTCAGTCTCCGATACCCGGCCATCCGCCTTGGCCACCTTGCCCATCACGGTGAAGGTGGCACGGAAGAACAACTGTTGCGGGTTGTACTTGGCCGCACTGGTGCGCAGCGCTCGATCGATCAAGAATCCCAGTGCCCCGCCCAACAACAGGCCGACGATACCACCACTGAACAGGCCGATCAGAGCCCCTATACCCAATCCAGTACGATGACGATAGAGCGACTGCCCCAGGGATTCGGCTCCTGCCATGACTAACACTCTCCTCTTAATCGTTGATCGAGCGCAGTGAGACGCTCGGGGGTGCCGATATCGTCCCAAAAGTCTTCGATTTGGGTTCCGCAAACCGCATCTATCGCCATCGCTTCGCGCAATAAAGGCGCCAGCGCGGCGGGTTGCCCGGGTATCAAAGCACTGAACAGGGAGGCCCTCAACAAGCTTATACCGGCGAAGGTCAAGCGCGGGCAGCCCTCGGCGGCCACATGCCCGCCCTGCAGATGGAAATCCCCGGTCGGGTGCCAGGGCGGGTTATCGACCAGCAACAGATGCGCCTGCTGCTCGGGCGAAAGAGACAGGGCCGACAACGCATCATCGCTCAGCTCGGTATACACATCGCCGTTAACGACCAGAAAGCACTCATGCTCATCATCGGCCAACATCGGCAGCGCCTGCCGAATGCCTCCTGCCGTCTCCAATGGTTCGGTTTCGGCGGAGTAGAGCAGTGGCACACCGAAACGCTCGCCATCGCCGAGCTCAGCTTCGATCTGCTCCCCCAGCCAGGCATGGTTGATGACGATGCGTTCAACCCCGATACGTGCCAGGCGTTCGATATGGTATTCGATCAGCGCCTTTCCGCCAGCCTTAAGCAAGGGCTTGGGGCGGGTCAGGGTCAAAGGCCGCATGCGCGTACCCAACCCCGCCGCCAGAATCATCGCTCGCATAGGTCAGGCCAACTCCTGATCCAGGTCTATCTCCTTGAACATCGGATGCCGGGCCATCGCCGGCACCACGCGCCGATCAAGCAGCTGTTGCAGTTCCGCCATTGATGAATGGCGTCCCGCGGCTCGATACAGGTAACCAAGGGTGCGCGGCATATCCTGCACGTAACCGGCCTTGCCGTCGCGCAGACAAAGGCGGGAGAAGATGCCGAGCACCTTCAACTGACGCTGCATCCCCATCAGGTCGAACTGCTGCAAAAACGCTTCACGCGTGGGGGTTCCGCCACGAAGCGCCAAGCGGTGGCGGAAATCCTCGACCCAGCGCGCCACCTGTTGATCGGGCCAACGCACGTAGCTATCCCTGAGCAGGGATACCAGATCATAGGTGACAGGGCCTGACACCGCGTCCTGAAAATCGATCACGCCCAGTTCGCCGTCATGCAGCAGCATCAGGTTGCGAGAGTGGTAGTCGCGATGCACGCTGACCTGCACCTGCTCCAACGCATTCGAAACCAGCGCCCGCTTCGCCTCATCGAGTACACGTTGCTCGGCCGGTGAGAGCTCAAGCTGCAGCATCCGCCCGACAAACCACTCATCGAACAACCCCATCTCGCGGCGCAGCAGCACCTCGTTATAGGCGGGTAGATGTTCATGGGGAATCGCCTGGATCGTGTCGAGCACCCTGAACGCCTGCCCATACAACCGGTCGACACTCTCGGCATTCAGCGCCGGCAGCATCAAGCGATCGCCAAAGTCCTCCAACAACATGAACCCCTGCACAAGATCCAGTGCAATCAGCCCTGGTACGCGAACGCCGGCCTCATGCCAGTGCCTGGCGATATCGACAAAGGGTTGGCTGTCCTCCTTCTCCGGCGGCGCATCCACTGCGATCCAGTTTTCCTGTTCACCTGTGGCGCGAAAATAGCGCCGAAAACTGGCGTCACCGGAAACCGGCTGCAAGGATTTACTGACAACTGCCAGCCCATTTTGCTCCGCCTGTTCCGCAACCCAGTTCTGTAGCTGTCGAAGACGCTCGCCCATCGATCTTAAAATCCCCCTGCACCTCGCGAATCGCCTCACGAGTCTTACCTTGTGGTCCAGTTTTGGACACCGCGCCTCAAGCCCGATGAGGTCTGGCATTAGCGCCCGTAACAGCTGTATCATGCACAGCTCGTTATGGTACTCGACTTCGAGGGTGGCGAGAAACAGGCCGCCTTAATCGCGCAAACGGAAAGCGACTTGATGCCCTTTTACAGAGCCCACTCTTTTAAGCTGGTGCTTGCCATTGCCGCAGCCATCAGTGCCTCGCAGGCGATGGCTGAAAATGATCAGCGCCTGTGGAACTGCAATCTGAACAGCGCCGGTGAATGGGACTGTGAAGTCAATGAACAGCTGATGCGCGAAACGCAGCAGCAGAGCAGTTCGGTACAGCCACAGACGAACCCCGGCGCCGAGACGATACCCGAGAGCAGCAGTGAACAGCCGGCACTGGCCGAACCCGTGGAGGTTCAATCCGCGCCGCAGGCGATAGCCGCTCCCGCAGCGTCAATCGTGCAGACCCAGCCTGTCAATCAGCCTCGACAGGTAGTCGACAGGGTGGGGTCGGTCGTCCAGAGCAATACCCTCGCCGCGAATAATCAGTTTGAGTGCAGTGGGCTGGAGGGACAGTGGCAGTGCCAGCAGAACACTGACTACCAGAGCGACAACATAGGCAAGGCGGGAACGCTGGCCGTGGTGCGCCCTGTTCCGCAGCTGTATGCCAGTCTTGACTGGTATACCTACTCACCTGGCGACGCTGGTTTTGGCGGCTCCTGCCCCGGCGAGTATCGCGAGGCAGACATGGACCTGAGCCGCGCCATGACCCAGTCGGAGCAGCAGACGATCTTCCTTGAAGCCCTGCGCTCCTCCACTGTGCTTGGCGGCGTCACCCAGCTCGAGGGCGGTATCAACATGCGTCAAGGTGGTCGCGTACTCAGCAGCGACCAAGCCGTGTATGACCCTGAATCCCGTCGCGCCACTCTCAGCGGAAACGTGCGTTACCGCGAACAGGGGCTATTGTTGCTCGCCGACAGTGCCGAAGCCGACCTGACCCAGGGCAATGCCGGTTTTCACAACGCCGAATACGTGATGCACCGGGAGCATATGCGCGGCGAGGCGCAACGGATCGAACGGTTCGGAGATGCCCGTGTAGAAATGACGGAAGGCCGGGTGACCTTCTGCGAACCGGGCAACAACACCTGGGCCATTGCCGCCGATTCACTGGAGATCCACACCGACGAAGGCTACGGCGAAGCCTACCATGCCACCTTCGAGGTGGCAGACGTGCCGGTGCTCTACCTGCCCTACTTCTACTTCCCGATCAACGATAACCGGCGCTCAGGTTTTCTCTATCCAAAACTGGGCTATTCGGACAGTGACGGGCTGGATATCGCCACCCCCTACTACTTCAATCTGGCACCGAACTATGACGACACCTTTACCCCGCGTATTGTGAGCGAGCGCGGCCTGGTGCTCGAAAACGAGTTCCGTTACATGAACCAGTGGTCGATGAATACGCTGAGTACCGCCTATATCGCCGACGACGACAAGTACGGCGACAGCCGCTGGGCATTGGGCGCGACCCACCTAGGCAATCCAGCCGAGCGCTGGTTCAGCAAGATCGACTACCGCCGCATCAGCGACGACGATTACCTCGACGACCTGGACACTACCAATCTCGAAATTGCCAACCAGGACGATCTTAACCAGATCGGCGAGCTGCGTTACCAGGCCGATACCTGGCAGTTTATCAGCCGCGTGCACGAGTATCAGACCACAGATGAAGGCCCCGAACCCTATGAGCGGGTCCCTCAGTTGCAATTCAGCGGCAAGGAGCTGGCACTGGAGCAACACCTGGCGCTGGACTATCTGGCTGATCTCACGGTATTTGACCGCAACAATGACGACTTGACCGGGCGTGAGCGTATCACCGGCACCCGAGCCCACCTGCGCCCCTCTCTGAGTTACCGCTGGGAGCGTCCCTGGGCCTATTTCGAACCAAGAGCCACCTACTGGTACTCCCAGTACGACCTAAACGATCAGCCCAGTGGCTGGAGCAGCAACCCAAGCCTGAGCGTACCGATTCTCAGCGTCGACAGTGGCCTCAAGTTTGAGCGTGATTACGCCGATCTGCTGACTCAAACGCTAGAGCCCCGTATCAAGCTGATCAGCGCCGGTAAAGAGGATCAATCGGAACTGCCCGACTTCGACTCGTCCAGGCTCTCGTTCAGTTACTACAACCTGTTCAACGAAACCGGCTACAGCGGCAACGACAATATTGCCGGAACCGATCAGGTCACACTGGGGCTGAGCAGCGGGTTCTACTCCATGCTCGGTATCGAGCAGGGCCGTCTGGCGGTCGCCCAGGCGTACTACTTCGACGACAGGGAGGCGAGCAGCGGCTTGCGACCAGGCGATGAGGATGGCACCGAGGATAGCTCCAACCTTGCCCTGCTGGCCAACTGGAACATCACCCCCAGCCTGCAGTTCCGCCACGACAGCGAGCTCGACGAACAGGATTTCGAGATGGTGCAGCAGAACTACCGGCTGACCTATAAACCTGACGACATGCGTTTGGTTTACCTGAGTTACCGCGACAACTCAGGCAGCCGGTTCGATGACCCCAACGATGAGATACGTCAGACCGACTTCGCCGTCCGCTGGCCTCTCTCACCGACCTGGAACATCTTAGGTCGCTGGCAGGAGGACCTGTTACGCAGTGAAAACCTCGAAACCCTGCTCGGCATCGAGTATGTCAGCTGCTGCTGGAAAGTGCGCCTGACCGGACGCAAGTGGGTAACCGATAACGACAATTCAAACCAAGGCGATACCGACAAGGGTATCTTCCTGCAGTTCGTTCTGCGCGGCCTGGGCTCCTTCGGCCAGGAAGGTGGGCGCGGATTCCTGGAAGATATCACTGGCGAGAAAGAGGATGCGCATGAGACTTTTTAAGCGTGTGATTGGACGCAAACTACCGCTTTTAGCGGCCCTGCTCTGCTTCCAGCAGGTACAGGCCGCCGAGCTTATCGACCGGGTCGTCGCCGTCGTCAATGACGATATCGTATTGCAGAGCGAGCTGGACAACCGCACCCAACTGGTACTCGATCAGATACGCGCCCAGGGTAGCCAGGCGCCGCGGGAGGGTGTACTGAGAAACCAGGTACTCGAGCGCTTGATCATGGACCACATCCAGCTCCAGATCGCCAAGCGCCAGGGCATTCGCGTCAGCGATCAGGAGCTGAACGCGGCGCTGCAAAATATCGCCGACAAGAACAACCTGACCCTGGCCCAGTTCCGTGAGGCACTGATCGCCGAGGGGCGTGACTATGCCCAGGTACGCGAGCAGATACGCGAGGAAATACTGTTGGCGCGCGTCCAGCAGGCCAACGTCAACCGCCGTATCAGCGTGTCACAGCAGGAGATCGACAACTACCTGGCCAGCGATCAGGCGTCCAGTAACGTGGAGTACCTGCTCAGCAACATCCTGATCGCCCTGCCGCAAAGTGCGTCGCCGGACATTATCCAGCGCGCACAGGAGGAAGCCGATGCGTTGTACCAGCAACTGAGCGATGGTGCCGAGTTCAAAGAGCTGGCGGTGGCCAACTCCGATGCATCCAACGCCCTCAACGGCGGCGAGCTGGGCTGGCGTGCCGAGAATGAGCTACCCTCGGAACTGGCCGGCGCTATCCGTTCCCTGCAGGCAGGCCAGGTCAGCAAACCTATCCGTACTCCGGCCGGTTTCCATATCCTGCAGGTCAGAGACAAGCGCGGGGACCAGCAAGCACTGGTCGAGCAGACCAAGGTCAGCCATATCCTGATCTCCCCGAACGAGATCCGCAGCCCCAGTCAGGCGCGTCAGCTGGCCGACGACCTCTACCGTCGACTGCAGGACGGCCAGCCCTTCGCCGAACTCGCGCGCCAATACAGCGACGACCCAGGCAGCGGCTCCCAGGGCGGCGAACTGGGCTGGACCCAGGCCGGACAGATGGTGCCGGAGTTCGAACAGGTGATGAACACCACCGCCAAGGGGCAGATCAGCACTCCGTTCGAGTCCCGTTTTGGCTGGCACATTCTCAAGGTCGAGGACCGCCGCACTCAGGACTTTTCTGACGAGATGCGCGAGACCACGGCCCGCAACGCCATCCGCAAGCGCAAGTACAGCGAGGAGTTCGACAACTGGATGCGTGAGATCCGCTCCGAGGCCTATATCGACCGCAAGGATCTGAACTGACCGTGAGCACCCCGCTTCGACTCGCTATCACCCCCGGCGAGCCCGCCGGCATCGGCCCGGACCTCTGCATCCAGATCGCCCAGCAGGGTCATCCACAGCAGCTGGTGGTGATAGCCGATCCCGAGCTGCTGCGTGCCCGCGCCGAGCGCCTGGGATTGCCGCTGGTGCTACGCCAGTTAGACGACAGCACCCCGGCATGCGCCACCGCCGCAGGTGAGCTCTACATCGAACCGGTGCAGCTGGCCGCCAAGGTGGAACCGGGCGTGCTTAATCCAGCCAACGCCCGCTATGTGTTGCAGACTCTGGAGCTGGCCGCCAAGGGGTGCCTGAACGGGCGCTTCGATGCGCTGGTTACGGCCCCGGTACATAAGGGCGTGATCAACCAGGCCGGGATAGCGTTCAGTGGACATACTGAATTTCTCGAGCAGCTAACCGGCAGCGACAAGGTGGTGATGATGCTGGCAACAGAGGGGCTTCGCGTGGCGCTGGCCACCACCCACCTGCCCCTGTCCAAGGTAGCTGAGGCGATCACCAAACCCCTATTACGTCAGGTCCTGCAGGTTCTGATCGACGATCTGAAAACCTACTTCAACGCGCCCAAACCGCGCATTCTGGTGTGCGGACTCAACCCTCACGCCGGTGAGGGCGGCTACCTTGGGCACGAAGAGATCGACACCATCACCCCCGTGCTCGAACAGATGCGCGACACCGGCGCCGACCTGATCGGACCGCTGCCCGCTGACACCCTGTTCACCGAACACAACCTGCAGGGCGCCGACGCGGTGCTGGCGATGTACCATGACCAGGGCCTGCCGGTGCTGAAGTACAAGGGCTTCGGACGCGCCGTGAATATCACACTGGGGATGCCGATCATCCGTACCTCCGTCGATCACGGCACGGCACTGGACCTGGCCGCGACCGGCCGGGCCGACTCCGGTTCCCTGCGCACCGCCATCGACTATGCTAGCAGCATGGTTCAGAGCAAACAGAGCAGCAGCGCTATCCAATGAGCAAAAAACCGATTATGCACAAGGCGCGCAAGCGTTTTGGCCAGAACTTCCTGCACGACGTCGGCATCATTCGCCGCATCCTGCGCGAAATCAATCCCAAGCCCGGTCAGCACCTGGTCGAGATCGGCCCAGGTCTTGGCGCCCTGACCGAAGAGCTGCTTGCCGAAGCCGGTGCACTGGACGCCGTCGAACTGGACCGCGATCTGATCCCAGTGCTGCGCACCAAGTTTTTCCGTTACGAGGATAACTTTCGCATCCATGAGGCGGACGCGCTGAAGTTCGATTTCAGCAGCCTGCGCCAGGATGAGCGCCCGCTGCGCATCGTCGGCAACCTGCCCTACAACATATCGACACCGCTGATATTCCACCTGCTCAGTTTCTCGGGCCTGATCAGCGATATGCACTTTATGCTGCAGAATGAGGTGGTCGACCGGCTGGCCGCCCAGCCCGGGGAGAATCACTACGGTCGCCTGGGTATCATGGCGCAGTACTACTGCCGCGTGGAGAAGCTGTTTCTGGTGCCGCCCGGCGCCTTCCAGCCGGCCCCCAAGGTCGATTCCGCCATCGTGCGCCTGACACCCTACGAGCAGCTGCCAATGGTTGCTAAGGACGTAAATCGGCTGCAGGAGGTGGTCCGCACCGCCTTCAGCCAGCGCAGAAAAACCCTGCGCAACAACTTGAAACCGCTGATCGATGCCGCCACATTGGAAACACTGGGTATAGACCCGCAGCTAAGACCCGAGCGCCTGTCACTGGCAGAGTTCATCAGAATCAGCGATGCTATCGCTATCGGGCAGCAAGAGGAAAACTGAATCACGATGGACCCCTTCGAGTACGGCCGCAACATACAGATCGATGTACAAACCTCCTATCTGCCCGAGCAATCGGATCCGGAGGCGCATCGTTTCGTATTCTCATACCAAATCACGGTAACCAACCATAATCCCGAACCGGTCAAGCTGGTCAGCCGCCGCTGGGTCATCACCGATGGCAATGAGCAGGTGCAGGAGGTCAAGGGTGAGGGCGTGGTCGGCGAGCAGCCGGTGATCGAGCCGGACCAGAGCTTCAGCTACACCAGCGGCACGGTACTGGCCACCGAGGTCGGCAGTATGCAGGGCCATTACGAGATGCAGACAGAAGAGGAAGACCGCTTCATCGCACCTATTCCCGCCTTTACACTGGCCCAGCCTAACGCCCTGCACTAGACGCTAAAACAGTCCGGCCTGTACCTGCCTGGGTTCAGGCCAGTCGACGAAGCCCCGGCAGCCGTTCCCCAGCAGCTCAACGAAACGCCTGGCCAACAGCGGCGCCTCGGCGTTGTCCGGGGTGTGGAAAAACAACCAGGGCTTGCGCCCCTGACCTATCCATTTCGCGACACACTGCACCCAGAATGCGAGTTCCTGTTCGGCCAGGGCTCTGTCCAGCGGCGAGATGAACCTCAACATCGGCGCTGCTGCCGTTGCCACAGGCCGCAACGGCAACCGTGGCTTGGCCTTGAACGCCTCCTGCGTGATCGGATCAGTACTTGGATGGCGAAACAGTGCGCGGGTATCGAAGCAGACCCGGTTCACCCCCGCAGAAGCCAGAAGTTCAGTCAGCTCCCGGTCCGCATCGCCGGCACTGAAAAACTCCGGGTGACGCACCTCGACCGCATAACTGAAACCCGCCGGCAGCAGGCGGAGAAAATCCGCCAATGCCGGAAGATCCCGCGGTGAAAAGATCGCAGGCAACTGCAACCACAGCATGCCGAGCTTGTGTTCCAGCGGCGCCAGACGCTGCAAAAAGGTAAGCAGTAACTGATCGACGCCGGTTAGCATCCGTTTGTGGCTGATCTCGCCTGGGAACTTGAAGCTGAACCGGAACTGCTCACCACTCTCCCCTCGCCACCGCGCAACCGCTTCAGGCGATGGCAGGCCGTAGAAGGTCGTGTTGCCCTCTACCGAATTGAAGCAGTTTGAATATCCTCTCAGCTCCGACAGCCCCTGCTGACCGGCGAAGAGAGTGTCATGCCAGGCCGGATGACTCCACTGCGGCAGACCGATGTAATAGTCGGGTTGTGTCAAAACAGTTGATGTCACACTGAGCTACTTTGACCGGTGAATGGCTGATCGCCAAGCCTAACAACCGTAGTGAAAAAATGCATCCGTTGACCCCATCAAGGCTGCCCCATATTGATGCAGCCGTCCCCGGAGCACGCCGAACCGCAACAATGAACATTTGCCAAATTATTAATTTGACAGGGGTATGACACCTCTGTATAGTTCGCACCACGTTGATGCGGGGTGGAGCAGTCTGGTAGCTCGTCGGGCTCATAACCCGAAGGTCGTTGGTTCAAATCCAGCCCCCGCTACCAAATTTAAAGAAGGCAGATCAGCTAATTGCGATCTGCCTTTTTTGTTTGTCGGCTCAACTAAGCCCAAGCACACCGCATGAACCCATTGAGCCTTCACGCCATTAACAAAATCAACCTAAAGGCCAGCCCAGTTAAGACTGATACTTAGGCTTCACCTCACTCGCCATCACCCTCGGGCGATCCTGTTCCACCTCAGTCAGCGGTTCACATAGCTCAAGCGAGGCCTGGCAACGCCGGGTCAACAGCTGGTATTCAGCAGTACCCTGGGATTTCCACTGCACCTCCTCGTCGCGCAGCTCGCGCATCACCTTGGCCGGCGAGCCGACCACCAACGAGCGCGGCGGACACTCGAACCCCGCCTTGACGAAGGCGTTGGCGGCGACGATCGATTCGGTGCCGATCACGACACCATCCATCACCACCGCATTCATCCCCACCATCGCGTTGCGGCCGACACGACAGCCGTGCAGTATCGCCCCGTGCCCCACATGACCATCCTCCTCGACCAGGGTATCGGTATCGGGGAAGCCGTGCATGACACAGTTGTCCTGCACGTTGGAACCGCGTTCCAGGATCAGGCGACCGAAGTCGCCCCGCAGACTGGCGTTGGGCCCGACATAGCAGCCGGGACCGACGATCACATCACCGATCAATACCGCCGTCGGGTGCACATAGGCACTGGGGTCGATGACCGGTGTAACACCTTCGATTCGATATACGGGCATGGCTTTACTCCTGTACCGGCGCGGGAACGTCATGGCGGTTCTGCACCACCACGAAGCGGCGGCTGACAAACGCCAGATCGGTCAAACAAGCATTCGCCGCCGGATTACCGCCGGTGGCATGGAAATCACTGAATGCGGCCGACTGGTTGACGAACACGCCGCCGCTCAGGTTGCAGGACAGCGCCACTTTCACCTCCAGCGCCAGCTCTGCTGCCCGCTCCAATACCGCCTCGGATGTAGAATAGACGCCGAGCGTGATCGCGCCCTTTTCCGCGATCACTTCACGCGCGATATCGAAACTCTGTTCGGTACTGTCGGTGGCGATCAGGAAAGCGATCGGCCCGAAGCGCTCCTGCGCATAGGCCTCACGGTCGGCTGCGTCCACGCTCAGCATCAGCGGGGTCTGCATGCGCGCACCGGCGAACTCCGGATGCTCAACCGGCTGGCTATCCAGCACCACACGCCCCAGCCCCCTGCTCTCCTCGATACGCTGCACCGTAGCGGGATTCTGCAACGCGCCGAGCACGTTGACCTGCACCTCGGGGTTGGACAGGAAGCGGCTCACCGCGTCAGCCAGCGCCGTCGCGATAGCGTCGAAACTCAGATACCCCTGGTCGGTGTCGATACCGTCGCGGGGGATGAGGATATTCTGCGGCGTGGTGCACATCTGGCCGGAGTACAGACTCAGCGAGAACGCCAGGTTGCGACAAACCGCTTTCAGGTTATCCACACTGTCGATGATCAGCGTGTTGACGCCGGCCTTCTCGGTAAACACCTGCGCCTGGGGACAGTTACGCTCCAGCCAGTTGCCAAACTCGGACGACCCGGTGAAGTCGATCAGTTTGACCGCCGGATGCTGAGCCAGGGTTTTGGTGATCGGCGCCGCCGCACTGTCCGGCACCATCGACACCAGGCAGGGATCGAATCCCGCCTCAGCCAACACCTGTTGCGCGATCTGCACACTGATCGCCACCGGCAGTACCGATCCGGGGTGCGGTTTTACGATGACCGGGTTACCGGTGACCAGGCTGGCAAACAGGCCCGGATAGGTGTTCCAGGTCGGGAAGGTGGCACAGGCCACAACCAACGAAATGCCCTGTGGCACGATGGTGTAAGACTTTTCCATCGCCAGCGCCGGATGTTTACCCTGCGGCTTGGTCCAGCTGGCGCGCTCCGGCACCTGCTTCATCGCCGACCAGGCCATCGCGACCGCCTCCAGCCCACGGTCCTGGGCATGTGGACCACCCGCCTGGAATGCCATCGGGAACCCCTGCCCGGTAGTATGCATCACCGCATAGGCCATCTCGAAGCTGCGCTGGTTCAGTCGATGCAGTATCTCCAGACAGACACCGGCACGGGCATCCGCGCCGGCAACGCGCCACGCCTTCATACCGGCCTGCATACGGGCGATCAGCCCCTCAATGTCCGGAACTTCATAGGTTATCCCCAGCTCGAGGCCATAGGGGGATACCTCTTCGCAAACTCGGCCTGCGATGCCGGTTAGCGCCAGTTCGTACCGTTGTCCAAGAGTGGCTTCAAACGCGGCACGACCTTCGGCATTCGCCGTCTCACCATAGATGCGCCCGCTCGGCACCTCCGGATAGGGCGACCAGAAATCGCGTGTGCGACCGGCATCCACCGCCCGCTCCAGTGTTGCCAGGTGTGCTTCGAAAAATGCCTGGGCCTTAGACATAGAACCGATCTCCAGTGAGGTCGGATCGTCTCTATCGAGAGACGCCAGCATCTGTAGCTGGGCACCGATGAGCGATCGCAGTTGTATTTGTAGTCGCTAACGATGCTAGTAACACGCTTTTTTAATGTCAAATTATTAATAGGTAACACAACAAGACGAATCGGACACACCCGCGAACCGAACTGAGACCCGAAAGCCAAAAGCCACAGCTTTAACCTTTATATATCAGCCATATATATGAATAACGAGACAGTTATGACCACTTCAAAATACAGATAAAGAACATGACACAACCTCAAACAGCTACTTATAAAGTAAAAATGCACAACATAAAGACACGTTATTTTTTACTCTATTACTTTTCATGTATCACTTTTTTGAGCTAAGCTAATCGGCAACAATGAGGTAGGTCCACGCGAGATCGACCCGACACAAGACAGATGACATCCATAACTACAAAAACAGTGAAGACTATGCTGAATTTTCTACTGACCGGAACGTCATCCAACGGCGTACTGACTATTCAACTACACCGCCCGGAAGCGCTGAACGCCCTCAATACAGCGCTGCTCCGTGAGCTGGCCGACACACTCGACAACGCCGCCGCTGACAGTGCGGTGCGAGCGGTCGTCATTACCGGCGGCAGCCGAGCCTTTGCTGCCGGTGCCGATATCCGTGAAATGGCCGACCTGGACCTGCTGGGCGTCATGAACGACCCTCGCCCGCAATACTGGGCGCGGATCTCAGCCTTTGCCAAACCGATCATTGCCGCCGTCAATGGCTTTGCCCTCGGCGGTGGCTGCGAGTTGGTGATGCACGCCGATATCGTCATCGCCAGCCGCGATGCCCGCTTCGGCCAGCCGGAGATCAAACTGGGCATCATCCCCGGTGCCGGCGGAACCCAGCGCCTGATCCGCGCCGTCGGCAGATCCCTCGCCTCACAGATGGTGCTGACCGGAGAGCCGATCACCGCCCAGCGCGCCTATGACGCCGGCCTGGTCAGCGAACTCACCGAGCCGGAACTGACCCTTGAGCGTGCCCAGCAGATCGCGGCCAGCATCGCCGCCCAGGCGCCGCTGGCGGTACGCCAGGCCAAGGACGTGCTGCTGCGCTCTCAGGAGACGCATCTGGCAGCGGGTCTGGCCTATGAACGCAAGGCGTTCACGCTGCTGGCGGCCACCGAGGATCGTAACGAAGGGATCCAGGCATTCATCGAAAAACGGCGTCCGGAGTACAAGGGGCGCTGAGCCCCACTCCCGGACAGGACCGACCACCCCATCCGTCTACTCTGAAGGAGCCGCCAGCCATGGCTTTCGAGCATATTGAATATCGCGTCGATCAGGGCGTTGCCGTACTGACCCTGAACCGCCCCGCCAGCCTCAACAGTTTCAATGCTGAGATGCACGCCGAGATGCGCGAAGCGCTGAAACAGGTGCGCAAGGATGAATCCGTACGCTGCCTGCTGATTACAGGTAACGGCCGCGGCTTTTGTGCCGGTCAGGACCTGTCCGACCGCAACGTGGCGGCCGATGCCGAGATGCCGGATCTGGGCCTCTCCATCGAGAAATTCTACAACCCGATGATCCGCACCCTGCGCGAACTGCCGCTGCCGGTTATCTGTGCCGTCAACGGCGTTGCCGCTGGCGCCGGTGCCAACATCGCGCTGGCCTGCGACATCGTATTCGCGGGCCGCTCCGCCAGCTTCATCCAGGCGTTCTGCAAGATCGGCCTGGTACCGGACTCCGGCGGCACCTGGACCCTGCCGCGCCTGGTCGGCCCGGCCCGCGCCATGGCGCTGTCGATGCTGGGTGACAAGATCTCCGCCGAGCAGGCCGCCGACTGGGGCATGATCTGGTCCTGCGTCGACGACGACGCGCTGATGGACAGCGCCCTGGGCTGCGCCCGTCACCTGGCCACACAACCGACCCAGGGTCTGGCACTGATCAAGCGCGCGCTGAACGCCAGCAGCACCAACACCCTGGACCAGCAGCTCGATCTTGAGCGCGACCTGCAGCGTATGGCCGGCCGCACCGCGGACTACCGTGAAGGCGTCGCCGCATTCATGGAGAAGCGCAAGCCCGAGTTCAAAGGCTGCTGATGCAAACTGAGATTAAACAGCAAACTGGGATTAAACAGAGAGCCGAGATGAAACAGATTACTGAACGTTCCGTAATCGGCGTGATCGGTGCCGGCGCCATGGGTGCCGGTATCGCCCAGGTCGCGGCGGCAGCCGGCCATCCGGTGCTGCTGTTCGATAACGCCCCCGGTGCCGCCCGGAAAGGGATAGACAACACCGGCAAAGGGCTGGACAAGCTGGTTGCCCGCGGCAAGCTCGACGCGGCTGAACGTGACGCCCTGCTGGCCCGCATGCAGCCGATCGATTCTCTAAACGCGCTGTCCGATGCCGATCTGGTGATCGAGGCGATCATCGAGAACCTGGAGATCAAGCGCGGCCTGTTTGCCCAGTTGGAAACAATCTGTGCACCGGGCACCCTGTTCGCCTCCAACACCTCGTCGATCTCCATCACCTCCATCGGCGCGGGCTTGAAACAGCCCCAGCTCTTGGCCGGCATGCACTTCTTCAACCCGGCACCGGTGATGAAGCTGGTCGAGATCGTCTCCGGCCTGGATACCGATCCCGCCGTTGCTCAGACCCTGCACCGCCTGGCCACCGCATGGGGCAAGAAAGCGGTCTACGCCAAATCCACCCCGGGCTTTATCGTCAACCGCCTGGCCCGCCCGTTCTACGCCGAAGGCCTGCGGCTGCTCGAAGAGGGCGCCGCCGACTGCGCCACGCTGGATGCGCTGATGCGCGAGGCTGGCGGTTTCCGCATGGGCCCGTTCGAGCTGATGGATCTGATCGGCCACGACGTCAACTACGCGGTGACCTGCTCGGTGTTCAACGCCTACTACGGCGACACCCGTTTCCAGCCGTCACTGACCCAGCAGGCGCTGGTCGACGCCGGGCGCCTGGGACGCAAGTCCGGCCAGGGCTTCTACACTTACCGCGACGAGGCCGAAAAACCGCAACCGAGCACTGTCGCCGCTAGCGCAGAGCACCTGCCGGAGACCATTGTGATCGAGGGTGAGCTGGGCTCTGCCGCACCGCTGATCGAGCGCTGGCGCGCAGCCGATATCAATGTGGTGTTGCGTGAAGGCCGCGGTCTGATCCGTGTCGGCGACTGCACCCTGGCCCTCAGCGACGGCCGCATGGCCGATGAGCGCGCGGTACAGGATGGTATTGGCGCCCTGGCGCTGTTCGATCTGGCGCTCGATTACGGCCGCTGCAGCCGCCTGGCTGTCAGCCGCAACCGCCGGGTATCGGACCAGGATATGGACGCCATCGCCGCGCTGTTCAGCCATATCGGTATCGCCCTGACCCAGCTCGATGACGTACCGGGTCTGGCCGTGCTGCGCACCGTCGCCATGCTCGCCAACGAGGCCTCGGACGCGGTGATGCAGGGCGTCTGCAACGCCGCCGATGCCGACAACGCCATGCGCTACGGCGTCAACTACCCGCAGGGACCGCTGGCCTGGGCTGAACAGGTGGGCCTGCCCCATATCCACCAGACCCTGAGCAACCTGCAGAGCAGCTACGGTGAGGAGCGCTACCGCCCGTCACGCCTGCTGCGCCAGAAACTCTACTCCGGAGCGCGCTACCATGACTGACCAGATCTCCTCTATGACACCCCAGCAGCTGGCCGAGGCTTGTGCCGACGCCATGTACAGCCGCGACAATGCCACCCGCATGCTGGGCATGAAGATCGAGCATATCGCCCCCGGCGAAGCGACGCTGAGCATGGAGATCACCCAGCAGATGATCCAGGGCCACAACAACTGCCACGGCGGTTACATCTTCACCCTGGCCGACTCGACCTTCGCCTTTGCCTGCAACACCTACAACGCGGTGACCGTGGCCCAGGGCTGCACCATCGACTATGTCGCCCCGGGCCAGCTCGGTGATCGGCTGACCGCCTCTGCCAAAGAGCAGTCCCGCGGCAAGCGTACCGGTGTGTACGACATCCGCATCGAGAACCAGAACGGCGACCTGATCGCACTGTTCCGCGGCAAATCCTACCAGGTGCGCGGCACGCTGCTCGCTGACGACGCCCGCCCTAACGAAAGCGCGTAACCGGAGACCCTGCATATGAAAGACGCACTGATTATCGATGCCATCCGCACACCGTTCGGCCGTTACGCGGGCACCCTGGCGAGCGTACGTGCCGACGATCTCGGCGCGGTGCCGATCAAGGCGCTGATGGAGCGCAACCCCGGTATCGACTGGAACGAAGTGGATGACATCGTCTACGGCTGTGCCAACCAGGCCGGCGAGGACAACCGCAACGTGGCGCGCATGTCGGCACTGCTAGCGGGGCTACCGGTCAGCGTACCGGGCACCACACTGAACCGCCTGTGCGGCTCTGGCATGGACGCGATCGGCACCGCCGCGCGCGCACTCAAGGCCGGCGAGACCGCGCTGATGATCGCCGGTGGCGTCGAGTCGATGTCCCGAGCCCCGTTCGTCATGGGCAAGGCGGAGACGGCATTCAGCCGTAGCGCCGAGATCTTCGATACCACCATCGGCTGGCGTTTCGTCAACAAGCAGATGAAGGCGCAGTACGGTGTCGATTCGATGCCGGAAACCGCGGAGAACGTGGCCGCGCAGTTCAACATCAGCCGTGAAGACCAGGACCTGTTTGCCCTGCGCAGCCAGCAGCGCACCGCAGCCGCCATCGAAGCGGGTCGCTTCCAGCGCGAGATCGTGCCGGTGACGATTCCGCGCCGCAAGGCGGATCCGCTGATCTTCGATACCGACGAACATCCCCGCACCACCACGCTGGAAGCGCTAGCCAAGCTGCCGACGCCGTTCCGCGACGGTGGCAGCGTCACTGCCGGCAACGCCTCCGGTGTTAACGACGGCGCTTGCGCCCTGCTGCTCAGCAACGCCGAGACCGCTGAGCGCCTGGGGCTCAAGGCCCGCGCCCGCGTGGTCGGCATGGCTACGGCGGGGCTGGAACCCCGCATCATGGGCTTTGGACCTGCACCTGCGGTACGCAAGGTACTGAAGCAGACCGGTCTCGAGCTTGCGCAGATGGATGTGATCGAGCTCAATGAGGCGTTTGCCGCCCAGGCTCTGGCGGTACTGCGTGACCTGGGCTTGCCGGACGATGCCGCGCACGTGAACCCGAACGGCGGAGCCATCGCCCTTGGCCACCCCCTCGGTGCCAGCGGCGCACGCCTGGTGACCACGGCGCTGAATGAACTGGAGATCCGCCAGGGCCGTTATGCCCTGTGCACCATGTGTATCGGCGTCGGTCAGGGTATCGCCATGGTAATCGAGCGACTCTGACCCATTCGCCCCAGACGGCCGCCCGCGAGCGCCCAACAGCTGCGGGCGGAATCGGCTATAAAAATAATTGATCAGGACACGAGATATGACCAGCACTGCACACAAGAACACCAGCATTCTGGACCCGATCGAAACCGCCAGCATCGATGAGCTGCGCCACACCCAGCTGCAGCGCATGCGCTGGAGTCTGATGCACGCGTACACCAACGTGCCGTTTTACCGCAAGGCGTTCGACGAGGCCGGCGTACACCCGAAAGAGCTGGAGACCCTGGAGGATCTGGCCCGCTTCCCGTTCACGCTGAAGAACGACCTGCGCGACAACTATCCGTTCAACATGTTCGCCGTGCCGATGCGTGATATCGTCCGCATCCACGCCTCCAGCGGCACCACCGGCAAACCCACCGTGGTCGGTTACACGCAGCAGGATATCGATACCTGGGCCGACGTGGTCGCCCGCTCGCTGCGCGCCGCCGGCGCCCATGCCGGTGACCTGGTCCACGTCGCCTACGGTTACGGCCTGTTTACCGGCGGCCTCGGCGCCCACTACGGTGCCGAGCGCCTGGGTTGCACGGTGATCCCGATGTCCGGCGGCCAGACCGAGAAGCAGGTGCAGCTGATCCGCGACTTCAATCCGGATGTGATCATGGTCACCCCCTCCTACATGCTCAATATCGCTGACGAGATGGAGCGCCAGGGGCTCGATCCGCACGAACTCAAGCTGCGCCTGGGCATCTTCGGCGCCGAGCCCTGGACCGGCACCATGCGCACCGAGCTTGAGCAGCGTCTTGGCATCGACGCCATGGACATCTACGGCCTGTCGGAAGTGATGGGCCCGGGCGTGGGTATGGAGTGCATCGATTCCAAGGATGGCCCGACCATCTGGGAAGACCACTTCTACCCCGAGATCATCGATCCCAATACCGGCGAGGTAATGCCGGATGGCGAGTATGGCGAGCTGGTATTCACCTCACTGAGCAAGGAAGCGCTGCCGATCATCCGTTACCGCACCCGCGACCTGACCCGCCTGTTGCCGGGTACAGCACGGCCGATGCGCCGCATCGACAAGATCACCGGGCGCAGCGACGACATGCTGATCATCCGTGGCGTCAACGTGTTCCCGACCCAGATTGAGGAGCAAATCCTGCGCATACCGGAGCTGGCACCGCACTACGAGATCATCGTCAGCCGCAACGGCAACCTGGACCAGATGGAGATCAAGGTCGAGCTCAAACCCAATGCCGTCGGCATCGATGCCGAGCCGCGCGTGATCAAGGAGCTGACGCACCACATCAAGTCCTATATCGGCATCAGCACCCGCATCAACGTCGGTGCACCGGGCTCACTGCCGCGCTCCGAGGGCAAGGCGAAGCACGTTAACGACCTGCGCAAACAGTAAGTCGATCGGGGCAGTTTCGCCTGCCCCATTTTTTCGCCCATTTATGATACGGTTTTATTTCTTTACATTATTTGTTCGTATCATATAATCGGTACAAACATTGATCTGAAGCAATGACAGATCACGAAAAATAACAGGAGACAGCCATGTACGCCCAACTCGTCGATACAGGCGCAAAACGTCTTAAGACCCTGGAGGAGATGTCGCCGGAAGAGCGCGCATTCCAGGAGAAGATCGATGCCGAGATCAAGATCGAACCGAAGAACTGGATGCCGGAGGGCTACCGCCGCACCTTGATCCGCCAGATCTCCCAACACGCCCACTCCGAGATCGTCGGCATGCTGCCGGAGAAGAACTGGCTAACCCGCGCGCCCAACTTCAAGCGCAAGCTGCAGCTGCTGGCCAAGATCCAGGATGAGGGCGGCCACGGTCTCTATCTGTACAGCGCCATGGAGACCCTGGGTGCCGACCGTGATGAAGAGGTCGCCAAGCTGCACAGCGGCGAGGTGAAGTACTCCAGCATCTTCAACTATCCGGCGCTGAGCTGGGCAGACATGGGCACCATCGGCTGGCTGGTCGACGGCGCCGCCATCGTCAACCAGGTTGTATTACAGAGAACGTCATACGGCCCGTATTCCCGTGCCATGATCCGCATCTGCAAGGAGGAGAGCTTCCACCAGCGCCAGGGTTACCAGATCCTGCTGCACATGATGCAGAACGGTACCGACGAGCAGAAAGCGATGGTGCAGGACTCGATCAACCGTTTCTGGTGGCCGGCGATGATGATGTTCGGTCCGCACGACTCCGACTCCCCCAACTCCGCCCAGTCGATGGCGTGGAAGATCAAGCGCATGTCCAACGACGACCTGCGCCAGCGCTTCATCGATCAGACCGTGCCGCAGTTGGAGTTCCTCGGCTGCACCGCGCCGGACCCGGATCTGAAGTGGAACGAAACACGCGGTCATTACGATTTCGGCGAGATCGACTGGACCGAGTTCTACGACGTGGTCAAGGGCAACGGCCCCTGCAACCGCGACCGTCTGCGCACCCGCCGCAAAGCCATTGAAGAGGGTACCTGGGTCCGCGAAGCGGCCAGTGCCTATGCAGCCAAACAGAAGCAGAAAAACGCAGCTGCCTGAAACGAGGATTAGAACATGTCTGACTGGACCCTTTTTGAAGTATTCGTGCGCAGCAAGCACGGTCTGAACCACAAGCATGTCGGCAGCGTGCACGCCACCGATGCTGCCATGGCACTGGAAAACGCCCGCGAGCTGTACACCCGTCGCAGCGAAGGCGTCAGCATCTGGGTTGTACCCTCCGCCGCCATCACCGCCTCGTCACCGGACGAGAAAGAGCCGCTGTTCGACCCGTCCGACGACAAGGTGTACCGCCACGCCACCTTCTACGATCTGCCCAAAGAAGTGGGCCACATGTAAGGAGGGGCTGACGATGACCCAGAACCAAGCTCTGTTTGAATACCTGCTGCGCCTCGGCGACAGCGACCTGATCCTCGGTCAGCGCCTGTGCGAGTTGGTCGGCAATGCGCCGGCCCTGGAAGAGGAGATGGCGATCGGCAACGTGGCGCTGGACCTGATAGGTCAGGCCCGCTCCTGGATGACCCTTGCGGCAGAGGTGGCAAGCGCGGCGGAGATCGAAGGTGCCGGCCGCAGCGCCGACGACCTGGCTTTCACCCGCGACGAGCGCGCCTACCGCAACCTGCTCATCGTCGAGCAGGCCAACGGCAACTTCGCCGACACCATGGCCCGTCAGTACCTGTTCGACGTCTGGCACTTCCACCTGCTGAGCGCACTGAGCGGCTCCGCCGATGAACGCATCGCTGCTATTGCCGCCAAGGGACTGAAGGAGGTGATCTACCACCTGCGCCGCTCCAGCGCCTGGATCAAGCGCCTCGGTGACGGCACCGAGGAGAGCCACGCCAAGATGCAGGACGCGATCGACGAGATCTGGACCTACTCCGGCGAGATGTTCATCGCCGACGAGGTGGACAGCCTGCTCGCCGACGCCGGCATCGGTGCCGATCTGAATCAGCTGCGCAGTCTCTGGCAGGCCGATGTCCAGGCCCTGCTCGCGGAAGCGACACTGAACTGCCCGTCGATGGATGAGTACATGCAGCGCGGCAGCAAGCAGGGACTGCACACCGAGCAGCTCGGCTTCCTGCTGGCCGAGATGCAGTTCCTGCCGCGCGCCTATCCGGGTGCCAGCTGGTAACCCTTGATCTGCCTCCCCTGATAAAAAGAGGTATGCACGATGATCCGGGAATTCGACAACGCACAGGCCGATCACACGAGCCAGCCACTGATCGCCACCGACCGTGCCGGTCAGCAGCTTGAACAGCCCTCGATCGAGGCGATCTGGACCCTGCTCGACGCGGTACCCGATCCCGAGGTGCCGGTGGTCAGCGTGGTCGATCTCGGCATCGTGCGCGATCTGCAATGGGACGGGCGTCAGCTGGTGGTGACACTAACCCCCACCTACTCCGGCTGTCCGGCCACCGAGTTTATCGAGGAGGCGATCACCGAGGCGCTGCATGCGGCCGGCATCGCCAATGTGCGCCTGCATCAACAACTGGCACCGGCTTGGACCACCGACTGGATCACCGAGTCCGGCCGCGAAAAGCTGCGCCAGTACGGTATCGCACCGCCGGTAGGCTCCGCCTCCAAGCGCAGCCTGTTGGGTGAGGAACCGGAGGTTGCCTGCCCCCAGTGCGGCTCCCACGACACCGTGCAGGTCAGCGAGTTCGGCTCTACCGCCTGCAAGGCGCTGTACCGCTGTAACAGCTGTCTCGAGCCGTTCGACTACTTCAAGTGCATCTGAGCTCAAGCTACCGAGCCAGTCGCATCCGAGCCCAACAATAACAGAGAGAATACGATGAGCCGTTTTCACACCCTGGAAGTTGCGGACGTCCGCCAGGAAACCCGCGACGCTATCTCCATCGCTTTCGCGGTGCCCGACGAACTGAAAGATACCTACCGCTACCGTGAGGGTCAGCACCTGGTGCTGCGTACCCAGATCGACGGTGAAGAGGTACGCCGCTCCTACTCCATCTGCACCTCCCCGGCGGATGAAGAGCTGCGCATCGCGGTCAAGCGTATCTCCGGCGGTCTGTTCTCCAACTTCCTGAACGATCAGGCGCGCAAGGGGCTGCAGATCGAGGCGATGCCGCCGGCCGGTCATTTCCATATCGACCTGGATCCGGCCCGTGCCGGTCACTACCTGGGCGTTGCCGCCGGTAGCGGCATCACACCGATCTACTCGATCATCAAGACCACGCTGGAAAGCGAACCGAACAGCGAGTTCACCCTGTTCTACGGCAACCGCGCCACCACCAGCACAATCCTGCGCGAGCAGCTGGAAGACCTGAAGAACCGCTTCATGTCGCGCCTCAACCTGGTCTACGTCATGACCCGCGAGCAGCAGGATATCGACCTGTACAACGGCCGCATCGACGCCGACAAGTGCAAGGCGCTGTTCGACCACTGGCTCGACGTGCCCAACCTGACCGCCGCCTTCCTCTGCGGTCCGCAAACGATGATCGAAACCGTGCGCGAGCAGCTGGAAGCGCATCAGCTGGACCTCTCACGCATCCACTACGAACTGTTTGCGCCTACCGGCGGCAACCAGGCACGCAAGCATCGCGTGCAGGACAGCTCCGGCAAGGTCGAGATGTGCGACGTTACCGTGATCGCCGACGGCCGCAGCATCAGCTTCGAGCTGCCGCGCAACAGCGACAACATCCTCGACGCCGGCAACAGCCACGGCGCCGATCTGCCCTACTCCTGCAAGGCCGGCGTCTGCTCCACCTGCCGCGCACGGGTGGTTGAGGGCGAGGTGGAGATGGACGCCAACTTCGCGCTCGAGGATTACGAGGTGAAGGCGGGTTACGTACTCTCCTGCCAGTGCTACCCGGTCACTGACAAGGTGATCCTGGACTTCGACCACTGATCTTAGGGAGATTCTCGCGATGAAACTGAACAGCTACATCAACGGCCAGTGGATCGAAGGCAACGACAGCGGCACCGAGGTGTTCAACGCCGTCAACGGCGACCTGGTGTGCAGCGTCAGCAGCAGCGGCATCGACTTCAACGACGCCGTGCGCTTCGCCCGCGAAAAGGGTGGTCCAGCGCTGCGCAAGCTCACCTTCCACGAGCGCGCCAACGCGCTGAAGGCACTGGCTCAGCGGCTGATAGCGAAGAAGGAGGAGTTCTACCGCATCTCCGCCTGGACCGGTGCCACCCGCACCGACAGCTGGATCGATATCGAGGGCGGTATCGGCACCCTGTTCACCTACGCCAGCCTGGTCCGCCGCGAACTGCCCAACGAGACCTTCCTGGTCGAGGACGATGCCCAGCGTCTGTCCGCCGGGGGCAGCTTTATTGGCCGTCATATCCTGGTACCGAAACAGGGTGTTGCAGTGCATATCAACGCCTTCAACTTCCCCTGCTGGGGCATGCTGGAAAAGATTGCGCCAAGCCTGGCCGCCGGTATGTCGGTGATCGTCAAGCCGGCCACCGCCTCGGCCTACCTGACCGAAGCGATGGTGCGCGAGATCGTTGACTCCGGCCTGCTGCCGGAGGGCGCCATCCAGCTGATCTCCGGCAGCGTCGGCAACCTGCTCGATCTGCTTGATGAGCAGGACGTGGTTACTTTCACCGGCTCAGCATCTACCGGACAGAAGCTGCGCAGCCACCCCAATATCGTCGCCCACTCCATCCCGTTCACCATGGAAGCGGACTCGCTGAACTGCAGCATCCTCGGTGCCAGCGTGGAGCCGGGCTCACCGGAGTTCGACCTCTATGTAAAAGAGGTAGCGCGGGAGATGACGGTCAAGGCGGGACAGAAATGTACCGCGATCCGTCGTGCCATCGTGCCGCGCAACCGGGTCGAGGCGGTAGCCGACGCGCTGAAGGCACGCCTGGCCAAGACCACCATCGGCGATCCGTCCGTTGAGGGCGTGCGCATGGGACCGCTGGTCGGTCGCAGCCAGGTCGACGATGTCTGGAGCAAGGTGGAACAGCTGCGCCAGGCGTGCGAACTGATCCACGGCGGCAACCGCGACTTCGCCATCACCGGGGGTGATGCCGAGAAGGGTGCGTTCTTCCCCACCACCCTGCTCTACGCCGACCAGCCGCTCAGCAGCGAGCTGCCGCACAGCGTGGAGGCGTTCGGTCCGGTATCGACGCTGATGGCCTATGACGACCTGGATCAGGCAATTGCCATCGCCAAGCGCGGCAAGGGCAGCCTGGTGGGTTCCATCGTTACCGCCGACAACCTGGAGGCCCGCGACCTGGTACTCGGCAGTGCCGCCTACCATGGTCGCCTGCTGATACTGAACGCCGACTGCGCCAAGGAGTCCACCGGCCACGGCTCGCCATTGCCGACCCTGGTCCACGGTGGCCCGGGACGCGCCGGTGGCGGCGAGGAGCTGGGCGGTCTGCGCGCGGTCAAGCACTACATGCAGCGCACCGCGATCCAGGGTCACCCGACCACGCTGACCGCGATCACCAAGGAGTTCAACCCGGGCTCCGAGCAGATCAAGGATCCTGTGCACCCGTTCCGCAAGTACTTCGAGGAGCTGCAGATCGGCGAGACGCTTATCACCCACCGCCGCACCGTAACCGAAGCGGATATCGTCAACTTCGGCTGCCTGTCCGGCGATCACTTCTACGCCCACTTCGATGAGATCGCGGCGAAGGACTCCCTCTTCGGCAAGCGCGTGGCCCACGGCTACTTCGTCATCTCGGCAGCTGCCGGCATGTTCGTCGAGCCCTCGCCGGGCCCGGTACTGGCCAACTACGGCATGGAGAACCTGCGCTTCGTCGAACCGGTCGGGATCGGCGACACCATCCGGGTACGCCTGACCTGCAAGCAGAAGATCAAGAAGGATCGTCGCTCGGACGAAGAGCAGCCCAACGGCGTGGTGGTCTGGGATGTGGAGGTGCGCAATCAGCACGACAAGCCGGTGGCGCTGTACAACATCCTGACGTTGGTGGCGCGCAGGGAGGATTGATCGGACTCAGCTTGGTGCCTCTGCCTGCAGAGAGGGGCACCAGGCTGAACTCTCCGGCATATCACCACTATATATAAAGCACATTTCAGAGACACAAACTAACTAGCTTGTATCTTAAACAATAATCATAAATAGCTAATTTTATTAAGCTATCAATAATTACACGCTATATATATGCGACTTAATGACACAATAATGATATTAGACATTTCTATTTCGTGTCATATAATCCCCTATTAAACCCAGGCAACCAAACCTCACGCCTGTCGTTTGATGAAGACCGAAAACTATAAGAAGGACACTTCAATGAACTTGAAAAAACTGCTCGTAACCTCCTCACTGATGTTGTCGCTCGGCTCGCTGCCGACCCTGGCCGCTACCGAGATGCGTGTCGCCACCTGGCTGCCGCCGACCCACCCGCAGAACACCGATGTACTGCCCACCTGGGGCAAGTGGATCGAAGAGGCCACCGAAGGCCGCGTCACCCTGAAGCTCGAATACAACATGGGCCACCCCAAGGACATGTTCTCACTGGTTGAAGATGGCGTTGTCGATGCCAGCTGGACCTTCCACGGCTACGTGCCGGGCCGCTTCCGTCTGACCCAGATCGTCGAACAGCCGGGCCTTGGCGCCGATGCCGAAGCTGCCTCCGTCGCTTACTGGCGTGTCTACGAAAAGTACTTTTCCGACGCCAACGAGCATGAAGGTCTCGAGCTGATGGGCCTGTTCACCCATGCCCCCGGCCAGATCCAGACCGCCAAGCCGATCTCCAGCCTGGCTGATCTGAAAGGTATGAAGATCCGCCTCGGCGGCGGTATCCAGAGCGAACTGGGCGCGCGGATGGAGGTCACTCCGGTCAACGCGCCGGCATCCAAGGTCTACGAGATGATGCAGCAGGGTGTTATCGACGGCACCTTCCTGCCGGTCTGCGAACAGAAGACCCTGCGCCTGAGCGAAGTGGCACCGAACCTGACCCTGCTGCCGGGCGGCATGTACCTGGGCAGCTTCGCTATCTTCGCCAACCCGGACTTCCTCGATAGCCTGGATCCGAAAGACAAGCAGGCGATCCTGAAGGTGTCCGGCGAGAAGCTGTCACAGATGGCCGGTCAGGTGTGGGATCAGTGCGGTATCGATGCACTCGCCGCCAGCCGCGAAGCGGGTGTCAACGTGGTCGAAGTGGGCAACAACGACGCGATGGCCAAGCAGTTCGATACCCTGACCAAAGGCCTGGACGAGGTCTGGGTTCAGTCGGTCGCCGACCGTAGTGATGATGCCGAAGCTGCGTTGAAAGAGCTGCGCGATATCGCCCGCTCCTACAAGCCCGGCAGCGTCGCGGCAAACTGAGGTAAGGGCTAATGCACTTCTCGCAATGGCTGCATCTGCACTACCACGAGAAGGGCCCGATGGCCTGGCTGGCGTTTCTCCTCGAAGCGCTGGCCGGCGCCCTCCTGCTGGCTCTGGTACTGCTTACCTGCGTTGACGTATTCGGGCGCTACTTCTTCGGCAATGCCGTGGACGGCGCCACCGAGATGACCGAGATCGCACTGGCGATCATCGTATTTGCCGAGATACCGGTGATCACCTGGCGCGGCACCCATGTGGTGATCGACGTGCTCGATAACCTGTTCGGGCGCTGGGTCAAGGGACTGGAAACCCTGTCCGCCCTGCTGATCGCGGCGATGCTCTACCTGCTCGGCGATACCATAATGACTCAGGCGGCGCGCTCGCTGCGCCGGAACGTCACCACCGAATACCTACATATTCCGGTCGGCGACATCATCCAATATATCGGCATCATGTGCTGGCTTACCGCCGCCTGTACCCTGAGCTGGGGTATCTACCGCATCTTTATGCGCGGGCGCGAACAGCACAGCTAACCCAACAGCTACACCGCCATAACGATAATAACGTTTGCACGAGGTCCCTCAGCCATGACTATCGCGCTGATCAGTTTCGCCATCCTGTTGCTATTGATCGTCGTTCTCCGCATCCCACTGGCCTTCGCCATGGCACTGGTCGGCGTGGTCGGCTTCGCCTGGTTGTCGGGCCTGACCTTCGACAACCTGACCACCTTCCGCTGGCACGGTGCGCTGGCGATGGCCTCATCCCGCGTCATCTCGACCGCACAGGAGTACAGCCTGTCGGTGATCCCGCTGTTTATCCTGATGGGTAACCTGGTCACCCGTTCCGGCCTGTCCCACGAACTCTACCGCGCCTCGCACGCCTTTCTCGGTCACTTCCGCGGCGGCCTGTCGATGGCCACCGTGGTGGCCTGCGGCGGTTTCTCCGCCATCTGCGGCTCCAGCCTCGCCACTGCGGCAACCATGGCCAAGGTGGCCATGCCGCCGATGCGCAAATATGGCTACGACGACAGCCTGGCCAGCGCCTCCATCGCCGCCGGCGGCACCCTGGGCATTCTGATCCCGCCCAGCGTAATCCTGGTGATCTACGGTCTGCTGACCGAGTCGAGCATCCGTGAACTGTTCGCCGCCGGTTTCATCCCCGGTATGCTCGGCATCCTGCTCTACCTGGCCGCAGTGCGGTATGTTGTCTGGCGCCACCCGGAAAAGGGGCCGGCCGGCGAGCGCGCCTCCTGGCCGGAACGGCTACAGGCGCTTAAGCAGGTACGCGGCATCCTCGGCCTGTTCGTTCTGGTCATGGGTGGTATCTATCTCGGCGTATTCACCCCCACCGAAGCGGCGGGTATCGGTGCCGGCGGCGCCTTTGTCATCGCCCTGATGCGCCGCTCGCTGAACCTGCGCGTGCTGTTCGAACTGGTTAACGATACCGGGCGTACCACGGCGATGCTGTTTAGCGTGGTGATCGGCGCGCTGATCTTTTCCAACTTCATCACCCGCGCCGGTCTGCCGGAAGACCTGCTGGCCCTGGTTACCGGCCTCGGGGTATCGCCGATGGCGGTGATTCTGGTGATCCTGCTGATCTATGTGCTACTCGGCATGGTGTTCGAGAGCCTGTCGATGCTGCTGCTGACCGTGCCAGTGTTCTTCCCGCTGGTGCAGAGCCTGGGCTTCGACCCGGTCTGGTTCGGTATCGTCGTGGTCGTGGTCACCGAGATCAGCCTGATCACACCACCGGTGGGGATGAACGTGTTCGTACTCAGCGCGGTGTTGCCGGATGTCAAAACCGGCACCATCTTCCGTGGCATCACCCCATTCTGGTGTGCCGATATCCTGCGTCTGGTGCTGATCACCTCGATCAGCTGGATCTCACTGGTACTGCCCCGACTGCTGTACGGTTAATCCTTTCTCGATAGCACTAGCCGTCCTTGGGTGACCTCAGGTCACCCCTTTTCTGTTTTAGCGCCCTCCATCGCCCTGGCCGGGTTTTCAGTTCCCCAGCCCGCTTGTAAACTAGGGCGCGTCCCCACACGGAGGTTTTCCGCCAGTCCATGAGCAGTTCAATCCACCTCAACGCCCTGATCAACCAGTTCCGCAGTCAACGGCCTATCCGCGCCGGCTCACTGATCATCTCCGTATTCGGCGACGCCATCGTGCCGCGTGGCGGCAAGGTCTGGCTCGGCAGCCTGATCAATGTGCTCGAACCGCTGGGGCTGAATCAGCGTCTGGTGCGCACCTCCGTGTTCCGCCTGAGCAAGGAGGAGAACTGGCTGGCCGCGGAGCAGCTGGGCCGACGCGCTTACTACAGCCTGACCAACCAGGGCCGCCGCCGGTTCGATCAGGCGTTCAAACGTATCTACGTGCCTGCAGTACAGGAGTGGGATGGCAGTTGGAGCCTGGCGGTCCTGTCCCAGGTACCGGCAGAGATCCGCCAGCAGGTACGGGATGAACTGCAGTGGATGGGCTTCGGCGCCTTCGGCCCGACGCTGATGGCCGCGCCGCACTGCGACATGCTGGAGGTGCGCAATACGCTGCAGGAGCTGGACGCACTAGACAGCACCATCCTGTTCGAAACCCGCGAGGGTACTCAATACTCCTCCAAGGCACTGCGCGCGCAGTCTCGTGAGTGCTGGAATCTGGACCAGATCAACGACAGCTACCGCAGCTTTCTCGACCGTTTCCGCCCGGTGTGGCAGGAGATGAGCAACCAGAAACAGCTCGACCCGCAGGAGTGCTTCATCGCCCGCACCCTGCTGATCCACGAGTACCGCAAGGTGCTGCTGCGCGACCCACAGCTGCCGGCCGAGCTGCTGCCCTCGGATTGGGGCGGTACCGCCGCACGCCAGCTGTGCCACAACCTGTACAACCTGGTGTGCAAGGCGTCGGAGCAGTATATCAGCCGCTCCATGGAAACCGCCGACGGCCCCCTGCCGCCGCCCTCACCGTCGTTCTACAAGCGCTTCGGCGGCCTAAGCGACCAATAATCTCGGAACAAAATCCCGGACCGCTCCGCATCCATGCGCCCGCGGCATGACCGTCATGGATGACGGAGGGCCGCCCCACGGGAGTCCTGTCGTTGCAGGAGCAAACGACAGGGACCGTGCTTCCTGTACATAAAAAAGGGAGGCCAAAGGCCTCCCAGCAAGACGGCAGGTGGAAATCTGCCAATGGACACTCTTTTCACTCAGGTACAGCTTGTTGCAGTTGCGCCAGTGCCGATACGACGGCTCCAATGCAGGATTGGCTGACCTCAATCGAACTCAGTCAGCCTTAACACGTCAGGTCCCCAACAGCAGCTTGTCGTCGTCCAGCTCTTCGCCGTCGGGACGGATCTGCGCAAACAGGTTGAGCAGATCCTTGACCCCATACTGGCTGCGCTCCTCACCGGACAGATCGAAGGCGACCTGGCCCTCGTGCATCATGATGGTCCGGCTGCCGTGATCAAGCGCCTGGCGCATGGAGTGGGTCACCATCAGCACGGTCAGTTTCTTCTCGGCCACGATCTGGTCGGTGATATCCATCACCAGCGCTGCCGTTTTCGGATCCAGCGCCGCGGTGTGTTCATCCAGCAGCAGGATCTTGCTCGGCTGCAGTGCCGACATCAGCAGGCTGACCGACTGGCGCTGGCCGCCGGAGAGCAGCCCCATCTTGGCATCGAGGCGATCCTCAAGACCGAGATTGAGGCGGGAAAGCTGCTCGCGGAACAGCTGGCGCAGACGCTCGTTCAGCGCCAGCCGCAGGCCGCCGCGGTTGCCGCGGCCATAGGCCAGCGCCATGTTCTCCTCGATCGTCATATCGCCGCAGGTACCCGCCAGCGGGTCCTGGAACACCCGCGCCACATCGCGGGTACGTGCCGCCGCCGACAGCGCGGTCACGTCGCGGTCGTCGAAGTAGAGCCGCCCGGCGGAGCTGCGGATATCACCGGCGATGGTGTTGAGCAGCGTCGACTTGCCGGCACCGTTGGAACCGATCACGGTGATGAACTCGCCCTGTGGGATGCTCAGGTTGACACCGCGCAGGGCGCGCTTTTCAGTGGCCAGCCCGGCATTGAAGGTGACTTTCAGATGTTCACAGCGGATCATGCGGCACCTCCTTGGGCGGCCTTGCGCGCTTTCCATTCACGGCGGAAATGCGGCAGGATCAGCGCCAGACCCACCAGCACCGCGGTAATCAGGTTGAGATCGGAGGTGGTGAACCCGATGAAATCGGCATTCAGCGCCACCGACACGGCCAGGCGGTAGAGCAGCGAGCCGAGGATGCAGCTGAACACGATCACCAGCATCGAGCGGCTGTTGAGCAGGCTCTCGCCGACTATCACCGCGGCCAGACCGACCACGATGGTACCGATACCCATGGTCGAGTCGGCAAAGCCGTTGGTCTGCGCGAACAGCGCACCAGCCAGGGCGACCAGGCCGTTGGACAGGGCGAGACCGGCGTAGATCTTCTCATTTATGACGATGCCGTTGGCCTGCGCCATACGCGGGTTGGCACCGGTGGCGCGCATCGCCATACCGTATTGCGTGTTGAGGAACCAGGCCAGCAGCAGGCCGACCGCGATCACCACCGCCGCCACGAAGATCACCTTCATATACATATTGGGGATGCCCAGCGACTCGAACGGTGACAGCACCGTCGGCTCGGCGATCAGCGCCAGGTTGGGCTTGCCCATGACCCGCAGGTTGATGGTGTACAGCGCGGTCATGGTCAGGATACTGGCCAGCAGATGCAGAATATTGAACCGCAGATTGAGCCAGGCGGTCAGCAGGCCGGCGACAGCACCACCGAACATGGCGCACAGCGTGGCCAGATAGGGGTTCACACCGGCGAGGATCAGTGCCGCCGCCAGCGCCGCACCCAGGGTAAAGCTGCCGTCGACAGTCAGGTCAGGGAAATCAAGCACGCGGAAGGTCAGGTAAACCCCGACCGCCACGAGACCGAATATAAATCCGATCTCCAGCGTACCCAGAAAAGAGAATAGAGACATGTGGATATACCTCGTCTGGTGCCACAACCCGGTGATTGCCGCGAGGCCATAATGACCTCGCGACTGACGACCCCGCGGCTATCGTTCTCGGTATTTTCAACTCGAGACTTTCAGCTCAAAGCGCAGGCCGCGCAGAATCCGGTATTGCTGATATTACTGAACGACTTTGGTGGTACGCTTGAGCACGGACTGAGGAATCTCCACCCCCATCCGCTTGGCCATCCCGGTGTTCACGTACAGGTCGGAACCGACCGCCACGCGCACCGGAATATCACCGGCCTTTTCACCCTTGAGGATGCGCACGACCACGGCGCCGGTCTGGCGGCCGATGTCGTGGTAGTTGAAGCCCAGAGCCGCCACGGCGCCGCGCTCAACCGAGCCGGTATCGCCGGAGAACACCGGGATCTTGCCGTCGATACCAACCTTCACCACCGACTCCAGCGCGGTCAGAATGGTGTTGTCGGTGGGACAGTAGATCGCCTCGACCTCGCCGATCAGTTTCTGCGTCGCCATCATCACATCGGAGGATTTCGGTGCCGGTGCTTCAATGATCTCGATCCCCATCTTGGCCGCTTCCTGCTTCAGCAGCGCGACAATCGCCACCGCGTTGGGCTCGCCCGGATTGTAGGGCACGCCGAGCTTCTTCAGGTTCGGCAGGAACTCTCGCACCAGTCCCAGGTGCTGAGCCACCGGGGTCATGTCGGACAGGCCGGTGACGTTGGCACCCGGCGCTTCGTAGTTGGTCACCAGCTTGGCGGACAGCGGATCGGTCACGGCGGAGAACACCACCGGGATATCCCGAGTGGCACTGACCAGGCTCTGTGCCGACGGCGTGGAGATACCGACGATCACGTCCGGCGCATCGCCGACCAGCTTGCGGGCGATCTGTGCCGCCACCGCCGGGTTGCCCTGGGCGCTCTCGTAGGTGAACTTCAGCTCCTGATCAGTGTAGCCGTTCTCCATCAGGGTCTGCTTGATGCCGTCACGCACGGCGTCCAGTGCCGGGTGTTCGACAATCGCCGTGGTCGCCACGTACACCGGTGCAGCCTGCGCTGCGGACAGTGTCAGGGTGGTAGCGGCAACAGCAGCGGTCAGCAGCTTCTTCAGGTTCATTGCGGTTTTCATCGGTAGCACTCCAGTTATTTATGCTTATTCAGGTGGTGCGGTTACTAACCTATTGAAAGTATTTGGGACGACAGTTAACAAGGAGCAGCGATCAGGCTGCGGCCCGGGGTTGGCAGGCATCGAAGCCGGCGATCCGCTCGGCGCCGATCAAATCGGCGGCGTGGCTGGTCGCGATTTCACGCTCATCGGCCAGGGTGAACACCTGGTCCAGGGTGGCGGCGATCTCGTCGACCTTGCGCCAGACCCAGGCGTCATCGCTCTTCTCCAGGTCCCCGGCAACGGCCAGCAGGCCACCGCAGTTGACGATGTAATCGGGCACGTAGAGCACGCCGCGACGCGCCAGCTCGATGCCGTGGTTGGGTTGGGTCAGCTGGTTGTTGGCGGCGCCGGCGACGATGGAGGCCTGGATCTGGCCGATGCTGTCATCGTTGATCACCATACCCAGCGCGCAGGGGCTGTAGATATCCACAGGCTGAGCGTGGATCACGGTGGGATCGACGATATCGATGCCGAAGGTGTCACGGGCGCGCTCGACGGAGGATGCCTGCACTTCGGCGGCGACCACCTCGGCACCACGCTCGCGCAGCAGCTCGACCAGTTTGAAGCCGACCTTGCCCAGCCCCTGCACCGCTACACGGCGACCGCTCAGATCCTCGCTGCCGTAGCGGTGACGCGCAGCAGCAAGGATGGAGGTCAGCACGCCGTAGGCGGTAACCAGATCCGGCGCCAGCCCGGCACGTCCACCCAGGTGCGACGTACGCTCGGCCATCACCTCCACATCGGCGGCACTGAGCCCCACATCGACGCCGGTCTTCACCTTGCCGCCCAGGCTCTCGACGAAATCGCCCATGGCCAGGAAGGTGGCGCGACGGTCCAGGGTGTCGGGGTTGGCGATCATCACCGACTTGGAGCCGCCGTAATCGAGCCCAGCCAGCACCGACTTGTAGGTCATGCCGCGGGACAAGCGCAGCACATCGGTAAACGCCTCCTGGGCACTGGCATAGTTGCGCAGACGACAGCCGCCCACGGCGGGTTTGCCGTTCCAGGCCCGGTGCACGGCAGTGATCGCCTTCAGCCCGGTGGCCTCGTCAAAGTGCATATAGACGTTGACGTGGTTGTCGAATTCGGGGTGATCGAACAGAACGCTATTCATGGATCAGATCTCCACTGTTTTTCTTATATCGAAGTGCTTGTCAGGGGCATTTCATAGCCTGGTGATACGCCGACGGTCTGCGCCAGCGCTGCGACAAAGGCGTCGATGGAGCCATTGCTCAGCCCCGCGACGTTGAAACGACCAGACTCGACCAGATAGACGCTGTGCTGTTTGCGCAGCGCCACCACCTGCTCGCGCTCAATGCCGAGGAAGGAGAACATGCCGCGCTGATGACGGATGTGACCGAAGTCGCCGTTCACACCGACCTGTTCCAGGCGATCCACCAGGCGATGACGCAGGTAACGGATCCGCTCCCGCATCGCACTCAGCTCGCTCTGCCACAGCGCGGTCAGCCCGGTATCGTCGAGAATGGTTTCCACCACCGCGCCGCCGTGGGCCGGCGGCATGGAGTAGTGGCCGCGAATACGGCTGAACAGCTGGCCGCCGGCACGCTCGGTCTGTGCCGGGGTGCGGCCGATCAGGAACAGCGCACCGGTACGCTCGCGATAGAGACCGAAATTCTTCGAGCAGGAGGTCACCACCATCATCTCGGGCAGCTGTTCGGCCAGATAACGCACGCCATAAGCGTCCCGGTCCAGCCCATCACCCAGCCCCTGGTAGGCGATATCGACGAACGGCAACAGGCCGCGGCGCTCGATCAGCTCGGCCAGCTGCCGCCACTGCTCCGGCTCCAGATCGGCACCGGTGGGGTTGTGGCAGCAGCCGTGCAGCAGCACGATATCGCCCGCTTCGGCCCCGTTCAGGCTATCGATCATCTCGCCAAAGCGGATTGAGCGCTGCGCCGAGTCGTAATAGGGGTACTCGCGTATTTCCAGACCGGCACCGGCAAGCAGCGGCCGGTGGTTGGCCCAGGTCGGGTCGCTGACCCAGATCCGCCCGGTGGGACTACAGGCCGCCAGCAGTTCGGCACCGATACGCAGGGCACCGCAGCCGCCGGGCGTCTGGGCTGATACCACTCGATTCTCGCCAATCACCCGATGATCGGCACCGAACACCAGTTGCGTGATCAGCCGGTTGAACCCTTCACTGCCGGCAGGGCCGATATAGCTCTTGCTGGTTTCACGCTCCAGCAGCAGCCGCTCGGCGCTGGACACCGCCTGCATGATCGGGGTTTGCCCCTGCTCGTCCTTGTATACACCGATACCGAGATCGAGCTTGTTGGAGTTTGTATCGCGGCGATAGCTGGCCATCAACGCCAGTATCGGATCCTCGGCTACGGGTTGCAGTGTTTCGTACATCGAAGTCCACCTTTCAAGAGCCTGGCCGACGCCAGATGCGACAACGCGCCGCGCGCCATGCTCGGATTGAGTTGAATAGGGGAATACCCAGTTTTGGGAGCTAGTTTCGAGTGTCAGGTTTCGGGCGGTCAGTAGCCCGGAGGAGCGCTGAATAGCCGGGAGTACACGACCTCGGCGCGGGGATTCAGCTCAGAGAGGGTAAAGAAGCGTGCGCGGCGACAGCATAGCGCCAGACCACACAGGTAATAGGATGACAGCTGGATTAAAGGGGTTCTAACGCGGTTCATTCCGCACCTCAGCATCACGTTCTTATTGTTATACCGGTTACGCCGGATGGCTCGACGCGCCGGTGACAGCTGGGAAAAAGTCTATCCCTTTCATTGCGAAAGGTGCTTAGAAGTTAAAGGAGATTACGACGTCAATTTAAAATACTCTTCAATCAATATTCCATTAACGAAAGATTCTTCACTAAATACGAAAAATCATGAACAGATAGCCCAATCGACATCCTGCACTTGCCGACGATACCCCTTCTTCAATATTATGTAACCAGTTACGTAATTAATTACAAAGTTGAGAAATAACCTCCTCATGGATCAAATGCAGAGCTTCGGCAGCCTGTCACTGGGCAGCCGGTTGCGGCGGCTGTCGGACCGACTGGTCGCCGATGTGGTGGATATCTACCAGGCCCAGGGAGTGGAGCTGAACCCCACCTTCTTTCCGCTGTTCAACCTGCTTTACCGGCAGGGCGCAATGTCGGTGACCGAAGCCGCAGAACTGCTCGGCGTCACCCACCCGGCGATCAGCAAGATCGCACGCAAGATGCTGGCCGAACAGTGGCTGAGCAAGACCACCGACCCCAGCGACGAACGCCGCCAGTTATTGGCATTAAGCGAGCGCAGCCACCAGTTACTGACGCGGATAAAGCCGATCTGGCAACAGATCCAATCGCATCTGGACGCGCTGATGGCAAGCCAACAACACCCGCTGTTGGCGGCAATGGACGAGTTCGAGGCCAGGCTGCAGCAGCAGGGGTTCAAGGTTCCGGTACTGGCCGCGCTGGCTGATGTTCAGCCCTGCGCGGAGATCGAGATCATCGGCTGGGACAGCCGGTTGCGCGATCACTTCCGCGACCTGAACCTGGCCTGGCTCGAGCGCTACTTCAACGGCGAGCTGACCGAGCAGGACCAGCAGGCCCTGGATAACCCCGAAGGCTACTACCTGGCACGGGGCGGCTATATCTGGTTTGCCCGCTCGGGTGGCAAGATCGTCGGTTGCTGCGCGCTGGCGAAACAGGGCGATCAGCGTTTTGAGGTATCCAAGATGGGGGTCGACGAGAGCTGTCAGGGTCAGGGGGTAGGCCGCCAGCTGATGCTGACGGCACTGGGCAAGGCGCGTGAGCTCGGGGCCAGCGAGGTCTTTCTGGAGAGCGCCACCCTGCTGGAGCGGGCGATGAAGCTGTATCGTAACCTGGGCTTCCGCGCGATCCCACACCCGGATGGCCAATCGCGCTATCCGCGCGCCGATATCTATATGACGCTGACACTGTAAGCACGATCAGGGCTGTATTATGAGCACTGGGCAGGAGAGTTCGATGACCACTACCGATTACCCCTTGGCCGAGCGACGCCGACAGGAGTTTGTCGCTGGCGCCAGGGCAACCATTCCACTGATCGTCGGCGCGATCCCCTTCGGTATCCTGTTCGGTACCCTGGCCGAGCCGAGCGGACTGTCGGCGCTGGGCGCGCTGGCGATGTCGCTGATTGTGTTTGCCGGTGCCAGCCAGTTTATCGCGCTGGGCCTGCTGACTGCCGGTGCCGCAATGCCGGTGATCATCGCCACCACGCTGGTGGTCAACCTGCGCCATATGCTCTACGCCGCCAACCTGGTGCCGAAGATTCGCCACCTGCCGCAACGCTGGCGTATACCGATGGCGTTCGGCCTGACCGATGAGACCTTTGCCGCGGTCAGCAACCGCTACCTGCAGCAGGAGGACAGCCGAGAGCTGCACTGGTTCTACCTGGGCTCTTTCCTCGCCATGTACAGCAACTGGGTGCTCTGCACCGCGCTGGGGGTTGGACTGGGCAAGATGTTCCCGGACATGACCCGCTGGGGGCTGGATTTCGCCATGTCGGTCACCTTTATCGGCATGGTGGTGCCCTACCTGCGCAACACCCCGATGTGGGCAGCGGTGATCGTCTCCGGCGCGATGGCGATCGCCACCGCGGGCATGCCACACAAACTGGGGCTGATGGTAGCGGCGATCTGCGGCATCGCCGCGGGTTTGTCGCTGCATCTGCTCAAGCGTCGCGGTGAGATGACGAAGCATGAACAACCCGCTGTGAAGCATGGTGAGGAGACAGGCGGATGAACGAGGTCACGTTGATTTTCGGCATGTTCCTGGCGACCTTCAGCGTACGCTACCTACTGTTCGCGGTTGCCGGTCGGGTGCATTTTCCGCCCTGGCTCAACACCGCACTGGGGTTCGTGCCACCAGCCGTGTTGACGGCGATCGTCCTGCCCGCGGTATTGATGCCCAATGGCGAACTCTGGCCAAGCCTTGCTAACCCCTGGCTGCTGGCGGCACTAGTCGCCGCAGCGGTGGCACTGGTGCGGCGCGACCTGCTGACCACCATTTTGGTGGGCATGGCCACCTTCATGCTGCTGCGGTTTGGCTTCGGGCTTTAAGCGGAGTAAGCATCAGCCGATCGGCAGGGTGGTCTCGTTTTTCAGCTCGCGCAGCGCGAAATGGGACTGCACCTGCCCCACCCCCTCCAGGGTAAAGATCTTTTCGTTGATGAACTGGTCGTAGCTCTGAATATCTGCCACTACCACATGGATCATGAAGTCGGCATCGCCAGTGATGGAGAAAAACTGAAGCACCTCAGGATAGGAGCTGACGGTGTCCTCAAACAGCTTCTTGCTGTCGGCATCGTGTCGCAGCAGCGACACGGTCAGGATCGCGCGCAGACCGCGGGATAGCTTCGCTGCGTCCAGCAACGCCGTGTACTGGCGGATCACGCCCGCCTCCTCCAGCGCCTTCACCCGACGCCAGGTGGCCGCCGACGACAGGCCGATCTTTTCCGCCAGTTGCTGGTTGGTAATACGACCATCCGCCTGCAGCGTATTCAGGATCTTACGGTCATAGGAATCGAACATGCGGACACCTTTAGAAACAATCTTTCTTATATTTAGAGATCGAAAGAATACTCTTTCTATATCTAAAAAATCCACCGAATAATAGTAAGCTCATTTCGCGATCTGTGGCGTAGCATTTTCTCACCTGAATAAGCGTTTCGCTTAGCACAACAAAAACAAACCTGTACAAGCAGGATCAGGAGACAACTATGCCCGCCATCCAACGCGCAGAGAGCGCCTGCGAGCCCCAGCTGGACTGGGAAGTGATCGCCTACCAACTTCTGCTGTCCCGCGAACTGGACGATCTGGAAGAGAACACCCTGGTACCCGCCAAAGAGGTGCTGTACCAATTTTCCGCCCGCGGCCACGACCTGAGCCAGATCATACTCGGTCAGTACCTGATCCACCGACGCGACGCGGTCAGCGGCTACTACCGCTCCCGTCCGCTGATGCTCGCCCTCGGCCTGGACCTGGTCGACGCACTCGGCGGCCCGTTGATGCGTGCTGGCGGTTACAGCGACGGCCGCGATATCGGCGTGGTGCACAACCTGCCCAACCTGAACGGCCCCTGTGGCCTGCCGATGAGCGGTGGTGTCGGTGCCCAGTACACCCCGATCGCGGGCTGGGCCCAGTCGATCCGCTACCACCGCGACGTCCTTAAGGATCAAAGCTATGCCGGTTGTATCGGTGTGGCTCACGGCGGCGAAGCCTCTTGCTCCACCAACGGTTTCTGGTCAGCGTTGACCATCGCCACCACTCAGGACCTGCCGATGCTGTTCTATATTGAGGACAACGGCTACGGCATCTCGACCACCTCCGACTACCAGACGCCAGGGCGCGACATTGCCGCCAACCTGGCCTCGTTCAAGAACCTGAAGATCTACTCCGGTGACGGCACCGACCCACAGCAGGCCGCGGAGCTGATCGCCGATGCGGTGAGCTGGGTACGTGAGGAGCAGCGCCCCGCCCTGCTGCGCCTGACCGTACCGCGCCTGAGCGGCCACTCCGGCCAGGACACCCAGGGCTACAAGGACGAAGCCACCATCGATGCCGAACGTGCCCGCGATCCACTGCCCAAGCTGAAGCGGTTCCTGGTGCCCGCACTGATGAGCGAGCAGAAGTGGAGCGCACTCTGTGCCCGCGCCGCGCAGGACGTGGCCGATGCACTGGAACAGGCCCGTGCCCGTCCGGCCCCATCGCCGGAGAAGATCACCCGCCATGTGTTCGCCGAGGTCGATGACCAGGGCCAGCCCGAGCTGCAGCTGCAGGGCGGTATCGCGCCGTTCAAGCCGGTCTTTCCCGCCAGCTCCGTCGCTGCCCGCCCCGAAGGCAAGCGAATCAATATGGTCACCGCGATACGCGAGACGCTGGATTACGAGCTGGAGCACAACCCGCGCATGGTGGTGTTCGGCGAAGACGTGGGCCCCAAGGGCGGCGTGCATGCCGTAACGCTGGGTCTGCAGAAGAAGTACGGCGTCGAGCGTGTATTTGACACCAGCCTGTCCGAGGAGGGGATCATCGGTCGCGCGCTGGGCATGGCTCAAGCCGGTCTGCTGCCGGTGCCGGAGATCCAGTTCCGCAAGTACGCCGACCCGGCCGAAGAGCAACTCAACGACTGTGGCACCATGCGCTGGCGCACCAACAACCGCTTTGCCGCACCGATGGTGGTGCGCATCCCCGGCGGCTTCTTCAAGTGCGGCGATCCCTGGCACAGCCAGGCCGCCGAGGTGAAGTGGGCACACGCTATCGGCTGGCAGGTGGCGATCCCCTCCAATGCCGAAGACGCTGTGGGTCTGCTGCGCTACGCCCTGCGCGACAACAACCCGACCATCTTCTTCGAGCACCGCAACCTGCTTGATGACAGCTCCGCCCGCCGCCCCTACCCCGGCGACGAGTTCATCATCCCGTTCGGCAAGGCGGCACGTCTGAGCGAAGGCGATCACCTGACCCTGGTCACCTGGGGCGGCATGGTGCCGCGCTGCCAGAAGGCGGTGGAGCTCAGCGGACAGTCGGTGGAGCTGTTCGACCTGCGCACCATCTCGCCCTGGGACAAGGACACCATTCTCGCCTCGGTACGCAAGACCGGTCGCTGCCTGATCGTGCATGAGGACAACTTTACCGCTGGCTTCGGCGCCGAGATCGCCGCCACCCTGGCCGACGAGTGCTTCTTCGAGCTGGATGCACCGATCCAGCGTCTGACCATGCCGGATATCCCCAGCCCGCACCACCCGGCGCTGCTCAATGCCGTGGTGCCGACAGCGGAGAAGATCTGCTCCGCGATCAACCAACTGCTGGAGGTGTAATCATGAGCGCATCTATCGATATCACCCTGCCGGAAGACCAGCTCGAAGGCACCTCCGCCACCCTGCTCGCCTGGCTGGTCAAACCGGGCGAGCGCGTGACCCGGGATCAGCCGGTGGCGGAACTGGAGACCGACAAGGTCACCATGGAGGTGGCCGCCCCCGCCGACGGCATCGTCACTGCCCTACTGGTGAAGGAGGGCGATGAGATCCAGCCCGGTATGGTGCTGGGCAGTATCGGTTCGGCTGAAGAGGCTACCACCGCTGAGATCGGCAAATCGGAACTGGCCGCAGCCACACAGGCCTCCGCACCGGCAGCGCATACGACTAACGCTGATAGCGAGATGCTGCTCAGCCCCGCCGTTCGCCGCCTGGTGCGCGACCACCAGATAGACCTGAACGGCATCGCGGGAAGCGGCAAAGCGGGCCGAGTCACCAAGAGCGACCTGCTGGCCCATATCGCCAGCCAGCCAAAAGCAGACAGTCTGATCCAGGCCCCTGCTGCGGCGAAGATCGCAGACGCGACGCCCGCTCCAGCCGCCCCGCCCGCTGTCGAGCCGATGCCGCGCGCGGTGGAAACAACGGCTTCAGCTGGCTCCACCCTGCGTCCGCACAACTCCATGCGCAAGCAGATCGCCCAGCATATGGTGGAGAGTCTGCTGCACACCGCGCCGCATGTGACCAGCGTGTTCGAGCTCGACATGAGCGCGATACAGCGCCATCGCAACGCCAACAACAAGGCGTTCGAAGCCCAGGGCGTGAAGCTCAGCTTCACCAGCTACTTCATCGCCGCCGTGGTCAAGGCGCTACAGGCAGTGCCCGAGGTCAATAGCCGTTTCCACGGTGACGCGCTGGAGATGTTCCACGATGCCAATATCGGCATCGGCACGGCACTGGGTAACGATGGACTGGTGGTACCGGTTATCCACAAGGCACAGGAGCTGAGCCTGTTCGGCATCGCCCGCCGCCTGCAGGAACTGACCGACGCCGCCTACTCTAACAAGCTGAAGCCGGCGGATATGCGCGGCGGCACCTTCACCATCTCCAATCACGGCGTCAGCGGCTCGCTGCTAGCCGCTCCGATCATCATCAACCAGCCGCAGGTGGCGATCCTCGGTATCGGCAAGATGCAGAAACGGGTGGTGGTGGAGGATATCAACGGTGTCGATGCGATGGTGATACGGCCGATGTGCTACCTCACCCTCAGCATCGATCACCGGGCGCTGGACGGTTACCAGACCAACAAGTTCCTCAGCATTGTGGTTGATACACTGCATAACTGGTCATGAGCCCTCTGCCCCGGCCAGGGATGGCTGGGGCGTTTTAACTGCAGAGCTCTGAAACCAGAAAGCTCCGCTAAGAGAGAAAGGAAGTTCGACTGGGAAAAAATTAAAACGCAGCTCTGGGCCGCTTTTTTAAGTAATTTGCTACACAACGGTTTGCCCAATGTGTTTCGTCGATCGGTTGAATCCAGCGCACTTAGCGGTCCTTGAGCCACTACCGATTGTTGTCGTCAAAGACATAGACGGCTTTTTCCCGGACGTCTTAGTTCCGTAACGGAGAGGACTCCCCTGCCTCCTGTCTGGGTGCAATTTATTCCCGATTCAGCGCTTCCAGCAGTTCAATTTCAAATATCAGATTTGAATTTGGCGGAATTTTCTCACCAAAGCCGCGCTCGCCATAACCCATCTCCGCAGGCACCAGCAGTTTCCGTTTGCCGCCCACCTTCATGCCTGTGAGCCCTTCGACCCAAGCAACGATCACTTTCTTGCGGCTTAGTACCGTCTGAAACGGCTGACCTCTGTCGTACGAAGAATCAAACTCAGTTCCATCCGCCAGATAGCCGCGATAGTGAGCCGTGATTAAGGCGCCGCCCTTTTTCACTTCAGTACCCGTGCCTTCAATCAGATCTTCAACTACCAATTGTTCAAATTCAGCCATGCGTTTCCCTTTGAGTATCGATAGCTTTTACATCACGGCATTCAGTAACGCCTAGTTAGAGGTATCAATGAGCAGCACAAGAGATTTGTGCCCTACCCCGAAATTTAACACGCCTGTTGTCTCTTCGAAGTCGCCTGCCGGCACGTCGTAATTCTTACCAGCATTCACTCTGGGGCTTTTAATCTGTCCAGGAACGCAGGGACGATTCAGGGTATTCCAGAGCCGAGGCCTGCTGTTCATTGGATACCGGCAATACCGCACTCCGGGAAGCCTGGGCCAGAGGCAAGACCTGACCCTATTAGCTTCTTGAACCTGCTCTGTCGAAGGCTGTATCTATACTTTAACGTACCTGCGACCTATTCGTTCAATGGCCGGGTACATGCCGGCGGGAAAACCTAAAGACTGTAATCGGGGGTTAAACATATGAGCACCAGCCTTACCGATGTACTGCACATACTAATCCAATGGCAGTGCACGCCAAATCAGGCGCTCGCTATTCTGAAGCTAGATCCTGACCAGCCATTTCCCCAAGTCCTCAGTGAGGAACAATGTGAGCGTGTGACTTTCTTACTCAATATCCACTCAGACCTCAGCACAATCTTCGACGACCCCGAGGACGTGTACGGTTACATGTCGAGCCCTCACGACGATCCATATTACGAAGGAAAATCCCCCCTGGAACTGATCAGCACTGGAGATTTAACCGTGTTCGAACGTGTCTGCTGGCATATAGATGCGATGAGAGTGCTCTGACGGCGTATAGCTTAACAAGTAAAAGATTCATGTGCTGGCCTTGAGCTTTAAGCCGAGAAATCTAAGCAAAAGGCAAGGCCTGTCCCCATTGCCCTCACCAAACAAGCACCATTAATGATGCTGAGCTTGGCCAACAGGTGAAAGGTTACTTCGGGTACTCTGACCCCGAATGCTCCAGACCCCGAATGCTCCACCATGAAGGCGTCTGCACCCAGGGTCACCGGGAAGGCTAGCCAAAAGGACGCACCCCGATCAACCATTCATGCAGAACAACGGCAAAGGCACCATAGAACGCCAGGCCGACGACCACCGCGATCAGGTCGCGTTGAGCGCTGATGGCTGTGTAAGTCACCCCCTCCGCCCGATCACGGCGACGAGCAACAGCATAATAGAGTATGGCCCAGGCCAAGAAGCTGCCGAACAGCAGAATGTCAGCCACTGTGCCGTTGCTGAGCAGGTGGGCGAACGCCCAGACCTTCACGCCCAACACCATGGGGTGGCCCAGCTTGGCCTTTATATAGGTGCCTGGCACATAGGCCGCAGTGACGAGGATAAACACTGGAACCAATAAGAGAGCGGTGAGGTGCCGAGTCCAGTCCGGCGACACCCAAACCCAGGTCGGTGTGTAGCGCGCCTCCCCGTAACCCCAGATGATCAGCACGAAACCGACGAGTGAGATAACGCTGTAAAGGCCTTTCCAGGGGATAAGGCCCATGGACCGGACAGCGCTTTCCCGCAAACCAGGCGCCACGATGCGTGTGGAATGCATACCGAGAAACACAACAAGACCGAGGATTAGGATGGCCATGACGACTCCTTGTTATCATGAAGGTCGAGTGTCCCAGCTTAGAGCACTGATCGATAGCTGTATACGGTCATCAGCCAGGGCGGCACGGCGGTCTACGTCCCGCCCTGATTTCAGTTGACCCTCTCGTCCAGGCGACTGTCAGCGTATCGTGCGAAGTGGCCACAGCGCCAGCCACCAACCTGATCGGTCCGTTCCCGCGCTAACGCTCAAATTCAACGCCGCGGAAATTGGCAAACTTCTGGCGAGTCTTATTCAGACTACCGATACCAGTGGCAACCGCATGACCAATTTGGGCACTGGATTCAACCGCTTGCTGTTTGACAGGCTATGAGCAAGCGCCTCAGCCGCCCATCAGTCTCTCCCCCGCCGGCACTTCCGGCAGCGCCTGATCGAAAAACCCTTCGGTATGGATCATCTCGTCGCGAGCACCCTGTGCCTTGGCGGCGGCAGTGCAATCGACCACGAACTCGGGGCTGCCGGCGATGTAGATCGCGTGGCCGGTCAGGTCCGGGTACTGCCGCGCCAGCAGCTGTGGGATACGGCCGTGCAGCATTCCCTCCTTTTGTTCGCGGGTCAGGGTGGGGATAAATTTAAAGCGGCGGTGGCGCAGGTTCCACAACTCCAGCAGACCTCGGTCGTAGATGTCGGCTTCGGTCTGGGCCGAGAACATCAGATGCACCGGTTTGTTGAAACCTCTGCGCAGGGCGGCGTCGGTCAAGGCCAGGATCGGCGCCAGCCCGGTACCGGCGGCGAGGCAGAGCACCGGTGCGTCGGTGGCCGGATCGCCGATAAAGGTGCCGTAGGGGCCGGACAGGCTGAGCATGCTGCCGGGATGCAGGCTGTCATGTACCCAGTTGCTGGTAGCACCGTCGGGCACCCGGGTGATCTGCAGAATGATCTCGCCGTTGTTGCTCGGTGCGTTGGCGATGGAGTAGGAGCGCGGCGGAACGGTGCGCTCGATATTGCTCAGCTGCACGTACTGGCCGGGCCAGTAGCGCAGGGTTTCGCCGATCGGGCGGATACGCAGTTCGACGATACGTGGCGTACGCTCGATGCGGTCGACAACGACACAGCGCACGTTCTCGCGCGGCGGAAACAGCTTCGGCTTGGCGTCCTCGGTGCCCCATTCGATCTCCAGCACCTCGCCCAGCGGCTTGGCCATGCACATCAGGCCGTAGCCCTCGTCACGTTCCGCCTGCGACAGCGCCATGTCCAGCACCATGCCCTGGTCGAACTCGCCGCTACGCACGCGCACCTTGCACTCGCCGCAGGCACCGGCGCGGCAGTTGTTGGGCAGGGCGTATCCGGCACGCTCCAGCGCCGCCAGTACGGTATCGCCCGCGGTTACATCCACTTCTTTGCCTGAGGGGTAGAGTCGTACTCGCGTCATGGTACCCATCCTGATCTATTCAATTCTTGTTGGGCACCTTTAAAAACCTACTGCGCGAATTGTGGGCTGCGTTGCGCGGTGCTCGGAATCCTCATGTATAACCCATACACTGCGGTTCCTGCGCGCCGTGCGCCTTGCCCACAAACCGCTCGTCACGGTTTTTCAAAGTGCCCTGTAATTCAAAGGCAGCACAAGCCGGCACCCCGGAAGGGGGTGTCGGCTTGCTTCGTGCAACGGTTACTCGCGATCAGAAGATCGGGATGATATCCGCCGAGTCCAGATCGGCCTGGGTGACCTCCTGACCGGTGATATCCACTTCAGGGATCGCCGGGAACGGGGTGTCGTACTTGTCGAGCACCGCCTTCAGGTTCAGCATCGCCGCGCGCCAGTTGTCCTTCTTGGCATCGAACGAGGGCACACCGAAACCGGCCTGACGGGCGATCTCTTCCGCTTCACGCTGGGTGGCGATGAAATCTTCCGGCAGGTCCCAGAACTCCGCTGGCGGCTCGAACAGCACCGCGGAGAGGAACAGGTAACCGGCGCGGATCTGCTTGGTGATGATCGACTTCTCTTCGGCGGACAGCTTCGGATAGTCGCGCTCCATCAGCGACAGGCAGATCGCCATGTGGCGGCCTTCGTCGCGGCCGATGTTGCGGAACGCTTCCTGGAACACCAGCTCTTCGCAGCTCTGCGACATCTGCTTGAAGATGGTTGCCGCAGCGATCTCTCCCATCAGGAAGGAGCTGAACAGTACCGCCAGGCTGTACTTCGGCACCGCCTGCTTGTAGCCGTTCCAGTAGCGACCGCCGTTGTAGTAGAGCCAGCGGGCGTTTTTCTGCAGGCGACGGCCCAGTTCGGTCTTCGGTTCGTACTCCAGCGGGCTCGGCGATTCGAGCAGTTTGGTGATCGCCAGGCCGCACATCTGTTCGTGGTTCTGCTCGTCGCGGGTCACGGAGAAGAAGCAGCGACGGATGGCGTCCTCTTCGTGGCACTCGTAGGTCTTGATGAACGCTTCGGCGAATACCGGCGGTGCAGAGGCATCAAATACGGAGAGCAGGGTCCACCAGTAGGCGATCGCTTCACGCTCTTCCCAGCTGTAGCTGGAGACGTCGAAGGTATCCCAGGGCAGGTCTTTCGGATTCCACGCTTCGCGCAGTGATGCGTCCCAGATCTCCTCTACCTTGGAGGATTTGGTCTCCCAGCGCAGCGGGTAGATGTTCGGCTGCGGCGTCTCGGGCGGGAACTCCATCTTGTCGGCGATTTTATCGTGCATCTCTTACACCTCTTCTAGTCGTTATGGTGATGAACGTGTTCGAAGAGTAGATTTAGTGACACACAAAAACAACTATATATTTTTATTACGTATCATTTTATAAATAACACCAAACTGATTCAACCTCTTGTTTTGCTTATATTTACCTATTTGATACAGCCGTTTAGCGCGCCGAAAAACCACACTCTACATTGACACAGATCAAAATATTTCATATCAATTAGCGTAACAGATTAACGAAGCCAGACTGACACTAACACGACCGGCGTAACCATCTGTCAACAACTGTGAAAGGTTGTGAAGAGTTGTTCGGCGCTACTGCTAATGCAGGGCGCGGCGAATAAAATCCCGACTGGGCTCCGCCACCCCAACGAATAATAAGACAGGAGTTTTCCATGGCTGCATCGGAAACAGAGAAGTCGATCTCCAGCCCCTCCCATACCCGCACCAAGCTGTTTCTGATGCTGTTGTTGCCCAGCCTGCCAGGCTTGGCCCTGCTCGCGCTGATCATCTATCTCAGCGTCGAGGCAGGCCCGGGAACAGAGCCGCAGCTGAGTACGCTGATACCCGCCAGCCTGGTGATTGCGGCACTGATTCCGCTGTCGCTGATCCTCAGCTACACCCTCCTCAACCGCTCCTTTTTACGGCGCGTGTTCGAGATCAAGCAGACCTTCGAGGAGATCAAAAACCGCCAGGGCGATATCTCCGCCAGCCTGCCGGTGAAGGGCGAGGACGAGATCGGCCGGTTGGGCATGGCGTACAACGACTTTGCCCAGTCGCTGAAACGGATGATCGCCCAGTCCCGCCAGCGTAGCGTCAACGTATCCCTCGGCGCTGCACAGTTGCAGAGCATCATCCAGCGGGTCCACCGGGCCGCGGAGCAGCAATCGAGCCAGGCCAGCCTGGTGTTCCAGGCCAGTGAGGAGGCCACCCAGGCGATTAACGAGATCGCCAGCCATACCCAGATGATTGCGCAGCGAAACGAGCACAACCTGCAGGAGATCAACGCCTCCAACGGCGAGCTGTCCCGTATCCAGGATCAGGTCACAGCGATTGGCGAGGAGGTATCCCGTTTTCAGCAGATCGTCGCCCGGCTGTCGGAAAATTCCGGTGAGGTGATCGATGTGCTGGCGATGGTGCAGGGGTTCTCCGAACAGACCAACCTGCTGGCGCTGAACGCCTCCATCGAGGCGGCCCGAGCCGGTGAGGCCGGGCGCGGCTTTGCCGTTGTCGCCGACGAGGTGCGCAACCTGTCGCTGAAAGTCAGCGAGGCAACGCAGAGGATCGATCGCAGCATCGCGGAGATGACCTCGCTGGTGGAGAGTACCCGCACAGGCTCGAACAACATCATGAGCCATGTGCGTGATACCGATACCTTCATCAGCACGACCCACGGCAAGTTCTCCGAGCTGTTACACGATTTCGATGCCCTGCACAACCAGCTCGGCGAGATCAGCGCGGCGGTAGAACAGCTCTCCTACGCCAACAGCGCCACTCATGACAACATCTCGTCGATCAATCAGCTGTCGGACAGTATCCGCGACGAGATCGAGATCTCCGCTCGCCACTCCCGCACGCTGGAGGAGGCAACCGAGGAGATGCAGGAGCTGCTGTCCAACTTCCGTATCGGCTTCGGTGGCTTCGAGGATATCATCAGCACCTCCCGCAACTGGGCCCGGGAGGTAGAGCAGCAGCTACAGACGCTCGCCAAAGAGGGGCACGACCTGTTCGATCACAACTACCGCCGCACCAATCCGAACCAGCTGCCGGAGAAATACGACACCCGCTATGTGGACGCCTATGAGCGTGCACTGCAACCCCTGTTCGACAGGTTCATTGAGCAGCGTCCGGAGTTCATGATCGCTTCGGCATTCGATATCAACGGCTATTTGCCGGCACACAACGCCAAGGTGTCGCGGCCAATGACCGGCGATTTCAATACTGACAACGCGCTCAGCCGCCACCGCCGCCTCTATGCCGCCAACCGAGCCGAGAAGCGCCGTGCCACCAACACTGCGCCCTTCCTGTTGCAGACCTTCATCCGCGACACCGGCGAGATCCTCAACTCGATCTCGGTACCGCTCTATATCGGCGGCCGCCACTGGGGCAACTTCTGTACCGGCTTCCTGCCTGAGCGGTTACTGGAGATCGACGCCGAACGCAGCGCCCGCTGACCCGGTTCTGAAATAGCGGGCTGGTGACACCCTGAGCACCGCCCGCGCCCCCACAATACCCCTTCCCTCACCCTATCCCGACAACGCGGCTACTTATTGGCCGAGTTATCTATCTCCCGCATCTCCCCTGTGCATAACATTACGCAGCGGACGTCTATGGCTGATGTGTGGGTGTTTTGTCGGTGGCATGAGTCAAAACCGAGAATACTGATCAGAAGGAATAGCGTAGTTTAAACAGCCTGTGCACGAAACGCGGTTTCCGCACACAAGCATATGTTTTCATTACAGAAACAAGGAGTACGTTTATGAACCCGCTATTTCTCAAGGGTGCTAACTTCTTCGAAGCGATCGAGCCCCCCAGGCAGCCCCGACTGCACCTTGCGGTGGTAAGCCATCTTCTCAAGGGAGTGCCGCTTTACCTGGAAACATTGCAGCGAGTGGCCCATGTCGATGTGGTGTTTCCCAAACCGAAGAGCGTCAGCCATGAAACTCTGGAGCACCTGGGCGAGCGCTTTCAGATCCTGATCAAGAACCGTAACCAGCTCAGCTCCCCCGAAGTGGTGGCGGCCATTCTGAATGACTACGTACGCGACGGGGAGCTGATCCTGATCGACGTTGGCGGCTACTTTGCCGAGGCCCTGCCCGACCTGATCGATCGCTTGCGGATCCCGCTCAAGGGAATCGTCGAAGTGACCGAGAACGGCCACCAACGATATGCCGCCAAGTCCGAGCTACCGGTGCCGGTTATGTCGGTTGCACGCAGTCCGCTGAAGAGCCCGGAGGACTATTTGACCGGCCAGTCGATCGTCTACTCATCGGAGGTGCTGATGCGCCAGTGTCACCACATTCTCAACGGTGGTAATGCGGTGGTATTCGGTTACGGCAAGATCGGCAGCTCCATCGCCAAGGCACTGCATTCGAAAAACATCAACACCAAGATCGTGGAGATCGACCCGATACGCGCGATCGAGGCACGCTCCCAGGGCTTCGATCTACTGACCAAGGATGATGCCCTGCAGACCAGCGATATCATCTATTGTGCAACAGGGAATCAATCGTTGTGTGCCAACGACTTCTCGCTGGTGAAGAACGGCGCGTTCATCTTCTCCGTCACTTCATTCGACGACGAGATGGAGCTGCCGCGGGCCAACAGCAGTTACAGTGTCTACCCGGTCACAGAGCACATACAGCGCTACGAGCGCCTGGGTCAGTACTACTATCTGGCCAATCGCGGCAACGCGATCAACTTTATCCACAATGCGGAGGTGGGTCCGTATATTTTCCTGGTGCAGGGGGAGTGTATTCAGGCGGTGCACTATCTGAGCAGTCACGAACTACCTGCAGGGCTGCACGAACTGCCGGTTGAGGAGAGGCGGCGATTGGCCCACAGCTGGCTAGCCCACTTCGGCTAAAACAGCCGGCCAATCCGCCCAGCCAGTCGGGTGAAGGGGGTGAGCATGAAACTCACCACCTTCACAACTTCTGATTCTGACCCACGTGCAGGTGGTAGAGGCAGCAGCGATTACGCCCCGTGCGCTTGGCCTGATACATCGCCAGATCGGCTTTGTTGACGAGATCATCCACATCCATACCATCCGTCGGGTAGAAGCTGACGCCAAAGCTGGCGGAGAGATGCACCTCCTGATCCCTGACCCGGAACTCGGTCTCGAAACTGGCAAGCAGCTTATCGACGATGATATTGACCGTATCCATGTCAGGCAGATCATCGATCAGCAACAGGAACTCATCCCCGCCCAAGCGCGCCAGGGTATCGACCTTCCTGACATGTTGGCTCAACCGATGGCCGATCTGCTGCAACAACGCGTCGCCCAATTCATGTCCGCAGCTGTCATTTACCGCCTTGAACCCGTCCAGATCGATAAATACGGTCGCCAGCAGGTTTCGATTGCGCTGCGCCTTCTGGATCGCATGCTCCATTCGAGCGCGCATCAGCAACCGGTTGGGCAGGCCGGTCAGCGGATCCTTGCAGGCTTTCTGGACCAACTCCTGCTCCAGCTCTTTCTGCTCGCTGATATCGGTCAACGTCAGCACAAAACTGCTCACCTGACGCTGCGCGTTCATGACGGCATTCAAGGTACCGATGTAGGGCCACTGCCCGCCCTGCCGGTCACGCCCTATCAGCTCACCGCGCCAGGACTCCTGCTGTAGCAGGAAATCGCTGAAAGCGTGTGTCTCATCAACATCGGAGATAAGTTGATCCAGCCGGGCACCCGCCATCTGCTCCTCGGTGTAATCGAACGCCTGGTGTGCGGATCGGTTGGCCGACAGCACCTGGCCTTCCGGACTCAGAATAAAACAGCAGTCGGAGGTAGTTTCAAAGACCAGCGCCGCCTGCTGCATCCGCTCGGCAGCCAGGCGTTCCGTTGTGACATCGCGTCCGATGCCGACCAAGCCGTCGATCTGTCCGGCATCGTTTCGAATCGGGAACTTGTACATATCCAGCAGGCGTCGATGACCGTCGTTATAGGTGACCCATTCGTCGATCCGGCAGGCTTCCCCTTTTTCGAGGGTTTTGCGATCCTGCTCCCGTATATAGGCTGCCGAGCGTGGCGACATCAAATCCTGGTCGCTACTTCCGACAATCCGCTCCTCCGGCAGGCTCACAAACTTCTCGAATGCCTGGTTGCAGTACTGGTATACGCCCTCTGCATTTTTGATGAAGATGAAATCGGGAATGGCATTGATCACCATCTGTAGCAGTTTGCGCTCATAGGCCAGACTGGCCTGTGCGAACGTCAGATCGGTCATATCGCGGGCAACGACGATTGCGTTACGGGTTGGGGCCGAAGCGCCAGGAAATGGGGTAAGGGTGCAATCGAGGTAGCGGATATCGCCGGTTGCATCAGGCTCCCAGATATGAAACCGGACCTGTTCGTTAACCAGCGTGCTGTGCAATCCGGAGCGGACGCGTTTGAAGAAACTGGTATCGTCGTGCAGGTCGTCGATACTCCGGCCGATCAACTCGTCTCTGGTATTGCCGAAAAAGCTGGCATAGCCCTTACTCACGGCGCGGTAGTTCCGCTCCTCATCGATAACCGCGATCAGATCGGAGATGCTGGACAACAGCCCTGAGATCTCCTCCTCAGAGGTCCCCCACAGAATCGACTCCATCAACTCCTCATCCGCAGTCCGTTTGACCGACATCCTGTCTATTAGCCCCGGGAAACCAGTCCAACTCAATATCTGAATAATGTCATCCATAACGCCGTCCCTGGATACTTAAGTGATTAAGTGGCCGGTATCCAATACGCAGCCACATGCTTCGGTAATTCCCTCAATTCAGCGCTGTCCTCGGCAGAGGTCCAGTAGGTCAAACCCTTTCCATTTACCGAGAATATGAATAATAGACCGTTAGCGCCGACAATCATAATTCAGGCTTACGACACCTGCATCCCGGCTTCATGCACATTTCGCCTAATCAGGATGATCACGGAGGAAGTCGTTGAACTGCGACCCGTCAAACTACCTGGATGGGTCGCGGCGCACCCGCCGCCGCGCCCTATGCGAAGCGCCGTTGCGGATCGACCAGCGCAGGGTCGGCACCAGCAGGTGCATCGAGGAGCGGATCAACAGTCTATGTACCGTTGACAGCCGCTGCCCGGCCATCGCCTGCGCCCACCCCGGTAACAGATCGATTCCAGCCCGTGTCATCAGATAGCCGACCGGGCGCGTCATTCGATTGGGGCTCGGTGCGTTCAGCAGCAGCCGGAGTACCTCAGCGGTACGCTTGTCGAAAACAAGCTGGGGACGCATTGCGTCGATATAGTTTTCCACCTGCCGACGACTTCGGGGCACATTTTCGGCACCGAGCGCCTCGGCAACCAGCGCGACCTCATCGAAATAGCGGTCCTGCTCCTTGTCGCTCATATCGGGATTGCAGTAACGCATATAGGAGGCCAGGAAACTGCTGACCTCGGCCACATGCACCCAGGTAAGCAGTTCCGGATCGCTCGCGCTGTAGAGCCTGCCATCGGGCGATTGTCCCGTTATGCGGCTGTGGATATCACGCACCCGTACAATTAGCCCTTGCGCATCTTCGGTGGCGGCGAAGGTGGTACCTGCGATGAACTGGCTGGTGCGTCGGAGTCGACCCAGCATATCGTCACGGAAGTTGGAGTGATCCCAGACGCCGGCCAGCGCCAGCGGGTGCATCATCTGCAACATCAACGCCCCGATTCCGCCACAGAGCATGGAGGGGAAATCGGCGTGAACCCGCCAGCAGACACTGTCCGGTCCGAACAAACCAGGATCTCCCGCGGGTTGCTCGTAGTCGATGGTATTCAGTGCCAACCCGGAGATACTGAAGATTTGTCGCTCGATACGCTGTCTTATGCTGTTCATGATGGGACCTTCATACAGATCCCAATAGTGTGCCCCAATGCGGTCCACCACCCAACACCGACCTGTCATCGGTGCGGGTGGGACACAATCGCGGCGAGCTACGCCACCAGCGCCAGTGAGTTGAGCGGATCAAGCCAGATGCTGACCGAAGAACTCCAGGGTTCGCTGCCAGGCCAGTTCGGCGCTGGCCTGGTCATAACGGGCCGTCGAATCGTTATGGAAGCCGTGATTGACCTCAGGATAGGTATAGGCGGTGTACTCCGCCTTGGCAGCTTTCAGTGCGGCCTCATAATCCGGCCAAGTGCCGTTTACGCGGGTGTCCAGACCGGCGAAATGCAGTTGCAGCACGGCCTTGATATTGGTGATATCCGCTTGCGGCGGCGTACCGTAATAGGGCACTGCGGCAGCGATATCCGCCCCCAGCAACGCCGCCAACTGATTGCTCAAATAACCGCCGAAGCAGAAGCCGACCATGCCCAGCTTGTCGGTGGTCAGTTCATGGGCCTTGAGCATCTTGGCAGCGCCGACAAAATCCCCCTCGATCTTGCCGCGCTCCAGGGTACTCTGCATGGCACGTCCCTCATCGTCATTGCCCGGATAACCGCCCAGCGGGTAGAGCGCGTCGGGGGCGAAAGCAACATAGCCGGCCTTGGCCAGGCGCCTTGCCACATCCTTGATATAGGGGTTCAGGCCACGGTTTTCGTGTGCAACCAGAACGCCCGCCACCGGGTTTTCCGCGGTCACACCGCTGGGTACGACCAGATATCCGCGCCCCTTGCCATGACCATCCGGTGCATCGAACTCCAGGTAGCTCGCCTTGATATCGGGATCGTTGAACGAAACCTGTTCGGCCAGCGCGTAGTTGGGCAGCAAGGCGCCGGCAACGGCGTTCAGTGTCAGCCCCGCCAACCCCAGCGTGGCCAGGCGCTGTATGAAGGTTCGACGATCGATGTCGCCGTGGGCGTATTCGTCGTACCAGTCGAACGCCTCCTGCGGAATCTTGAACGTCAATCGGGACTCGGTAGATGGTTCAGGTTTGCTGTGCGTATTCATAACCACTCCTGGTTTAGGGGACGAAATGAGACTGTTTCGCGCAACCTTCAGTTAAGCAGAGGATAAAAACTCTGCCTCCTTGCCACTACGTCGGCGGGAACGCCGCGGATCACCGCCCCTCGGTCCGGCTATGGTTTATACTGATCGTCCCTATAGAGAAGTGTGTCGCAGTGATGAATGAACAACCAGAGGTAACGGATATCCGCGGCTGGCATGCCCATGTCTATTTCGATGAGGCCAGCATTGACCAGGCTCGCGCCCTGTGTGAACAGGCCGCCGAGCAGTTCCCCGACCTGATAAAGGGGCGGGTACATGAGAAACCGGTCGGTCCCCACCCGGACTGGAGCTGTCAGTTGGCCTTTCGCGCCGAACTGTTCGAGCAGGTGATCCCCTGGCTGACATTAAACAGGGGTGGCTTGACCGTGTTCATCCACCCGATCACCGGTTTCGACCTGATCGATCATCGCGACCGCGCGATCTGGATGGGCAGCGTGCGCCCGCTCAACCTCTCCGCACTGCCGGAAACCTCGGTGGTCTACGATCTCTGAGTTTCGTCGCTTCGGAATCCGCCCGCAGGCTGACTGAAAGAACGCCCCCTACCCAGAGAAGGGAGGGGGCTTTATCGGAAAGCCTGGCCTATTTAATATCGACCACCACTTCCCCCGATACCGGATCGGTGACGCCCAGGTCGCCACCCTGATCCTCCAGCGTATCGCGAAAGCGGTCGAGAATTGCGACCATCTGCTCACGGGCCGCAACGATATCATCCATGCTGTCCCATTCGCCGACGAAGCAGTAACTGCGTTCGCCGGTCTTCACCAGCGCCGCCCTTTTCATACCCGCGAACTCCTCATCGACCTTGCGGTGCTCGTCGATGAACCTCTCTTCGCAGCCGGGTTTAACCTTCAAACGAACGATATTGAAAGCCGACATACTCACCCTCCCGATCTGCCCAAGTTCAATTGAGGGCTGTTGTGGTCGCGCTTATTCAGCACCAGCCACAACCGCCCCTCCTTCAGGGCCGATCCGGAAGCGGGTCGCCCCCTGTAGACAGTATGGAAGAGGGACTAGCGTTCTGCCCGCGACGGCCGGGGATCAATCCTCGCCCGTCAGCGGTACGATCAGTACCGGACGCTTGCTGTTGTACATCACCCGGTTCGGTGTCGAACCGAGCAGGAACTTCTCCATCGCGGTGTGGTGGCGTACCCCCATCACAATCACGTCGGCGTCGATCTCGTCGGCAACCTTGAGAATCACGCGCCAGGGTGTACCCTCCTCGACCCTCGCGGTCACCTGCGACGGATCCATGATCTCGTTGCCTTCCAGCTCCGATTCACAGAAGCGTTCGATCCGCTCCTTGACCTTGCGCTGCAGGTTCTCGATCCCCTCGCGCTGACACCCCTCGATCTCCTCCTCATCGAGGATATTGCGGAGCTGGTTCTGCGCCGAAGCCGGCAGGGACTCGATCACGTGCAGATAGGTGATCTCGGAGTGGTAGTGACCACACAGACTCACCGCACGGCGAAACGCGGGCCGTGCGCCCTTCTCCAGATCGGATGCATAGAGAATCTTCTTTACGTCAGGCAGCATGCAGATGCCTCCTTAGGTTGGACCGAAGACAGGCTCCATTAGGAGCCCGTCGGTGCAGTTTGCTTATCGATAGAGCAGTTGGGGCAGGAACAGCGATATCTGGGCGAAGAAGACGATCAACGCCAGGCGCACGATATCGGCACACCAGAACGGGGTCACCCCCTTGAAGATGGTCCCTGTCTTGACGTCCCGCAGTACGGCACTTAGCACAAACACGTTCATCCCCACCGGCGGCGTTATCAGGCTGATTTCGGTGACCACGACGACGACGATACCGAACCAGACCAGGTCGAAGCCCAGGTTCGCCACCAGCGGGTAGAACACCGGCACGGTCAGCAGCATCATCGACAGGCTCTCGAACACCATACCGAGCACGATATAGATCGCCAGAATCACCAGGATCACCATGATGGGCGTCACCTCGAGACCGGTCACCAGGCTCAGCAGTGCATCCGGCAGGCCCGCGCGGTTGATAAAGTCGGAGAAGATCAGCGCACCAATCACCACACCGAACAGCATGGCTGAAGTGCGTGCCGTATCGGTCAGTGTATCGAACAGAATCGCCAGGCTGAGACGACGGCGGGCCAGAGCGATGATGAACGCGCCGCCAGCACCGATACCGGCTGCCTCGGTCGGGGTGAAGATACCAAGGTAGATGCCGCCCATCACCACGGTGAACAGTACCAGCACACCCCAAACACCTTTCAGTGCCTGCAGACGCTCCGGCCAGGCCATCTTGTCACCGGCCGGACCATGTTCGGGATTACGCCAGACCACGTAACGCACCGCGGCCAGGTAGAGCAGGATACCGAGCATGCCGGGGATGAAACCGGCCGCGAACAGCTCGCGGATACTGGATTCGGTCAACAGACCGTAGATCACCAGGATCACGCTGGGCGGAATCAGGATACCCAGGGTGCCGCCGGCCGCGATCGACGCCGCCGCCAGTCCATCCGAGTAGCCATACTTGCGCATCGGCGGCATCGCCACCCGTGCCATGGTGGCGGACGTGGCCAAACTAGAGCCGCAGATCGCGGAGAAGCCACCACAGGCCACCACGGTCGCCATCGACAGACCGCCCTTGCGGTGGCCGAGGAAGGCGTTGGATACATGGTACAGCTCCTGCGACAGGCCGGAGCGGGTGACCAGGTTACCCATCAGAATGAACAGCGGAATTACCGACAGGCTGTACTCCTGCACCGTATCGATGACACGGTAGGAGGCCATGGAGAGCACACCGCTCCAGCGGAAATCCGTCAGATTACCGAACTCCAGTCCCTGAAGTGCGGCGAAGCCAAAGAAGCCAACCAGTCCCATAGCGAACGCGATCGGCATGCGAACGACAAGAATCAGCAGTAGCAGGACCGCAAATCCGAGCAGTACGACAGACATAGACTGTACCTTTTAGGACCTATTTCGGTTGGGTGGTGAGGATGCGGTAGATACCGTAGGTGATCATCCCCAGCGCCGTGAACCAGCTCATCACCGCGATATACTCGACGATATAACCGGTCGGGATACCGAGATACTCGGTCTCCACTCCGCGACGCAGCGAGCGCTCGGCCAGTTCGAAGATACGTACACCGAGGAAGTACATCGAGGTGGAGATCACCAGCGCCGCGAGCAGACCCAACGCCTTGACCACCGGGCTACCCAACACCCGATCGAGAATATCGACCACGACATGTCCACCGCGCCAGGTCACCACCGGCATCTCGGCAAACAGCATGATCGCCAGCCCGATCTCGGTCAGCTCGGTGGCACCGTCCAGGGAGTTAGCAAACAGGTAACGCCCGGTGACGTCGACACAGGTCAACAGCATCAGCGAAAACAGTACGGTTGCGGCAACTACTTCAAGGGCGAAGGCCAGCCACCTGACTGGCCCCACCTCGTCATAGTGCACATGAACCCATGCACTCAGAGACATACAGGTTACCTATCAATTCTTGCCGCTTTCGTAATCGCGGGCGATGGACCAGAGCTCATCGATAGCGGCCTTGGCATCGATACCACGATCAGCCACGCTCTCGACCCACTCCTCCTTCATGCCTTTGATCATTGAATAGAATTCACGCGCCATCGGATCGGTCTCTTTGACCTCGATCAGGTTGACGCCGGACTCCTGAGCCACCTTGTAGCCTTCGGCATCGATCGCGTCCCAAGCCTTACCGGCCATCTGCGACAGCTTCTCACCGGACACGCTGAGGATCGCCTCGCGATCTTTCGGATCCAGGTCAGCGAGGACATCGGGGTTCATGAAGATCGAGAAGCTACCCAGGTACATACCACCCGGCAGCAGGGTGACGTTCGGGGCCACTTCGTTCAGGCGCAGCGCCTTCTGCTCGCCCATCGGCAGGAACACGCCATCGATCACGCCCTGCTGCAGCATCTCGTATACCTTGGGTGCGGGTGCTGCGACCGGGGTGATACCCATGCGCTCGCCGAGCACGCTCTGTACACCGCCACCGATACGGATCTTCTTGCCCTTGATCTGCTCCCAGGAGGTGATCGGCTCCTTGGAGTGGATGTAGCCCGGGCCGTGGGTGAACATACCGATCACTTCGAGACCGGCAAACTCGTTCGACTGCTTGAAGTACTTGTCGTAGGTGCGCCAGAGCGCCACGGACGCGGCCTCAGCGCTGACACCCAGTCCCGGCTGCTCTACCGCCTGCGGCAGCTCGAAACGGCCCGGCACATACCCGTGGTAGCTGAAGCTGGCATCGATGACGCCATCCTCAACCAGTTGGAACAGGGTTTTCGGGTGACCCAGGCCATCCTGGATCTCGACCCGAACGCGACCTTCCGTCGCCTCTTCTACCCACTTCGCCCAAGTCGGCCAGACCACCGCGTTCTGCGGATTGGTCGGCGGCAGCCAGGTACCGACATGCAGTACGGTCTCGGCGAATACGCTGCTGGACAGGGTCAGTGCGCCCAGCGCGATTGCGGCTTTTGCCTTGGAAAAAAGCGTCTTGTTGATCATTGCTATCCACCTGTTTCTCTAGAGAGATTATAGTTATTTATTAACATGTTAACTTTCAACGCAACACGAAGCCGCATCGAAAGCGCTGTGCCAGTGATCTGGCGTCAGGATTTTGCGAATAGAGGATGAATGTTGTTCTTGTTGAACTTGAGTACCGGATCGAGCTCGGTCATCTCGAATGAGATCTGACAATAGCCATTGTCGGTGATCGGCTTCATCCAGTCGCAGAGGATCTCGAACACCCGCTCTGCCACCTCTTTTTTCAGCGCCATATCGCGACCATGGCCGATCTTGAGGTTCAGGTTGAGGAAGGCGAAATCGTCGCGACCGTCCGCAACGCGGAAATCATTACAGCGGATGGCGCGACTGCGTACGCCCCCGATAGGAAAGGCACCGGTTGACACGACATACTCATGCAGTGACTTGAACAGCGGCTGGAACTCCAGCTTGTCATGCAGATTTCCCGAGTACTCGACGATGAAATGGGGCATTTCAGCGGCTCCCGTGCTTGTTATAGCTATTTAGCTCTTTATAGCTCTATTGTCTTTGGGGCGCGGGCGGTCGAAATCGCCCGCTAGCGCAAAACTTAATTAACATATTAACTTTTGTCAATGAGCATGCTTGGATAATTGGTAGTGCCTGCAACCTGCCATAGCGCGAAACCGCCAGCGTCTGCGCAGTCTGCACTGCCCTTCTGGTTCCGCAGAATATTCCGACTAAGCTCTAACAATGGCGATTTGCGAACGTCTACAGGTTGACTTACTTAAGATGTTAACTAAAATGCAATTAACGGACGCTAGATGCAGCGAGACACGCCTCTCGCACAAAACTTAATAAATTAACTATTTTCGGCCAACACCACTCCCGCGGCTTCTGCAGCCACAACGCTGCGAACCCAAAGAGCGGAGCCGACACCACCAAAGGTTCAGTCCCGACATGTTGACCCAAGAGCAGATCACGACGGCCGCGGAGCGGCTCTACCAGGCTGAAGTCGAGCGTAAGCAGATCCCCGCGCTGACCCTTCAGCACCCCGAGATGACCATGGACGACGCCTATGCGATCCAGAAGGCCTGGGTCGACCGCAAGATCGAGGACGGTCGTTCGGTCATCGGCTACAAGGTGGGCCTGACCTCTCGCGCCATGCAGATGGCGGTCAACATCGATCAGCCGGACTACGGCGTCCTGCTCAACGACATGCTGTTCGAGGACGGCGCCACGCTCAAGGCGTCCGACTTCCTCGACCCGCGTATCGAGGTGGAGCTGGCGTTCATCTTGAACAAGCCGCTGTTCGGCGAAAACGTCAGCATCTTCGACGTTTACAACGCCACCGATTACGTCATTCCATCGCTGGAACTGATCGCCGCGCGCTGCATGCGTACCGACCCGGAGACCGGCTACACCCGCAAGGTGTACGACACTATCTCCGATAACGCCGCCAACGCCGGCATCATCCTCGGCGGCCGCCCGATCAAGCCGACCGAGATGGATCTGCGCTGGGCCGGTGCCGCGCTCTACCTGAATGGTCAGATCGAGGAGACCGGTCTGGCCTCCGGCGTACTCGGCCATCCGGCCAAGGGGATCAGTTGGGTGTGCAAGCGCTTCGCGCCGCACGGCGTCGGCCTAGAACCGGGCCAGATCATCCTGGCCGGCTCCTTCACCCGTCCGGTACCGGTCAAGGCCGGCGATACCATCCACGCCGACTTCGGTCCGCTCGGCGGCATCGGTCTACGCTTCGTGTAAATGAGCTTCGTATAACCGATTCAGGAGAAATCTCTGATGGAGATGCCGAAAAACCGTTTCAAGCAGGGCCTGGCCACAGGCCAGACCCAGTACGGCCTCTGGCTCGGACTGCCGGATAACAGCGCCGCCGAAATCGCCGCGGTGGCCGGGTTCGACTGGCTACTTATCGACAGCGAGCATGCGCCGTTCGACCTGCGCACCATCATGTCTCACCTGCAGGCGATCGCTCCCTATGACGTGGCGCCGATCGTGCGTCCGGTCGAGGGTGATACCGCGCTGATCAAACAGCTGCTGGATATCGGCGTGCAGACCCTGCTGGTGCCGATGGTCGAGGACGCCGAGCAGGCGAAGCAGCTGGTACGTGCCGTGCGCTATCCGCCGGCCGGCATCCGTGGCCTGGGCACCTCGCTGGCCCGCGCCGCACGCTGGAACCAGATACCCGGTTACCTGAAGAAGGCCAACGACGAGATCTGCCTGATCGTGCAGGTGGAGACCGCCAGCGCGATGGAAAACCTAGATGAGATCCTCGCCGTAGAGGGCGTCGACGGTGTCTTTATCGGCCCCTCCGACCTGTCCGCCTCCATGGGTTATATCGGCGATGCCGGTAACCCGGTGGTGGTCGAGGCGATCAACACCGGTCTGAACAAGATCCGCGCGGCCGGGAAATACGCCGGCCTCTTGTGCCTGGATCCCTCCCTGGCCGAGCACTACGTGACCCAGGGCGCCAACTTCGTCGGTGTCGGCGTCGATACCATGATCCTGGCCCAGGCGACCCGCAAACTGGCACAGCAGTTCAAGAGCGACAAGCCGGTTGAAGAGGATAAGCCCCAGGCTGGGTATTAAAAGAGAGTCTGGTTACTTAAGACAGCCAGGCGACTAAGAGACAAAGGTTGAATATGACAACGAATACTCTGGTTAACAGCAAGCTGGTCTGCGTCGCGCTGAACGACAAGGCACAGCTGGCGGCGCTGGAAAGCACCTTCAATGAAGCGCCTTACAAGAAACCGCCGACCCAGCCGGTGCTGTACTACAAGCCGCGCAACACCTGGAACCTCAACGGCGCCGAGATCGAGTGGGCCAAGGACTTCGACGGTAACGACGTACCGGCGATGGTTGTCGGCGCCAGCCTGGGCGTGGTGATCGGCAAGGAGACCTGCCGCGTATCCGTGGACGAAGCACTCGACTACGTAGCTGGTTACACCATCGTCGGCGACTTCTCCCTGCCAGAGGAGAGCTACTACCGCCCGGACATCAAGGGCAAGTGCCTGGACGGTTCTGCACCGGTCGGCCCGGAGATCGTCGCCGCGGACAAGATCGCCAACCCGGACGCACTGAGCGTCTGCATCAACGTCAACGGCGAACAGAAGAGCGTTTTTGAACTGGCCAACATGGAGCGCAGCGTTGCTGAACTGATCAGCATCATTTCACGCATCATGACCCTGCAGCCGGGCGAGATCATCGCCGTCGGCTTCGCCGGTGAGCGCGTTGCCGTTGCCAAGGGCGACAAGGTTGAAGCAAGCATCGAGGGTGTAGGCACCCTGACAAACACTCTGGGAGGTGCCTGAGCCATGAGACACGCACGCGTTATTTTTGACGGCCGCGAGCTGGATATCGATATCGACACCGACGTTAACAATCGGGACCGCATCACCACCACCGATGGCGAAGTGCTGAATGTAGCGCTGGATTCCGACGCGATCACCTGGCTGCCGCCGGTAAAAGAGCCGGGTACGATTTTCGCGCTGGGCATCAACTATGCCGATCACGCATCCGAGCTGGCGTTCGAGCCGCCGAAAGAGCCGCTGATCTTCATCAAGCACGCCAACTGCCTGACCGGTCATAAGCAGGTGAGCTACCGTCCGGACAACATCGACTACCAGCACTATGAGTGCGAACTGGTCGCCGTGATCGGCAAAACCGGCAAGAACATCAAGCGTGAAGATGCGCTGGAGTATGTGGCCGGCTATACCGTCTGCAACGACTTTGCGATCCGCGACTATCTGGAAAACTACTACCGCCCCAACCTGCGCGTCAAAAGCCGTGATTCTCTGCTGCCGATGGGTCCCTGGATCGTCGATACCGCCGATATTCCCGATGCCAACGCGCTGAGACTGACCACCACTGTCAACGGCAAGGTCACTCAGGACGGTAGCACCAAGGATATGATCTTTGACGTACCTTTCGTCATCGAATATCTGAGCAAGATCATGACCCTGAACCCGGGCGATATGATCTGCACCGGCACGCCACACGGCATCGTTGACTGCCAGCCGGGCGACACCATCGTTTGTGCTATCGAAGATATCTGCTCACTCGAGACCCGTATGGTCAGCGAGCAGGAATACTACGGCGACAAATACTGATATTGAGGCATTAGCTTCGGGAGAATAATGATGAGCGATACACTGCAAACCAACCTGGAACGCGCCACTCAGTATCTGGAGCGCTTCAAGAACAACACCACCGGCCACTACATCAACGGCGAATTCACCCTCGGCACTGGTGGCAAGGAGTACGACAACATCACCCCGACCGACAACTCCTCCATCGGCAAGGTGATGGCGGGCTCCATCGACGACGTAAACGCTGCCTGCCAGGCCGCCGAGGACGCCTTCGAAGAGTGGTCCAACACCCCAGGCGCCGTGCGCAAGAAGCTGTTGAACCAGTTTGCCGACAAGCTGGTCGAGCGCGCCGACGAGATCGCCCTGGTCGAGTCGATGGATTGCGGTCAGGCGATCCGCTTCATGAAACAGGCCGCCGTGCGCGGTGCCGCCAACTTCCGCTTCTTCGCCGACAAGGCGCCGGAAGCGCAGAACGGCCTGGCTCTGCACCAGGATGAGCACACCAACTACACCCTGCGCAAGGCGATCGGTCCGGTCGGAATCATCACGCCGTGGAACACGCCGTTCATGCTCTCCACCTGGAAGATCGCCCCGGCGCTGGCCGCAGGCTGCACCGTGGTGCACAAGCCGGCGGAACTGACTCCGCTGAGCGCCTACCTCCTGGCCGAGATCGCCGATGAAGTGCTGCCCAAGGGCGTGTGGAACATGGTCAACGGCTTCGGCGAGAACGTCGGCAAGCGCCTGACTGAACACCCGGCGATCAAGGCCGTGGCCCTAGTCGGCGAGTCCGCCACCGGCTCCCACATCATGCGCCAGGGTGCCGACACCCTGAAGCGGATGCACTTTGAGCTCGGCGGCAAGAACCCGGTGATCGTATTCGATGACGCCGACTTCGAGCGCGCGCTGGATGCCGTCGTGTTCATGATCTACAGCCTCAACGGCCAGCGCTGCACCTCCTCCAGCCGCCTGCTGATCCAGAGCGGCATCCGCGACAAATTCATCGCCGCGCTGGAGCAGCGTGTGCGTAACCTGCGCGTGGGTCACTCGCTGGATCCGAACACCGAAGTCGGCCCGCTGGTGCACACCGGCCATTTCGAGAAGGTGATGAGCTACATGGATATCGCCAAGGCGGATGGCGCCACCATCGCTGTCGGCGGCAACCGCATCCTTGATGGCCGTGAAGGTCTGGATCCGGCCGGCAACTACGTGCAGCCGACCCTGTTCACCGGTGCCAACAACACGATGCGCATCGCCCAGGAGGAGATCTTCGGCCCGGTATTGACCGCCATCTCCTTCGACACCGAAGAGGAAGCGATCGCCATCGCCAACGACACCGAATACGGTCTGGCCGGTTACATCTGGACCGAGAACACCGGCCGCGCCATGCGCATGGCCAAGCATGTCGAAGCGGGCATGCTGTGGGTGAACTCGGAGAACAACCGTAACCTGCCCTCCCCGTTCGGCGGCATCAAGATGTCCGGTATCGGTCGTGACGGCGGTGACTGGAGCTTCGATTTCTATATGGAAACGAAGAACATCTGCATCGCGCACGGCACGCACAAGGTGCCGCAGCTCGGTAAAGGCTAAAACCTACTGCGCGACTCGTGGCCGCTTGTAGTATGAGCCGCGCGGTGCTCGGAATCCTCATGTATCACGTATACACTGCGGTTCCTGCGCGCCGCGCGCCTCGCCCACAAGCCGCTCGCAACGGTTTTCGGAGCGCCTAAACATAAGCAGATTATGGAGACCGCGTGACCGACTCCGAACACAGCGCCTGGATCCCCAACATCGTCCTGGGACAGGATTACGACCAGCGCTATATCGACGCCCCGATCCATTACGATGTGCTGGAAAATCTGGCCGGCTTCTTCGGTCGCGATATGCCGGTGCACCGGCATGCCCAGTATCTGCAGATCCACTACATCGACCGTGGTGAGATCAGCTTCCATATCGATGACAAGATCTACCACGTCACCGGCCCCGCCTGTTTTCTGACCCCTCCTTCGGTACCGCACTCCTTTCTGACCGAGGCGGACGCCAAGGGTCATGTGCTGACCATCCACCAGTCCATCGTCTGGCAGCTGATGAAGGATGGGCTCGAGCAGGAGATCGAGAGCAACCTCGGCGAAGGGATCTGTCTCGAACGCGGCAGCCTCAGCCAGGAGCAGCGCAGGCTATGGACGCGACTGGCGCAGAACCTGCGCAACATCCGTGCTGAGTGGTACCAGGAGCTCGCGGCAAAAAACCTGGCGCTGGACTCGCTGGTCCGACTGTTGATCATCCGTATTGCCCGACTGTCTAGCAGACGCGCCGAGAGCATGACCGTCAACAACGACGACCTCAGACTGTTCCATCGCTTCTCCGACCTGATCGAAGAGCATTATCGGGAACAGTGGCATCTGCCGCAGTACACCCAGGAGATGGGCGTATCGGAGAGCCGCCTAAATCAGATCTGTCAGCGGATCTCCAACCGCTCGCCGAAAAAACTGATCCACGACCGTATCGTGCAGGAGTGCAAGCGCCTGCTCACCTTCAGCAGCCTGAGCAGCAGCGAGATCTGCTACCAGCTCGGCTTCGCCGACCCCGCCTACTTCTCCCGCTTCTTCAAGAAACACACCGGCGTTACCGCCCAGCAGTACCGCAAACAGCAGCAGTAGCTCGCTGGATCAACCGTACGGTTGATGTACATACCACTGGCACCGGGGTAATAGTGGCTGTTTCTCGCCCAGTATGATCAAGGAGCGTCGGGATGCTGACCAAGAAGTACCGCCGGAGAATCGTTGAGCTGGAAGAGGCCAATCTTTCCCTGAGCCACCGGAATTCGGAACTCGAAACCCGATTATCGGAGCAGTCAACCCGGATCGATACCCTGACCGACCAGCTCCAAGCAGCACGGCACAACATCCCGGCCAGCCTCTTCCGTACTCAGGTAGCCACGCTAGAGGATCAACTAACAGTCATACATGACCGCGTGCACCTGATCTCCGAAGAGCTGTTCGAACCCATGATCGAATCAGAAGGGTCGAACAAAGAACTGGCCCGGGTCAGTGACGAGTTAGAGCGTCTGAACGCCTCCCTGCTATCAATATCAAACAGCGCAGATAATACTCGGGATATTGTCAATGAACTCAAGAAGTTAGCCACCGACATAAACAGCTTTGCCGGTGCAATCAACAAGATCGCCGAACAAACCAACCTGCTCGCACTTAACGCGGCGATAGAAGCAGCGCGCGCCGGCGAACAGGGACGAGGTTTTGCAGTCGTCGCAGATGAAGTGAGGGAACTGTCCAGCCGTACCCGCGCATCCAGCGAACAGATATCGGATCTGGTACAGAAGATCGACACCAAAACCGCCGCCGTCGATGAGAAAATCGAAGGCTTGAGAGAGCTGTCACAGAGTGCGCGCCAAGTCGCCTCGGACACCGTCTCGTTAACCAAAGCTACCACTCATAAAGCCGGCACGCTGATGGCCTCGGTCTATCGCTCGATGGCCTTTGGCCATGGTTCCGATTCAGCGCTGGAGCTGATCCTGCTCTGCTTCCAGTGGTGGACTCTATGGCACAATGGCCAATCCGAGTATCCCCACACACTTCTCGATCCAAAGGCGACCCGGTTTGGACAGTGGTACTTCGACGGCGACGACAATGAGTTTGATTACCGATCACTCCAGGCTTTTCGGCAGATAGAGCCCTGCATACTGGCACTCTACAAGAGCGGCGAGGATTTGCTGACCACCCTGTCCCCACATGATTACCCGCAAGCCGAGCGTCTTTTCGTAACAATCCACGGCCAGATCAACAAGATAAGCCGTCACATGGACGACATCCAGAACCACCTGTTTCAGCATCTGTAACCCGCACCACAGGCGCCATACGTATCGCCCTGCCGTCGCAGAAGACGCGCCAAGATCATGACCGTCCACAATGCCACCTCAGACGCTGCTACCGTTTCTCAGACCTGATCGAGGAGCATTACCGACGGCAGCGGCACCTGCCGCAGTACCTCAAACAGCAGCAGTAGTTCCCCGGATCAACCGTACGGTTGATTTTTAGCCGATCACAAAAACGATTTAATGAATTTCGTATTTTCGGTGATTCCCCTCTCACCTTCAGTGCAACCGACAAACACAACAAGAAAAGCTAAAAAAACACACTGAGGAACACTTCATGAGAAAAGCATTTCGTCCTTCACTATCCGCACTGCTGTTGGGCTCGGCAATCGCTGCCGCATCCGGCTCCGCTTCCGCCTACAACCTGTACAACCAGGACGGCACCGAGCTGAACCTGGATATCGAGGTGATCCTTGGCCACTTCAGCAGCGAAGAGACCTACGGCAACAGCGAATCCAGCCCCGCCTGGACCGAGGGCTATGCCAAGTACGGCTTCTCCGGCAGCAAGACACTGGGCAACGGCAGCCTGTTCGGTGCGGTCAATGCCGTCACCTCCGGCACCTGGGGCGACGGCGATGCCGCGGGCCTGACTACCGGCGATGAGCGTGAAACCGATATCGAAGACCTATACATCGGCTACCGCACCGATATGGTCGAGTTCTCCGTCGGTCGCCAGAACCTGACCATCGGTGACGGTTTCATCCTCAACGGTGACTCGCTGAACATGGGCGAGGGGCTGGACGGCATCGTGCCGGGGTTCAGCGCCAACCGTGGCGGCGCCTACTGGCTGGCCGCGCGCAAGGCGTTCGACAAGACCGCGGTGCTGCGTGTCGGCGGTGAGTCCGGCCCGCGTGGCGATCTGTTCTGGTTCGAATCCGACAACCCGGCCCAGGCCAGCGTCGAGATGGCCGGGATCAACCTGGAGTACGTCACCGACAAAGGCACCTTCGGCCTGATGCACCTGAAGGGGCTGGATGTGGATGACAACGAAGCCGCGTTCTTCGGTTACGACGGTCGCGACGGCCAGAAGACCACCAGCGTTCGCTTCCAGGGCAACGCCGGGGTCGAGAACCTGTTCCTCTCCGCCGAGTACGTGGATCAGTCCCAGGGCAACAGTAACCCGGATGCCAACGCCTGGTACGCCGAGGCGGGCTGGACCTTCGCCGACATGCCCTGGTCGCCGAGCTTGAACTACCGTTACACCAGCTATGACGAAGGCTACGACCCGCTGTTCTTCGGCTTCAACCGCGGTTACGGCACCTGGTTCCAGGGTGAAGTGGCGGCCAACTACGCCGGTCCCTTCGGCACCGATGCCGACATTCACTATCTGGGCGTGAAAGCCAACCCGACCGAGATGCTGACGGTGGGTGCCTCCTACTTCGACTTCAGCGATACGGTGGGCGGCTCTGGCAGCAACGATGCCAACGAGATCGATATCTGGGCCGAGTGGGTGGCACACGATCACCTGATCATCAGCCCGCTGGTTGGTTTCTACACCCCGGATTCCAACAGCAGCACCCAGGGCAACGACGATACCAACACCTACGTTCAGGTACTGGCGATCGTTCCGTTCTAAACCACGGCCTGCCATCACATGGCAGATTTCGTACTAAAGGCTCCAAGGTCGGGGCGGTGCATACCGCCCTCGGCCCGGTACCACGCCTTGAATAGACAACATTAAAACAAACTCTATGGAGGCAACCATGTCCACCGAACTCTCCCTGCTGATCAACGGCGACAAGGTTGCCGGACAGGGCAACGCGTTCGACGTGATCAACCCGGCCACCGAAGCCGCCATCGCCTCAGGCCGGATGGCCTCGGTCGAACAACTGGATCAGGCCGTAGCCGCCGCGCGCCAGGCGTTCCAGAGCTGGCGTAAAACCTCCGATGCCGAGCGCACCACGCTGCTGCACAAGGTCGCAGACCGTATCGAGACCAATGCCGACGAGCTGGCCCGCATCATCGTGCAGGAGCAGGGCAAACCGCTGTTCCTGGCGCAGATGGAGGTGGGCGGCGCCGTGGCCTGGACACGCTACAACGCCGACCTGGAGATCCCGGTCAAGCTGATCGAGGACAGCGAGCACAAGCGCATCGAAGGCCATCGCAAGCCGCTCGGTGTGGTCGCCTCCATCACCCCCTGGAACTGGCCGCTGATGATCGCCATCTGGCACATCATCCCGGCCCTGCGTACCGGCAACACCGTCGTGTGCAAACCCTCCGGGCTGACGCCGCTGAATACTCTGCGTCTGGTTGAGATCATCAACGAGGTGCTGCCCGCCGGCGTGGTCAACCTGGTCACCGGTGAACGCGAGATCGGCGAGGCGATCAGCCGTCACTCCGGCATCGACAAGGTGATCTTCACCGGCTCGACCCCGACCGGACAGAACATCATGGCCAACGCGTCGGGCAACCTGAAGCGCCTGACCCTGGAGCTGGGCGGCAACGATGCTGCCATCGTGCTGCCCGGCACCGATGTGGATGCCGTAGCGGAGGGGATCTTCCAGACCGCCTTCCTGAACATGGGCCAGACCTGTGCCGCGCTGAAGCGCCTCTACGTGCATGACAGCCTGTACGATGCCCTGTGCACCAAGCTGGCCGAGATCGCCAACGCCCAGGTGGTCGGCGACGGGCTGGCCGAGGGCACCAGCTTCGGTCCGGTACAGAACGCCAACCAGTTCCAGCGCGTCAAAGAGCTGGTCGAGGATGCCAAAGCCCGGGGCGGGCGTATCCTCAGCGGCGGTGCACCGGTCGACGGCAAGGGCTACTTCTACCCGCCGACCATCATCGCCGATGTCAGTAACGGCGTGCGCCTGGTCGACGAGGAGCAGTTCGGCCCGGCCCTGCCGGTGATCCGCTATAGCGATATCGACGAGGCGATCCGCCTGGCCAACGACTGCCCCTTCGGCCTTGGCGGTTCAGTCTGGGGACCGGACCTCGCACAAGCAAACAGCATCGCTCGGCAGTTGGAGTGCGGCACCGTGTGGATCAACGGCCATGCCGAGGTCCTGCCCCACGCCCCGTTTGGCGGCTGCAAGCTATCCGGTGTCGGCGTCGAGTTCGGCGTCGAAGGCCTGCTGGAGTACACCCAGCTGCAGATCGTCAACATCAACCGGTAGCATGCAACACAGCAACCCTCTTCGACATTCAGCTTCCACCATGGCTCTCTGTTTTTGCAGAGGACTCTCATAGCCCCCTATCCGGGGGCTTTTTTTGTTTTTTAGGGGTAAGCGGATTTAATGGTTGATAGATCAACCCCGTAGTTGAGTTCCTCTGCGAAGTCCGGCAGTCCATAACCGATGGTTTTCTTGTAGAACGGAGAGACCTTCGCAGTCGGGGCCTTCTTCTTGTGCTTCGTGGTGTAGAGCATTCGTGCCCGCATCACCTCGAGGTTCAGGTTTCAGCTCCTTTCTGAGGCCCTTGCGCACCTTCTCCAGGGCATCGTTGGCTATGCTGACGATCTCCACCTTCTGCCGGCCTTTCATCTTCATCAGATAGTTGGTCTCTCAAAGCGCTGCTAGTGGCCTAGGAAATCGGCCCGGGCACTGAAAATGTCGCGTACTGTCTTCTCGGCTAGACCGGTCTGAGTCGCCACATAAGTGTAGGGATGTTACTCAGGCAGGTGCAGGATGTTGTTGGGCATTTCGGTCATGCGGCGAGCTCCTTCTCATGTTAACTCCATAATTTTTTGAATTTCGGTCAAACCTTTTCTTAGATGTGAAGGAACTTACTCTGCAATTAGCCTCAGAGCCAAGATTGGTCACAGTGCCTAACAGGTGCCGGGATGAATGACTAAAGAATGCTCCAAAGGTCGACCTTTTCCTGCTCGTGATCGGGCACCATTTCTTGTTGACGTGCATCGCGACTTGCATCTTAATCTTGGGCTGTCAGCAGTCCCTGAAAGCTTCCGAAGTCTTCAAGTCAGCTTTAAAGCACAAACGTGTGCTTCTCCCGTCTTGAAGGATTATATTTTCAAATTTCCAGCCAAGTCTCCGGGTTAATTTTTCTGTCAACTGCAGCCCGAGACCAAAACCAAGATCGTCATCTTTTTCCACTACCGATGTATCGAAGTTTTCTACCTCAACTATCCAACCTTCTTGAGTAATCCGAATCTGCCCCTCCCATGTGTGCTGGAAAGCATTGCGAACAAGATTGCCTATTACGATGCGGGCAGCAGTTTCAGGAAGTTCGAAGGTGCTGGGGGATGTGCGAACAGATAACTGGACACTTTTCCCATCCAGAAGGTATTTAAGATCGCTGGTGATGTTTTCGATCAGTTGATCTAGCCGCACTTCTCTCTGAGGCAGCTCACTGATGTCTTCTCGCCCTAGCCACAACAGGGTCTCAGTCAGATGTTTCATGGTCAGACTAGCGCGATCAATGCGATTGACAGCGGCATCTGCGCGAGAATCGCATTGAACGTCGGGCTGAAAGCTTTTGAGTTTTTCCAACAACTGGATGTTACTGCGTATGACACTGATCGGGGTGCGCAGTTCATGGCTGGCACGCCGAAGGAAGGTTTGCTCCCTATCGAGTCCGTCTTTCACCGAGATTAAGCTACTACGCACCACTTCGGCGAAATCGTTCAGGTCTCGGAATCCGAAATCCGGAACTTTTTCATCAAGCGTTTTTTCGTTCAGCCCCCTAGCCCAAATCCCCAAGCGAGTCACGGGTTGGGCCATTCGATGCATCAGCCACCACACCATCAGTGCCAGGACCACAGCAGTCCCCAATCCGATTGCCAGCAGAGTCACCAGTGAATCTCTGCCATTACGTAGCGCCAAATCGGATACTCTGTCAGGTGAAATGTGGAAACTGACATAAAAAAGATCTTTAGAGGTACCCGTGACCATGTAAAAAACCAACTGATCAAGCTCCTCTTCCGTTCTCTCTAAATTAACTTTCTGAAGCCGGTTAGAGTTTTGGGGCGGCGTGGGCACTGCTGCGACAATCGAATCGGGCTGGTCCGTCCACTCGCGAGTTACCGTGTAACCATCCAAGTCGCTGACCGCGGTATACCCTTTGTCGTTCGCGACAGCCGTTGCGGCTCGAACCATGTGGTCGGCAATAATAGTATCCATGCCTTTCATGAAATATTGGGCAGATAAGAAGCTGTACCCCATGACAAGTATCAGAGCGATGGTTGTAAATGTGAGAATCAGCGACCCTCGGAGACTGGAGTTAAGTTTGATCATCGCTATCTCTCAATGCAAAACCAAAGCCGGGCACTGTCTGAATCATGGGGGACAAAAAACCAGCATCTATTGCTTTGCGCATATAATGAACATGAACTTTTAAGGCATTGCTGTCAGGTAAGCTATCCCCCCATATGGTTGCCTCCAGCTTCTGCCGGGATACCGCTACAGGTGCTTCTCTCAGAAGTATCTCCAGCAGTTTCCAGCCTGTCGGGGACAGCTTCAGGGGGCGACCAGCGCGACAGACCTCTCGCTTGTTCAGATCCATCTTGAGTTCGCCGTAGCGCAAAATCCTGGCCTGGCCACTCCGACGTCGGGTAAGGGCGTTCACCCGAACCACGAGTTCGTCAAGTTCAAATGGTTTAGTCAGGAAGTCATCGGTACCGGAACGAAAGCCATCTAGCTTGTCCTGGAGTTGATCCCGAGCGGTCAGCATCAACACCGGGATATCGTGCCCCATATCCCGCAGCTTCTGGCAAAGAGTCAGCCCGTCGAGCCTTGGCAGATTGAGGTCTAACAGGAGCGCATCGTAATCATGTTTCTGAACGAGCTGAAGTCCGCGAACACCGTTGCTCGCGTGATCACACTGAATGCCTTCAAGTTCTAGGTACTGCACGACGGTGGTAGCTAGGTCATGATCGTCCTCAACCAACAAAACATCTAACATCGCTTTTGGACTCCCTCGCTATATGTCTTACCTATCGTCACTCGCTTCAGGAAAACGGTCATATCTTCTTGAATGGCGATAAGTGATGGTATCAGGATCAGAGTTATCACCGTGGCGAACATAACTCCATAGGCCAGTGAAACAGCTGCTGGAATCAGGAACTGAGCCTGCATGGAGGTTTCACTGAGTATTGGTATGAGACCGGCAAATGTTGTTGCCGATGTAAGCAGCACCGGGCGTAGGCGTCCAACGCACGCGGTTATCATTGCTTGTTTATGATCGTTGCCTTGCCGAATTTCCTGATTGTACTGACTCACCAATAGTAGGCTGTCGTTGACAACCACACCGCTGAGCGCAATTACACCGTTAAAAGATAATATGCTCAGAGGCAGGTCATTCAACCAATGGCCCAGAATAGCGCCAACGATGCCGAAAGGAATTGCGGTCATGATCACTACTGGCTGGATATAGGATTTCAATGGAACGGCCAGCAACATGTAGATCACGAGCAGGGCAAGCATAAACATGGTAGCCATGGACGATGACGTTTCCTGCTGCTGCTCCGCCTCGCCGCCAAACTGAATATCCAGGCCGGGATACTGTTCTTGAAGGTCTTTGGCGATGGTAATCTGTAGGCTCCGGACCAGTTCGGTCACGGATCTGGCTTCCTTGTCCACATCGGAGGTAATGTAAACGGCCCGTTTTCCATCAATACGGGTGATGCTATCGCGGGAAAATCCGTAAGTGACTTCCGCCACTGCGGAAACCGGCACGACATCACCGGACGAAGTTCGGATGTTTGCCTTGAGTACATCGACGGCACTGCCCCGGTCCGATTCTGGATAACGCACTTTTACTTCCACTTCATCTCCGCCACGCTGGTAGCGCTGAACGACCTGGCCACTGAATGCCTGGTATATCTGGGCTGCAAGATCATCGGTGGTGAGCCCCAGGGATTTGCCCTGATCCGTCAGCTTCAGGTTGAGCTGAGGCTGAGTGGGCGTGAGGTTATCATCCAGACCGCTGATCGCGGCAATACCCTGAAGGTGTTCTCTTAATTCGTTGCCCGCTTGATAGAGCACATCGTCATCGTTGGATCGAAGCTCAATACGCAACGCGTCTACCATCATTTGACGACTCTGGATACTGAGCGTTTTTGTGCCCTCGGGATTGCCTGCAAGCGTTCGCCAACGACGGGTAAACTCGTCTAACGTATAGGGCGCATTATCCGTCAACTCGACGGTCACTGAACCGCTTTGGTCATCTTCGGAAATGACCTGCAGGTTAGCAATAGCTATGTCGTCATGACTGCCGGCTGTTCGCAGAGCTTCGTCAACCTGGAACGCCTGAGATTCGAGTTGGCGCAGCGCATTGTGTGTCAGTCCGTAACTTGCATCTTTTTGCATGGTCAAACTGGCGGTCACGGTTTGGGCGGGCACATCTGGAAAGAAGCTGGTTCTCACTGTGCCGTTGAACGGCATGGCGATTACCAGTACAAACATTCCGATGCCGAACAAAACGACCGCGTAACGGTGGGCTATTGCGTGTCCGATTAGGGGGGTGTAGATGCGGTTATTGAGCGAGGCTAAAATTCCATCCGCGCCGTTCTGTATTTTTTGCCACCCCCGAGAGGCCCAGTTTCCGCGTTCCCCATTGCGATGAGTATGCAAGTGGGCCAGGTGAGCCGGCAGGATAAGCTTCGATTCCACGACGGACAATAGCAGGCAAATGGTGACTACTACCGCAAACTGTGCGTATAGCTGCCCGAGCGTGCCACTGATCTGCGACAATGCTGCAAAAGCAGCCACTGTAGTAAAAACGCCAAACAGAGTCGGCACGGCCACCAGCATGGTGCCTTTAATGGTATTGGTGAGTGTATCGCCATACTTTTCCCGCGTCGCATAGACGCTCTCACCCACAACTACCGCATCGTCCACCACGATCCCTAGAGCCATGATAAAGCCGAAGGTAGTGAATTCATTCAGGCTAAGATCGGCGAAGTTTTTGCCCATGAAAAAGAGCGTGCCAAAGAAAATGAATGGCAGTCCCATCGCCACCCAGAACGCCACCTTGAGATTCAGGAAAATAGCCAGTAGCAGGAATACCAGCACGATCCCCATCAGAGCGTTTTCGACCAACAGTGTTAGTCTGCTAGAGATATTTTCACTGCTGTCGCTCCAGCTCGCCAGCTCTATGCCTGCGGGCAACGTCCCGTTCTCCCGCCATTGCTTAATAACTTCTTCAACAGCGGCTACTGTTTTCATAATGTCATCGTCACCAATGCTAACTACATCCAGAGCAAGGCTGTTCCGGCCATTAAACCGGGACAACACTGGCGTTGAGTCATCGAAGGTGTCCCGAATCTTGGCCACATCGCCCAAGGTAACGACGCCCTGCTGAGCCGTAGTGATCAGCGGAATTTTTGCAAATTCTGTGGCGTAATATGATTGCTCGGATGCTTTGAGTTGCAGGAAAAGGCGTTCCTGACGAAGGATGGCCGTTGAAGTATTTGAGGAGAACTGATTGATGGCATCCTGAACATCAGTCAGGGACAGGCCATAAGCCTGTAAACTCGCCTCGTCGATTTCGATAGCCATTATCGGATCAACCCAGCCTGAATAGGTTATCCGACTGATATCCTGTCGTGACAGAAGGTCCGCCTTCAGCCGGTCTCCCAGTTGCTGCAAGGTCTGACGACCGACATCGCCATACAGTTGGAGTGTTATAGCCTGGGATTCCCGTTGACCTTTCTCTACCACCGGCTTTTCCGCATTGGCCGGAAAATTCGAAACACCATCCACCTTGTTTTTAACATCCCGTAGCAGCGCATCCAGGTCGTAATCCGACTGTCGCTCGACGGTGACCGTCACACCCTGGCTGTTAGAGGTAGATGTGATGGACTTGATGCCGGTGACACCCTCCAGAGCGTCCTCGATTTTAATGGCGACACCTTCCTCGCTTTGCTGGGCGGAACCGCTGAGATAGGTCACAGACACTGTAATACTCTCCGGATCAGCTGCCGGAAAGGCTTCCTTGCGTAAGTCGCCAACGCTCAACAGACCCGCAACAATGATGAGGACCAGAAGCAGGTTAGCGGCTACCGGATTGGTGGTGAACCAGGGAATCACACCCTTGTAGTTGTGCTGCTTACTCATCGTATTGCTCCCTGTGAGGAACAACTTTCATTCCTTCGCTGTAGCTGCTTAGTGGCTGAACAAGAACCTTCGCGCTTTTGCTTCTGTCAGGCGGCTCGACGTAGATGTGCCCGGTATCCGAAAAGCGGATGTTAGCGGCGTGAGCGTTCAGAAGGTTGTCGTCGTTGACGGTCCAGATCTCGCCCCGCTGGCTCAGTGCTGATGGCGGTAGCTTCCACAGGCCAGCCACGGCCTTTCCTGGAATTTGTGCGTTAAGGAAAGTGCCGGGATACAGTGGTGTCTCATGGTTGAGCGGTTGTTCCACTGTGACGATCAGGGATCGCAGGCGAGTATCCGTGTTCAGGCTCTTTTCGACACGAGTCACGACGCCGGTCCAGTGCTCCCCGGTTTCATGCTGCTGAAGCTTTACCGGGTAGTCCCCCGACAGGAGAGTTGCCTCGCTGGGCAGCATTGACCAGTCGCTTGCTGACAGAGGAATGGCAACGTCCACTGTACCGGCGCTTAACAATTGCCCGATCTCATTACCCGCTTGTATGTAACTCCCCGGCGCAATTTCCCGGCTCACCACGATGGCGTCGAACGGTGCCTTGATGCGGATACTGGCGAGGTCCGCCTCTGCAGCAGCAACGGCTTGTTTCGCGCTATCCAATGCTGCTTTTGCAGCGGCCAGTTGCGGTTCTCGCAGCACCAGAGGTGAGGTTGGCTCACCCGTTAACCCGGACGAGGACCATTCCTGTTGCGCCTGCTGCAACTCTTGTTGCTCTTGCAAGTAATCCACGCGAGCACTGGCCAGGGTCTCGCGGGCCGACTCCAGTGACGCCCGAAGCTGGCTATCGTCTAATGTGGCGAGGGTTGTGCCACTGGTAACCAATCGTCCGGACTCAAAAGCGTCGTGCACCGCGACAACCTGGCCACTGACACGACTGTTCAGCGCCAGATCAAACCTTGCCTTGGCGCCACCAACCCCTTCAACAGAAGCCTGGTGAGTGGCAGCGGTGATCTCGATCACGGCAACGGTTGGGCTTTGTGGCTCCCTGGCTGCCGGTGTCTGTTGCATAGCCTCCTGGTGCTCGGCCATTCGCCCGCTGTTATAAATAATGACAGCGACCACAAACACGACAGCCAGCAACAGGACAATTATTCGGATGGATTTACGACTCATTCGGTGACTCCCAGGCCCAGCGCAAGCGCCAGGGTGATGCGGTTATCAAGGCGGTTGAAAGTAAGTGTGTCGAGCTGTGCTTCCAGATCGTAGGTCTGCCCCTGTACGTCCAGAAGCTCCAGAATGGTGGCGTTACCGGCACGGTATTTGTCCTGATAACGCGTCAATGTAAGGCGCTGCGTTTCCAAGGCTTGCTGTATATAGGCCTGGCGTTCGGAAAGCGCCTGTTCACGGGCCAGCGCATTGCGGACTTCCTCAACGGCCGTTAGCAGGGTTTCGCGATAGTTCTGGTATTGAATGGCGCTCTCAAGATTGGCGATTTCGACAGCGGCTTTCAGTTTGCCACCCTGAAACAGTGGCGCGGTCAGTTGTCCCAGTAAAGACCAGACCGGATCGGTGAGAAGGGCATCTCCAGGTGAGGCTGCAATGTCTTCCAGTGCGGCTTGAACATCTATCCTCGGAAGCAGGTCTTTATAAGCAACGCTGGCGTCTTTTTCGGCTGCCGCAATGGCGTGCCACGCCGCCTGCAAATCCGGGCGGCGGGCCAGAGTCTGTTCCGGTAATTCAGCCAGTGGTTTCTCTACGTTGGGGTACTCGTCGGGCACCTGATATGGGTTGTCGGTTACACGACCCAGCAGACTGTTCAGCGCTCTCTCACCTTCGCGAATGGACTGTTCAAGCTCGCGTGCTGAAGCACGGGTGCTGAGGGTTGAACTGCGAGCACTGTCAAGGTCATCCAGAGTACCGAGGCCTCGCTGATACCGTTGCAGGATAAATTGCTCGTTCCTTTCAAGGGTGTTCAGCCTTTGCCGTTCTATCGCCAGGGAACGTTTTTGCGAGATCAGGCTTAGCCAGCTACTCATCGTTTCAGACGCCAGCGTATCCCTGGCTGCCTGATAGGTTTCCTGTTGCTGAAACTGGCTTTGCTCTGCTGCGTTAATACCGTCTTCAATGTGTTGCCACAGATCCAGTTGCCAGTTAAGTGTCAGCGACCCTGTGTATTGGCTGTCAGAATCCTTGGTGTTGCTTGCGCTGAACCCAGCTTCCAGCTCCGGGTAGCGGTCACCGCGCTTCTGGCGTAACTGGGTCTTGCTCTGCTCAAGCGCCAGGAGGGTTTGCTGTAATCCGGGGTTATTGGCCAGAGCCTCGGAAACCAGCGATTGAAGTTCCTGGCTGTTTATCAGTTCTGTCAGATGCGTGGCAGAACCCATTGAGTCATCGTTTGACCAGGCTGGCACCGTCAATGGTATGTGGCTGGCCTGGGAGGAATAATCCCTCTGATCACCCATACTGGCACAGCCCGATAGCAGGGCAAGCACCAAGGAGACCAAAAGCAGAAGGTAAGAAGGCATGAACTGTGTCCACCGGCGATAGGGTATTTAGAACCAGATGGACAACTTAAAGACAGAGGGGTTAGAGAAGGGTTAAAGCTTTAATGTTATCAACCACCTTTTCCGTTGGGAGAACGATATGAGTACCTTACAGTAAGTCGTGCATCAACCAGTTATTGCGGACACCCTTTATTAGTCGGGTTACAGATCAGCGGCAGAGTGAAGCGCATAACACCGCCTGGCTTGCGCTGCAACCCATATACTGTATATTTAAACAGTATTTTATTAAGAGCAGCGCCTTCATGTCCGCTTCAAAACCTCTACGAGGCCGGGCTGCCCTGAGCAATCCAGCCAACCGTTTCTCACCCACCCACCAGGAACTCGACGCCGAAACGGAGTTTGACGACGGCGAGGTTACTGACCGAATCGCTACGGTACAGATCGAAGAGCGGCCGAAAACCATCATCAGCCGCAACAGTTCGCCCGATGTACCCTTCGAGCAGTCGATCAACCCCTACCGCGGCTGCGAACACGGCTGTATCTACTGTTTTGCCCGCCCCAGCCACGCCTACTGGGACCTGTCACCGGGGCTCGATTTCGAGACCCATATCATTTGCAAGACCCATGCAGCCGAGCAGCTTGAGAAGGAGTTACGGGGGAAAAACTACCGCTGCACACCGATCACCCTGGGCGCCAACACCGATCCCTACCAGCCGCTGGAGCAGCAACGCCGCACCACACGCGAGCTGCTGGAGGTGATGCTCCGGTTCCGCCAGCCGGTGACGATCATCACCAAGGGTGCGCTGATCACCCGGGATCTCGATCTGCTCGCCGAGTTGGCTCGACAGCAGCTCTGCTCGGTGATGATCAGCATGACCACGCTGGATCCGCAACTCAAACGTACGCTCGAGCCGCGTGCGGCCGGCCCCAGGACCCGGTTAGCGGCGATCCGCGATCTGACCGACGCTGGCGTGCCGGTCGGTGTGTTGGTCGCACCGCTGATACCGATGATCAATGACCGCGAGCTCGAAGCCATTGTCAAAGCCAGTGCCGATGCCGGAGCGCGTTCCGCCGGCTATATCTTCATCCGCCTGCCGCATGAGGTGAAGGATCTATTTCGTGAATGGCTGGACCACCACTATCCGGACCGGGCCGAACATGTGATGAGTCTGATCCGTCAGAGCCGTGGCGGTCAGGAGTATGCCAGTCGCTTCGGCACCCGGATGCGTGGCGAAGGCGCGTTCGCCAATCTGATCGAGCAACGCTTTCGCCTGGCACTCAACCGATACGGCTTGGGCCAGCGTGACCGACTGCAGTTGCGTACGGACCTGTTCTCGGTACCACCCCAGACCGGCGACCAGTTGGCACTGTTCAGTTGAGCTCGCCGCGATAGCATCAAGCCAAAGTCCCTCACTCGGCTTCTCCCATCAAACACGCCTATCAACCGTACGGTTGATAGGCAATGCCTGCTAATTGCACTGTAATGAAGGTGTGTTCAGTCAATAACCCGTTTGCGGGGAGACGCTAGATGCTGCCAACGATCAATACGATCCTCTACGCCTCCGACATCAGCCCGGGCAGCCGTCCCGCTTTTCGCATGGCGGTGGAGCAGGCGCTCAAGCATGATGCCCAGATCATTTTCATCCACGCGCTGGAGCCGTTTAACAGCGCCGCCGCCGAGATGATTGATGATTACCTGCCACGCAAGGTAAACGCGGCCCATACCAACGCCTGGCTGAACACCTACAAGGAACGCATAACCGAAAGGATCCAGAGCTTCCTGGATGAAGAGTTGCCGGAAGGTACCCAGCTGCCCTACCCGACTCTAATAAAAGTACTCGTTGGCCCGCCGGCTAAGGTGATCGTGCGTAGCGCGGACAAGCTGGCTGCCGACCTGATCGTGATGGGTGAACGAAGCGCCTCGACAGCGTCCAGGATTTTCCTGGGTTCCACCGCCCAAAAAGTGCTTCACCACACTCAGATACCGGTACTCATCGTGCCCCTCAATAGCTCGAAAAACTCTAAAAAAGACTAACATACACACGTGAGGTGACCATGAAAAAACAGTTCAAGACATTGCTCGTTGCGGCAGCCGTAGCCGCGGCTCCGCTACTGACCGCAACGACTGCCTCTGCGGCCGACTATCCGTCCCGTCCGGTGAAGTTCGTTGTGCCCTGGCCGCCGGGTGACCTGGAAGATATCCTGACCCGCATCATCGCCGAAGAGATGACCAATGAAACCGGCAAGCCCGCAACTGTCGTGAACAAGGCCGGCGGCGGCGGCCTGATCGGAGCTGCCGACGTGGCCAATACGCCGCCCAACGGCCTGACTATCGGCTCCTTCGTCGCGGACATTCTCACCACCCACGTATTGGCCGGTAACGCGCCGTACGAAAAGGATACCTTCGAGCCTGTCGGTATCTTCCTCGACTATCCGTTCGTCATCGCCACCAAAGCCGACTCGCCATACAACAACCTGAAGGAACTGGCGGAATACTCCCAGACTCACGATGTGTCCCTGGGTCACTTCGGATACCAGGCGCTACCCACGGCGATCACCTTCAAGGCCGCGGTCAAAGAGGGGATCAAATTCGCCTCTGACGCCCCGTTCGACACCAACGACTGCTCTACGCTGGCCACCGGCGATGCGGACGTGATCAACACCACGACTCAGCAGATCCTGGCCTGCTTGAAGTCCGGCGAAGCGAAAGTGATCGCCTCGATCACCAATGAGCGCATCTCTATTGCGCCGGACGTACCAACACTGGCGGAGCAGACCGGTATTTCGCAGACCACCTGGAACGGCCTGTTCGTCAAGAAAGGCACTTCCGAAGAGATCAAGAACCGTATCGCCGAGATCGCACAGAAGGCACTCAAGGATCAGCGCGTATCTGATCTGGTTGCGAACACCGGCGCAGGTATCTACTGGGTTGGCGGCGCGGATGCCGAGAAGCGGGTTGCGAATGACTTTGAAGCCTCGAAAGAGCTGCTCAAGTTCATGAAGTGATCTGCCTGTTGTAACAAGCGAACCCCGGAGTCCATGAGGGACTGCGGGGTTCAGTAGCCGTCACGAGCCCATGAATAACATCTCGACAAAACAGATATCAGCGGCGCAGGAGAACGAGGAGTCCCTGGAGGAGAAATCCTACGGGGTCTACTGGTTCCTGTTGCTGGTGTCAGTGCTTCTTCTATGCCTGCTTCCCGACCAGGCGGCCTGGGTCAATACCAAACGCGGCTGGTTCACCCAGCCCATGGTTGGCTCCGCTCTCGGCCTCAGTGTCATGGCCATCTTTTCGCTGGTCCGTGTTGCCCAGTCACTCAAAGAGTTCCGCAACTCAGCTATCGTCCGCGGTGAAAACACCGTGGAGATGGTGTTCGACGGCCTGGAAAGCTATCGCACTGCGATTGCGTCATCTCTACTGTTCTTCCTGTATATCCAGTCCCTGACTCTGTTCGGCTTTCTGCTGTCGACCGTCCTGTTTACGACAACCCTGCTCTGGCTGTCGCGCCTGCTCGATCGCACCTGGTTTATCACCAACCTGCTCACCGTGGCGGCACTGATCATTGTCTTCCGCATCATCCTGCACATCTGGCTACCGGATGCCTGGCTCTACTCCCTGCTGCCGGACGACCTCGCCGACCTCGCCAACCAGTATCTATAACAGAGGCCCGACACTATGGAGACGTTACTCTTAGGTCTTAATGAAATTGGCCATCTCAATGTGTTGATGGCGATCGTGCTGGGCGCGCTGATCGGCGTGACCATCGGCTCCATTCCGGGACTGGAACCCGCCGGGGTCATGGCGATTCTGTTACCGCTTAGCTTCTCGATGGAGCCGCTGGCCGGCGTCTCCCTGCTGCTCGGCGTGTACGGTGGTGCCTGGTACGGCGGGGCGATACCCGCCATCCTGATGAACACCCCCGGTACCCCGGTGGCGGTGCTGACCACCTACGACGGCCACCCGATGGCGAAACGCGGTGAGGGCAAGCGCGCACTGTCGATCGCCTACACCTCATCGTTTGTCGGCGGCATCATCAGTGTCTGTTCGCTGGTACTGCTCGCGCCCACTCTGTCCCAGGTGGCCCGACAGTTCGGCTCCGCAGAGTTCGCCATGCTGGCCGCACTGGGGATGATCTTCGTTGTGCTTGCCCACCGCAACCATGTGGTTGAAGCGGCGATGATGCTCGGCTTCGGTATCTTCCTCGGTACCGTCGGTCTGGATCGCTCATACAGCACCCAGGTGTTCACCTTCGACCAGAGCTGGCTCCTCGGCGGTATCCCGCTGGTGCCGGCGGTGATCGGCCTGTTCGCCATGTCCCAGGCCTTCGTGCTGCTGTCCCAGCGCGGCAATGACGCACAGAAAACCAAGCTGGAGGGTAGCGGCATGTTCGCTGGCTTTGTCGAACTTCTCCGGCATAAAGTGACGGTGATCCGATCCGCTGCGCTGGGCGTGGTAATGGGCCTGCTGCCCGGTGTCGGCGAGTTCGGCTCGCAGTTTTTTTCCTACACCCTGGCGCAGAAATTCTCCAAGAATCCGGAGAAGTTCGGCGATGGCGCGCCGGAAGGTGTGATCGCCTCCGAGACCTCCAACAACGCGGTCACCGCCTCGGTCATGGTACCGCTACTGGCGTTCGGCATTCCCACCGACGCGCTGATGGCGATGCTGCTGGCGGTGTTCATGGTGCATAACTACATCCCGGGACCGACGCTGTTCGTAGAGCGCCCCGAGTTCATTTCGGGGCTGTATCTATCGCTGTTCCTGATGAATATCGTGGTGTTCCTGTACCTGACCTTCGCCACCCGCTGGATCGTCAACCTGACCCGCATTCGTGGTCGTTTCATCGGTGCCTTCATCCTGGTGCTCGGCTTTATCGGCAGCTACAGCCAGAACTACCGCTTCTCCGATGCGATGATCGCGCTCGGTTTCGCCATCTTCGGCTATATGCTTCGCCGGGCGAACATTCCGGCGGTGCCGATCATCCTCGGTCTGGTACTGGGGCCGGTATTCCTGACCCGCTTCCGCCAGGCGATGGGGGTTGGTGATGGCGATCTGACGATATTCCTGACCCGGCCGATCAGCCTGACCCTGTTCCTGATGATCGTGGCATCGCTGGGCTTCTATATCTGGGGATTACTGCGCAGGAAAAACTGAGCCCCGGCTTGGGCAGGGACGCCCGGATCGGCCACAGGCCGGCGCGGCGAATAGAATTCATTTGACATCAACTCTCACCCGCGCTAATAAGTTAATATATTAACTTTCTTACAAGCGGGTGACAGTTATATGAACGTCAATTCACTGTCGCACTCGGTAGGGCTATATCAGTTCCAGGAGGAATGTCTCGGTCTGCTTACCGGTGTGCTCGACGTACCTAAGGCGATCTCCTACCTTATCGACGAGAAGGGTAAACCGGTGTGCTACAAAGTACACCAGCTGCAGCCCTCGATGCACAGGGAATACGTCAACACCTACCACAAGTACGATCCGCTGCATCCGACCCTGTTCTCCGACAATGATGTCGACGTGGTCAAGATGAGCGATCTGGTGTCCGGTAGTGAGCGCAGCGAGCATCCCTATTTCCAAGAGTTCATCAACCCCTGGGGCGTGCGCGATATCGTCGAGCTGTTCCTGCGCCAGGACAACCAGCTGATTGCCGGTTTCGCCCTGTTCAACCTGGCCAGCCAGCCGGAGATCGATGCCGACTACGTACGCCGGGTGAACAAGCTCTATCAGTTCATGCAGTTCTCGCTGGAGCAGAGCATCGGCTCGCCGAAGAATGCCCAGTTCGACACCTTCTGCAGCCAGCATGGCCTGACCAATAAGGAGCGCCTGGTGGTCGAGCTGGTGACCCAGGGGCTGCCGAACAAATCGATCGCCAACAACCTGGACTGCAGCCTGGCCACGGTCAAGACCCACCTGCAGCATATCTTCCAGAAGCTATCGATCAACAGTAAGAACGAACTGATCTCCACGCTGTACCAGAAGCACTAGTCTCCTACTCCACCCGCTATCCGCACCAGGGCACTATCAACCTTCTGGTTGATAGTCGCCCAAACTCGCATCGATATACTCGATTTTATCGGCCGCGTTCCACCTCGCTGGGACATCGTTGCCGCGCTGGACTCCGCCCCGGCGCGCTTCTCGCGGTCCAAAGAAACCGGAGTAGATCATGCAATCGACAGCCCCAAAAGCGACAACTAAAACACAAAACTTCTGGAACCCGATGGCCCATCCCGGCGACCCGGCCTCGCGCAACTTTATCCAGATCGTCAAAGGCGACGGCAACTACGTCCAGACTGCTGCCGGCGACTGGCTGGTCGACGGTGTGGGTGGGTTGTGGAACGTCAACGTCGGTCATAACCGCCAGGAGGTCAAAGATGCCATCCGCGCCCAGCTGGATGAGCTGGAGTATTTCCAGATCTTCGACGGCTGCTCCCACCCCCGCGTCCACGAGCTGGCCGACAGGCTGGTCGAGATGACCCAACCGGAGGGGATGACCAAGGCGATGTTCAGCTCTGGCGGCTCCGATGCGGTGGAAACGGCGCTGAAGATCGCGCGTCAGTACTGGAAGGCGGTCGGGCAGTCCCAGCGCTACAAGTTCATCTCGCTGAAACAGGGCTACCACGGCGTTCACTTCGGCGGCGCCTCGGTCAACGGCAACACTGTGTTCCGTACCTCCTACGAACCCATGCTGCCGGGCTGCATCCACATCGATACCCCCTGGCTCTACCGCAACCCGTGGAACTGTGAGGATCCGGAGGAGCTTGGTCATCTCTGCGCCAAACAGCTGGAGGCGGAGATCCTGTTCCAGGGCCCGGACACTGTGGCCGCGTTCATCGCCGAGCCAGTGCAGGGTGCCGGCGGCGTTATCGTGCCCCCGGCCAACTACTGGCCGCTGGTGCGCCAGGTCTGCGACAAGTACGGCGTGCTACTGATCGCCGACGAGGTGGTCACCGGTTTCGGCCGCTCCGGCAGTATGTTCGGCGTGCGCGGCTGGGGCGTCAAAGCGGATATCCAGTGTTTCGCCAAGGGGATCAACTCCGGTTATATCCCGCTGGGTGCCACCCTGGTAAACGAGCGCATCTCCAGCGCCATCGAAGGCTGCCAATCCTTCACCGGCGCGGTGATGCACGGCTACACCTATTCCGGTCATCCAGTCGCCTGCGCTGCCGCGCTGGCGTCGCTGAAGATCGTCGAGCAGGAGAACCTGCCGCAAAACGCCGCCGTTCAGGGTGAGCTGCTCAAGCGCAAGCTGGAGCACGCATTGCTCGACTTCCCCGCCGTCGGTGAGATCCGCGGCAAGGGACTGATGATTGCCATCGATCTGGTCGCCAACAAGGAGACCCGTGAGCCGATCGATCCGACCAACGGTTATGCCAACCGCCTCGCTGCCGTGACCATGCGTGAAGGTGCCATCGTGCGTCCTGTGGGAACCAAGATCATCCTCTCGCCAACCCTGACCCTGACCGAAACCGAGGTCGACAAGCTGACCTTGGCGCTGAAGATCGCGTTCCAGGAAGTGAAGGCCTGATCCAACGCTCGAAACTATGCCTCAATTAAGCCTCGATTCGGCAACCCACTTCTATAGGTGATGCAATGTCTGAAAATACCAAGATCGATTTTATCTACCTGTCCGAGCCGGACATGATCAAAGCGGGCGTGACCGATATGCCTGCCTGCGTCGATACCATGGAGGAGATGTTCTCGCTGCTGCACAAGGGTGACTACCGCATGGCCGGCCCCAACAGCGACTCCCACGGCGCCATGATCACCTTCCCGGAAAGCTCGCCCTTCCCGACCATGCCCAAGCCGACCGCTGACCGCCGGCTGATGGCGATGCCGGCTTATCTCGGCGGCGACTTCCAGACCTGCGGCGTGAAATGGTACGGCTCCAATATCGCCAACCGTGAAAAGGGGCTGCCGCGCTCAATCCTGATGATGACCCTCAGCGACATCGATACCGGTGCGCCGCTGGCCCACATGTCCGCCAACCTGCTGTCCGCCTACCGCACCGGTGCGATTCCCGGTGTCGGCGCCCGCCATCTGGCGCGCAAGGATTCGAAAGTGATCGGCCTGCTCGGCCCTGGCGTGATGGGTAAAACCACCGTCGCCTCCTTCATCGCCGCCTGCCCGCAGATCGACACCATCAAGGTGAAAGGTCGCGGCCAGAAGAGCCTCGACAACTTCATCGCCTGGGTCAAGGAGAGCTATCCGCAGATCACCACCCTGCAGGTGGTCGACAGCATCGAGGAGCTGGTACGCGACTCCGACCTGATCTCCTACTGCAACTCCGGCGAAGTGGGCGACCCGACCACCTACCCGATGGTCAAGCGCGAGTGGCTGAAGCCCGGCGCCTATCTGGCGATGCCGGCCAGCTGCAGCCTGGACGACGGCATGAGTGGCCCGGACGTGCGCAAGGTGATGGACAGCATCGGCCTGTACGAAGCCTGGTACGAAGAGGTACCCAAGCCCAGCCACCACGTGATCCCGCTGGTCGGCATGCGCTTTATGGACATGATCGCAGAGGGCCAGATGAGCAAGGACGAGCTGGAAGACCTGGGGGCGATCATCTGCGGTGACACCCCGGCACGCCAGAACGACGACGAGATCATCATCATGTCGGTGGGCGGCATGCCGGTGGAGGACGTGGCCTGGGCCACCAAGATCTACCGCAACGCCATCGAAAAGGGTATCGGCGTCAAGCTGAACCTCTGGGATACCCCGGCGCTGCGCTGATCGCCCTTCGACGCCCCATTCAGGCACGGCGCTGCTCGCCGTGCCGTTTTCGTTACCCGTTTTCGTAATTTATTGTCGAGAAGATCCAATGACCAAGATCGTAAAAGTCAAAACCGGCTCCAAGTTTGAAGAGATCGCCAGCTACTCCCGCTTGGTAATGGTGGATAACCTGATCCACGTTTCCAACACCGCCGGTCGCAACCCGGATACCCAAGAGATCCCGGAAGATGTAATCGAACAGACCGAGCAGGTGTTCAACAATATCGAGCGAGCGCTGGCGGCGGTCGATGCCTCCCTGGCCGACGTCATCATGTCCCGCGTGTTTATCCAGAACCCGGACGACACCCCGGCGGTGATGGAGTTCATCGGTACCAAGTTCCGCGGCATCAACCCGGCCACCACCGTAACCTGCCCGCCGCTGGGCTCCACCGTGTACAAGGTCGAGCTGGAGGTCACGGCTTACCGTGGCGCGTCACAGGCCGAGGTGGAAGAGATCCGCATCGCGCAATAAATCACCGTGGGGTCGGTAGATTCGTCGCTGGCTCTGCCGCTGCTGCAGGACAACCACTATGACCAAAACACTGGAACCCGTCGCTACAGCTGACGAACTTCCCTCCGCCGCCGACGCCGTCATCATCGGTGGCGGTATTGTCGGCGTCACCGCCGCCCTGGCCCTGGCAGAGCGCAATATCTCGGTGCTGTTGCTCGAAAAAGGCCATATCGCCGGTGAACAATCCTCCCGCAACCTGGGCTGGATCCGAAAGACCAGCCGCCATGCCCATGACGTGCCGCTGGCCCAGGCAGCCGACCGCCTGTGGGCTGGAATGCCCGAGCGCATCGGCCGCTCGGTCGGTTACCGTCAGGCGGGTATCATGTTCGTCGCCCGCACCGAAGCGCAGATGGCGTTCTACGAAGACTGGTACAAGTCTGTTGAGACATTGAATCTGGATTCCAAACTGCTGACACCCGGCGATATTGACCGGCTGGTACCTGGCGGCAAGGGCAACTGGGTCGGCGGCATCCATACCCCCTCCGACGGCTATGCCGAACCTTCGATCACCACCAGCGCCATTGCCAACGCGGCGATGAAGCGCGGCGCGACACTGGTGCAAAACTGCGCGGTGCGCACACTGTCCATGTCGGCAGGCAGGGTATCAGGCGTGGTCACGGAAAAGGGCGAGGTACGCTGTTCGCAGGTGTTGCTGGCCGGTGGTGCCTGGTCACGTCGTTTCCTCGGCAACCTGGGCGTGTCGCTGCCGACCCTGCCTCTGATCTGCTCGGTGCTGAGAACTCAGCCGATGGAGGGCCCGACCGACACCGCACTGGGTGCACCGGACTTTTCCTTCCGCAAGCATCAGGACGGCGGCTTTATCATCACCCAGCGCGGCAAGCTCGACGCTCCGGTCACGCTGGATCACCTGCTGATCGGCCACCGCTATCTGGACCAGCTGCGCACACAGCGCAGCTTCCTGAAGATCGGTTTCGGTAAAGCCTTTTTCAAGGATCTGGCGCTGCCACGTCGCTGGAAGGCCGATCGCGAGTCGCCGTTCGAGAAGGTGCGTACCAACGATCCGGACTTTAACGCCGGCCTGAACCAGGACGCGCTGAATAACCTCAAGGCGGCCTGGCCCGCATTTGAGGGAGCCAGAGTGGAAGAAGCCTGGGCCGGCCTGCTCGATGTAACGCCGGATTCCAACCCGGTGATCGACCACATTGAATCGATTCCTGGTCTGACCATCGCCACCGGCTTCTCCGGCCACGGTTTCGGTACCGGTCCGGCCGCCGGCCAGTTGGCCGCTGACCTGGTAGCCGGCGTTGAACCGATCATCGATCCAACTCCATACAGATTTGATCGTCTCTAAGATCGATCCAGACCGACACTCACCCGGTTCAGGGTGAGTGTCGCCATGACGTGTCCCGAGTCCCCTCCCCCGGCTCAACTTATCTCCAAAAACCGCTCTGCCTGCCGACAGGCCCGACGGATCAGCTCCGGCGCCAGCTCACGGGCGGTTTCGGTCTCCTGTCGGCTGCGGATCCAGCCCAGGTAGGTACAGGCTCTGGCGGCCAGGAACAGCTCCAGATCCTCCAGTTCCTGATCCGACAACGCCCGCTCACGGCGATAGCCGTCGATCAACGCCTGTTTCGCCACCGGAAAGCCGGGCTCCTCCTGGATGAAGTAGAGTGCCGTGGCCAGCTCGAACAGGTGCCAGCCGAAGCCGGCGTCGTCGAAGTCGATCAGGCGCACAGTGTCGCCCTCGACCATCAGGTTCTCCGGCACGAAGTCAGCATGGATCAACCCATAACGCTGGGGCGAACGGTCGTAGCCCTCCAGTTTCTCGGCGATACGCTCGCGAACGCTTTCCATCAGCCGTTTCTGCTCCTCGGTCAACAGTTCGAGCTCCCAGAAACGCCCCCAGAAGGGTTCTTCACCCACCAAGCCCTGGCGATCCCAGGCATGACGCTCGAACCCTGCCGGCGGTATCCAGTCGCTTGAGCCGTTGTGCAGCCGGGCAGCCATCACCCCGAGGGTGGAATAGAGATGCTCGATGCGTTCGGCGTTGTCACCCAGCCCCTGCTCCACCGAGCCAAACTGCTCGCCATCGATCCACGCGAACAGATCGATGTCGCGCGCCTCGGGCACGGCCATATGCGACTCACTGACCAGAAGACGCCCGTCGACCGTCGGGATAACTTCCGGCACCGCGATGCCGTTTTCCGCCAGCGCCGACATCCACTGCAGTTCGGAGCGCAATGCTGCGCCACTGTGGTAACCCGGTCGGTGGATACGCAGTGCATAGCGCCGGCCATCGGCGGTATCGACCCGGTATACGGCGTTTTCGCGATACTTCACCAACTGCAGCTCGCTGTCCTGCAACGACCAGTGGCTCAGCGCCTGGGCCGCCATCTGCAACAAGCACTGACTCTGCTGTTCGGGGGTCAATTGATAGAATGCGCTCATACCCGGCCCTCCATCTCAGTCAGCACCTCGTCCAACATCTCCAGCAAAATATCCCCATGCTCTGGCTGGAATGGCATCGGAGGACGGAGCTTAAGAATGGAGTTATGCACACCGATGGTGCTGATCAGCACACCCTTGTCGCGCATCCGATTGATAATGCGCCGAGCCTCGGCCTTGGCCGGTGCCTTGCTGGTGCGGCTCTGTACCAGCTCAACACCGAAGAACATACCCAGGTCACGCACCTCACCGATCAGCTCGTGCTTTTGTTGCAGCTTGTTCAGGCCATCAGTCACATAAGCTCCAGTGGTCACCGCGTTTTGCATCAGGTTGTCCTCTTGCAGAACGTCGAGCACCGCCATGCCAACGGCGCAGGATACGGGGTTACCGCCGAAGGTATTGAAGTACATCGCCTCCTTGCTGAACGCCTCGATCATCTCCGGACGGGCCACGACACCGGCCAGCGGGTGGCCGTTGCCCATCGGCTTGCCCATCGTCACGATATCGGGCGTTACGTCATACCATTGGTGGGCCCAGAAGTGTTTTCCGGAGCGACCGAATCCTACTTGCACCTCGTCAGCGATGTACACGCCACCGGCCTTGCGCACCTTCGCTACCGCCTGTTCCAGAAAGCCGGCCGGTACATTGAGCAAGCCCTCATTGGCAAAGTCCGGGCAGACCAGTATCCCGGCTACCTTAATACCCTCTGCATGAAAGGCGTCGATCGCCTGCTGCACGCGGTCGGCATAGGCCTGCGCCAACGCCTCGCCGGTCAGGCCGTCGATACCGCGGTAGGAGTCGGGTATTGGGAACGCCTTTACCCGCTTGGTGGTTTTCGCCTCCGGCATAAAGCCGGTACCGATCTCGGCCACCGCTTCGGTGTTGCCGTGATAGGCGAAGTCGGTGACGATGATCCCCTGCCCACCGGTGCAGTAGCGCGCCATGCGCAACGCTAGCTCGTTGGCCTCACTGCCGGTGCAGGTCAGCATCGCCATCTGCAGGCTGTCGTCGAACGTGGCGGTGAGCCGCTCCAGGTAATCGACGATATTGTTGTGCAGGTAGCGGGTGTGGATATTCAGAGTCGATGCCTGGCGGCTCAGCGCCTCGACTACGCGGGGGTTGCAGTGGCCCACGTGGGGCACGTTGTTGTAGACATCCAGGTAGCGCTTGCCCTCGCTATCCCAGAGCCAGACGCCCTCGCCACGCACCAGTTGCAGCGGCTTCTCGTAAAACAGCGGGGTGTGATGCCCCATGACACGGTATCTTCTGGACAGAAGATCCTGAGCCTGATTATCGGCCATAGCGATACTCGCCTCCTCAGCTAAAAGTAATCGACTGATTCAGCGTTCAGTATTGGGATCTAGGGCAAGATGCGGGATCCACCGGAAGGTGGACTTGGGGAAATAGCCTTAGCCGTTCAGGTCCAGCAGCACCTTGGCGACAAGCTCGCTGCGTTTTTTCACCTCCGTTTTTCGAAAGATCCGTATCAGATGGGTCTTGACCGTCGCCTCTCCCAAGGCGAGATCCGTGGCAATCGCCTTGTTACTGCTACCGCGCAGCACCAGTTCCAGCACATCGAGCTCACGCTCGGTCAACTCGTACTTGGCGGCGAGATCCTGGCGTTCACTCTCCCTACGCGGCAGGTACACGGCGTTGAGGGCATATTCGAGAAAGGGCTGTACTTTCCTCAGTAAATCCAACTCGTCGGCCCGGAAATTGCCCAGCGACTCCTCCCGCATAATGCTCAGTCCGGCGATGATCTGTCCCTCACGGCGGAAAAACATATCCACGACATAGCGATGGTTAAACGGCACCATGAAATTCTGGTAGTAGAGCGTCTGCTTGAGATGATGAGGGGCGATCCGCGAGTCCAGCGTGACCAGTACCTCATCGCTGTTTGCGAAACGCTCTGGATGTAACGGATCGAGTGCGCCGTACTCCGAGGCGTAGGCCTTCTCCGCATCGGCGGCAAGATTATAGAGCACCGCCCCCTTGTGCTGCATGCCGGGATCGACCAGGAAAAAGGCGGAACTGCTCAAGGAAACCAGGCTGGAGATCAACTCCAGGCTCTTCTGCTGAAACTCCCGTGTGTCGGCATGTTCAATCGTCATCAACGCTACTCATGCATTTCGTGATACGACTGAAAGTTAACATCATAATCTCTTCCTTGTCCCCCTGTGCAGTCGAAGGATGCTGCCGAATACAAAAAAGGCCCCTGCTCGGGGGCCAATCTGATTCTCCGGTGTACAGGAGCCAGGGGTGGAATGATGAGGTCCTGAGTGTCAGGCGCGTTTGATGCTGAGCAGCTGGGATTGGGTATATTCGAGCAGTCCCTCCTCGCCGAACTCGACACCGAAACCGGACATCTTGCAGCCGCCGAACGGGCAGTGCGGCAACACTTCGGCGTGGTTGTTGATCCAGGCGGTACCGCTCTCCAGACGCACCGCGACCTTGCGTGCCTGCTCGATATCGCTGCCCCAGACCGAGCCGCCGAGGCCGTTGGGGTTGTCGTTGGCGCGGGCGATCGCGTCTTCGATATCGCTGTAGCGGATCACCGGCAAGGCCGGGCCGAACTGCTCTTCGTCCACCAGGCGGGTGCCATCGGTAATGTCGGCGACGATGGTCGGCGGGTAGAAGTAGCCGTTGCCCGGTAGCGCTTCGCCGCCGCAGAGTACCTTCGCGCCCTGGGCGCGGGCATCCTCGACCAGCTCTTTGACCAACTCAAACTGCGACTTGTTCTGTACCGGTCCGAAGGTGACACCCTCCTCCAGGCCGGAACCCACTTTCTGCTGCCGTGCAATATCGGCCAAGCGCTGACACAGCTCGTCATACAGCGAATCATGCACATAGAGGCGCTTCAGCGCCGCGCAGGTCTGCCCCATGTTGAGGAAGGCGGTCTGGAAGATCCCCATCGCCACCGCGTCCAGATCGGCGTCGGGCAGTACGATACCAGCATCGTTGCCACCCAGTTCCAGGGTCAGGCGCTTCAGGTTGCCGGCGGCATTGCGCATGATGTCCTGGCCGGTCGGGGTCGAACCGGTGAACACGATCTTGTTGATATCCGGATGACCGGTCATGGCACGGCCGATACCGCCCTCGCCGGTGACGATGTTGATCACGCCGGCCGGTACCTGCTCGTTGATCAACTCGACCAGACGGAGGGTATTGAACGGGGTCAGCGAAGAGGGTTTAACCACCACCGTGTTACCGGTGCGCAGTGCCGGCATGATGTGCCATACCGCGATCATCAGCGGCCAGTTCCAGGGGGTGATCGAGCCGACCACGCCCAGTGGCTTGTGATGCAGTTCGGCCAGGCGCTGCTCGCTGTCCTCGATCACCTTGACCGGGATCTCCAGCTCGGCCGTGTAGCGGGTCCAGGCGATGGCACCGCCCACCTCCATCTGCGCCAGCGCCAGCGGCTTGCCCTGCTCGCGGGTGACGATCTGCGCCAGCTCATCGGCGTTGGCTTCGATGGCGTCGGCGATACGGTGCAGGATCGCCTTGCGCTCGGCGTCCGAGCTGTACTGCCAGCTTTTGAACGCTTCGGCCGCGGCAGCGACCGCCTGATCGACCTGCTCCGGTGAGGCTGCGGGGCAGTCCGCGAAGCGCTCGCCGGTGGCCGGATCGATCACGGCGAAGGGGTCTTTGGCACCGGCGGTAGTCTGTCCACCGATAAGCAGGGAGTATTCAGTCTTCATTTGCAGATCCTCTGGGGCCTTTAAGCAACAGGAGCCGGCGACGAGGCCGGCCCTGTGCGGATATATCTTGTAATTAGCCTTGTAGTGAGTCTTGTAATCAGTTTAGAACGGTACGATCGCCAGCACCTGAACATAGGTGTTGGTATCGTCGTTGCCCTGGGTGCTGGTAGCCGCATCCGGGGTGTAGAAGCCGACCAGCGGGCTGATGATCAGGTGATCGTGCGCCACCCACTCCGCCCAGATATCGATCTCGTTGGCATCGTTGCTGCCGGAGCCGCCCACCGTATCGCTGAAGTCGAAGTACGACGCGCCCACCGTCAGCATCTCGGTCGGGTTGGCTTTCACGCCCAGATAATGAATGTCGGCATCGGTACCGAAGGGACCGGCATAGTTGCCGGCCACTTCACCCTGGAACCAGGTGCCGTAACCGCGGTTGAAGCCGAAGAACAGCGGGTCGTAGCCCTCATCGTAGCTGGTGTAGCGGTAGTTCAGGCTCGGCGACCAGGGCAGGTCGGCGAAGGTCCAGCCCGCCTCGGCGTACCAGGCGTTGGCGTCCGGGTTACTGTTGCCCTGGGACTGATCCACGTACTCGGCGGAGAGGAACAGGTTCTCGACCCCGGCGTTGCCCTGGAAGCGAACGCTGGTGGTCTTCTGGCCGTCGCGACCGTCGTAACCGAAGAACGCGGCTTCGTTGTCATCCACGTCCAGCCCCTTCAGGTGCATCAGGCCGAAGGTGCCCTTGTCGGTGACGTACTCCAGGTTGATCCCGGACATCTCGACGCTGGCCTGGGCCGGGTTGTCGGATTCGAACCAGAACAGATCGCCACGCGGGCCGGACTCACCGCCGACACGCAGCACGGCGGTCTTGTCGAACGCCTTGCGCGCGGCCAGCCAGTAGGCGCCGCCACGGTTGGCGCTGAACCCCGGCACGATGCCGTCCAGCCCCTCGCCCATGTTCAGCGAGTCACCGTTGAGGATGAAACCGTCACCGAAGGTCAGGTTCTGGCGACCGAAGGAGAACTCGACCATCTCGGTACGGTAACCCACGTACAGGTCTTCGATATCGGTGTCGCGCTCGTCACCGGTGGTCAGGCCAGCGGCATCGCCATCGCCCCAGGTGCCGGAGGTCACGGCATTGACCGCACCGAACAGACTACCGTTGCCGACCACCTTGCTGCCGGAGAAGCCGTACTTGGCATAGCCTTCACTCCAAGCAGGGCTGGATTCGCTGTTGCCGTAGGTCTCTTCGCTGCTGAAATGGCCGAGGATCACCTCGATATCCAGGTTCAGCTCGGTGCCGTCCTGGTTGTACAGGTTGTAGGCGGAGGCTGGTGCAGACAAAGCTGCAGCAGCTGCGACCAGCAGGTATCCAGATGTGCGACGGAAAATCTGATTCTTCATTAGCGTCATTCCTCGGGAGTGTGACCAGATGCCGCCCAGGCATCCTTTCTACGCGGAAAAAGTTCTGTGACGCTTGAAGACTAAAACCCGGCTGTAAACCAGTTATGCGGTTGTTGATCGAAGTTGTGGAGTTTTGTAACCAGTTGTAAATATCACGACCGCCCCAGCGCTTTGAGTCGGCGGTACAGGGTCAAAACTCGTGCGAGGCGGGGGCACTCCGATCCGTTATCCAGGTGCCGTGGAGAGCGATGCACGGCTCCCACAGCACAGGGTAACTCTCGATGATGACCTGCCGATCCATACCGGCTTCGAAACGATGCTGCATCGAGGTGCTGGCCAGAGGCTCATCCCGCCCGAGGGCTGCTTCCAGCGCGAAGTCGGCGCACAACTGCGCGTGATTGGTGACGCGGCCTTTCGCCCCTTTTCAGAAACACCCATTACTTGACGCTGGTGGACTGGAAATTCAGCAGTGCCCAGTTACCGCGCTCCTGGCGGTGCCACACTTCGGTGATCGCGGACACCGGCGATGTCGGTTCCTCCTGCCCCTCGCGCTGTAACTTCATCCTCAGGATGCCGGTCAGGATTGCCACCTCGCCCATCACGCTGATCTGGCGGTCCGAGACCTCAACCTTGAGGAAACGCACAGACTGCAAGAAATCGAGATAGCTGTCCCGGTTATCGATCCGGCCCGGCGCATGGATATAGTGCAGATTCGGTGACAGCAACGGCTCCATCGCCGCCCGATCGCCCGCGACCAGCGCGCTCGCACGCGCCAGATGGGCTCCATACACAGCCGCTTCGGCACTGTGCAGCGCTTTTTCACTCATCAAAACCTCCTTCGGTAGTGCTCAGCACAGATCACATCAACCCAAACATTGCAGGTAGCCACAGCGACAGCGCCGGAACCACGTTGATCAGCGCCATACACAGGAACATCATCAGCAGGAAGGGCATCATCGACTTGAACAGCGCCGACATGGAGATCGGTGTGGTCGCCATCACCACGAAGAGTCCCGGCCCCAATGGTGGTGTGACCAGCCCGACCAGCGTTGCCAGGCTGATGACGACACCAAAGTGGATAGGATCGATCCCCATCGCCAGCGCCGCCGGCAATACGATCGGCACCATCACGATCAGGATGCTCATGCTCTCCAGGAACATCCCCAGTACTATGATCAGCAGGTTGATCAGCAGCAGGAACACGATCGGTGAGTCGGTCACTCCGTTGATCAGCGCTACCACCCGATCGGGTACCTCTTCGAACGAGAGCGCCCAACCGAACATGGTGGCCGAAGCGATCAAGCCGGTGATCATCGCGGCATTGAGTGCAACCCGAAACAGCACGTCCGGCAGTTCGGACCAGCGCAGCGAGCGGTAGACCAACGTGCCGATCAGCAGCGCCAGCAGGGAGCCGATCGCACCCGCCTCGGTGGGTGTCATCACCCCCGCCGCGATGCCGGTGATAATGATCAGCGGAATACTCAACGGCACGATATCCTTGAGGAACTCCGCCGGCGTGACTTTAGGTGCATCCGCCTGTCCCTCACGCGGGAACCCGCAGAACAGACCGATCAGAAAGATGATAATCGCGAATCCGATGGTGATCAGAATCCCCGGTACCACTCCGGCCATGAACAGCGCGCCCACCGGCTGAAAAGCGATGACACCGTAGATGATCATCACCATCGACGGTGGAATGATCGGCCCGAGCAGTCCGCCGGAGACCGTCACCGCCGAGGCGAAGTCGCGCTTGAAACCCTTCTTTTCCATCGCCGGGATCATCACCCGACTCATGACCGCTATCTGGGCCAGCGCGGAGCCGAGGATCGAGCTGGTGATGGCATTGGTCAGCAGGTTCACATAGGCGAGACCACCGTGCAGTCGACCGACCAGCATCGACGCGAGTGCGATCAGCCGGTCGGTCAAGCCGCCCCGATTCATCAGCTCCCCCACCATCATGAACAGGGGGATCGCCAACAACCCGCTCTTCTCAAGCGAGCCATAGAGTTGCAGCGGCAGGCTGCCCATCAGCATACTGAGATCGCTTTGCTGCAGAAATACCAGAGTACCGACGAGCAGGGTGATCAGGATCGGCAATCCCATGAACAGGGAGATGAAGAATACCGCCAGGGTGATCATACGCCCTCCCCCAACACCAGGTTGCGCAGCGATTCGAACCAGTTGACGAGCTGATGAAAACTCATCGCCATCAGCGCGATCAGCAGTACGCCGTAGTTGTACCAACGGGGTAACTGGGTAGTCGGTGACAACTCACTCTGCACCAGCGGATCAGACACCCATTGATAGGTAAGCCAGGCGAAAAGGGCCAGGCTTGCCAGCGCCACCAGCTGGAACAGGCAGCTCACCAGTCGGCGCAGCGGCTTTGCCAGCATCAGATAGATGAAATCGATCGCGACCAGTTGCTGCTGGTAGATCAGGTAACTGACGCCCAGAAAGCTCATAGCCACCAGGATCTGCACCGCAACCTCCTCAGCCCAGAACAGCGGCGAGTCGAAGAGATAGCGCAGTACCACCTGGGCGATCAGCAGTAGTCCCAACGATGCGGAGAGGGCGACAAGGGTCCACTTTTCTATTTGGGCGAGCCCGCGGTTCACCCAGCTTATTATGGTCAGCATAGAGAGTCTCCGAACCCGCCGGGCAGACAGGCTGCATCCGACGGGTAGCGCTTGAGCTTATTGTTGTTGCGCCCGTACCTGATTGTAGAAATCGGCAATCAGCTTATCGTTCTCGATGTAACGGTCGCGGATACTCTTCGCCTCCTGCGCATAATCAGCCGCATCAATGCGGATGATATTGACCTTCGCATCCTTCAACGTCTGTAGATTGGCCTGCTCCACCTTCGCCTGCTCTTCGATACCCCACTGCTCGGCATCGGCGAACACCTCGCGGATCAGGGCCTGATCCTCTGCACTCTGCTTATCCCACCATTTTTTCGACACCAGCATGATGCCGGGGAAGGTCATATGGTTGGTCAGGGTCAGGTTGGGCGCCTGCTGGTAAAGCTTCAGCGCCACCACCAGATCCAGGTCCACATCGACGATATCCAGCAGATTGGTGGTCAACGCAGGTGCTATCTCCGGCAACGGCAGTGCAGTGGGTGCAGAGTTGTTGCTCAGCCACCATTCGTTGAAGATCGGTGCCGGGAAAGCGCGCACCTTCTTGTTCGCGATATCCGTCAGGCTGTTGACCGGCTCCACCGAGATCAGGTGGCGCATGCCGGCAATTACGTAACCCAGACCAACCATCCCCTGCGCGTCCATCTTGTCGAGCATCGCCTTGGCCGCCGGCAGCTGAGTTGCCTTGCCTGCCCCCTCGACGCCGTTGAACAGCCCCGGCAGGAACCAGCCGTTCAGGGAGGATTCCCGGTTGGTCATGAATCCTGCGGGAATCACGGCGAAGTTCAGGGCGCCAGCCTGCAGCATCTGGGCGTTCTCCGGATCGCGACCCAGCTTGCCGAACGGGAACACCTTGATCTCCAGCCGACCGTCGCTTTTCGCTTTCAGCTCCTCGGCAAACCTCTCCGATACTTTGCTGAAGATATGCCCCGGTGGTACCGGGGTACTCAACCGCAGGCTTGCAGCCGATGCGGTATTAAGGGTCAACGCCATTGCGGCAAGCGCCGCTGTGATGATCGTTTTCAGCCTTCTGTTGGTTACCCATTTCATGAATATCACCTCTAATATTTATTATTGGTTCGGGTTGGTTTTCGATCCTCAGGCAGCCGACTGGGTCGCGCCGCCCCTCCTCTCTCCACGCTCCGCTTCACGGAGCATCTGTTTCAGCTCGGGTATCACCGTCGCGGCGTTTTCTTCCGTTATCACCGCCATCACGTAGCGGTCGGGACGCACCAGGAACAGCGCATTTTCGACACCGTCGAAGATCCACTCCCTAGCCTTGCCGAAGGCATCTCGGAACACCCGTACGTCACCGTCCGGCACCGGGTTGTATTGCTGGGGCGTGATGCAGACCCGCTGGATATGGGAGGGCAGCTGCTGCTCCCACCCCTTCAACGGTGAAAAAGCCTCCTTGACCGAGGTGCCGTAACCCAGAAGCAGGAATCCCGGCGCACAGCAACCATCCAGCTTGGCCACATGACGCTGTGGATCCTCCAGTGCGGGCTGAGCGATCATGCGGCCCGAACGTGTTTTCTTGGCACTCAGACCGTCGGACAGGAACCAGCCGGAGGTGAAGCGGGGCTTGGGCTTATAGCGCATCTGGGTGACATAATCGCGGGCCGGCGGATAGAGACTCAGCAGGCGCATCCCCGCCTGCATCAGCCGGGCCTGGAACATGGTCGGCGGCATCATGAAGCGGCCCAGAATCGCCGCCATCTCGATCAGCTGCCAGGCGTGGGGTTTGCGCTCATCCTCGTAGGAGTCGAGGATGGTGGCTGGCAGTTGGCCGTGCACCACATGCGCCAGTTTCCACCCCAGGTTGGACGCATCACGGATACCGCTGTTCATCCCCTGTCCGGCAAATGGCGGGGTCAAATGGGCGGCGTCCCCCACCAGGAAGATGCGTCCCTCGCGCCAGCGCACCGCTTCCCTGGCATGAAAGTGATACACCTGCTTGCGCACGATTTCGGCATCGCGGTCGGGTCCGTGATCGGCCATCAAGCGGCGCACGAACGCCTCCTCGACCACCTCTTCCTCGGTCTCGCCGGGCAGCATCATAAATTCAAAGCGGCGTGTCCCATCCGGCCCCGGCAGATTGATACCGGGACGTCGCGGGTCGCAGTAAACCCGCGTCTGGCGGAAGTTGTCACGGGTGCCCTTCAGGTCGATGATCAGCCACTTCTGTTCGTAGGTGAGTCCCTCCAGCGGGATGTCGAGCGTGGTTCGGAAGTAGCTTTTGCCACCATCGGATGCGGCGACGTAGTCCGCCGTCAGTTCGTAGCGGTTGCCTTCGTTATCCTCAACCTCCAGCAACACACCCTGCTCATCCTGACTGAAGTTGACCACCTCGTGTCCGAAGCGGGCATCAACACACTCAAAACGCCGCAGTCCCTGTTTGAGGGAGGCTTCCAGATCGGGCTGGATAAACGCATTGCGCCGCGCGAAGCCGTATTCACTGGCGGTGGGCTCGATGCGGGCGAAAGGCCTGCGCTTCACATCCAGATACACCGATCCATAGTCCAGCGCACACTGACCGATAACTTCCTGATCAAGCCCGATCATCTGCATGGTACGCATCGATTCGTCATCGATGGACACCGCGCGCGGCAGTTGGACCGTGGTCAGGTTTTTTTCCAGTACGACCGTTTGGACACCGTAGGTACCCAGTAGATTGGCCAGTGTCAGTCCATTGGGGCCGGCACCAACCACCACGACCGGCACATGCTGCCGACCGCTCACAGATTTTTTTTCATTATTTGCGGACATAAATCCCCCCGGATTAATCCATCGACTGAGCCAGACACCCAGAAAAAAGCGTGCAGAATCCCCTACCGACAGGTCGGCATTTTTCGTTTTCCGGTTGCTTTATTCGGGGTGCGGCGTCAGGTATGAGGCCGTTTAACTGCGCAGGAAGGCCTGCCCCCAGTAGTTAAGGGTCTTCGGCGTGTGGAGCCAATCGGCGGCGGGCCGACCCTCCATCACCTCCAGCTCAGCGGAGATTTCAACCCAGTTTCCGTCCGGGTCGTGGATCATGAAGAACAGGTTGTTACCGGGACCGTGACGACCAGGTCCCCATTTCAGTTCGATATCCAGCGTGGAGAGGTGGTCGGCCCAATCGCGGATCAGGTTCCAGTCACCCGCTTCGTAGCAGTGGTGATCGAACCAGCGGCTCGGCGCCTTGAACACTGCGAGTACATGGTGCTCCTCATCGCTGCGCAGGAAACAGGCGCGCAGCTCGCCTTCCTCATCCAACACGTTATCGCTGACACTGAGACCGATCACATCACGGTAAAACTCAATCAGTGAATCGACTTCGGTGGTGGCCAGCGCCATATGTTGCAGACGTGCACGATAGGGCATATCCCCCAGGTCGGATTTTTCCGACACACCGTAGATACTGCGGTTACCGTCCGGATCGGTCACCGCAAACACTTCACCATCGAGATAGGGGTTAGCGCAGGGCTCCAGTGTCACACCCTTGCTTTCCAGCCGCGCACGCAGGGAGGCCAGCGCCTCCGCCGACATGCCATAGGCAAAATGCTTGAGTTCTTTCGCATCGCCTTCGCTGATCAGCAGCTTGCGTCCGGGCCCTGTCACCATCCAACCGGCATCGGTGAGCTTGGCTTCGTTACGTAGCGCCGTTGCGTAAAATGTCGCCAGCGCCTCAGGGTTCGGCGACCCCAGTGCCAGATGATCAAGATGTGCGTCGATTGTCATTTTTATTATCCTTCGTTCAGGGCTGGTGGCCTCTTGAGCCCAACACCCCTCGCGTTCAACTTATCGACCTACCTGACGAGCCGTTCGTACTCCCGACTTATCCTGTAGGCCAGCCCAATAATGCGTTCAGCCTCGGCTGCAATCCCGGTGTCGTCGTAATCCTCGATCGGTTGCACGCTGCTTAAACTGCCGATCACCTTCCCGTCGGGATTGAAGATCGGTGCGGCAAGACCGAATACACCCTCATCGACCTCAGCCTTGGTAACCGCATACCCTTTCTGCCGGATCACCCGCAGAGATTTCTTGAACTCGTCCCAGTTGGAACCGAGGTTCGCGCTCTTTATCTCTTCGCTGTAGTTCACGAAGATCTGCATCAACTGGCGATTGGGTAAAAACGCCAGGATCGCTTTCGAGGTCGCGCCCTTCAGCAAAGGCCGTGGAGTACCTCGGGAGTAACTGACCTGACGCCCCACCCCGCCAAACTGCTCAACGCAGATCACCTGATCCTTGAACAGACCGCAGATCAGCCAAGCCACGTTGACCGAGGCGCTGAGCTCCGGCTCGAGCAGCTTCGCCGCCCGCACCAGCGGGTCGGACAGGCGCAGCTGCCGATCCCACTGGATAATCCTTGCACCCAGGGTGTAACGTCCCTGCTCCACCTGAAACAGCAGCCCTGCATCGGCCAACTCCTTGGTGTAGCGATAGGCGGTGGAACGCGTGTACCCCATGGCATCGCATATCCCCTCCACCGACCAGACCGTCGCCTCCTCGGTAAATAGATCAAGGACCGACAACATCCGCTCCAGGCTACTGGTCTTACTGTTGGTTTGAGTCGTATTGGAGCCGGTTACATCCTGGGTGTTGGGTGAATTCATGGTACTCAGCGTTCTTCGTCGATAATGGTATTGCGTAGAATACCAATACCCGAGATCTCGATCTCCACCACATCACCCGGTTTCATCCACACCGGCGGCTCGCGAAACGCGCCCACACCACCGGTGGTACCACTCACGATCACATCCCCCGGTGCCAGTTCGGTGAAGGTGCTGCAGTACTCGATCAAGGCACCTACATCGAAGATCATGTCGGAGGTATCGGTCTCCTGCATCACCTCACCGTTCAGGCGCGTTACCAGATGCAGCGCCTGGGGATCGGGAATCTCATCCTTGGTTACCAGAGAGGGACCGAACCCACCGGTTTGGGGGAAGTTCTTGCCCGGTACGAACTGAATAGTGTGCTTCTGATAGTCGCGCACCGAGCCATCGTTGTAGCAGGAGTAGCCCGCAACGTACTCGAGCGCGTTTTCACGCTTCACATGACGCGCCGTCTTGCCGACCACGACGGCAAGTTCTCCCTCGAAATCCAGCTTGTGAGACACGAAAGGCCGAACGATGGGCTGATTGTGGCCCACCTGGCTGTCGGCAAAACGGGTAAACACCATGGGATGCACCGGCATATCGCGTCCGGTCTCTTTTACGTGGGTGGCGTAATTGATTCCGATACAGAGGATCTTGCCCGGATCGGGGATAACCGGCAGCAGCTCAACCTGATCCAGGGGATAGGATTGGAGCGACTCAACGTCGACGGACGCTACTTTATCGAGCGCACCCGCGGCGATAATAGAACGGAGCGACCCACCCAGCTCATCCAAATGGGGTGAGAGATCCGCGACCATCTCGCCGCTTAGAATCCCGACCGATACCTCACCATTTTTTCGCCGAAACGTGGCTAACTTCATTTTTATTGCTCCATTGGCGTTGGGTTCTCACCTGCGCAACAAGCCTACAACTACAGCTCTCATGCACAGCGTCTCAGGCTTTTAATGATTATTATCCCACAATACAGTATTGTCAATAATTCCTATATTTTGGGATTTTAAAGAATGAAGCCGATTCTTCAGTACATCACACGCCTAGGCCAACGGACTCCGGGAGGGATAGCGCTCTTGGTCGGCGCGCAACTGCTGGTGATCGTTGAGATCCTCTTAACCCGCGGCAATCGCGTAGAGGCGCTGTTGTAGTATGTGGTGAAAACTGTGCTGCACCCCGGTTATGACTTCGATTCTCTCCACCTTGGACACTCCTGTGCACCAGCTCTATGCCTAGGCCGTTGCTGCTACCAAGGTGTTCGGTCTAAACGGGGGCTACTCCACAGGAGCTGCTGGACAGCTTCAGCGCCTTTATCGGCGTTCGAAGCCTAATCGGTTGCTGTAAATGCAGTAGCACAGTGGGCTAGATCCAACCCTGCTGCACCATCCAGCGTGACAATGCGACGCCCTTGGGCTCACCCAGGCGCTCGATCAGCACCCGGGTTGGATTGATATCGGATTGCGCCCGCACCTCGTCCAGCAGCGGCGCCAGTTCAAGGCCGTTCAGATGCCAGATGCCCAGCGGCTGGTCGGGGGTGATCACCACCCGCGCCTCGGTGATAAGACCGTTGTCCACCACCGGCCGCACGCCGGTGCTGACCCGGTCCGGCGTTACCTCCAGATGCAAGGGCTGGCTGTCCGGCCAGGCCCGACGCGCACGCCAGAATGGATGCTCCGGCCACTGGGACTCCTGATCGTAGAAATCACGACCGATGCGGGCGAAGCGGTAGAACAACTGCTCGATTCGGGTTTCATGAAACGCCTTGGCCAGCGCCGCACGCTCAGGATGGCGGATCAGCGTGTTAATCACTGCCGGAGCCTGCAGCGCCGACGACAGCGCCTGAAAGATACCGTTTCCGGAAAGTGGATCCACCGCCATCGCGGCATCGCCGACCCGCAGCCAGTTATCACCGGCGCTGTGCTCACACAGCACCGGCGTGCTGGTGCGGGCATAGACCTCACCGACAGGCTCAGCACCCTCCATGAAAGGTTGCGCCTGCTCAAGCCCGCTGAGGCGTTCATAACACCACTGCCCCAACTGCTGTTTCGGCGGCAACCGGCTGCTGGCCACATCCAGCGTCAGTTGCAGGTAGCGGCGGCCATCCTCACGTTTGGCCATCCAGGCCCAGCCGTCGGCAAAGCTCTGCACCGCCGAGCAGGGAGTGCCGGCCGCGCCCTGCCAGTGCTGCAACAGGGAGACGCTCTGCGCACCGCGAACCCGCGGCACGCCTGAAGCGGGCGCGGCACGGCCCCGCGCCTCGACCAGAAAACCGGCTTCAACACAGTGCTCGCTACCATCGTCACCCACAACGCTAACCGAGAATCCAGCCTCCTGCGAGGCCATTGCCGTAACACGGCCCTGAATCACCCGCACGCCCGAACCGCGCAGATCCTCGACCAACGCCCGGTCGAAGCGCTGGCGCACGATCAGCCGTTCGGTGTTGGCCGCACTTGTCTCGCCGTTCCAGGTCACCGAGCGTGCGGAGGGTGCGGCCAAAGTGGTCAACGCGCGCTCGAAACCGGCGTGACGCATCCCTTCCACGACACGATCGGATACCCCCTCGATGGCATCGAACGGGCGCGGCTCACCGACCAGTGTCACCTCGTAGCCCAGCCGCTTGAGCCCGATCGCCACCGAGGCGCCGGCGGGACCTCCGCCCAGCACCAGGATCTGCGTGTCAGCCATGCTCCCCCCTGCGCTGCTCCGGGCCGATGTAGGCCGCCCGGGCTATCAACCACTCCCGGGCTGCACTCAGTGTCGGCGCGGGATTCTGCTGGAGAAATGCGCCCAGCTGAGCGGTCAGATGAGCACAGCCCAGGCTGGCACCTGAATGCCCCAGGCTGTCGTCCAGCGGCCGCACGCAGCCACCGAAGTCGGCATAGGGCGTTTCCAGGTAGGAGGTCTCGTGCCGGGCGCAGCGGGCATCGCCGGTCATGCGGAACACGCCGGGATAGTGGGATGGATAGACCGGCTCGCCGCGGGCCGGGCTCGAGGCACAGAGGATCACCCCCTGTTTCAGCGCCCGGGTACAGGCCTCGCGCAGGGAGTCCCGGTCCTGGCGCAGGCCGAGGCTCAGGTTGATCAGCTGTGCGCCCTGCTCCACCAGCCAGTCGATCGCCGCAGCCACCTGTGCGCTGCTGGTACTCAGGCGCTCCTGGAACACCTGGGCACTGAGGATCTGCGCCTCGGGCGCCAGCGCCTGGATCACCTCGATCACCCGGCTGCCGTGACCGAGCCGATCCGGCAATGCCGGCTCCAGCCAGAGCTGATTATCGCGCAGGATAAAGGCGGCACTGTCCGCGACCTGCTGCATCGGGGCGCTGCCGGAATCGACCACACCGATACGCACCGGCCTGCTCTCACTCATGTGGAACCTCGGTTATTTCGCTCAGATGACCGTTCTGCAGCAGCAGACGCAGATCGGCACCGGCCAACGTCGACGGCCGGTGGCTGATCAGTATCCGGGTACGCCCGGCAAACAGCCGGTCCACTGCCGCGATCACCTGCTGCTCGGTGGCTTCATCCACCGCCGAGGTCGCCTCGTCCAGCACCAGTACCGCCGGTTGCTGCAACAAGGCACGGGCGATGGCGATGCGCTGTTTCTGGCCACCGGAGAGCTGCTGACCACGCTCGCCCAGCGGCGTGTCCATCCCCTGCGGCAGTTGCTGGATCAGCTCCTCCAGCTGGGCATCAATGGCTGCGCGCAGCACCTGCTCGTCGCTGGCCTCAGGCTTGGCATAGCGCAGGTTGTCGGCCAACGAGCCGCGGAACAGGGTGATCTCCTGCGACACCACCGCCAGCGTGCGGCGCAGATCCGACAGGCTAAGCCCTCTGATATCCACACCGTCCAGCAATATTCGCCCCTGTTGGGGATCGTAGTGACGCTGCAACAGGTCGATCAGCGTCGATTTACCGACGCCGGACGCACCGACCAGCGCAATCTTGCGCCCTGCCGGCAGGGACGCATCGACACCGTTGAGAATCGGTTCTCGCTCACCGTAGGCAAAGTGCACCTGCTCCAGCTTCAGCTCGCCGAACAGGGGGCTCGGCAGGGGCGTGGGCACAGAGGGCGACTCGATCGTCACCTCGCTCAGGCGCAACTCGCTGACCCGGTTCAGGCTTACGCTCATGCGCTGGATCGCCACATAGAGTCCGAGCAGGCTGTTGACCGGCCCGGTGGCCATACCCAGGTAGGTGGAGAAGGCGATCAGCGAGCCTAGCTGCCACTGGCCATGAATCACCCACCAGCCGCCGATCAGAAAGGCGCTGGCGCGGGTCAGCGAGGTCAGCGTACTGGGAATCGCATGGGTGAAAAATTCGGTCACCTGCAGGCGCAGCAACTGGCCCAGGTAGTTGTCGTTGAGCCCCTGCAGGCGCTGCCGCTCACGCCGCTCCTGTCCTGTGGACTGAATGAACTTGATCGCCGGCAGTGTCTCCACCAGAAAACTGGAGAGGTCCGCCGAGCGTTCGCGCATCTCGCGTGTGCGCAGCTCCACCTTGCGCCGCATCCAGCGCAGCCAGAGCACCTCCAGCGGGATCAGCACCAGCACCAGCAGCGACAGCTGCCAGGAGAGCGCCACCAGCAGCACTAGAGCACCGGCAAGGCCGATGATACTGCTCACCGCCGAGAACAGGCTGTCGACGGCAAAGCGCTGGATCTCGGCCACATCGCCGTCGATACGCGAGAGCAGATCGCCGATGCGGCGCTGACCAAAAAAGGTCGGCGAGAGTTTTTGCAGGTGGCCGTAGAGGTCGGTGCGCAGGGCAAACAGGATGCGCCCTGACAAACGGGTGTGCAGATAGCGATTAAGCCCGGAGAGCACGGTGCCGAACAGGCCGACAAGGATCATCGCCACGGCGATCTGCACCAGCGTACCGTAATCTTTCGCCAACAGGCCGTTGTCGATCAGCAGCTTGGTCAGCCAGGGCTGCAGCAGCACCAGCGAGGAACCCAACAGCGACAGCGCCAGCAGGCCGCCAATCGCCCTCTTCTGCGGTCTGACAAAGCTGTACAACCAGCGAAAGCCCTGCTCCAGCCGGGTTCGGTCGGGAGCATGGATCGCACGTACCAGCCATTTCAGCATCGTCTCTCCTCGTTAAAAACGGCAAAACGGGAACCGCCATGTGACAGTCCCCGTTGTCCAATCGCTCACACAACCTATCCCATCAATTACGGATAGTCGCCACCCTCAGATCGGAGGTGGACATGTCGCCAGTCAGCTGGATGGAACCGATCTTCTCCAGCGTATCGCTGTCGTGGATCGAAATATCGCTGCTGGTACCGCCTACGTAGAGGGTCTTACCATCACCCGAGATGTTCAGGTCGTAGTAGGTGTGCGGCATATCATGCACGATCAGCGTCTCTTTTTTGCTGATATCGTGCTTGGACAGCGTATTGAACGAACCGTAAAGAATGTCGGGGTTACGCGGGTCGGCAACAAAGTTGAAGATGATGAACTGGAACGGCAGCACCTCATCCCGTGTCGCTTTACCGGTTTTCAGATCCACGCGGCTGATACCCCACCACCATTCGGCGGTTTCGAAGTTCCAGTCCTCTGAATCGAACTTGGCGGTCACGTAGGGCATGATGTATTCGTGCATCTGTTCACCCTGGGAGTGCATCGCAAATGCATCCGGCGGCAACCAGAGCGGCCCCTTCTCCCAGCTGGCCAGCTTGCTGACCATGCGGACTTCACCGGTCTTCGGGTTGATACCCTTAAGATCGGCACCGCCAAGAATCACCTCGTTCTCGTCGGTCACGGCGATCTTGGTGATACGACGATCCACCGGGAAGGTGCGCACCACCTTCGCATCCATTCCATCCTTGATGTTGAACACGGCCAGGCGCGGCTGCTCAACCTCGAAGCGATCGCTCAGCTTCTTGATCGGGTTCTGCACCGTGTACAGCTCCTTGCCATCGGCACTGACCGCAATCGACTGCATGGAGATCACCTGCTCGGTAGGCGAGGACTGCTCGGCCTTGAAGGTGATATCGCAGTTACGGATATCGAAGCCGTACACATCCTTGGTGCCGTTACTGAGCACATAGGCATGGGTGTTGTCCGGCGACAGCGCGATGGAGCCGGTGCCGAAGGGGCCCGGGATATCGCAGGTGCGCGCAATCGTGTTGCTGCTCATGTCGATCACGTGCAGTTGGTTCGGACGGGTAATCGTCAACAGGAACTCCTGATCGGCCATCGCCTGAGAGGCCAGCGAACCAAGACCAACCGCCCCCAGCACGCCGGCGGATTTCAATACGTTTTTCAGTTTCATCTGCACAGCTCCCGTTACTCGCCGTCCTCGAAAATACCGTCCAGCTTGCGCCAGTCCTCGTTGGCCTTGGCCACGTCCTTACCCCAGTCCGGGTAGGTATGCATGGTGTCGGGCACCTGCGCCGGCCACCAGCAGGCATCGGCGCAGCCGTACAGGTCGGATTCCATCGGCTGGCACAAAGACCCCAGACCACCGAAGGGATCGAGCTCCCAGCCCGGATCGGTGGTAGCGGTGCAACCGACAACGGTTTGCATGGCGACAACGTCTTCAACCTCTTCCGGGCTCACCGCCTGGTTGATCAGCTGTGCTTTCTTATTCAGAGACTTCAGATGTTTCATTGTTAGGCACTCCTCCTGGGAGAGACATGTGCTTCGAAGAACCCGGGGTTCTCAAGCATGATCCGTGAGTACACCTCCACGCCGAAATCGACCCAATCGCGCATCAGGTCGCAGTAGTGGTAGGAGGGGTGTGTCGGATCTCCATATTTGGCGTAACTTTCGTGATAGCAGCCACCGGAACAGAGGTTGCGAATGCGGCAGGTCTCACAGCCGGTATTGCTGCGATCGAGACGCTTCTCGACAAAGGCGCCAAGACTGGCCTTGTCGATACCGGACTCCACCGTGCCGAAGGTGGGCAGGTCGGAGCCGGTAAAGCGATGGCAGAGGTTAAGTCCGCCATCCTTGTCCACCGCCAGCAAACCGACACCTGCACCGCAGGGCACCAGTTTCTTGTTGCCCTCGTACATGTCGGTGATCAGCTGGTGCATGTTGCCGTAGCCGAAGTTCTCGTTGCGCAGCGCGGATTCCAGGTAGCGAGCACCTAAGCGCTTCATGCCTGCGAACACCTCCACCAGCTCCTCACCAGTCAGGTTGAACTCGGCGATATCACCTGAGGTGACAGGCCCGAAGCCGACCTCGAAAAAGCCCAGTTCGCTGTAGAGATGATCGAAGATCGTCTCCACATCCGTGACGCCTCGGGTCAGGGTGACCCGACAGCCCACCGGACGCGCGTTGTAGCGCTTGAGCAACATATCCACCTTGCGCTTGACCACGTCGTAGGTGCCTTGCCCGCCCACGGTAATACGGTTCTTGTCATGCATCGCCTTGGGACCATCCATAGAGATGGTAAGGCCGAAGCGGTGGGCGTTGAACCAATCCACCAGTTCCTCGGTGAGCAGTGTCGCGTTGGTGGTCAGGGTGAAGTCGACGGTGGCGTCGAGCTTGGCAAAACGCTCTTCGCAGTAGGCCACCACCTCGCGGATCAACGGCATGTTGGAGAGCGGTTCGCCGCCGAAGAACACCACGTTGTAGTGGGGCTGATCCGGCGACTCGCGCAGCAGCATCTCCACCGACTTGATCGCGGTGTCGTAGGCCATCTTCTCACCCTTGGACGGGGTGGTCAGATCCTCCTTGTAGCAGTAGGTACAGCTCAGGTTGCAGCCGGTATTGACGTTCAGCACCACCGTGGTGAGCGGAAACTTTTCCACCTTCTGCGGATCGGGATTGATCCGCGCCACCCTGCCATCGCCGGAGATGATCTCTAGCGTGCGCAACTCCGAAAGCACCTCATCGACCTCGGCATGACCAAAGCGACGGTTCAGCGGCTCAAGATCCGACTCCGTCACCCGCTCCTGCGCATCGAACAGCGCCAGCAGTTCACGGCTGAGTCCATCCAGCTCGAAGATTCCGCTACTGGGAATGTGAAACAGCATCTGCCGGGCATCGACATCCACCCTGTGCAGATTCGGTTTCACCAGCGTCATGGTACCCGTGTTTTCCACTTGAGTTACCTCACGTTGCGCGTATTGCGCTCTGTTTCAGTGACTTGCTATCCGGTATATCAGTCGAGCACGCGGCGCACGAAATCCGGCACGGATACGAGCAGACTGCCATCCCCCTCGACCGCCTCACCGGCGTCCTTGACGCTGGCCACGACCGCCAGACGACCGACGTTATTGGCCATCATCTTGCGCTTGGGATTGGGGCCGTCATCGCCCGGTGTGAAAATACCGGCCGCATCGATCGTGCCTGCAAACTCGGCATCCTTCTCTTCGGCGGCCATCTCGTCTGCGGGTTTGATCGACCACTCGGCGGGCATATAGCCCAGGCGCAGGTCATCCTCGGTACCCGGCTTGCCATCGGCACCGGCGCTGTAGCCAACCGCACGGTACGCAACACGCACTTTCGGCATCTTGCTCATTCCGCCGATACGCGCCACTGCGTTTTGCGGTGTCACTTCAACACGGGCCAGTTCGCCGTAAACCGCCAGACCCGATGCAAGCTCAGCCGCTCCGACCTGAACGCTCTGGGTGCCTTCATCGCCCGTGGCCCTGGCCATCAGGTGGATGCGGTCATCGCTGCGTTCGAGCACTTTCTCGACCTTAACGCCCGGGCCCAGATCGATATCGCCATCCAGGTTCTGACCGATGATGGTCAGCGCGGTGGATTCACCCTTGCGAAGATACGAGGGCATGACCGCAACCACGGCCGGCGCCTTGGTATCCTTGAGCGCGCTCATCACGCCGCCAATCTCACGTTCAGAGGCCAGGAACATACGCCCGTTCATGCTCATGCCCTTGGCATCCGCCGCCATGACTTGACGCATCTTCACGCCGTCGATGGTGATCGAGGCGCGCCATTCATAGCCGGTGTACACCGTCGCCTTGCCACTGCCGGACAGCGGTGAGCCATCGGCGTACTGACCTTCCAGGCTCAGGTTGTAGCGTCCACCATCGGCCTTGCTCGTGGTCATCCAGGCATCGTATTCACCCTTGCCCGGCACAAAGCCGGTGACGCGCCAGCGACCATCAAGGTCGGATTTAACCGCCTGCTTCCAGTTGTCCCAGGCCGGTGTCAGCAGCGGATACTGCTCGCCCAGCTGGACGGCCACCTCATCATGGGCGATCTCGTACCATTTGCGGTCACGCGCCAGCGAGTGGAATTCGGTGGTCGGGAACTGGCCCATATGGAAGTTGACCAGCAGCTGCCACTCTTCAGTGGTACGGCGCTGCAGGCCGAACCGTGCCGCCGAGTGACAGCGGGCGCAGGTTTCCGCCAGCGCCTGATCGACCCCTTCCTCTACAAGGTTGGTGTCCTGCTCGAGCAGATACCGGAAAGGTGCCGCCTCGGACGGCGCCAGCCCCTGGGTATCGGCCAGATAGCGCACCACCTCGCGCTTTTCGTCGTCGGAGATCTGAAGACCACGCAGATTGATCATGCGATTGATCGTGAACAGCCAGCCTTCGGGGGTCTTGCGCTGTTCACTGATACGGGAAAAGTTCGGGGCAGACGCGTCCCCGGACTCGGTGTGACAAGCTAGACAGCGATCACGAATAATCTGCTTTGCATCATCCGCCTGTACCGAAGCACTCGCCAGTCCAGCGAGTAACAGCACACCGCTGCCGATCAGTGTCCGTCTGGTTGATTTGTTAGTGGGTGCCATCACTCCCTCACTACTCTGGATAAGTTTGAACTTATTATTGCCCTGCCCGATTAGTTTAGACCTCTGCAAAACTACCGAGCAGGGTTCCTAAGCTACTGCCGGGATGTAAATGAATTTCCGGTGATTCTTGGCGTTTTGTTCGGATATGTAACAGATTGTATCTGGGCAGTTGGTGAACCGGAGTGACGTCCGATATATTGCCGTTATACCTGTCCGGCTCCGACTAAGCGCCGCTGAAGAGATACCATGACCCAGACACAGAACGCCGCACATATTCTGGTCGTCGAAGACGATTTCGCCTCCCGCTCCCTGCTGGTCAGCTATCTGGAGAAGGAGGGGTACCGCGTCAGCGAAACCGATCAGGCCGACGACCTGTGCTCACGGGTGAAAACCGAACAGATCGATCTGGTACTGCTCGATATCAATCTCCCCGGGCGCGATGGACTCACACTGACACGGGAGCTCAGAGCCGCCTCGCGCGTTGGAATCATTCTGGTCACCAGCAAGGGGGATGATATCGACCGCATCGTCGGACTCGAGATGGGCGCGGACGATTACGTGACCAAACCGTTCAACCCGAGAGAGTTGCTGGTCAGGGCGAAGAACTTGCTCTGGCGTATGCTACCGGCGGATACCGTACAGAGCGCACCGGGGTCGCCCTCACGCGCCTGCTGGTACTTCGAGGGCTGGGAGCTGGACTCCTACAAGCGTCAGCTCAGGCACGCCGACGGCCAGAACGAGCGACTGCCCGAGGGCGAGTTCAAACTGCTCAAAACCCTGGTGACCCACCCAGGTCAGGTGATGTCCCGCGACCAGCTGATGGATGCGATCCACGACCGGGAGTGGACACCGAATGACCGCTCGGTGGATGTACTGATCGGCCGGCTGCGACGCAAACTCGGCGACAACCCCTCCGATCCCCAGCTTATTCTCACGGCCCACGGCGCCGGCTACATGTTCGCCGGCGATGTGAAGAGATGAACACGCCACAGGGGTATCAGGTGGATCGCCACCTGCACCGACGCAAGGGTGTACTGATCAGCCGCGCCGTGCGCATGCAGGACGGCCATCAGGTGATACTCAAACAACTGGACCCCGCCCAGTGCAGCCGTGAGGATCTGGGGCGGCTGCAACATGAATACGAGCTGCTCACGTCACTCAAGATCACCGGCATTCTGCGTCCGCTGGAGCTGATCTCAACCGATACTGCACTGGTAGGTGTGTTCGAAGATTCAGGGGCAATCCCGCTTCGCCAGTTTATCTCCGAACGGCAGATGGAGTGGAACCAGTGGATTCCGGTCGCCATCCGTCTTAGCGAACTGGTGGGTCGCCTGCACGAGGCGCGGGTTATCCACAAACAGATCAGCCCGGACCACCTGCTGCTGCATCCAACCACCCTGCAACCGGTGCTGATCGGTTTCGACTACTGCACACGCTTAAGCCGGGAACAGCCCAACTGGCATGCCCAGGCGCTGCGCAGTTCGACACTGGCCTACATCGCGCCAGAGCAGACGGGACGCATCAACCGCACCATCGACTACCGCACCGACTACTACAGCCTGGGCGCCACCCTGTACGAGCTGATGACCGGTCGTCCGCCCTTCTTCGGCGGTCAGGATATCGAGCTGGTTCATAACCAGATCGCGCGTGCGCCGGATTCGCCCAGCCGCATAAACCCGCGCCTGCCGGAGATGGTCTCGCGCATCATTCTGAAACTGCTCGCCAAGGATGCCGCCCAGCGCTATCAGTCCACCGTGGGGCTGATCCACGATCTGCGCCGCTGTCAGAAAGAGCATAACCAGCACGGCCGCATCTCGACCTTCGAGCTGGCTGAACAGGATATTGCCGCCCAGTTTCAGATCCCGCAGCGGCTCTATGGGCGCGAGGCGGTATTGCAACAGCTGCGCGGGCTGATGGACCGGGCCGTGGAGGGCAAACAGACTCTGGTGCTGATCAGCGGCTATGCCGGTGTCGGTAAATCGAGTCTGGTACATGAACTGCGGCAATATGTAAACGAACTCGGTGGTCACTTCAGCAGCGGCAAGTTCGATCAATACCGGCGCAACCGCCCCTACTTCGCCATTATTCAGGCGCTGCAATCGCTGGTCAGACAGCTGCTGACCGAGCCGGAAGAGGCGATCCAACAGCTGCGTACCGAGCTCAATACCAGCATGCGCGGTCAGGGCCAGATGCTGCTGAAACTGATACCGGAGCTTGAGCTGATCATCGGCCCCCAGCCGAGCCTGCCCACTGCCACGCCCGCCGAAGAGCAGCGCCGCTTTTCGCGTCTGTTTATCCGCGTGCTCGATGTGCTGGCCACACCTGAGCGCCCGATGCTGCTGTTTCTAGACGATCTGCACTGGGCCGACCACGCCTCGCTGCAACTGATCGAAACGCTGGTGGAGAGCGGCGAGAGCGCTCATCTGCTACTAATGGGCAGCTTTCGCGATCAGGAGCTAGAACCGGCGCCACAGAAGACGCTGGACCGGCTGCGCCGGCTGCAAAAACCGGTGATCGAGCTGCAACTGGGGCCGCTGGACCTGCAACAGGTGTCCCAGCTGCTGGCCGACACCCTGCGCCGTGACGTGCAGTCCTGCCAGAGTCTGGCCCGCATCTGCATACGCAAAACCCAGGGTAACCCGTTCTTTCTCAGCCAGTTCCTCTATGCGCTGCATGAGGAGGGGCTAATCAACTTCCGCGAGCAGCGCTGGCAGTGGGATGAAAACGCCATTCAGGCGCGCGAGATGACCGACAACGTGGTGTCGCTGATGGTCAGCAAGATCCAGCGCCTGCCCACGGCCACCCAACGCACGCTGCCGCTTGCCGCCAGTATTGGCGGCAGTTTCAACCTGCGCACGCTTTCGGTGGTCAGCAAGCTGCTGCCATCAGAGGCGGTGGACGCGCTCTGGCCGGCGATGACCGAGGGCCTGATCGTGCCGCTGGACGATCAGTACCGTGTGTTCGAAAAGACCGACCAGATCAACACCCGTTACCGTTTTATCCACGATCGCGTTCAACAGGCCGCCTATTCGCTGATTCCGGAACAGGCGCGAGAATCCCTGCATCTGGAGGTGGGACGACAGCTCTGGCGAAGCCTGAGTTTAGATGAGATCGACAACCGCATCTTCGAGATCACCAACCACCTGAATCTGGCCTCGGCGCTGATCGACGATACGCAGGAACGCGTCGAGCTGGCCCGGCTCAACCTGCGTGCCGGCACCCGGGCGCGTGAATCCGCCGCATTCGACGTGGCGATGGATTACCTCAAGCGCGGCCTGTCACTACTGCCGAAAGAGAGCTGGCAGAACCAGTATTCGTTGACCCTGGGCCTGCACACACTGGCTGCCGAAGTGGCCAACATTCGTGGCGAACAGGCGCTCATGGACAGGCTGATTCTCGCCGTGGAACAGCATGCCCAGAACCTGCTCGATCGCGTGCGTGTACACGAGGTCAGAATTCAGTCGCAGGTAGCCAACAACCAGTTCAGCGAAGCGCTGAGTACCGCGCTGACACTGCTGCACCAACTCGGCGTCGAGCTGCCTGAACACCCGACACCGTTTCAAAATGCCTGGATCGCCAACCGGGTCAAATGGCTGCTCAAGCGCACGCCGCCCGAGCGCGTGCCCTACCTTAAATCGATGCAGGAGCCGACGCTGCTGGCGGCGATGCCCCTGCTCACCGGCATGTTCGGCATCGTCAAGTTCTCAAGCTCGGGGCTGCGTCCGATGCTGACGGCCAAGCAGGTCGAACTGACGCTGACCCGCGGTCTATCGGACTCCTCAGCACTGGCTTTCGCCGGATACGGCGGTGTGTTGTGCGGCAAGATGGCGGATATCGATCAGGGTTACCGGCTCGGCCTGCTGGCTCTGGAGCTCGACAAGCGGATGCCCGCCACGGCCAAGCATCACCGCACCCTGTCGTTGTTCAACAGCTATATCCGCCACTACCGTGAGCCGCTGTCGGTCTGCCGCGACTCGCTGCTCGATGCCCACCAGCAGGCACTGGATTGCGGCGACATGGAGTGGGGAGCCTACGCACTGGCCGCATATATACAGTACGCTTTCCCACTGTGTCAGAATCTGGATCAGCTGCAGCCGCGACTGGAGAAAGACACCGAACTTCTGCGCCAGTCCGGTCAGAAGCAGTCGCTGCAATACTCGCTGTTCATTCTGCAAACAATGGAAAACATGCGCGGCCAAAACAGCGACCCGACCCGGCTCGACGGCCGTTTCTACCGCGAGGATCGCGATCTCGCCGAACTCACCCGCGAGAACCACCGTACCGCCATCTGTTTGCACCATTTCTACAAGGCGCTGCTCGGTTTTATCTTCGATGACATGGAAGCGGCCTATCATCACAGCGAGATCGGCCTTGAGCTGCGCGACTCGGTATCCGGCACCTTTACCGTACTCTGGCTGATGCAGATCAACGCCCTGAGCATCATCCAGTTACTGCCAAGCACCAGTATTCTGACCCAACCGGCCCGGCTTAAAACCGTACGCCAGGCCCAGCGTTACATACGCAGGCTAGTCCGTTTCGCACCGGATAACCGGCTGCACCACTACGAACTGCTCAGCGCCGAGCTATTGCGCAGCAAGCGGCGTTACACCAGCGCCATGAACCTGTACGAAAAAGCGATCGAGCATGCCCAACAACAGGGGCTCAAGCTCGATCAGGCGATGGCCTGCGAGCTGGCCGGACGCTTCTATCAGGAGTGGCAAAAGCCCGGGATCGCACGCACCTACCTGCAAGATGCCTACCGGCTGTATGCCGAACTCGGTGCCCGGGCCAAGCTGCAACAGATGAAGGCTCAGTACGACATCGATCTGGAACCACCACGCCCGGTAACGGTGGAATCGCATACCGCAAGCGCGGAGCGCCGCCGCGAGCTGGACAACCAGACACTGGATATCAGCTCGGTCATCAACGCCTCACAGGCGATCTCCGATGAGATCGTGCTGGAGAAACTGCTCAACCGCCTGATGCGGCTCGCGATTCAGAACGCTGGTGCGCAACGGGCGATACTGGTGATGTACCGCCAGCAGCAGCTTTTCATCGAAGCGGAAACCCGCATCGACGAGACACCGGCCCTGTTTACCGCCATACCGCTGACCGAAGGCGCCGATATGCTGCCGCTGAGCATCATCAACTTCGTTGCCCGTACCAAAGATCCGGTGGTGCTGGGCAACGCGGTTGAACACCAGATGTTCCAGTCCGACAGCTATATCCGTCAGCAGCAGCCCCGTTCGCTGCTCACCATACCCATTCTCTACCACAGCGAACTGACCGGCATTCTCTATCTTGAGCACCGTGAAAGCCGGGATGTGTTCAGCCGCGAACGCCTGAAAACCTTACAGATTCTGGCATCGCAGGCGGCGATCTCCATCGAAAACGCCAAACTGTACAAAAGCCTTGAACAATCCGAGCGTGAATACCGCTCCCTGTTTGAAAACGCCAGCGAAGGGATCTTCCGCATCGCGCCCGACGGTCGCCTGATCTCCGCCAACCCGGCGCTGATCTCGCTGCTTGGCTATGACACGTCCGAGCAGTTCCTGCATGAGGTTACCGATCTGGTGATGGACTGCTTTATCGATCCCGCCGAGGGGCAGCTGTTCCTCGCCACGCTGACAGATGGCAACCGTGTAAACGATCTGGAGACACGCTGGCGGCGTCAGGATGGCAGCGATCTGCATCTGTCCATATCGGCACACCGCATCGCCGACGAGCATAACGCGATTCGCTATTACGAGGGCTCGCTCACCGATATCGGCGAGCGCAAGGCGAAAGAGCTGGCGGAGCTCGCGCGTCAGAAGGCGGAAGCGGCCAGCGAGGCCAAGAGCCAGTTCCTGGCCACCATGAGCCACGAGATTCGCACTCCGATGAACGGCATTCTCGGCATGGCGCAGCTGCTCAAGCGCTCGGCGATGAATCCGGCCCAGCGCGAACAGGTCGAGTCAATCTACCGATCAGGCCAATCCCTGCTGACCATCCTCAACGACGTGCTGGATTTCACCAAGATCGAAGCGGGCCAGATGACCTTCGAGGCGGAGGATTTCGAGCTGCGCCAGTTGCTCGAGCAGCTCAAGACCCTGCTCACCCCGATGGCGCGGGAGAAGAAGATCGACCTGATCCTGAGGCTCGACCCGGAGTTGCCCTCACGGGTGCAGGGCGATGCCCGGGCGCTGAATCAGGTGCTGATGAACCTGTGCGCCAACGCGCTGAAGTTCACCGATGAGGGGTATGTGGTGCTCAAGGCCCGCCCTGTGGCCAGTCACGCCGAAGGCCATGTGATCCGTTTTGAGGTCGAGGACAGCGGCATCGGCATTCCGCCCGAAGCGCACGATCGCATTTTCCAGCACTTCAGTCAGGCCGACAGCTCGATCACCCGACGCTACGGCGGCACAGGCCTTGGTCTGTCGATCTGCCGCAAGCTGGTGGAACAGCAGCAGGGCCGGATCGGTTTCGACAGCCAGGCCGGAAACGGCTCGCTGTTCTGGGTTGAGCTGCCCTACCGGAGCGCTGATCAGGCCACTGAGTCTGTCCAGACGACACCGTCGGTTACACCGAGCGAACCCAAGCAGGTGCTGGATATACTGCTGGTGGAGGACACCCCCATCAATCAGGAGGTCACCGCCAGCCTGCTGCGCGCCGAAGGTCACCATGTCAGTATCGCTGACGATGGCTACACGGCGCTGTCGATGCATAACGACAACGATTACGATCTGGTGCTGATGGATATCCACCTGCCCGATATGGACGGTCTGGAAACCACCCGCCGCATGCGCGCCCACCGCGATGCCGACAAGGCGCAAGTACCGGTCGTTGCGCTGACGGCCGCCGTTACCCGGCCGGAGATCCGGCGCTGCAAGGAGGCCGGTATTGAAACGGTACTGAGCAAACCCCTGCAGTTCGAAGAGCTTGAGCAGGTGGTGCGCGCCGTCGGCCAGCTCGAGTGCCCGCCACGTCTATCGATCGATACCGACGCCGATGAAGGCACGCTCAATCTCGCCCTGCTCAACCAGCACCGGCGCATGCTCGGCGATAAGCGAATGCTGGAGCTGCTCGATACCATGCGGACGCAGTGCGAATCACTTCTGCATCAGCTGGAGCAGGCAAAGCGCCCGCAACAACCGGCGCTGCTGCACAAGCTGGCAGGCGCCAGCGCCAACTTCGGGCTGCAGCAGATGGCCGAAATGTGCCGACAGCTGGAAGCCGAAGGCGGGGTGACGGATGAACAACAGGCCCTGCTCAAGGCGCTTTGGGCCGACAGCCTTCAGGCGCTGTCGGCGTTCAATACGACACCCTGCGCACAGACCGAATAGCGCGGCTAGCGCGCCGCGATCAGTGACTCAAGCCAGAGGGCCTGCTGCAACAGCAGAGCATCGCCGCGGGCACGCCCTATCAGCTGCACGCCCAGCGGCAGCCCCGCATCATCCCGCATCCCCGGCACTGTAATTACCGGAAGACCCATCGCCTGCCAGGGTCGGCTCATGTGCGGCGCACCGGTCTTGCCCTGCCCAAGCGGTGCCACACCCGGCGCGGCCGGCGCCAGAATGGCATCCACCTCACCGAGGTGCGACCAGAGCTGCTCGCAACCGGTCTGTGCAGCCAGCAACGAGTCCAGATAGTGTCGATGCTCGAGCCCAAGGCCGGATTCGATCAGTTGGGAGAGCGGCTCGCTCAGCTGATCGGGGAAACGAGATTCATAAGCCAGGTTGCGCGCAACCTCATAGGCCATGATCCGCTGATGATGCTCCACCATCTGCTCAAGCAAACCATCATCGGCAACCTGAACACAGTCGACACCGGCCTGTTGTAAGCGCTCGGCCAGCTGATTCAGCGCACCGCTCATCTCTACACTGGTCTCCCCAACTCTCTCACCGGGGCACAGCGCAATGCGTCGCGGCTTGATCTCGGCATCAAGCGAGAGCGGTTGCGCCTGTCGCAACAGAAGCGCGCGCAACAACTGGATATCTTCGACCCGACGCGCGAACAGGCCGAGGGAATCAAGCGATTGCGCCAGCGGCTGAACCCCGCGCAGCGAGAGCTCGCCGCGGCTTGCGACAAAACCCACCGCACCGCAATAGGCGGCCGGTCGAATCACCGAAGCCGCTGTCTGGGAGCCAAGCGCAACAGACACCATACCGTCGGCAACGGCAGCGGCAGAGCCACTGGAGGATCCGCCGGGCGTGCGCGTCAGATCGCGCGGATTGGCCGTTTTACCCGGCTTGAAGTAGGCAAACTCGGTGGTCACCGTCTTGCCCAGCGTGATGGCACCGGCATCATGCAGCATCGCGACACAGCTGGCGTCATCCACCGGTTGACGCCCGGTGTGAATGGACGAGCCCATTTCGGTGGGCATAGCGGCGGTATCGATGATGTCCTTGATGCCCACCGGCAGCCCCTTGAGCGGACTGGCCTCGTAGGCGTCCTGTTGCCGGCGGTACTGCTGTAGATAGGCCTCACGACTCAGCCGGTGCTGCCAGGCGCCGACCTCGGGCTCACGCGCCTCGATACGGTCAAAACAGGCCTCGATTATATCGAGCGCCGTGCATTCGCCAGACTCTATCGCGTGCAGAGCCTGACGCAGCCCCAGTATGTTCAACGCTTCAGCTTCAGCCATTGTCACTTTTCCATTTCAAAATCGTTATTGAAAACGCTCACTGGATCATCCAGGTCGCCAGCGGCGGATAGGCGGCAACCAGCAGCAACACCAGCAGCTGGAGCGCTACGAACGGGCCGGCGCCCTTGTAGATATCCACCATGCTCACCTCCTTCGAGGCGCTGCGGATATAGAACAGCGCCATCCCCACCGGAGGTGTTAGAAACGAGGTTTGCAGGCAGAGTGCGAGCAGAATGGCGACCCATACGGGGTCAAAGCCGAAGCCCACCATGATCGGCATCACCAGTGGCGCGACAATCAGCACGATCTCCATCCAGTCGAGGAAGAACCCAAGCAGAAACACGATCAGAATGACCAGCGCCAGTACACCGGCGGGCTCGAACGGCAGCGCATGCAGCGCATTTTCGATCACCTCGTCGCCGCCATATCCACGCAACACGACGGAGAAGCAGGAGGCACCGAAGATCAGGGCATAGAGAAAGGCCACGGTGCGCCCGGTCTGATAGCACACCTTGCGAAAATCCGCCCAGCTCAGCTGACGGGAGCGCACAGCCAGCAGCGTCGCGCCCGCCGCCCCGATACCGGAGGCCTCGGTGGGCGATGCGACACCGGCGATGATCGAGCCCAGTACCGACAACACCAGCAGCAGCGGCGCCAACAGCGCAGCGAGAATATCCCTGACCTGAGTGGCAAGCGATGCCTCGCTGCGCTGCTCCGCAGGAATGGCGGGCATGGCACCGGGCCTTAGCAGTGCATAGCCGAGGATAAACAGTACAAAGCAACCGGCCAGCAACAGCCCCGGCAGGATCGCGCCCATGAACAGATCGCCAACCGGTATTCTCAGCTGATCGCCCATCACCACCAGCATGATCGACGGCGGCACCAGAATGCCCAGACAGCCGGTGGCCCCCACCGTGCCTGCGCTGACCCAGCGGGCATAACCTGCATTGATCATCGACGGCAGTGCGATCGTTGCCAGCAGCACGACGGACGCACCGATGATGCCGGTGGACGCGGCCAGCACCACGCCGATCAGGACCACCGCGATTGCAAGCCCGCCGGGTGCCGGCCCCAGCACACGGCGCATGGCATCGATAAGGCGCTCGGCGACGCCCGAGCGCTCCAGCATGAAGCCCATGAAGATAAACATCGACATCGGTATCAGCGAGTAGCTCGATACCGTGGCGAACACCCGGTTGGCAACAAAACCGATCGAGCGCAGCTCGGCCACATCGCCAATATCCAGCGGCTCCAGAACACTGCCCAACGCCGCGAACAGCACGCCCACGCCACCCAGCACAAAGGCCACCGGAAAACCGGTGAACAGCACCAGCATGAAACTGGCGAACATCAGTATGACCAGCAGTACATCCATGGTGTCACCTCACGCCTGATCGAAGCTGATCAACAATCGTCATCACACTGCGCATCAGAATCGCCAGCCCCTGCAACACCAGAAGGCTCAGCCCCAACGCCATGACCCCCTTGATCAGGTAGCGCGCCGGGAGCCCCGAGGGCATGGGAGAGCCTTCGCGTAGCGACCAGGAGTAAGAGGCGATGTTCCAGGCATGCCAGCTCACCAGCAGCGTGAACGGCAGGAACAGAAACAGGATGCCGCAAACCTCCAGCACCGAGCGCCCCATCGGCGAGAGACGGTTGTGCAGCAGATCGACCCGAACATGCTCATCTGCCTGATAGGTGTAAGCGAGACAGCAGAGTACGGCGATCGCATTGAGGTGCCACTGCAGCTCCTCAAGCTCGATCAGGCCCATATCGAACACATAACGCAGGAACACGTTGAGCAAAATGGTCAGGATCAGCAGCGGAAAAAACAGCGAACCGATTTTGCCGACAGCCACCGTCACCCGCTCGATCAGCTGCACAACATTCATCATCATCTCCTACCCGATACTCACCTCAATCGGCCTTGTGGGTACTCCAGAGTGCAACCTTTTCACGGTAGGCATTCAGGGAATCCAACGTGCGCTTGAAGTCGGCATCGGCAGCAGACTGCTCGGCCATCACCTCATCCGTGGCCGTGCGGAACGCCGCCAGCACCGCCGGTGGGAAAGACTTGATCTGAACACCCTTGGTTTCGAAGTCGGCGATCGCCTGCGCATTTGGAATACTGGTGGAGGTGATCGACCAGATATGGGTTTCCCGGCAGGTGTCCTCGATCAGCTCGCGTTGCGCCTCGCCCATCGAGTCCCATTTCTGCTTGTTGATGATCAGTTCGTTGATCGCCGCCGGCTGATGCCAACCGGGCAGGTAGTAGTTCTTCGCCACCTTCTCGAAGCCCATCGCCGCATCGATGGCGGGCATGGAGAACTCGGTGCCATCGATTACGCCGCGCTCAAGGTTGGGGTAGATATCGCCACCGCCAAGCAACACCACCGATGCCCCCACCTTCTTCATCACCTCACCGGCAAGGCCGGCAAAGCGGATCTTCTTGCCCTTGAGGTCATCGATGCTGTTGATCTCGAAGGTGTACCAACCACCGGCTTCTGAATCCATCAGCCCGCAGGGAACCGGTACAACGCCCTGTTTGGCGTAGATCTCACGCCAGATCTCCAGTCCGCCGCCGTTATACAGCCAGCCCAGATAGTCGACGGCGTCGGGGCCAAAAGGCACACCGCCGAACAGCTGCATGGCCGGGAAACGCCCCGCCACATACAGCGGAGAGGTATAACCCGCATCCAGCGTGCCCTGTCTTACCGCATCGAATATCTCCAGCGAGGGCACGAGCTTTCCGGCGGAGTACACCTTGACCTTGATCGAGCCACCGGAGACGGCATTGATCCGGTCGGTGAAATGCTCGGCATTCTGGCCACTGGCCGGCAGTGTCAGCGGCCAGGCACTCTGCAGGTCCATCTTGATGGTATCGGCGCAAGCCGCGGTGGTACCGGCCAGACACAGAGTCGCGGCCATGGCGGCAGTAACGGATTTCAGAGACATGTGGTTCTCCTTAACGTGAGTAAGGTCCCTTTCTACAGGACCGACTGTAACGATTCGGATCAGTGCGCCACCGGCGCCGCCAGTATGCGCAAACACTCTTTCAGCACGTCGCGTTGCGATGCGCTCAACCGCCCGAGGACCTGCTGTTCATGCTCTATCGCTAGGCTGCGCACGCGGTCTATCAGCGTCCGTCCGCTCTCGCTGAGCCCAGAGTCGACCTCGATCAGCCCCTTGTCCCGCAGCCACTCCAGCGTCTCGCGAAGGCTCGCCACCGGCTGTGACACCTGTTGGGCGATCGCCTCGACCGGCGTGTCCGGCGCATCGGCCAGCACCGACAGCACGCGCCACTCCTCGGCGGTTATCCCCAGACGGGTCAGGGTCGGATAAAAGCTCTCCCGACAGGCCGAGAGCGCCTGATGCATCTGGTAGAGCAGGTAATCATTGAGAAAGCCGCCGGTTACCGGCGGGGTCGGCATGTCGCGAACACCGGGGTGAACCTCGGGCACGGCGTAACGGCCGTTGTGGAAAACCAGCGAGCCGACGTTGTCTTCATAGCCGTAGTCGGTGACTTCACCGACGATGATGAAGTGATCGCCGCCGTCGTAAACGCTCCAGGTGCGGCAGGCAAACCAGGCCGCCGCGCCCGGTACGCGAGGGCAACCGTTGGCATCTTCGAGCATCTCGAGTCCGGCAAACTTGTCGTCGCCGCGTCGGGCAAAACGGTTGGAGATTTCGACCTGATCGTCACGCAACACGTTGATGGTGAAGTAACGGCCCTCAGTAAAGGCCTGCAGGCTGTAGGCGCCCTTGTCGATACTCCAAAGCACGAGTGCCGGTTCGATAGACACGGAGTTGAAACTGCTGGCAGTCACGCCGATACGCTCACCCCGGTCGTCGGTAGTAGTGATAACGGTCACGCCGGTGGGAAACTTGCCCAACGCACGGCGGAAATCTTTAGCATCGATAGACATGGGGAACCCCGCTTGAACTGCTTGATGATGATGGCCGCTGGAGAAAACGGCGGGACAGCCCACGGCCCGGTCGTCCCGCCTCAGGCCTCAGGTCAGTACGGACAGGAAGCGCTCGTTCAATACCCTGTCGTGGTAGAAGATCGCCTTGCCCAGCTGATCCACATCCCAGGTCACCGGCGGATGGTCGGGATAGTGATAGTCGCCGGAGCCGTGGGTAAGGCCGTGACGTGTGGGGCCGATGTCGATGGAGGTATCGGTCATCGAGATCAGGTCCGCCGCGCGCAGCACGCTCTCCCAGGTTTCCAGAAAGAATGAAGCGTGGTGGAACTTGCCGGGTTCCGGATGATCGATGAACGCCACATCGTGCGCCTTCATGCTTGCGGTCAGGAACTGCGCCACGCGCGTACCGTCCGGCGTCACCACCTGCTCGGCAAGATCGAAGCCCAGCACATCGCGGAACAGATCAAGCGTCTTGTCCAGGTTCGTACCGTAGAGCAGGCAGTGGTCAAAACGCTGCGCCTGCATCCCCTTGATACCACGCGGCCAGGCTTCCGGATTCTTCTCGCCCACGCCCCACTTGCCTGGCTGTTCCTTGGTCGCGAACAGCTCAAAGGCATGACCGCTCGGCGCGGTGAAACGGACACGACGGCCACAGCCGCTGAGTTCACCCTCGGGGATATTCTCCACTTCGCAGCCAAACGCCAGCAGCTCTTCGCGGCGGGCATCCACCACATCTTCGCTGATGCACTTGAAGCCCATGAAGTCCATGCCGGCGGTGTCGGCTTCGCGCAGCACCACGGAGAACTTGTCCACCTCGGTCCAGCCCTTGAGGTAGACACGCCCCTGGGCGTCACGGTCGGTTTCGATCAGGCCGAGCAGATCGACGTAATGCTTGATCGCTTCATCAAGGTCCAGCACCCGGATCTGCACATGGCCGGGACGCATAATGCCTTTTTTCATTGGGGTTTCCTCTCTTGTTTTTATCGGTTTGCATTCGTTTCGCGCCTGTTCGGGCGCACCTCGTCCTGCCTTAGCCAATGGCGCGGGGCAGCATCAGGGAGAGCGAGGGTACGGTAGCGATCAGCAACAGGCGCAGGATGTCGGCACACCAGAACGGTGTAACGCCCTTGAAGATCGTGGACAGCTTCACGTCGGGCACGACCCCTCTGAGCACGAAGACGTTCATGCCCACCGGCGGGGTGATCAGGCTGATCTCGGTGACCACCACCACGAGGATGCCGAACCAGATCAGATCAAAGCCCAGCGCCTCAACCATGGGGTAGAACACCGGCACCGTGAGCAGGATCATCGACATGCTTTCCAGCACACAGCCCAGCAGCAGATACACCCCGATCAGCATCAGGATCACCAGCATCGGGCTTACGCCCTGCGCCAGTACCCAGTCACGCATGATCACCGGCAGCCCTGTCAGGTTGATGAAGTTGGAGAAGATCACCGCACCAATCACCAGGAAGAACAGCATGGCGGTGGTACGCGCCGCATTGCTCAGCGCCCGTCGCGCCATCATGAAATTCAAGCGACCGGAGAACAGTGCGATCAGGAAGGCACCGGATGCACCGATCCCGGCCGCCTCGGTGGGCGTGAATATGCCGGCATAGATACCGCCCATGACGATGATGAAGATCAGGTTGATACCCCAGACACCCTTCATCGCCTGCAGGCGCTCACGCCAGCTCGAGCGGGGACCTGCCGGGCCGCTCTGCGGATTGATACGCACCGCAAAGGCCACCGCCGCCATATACATCAGCACACCGATCAGCCCCGGAATCAGCCCGGCGATGAACAGCTTGCCGATATCGCTCTCGGTCATCAGGCCGTAGATCACCAGAATCACGCTCGGCGGAATCAAAATGCCCAGGGTGCCACCGGCCGCAATCGCCCCCGTGGCCAGGCCATCGGAGTAGCGGTATTCACGCATGGAGGGCAGCGCCACCTTGGACATGGTCGCCGCCGTCGCCATGGAGCTGCCGCAGACAGCCGAGAACGCACCGCAGGAGACCACGGTCGCCAATGCCAGGCCGCCCTTGAAGTGGCCCAGAAACGCGTTGGCGGCTCGGTACAACTCCTTCGACATACCCGACTCGGTGATCAGGTTGCCCATCAACAGGAACAGCGGCACCACCGACAGGCCATAGGCAAGACCTGTATCGAACGCCACCGAGGCGATCATGTTGAGCGCCGCATCCAGCCCGCGCGGGTTGCCGTATCCCACCATCTGCATCCAGGCGAACCCGCCGACCCCGACCATGCCCATGGCGATGGCCAGTGGCAGTCGGATCAGGATCAGCACCATCAGCAGCACAAAACCAATCAGACTCGCTTCCATTACGCCTCACCTCCGGCGAGCATCGCGCGCAGGCGACGCAGCATGATCGTCAGCTGAGCCAGTACCGACAGCGATGCGGTCACCGCCATCAGATACGCAAGCCACGCATAGGGAATTTCCAACACCGCGGTGGTGTCTTCGTAGGCCTGCACCTTCATCGCATGACGCCAGAGCATCCAGGCAAACACGCCGAAGGCGAGCAGAGTGACCAGATCGATCAGCACCCGCTGAACCGGTCTCAGCCAGCCACGCACGGCCGAGTCGATCAGGTCCACCTCGATGTGTCCCTGATCGGCGGTGACCAGCGGCAATCCCAGAAAGATCACCGCTGCCAGCATCAACTCGGTCAATTCGAAGGCACCGACCAGTGGCGCGGAAAACAGATAACGTCCCAGTACATCGACCAGCGTCACCGCCATCAGCAGGAACATCATGATCACCGCAACGGAATCCAGCGTCAGACGCAGAACCCGCTCAACCCGGCTTGTGTCATCCGGACTACCACTGAGCGTGAGTTTCATCTCGACCTCCTCAGTTCGCGGCGGTCTGCACCGGCGCGTGGCTCAGCGTGCGGAACGCATCCAGAGCGGCCTTACCGTCGATACCCTTGGCCTGAGCTTCCTTGAGCCACTCGGCCTCCATCGGTGCGCTCTTCTCGCGGATCTCGGCAATGAAGGCATCGTCAGCCGTAATGATCTCGTTGCCATTGGCCTTGAGCTGGTTCAGGCCATCGGCATCCACCTGATCCCATACACGACCGGCCAGACGTGCCAGCGCTTCGCCAGACACACTGTCGATCGCCTCCTGATCCTGTTTCGAGAGGCTGGCAAAGCGGTCACGGTTCATCACCACGAAGAAGCTGAAGTTATACAGACCACCGGGCACCAGCGTGGTGTAGCGGGTCTTGTCCTCGATATGGAAGGCAGCGACCGATTCCAACGGGAACAGCGTGCCGTCGGCCACGCCGCTGGAGACCAGTTCATAGATGCTCGAAGAGGGTTTTTGCAGCGTAACGGCACCCAGTGCCGAGGCCAGGTCATTCATGATGCCGCCACCGACACGCATCTTGAGCCCCTTGAGATCGGCCGCCGAGTTCACGCTGTGCTTGCTGTTGTGAATCTGGCCCGGACCATGGGTAAACAGGCCGAGCAGTTTGACATCCTTGTGCTCACCGGCCTTGGCCAGATAGTCGTTGTAGACCTTCCAGTACGCGACCGAGGTACGCTCGGCGCTGTCACCGGCAAAGGGAAACTCGACCATCTTGTACAGCGCGAAGCGGCCCGGCGTGTAGCCCTGTGCTCCATAGGTGATATCGGCCTGACCGTCGCGGGCGATATCGTAGTGCATCTTGGGATGGCCCAGTGCAGAGGGTAGAATCACGATCTTGACCCGGCCTTCGGTGGCGCGCTCCACATTGGCAGCCCAGGGATGCATTACATCCTTGACCAGCGGATGCCCCGCCGGCAGCCAGGACGACATTGTCAAACGCGTTTCAGCCTGAGCGCCCATCGCCAGCAGCGCCAGTACAGCAGAACATGTCAGTGAGATCAGCTTGTTCATTTTCACTCTCCCGTTTATTGTCGTTATGCAGTGCTATGAAGCGCCCACGTCGGCGACGGCTGGCTTCAGATATCGATAACCAGACGCGCACTTTTTGCCCGTGAGCAACACAGTGCGATCTGGTCGTTGTCCTCTTTCTCCTCCTCGGTCAGGAAGTGGTCACGGTGATCCGGCGTACCCTCGAGCACATCGCAGATACAGGTGCCGCACACGCCTTCCTCGCACGACATCTGTACCTTCACCCCCGCCGCTTTCAGCGCCGTCGCGATGCTTTCATTCGGGCCGACCTGCACGGTCACGCCACTGGTTTCAGCAAACACCTCAAACGCCTCGCCGCTGATATCGACCTCGGCGCTGAAGTATTCGAAGTGGATCTGCGCATCCGGCAGGCCCGCAGCCTTGCTCTGCTCGATCACCCAGTCCATGAAGCCGCCGGGGCCACACACGTACACGTGGCTACCCTGCACTGCGTCTTGGCACAGGGCTTTCGGGTCGATGCGTGCGGCATCGCCGGCATCGTCAAAGTGCAGCACCAGTTGCTCGCCGAACTCACGCTTGAGCTCAGCGAGAAACGCCGCCTTGCTCTCGCTGCGGCTGCAGTAGTGCAGTTCAAACGAACGCCCGGCCGCCTTGAGTGCATACGCCATGGCGATCATCGGCGTAATGCCGATACCGCCGCCGATCAGCAGGCTGTGCGCGGCCTCCATCTCCAGCGGGAAATGGTTGCGCGGTGCGCTGATGGTCAGTTCGGCACCGGTTTCAAGTTCTGCGTGGATCCGTTTCGAGCCGCCGCGGGAATTGGGGTCGTTGAGAATTCCCAACCGATACACGCCCTCCCCCGGCGCATTGCTCAGGGAGTACTGACGAATGGTGTCGTCATCCAGAATCACGTCGATGTGCGCACCCGCCTGGAAGGGGGGCAGCGCAGAGCCATCCACAGCGGACAGCACGAACAACGCGATGTCGTCGGTCTGATTCTCGCGGCGCGTCACCGTCGCGCGGATCAGGGTTTCATTGATACTGCTAGTCATTGGCATTACCTCAGCGCATGAACAGGCCGCCGTTGATGTCCCAGGTGGTACCGGTCGCGAAGTAGGCTTCGGGCCGGGCCAGCTGAACCACCATGTCACCGATAAAGTCCGCATCGCCGAGCTGCCCCGCCGGGATGGCGGACAGCAGTGTCGGCAGACGCTCCTCGGGAACCAGTGCTTTCACCATCGGGGAATCAATGGGACCGGGGGCGATGGCGTTAACGGTTACGCCCCGTGACGCCAGCTCCTTGGCAAATACCTTGGTCAGGGTCAGGATCCCGCCCTTGGACGCGGCATAGTGGGCACCGGTGGAGGTGCCCCCGTTCTGCCCGGCCAGCGAGGCCATGTTGATGATGCGGCCGTAGCCCTGTCCGGCCATGTACCCGCCAATCACCTGACAGCCGGCGAAGGTGCCGCCCAGATTGATGCCGACCACCTCATTGAACTCCTGCAGGTCGATCTCCATCACCGGTGTTGCACGGGTCACGGCAGCGTTGTTCACCAGCACTTGAAGCTCACCCCAGCGATCGACCACGGCAGCCAGTGCCGCCTCAAAGTCCGCCCGGTGGGCCACATCAAGCGACACCGACATGGCGGTGTCGCCGCTGGCGTCCAGCGCACGGGCAGCGCGTTGCGCCGCCTCGCCGTCGATATCGCTGATCGCAACCTTGAAACCCGCCGCATGCAGACGCTGGGCGATATGTTGGCCCAGTCCCTGGGCCGCGCCGGTGACCAGCGCAATCTGTGTGTGTGTTGGGTTACCCATGGCCGTCGCTCCTTAGAAGATGAAGCTGACGGTGCGCAGGAAGCCGTCGGCGTGGAGCAGCTTGACCACCTTCTGTTCCAGCTTGAGGCCCTCGGCCGTCGGCTTCAGGGTGTACTCCACATTGGCCGGATAGGTCACCAGCTTGCCGTGGCGCAGCTCGTTCAGGGTCATCGCACAGCGTGCGATCACCAGGTCGTCACCGGCTTCGAGGATGCGCACGCGGGATACCATGCGCACCGTGGAGCCGACGGAGATGGCCGATACCGACTCACCGTTTTCCAGCCGGGCCACGCGCATGCGGCGCATGTCGGCGTCGTCCAGCGCCAGGTTCAGGGTATTCAGGTAGTCGGTCTCGTTGAGGTCCGTCGGCACGATGTAGAGACCGCTGTCGGTCCACAGCGATAGCCACTCCTGGTACGCCTTGTGATCGAGCAGGTCCGCTTCATAGCCGATGAACTCGGTGACCTGCGCCAGCAGTTGGGTATTGGATTTCATCGCTTATTTCTCCTCTGCCGCGGCCATCATCTTTTTGTACTGCTGGTAGGCACCGCGCATGCCGGTCTCGGAGCAGACCGCCCCCTGCGGGTTGCCATCTTCGGAGGTGCGCAGCTTGCTCATGCCGCGGTTGACCAGAATCCAGCCATCGGTACCGGCCATGGAACCCTTCTGCACCCGCTCCCAGGCCTCTCCGTCATCCGGGGTACCGAAGCCCATCGGGCCCTGGAAATGTTCGTGCAGACGCATCCGCTTGTGGTTGAACGCATCAGGTGCGCCGTCACCGCCAAGGGCCACGTGCTGAATTTCGGTCTCGCCGACGCTGACCGGACGCAGCACACGGAAGAACGCCATGGAGCAGGAGACGTTGGGGAACAGGTTGAGGTTGAAGCCGGTACCGTGCGCTGCACGCACCAGTTTTTTCACCTCGTTTTCTGATTTGCCTTCGTCGCGCAGCGCCTGCGCCAGCGCCGAGAAACGCTCCGGGATCGGCTGATCGAGATCGGCTTCCAGATCCACCAGTTGCGGAATCATCACCATCACGCTGTGACCGTTGCCCAGATCCTCGACAAAACCCTCGCCGTCGAGGAAGTCGAAGATGTCGGCGGTGGCCTCGTCCAGCGAGGAGACGAACGACTTGTGCACAATCGGGAAGTGGTAGGCGTCGGTGGTGTTCTCGAGCTGGATCTTCCAGTTACCGGGGAAATTGAAGCGGTGCTCGCCCAGTACTTTCACCGGGTAACCGCCACCCTGTTTCATGAACAGGTCGATCCACTTTTTCGCCCCGCCCAGGAAATCTTCGAGCGGTTCGATATCGTTATTGAAGGTGGCGAACACCATACCCTGGTAGCTCTCGACCCGCAGGCTCTCCAGCGGCATCTCGCTCTTGTCGAAAACGCCGTCGTACTCCTCAGGCTTGGGCAGTGCACGCAGACTGCCGTCCAGACCATAGCCCCAGCCGTGGTAGGGGCAGGTGAACGCCTTGGTCTTGCCCTTGCGCGCCTCGCAGACGGTGGCGCCACGGTGGCGACAGCGGTTCTGCAGTACGTGCAGAACCATCTTGCGATCACGGCTGAGGATCACCGGCTGACGACCGATGTAGGCGGTCTTGAAGCTGCCCGCCTCCGGCACTTCGCTCTCGTGGCCGACAAACACCCAGGTGTTGTTGAACACCAGATCCAGCTCCTCCTCGAAGATCTCGGGGTTGGAGTACAGCTCCTTCTTCACCCGGCCCTTCTCCACATCCACCATATCGGCGGCCTGCAGGCCGATGTTTTTCATATCGATCAACTGGCTCATTGTCGTTCTCTCTTATTCGTTCTCTCCGGCGCCGAGGCCGGTCATCTGTTCTTCGGGCACCGGCAGCGGCTGCGGGTTGTCCCAGGGGCTCTGCACAGGGCGATTGAAGCGGCTGGTGGTGCAGAAGTGGGCGATCTTCCAGCGCCCCTGCTCACGCCTGAACAGCACATCCAGCAGTGCACTGCTCAGCTGTGAGCGGCCGTCGGCGAAGGTGGCGGTTTGCAACAGCACCCAGCTGCCCTCAGCCTCGGTATCGCTCTGCACCTGCACCCGTTCGGAGGTCAGAAAGTGCACGTTGAGGGCAAAATGTGCCGGTGGCAGGGTGTACTTCTCGAACATCGCCCGCACCGCCTCGCGCCCCTCGCGCCGACCGAACGTCGCGGCATAGCGCTTGCCCTTGCCCTCCCAGATCGCGTCCTCCGTAAACAGCGCCATGAGCGGCTCCAGGTCGAAACCCTCGTCGAGGTAGTCGCACAGCTGCATGTACTGATGCAGGCAGGCACTGACCTCGCGCGCCGCCTCAAGCCTGAATACCCGCTGCTTCAACTGCTCCAGTTCGCTCATGGCCAGGGCCTCAGGCACGCTGCACGATCAGTTCGCGGCCGATGCGGGCCTCGACCTTGGCATAGCGCCACAGCTTGTACGGCCCTGAGCCCACCTCGGTGGTGCGAAACAGGTTGCAGCAGGCGGTAACCCGCTCGTAGTCCGCCACGTCGGCGAGCAGATAGGTGGTCCAGGGGTAGCCGCTGGAGGGGCCGACCATGCTCTGGTCGTCGTCCATATTGCCGATCACCTCGACCCCTTCCATGTCGTGGATGCCGTTCCACATCTGGCCAAATGCGGCCCATACCTGAAGTTGCTCGTCACGCGGTGCATCCATGAAGTTCTGGTTGATGCCCATGCAGAACAGGACGCGCAGTGGTTTGTTGTCACTCATGATCTGTCTCTCCGTTGGGATTAGAGGTAGCCCGGCAGCGGGTCGTGGCCGAAGAACATGGCGCCGGCATTCTTGAAGGTGATCGCGCCCATGAAGGCATGCTGGGTCGCCAGCATGGCATCCCGCGCCACACGGCATAGCGGGTGGTCGGTGTAGGCACTGGTCATACCCGCCAACTCATACGCTGTGCGCACCACGGCGGCACACTCATGGGTCAGGTGGCTGGTGGAGAGGCGCAGCAGATTGGTCTGCTCGCGGCTCGGCTCGCCACCGGCCAATACGGCATTCCAGGCCTCGTCGGTGGCGTCGTAGAAGAACGCACGCGCGGAGCGGTAGCGCGCTTCCGCCTTGCCCACCTCGATCTGCACGTACTCACGTTCACCGAGGTTGGGGGCACCGGTCACCGACTTGCGACCGGCGGCCATGCCCTGAATCACATCCAGCGCTTCGCGTGCCAGACCCGCCGTGGTAACCGACAGCACCTGGGAGGCAAAAGAGAGCGAGGGATAGCGGAAGAACGGTGCATCCATGTTTGGCGCACTGCCACGGACGAATGTCCACTCGTCGGGCACAAACACATCCTCGACAACCAGATCGTGAGAGCCGGTCCCGACCATGCCGATCACATCCCAGTTCGGCTCTATCTTGACCTGTTTGGCAGGCATCACCGCCAGCAGTGGCAGCTTCTGTTCGCCGCCATCCGGCTGGATGCCAACCGCGAGAAGATCCGCCCCCATGCAACCGCTGCTGAATCTCCAGCGTCCGTTGAGGATGTAACCACCCTCGACACGTTTGGCCGGCTGGATCGGGAAGATACCGGCGGCAAACACGACGTTGGGGCCCTGTGCCCAAACCTTGTCGATGGTCTGCGGCGGCAGCGATGCCAGGTAGGCGGGGTTCATGCCGAAGCTGGCGATCCAGCCGGCAGAACCGTCGGCTGCCGAGATCGCCTCGACCATCTGCAGGAACTCTTTCGGGGAGCGTTCATCACCGCCAAGTGTCTTGGGCACCATGGAGCGATAGACACCTATCTCCTTGAAGGACTCGATAATGTCCTGCGAGATATGCTTTTGTTTCTCGAATTCGTCGCGGCGCTCGCGCACCTCGGCCAAGAGGGCGTCGAAGACTTTCTCTCCGCCCCAAAGGGATTTATCGATCTGATGGGCTGGCATCGTACACCGCTCCCTTAATCGTATTTATTGTCATGCCGGACTGCTGTTTCCGGCGGGAATTTTTGTGTCTTCAACGTACGCTTGCTCCAAGCACCTGCCCCGAATCGGCAAAGCGGCCAGCACTCCATTTGTGATGGTGCTGACACACCTGCATACACCCTGTCACGACCATAAAAAACGAAGCGTTTTTTCAGCACATTTCGGCAGCTCAGTTCTGTAGAAACACACATGATCAGACTCGCCTATCTCGGGTGTTCGCCAAGGGATGCAACCGCTTGAACAGTTCGTCCGAAGACACCTTGAGAATTTCACTATTCACTTGAATCGTCAACTAATTTGCGAGACATATTTCCTATGACAGAGGTCAATGCAAATTGACGCAGACTATTTTCACAAACATCCAGAAACCAGTGAAAAGGTCTTGATCTCCACAAATAATTGATTATTTTTCATATACTTAAAAACCTAAAAACCCTTTATCCGCCATCGCAAAAACCTCGTCATTTCGCTGCTGCAAAAAATAAATTTCCATTTATGAGATGTTCGATTCCCATAAATAACGACTCAAAACAGGCTATAAAAAATTGCACCAAACTATGCTTATTGGCATCAAAAACGTGCAGATCCATGCACCGTTACGGGACATTGCGCCCCCAGCTTGAGCAAAAGTCCATGCAGCCTCTGCACGATAGACACAAGACGCTGTATACTTGACCGATCAACTATTTTTGAACTGAGCCCCGTGCGGAAAACGACGAGAAAGCAGGCATGAGCAAGAGCAGCAAATCCGACATGTACGATCCGCTGGGCGATAATTTCAGACGGCGGGAGTTTCCGTTCTACTGGGTAGCACAGGTGAATGCGTTATACACCCAAGAGATGGAGAGAATACTGAAGAAGATTGATATGGATCTGCCGCGCTGGCGTATTCTGTTGATTCTGAATGAACATCAGCCGCTGAGCATCTCGGAGATCGCCCAACACGCCGTCGCCAAGCTGCCGACCATCACCAAGATCCTCTATCGCATGCAGGATCAGGGGCTGGTGGAGCTGACCACCTCAGCCAGCGATGGCCGCGTCACACTGGCAACACTGACCGACAAGGGGTATGGCAATCTGAACGAGGTCAGGGACTCGGTCAGCAATATCTTCAAACGCAGTTTCAAAGGCTTTAGCAACCCGCAGATCCACCGCATCAACGACCTGCTGGAAAAGCTCTTCGACAACCTGAAGTCGATTCGGGACTAGTGAAAACATGGGAGCGTGCTGTAGCCGACATACTCATCATCGTCGAGCAAAGTGAGAATCGACCTGAAAAAAAGCCCCAGATGTTATCCGGGGCGAATTACACTACCGAGGTGCCGTATTGCCTTTTACCCCCTGCCCGAGACACGGTGCCCGGACAGGGTTAACTCATCACTCCACGCAGGCATTTAGCGGCGGGCGGCGTTGCACCCAGGGCTGGGCCTGCTCCAACTGATGGGCCAGTGCCAACAGCGTGCTCTCCTCACCGAAGCGTCCGGCAAAGTGCGCCCCGATCGGCAATCCGTCCGGAGTCCAATACAGCGGCACCGACATCGCCGGCTGACCGGTGGCATTGAACAGTGCAGTGTAGGGCGAGTAGCTGTGGAAACACTCGATCAACGTCCCCATATCGGCCTTGTCATCGGCCACATCAAGCGTACCGATCAACGGCGGCTCGCGTGTCAGCGTCGGGGTAAGGATCAGGTCGTAATCGCGCATGAAGTTGGCGAAGGTGCGACCGAGGGCATGAATCCCCTCTATCGCCTGCACATACTGCACGGCACCGATATCGCCCTTCTCCCTCAGGTATATCCGGGTACGCGGTTCCAGCTCCTCTCCGGTTACCGGCGCTCCGCGCATCGCGCCCAGCATATTCAGATAACTGCGCGTGTTCGGGCCGATGATGTCGAACGCCATATTGAAGAACTGCGGCAGATCCACCGGCAACGTCACCGGCAAGACCTGGTGGCCAAGGTTTTCACAGAGTCTCGCCGCATGACGCACAGCTGCCAACGCCTCAGGCGACGAGGGCCAGGGATCCATCTGTTCCACCAGTGCGATCCTTAGCGGTTTGGTCGGCCCCCTCATCGCGTCGACGTAGGAGGCCGGTCGAGCAGGCGCCGCATAAGGTGCGCCCAGATCAGAACCGGCGGTCATATCCAGCAGCGCCGCGCTGTCACGAACCGACAGGGTAATGGCGTGGCCGACGCCCATACCGCCCCAGCCCTCACCGACCAGAGGACCGTTCGGCATCAGACCACGGCTGGGTTTGAGGCCGAATACACCGCAACAGGATGCCGGCACCCTGAGGGAGCCGCCGCCATCGTTGCCGTGGGCGAAAGGCACTACACGAGACGCCACCAGTGCCGCGGCGCCGCCGCTTGAACCACCGGCGCTGCGCTCGGTATTCCAGGGGTTGCGGGTGGCACCGAAACGGGTGGACTCGGTGGTGTAGGAGGTACCGAATTCGGGCGAGGTCGTGGTACCGACAAATACGCAGCCAGCCCGACGCAGGCGGCTGACCAGCTCATCATCCATCCCGGGGCGCGCTTCGCCCAGCGCCAGGGAACCGTTGGTCATACGCGCCTCGGCCAGCGGCGCGAACAGATCCTTGATCAATGTCGGCACACCGGAAAATGGCCCCTTACCGGGCGCCTGCCGGCGGGCCTGATCGTAGAGCTTTTCGGCGACCGCATTCAACTCGGGCTCGACCTTCTCCAGCCGCGCGATGGTCGCCTCCAACAACTCCTGCGGCGTCACCTCGCCCGCGCGAATCGTTTCGGCCAGTGCAGTGGCGTCCGATTGATCGATCAGTGCTTGTATATCCTGCATGATATTTCCTTTCCAATCGTAAAAGGACCGACCGCCAGAACATTGGGGGTAAACAGGATGGCGGTCGGTCGTACAACAGTAGTCAGACGATCAGGTCAGCGAGGTATCGGTGGCACTCGGTGCCGCACGACCGGGTATCATCCGCGCAAGCAGCCAGATACCGGCACCGACGAGACTGGCGATCGCCAATGCGGAGATGGCCTCGCGCAGGTCACCGCTCTGAGCGATCAGTGCCGCCACCACCAGCGGACTGACGAACTGGCCGATATAGAGGCTGGCGGTGAAGCCGCCCATGCCGCGTCCGCGAGTGGCGCCCGTCAGTGCGTTCATCACCGGGGCCATGGAATTGGGTACCAGCAAACCGGCACCGATACCGTGAATGGTGACGGCCACCAGCACGGCGTTGAAACTCTGCGCATGGGCGAGCAACCAGAGCCCCATCGCGATCAGCGCCAACAGCAGGGCATTACAGCCACGAATGCCCAGCAGGCGGCGCATCAGCGGCCAGATCAACGATCCGCCCAGTGTTGCCAGCAGACCCAGACCGGCCGAGGCCCCGATCATCGTGCTTGAGGTTACCCCCATACCGACCAGCAGTGCCGGCGCCTGGACCGGCACGATAAAATTCAGCACCATACCGGCAAACACCAAAAGATAACCGACCAGCAGCGCCCACATGTTGACCTGCTGCGGATCGTTCGCACTGACCTGCTCACGATGCTGTCCCGGCTCCCACAGCACCTTCATCATCAACGGTACCAGTAGTATCGGCAGCAGGTAGAGGTAGAAAGGCGTACGCCAGGAGTGCTCCCCCAGTGCCCCGCCAATCACGAAGAACAGAGAACCGATCACACCGATGGTGACCACCTGGAGATTGACGTACTTCAAGCGCTCCTCACCGCTCCAGTAATCCGCTATCAACGTGGCACAGCAGGTCATCACCGCCGCTTCGGTACAGCCGAACAGCAGGCGTACACCGACAATCGCCTGTAGATCATTCAGGAAGGCGGGAATAGCGCCCAACAGTGCGTAGAGCAGCGTGGCCAGTATCAGCAGGTTCTTGCGACCAAGCCGGTCGGCCAACAAACCGGCCACTGGCGCAAACAGGGCGATCGCCAGCGCCGGACCGGTAATCGCCATCGGCACCAGCACCTGGGCATTCGGCTCGACCGGGCCAAACTCGGCACCCAGCTTGGGCAGAATTGGTGCGACCATGACCGCACCCATAATGGTCAGGCTGCTGCCGAGCATCAGCAACGCCCCTTCACGACCTCCCGTCGCTTGACGGGTCGTAACATTCACTTCAGTCATGACGATCGCTCCTCATCAAAAGCTCTGCGCAATGCGCAGTGCCAGTTGATAGCCCTCGGTACGGTTTTCCGCGTCGAACTCCTTGTAGGCATGCAGCCATACCGCCGGCAGACCCGGTCGGAAGAAGCTCAGGGCGGGCCCTGCCGCGAACACCTGTGCACGGTTGCCATTGCTCAGCCCCGGGCCTTTGTCATCGCTGATCTGGCGGTAGTAGTAGCCACCCAGCCCCAGCGTCCAATCCTTGACATGCTGACCGACCGCGAACTCATGGCGATACTCGGTACCACTGCGATAATCCGTGTCATCGTTGCGGGTATTGAAATCAAGCTGGAAGCTGGAGGAGAGCTCGAAACCTGTATCTGAGATATAGCTGGCGTTGAGAATCGGTGAGAAGGTCCAGTGGTTCAAACCCGGCGACACCAAACGATCCCTGTCGTAATCGCCGGTCGGTGCCTGGATCTGGAACTGGGCGTTCACACCCAGGTTGCGCGAGGGATTCCATTGCAGAATCAGCGGCGTTACCGTCATATCCGCCTGACGAAACAGCTCGGCACTGTCCGAAAAGGTACCGAAGGGTGTCGGTACATTCAGTGATGCATCCATGCGGAAGAACGGCAGTACGGCACTCCAACCATACTTGGCGCCCCACAGTTCATAATCCGTCATACGTACATGGGCCAGGCTCATCGACAGGACGTCGAGGGAAAAATCCACAGGCGTATCCCCTCCCGAGCCGTCCTTGAGTTTATTGGCCGAATAGAAGGCCACACGCGTTCCAAACGCACCATTTGGTGTGGCCGGCGGCATAAAGCCGGCACCGAAATCGTACAAACCAAAGGACGTGGTCGGCGCACCGTTCTCGGTCGCCTGAACGGATGCCGCGGATAGGATCAGAATCGCGCCGCCAACAGCGCGTGTTATTTTTCTTGGATGCATTGGCTACTCCGGTGTGATTGTTGTTCGAGTCAACAATCACACTACAAAGGAGTCAGCCGGACAGGTTATCCGAAATCAGCACAATGTCGCCGCACTCGACTCAGGGTATCCGAGGGACGCTCCCCGAACAGCTGCCGATACTCGGCGGCGAAACGGCTCAGGTGCCAAAACCCCCAGTTCGCGGCAACATCCTGAACAGTCATGGTCGCATCCGCTTGCAGCAGCGCGCGGTGTACGGCGTTAAGCCGCAATATTCTCAGGTAGGCCACGGGGTTGACGCCAAGCGTCTCCTGAAAGCAGTACTGCAGCTTACGGCGGCTGGCACCGACGTGGTTACAGAGATCCATGATCGAGGGAGGGTTGTCGCGATGGCTCAATGCAAACTCACAGGCCCGGTCGACAATCCGCTTACGCGCAGTAGAGGAGAGAGGCGTCACCTCCTCGGAGTCGATCAGATCCAGCAGGTGCAACAGGACCGTATCGCGAATACCGGCGCGAATCGCCGCGTGAGCCAATAGCGTCGGCCCCTCTCCGTCCATGACACTATCGATGAGGGTTGCAAGTTCTTCACGGCAGGAGAAATTAGCCAGCTGAAAGCAGCCTGCTACAACGTCCAAATCCAGCCTGAGGTCCCGCTGCTGTTGCGCAAGCATAGTCTCGAGCAGAGATTTTTCGACAGCGACGCATAGCAAGTCGACTTCCGCAGGGGTGCGCAGATCCGGCAACTGATTGCCGGACGCGGCCAGGACGCTCTGCACGTTGATCGCACGCCCATCGCAATGGAAGTCGTGCTCTTTCACCGCCAACGGCAGACTGAACGTGACTGCGCCGTCCCAGGACTGACCACTCTTGACCATCGCCTGATTGGCCCGGTCTCGGATCAGTTGCATCCCGTCCAGGTCCAGTTCGGTGATGCTGCCTTCAAACAGGCCGGGAGTGACCTGGTTGTAGTCCATCTTCCAGCCGCTGAAGCCGCGCGCGTGCTCTTCGACATTATGGGTGCTCCGATGACGGAGGCCGGAACATCCCAGTGGCGTATCAACGTGCTCAAGGCGCATAACAGCAACGCTCACTATCTTATTCTGATTGTTTTTTAATCAAATCAACTTTTATTCCGAATGACAACCGCCGTCGCCATATTTGCCGAAATCGGATAGTGAGTCTGTATCGATTGATACCATATTGCAGGTTCAATTACCCTCAACGCCCAATCGGGTACCTTGTATCAATCCACTTTAGCGGGTGCCGACGGCTGCAGGAGCCGTTCCGCCTGCCGCCACTTGCGCAACGAATCGACGGTCATGATGCCAAGCGCTGTCCAGATCAAGCCGAAGGTCACCAGCTTGCTCGGGCTCAGCGGCTCATCATAGACAAACACCGCCAGTAGAAAGATGCCACTCGGCGAGATGTACTGGAAAAAGCCCAGCGCGGTCAGGCTTATCCGATTGGCCGCCGCCGCGAAACACATCAGCGGCACCATGGTGATAGGACCGGCGGCGAACAGCAGTAGATAGGTAACGGCCGTATATTGAGCCGGCTCGCTGCCCGGACTGCTACTGAACAACAGATAGCCCGCCGCAACCGGTAACAGCAGGCCGGTTTCCAGCGCCATGCCGGTAAAGCTGTCGACACCGAGCTTCTTGCGCACCAGGCCGTACAGTCCGAAGGTGGACGCCAATACAAGGGCAACCCAGGGCAGACGTCCGAACTGGATCAACTCGAACAGCACGGCGACAACGCATAGTCCGACAGCGAGCGTACGCACTCGATCCAAGCGTTCACGAAAGAACAGCATGCCCAGCAGGATATTGATCAAAGGATTGATGTAATAGCCCAGACTGGCGCTCAGCATCAGGTTGGCGTTGACCGCCCAGATGAAGACACCCCAGTTCAATCCGATCAACACCGTGGAGGCGAGCAGCGCCCAACGCGCACGGTTCGAGCGTAACGCGGCGATCAACATGTGGCGCTTCTTGAACAGCAGAATCAGGCCAAGCGTAATGAGGCAGGACCAGATGATACGGTGGGCCAGTATCTCGAGGGCAGGGATATCCTGCATTACCTTGAAGTAAACGGGTGCGATCGACCACAGAATATAGGCGATCAGGGCGTAGAAAACGCCGCTTTTGGTGGTTTGGTCCATAGCTGATCTTGATCGGTGTCAGTGGGGAGGTGGAGCAAGGATACCTTTTATCCTGTCCGACAAGCCAAGAAAAGATAGACGAGATAAGGGCTGGACAGCGCCAGCCCTGTCACCTCAGCGGGAAAGCAGCGTATGCAGGAACTCGGACCAGCGCTGCGTCTGGCCGTAGTAGTTGGAGATCTCGAGCCGACGCAGGCCGCCTTCCGTCTCCAGCAACAGGGTGGGAAAACCGCCGCCACCGTTGGCATCCAGCATCCGCCGGGTGTCATCGATATGACCCATGACCGATTCGCTCTGCTGCGCAAAAACACGGTGGAACGCCTCGGCCTCCAGGCCGAGACCGACGGCCAGTTCGACCAGGGTATCGAGTTCGGACACCCTGCGCCCGTCGACATAGTGCGCATGCTGGATCACCACATGCATCGCCAGGCCGTCCCCGGCCAGCGCCTCGACCGCCCGAATCGCCGTGATCGGCGGCAGTGAATCCATCACCGTATCCGGATCCTGTATCAGTCCATTCAGATACGCCTCGCCAAACGGCTGCCCGGTGAGTTGCGCAATGCGACGGTCGCTGGAGACGATATGCTGACGCATCGCCGGTACGACCCGCTGCCCCCGCATCAATCCACCGCCATGCAGTACCAGTTCGAACCTCTCCAGTGCCTGAGCGGCCTGGATCAGGGGCTCCGCTGCGTAGCACCAGCCACACAGCGGGTCATAGATGTAGTGCAGTATCGGTTTACTCACACCACCTCCTTACCACTTCATCTCGCCGGTGCTGACCTTGGCGCCGATATCGAGCGCGATCCCCAGGCCCGCGTTCGGGTAGTGCTGCTTCATCACCTCGATCAGGTCGGCGGACCCCTGGGCTTTCGCCAGCTCCTGTTCGAAGGTGTTCAGGTAGGTCTTGGTATACTCCAACGCTTCCAGTCCGGTCGGCGCGCCCTCTGCCATATGGCCGGGGATCACGGTCGTCGGCTGCAGTGCCTCGATACCTTCGAGCGTCCGCCCCCAGTCCTGGCGCGCCTCCTTGCTCTGGGTATCCGCCGTCCACAGGTGCAATCCACTGAACACATTGACGCCACCGACCACCGCCTTGATATCGGGAATCCACAGGTAGCCTCGGAGTGACTGGTCACCGTTCGGACCGCTGACGACCAGCTCATGGCCTTCGATGCTCAACCCCTCGGCCGGCAACGGCTCTGGGATCACAGGCGAGTGCGGTGCGTTGGCCCCCAATTTTGGCCCCCAGAAGCCGACCTTTTTCTCGACCGTGTTGCGAATCCACTCGATGGTGGGAGCGCTCGCGTACACCGGCACGTCCGGGAACTCTTCGCGAATCACCTCGGCGCCGAAGTAGTAATCGGGATCGCCGTGGCTGATATAGATCGCTTTCAGCGTCTTGCCGCTGCTGAGGATATTGGCCACCAGCCTGTGAGCATCCGCGCGGGCGAACTGGGTGTCGACCAGCACCGCTTCCGTCTCGCCGCTGATCAGCACCGAATTGACATGGAAACTGTTAGCGTCGGCGTTGAATACCTGCAGAGACAACGGCTCCGCAGCCTGAACGGCGGTGATGGCCGAGATCGACAGCGCCAGGGTCGCTGCTGCTCCTACGATTTGGGTTTTGAATGAGGTCATCTCACGCTCCTTTTCCGATATTGAAGAGATGACGCCACTCTACCCTCTTGATTGGATATGAAATATGCCTAAAAATGTTACTTATTATTACAATAAGTGAGCAAATATGGATCGTTTGACCGCCATGCAGGTGTTCGCCGAAGTCGCCAAACGGGGCGGTTTCACCGCTGCCGCCGAGCATCTCGATATCAGCCGCGTCAAGGCCACACGCTATGTCAGCGAGTTGGAAAGCTGGCTCGGAACGCGCCTGCTGCAACGCTCCACACGCCGGGTGTCGTTGACCGAAGCGGGCGAGGCCTGTCTGCGCCAGTGCGAGCAGATGCTGGCCCTGACCCAGGATCTGCAGTCAACGGTGGGAAGACGCGACAGTTCGCCGCGCGGACAGTTGCGCATGACCACCAGCATCTCGTTCGGTCAGGCCCATCTGGCCGGCGCCGTGGCCGAGTATCTGCAGCAGTATCCCGATGTGACGGTGGATCTGATGGTGATCGACCGTGCCGTCAACCTGATCGAGGATCGAGTGGACCTGGCGATCCGCACCACCGGCGAACTGGACCCGAACCTGGTGGCCCGACGTATCGCCCCCTGCAGCTCGGTGATCTGTGCCTCTCCGGACTACCTCAGGGCCAGGGGCACTCCCGACCACCCGCGGGCGCTAAGGGAACACAACTGCCTGACCTACACCAACTTCGGCCGCAGCGAATGGCGTTTCGACAATCGCCAGGGTGAGGAGATCCAGGTGGAGATCAGGGGCAACCTGACCGCCAACGAAGCCTCCATTCTGATGGAGGCCGCGCTTGCCGGCGCCGGCGTGACGCAGTTGCCCACCTACCTAGCCAACCCGCTGATCGAACGCGGCGAACTGATCGAACTGCTGCCGCAATGGAGCCCGCCTGAGTTGGTGATCTGGGGTGTCTATCTGTCGCGCCGCCATCTGCCCGCCACGGTGCGCACCATGCTCGACTTTCTGGTCGAGCGTTTTCGCGATGCCCAGCGTTGGGAGAACTCGATTCACAAGACGTCTTGATACACCGAATATGACCAGGGGTAGAGGCAGGCGGCAGGCCCTAGCCAACGCCCCGTGTGACCCCTTATTATTCCTATGTTTAACTGGACTTTAGTTAATATATTAATGACAATTAAGGTCCATATAAGGCTTAGATATTTGACCCACCTGCCCGCAGATGCGTCCATCGGCACGGTACCCACACTATGCGTAAATTCGACGATTCCATACCGCTGAAACTGCTCAAGGCGCGCGAAGCGTCGATGAACTTCTTTCGTCCTGTGCTGCAGGAGATCCCGCTGACCGAGCAGCAGTGGCGCGTCATCCGCGCACTGTACGAATACAAGGAGCTGGAGTCCAAACAGCTTGCCGACCTGTGCTGCATCCTCAGCCCCAGCCTCACCGGCATCATCAGCCGCCTGGAGCAGCAGGGCTACATTCAGCGCCGCAAGTCGACCGAAGATCAGCGCCGCGTGCTGATCAGTCTGACCCAGCAGGCGATCGATATGTTCGAGCGTGTCAGCCCGACGCTGGAAGCGCGCTATCGTGCCATGGCAGAGCAGTTTTCCGACGAGAACATGGCCCTGCTGCACGATCTCCTCAACAAGCTGTGCAAGATAAAACCCTGACACCGATCAATAAGAGATCAACTGACTAACCACTCGCCCAGTTTGTGCATTGACTCTATTTAACATGTTAACTACCTTATTACTTAACATGTTAATAAGTTTATCAGTTTTGCCGTTCGACAAATGCGGCTTGATGACCGGTCGGTCTCCCCGGCAGCCATCACTCGACCCCCTCGACATAATAAAGGTGTTCACAATGGGCGAAATCGTTCTTGCAGCTAAAATCACCCACGTTCCGACCATGCTGCTGTCGGAAAAGCCGGGCAAACTTGAAGGTTGTCGTCAGCAGGCGATCGACGGCCAGCGCGAGATCGCTCGCCGCGCCAGAGCGGCAGGAGCTGATACCGTGGTGGTGCTCGACACCCACTGGCTGGTGAACGCCGGTTTCCATATCAACAGCAACCCCCACTTCAAGGGGGTTTACACCAGCCACGAGTTCCCCCACTTTATCCAGAACCTGTCCTACGAATATGAGGGCAAGCCGGAGCTGGGTGATGCTATCGCCGCCAAGGCGACGGAGCGCGGCGTCCACACCCTGTCCCATCAGGTCGAAACCCTAGATCTGGAATATGGCACGCTGGTGCCGATGTACTTTATGAATCCGGAAGCGGATCTGAAGGTGGTATCGATCGCAGCCTGGTGTACCGTGCACAACCTGAACGACTCACGCGTTCTCGGCGAGGCGATCGCCGAGGCGATCAAGGAGAGTGACAGCAAGGTATTGCTGCTGGCCTCCGGCTCCCTGTCGCACAAGATCTGGGAGAACGAGTTGTACGAAGCGAACAACGGCACCTTCACCATCTCCCGTGAATTCAACCGCCAAGTCGATCTGCGCGTGCTGGAGCTGTGGCAGAAGGGCGAGATCGCAACGTTCCTCAAGATGCTGCCGGAATACGCCCAGTACTGCGCAGGTGAAGGCGGCATGCACGACACCGCGATGCTGTTCGGCGCCTTAGGCTGGGACAACTACACCGGCAAGGGCGAGCTGATCGGCGAATACTTCCCCAGCTCCGGTACCGGCCAGGCGAACGTGGTGTTCCCGGTCCAGTAAGCGACACCTGCTGCACCTCAAGCGGGACTGGCTGGGCTTAAAGCGCCCTGCTATTCCCGCTTGAGCAACTGGCTCCAACTCGGGTCACCCCTCCACTGCCACGCCCTCTGCGGAGGCAACATTGCCCCGAAATACTCCAGACTCGGGCGGCACACCCAGTCTTATCGCTGTAAAAAAACATACATATAAAAGAGTTATAAGATCAGGCTTGAACTTTGCATAATATCTTGCATCGGTAAAGATCGACACAAGCAGAATGCCGGCAACGACGCCTCACCCGATTGCATCCCATCGATGCAGTCGCGTGGGGCGTTTTGTCGTTTCTCACACTGTTTACCCAGCCCGGCCGGAACGCAGAGCCTACCCGGGCCTGGTGTCGAACGGGGCAGAACCACCTCACAGGCGAAAACACAAGGGAGAGTCTGAAATGCAGGGAGCCATACAAAAGTGCTATCAGGAAGGCGACCTGCGGCCTCTTCAGACCAGTTCCGCCCCACTGAGCCGTTGCTATCGGGGCAATGAGCTGACTAGCCATTTTCAGCCGATATACAGCATCGCACACCGATGCGCTGTCGGCTATGAGGGTTTGGTGCGGGCTCATCGACGAGATGGCACTGCGCTGTCCCCTGCCGAGCTCTTTGCCCTGCCCTCGACCAGTGGCGAGATGCTACAGCTGGACCGACTGTGTCGCGCTCTGCATATGGAGAATTTTGCCCACCAAAATACTGAACAGCAGTGGCTATTTTTGAACCTCAACTCCCAGCTACTGATCAGCGAACAACCCGATAGCGGTTTTACCCGCCGCATGCTGGAAGAGAACGCCATTCCCGCTCACCGGATCGTGATCGAGGTTCTGGAAAACCAGATCCAGGACCTTGGCCGCCTGAAAGGCTTTATCGACCATCTGCGCGCGTTGGGCTGCCTGATCGCAGTCGACGATTTCGGTGCAGGCAGCTCCAACTTCGACCGTATCTGGCAGTTGGAGCCGGATATCGTGAAGATAGACCGGCAACTGGTGCTCCGAGCGGCCGAATCCAGCCGGGTCGGCAAAATGCTTGGCGGCATCATCGATCTGCTGCATGGCGCCGGCAGCCAAGTGGTGCTGGAGGGCATTGAAACGGAGCAGCAAGCGATGCTGGCGATCGCGGCCAATGCCGATATGGTTCAGGGCTACTACTTTGCCAAGCCTGAGCCCCGGATCGCGAATCGCCCCGGCGACAGGGAGCGATTCAATCACCTGCTCAAGCTGCGCAAAACCCAGCGTACCCAACTCCATTACGCCAAGGATCTCTATACCCAGGCGCTGGAGTACCAGTTCCGGCGCGCAGCACAGCAGTACCGTCTGAGCCAGGATTTCTCGGCAAGCTGCAACCAACTGCTACAGGAGCCGAACACGTTGCGCTGTTATCTGTTGGATGAATCGGGAGAGCAGGTACACAGCGGCATCACCCCGCGCCATATCGGCGGCGATAGCGGCCGACGCTTTGCACCGCTGCAGCATTATCGCAACGCCAGCTGGTCCCACCGCCCCTATCACTATCTGGCCTTGGAATCACCGGGCCAGACCCAGATAAGCCAGCCTTACCTGTCGATCACCGATTCACGCCTGTGCATCACCCTGTCTCAGGCGATCGATCTGGGGAACCGGTTGAGCGTGTTCTGCTGCGATTTTCTCTGCCCTGAGGAGTGAGTCGGATATCCTGCTCGATACCCGACTCAGAGGGGATCAACCCAGTTCGTTGGCCAGCAGCTCCAGCGCGTACTGCCCGGCGACCGAATTGCCGTTGATATCGAGTGCGGGCGACCAGACACAAACTGACATCCTGCCCGGCACGATTGCCGCAATGCCACCGCCAACCCCGCTCTTGGCGGGCAGGCCAACACGGTAGGCAAACTCGCCCGCCGCGTCGTACATACCGGAGGTAAACAGAATCGAGTTGATCTTGCGGGCAAGCTCCGGTTCGACGATCTGCTCCTGCGCCTGAAGTGAATAGCCGGATGCAGCCAGATAGTTCAACGCCACCGCCAGATCGGCACAGCTCATGCCCAGTGCACAACAGGCGAAATAGGCATAGAGCACATCGTCCACCTCGTTATCGATGTTGCCGAACGCCTTCATCAGGTAGGCCATCGCCGCATTGCGCGAGCGGTGCTGCCACTCTGACTCCAGCACCTCGCGGTCGATCAGTACCCGGTTGTCGCCGGACAGTCGGCGCGCCACATCCTGCAGATACTGCGAGGGGGTGGCGAAGGCGCTGACCAGATGGTCGGTGACGACGATGGCACCGGCATTGATGAAGGGGTTGCGTGGTTTGCCCCGCTCTACCTCCAGCTGGGTCAGGGAGTTGAACGGCATACCGGAGGGGTTGAGCCCCACCCGCTCCCAAAGTGCATTGCCGAACACCCGCAGTGACAGGGTGAGCAGAAACAGCTTGGAGATGCTCTGGATCGAGAACGCTTCGCGGGCATCTCCGGCGGTATAGAGTTCCCCCTCGTTGGTGTAGATCGCAATACCGAAGCGGTCCGCCTCCTGCCGCGCCAGTGCCGGGATATAATCGGCCACCCGGCCCTGCCCCAGCCGACTGCGGGCGCGCTCGGCGATCGATTCAACCCAGGCCCGCATCTGCGGCGCACTTCGGTGCCCCCGGCCGGAGCCGGGGGCTGAGTACAACAGGGGCATCAACCGGCTCCGGCCAGACTGCGCTGCGCCAGCATCCAGAGCTCGCGCAGTGCCACCGAGAACACGGCACACTCCTTCTGCCCAACGCCACGCAGATCCGCCAGCATCTGCTGCCAGCGGCTCAGTGCATCGCCATGATGCGACAGCCACTGCTCGATCGACCTGCCCGCGTCGGCGCTGCTCTGGTCGAACTGCAGCACACTGACGGTCAATGCACGCTGCTGGCTGTCCAGCTCCTCGCGATAACTGTCGCGCGCCATCGCTTCCCAGTGGCTGTCGGCGCTCAGCGCCTTGACCTGCTGATCGAACCAATGCAGTTCCAGCCGCTCGCCGAGGCCGAAATAGATATCCGCCACCTGCTCCAGCGGCTGCCCTGTCTGTGCCGCCACCTCGATAATCGCCAGTGCCGAGTAGAGGCTGTCGCTACCGGCGACGACGCCGGCGAGATCATCCGGCACCCCGACACCGGTGAGTTCGTCGAAGCGGGCCTGCCAGTTCTGCCGCGGTTCGCCACTGAGGCGCTCGGCAAGCGATTGGCTCAGTCCCGCAACGCCCTGACGGTAGCGTTCGACCGCATCGGCGGCATTGCGCAGCAGTTCTGGCTGACGCAATACCCAGCGGCAAGCACGGCGTGCCAAACGCACCAGATCGCTCATCATGTCGAGCTGGACTGCGGCCGGCACACGGTTATCGAGCGCCTCGATTCGCCGCCAGAGTGCCGGCAGCTCGAACAGGTCGCGGCTGATCACGTAGGCGGTCAGGATCTGTGCCAGCCCGGCACCGGTGGACTGACGCAGACGATTGGCGAAGCTCGGCCCCAGGGTGTTGACCATATCGTTGGCCAGCTGCGTGGCGACAATCTCCGGCTTCAGCCGGTGGCGCAGCAGCGGTTCGGCATAGGCCGAAACCAGAGGCTCCGGGAAAGCAGTTGCCAACGCGGCACCCAGGTAGCGGTCGTCGGTGACCTCGGTCGCCCGCATCAGCTCCTCCTTCAGTTCCGCCTTGGCATAGGCGAGCAGCACCGACAGTTCCGGACGGGTCAAGGCCGGACCGCGGTCACGTCGCTCCGCGAACTGGGCATCGTCCGGTATCGCTTCCAGCGCCCGGTCCAGTCGACCACTGCTCTCCAGATGCTGAATCAGGCGCAGATACTCATCCGGGGCATGGCGCACATGGCGCTCTGCCAGACTCAGGGCCTGTACCTGACGATAGTTGTTGCGCAGTACAAGCTCGGCCACCTCGTCGGTCATCTCCGCCAGCAGGCGGTTACGCTGCTTCAGCGTCAGATCACCGGCGGCAACCAGATCGTTGAGCAGTATCTTGATGTTGACCTCATGGTCGGAACAGTCGACCCCCCCGGCGTTGTCGATGAAATCGGTGTTGCAGGCGCCCCCCAGTGCGGCGAACTCGGCCCGGCCCAACTGGGTGAAGCCCAGATTACCGCCCTCGCCCAGCACCCGGCAGCGCAGCTCGCGGGCGTCGATGCGCAGGCCGTCATTGGCCTTGTCGCCAACCTCGGCGTGGGTTTCGCTGCTCGCCTTGATATAGGTGCCGATACCGCCGTTCCAGATCAGGTCCACCGGCGAGCGTAGCAGCGCGCTGATCAGCTCATTCGGCGTCAAACGCGTTTCTGTGATACCGAAGCGCTCGCGCATCGGCTCGGTTATCTCGATCCACTTGGCACTGCGTAAAAAGACACCGCCCCCCTGGGAGATCAGACCGGGGGCGTAATCGGCCCAGGTGGTGCGGGGCAGTGCAAAAAGCCGCTGCCGCTCGGCAAAGCTAGCGGTAGCGTCCGGCTCGGGATCGATAAAAATATGTTGATGGTTGAACGCCGCCGCCAGGCGGATATGCTCGGACAGCAGCATGCCGTTACCGAACACGTCACCTGACATGTCGCCGATGGCGACCACGGTGAAGCTCTCGCTCTGCGTATCCAGCCCCTGTTCGCGGAAGTGGCGTTTGACCGATTCCCAGGCGCCGCGGGCGGTGATCCCCATCTTCTTGTGGTCGTAGCCCTGGCTGCCACCGGAGGCGAAGGCATCGCCGAGCCAGAAGCCGTACTCCTCGGCGATGGCGTTGGCGATATCGGAGAAGGTGGCGGTGCCCTTGTCCGCCGCCACCACCAGGTAAGGGTCGTCCTCGTCGTGACGCACCACATCGGCCGGCGGTACCAGCTCGCCAGCGACCAGGTTGTCGGTCAGATCCAGCAGCCCGCGAATAAAGGTCTGGTAGCAGGCGATCCCCTCGGCCAGCAGCGCCTCCCGGTCGCCGCCATCGGGCAGTCGCTTGGCAACGAAGCCGCCCTTGGCCCCCACCGGTACGATCACTGCGTTCTTGACCTGCTGCGCCTTGACCAATCCCAGCACCTCGGTGCGGTAGTCCTCCAACCGGTCCGACCAGCGCAGGCCGCCACGGGCCACCTTGCCACCACGCAGGTGCACGCCCTCAACACGGGGCGAGTAGACGAAGATCTCGAACCTGGGCCGCGGCTTGGGGATCTCCGGAATCGCGCTCGGATCCAGCTTGAAGGAGAAGTAGCCGCGTGGCAGCCCTGCCTCGTCGGTGCGGAAATAGTTGGTTCTCAGCGTCGCCCTGATCAGCACCAGGTAGCGGCGCAGTATCTTGTCGTCGTCCAGGCTGGAAACGCGATCCAACCCCTCTAAAATACTCTGCTCCAGCCGCTCGGCCAGCGCCTGCACCTTGTCGCTGACCTGACGCGCCGGTTCGAAACGGGCGCGGAACAGTGCCACCAGCTGGCGGGCGATCTGTGGATAACGGCACAGCGCCTCGGCGATATAGGTCTGGCTGAAACCCAGACGCAGCTGTTTGCTGTAACGCGCATAGGCGCGCAGCAGAGCCACCTCGCGCCAGTTCAAACGGGCCGCCAGCACCAGGCGGTTAAACGGGTCGTTCTCGGCATCGCCGTGCCACAGGCGCAGGAACGCCTCCTGCACGATCGGCTTGATCGCCTCCAGCTCCACCGGTTCTGCGCCGCGGGGGGTCAGGGTGAAATCGTGTAACCAGAAACGCTGGCCATCACGGCGTTGTACCGGATAGGGGTGCTCACCCAGCACCTTGAGCCCGAGCTGCTCCAGGATCGGCAACACATCGGACAAGACAATCGAGCGCTCGGCCTGATACAGCTTGCAGCGCAACACCTCGGAGGTCGGCTCCAGCGCCCGATAGAAGCTCATCGCCACCGGCTGGCTCGGCGTCAACTGTTCCAGGTGGTAGATATCGAGCAGCGTACTGCGCGGCGAAAAGTGCTCGCGATAGGCGGATGGGAACGCCTGTACATAGTGCATCGCCAGGCGGTTGCCCTGCTCCTCACCGTTGACATCTACCAGCCCGCGTTTGAGTTCGTCATCCCAGGCCCTTGAGGCCTCGATAACCCGGCGCTCCAAGCGCTTGAAATCGCAGCCGGGGGTCGAGTTCGGATCGACCCTGAGGACGAAATGGACACGGGCCAAAATCGAGTCGGAGAAGCGGGTGCGGAACTCCACCTCCTGCGCCTGCAACTGCTCCGTCAACACCTTCTGGATCTTCTGTCGCAAAGCGCTGTTGAACAGCTCGCGCGGTACATAGTAGAGACAGGAGTAAAACCCTTTGCAGTCGTCCCGGCGAATCAACAGGCGGACCTTGTGTCGCTCCTGCAAGTCAAACACACCTATCGCGATCTGATAGAGTTCATCGATGCTGGCCAGGAACAACTCCTCGCGCGGCAGATCCTCGAGGATATCCAACAGCTCCTTGCTGCTGTGCCCATCGGGGGTAAAGCCGGCACGCTTGAGCACCGCCTGCGCTTTTGTTCGCACCAGCGGGATCTCGGTCAGCGAGCGCCGGTAAACCGGCGAGGTGTAGAGCCCGACGAAGCGGTGCAATGCCCTGACCTTGCCGCTGCCATCAACCGACTGCACGCAGATAACATCGAGATGTGCGGGACGGTGTACCCGGGAGCGTCGCCCTTCGCGGGAGAAGCTCAACAGTTCGCCGTCACTGATGCCGGTGGGGTTCAGCAGCTGATCCCCGCTTTGCCGGGACTGAATACCCAGCGCCTGTTGCGGCAGCCGTTGCCAGCCACTGCCTTCAGCGGCGGGCTCAAACCGGTCGTAGCCGAGAAAGGTAAAATGGTTGTCCAACAACCAGTCGAGAAACTCTGCGGTTTGCTGCGCCTGCTCACCAGCCTGCGACTTCGTCGACTCAAGCAGCTGACTGACACCTTCCCGCATCGGCTGGTGGTCGGTCACCGCCACTCGCACCTCGGTCAGTACATCCAGCAGTCCCTGCTGCAGGGCTTTTAACACCTCAGGATCTGACTGGCGGTCGATCTCGAGATGGATCAACGATTCACGGCGACACTCCACCTCCGGCATCGCTTCGGTCAGTATCGATTGCAGTTGCCCCTGATCACGCTGCACACATAACACGGTGTTGCAGATGGTATGGATCGCCAGTTCGCGGCGATTCAGCTCCATGCGGATAGAGTCGACCAGGAACGGCATGTCCGACTGCAGCACTTCGATCACGGTGTGTCCCGACTGCCAACCGTGCTGTTCGAAGTCCGGATTGAACACACGCACCTTGGGTTCATCGAGGTCATGCTGCTGCAGGAACTGCCAAGCCGATAGGGTGATGCCGAGCAGGTCATCCAGCGAGCGTTGCAGCAGTTCGTCACTGGGTATGACCTGGTAGTAGCGTCGTGCCAGGGCGGTGATGGCTTCGACTTCCTGGACAGGAAAACGCACCTGCAGGTTTTCGCCGAGTCGGCTGATCAGTTGTTCTTTATTATCGTATTCGGGGTGACTATCGGACATTGGGGGCACCTTGCACTAACGCGCAATACGGTTCTTTGGGGTTCTTATAGTTGGTTGCTTATCGTTATTCCGGGAGCAAAAACGCCCGCCCGCAGGCGGGCGTCTCGAACCCGGTTTGGATCAGTGATTCAGAATCTGACTGAGGAACAGCTGGGTCCTCTCATGCTGCGGGTTGTTGAAGAACTCGTGTGGGTCGTTCTCCTCGACGATCTGCCCGGCGTCCATGAAGATCACCCGGTCCGCCACGGTCTTGGCAAAACCCATCTCGTGGGTCACGCAGAGCATGGTCATCCCCTCCCGGGCCAGCTCGATCATCACGTCGAGCACCTCCTTGATCATCTCCGGGTCCAGCGCCGAGGTCGGCTCGTCGAACAGCATCACATCCGGGTTCATACACAGACTGCGGGCGATCGCCACGCGCTGCTGCTGACCGCCGGAGAGCTGCCCCGGGTACTTCAGCGCCTGCTCCGGGATCTTCACCCGCTCCAGGTACTTCATCGCCGTGGCCTCGGCCTCCTTGCGCGGCACCTTCTTG
>NZ_BMIJ01000002.1:0-339925 GCF_014641945.1 Marinobacterium zhoushanense
GAGCATTCTACTGATCGCCGAACACAACAATCAGGCCCTCAACCCCGCCACCCTGAGCGCCTTGAACGCCGCCCAGCAGATCGGCGGCGACATCACCCTGCTGGTCGCCGGCAGCGGCTGTGGCGCCGTGGCCGATGAGGCCGCCAAGGCTGCCGGTGTCGCCAAGGTGCTGCTGGCCGATGCCCCGGCCTATGCGCACGGCCTGGCCGAGAACCTGTCACAGCTGATCGTGGAGCTGGCCACCGGCTACAGCCACCTGCTGGCCCCGGCCGGCACCACCAGCAAGGATGTCATGCCGCGCGTGGCCGCGCTGCTCGACGTGGGTCAGCTGTCCGAAATCATCAGCGTCGAGTCCGCCGATACCTTCAAGCGCCCGATCTACGCCGGGAACGCCATCGCCACGGTACAGTCGCAGGATGCGATCAAGGTGATCACCGTGCGCGCCTCGGCGTTCGACAAGGCTGCGGCCGAGGGCGGCAGAGCCGCCATCGAAACCCTGAGCCAGACCTGTGACGCTGGCACCTCCGCCTTTGTCGGCGAGGAGCTGGTCAAATCCGAGCGTCCGGAGCTGGCCAGCGCCCGCGTCATCATCTCCGGCGGTCGCGGCATGGGCAACGGCGACAACTTCGCCCTGCTCGAGAAAGTGGCCGACAAACTCGGCGCGGCGATCGGGGCGTCGCGTGCCGCGGTCGATGCCGGCTTCGTCAGCAACGATATGCAGGTGGGCCAGACCGGCAAGATCGTCGCCCCCGAACTCTACATCGCCGTCGGCATCTCCGGCGCGATCCAGCACCTGGCCGGGATGAAGGAGTCCAAGGTGATCGTGGCGATCAACAAGGACGAGGAGGCGCCGATCTTCCAGGTCGCCGACTATGGCCTGGTGGCAGACCTGTTCCAGGCCCTGCCGGAACTGGAAGCCAAGCTTTGATCTGACGCTTGGCTGTTAAGGAGTCGTTGTGATGCGCGAATCGATGGAGTTCGATGTGGTGATCGTCGGCGCTGGCCCGGCCGGTCTGTCGGCAGCTTGTCGCCTGATGCAGCAGGCCCAGGAAGCAGAACAGGAGCTGACCGTCTGCGTGGTGGAGAAGGGCTCCGAGGTGGGCGCGCATATCCTCTCCGGTGCAGTGATCGAGTCCCGTGCTCTGGATGAGCTGTTCCCGGATTGGAAGGCGATGGGCGCACCGCTGAACACCCCGGTGACCGCCGATGAGCTCTATCTGCTCAAGAGTGAGGCAGGGGCGAAGAGGTTGCCCAATGCACTGATCCCCAAGACCATGCACAACACTGGACACGGGCTGAACAACTACGTGGTCAGCCTGGGCAACCTGTGCCGCTGGCTGGCCGAGCAGGCGGAGGCGCTTGGCGTTGAGGTGTTCCCCGGCTTTGCCGCCGCGGAAGTGTTGTACAACGATGATGGTTCGGTGAAAGGCATCGCCACCGGCGATATGGGTATCACCGCGGCCGGTGAGCAGGGCCCCAACTACACCGAGGGGATGGAGCTGCACGCCAAGTACACCCTGTTCGCCGAGGGCTGTCGTGGCCACCTGGGCAAGCAGCTGATTGAGCGCTTTCAGCTCGATACGCAAGCCGATGCCCAGCACTACGGCATCGGCATCAAGGAGCTCTGGGATATCGACCCGGCCAAGCACAAGCCGGGTCTGGTCGTGCATGGCTCCGGCTGGCCGCTCGAAGGCGACACGACCGGCGGTTTCTTCCTCTACCACCTGGAGAACCATCAGGCGGTGGTCGGCCTGATCGTCGACCTGAACTATACCAACCCCTGGCTCAGCCCGTTCGACGAGTTCCAGCGCCTGAAACACCACCCGGTACTGGCCCAGCACTTGGAGGGCGGTACCCGCGTATCCTACGGCGCCCGTGCCATCGCCAAGGGCGGTTTCAACGCCCTGCCGAAGATGGCATTCCCCGGCGGGCTGCTGATCGGCTGCGATGCCGGCACGCTGAACTTCAGCAAGATCAAGGGCACGCACACGGCGATGAAGTCGGGGATGCTGGCGGCGGAAGCGGTGTTCGAGGCGATCGGTGCTGAGCAGGCCAACAGCGAACTGACCAACTTCGCCGACAAGTTCGAGCAGAGCTGGGTCTACGACGAGCTGTTCCGCTCGCGCAACTTCGGCCCGGCAATGCACAAGTTCGGTCCGATCCTTGGCGGGGCGTTCAACTTCATCGACCAGAACCTGTTCAACGGCAAGCTGCCGCTCACCCTGCACGACGACAAGCCGGATTACGCCCAGCTGAAGCCGGCGGACCAGTGCCCGAAGATCGAGTATCCGAAGCCGGACGGCAAACTGAGTTTCGACAAGCTCTCCTCGGTGTTCCTGTCCAACACCAACCACGAGGAGGACCAGCCCAGCCACCTGCAGCTGAAGGATGCCAGCATCCCGATTGCGCAGAACCTGCCCCGATTCGCCGAACCGGCCCAGCGCTACTGTCCGGCGGGGGTGTATGAAGTGGTGGAGGACGAAAACGGTCCGCGGTTCCAGATCAATGCGCAGAACTGCGTGCACTGCAAGACCTGCGATATCAAGGATCCGGCGCAGAACATCACCTGGGTGGTACCGGAGGGCGGCGGCGGGCCGAACTATCCCAATATGTAGTCCGGCCCTACCTGTAAATGGACCTCATATGTGATCGCCCTGAGCGAAGAATGAAAGGGAAGCACCTTTCCAGTATCGAGGCCCAAAAATAAAATTCTTATTTTTAGTATTTACTAACGGCGAAATACCCCACTATTACATAAAAATAATAATTAAAATGAGGTGCTAAATGCCATTTAAGCTTTCAGCCTGTGATCATGAGATCACAGGCGTTTCTCCCTATGTACTCGCCAAATTTTTAATTCAAAAAAAATTTGGTGAGCACCATATCCTTTATAAAGAATCGGCCTCGCCAACATCCAATCTGAAATTTAAAACCTTTGGCCGCTTGTCGATTTCCGAACTGAACTATGGATCGGAGATTCAGCTCAAGATCCCCCCACTGGGAAATTTCTATCACCTTCATGTCATCCTCAGCGGAAGCTGTACCTGGCAACACAACGATCGGCAGCAGCACCTGCGCTCAGGAGACTCGATTATCCACATACCGAGCTCGGAGTACTCCACCACCTACTCTCCAGACTGTATAAAATTGATCGTTCAGATACCGAAGGACCTGCTACAACAAAGCGCAAGGGAGTTTGGCTATCTGACCTCCAACGCACCGATACTGTTTAGAAGCAGCCCCATCTCCTTCCCCAGCTCGGGACCCGCGTTCAATTTGCTGCACGATATTCTTGAGCAGGACGGCGCCAAACTGGGTGAACGTGCTGAACTCTACTACGCGAAGCTGTTTAGCAATGCGATTCTGAATACGTATGACAGCAACCTGAGCCTAAGCGCGTCGCTATCAGGCCCGCATCATCGACATATCGAGCTGATTCGTGAGCATGTACTGGACAACCTGACCACGGATATACCAGTCGATGAACTCGCCCGTATATGCCGGATCAGCCGCAAATCGTTATATAACCTGTTCGAACGGGAGACCGGACTGACACCCTCTTCCTACATTCGCCGGCTGAAGCTGGAGACGATCCACTCGGAACTGAGCCATAACCATAGAGTACGCAATGTGACAGAGGTCGCGTTGAAGTATGGTTTCACCAATCTCGGCCGTTTTTCAGCGCAGTATCGCGAATATATAGGTGAGTTGCCTTCTGAAACCTTGCGCCGCCTTGAACGACAGCCGTTCTAGAGCAGATTTTTCAATCAGTCCGTGTGATATATCAGCGGGATCGGCAGATAAAAAACAACCCGGGGAAGGGGGGCCCGGGTTGTCTTAATAGTCCGATTCAGCCGGATCAGAACTTGTACATAGCCATCACTTCGACCTGCTGACCGGCCGGACGCAGCGAGCTGCCTGCGGAGGACGGCGGGCGGTTTGCGGCGTTCTGGTCACGCCATTCGATACCGATATCCAGGTTCGGCAGGTAGGTGTAGATCAGGTTTACGGCAGTCTGCTTCAGCGTGTCTTCGTCCATGGAGGCCGCGACCTCGTCTGACTCTACCTGGCCATAACGCAGGTTACCGCGCAGCTTGTCGCTGAACTTCTGGCTGATACCTGCCGAGAAGCCTGTCAGGGTTACCAGATCACCGGAAGCGTTCACCTCGGTCACACCGGAGGCACCGGTAGCACCCAGGTAACCCCAGCCAGCATAGACGCCCGCGCCTTCACCGCTGAATGCGCTCAACGCCAGGCTGGTGTTGCCAAACTTGAACTTGCCCGCGACAGACAGCGCAGCACCGAACTCGGACTCACCGTCACCGCTGACGGCCGGAGTAGTGTCCACTTCACGACCGGTGAGCGCCACGTTAAATGCGTGCCCACTCTCGGTACGGTAGGTGTAGGCTGCCACCATATCGGGGAAGTCTGCATCGCTGTAAACCGGATCCTGCAGCGTCAGGCGGAAACCACCATTGGTGTAATGCATGACCAGGTCCGGTCGAATCACCGCACCGTTACCGGCGACGGTACCGATCCCCAGCCCCCAGAAGTTCAGCGTCTCCACATCGAACGGTGCGTTGGCGAAGAACTGGCCGTTCCAGGTCTGGCCCAAGGTCACATTATCGATACTGACAGTTGCGTGACGCATACGCCAAGCGTAGGTGCTGTCGGTCTCGGTATTGTTGTCCCAGAAATCCCCTTCCAGGAAAGCGCGAATCTTGTGCCCCTCGACCATCTTGGTCGCAGAAAAGTTGATACGTGACTGCCGGGCACTGCCTTCAAAGGAGTCTTCGCCATCGTCCGGCATGGTGAAAACGCCTTCAGCTTTGACGTAACCACCGACACTGAAGGTGGTTCCGTTGAACTCTCCCAGCTCAACCGCAGATACCTGCGAAGAGATACCAGCCACCATCACGGCAAGCGCCAGTTTATTTCGAATCGTCATGTTTTTTCAGCCCCTCGTTATTATCTTTTATAAAGGTTGATCTAATATCTCAAAGGGCCGATTTTGCTGATATACAAATAGTGTAATCTTTGTACACAGAGTGAAACAAAACCGAATTCACATAACACACTCGAAAAAACTTATAGACGCGTCATATTTCTTATATCAAAGGAGATAAAAATCCTACGATAACCCAATTCAAATTGAACACCTTAAATATTTAATAAATAAATATGGGTTAAATACCCGTAGCAACAGGTGGCGGAAGCGCCAGCTAGCAGGTAGCGCCCACAAAAACCATACAAAAAATACGTTTCTGTTCGATTTGTACAAGCCATAGGCGTTGAAATGCATTCTTGGACCGAATCACTGCTCATAAAATGAAACCTCGTATCGAATAACAACGACTAAACACGAGGTTGATCAATGTTCAGATTCGACCCTTTCTCCCCGGAGATCGACGCCAATCCCTTCCCGGCGTACAAGACCCTGAGGGATGAATACCCCTGTTTCTGGAGCGAAGAGGCCAATATGTGGGTGCTCTCCCGCTACCAGGATATCGTCATGGCGCTGAACGACTGGGAGACCTTCTCCTCGGCGAAGGGCAACCTGATGTCGGAGATGCCGGGGCGCGCCGGTGCAACCCTGGGCACCTCCGATCCTCCCCGCCACGACCGTATGCGCGCACTGATCCAGAAAGCGGTGATGAAGCGTGCGCTGGACCACATCATCGAGCCCGCCCACGCCGCGGCACGCACTCGGCTGGAAGCGGTCAAGGATAAGCAGCCGTTCGATTTCGTCGAGGACTTTTCCGCCAACTACACCGTCGATCTGATCGCCTACCTGTTCAACCTGCCGGCTGAAAACCTGGAAACGGTGCGCGAGAAGGCGGTGTTGATGGTGCAGTCCGACCCGGTTACCCGCACCAAGTCGCCGGAGCACCTGGCGGCGTTCGAGTGGATGCGCGACTACGCCGACACCCTGGTGGAGATCCGCAAACGGGAGCCGGGCGAAGATCTGCTCAGCCAGTTCATCCTGGCCGAGATCGACGGTGAAAAACTGGAAGATCGCGAGATCCAGCTCACCGTCACCACGCTGATCATGGCCGGTATCGAGTCGCTGTCCGGTTTCATGAGCATGCTGATGAAGAACCTGACCGACTTCACCGACGTGCGCGATGCGCTGGTGGCCGATCCGTCCAAGATCCCCGACGCGATCGAGGAGAGCCTGAGGTTCAACACCTCGGCCCAGCGCTTCAAGCGTTGCGTGCAGAAGGAGATCACCCTGCACGGCCAGACCCTGAAGCCCGGCGATTTCGTCTGCCTGGCCTACGGTTCGGGCAACCGCGACGAGCGTCAGTTCGCCAATCCGGACGTGTACGATCTGGAGCGTAAGCCGAAGGGACATCTGGGCTTTGGTGGCGGCGTTCACGCCTGCCTGGGTACTGCTATCGCCCGCTTGGCGTGCAAGGTCGCGATTGAGGAGATCCTGGCAATGTACCCGACGATTCACAGCATCGAGCAGGAGATCCAGTGGATGCCGTCATCCACCTTCCGCAGCCCGCTGCACCTGTGGCTCAAGGCCTGATCCCCGGCCACTCAACGAAGCGCCCCGGTATCCGCCGGGGCGCTTACCGACAACAGAACATCCGGAGAACAAGAAGATGCCTAAAGTGGTATACGTAGACTTTCAGGGTAACCGCAACGAGTTGGAGGTTGCCAACGGCATGACCCTGATGCAGGGTGCGGTGATGAACGGACTCGACGGTATCGAAGGCGAGTGCAGCGGCTCCTGCGCCTGCGCCACCTGTCACTGCTATGTCGACGAGGCCTACCTCGACAAGCTGCCTGAGATGAGCGAGAACGAGGATGAACTGCTCGATGGCACCGCCAGCGAGCGTCTGGGTACCAGCCGCCTGAGCTGCCAGATCCGCATGGCGGATGACCTGGACGGTATCGTCGTTCAGCTGCCCGAGGAGCAGTAAGATGACAGGCGTCGTCATCATCGGCGGCGGTCACGCCGGTTTTCAGTGCGTCGACAGCCTGCGCAAGGGCGGCTATGCAGGCCCAATCGCGCTGGTCGATGCCGACCCGCACCTGCCCTACCAGCGACCGCCACTGTCCAAAGGCTACCTGCTTGAAGGTGCCGATCCCGACACGCTGCTGTTTCGTACCGCTGCCTACTACAGCGAGCAGTCGGTTAACCTGCATCTGGGCGTCGCTGCCGCCGCTATCGACCGGGAGCGTCACACGGTACAACTGTCCAACGGACTCAGCCTGAGCTATGACCAGCTGGTACTGGCGCCGGGCGCCAGCATCCGCCCGCTGCGAGTTACGGATGAGATCGCCGACCAGGTGCACTACATCAAGGCCCTGGGCGATATCGACCGCATCAGCGCGCAGCTCGGTACGGCCCAGGATCTGGTCGTTGTCGGTGGCGGTTTCATCGGCCTTGAGTTCGCGGCCACCGCCCGCAAGCTCGGCAAGAACGTCAGCGTATTGGTGCGCGGCCCACGCATCATGAACCAGAACGTCACCCCGGAGCTATCCGGATTCATGCTGGAGCAACATCGCGCCCATGGCGCCGATATTCAGCTGAACACCAGCATCGAGACGGTTTCACGCCTCGACAACGGCAGTTTCGAGATCTTGACCACCGATGGTCGCACTCTGAGTTGCGACATGCTCGTGGCCGGTATCGGCGTTACTCCCGATACCCGGCTGGCCGAAGCGGCGGGACTCGAGTGCGATGAGGGGATCGTCGTCGACGCCAGCTGCCGCACCAACGACCCGGCGATATTCGCCGCGGGCGATGCCGTCTCGTTTGCACATCCACTGGCGGACAGGCGGATACGAATCGAATCGGTGCAGAACGCCGTCGACCAGGCCAAAGTGATCGCGGCCAATATTTGTGGTGAACGGGCAGAATACGATTCGGTACCCTGGTTCTGGTCCGATCAGTACGAGTTCAAACTGCAGATGGCGGGGCTGCACCAGGGTTATGACCGTGTGGTGCAGCGCGGAACGACCGAGAGCGGCAAGTTTACCCTGTTCCTGTATCGGGGCGAGCGGCTGATCGCCGTGCACACCGTCAACAAGCCCGCCGATCATATGGCGGCGCGCAAGCTGCTGGCCGCCGGCATTTCGCCTAGCTTCGCTGAAGCGGCGGACGAGAGCCTGAAGCTAAACGGGCTATTGAAACGTTAACGACTAGTACCCGAAGCGGGGCGTTACCGATTAAGTCAGGTGAACTATGCGCCTGACTTCAACCCCGCCAAGGGGGGCGTTCTACTGATAAGATACCTAAGCACCCGGTCGCAACACGGATCATTCAGCCTCTGGCGCTGCAACAAGACGCCCAACATCCGCCTATGAAAATCGAGGGCCTGGTTGAGACGTTGATTCACGCTAACTTACGCTTTATCCCACATCAGATCACACTCATCTTTGGCGGCCGCGGCCAGCAGTTCGAGTAGGGGATAGGCGCGGTTGGCAAGACTCACTTTCTGATCTTCATCCTCTTGGCCTTCCGACATCTCGTCGTCTGTGTCAGCAGGTATCGGCTGTTCGTCGAGTGCGCGTTTCAGTTTGTTCAACGCCTCCGGAATATCGGCGGCCAGGATAGCACCGGGCACGACATCGCGGTGTCCCATCATGCGAATCATGGTCAGTGCTACATCGCCCAACATCGTGATATTGGCATAGGCATCGGTTCTAAAGGTAATGAGCATGAGTACCTCGGCTGATAACGGGAGCGAGCCTTTATAGTGTAGTCGAGCCGGCAGCAGCCACTGCCGGCGAATAGACCGGTTGTTTGTCCACAAGGGAGCCGGTCCTACTGACTTCCGCCATGCAATTTCGTTCAATACCCCGATCTCTTCCGTCGCTAGTCTGATCTCTCCCCCGCTATAAACAGGATGAGAGATGCTGTCAGTACTGATCCCAATGATGATATTCGCGCTGGTCGGCGCGATCACGCCAGGGCCCGTGAATCTGGTCGCGACCAGTGCCGGTGCCCGCTTCGGCAGCCTTCGTGCCCTACCCCATGTGCTGGGTGCCACACTCGGCTACACGCTGGTAGTCTACCTGTGCGGCGTCGGCGTAAACGATCTGCTGAAGCGCTACCCCGTGGTACTCGAAGGCTTCAGCTATGCCGGGGCAGCACTGCTGCTTTATCTGGCCTGGAAGATCACCACCGCCTCACCGACCACTCACGTAGACGAAGGCGCACAACAAGCACCGCGCTTGATTCAGGGCGCCCTGCTGCAGATCCTCAACCCCAAAGCCTGGCTGGTGGCGATTACCGGTGTCAGCCTGTTCGTCAGTATCCATTCCGAGCCGGACCTTTATCTGCTATTGTTTTGTGCGGTCTCTTTTTTGGCCTGCTTTATCGGCGTCGGTTTCTGGGCTTGCGCTGGCCAGTTGATCGGCCGTTTTCTCGCCAGTAGCCGTGCACAACTATACTTCTACCGCTCGATGGGACTGCTGCTTGGCAGCACCGTTATTACGCTGTTCATCTAAAAGGGAGGCATAGGTGTGGCAGAGCCGACTCAGTTTTTTACCCGCAGCCGCGCACTGCCGTTTGTCGAGATGCGCCGCGCCAACCGTTCCAGCGCCTGCTACGACAAGCACTCCCACGACGAGTTCTCCTTCGGCGTCATCGACGAGGGCGCGGCGAGCTATCTGAACCTAAACCAGCGACACGCAATCGCCAAAGGTGACACTGTCACCATCAACCCTGGCGATACTCACTCCTGCAACCCTCAAGCGGGAAGCTGGTCCTACCGCATGCTGTTCGTCGATACGCGGTGGATAGCCGGTCTGCAGCAGGAGCTTTGCACCAGTGCCGACGACTATCGACCCTTCGAGCAGGACTACGAGCGTGATCCCCAGCGGTTTCGCCGCTTCGATGCGCTGTTCCAGGCACTGATCCGAGACGATGACCCGCTCGCTGCCGAGAGCGAGCTAATCGACTGGCTGACACCGCTGTTCAACCCAAGCGGTATCACCGAGCGGCGTGATACGGGACTTGGCTCGCTGATCCCGGTGCGGGAGCTGTTGTTGGACAGACTGGACGAGAACCTGCCGTTGGAGATGCTCTGTGCTACCAGCGGCCTGAACCGCTATCAGCTGATCCGCAGTTTTCAGCGGCACTACGGCATGGCGCCGCACGCCTGGTTACTGGATCAACGCATCAAGCGCGCCAAGCAGCTGCTGCGTGAAGGTACGGCGCTGATCGATACTGCCCAGCGCCTGGGTTTTTCCGACCAGGCCCACTTTCAACGCCACTTCAAGCGGCGCACAGCGGTGACGCCGGGGCAATACCAGGCCTGTTTCGTTTGATTGTTCAGCCCTTGGGCCCGAACAGGAACCAGAGAATCAATCCCAACAGCGGCAACAGCAGAATCGCCACTACCCAGATTACCTTGGCCACGGTGCTGGCCCTGCTCTGGATCGTTTTGATGATCGCCATCACATCCAGTACCAGCAGCAGCAATCCGAATACGCCCGTTACCTCGACTCCCATATCTCAATCTCCTTAAATCCATGAATTTGCTGGCTCCATGCATGACCTTCCGCACCGCCAGATGCTACATTTCATCTCAGCCCCGCTATCCAGGGCAAGCCGAAAAATACAAAAACATTCACGGAACAGAACCGCAGGTGACGAGAGATGAAACTGGTCAGCAACAGCTTTAACGATGGTGCCCCTATCCCGACTCGCTACGCTTTCTGTCGCATGGATCAGCAGACCCACGTGGCGCTATCGGACAACATCAACCCTCATCTGGCCTGGAGCGAAGTGCCCGAAGGCACGCGCTCGTTCGCGCTGATCTGCCATGATCCGGATGTGCCGAGCCAGGGCGATGATGTCAATCAGGAGGGACGAACCGTCCCGGCATCCCTGCCCCGTATCGACTATTACCACTGGGTGCTGTTCAACATCCCCGCCGACGTCACCGAAATAGCGGAAGGCAGCCAATGTAACGGCGTTACGCCACGCGGCAAACAGGGACCGGATGCCCCAGGTGGCATGAGCCACGGCATCAACGACTACACCAGTTGGTTTGCCGGCGACGATGCGATGCAGGGCGTTTACTACGGCTACGATGGCCCCTGCCCACCCTGGAACGATGAGATCATGCACCACTACGTGTTCAGTATCTATGCACTGGATACCGATAATATCGAGGTAAATGGGGAGCTCACCGGGCAGAATGTGTATGATGCGATCGAGATGCACGTGATCGATGGCGCCAGCATCTGCGGCACCTACACATTGAACCCGGCACTCGAACCCTGAGCCCAGCAGAGCCGGGCGCCCTTGTCGCCCGGCTGTCAACGCTTCACGCTCACCGCAACCGGTGGGCTTATGCCGAGGAGCACAGGCAGTGGACGCTATCCACCCCGTACCTGAACTGGTCTGGGCTGTTTTCAGCCTGTTGCTGGTTGCACTCGGCGTTTACCTGATTTCACGACGCACGCGGCTGCCGTTCACGGTCATGCTGGTCATTGTCGGTATTGCAATCAGCTACGTTGGCAGCAACGTACCGGCGCTGGCGCAGGTCGAGGAAACCCTGCGCATCTCGCCCGATCTGATTCTGTTCGTGTTCCTGCCCACGCTGATATTCGAATCCAGTTACAACCTGGATGTCCGACAGCTACGCCATAACAGTGTACAGATACTGGCACTGGCGATTCCGGGACTGCTGTTGTCGACAGGTCTGATCGGTGTGATCGTCTGGCAGGCCTTGGATATTGACCTGCTGGCGGCGCTGTTGATGGGCGCACTGCTTAGCGCCACCGATCCTGTCGCCGTGACCGCCTTGTTCCGCCAGATCGGTGCTCCCGGACGCCTGTCGACACTGATCGAGGGCGAGAGTCTGTTCAATGACGCCACGGCGCTGGTGGTATCGAAGATCCTGCTGACCACTCTGGCCATCGGCGCTTTGTCCGCCAATCAACTTGCGGGAGGCCTGCTCAGCTTCATTACGCTGTTTGCCGGTGGACTGGCGTTTGGTGTAATGCTTGGCTACCTGACCGCTAAGGTGATCGGCTGGATCTACTCCGACCCGATACTGGAGATCGGCCTGACCACCGCGCTGGCCTACCTCTCCTTCCTGATTGCTGAAGAGGTGTTCCAGGTCAGCGGCGTCATGGCCACCCTGGGCGCAGGTCTGACTATGGGGACCTGGGGCAAGCTGCGTGTCGCGACTTCGGTGCGCGTCTACCTGGAACACTTCTGGGCGGTACTGGCCTTCACTGCCAACGCCCTGCTGTTCCTGCTCCTCGGTATGCAGGTGGATCTAAACTCATTGGCATCGGTCTGGGACCTGGTGCTCTGGGTTATTCTGGCCATGCTGGTTTCCCGCGCCCTGGTTATCTTCGGCCTGCTGCCACTGGTCGGCCGCCTGCCCAAGGTCGACCCCATCGGGATCGGCTATCGCTTCATCATGTTCTGGGGCGGGCTGCGCGGCGCCATCGCGCTGGCCATCGTGCTCAGTTTGCCGGAGTACCCGTTCAAGGAGCTGTTTGTCGCCCTGGTAACCGGCGCGGTACTGTTCACGCTCTTAGCTCAGGGTCTGAGCATGCAACCGGTGCTGCGCCTGCTAAAGCTTGATCAGCCGCCGCTGGCCGACCGTCTCGCGCTATTGGAGCGAGAGATCATCGCCCATCAACGCGCCATCCGCCGACTACCGGCACTGCATCAGGGCGGCCTGTTTTCCAGCAGGGTTACTCAGCGCCTGAACCACCGCAGCCATCATGCGATCGAGAAGGCTAAAAAAGAGATCCGGCAGCTTCGCAAGACACAGCTCTCTCATGACCAGGAGTTCAACCTGTTCTTTTTAAGAGCACTGACCGAAGAAAAAAGCTACTACCGGGAGATGTTCGAGCGTGGTCATCTGAGCGAGTCGGTCACCCGGCGCCTGCTGATGACCCTGGAACACCAGACCGATACCCTGCGCTATAACGGTCAGTTCCATAACGGTACCGGCCGTCTTCAATATGAGTATATCGAGCACTGGCTATTCAGCCGTTTCAGCAGTACACCTCTGTTGCACAACCTCATCGAACGTATGCGGATCGCACGTATCGGTCGCTACTACGAAACGGTCTGGGGGCATTTCCAGGGCAGTCGACACGTCCTGCACTCGATTGACGAACTCGCGAGCATTGAGTCGACGCCATCTGATATCGTCGCCCGAGTGCGCGAGCACTACACTCACTGGAACCACCTGGCGACCGACAAGCTGCACCGTTTGAACCATGACTTTCCGGAGTTCGCGCTGCTGATGCAGGAGCGGCTGGGGCGGCGCATCGTGTTGCTGTCGGAGGTCGAGACGACCAGGGAGCAGGCACGCCACGGTGCGATACCCTCAGGGGCCGCCGAGGAGATCGAGGCGGAGTTGCTGCATCAGCTCAAACGGCTGCGGGGACAGCCCGTGCAGAAGATTTATGACGATCCTGAGCTACTGCTCAAGCGCGTGCCTCTGTTCGCCAAGCTGCCCGCACGGCTATTGCGTATAATCGCCAACTCTTGCGAACCGATTACCCTGGAAAAACATGATTATCTCGTCCATCAGGGCAGCCATAACGACACCCTCTATATCGTCAGCCGCGGTACCGTGCGCCTGCAACACTACATCAACGGCGAAGAACACCGTCTGAGTACCTTGATCGCCGGCGACAGTTTCGGCGAGTCGGCGCTGCTCGGCGAAGGCCATGCCGACCTGTCGGTGATCGCACAAACCCCCTCCCGGCTTTACGCCCTCAGCCGAGAACAGCTGCAGACGTTGATGGAGCAGGACCCGGAGCTAAAAAGTCTGTTAGCCGACAGTAACGCTCAACAACAGATTATCCACCAACACAACCAGGACATGGCACCAGAATAGGGCTTGCCCATATCTCACCACGCACCAACCAGGCGCAGAATCAGTAAACAAGGACTTGCCGCTCCGCCAACTACTAGGCAAGAACCCATGCGTAGTCCCGCCTTAGGCTTTTTAATTAACGGATTAGGTCCACTGGCATACACCTTGCTTCTAATTGTGGACTAGCAGTAGTTAAAACAGTCATGTAAGGCAACGACGCCTCCAGCCCCTCTCTTTACAACACCAGCGGGGACTGGGGGCGTTTTCTTTTGGAGAAAGGACAGTATGCGGTGGATCTCCTATCCCGTGCTTCTACTTCTGCACCAATTCGGCATCCGCGGCATGCTCGGATTACTGGCCGTTATCGCCGGCAGCAGCGCCACAGCGTTACTCGACACTCCTTGGTCCCTTGGGCCTTTTCTGTTGCTTAGCGCTTATCTCAGTATCGCCAGCCTCTGGCTTGTTCTGAATGAGATCAGAATGCTGGAAGCTCAGAGCCTGACAATGCAGGAGTCCGCAGATCATAGACAGTCAGCCCAAAGGGAGTACCTGTTGCTAGGTAGCATTGCCCAGGGCATTCAGTTGCAGCTGACGCGTGAGCGCCGCGCGCAGCAGTTACTGCAACAGAAGCTCGACGAAATATCCCACTCCTCCCATGAGCTCGAGCAGAGCGCCGTGCAGGTAACCCGCAGCGCGGAACAGCAGCGGGACGCCGCCAGCACCGCCTCAGCCGCGGTCGAAGAGCTCAATGTCAGCATTCTCGAAGTCACCCATCTCGCCGACAGCTCGCGGCAGAGCAGTATCGAAGCGGGCGCCCAGCTCGAGCAAAGCTGTAGTCAACTGATGGCGCTGATAAAGGGCATATCGGAGATGGCTCAGCAGGCGTTGAGCACCAATGAGCTGATGCGCCAGTTGAGTATCAACTCCCAAACCATCAACGAGATGTCGACGGTAATCCAGGGCATTGCGGACCAGACCAATCTGCTGTCGTTGAATGCGGCCATCGAAGCAGCGCGGGCCGGCGAGAGCGGTCGCGGTTTTTCCGTGGTGGCCGATGAGGTTCGCCGCCTGGCCAAGCATAGCCAGGAGTCAGCCGCCGAGATCAGCCGCACTATTGAGGATATCCAGACGCATATCGTGTCGGCCGGCGAGCAGATGTCTGGCCTCTCGAGCATGGCCGAGATCAGCGTGCACAGCTCCCAGGAGGTACGCGCACTGTTGGATAACGTGCGTGACTTGACCGACAGACTGACCGAGCAGGTCGTTCAGGTCGCGGTCAGCACCGAACAGCAGAGCCAGGCAGTCACTGAGATCGCCACCCTTGCCGACCGGGTATCCCAGGGTAATGCAGAAAACCTGCGTGCCGCCGACCAGGCCAAAACCATAGCCCACCATTTAGCCCAACTCACGGAGTAACCACTATGACTGCACTCCTGAATCTGCCACTTGGCGAAATTACGGCACTCGCCCTGGCGACCGGCGTCATCGCGTTATTCTATGCGCTCTACCGCAGCATGAAGCGTGTAAAGCAGCAGCGCATCAGCGACAACCTGGACCAGCTCAAGTTGCTGCGTCTGTTGCTGGCCGACCTGCAGCGCCATCGCGGGCTCAGCACTGGCCTGCTCTCCGGCGATCAGAGCCTGCGCGCGGATGTCGCCAGTGTCCGGGCACGGGTAGATCAGAGCATTGCGCAGGTGCAGTCGCTGCGCACCAACTATCCACAGGAGTGGAAAAACCTGGTCACGCAGTGGAACGCCCTGCGCAACGAAACGGGACGCGACTCGGAAAGCAACATGCTGGATCATCACCGGCTGATCCGCGACACCATCTTCCTGATCGAGGATATCTCTGCAGAAGTGGACCTCGCCGACGGTCGCCAGGAGCTGGGCTACCTGATCTGTATCTGGCATGAGGTGGTGCAAACAACCGAATGGAGCGGCCAGGCGCGCGCACTCGGCACCGGCATCGCGGCAGCACAGAAGAGCAGTGCCGCTCAGCGGGTACGCCTGCGCTTTCTGCACCAGAAGATAGAGCAGCTGTCGAAAACCGCCTTCACCACGCTGCAACAGAGCTTTTCTAGCCGGGAACGTGTCGCCCAGTGTCAGACTGCGGTGGAGGGCTTTCTGCACTGCATCAACCGGGAGCTGCTCTCCAACGACAAGCCGAAGATCGAAGCGAAACACTATTTCGACCAGGCCACTAACGCGATCAACGAGCTTTTGGCCCTGGTCGATACGGCGCTGAGCGATCTGCAGCAGGTGCACCAGAAAAGCCGTTAGAAAAGCCTGAGCATCCGGGCCAGATGGGGGAACGGATTTGCCTAAGCGTCGGCAGTGACAGCACGACCAACGTCATCGCGAACTGTCCATCGATTACTGGGTTATAGAGGCGCTTCACCGGTGAGTCGAATCACTACTCAAGCCGCAGTGCCATCACTACCGGCAGCAGAAGATAGCTGGTCGCGCTGGCATAGTCCCAGCACAGGGGTTTATTAAGCCTGACGCCCCACACTCAATGCCAATCGCCATAACACTTATATGCGCACTGATAAACATAAATGAGCAACCGCTTTTTCGCTTTTTCGCAAGCCGCAAGCTGTTGAAATAAACATTGAATTGTGTACATTAATACACCTCCGGTACCGGCATTTATCAAACGATAATTTCTATTGCGAAGTATCGTTAGCAAGTATCGCTTGATCGATAATCCACCCTTCGATCGCGGCCGGCACCACTTTTTACTCTTTCCACGACCCACTGAGTGACGATGGCAACAAACAAACTTAGCCGCGACGAATGGATCAAGGCTGCTACTCAGGTCCTCTCTACCAGCGGCATCGATCAGGTACGCGTCGATCGGCTGGCGAAAAAGCTCAAGATTACCCGCGGTAGTTTCTATCACCATTTCGAAAGCCGGATGGACCTGCTTGAGGGGATTTTGAAGGCTTGGCGTTTACGCGCCACCGAAGATGTCATCAATCGCCTGCAAAGCGGCGAAGAGAGCCCGCTGGATCAGATTATCTACCTGATGAATCTTCCGATTAAAGGCACGGGATCAATCGAAGCAGCGTCGGTCGAAATATCGATCCGGGCCTGGGCACGCCGCGATAATATGGCCCGCGAAGCAGTTGAAGAGGTCGATAAATACAGACTGTCATTTATTAAACGGATATTCAAGGAGCTGGGGCATACCGATACCCGCTCCAACGATCTGGCCAATCTGGTGTATGCCTATATCGTGTCCATGTCGCTGATCCACTTCGACAGCAATTACGAGGAGCGGCGCAAAATGGCGGAACGGATCGCCGAGTTCCTGACCTCGAACTGCCCGATCATGTCATGCCCCCAGCGTGAAGCTCTCGCCAACCCGTAGAGTTGCCTCAATGGTGATGTAGACGCCCCCCTCTCAACCGCTTTTTTAGGGTCTGGGAGGGCAGTTCGCCTACGTAAGCCTTGTATTGTTGAGAAAAACGTCCCGGATTACTGAAGCCATATTTCAACGCAATATCGGTAATATTCTCCCGGGTCATACAGTTCGAAATTTCTCGATGTACAGCCATAAGCCGGGCTCGCCTAATATATTCACCCGGCGTCATTCCAAACAGATTATTAAAGAGGTTGTACACCTGCCGCTTGCTGATACCGGCACAGCTGGCCAGCTCTTCCAAACTCAAATCCCCGGCAAGATTGTCGGATATATAGCGTTTGATGATCGCTTCATATTGACCGCCCAAACCATTACTACGCTCTTGAATAGAGGGCTTGTAAAACGTTTCGACGATCAGCAGCAGAATAATCGTGTTATAGCAGGCGGCTATTCTTGTACCGGCTTCGCCGCTAGAGCGGGAGATCAACTCTTCGATATACAGGCTAAGACCGGGACGCTGATTCGGTTCAACCGCGCGCGGCCCCAGCTCCCTCAGCAAGAGGTCAGGCATGATATTCAGCTCAAACAGGCCGTTCTTCAGCACCTCATCCGTAAACGACACCAGGTAGCGACGCCCCGCTCCGTTTAGCTGAAGATCGAACTTGTCTCCGGCTGAGAGGATCATCGCCTGCCCCGGCGCCATCAGGAAGGTACAGCCTCCCCGTCGCACCCTGGTATCGACATCGGCCGACAAAACCAAGAGCTGCTGCCCCTCCCGGATACGCAACGCAAAGCTGCCTTCGGCCATCCCTTGCAAACACAGATAGCCCATGTTCTCGGCCATATGGCAGTTGGTGTACAGCTCAGCCTCATACGCGGCTGAGGGCAGCAGCAGATCGGCGCCTGCGTACTGCTCGAAGAGCTGACGCCAGGACTGGCGAGACGCTTTATCCGTTTGCTTAGGTATATTCAGCATAGATAGAACGACTTCTACTTATATTGAACGTGCCCTCCCACCGCGAAGGATGGGAGTTAATGCACCAACAACAGCGAAATTGACGGAAACAGCACGATCACCCCGAGCCGCAGCATGTCGGCGATAACGAAGGGAAACACCCCCTTGAAGATCACCTTCAGATCCAGCTCCGGCAGCACCGACTTAAGCACGAACACATTAAGCCCCACCGGCGGCGTGATCAGGCTGATCTCGGTGGCGACCACCACCACGATGCCGAACCAGACCAGGTCCATCCCCATGCTGCTGACCACCGGATAGAACACCGGCACCGTCAGCAGCAGCATCGAGATCGACTCCAGCACCGCGCCGAGCAGCAGGTAGATCAGGATGATCACGCACAGCACGCCGAGCAGGTTAAATCCCAGCCCCTCGATCCAGTCGACGATCAGGAACGGGAAGTTGGAGACGTTGACCAAGTTGGCAAAGATCAGCGAACCGATCAGGATGGCGATCAGCGACACGGTGGTGGCGGCCGAATCCTGCAACGCTTCGTGGATTCGGGTCAGGTCGAAGCGACCGCGCAGGAAGGTCAGCAGGATGGCACCGACCACGCCGACGGCCGCGGACTCGGTGGGCGAAAAGAAGCCGAGATAGATCCCGCCCAGCACCAGCAGCACCAGCATGGTGAAGGCCCAGATCTGCCTGACCGCCGAGAAGCGCTCGCGCAGGGGCATCTTTTCGCCGGAGGGACAGGAGCCGGGGCGTGCATAGGAGATCAGGATAATGGTCAGGCAGTACATCAGTATGCCGAGCAGGCCGGGAATGATGCCGGCGATGAACAGCTGGCCGATATCGGTCTCGGTGATGATGCCGTAGAACACCAACGCGATGGAGGGCGGGATCAGGATACCCAGCGTACCGCCGGCCGCGATAGTGCCGGTGGCCACCGACTGGGCATAGCCGTAACGCACCATCGGTGGATAGGCGATGCGCGACATGGTGGCAGCAGTGGCGAAACTGGAACCGCAGAAGGTACTGAAGCCGCCGCAGGCGCCCACCGTGGTGATCGCGAGCCCGCCGCGCAGATGGCCGATCAGGGCGTAGGTCGCCGCATACAGCTCATCGGCCAGCCCCGACTTGGCGACGATATTGCCCATCAGGATAAACAGCGGAATCACCGCGAACTCGTAGGAGAGCACCGTTTCGGTGGCGATGGTGCCGAGCTGGGCGAACGCCGCCGACCAACCCTGATACCAGGCCAGCCCCAGCACACCGACAGTGCCGGTAGCCACGGCGATGGGCACGCGCAGAAACAGCAGCAGAAACAGCACCGCAAAAGAGATCAGCATAATCATGTCAAACTACCGCCATTGTTCTTCTTATAGAGAGTCTTCTTGTAGAGAGTCTTCTTGTAGATGGTGCGCAGGCGCCGCCACCAGCAGGCTGACCCAGGCGATAAGCGCCAGAACCGCAATCACCAGGATCACCTTCCACTTGAGCACGCCCAGGAACAGAAACACGTCACCGAACTTGTAGGATTCGTAGGACTGGATAAACACGGTCACCACCAGTGCGGTGAAGAACGTGCACTCGATCAGATACACCATCCAGTAGATGAAGCGCCCGAAAGAGCCGACGAAGTATCTGTCCAGCAGATCGATGGTCACATGACTACGCGTCTTGTGAACGTGATAGAGCCCGGAGTAGAACATCACCGCCAGCAGGATCGAGACCACCTCGTAGGAGAAGCCCAGCGATACCTTGAACAGGTTTCGCCCCAGTACATCCAACACGATGATCAACGCCATCAGCAGCGCCGCCACCACCGCAACCCTCGAACAGACGCTTTCAAGTACTTTCAGTATTGAAAAAGGCATGGCCCGCTCCTTTAACCGGCCCACCGTCCAGGGGGCGGCGGGGTAAAAAGAGCCCTCTGCCCCGATGGAGACAGAGGACTACTGAGGGTTACTGCTGCGCTTCGATCTCGGACTTGTAGAACGCCATTACCGCGTGGCCGTCGACTCCGTTCTCCTTGGCGACATCGAACCACTGCTCGCGCTGCGGATCGAACACCTTGTGCAGGGCATTCATCAGTTCCGGAGACGCCTCGCGATACTCCCCAGCCAGCCGCTCGGTCAGGTAGTTACGCCCCTTGACGTCGTTCTCGTCCCAGAGCCTACCCATGCGGGCGGACAGTTTTTCGCCGGCGATCCTGTCGATCGCCGCGCGATCCTTCTCGCTGATCTGCATCCACTTGTCCTTGTTCACGACCAAGAAAGCGGAGTTGGAGTAGAGGCCGCCGGGTATATGGGTGACGTGATTGATGTATTTATCCACCTTGAACCCTACCAGCAGTTCGTCCGACAGCGCCGTGCCGTCGATCACGCCACGGGAGAGGAACTCACGCAGCTCCACCAGCGAACCGGAGATCGGCGCCACGCCCAGCTCCTGCAGCGCATTGGAGACCACCGGCGTCTGTACGCGGATCTTCATGCCGTTGAGATCTTCCGGCTTGACGATCGCCTTGTCCTTCATGTGCAGGTTACCGCCGGAGGTGACATGCATCGCCAGGGTGTGCACATCGTTCTGCATGCCGGCCGGTTCGAAGTACTGCTTGAATACGCGCCAGTAGGCGACGGAACTCTTCTCGGCATCCTTGTTATCGAACGGGAACTCGACCATTTCGGTCAGCGGAAAGGCGCCCGGCGTATAGCCGTGCGGGCCCCAGGCCAGATCGGCGATGCCGCTGGTGACCGCCTGATAGTTGCGGGTCGGCGGCGCCAGGGGTTTAGCGGAGGGCTGAATCTTGACCCGCCCCTCGGTCACGGTTTCGACCTGCTGGAAGAAATCGAGCAGGCCATCCACCTGTGACCAGTGGGTGGCCGGGAACCATTGGTTGTAGCGGAGCGTGAGGCTCTCCTCGGCCGATGCAGCGCCGGAGAAGCTCAGCGTCAGTGATGTGCAGAGTGCGGCTACCAGACCACGGCCCAGAGTGCGACGTTGTTTCATGTCATTTCCTCTTAATTATTATCGTTAATGAGACCATGCATTGCGCATAATCAAAAGATACACATATGTATCTTTTATGCAATAAATTATTGGTTTAATAATTTTATGCTTTTATTTTTCAATTACTTACTATACGTACATACAATAAATAAATTATTCACATACGTATGTGTATGCAAATATCCCAGAGCAATCCGCCACCGGGCGCCCCGGCCCGACCGGAGCCGATCAGACGAATGCGTCGCTATGGAAGTTGTTCAGATCCAGATTGCACTTGTCGACGAAATCGCGCCGGGCGGAGCTGACCACAATCGGTGCGCCGCAGACATACACCTCATGCGACGAAAGATCGGGGAAATCGTCGACTACCGCCTGATGGACGAACCCCGTACGTCCACCCCATATCCCCTCCTCGTCCGACAGCACCGGGATATAGGTCAGCCAGGGCAGCTCTGCCGCCCAGTCCAGGCACCTCTGGTGGTGGTAGAGGTTTTCCAGACGCCGCCCACCCCAGTAGAGGTGTACCGGCCGCGTATTCCCGTCACGGATCAACTGTTCGACGATCGCCTTGATCGGCGCGAATCCCGTGCCACTGGCGGTGAGTATGATCGGTGCATCGCCATCACGGATGTAGAAGGTGCCGAACGGTCCCTCTGCGGTCAGGATCGCCTTCTCCTTCAGTTCGTCATAGATGAAGCCACTGACCACTCCGCCCGGCATCTTGCGGATATGCAGCTCGATCTGCCCCGAATCGTCGGTGGCGGCCATCGAGTAGCTGCGTGTGTTACCATCCCTCATCTGCAGATCGATATACTGCCCCGGCATGCAGCGGAACTCGACACCCGGCGCCGGCGCCAGCCGTAGCACCACCACGTCGTCGGACAGGATCTGCTTGGACATGACGCGGACCGGAAACTTCTGGATGCTGATCCCCTCCAGCTCGGTCACCTCTGGCGCGTCGATCACCAGATCGCCGAGCGGCCGCGCCTGGCACATCAGGCCGGTACAGCCCTCCCTATCGCTGTCGATCAGCTTGTCCTGCAGCCCTTCCGCGTAATCCACCAGGCCGGAGACGATAGTGGTACGGCACTCGCCACACTGGCCGTCGCGACAGCTGTGCTTGAGGGTGATGCCCGCCTTCAGCCCCGCCTCGAGCACGCTCTGCCCTGCTTCGACACTGAAGCTCTTGCCGGCGGGTTCCACTCTGACCTGGCTCACTCCTTTAAGATCAGCCATCAGATCAGCCCCTTCTGTTTCGCCATGGTCAGTGCCAGGTCTTCAATCATATCTTCCTGCCCGCCCACAGTACCGCGGCGGCCCAGCTCGACCAGGATGTCACGGGCGGAGATGCCGTACTTCTTCTCCGCGCGCTGGGCAAAGAGCAGGAACGAGGAGTAGACACCGGCGTAGCCCAGGGTCAGCGCATCGCGGTCGACACGGATCGGCTGGTCCATCAGCGGCACGATCAGGTCTTCGGCCACATCCATGGTCTTGTACAGGTCGATACCGGTCGCGCAGCCCATGCGATCCAGTACCGCACAGAGCACCTCCAACGGCGTGTTGCCGGCACCGGCACCCAGGCCCGCCACCGAGCCGTCGATACGGGCGGCACCCGCTTCGATCGCGGCCAGTGAGTTGGCCACGCCCATCGCCATGTTGTGGTGGCCGTGGAAGCCGATCTCGATAGTGTCCGGCAGCTCGTTACGCAGCAGGCCGATCTTCTCCGTGACTTCGTCCGGCAGCATGTAACCGGCGGAGTCGGTGCAGTAGATGCAGTTGGCGCCGTAGCCGACCATCAGCCGGGCCTGCTCGAGGATCTTCGCCGCCGGCACCATGTGCGCCATCATCAGGAAGCCGACGGTGTCCATGTTCATCTCGCGGGCCATGGTGATGTGCTGCTGGGACACATCCGCCTCGGTGCAGTGGGTCGCCACGCGGATGGTGGACACGCCCAGCTCCTTCGCCATCTTCAGGTGATCGACGGTGCCGATCCCCGGTAGCAGCAGGGCCGAGACCTTGGCCTGCTTCATCTTCGGGATCACCGCACCGAGGTACTCCTCGTCGGTGTGGGCCGGGAAGCCGTAGTTCACCGAGGCGCCGCCGAGGCCGTCGCCGTGGGTCACTTCGATCAGAGGCATCCCCGCTTCATCCATCGCCGTGGCGATGCTGACCATCTCGTCGACGCTGATCTGGTGGCGTTTCGCATGCATGCCGTCGCGCAGGCTCATATCGTGCAGACGGACTTTCTTACCTTGCAGATTCATTGTGCATTCCTCCGTCTGTTTATCAGCCGCGTGCCGGCAGTGAACGTTCCGGTAAATCGATAGTGCCGTTCGCCGCTTCTTCGGCGAACATCTCGGCGGTGCGCAGGCCCGCCGCGGTCATGATGTCCAGGTTGCCGGCGTACTTGGGCAGGAAGTCACCCAGGCCTTCGACCTCCATGAAGCAGGAGACGCGGTTGCCGTCGAACACCGGACCGTTGACCAGGCGGTAGCCCGGTACATATTTCTGCACCTCTTTCACCATCTGGTGAACGGATTCGGTGATCGCGTCCTGATTTGGCTCGCCCTCGGTCAGGCAGTGCACGGTGTCACGCATGATCAGCGGCGGCTCGGCCGGGTTGATGATGATGATCGCCTTGCCCTTCTTGGCACCGCCCACCTTCTCCACCGCGCCAGCGGTGGTGCGGGTGAACTCATCGATGTTCTGGCGGGTACCCGGTCCCACGGAGCGAGAAGAGACGGTGGCGATGATCTCGCCATATTCCACCGGTTGCACGCGGGAGACGGCGGCGACCATCGGGATCGTCGCCTGGCCGCCGCAGGTGACCATATTGACGTTCATCTCCAGGTTCTGCGCATGGGCGGCCAGGTTGACCGGCGGCACGCAGTAGGGGCCGATGGCGGCCGGGGTCAGGTCGATCATGATCACGCCCAACTCGTTCAGCTTGCGGCTGTTCTCGGCATGGACATAGGCGGAGGTGGCATCGAAGGCGATGCGGATATCATCCTCGACCACATGCTTGAGAATGCCGTCGACGCCCTCGGCGCAGGTCTTGATCCCCATCTCCCGGGCGCGCTTCAGGCCCTCGGACTCCGGGTCGATACCGACCATCCATACCGGCTCGATCCACTCGGAACGCTTCATCTTCATCAGCAGGTCGGTGCCGATGTTGCCGGGCCCAATGATTACCGCTTTCAGTTTCTTGGCCATGCTGTATTCACCCGTTAAATAATGCTGATCACTGTGTCTTGCGCCTTTTCTGCATACAGGCGCTTCACATCCTCACTGCGCGTCTCGAGCAGGCGGCGCTGATTCAGGTTGCCCTTGTCGGTCACCTCTCCCTGCTCCAGCGACGGCGGCGTTTCCAGAATCAATGCCCTGCATACGCGTTGAGCTGAGCCCTTGGCCTGCTTGGCCATCACCACCAGTTCGTTTTCGAGCGCGCTGCGCACGGCGGCACGCGCCATCAACTCACTGCCGCTCAGCTCGCCCTTGGCATCGCCGGCCAGCTTGCGCATACCGGGCCCCGGCACCAGCATCAGCCCCAGATACTCCCGGTCATGCCCGGTCACCACTGCATCGGTGACCAGGTCGCCGAGGTATTTGTGCACATTGGCGCGGATACCGGCGACGCAGACCCAGGTACCGGTGTTGAGCTTGAAGTCCTCGGAAACACGGCCGTTGAACAGGATCCCCTTGGACGGATCCTCGGCATCGACCAGACGTCCTGCATCGCCTATGCGATAGAACCCCTGCTCGTCGAATGCGGTCGCGGTGGTGTCCGGATCGTGCAGATACTCGTTGAAAACGTTCGGCCCCTTGATTCGCATCTCCAGCTTGGAGCCGTTGGGCACGAAGCGGATCTGCACACCCGGAAACGGCACGCCGATATTGCCCGCCCTCTCCAGCCGCCAATGCACGTTGGTGTTGGCCGGCGCGGTCTCGGTCGCTCCCCAGGAGGTGGTGAAGAACACATCGTTGCCGGTCTCGGCGCACATCTGCTTGAGTTCGTCCCATATGGGACCGGGCAGCGCGGCGGCGGCGTAGAACAGCATGTCCAGACTCCCGAAGAAGCCCCGCTTCAGCTCCTCGTCCTCGCGCAGATAGCCCAGCAACACCTCGAACCCCTTGGGCACGTTGAAATAGAGGTTGGGCTTGATCTCCTTCAGGTTGCGGATGCTTTGATCCATCAACCCCGGCACCGGCTTGCCGTTGTCGATATACAGGGTGCCGCCGTTGCGCAGCACCAGGTTGAAGTTGTGATTGCTGCCGAAGGTGTGGCTCCAGGGCAGCCAGTCCAGCACCCGAGGTGCTTCTCGCTCGATGAAAGGATAGTACTGCGCGATCATCTGCTGATTGGCGCACATCATGCGCTGGGTATTGACGACGATCTTCGGCACCCCGGTGGAGCCGGAGGTGAGCATGTACTTGGCATGGGTATCCGGTGTCAGCGCAGCGAACCGCTGCATCACCTCGGGCCCCGCCTGAGTGTCGAGCAGTTGCTGAATCGGCAGCACGCCGTCGCACTCCAGATGGTTGCGCGAGGCGATGAACCGCTCCACTCCGCCCTTCACCGAACGGCAAGCCGCAAATGCCTCGGCAAACTGCAGCGCGTCGTCGGCATAGACGGCACAGGGCTTAAGCCGCTCGATTATCGAACTCAGGCGTTCGTGGGTTTTCGCTACCAGCGAGTAGGCCACCGATACCGAGGTCACGGGGATGCCGATATGCATCGCCGCCATCATCATCAGCGCGTGATCCACCGAGTTACCCGACAGGATCACCAGCGGTCCTGTATCGGCCAGCCCCAGATCGATCATCCCCTGGGCGATACGATGCACCGAGTTGCGAAACTCCCGATAGCCCAGGGCACGCCAGCCCTCGCCCAGGCGTTCGCCGATAAAGATCTGATCGCCGCGCTCCTCGGCCCACTTCTCCAGCCAATCGCCGACGCAACGGTCGTAGGGCAGCAAAGGGGTTTGCGATTCAAGAATAAAGGAGCCATCCGGCAGGTAGTTCGCTGTCGTACGGGTAGCCGGCAGCGAAGCGAAGATATTTTCACCCATAAGATCACCCTTGTTTTTATAATGAGGGGGCGTACCCCCTGGGTCTGTCAGCGTGCAGTCAGCACCAGGCGTTCAAGCCCTGCAAAGTCGAAAGCGATCTCACAACCCGGCGTGATCGGTACCATCGGCGCCATCGCCCCCGACAGCACGATCTGCCCCCGCTTGATCGGCACCTCCAGCTCGTTCAGCTTTTTCACCAGCCAGTGGGTCGCGTAGAGCGGGTTGCCCAGGCACGCCTCGCCCCTGCCCTTCAACTCACCCTGGGGCGCCGAGATATTCAGCTCGATGGCACCGAAATCGACGCCGCGCGGACTGAAGGTCTTGGCACCGACCATGTAGCGTGCCGAAGAGGCGTTGTCGGCGATGGTGTCGACGATGCCGATCTTCCAGTCGCGCACCACGGAGTCGACGATCTCGATAACGGGAAAGAAGAAGTCGATCTCTGCCTGCAGCTCCATAAAGCTCAGATCCGAGCGATCTATATCGTTCTTGAAGGCAAAGCCGATCTCGCCCTCCGCCTTGGGGGCGATCAGTTGGCTGCAATCGACAGCCTCGCCCTGCAGCAGCTCCATATCGGCGAACAGCACGCCGTAGTCGGGTTGCCCGACACCGAGCTGCTCCTGTACCGCCTTGGAGGTGAGGCCAATCTTGTAACCGACCACCCGAGCACCGTTGGAGATGCGTGCCGCATTGACCCGTTTCTGGATCGCGTAGGCATCGTCCATGTCGAACTGTGGATACTCGGCGGAGATCGGATCGATGGCGCAGGCGTCGGCTCTTGCTCTGATTATCCGCTGCGCGACAGCATTGAACTGCTCGTTAAAGGAGGAATGGGACATTCACAGATACCTCTCCGACAGCTGGTTGATCCGCTGCAACGCCGCCACGAACTCGACATGCATCTCATCCACTATCGCCAGGCAATCCTGCACCTGCTTGATCGCACCGACTCCCTGACCGGCGGACCAGACATCCTTCCACGCCTTGTTGGCGGTGGAAATATCGCCGGAGAAGTCGATCGCCTTGCCTTCGCCACTAGCGTCCGGCGAGATGCCGCACCGCTCCAGGCTGGCCTTCATCCAGTTGGCGGCAACACCGCTGACCGCCTTGGTCTCGATGATATCGTCCATGCCGGAACCGACCAGCATCGCCTTGTACTCGTCGCCGGCAAAACTCTCTTTGGCGGAGATGAAACGGGTACCGGAGACCACAAAATCGGCCCCGGCCGCCAGCATGCCGGCGATATCCGCACCGCGGGAGATACAGCCGGCGATCCCCAGCGGACCGTCCCAGAACTCGCGCACCTCGGCGATAAACGCCAGCGGGTTGTAGCGCCCGGTGTGTCCGCCGGCACCCTGAGTCACCAGAATCAGGCCATCGACACCGGCGGCGATCGACTTCTTCGCCATCCCCGGCGTGATCACATCGGCGAACACCTGGCCGCCGTACCCCTTGACCACATCCATCACCCGCGCCGGGGAGCCCAGCGCCGTAGAGACGATGGAGGGCTGATACTTGCGCACCAGCTCGATCTCACGGTCGAAGCGGTCATAGGTGGAGTGCACGATCATATTGAACAGCCAGGGCAGCCCCTCGCCGCTCAAATCGTCGTGTACCTGCGCCATCCACTCATCCAGTGTTTCCACGGTGCGCGCGTTGGCTGCCGGCAGGCTGCCGACCACACCGGCACGCGCGCTTGCCACCACCAGATCCGGCGACGAGACCAGGAACATGGGCGCCACCAGCAGCGGCAGTCGCGTGGTTTCGAAGAGGTTCATTATTCTTATACTCCTTATATTTTTTACCTGGCGGCTTATCTGGCAACCCAACCGCCATCGCTGTGGATAACACAGCCGGTGGTCATCGGCGACTGCTCATTGGAAGCCAGCACAACATAGAACGCAGCATGATCTTCAGGTGAAGCGATCCGCTTCAGCGGCACCGCATTGGCGGCGTTGTCACGAAATCCGTTGATATGGTTCAGCGGCTGGGCACGGTCCGATATTCCGTCCACCGATTTCATCTCGGTATCGGTGGCCCCCGGCGAGACGCCGTTCACCCTGACGTCCGGCGCCATCTCATAAGCCAGTTGTTTGATCAGGCCGACCACGGCGTGTTTGGCGGTGACATAGAGGATGCCGCCGCCCCCCGGATAGAAGCCGGAGTTGGAGACGGTCAGCACGACCGCCCCCTGGTTGCGCTTGAGCTCCGCCATCGCCGCACGCACGCCGTTCATGTAACCCAGCACATTGACATGAAACAGCTTGTCGAAGCTCTGCTCCAACTGCTCCGGCGCCAGCTTGCGCAGCGGTACGAAGTAGTCGAACAGCGCCGCATTGCCGACGAAGATATCGAGCTTGCCGAAGGCGGCGACCGTATCGGCCACCGCCCGGGCGTTATCTTCGTAGCAGGTGACATCGCCGTGCACGGTGATCAGCTCTTCCGGATAAGCCGCCTTCAGTGACTCTAGCTTCGACTCGTTGATGTCGAGCACGGCCACCTTGGCGCCTTCGCGAATATAGCGCTCCACCACCGCGCGACCGATACCGTCGGCTCCGCCGGAGACCATCGCCACTTTAGCCTCGAGCGTTTTCATGACTTTCACAGGAACGGCGCTCACAGGAAAGTGTTGATATTTTTGCAGGTCAGCGTGGCATTGGGGATCAGGATCAAACGCTGCTTGATCTTGAGTTGCCCCGCCTCCTGCACCAGCACATCCGTGCGGCGACCGTAGATAACATACTGCTCATCGAGGCCGCGACTGCGCACACTCTGGATCACCGAGTGCACCAGATATTCACCATCCGTTTCGCCATAGTACACCTCTATATTGGAAACCTGATGCACGTTACGGGTGGCAGGGTTCTCCGCCCAGGCGGAGGCCTGTTTGAAGCGCGACACGCGACGTGTCAGGTCGCGCAGACCGTCATCGAAATAGGCCATGTGATCCCCGGCGTAGAAGCCGTGTTCGAGCAGATTTTCCCGGCGACGGTTCTCGATACCGGGCATCCAGTAGTGGATATCCTCATGCATCAGCGCCAGCCAGTCGTCGAAACGCTCCTCATCCAGCAGACGGTACTCGTAGGCGAGGAAACAGCTGATCTTGTGGTGCTGTTCGAAAGAGACCGGATGCAGCTGTTCAGTCTGGTTGTCGATCTGTACGTTCATTTATTCAGCCTCCTGCTTACCAAAGTTACGGTTGGGCAGCTCTTTCCAGCTCTTCGCGTTCAGATGATCGAACCACTGCTGGTAGTAAGCACGGGCATTGGCTTCGTTGAGCTGACCCTTGAACACGTTACCCGGCAGGGAGGTGTCGCTGGCCCGGCTGTTCATGCCCAGGCCAATATAGAGATCCTGCGCCGCGGTGACGCGTCCCTTGGCGGTCTTGGTGCAGTACTCCCAGTTTTCGCCATCGTCCATCTCGAACACACCGGTGGGCGAGAAGGTCATCATCGCGCCCTTGCGCCACTTCTCCTTGATCTCCTGCGGTGCGCTCTTGTTGACCACCACCCAGGTAAACAGCTCGATCTTGTTCGGCCCGCGCGGCTGCCAGACACGCACGGTGTTCTGCCCCGCCAGGAAGGAGAAGTTGGGGAAGATGGTGCAGGAGGAGACCGCACCGATCATGTTGGAGCGGAACTCGCCCAGGCGTTCTGCCACCGAGGGTTTGATGGTGTGCAGGTACTTGTTCAGCGCGCTCTCGCCCAGTACCGCCACGTTACCGACCGTATCCAGCGCAAACTCGTAGCCGTGACCGTTCCAGTTGACGGAGTAGGACTCCTCGAAATCGCTGACCTTGGCCACCGAACCGCCCAGCATGGCTCGCGCGGCAGAGTCATGGGTCCAGCCCGCGTGCAGGATATCGCCGACGAAGTTCTCCGCCGCGATCTTCCAGTTGCAGTCGTAGGTGGAGCGGATGCAGCCGCCGACAAACTCGGTGCCGCCCTCCTGGTTGTCGAACAGTGCATCCAGGTACCAGGTCATCGGTCCCAGATACTCCTGCAGCGTGGGCGCTTGCGGGTCGAAGGTGGCGAACACCAGCCCCTTCCAGGAATCCACCTGCGCCACCTCTTTCAGTCCCCACTTGGCCTTGTCGAAATCACTGGCCTCGTAGATGCCGGACTCATGCTGACCCACCAGATTGCCCTGCACGTTGAACGACCAGCCGTGGTAGTTGCAGATAAAGCCGCGGGTAGTGCCGGACTCGGCGAAGCAGACCTTGTTGCCGCGATGCGGACAGGCGTTCAGAAACACCTTGATGCCGCCATCCTTCTGGCGGATGACGATCACCTCGTCCTCGCCCATGGTGGTGGTGACGTAATCGCCGGTATTGGGGATCTGTGACTCGTGTGCCACAAACAGCCAGCAGCGGGCGAATATCTTCTCCAGCTCCTGCTCGTAGATCGCCTGGTCGTAAAAGATCTTCCCCGCGATACGGCCATTCTCGATATCGCAGACATCCTTCAGGTTCTCCAGGCTGTCTGTCACATCGATTGTTTTTATTATGTTACTCATCAGTCGTTACCCTTTAGCACTTTGCGATCAAGGCTGATTCGGCTACTTCAACGAGGGCGTAGATCGCATCGCCCTCGACTTCTACCGGGTAGGTGCGCAGGTCTGTTTCGCAAGGGAAGCCCTGTGCCCTACCCGTCGGGATATGAAACTGTCCCCAGTGCACGGGACAGGTAATCATCTCCTCTTCTATATCCCCCTCGGCAAGCGAGGCAGTGGCATGGGTGCACAGATCGGCCGTTGCATAGAAATTGCCGCCCAGGTTGTACACCGCGATATCGCCGTGCTCGCTGTTGTCGATCCTCTTGACCTGGTTTTCCGCCAGCTCCGAGATTTTGCAGAGATATACTTTGTCCATTACCGCCTCACGCTACTTTCAACTCGATTAAACGCGCAGTTCGATCAGGCCCAGCCCGGTGACCCAGGCCGGTACCGGCTGGTACTCCACCAACTCGCCATGCGCCGCGCCGGACGCGGCCATGGCGCAGATAAAATTACGGATCTCCATAGCGCCGTTGCCGCCCTGCTCCAGGATCTCCTCGTTGGTCAGCGACGCCAGGCCATCGATATCCATCGAGCAGCACAGATCGATAACACGACGATCGAACTCCTCGTTTACCTGACCGGACTCCTTGGTGCCGACCCAGTGGCTGATGCCGCCGCTGCCGATAAAGGCCACCTTGTCGTCACTATCGAACGCCAGCACCGCGTCACGGATCTGCTCGCCCAACTGACGGGCACGATGAGTGGTGATAAAGGGATCCACCGCCGCGGCCAGATAGACCGGCACCGCCTTGATCTCACGTCCGCTCAGTTCTGCGGCACGCTTCACAATCAGCTGGTAGGGGATGGAGAAGGCATGATCGGTGGTAAAGGAGCGTGCCACCGCCCAGTCGAAACCGGACTCGGAGCCATGCTCGGCGATCGCCGTGGCCAGCGCCTCGTTGTTGGCGATCTGCTCCTTCTTCAGCCCCGGCAACTGGTCCAGCGGCCCCTCGACATGCCCGGTGGCGATGCAGTACTTGGGCAGGCAGGTGGTACCGAACAGCATGTAGTGGTCGTTACCGACTATGACTACGGTGGTAGCACCACTCGCGGCCAGACGCTCCGCGCAGTTCTCGAACGCGCCCCAAACCTTCTCCGCCTGCTCCGCCGGCGCCGCATCGCGCGCCACGAACATCACCGGATCGTGCGGTACCAGAAAGCCGCCGACTATCTCTGCCATCTTCACTTACCCCTTGATTGAGCCTGAGTACCCGGATTCGGAGCCGAGCTTCTTGTTATAGGTGGACATCTGTCGATCGGGGGACATCTCGATCCAGTACCCCAGGGTCAGCAGCGGACTGACGCCGGCCTCCTGCAGAGCCTTGACGTCGAACTCCAGGATCATGCGGACATCCTCCGCACCCAGCGGAAACCGGCTCAGGTACTGGGTCGGGTTCTCCTTGAATTTCACCTTCGAGAACCGGTCTACCGACAGATTCCACAACACCCTTTCAAGCACATCTCGTTTCATTGAAATCACCCGCCTATCAATCACCCAGCAAGAAAGCCGGTTACGATGTTCAGGAACTTCTGCTTCTGCTCGGTCTGCACCCAGTGGCCGCACTTGCCGAACACATACAGATCGCTGTTGGGGATGTTCTCCGACAGGATGCGACCGCACTGCACCGGCACCACACCATCCTCCCGACCGTGCAGTACCAGCGTCTGTGCGCGGATGTTCTGCACTGCCTTCTCCGGGAACGCCTTCACCATCGTCTCGCCCTCATCCGCAGGCTTCGGGATCAGCTTGCGCAGCGCATCCTGAGCACCGCCGCGGGCACTGGCCTCATAACGGGACTGCACCAACTCATCGGTGATCAGGTTCTTGTCGTAGGGGAAGAGCTCCATCAGCGCGCGCATGTTCTCCAGCGACGGCTCATACAACCAGGCGCCGGCCAGGCCCTTGGTCTGCACAAAGGTGCCGGCCGGCGTACCCAGCAGCACCAGCTTGTCGAGACGCTCCGGGTTGAACAGCGCCAGACCGATACCCACAGCCCCGCCAAAAGAGTTACCCACCAGCGATGCGCGATCGATCCCCAGCGCGTCCATGAACTCAACCAGATGGTTGACCCAGAACTTGATGTCGTAGGTGGTACCGTCCTTGAACTCGGTAAAACCGAATCCGGCGATGTCCGGCACGATGACATGGAACCGCTCGGCCAGCTGATCCATCACACCGCCCCAGTTGGTCCAACCGGATACACCGGGGCCGGAGCCGTGCAGCAGCAACAACGGAGTACCCTGGCCGCATTCGAAGTAAGCCGTATTGTGACCGGCCGCCTGTACGTACTTACGATCTGTCTCGTGCATCGCAAAACCCCATGAACATACACAACTGTATTGCGAATATAATCACACAATTGATATGCGTCAACATGGAATGTCAAAAAACAACCAGCGCCAAAAACACCACAAGGGACAATCCAAAAACAGGAATATTATTTTTTATCATTAATATTCAATTATTTAGTAAAAATAACGACATATTGAATCGACGCAACAGGATGGAGGGACTAGAAATTTTTTTGCTGCTTGATGCTTACATACGAGTTAGCGGAACTGAATCCATACAAATAGATACATACATGTAGCTTTCAGAAAGAGATAGACAGAAGGACTCAGACTCGCCGGACATTCCCCAAATTGAGTTTGAGTGAATACTGCAATTCGTTGTCAGGCTTGGCAGAATCGTCTGAGCACGACTCACCAAGCAACCCAACAAGGATCAACGCCTATGTCTGAGCAACTCGGAATCCTGGGTACAGGCCATCTGGCCACCTATGTTGTCACCGGCCTGCGCAACGCCGGCGATAACCGGCCGATACTGCTGGCGCCGCGCAACCGGGAGCGAGCTCTGCATTTGCAACAGGAACAGGCATGCGAGATTGCTAAGGACAACCAGCAGGTAGTCGATCAGTGTCCGATCCTGCTGCTGGCGGTAAGGCCCGCTCAGGTCGACGCGCTGCTGAAGGAACTCAGCTTCAAGCCCGGTCAGCTGATCATCTCCTGCGTCGCCGGCGTACCTCTGCGGGAGCTTAGCAATGCGGTCGCACCGACAGAGGTTGTACGCACCATGCCGCTGGCCTGCGCCGAGGTCGGCTCGGGTGCAGTCCCCCTCTATCCTGCCCATCCCAAGGCCAATGAACTGCTGGGCCGACTGGGCAAACTCCTGGCATTCGATAGCGAGGCGCAGTTCGAACTCGCGGCGACCGCCGCCTGCATGAACGGTTGGGTCTACGCATTCCTTGATGAACTGAGCGGTTGGCTCGCCAAGCAGGGTCTGACCGACGCCCAAGCCCGTGACTTAGTTACCCATTCGGTGCTGGGCGCTGCAGACCTGGCGGCCGCCAAGCCGGAGCTATCGCTGAGATCAATCTGCGACTCCATCGCCACAGAGGGCACCTTTACCAGGCTGGGGCTGGATACTTTGGAGCGGCAGAAGGCATTTCGGCCCTGGCAGGAGGCTTGCCAGCAGATCAAGGACGCGCTGGATAAGTAGAGGCTTTGCAGCAAGGAAAGCAGGCAGTCAGAGAAGGCATCTGACCCTGTGCACTCTTGATGCTCTAAACCATCAAACGATAAAAAGGCCCCGAAGGGCCTTTGATGGAGGGCTAACCAGAGGTTTCTGCTTAGCGGTTAACGTGCTCAGGACCGAACTCCGGATAGGCGTGCATGCCACATTCGTGTAGATCCATCCCTTCGGCTTCCTCTTCGGCGCTGACACGCAGCCCCATGACCGCCCTGATAACCAGCAGCACGATATAGCTGGCGATGAACATCCAGGCGAAGGTGGCCACGGTGCCAATCAGCTGTCCCGTAAAGGTCGCGTCCGGATTGGAGATCAATACTGCGAAGATGCCCCAGATGCCGGCGGCACCGTGCACGGAAACCGCACCGACCGGATCATCCAGCTTGAGCTTGTCCATCAGCAGTACGGAGAACACGACCACAACGCCACCTACCGCGCCGATCAGACTGGCAACACCCGGCGAGGGCTGCAGCGGTTCGGCGGTGATCGCCACCAGTCCGGCCAACGCACCGTTGATGGTCATGGTCAGGTCAGTCTTACCGAACAGGTAACGCGCGACCAGTGCCGCCACTACCATTCCAGCAGCGGCTGCGGCGTTGGTGTTGACGAAAATCTTCGACACTGCGTTGGCCTCTTCGACGTTGGCGATCTTCAGTTCGGACCCGCCGTTGAAGCCGAACCAGCCCATCCACAGGATGAACATACCCAGTGTCGCCAGCGGCAGGTTGGCACCGGGGATCGCTCGCACCTCACCGTTGCCGCCGTAACGCCCCTTGCGTGGCCCGACCAGGATCACCGCCGCCAACGCAGCTGCCGCACCGGCCATGTGTACTACCACGGAGCCAGCGAAGTCCTGGAAACCGAGCTGATAGAGGAAGCCGCCCCCCCATTTCCAATAGCCTTCAACCGGGTAGATCACCGCGACCATCACCACAGCGAATACCAGGAAGGGCCAGAGCTTCATCCGCTCTGCCACTGCACCTGATACAATCGACATGGTCGCGGCCGCAAACACCGCCTGGAAGATAAAGTCGGCCATGGCTGAGTAATAGGGCGCATCGTCACCGCCTGCGGTGACATCAGCGGTGCTGTTGTCGGCACCGAGCAGGAAGTCGATACCCGGTATCACGGAGTTAACCGGATTCGCGGGATACATGATGTTGTAACCGACAACGAGATAGACAATACAGGCGATGCCGTAGAGCAGCGCATTTTTATTGAGAATCTCGACCGTATTTTTAGCCCGCACCAGTCCCGATTCGAGCATGGCGAACCCCGCCGCCATCCACATCACCAGCGCCGTGCACATGAGGAAATAGAAGGTATCCAAGGCATACCCCAACTCCAGCACCATTGTTTCCATAAACTGCATCTCCAAGTGTTCTCATCACGGGGTAGTTACATCTGGCTGCACCCAACGCCAACAGCCGCTTCCACCGCCTCACACGCCTCCAGCGTGTTCTGCAGCAGACAGGCGATGGTCATTGGCCCGACACCGCCAGGCACCGGCGTAATGGCAGCCACTTTCTCCCTGGCCGCATCAAACTCCACGTCCCCCACCAGCTTGCCGGTGTCGAGACGATTGATGCCCACATCGATCACCACCGCACCAGGCTTGAGCCATTCGCTCTTGACGAAGTGTGGAATCCCCACCGCGGCGATAACGATATCGGCCTGTGCCAGTTCGGCGGGCAGATCCTGGGTTTTGGAGTGGCAGATGGTGACGGTGGCCCGCTCCATCAACAGCTCCAGCGCCACCGGACGCCCAACGATGTTGGACGCACCGATCACCACCGCCTTCTTGCCCATCGGATCAATACCGTAGGCGTCGAGCAGGCGCATGCAGCCGTAGGGCGTGCAGGGGCGCAGCGTCGGTGCCTTGCCGGCAAGTCGGCCCAGATTGTAGGGATGGAAACCATCCACATCCTTGCTCGGATCGATCCTTTCGATCACCGCCTGCACATCGATCTGCTTGGGCAACGGTAGCTGCACCAGAATGCCGTGGATCTCCGTATCCGCGTTCAGGCTGTCGATCAGTGTCAGTAGATCGGACTGTGTGGTTTCCATACCCATGCGGTAGCTGCGCGAGAGGTAGCCCACCTCTTCACACGCCTTCACCTTGCTACCCACATAAACCTGTGATGCCGGGTCCTCACCGACCAGCACCACCGCCAATCCGGGCGCCGGAAGCCCCCGCTCCAAACGCTGTTTTACCTTTTCGGCTATCTCTTTACGCAGCTCGGCCGCCACCGCCTTGCCGTCGATCAGCTGGGCTGTACTCACGGTTATCTCCTGATAATTCTCTCTACTGTGATGTAGCGAGAGGGCTGCGCCGCACCGCGCGCCCTCTAACGGACTATCCGTATCAGAACTTCTGGCCCGGAATCCAGCTGGTACCAGCCAGCGGCACCCGTGCCATCGCCGCGGACTCCACGGTCAGTGCCACCAGATCCTCCGGTTCCAGGTTGCGCAGGTCGTTCTTACCGCAGGCGCGGGCCAGAGTCTGCGCCTCCAGGGTCAGTACGCGCAGGTAGTTGGCCAGCTTGCGACCGCCCTCCACCGGGTCAAGGCGCTTCATCAGCTCTGGATCCTGAGTGGAGATACCGGCCGGGTCCTTGCCCTCCTGGTAGTCGTCGTAGAAACCGGCGGCGGATCCGATCTTTTTAAACTCCTCATCGTACATCGGGTGGTTACAGCCCAACGCGATCAGCGCCGCGGTACCGATCGCCACCGCATCGGCGCCCAACGCCATGCACTTGGCCACGTCGGCACCGTTGCGGATACCACCTGAGACGATCAGCTGCACCTTGCGGTGCATGCCCATCTCCTGCAGCGCCTGAACCGCCTGCGGAATCGCCGCCAGTGTCGGGATCCCCACGTGCTCGATAAACACATCCTGAGTGGCGGCGGTACCGCCCTGCATACCGTCGACCACGATCACGTCGGCACCGGCTTTCACTGCCAGTTTCACGTCGTAGTAGGTACGGGTCGCACCCACCTTGATGTAGATCGGCACCTGCCAATCGGTTATCTCGCGCAGCTCCTGAATCTTGATTGCCAGATCATCAGGACCGGTCCAGTCCGGGTGACGGCAGGCGGAGCGCTGGTCGATCCCCTTCGGCAGGTTACGCATCTGCGCAACACGGTCGGTGATCTTCTGGCCCAGCAGCATACCGCCACCGCCCGGCTTGGCACCCTGCCCCAGCACCACCTCTATGGCGTCGGCCTTGCGCAGGTCGTCCGGGTTCATACCGTAACGGGACGGCAGGTACTGGTAGACCAGCTTCTTGGACTGACCTCGCTCTTCCGGCGTCATCCCGCCGTCACCGGTGGTGGTGGAGGTACCGGCGATGGAGGCACCTCGGCCCAGCGCTTCCTTGGCGTTGGCAGACAACGCGCCGAAGCTCATACCGGCGATGGTGACCGGGATATCCAGCACGATCGGTTTCTTGGCGAAACGGGTGCCGAGGGTCACCGAGGTGTTGCACTTCTCACGGTACCCCTCCAGCGGGTAGCGGGACATGCTGGCACCGAGGAACAGCAGGTCATCGAAGTGCGGCAGCTTGCGCTTGGCACCGAAGCCACGGATGTCATAGATGCCGGTCTCGGCGGCACGACGAATCTCGTGCATGGTGTTACGGTCGAAAGTAGCCGATTCGCGCAGACCGTCTTTTACATTGATATCGTTGCTCATGTTTAAATCCTCTATCAATAGGGTCGGCCGGCTGCTTAGTAAGCGCCTGCGTTATCGACTTTGAACGTATACAGCTGACGGGCTGAGCCGTAGCGCTTGAAGCTGGTCGGATCCTCATCGACACCGGCGCGATTCAGCAGCGCGGTCAGCTCGTCGATATGCTCCTGACGCATCTCCTTCTCGATGCAGTCGGCACCGAGCGACTTCACGCTACCCTTGACGTAGATATGCACCTCGTACAGCGAATCGCCCAACGCGTCACCGGCATCGCCGCACACCACGAGGGAACCGGACTGGCCCATGAAGCAGCTCATGTGACCGACGCTGCCCTTAACCACGATATCCACCCCCTTCATGGAGATGCCGCAGCGGGCACCGGCATTACCCTCGATCACCAGCAGACCACCCTGCGCAGTGGCACCGGCAGCCTGGGAGGCATCACCCTTGACGCGCACGGTCCCGGACATCATGTTCTCCGCCACCCCCTGCCCCGCGTTGCCGTGGATGGTAACGGTGGCTTTCTTGTTCATGCCGGCGCAGAAGTAGCCGGCGTGGCCGAGGATATCCACCGCCATGCTCTGATCCAGACCGACGGCGATGTTGTGCTGCCCCTTCGGACTGAGCACCTGCCATTCACGCTCGGTACACTCCCCCGCCTGTTCATGCAGCGCCTGGTTCAGTTCACGAATGCTGGATTCGGCAAGATTGATCGTTTTCATACTCGTTACTCCTAACCTAAACAGAACTTAGCTGCGTTCCCAAACGTAGAAGGTGGCCGGTTCCGGCTCCCACACCTTGGCGTTCTCGATACCCGGCAGGGTGGTCAGTGCCTGGTATTCTGAGGCCATCGCCACGTAATCATCGGTCTCGGCGAGCACTGCCGGTTTGCAGGCGATCGGGTCGCGCATGACCGCAAAACCGTTGCGGGTACCAATGGTGAATGTGAAGAACCCGTCCAGATCTTCCAGCGCATGTTCCAGCGCCTCCTTCAGGCTGTCGCCCTCGCGCAGACGCCAGGTCAGGTAACCGGCGGCCACTTCGGAGTCGTTCTCGGTTTCGAACTTGATACCTTCGCGCTTCAGGTTCTCGCGCAGACGGTTGTGGTTGGACAGCGAGCCGTTGTGCACCAGGCACAGGTCCTGGCCGGTGGAGAAGGGATGCGACCCCTCCATGGTGACGGCAGACTCGGTGGCCATACGGGTATGTCCGATGATGTGGCTGCCCTTCATGCCCGCAAGGTTGAACTTGCTGGCGATCTGTTCCGGCAGCCCCACCTCTTTCAGGATCTCGATCGACTGGCCGACGCTGAGGATCAGCACTTCGGGCGCCATCTCTGTCAGGTAAGCACGTACCGAGGCTTCATCCGACGCCACCTTGAACACGGTGACGTTGGCATTCTGCATCCAGTTCAGCTCGACGCCCATGTTGCGACGGATATCGTCCGCCAGCGCTTCCCAGTTATACGCGTTGTCCGGGTGGCGCAGTGTCAGCTTGACCCAGCCCTCGCCCACTTCGTCGCCGTAGATCGCGAAACCGGCACTGTCAGGACCACGGTCGGTCATGGCGATCAGCATCGGCTCGAACAACTCGCCCAGTTTGCTCTCGAGCGCCGGGTTCTTCAGATAGAGTCCAACAATTCCACACATATGCTTTACCTCTCGCCGGCCCGTTACGCGGGTCGGCTATCAAAAAATGTTGAGCTATGGCCGTAAACAGAACGCTGGTGATTAGAAGAACTCGGCGTAATGCTTCAGCTCCCAGTCGGAGACATGGCGGCTGTACTCGATCCACTCGGCACGTTTCACCTTGAGGAACTCGGAGACGATCTCCTTGCCCATCTTCTCGGTGAACAGGGTGTCCGCCTCCAGCGCATCAAGGGATTCGTTCAGGTTCTGTGGCAGGATCTCCACACCCTTGGCCTTGATCTGATCGAGAGTCAGGCTGTAGAGGTTGATATTCATCGGGTCGCCCGGGTCCAGCTCGCGCTCAATACCATCCATACCGGCGGCGATCAGTGCCGCGTGTACCAGGTAGGGGTTGCAGCCGGAGTCCGGCAGGCGGAACTCGAGGCGACCGTAAGGCACCCGCACCATGGCGGAACGGTTGTTGTCTCCGTAGCAAACGTAGGCCGGCGCCCAGGTCGCGCCGGAGCTGTTACCGCCGACAACCAGGCGCTTGTAGGAGTTAACGGTCGGCGCGGCAAAGGCACATATCGCCTTGGCGTGCGCCAGAATGCCGGCGGTAAAGTGGTAGGCCATCTTGGACAGGCCCATGCCGTGTTTATCGCTGGGATCGTGGAACAGGTTTTTGCCGTTCTCGTCGGTGATCGACAGGTGGAAATGCATCCCGTTACCGGTACGATCCGATGCCGGCTTGGGCATGAACGAGCAGACCATCCCCAGCTTGTTGGCGATCTCGCCGGCGGCCATACGCACGAAGGTGAAACGGTCGGCGGAGGTCAGCGCATCACTGTAGGTGTAGTTGATCTCGAACTGACCGTTGGCGTCCTCGTGATCGATCTGGTAGACATCGAAATCCACCGCCTGTAGCGCTTCCACCAGCTGCTCCAGGAACTCACGGGAGCGAGACAGCCCCTTGTAGTCGTAGCAGGGCTTGGCCAGCACATCGCTCTCGTCCACCGGCGTCAGCGAGCCATCGTCGGCCCGGTTGAACAGGGAGAATTCAGGTTCGAGACCGGTGTTCAGCGTCCAGCCCCGCTCGGCCAGCGTGGCCAGCTGTGTCTTCAGCACCACACGGGAGCAGTAGGGATGCGGGGCGCCATCGACGTACCCATCACAGGCGATGCGCGCATAGCCCGGCTGCCAGGGTACGGCACTGAAGGTGTTCAGATCGCCACGGGCCATGAAATCCGGTCCGTGCGGCTCCATCCCCAGTCCCCAAACCGCGAAACCGGCAAAGCCTGCCCCCTTCTCCACCACGTCCATCAGGCAGTTGGCCGGGACCGATTTGGTTTTGGCCACGCCGTGAATATCGACGAACTGGGCCAGGATATATTTGATGTCGTTGTCACTGATGACGCGTTCGATATCTGCGGGCTTCATTGTGCATCTCCTTCATTTGATTCGATGTCACCCAGTTCGCTGAGCAGGGTGCTGAATGTGTCGCTCATGTAGTGGTCATAACCGCTGTCGAAACCGATCAGCAGGGCGCCGTTGGCTTCCAGATAGAGCCAGCAGTTCACACCCACCACTGACGCCATCAGCCAGTCACCCGGCTGCATCTGGCGGAAATCGTATTGGCAGACCTGTGCCATCAACTCGATCCAGCGCTTGCCCTTGAGGGCGAACACACGATCGGCGCGTGGGAAACACCAGTCATAGGTCGGAAGCAGCTGCGGATCGGCGATGTAGGCCATGTATTCATCGCTGCCGGTACGGGCGACGAGCGCCCCATCCGACTCGACGGCACTCAGCACCGCCTCAGGCAGCGGCAGACCGGCGGCGGTAATCGCCGCCTGGCTGCCGGGGCCGGTGAGCAGGTAGCCGCGCAACCGATCGCGACAGGTCAGGTTCAGGTTACTCATCAGGCCAGTCATCTCATGCCACCTCGGTCAGATCTGCGGTTTGACGCGTGCCATCGGCGTCGTAGAAAGGTGTTGCACAGGGCTCCAGCGTGATCAGCGCCCCGCTATCCACCCGCGCCTTGAGCGGCTTGGCCTGATCGGCCAGCGGCAGATCCACCATCGCCAGGCCAATCACCCGGCCCAACGTGGGGCTGTAGGCGATGCTGGTAATGCGTCCGGCAATCTCGCCGTTTTCGATCAGCAGATGGCACTCCTTGGGCAGTTCACCGTTGCTCTCCCCGGTGAATCCCTGCGGCAGACGGAAGCCGATCAGTTTGCGCTGGCAACGCTCCTTGAGCAGGGCCAGGGAGGGTTTGCCCGTGAACCAGGGCTTGCTGGCCAGCGGCACCGCCCAGCCCATGTTGGCCTCGAACGGATTGGTCAGGCCGTCGGTGTCCTGCCCGACGATGATGTGGCCCTTTTCAAGCCGAAGTACACGCTGCGCCTCGACACCGAAGGGACGGATGCCGTACGGCTTGCCCGCTTCGATCAGGGTCTTCCAGATCTCCAGTGCGGCATCCGCCGGCATATGGATTTCGTAACCCAGCTCGCCGACGAAGCCGACCCGGATCAGGCGTACCGGGTAACCGCACAGGGTGCCTTCACGCAGTCCCAGATAGGGAAAGGCATCCTCGCTCAGATTCACGTTGGTCAGCTGTGACAGCAGCTTGCGCGACACCGGCCCCGCAAGGTTAAGTGCGGCCAGCGAACCGGTACGGTTTACCAGGCGTACATCAAGGCCCAGCTCCTGCGTTTTCATCGACAGGGTACGAAAGGCGGCATCGGCATGGCTGGTGGTGGCGGTGACGTAGAAACGGTCCTCGGTGATCCGGCCGACGATGCCGTCATCGACAATGACACCGCTATCGTCGACCATCAGCGCGTAGCGGGTCATGCCCTGCTTGATGGTGGACATCTTCATCGTGTACACCACGTCCAGCAGTTTGCCCGCATCAGGCCCCATCACCTCGATCTTGCCCAGGGTGGACACATCGATGATGCCAAGACTGCTGCGTACAGCCTGCACCTCCTGCAGAATTACCCGCTGACGTTCAGACGCTGAAACAGCACCAGAGGCGGCGTTAGGTAGAGTGCCCACGTCGGTTCGAGGTAGATAGTACTCGGGGCGCAGCCAGCGACCCGCTTCCATCATCTTGGCGCCGTTGGCCTCATGCCAGGAGTGCATCGGGGTCAGACGCTCGGGACGGAAACGGCGTCCCGCCAGGGCGCTGACCGGTACCGGGTGAAACATCGGCCGCGCGGTGGTCGAGCCGGTCTCGTCGATGCTCTTGTGGTTGATCTCGGCCAACACGCGAATGCCGTTCATATTGGCGTGTTTGCCCTGGCTCGGGCCCATACCGTTGGTGGAGAAGCGCTTCATCAATTCGATATTGTCGAAGCCCTCTTTCGCTGCGTTAAACAGGTCCTTCAGCTGCAGGTCTTCGTCGTAGTCGACAAAGTTCTTGCCCTTGGGATGGCTGATGATCGGCCAGTCATGACTGTGGGCGCGATCATCGCGGAAACGGCCTATATCCGACTCCACTGTTTCTCCACGCAGTTCAGCCACCGCCTCTTTCGCAGCTCGCTCGCCGTCGGCCAACCGCTGTTCCAGCGTAAACGCACCATTGAGGCGACCGCAGGCATGAATACCCTTGGGCAGCTGCTGCGGCAGAATCTGCTGGGCTTTCTTGTCGTAGGCCATCTTGCTGCCGGCCTGATACAGCATCTGCGCTGCCGGCGCCCAGCCCACACTCATCAATAGAAGATCGCAGGGGATGGTGCGGGTCTGGCCGCTGTCACAGCTACGGCCATCGAAGGGCGCTACGACCACCGCCTTAAGGCTGGTCTTGCCCTTGGCTTCATAGATCGCACTCTGCTCGATAACCGGTACGCCCTTCTCTTGCAGTTGGGCCGCCCAGTCACCGCGCTTGTCGAGCCACTCCAGATCGACGACGGCGGCAACGTCGACACCCGCCTCGATCAGGTCCAGTGCGGCACGGTAGCCTTCATCGTTGGCGCAGAGTACCACCGCACGCTGTCCTGGCTTGACCGCATAGCGAGCGATCAGGCGTTGGGCAGCGGAAGCCAGCATGACGCCGGGCAGGTCGTTGTTGCGGAAAACCGAGGGTTGTTCCATGACGCCGGTGGCCATGATCACGCCTGCAGCACGCATCTTGGTGATCCCTTTTGGTCCCACCAGCGGCACATAGTGATCGGTGTACCAGCCGCAGGCGTAGTGCCCGCTCAGCACACGGATGTTGGTATGTTCGACGACCCGCTGCTTGAGCTGGCTACGTACCGCAGCAGCAGACGGTTCGTTGACCAGCTGGTAGTCCAGGCTGCCACCAATGTGCGGGTTCTCATCCACCAACACTACATCGGCACCCGCATCGGCAGCACTCAGTGCCGCCTGCATACCGCTGGCACCGCCGCCGATTACCAGCAGATCGCAAAAGCCGTACTTCTTCGGCTGACGAGTGGCACTCCAGTCCGTGGAGATCTCGCCCAGACCCGCCTTTTCACGGATCAGCCGCTCCCAGAACGGGAAAAACTTTTTCGGCTTATGGAAAGCCTTGTAGTAGAAGCCCACCGGCAGGAAGCGGGACAGCAGGCCAATATAGCTGTCCCGATCGTTGCTCAGCGTGCCGTTGACGTTACAGGCGCGCAGCGCCAAACCATCATCGACCGGTGTGACATCGCCACGAATATTGGTCGCCTCACCGCTCTGGAACAGCGCATTGACATCGTGGTTGGCCATCGACAGCACACTGCGCGGGCGATGGTATTTGAAGCTGCGACCAAGCAGTTTCTGCCCGCCCGCCAGCAGCGCTGAGCTGATGCTGTCGCCCTTGAATCCACTGAACGTTTGCCCTTCGAGAGAGAAATTCAGGGTTTCAGAGCGATTGATCCACTCCAGGGATTGGGGCTCAAGCCGGTACTTCATAACGCACCTCATTAGCATCGACGAAACGGATCACCTCATCGGTCAGTGTGTTGCGATCGACGATGAACCAGCGCCCCGTGGGACGGTGATACCAGCGCTCGCGCAGCACACCGGGCTCGCCACTGCGGTTGAACACATAGTCGGCCCAGGTCGCGTCATCGCCGTTGACCGGCGGAATACGCACCTCGCCCAGGTAATCGAATTCGCTGATCGGTCGTTTGCCGATCACGGGACAATCCAACAGTTTCATGCGCCGCCTCCTTAATGCCCGACCGATGCCGCGCCCTTTTCACCGACCAGGTCGAAGTCGGCGAAACGGGACAGGCGGAAGGGCTCGATCAGTTCATGGTTTTTGTCGTTGGCGACGGTCCAGGCCATGGTCTTGCCGCTGACCGGCGTCGCCTTGAAGCCCCAGGTGCCCCAGCCCGCATCCAGGTAGAAGCCATCTATCGGGGTCTTGCCCATGATCGGCGCGAAGTCCGGGGTGATATCGGACATGCCGGCCCACTGACGCATCACTTTCATCCGGCTCATAAACGGGAACAGGTCCAGCATCTGGTCCGCCAGCCCCTCGACGAAGTCGAAGCTGGAGCGGGTCGAGTGCAGTACCGACGGGTCTACCGAGGCCCCCATCACCAGTTCGCCACGGGAGGACTGGCTGACATAGACGTGCAGGCTGCCGGAGACCACGATAGTGTCCATGAACGGCTTCACCGGCTCGGACACGCACGCCTGCAGCGGGAAGATCTCGATCGGCGTGCGCAACCCCAGCATGCTGGTAATGCGCGGCGTAGAGCCCGCCACCATGGAGATCACCTTGTTGCAGCTGATCGCGCCACGGTCGGTATCCACGCCGACCACCTTGTCACCCTGGGTACGGATGGCGGTGACGCGGGTTTTCTGGTGAATCTCGACACCGCGGTTGTGCGCTCCACGGGCATAGCCCCAGGCTACCGCGTCGTGACGGGCAACAGATCCGGGCGCGTGGTACAGCGCTCCCATCACCGGCGCATGGCCGGCGCAGTCCAGATCCATATAGGGGACCTCTTTGGCGATCTCTTCGCGACCGACCACCTCACTCTCGATCCCCTGATGCTTGTTCACCTCGGCGCGCCAGCGCATGGTGCGCAGGGCGCTGTCGGTGTGGGCCAGGGTGAAATGACCACGGGTTGAGTAGAAGATGTTGAGGTCGAAATCGTCCGCCAGATCCTCGAACAGCTTGACGCTGGTGTCGTAGAACTTCACACCCTCAGGCGTCAGATAGTTCGAGCGCACGATGGTGGTATTGCGGCCGGTGTTGCCGCCGCCGATATACCCCTGCTCAAGCACGGCCACATCGGTGATACCGTGCTCCTTCGCCAGGTAGTAGGCACAGGCCATACCGTGACCGCCGCCACCGATGATGACCACATCGTAGTGCGACTTCAGCGGTTTGCTGTCAGGGAAGAAGCGCGGTTCGTTATGCTCGCTCTTCAACCCGTATTTCAATAAGCGCCAGGGCATCTGTTAACTCCCGGTTATCAACCGAACACGACTGTTTTGTTGCCATATACGAGGACCCGATCCTCGATGTGGTAGCGCACCCCTCTTGCCAACACCGCTTTCTCCACATCCTTGCCGAGCCGCACCATATCCTTGGTGGTGTTGTGGTGAGTGACGCGCTGAACGTCCTGCTCGATGATCGGGCCCGCATCCAGCTCAGAGGTGACGTAGTGGCAGGTGGCGCCGATCTGTTTCACGCCGCGTTCAGCCGCCTGATGGTAGGGGCGCGCACCGATAAACGAGGGCAGGAAGCTGTGGTGGATGTTGATGATCTTGTTCGGATAGATCTCGCACAGCTCTTCCGGAATGATCTGCATGTACTTGGCCAGAACGATCAGATCCGCATCGGAAGCAGCGATCTGCTCACGAACCGCCTGGAAGTGCGGCTCCTTGTTGCTCATGTCCACCGGCACATGCACGTAGGGAATGCCATGCCACTCGACATAGGAGCGCAGATCGTCATGGTTGGAGATGACGCAGGGAATATCGATATTCAGTTCGCCCGCACGCCAGCGGTAAAGCAGATCCGACAGACAGTGCGCTTCCTTCGACACCATCAGCACCACACGTTTACGCTGGGCCGAGTCGGTGATGGTCCAGGACATGTTGAACTGCTCAGCCAGGGGCGCAAACTTCTCCTTCAGCGTGTCCAGCTCGAACGGCAGGGAATCCGCCACCACTTCGTAACGCATAAAGAATGTACACGCCTCAGGATCGGCGAACTGGTGCGCTTCACTGATCCAACCTTTGTACTCTGCGATGAACTGGGTAACCGCTGCGACGATACCGACGGTATCGGGGCAGGAGATGCTGATTCGGTAACGCCGGGTGTTTTGGGGATCGAGAGCCATGTTCTCCACCTACTTTCTCATTGGGAAAATAATTTTCACAAAGATAAAGCAAGCTCTTTGCCAACTTTCGCCATCCGACGAAAATTTTTTCTCACCACCACCTAAGGGACTGAAACCACTGATTTTATGAATATTATATTCTTACAGGTAATACACTTCTGCTCGCATTAATATCACTGCTCATTCGCCATCGCGGAAAAAGCTGCACCAATTGGCAGCAATACCGCACCACCGCGATGCATCGCCAATATTTGACCCAAAATCGACCACAACGTGATCACTCCTGCTTCACCCTGGTTCAGAATCTAACACCAACAATTGTTAGGAATATTTATTTCCTATTGGTAATCATCACCTTAACCATTGTGGCCCAACTATTGCCTTTCTTTTAGGGAATAATTTATCCCCAACAAGAATTAATCACGTCCTATATAAGGAGACGACAATGGCAAACTCATGGCGCCTCGCTGCCCTGGCCGATCGCCATCGCGCGCTGGGATCCAATCTGGAGGATTGGAACGGGACCCCTACGGCCTGGACCTACAGCAACAGCGGCTACACCCTGGCCGACGAGCATGAAGCGATCCGTACCAAAGCGGGCCTGATGGATGTGTCGGGACTGAAGAAGGTTCACTATGTAGGCCCCCATGCGGAGAGCCTGCTGGAGTGGGCTACGACACGGGATATCTCGAAGCTCTACCCGGGCAAGGCGGTATACGCCACGATGCTCAATGACGCGGGCAAGTTCATCGACGACTGCGTGATCTACCGCATGGGTCCAAACGCCTTTATGGTGGTGCACGGTACCGGCAGGGGCTACGAACAGCTGACCCAGGCCGCTCTGGGCAAGCAGGTAGCGGTAATCTTCGATGACGACCTGCACGACCTCTCACTGCAGGGGCCCGCCGCTGTCGATTTTCTCGCGCAGCATATTCCCGGCATCCGCGACCTGCCCTACTTCCACCATACCCATGCCAAACTGTTCGGCTGCCCGATCACCGTGTCCCGTACCGGATACACCGGCGAGCGTGGCTACGAGATCTTCTGCAAGGCTGCCGATGCAGCGAAGATCTGGGACGGTATCCTGGCCCAGGGCAAGGATTTCGGTATCATCCCCTGCTCCTTCACCGCACTGGACTGGCTGCGGGTAGAGAGTTACCTGCTGTTCTATCCGTTCGACAACTCCGAGTACTACCCCTTCGACGATGAGCCCGCCGGCGATACGCTTTGGGAGCTGGGGCTGGATTTCACCGTATCCAAGGACAAGACCGAGTTTTGTGGCGCCTATGAGCACTTCCGTCTGCAGGGCAAGGAGCGGTTCAAGATATTCGGTGTGCTGCTCGACGGCGAGCAGGCCGCCGATGCCGGTGACGAACTCTGGGCCGACGGCAGGAAGGTGGGGGTCATTACCTGCGCCATGTACTCGCGCCTGACCGGCAAGTCGATGGCGATCGCCCGGCTGGAGGTCCCCTATGCAGAGCAGGGCACTCCGCTTCAGGTAAAAGGCAGCCTGGCGGTATCGGCGATCGCCCATACCCTGCCCTTTGACGATCCGGAAAAACAGAAACGCACAGCCAAGGGGTAGCGCCAGGCACCTCGGGGGTAAGCAGGGCCGGTCGCTCATCGACCGGCTTTTTTTTGTCCCAAGTGCAACAGAAATATCCCTGCCGGACTCGGGGCACTGGAACGACGATAAAGGCTAGTCAGATGAAACGATCATTCCAGCAGAAAATTCCTGCTCCCCGTTCCATCCAGAGCATCCGCATCACCAGATTCATCCTTGAGAGTCACACCGGAAAGTTTGCGCCTTTGCGATTCACGAATCAGCCACATCAGCCGTTCGCAACTTTCTGCCAGAGGTAACCCTGCCGGGCGAACGTTAGAGATGCAGTTGCGTGCCGCGTCTGTCAGACCGACACGCGGACCGTATGTGTAGTAGATCCCCAGACTGTCGGGGGAACTTAAACCGGGACGCTCACCCACCAGTAAGACCAGCAGACGGGCCCCCAGCAGCTCGCCGATCTCGTCACCGATGGCTACGCGGCCCTGCTCCACAATACAGACAGGACCAACACTTAACCCCTCCGCCTTCAGTGCGCTGTCGACACGCCGCGCCATCTCACCGGCATGGCTCTGCACCGCAGTGGAGGAGAGACCATCGGCAATGACGATACAGGCGTCGCTGGCCGTCTCCCCTTCGGCAAAGGTTTTCAACCGCGCAGCCGAGTCCCCATCGAGACGACGTCCAAAATCCGGCCGTTTTAGATAGGTCTGACGGTCGCCGGCACGGCTGTGCAGGGCAATCACCTCCAACCCGGCGTCGATCAGCTCACCGGCCAAGCGCATCAGATCCAGGGGGATATGCACGGCATCGCGCGCCAAGGCATGACTGAGTTGAAATGCCAACTGCTTGTCGGTGGGCTGGCTGATACCGACGCGCCCAAGCCCGATACGGGCATTGGTGTGTCGTTTCAGACTGGCCCAGGGGTTCTCGGTAACGATCGATGATTTTTCGGTCATGGCACTCACCTCTCTCACAACCGGTCCGCGATATGAGCAAAGGGGGCGGGCAGCTGGTTTCCGGTCGCCAGTCGACCTTCGCCATCGAAGATCCCCATCCGCTGCAGCCAGGCCTCGAACTCCGGTGCCGGCTTCTTGCCCAGCACTTGCCGCGCGTAAAGTGCATCGTGGAAGGAGGTGGTCTGGTAGTTGAGCATGATATCGTCGGAACCGGGTATCCCCATGATGAAGTTGATACCGGCAGTGCCCAGCAGCGTCAGCAGCATATCCATATCGTCCTGGTCCGCTTCGGCATGGTTGGTATAGCAGATATCGCAGCCCATGGGCACGCCGAGCAGCTTGCCGCAGAAGTGGTCTTCGAGTCCAGCACGGATGATCTGCTTGCCGTCATACAGGTACTCCGGGCCGATAAAGCCGACCACCGTATTGACCAGGAAGGGATCGAAGCGGCGCGCCACGGCATAGGCGCGCACCTCACAGGTTTGCTGGTCGACACCCTGATGGGCGTTGGCCGACAACGCGCTGCCCTGTCCTGTTTCGAAGTACATGACGTTGTTGCCCAGCGTGCCACGGCCCAGCTCCAGCGCTGCCCGGTGCGCCTCATCGAGGATCGCCAGATTGATACCGAAGCTGTCGTTGGCGGCCTGGGTGCCGGCGATGGACTGGAACACCAGATCCACCGGCGCACCGCGGTTGATCGCCTCCAGATGGGTAGTGACATGGGTCAGTACGCAGGACTGGGTGGGGATCTCGTAGCGTTGGATCACATCATCCAGCAGTTGCATCAGCCTGGTCACGGCGTGGTAGTTGTCGGTGGCCGGGTTGATTCCCAGCACCGCATCACCGTTGCCGTACAACAGCCCGTCCAGCAGGCTGGCGGCAACACCGGCGGGATCGTCGGTGGGATGGTTGGGCTGCAGTCGGGTAGACATCCGCCCCTTGAGTCCCACCGTATTGCGGAAGCGGGTTACCACCTCGCACTTTGCAGCGACCAGGATCAGGTCCTGCACCCGCATGATCTTCGACACGGCGGCCACCATCTCCGGCGTCAGACCGGGTGCCAGCGCCTGCAGCACTGGGGTCGTCGCCCGCTCCGACAGCAGCCAGTTACGGAACTCACCGACGCTCAGGTGAGACACCGGCGCGAACGCCTGCCGATTGTGGCTGTCGATGATCAGCCGCGTCACCTCATCGCTTTCATAGGGGATCAACGGCTCCTCAAGAAAGCGCTTCAGCGGCACCTCGGCCAGACAGAGCTGAGCCGCCACCCGCTCGGAGGCGTTCTCCGCGGCGATACCAGCCAGACAGTCGCCTGAGCGGAGCGGCGTAGCCTTTGCCATCAGACTCTTCAGGTCTGTGAAGCGATAACGGTTGCCACCCAGATCGATACTATATGCCATAGCGCTACCTCGGCCTTCTGCACGCCCGTTGGTGCAGCTTCGATAACAGATCCTGAACAACAAAAAGCAGCCCGAGCGGGCTGCTTTTCAGCATAGCAACATCACTACTTGTGCTTGTCGAACGCGTCTTTTTCGTGCTTCATGATCGACAGGTTGAGATAGAGGTAGATACCCACCGCTGCTGCCAGACTAATGGCTATACCCATCGGGCTGTCAGCAAAGGTGAATACGGCGGAAGCGCCTTCCCAAGTGGTGATCGGACTGCTCATGATTCACTCCTTTCGTTTTCAAAGATCTGTGTCGATTCGAACCACTACCCGTTGACCAGACGCAGCGGGCAGCGATTCAGCCGATCAGGCCAGTTGATTTTCCTGGCCGGGTTTCAGGGTGTTTTCCACAACCGCGTTAGCTGGAACAGTCTCCGGATAGGGCTTGGCCGGGATTTCGACCAGGTCCAGACCCAGTACTTCGACGTGCGGCGGCACGCGCAGCATGCTCATTTTCTTCATCACGTAGGAGATTCCCCAGCCCGGGATAAAGCCAACCAGGGCCATGATCACAGCACCGAGCAGCTGGCCGGAGAAGGAGATCGGCGGCAGATCACCAACGTTCGGGTAGCCAGCACAGAACACGCCAACCATGACCACTCCGTATAGACCGCAGAAGCCATGCACGGCAACGGCACCCACGGCATCATCCACGCCCAGCTTGTCGACCAGACGACCGATAATCGGCATCAGCGCACCACCACTGGCCGCGACAACGAATGCCAGGCCCGGATAGTAGAGATCAAGCCCCGCCGCTACGGAGATGATGCCGCCCAGACCGCCAGACATGGTCCAGAACGGCTCTCGGGAGGTCATGTAGGCACCGAGTACGCCGCCGGCGAAGCCCATCAGGGTATTGAAGGCGAAGGCGGACAGGTTTGTTGGGTTACCGTATATAGTGGTCCATCCGGTGTCGCCACCGTTGAAGATGATGCAGCCACCGAGGAAGCCGAAGAAGCCGACGATGATCATCATCAGACCGATCAGTGACATCGGCAGGTTGTGCGGCGGAATGTACATCGCGACGCCATCCTTGAACTTGCCGACACGAGCGCCGAGATTCATCAGCACGCCGAGGGCGAAGAAGCCGGCCACGGCATGCACGACACCAGAGGCACCCACATCGTGATAACCCAGCTCGGTCAGCAGCCAGCCGTCCGGATGCCAGCCCCAGGCTCCGGCCAGAATCCAGACTGCGGAACCGAGAATTGCGGCCAGAATCAGGAACGCACTCAAGCGAATCCGTTCGATCACCGCACCCGACAGGATGGAGCCGGTGGTGGCGCCGAACAGAGCGAAGGCAGCGAAGAAGATACCGGTACCCATGTCGGTAACGTCAGGGCCCATACTGGTGCTCCACGGCAGCGCGGCAGAAGCGTCAATAGGAATAAAACCGTTCGGGAAGGCGTTATAGATCCACCAACCGAAGAAGTAGAAGGTGGGAATGATCACCGACAGCGTCAGGATATTCTTCATCCCGGAGGTCAGTGCGTTCTTGACGCGAGATGCGCCAATTTCATAGGCCAGGAAGCCCGCATGGATCATGAACATGATGGCGGTACACCACCAGTAAAACACTTCGACATTCATCGACTGATGCATCTCGAAGGTGCTTTGCAAGGTTTCAACACTCATCGGCTAATCCTCATTAATGCACATAGTTTTATGATTGCTGACAGCCACCATTTAATAACCGTCAGGAATTTTATTTTCTGCAAAAGAAAGCAACCCCTATGCCAACCTTGCATTTTTCCGCCGCATTGACTGCGGTCTTATCCCATCTCTCTGTTTTTGCAGTCTTTTAAACTTCACCGCCTTTGGTCGCCCACTCAGACCAGGGGTTGAACAGGCGCAGATCACGGAAAGATCAGCGAAAAACGAGCATTTTTTGAACACCATGCCCTCTTTTCGACCATGTCGGCCTGTTCAGCTGCGCACCCTGATCCGCTCCGGATCGTGGAACGGCAACGCCACCACCTGACCGGGCAGTCGCTTCTGCTGACCATCCAGCTGCCCCACCTCCAGCCGGGTGCCGGGCTCGGCAAACTCGGGCATCAGCCGCACCAGCGCGATGGTCTTGCCGATCAAAGGTGAACGCGTCGCACTGGTCACAACCCCAACCGGGAAGCGGCCATTGAACAGCTGATCGCCGTGGCTGATCAGATCCTCGCTATCGAGTACCAGCCCCATCAGCCGCTCCCGGTCGCTGGCCGGAATGCGCGCCAGCGCAGTGCGGCCAACGAAATCCTCCTCCTTGCTCTTCAACGGCACGGTAAAACCGATGCCGGCGGCGTAGGGATCGGTCTCCGGGCAGAACTCGTAACCGGCGAAGATCAATCCGGCCTCGATGCGCAGCATGTCCAACGCATCGAACCCCAGTGGCGCCAGTCCAAGAGGCTGGCCCGCCTGCCAGATCGCATCCCAGAGCTCAGCTCCCTGATCCGGGTGGCACCAGACCTCGAAGCCAAGCTCGCCGGTATAGCCGGTGCGCGACACCATGACCGGTATCCCCTGTGGGCCGCCGAGTCGGCCGACGGTAAAGTGGAACCAGGCAAGACTCTCCACTGGTGTGTGCGCTTCGGGTGTCCAGATGATCTTGCTCAACAGTGCGCGACTTTGAGGCCCCTGCACGGCCAGGTTGTGCAGCTGATCGGTGGACTCCTGCACACGCACCCGGTAGCCCTCGCGCGCGGCCAGCTCGCGCAGCCAGATACCGGTGTAGGGGTCACCGCAGATCCAGCGGAACGCCTGCTCCCCCATGCGGAACAGAGTGCCATCATCGATCATGCCGCCGGTTTCGTGACAGATCGCCGAGTAGACTACTGCACCTATCGCCAGACGGCGCACGTTACGGGTCAGCGCCTTTTGCAGCAGCGCCTCGGCATCGGGCCCGGTAACCTCAAACTTGCGTAGCGGAGACAGATCCATCACCGCGACCCGCTCACGGCAGGACAGATACTCCGCGCGGGCACCAAAGCCGTCGAACTCGGTGGGTACCCAATAACCACGGTACTCGGTGAAGTGTCGGGTCAGCGCCGAGGTGCGGCTGTGGAAAGCGGTTGGCTTGGTCATACGGGCAGGCTCCAGCGGGGTGGTTCGGGTCGCGATAGCGCGTGGAAATTCAGCGTCGGCGGCAAAGATGCGTATATGGATATCGGTAGGACACCAGCCATTGGCCGGATCGATGTCGTCCGGGCAGGCGGACGATACGCAGAGCAGATCGCGACTGGCACGCATCAGCACGTAATCGCCGGGACGCGACCAGGGCTCATCCATGCCGATCGTGCCGCAGGGCTGCGCCTGGGTGTTGAAAAAGAAGTTGATCGCCGGCCAGCCTGCCCGCGGCCTTACCCCATAGGGCTTGAGCGCCCTATTGAAGTTGGCGGTGCAACTGATGTGACCGAAGTAGCCTGCGTCCTCGTAGTACTTCGATGTGCAGGCGAACAGAAAGCTGTCGTGGCGACCGACAGTGTCCTGCACCAGCTCCAGCATCGTCACCATATTCTGGTCGGCGAAGCGGGAATACAGTCCCGGCTGCGGCAGCGCTACCCCCGCCAGGGTACGGGTGGCGGTGCTATCCAGCACGATCTCGTCACCTCGCTTGATCGCGTCCAGATCGAAGGCGATAAAGTCCGAGCACTGTTTGCCGGCCACGTCGCTAACCTGTATCCACTCCCCCGCCTTCACCTCATAGGCACGGGCACTGGAGTGAGGCACATGGATCTCGCGAATGGGTAACGGCTGATCGTCGCTATCAGTGGCGGGCAACGGCAGGTCGGTCAGCGGCGCCGATCGATAACGATGCTCGATAAGCAGCTCACCGGAAGCGACGTGCTGGTCTACCGCCATATCGAGACCCGGCGCCAGCAACAGCAACGTGACCGGACTCGCATCCGGCGGCAGTACAAGGCTAAACGGCAGCTGCCCGGCGTCCAGCTGCCAGCCCTGCGCGAGCGCCGGGTCTGCAACGCCGAACCGTTCCAGCTGTCGATGCAGCCGTTTGGCGCTGGCACCGGACTGTGCCAGTTGCGCCCGGTATAAGGAGGCGGGTTCGACCACGTCCGGCAACAGCGCTGCAACCTGATCACGGGAATAGTCATCCAGCGGCAGCAACTCGCAGCACTGGATCGCATCCGGTGAAACGATCTCGATACTCTCACCCGATCGTAGCGACAGCCAATGCGCGCTCTGGCCCGGTATGCGATGGGTTCTGTGTTGGGAGGTCAGTCCCCAGACAGCGGGTATCTCTCCCCCATCGACTGGCACGGTGGGATTCATCTGCGATTCTCCTTTCGGGTCGGCCACTCGAATAGCCGGGGTAGCGCTCAGGCAGTTCGCCTCATCCAGGTGCACAGGACACTCACAAGATCCAGCCTGGTGCACCGAAGCGCTCACCGATGTGACCGAGAAAAACAATAACTGATGGGAAAAAATGTTTACTTACAAGAGTTAATGATTCAATGCACAAGAGGGGATACCCCAAAGGGGTTAGTCCCCCTTCGCTGGCATGTTTGCTGCAGCAAGACCGCTATCGCGCAATCGGATCGGAAGCAGAAAGATCAACGAGTTAACACGGAGAGGGTGATGGACAGAGCTGAACGGCAAGTAGATTTAAGACCGATTGGCTGGGTACGTCGGCTGCTGGGGCAGACGGGCAGCGACCGTCGGAACGTGCTAGCTGTCACCTCTCAACGGGGCACTCAAGAGTCCCAACTGCAAAGCCTCAGCCTCTCGCTGGCCGCCTGTTCCGATCCCGTTGAAGCTCTGCCAGACCTGCTACAGCCGTATGAGAACACATTGAGCCTGGAGCACGAATGCCGACTCCTGCTCGCCGCCAAACTGCCCGGCCATGCCGATGTCCGCCTGATCACTACCGCGCACGGAGAACTGCCGACAGGTCTGCCTGCGTTTCTGCGCTATCAGTTCAGCGGTCCGCTCAAGGCCCTGGATGCCCGGCAACCCCACGCGATCCCCTTTCCCGGCAGCAACCTGAATCTGCAGTTGATCAAGCTGAACATCTCTGAACTCGATGCAGGATTGTTGCTTGTCAGTGAGTACCCGCTCTCCGGCATGAGCCGTCACCATATGATCGAGATCGCCAGCGCTCTGTCTCAGGGTCTCGGCGTCTGGGCAAAGCACCAACGGCGCCTGGAAAAGGCGGTCAGCAGCGAACGTCGCGCCCACGCCGCCGAGTTGCATGACTCGCTGGCACAGATACTTGGCTATCTGCGGCTGACCACCTCTCGCCTCGACTCCCGATGCAGTAAATGCAACCAGCCGGAGCTACAGGCACTGGCCGCCGACCTGTCACAACAAACCAAACACGCCTATCGACTGATGCGCGACCTGATCAGCAGCTCTCGACTGACCCTTGAAGGTGGCTCTCTGCACACGGCACTGGCTGCCGCCGTCGAGGAGTTCGAACAGCGCAGCGGCCTGGTGTTCGAATTGGATGATCGCTGCCAAAACCTGGAACCGGACGAGAATACCGCCATCCAGCTGGTGATGATCGTCCGCGAAGCGCTGTGTAACGCGGTACGTCACGCCCATGCCAGCCACCTGCGCGTACAGCTCCTGCCTTCTGGGCCGAACGCGCTGCTACTGCGCATCGAGGATAACGGCCAGGGGATCGACCCTTCACGCAAGCGTCGCGACAGTTTCGGTCTCGGCATCATGCAGGAGCGCGCGGCGCGCATCGGTGCCCGCCTCAAGATCGACAACCGCCCCGGCGGCGGCACCCGCCTTGAGCTGACAATGGATAATAAAGAGCCATGAGCGATCACTCCGAACAGCAGAACCTGGACTGGCACGAACCCGCTGACCCTGTCGCCAATGTCGTGCTGGTAGATGACCATCCTCTGTTCCGTCGAGGCGTGGCGGACCTGCTCAACGAAAGCGGTCGCTTCAGGGTACTGGCGGACTTCGATTGTGCAGCCGCCCTGCTCGGCGAACTCGACCAGTTGCAGCCTGATCTTGCACTCATCGATATGCATATGCCGGGAGAGGACGGGTTGTCACTGTTGATACAACTCAAATCGCGCCTGCCCGATCTACGGGTAGTGATGCTGACCGCCTCAGACGACAGCGACCATCTGTTGCAGGCGATCCAGTCCGGCGCCGACGGCTACCTGCTCAAGGAGACCGATGCTGACCTGATCCTGCAGCGACTGGAGGGGGTACTCGAGGGAAAGGTAGCACTGGACGACGAAGCGCTGTTGTTGCTGACCCAGCGTCTGAGGGAACCGGCGAGCAACCCTTCGCCACATCACTCATCGACACTGGATGAGATCACTCTGCGCGAACGGCAGACACTGGCCCTGATCGCCTCGGGAATGAGCAACAAGTTGATCGCCCGCGAACTGGGGATCAGCGACGGCACGGTCAAGGTGTATGTCAAAGCGCTGCTGCGCAAGCTCAATCTGCACTCCCGACTTGAACTGGCGGCCTGGGTTCATGCCCATCCGGAGGTGGAACTAGCACCATGAGCCTGCTCGATTTTGCCCTGCGACGTCGTAGCGAAGCAGACACACTCTCCCCGTCCACCCTGCTCGACAGTCTCGACGAGGCGGTACTGGCGATCGATGCCGACGAGCGCATCCTATGCTGCAACGCACGCTGGCGTACGTTAACCGGTGGCGATGGGGCCATTGGCGACCGACTCAAGGATCATCTTCACCCTGCCGACCTGGCATTGTGGCGAGAAGCGCTGGAACAGCTGCACGCAGGTCGAAAGCCGGCGCCTATCTGGATGCGCCTGCCTGTGGGGCAGGAGCTGCACTGGTGCGAACTGCGCGCACAGCCGCTCTACCCGGACCGCGACTGGCCGGTGAGCCTGACCCTGTGTGACATCACCCCACAGGTTCGCAAGGAACAGGTCCGCGATGCCCACCACCGCAGCCTGAGCCAGCTGGTATCCAACCTGCCGGTGATGCTTTACCGCGCCCGCAACAACCGCAACTGGAGCATGGAATTCGTCAGCGTGGGCTGCCTGGAGCTGACCGGCTACAGCGCCGATGCACTGGTGAACCAGCCGCGCCTGAGCTATGGCGCGCTGATCCATCCCGAGGATGCAGGCCCGGTATGGGATCAGGTTCAGGATGCGCTGCATCGCCATGCTCCGTTCGAGCTGCACTACCGTATCCTGCACGCCGACGGGTCGGTTCGCTGGGTCAGTGAGAAGGGCCAGGGACTATACTCCTCAGCTGGCGCCGTGCTGGGGGTTGAGGGTGTGATCTTTACCCTCGGTTCACCGCTATCTGCCTAGTTTTTTCTCTCGGTTCTGGCAAAACGGTCCTTTATTTTCCCTATGTTTTCACCAGATTTTGCCGCTGGTTTACCTCTCCGACTACCCCCTTTTACCTACCCTTTATGAGGAATTATCTCCCGGCGTCCAAGCCGGTAATTTAGGTCTCGATCACCCGAACCCGTTGACCCAGCTACAGGTAATAACGAGCACAGGAGAGACCTGATGAACAAACGCGTAGCCATTATCGGCGCCGGTCCCAGCGGTCTGGCGCAGCTTAGAGCCTTCCAGTCTGCCCAGGCCAAGGGAGCCGAGATACCGGAGCTGGTCTGTTTTGAAAAACAGAGCGACTGGGGTGGTATGTGGAACTACACCTGGCGCACTGGACTGGATGAGAACGGCGAGCCGGTGCACGGCAGCATGTACCGCTACCTCTGGTCCAACGGACCCAAGGAGTGCCTGGAGTTCGCCGACTACACCTTTGACGAGCACTTCGACAAGCCGATCGCCTCCTACCCGCCTCGTGAAGTACTCTGGGACTACATCAAGGGCCGAGTGGAAAAGGCCGACGTGCGCAAGTATGTCCGCTTCAACACCCCGGTACGCAACGTCAGCTACGATGCCGACAGTGGCCTGTTCACCGTGACCGTACATGACCACAACACCGACACCGTCTACAGCGAGACCTTCGACTATGTCGTCTGCGCCAGCGGTCACTTCTCCACCCCGAAAGTACCCGAGTTCCCCGGTTTCAAAACCTTTGGGGGCCGCATTCTGCACGCCCACGACTTCCGCGATGCACTTGAATTCAAGGGCAAGGATATCCTGATCGTCGGCGCCAGCTACTCCGCCGAGGATATCGGCTCCCAGTGCTACAAGTACGGCGCGCGCTCAATCACCAGCTGCTACCGCACCGCGCCGATGGGCTTCAAGTGGCCCGATAACTGGGAGGAGAAGCCGAACCTGACGCACGTGGACGTGGAGCACGCCTACTTTGCCGACGGCAGCAGCAAGAAGATCGACGCGATCATTCTCTGCACCGGCTACCTGCACTACTTCCCGTTCCTCTCCGATGATCTGCGCCTGGTGACCGATAACCGACTCTGGCCGCTGAACCTGTACAAGGGCGTAGTCTGGGAAGACAACCCGAAATTTTTCTATGTCGGCATGCAGGACCAGTGGTACTCGTTCAACATGTTCGATGCCCAGGCCTGGTATGTACGCGACGTCATCATGGACCTGATCCCGCTGCCCTCGAAGGAGGAGATGGCCGCCGACAGCATGGCCTGGCGCGAGCGTGAGCTGAAGCTGGAAACCGCTCAGGAGATGTACGAGTACCAGGGTGCCTACATCCTGCACCTGATCGAGGCCACCGATTACCCGACCTTCGATATCGACGGCGTCAACCGTACCTTCCTGGAGTGGAAGAAGCACAAGAAGGAGAACATCATGACCTTCCGCGACCACTCGTACACCTCGTTGATGACCGGAACGGTAGCACCACCGCACCACACCCCCTGGCTGGAGGCGTTGGACGACTCTCTGGAGGCCTATCTGGGCGACGGCAACAAAGAAGTTAAGCAGGCCAGCTGAGGAGTGGATCCATGAGCAGCATTACTAAACTGCCGCCACGCAAGGTCCAGCCGATCACGGATGACCTGCCCGGCTGGACTAAGGTCGAAGGTGATCCGAGCATGACCACCTGGGTCGAGTATACGGCCAAGGATGAGTCGATGATCGCTGGTTGGTGGACCGCCACACCTGGCACCTACCATGCCAAATATGCGAGCTGGGAGTTCGTACATATGATCGAAGGCAAGGTCGTCATCACCGCCAAGGGGGAGGATGCGGTCGAGGTAGGCCCAGGCGATGCCTTTGTCATTGAGGCCGGTTTTGACGGCACCTGGGAGATCAAAGAACCGGTCCTGAAGCACTTCACGATCAGGTTGAAGTAAGCAGTAAAGCCCCTCACAACACCCGGCAGGCGCCGGGTGTTTTCGTTACGGTCATATCAGCACAGCCCCTCCGCCCTAATGGCTGAACTAGCCCAGCGGCCGGCTGAGCGGCAACAGCCAGTCCCCTCCCCGGTAAAGATCCAGATCCTGGCATACAGATGCGCGGCCGATCGGTCCTGGCCTGGAAGCGCCTGTGATTGCTCCCGACGAGGTCGCAAAGGCGAACACAGGGATTCGCTAGCTCTCTAATAAGGAACAGCGGGTACAACAGCGCCAGCGCGAAAAAATCGGGGTATAGGTAGTGGGTGGCTAAGCGTATCATTGAATAAAAAACGGGTGGGCTTTGGCTAACCACGCCATCCCCCACCCGCCTCTCTGCTCCGTGACGCTGCTAACTGAATCAGCTCAGTGAATCAGATGCGCCCTCGCCAAACAGCTTCAGACCCACCACACCGGCGATGATCATGCCGATACAGAGCATGCGCATCAGTCCACCCGGCTCCTGCATGAACAGTATGCCGACCACCGCCAGCGCCGCGGCACCGATACCGGACCAGACAGCATAGGCGGTACCGACCGGTATGGTGCGCATTGCGAGGGAGAGCAGCGTCAGGCTCAGCAGGATCAACACTGCGGTGAACAGCGACGGCCAGAGCCGGGTAAAGCCGTCACTGTATTTCAGACCGATCGCCCAGAGGCACTCCAGCACCCCGGCGACCAACAGATAGATCCACCCCACCGACGCCCCCTCTTCAGTTGGCTGGATCGAACTGGGACAACCACTCCACCACCATCGGGTGGTAACGGGTCAGTCCCTTGTACTCGATCAGCTCCGGCTTCAGGTCCTTCATCACCCGGTGCATCCGCTTGGCCCATTCGGGATTGGTGGACAGATCACGCAGGCTGATCAGGTAGGTGCGGATGCTGAACATCAGCGCATTGCTGCGCGACATGCGGTCCAACACCTGCAGTTCGACACGCAGATGCACCTTGTCAGCCACGTTTTCCGGCGTCACACTGAGACGGTCCGCGCCCCACTCGGAATAGGTCTCCGGCGAGGTATCCATGCGCGCATTGATGGTGAGGGTCCAGTTCAGACGACGCACCGGGCGCCCCTGAGGGATGGCACAGAGGTATTTCAGTGCCCGGTCAAAGATTCCCATACCGTGCGCCATCGGCACCGGTCCATGCCACTCTTTGAAGCTCATACCGGCATCAAACGCCAGTGACCAGTCCGCAGGACAGGTGACAATTCCAGCATCGAGGAACAGGTCGCCATCACGCTGATCCAGCAGCGCGATATCGCCCTGCAACTGACGACCGATATACTCCATCGGCGGCAGCGGCAGCGTGCTGCTGTCACCGAAGGTAAAACTGTCCTTAAGGTTGAGCAGCTTGTTCTCCCAGGTCCAGCTATCGCCCTCCCGCTGCAGCGTGAAATGCTGCGGATAGTCGGTGGAGAGACTGGTCATCGCCCGCTCGATCAGGTCCCAGCAGGCCTGATCCATATGCGGCATCGCCAGGCAGCGCTTGGGATTCTCTTTCAACACCAGATCACGCTCATGCATCTCAGACAGATAATGCTCATCGATATCGAACAGGAACTCGAACACCGAGCCCTCAGGCCCCGGTGTCACATGGGGTTCGATATTGACCGAGTACATGTACTCATCTTCGGGAAACGGAAAAGGAAAGCGCGCGATCGCGCCCGGGCTGTTGCTATAAGTGAAATCGCCGCGAAAACTTTGAATCGGCTTGGGTGACATACGCATGTTCTGTGCTCCTAGAGATCCAGTACCAATCGTTTACCTGCCGCGCGCGATACACAGGGCATGATGCAGTTGCCCTCGGCGCGCTCGTCGGCGGTAAGGAATTGATCGCGGTGGTCAGGTTCGCCCGCCACTACTCGCGTTTTGCATTGTCCGCAAACGCCCCCACGACAGAGGCTGGGTACTGCAATGCCGGCATCCTCCAACGCTTCCAGTAGCGAGGTATCGCCATCAACAGCGAGCGTCCGCCCGCTGCTGTTAAGCTCCACCTCAAACGGGTATCCTGGCTGCGGCGCGGCAAAGGCTTCGAAATGGATATGGCTGGTGGGCCAGCCCAGTGCCTGTGCCACCTCCTGTACACCGGCGATCAGGGTTTGAGGACCGCAGATATAGATGTGGGTGCCACGCGGCTGATCTCCGAGCAGTTCGCCCAGATCGCAACGGATGCCCTCATCGGCGTCGTACAGATAGCAGCGCTCGCCCAGCTCACTGGCCAACTGCTGCCGATAGGCGCCGGTCTGCTTGCTGCGGAACAGGTAGTGCAGCTCGAAGCCGGCACCCACACGCTGCAGCGCTGGGAGATAGGACATAAACGGCGTAATGCCGACACCTCCGGCAATGAGTAGATGCTTACGCGCCCCCCAGTTGGGCGCGAACAGGTTGGCTGGTGGCGTGATGGCCAGCTCGTCGCCAACCTTGACCTGCTCATGCATAAAGCGCGAACCACCGCGGGAGTGCTCCTGCAGTCGCACCGCAATGCGATAGCAAGCGGCATCGCGCGGCTCGCTCAGCAGTGAATAGGCGTTGCGATGCGAACGTGGCTGGTCCGGCATCTCCACGATCACATGACTGCCGGGGGAAAACGGCATCAGCTCCCCATCTACCGGCACGAGCTGAAATTCCCGGATCAGCGGCGCCACCTGCTCGATAGCGTCGACCCGGACACGAATCTTGTCGATAGTCATCAGCTCAGCGCCTCCGGTTCGGGGATTTCAGCAGGATCTTCCGCATTGATCTGTACGCCGACGTACGCGGCGTGCAGTTTGGAGTAGTGATCACGCACCAGCAGCAGCCGGCCACAGCCGGAGCATGTCTGCGGCGAATGGCTCACCTCCTCTGTTATGGCGTAGCAATGGGTACAGAACAGCCGACGGGCGTTACCGACCGGTTCACACATCTGAATCTGCTCGTCGGCAAACCCGACGCTACGCGCCAGATTGCGCAGGTCCCACATAAATGCCTCGGGACCGGACAGATAGATAGCGGTAGCCAAAGGGGCGTCGCAAAGCGCCGCACCGACCTGTTCAGCCAGCAGCGAATGCCCCTTTTCGTCAACGGCGCCCCTGGCATCCGTTGCAGAAAAGACCAGCAACTGACGTTGCGTCTGCGGTATCGCATCGATCAGCGTTTGCAGTGCCGACTGCCCTTCGGCAGTGCAGATAAACAGATGCAACTTCGCGTTAATTTGGACAGTCACCGGGCCGTAACTCGGACGACTTTTGATAAGCGGCTCGATCGTCATAACCTCACCTATGATCCTCGTGAATGTAGTAAATCCGGAACTCCAGACGTTGATCACCTTCACCCGGAAGACGCCAGCCCACGACTTTACTTAAAGGATACTTAATTTCCTACAAGGAAAAGCAACTTCCACACCAAAAACCGCAACCGACTGATCTTAAAGGCATTAATAAAAATAGGGGTTTGATTGATTGCTGATGAGCTAACCAAAAGTGTGCACCCATGGCCTATTAAGCCTCGTGTTGATGCACGCTCAGTCAAACGCCCTTAAGGGATGCCCCAAAGCAGGACAAGCGCACCGGTCACAGACACATTTCACTGTGGAGAAAAACCCTACACTTACGCGCGCTCGACGAAGCTGAAAAGCGTAGTCAAAAAAACACATTAGCTATAAAAAGTTTCTTTACAGGAATTACCGAGATACACTGTTTGACAGAACTTGTTCCGTAATCGGGTAGCTGCATGACCACATCTCGACATATAGACGCTCTGGAGAAGGGCGAAATCAGTTTCAGTCGCGAGAGTCGCGACCCGAGAATGAAGCTTGAGCAGTACATCGCCATGCAGGTCAAAGCGAAACGTACCCAACAGGGGCTGAAGATAACCGACGTGGCCCGCATCGCCGGACTCAGCCAGGGGATGGTCAGCAAGATTGAAAATGCCCAGGTCTCGACCAGTCTGGAGACCCTCAGCCGTTTGTGCGATGCGATCGGATTGCCGATATCCCAGCTATTCAGCAGCTACGACCACCCTACCGGTAACGCTCAACTGACCAAAGCCGGCGAAGGCAAAGAGGTGGTGCGACGAGGCACCGACAAGGGCCATACCTACCAGTTGCTCAATACCCAGCGCGGCAAGAAATCCAGCTATGAGCCCTTCCTGATCACCATGGACGATGCCAGCGAGGTGTTTCCTACCTTCTCTCACCCGGGGCAAGAGTTCATTTACATCCTCAAGGGGCAGATCCTCTATCGCCACGGCAACCAGCTGTTTGAGATGGGCCCCGGCGATTCTCTGGCGTTCGACGCCGAGGTGCCGCACGGTCCCGAGGAGCTGCGTGAAGTGCCGCTACAACTGCTGTCATTCATACTCTACGATGATAAGTGACTCAGGACGCAGCTGGTCCTGATTGTTATAGATGTTTATCTAGCGGCCTACTCCGCAAAGGTTTCCAGCAGTACTCCCTGCAACGCCTCGGCGGCCACGGACAGGCTGTGCCGCGTCTTGGTCAGAATCCCGACCTGGCGCGAAATAGTTGGCTCCACCAGTCGGGAGCAATGCGCACCCAGCTCCTCCATCTGCTGGCGGCAAAGGGCGGGCACTGCACCGACACCCAGCCCTGTTGCAACCATGCGACCAACGGTGGCCAGCTGGTGAGCGTCAAACGCAACGCGAAGCGACATTCCCCGTTGCGCCAGCTGAGTTTCGATCAGTTGACGCACCGTCGAAGGGCGCTGGAGTGTGATGAAATCGTAGCTGAGCAGTTGCGTCCAGCTAATCTCGGACGCTCCTGCATCGGGATGATCGGCAGGCAATACCGCGATAAACTCGTCATTGAACAGCGGCTGAAACCTCAGCTCCTCATGCGGGCCCGGGTCGAAGGTGATGCCGATCTCGATCCGGCCATCGCGCACCATATCCACCACCCGCTCTGCGATCACGTCGTGTACCTCGACACGAATATTGGGGTACTGGGCGCGATAGGCAAGTAGCGCGCTGGGCAGCAGGCTGCCCGCAAACGAGGGCATAGCGGCTAACGCCACCTTGCCCCGCTGCAGCGAAAAACGCTGTTGTAGCTCCTCCTCTGCATTGTCCCAGTCCGCGAGCAAACGCTGCCCAATCTCATAAAGGGCTTGCCCCTCCGGCGTCAGCGCTACCGTTCGGGTGGTTCGTGTCAGCAGCGGCCCGCCGAGGGATTCCTCCAGCTTCTTGATCGCCAGGCTCAACGCCGGTTGCGACAGGAACACCTGCTGCCCCGCTTCGGCGAAACTCTTGGTGCGGGCCACCGCCAGGAAGGCACGAAGCTGCTTGACCGTCATATTTATTTTCCAAATCAATACGAACAAAAAACAAATTTAATAAATACAACGAGATCCTGCAAACTCGTTCGCCAGTCACAAAGACTTTCACCTCGCTGATAACGCTAACTAAAAGCAGGAGTGTTGTATGGCCGGATTTGACAAGGTCGTAGGCAGTTATGAAGAAGCCATGGCAGGACTGGACAACGGCATGACCGTCATCGCCGGAGGCTTCGGTCTGTGCGGCATCCCTGAGAACCTGATCGCCCAGATCAAGCGCATGCGGGTCCGCGACCTGACCATCGTATCCAACAACTGTGGCATCGACGGCTTCGGCCTCGGCATTCTGCTTGAGGACAAGCAGATCCGCAAAATGATCTCCTCCTATGTCGGCGAGAACGCGCTGTTCGAAAAGCAGTTGCTGGAGGGCGAGCTTGAAGTCGAGCTCACCCCGCAGGGCACCCTGGCCGAGAAGATGCGCGCCGGCGGCGCCGGTATCCCCGCCTTCTACACCGCCACCGGCTACGGCACCCCGGTCGCCGAAGGCAAAGAGGTACGCGAGTTCAACGGCCGTCCGCACATCCTGGAACAATCCATTCGTGGCGACTTTGCCATCGTGAAGGGCTGGAAAGCCGACCGCTACGGCAACGTGGTCTACCGCCACACCGCACAGAACTTCAACCCGATGGCCGCGACCGCCGGCAAGATCACCGTGGTCGAGGTCGAGGAGATCGTCGAACCGGGAGAGCTGGATCCGACCCAGATCCACACCCCCGGCATCTATGTCGATCGCCTGATACAGGGCAGCTTCGAGAAACGTATCGAACAGCGCACCGTCCGTAGCGCCTGAGCCCAACGACCTTAACACTCAACGCCGGAGCCGAGGCGACGGCGGAACGATGATGGAGAGACCACAATGGCCCTTTCTCGTGAACAGATTGCAAAGCGCGTGGCGCGCGAACTGAAAGACGGTTACTACGTCAACCTGGGGATCGGCATCCCCACGCTGGTAGCGAACTACGTCCCGGAGGGTATGGAGGTGATGCTGCAGTCGGAAAACGGTCTGCTCGGCATGGGCCCCTTCCCCACCGAAGCGGAACTGGATGCCGACATGATCAACGCCGGCAAGCAGACGGTAACGACCCTGCCCGGCGCATCGATCTTCTCCTCGGCCGAGTCCTTCGCCATGATCCGTGGCGGCCATGTGGATCTGACCGTACTCGGTGCATTCGAGGTCGACGTTCAGGGCAATATCGCCTCCTGGATGATCCCAGGGAAGCTGGTCAAAGGGATGGGCGGCGCCATGGACCTGGTTGCGGGCGCCGACAACATCATCGTCACCATGACCCACGCCTCCAAGAACGGCGAATCCAAGCTGCTGGAGCAGTGCACCCTGCCGCTGACCGGTGCCGGTTGCATCAAGAAAGTCCTGACCGATCTGGCTTGGCTGGAGATTGAAAACGGTACCTTCGTGCTGAAAGAGCGCGCCCCCGGCGTATCGGTAGAAGAGATCGTGGCCAAAACCGCCGGCCGTCTGGTGGTACCCGATCACGTCCCCGAAATGACTTTCTGAGCTTCAAACACCTAGTCTTGCACCTCCGTTGTTGTAACCTTGCTCAGACCCAATCCGTTCTCCTGCGGGTTGGGTATTTTTTTGTCCGAATGCAGCAGGACCTGAAACGACGAAGCCCGGCTGATTGCTCAGCAGGGCTTCTGTATAGAATGGCGGCCATTTGGCGATCTGCTCCCTGAAGGGCAGGGTACGAGAAGATCGTTACCCCGTTATCGAATCAGGCTGGGCAACCGCAGCAATAACCCGTTCTCTAAACCAACGCTGAGAGTGTGAATGCTCATTGCGTGCCAACCAATAGAGTGCCACCTCAACCCCCGGTACCTGAAACGGAAGAGGACAAATCTTGAGCGGCGCCATCGCCGAAAACGCCTGGGCTATTTTGCCCGGCACGATCGCCAGCAGGTCCGTCTCACGCAAAACCGACGGCAGGACCGAGAAATGCGGCAGCACCAAGCTCACCTTTCGCCGCACACCCAGTTCCGCCATGACCTCCTCGGCTAGTCCATGGCCCAGAGAGCGGCTGACAACTGCATGCTTGCGCTCGAGGAACTGTTGCATTGTCAGTTCGTCCCCCTGAGGGGCGCTCTGCGCATTCATCACACAGACGTAGCGTTCCTCAAGAATCACACGCCGCTCAATGTCAGAGCCCGCTATGGGCCTGCTGCAGATCACGGCGTCTACCTTTCCGGTCACCATCCATTCGTACGCCTTATCGATCTCCAGGGGAACAACTTCCAGTTCCACATTGGGCGCCTGGAGTTGCAACTCTCTGAAGATATGGGGCAACAACGCCATCTCTCCCAAATCGGTCATCGCGACCGTAAAGCGCTTCTCCGAAATCAACGCCTCAAAACTCCTGGCACTATCAATGGTGTTCTCTATCTGGGTAAGAGACTGCCGCAGTACCTGATAAAGCTGGGTAGCGACGGCCGTGGGCTCCATCCCCTCCTTGGTCCTCACGAACAGGCGGTCATTCAACAGATCCCGCAATCGGGATAGGGCGTAACTCACCGAAGGTTGGGTGACGAATAGCTGCTCGGCAGCGAGGGTCACGCTTCGTGCCTCATACAACACCACAAATGTGCGGACCAGATTCAGATCAATACCAGACAAAAATAAATACCCTCTATTTTTGTTAGAAATACTATCAATTTGATCAATTAAATCAGGCGCAATAAGGTGTGTTCAAGCATTAATCGATCTAATAAGAGACACCTTCTATGGCAACCGTACATTCAGCGACCTATGAGCTGTTGCGCAATCAGGGCATCACCAAGGTTTTCGGTAATCCCGGCTCGAACGAGCTGCCTTTTCTAAAAGGCTTTCCGGAAGATTTTCAGTATATCCTGGGATTGCACGAAGGGGTTGTCATGGGTATCGCCGACGGATACGCCCTGGCGGGATCCAGACCGGCGTTCGTCAACCTCCACGCCGCTGCCGGCACCGGCAACGCGATGGGCGCGCTGACCAACTCCTGGTATTCACACTCGCCTCTGGTTGTCACTGCCGGTCAGCAGGCTCGCTCGCTGGTGGGCGTCGAAGCGATGCTGTCCAATGTCGATGCCACCCAACTGCCGCGTCCGTTGGTTAAGTGGAGCTATGAACCCACTTGGCCCGGCGATGTTCCGCGCGCCCTGAGTCAGGCCATTCATATGGCAACCCAACCGGCGCCTGGACCGGTTTACGTCTCCATCCCCCATGACGACTGGGAGAGGGAGATCGACGATGATGCGCTACTACTGGCCGACCGCCAGGTAGCCACCGCCGGACGTCCCTCCACAGCCCAGCTTAGCAACCTGGCGGACCGGCTAAACAATGCAAGCAACCCGGTACTGGTGCTCGGTCCGGACGTGGATGCATACCAGGCCAACGCGATGGCTGTCGAACTGGCGGAGAAGCTGGCCGCTCCGGTATGGGTAGCCCCTTCCGCTCCGCGCTGCCCCTTCCCGACTCGACACCGCTGCTTCCGCGGCGTTCTGCCGGCGGCCGTTGCCGGAATAACGGCAAGGCTCGAAGGGCACGACCTGATCGTTGTGATCGGAGCGCCGGTATTTCGCTATCACCAGCATGCCCCGGGCAACTACCTGCCTAAAGGTGCCAAGCTCATTCACCTCACCTGCGACCTTCAGGAAGCGTCTCGCGCGCCAATGGGAGACGCACTGATCGGCGACATCAGCGAAATGCTCAATCTGCTTTTGCTGAACATCCAGCAGACCGATCGAGCGATGCCCGAACCGCTCCCCCTGCCGATTCCGCATGCAGACTCTCAAGAGGGGCCGCTGGCACCGGAGGTGGTCTTTGATGAACTGAATGCCCTGGCGCCGGAGGATGCGATCTATGTAAAGGAGTCCACCTCCACCGTCACCGCCTTCTGGCAGCGGGTCGAGATGCGACATCAGGGTAGCTATTACTTCCCTGCCGCAGGCGGTCTTGGCTTTGGTCTGCCTGCGGCCGTCGGTGCTCAGCTTGCACAGCCGGATCGCCAGGTGATCGGCATCATCGGCGATGGGTCTGCCAACTACTCCATCACGGCGCTGTGGACTGCCGTTCAGTATCAGATCCCGGTGATCTTCATCATTTTGAAGAACGGCACCTACGGCGCATTACGCTGGTTCTCACGCATTCTGGATGCAGAGGATTCTCCCGGTCTGGACGTACCCGGACTGGATTTCTGTGCCATCGCCAAGGGCTACGGCGTCGATGCCGTCACAGTGAATACACGAGAAGAGTTCAGAACCGAGTTCAACAAGGCGCTTAAAGCGCAGGGTCCCGTACTTCTGGAAGTACCAACCACGACAATTGAACCCTGAGTTTACAACCAAAAATAGAACAAAAATAAAGCGGGAGAAAAGCATGAACAACACACTCAAATCAGGCATTTTGGCTGCATCATTGGCTCTAATTGCAAGCCAGGTATCTGCCGAAACCACACTACGCCTGGCGCATATCTGGCCTGCGACCTCGGCCGTGCACACGGATATTTTCGACGTGTGGGCTAAAAGTGTCGAGGAAGCCTCCAACGGTGGGCTGAAGGTAAACCTATACCCCTCACAAACGCTGGTTAAAGCGGCCAAAGCTTATGACGGGGCCGTCAGCGGTTTGACCGATATCAGTGCTGTAGTGCAAGGCTACTCCGCAGGCCGTTTTCCGTTGTCTGAGATTGCTCAGCTACCGGGTGTAACCGAGTCAGCCCCGCAAGGGGCCTGCATTCTGCAGTCGCTGTACGATTCGGGAATGATTGCGCAAGAGTACGCCGACAGCCATGTCCTGTTCATGTTCTCAACCGGCCCGGCCTACCTTCATACCCGTGAAAAAGAGGTCAAAACCCCCTCTGATCTAGAGGGCTTGAGAATGCGCCGCCCCAACGCAGTAGCCGGCGAACTGCTGGCACAGATGGGTGCATCGCCGGTGGGTATTCCGGCACCTGAAATTTACCAGGCGATGGAGCGTGGCGTCGTTGACGGCCTAAGCTTTCCTGCGGAGGCGATGAAAGTATTCCGTATCAACGAGTTAACCAAGTACCACGTTCAAATCCCCTATACCAGCAGTATCTTCGTCGCGACCATGAACAAACAGAGCTATGACAGTCTGTCTCCTGAGATGAAGGCGATCATCGATGACCACAGCGGCATGAAGTGGGCGAAGATAGCCGGACAGGTATTTAACAAGTTGGATATGGAAGGGATGGCGGAAGCCAAAGCTCAGGGCGATAGCATCCATGTGGTCAACGATCCGCTGAACGATCCTGACTGGTCGGCCCCTCTCAAGCAAGGTACTGCAAAATATCTTAACGATATTACAAACAACGGTGCTAAAGGAGCCAAGGACGTCTACCTACGCGCACTTGAGCTCGGCCAGGAATGTGCCTCATAACGAATAAAAAAGGTAAAGATATGAACAAAATAGCACTGTTACTCGGCGGCCAGAAACGCGATGCCGAACAGAACGCGCTGTTTCAACGGTACAACCCACTAAGCGGAGAGGTCGTAACGGAAGCCGCTGCCGCTTCAGTTGCCGATGCCAAAGAGACGGCAACAGCAGCCGCGCAGGCGTTCAAGCGCTGGTCCACATCGAGCGTTGGTGAGCGCAGGGCAAAGCTTCTCAAGGCCGCTGATCTGATGGAGTCCTATCAGGGCGAGTTCATCGCCCGCATGGTCGCCGAGACCGGCGCCACGCCCGCCTGGGCCGGGTTCAACGTGATGGTTGCCGCCGGCATTCTGCGCGAAGCAGCGGCGCTGACCACACAAGTTGGCGGGGAGATCATACCGTCCAACGTGCCCGACAATATGGCGATGGGTATTCGTGTACCTTGTGGCGTGGTGGTCGGTATCGCACCGTGGAATGCACCGATTATTCTGGGTACCCGCGCTATCGCCACCCCACTCGCCTGCGGTAACACGGTCATTCTGAAAGCCTCCGAGCAGTGTCCGGCAACGCACCACCTGATTGGGCAGGTGCTGATGGAAGCAGGCTTTGGCGAGGGTGTCGTCAATGTCATCACCAACGCGCCGGAACAGGCGGCCGAGGTTGTAGAGGCTCTGATCGAGCATGAAGGAGTCCGTCGTATCAACTTTACCGGCTCAACCGGTATCGGCCGTATCATCGCCGAGAAGGCCGCGCGTAAGCTGAAACCGGTGCTGCTGGAGCTGGGCGGCAAAGCCCCCTTCGTGGTGCTTGAAGATGCCGATCTGGATGCAGCCGTTGAAGCCGCTGCCTTTGGCGCCTTCTTCAACCAGGGTCAGATCTGCATGTCGACCGAACGTCTGATCGTAGTGGATGCGGTAGCCGACGAGTTTGCCCGTAAACTGGCGGAGAAGGCGAAGAGCCTGAAAGCCGGCGATCCGTTAGCGGAAGGCAATGCACTCGGTACGCTGATCAGCGCACAGGCCGGCATCAAGCTGAACGCGCTGCTTGAAGACGCACAAAGCAAAGGGGCCTCTGTACTTTCGGGCGGCCCGGCAGAGGGTGTCATCATGCAAGCCACTTTGGTGGACAATGTGACCGCCGACATGCGCCTGTACAGCGAAGAGTCTTTCGGCCCAATGGTGGCGATGATCCGGGCCAAGGACGAAACAGACGCGGTCCGGTTGGCCAACGATACCGAATACGGGCTCTCCGCGGCAGTCTTCAGCCGCGATATCGCCCGTGCCATGGCCGTCGCCAAGCAGATCGAATCCGGTATCTGTCATATCAATGCCCCCACCGTGCATGACGAGCCGCAGATGCCGTTCGGCGGCGTCAAGGCGAGCGGCTACGGCCGCTTCGGTGGCAAGGCAGGGATCGAGGAGTTTACCGATCTACGCTGGATGACCATCCAGATGGGGCCGCGACACTATCCTATCTAAACGCTCGACAAGACCCTGCTCACACACGCCGGCCGAATGCTCAAGTTCGCCGGCGTGTAGTTTCACTTAGGCTCGGGAACGCCCTTTCCATGGTGCTGAGCAATCGATAGCAGGCTATTAAACCCGACCGATTAGTTCGTTTCTTTGGAGCTTACCTATGTCAGATCAATCATCCGATCAAGCCAACAGCCAGTTGGCAGATCTTTCAGCCCAACCCCACATAGCCGTCGTTGGCGCCGGCGCCATGGGGTGCTATTTCGGCGGCATGCTGATTCGGGCCGGACATCGGGTTACGCTGATCGACGTCAATCCTGCGCAGATCGAAACGATCAACACCCGCGGATTGATCCTGGACACCGATGAGGGCCGTAGTGAGCTCAAGGCGACTGCAGCACTGGCAAAGGATGTGGACGAGGTAGCCGATCTGGTTGTGCTGTTCACCAAAACGCTGCACACCGAAGCGGCCATGGCCTCAATCAAGCATCTGCTGACGCCCTCTACCGTCGTGCTGTCGTTGCAAAACGGACTGGGCAATGCCGAGCGGATCGCGAAATACCATGACAGCGCGCGTATAGCGGTCGGCACCACGCTGGTACCCGCCGACCTTCAGGGCCCCGGACACGTCGTCTCTCACGGCCCCTCCAGCTCACGCATGATGGATGCGAATACCCAACATCCAAAGTGGGTGACTACATTGGCAGAGCTCTTTAACAATGCCGGGCTGACCAGCGAACCGGACCCCGATATCCACTCGGTCATCTGGTCCAAGGTGGCGTTCAATGCCGCGATGAATGCAATCTGCGCGGTCACCGGCGCGACACCCGGCCGCATCGGCCAGGTAGACGCTTCGGTCGACCTGGCTCGCACCGTAGTGCATGAAACCCTTCAGGCTGGCGAAGCAAAGGGGATCGCACTGGACGAAACCCATATCTGGCAGAACGTGGAGATGGCGCTGCGAGAACACGCCAATCACAAACCCTCGATGCTGCAGGATATCGAACACGGCCGTGCGACCGAAATCGATGCCATCAACGGCGCCATCGTTGACGCCGCCTTGCAGGCGGGCCTGGATGCCCCCGCCAACAGAACGCTGTTCCAGCTGGTGAAACTGAAGGAATCGCTCGCCCGGCACTGAACGCCCGAGTACTCCCGAATACCGCATTCAGGATATTCAGATCATGGCCAGAGGCGCACGCAAACCGATCAAAATCGAAGACTACAGGCAGCTGGCCCAAGGGCGATCTGGTACTTGAAGTCGATCGCACCCTGGCCCACCTGGGGTGCGCATGCTCGTACCGTCCGAGGGCTGATACCAAAGTCCTGGGCCACACTGCGGACAGACTGATTCTCTTGCGTCACGCGTTCAACGATAAGGACCCGATTGTAGAGCGTCGTTTGGGCATTCTTGTGGGCGGTTGCTCATGTCGGTTGTTCTGTGCTGTTTGTTTGGCGATAACCAGCATCTCGAACTTAACCGGCGTGAACAACCTCCTCAGAACCTACACTTAGCCCGGATGTTGCAGCACAAACAAGAAGAGCGGCCAGCTTTTATGTTGTAATTCAAGTAATTAAGTCGAATACAACAACCCGCGACTCGGATCTTAGAACCACCGCTGCGGATACGGCGAGTGCGATACCAGGCGGTGGTACAACACACCGAACACCACGATGAGCAGCGTACCCGCCATTACCGGGGTAAGCAGAAAATCCCAGTGTTCACCGGCCAGCATAACAACCAGTGGGTTGGCGCCCGCCGGCGGATGCGTAGTCCGGGTCAGCATCATCAACGCGACCGCCAGGCCTACTGCCAGCCCCAGTGACCAGGACTCCACCCCGACAAGCGATAGAACACACAGACCTATGGTCGTCGTGAGCATGTGTCCCAGCACAATGTTGCGGGGCTGAGCCAGGGGGCTTTCGGGCAAAGCAAACAGGATAACCATGGTTGCGCCAAACGGGGCCATCAGCCAGATAAAGGACGAACTGAGCATCGTCAGACTGCTGAGCGCGGTTATGCAGAGCATGGCGCCAAGTCCGGCGATCGCAGGAGCGAAGTAAGGTGTTTCCGATAGACGGTGGTACATTTTGAAATCCCTAAAGTAGACAGATCGGTCTACATGATAGACAGGTCTGTCTACTTGTGTCAAGATGAGACCGTGCACTTCAAACGGAGGATGTAATGGATAAACGTGAGCTGCTGATCCGCACCGCGTTCAGGCTGTTCTACAGCCACGGAATTCATGCGGTCGGAATCAATTCAGTCTTGAAAGAGTCAGGAGTGGCGAAGAGGACCCTCTATCACCACTTCGAAAGCAAGGAGCAATTGGTCGAAGCTGTCATCCAATATCGAGATGCGGTGTTCCTCGAGTGGATGCAAAAGCGACTGGCCTCAGTCGAAGCGGGCGAAGCCGGCATCCGGGAGTTGTTCGCCGCCTTGCATGACTGGTTCAACGACCAGGTTATCGAGCTGCAGGCTTTCAACGGCTGTTTCTTTATCAATAGCAGCGCGGAATATGGCGACCACGACAGTCCCATACACAAGGCCTGTGCACTCCACAAGGAAAAGGTGGTCCAGCTCATTCATCGACAGGTCGAAGCGTCAGGGGTTCTGGCTAAAAAGGTTGATGAAGTGACTGGTTTCATTGCCATGATCAAGGAGGGTGCCATCGTTACCGCCCACGTTCAGGGTGACAGAGATTCCGCCCTTAGAGGAGAGCGGTTGGCGCTGGCGATGCTGCAACTCAATCGGGGACACGAGCCCACTGCATAACTTGAGACAGTTAGCATGGAACGCATGCCCCAAACTGATCATTGGGTATCGTGATGGGAGCACTCTTGAGCTCTCGAGAGCGTGTCCCGTCCAATAATTGACAACCCGACCGTTAACACAGCAGATAACAAGGCCACTGTAGCAGCAGCCAAAAACAGATCAGCGAAGCCACCCCGATAGCTGGCCAGTGCCGTTGCCGCCTCCAGCTCCCCCATAGACAAGTGGCCGGTCATGAAGCGCCCCGTTACCACCCACTCCAAGGCGTCGGGCAAGACTGCGCAACGACCGCCACCAGAAGCGCACAACTCGTCCTGCAGCCTGCTCTTTACTCCAAACGCCAATACCGACGAAAGACCTGCATACCCCACCAGCATGGCGAAAAACCGCGCCGTGGTGCTGATACCTGAGGCCATGCCCGTGCGCTCTTTCGGCACGGTGCCAAGAATCGCTTTCTGGGTTTCGCCGTTGATCAACCCACCACCGGCGCCCAGAATCGACATACCGATAAAGAACCAGATCGGGTTGCTGCTTGACACGGCCAATGCCAACCAGATATTCCCGACCGAGATGATCGCCAATCCGACCCCGAGCAGCTGATAAGACTGAAGCCGGTTCGAAAGTCGTCGCCCTATGGTCGGGAACATAAACATCGTGATGGCAAATGGCAGCAACGCACAGCCTGTCCAAAGAAAGGAGATGCCCATACCGCGCTGGAGGTAGAGCGGCAATAGCGCCGCCATCACCTGGGCGGCACCGGCGTACCCCAGCATGGCGATCACGGCCCCTACAAAGCGGCCGGACTTGAAAAGCCTCAGATGCAACATGGGGTTGGCCTGACGCAGCTCTATGGCCACGAATGCCGCCAACGTGACCATCCCGAGCGTAAACACGATCACCGACTGATGGCTCGTCCAGCCGGTTTGAGGCCCATTGATAAGCCCCCAGACCCAAAGCAGCATTGAGAGACTGAAGCAGATGGCGCCCGCCCAGTCGAACGCATGTGCGCCACTGGGCCTGTCTTCGTCGATAGTGCGCGGCACTGAAAGAATCAACGTTACGCAGATCGGTACAAAGACAAAGAATGCCCAGCGCCAACCCAATAGGTAGCCGGCCAGGCTGCTTAACAAGGGGGCAATCACCATGGTCAGTCCCATGATGCTGCCCCAGGTACTCCAGGCCTTGATCGCCTCATCCTGCAGACGAAATCGATGCCCGATAGTGGATAACGCGGGCGCCAGCAGCAGTGCCGCCCCTACGCCCTGTACCGCGCGTGCCCCAATCAACAGCGAGATATTGGGCGCGACGCAGCAGGCCAGTGCCGCACAGCCGAACAACCACAAACCCACACACAGCACCCTGCGGCGTCCATAGCGATCGGCCATCGCGCCGGCAAACAGCAGCAGAGAGGCAAATGTGAGCAAGAAGCTGCTTTGCACCCAGGCCATCTGCGAAAAATCAGCGCCAAGGTCCGACACCAGACTGGGCAGTATCACCCCAACCAGATTGGTATCAAAAATGGTCAGGGCACAACTGGCCGAGGCAGTGAGTAGCAAGCCTTGCCCTTTCATGGCAAAGCCCTCTCTCGACTCATGACTTCGCGCTTCGACGTCTGAACAGCGGTTCGGGGTTTGTTACCGATCGAGCGTAAATCATATCGAAGCCAAACAGCCCCTTGAGTGCCTCAGACACCGATCTGTCTTCACGTACGGCAAACGAGCTAAAACCGCAGTGACGCATCAGCCCCAGTTGGTCGCGCAGTACATCACCGGTTGCACGCAGGTCACCCTTATAGCCGTAACGGGTTCTGAGCAGATTGGCCTGAGTGTACGCTCGACCATCTCTGAAGCTTGGAAACTCCAAGGCGATCAGCGGCAACGTATCAAGCCAGGGCGCAATCGCTTCCGGGTCGTCATCCGGCCCCAACAGGACACCGTATGACAACTGCCCCTCCTCCCCCGTTTCACGCAGGGCCTGCCAACGCGCAAAGGAGATAATCGGTGAGGAGATGCCGTCCAGCGGCTGGTCGTCGTCCACCAGACACCAGGGGTCCTCTTGCAGTACAACCGCCACTCCATTTTTCAGGCCGATTGTATTGTTCATGCGCTTGCCTCCACCCTGGCGGTTTCACGTTGATAGACCCCCTCCTTGAAAGGAGCGATACCGATGCGACGCACCGTGTCGACGAATCGTTCCTCTACTTCACGATAGCTCAGGTAGACGGATAGTAATCGGCCGATCGCCTCGGGTACCTCTTCGGCCCTGAGTGCAGGCCCGATCACCTTACCGATCGAGCTGTCCTTGCCCTGGGCACCGCCAATCGTGATCTGAAAGAACTCTTCGCCGTTCTTATCGACCCCCAGAATACCGATATTACCGATATGGTGGTGACCACACGCATTCACACAACCCGAAATATTGAGGCTCAGTTCGCCCAGATCGTGCAGGAAATCGAGATCGTCGAAACGCTCCTGTATCGCCTTCGCCACCGGCAGCGAGCGGGTGCTGGCCAACGAGCAGTAGTCGCCGCCGGGGCAGGAGATAACGTCGGTCAATAGGCCGATATTGGGCGTGGCCAGGTTCTGCGCCCGTAGCGCTTTCCACAACGCATAAAGATCACGTTTGCGGACATCCGGCAGTACCAGATTTTGCTCGTGGGCCACGCGGATTTCGCCGAAGCCAAACTTCTCGGCAAGATCAGCCACCACGCGCATCTGCTCGGCGGTTACATCACCCGGAGGCGCCGACGCGCCTGGCTTGGTGGAGAGGATGACTGAGCTGTACCCCGACACCTTGTGTGGGCGCGTGTTGTTCTGCACCCAAACGGAAAACGCGGGATCACGGGCTAACCAGGCACCGAAGTCAGGATCGATCGCATCTATCCGCTCGTAATCCGGCGCCTGAAAATTCTGGGCAACGCGTGTGTACTCTTCGGAGGTCAGCTCAGCGACGCCATCACGAATCTGCTCCCACTCACGCTCCACTTCCTGTGCGAACGCCTCAATTCCGAGTGCTTTAACGAGGATCTTGATCCTCGCCTTGTACTTGTTGTCACGTCGACCGTAGCGGTTATACACGCGCAACACGGCTTCGACATAGGTCAGCAGATGCTGCCAGGGCAGCGCCTCACGTATCATTTCGTTAAGGATAGGGGTGCGTCCCAGGCCGCCTCCGACCATCACGCGTAACAGCATCTCGCCGTTTTCGCCCTTGTACAGGTAAAGCCCCACATCATGTGCACGGATCGCAGCACGATCCATCTCCGAGGAGGAGATCGCGATCTTGAACTTGCGCGGCAAAAACAGGAACTCCGGGTTAACCGTCGACCACTGGCGCAGAATCTCGGCCAGCGGCCGGGGGTCGATCAGTTCGTCCCCCGCGACCCCGGCAAAGGCTTCGGTGGTGATATTGCGCACGCAGTTGCCGGAGGTCTGGATCGCATGCATCTCGTGATCGGCGAGCAGTTGCAGAATATCCGGCACCTGCTCCAGCTCGATCCAGTTGAACTGGATATTCTGCCGCGTGGTGAAGTGTCCGTAGTCCCGGTCGTAGTCTTCGGCGATCCGGGCAAGGGCACGCAGCTGATTCGATGACAAGGTGCCATAGGGAATCGCAACACGCAGCATATACGCGTGGCGCTGCAGGTAGACGCCGTTCTGCAGCCTGAGCGGTAGAAACTCCTCTTCACTCAGTTCACCCGACAGCCTGCGAGCGACCTGATCGCGAAACTGAGCAACCCGCGCCTGCACCAGCGCATGGTCATATTGATCGTATCTATACACGCTTTGTCCCCGGTTCTGCCAAGTGAATGCACAAGGCTAGCGGGAGCGACGGATACGGGGCAGGCTCAATTTTTTTAATTTTAATCGGGACAGATCACAGCTGTACAAACAGCTCCGGCAAACGATTCAGTGCCGCCGTTCGACGGGCATCCCACGGATGGGCGTAACTGATACGCAGGCAGTTTCTGAACTGACCCGACACGGAAAACAGTGGGCCGGGGGTGATAACCACGCCCCCCTCCAGCGCTTTCGGGTAGCTTGCCAGGGTATCGAAACTCGGCGGCAGCTCAACCCAGACCGCCAGACCGCCCAGCGGCACACTGACACGCAGCCCGGTGGACCACGCCTGGAGCGACGCAATCAGCCGATCCCGACGCTCTCTAAGTTCGTTGCGTTGACGGCGAAGATGCGCAGTAAAACTGCCATCGGCCATATAGTCCGCAACGCCCTGTTGCAGATATCGACTGCTGGCCAGCTGGGTCACCAGCTTCAGACGCAGAATACGGTCATGCCAGCGAGCCCCGGAGATCCAGCCCAGACGCAGGTCACGCGACAGTGATTTGGAGAAGGAGCTGCACAGGATCACCCGGTCATCTCTGTCCATCGCCTTCAGTGGATCAGGCGCACTGCCGAGCGCGGTATCGGCGTAGATATCGTCCTCGATCACCGCCAGATCGTGCCGCTCCGCTAACGCCAGCAACCGCGACTTGGATTCGCTTGGCATCAACGCACCGCCTGGCGTCGCAAACGCGGGCGATACGATACAGGCCTTCACCTTCCAGCGCTCGAGCACCTCCTCCAGCGCCTCGATATCCATCCCGGTTTCCACTGAGGTCGGCACCTCAACAACCCGCAGATCCAGCTGCTCCAGCAACTGCAGCACGCCATAAAACCCCGGCGACTCCACCGCAACCACATCGCCCCGTTCGCAACAGGCCATCAAAGCCAGAAACAGCGCATGCTGGCAGCCCGAGGTCACGCACAGCTGATCGGGCTGTACTGCCCAACCACGACGTGCGCTATGTAGTGATAGCTGCTCACGCAGGCCCATGTCGCCTGCAGGCGCATCGTAGTACTGGTAATCGTCACCCTTCTGGCGGCGTAGTGCGCGTCCAATGGAGCGATTCAGCGCCACAATACTGGGGGGCAGATCACCGGCGTGCAGGTCCGGTAGCAGATCGAATGCCGCGCTGCGGCCCATGATATCCAACAGCAACTCGTTAACGCTTACCGGCCTTGGCGCTTCGATCCTTGACCGACTGACCGGTTTCTTAACAGCATTGGGCTGAAGGGCTACAAAGTAACCGGACTTGGGGCGCGCCTCCAGCAGTCCCTGCGCCTCGAGGCGCTGCAGCGCATGCTGCACGGTGGCCTTGGACAGGCTATGCTCCTGGCACAGGGTGCGGATCGACGGCAGCCGCTCACCCAAACGCCAGCGTTGCTCCTCGATACCCTGCAGCAACCAGCTTTCAAGCTGTCGGTAACGATAATCGGCTCCCATCTCAGGCCCTCGCCCATCTGTACCCATTGTTATTATTTTTTTTATACCTGATCCTATCTTAATCACAAGCGTAGTCTGCCCCCAATCAGAAATCAGGGGGAAACCTGCCATGGAACAGATACCCGTTGTGCAAGACTACACACCACCTTTTGCCCGCGACGGCAAATTCCACGTCCGCCTTACCGAAGGGCGCTTTCAAAACCTGCGACGCCTGAGCAGTTGGCCGATGATCGCACTGTTTTTCGGCCTGGTCTGGATCCAGGTGGACGGCCAACCCTGGCTGCTGTTCTCCTTCGCCCAACGCAAGATCATCCTGTTCGGCAATGCACTCTCCTGGCACGACCTGCCGCTGCTGGCCGGATTGATGATTGCCGGCGCCTGCCTGCTGTTCTTTATGGCGGTGGCCTGGGGACGGGTCTGGTGCGGCTTCGCCTGCCCCCAAAGTATCTGGACCTGGTTGTTTATCCGCATCGAGGATTTCACCGAAGGACGCGCCGGCATCCGGGCGCGTCAGGAGGGGGAACCGCTGAGCGCCGAACGCCTGTTACGCCGGATCGCCAAGCACCTGCTGTGGATCGCGCTGGCCACGCTGACGGCAGCGACGTTTACCGGGTACTTCATTCCTATTCGTGAGATGGTCTCGGAGGCAGCGCAGCTGGAGCTGTCGACGGCGATCACCGGCTGGCTGGTGATAATGGCCGGACTGACCTATGCCAACGCAGGGCTGGTGCGGGAAAAGATCTGTCTGCACGCCTGCCCCTACTCCCGCTTTCAGGGGGTGATGTTCGACCGCGACACCCGCACCGTCACCTATGATGCGGGGCGCGGCGAGCCTCGCGCCAACAAGCGCAATGCCGATACCAATAGCGGCGACTGTGTCGATTGCGGCCTATGCGTACAGGTGTGCCCCACCGGCATCGATATCCGTGACGGTCTTCAGGCGGCCTGCATCGACTGTGCGGCCTGTATCGACGCCTGCGATAGCGTCATGGAAAAAATCAACCGTCCGACAGGTCTGATCCGTTTTGCCTCCGAGTCACAGCTTGAGAACAAACCCTCACCGCTGCTGCGCCCCCGCCTTGCCGGTTACGGCGCTGTTATGGTTATTGCGTTTAGCGCCGTACTCTACGGCTTCACCGGTACTACCGACTTGCTGGTGGAGGTTCGCCGAGATCGCGGAGCGCTCTTTACCCAACTGGACGAGCAGTGGATCTGCAACAACTACCGCGTCAAAGTCGAGGCTTTCGATCCTGCCGAAGCATCGGTACGCATCTCCGTCGTAGGCGAGGGCGTGTACGAGCTATTTGGACCAGCCGATATCGACCTGAGTGAAAACAACTCCACCTGGCTGCCCTACCGGGTCTGCGCTCAGGACATAACCTCACCGAATACGAAGCTGACGTTCAACTTCCAGGGCAATGAGGTCAGGACATCGAAGGAAACAACCTTCCTTGCCAAATCGATCTGATCGATTAAGGAGTTTGTATGCAAGACATGGCGCTCATGCTGGCACGCATCCAGTTTGGATTCACCGTGTCGTTCCACATCATCTTTCCCGCCATCACGATCGGGCTGGCCAGCTACCTGGCTGTGCTGGAAGGATGCTGGTTGAAAACTCGCAACCCCGTCTTCAAACAGCTGTACACGTTCTGGAGCCGAATATTCGCGCTCAACTTCGGTATGGGCGTGGTGTCCGGGCTGGTAATGGCTTACGAGTTCGGCACCAACTGGAGCGAGTTCTCCACCTTCGCCGGCAGCATCACAGGTCCTCTGCTGACCTACGAGGTACTGACCGCCTTCTTTCTTGAAGCGGGCTTTCTGGGCGTCATGCTGTTTGGCTGGAAGCGGGTTGGCGAGCAGCTGCACTTCTTTGCCACACTGATGGTCGCCATCGGCACCCTCATATCGGCAACCTGGATACTTGCCTCGAACTCCTGGATGCAAACACCGGCCGGCTATGAGATCGTCGACGGCCGTGTAGTGCCCACCGACTGGCTGGAAATCATTTTCAACCCATCCTTCCCCTACCGGCTGGTCCATATGGGGCTGGCCGCTTTTCTAAGTACTGCGCTGATGGTCGGTGCCAGCGCCGCCTGGCACCTGCTCAAAGGTCGGGACTCCAAGGCCATACGCACCATGCTGGCCATGGCCATGGGCATGCTGTTAATCACCGCGCCACTGCAGATGCTGGCCGGTGATATGCACGGCTTGAATACGCTGGAGCACCAACCGGCCAAAGTGGCTGCGATGGAGGGACACTGGCGCAACGAAGGTGAAGGCGAGGGTGTACCGCTTCTGCTGTTCGGATGGCCCGATAACGACGCCGAAGTCACACGATATGCAGTGGGCATTCCACGCCTGGGCAGCCTTATCCTGACCCATAGCTGGAGTGGAACCTTCAAGGGGCTTTCGGAGTTCCCCGCCGATGAACGCCCTAACGCAGCCGCCGTGTTCTGGTCGTTCCGTGTCATGATCGCCCTCGGCCTATTGATGTTTGTGCTCGGAGCCTGGGGGATATGGGCCTGGCGCCGCGGTACGCTCTACACCAACCGCTCACTCTTGCGCTTTGCCTTACTGATGGGCCCATCTGGATTGGTGGCCCTGCTCGCGGGTTGGTTTACAACAGAGCTCGGGCGTCAGCCCTGGGTTGTCTACGGCCTAATGAAAACAGCTGATGCGGCCAGCCCGCACAAGGTAACTGAGTTGACCATTTCACTCGTGCTCTTCGTGCTGGTTTACCTGGTGATCTTCGGTACCGGAATCCGCTATCTGCTGCGACTGATAAACCGCGGTCCTGATCGGGACGGCGAGACCATTCAATCCACCGTGCGCCCCGTTCTGCCGCCAAATACCGATCAAGGAGTCTGACATGGGTGTCGATACCGCACTGATTTGGGCTGTCATCATTCTGATTGGCGTCATGCTCTACGTCATCGCCGACGGCTTCGATCTTGGCGTTGGCCTGCTGTTTCCATTTGTACCATCAGAAGGACATCGCAACCGCATGATGGCCAGCGTGGCACCTATCTGGGACGGTAACGAAACCTGGCTGGTACTCGGCGGTGCCGGCCTGATGGCGGCCTTTCCCCTGGCATACGCTGTTGTACTCAGCGCGCTCTATCTACCCATCGTATTGATGCTGATAGGCCTCATCCTGCGCGGTGTCGCATTCGAAGCGCGAGCGAAATCCAGTGATCACAGTCGCCATCTCTGGGATAAGGCCTTCTTTGGCGGCTCCCTCATGGCAAGCTTCTTCCAGGGCGTTATTCTGGGCGCGTATATCAGTGGCATCGATGTTCAGGATGGCCGCTTCGCCGGAGGCCCCTTGGACTGGGTCAGCAGTTTTTCACTGTTCTGCGGTGCAGCTCTGACGGCCGCCTACGCCCTGCTGGGCAGTACCTGGCTGATATTGAAAACCGATGGCTACCTGCAATATCGAATGCGCGACCTGACCAAGCCTCTTGTTTGGCTGTTGTCTGTATTTATTTTTGCGGTGTCCATCTGGACACCCTTGGCTCACGAAGCAATAGCCGAGCGCTGGTTCAGCCTGCCCAACCTGTATTGGCTCACGCCCCTGCCCGTTTTGACCGCACTGACCTGCCTACTGCTGCTGCGGTCGGTCGAGTACGGAGAAGCGATGCCCTTTGTGATGACGCTGGTGGTGATGACACTCGGTTTCCTTGGGCTCGGCATCAGCCTGTGGCCTAACGTAATACCGCCGTCCATCAGTATTTGGCAGGCCTCGTCACCGGCGTCCAGCCAAGGCTTTGCCTTGGTTGGTGCACTGTTGATCATGCCGATCATCCTGACCTATTCCGCCTGGTCCTACTATGTGTTCCGCGGCAAGGTCAAAGCCGAAGATGGGTATCACTGAGATGATGCGAGACAGGTGCAAACGCCTTGCCTGGCTACTCTTGATCTGGCTCCTGAGCGTTGCAACAACCTATGCCCTAACACTGATTCTACGGCAGTTCATACCAACCTGACCGGCCGCAACCGGTTGTGAAGGCATCGATACGCCGGTTCGTATCGGTGTGCCGGGACCGGCAGATATCGGGCGACTGCCGAGATATGCGAATCAGTTTGGCGTGGAGACATCTATGGCAATCGTCCGGAGATATGGCCTGTCGTTGACCAACCTTCTGCGCACGTCTGTCTCTGATTGCTATTGGAAATCTCTCTCCAGCAGCCTGGCAGGACAAGGCCTTGTAGATATCCGATATCACCTCTACCCATTTGGGAGAATTTTAGAAGGGACAGCAAGAATGCCGCTTCTGTGGCAAGGTTATCACCTGTCTGGGCATCCGGAGTTATGTCACCGCGACTAAGATGACCTATTTTTTGCATGATGAATTAGGCTATCTTGGAGTATCGGGTCTCCCTGACCTGCTCTCCCCTAACATCGGGAACACGAACAGCAGATGTACAGCGCCAAACTAAACCTCGACGTTCGAGACATGGACCTTTTTGCAAAGATCGTCTGGACGCTCGGACGCAATCTGCCCGCCGATAGGGTGCGAGGGGACACCCTCACCGATATCGGACAGCTGCTCAAGGCAGACTATGTGGCGTCTTATATCTGGGACGACGCCCGGTCAACGTCCACACGCTGTCTCGCCCACAATATTGATACCTCATTGCTGGACCGGTATGACTGTCAGCTGGAAAGTATCGACTTCATCACGCCAACCATGCGCAAGCAGCAAGGGGCCGCTGCCGTCGATGAGGTGATAGAGCGCAGAACGCTTGAGACCAGCGAGTTCTACAACACCTTTCTCGCACCAGCCGGAATGCACCACGGCATCAATATCTATTTCTTCGATAACCACCGGGATGTGGGCGATCTTCGGATATGGCGGGATAAAAGCGCGCCCCCATTCGGTATCCGCGAGTTGAGCCTACTGAACGCGTTAAAGATCTATTTTGAAACAGCGCTGACACAGGATGCAGCGCTACAGGACATACTGACGCGGCGTGAGCAGGAGGTTGTAAGCCACTTGAGGCACGGTTTGAGCGACAAGCAGATTGCACGTGAGCTCGGCGTTGGCTTCACCACGATCCGCAGCCATCTGAACAGCGCAATGCACAAACTCGACTGTGCCAACAGAACCGAACTCGCCCTCAAACTCACGCACGGATAGACACCCCTGACTCCTCAATTTTGAGGATGTGATCGAACCCGGCACTGTGCCTAAATCCCGGTATGCACAGAAACGTTCGATCCGTTCAGGAGTTAACATGCGCAACATCACCACGTTAGTATCGATTCCCCTGCTGACCCTCAGCTCGATGAGTCACTCCGCCGAGCCCCCCATCAATTTGACCCAGTTAAGTGCGCTGGAAACGGCGAAACTAATCTGCGAACGCAAGGTAACGAGCGGAACAGTGGTCAAACACTGGCTGGCTCGTGCACAAAATATGGACGCGTTCAATGCGTTCTCGTCGCTGATCGATGAGGATAAGGCGCTGGTTCTGGCCAAAGCCGAAGACGAACGTTTGGAGAGTGGCGGACACTGTCTACCATTGGGCGGCGTGCCCTTGGCGGTGAAAGACAACATCGAAGTCAAAGGGCAGCCAAACTCAGGCGGTACACCGGCGCTCACGGACTTCATCCCCAGCGTCAACGCGCCGGTGATCGACAAGCTCGAAGCGGCAGGTGCGATTATTATCGGTAAAACCGGCATGCACGAATTGGCATTCGGCACATCCGGCTATAACACCAGTTACCAAGGCCCCCATGGGTTAGGGGTACGTAACTCATTCGATCCCGATCGAATTCCCGGCGGATCCTCCTCGGGAAGTGCTGCTGCGCTGGGCGCGCGACTGATCACTGCCGCGCTGGGCACCGATACCGGCGGCTCTACGCGACAGCCCTGCGCACTTAATAGCTGTGTCGGCTTCCGCCCTACCGTTGGGCGGTACAGTGGCGAGGGGGTGATTCCGATCTCATATAGCCGCGATACGGTAGGGCCGATGGCGAACAGTGTCGATGACATCATCCTGCTCGATAGCGTGATCACCGGTGGCAAGGCGGTAATGCCCCCCCAGGCGGACACCATTCGGCTTGGCGTTCCGGCGTTCTTCTGGTCCGACCTTCATCCTGATGTTAAGAGCTCAGCCGAGAGTGCCTTGGACAGGCTGCGCGCGGCAGGCGTCACGCTGATACCGGTGGAGATGGACGGAATCGAAGCGCTGACCGGCGCTGTGGCGACGGCTGTTGCAATCTATGAAGCCAAGCCTGCGCTGACCGACTACCTGGCCTCGCGCGGCACAGGCAAGACTCTGGATGAGGTTGTATCTCAGATCTCCAGCCCGGACGTACGTGGCACATTCTCGGCGATGGTAGTACCGGGCATGGTGCCCAGTGCCGACGGAATGGTGCCGGTTGCTCCTCTTTATGAAAAAGCGCAGTCGGAGGGGCTCGCGGCCCTGTCGGCGCTTTACGAAAAAACCTTTGCCGACCATAAGCTCGACGCATTGGTGTTCCCGACAACTCCAGAGGTTGCACGGCTCTCCAACGAAGAGGCCAGCGCAGGGCCTACTTTCCTGCGCACAATTCGCAATACCGATCCAGGTAGCAATGTGCGGATGCCGGGTCTGTCACTGCCGGTTGGACTGGGTCCGCAAACTAACCTCCCGGTTGGCGTCGAGATCGACGGGCTGCCGGGGAGCGACGCCAAACTGCTGGCGATCGGCAAGACCCTTGAGTCGATCTGGGGACCGGGTCCTCAACCCAAGAACCTGAAGTAAATCGGTGCCGCCGCGGCTAGCCTCCGCGGCGGCTTTTTGTCAACCTGCTTTAGCATCTACCCTGCCCCTGAACGCTCATAACAACAGGAGCGTTCAGGGCCTCCAGCTTTCCGGTTTTTCCGCACGCCCAGTAACCCGCGTCGGGAAATTAGGCGTCAGCGAATAGGGGCGGCGCCCATTACCGGCCTTTGGATAAGGCGGCTCGACCCGTTATACCGAGAACGGATAGGCGATGGCCGGGTGGTGCCGGTAGCCCTCGACCTTGAAATCGTCCAACGTCACCCAGGTCTCAAGATCCTTCAATGTACGGATATCCGGGTTGATCTCGAGTCTGGGCAGTGGATAAGGCTCACGCTTGAGCTGCACATCGCGCATCAGCTGCAGCTGATCTTCGTAGATATGGGCATTAACGATCTTGTGATAGGCGCCCCCCGGCTTGAGGCCGGTAATCTGCGCAATCAGCCGCAACAGGGTAAACACCTGCACCTGATTGAAGTTGAGCCCCAGCGGCACATCGCAGGAGCGTTGGTAGGAGGTCAGGTAGAGCGTATCGCCCAGCAGCGAGAAGGTATGGGTGTGCATGCAGGGGCGCAAGCAGCCCAGATGGAACTCGCCCGGGTTGTAGAAACTGAGGAGCTCGCCGCGATCGTCAATGCCGCGACTGAGGTTATCCACCAGTTTTGCCAGCTGATCGACCTCGCCCCCCTCCGGGGTGCGCCAATGGCGCCCCTGAACACCGTAAACACGCCCCATATCGTCCACACCCCGGCGACAGGGATTGGCCAGCCAGGCATCGTTGTCATTGGCGTTGGCGTCCCAGCTTTTGGTCCCGAGCTTGCGAAAATCCTCGGCACTGTCGTAGCCGCGTATATAGCCCAACAGTTCGGCAATGGCCGCCTTCCAATAGCTTTGGCGAGTGGTGATCAGCGGCAGTTCGTTGGCCGCCACGTTGTAGGTAAGATCGGCGTTGATCACCGTCAGGCAACGCTTGCCGGTTCGCTGATTGGTGACCCACTCGCCCTCGTCGATAATGCGTCGGCAGAGATCCAGATACTGTTGCATACGCTTTTACCTCAGGTGGTTAACGACGAAAGATAAGCGGGCTGATCGATCAGATCGGCCACATGCTGCAGCCCCTCTTCCCAACTGTCGCGGCTGATCGGCCCGCCGAAGCAGAGCCGCAGCGCGTCCGGCGGATTGTTGTCGGTGCTAAACGCGGCGCTGGCTACGGCGCTGACGCCATGACCACGCAGCTGCACCGCCAGTTCGGAGGGGTTCCAGTTGGAGGCTTTCGGCAGTTTCAACCAGAGATGGAAGGCGCCCTTGGCCGAGGCGATCCGCTGGCGGCCCAGGTAGTGCTCAGCCAGTTTGAGCCGTGCAATCGCCTCGTTACGAATCGCCTTGCGCATCGCCTCGGCCGTGCCGTCAAGAATCCAGTTACTGACCAGCGCATCGACCAGCGGGCTCGACATCACGTAGAGTGCGCGCATGGCGCCAGAGAAGCGCTGTGCCTGCCGTCTGGCGGGGGCATGGACGAAAGCGGAACGCAATCCGGGGCCAAAGCATTTGGCCGTGCCCATGATGTAGTAGGTCAGCTCTGGGGCCAAATCGGCTATCGGCGTGACCGGCTCTTCACTGAGCAGGGTATAGGCATCGTCCTCAATGATGGGGATGCTGTAGCGCAGTGCCACATCCGCCAGCGCCTCCCGCCGCCCCTGCGGTATGGTGGTCGTGGTGGGATTGTGAATCGTCGGGTTCAGATAGAGCACCGCCACATTACCCTGTTTGCAGATCTCCTCGAACGGACGCACCAGCGGACCATCCGCGTCGCGCTCCAGCGAGTGCAGTGTAAGACCCAGCTGCGCAGCGATCGCCTTGATGCCGGGATAGGCCAGACTCTCCACACACACCAACTGCCCAGGTGCCGCCAGTTGGGTCAGCAACCCCACCAGCGCGCTGTGTATACCGGAGCACACCAGCACCTGCTCGGGCACCGCACGGTCAAGGCGCTGATCCAGCCACTGCAGCGCCGCTTCCTTGGCGCGGGGGCTGCCGCCGAAGGCCTGATAACGCAACATGCCATACAGATCCTGCTGCGCCAGCACCGAGATAGCGCTGTCGCGGATCTGCTCGACCAGCGTCGGGATCGCCGGCTCGATCATCAGATTCATCGTCATCTCGTAACCGCCGCGACTGGGCTGCACGGTCACGGTTTTGCCTTTGACGAAGGTACCTGAACCGGGATGGGAGTCGATCAGTCCGCGTGTACGCGCCTCATTATAGGCACGCGCAGCAGTGGTGTAGTTGATACCGACAGCCGCCGCCAGATCACGCAGCGGTGGCAGCCGATCGCGTGCCTGCAAACGCCCACTGTCGACATCTTCGGCGATCAGATCCGCAATCAACCGGTAGGCTGGTATACCCGTTTCCGCCTGCAATCGGTTACGCCAGCGCTGAAGCTCCTGTGTACTCATCTATGCAATCAATCCCCAGCTATCGGATACGTTCAACGGAACAGATTTTACTCTAATTCTTATAGCGAAAAAATCAGCCACTTATAACCATTTGATTGCACCTATGCACCAACACTGAACAGATTTTAGAAATAGTGCACAACTATAGCTCAATCAAATAGTTATATTAGTTTTTGCGCATAAAACGATCAACGCCGAAAATAATTTTTTTGCTCTTCCATCAATTTAGACCCCAATCATTGATCGCATATTGATTGCAATCAATCGAAAATCAATTGGCATATCGATTGCTCTGTCTTGATTGCACCACACAAAGACAGCTTTGAGTTGTGACCTAATTCAAGACAAAAAAGATGGAGTAACAACAATGCCTACAGTAACCCAACCGCAACATAAGGCCGGTGACTTCTTTGTCGATTACGAAGAGAAGGTATTCGAGGATGTGAAAGCCAACCCGGGCGAGAAGGCCCTGGTCACTTTCCACACCGTTGCATTCGAAGGTTCCATCGGTCTGGTCAACATGCTGCAGGCCACCCGCCTGCTGCGCAAGGGCTATGAGACATCCATTCTGCTCTACGGCCCCGGTGTCACCCTGGGTATCCAGCGCGGCTTCCCGACCATCGGTGACGAAGCTTTCCCCGGCCACCAGAACTACACCAATCAGTTGAAAAAGTTCATGGCCGAGGGTGGCAAGGTCTACGCCTGCCGCTTTGCGCTGCAGGCGCTCTATGGCCACGGTGAACCGTCACTGATCGAGGGCATCCGTCCGATCAATCCGCTGGATGTGATGGACCTCAAGTTGCTTCACATGCGTGACAACGCCGTGATCCTCGACACCTGGACTCTGTAAGGGGAGCAGCGGCCATGACCGATAACCGAGTGGTGCGGGCCGCTGCCGTTCAGATCGCTCCGGATCTCCGGAGCGCCAACGGCACGCTGGCAAATGTACTCAACGCAATGGATGAAGCGGCTTCCAAGGGCGTCGAGCTGATCGTCTTTCCGGAAACCTTTGTGCCCTACTATCCATACTTCTCCTTCGTGTATCCGGCGGTAGCCTGCGGCGCCGAGCATCTGCGGTTATATGAAGAAGCCGTGGTTGTCCCCGGTCCGATCACCGATGCGGTTGCCGAGCGGGCACGCAAGCACGGCATGGTCGTCGTGCTCGGCGTCAATGAGCGCGATCACGGCAGCCTCTATAACACCCAGTTGATCTTCAACGGCGACGGCCAACTGCTGCTCAAGCGCCGCAAGATCACCCCGACCTACCACGAGCGGATGATCTGGGGTCAGGGCGATGCGTCCGGCCTGAAAGTGGCCGACACAAGCGTGGGCCGCGTCGGCGCCCTGGCCTGCTGGGAGCACTACAACCCGCTGGCCCGCTACGCGCTGATGACCCAGCACGAACAGATCCACTGCAGCCAGTTCCCCGGCTCGCTGGTCGGCCCCGTATTCGCCGATCAGATCGAAGTCACCATCCGCCACCACGCGCTGGAATCCGGCTGCTTCGTGGTGAACTCCACCGGCTGGCTGCACGACGAGCAGATCGAATCGATCACCACCGATGAAAAACTGCAGAAAGCGCTGCGCGATGGCTGCAACACCGCAATCATTTCGCCCGAAGGCAAGCATCTGGCCACGCCGCTGAAAGAGGGTGAAGGCCTGGTGATTGCCGATCTGGACTTCAGCCTGATCACCAAACGCAAGCGAATGATGGATTCGGTCGGCCACTACGCCCGCCCGGAGCTTTTGAGCCTGGCGATCAATGATCGTCCTGCCCGCTACAGCCATGCACTTGCCCCCACACCGGAGGTTGAACGCCTCCAAGGAGCCGATGATGAGCCTAAGCAAGTCAACACCGCGCCAGCATTTGATTACTGAGCTGCAGACACGCGGACTGCGCCTGCACAGCGTCGAGCAGGACCACGTCAGCCGCCGCGGCGGCGCCGGCCCCTCAGATCATCAGGCGGTGACCATCGACGGTACCACGGTGATGGTCCCGATCTACACTCAGTCGGCCTGGCGCTCGCCGTTCAGCGTCGAGTCGAGTGAGCAGGGCCACACTCTGATCGAAAACGCGATTCCACTGGCGGATATCACCTTTGCCGGCACACCGCGCTTCTACGAACTGAGCACCGCCGAGGGCGTGCCCTACTCGCACATCGCCACCTTGCACAGCAAGGATGTGCTGGCCACCACGGTGCTGCAGACCTGCATCCGTTACGAGAGCCGCCGCAAGGCCTGCAAGTTCTGCTCCATCGGCCAGTCGCTGCAGGCCGGGCGCACCATCGCCCGCAAGACGCCGGAACAGCTGGCGGAGGTCGCCAAGGCAGCGGTCGAGTTGGACGGTGTGCAGCACATGGTGATGACCACCGGCACACCGGCCACACCCGATCGCGGCGCCGCCATTCTGTGCGAGAGCGCCAAGGCGATTCGTGCCGCAGTGGATATCCCGATCCAGGCCCAGTGCGAGCCGCCGGATGACCCCGCCTGGTATGCGCGCATGAAAGACGCCGGCATCGACACCCTCGGCATGCACCTGGAGGTGGTGACACCTTCGCTGCGCAAGGAGCTGATGCCCGGCAAGGCGGAGATCTCCATCGAGGCGTACATGGTCGCGTTTCGCGAGGCGGTCGCGGTATTCGGTCGCGGCCAGGTCAGTACCTACATCCTGGCAGGCCTTGGCGACAGCCGCGATGCCATTCTGGATATCTGCGCCCAGCTGATCGAGATCGGCGTCTACCCCTTCGTGGTGCCGTTCGTACCGATCACCGGTACCCCGCTGGAAGATCTGACACCGCCGGGCAGCGAATTCATGGAGTCGATTCTGGCACCGCTGGGCAAACAGCTGCGGCTGGCGGGCATGCGCTCTGGCGACATCAAGGCGGGCTGCGGCCGTTGCGGCGCCTGCTCCACCCTGTCCGAGTACGAGCACTGAGTTCAGGAGGCACCAATGAGTTCAGCACGCCGCCATCCGGCCTATTCCGAGTACACCATCAAGTGGGCCAGCCTGCCCTGGGAGGCTGACGAAGCCTACGCTCTGCGTCGCCGGGTGTTCTGTGACGAGCAGTCACTGTTCGAGCAGGACGATCGCGACCTTACCGATCAGACGGCCCAGCTGCTGGTGGCATTGGGCGGCCATGGCGGCTGGCACGAACAGGTGGTCGGCACCGTCCGTATTCATGAAGAGGAGCCCGGCATCTGGTACGGCTCCCGTCTGGCGGTAGACCCGGCGTTTCGTACCCAGGGCTACCTAGGCGCCACGCTGATCAAGCTGGCGGTCTCCAGCGCCCACGCGCTGGGCTGCCACTGTTTTCTGGCCCGTGTGCAGGAGCAGAACGAAACCCTGTTCCGCCGCCTGCACTGGCAGCGCATTGGCGAACAGATTGTGCGCGAGCGGCCCCATGTGATCATGCAGGCCGACCTGGACCACTACCCGCCCTGCCACACCCCCTACGGCGGTTTTGTCCTGCGCGGTCGCAACCGCCGCATCGAGACCGAGATCGCGCCCCAGCTGTCTGGCCTGCCAGTAGCCACTATGTCAAACCCGACCGTCGCAGCAGCGTCTGCGGCGGCTCTCGTAGAGAGGGCCTGATCATGGAACTCGCCAGGATACTCAGCCAGGTCAGTCAATATGCCGGTATCGCCCACAAGGAGGATATCGCCCTGCTGGCCCCCAACCTTCCGGCTCTGCCCGAAGGCTGGCACCCCAACGGAGATGACGCCGCGGCGATCCCGCAAGCCGATGGCTACTCGCTGTTGGCGATGGAGGGATTCCTCAACGCGTTTGTCGAGCAGGACCCCTGGTTTGCCGGCTGGTGCGGGGTGATGGTCAATATCAGCGACATCGCCGCCATGGGCGGCCGGCCACGTGCCGTGGTCAACGCGCTGTGGAATCACGATCCGGACAACGCCCGACAGATATTCGAAGGGATGAGCGCGGCGGCCGACACCTTCGGCGTACCCATTATCGGCGGTCATACCAACCTGCGCGCCAATCAGCCGCAGCTGGCGGTCTCGATTCTCGGCCACGCCAGGCGGCTGCTCAGCGCCTTCGCCGCCCGCCCCGGACAGGTTCTGGTGGCGGCGGTCGACCACCGGGGCGCGTTTCGCAAGCCCTACCTGAACTGGAACGCCGCCACCACGGCCCCCGCCGAACGCCTGCGCGGCGATATCGCCCTGCTGCCGGAGGTGGCCGAGCGTGAGCTGGCATTCGCCGCCAAGGATATCAGTCAGGCGGGACTGCTCGGCACCGCTCTGATGCTGCTGGAAAGCTCCGGTGTCGGCGCCCGGATCGATCTCGATGCACTGCCCAAACCGGACGGTGTTAGCTGGAGCGACTGGCTCTGCGCCTTTCCGAGCTTCGGCTATCTGCTTACCACGGATAGCGAGCGCCTGCCTGAACTGCTGGCGCTGTTTCACAACCGGGATATCAGCGCAGCGGCGATCGGCACTATCACCGCCGAGCAGCAGCTGTGGGTGAGCAAGGCGCAGGAGCAACGGATGTTCCGCGACCTGAACACCACCCCGTTAACCGGGTTTCGCCCTCAACCTGCGGCGCTCAACCCGGCCCCTCAATACGCGATGGAGAACTAACCTTGCCTGCAATCAACTTCAACATCCGCTGGCCCGATGGCAGCGAAGACAACTGCTACTCCCCCTCCACCGTGGTGCGCGAGCACTTCACCGCGGGCGACACCCTGCCATTGAGCGAGTTCGTCGCCAAGGCAGAGGTCGCACTGGATGCCGCCAGTAACCGCGTGGAGCAGAAGTTCGGCTACTTCTGTTCCAGCGCGATGGATCAGCTCACAACGATAAAAGCCAAGGCCGCACGCTACAGCGATGTGGAGAACCCGACGATCGAGATCCTTAGCGTCTCTTAATCCTTGATACAAAAAGACTACTATGTGGGATACCAACATGAGCAACCTTAAACAAGCACGCACCCATTACCCCGTTATCGTTGTTGGCGGCGGCCAGGCCGGTCTTTCCGTCAGCTACTACCTCAAGCAGCTCAAGCTGGATCATCTGGTGTTCGAGAAGAACAGCCTGATGCACGGCTGGAAAACCGAGCGCTGGGACTCATTCACCCTGGTCACCCCGAACTGGCAGTGCAACCTGCCCGGCCACCCCTATGACGGCGATGATCCGAAGGGCTTCATGACCCGCGATGAAACCCTCGACTACCTGAATACCTTCGCCTCCAAGCTCAATGCACCGGTACGTGAAGGCGTGGCCGTCAACAAAGTGGAAACCGACGCCAACGGCCTCTACCACCTTTCAACCTCAGAAGGCGATTTCACCGCCGATCAGGTGGTTGTCGCCTCCGGTGGTTACCACATTCCGGTGATCCCGCGCATGGCTGAGCGTCTGCCGGAATCGGTGTTCCAGATGCACTCCGCACAGTACAAGAATGCCGCTCAGTTGCCGGAAGGCGCCGTGCTGGTGGTTGGCTCGGGTCAGTCCGGCGCACAAATCGCCGAAGACCTGCACCTGGCCGGTCGCAAAGTATTCCTCGCCACCGGCGATGCGCCGCGTGTCTCCCGCTTCTACCGCGGCAAGGATGTGGTCGAATGGCTCGACGACATGGGCTACTACCGGATCTCCGTCAACGAGCACCCGCTGGGCAAGAACGTGCGCAACAACACCAACCACTATGTCACCGGCCGTGACGGTGGTCGCGACATCGACCTGCGCAAGTTCGCCCAGGAAGGTATGGAACTCTACGGTCTGATGACCGACTACGACGGCGAAAACCTTGTATTCCTGCCCAACCTGACGGAGAACCTGGACAAGGCTGACGCCACATTGAACAACATTAACGCGCGCATCGACGCCTGGATCGAACAGCAGGGCATCAAAACCGAGGAGGGTCCGTCCGTCTACACACCAAGCTGGGCACCGGAGAAGGAACGCACCCAGCTCAACCTGGCCGAGTCCGGCATCACCAGCATCCTCTGGTGTATCGGCTTCCGCCCCGATTTCGGCTGGCTGGACGCCGCAGTATTCAACGGCCAGGGCCACCCGAAACACGACCGCGGTGTCACCAACCAGCCGGGTCTGTACTTCATTGGTCTGCCCTGGTTGCACACCTGGGGCTCCGGTCGTTTCACCAGTGTCGGCCAGGACGCCGAGTACCTGTCCGAACACATCGCGGCCTACCAGCGCAGGGTGAAAACCACCGCTGTCGAAGCCGTACCGGCCTAAGCCGGCAGGAGCGATTGTATGATCACACGCGAGGCAGCGTTTCTGGCCGGCATGCCCAATCTGTCACTGTGCGGACTGAGCGAGAACTGGTTATTGAAAGAGTGCGGTAACCAGCACTGGCTGGCCCTGGCCGACCTGTTTGGACTGGCGCTGCCCGCGTTCAAGGCCCAGGATGGCTCGCCGGTGTACGCCGCCTTCGTGGCGGTCAAACTGGCTGACGCCCACCTTCAGTTGATCGATGAAAACGATCGCTTCACTATTGAAACGCACCTGGCCCCGGCGGGCCGGGCGCGCTTTTTCAGCACCCACAGGGTGCTATGCAACGGCCGGGAGTGCGCCCGGGTGGAGATGCTGTCCACGCAGGTCAGCCGCCGGGAGGCCGGTAACAACCAAAGCGTTACCCGCACCGAGCTGCCTGCTGCTCTCAGCGCCAACAGCTACCGCGACGATCTGCTGCGCCTTAAGGCGAAAGCGATCACCCTGTCGGAATCGACCAAGCAGTTTCGCGCCGAACAGTGGCAGGAGTGGCACGAGCTGAAGCCGGACAGATCCTCGACGTTGCCGGGTATCGTCCATCACCCCTGCCCCCATAACGATTTCAATGGCGCAGACTTTCTCTACTTCGCCAACTTCCAGGCTGCCGCCGATCGCGCCGAGTGGGCCTGGAACCGCAACCGTCAGCTGTGGCAAACCTGCGACCGCCAACTGAACTACTACGGCAACATCAACATCGGCGACGCTTTGCACCTGGAGTTCAGCACGCTGAAAAGCGATGCACGCCATTTGATCCACTGGCTGACGGTGCGTCGTGACTCCGACGGCAGCAAGATTGCCGACATTCTGACCCGCAAACAGCGTTTGAGCAGTACCGAGTATCGCTGGGCCAACAGGGGGTAAGCATGCACAAGCCATACTACACACAGGATGATATCGACGGGCTCGCTCACCTTGGAAGCTGTCCCGGCGAGTCCCCCTTTGTGCGCGGCCCGTTCGAGTCGATGTACCGGCAGAAACCCTGGACGATTCGCCAATACACCGGCTTTGCCGGCGCAGACGCCTCCAATGCTGCCTTTAAGCGCACCCTGGCCGAAGGCGGACAGGGGCTGTCCGTCGCCTTCGATCTGGCCACTCATCTGGGCTTCGATTCCGACCACCCCACCGCGCAGGCGGATGTGGGCCGCACCGGGGTCGCCATCGACAGCGTGGAGGATATGAAGCGGCTGTTCGATGGCATCGACCTGAGCCAGGTCTCGGTCTCCATGACCATGAACGGCGCGGTACTGCCGATCATGGCCGCCTTCATCGTCGCCGCCGAGGAGCGTGGTGTCGCGCGCCATCAACTGCGCGGCACGATTCAGAACGACATCCTCAAGGAGTTCATGGTCCGTAACACCTATATCTTCGAGCCGGAGCCGTCGATGCGGATCTGCACCGATGTGGTGGAGTACTTAAGCCATGAGCTGCCCAACTTCAACAGCATGTCGATCTCCGGCTACCACTTTCAGGAAGCCGGCGCCGACCCGGCTCTTGAACTGGCCCTGACGCTGGCCAACGCGCGGGCCTATCTGGACCGGATCGCCGCGCGCGGGCTCGACCTCGATCATTTCTGCCACCGTCTCAGCTTCTTCTTCGGTGTCGGCATGAACTTCTTCAACGAGATCGCCAAGCTGCGTGCGGCACGCCTGCTGTGGAGCGAAGAGGTGGAGCGCCGCGGCGCCAGATCCGAGCGCGCCAAGCGGATGAAGATGCACTGCCAAACCTCCGGCTGGTCGCTGACCGCCCAGGAGCCGCAGAACAATCTGATCCGCACCACCATCGAAGCGATGGCTGGCGTGTTCGGCGGCACCCAGTCGCTGCACACCAACGCCTATGACGAAGCGTTGTCGCTGCCCAGCGAGCACTCCGCCCGTCTGGCGCGTAACACGCAGCTAATCCTGCAACAGGAAACCGGCATCTGCGAGGTGGCCGATCCTTGGGGCGGCTCCTACATGATGGAGTCGATGACCAAGGCGATGGCCGATAGGGTGCGTGCCTACCTGGCACAGATCGATGCGCAGGGTGGCATCTTGCAAGCCCTGCAGTCAGGCTGGGTCAGCGAACAGATCCAGACTGGCTCCCTGCACACCCAGAGCCGCATCGACACTGGCCAGCAAGCGATCATCGGCGTCAACCGGTTCGTCAGTGACGAGCCGACACCCTCGGCCGCGCTGCTCAAGGTTGAAGGCAGTGCAGTGCTGAACGAACAACGCACACGCATCGCACACCTCAAGCAGAGCCGCGATGGTGCGGCGGTCGAGCAGGCTCTGGCACGGTTGGCTGCCGGCGCGGCGCAACCGGGTACCAATCTGCTGGCGCTGACCATTGACGCAATTCGCGTCCGCGCGACCGTAGGCGAGTGCACCCAGGCGTTGCTCGGCCATATGCGCCGCTACCATGCCGATAGCCGATTTCTTCGGGGGCTCTATGCCGCCGACCGGCGACAGGATACGGCATGGCGCAGGCTTGAGCGCCAGGTCAAAACCTTCGGCGAAGGTGAAGGGCACGCACCCGCGATACTGCTGGTCAAATTAGGGCTCGACGGTCATGACCGTGGCATCCAGGTTGTGGCGTCAGGGCTGAAGGACGCCGGATTCGAGGTCGATATGGGCCCGCTGTTCAGCACGCCCGAGCAGGTCTGCAAGATGCTCAAGTTCCGGCACTACGATGCCCTGGGGGTGTCGATCCTTTCCGGTGCTCACCTGCCCCTCATCGAACAGCTGGTCGGGGCTTTACGTGAAAACAGGCTGGACGCAATCCCCCTCTTTGTCGGCGGCATCATTCCGGAAACGGATACGGCCGCATTGCAGGATCTGGGCGTAAGCTTGATCTTCTCGCCGGGTACGCGCATGGAGGTGATCGGCGAGTCGATCCTGAACGCTTTAGCGGCTGTCAGATGCCACTGTGCAGAGGTCAGAGCCCCCTATATATCGTCGGACCGGTAGCCAATAGGCTCACTCCCTTACCGCAAAAAAAGCCGGCTCAAGAGCCGGCAATAGAGGTGAGGCAAGGACCAAGCCTCTATCGGAACCACAGCGCCGTTGCAGGCACGTATGTCACCACGATCAGCGTGACAAACATCGCCAGAATGAACCACTTGCAGTAACGCATGACGTGATCGATACGCACATTTGCGGTCGAACACACGGTCAACAGAACCGATGCAACCGGCGGTGTCTGCTGACCAATACCCAGGTTAAGGCAGACAATGACACCAAAATGGATCGGATCGATGCCGATCTGCTGCGCCAGCGGCAGCAACATGGGCACGACGATCAGAATCGCTGCCGAAGCATGCAGTACCATCCCCAGCACCAGCAGGAACAGATTGATCAGCAGGATCAACAGCCAGGCCTGATCGGTGATGCCACCGATGGCACCGGCAATCTGCTGCGGCAGCTGTTCGTTGGCCAGGAACTGACCGAGCACGGCAGAGCCCGCAATGATCATCATCACCACGGAGGTCTGTTTTGTTGTAGCGGTGAGCAGCTCGCCAAGATTGCGAAGCGTCAGGTCACGGTGCAGCACCGCACCGAAGATCAAGGCGGCCAGTACGCCGACTGCTGCGGCTTCGGTCGGCGTTACGATACCGGCAATCAACCCGCCGACGACGGCTACGGGAATAAGCAGGGGTATGAAAGCGGCCATCAGCGCAGACGCCAGCACCAGCAGTCGGAAGCCACTGTTGCGCGGGTGCCCCTCTTTCAGCGCAAAGATGTACGAGGTGATCATAAACGCGCCACCGAGCAGAATCCCCGGCACGATGCCTGCCATGAACAGCTCTTTAATGGACTGGTTCGTCGTCACGCCATAAAGCACCATCGGGATTGAGGGCGGGATGATAATGCCAAGGGTCGCGCTGGTTGCGGTCACAGCAGCGGCGAACTCTCGCGGGTAGCCCTGCTTTTCCATCTGCGGCACGAATACCTTGCTCATAACGGCGGCATCCGCCACCGCCGAGCCGCTCATCTCAGCCATGAACATGGAGGTCAGGACGTTGACGTGCGCCAAGCCGCCCCGAATCCAGCCCACCATGGAGTTTGCGAGATGGATAATGCGCTCGGAAATGGAGGTAGCCCCCATCAGTTCACCCATGAAGATGAACAGAGGAATGGCGAGCAGTACCACACTCTTGGTGCCGGCAAACATCTGGATCGGCACCATAATAAGGTCGATGCCGGAAATCAGCATCGCCACCGCAGCGGTGAGCATCAGCGAGAAACCAATCGGCACGCCCACCACGATCAAACCGCAGAGCAGCGCGAGTACCAGCCAAGCCATCAAAGGTTCCTCCCACGGATAATCTTGTCGACGATGGCGATCATCATCAGCACGGAAAAGATCGGCAGTACGGCCATGAACCAGCCCTGTGCGACCTCTGCAGTCTCAATCTCGGTTTCGCCGTCCACCATGATCATGCGGACCGATTGGTAGAGCAGCACACCAAGGAACGCGACAATCATTCCGGCATTGATGCGGGTTACCCAGCGAGCCAGAGACTCTGGCAACTTCTCCACCAGCATCTCGAAGTTGATATGCCCTTTATCACGCATGGCCAGATAGGCGCCAAGATAGGCTATCCACACCAGCAGCAATCCAGGTACTTCATCAGCCATGGCGCTCAGGGGGCTGATATAACCGCTCAGGAATTGATAGACGCCTGTCATCACACCGTCCTGAGCCCACTCACGCAGCCAACCCTGAATGATGTAGCGGTTGGCCACGTTCAACAGCAGCATCGTCGTGGAGATGGCCAGCGCGGAGCCAGCCACCGTCGCGACAATGCGGTCAAGTAACGTTAGTAGACGCATCGTCTTCTCCGGCGATCAACGCGCAGCGTTGATCATGTCCATCCACTCAGTACCGAACTCCTCCAGGTACTCGTCGTGAGTGGCACGGGTGGCATCCTGGAACGGCTTCAGATCAACGTCGTTCACTTCGATCTGCTTGCTCATCTCCGCCAGGTAGCCCTTCTCAAGGTCGGCAGCTGCATCATAGGTCGCACCGGTGATCTCCTGTCCGACTTCGGTGAAGACCTTCTTCTGTTCATCGTTCAGGCTGTCCCAGAAGCTGTTTGATGCCAGCAGGAAGCTCGGGGTGTACACATGGCTGGTCAGGCTCAGATAACCGCCGACTTCATGCTGTTTCTGCTCGTAGAAGCCGTAGGTGGCCGCTTCCGCACCATCAACAACACCGGTCTGCAGTGCAGTAAAGGTCTCTTTCCAGGCGACTTTCTGCGGCAGAACACCCAGATCGCTGAATACCTTGCTTCTGAACTTGCCGCCCGACACACGGATTTTCATACCGGCGAGGTCGTCGATGGTGTTTACCGGACGAACCTTGTTCAGGATGTGGCGGGAGCCGTTTTCATAGATGCCGACGACTTTGACGTTGGCCTTGTCTTCGACACGCTGTTTGACGGCATCACCAAATGGGCCGGACATTGCCTTGCGCACATGCTCACGGCTATCGAACAGCCAGGGCAGGTCAAAGATGCCCAGTTTTTTATCCAACTTCATCACCCCGGAAGCCACCGCAATCATTTCGATGGAACCGGCTTTGACGTTGGTGATAAGCGCTGACTCGTTACCGATCTGACCGGACGGATAGAAACGGAAGTCAAACTGACCCGGAAGACGCTTTTCAACCTCGGCAGTGAACAGGTCGTATTGCTGCTTGAGGGGTGAGTATTCTGATACGTGGCTCGCAACACGCACCTTGATCGGTTCGGCATAGGCACCGACCGAAATCAGCGTTGCCAGGGATGCGGCCAATACAGTTCTTATTTTCATGGGAAACCTCGCGTTATTGCTTTTGGAGAGCGTGGGGGTTAACGGATATCGATGTGATATCGGAAGCGCTCAGCCGCACCTCGGCTGCGACGCCATTCGATGGGACGTCCGGCGATGTCATGAGCAAGACGCTCGATCAGGATCACCGGGTCGCCTGTCTCTATGCCCAGCAGATGAGCATGTTCGACGGACACTTTTTCGACGGAGAGCTCTTCATGTGCAGACGCAACGACTTGATCGCAGCACTCTTCGTACCAGGGATACAGCAGTGCGGGCAGGCTCTCGGCAGGCGTCTCCAGTAGCGGTTCGAAAAGTGTTTTCGGCAGGTAGATCTCTTCGAATTGCACAGGCTTGTGCTCGAGCAGACGCAGACGCTTGATCGCAATCAGCTCATCGCCAGTCGAAAGCTCAAGATGCCGCGCGCACTCTTCATTGGCAGGCACCACTCGCAGATCAAGAATCTGACTTTCCGGTACGACACGCTCACCGCTGGCTGAGGTGAAACGAAAGAAGCGAAACAAAGAACTCTCGAAGTTCGCCCGTCGCACGAAGGTACCGACACCGTGACGGCGCTCTAGAAACCCTTCACTGACCAGCTGCGCGATCGCCTTACGCATTGTCCCCAGCGCTACGCCATAGCGATCTGCAAGCGCGGACTCGGCGTCGATCAGTTCTCCGGGCTTCCACTCTCCGTTGAGAATTCTCTTATGGAGTTCGTCGCGGATCAGGTAATAGCGCGGTAAACGCGCATCGGTCATCGTACTCATCGCCTTTTGTCTCTGTTTTGTTATGCGAAAGCGTTGCGTTGCTGACTTATATACTTATACTCCTATATAGGACTGTCAACCTGAATCGCAATTATTTTTTCGGAGCCCCACTCCAATGACCTACATCGATACCCACACCCACGTCTGGTCTGCCTTTAGTCCGTTCGTTCAAAACCCACGCTACACACCGGCCTACACCAAGACGATGGCGATGCTGTTCAGCGAAATGGAAAGTGCTCAGGTCGACAAAGCGGTATTGGTGCAACCCAGTTATCTCGGCACCGATAACCAGTATCTGCTTTCGATGCTTGAGCTTTGGCCAGAGCGTCTTCGAGGAGTGGCGGTCGTTGAACCGACGATAGAGGAAGATGCGTTTCGAAAGATGGTTGAGGCGGGCGTCAAAGGAGTTAGGTTCAATCTGGTGGGGCATCCAAATCCCGCGGACATTCTAAATGGGGCGAACGATCACCTCTTCTCATTGCTCAAGCGATACGATTGTCATCTGGAAATTCAGATGCCAGGGCAGTCTTGGGTCAAGCTGCTGGAGCCTTTGTTAGCACGCGGTCTGACCGTCGTTGCCGACCATTTTGGATTACCGGAAAAAAATGGTTGTGCCACAATCGACGTGCTGGATGCAGGCCTCAAGTCCGATCAACTGTGGATAAAGCTCTCAGGCCCCTACCGATTCAAAGCAGACCCGGCTCCGGTGGCTGCTCGTTTTGCAGCCACCGCTCTGGATCGACTCCTCTGGGGCAGCGACTTTCCTTGGACGCAGCACGAAGCGGGCCGCACCTACACCGGAAGCGTCACCTTACTGCGCGATTGGCTTGGCGATGGCGCCGACCAAGTGCTGGGCGAAAACGCTACGAAATGCTTCAACTTCGACTGACACGCAGTGTGTGTGAATTAGCCGCGCTCGCCGGCCCCCACCGCCTTGAAGAGCAACGGCAGCGCGAAGCACATGAGCAGAACTCGTATTAGCTGATGGGTGGCCACGAACACGGGGTCAACGTCGGTGCTGAAGGCGATTGCCACCATCACTTCAATTCCGCCCGGCATGTATGCCAACAGCGCTTGGAGCAGCGGCACCCCTCCCCCCCAATACAGTGCAAATGAGAATAGACCGCTCACGGCCAACCCCAACGCCAGACCGCCAAAAGCCCCCTTCAACGTTTCTTTCAACAGGCCTAGATCCAGATCCGCCATACGCACAGCCGTTGCCGTCCCCAGGATGACCAGCACCACTCGGAACCACTCCGGAGGAATGTGAAACCCCATACCGAAGACAAACTTAACGACCAGCGACCACAGCATCGCCCCGACCAGCATGCCTGCTGGCACACGCAGTTTGGCAGCCCCCCACCCGGTGAGGCCGGCGCCCCAAAATACCAGCAACAGCTCCCAGCCCGGTATGTCATCTACCGCGTTAGCCGACACCTGACGATCCACAATCGGGAATAGCAGAGGTAGCGCAGAAACAAGAAAGAACAGCCGGACACTGTGGACAAGCGCAATGCGCTTTACACTGAGATTCGCTTGGGCCGCGAATATAAGGACTACCGCCAAGTTACCGGGTATCGAACACAAAAGCGCGTCGCTTGGACTCCACTGGCAGCGATAGCGATAAAACCCGAAGAGTATAGCCAGCAGCACGCCAAGCATCATCACCATCAACCCGATGGAGAGGCTCCAGTCCTTTAGGTGAATAAAGAAATCCGCCTCAACACTTGAGGCAATGGAAACCCCCATAAACAGGGAGATGAACGTGGTCGTTAGTGAAGGCATCGAAACGGGCACTTTCGCCCATATCGCCAAAAGCACACCAATCATTGCGCCCACCAACCAGGGAGAAGGCAGCCCCGTCAGGTTAGCAACCCATGCTCCTGCCACGCCAATGGCAAGCGTCCACATCACTTTCAGCATACCGTGCCCTAAAAAAGTAAGGGCGGCCCCACACTGGTGAGACAGCCCTTAGCGGTGCCCGTATGTAATCAGGTTTAGTCGTCTAACTCAGCCTGCAACTGAGCCGTACGCCCCTTCCCTTTGATTCGCTTGAGCAGGAAAGGCAATACAAGCGCCAACACAGAAGCAATGGCAAGGCCAATGGTAATGTTGCCGTTTAGCAGTATCGACCAATCCCCGCCACTCATGGACAGACTACGACGCAGGTTCTCCTCCAGCACCTCACCCAACACGAGGCCCAGAATCACCGGCGCGAGCGAGAAATGGAGTTTGCGCAGAATGAATCCGAATATGCCCAGAATCACCATGAAAAACAGGTCGAAGCTGTCCCCGTGAATGGAATATATACCGACGAATGTCAGCATCACAATCACAGGAATCAGATAGGACTGACGAATCGACAACAACCGGACAAACACACCAATCAACGGCAGGTTCAAAACCAGCAGCGCAATATTGCCCAAGAACATGGACGCAATCAGGCCCCAGGCAATCTCGGGCTTCTGCTCAAACAGAAGGGGGCCCGGCGTGATGTTAAACATCAACAGAGCACCCAGAAGAATAGCGGTCGTGCCACTGCCCGGAATACCCAGCGTCAACATCGGCACCATCGCACCCGCGGCGGATGCATTATTGGCAGCCTCGGGGGCAGCCAAACCCCGTATATCCCCCTTACCGAACTCGTCGCTATCACCCTCGGCCATCCGTTTCTCTGTGCCGTAGGCGACAGCACTCGCGATAGAGGCACCAGTACCGGGCAACACGCCGATGAAGAACCCGATCACGGTGGCACGCAGAATAACCCAGCGAACCTTCACAATATCGGCGAACGTTACAAAGCTCTTGCCGACCGGGGTCACCTTCAGGTCGTTGTTGACCCACTGCTCCAGCAACACCAGCACTTCGCTGATGGCAAATACACCAATGACCACCACAAGGAAATCCACGCCGTCAAAGAAGTTCGGTATGTCCATCGTGAAACGCAGAACACCGGTGCCTGAATCAACACCGACAGTCGCGAGAACCAAACCGATCAACGTCCCAATCAGCGTTTTAATCGGCCGACTACCGACCATTGTGGCCAGACAGGTGAATGCAAACACCATCAACATCACGTATTCGGTGGGTCCGAAACGTATCGCAAGTTCACTCAGCAACGGCGCCATGATGACCATCATCAGCAAAGCACCCATGCTGCCTGCAAAGGATGAGACCGCCGAGATTGCAAGCGCTCGCCCTCCCTCTCCGCGCTTTGACATGGGATAGCCGTCGAGTGTCGTCATGATCGCACCGGCATCACCCGGCACGTTCAACAAGATGCTGGAGATTCGGCCACCGTATTCAGCCCCGTAGTAAACGCCGGCCAACAAAATCAGGGCCGACTCCGGGGGAAGGCCTATTGAATAAGCCAGTGGCAAGAGAATCGCCACGCCGTTGATCGGGCCGATACCCGGCAGCGACCCAATTAGCGTACCGGTAAAGCAGCCGAACAATACAAGAAACAGGTTCAGGGGGGTAAAAGCCACCGAGAAACCGGTCGCTAAAGCAGATAAAACTTCCATCGGTCAGCCTCCGAAAACGGTCCCTACCGGCACGTTCAATTGCAACAAATCGGTCAGTAGGAAGAAGGACACCACACTCATGACCAAGGCATAGACTCCGGCCTTAATCGGCTTTTCACCAAACAGCCATGAGAAGACGCCACCGACAACCGCTGTTGCGATAATGAAACCCAACGGCTCGTAGATGAAGGCGTAGCCATACATCAACACCAACGCGCCCCCAAGTCTCAAGACCACCTCTTTGGTCGGTTTCCAGCCATCGGCACTTGGCCTGATCATCAACCAAACGGCTGCAACAGCTAACAAAGCAGACAGAATGTAGGGAAAAGCCTTTGGGCCCAAAGGCTCATACTGGAAAGGCACATCGAACTGGGCTGCTGCCCAGGCGATAAGCCCGGACAGCAACAACAGCGCACCTGCAAAAATGCGATCGTACACGGCGGGCCTCACTTGATAAGACCAGCTTCTTTGGCAAGTTCACGCATTAGATTGACGCGCTTCTTCACATCGGCATCAAAGGCTTCACCAGCCGACTTGTAGGGCACCAGGCCCTTGTCTTCGACAGTTTTCAGGAAGATCGGGTTTTCGTAAGCCTTATTAAAGGTATCGGTCCAATACGCATAGGCTTCGTCGCTGACATCCGGCCCCAGATAATAACCGCGCAGTATCGCCCACTCGGCATCGAAGCCTTGCTCGGCTGCTGTCGGGATATCCTTGAACTCACCCTCGAGTCGTTCATCGGACATGACCGCCAGCACCTTCATTCGCCCGGCTTCCAACTGCCCTTTCATCTCGCCCATATCACCGGGATAGACTTTAATGTGACCGCCCATCAGCGCTGCAATGGCTTCACCACCGCCTTCATAGGCTACGTAGCGCATCTTCTTGGGATCCACACCGGCCGACTTCATCAGAATGGCGGCTTTCATCCAGTCCTGGCTACCAACACCGCCGCCGGCACCAAGTACGAATCCGCTCGGGTCCGCTTTAATGGCTTCAACCAGTTCGCCGAGGGTATTCCAGGGCGCGTCGGACTTGACGATAACGGCACCGTAGTCAACACCGGCCGCACCGACCCAACGTGCGTCATTCTCGTCTAGCTGCTTGCCCCACTTGCCTTGAGCAAGGTTCAACAGTGAGCCCGAGCTGAATGCGACCAATGCATCGCCATCATCACGACGATTCGAGTTGATATGGTTGTACGCAACAGCACCGACACCACCCGGCATAAATGTTACCGCCATTGGCGAAGGCAGCAGGCCCGCATCACCAAAGCCGTTAGAGGCAATCCGGCAAGTAAGGTCAAAGCCGCCGCCAGGCTTGGCGGGCGCAATACACTCAGGCTTATCGGGATCGAAGGCAAAAGCAGACAGAGAGGAGGCAAGGCCAAGGGCCACCAGTAGGGTACGCGTCGTATGCTTCATACGATTAAACTCCACATCTTGTTGTTGTAATTTTCACCCATTGGAATTGGGCGTCAGTGGAGATTAAATGCTGAAACTGACCTGAAGCTGACACAGAGGCGATTCGAAACGCTTTCCCCTACTTTTTTGTAATGATCTAGACATCCTTGGGGAGTTCGCATTAACTGAATAGGTTTGATCCCGGACCTACACCCACGATATGCGCATTCTGCTAATTGAAGACAACACCGAGTTGGCCAATGCTATAAGTGAATACTTCGGTCATATTGGACACCCACTGGACTGGTGTGAATCGGCTGAGTCTGCAGAGAAACTCCTTGCCTATCAAAGTTTCGATATGTTGATTCTCGACATTAACCTGCCGGGCAAGAGCGGCTTTCAGCTACTGAAACAGCTTCGCGCTCAAAGCGAAGAGATTCCTGTTCTTATTCTGACAGCCAGAGCTGAAGTCGATGATCGGGTCAGCGCGCTGGATATTGGCGCGGACGACTACATGGTTAAGCCTTTCGATTTCAGGGAACTGGCTGCCCGCTGTCGCGCGTTACTGCGTCGTGAACGTGGGAACGCCAGCAACCAGATCGTCTGCGGTAACCTGACCTACGATGCGTCAACCGCGTCTGTCACGCTGCATGAAATACAAATCGATCTTCGCCACCGCGAGATACAGCTTTTAGAGCTGCTGCTGAACAACCTCGACCATGTGCTAACCAAAGAACAGATCGCGGACCGCTTGTACCGTTTCGATGAGGCGTATACGCCGAATGCAATCGAACAGGTACTGACCCGCCTGCGCAAGAAACTAGCGGGATCGTCATTGCATATAAAAACCATTCGTGGACTCGGCTATCTTGCCCATGTGGATGATTAGCGGGCGTTATTCGCTACGAAAGCGGCTGCTTTCGGGGACTGCCGGTCTTATGCTGGTGGTTTTCCTGGTGCTCAGTGCCGGTGTGTGGCAATACGCTAACAGAACCGCCGACCTGTCGTATGATCGCCTGCTGACTGGCTCTGCACTGGCCATTATCGAGCGTATTCGGTCTCGCAACGGACAGGTTGAGGTGGACCTGCCCTACGCCGCGCTCGATATTCTCTCGCTAGCCCCCGATGACAAAGTCTACTATGCCGTCAGCGGTCCAGATAAAAGCTACCTGACCGGGTACAAGGACTTCCCGCCGCCGGAACACTACACGCCGAGCGCTTCACCCGTCTTCTATAACACCAATTATCTCAATGAGCCGATCCGAGCCGTTGTTGTGTCTAAAAGGCTGGACGACCCAGGCGTATCTGGATGGGTAGAGGTGCGTATCGGGCAGAGCCGTAACGCCAGAAATGCCCTGTCCAACGAGATTCTCTTGGGTGAGATGGCTGTTCTCGTGCTCGTGATTACACTGGCCTTGACGAGCCTTGCATTCGGCATAAACCGGACTTTGTCCCCTCTCAACCAGTTATCACGCAGTCTGCGCGAGCGCAGAGCCGACGAAATGGGGCCTCTACCCGATACCGATATAAAAGAGGTCAAACCGCTTATTGCCTCCATCGACCAATACCGCACACGTCTGCAGTCCAATCTGGATATGATGCAGGTATTCATTGCGGATGCCTCTCATCAAATTCGAACGGCACTCAGCAGCGTTCAAGCTCAACTCGATATGGCGGAAATGGAGCATGACCAGGATAAGCTTCAGAATCGATTGGCACTCATACGAAACCAGCACCGCAAACTGACCCGACTGACCAATCAGCTCCTCACCCACGCCCTGGTCGCACACCGGCGCGATACCAATCAATTCCAACAGGTAAAGCTGGATGCCCTACTCAGCGCTATCCTGACGTCCGAAGTACGCGATCATGCCGACTCCAATATCGAGTTCAACTACTCCAATACACACAGGGATCTGACGATCGATGCCGACCCGGTGAGCCTTAGAGAGTGCCTACGCAACCTGATTGATAATGCGATCAAATATGGGCCTGAAAATAACTCGATAACATTGGGCATCGACGTTGAAGCGGAACAGGTAAAAATTTTTGTCGACGACCAAGGCCCCGGCATCCCGGACGAGATGCTTCAACGTGCGGTCTTGCGGTTTGAACGAATAGAAACCGGAAAAAACACCCTGGGCTCCGGACTTGGGCTCGGTATCGCCAATACCGTAACCGAAGCGCACGGGGGACAACTGCACCTTATAAACCGGCAGCCCCAGGGATTAAGGGTCGAACTGGTGTTACCTCGGAGACGGATATGAAGATCGCTATTCGAGCCGCCATCGTCTGCCTGTTATCGATAACTGCCCTCCAAGCTGCCGAACGCCGGACGCCGTCCGATCAAGGCTTCGAGCAGTTCACTACACCGAACTCGGTCAAACGCCTTGATATTTACAGCGCGACCGATACGCGAGCCATTAAACCGATTATCGAGGCCTTTGAACGCCGGCACCCCTATATAGACGTTCGCTATAACGAATACGAGTCGACGACACTCTATAACGCTTTGACTAGCGGGAAGATCAAAGGTGCCGATGTGGTGCTCAGCTCGGCCATGGACCTACAGGTCAAACTCGTAAACGACGGACACGCCAGAACACTCGATATTCCCGAGTCGATCGATTTGCCGGAATGGTCCCATTGGCGAAATGAGGCATTTGGCTTCACGTTCGAGCCCGTGGTCATTGCCTATAACAAGGCGTCGTTCGAGAATGCCCCTGTACCCTCCAGCCACGAATCACTCGTCGATGCTCTGCGTAATGACCCTGAACGGTACTACGAAAAGGTTGGCAGCTATGACATTCGTCTTTCAGGAGCCGGTTACTTCTTCGCCACCCACGATACCGTCGTATCCAGCATCTCCGGCCGAATTCTTGAAAGCCTCGCGCGTGCAGCGTCGCACACTTACTGCTGCACAAGTGACATGCTTGACGACCTTGGCGAAGGGAAGCTAGCGCTCGCTTACAATGTACTCGGCTCTTATGCACTGGCCCGTGCACGCAAAGACAGCCGCATCGGTGTCATCATGCCGGAGGACTACACTCTCGTAATGTCGCGAATCGCGCTGGTACCCAAACAGACTGATAACTTCGCCACGGCACAAGCCTTTATACGATTTTTGCTGTCCAAGGAGGGCCAACAGATCATCGCCAGCAAGAGCAACCTGATCGCACTGCGCCCCGAGGCCACAGGCCCCTCATCTATCGCGGCAATAAGTGAAAAGAGACAACTACGATTTCACCCCATCAAGATTGGTCTTCCGGTGATGACGTTTCAAGACGAGATGAAGCGCGAGCGTTTTATCCGTGAGTGGTCGCAACTATTTGATGCCAGAACACCCTAACTCAGTTATCACTCCGGCAAGTACGTTTATGAGTTGTCGGAACTGCGTCCTTCTCATTTATCCGAGACATACGTCGCAAGCTCCGGCGTTGTTTCGCTACGCTCTACTCGAACCCTGTCGAGGGTTCTCACCCTCCCTGGGCGAGTTTGTCAGAACCTAAAACGACGAAGCCCCGCCGATTGCTCAGCAGGGCTTCTGAATAGGATGGCGGTCAGGGAGGGATTACTTCGCCCCTTCGGGGCCGCCGTCGCAAGCTCCGGCGTTGTTTCGCTTCGCTCTACTCGAACCCTGTCGAGGGTTCTCACCCTCCCTGGGCGAGTTTGTCAGAACCTAAAACGACGAAGCCCCGCCGATTGCTCAGCAGGGCTTCTGAATAGGATGGCGGTCAGGGAGGGATTCGAACCCTCGATGCCTTTCGACATACACACTTTCCAGGCGTGCTCCTTCGGCCACTCGGACACCTGACCACTCTATACTTGAATTCGGCAATACAGGTCGCCGTCTCAAGTGGGTGCGCATTCTATCAGACTGATTTGAAAGAACAAGCCCGGACTGACAACTTTCGCGCGCGTTACGGATACACTGCGTCTACACCCAGCTTAAGCCTCCAGAGATATCGGGCCTGCGGTTCGATTTAAGCTGATTACAGGATCGAAAAAATCTTACATCAAGCGCTGCTTTCCCCCTGAGCTACAGCAGCTGAGCTGGTATAGTAGCGCGCTGAGTTTCTTGTCTTTGTCATATTCCGGGAGTGGATAGATGTTACTGGCAATTCTTGCCGTGATCGCGGGTTTGGCGCTACTGGTCTGGAGCGCCGATCGTTTTGTCGATGGTGCTGCGGCAACCGCTCGCCATTTGGGTATGCCAACGCTGTTGATCGGCATGGTGATCATCGGCTTCGGCACCTCGGCGCCGGAGATGGTGGTATCTGCTCTGGCATCGTTACAGGGTAACCCCGGCCTGGCATTGGGTAACGGCTACGGCTCCAACATCACCAATATCGCTTTGATCCTGGGTATCACAGCACTCCTCTGCCCGATCGCCGTTCACTCACAGATTTTGCGCAAGGAGCTGCCGATTCTCGCCGGCGTCACCCTGCTGTCAGGGTATCAACTGCTCGACGGTCATATATCCAGGCTCGATGCTGTGGTTCTGCTGCTGGTTTTCGCCGCCACCATGGGCTGGTCGATCTGGCAGGGCATGAAGCAGCGTGGCGATGCGCTGGGCGATGACTTCGCCCACGAACTGGAAGATGGCCTTATGCCGCTGAAGACCGCCCTGCTCTGGCTGTTCTTCGGCCTGTTACTGCTGGTGGTCAGTTCGCGCATACTGGTCTGGGGGGCGGTGGAGATCGCCACAGCTCTGGGCGTAAGCGACCTGATCATCGGCCTCACCGTGGTCGCGATCGGTACCTCACTGCCGGAACTGGCCTCCTCCATTGTTGCCGTGCGCAAGAACGAGCACGACCTGGCACTGGGTAACGTGATCGGCTCCAACCTCTTCAATACCCTGGCCGTGGTCGGTATCGCAGGCGCCATTCAGCCATTGGTGGTTGATCCCGAGGTCCTCTATCGCGACTGGATGGTGATGGCTGCACTGACCTTCTCGCTGTTCATTCTCGGCTACGGTATCCGCAAGGCGGGCCATATCAATCGACTTGAGGGCGGATTGCTGACCCTGGTCTACGTGGGCTACGCCGGTTATCTTGTGTATACCGTCGTCAGCACCGTAACCGGCTGAAGAGGCTAGCGCCATGATGAGAGCATTTTCGATCGCCGACGGGCATCTGAGCGAGTGCGAGCTGGAGCACCACAATGCGGCGGAAACGCTGCGTGAGGTGGGCTGGATCGACCTGCAGGAGCCCAGCAGCGAAGAGCGCTGGCTGATCGAATCGCTCTACCCTGAAAGCCTGCCGGATGCCCATGAGGTCGAAGAGATCGAGTCCAGTGCGCGCTACTTCATCGAAGGCCAGGATATCCATGTCCACTCACTGTTCCTCTATCAATCGGAAGGTCGCCACCAAACCTCGACTGTCGCCTTTACCCTGAAGCCGGACCGGTTGCTCAGCATACGTGACGTGGAACTGGCGGACTTTCGTCTGATGCGCCTGCGTGCCCGTCGAGGCTGGGTCGAGGCCGCCACGCCGCTGCAGGTGCTAACGACCTTGTTCGATCAGAAGGTGGATAACCTGGCCGACCAGCTCGAGGACCTGCATCGTAACCTGGAAAACGTCAGCTCCCTGGTGCTGGAGAATCGCATCAGTGGCGAGATGGAGGAGTCACTGGATAAGCTTGCCCGGCTGGAGGACAGCAACGGCAAGATGCGTCTGGTGTTGATGGATACTCAGCGCTCGATCTCGTTTTTGCTGCGCCATATCCGCCAGAACCCGGAGGAGCAGGAGAGTTGTCGCGAAATCCTGCGCGACCTGGACACGCTGATGTCCCATGCCACCTTTATGTTCGAAAAGATCAACTTCCTGATGGACGCGGCGCTGGGCTTTATCAACATCCAGCAGAACCAGATCATCAAGACCTTCTCCATCGCTGCCGTGGTGTTCCTGCCGCCGACACTGGTGGCCAGCATCTACGGCATGAACTTCGAACAGATGCCAGAGCTTCAATGGCTGCTGGGCTACCCCTGGGCGCTAGGGTTGATGGTGATCTCAGGGATCGCGCCCTACTGGTATTTCAAACGCAAAGGCTGGCTCTGAGCCAGCCTTCACATCGACCTATATCGCAAGACTCTGGCTACTCATCATCGATTCCACGCAGCATGCGCCGAATATAGAGCCACAGCAACAGTGCGATCATAGGTACCGCACCGCTGAGGATATACAGCGCCACATCGAGCATATGCTCAACCTGAATGGTGTTGCGCAACGAGCGCTCGATCAGGTCGAATGCGTAGTAGGTCACCACGATAACGGTAAAACTTTCCAGTTTTGCCTGCAGGCGCAGCTGGGACCGTGCCCGCCCGCTCAGAGTCCGCAGCAGATCGCGCATCTGCTGTTCGGTCGACAGATCGACCTGGGAGCGGATCATCTGGCTGGTCCGCGCTATGCGTTTGGACAGTTTTTCAATTCTCAGTCCTGCTGATTGACAGGTCAGGCGTGCAGGATCCGCTCGACGCTCCATGAACTGTTCGATGGTCTGCAACCCTTCGATACGCTCTTCGCGCAGCTCCTCGATCCGCTTGTCCAGCAGGGTGAAATACGCCTCGGTGGCAGAGAAGCGGTTGGCGGTGGCCGCCGCCAGCGCCTCCACACTGGAGGCCAGGCTGGTGAGCTCATCGAGCAGATCCGCCGGCTCCTCGGTCGATAGCCGGGCACTGACCTGCGCCAGCGTCTGGTCCAGATGGGTGATCCTCGGCATCGCCCGCAACGCTTCTGGCAGCGCCAGCAACGCCATGTGACGATACACTTCGATTTCACACAGGCGCTGCAGCAGACGGCCACGCTGATACGAGGCCAACGAGATATCCTGCACCAGGATTCGGGTCAGACCGCTGTCCCGACGGTGGTGGAAATCGGTCCACACCTTGGCATAGCCGCCCATCAGCTCGGAGCCAACGATCTGGTGATCGAACTGGCTGCGTACCCAGTTATCCACATCCTCCACCTCGGAGGCACAGATCAACTCGCAACCGCAGAGAAACGCCCCCTGCAGATTCGCGATACGCGACTGGAAGCCCGTGGGTAACTCGGTGCTGCCGAAGCGGTAGGCGGTCAGCGTATAAAACTCATTATGCGCTTCAAAGCGGAGTCCGCAGACGTCGTTACGACAGAAAAAGAAGGAGGCGAGCGGCGCATCGAACAGGCCCATCTCATGAGCGAGGTTAACCACCTCTCGTTGTATGACGCTCAGCTTGGTCTGCTCATCGATGACCACGCCGATATGGATCATCGACAGTGGCGAATAAAGCTTCTGAAATGGTCTGGCATGAACCTCACTGATCACTTGCTGGCGTAGCGGGTGAGTCCTCATGGACGGTGTATCCTTCTGCGGTCATTAGACTTTCGTCGTATGATGCCCCAGACACAGCAGCTCTGTCTCTACCTCATGCGCGGGAATCGGCCGGGAAAAGAGGTACCCCTGCCCAATATCACAGCCAGCCTCCAGCATGAACCGGCGTTGGGCTTCGTTCTCTATCCCCTCGGCCACGGTGCGCAGGCCGAGATATCCGGCCAGGTCGATGATTGCTCTTACGATCGCTTCGTCATGGGCCTTGCCGGGTACACCATCGGTAAACACCTTATCGATCTTAAGCTTATCAAGCGGAAAATCCTTGAGATAGGCAAGTGACGCGTACCCTGTACCAAAGTCATCCAGTGCGATGCGGATGCCAAGCGCGCGTATCTGAGCCAGGCGAAGAGCGGCACCAGTAGGATCCTCCATTAGAATACTCTCGGTCAGCTCCAGCACCAGGTTCCCGGATTGCAAACCGGAACGGGCCAGCGTCTGCTCTATGGTATCGATCAGCTCGTCGGTGAACTGCTTTGCCGACAGGTTCACGGCCATATTCAGGTTCAACTCGAAATTTTCATTCCACTCTCTGACCTGACGGCAGGCCTGCTCCAGCACCCAATTACCGATCGGCACAATCAGGCCGGTCTCCTCGGCCAACGGAATGAACTGGTCGGGCCCGACGAAACCGTAATCGGGACTATTCCAGCGCAGAAGCGCCTCAAACCCGGTTAACTCCTGCGACTGGAAGGACAATTGCGGCTGGTAATAGACCTCCATTTCGCCACGGCACAAAGCTTGGCGCAGCGCATTTTCCATCCCCAGCCGCCGCTTGGCCCGAACATTCATATCCGCGGTATAGAATTGATAGTTGTCCCTTCCACAATCCTTGGCGTGATAGAGCGCAGCATCGGCATTTCGACTCAGGTGCATGAAGTCCCGTCCATCCTCGGGAAACACCGCGATGCCGATACTCGACGTGACGGTAAGATCGCGCCCAGAGATATGCATAGGTTGCCTGATCAGATCAATGAACCTTTTCGCCAGCAGCGTCAGATCCTCGACCTGCCCGCAATCCGGCAGGAGCACAACGAACTCGTCACCACCGACGCGACTGACGGTATCGGATTCCCGAATCGCCCCCAGCAATCGCTCTCCGACCACCTTCAACAGGGCGTCACCGGCCTCATGGCCAAGGGAGTCGTTGATGTTCTTGAACCGGTCCAGATCGATAAACATCAAGCCCAAGGACTTTTGCTGGCGCGCACAGGTGGCCAGTGCCTGGTCCGCACGATCGCCGAGCAGGCGGCGGTTTGGCAGCTCGGTTAGTGGATCATACTCGGCCAGGTGCCGCAGGCGCTCTTCGCTCTGCTTGCGGTAGGTGATATCGGTCAGCGTCAGGATCCGGTTGATCAACTCACCCCGCTCATCATGCAACGCCGTTATCGACAGCCAGGCGGGATAGAGGGTACCGTCGCGTTTACGACTCCAGATCTCGCCCTCCCAACAACCCAATCGCGTCAGATCGGCATAGCCCAACGCATTGAGCGGCTCGGGATTGCGGATGTTGAACAAAATCGATGGATCACGCCCCTTCAATTCATACAGCAGGTAGCCGGTAATGCGCGAGAATGCAGTGTTGATCGCCAGTATCCGGTCGTTGCAATCGGTCACCACCATACCTTCCGATGCGGTTTCAAACACCTTGGCCGCGATACTGAGCTCGGCTGCACTGTCACGCAGTGCCATTTTTTGTGCCTCAATATCGTTCTGATAGAGGTTGAACAGGCGAATCAACCAGCGCGACAGGCCGAACGCGAACAAAAATCCGATCAACGCCAGCAGGATAACAGCTGGAAACATACTCAATAGACTGGCACGCAAAAACTGCACAGTGGTCCGCCGCTGCTCATCTATAGCTTCAGACAAATCCGAGTTATAGACACCGGCCACCAGAATCCATCCATACTCGGGAATACGTTGAACGAGCGAGAGCTTGGGCTCCATTCGATCCGACCCGATTTGGTACCACTCATACTCGACGAAGCGCCCCTCGACGCTTGCACTCTCCACCAACACGCGTCCAACATCGGCATAAGGCTCAGGCAGATCGCGGTAGTGTTTACCCTCAGCCTCGGAAAACACCGGCGAGTTCAACACATAGCCCTCTTCCGACATCACCGTGAAGTAGCCACTATTTCCAAAACGGTGCAGTGCGAGCCGCTGCAGCGCTTTCTGTTTCAGGTCATTTTCAAAGCGGTAAACATAATCGCCTGCACCGATAATCCAACCCAAAGGCTCAAAAAGTTTTACGTAAGCGATCTTGTCACGCATCTCGGTTTGGTTATCTGGTGCGTACCAACGGTAGCGCGAGAAGCCGGCTTGATCCGGATTATCAACAGCTTGTATCAGTCCACGCATAATGTAGTGACCGGTGTCGTCGCGGTTATCGATCAATGATCCGCCTTCAAGATGCGGCGCGGTTGGCAGCAATACACAACGCCCCTCCAGATCGTCGATGAAGTAGTAGCCACGACCATGGAAAAAGCGGATATCGCGAAGCGTCTCACGAATCAACGCCGCCGCACTCTCCGCACCGTGCAGAGCTGACTCCTTCCGATAGAGGGTACTCGCGATCGACCAAGCTTGGTCAACCTGGTTCTTGGCCTCTTCACTGAGCAGCCTCTCGGCCTGCGCATAGATAAACCGTAACTCCTTCGCAACCGTATCCATTTCATTGCGCAGCAGCTGTTTACTATTCTCGATTATCTCCGAGTCTATCGCAGCAAGATGACGCTCCGTTTCGAAATAGCTGCGCCCCAAATACAACGCGATGACCAGCACCGCCATCAGGGTAACGATGGACGTCAGCCCCCACGTCTGAATCCGGATAAATTTGCGTGCGTTGATCTGTTGCGACATAGCCACCTGCGCCAACCGGCCATAACATAACCGGCAGTAATACTCACCAATGGCGCTCCGTGCCCCACCCCAACAATTGGGCAAGCTCATCAAACGATGACAGCTGACCAATTTATCAACTTTTCAAACCAAAGAACATTGTACGTTTGTCACAAATGTCCGTTAACTCACGACCACTACTTCAGTCGACTCTCCAACATTCGCCCAACCACGACAAATGCTCTACTGGCGCTGTAGCAATGACGACAATACGACAAAAACCAACAGCTGTAGGCTTTAGTACAAATATTTAATCGTTTGATTTTAAAAGCTTTGATACGCATCTCTAACTCGGTCACATTCTTGCTAGCACTTAACAGAATTGAAACGAGGATTATGACGATGCTGTTGAAGAACTACGAAGAGCAGAGCTTGCTGTTCAACACGAACTTTACCGAAACCACGAGTAACGGCGGTGTCGCATACCGTGGCGAACTGGTAATTCAAGAGGGTGAGGTTGCCGACGCTCAAGGCCGTCGCAAGCCGCCGATCTCACTGCTGCTGGGTGCAGTGGTGCTGGAAGAGAGCGACAAGATCAAGCTGCTGGTGGGCCTGCTGACCGACCTGGCTCAACTCGAGTTGTTGCTGGAGAAATATGGCGCGGATCTGGCTGACGATCTCTGTTCAATGATTTTCGTGCGCAATATCGGCAATCCGATAGTTCTGGAAGCGCTGGGCAAGAAGTTCTTCCTGATTCCGCTGGACGAAGGGATCCCCTGGAACGAGGCGATCGACGAACTGGCGTTGGAAAAGGGCGACTTCAAAGGACAGTCCGCCGGCGACAAACTGGTTACCCTGTACACCGAAATGAAAGGCTACCGCGCCAAAGGTGAAACCCTGAACCTTGAAGCGGCCTTAGGCCAGACCATCGAAGTCAAACGCACCGCACGCGGCCCGGTTTAATCCGGTTACAGCGGCAAGAGCACCGGGCGGGCACCCCTATCTGTGATGCGGGTGTCTGCCCTTTTTTATCTGCTATTCACCCCGAACGGGAGTAGGAAGAGAACCGCTGACGCCCAAGGGACGTCAGGCCATCTGCGCCTGCTGCTGCAATCCGTTGTACAGTTCGCGGACGTTGTTACGCACGTTGACCACGTTGGTCTGCTTTGACGACAAGCAGATCAGTATCTGGCTACCCTCCAGCTTAAAACCACTGACCCGCTTCTCACCGATCTCCAGATGCGCCTCATCGTGAGTCGAGCGCAGCTTCGACGCGTTGGTAAATACGTAGGTGAACGCCTTTTTGGCGATCGTTTCATGGTGGCGACGAGAGGCCGGGAAGGTCGATGACAGGACCTGATCCGCCTGCATCAGACAGCACCCCTCGATAAAATCCAGCTCATCAACCGCTTCAAGTAGTTCAATCATTATCGTTTCGACTCCATTGCAGCAAATCGGACGCCTGTTGCTTGACGACCGTCAGACTCAACCCCTTGTCCGAGCTCAAGCCAAGTGCCTGCTCCTCCTCGACAAACACCGACAGGGTTTCCTGCTCTTCGCCGCAGAGCATGAAGTTATCGATCTTGCCAAGAAAAGCGGCTTTCTGTTCCAGTGCGGAAACCAGATTCACCATTGCCTTCAGCAGCGCCTGACTCTGCATACTGCCCACATTGGAGCTGATCACCTTGCGATCGGCTCCCAGATGCATCGCGCCGCTAATCCCACGTGTATTCACCGCCGCATCGATCAGCGAAACCGGCTTGGCGGCGTCGTTGTTCACGATCTGATCCGGAATGGCGACCGCTTCCGGCACCGTACTGTTATCGGCCAGCTTCGCGGCCAACGCTGCCCAGTCAACCTCTCGCTCACGTCGGCCGACCACCTCTTTGACCAGCTTCAATACATCCGCAGGATCACGTGCGTCGATAAACATCACGGTGGTAAACAGGCCCATCCGCTTGAGCTGGTTCATATAGTAGTTGTAATCGGGGTTGGCCCGCACATCCGCGTGCGTGACCGCGATTACCAGGCGCCGCTTGACGAGATAGTCACGAAACTCATCGACATAGAAGCGGATATCCTTGAATGGGTCGGTGCGGGTATTGTCCACCAGCAGTATCAACGCCTCGGCATCGGCCACCAGATCGCTCATCATCAGCTGCCACATGAAGCGGAAACGCTCCTGCCCCGGCGTACCGTACAGATGTAGTTTGGCGTTCTCGTTCAGCTCCAAGACACCGTAGTCCATGGCGATCGTGGTTCTCTGTTTCCGACGAATCACCGAATCGCTGACCTTGGCATCGGTGTCCACCGTTTCGATCTCGCTGAGAGAGCGGATCGCGGTGGTCTTCCCCGAACAAACCGAGCCTGTGAACAAAATCTTGTAATCAGCCATGGTAATCCTCATTCGCGTCCGGTCCGGCACTGCACTACCGGTCGATCGATCATCAAGCTGCATCAAACTCCCGTTTGATGCAGCGTCGATTCTTAGCGTAAACGTTTCAACTTGCAAGCCGAACGGCGAAGCTATCGGCCTGCAAACGATATTTGTAGAGCGAGATCAAAACTCAGGCTGTCGCCGGTCATAGAGCCTGCGTCTTGCCATAGACGCGGCTATCCGGCCACCAGCGGTGCTGAGCGTGCAAAACTCCATCCTAGTTCAGCCCCTCCTCTTCATAAAGGAGTAATTTGACCTTTATCGACCGGTAGCCGATGATTCCCGACATCCCCCCGCGTGGCGCCCAAAGGAGAAGAGATGGAATTCGCAATTCAATATTGGCACTGGATCGTCTTTGGCATGCTACTGATCCTGGCCGAGCTGGTCGTTCCCAGCTTCACTATCTTCTGGTTCGGCCTGGGCGCCTTCATCATCGCAGGACTGCTTGCCCTGTCGGTGGATATCTCATTGAGTTGGCAACTGCTGATCTGGGCACTGTCATCCACCGCCTTTACCCTGATCTGGTTCCGGTTCTTCCGTCCATGGATGCAGGACCATACCAAGGCCGGTATCGCCCGCGAAGCTATCCGTGGCGAATCCGGACAGGTAATCCGTGCTCCCGAAGAGGGACAGCGCGGCATAGTGCGCTTTTCCACCCCGCTGCTCGGTGACGATGAATGGGAGTTTATCTGCTCTGAGCCGGTCAGCCTGGGCGACCGGGTGTTCGTGCTGGAGCTGTCCGGCAACACACTGATCGTAGAGAAACGCTGAATCTCAACTGACCGCTCTCAACTTACTGCTAACTGCAAGGAGTCCTGCTCATGTTTATCGATGGATTGGTAATGGCATCCGTATTTCTGGTGCTGGTAATCGTCACCCTCGCCCTGGGAGTCAAGACGGTCCCCCAGGGGAGCAAGTTCGTGGTGCAGCGCCTGGGCAAGTACCACCGCACGCTCGGCCCCGGCCTCAACTTCATCTTCCCCTATATCGATGCCGTGGCCTACAAGGTGACGACCAAGGATATCGTGCTCGATATCCCCTCTCAGGAGGTGATCACCCGGGATAACGCGGTGATCATTGCCAACGCCGTGGCCTATATCAACATCGTGTCGCCGGAGAAAGCGGTCTACGGCGTCGAGGATTACCGCATCGCGATCCAGAATCTGGTGCAGACCTCACTGCGCTCCATCATCGGCGAGATGGATCTGGACGACGCCCTCTCCAACCGCGACGCGATCAAGGCGAAGCTGAAAACCGCCATCTCCGACGACATCTCAGACTGGGGCATCACGCTGAAAACGGTGGAGATACAGGATATCAATCCGTCTGACACCATGCAGAAGGCGATGGAGGAGCAGGCTGCAGCCGAGCGTGGCCGTCGCGCCACCGTGACCCGTGCCGACGGTGAAAAAGCGGCCGCGATTCTTGAAGCTGAAGGCCGCCTGGAGGCGTCCCGCCGCGATGCCGAGGCCAAGATCGTGCTGGCCGAAGCCAGCCAGGCCGCGATCGAGAAGGTCACCTCAGCGATCCAGCAGAACGAGCTCCCGGTCATGTTCCTGCTCGGCGAGCGCTATATCGATGCGATGAAGGAACTCTCCGGCTCTGAGAACAGCAAGATGGTGGTACTGCCTGGGGATATTCCGGCCACCGTCCGAGCCATCATGGGCGGCTTCGGTCGTTGAACTCGGTCCGACGCGACAATTAACGCCGGCTTTGGTCGACTGAACAGATAGCCCTGGGATTCATCGAGTCCCAGGGGGTATTCTGCTTTACGCCTGATGCCGCTCGATCGCTTCGCAGGCTTCCAGCGTGTTCTGCAGCAGGCAGGCGATGGTCATCGGACCGACACCGCCCGGCACTGGCGTGATCGCTGCAACGCGATCATAGGCGGAGTCGAACTCCACATCGCCGACCAGCTTGCCGGTTTCCAGACGGTTGATGCCCACATCGATAACGACCGCGCCGGGCTTGAGCCACTCGCCTTTAACGAAATTGGGGATACCGACAGCAGCGATGACGATATCGGCACGCGCCAATTCACCCGGCAGATCCTTGGTTTTGGAGTGACACACGGTGACTGTCGCACGGGCCATCAGCAGTTCCAGCGCAACCGGACGGCCGACGATATTGGATGCACCGATCACCACAGCGTTCTTGCCCATCGGGTCGATGCCGTAGGCATCCAGCAGGCGCATGCAACCGTAAGGGGTGCACGGGCGCAAAGTCGGTGCCTTGCCCGCGAGACGGCCCAGATTGTAGGGGTGGAAGCCATCCACATCTTTCTTCGGGTCAATGCGTTCGATCACCGACTGCACATCGATCTGCTTGGGCAACGGCAGTTGCACGAGGATACCGTGGATTTCCGGGTCTGCATTGAGCTTGTCGATCAGTGCCAGCAGCTCAGATTCGGGAGTGGAAGCATCAAGACGAAAACTGCGCGACAGGTAGCCTACCTCTTCACAGGCACGCACCTTGCTTCCGACGTAAACCTGCGACGCCGGATCCACGCCGACCAGCACTACCGCCAGCCCCGGTGCCGGCAGGCCTTTTTCACGACGCTGCCTGACCTTTTCGGCAATCTCTTTACGCAGCTCTGCAGCCACCGCCTTACCATCGATACGTTTGTCGACTGTTTCGCTCACACTTTTCTCCTCGAAGCCGCCGCTTCGCACCATAAATAGAGTCCGCCGGTATACCGGTAGATTTATGGCGCGCAATTTTACAGTGTCCGGCGCCAGCTCGCACCCTTGACGGTGCAGTCAGTAATGAACGCACGCCGCCAACGAGGCCATGGCGGTCGAAATCGGATAGTTTCAGTGGTAAATACGCTCGTACCAGATACCCGATCGATCATTCGGCTAGGCACGGGCGTTATCCAACGCGACGCCCTCATCGTCGTAGAAGCAGTAGTTTCGCCGTCCTGCATGTTTGACCTGGTACATGGCACTGTCGGCCCTTTTGAGCAGATCCTCGGCACTGCTGGCGTCACGGGGATAGCGCGCAATACCGATAGACGCCGCCACATGCCCCTGAGAATCGTCCAGTTGGAACGGCTGCATCAACCGGTGCAGAATCTTCTCCGCTATCAGCGAGATCGCATGGGAGCAACCGGTGTGCTGCAGGATCAGCACGAACTCATCGCCCCCCAGGCGGGCAACAATATCACTTTTGCGCACGCACTCCGTGATCCGCCTTGCCGACTCCTGCAACAGCAGATCCCCGGCATCATGACCGAAGGTATCGTTGATGTTCTTGAAACCGTCCAGATCGATGAACATCAACGCAAAGGCGTTGCTGCCCTGAGTCGCATGGCGAACCTGCTGATACAACAGTTCACGAAAATACTTGCGGTTAGGCAGGCCGGTCAGATCGTCGTAGTTAGCCTGGTAGTGAATCCTGGCGACACGCGCCTTGTCGTCAGTGACATCCTCTTTCAATGCCACGAAGTGGCTGACACTGCCCTCGGCATCGCGGATCGGCGAGATTGAGATATGCTCCCAGTATGGTTCGCCGTTCTTCTTTCGATTGAGCAGCTCACCTTTCCAGATGTCGCCGCCGGTAATGGTCGCCCACATCTCCTCATAGACCTCAACCGGGGTCTCGCCCGATTGCAGCAGACGCGGGTTACAGCCCACGACCTCATCCGGCGCATAGCCGGTCACTTCGCTGAACCTGGGGTTCGCATACTCGATGCAACCGCTCTTATCAGTGATAACGGTCGATATCGGGCTGTATTCAACCGCCTTGGTCAGCGTGTGCAGTTCAGCGGTGCGCTGCCTCACCAAACTGTCCAACTGCTGCTTGGCTTCTGCCAGAGAGAGCATATGCCGGCGAATCTGTGACAGACCCACAAGGAGCAACGCCGATACCAGCAGCCAGGTGCCGGCATGTGCCCAGATCAGATGTCGCAGACCGACCGCTTCATTCTGCAGCAGCGGGCTGGCCGAATAGCTGACACTGAGCCCGCCGCGGATATCGCCGACCTGGTACCCCTGGTGTTCATGACACTGCATGCACTCCTGTTCGACAAACAGTGGTGCCATAAAACGCACCATCCGCTCTTCACCCTGATCGACCAACTCAAGTCGCGTTTTCTCTCCCTGCTCAAATGCCTGCAGCGCCCGGGTTTCCCAAGGATCAGCCAGATTTCCGGGATTCAGCGGCTTCAGGCTGGTCAGGTGCAGGCGTACATCGCTGATCTCCTTGACCACGTCGGCCAGTTGACGCGTCATATAGGCCGGGTTGAGCAGCGTGAGCGCAAGACCGTCAGTCGAGGTCAGGTCACGCTCGGGGATCTTCAGGTAGGGGTTGGGCTGCGTAGTTTCATCGATCAGTGCATACACCCCGCCATGACGCGCATTCCACATACGCACGGACTCCACCACCTTAAACACAAAGTGCGCCCGGTTAGCCGCCAGATCCAGGGTATGGCGATCCAGCCGCTCCCAGTTCCAGCTGAAGGAGGCCAGCACCAGAGCGCTCCAGATAATCAGTGGCAGCGGCCAGTATTTGGTTTGCAGGACAAGCTGTCTCATGTGCGCATAGTTGCCTTACTGTCGATACGCCGGACAGGCGACCCAATATGTTGCAATTGTCATACATATTAATTGGCACTTACCTTAATTTGGATCAACGCAGTACCAGCAATTTGGAGCGTCGTTGAAAAACTGAAACACCGGATACGAATTCGATTGACTACAGGAGGTTTTGTGATAGCGTACTAGTACATGAGTACACCCTATCTCGACGAACTGCTTGATCACCTGCTCGGCATGCCCGACCGCGCCTCCCTGGAAAAGGCGCTGAGCGAGCTGCTGACCCCTTCGGAGTTGACCGAGGTGTGCAAGCGCCTGCAGATCCTGCGACTGCTCGAGGAGGGAGTACCGCAACGCGAGATTGCACGCCGGCTCGGCGTCGGCATCGCCACCGTCACCCGTGGCTCACGCGCCCTGAAATCGGAAACACCCTGAACCGGGAACGACCAGATACCATGACCAGACCCGCCAAAATAGAACTGCCGCGCAAGCCGCACTACGTCACGCTGACCGCGGATACCGACTTTTTCGGCCTGTTCAAGAAGATCGAGAAGCGCTTCGATAACTGCTTCATGCTCGAGTCGCTCGGCGAGGAGAGCTTCATCTCCCGCTACTCGATTATCGGCTTCGACCCGGAGCAGATCCTGTACGCCACCGAGGGCGCCCTGCACATCGAGCAGCGCGACGGCAGCAAGGAAACTTATCCCAGCGATAACCCCTACTACCTTCTGCGCGAAATCGTGCCGCAGAACATCATCTCGCGGAAATACGCCGGCGGCCTGACCGGCTATATCGGCTACGACTGCATGAACTACTTCGAGCCGACGCTGAACCTTCAGCACAGTGAACTGTTCGACGTGTTCCGCTTCGGTGTGTTCAAGGACGGTCTGATCCTCGACAAGATGACCGGCGAGGTGATCTATTTCTACTACACCGATAGCCGCATGGAGCTGATCGAATCGATCCTCGCGGAACCGGCGGCGGAAAACGGCCCACTCGTTATCACCCCGATGGGCGAAACCATGTCTCAGGAAGAGCATGCGGCGGCGGTGATGAAGGTGAAACAGGACATCATCGACGGCAAGATCTTCCAATGCGAGGTGGGCTTCAAGAAGCGTTTCAAACTGGAGGGCGACAGCATCGCCATCTACGAGCAGTTGCGTGAAGTAAACCCCTCCCCGCAGATGTATTACGTCAAGTTCAGCGAACAGAAGCTGATCGGCGCCAGCCCGGAGCTGCTGTTCCGCCTGCGCCAGGGCGAGATGGAGACCTTCCCGCTGGCCGGTACTACCAAGCGCGGCAAGGATGAGGTGGAGGACACCCAGCTGGCCCGCGCCCTGCTCAACGACCCGAAGGAGATCGCTGAGCACAACATGATCGTCGATCTGCACCGCAACGATATCGGCCGCGTGGCACGCTTCGGCACGGTCAAGGTGCGCAGCCTGATGGACATCAAGCGTTTCAGCCATGTGCAGCATATCTCCAGCGAGATTGTCGGCATCATCGCCGAAACCGAGGATATGTTCTCGGCGCTGGCCAGCAACTTCCCGGCCGGCACGCTGACTGGCGCGCCGAAGATCGAGGCGATGAAGATCATCGACGACCTGGAATCGGACGGTCGCGGTCCCTATGGCGGCGCTGTGGGTCACTTCTCCTTCAACGGCGACTGCACCTTCGCCATCCCGATCCGCACCGTGTTCGCCAATGGCGAGAACGCCTATGTGCAGACCTGCGGCGGTAATGTCTACGACTCCAACCCGGAGGACGAATACGAGGAGATTCGCCGTAAGTTCGCCGGTACCAAGAAGGTGCTGGACACGTTTATACAGCCAGAGCAGGCATGAGGGAGAGAGCAGCATGAAGGTCTATATCATCGATAACTACGACTCCTTCACCTATAACCTGTATCAGTACATCGGCGAGATCCTGTCCAGCGCGCAGCTGAAGGGGGAGATCGACTCTTTCGACATCGTCGTCAAACGCAATAACCAGGTCACCTTGGATCAGGTACGCGCCGCCAACCCGGACCGCCTGATCATCTCACCGGGACCGGGCTCACCGGATGATCCGGCCTACTTCGGCGTCTGCGCCGAGGTGATTCGCGAACTGGGACCGACCACACCCCTGCTGGGTGTGTGTTTGGGTATGCAGGGTATCGTGCATGTGTTTGGCGGCAAGGTGGTCAAAGCGCCGCTGCCCATGCACGGCAAGATCAGCCCGATCACCCATAACGCCGAGGGCGTGTTCAAGAATACGCCCGACCAGTTGGAGATCATGCGCTACCACTCGCTGATCGCCGAGGCGGAATCGCTGCCGGAGTGTCTGCAGGTGACTGCCGCCGTCGGCGACCTGCCGCGGGCGAACTTCGACGATATCGACCATATCCACCAGGGCGGCCGTTTCGAAATCATGGGGGTCAGGCACCGCGACTATCCCATTCACGGCATCCAGTTCCATCCCGAATCCTTCGCCACCGAGGGCGGCAAGGAGCTGATCAGCAACTTCCTGTTCGCCTGATCACTCTTTGCCTGATCAAACCTGCTCATGCGCCAGGGCTTCGAACGCTTCAGCCGGCAGCGGCCGGCTGAACAGGTAGCCCTGGAAGTAACGACAACCAAAATCCGTCAACACGCTGCGCTGCTCATCGGTTTCCACCCCCTCCGCAATGACCGATAGCTCAAGGCTCTGGCCGAGGGCAATCACGGTACGTACGATCGCGGTATCGTTGGCATCATGCAACAGGTCATGGACAAACCCCTGGTCGATCTTCAACTGATCCAGGGGCAGACGTTTTAGATAGATGAGGGAGGAGTAACCGGTACCGAAATCATCCAGCGAGAAGCCGACCCCACGCCGACGCAACGCAGCCATTTTGTCGATGGTCTGTTCAACATTGCGTACCAACATCGACTCGGTGAGTTCCAGCTTCAATCGCCGTGCATTCGCACCGCTATGCTCGAGCACGTTGAGCAGCTCATTGACGAAATTCTCATGATGCATCTGCACGGCACTGATATTGACCGATATGGCAATGCTGCCCAGCACGGGATCGGTGTCCCAACGCACCAGCTGACGACACGCCTCCTCGAGTACCCAGTGCCCAAGCGGGCGGATCAAGCCACTGGCCTCGGCGACCGGAATAAACTCCGCCGGTGATACCATCCCCCGCTCCGGATGCTGCCAGCGCAGCAGCGCTTCAGCGCCCACAAGCTCACCATCGTCACTGTATTGCGGCTGGTAATGAAGCTCGAATTCGCCGTTGTCCAGCCCCCTGCGAATACCGGCTTCGAGTTCCGCACGGGAACGCACCTGAGCCTGCATTGAGGGATCGAAAAAGCGTACGCTGTTACGTCCCGCCGCCTTTGCCTCATACATCGCCAACTCAGCCCACTTGATCATGTCGTCGGCGCTGTGGCGCTGGCGCTCGAACAGCACGATACCGATACTCGCCGTTGGCGTGTAGATATTGCCTTCAAACTCAAACGCCTGGTTGATCAAATTCAACAGGACTTCTGCCAGATGCTCGGCCTGGAAGAGTGCCTCCTCCACCGCATCATCCAACCCTTCGATCACCAGTACGAACTCGTCACCTCCGAAGCGGGCAATGGTATCCCCCTCTCTGACTCTGAGCTGCAACCGCTCGCCCACCAGACGCAGGATCAGGTCACCCGCTCGATGACCCAGGGTATCGTTCAGATCGCGAAAGTTATCCAGATCGATGAACAGTACCGCACCAACCACCCCGGTGCGCGACGTGGTTGCCAGCGCGTGATCCAGGCGTTCAATCAGCAGATTACGGTTGGGTAACCCGGTCAGACTGTCGTAAAACGCGAGCTGATGAATCTGCTCCTCGCTGCGTTTGCGCTCGGTGATATCGGTGGAAACCCCAACCAGGCCGACTATATCGCCACGTTCGTTGCGTAGCGGCTGCTTGACGGTCAAATGAGTACGCGCCTCCGCATTGTCGATACGTTGTTGCGTGACCTCGTCAACCACCCGCTCACCAAGCAGCAAAACCCGCTGGTCCTGAGCCCGAATCGATGTCACCGTGTCCGGTGCGAAGAACTGCTCATCCGTACAGCCCAATATCGCCTCCTCCGGCAGATTGAACAGCTGCGCAACACGGGAGTTAACATACTGGTAGCGGTAATCCGAACCCTTGATATAGATATAGGCATCTACGTTGGAGAGGATGGTGTTGAGACGACGGTCGTTTTCAGCCAGATCCCGCGACTTCTGCTTCACCTTGCGTTTAAGGCTGGCCAACAAGACAGCGGCCAGCACCAACAGGGTCGCCAATAGGCCCATCCCCCAGAGTATCTTTTGCGGTAGCGGCGACGTGGGCAATCTGGGGCCCCAGTGCTGCAAGATCTCGTAGTAAGGGGAATCCGCGTCCTGCTTCCACTCGGTCAAACGGGCATCGATACGCTGCAATATCGCCTCACCCTGCCCCAGTGGTGCTGCGTAGAATAGTTGAACGGGCTGGAACATCAGCGGCGTCGGAACCAGATCGAATGCAGCCGCGTTAAATTCGCCATACTGCTGGTTGACCACGGCCCCATCCGCACTACCCGCTGCGACAAGAGAGAACGCCTCATCGAATGAGCGCACCCCCAGCAACTCGATTGCGATACCAAAACTCTGGCTGAGGTTGCGTAGGTAGTCCTGTTGAATCGAGTCCTGCAACACGGCGATGCGTCGTCCGGCAAGATCAAGCGGAGACGCCAGGCGCTCGCTCTCCCGGGCAAAGAGCTGCGACCAACTGCGCAGCGCCGGCACCTGATGAAATGCCATTAGGCTGCGCCTTTCGGCACTTTCCGCCACATCAGGCAGAATATCGATTCGGCCCGTCTTCAGGCCCGCCAGGCACTCCTTCCATTCGCAGGGTACGGCTTGCAGTGTCCAGCGTTCATGCCGTGCAATCTCCACCAGCAGATCACCCAATAATCCATTAGGCGCACTCTGTTCTGGGTCGAGAAACAGTTTGGGCGGGTTCTCATATACACCGACACGTATCGGCTGCTCCGCGACACTCAACCGGGAAATGCTCGCCAGCAGTATGACAACCAACACAAAAGAACGCGGCCCTCGCATTCTGGCGTACATCAGTCCGGCACCTCTGCATCCCTGGTTCATCCTGAACTTGAAGAATAGCAGCACGTACATGACCACAGCCACCTTAGCTTGAGCTTGGTCATTCCCCTGAGCAGGGGATGGGATAAACTGCCCGACATACTCTTAAATAATGAATGCATTAATCATGAAATCACGTCTGATAGCGATAGCGACCAATGAGCAAGGGCTCGTCGCTCCACACGCCGGCCGCGCCAAGCGTTGGCATGTCTATGCCCTGGAACCCAATGACGACCAACCAGAGCTGGTTTGGGAGATAAACCTGACGGAGACTGGCTCTCTACATGAATGGCATGTCCGGGACGATGGCCGTCGCCATCCACTGCACGCTGTGGATATCGCGATTGCCGGCTCCGCCGGCGATGGTGTGACCCGCCGACTTGCCGAACGAGGCACGGAGCTGGTCACCACCGCCGAGCCCGCACCGCTGAAGGCGCTTACCGATTACCTGAATAACAGGCTGTCAGCTGGTGTCCCGCATGAGGAGCCACACTGCTTGCACCCGGAAAAGCGTGAGGAGAGGGCCGGCCTCTGAGGTCGCCCACTCCGCTGTCGGCTCGTCCCCCAACTCCACACATCCCGCCACATTCGACACAAAAATAGCCCGAATTCAACGCGCAACGCATTGATACTGCAAGGCCTTTACCTACCCTCACCTACCTTGGCAACTGCCAGAGCTGTCCCATCACAGATCAATACCTCGTTCACGATATGAAAACAGCCGCGTTTATAGAGACTTTGAGCGCTTAAGATTTCACATGACAAAATGGCAAAATTTTGACCAAATGGTCAGAAATAATAATATGCGATCAAAAAGCGAGGCTCGTCATGAAACTCCGGCTGAAACATCTGTCGATCCGCCAAGCGCTGATTGCCATCATCACCCTGTCACTGCTCACTCTGTCGCTCGCCACGGTACTCCTGAACAACACTCTATTCACCGGCGTGTTTGAAGACAGCATCGAAAAAGACCTGCTACCTAACCAGCTCGGCAAGGTGAAAGAGCGAGTTTTGCACCAACTCAGTACGCCACTGATCCTGTCGCAGGCGCTGGCCCAGAACGTGGACCTTCTGGACTGGAGCGCTTCGGGTGAGGATCCGCAGCAATTGCCGCAGGTGCTGAGGCTGCTCAAGCATATTCAGCAGGAGAACGGAGCCCGCACTGTTTATTGGGTGTCCAATGTCAGCAAGGATTACATCACGCAAGGCGGCGTGACCCGGAAGATTACCGCTGACGATAACTGGTTCAGCGGCTTCCTCGCGTCCGGCAAGGCGTTCGAGATCAGCTTCGACTATGAGGGTGGCTCCAACAAGCTCACCGCTTTCGTCAATTACCGCGCCCGCAGTCAGGGCCGGGACCTGGCCGTAACGGGGCTCGGCTACGGTGTCGACGAGATCAGCGCCGATATACTGAGCAACAAAATCGGCGAGACCGGCTACGTATTCGTGACTGATATGGACGGCAAGGTACTGATCCATCCGAAGCTGTCATCCCTCGCGCAAGACAGGCTGAGAAAACTCGACGGTTTCGCAAACGCCGCCGGCAACCTGCTGCAGCCTGGCTCCGGCTATGCCTTCGATCGAGTCACCCACGACGCTGAAGACTACTATGTCGCCAGTGTCGGCATCCCGGAGCTCAACTGGAAGATCGTCGCCATGCTGCCAACCCGGGAGCCCTCCGCCAAGATCGATCGGGTGCTGCTGATGAGCAGCGCCATGAGTCTGCTGGTGGCCGTGTCATTTATCCTCTTGATGGTACTGATCGCCAACCGCACCACCCGTCCGATACTCAGCATCGGCGCCCGGCTGCTGACCATGGCTAAACAAGGCGGCGATCTGACCCAGAAGCTGGATGACGAGCGCAAGGATGAAGTCGGCGTGCTGGCCAGTGGATTCAACGCCATTTTAAACAAGATCAGGGAGTTGATCGTCGATATACAGCAGACGGAAGGCATCATGCGCGACTCCTTTATCCGCCTGCACGAGATGACCCGTCAGGTCGACGAATGCGTCAAGCGTCAGCAACTGGAGGCGGATTCCGTCGCCACCGCAACCAACGAAATGAGCCACAGCATCCGCGAGGTCAGCCAGCTGGCCGGCACCACCGCAGAACGAACCGAAACCGCCTGCCAGCAGATCAGCGCGACCAACGCCCGGGTCGATGAAACTGGCAAGGTGATGATCGCCCTGCATGACAGCAATCTCGCCACCCGGGAGAAGATCGAGCAGCTGGCCAGCCAGACTCAAACCATCAGTTCGGTAGTGGATACCATCAGTGGGATATCCGAGCAAACCAACCTGCTGGCACTCAACGCCGCGATCGAAGCGGCCCGGGCCGGTGAACGGGGACGCGGCTTTGCCGTCGTCGCCGACGAAGTTCGCTCGCTTGCAGCGCGAACCCAGAGCTCGACCGCCGAGATTCAGGGCGTTATCGAGAAGCTGCAGCTGCAGGCCCGGGAAACCGTCTCGGCGATGGCGCAGAATTCACAGTTGGTGGACCAGGGTCTGGAGCAGACCCATGTCGCCCGCGAGGCACTGGCAGCCGCCGTCGATGAGATTGCCCAGATCACCGCGATGAACACCCAGGTCGCCACCGCAACCCAGGAGCAGAGTTCGGTGATCAACGAACTGAATGTCAATGCCACCCACATTGCCGATACGTCAGCCCTGGTGTTTGAGCTGCTATGTCAAAGCAATTCGCTGCTAAGCGAACTGGACGGCAAGCGAGAGCACCTCGAGACTCTGGTGTCCCAGTTCAGGACTAGCTAACCGGCCGGCTGGGCACGCTCCAGCGAAAAAGGTACGCAAGTAGCATTGCTGCACCCAACTGCCGCTCTACACTGACAGAAACCACCAAGTCAGGGAGTCGGGTTATGTTGCTGTCGCTACGTACTGCGGTTCTGATTGCATCGTTGCAGGTCTTGTGCACGTCGCTGCCGGCTCAAGCTGAGCTGACCGGCGAACGGCAGATCTACCTGCTCGACGGTCAAGGCGTGGAACAGGCGATAGGCTCACTGACCATTGCGGCAGATGGAGATCGGTACGGCTACAGCATCGATCTGGATCTCAGCCAGTTCCACGACCATTTCCTGTCGATGAAGGAGATGAAGTGTCTGCAGGGGCCCGAGCTTTGGTGCTATGTACCCTACCCTTACGCCAATCCCCGCAGTTTCACTACCGAGGATCTCAGGTGGCTGGAGCACGACCTGTTATTCCTGTTCAAGGAATCGGACACCTTCGGTGCCAGGTTATGGAACGGCATCTACTACCCTCTGCATCTGGACGAGGACGGCGTGATACGTGGCGAGGCCCGCGCATTGGATCTGAACCTACTTGCCTCACCGCCGGATGACCCGAGCACGCCGCCTGTGGGCAAATTCGATATCGGCGATTTCAAGCTGGAATCCCGCTGGCTCCCCGATATCGAGATCCGTTAACGCCAGCACCGGTTATACGCCGCACTCGACAAAACGCTCCGCTCTCTTCTCACGATGGATCGCTCTGCCTGGCCAAGTCGCGCTACACTCAGGCGGTAAATAACCCAACACCGCGCAATTGCGACAAGGAAAGCCCGTGCAACCGATCATCAAGATAGAGGAGGTCGGCAAGACCTACGCCTCCGGCTTTACCGCTCTCAAAGCGATCGATCTGGAGATTCACCGGGGCGAGATCTTCGCCCTGCTCGGCCCCAATGGAGCCGGCAAGACCACGCTGATCAGCATCATCTGCGGTATCGTCAACGCCACCAGCGGCAGAATCACCGCTGACGGCGTGGATATCGTCGATAACTACCGCAAGGCACGTAGCCTGATCGGCCTGGTGCCACAAGAGCTGACCACCGATGCCTTCGAGAGCGTGCTGAACACCGTATCCTTCAGCCGCGGACTGTTCGGCAAGCCCGCCGACCCCGCCTATATCGAGAAGATCCTGCGCCAGCTCTCGCTCTGGGATAAACGCAACTCGAAAATGCTGGCACTCTCCGGCGGCATGAAACGACGCGTGATGATCGCCAAGGCGCTATCGCACGAGCCGAGCATCCTGTTTCTCGACGAGCCCACCGCCGGTGTCGACGTGGAGCTGCGCCGCGACATGTGGGAGATGGTGCGCGGCCTGCGCGAGAATGGCGTCACCATCATCCTGACCACCCACTACATCGAAGAGGCGGAGGAGATGGCCGACCGCATCGGCGTCATCAACCGCGGCGAACTCGTGCTGGTGGAGGATAAACACAGGCTGATGCAGCAGTTGGGGCAGAAGCAGCTGCACCTGCACCTGCAGACACCGCTGAACGAGGTTCCGGCAGCGCTCGCCCCCTATAACCTGACCCTCAGCGAGGATGGCGAACAGCTCACCTACCACTTCGATACCCACCAGGAAACCAGCGGCATCGCCAAGCTGCTGAGGGCGCTCAGTGATCTGGGCATCGATCTGAAGGATCTGCAATCGAAGCAGAGCTCCCTCGAAGAGATCTTCGTCAGTCTGGTTCAGGGCCGAAGCGAACAAGGATAAGCAATGAATATCAACGGCATACTCGCAATCTACAAGTTCGAGATGAACCGTACCCGGCGCACGCTGATGCAGAGCATCGCCTCGCCAGTACTCTCCACCTCGCTCTACTTCATCGTCTTCGGTACCGCCATCGGCTCACGCATGGGCGAGATCGACGGCGTCGGCTACGGCGCCTTTATCATCCCTGGCCTGCTGATGCTGTCACTGCTCAGCGAGAGCATCTCCAACGCCTCGTTCGGTATCTTCTTCCCCAAGTTCTCCGGCACCATCTACGAGGTGTTGTCGGCACCGGTATCGCCGTTCGAGATTGTGGCCGGCTACGTCGGCGCCGCCGCGACCAAGTCTTTAATCATCGGCGTTCTAATCCTGCTCACCGCCCGGCTGTTTGTCGATTACAGCATCGCCCACCCGTTCTGGATGCTCGGTTTCCTGCTCCTCACTGCGCTCACCTTCAGCATGTTCGGGTTTATCATCGGCATCTGGGCCAACGATTTCCAGCAGTTGCAGGTGATCCCGTTGATGGTGATCACGCCGCTGACCTTCCTCGGCGGCGCCTTCTACTCGATCAATATGCTGCCGGAGCCCTGGCAGTCGCTGACCCTGTTCAACCCGGTGGTCTACCTGATCAGCGGTTTTCGCTGGGCGTTCTACGGCATCTCCGATGTGGCCGTGGGACTCAGCCTGGGCATGACGCTACTGTTCCTGCTGACCTGCCTGGGGCTGATCTGGTGGATCTTCCGCAGCGGCTACCGCATCAAGCAGTGAGCCTCTTCTGACGTCCGCAAAATCGAATGGCGCGATTCCGCTTCGAACTGGACTCGCGCCCTTGGTCCATTTCTAATAACCGGCTGATTTTAATACGCTAGGCAGAGAACCATGATCAAAACCGAAACCCTCCCCAGCCTGACACTGGCAGCCGCCCAACTGCTCGCCAATGCTGCGCTAGCGCGTGCGACCGAGTTGGACGTAAAGATGAACATCGCTGTCGTTGACCGGGCCGGCAACCCTCTGGTCGCACTGCGCATGCCGGGTGCGCCGCTGCCGGCGTTCGATTTCGCGCAGAAGAAAGCCTACACCGCCGCGAATTTCAAAGCGCCGACCCTCGGTTGGAAAGAGAAACTGGAGAACCGTCCGGTGGTGATGACCGGACTGGCACAGCATCCACGCGTGGCGCTATTCGGTGGTGGCGAGCCGGTCATTGTTGACGGTCAGGTGGTCGGTGGCATCGGTGTCGCCGGCGGACGGGAGGATGAGGATATCCTCTGCGCCCTAGCGGCGCTCGAGGCTCTTACCAATGCCTGAAGCGGTGTCCCGGTTACCGGCCGACCGAATCAGCCCTGCTCTTCAGGAGGGGGCTTTTTGTCGGCCGGCTCACCAAGTCCTACCCAGCGGTTGATCAGATCGACCGGCAGCGGAAACACGATAGTGTGGCTGTTCTGACCCGAACCGGTAATCTCGGTCAACGTCTGCATATAGCGTAGCTGCAGCGCCTGCGGCTGAGCCGACAACGTCTTCGCCGCACTCAGCAGTTTCTCCGCCGCCTCCGACTCACCCAGGGCGTGGATCACCTTGGCCCGCCTAGCGCGTTCCGCCTCCGCCTGTTTGGCGATTGCACGGATCATGCTCTCGTCCAGATCCACATGCTTGATCTCCACGTTGGCGACCTTGATACCCCAGGCGTCGGTCTGCTTGTCCAGGATCTGCTGGATATCAGCATTGAGCCTGTCTCGCCCAGCCAGCATGTCGTCCAGTTCATGCTGTCCCAGCACCGATCGCAAGGTGGTCTGCGACAGTTGGCTGGTCGCTTCCAGATAGTTCTCCACATGGATGATCGCCCGTTCCGGATCAACCACGCGGAAGTAGATCACCGCGTTGACCTTGACCGACACGTTATCGCGCGAGATCACGTCCTGAGTCGGCACATCCATCACCAGAGTACGCAGATCCACCCTGACGATCTGCTGGATCACCGGGATCACGATGATCAGCCCCGGTCCCTTGACCTTGTAGAAACGTCCCAGCAGAAAGATCACCCCACGTTCATACTCGCGCAGAATACGGAACATGGAGATCAACAGCAGCAGCACCAGGACAACGACGGTGACGACGAAATAGGGAAATCCGATCATCTCAAGCCTCCAACTTATCGACGACAAGGGTCAATCCATCGATCTCTTGGACCCGAACCCGGTCTCCAACCTGCAACGGATCGCCACAGCGAACCGTCCAGAGTTCTCCCTCGAAACGCGCCAGCACCTGGCCGTCACGCACCTGTTCGATGGTGACGTTGTCTTGTGCGGCACCGACGCGGTAGGTACGGGGCCGCCTGTGCGCGCGCCAGGCCATGCCCAGGATCAGGAACATCAAAGCCCCGGTGGTGGCCGTCAGAGCCACGATCACCGGCAACGCGATCTGATAGGCCGGCAGCTCGGTATCCATCAGGATGATCGAGCCAACGACAAACGCCACTAGCCCTCCGATACCGAGAACGCCGAAACTGGGCATCATCGCTTCCGCCGCGATCAAGCCGACGCCGAGCAACATCAGCCCCAACCCGGCGTAGCTGACCGGCAGGATCTGAAACGCATACAGCGCCACCAGCAAACAGATGGCACCCAGCACGCCCGGCACCCCAAACCCGGGATTGGAGAACTCGAAGATCAGCCCATACAGGCCGATCAGCATCAGTACATAAGCGACATTGGGGTTGGTGATGACGGCAAGGAACTCACTGCGCCAGTCTGGATCCAGCACAAAAACAGGTGCCGAGGTCAGATCCAGGCTGACCTGCCGGCCCTGAATGTTCACCGTCCTATCGGCGATCTCGTTTAACAACGCCTGGGTATCGACTGCGATCAGATCAATGACGTTCAGCTTCAGCGCATCGTTCGCAGTCAAGCTGACCCCTGCCCGCACCGCCTGTTCGGCCCAGTCTGCATTGCGCCCACGCAATTCGGCCAGTCCACGGATATAGGCAACTGCATCGTTGGTGACCTTGCGCTCCATGGCACTGCCCGGCTGCGAGGCTTGGCCGTTACCGTTCTGCCCACCGGAGTCGTCCGGCGATGGACTCATCGGTGTACCGATCGACACCGGCGTCGCCGCACCGAGATTGGTCGCCGGCGCCATCGCCGCCACATGGCAGGAGTAGAGTAGAAAGGTACCGGCGCTGGCGGCCCGTGCGCCACCCGGGGCGACATAACAGATCACCGGGATCGGTGAGGCCAGTACCGCGGAGATCATCTGCCGCATCGACTGGTCCAGACCGCCGGGTGTGTTGATCTTAAGCAGCACCGCACGTGCACCACCAGCAGCGGCTGCATTCAGTCCCCGGCTGACATAATCTGCCGTCGCCGGCCCTACCACGCCATCCAGTGACAGCTCCCAGAGCGCATCGGGCGGTGCCTGATCGACTTCGACTGCCGAGGCGCGCTCCGATACCGGGACGCAAAGCAGGATCAGCAGTGTGCAGAATACCCGCAAGCGCGTGCGTAAATTCATATAGGCCTCGCTCTTGAATGACTTCAGTATAGAAGAGGCCCGCAAAAAGATTTTCCGCGCGCTGCATCCAAAAACCGGTTAAACCCGTCTTCCATTTTAGATACCCCAATAAACGAGAGGAGACAGACGATGAGCAGACTTATTCTTGCGCTGGCCATCTCTACATTGGTGGGGTGTGGTTCCGGCTATTCCGCGGATTACGCCAACCTGCCGGTGATGAGCCGGTCCACCAGCGCCGGCGAAATCCTGACCACAGATGACGGTATGACCCTGTACACCTTCGATCGTGATGCCCAGGGAATGTCAGCCTGCTATGACACTTGCGCGAAAAATTGGCCGCCGTTCATGGCTGGGCCGGATGCACGCGAAAAGGGAGACTTCACGCTGATGGAGCGCAACGATGGCGGCATACAGTGGGCTTATGAAGGCAAACCGCTCTATCGCTATATCGGCGATCGGAAACCCGGTGACGTTAGCGGAAATGGATTCAAGGGCGTCTGGCATGTCCAACCTGCCAAAGAGGCGCGCCATCAATACAGGGGCTACGGCTCTTCCTATAACGGCAATGGCAACGGCGGCGGATACTGACATCCCCACTATACTTCGTCGCATAACCCGAGGATGGGATGAAGACGAGGCGAGGATGGGGGCCAACCGCGAGAGTCCTGCATGGCAACAAGAATTGGCGCCGCTGTTGAAGCGGATCGCGTACCAACGCGATTCGCAGGCGCTTGAACGCCTCTACGCCTTGACCAGTGCCCGGCTGATGGGGCTGATGATGCGCATCCTGCATGACGAAGCCACCAGTGCCGAGCAGCTTCAAGAGCTTTATCTGAAGGTCTGGTATCGCGCCGATCAGTATTACCAACGGGGATCACCCTGGGGCTGGCTCTGCGCTGCCGCTCGTAACCTGGCAATCGATCGCCTGCGTGCCGACCCGGCCCGCCATTTAAACAGCCGATCGATAGCACCTCTGGAGCAGATATTCGAGACACAACACCAGGGGGTACCTTGGCTTGAGCAGAGTGTCGTGCGTTGCCTCAACGGCTTGCAGCCCAAGGTTCGACAGCTGATTTTGCTGAGTTATATCGGGGGTTACAGCCACGCCGAGTTGCAAACGCTGACCCGGGCGCCGCTGGGCAGTATCAAATCGAGGATCCGCCGCGGCCTCAGGGAGTTGAAACGATGCCTGGAATAGCGCGATATCGCGACCCTGGGCTGTGCGATGCACTGGCGGCCGACTACGTCACCGGGCGGATGAGTCATTTGTGCCGGGCACGAATGGAAGAGCTATGTCGAACGGAGCTCCTGCTTTCGGCAGCGGTGGAGCGCTGGAGCCAGCACCTGCTGCCGTTACAGGAGCAGCTTCCCCCCCGACCACCACCGCCTCAAGTCTGGCAGTCGATCGATGTCTTGATCAACACCGACCGGACACCCAGCCCCTCGCCCCTTTGGCAGCGACTCTGGCCTTGGCGGCTGGCCACATTGGTCAGTAGCTTGCTGCTGCTTGCACTGGCATACAACACCTGGATGCCCAGCGAGTCGCACCCGAGCCCCGCATACCTCGCACCACTCTCCGCCAACGGCGAAATCCGCCTGGTAATCAGCGCCTATCAGGACGAAAAGCCTGGGCACTCCCGCCTCTATGCGCAATGGACGGAGTCCTTCCTGCCCCACGCACCAGCCCAGTCGTACCTGTGGACGGACGGCAGCGAGCGGGAGCCACCGGTGCTGCTCGGCGAACTGGGAGCGGCCGAAACGGAATGGCGAGTATCGCCGGAGCGTTGGCAGGCCCTCAAACGCAGTCGTTACCTGCTCGTGAGTCTTGACGCGGACACCCCAGCACGACCTGTTTTGCAAGGCCCCTGCCTGGAGTTGCATTACGATGAAATCTAGCTGACCTGACAAAGACGACTTCCGCCCGGGCCGAGTCACTGCTATACATAAAGGGGTTCGATGGGTGGCGCGACAGGGATATTAAGTCGCACCGTGAACCAACTTGACCTAAAGGCCAAAAATCCGCACCGATACACCACAACTGGCTTGCATATTGCACAGTCGAACTGTTTATTTCAGACGACGTCAGGAGTATCAGCATTCATCACCAGGCTTGGGATAACCGCCCCCTGGCCGCTTCCAAAACGCAACACAGAACAGGGCTTCGGACAGCCAGGTTCGAAGCCTAACAACAGCTACTGTCGATGATGGGCTCATGCATGAGTATGGATTGGAAGAGATACGAACCTCAGGATTTTTTTGACGAACTGATCACCGCCAACGGCAATCCTCGCGCGCCCGCCCGACGGCTTATTTCATACCTGGGATCGCTAAGCGACGAGGAGCTGGAAACACGCCGCCAGATGGCAGAGGCGACGATCCAGGAGATGGGAATCAGTTTCACGGTATACACAGAAGAGGGCAACATCGACCGCGCCTGGCCCTTTGATATCATCCCGCGCACCATTTCAGCACGACAGTGGTCCACGACGGCCGCTGGTTTGAAGCAGCGCTTGAAGGCGCTGAACATGTTCATCGACGACCTTTATCACGACCAGAACGTGATCAAAGATGGCATCATCCCCAAACACATCATTACCGAATCGAAAAACTTCCGCCCCGAGTGCGTTGGCATCTCCCCCCCTTTCGGTGCATGGGCACATATCTGCGGCACCGATCTGGTGCGTGCCGAGGATGGCGAATTCTACGTACTGGAGGACAACCTGCGCGTGCCCTCCGGCGTCTCCTACATGCTGGAAAACCGCGGTATCACCAAGCGAGTATTGCCGGAGCTGTTCGAGAAGGATCGCATCCTGCCGGTAGATGATTACTGCGCCAACCTGTTCGACACACTGGTGTCACTGTCGCCACGTAAGGTTAAGAAACCGGTCGTCGTAGTGCTGACCCCCGGCATCTTCAACTCCGCCTATTTCGAGCACGCCTTTCTGGCTCAGCAGATGGGGGTGGAGCTGGTTGAGGGCTCGGATCTGTGTGTCGGCGAGGATGAGTGCGTCTATATGCGCACAATCAGTGGACTGGAGCGGGTCGACGTGATCTACCGCCGTATCGACGACCTGTTCCTCGATCCGGAAGTGTTCCGCAAGGACTCGGTTCTGGGCGTGCCCGGACTGATGCGCTCGTGGCAGAAAGGCAACGTGGCATTGGCCAATGCGCCTGGCGCCGGCGTTGCCGACGACAAGGTGGTCTATGCCTATGTGCCGGAGATCATCCGCTACTATCTCAACGAGGAACCGATTATCAAGAACGTGGAAACCTTCCTCTGCGAGGATCCAGAGCAGCGTGAATACGTACTGGCCAACCTGGACAAACTGGTGGTCAAACCGGCCAACGAGTCCGGCGGCTATGGCATGCTGGTCGGCCCCCACTCGACCAAGAAGGATCAGGCCACCTTCGCCAAACTGATCAAGGAAAACCCCCGCAACTATATTGCTCAGCCGACGCTGAAACTCTCCACGGCGCCCACTATCGTCGAAAAGGGTGCGCTGGAGCCGCGTCATCTGGACCTGCGCCCCTTCATTCTGCAGGGCAAGGAGATGTATGTCACCACCGGCGGGTTGACCCGCGTGGCGATGCGCAAGGGATCACTGGTGGTCAACTCGTCGCAGGGCGGCGGTAGTAAAGACACCTGGATAGTCGAAACTGGGGAGGCCTGATCATGTTGTCTACCGTGGCTGAACGCCTCTACTGGATGGCGCGCTATCTGGAGCGTGTCGAAAATACCGCCCGTCTGGTCAGTGTCTACGACAAACTGCTGTTCGACGTGCCCAACGAAATCAACATCGGCTGGTATAACCTGGTCATTCTCAATAGCGCCACCGAGCTGTTCGAGGATCGCTACAAGAACCAGGATGAACGTAACGTGGTCAAGTTCATGCTGGCCGACGATACCAATCCGAGCTCCATGCTGACAGCGATCAAAATGGTGCGGGAAAACATCCGCACCTCGCGTGACGTCGTGCCGGCCGAAACCTGGGAGCAGATCAACGAACTCTACCTGTTCGCCCGCGATAACATTCAGCAAGGTATCAACCGCAGCCGTCGTCACGAGTTCCTGTCCGATATCATCAAGAGCTGTCAAACTCTGTCCGGTCTGCTCTACGGCACCATGAGCCATGACGCCGGCTGGCAGTTTATGAAGTTGGGCCGCGATCTGGAGCGCGCCGACATGACCACCCGGTTGATCGACGCCGGCGCGTTCGCGCTGATCGAGGTCAACGGTGACGCCAGCGTGAACCTGCGTCAGATCGTCTGGGGTAACGTCCTGCGCTCCGCCAGCGCCTACATGAGCTATCGCCGTACGGTAAAGGCCGCAGTCTCGGGTCCCGAGGTCGCCGACTTCATGCTCAACGACCCCCACTTCCCGCGTGCCGTGCATTTCTGCCTACTGCAGATCGACGTGGCGGCCGGAAAACTGCCGAAAAATGACAACGTGCGCAAAGTGGTGAAAGAGATCGACGCCAGTGCCTTCCTGATCGAAACGGACCAGGATCTTGGCCAGGATTTCCGCGATTTTCTCAACGATCTACAGGTGCAGTTGGGCAAGCTGCATGAGGCTATTTACCAGACCTGGTTCCCCGTACCCTGAAGGACTTTAAGCCGTGACTATCCGCATTGCGATTCGACACTCGACCGAATACAACTTCGATCGGGCGGTATCCCTCTCGCCGCACGTGCTACGGCTGAGACCCGCCGCCCATTCGCGCACCCATATCCACAGCTACAGTCTGAAGATCGAGCCGGAACAGCACTTTATCAACTGGCAGCAGGATCCGTTCGGCAACTATATGGCACGGCTGGTGTTCCCGGAGAAGACGCGCAAGTTCAAGTTCGAAGTGGAGGTGATCGCCGATATGACGGTGATCAACCCGTTCGACTTCTTCGTCGAGGATTACGCCGAGGACTACCCCTTCAGTTACGACGAGGGGTTGAAAAAGGAGCTGCAGCCCTACCTGGAGGTAACCGAGCAGGGCACAAAGCTAGACGCCTGGGTCGCCAGCGTACCGCGGGATAAAAAACGGATCATCGATTTCCTGGTCGAGCTGAACCAGCGCCTCGAGAAAGAGATCGAATATGGCATCCGCCTGGAACCCGGTGTGCAGACCTGTGAGCAGACGCTCGACCTGGCCAAGGGTTCCTGCCGCGACACCGGCTGGCTGCTGGTGCAGATCCTGCGCAAGTTGGGACTGGCGGCACGCTTTGTCTCCGGTTATCTGGTGCAGCTGAAACAGGATCAGGAGGCGCTGGACGGTCCCTCCGGTGCGGCCGAAGACTTTACCGATCTGCACGCCTGGTGCGAGGTCTACATCCCCGGCGCCGGCTGGGTCGGCCTTGACCCCACCTCCGGTCTGTTTGCCGGTGAAGGCCATATCCCGCTGGCCTGCACCCCGTCACCCGCTTCGGCAGCACCGATCTCCGGCTACACCGACAAGTGCGAAGTGGAGTTCGCCTACGCCAACGAGGTGTTCCGCATCCACGAAGACCCGCGCGTCACCAAGCCCTACAGCGAGGAGCAGTGGGCCTGCATCGATGCACTGGGTAAAGCGATCGACGCCGAACTGACCGAGGGCGATGTACGTCTGACCATGGGCGGCGAGCCGACGTTTGTCTCCATCGACGATATGGACTCGGCGCAGTGGAATATCGAAGCCCTGGGTGACGACAAGCTGAAACTGGCCAAGGACCTGTTGCTGCGCCTGCGCCAGCGCTTCGCGCCCAGCGGGCTGCTGCACTACGGTCAGGGCAAGTGGTACCCGGGCGAGGAGGTGCCACGCTGGGCGCTCGGTTGCTACTGGCGTACCGATGGCGAACCGCTCTGGCACGAGCCGAAACTCCTGGCCCGGGTCGACAAGGACTATGGCCACGGTTTGGCCGAAGCACAGTGGTTCATGAAAACCCTGTGTCAACGCCTGGAGATCAGCCACAAATACCTGATCGACGCCTTCGAGGACACCCTCTACTACCTGTGGCAGGAGCAACAGCTGCCGGTCAACATCGATCCGCGCAAGTTCAACATCAAGGACGATCTGGAACGCAAACGTCTGGCCAAACTGCTTGATCGCGGACTGGATACCCCGACCGGTTATGTCCTGCCGCTGGGCTGGGACTATAGTAAACAGGGCTGGCGCTCCACCCCCTGGGAACTCAGACGCGACCAGTTGACACTGATTCCTGGCGACTCGCCGCTGGGTTTCCGCCTGCCGCTGAATACCCTGCCCTGGGTGGCCCGCGACAAGCAGGAGATCGAGCCGGAAGCGGACCCCTTCGCCGACAAGGAACCACTGCCCGGATACCTGCCGTTCGCCAACATGGTGCCGCCGGTCGAGCATCCGAGTAGTGCAGACCTGCGCCAGCTGATGGCCGAAGCGGCCGATCTGGAGTTTCAGGAGGGTGATAAGCGCTGGACGGAGGTGGTTAAAACCGCGCTCTGTATCGAGCCGCGCAACGGACGCCTCTACCTGTTCCTGCCGCCGCTGAACTATCTGGAACACTACGTCCACCTGATCAATGCCATCGAACATACCGCCGCCGAGCTGAACCTGCCGGTGGTGATCGAGGGTTACGAACCGCCCAAGGATCCGCGACTGCAGAAACTGCTGGTGACCCCGGATCCTGGCGTGATCGAGGTTAATATCCACCCGGCGGGCAGCTGGCAGGAGCTGGTCGACAACACCACGGCGCTGTACGAGGATGCTCGCCTGTCGCGTCTGGGCACCGAGAAGTTCATGATCGACGGCCGCCATGGCGGTACCGGCGGCGGCAACCACGTCACCCTGGGTGGTGTTACGCCGGCCGATAGCCCGCTGCTACGCCGCCCGGATCTGCTGCGCTCGCTGGTCACCTACTGGCAGCACCATCCGGGTCTGTCCTACCTGTTCTCCGGTATGTTCATCGGCCCGACCAGCCAGGCACCGCGTGTCGACGAGGGCCGTCACGAGGCGCTATATGAACTGGAGATCGCCTTCCAGCAGATGCCGCAGGGGCTGATCGATCAGCCCTGGCTGGTGGACCGCCTGATGCGTAACCTGCTGGTGGATATCACCGGCAACACCCACCGCTCGGAGTTCTGTATCGACAAGCTCTACGCACCGGGTACCGCGTCCGGACGCCAGGGGATCCTGGAGTTCCGCGGTTTCGAGATGCCACCCCATGCCCAGATGTCGCTGGTGCAGGTGCTGCTGCTGAGAGCACTGGTAGCTCGGTTCTGGAAAGAGCCTTACAAAAAGCCGCTGGTACGCTGGGGCACCGAACTGCATGACCGTTTCATGCTGCCGCACTATGTCTGGTCCGATCTGAATGACGTGGTCAAGGATCTGCAGGCGCACGGCCTGCCGTTCCAGCTGGAGTGGCTGGCGCCGTTCGAGGAGTTCCGCTTCCCGCACTACGGCCGGGTACAGATCGACGATATCCAGATCGAGCTGCGCTGGGCGGTGGAGCCCTGGCATGTGCTCGGCGAGGAGATCTCCAGCTTCGGCACCGCGCGCTACGTGGACTCCTCGGTGGAGCGGCTGCAGGTGCGGCTCACCGGCCTCACCGACAGCCGCTACGTACTGGCCTGCAACGGCCGCCGCGTACCGATGAACAACACCGGCCGTCACGGCGAGTATGTCGGTGGCGTGCGCTACCGTGCCTGGAACCCGCCCTCGGCACTGCACCCGACCATCGGCGTGCACGCACCGCTGGTGTTTGATCTGATCGACACCTGGAACGGTCACTCCATCGGCGGCTGCACCTATCATGTCAGCCACCCGGGTGGACGCAGTTATGACACCCAGCCGATCAATGCGTTTGAGGCGGAGTCCCGTCGCGTCAACCGGTTCTGGGATTATGGTCATACGCCGGGCGCCGTAACGCCACCGCCCTTCCACCAGGCACTGCGCGAGTTTTTCCCGCACGAAGGCGGACCGAAACCGATGGCGCCACCGCCGGAGGAGCCGACCAATGAGTATCCCTATACCCTGGATCTACGCAGGGGGTTAGCCTGATCGGGGCAAATCCCCTATGATTGACGCCCGCGAAAGCGGGTCCTTCATAGCGCAAGAGAGTTGAGTAGATCACGTGGCAACGCAACTGAGTGCCGATACGCCGGAAATGGTGCTGAACTACCCGCGCCCCGACACCTTTTATGACGAGGTGTACGGGGCCAACGGTGATACACGGCAGCACTGGCGCTACCTGCTGGATGGTCTAGGCAGCCTGGGAGCGGACGGTCTAAGGGAGCGCCAACGTAAAGCCCAGCGCATTCTGCGTGATGACGGTGCGACCTACAACATCGCCACAGCTGGCCTCGGCAGCCGTACCTGGGGACTGGACCCGGTACCGTTGCTGATCGACAGCGAGGAGTGGAGTCGGATCGAGGCGGGCTTGATCGAGCGCGCCGAACTGCTCGACCTGGTACTCAAGGACCTGTACGGTCCCCGCGAACTGATTCGTCATCGCGTCCTGCCACCGGAGCTGATCTACTCCAATCAAGGGTTCCTGCGCGCCTGTCAGGGGGTGCAGATTCCCGGCGAAAAACAGTTGGTGCTGCACGCCGTCGACATGGTGCGCGGCACCGACGGCAACATGGTTGTGATTGGCGACCGGACCCAGGCACCCAGCGGCGCCGGCTACGCGCTGGAAAACCGCAGCGTCATGTCGCGCGTGCTACCCAGCCTGTTCCGCGACAGCCAGGTACACCGCCTGTCCCTGTTCTTCCAGGCGCTGCGCCGCAAGATGGCGTCGCTGTCACCCAACGGCGACTCGCCGCGGGTGGTGATCCTGACCCCCGGCGCCTATAGCGAAACCTATTTTGAACACACCTACCTGGCCAACTATCTGGGCTACTCCCTGGTCCAGGGCGGAGACCTGACCGTTCGCAACGGCTACGTGTGGATGAAGTCGCTCGACGGTCTGCACCGGGTCGATATCATCCTGCGCCGTGTGGATGACACCTGGTGCGATCCGGTGGAACTGCGCTCCGACTCCCACCTGGGCGTGCCCGGCCTGCTCGAGGTCGCCCGTGCCGGTAATGTGGTGATCGCCAACCCGCTCGGTTCCGGTGTGCTGGAAAACCCGGCACTGCTTAAGTTTCTGCCCCAGATCGCCGAATTTTTCCTCGGCCACGATCTCGCCCTGCAGTCAACCCAGACCTGGTGGCTCGGTGACCCGGATGACCGTGATTACGTGTTGGCCAACCTGAATAAACTGATCGTCAAGCCCACTACCCGGCGCAGCGGCGAGCACAGCGTGTACTGTGCCGACCTCACACCCGAGGAGCTGGACGAGGTGAAACGCAGGATCTGTGACGACCCTATCCACTACGTAGCGCAACAGACCAACCTGCCGGGGAGCTCGCCCTCCTGGCAGCAGCAGGAGTTGCTGCCGCGAGCCACGGTGCTGCGCAGCTTCGCCGTTGCCGACCAGAGCGCCTACAGCGTCATGCCCGGAGGGCTTACCCGGGTCGCCAGCAGCACCGAGCAGGCGATCGTCAGCAACCAGCTCGGCGCCACCAGCAAAGATACCTGGGTACTGGCGTCCGAACCCCAGCGCCGGGTCAGCTTCTTCGACGAGCGTCAGCCCAGTTACCGTGAAGACCAGACCAGCGACCTGCCCAGCCGCGTAGTAGAGAACCTGTTCTGGCTCGGCCGCTACAGCGAGCGCGCCGAAGCGGCCATGCGGCTGATGCGTACCGTATTCATTCAGCTCAACAGCCCCGCTCCGCTGCCCGAAGCGGTGCGCGACCTGCTGCTGAAGGCGGTGACCCAGGTGACCACCACCTATCCCGGCTTCACTGCCGAGGATGCGCCGCTGGATCAGCCGGAAAACGAGCTGCTGTCGGTGATCCTGGAGCCCAGCCGTGCCGGGGGTATCACCTCCAACCTGCAGGCGATGCTGAACTGCAGCGAAGAGACCAAGGAGATGCTCTCCGCCGACACCCATCGGGTGATCAATGACCTGCGCGATGAGCTGGAGTCACTGCCGCAGTTTCTCGGCAGCGGTCTGGCGGCCGCCCCCGAAGAGGCTCTCGACCCCCTGGTTACCACCCTGCTCGCCCTGTCGGGTTTGACGCAGGAGAGTATGATTCGCGGATTTGGCTGGCGTTTCCTGGAGATGGGGCGACGCCTGGAGCGCACGCTGCAAAGTACCGCACTGTTGCGCTCACTGCTGGTACCGGTGCTTGATGACTCCGACCAGGAGCAGGTGGTGGAGACCGTACTGCTCACCACAGAGGTGTTGATCACCTATCGCCGCCGCTACCGAACCCGACCGATGCTCAATCACGGTCTGACCCTGATTATGCTGGACAAAACCAACCCCCGTTCCCTGCACTACCAGATCGATCTGTTACGCCAGCATATCGAGCAGTTGCAGAGCCGGGAACGCTCGCCGGTACTGTCCGACGAGCATCGTAGCGTTCTCGAGGCGCTGACCCTGGTACAGCTGAGCCGTCCGGATGAGTTGGCGAACAGCGATGACGAGGGGGTACGCGAGGCGCTGGATGAACGCCTGGCACGCATTCAGACCCTGCTCTGCACCGCCGCCAACGCGATCTCCGATCGCTACTTCGATCATCGCAGCGGCCCGCAACAGTTGGTACAGACCGGGTGGAGCGAGGAGCCATGATCTACCGTATACGCCACGTCACCCGCTACGAGTACGAAACGCCGGTCAGTCTGTGTTACAACCGTGCCCACCTGCTGCCGCGTGATACCAACCGCCAGCAATGCCTGAGTACACAGATCCGGATCACCCCTACGCCGGTGTACAGCGTGCGCCGCGAGGACTTCTACTCGAATCTGTTCTACTACTTCTCGATTCAGGAGCCCCATCGCCGGCTGGAGATCGATGTCACCAGCCAGATCCGCGTACTTCAGCCAACGCTGAATTTCGACCTGGATATCGGCAACAGCTGCGCCCGCGCCAGAGAGTTGATGCAGGCAGCCGTGGATGAGGAGACGCTGCTGGCCCGTGAGTTCTGTCTCGACTCGCCGATGATTCGCCGCAACCAGGCGATATATGATTACGCACTGCCCTCGTTTGACGACGAGCGACCACTGTTGTCTGCCGTACGCGAGCTGACCAGCCGCATCTACCAGGAGTTCAAGTACGACCCTGGCTTCAGCACGGTGGCCACGCCACTGAACGAGGTACTCGAACATCGTCGCGGCGTCTGTCAGGATTTTGCCCATCTGGCGATCGCCTGCCTGCGCTCGCTCGGCTTCGCAGCCCGCTATGTCAGCGGCTATCTGGAAACCCTGCCACCTCCGGGACAACAGAAGCTGGTAGGCTCCGATGCTTCGCACGCCTGGTTCGCGGTTTACTCCCCAGGCGAGGGCTGGTTCGAGTTCGACCCCACCAATGACAATATCCCGGCCGAGCAGCACATCACCACAGCGCTGGGACGGGACTATGGCGACGTTACACCGCTGCGCGGGGTGATCTTCGATGGCGGCAGCGCGCAGACGCTCGAGGTATCGGTCGACGTTACCTCAGTGGCCGAGAGTTGATCCCGGAGTCGTCTACGGGACGAGGAAGTCAGCCTTAGCGGCCTAGAGTGCGCACGACGGACTGCCCGAGAAAGCGGTCCCGGCGCCCGAAGGCGCCGGGTAGTTCCCCCTAGGGGTAGGTCCGCTCAGGACTGAGCGTCTGTCAGCAGCAATACACCGGCACCGGTATTGGAGATCGGTGCGTGATAGTGCTTGTGCAGCACATCCACCTTGTCGGCCAGCGCGCCGCGCATCACCATCCACATGATCACCTCTATCCCTTCGGTGCCCGCCTTCTCCATGATGTAGTCGTTGGACAGCTCGGCCATCCACTGCGGATCATTGATGATCTTGTCGATGCATTTGAGGTCGAAATCCACATCGATGATGCCGGCCCGCTCCCCCTGCAACTGGTGCGACAGGCCGCCGGTGCCGATCACCACCACTTTCATATCTTCCGGGTAGGATTCCACCGCCTTACGCAGCGCCTTGCCCAGCTTGTAGCAGCGCGCAGCACTGGTCAGCGGGTGTTGTACCGTATTCACCGCCAGCGGTATCGCCTTCAAAGGCCAGTGTTCATGCTGACGCCAGAACAGGTTCATCGGCACCATGAAGCCGTGGTCAACCAGCATCTCCTGGCAGGTAGTCATATCGAACTCCTGACGGATCAGCGACTCAGCCAGGTGCCAGGAGAACTGCGCATCGCCCGGTACATCAGCGCTGGCTGGAATCCCCCAACCCTCATCGGCGTTCTGGTAGCTGTCGGCACAACCGAGGGCAAAGGTCGGCACCTTGTCGAGGAAGAAATTCAAGCCGTGGTCGTTGTAGACGATGATCGCCAGGTCCGGTTTGACCTCGTCCAGCCACTGCTTGACCGGCTCGTAACCATCAAAAAAGCGCTTCCAGTACGGGTCCTGCTCCAGCTTGCTCGCCATCGCATTACCCACAGCCGGAATATGTGATGTCGTCAGTCCACCAATGATCTTAGCCATGCCAGTATCCCCCCTCCTGCTGCAGACGATCCTGGAACCCAGTCGACTGGTCGAGCAGCTTCTGCCTGAATTGATCCGCTGTAATACCCTGGAAAGCGGCACCGGCGTCTTGCACATTTAAACCGTGAAAAACGGCAATCTTCGCCAGGTAATAGACATTGCAGCCAAGGTGTAACAGCTTGAGAAATTCACCATTGAGCACTGCTTCACGCTGTTCGTCGCTGAGCCCATACTTACGGCAATAAGCATCCATATCAGCCGCGAACTCTTTGCGATTCGCCTCGGAATTGAAAGAAAACGCCATGCGATTCAAAGCGTAACCTGAATTTGCCCGTTTTCCGTCAAATACATAGGTGCCGGGAATGTCATCGTATTCATGCCGGTTCCAGACCATGATGCACTTACCTCCTGCTTGTTATCGTTATCCACACCGGACGATACCGGTGCTTGCGTAAGTGCCATTCTGTAAACAAACCCCTTTTTGATGAAGGGACATTAGGATTAAAAAACTGTACATTTCGAAGATAAATGCAACAGGACAGGATGATGCGGAAAGAGCAGTCGATACCGACGGTGCAACTTTATGGCGAGCAGAGCTGGCAACAGACGCCTGACTATCTGCATTGCGAAGCGCTGATCACCCGCTCGCGCGAGCACCATTTCAAGATCCGGCCCCACCGCCATCCCGGTATAACGCAGGTGTTCTATCTGCGCGCCGGCTCGGGTGAGGCGAATATTGATGGCCAGACTCTGCAAGTAAAGGCACCGATGCTGATTCTTATCTCGCAGATGAGTGTGCACGACTTTCGCTGGTCTCCGGATGTGGCGGGCACCGTGTTGTCGGTGGCAACAACCCGTCTCGAGCGCTCTGGGCAACCGGGCGGCGCGCTGGTGCAAACCGCGCTGGTCAGGCTCCTGTCCGAGGAGCCTCTGATTGAGCAGCTGATGGATATGCTGTTGCAGGAGTACCGACGCACGCCGGACAAGGATCGGGATCAGGCACTGCAGTCATTGATCGATCTGCTGGCGATCAACATCGCCCGATTGCAGCCAGGCCAGGTCGGCGAGCAACCGCACAGGCACCGCGGACAGGAGCATCTGCAGCAGTTCCTGGATCTGGTCAATCAGGACTATGTGATGCAGCGTACGGTGGAGAGTTATGCCAGGGAGTTGGGTATCACCGCCCCCTACCTGAACCAGTTGTGCCGCGAGCTGACCGGGCGTCATGCATTGCAGATCATGCATGAGCGTATCGTTCTGGAAGCCCGCCGCTACCTGATCTACACCGCACTGAGGGTCAGCGAGATCGCCTATCAGCTGGGCTTCGCCGATCCGGCCTATTTCACCCGCTTCTTCCGCCGCCTCAGCGGCCAGTCACCACGCGAATTCCGCCAGCAACAACGGGATCAGACGCCGATGCAAAGCTCCTCGGCCGGAATGGGCCGACCCAGCAGGTAACCCTGTACGCTGTTGCAGGCATGATCACTGAGGAAGCGCAGCTGGCTCTCGGTTTCCACCCCTTCGGCCAGCACCTCGATGCCCAGGCTACGGCCCAGCGCGATGATGGTCAGAATCACCGCTTCGTCTTTCGGATTCTTGCCGATATCGCGGGTGAACGCCTGATCGATCTTGAGTCGGTCCAGCGGCAGGTACTTCAGTCGATCAAGGGACGAGTAGCCGGTGCCGAAGTCATCCAGCGCGATACGGTAGCCGGACTCTCTCAACCGATGCAGCTGCATCATCGCCAGATCGGGATCCTGCATGATCATCAGCTCGGTGATCTCCAGCTCGATACTGGTTCTCGCCACGCCACGGCCATCGACCAGTTTATTGAGCTTCTCGACAAAGTCGATCTGCAGCAGTTGCTGGGGCGAAATGTTGATCGCCACCTGCGGCGGTGTAATCCCCCGCTGCTCCCAGAGCTTCATTTGATCGCACACCAGCTCGATCACCTGCCAGCCCAGCGGAATGATCAGCTGCGTCTCCTCGGCCATCTCGATGAAGTGCCCGGGGGCCAGTAAACCCCGTGTCGGATGGTTCCAGCGCACCAGCGCCTCGGTGCCCACCAGGCTCATCGTTTCCAGGTCGAACTGCGGTTGATAGTGCAACACCAACTGGCGCTCATCCAGCGCGACACGCAGGTCCTGCTCCAGCGAGAAGGAGTGGAACGCCTGGTCGGAAAACTCTTCGCTGTAGACTACATAGCGATTTTTGCCCTGCGCCTTGGCTCGGTACATCGCGGTATCAGCATGCTTGATCAACATACCGAGATCCTCGCCATGATCGGGGTAGTGGCTGATACCGATACTGGCGGTGATCTGTACCCGCACGTCGTCGATATCCAGTGGCAGCGTCGTCGCGATCAACACCCGGTCCGCCTCGATACTGGCTCGCTGCACATCCCCTTCGACCAGCAGGATGAACTCATCGCCGCCCATGCGGAACAGCAGGCTGTCCTTGGGCAGGCGCGCCACCAGCAACTGCGCCAACTTCTGCAACATACGGTCCCCCGCCTGGTGGCCGAGGCTGTCGTTGATCAGCTTGAACCGGTCGAGGTCGATGAACAGGACCGAGAACGGCCTGACCTCAGGATCTTCCACCCGCTTGCGGATCGTTTCAATCAGGTGGCTGCGATTGGGCAAGCCGGTCAGGTCGTCATGCCTGGCCTGGTAGGCCAGCGAGCGGGTTTGCCGATCCACTTCATCCATCAGGATCCGCTCCCGATCGTGCATCGACAGCACCAACAACGTACTGATCGCGGCGCTCAATACCAGCAACAGCTGCATATCGGTGGCATTGCCCGAGGGGTTACCCGCCATGTAGTCGGGACCCGGCATCGCTTCCACCTGCCAGTTTCGCTGACCGACCCGAAGCTCGAAGCGACCGATCAGAGCATCCAAGCCCTCTTTGGGAAAATCGGAGAAGAACGGCATAGTCGCGTCCTGCTCGGTCAGCCGGAGACGAATATCGTTGATCTCCGCTCCTTCCAGCGATCCGCTGAGCAGCTGCGATACGGTGAACACACCGACCATGAACCCCGCCAGCTCCCGCTGTCGATGCAGAGGGCCGTACTCTCCGATCAAACGATACACCGGATGCAGGATCAGAAAGCCCGGCTGATCCGGCGCCTGAGTCAGGTTCAGCACCTCTGTGACCACCGGCTGCCCGCTACTCTGCGCCAGAATAACGGAGCGACGCCGGTCACCGAGCGAGAGCAGATTGAACCCCAGCGCTTTGCGGTTCAGTGCGCGAGGCTCCACCATCTGCACCGGAATTAACGGATCCTCGGCCAATAACGACTCGCCATAGATCGCGTAACCCGGCTCGCCCAACATCTCTGCCGTGGCGCGTTCGAACGCCGCACGCTGTTCAACCTGAATCACCGGATCCCAGGAGTAGGCCCTGACACTGGGATTTTCGGCGGTGAGTTGCGCCACGCGGTCACGGAACTGCTCCGGCGTCATTCCGCCAGGCTCGGAAAAGCGTTGTCCCAGGTAAGCAAGATCAGCGAAGTTCTTCTGTATTGCGGAGAACAGGTGGGCTTCAACCAACCGGGTATCGCGCTGGAAGTCACGTCTCAACTGGCTGTCCAGGCGCAGCATCAGCAGATGGTTCAGCAGCAGTACCAGGCCGACAATGCCGACCAGCCTGATCACCATAGGCCAGCGCCGCATCTTATCGACCTTACGCTCGGGCAGCAGCGCCAACACGACTGGCGCCAATACGATGGCGCCGAAACTGTCGCCTCCCCACCAGAGCAGCCAGTCTTTGAAGAAGCCGGCACTGCCCCCGGCATCATTGACGAAATAGACGACTGAGGTTCCAAGGGTGGAGTTGATAAGGCAGCTTATCGGCCCGGCGATCAGCGCATAGGTCAGCAGTGATCGCCCGCTTTCCGGCGTCAGCGGATAGGCTTTGAAACGGTGGATAAGGGCACCGGCGACACCGGCCTGAACCATCGCCCCGGAACCGATAGCGAGAGCGGTGAGCACATTGGACAGGGTCAGAGATTCGTTCCAGGTCAGGGGGATCCACAGGTTGAAACCGAGGCTCCCAAGCAGGACGCCGGGCAGAACGGCTGGCCCGAAACGCAATACTGCCCCCAACGCAATCCCGGCAGGTGCCCAGAATGGCATGATCTGTTGGTGCATCCCTTGCCCGGTAATCAGAAAGGCCGCGAGCAGGTAAGCCAGCGCCAGTGCGAAGATCGATCCAATTGTGCGCAACTTGCCGGAGTACACGACGCTCCTTAGGGTGGGCCTATGCTCCCGCTCACCATTCACATAAGTTATTGTTTAAACGTTTGTATTGAAGTCATCTTACATAATGTAAGCTAAGAAAAACACGGCCTTTAGGACAGGTCCGATACCGCATTCAAGCCACACTGCTATAAACTGAAAATAATCACAAGCAAGTGCCTTGCTGTATCGGCGGAGAGATGACGATGGACAATATCGATACTGAATTGTTGCGCACCCTGCCCAAAGCAGAGCTGCATCTGCACCTGGAAGGTACCCTGGAGCCGGAACTGATGTTTGCGCTTGCACAGCGCAACGGCATGCCCCTGCCCTATGACAGCGTCGACGCACTGCGTAGCGCCTATGAGTTCGGTAATCTCCAGGATTTCCTCAATCTCTACTATCAGGGTGCCGCAGTTTTACAGACCGAACAGGACTTCTACGATCTGACCCTGGCCTATCTTGAGCGCTGTGCTCGGGATGGCGTGGTGCATGTGGAGCCTTTTTTCGACCCTCAAACCCACACCGCCCGTGCCGTTACCATGGCAACCCAGTTCCGCGGCATCCTGCGGGCGCTCGCCGACGGCAAGGAGCGCTGGGGGATCACCAGTTGCCTGATCCTCAGTTTTCTACGCCACCTGAGCGAAGAGGATGCGGTGGTTACCCTGCAGCAGGCTCTACCCTGGCGCGAGCACTTCGTCGCGGTAGGCCTGGACAGTTCGGAAAAAGGCAATCCGCCGGAGAAGTTTCAACGGGTATTCGACCAGGCCAGGGCCCTGGGCTTGAAAGCAGTGGCTCATGCCGGTGAGGAGGGACCTGCCGACTATATTGCGCAGGCGCTCGATCTGTTGAAGGTGGTGCGGATCGATCACGGGGTGCGCTGCAGTGACGATCCGGTACTGGTGCAGCGACTTATCGATCAGCAGACCCCGCTGACCGTCTGCCCCCTGTCCAACACCCGGTTGAAGGTGTTTTCCGACATGTCGGAGCACAACATCATGCAGCTGCTCGAGCGGGGCATGCGCGTCACCATCAACTCGGACGACCCGGCCTACTTTGGCGGCTATCTGTTGGACAACTACCTGGCCGTGCGCGATGCACTGGGGATGACCAGAGAGCAAGCTGTTCAACTGGCCCGCAACAGCCTGACCTCCAGTTTCCTGGACGGCGACAGTCTGAATAACCACTTGGCCCGCTTAGAGCAGTTGGCGCAATCGTCCTGATTCAATTTCAACGCTTGTCATTCGGCGACAGCAGTTCAACGAACTGCTTCGCCGGCACAGCTGGACTGCACAGATATCCCTGATAGACATCGCAGCCCAGGTCACGCAGATACTCCAACTGTTCCTGGGTTTCCACCCCCTCGGCCAGGACCGTCATACCGAGCGCATGACCCATCGCCACCACGGTACGGGAGATCGCGCAATCCTCCAGATCCTGCGGCAGCCCACGGGTAAAGGATTTGTCGATCTTCAGCACCGACAGTGGGAAGCGTTTAAGATAGGCCAGCGAGGAGTAGCCGGTACCGAAATCATCCAACGAGATCGAGATACCCAACTTGCGCAACTGATTCAATCGCTCAGCAGCCTGCTCGGGATCATGCATCAATGTCCCTTCCGTAAGTTCCAGCTCCAGCTGTTCTGCGGGAAAGCCCGTCGCTTGGAGGGTGGTATCGATATGCTGAATCAGCTCGGCATTGCGCAGTTGATTGGGCGACAGGTTTACCGCGAGGCGCAAGGGGGCGTAGCCCTGATCCAACCAAAGCCGCCCCTGCCGGGACACCTGCTCTAGCACCCAGTTCGACAGTTTGACGATCAACTCTGACTGTTCGGCCAAGGGAATGAACTGATCCGGCGGAATATATCCCCGCTCGTCGTCGCGCCAGCGCAGCAGGGCCTCTGCACCGATAATCCGCCCGCTCGCGATCTCCACCTGGGGTTGATAGAAGACCTCCAATTGTCCCATTTCAATCGCCCGGCGCAGGCGCATCTCCATCTCGACGCGGTGAGTCGCCCGGTCGGAGAGCTCTTTCACGTAGAAGCTGAAGGAGCCTCTTCCCAGAGACTTGGCGCGATAGAGTGCCGCATCCGCCTGTTTGAGCATCTCCAGCGTATCGACGATGTCCCCATCTGCGGTAACGCTGATGCCGATGCTGACGCCCGACTGTATCTCCATACCGTTACTGAGCCGGAAAGGCTCCGAAATCAGTGCGATCAGCTCGCGGGCTATATCGGCGGCATCAAGCGGTCGTGCCAGCTCCGTCAGCAATACCGCAAACTCATCGCCCCCCAGCCTCGCCAATGAGTCGCTGGCGCGCAGGTGTGCACGCAAACGGGTCGCAACCTGTTTGAGCAACTCGTCACCGATGCCATGGCCATAGCTGTCGTTGATATCCTTGAAGTGATCCAGATCCAGTATGAGCAGCGCAACCGCGCTCGAGTGGCGTCGGCTGATCTTCAACGCCTGATCCAGCATGGTCAGCAGCTCGGTGCGATTCGGCAGCTCCGTTACGGCATCGGTATGCGCCAGGTAGTCGATCCGCTCACTGGAGCGTTTCAACTCACTTATGTCAGCGAAAACACCCACATAACGGCGCTCACCGCCGTCAGGATCATCGACCCGCGTGATACTGAGCAGCTCGGGAATCAACTGCCCGTCACGGCGGCGATTCCAGATCTCGCCCTGCCAGTACCCTTGCTGGTCCAACGCCTGCCACATCGCCTTGTAGAACTCGGGATCGTGACGCCCGGAGCTGAACAGTTGCGGTGTTTTCCCAACCACCTCCACCGGGTCGTATCCCAGCAGCGCAGTGAACGCCGGATTGACCTCGAGTATACGCTGCTGCCCGTCGGTGATTACCACCCCTTCCCTTGTGCTGCGAAACACCGCAGCAGCAAGATTCAGTCGATCCTCATGCTGCTTGCGCGCGTGAACATCTCGCACCACCGCTTCCATACCGGCGGCCTGGTCAGACGGGCCATGCCAGACAATCTGCGCCTCGACCCAACGCGTCTCCCCCTCTCCGGTCAGGATGCGAAAACGATTTTGACTGAGATGCCTACCACCGGACACCATCCTCTCGATCAAAGCCTCGACGCGCTGCCGGTCCTCCTTGGCCACCAGTTGCATCACCGAGGTATCGTGCAAGTCCACAGCGCTGTATCCCCAGCGCTGAATATTTTCACTGGCAAAGAGCAGGTGATGGGGTGTCTGCGCCGACCAACGTAGTATCACAACCGGACTTGATTCGATGATCTGGCGCCCCGTTTCCATCCTCTGCTGGCGCTTGATATTGCCGAGCGCGTAGCCGATATCACCGGCGATCTCGGCCAGTGTGCGCAATACCAGCGAGTCGAAGAAACCCGGCTCGTTCGAATAGAGCGTCAGATTACCGACCAGAACTCCATCCCGGCGCAGCGGAAACGCGGCGATAGAGGCTATCTTCGCAGAACCCGCCAGCTCTCGGGTAAACGGGTTCCAGGTGTTTTCACCGGCATCATTGCATACGCTGACACGCCCCTCGCGCAGCGTTGAACGCGTTGGTGAGGATTCATCGAGATGGTCGATTCCGTCGAACACCTTCTGCAGTAGCGGAAGGTCATCGCTGGAACAGGCGACGGGTCTGAGTTTCCCATCGACGATACGCCCTATCCAGGCGTGATTCAGTTGCGCATGCTTCACTGCGACGGCACAGATCTCATCAAGCATCGTCTGAGAATCACGGGAGCGAACGATGATCTTGTTGGTCTGGGAAAGGGTTTCGTAGAGGTCGCGCTGGCGCTGCAGCGAGATGATCGCTTGCCGCTGCTCGGTAATGTCATGTGTCATCGCCAACAGGTAACACTGGCCATCCAGATCGGTCACCCGATGCAGGTCGATCTCCAGCCATCGATTGGCACCGTCGTTTAACCGCGTAATAGGGTGCTCGGTATGAACATGCCCCCCATCGCCACTCTTGAAACGGCGATAGATCTCCTCAGCCCTCTCACGCTCCTGTGCGCAGAGGGTCGTCATGAAAACGTCCCATGACAGTGACTGCGGATCGGTGCCCAGGAACTGACCCAGTGTTTCGTTGTTCCAGTACCAGCGGTCATCCTGCAGATCGATCAGCGATACACCGATATAGGGCAGGTCTCGACAGCCTCGCGTCAACCTGTCCTGACGGGCGTCGATGACAAGCTGACGCTGGTGTCTTAACTGGAAACAGCCGATCAACGTTAACAGCAGCATGGAGAGTGTGCTCATGAGATTGACGACCAATTCGTCACTCATGATCCAGACCATCGATATGCTCACAACAACGGCTATTGCAAACAGGCCACAGAGCCTTCCGCTACTTTTGCTTACCCGATGGTCCACCGATACAACCCCTTCCATTAGAGCCGTCCATACTAGAGTAGCAGTAGATCCATCAACATACGGCGAGTTGACTCAAGTCAATACTAGTCGATTTCGTCACTATAAAACGACATTTTAACTGCATATAGCTGCTCGCGGGATACTGGCCTGCTTGGGCGCCGAGGTTCTGCCGCTGGAGGCGTGCACGCCTGGGGTCAGTTCATGCATAATTAATCGATGAACAAGCGCCAGACCAAAGCCGATATCCGCCGCGAACTCGAGAAGCAGGTACAGGAGTACGTGCAGGATGGCGGCGAGATAAAACGTGTCCGCCCCGGGGCCAGTGGACTTGGCGACGGCGCAGTATTGCGTCCGCCATTCAGCGATGGACGTCCGGTACAGCCGCGGACACCGGCCATGGACGTGCTGGCTGCGATCGACGCCCGACGTAAGCAGGCGAAACCGGAGCGCAAGAGTAGCTACAAAACCAAGCCACGTAAAAAAATTATCTACGACGATTTCGGCGAGCCCCTGCGTGAGGTTTGGGAGGACAGTTAAGCGAGTTTGACCCGCTCCTCAGAGGGACGCACGTGCGGCCTATCCACCCTTGGCGACAATTTATACCTGCGAGAAATGATCGGGCCGAGTCCAAATCCGGGTGTGCAGGAAACTCGAATGCAGCGCAAAATCATCCATATCGACATGGATGCCTTCTATGCATCGGTGGAGATCCGCGATAACCCGGAGCTTCGCGGCAAGGCAATCGCCGTTGGCGGCAAGGCGGACTCGCGCGGCGTTATCTCCACCTGCAGCTATGAAGCGCGCAAGTATGGCGTGCACTCAGCGATGCCCAGTGCCGAAGCGGTACGACGCTGCCCACACCTGATCCTGTTGCCGGGGCGGATGTCAGTGTACAAGGAGGTGTCGGCACAGATCCGCGCAATCTTCGCCCGCTACAGCGACCTGGTGGAGCCGCTGTCGCTGGATGAAGCCTATCTGGATGTCACTGAATGTCAGGCCTGCCACGGGAGTGCCACGCTGATCGCGGAGCAGATTCGCGCCGAGATCCTGGCGGAAACCGGGCTCACTGCCTCGGCTGGGGTGGCGCCGAATAAATTCCTCGCCAAAATCGCATCGGAAGAGAACAAGCCCAACGGCCAGTATGTCGTTACACCGGACAAAGCGGCGGAGTTTGTTTCCGCCCTCCCCCTGCGCAAGCTGCCCGGGGTGGGTCCCAGAACGGCGGAAAAGCTGGAGCAGATGGGGCTGCAGTATGGGCGTGACATTCTGTCCTGGTCACTCGCCGAACTGTCGGAGAAGTTCGGCAAATTCGGCCACAGCCTCTATCAGCGGGCACGGGGTATCGACGAGCGACCGGTACAACCCTCCCGCGTCCGCAAATCGGTCGGGGTGGAAACCACGCTGGCGCAAGATCTGCGCACCGAGGCCCAGTGCAGCGCCGTATTGAACGGGCTGCTGCCCGAGCTGATACAGCGCCTGCGTGGCCGGCCATTCAAAGGACTGACGATCAAACTCAAGTTCCACGACTTCCAGCAAACCACCGCGGCAGGACAGGCCGACCGGATCAGCGCCGATATTCTCGACTCCATCCTGCACACGGCCTGGCAACGCGCTGCAGGCCGACGCGTTCGCCTGGTCGGCATCAGCGTCAGCCTGAGCGAAGAGACACAGATAAAACAGCTGAGCCTCGACCTTTAATTTGGACGTCGAGCTTCAACTGCCGCCTGGCGCTTTCGGCACGGCGGGCACTAGCTCTTCAGCTTTTCGATGCCCAGGGATTTCAGCACCATCTTTTCGTAGATCGGATCACAGTTGCCGTGACTGATCTTACGCATGAAGTATTTCTCGAACCCGACCTTGGCCAGGTGCACCCACTTGCCCTTTTTCATCCAGTTCACGTTGCGTGGCGGGATCTGCGGCATCGCCACGAACGCGATACCTGTATCGCCCATATCGGCCAGGCAGACCGCGTTCCAGGTCGCTTCCGCTGCTGCCTCTTTTCCGTCCAGACGCGCGCGGATGTTGTGCGCCGTGGCGGTGACCATACTTTCGATCATAAAGCCGGTCTTCGGCACTCCGGTGGGGACCGGCGTCGGTTTCTTCGGCGCGATAGCAACGGCCACGCCTATTCCCCAGATATTGCGATGGGTCGGGTTGCACTGATGCTCGTCGATCAGGATAAAGCCCCTGGGATTGACCAATCCCTCGACGTTGCGCACTGCATCGATGCCGGTAAAAGCGGGTAACATCATCGAGTAGTGGAACGGCAGTTCGTGACGCTTCTTCTCCTGCCCCTGATCATCACACTCGATGACATGCATCACGCCATCCTCGATACGCTCCACCTTGGCATTGCAGATCCAATCGATGTGGTGCTGACGCAGCTCCGACTCCAACATGGATTTGCTGTCACCAACACCGTCGAGGCCAAGGTGGCCGATATAAGGTTCTGGGGTCACAAAGGTGATCGGCACCCTGTCGCGTATCTTACGATTGCGCAGGTCCTTGTCCATGATGAAGGCAAATTCGTAGGCAGGTCCAAAACAGGATGCGCCCTGCACCGCACCGACCACGATAGGACCGGGATTGGCGGTAAACTCCATCCATTTGTCGCGCGCCGATTCGGCATGATCAACATGGCAGATCGACTGGGTGTAGCCTTGCGGCCCCAACCCCTCGATCTCATCAAATGCCAGACGTGGACCTGTGGCGATAATAAGATGGTCATAGCCAAGCGTCCGGCCATCGGCCAGCTCGAGCTGGTTGGCCTCGGGCAGAACCCGAGTAACACGACCGACAACGAGTTCGATTCCTTTCTTTGACAGGGGTTTGTCGATGGGGAGCACGATATCCTCGCGCTGACGCCAATCTACTGCGACCCAGGGATTGGACGGTACGAAGTGAAAATAATCCTTGTCGCTGACGACGATGACCCTGTCCTCCGCTCGCGCCAACGCTTTCATCTCATATGCCATCGGCATACCGCCGACACCGGCACCGACTATCACGATATCCGCCATCTCGTTCTCCCGCCCAGTTGTTATTCTTTATTTTAGTTATTACTAATTTAGTAAATACTAACAAAATAAACAACAGTATTTCGGCCATAAAAAAGACCCCTACCGATGCCTCGGCAGGGGCCAATCTCCATTGCAACTGGGAAAACTCGTTGGGGAAGTAACTAGGCTTCGATCTCGATCAGGACCTCGCCCGGTGTCACGCGATCGCCCTTGGCCACATGCACACCGATGATCGTGCCGGCGATCGGTGCCTGAATCTCGGTTTCCATCTTCATCGCTTCGGTAATCAACACCGGCTGACCGGCACTGACCTTGTCACCGACAGCCACCAGGACGTCAACGATGTTGCCCGGCATACCAGTGGTAACATGACCCGGCGCGCTGGCCTGACGACGGCCGCTCGCACCGCCGCTGACATAGGAGTTCAGCGGCTCGAACAGGATCTCTTCCGGCATGCCATCCAGGGTCAGGTAGATGTGGCGCTTGCCGCTCCCGTGACCACCGACACCAGTGATGGCAACCTCGTAGGTTTCGCCATGCACATCGATCTTGAACTCGGTAGCGACACCTTCATCAACGCTGCGGCCCGCCTTCTGGATCGGCAACAGCAGTTCCGGCTCCAACGTACCGGCGGCGCGCTGTTCGAGGAACTGACGACCGATATCCTGGAACATGGCAAAGGTCAGCACATCCTCATCGCTAAGCGCCAGCTCGCCGATCTCTTTACGCAGACGCGCCATCTCCGGCTTGAGCAGATCCGCGGGTCGACCCTCGATCAGCTCCTCCTTGCCCACCGCCTTGGTACGCAAGCTCAGATCCACTTCCGCCGGCGGATGACCGTAGCCGCCCTGCAGGTAGCGCTTCACCTCATTGGTGATCGACTTGTAGCGCTCGCCGGTCAGCACGTTCAATACCGCCTGGGTACCGACGATCTGTGAGGTCGGGGTGACCAGCGGCGGATAACCCAGGTCCTTGCGCACTGCGGGAATCTCGGCGAACACTTCGCGGATACGGCCCAACGCATTCTGCTCTTTCAGCTGATTGGCCAGGTTGGACATCATGCCGCCCGGCACCTGATTGATCTGCACCGAGACATCCTCGCGGGTGAACTCGGATTCGAACTGGTGGTACTTCTTGCGCACTTCACGGAAGTAGTCGGCAATCTCGCCGAGCAGTTCCAGATCCAGACCGGTATCCCATTGGGTACCGCGCAGGGCGGCAACCTGGGACTCGGTGGCCGGATGGCTGGTACCCCAGGCAAAGGAGGAGATCGCGGTGTCGATATGCTCGGCGCCCGCCTCGATCGCCTTGAGCTGACACTGGGCGGCCAGGCCCGCAGTCGAGTGGCTGTGGATAAACAGCGGCAGATCCACCGCGCCTTTGATCGCCTTGACCAGATCATAGGTGGCGTAGGGTGTCAGCAGACCGGCCATATCCTTGATTGCGATTGAGTCGGCGCCCATATCCTTGAGCGCTTGGGCCTGCTTCACGAACAGCGCTTCGGTATGTACCGGGCTGGTGGTATAGCAGATGGTACCCTGGGCATGCTTGCCGGCTTTCTTCACCGCCTTGATGGCGACTTCGAGGTTACGCAGGTCGTTCAGGGCATCAAATACGCGGAACACGTCGATACCGTTCTCCGCGGCTTTGGCGACGAACGCTTCGACCACGTCATCGGCGTAATGACGGTAGCCGAGCAGGTTCTGGCCGCGCAGCAACATCTGCAGACGGGTATTCGGCAGTGCCTTGCGCAGTTCGCGCAGGCGCTCCCAGGGATCCTCTTTCAGGAAACGCACGCAGGCGTCGAACGTCGCGCCGCCCCAGACCTCCAGCGACCAGAACCCGACCTTGTCCAGCTTATCGCAGATAGGCAGCATATCCTCGGTACGCATGCGGGTCGCGATCAGGGACTGGTGGGCATCGCGCAGAATCACATCGGTAACGTTAATCTTGCTCATCAAATCTCTCCTTATCGCGACGGCTTATACGCCGGCATGGGCAGCAATGGCTGCAGCGATCGCCAGGGCGATTTCGCTGGGATCTCGTTTCTCGGAATAGTTCAGCAACTGCGGGTGGTTGGGCACGAAACTGGTATTGAACTCACCGCTACGGAAATCCGGATCCTGCAGGATCTCCTGATAGTAACGGGCCGTGGTTTTCACCCCCTGCACACGCATATCGGACAGGGCCCGCGCTCCTCGATCCATCGTTTCCTCCCAACTCAGCGCCCAAACGATCAGCTTCAGGCACATGGAGTCGAAATAGGGCGGAATGGTATAGCCGGTATAGATCGCCGTATCGGTGCGCACGCCCGGACCGCCTGGTGCATAGTATCGGGTGATGCGGCCGAAGCTGGGCAGGAAGTTGTTCTTCGGATCCTCGGCGTTGATACGAAACTGCATTGCGAAACCGCGGTAACTGATATCCTCCTGCCGATAGCTCAGTGGCAGGCCCGAGGCCACGCGGATCTGTTCTCGTACGATATCGACCCCGGTGATCTGCTCGGAGATGGTGTGCTCCACCTGAACGCGGGTATTCATCTCCATGAAGTAGATCTCGTTACCGGTGACCAGGAACTCGACGGTACCGGCGTTCTCGTACCCGACAGCCTTGGCGGCACGTACCGCCAGTTCGCCGACATAGTTACGCTGCTCCGGCGTCAACGAGGGGCTGGGTGCAATCTCGATCAATTTCTGGTTGCGGCGCTGGATCGAGCAATCACGTTCGTACAGGTGTATCGCGTTGCCCTGGCTGTCCGCCAGCACCTGCACCTCTATATGCTTGGGATCAACGATGCACTTCTCGAGGAACACCTCGGCGGAACCGAATGCCTTGGTCGCTTCCGAGATGACGCGCGGATACTGTGCCGTCAGCTCGGCCGCGCTGTCACAGCGACGAATACCGCGACCGCCACCGCCGGAGGTCGCCTTCAGCATCACCGGGTAACCGATCTCTTCCGCCACCTTCAACGCTTCGTCAAGATCGGCAAGGTTGCCTTCGGTACCGGGGGTCACCGGCACACCGGCGGCGATCATGCTGGCGCGAGCGGCGGTCTTGTCGCCCATTTTGGCTATCACATCAGCCTTGGGGCCGACAAAGGTGATGCCGCGCTCGGCACAGATACGGGCAAACTCGCTGTTCTCGGACAGGAAGCCGTAACCGGGATGGATAGCATCGCAGCCGGTTTCCACCGCCAGGTTGACGATACGGCGTGGATCCAGATAACCGGCCAGCGGATCCTCACCAACAAAGTGCGCCTCGTCCGCGCGCTTGACGTGCAGCGAGTAGCGATCAGGCTCGGTGAAGATTGCCACCGAACGGATGTTCATTTCGGCGCAGGCCCGGACGATACGGACCGCAATCTCACCGCGGTTGGCAATCAGGATCTTTTTCAACATGGATCTTCTCCCTGAAGAGTGCATCGATCAGATCAATCCACAGTAGACTAGTCGGGCAAAAAGGATAAATTGATATTTTTTCTATGTACTATAAGGTTTTACTTATACATCAGCGTTAATTCGCTTTTTTGCCGACACAACACCATGCCCTATTCGCTGTCACAACTGCTCAACCGACTCTCGTTCCGCCAGCTACAGGTGTTTCGCACTGTTTACCAGCGCCATAGCTACAGCCGAGCCGCTGAAGAGCTGGGTTTGACCCAACCTGCGGTCAGCGCACAGATTCGCCAACTGGAGCAAGCCCTGGGTCAGCCCGTCTTCGAGTATGTCGGCAAGCAACTTTATGTCACGGCAGCGGGAGAGCAGTTGATGCTGGTTGTGCGCTCGATCTTCACCGATCTGGAGCGGTTGCAGATGGAGCTGGACGAGCTGCAGGGACAAGTGCGCGGCGAGCTGCGCCTGGCTGCAGTCAGTACCGCCCAGTATGTGGTGCCCTACCTGCTGGAGGGGTTTCTAAAGGAGTACCCCCAGGTCAGCGTTCGGTTACGGGTGGTAAACCGAGCCCAGGCAACGGAGCGTCTGCAGGAAAATCGCGACGACTTGATCATCATGGGTATGGTGCCCGACTCGCGATCCCTGTCCAGCATGCCCTTCCTGGACAACGAAATGGTGGCGGTGGTACGTGCGGATGACCCCTTGCGATATCAACAGAGCCTGACGCCACAGCCATTTCTCGATTCCGGATTGCTGATTCGGGAGCCCGGCTCGGGTACCCGCCTCGCGCTGGAGGACTGGTGCGCACGCAAACGGCTGAGCCTGAACCCGAAAATGGAGCTGGGCTCCAATGCTGCGATCAAGCATGGCGTACTCGCCGGACTGGGCGTCGCCGTATTGCCCAAGCTCAGCGTCAGTGCGGAGCTAAGGCTGCGTGAGCTCGCCGTGCTACAGCTGGATGGCTTCCCGTTACGCCGATCCTGGTGCACCGTCTATCCCTCCTCGAAACACCCCACCCCGGTGATGCAGGCCTTTCTCGATTACGTTCGCAGCAATCTCAACTCTCTGCACACCCGCATATATGGCGACATCCCCGATCCTTAATCCGGTTGCCACAAAAGCTCGCCCCATCGGTGCCGAGCCCCCTCCTGTGCCAGCAGTGGTCTGAAAATCGTAGGTTGACAGCCCAGCGCATCGACATTAGCCTCTAACCAACCCCAAGCACCCTCAGGTGCTTTCCAAGGACAGGAAATAGAGGGAAAGAAATGGATATCACCGTTAAGAGCGTTATTCTCGGTACCGCTATCTGTATCGCAGGATTCAAATCGGTCAGCTCGCTTTTCGACACATTTGCGCCATCGCATGGCGAAAAGACAATCGCCTTTCAGCAGGATCAGCCAACCGAGCCCCCCTATCAGCAGCAGATCGACGCCATACTCCAGGGCGCGGACCCCAGCGAGATTTTCGAGCCGACCGCAGCCGGTGGGCCAAGGCCCAGTTCGGAGTGCGCCAGCGGCGAGCTGGAGTTGGCCGAGGGTCTAAAGCCGGAGATGAATGGCCACACCTATGTCTCGGTGCGCGTCGACCGAATGACCTATATCCGCGTTCTGCCGTTCGACCATACCTTTCTGGTACAACGCCCATATCAGAGCGTCTCCGCCACCGAGCAGGGCGAGATACCGGATGATGCAGCGCAGCTGCTCAGCCAGGCAGAAACCAACGCCAGCCGCTGCCAGCAGCGTACGCTATATCTGTCATCGGTGAATTAATCAGCGCAGTCAGGCGGGACTTAATCGCTCTCGAAGCTGTAGATCAGGTCACCGCCACTGCCCTCGGCACTGGTTTGCGTCTCCAGCGACAAGCGTTTACTGAGCTGATAGCGCATCAGGAAGGTGTTGACCGGGTTGATCAGCCCGACGCCATACTTGATGTACAGCTCCGGAGACAGGTACTTGCCGATATAGAACGAGGTGTCATCTGCCGTGTCTCCGGATGCGAAACCTATCTCATCCACGTTCAGCGATTGAGTCAGCTTCTCGGTAATGCTGGTGCCACCCTTGGCACCGAGGGACAGCGCCAGCTTCATCAGCAGCTGCTGCTCACCGGCCGAAGTGGCATCCGGCGCTCGACCCAGCACCAGGTAAGAGAGTATCCGGTTATCCGGCATCGCCGGTGACGAGCTCAGAGTCAGATCCGGCTTGCGCAGGGTACCGCCCACAAGCGCCCCCACGATCACATCATCCACCTCACGTTCGACACGCAGATCCAGGCCTGGATTGCTCAGCGGACCGCCGGTAAAGATCACGTTACCCCGGCTGATCTCCAGGTCCTGCCCATAGAGACGGTACTTACCGCTGGCAACACCGACACTGCCGGTACCCCGCGCCAGCCCGCGCCCCTGCTGCAGGTTCAAGGCGCCATTGAGCAGGCCGTTAAAGCCGAAGGCGTCGACGCGCACCGACTCCCCCAATACCACGCGCAGGTCCACATCCAGTTCAGGTCCTCTGCTGGTCTCCCCCCCCGTCTGTGACCGCACCACCAGATCGGGCGACCCGCTTACCGCGCTCTGTTCCAGCTTTGGCGCCTGAATCAGCGCCTGGGGTATCAGCAATTCACCCCGCACACGGATAGTCTGCGGCGAGAGAGCCAGCTGCAGATCCGGCGATACGAGCAGCTGCACCTCGGCGGTGTTCACCGCTTCGAAACGTTCCCCTTTGACATTCAGCTCTGCACGCTGCTGCATCGGCAGCAGCGTGCCGTTTAGTGTCAGCCGCCCCTGTCCGGAGAGCGCACTGCCCTCAAGGCGCATCTGTCCGGCCCGAACGGGATCATCCGCCAGGTTCAGAACAATCTCGGAAATACGGACACCGGCCCCCGGCAGCTCGATATCACCCTCGCTGAGGGATACGCGGCCGTTCAGCTCCGGCTGCGTGAGTGTGCCCGCCATGGCCAGTGCAGCGGTAGTCGAACCGCCATGAATCTGCAGCGCCGGTACTAGCAGGGCCAAGGGCTGCAGTTGCTCTATCCGGGCATTCATTTCACCCCTGAGACGCTGAGCCCCGCTCAGATCCTCTACGCTGACCTGTCCCTGAATGCCGCCCTGCAAGGGGTCCATCGCGATATCAACCTGCGCCCGGGCACTCTCGCTATCGCCCCGAAGCTCAATCCGGCTGCCGTCGAGCGTCAGCTTCAGATCGGAATCCGGCAGCGACAAAACCGCCTGAGGTAACCGCAACAGGGCGTTATAGCGACTCTCCGCTCCGCTCTGACTGAACTCTGCCTGGGCATCGATACGACCGTCGATCGCCGTTGGCTCAGGCATAAAGGGGGCAAACGCCGCCAGTGACAGTCCGGCGATATTCAGACTGGCCTGTGCTTTGGGCTGCGCTGTTCCCAGCTCGCCATCACCTGCAAAGCAGGCCGTACCCTCCACATCCACGGAGGCCAGGCAAAGGCGCCCGAGCCGGTAGCGTTGTGGATCCACGTCAACCGCTGCCGGCGCGACCATGGCCCAACGCCCGGCCCGGGGGTTGGACAGCTCAAGCTGGGTTAACCGACCCCGCCAGCTCCAGTACACGGGATCCCGTTGCAGATCGGTAGCCAGTTGGCCATCCGCACGTAGGCGGAGACGAGCTGTCGGATCCGCATCGGCGTCCAGCGCAATCCTCAGCTGCTGGTCCGTACCAGAGACAGTCAAATCGGCGCTGTTAATCGCCTGCCCGGCACTGACGATCTGCTGCACATGTACGCGGATATCCGCCGGCTGCTGCCAACTGGGATCGAACTTCAGCTGCGCCTCCAACTGCTCGACCCGGGTCGTGTCATAGCGCAGTGCGGAGACACTAAGCTCGGCCTCTACGGCGGGTAGCGCTGGCGCGCCGCTCAACCGTCCCGAGCCCGTGATCTGGCCACCGGCTCCTGGCACCAGCTTACCGAGATCGGGAACCCTGAGCTGCCACTGCAGTGCCAGCTGCTCGGCGATATCCCCATTGGCCTGCACACGGGCCTCACCCCAACTCAGATCCAGCTGCTCCAATCTCAGCGCAGAACCTGCGATCCGGGCCTGCCCGCTGCCGTTCAACGGCTGTCCCTGCAGCCTGCCGTCAAGCCGATCGAGCTGAAGCCGCACCTCAAGCTGCTCCCCGAGCGCACCTTGAGTTTTCAACGCCGCGTTCAGACTCCCGGTCAACTCCGGCCACTTCAGCCCGGGCTGCAGCCCTTCGGCAGCCACCTGCAGATCCCAGTCGACCTGGGGAAGCCAGTGCACCTCGCCGCCCACATCGATGCGCCCGCCCAGCGTATCGACCCTCAGCTGCCGAAGGCTCAGCCCATCCATCGATCCACGCCCCTCGAGTGCGAGCTGGGTCGGTGGCAGGTCGGTACCACTGACCCGGGTCTGCAGCGCCACCCGATAGTCGTCCAGTGTGCCGGTCAGCTTCAACTCGCCGGTGGGTGATGAAATCAGCGGCGCGAGTTGATCCAGTGGGTAGTGCAGCGACTGCCAATCAATCCGGACCTCTATCTCGCGGCTGCCGAGGGGATCATCGATCTGACCGAAAGCACTGAAGCGAGCGTCGCCCTGCTCCGGTTGCAGCGCGAGCTCACGGATATCGATACGCTGCGCCGAAGCCTCGGCAACCAGACTCAGTCGGGTTCTCTGCAACTCCGGCAGCGTGGCTGAGAGCACCAGATTCAGCTGAGCGGTATCCAGCCCTCCGTTCGCCTGCATGCTGACATGGGGCTGCAGCGCCAGCAGTTCGGGTGCGGGATCCTGCAGCAACTGTTTAAGATCGAGTTGCGTAAGCTCCAGCTGCACCTGCCATTGCGGGGTACTCAACAAGCTCTCCAGGCGGGCACTGAGCTCAACATCTGCCGCCCCCTCGATCCACTGCTGAAGATCGAGCTGGTTCAACGTGCCATGGAGCCGTCCATGTCCATCCAACCGGGCAGTTCGCTGCTCTCCGCTGTCTGGCGTTCCAGTCGGCAGACGCAGCTGCCACTTCGTCGTGAACTCGAGCGGATATTCGCCAGCCAGCGTTGCAGCGCCGGCAAGATCCAGATTCACCAGCGGCGAGCGCAGCGCCAACTGCTGCAACTCCAGCCGCCCCTCCTTTGCACTCAGGCTCAACTGCGCACTGTCGAGCTGCTGCGCCGGCACGGCCACATCGCCCACGTAGAGGCGAAGCTGTTGCAGCGACAGCAACTGGATATCGATCGCCAGCGGCAACAAGACCTGCTCCGGCAGTTGCAGCGGGCCGGCAGCCGCTGCCGACTCCTGCTCCGCGGGGGGGGCTGGAAGATACAGATCGATATTGCCCAGCGCCAGGCGTTCGACCAGCAACTCCCCTGACAACAGCTGCGAGGGCTGCCAATCCAGCGCCAGCGAGTCTCCGATCAACCGAAGCTGCTCACTGCGATATTCGATTCCACCCAGGCGCAAGTCCCGGATCAAACGCCCGGAAACCTGTGCGATACTCAACTCGCCGGGCACGAAAGCGGTCGCGCGCGCGACAAGCCAGCGGCTACCGGACTCAGTGGCCAGAATCCAGCCAACCAGGGCCGCGACCAATAGCAGCAGCAGGAGCAGCACCAACAGCAGGTTGCGCGCTGCCCGTTTGATCCTCACCCTCACAGATCCGGCCCCAAGGTGAAGTGGATGCGAAAACCGCTATCGTCGAGCGGCTTGGCCAGATCGACACGCACCGGCCCCACCGGCGACTGCCAGCGCCCACCAATACCCGCGCTGTTTTTCAGCGGTGTATCCAGCGAATCGAACGCATTCCCCATATCCCAGAACACCGCTCCGCGCCACTTTGGCGCCACCCGGTAATCGAACTCCAGGCTGCCGGCCAGCAGGTAACGTCCGCCACGCACCTCGCCATCGGTATCGGTGGGACCGAGCTCTTTGTAACCGTAACCGCGCACGGTGTTATCGCCGCCGGTGAAGAAACGTCGTGACGCCGGTATACGATTGAAGTCGGTGGTGGCGGTAACCCCTAGATCGAGTCGCGCCAACAGTCTCAGGTCCGGGATGGGGCTATATACGGCTTTACCGCTGACCTCTAGCTGCACGAAGCTGGTATCCGACAACAGGCTCTCCTCCGCCGCCGACAGGTCGGCGCTGAGGCGATAACCGCGACTCGGATTCAACCGGTTATCGGTGTCCACCATGGACCAGCCCCCTTCCGGTACCAGCAGCATGGTACTCTCCTCCTCGCTACCGAAACGAAAGGTCTCCTGCTCCAGGCCCAGCCCCCAATGCCAGCGCTGACGACCTCGCGCGCGCTGCTCCTGCGCGGCGATACGCCAGGTCTCGGAATCGGTAGTGTCGGTCTGCTCCTGCTCGTAGGCAGCGCGCCCCAGATAGGTATCGGACACCGGGTCTTGCCCGGGAATCTCGTAGTTGAACAGCAGGGTATTGGTTACCTCCGACAGGCGCAGAATGCTCTCCATACGATGCCCGCGGTCGTTCACCCAGCGTCGGCGCTGGCTGGCACTCAGCCTCGCACCGGTATCGGTACCGTAGCCGGCGCCGAATCGATAGGCAGTACGCTCATCAGGCGTCAGGTATACCTGCACCGGCACAAGCTGCTGATCATCGGCCTGGTCCCAGAGCGGTTGCACCTCAACACCACTGAAATAACCACTGTCGACCAGCCCGCGTTGCATCTCCAACAACCTGTCGGTAGCCACCGGCTCCCCATCCGCCAGGGTCCGGTAACGTTGCAACAGCGCCTCCCTGATCGGCACCTCGTTGAACTGGATCTCCGCCAGTCTGTAGAGTGGACCGGTATCGAAGCTAAGCTTGATATCCGCCGAGTTGCTCGGCAGATCCACCAGTATCAGCGCTTCGCTAAAGCCGGCTTCGTAATAGCCCAGGCCAGCCGCCTGCTCCAACAGCTCAGTCTTGATGCTCTCATAAGCTTGTTGATCCAAAGGCGTGCCTGGCTGCAATGCGGGCTCGTGCAGCCAATTGTTGAGCAATGGTTCTGAGGCACCGGCACCGGTTACATCCAGCTCGCTACGCCGAACCACTGCCCTGGGCCCGGCATCGATGGTATAGATGGCGCGCCACCCCTGCTCAGTCTGCGCCAGCTCAGCCTCTACCCGGCTATTGAAATAACCCAGCGGACGCAAGCCGGCATCCACCTCCTTTGCGGCCTGACGGTGCAGGTAGCGGATACGGCTTGCACTCGGCAGCGGCGCATCTCCATCCAGGCTCGACAGCGACAGGTGCGCACGCACATTGCTTTCCAGATCACCACCTATCCCTTCGACCACCACCTCCAGACCTTCGGCTGCATCGGCGGTTGAGGCAACAGAGCCCCCCAACAGCAGCAAAGCCAAGATCGCGCTGGCGAGGCCAAGCTTAGAGCCAGGTGCCCGAACGAGCTCGATTGTGGACAGGATGGTACGCAACAACATCAGCAGTAACTGCCCCTAGGTGAAGGTTGTGAAAACGGTGGCCGCCACGACCACCAGGCACGAGTTACCCAGCAGGGAACAACTCAAAAACAGCGTCCTAAGGGGTGATGGCTGGTTCTCGGTTGCCTTTCGATCAAACACCGATCACGGTTGGGGAGCCAGCTGCCTCGACTCTATTCCGCCCCCGAGACTTGGCCTTATACAGCGCCGAATCGGCCCGGTTATAGATGGTCTTGAAATCCTCCCCAGTCTTGAGCTGCGCTACGCCGGCACTGATGGTGATATGCACATCGCCACCGAGTGTCTCGATCATTGAATTAGACACATTGATCCGCAACCGTTCCGCGACAAGCAACGCCTCATGCTCCTGGGTTTCCGGCATCAGAATGGCAAACTCCTCACCGCCCAGCCGCGCGAAGAGATCGGTGGCACGCAAGAGCCCCTGAACCACCCCGGCCACATGCTTCAGCGTTTCATCACCAGAATGATGCCCGAAGCAGTCATTGACCCGCTTGAAGTAGTCCAGATCCAGCAGGACCAACGAGAGTGGACGCCGATAACGATGCGCCCGGCTGATCTCGTCGTCGACGGCTGTGGTGAAATAGCCCCGGCTTTTCGCCCCCGTCAGCGAGTCGGTTGTTGCCAGCGCAGTTAGCTCTTTGACGGCGCGGTCCTCGGCGATAGAGCTGCCTATCCACCGTCCCAGCAAACGCACAAACTCGCGATCGCCATCATCAAACTCCTGCGCGTAGGGCTTGGTAGAATAAAAGCCCACAACACCGTAGAGCGTACTGCCCAGCCGCACCGAAGTACCAATAAAACACTCATGCTTGAACGTATCGCTACCGAGCAGGCTCGCGCCATGCCGCTGACTGCCATGGCGCACGAAGACGACATCGCTACTGTTAAATGTATCGGGGGTATAGGTCGAGGGTAGCTCCAGGACATCCCCCTCTTTCAAGTCGGCAAAGGTGTCCGAATAACACTTATCCACAACATAGGTGTTATCGTGCAGGGCACCGACCACGCCCATCTCCACACCCAGGTGCTTGCACCCCAGCTCCAACGCCTTGTAGAACTTATCATCAAGTTCGGCGCCGGCCTGTATGGCGATGGTATTGAGCGTCCGCAGGCTGTCATTTGCAAACAGCAGCCGAGTTCTTAACTGCTGCTGGAGCTGAACGGCTCGGGCAAGCCAGGCACCTGCGGCAAGAAGCAGAAGGGTCACGACGGCAGCGCCCCACTTGTAGTGACGCCAGAGCTCTTCGTGCTCCGCAAAAACCTGGTCAGTCACTTTTGCCGCGGCGACCACCATCGGATACTCGCTCATCCGCCTGTAGCTGATGCGGCGTTTTGCGCCATCAATTACGCTGACTGCCTCGAAAGTACCGACATCCGGTGCGTCGGCCTGCATAAAAGGTCGATCGCCGGGTACAACCTTGCCGATAGCGCTCTCATCCAGTTTCAGGTCTATCCCCCTGGCCCGTACCAGGCCATCGAGACCGACAAGAGCGATGCTCCCACCCTCGCCCAGGTCAAGAGAACCAAAAAAACCTGAGAAGTAACTTGGGTTGAGTGATATCACCAATACGCCGCCAAAGTGATCGCCATGCGACCAGATCGGGCGCGTCAGCTGAATACTGTATCGCCCCGACACCCGGCCCTTGACCGGCTTACTGATAAACAGCTCATCGACATCACTGTCGCGGTGCACCTGGAAATGCTCTCGATCACTGAGATCCACAGGGGCTGCGTCCGGATCAAGGTTGGAGTAGGCAAGCGTTCCATCAGCATTGATGACCGCAATCTGCACCAGCAGGGAATCATCGTAGGCGGCCTGCATGATCCGTACCTTGGTTTCAAACTTCGAGCGGTCGTCCACCCAGGCCTGGCGCAACACCAAAAGCACGGCATCGATATTATTAAAGGTCCGGTCGACATGCTCCTCAAAGGTACGCGCAACACCGCCGGAGTCACTCCAGGAATGCCGATCTACATCCTCATAGTTCCGCCGCTGCTCGAATAATAGTGCCGACCAAAGCGCAGCGATCAAAACACCGGTCAGAGCTAAAATGGCCACAGGACTGATTTTGCGTTGAAACTCACGAGAACGAGACTTTGCGGGCATCCGAACATCCATTTCAAGATCGTCTTATACGCTAATGTTAAGGTATTGAGCGCGACACATACACCCAAAATCGCGTCCAACAAAAAAGGCCCGGCGCAGTGCCGGGCCTTTGTAACGGATTGCTGGTCGAATCCTCAGGACTCAACCCGCATGATCAATCCCGATAAGCATCCACCGACGGGCAGGAGCAGATGAAGTTACGGTCGCCGTAGACGTTGTCGATGCGATTCACGCTGGGCCAGAACTTGCTGTCGCGAGTCGCCGCACTCGGGAACACCGCTTCGGTGATGCTGTAGCTACGTCCCCACTCACCGGTGATATCGGCCAGTGTATGCGGAGCGTTGTGCAGAGGGCTCTGCTCCGCGCTCCACTCGCTACTCTCGACCCTTGCGATCTCGCCACGGATGCTGACCATCGCTTCGATGAAGCGGTCCAGCTCGGCCTTGGACTCCGACTCGGTTGGCTCAATCATCAGCGTGCCCGGCACCGGGAAGGACATGGTCGGCGCGTGGAAGCCGTAGTCCATCAGGCGCTTGGCGATATCCTCTTCGGTGACACCGGTAGCCTCCTTGAGCGGACGGATATCGATGATGCACTCATGCGCGATGCGACCATGCTTGCCGCGGTAAAGCACCGGGTAATGCTCCGACAGCTTCTGCGTCAGGTAGTTGGCATTCAGGATCGCCATCTGGGTTGAACGCTTGAGACCTGTCTTGCCGAGCATGCGGATATACATCCAGCTGATCGGCAGAATCGCACCGGAACCGTAAGGAGACGCCGATACCGCACCGTTGTTTTGCTGCTGGCCGGCGACGTGAGTCACGGCGTGGCCCGGCAGGAAGGGCGCCAGGTGCGACTTCACACCGATCGGCCCCATGCCCGGACCGCCACCGCCATGCGGAATGGCGAAGGTTTTGTGCAGGTTCAGGTGCGATACGTCGGAACCGATCAGGCCGGGTTTGGATATACCAACCTGAGCATTCATGTTGGCCCCGTCCATATAGACCTGGCCACCAAACTTGTGCACGATCTGGCAGATCTCAACGATCTCCTGTTCATACACACCGTGGGTGCTGGGGTAGGTCACCATCAGCGTGGACAGGTTGTCGGCATGGGCCTCGGCTTTGGCCGCCAGGTCCGCGACATCGACGTTACCCTGCTCATCGCACTCGACGATCACCACCTTCAACCCCATCATCGCCGCAGACGCCGGGTTGGTGCCGTGGGCGGAGGACGGGATCAGACAGATATCACGATGGCCCTGACCGATGGACTCCTGGTACTTGCGGATCGCCAGCAGGCCAGCATATTCGCCCTGGGCTCCGGAGTTGGGCTGCATGGACACAGCATCGTAACCGGTAATTTCGACCAGCATCGACTCCAGCTGACGGATCATCTCCAGGTAGCCCTGGGTCTGGTCGTGCGGCGCAAAGGGGTGGATATTGGCGAACTCGGGCCAGGTTACCGGCACCATTTCTGCGGTGGCGTTCAGTTTCATGGTGCAGGAGCCGAGCGGAATCATGCCGTGCACCAGCGAGTAGTCGCGGTTCTCCAGTTTCTTCAGATAGCGCAACATCTCGGTTTCGCTGTGATAGCTGTTGAACACCGGATGGGTCAGGATGGAGTCATCACGCAGCAGCTGCGACGGAATACCAGTGGTTTCGCCATCGACAATGGCCGCGTCCAATGCGTCGACCGAGAGTCCGTGACCGGCGCCAAGCAGGATATCGAACAGGTGCTCCACATCGGTACGGGTGGTGGTTTCATCCAGGCTGATGCCGATATGGTGACCACCGAACAGGCGCAGGTTACAGCCACCGGCCAGCGCGCCCTCGATCACCTCGCCCGGGTTTTCCAGGTCCAACGTCAGGGTATCAAAGAAGGTGTCGTTGAGCTTGAGTCCCTTGCTGCGCAGGCCATTGGCCAGAATCGTGGCCAGCCGATGCACGCGCTCGGCGATACGGCGCAGTCCTTGCGGGCCGTGATAAACGGCGTAGAACGAGGCCATGTTGGCGAGCAGCGCCTGGGCGGTACAGATGTTGGAGGTGGCCTTCTCACGACGGATATGCTGCTCGCGCGTCTGCATCGCCATGCGCAACGCCTGGTTACCGCGGCTATCCACCGATACACCGATGATGCGCCCCGGCACCGAGCGCTTGAGCTTGTCCGAGGTAGCGAAAAACGCCGCGTGCGGACCACCGAAGCCCATCGGCACGCCGAAGCGCTGCGCCGAGCCGAACACCACGTCTGCGCCCAGCTGGCCCGGCGACTTCAGCAGCACCAGCGCCAGCAGGTCGGAGGCCACACAGACCATCGACTGCTGCGCCTTGGCCTTGCCGATCAATGACTCCATATCATGGATATCACCGTGGGTACCCGGATACTGCAGCAGCACACCAAAGCTGTCGTACTGATCCAGCTTGTCGGCCCCATCGACAGCAATCTCAAAACCGAAGTATTCGGCACGGGTACGGATTACATCGATGGTTTGTGGATGCACGTCATCGGCAACGAAAAAGATATCGCTCTTCTTGCGGTTGGAGCGCTTGCACAGGGTCATGGCTTCGGCAGCAGCCGTGGCCTCATCGAGCAGCGACGCGTTGGCAAGGTCCATCCCGGTCAGATCCATCACCATCTGCTGGAAGTTCAGCAGCGCCTCAAGACGGCCCTGGGAGATCTCCGGTTGATAAGGGGTGTAAGCGGTGTACCAGGCGGGGTTTTCCAGCACATTACGCTGGATGACACCCGGCACATGGGTACCGTAGTAGCCCATGCCGATGAATGATCGCTTCACCCTGTTTTGCGACGCCAGCGACTTGAGCTCGGCCAGAGCTTCGGTTTCGCTCACCCCTTCGGGCATGGCAAGTGCGTCATCCAAGCGGATCGAAGCGGGCACCGCCTGTTCGATCAGCTCATCCAGAGATTTGAGCCCCAATGCGTCGAGCATCGCCTGTTGTTCTGCCGCGTCCGGTCCAATATGACGCTGGGTAAACTCGTCGCGCGCTTCCAGCTCGCTCAACCCGCGAATCTCAGTTGCCATCTTGCTGCCCCTTTTTTTGACCTTATGCTGTCAATAAAAATAGATCGGGTCGGCCGTACTGTGCACGACCGACCCGTGATAAACCTGACCCTGATCAGCCCTCTTCGGCCACGCGCTCAGCGTAGTCTTCAGCGCTCAACAGTGCATCCAGTTCTGCGGCGTCGGCCAGTTTCAGCTTGCAGATCCAGCCTTCGGCGAAGGGGGACTCATTGATCAGCTCGGGGCTATCCTGCAGCTGCTCGTTCACTTCGACCACTTCACCACCGACGGAAGCGTAGATGTCGGATGCGGCCTTGACCGATTCAACCACGGAGAACTCCTCTCCGGCCGACACTTCACGACCCACTTCAGGCAGTTCCACGAATACCACGTCACCCAGCTGCTCCTGTGCGAAGTCGGTGATCCCCAGGGTCACTGTGCCATCACCGTTGTCGCGGATCCATTCGTGGGAAGCGGCGTATTTCAGCTCGGTCGGTAGGTTGCTCATGTTCTCTAATCCATCTCTCATTTAGTCATTATCTATACGATGTCGCTGCGATCAGCAGGCCACCACATTCACGGCGAGACCACCCGTAGAGGTCTCTTTATACTTATCCTGCATGTCAGCGCCGGTCTGGCGCATGGTTTCGATTACCGAATCCAGTGACACGAAATGCTTGCCATCCCCCCTGAGTGCCAGTCGGGCGGCGTTGATCGCCTTGACCGCCCCCATGGTATTGCGCTCGATACAGGGCACCTGGACCAGCCCCGCGATCGGATCGCAGGTCAGACCCAGATTATGTTCCATGCCGATTTCGGCCGCGTTTTCGATCTGCCGCACCGTACCGCCGAGCACCGCGCAGAGTGCACCTGCCGCCATCGAACAGGCGACACCGATCTCGCCCTGACAGCCCACTTCGGCTGCCGAGATCGAGGCGTTACGCTTGTACAGCATACCGATCGCCGCGGCTGTCGCGAGGAAATTGATGACCCCCTCGTCGCTGGAGCCCGGTACAAAGCGGTCATAATACGCCAGTACCGCCGGGATTACCCCTGCTGCACCGTTTGTCGGCGCGGTTACCACCCGTCCGCCGGCCGCATTCTCCTCATTTACCGCCAGTGCATAAAGATCTACCCAGTCGATCACCGCCAGGTGATCGCTGATGGCGGACTCCGGCTTGTGCATCAACTCTCGATACAACTCATGCGCCCGCCGCCGCACATGTAAACCGCCCGGCAGTTCACCGGACTGATGACAGCCTCGGCGAATCGATTCATCCATCGCCTGCCAGATCTGCAACAGCCGTGGTCGTACCTCCTCCGCGGGGGTACGTGACTCCTCATTGGCCAGCATCAGCTCAGCGATGGTCATTCCCTCACGCTCTGCGATCGACATCAACTCGTCAGCGTTATTGAAAGGCCAGGGCTCAGCCACCCCCTGCTCCGTCGCGGGGTTATCCACCTCATCAGCGGTCACCACGAAGCCACCGCCGACCGAATAGCAGACCAGCTCCGCGAGCTGTATTCCGGCCTCGTCCAGCGCTTCGAAGCGCATGGCATTAGGATGGGCCGGCAGCGACACGCCGAAATTGAAGCGCAGGTCCTGCTCCGGATCAAAGGCGATTTCAGTACCATCCTTCAGCTGTATCGAACAGCGATCGCGGATACCGTCGATGATCCCGGCCACAGCATCGGGATCGACGCTATCGGGACGCTCACCACTCAGGCCGAGCATTACCGCGGTATCGGTCGCATGGCCTTTACCCGTCATGGCCAAAGATCCATAGAGCTGCACATGCAGACGCTTGGTCCGCGCCAGCGATCCCGCTTCATCCAGCTGCTGCATGAAACGCTGTGCTGCCACCATTGGCCCAACCGTATGCGAGCTGGAAGGACCTATACCTATTTTGAACAGATCAAAGATACTGAGCGACATCGTGATTCTCCGCTTAGACTGAAGGTCAGAAACAGGAAACGAACCCAGGCTCGATGTAACTGGCCACTACACTCCTCAGTTTACGTCAGTTGCGCCGAATGGGGCGGCAGACTAACAGCAGAGTCCGCGCTCGGCAAGAAAAATTTCCTATTGGAAACTCGCGAAACTTTTCACCACTCCCGAACGGACTTGAGTATGGCAATATCATCTAAAAAAAACGGTCTCTATGCGCAAATACTCTGGCAGTTGGAAGGATACTCATAACTCACGGGGGATCATCAGCACCAAAAGCAGAATTGTTTCCAATTGGAAATTTTGTCAGAATTGCACCTTTCACAGCGTACTCCGCTGTTTGCCAGCATAGACCTGATTAAACGAGGCACAGGATGGAAGAGACACTGCTGCGTACCCCCTTATACGACCTGCATATCGAACTTGGCGCACGTATGGTTCCCTTTGCGGGGTATGAGATGCCGGTACAGTACCCGGCGGGAGTGCGCAAGGAACACCTGCACACGCGTGAAGCAGCAGGTCTGTTCGATGTCAGCCACATGGGACAACTGTTCCTGAGCGGCCCGCAGGCGGGTGCGGATCTAGAGCGCCTGGTGCCGGTGGACATCATCGACCTGCCTGTGGGCAAACAGCGTTACGCGATGTTCACCAACGCTGACGCCGGTATCCTGGACGACCTGATGGTGACGCGCACAGAGACCGGCTATTACCTGGTGGTCAATGCCGCCTGCAAGCGTGAGGATATCGCCCATCTGCAAGCCCATCTCAGCCCGGATACCCGCCTGGAGATACTCGACGACCGTGCACTGATCGCGCTACAGGGGCCGAAGGCAGCCGACGTACTCGCCCGCCTGCAGCCCGCGGCTGCGGAGATGCTGTTCATGGACAACCGTACACTGCAGATAGAGGGTGTCGACTGTTTTGTCAGCCGTTCCGGCTATACCGGCGAAGACGGTTACGAGATCTCCGTACCGGCTACCGCCGCCGATGCGCTGACCCGCAAGCTGCTGGCGCAGCCAGAAGTGGAACCGATCGGCTTGGGTGCTCGCGATTCGTTGCGCCTGGAAGCCGGCCTGTGCCTGTACGGACACGATATCGATACCGGTACCACCCCGGCCGAAGCCAGCCTGATCTGGGCTGTGTCGCCAGCACGCCGCAGCGGCGGAGTACGTGCTGGAGGCTTCCCCGGCGCCGATATCCTGCTCGCACAGATCGACAACAAGTCGGCCACACGCAAGCGTGTCGGTTTGATCGGTGAGGGTCGCGCGCCGGTGCGCGAAGGTACCGAGCTATTCGATAGCGAAGGCAAGCTGGTGGGCAAGGTGACCAGTGGCACTTTCGGCCCCAGCGCCGAGCAGTCGGTCGCCATGGCCTATGTCAGCAGCGACGTCAGCGCTCTGGATACGCAGATCTTTGCCGAAGTAAGGGGCAAGCGCCTGCCGATGAAGGTGAGCCGCATGCCGTTCGTGGCGCAGCGCTACTATCGGGGCTGATCTCGCCACCGATCGGTACCAGAACACTAGAGCAGAGCATTGCGACGGGTTTTACTCTCGCCCGTGACCCGTCGCAATTGCCGTCAGCTTGTTATTGATACCGTCGATGGTACGGGCAAGCTCTCGCGACAGGTTTAGCATCAAGATGCCGAAGTCAGAGGGGAAGTCGAGGTGCAGCTGAAAAAAGAGATTGGAGTCGACTTTCAATACGGTGCTGGATTCGAGGGCGTAAACCGACCCCTTGCGGTTGAACAGGCCGATCATCGACACATAGCCAACCTCTTCACCAAAGTGTATCTCGCGGATCAACAGGCGCTCCTGCTCAACCTCTCGGTAGTAGCCGAGCTTGCCTTGAAGTACAACCGCAAAGAAGCTGCCAGGCTCTCCTGAACGGAATATCGTCTCACCGGCCTCGACGCATTGAACCTGCCCGTTCTCCAACAGAAAGCGTATCGCGTCATCGCTCAAGGCACCGAAGGTCGAAGCCCCCTTGAAATAATCCAGGCCCGACTCGGCAAGCAGCCGTTGAGCATCCAGATTTTTCATATATCACCCGCTTATGATGATCGAGCTCTGCAGCTCGCCAACTCTGTTTTAAAATCACTACACTCTAATCACTACACCCTAAAGCTTGGACCTGTCTACCAAGTTGTACAACTATCCCTTGGTACAATCGATCACCATTGCGCCTCACTCCTCCTCTTCGCCCTTTTCGCGCCGGCGCGCCGTAATTCGATGCAATATATCCATCTGCTTCTCACAGCGTCGACAATAGCGGCAGATCAACAGATGCAGTTTCAAGGAGCTTTTTTCCGCCAGGGTCAACTCGCGATCGATGCGTAGCGACATCAATTCGGTCGCCCTCTTGCAGGCCATCGTCATACTTCGCCCTCCCCTTTACTGAACCAGCCGACCTCGAGGCAGGCCCGCAATTTGAGCCGTGCCCGGTGCAGAATCACCCAGCAGTTTTTCTCGGTGATCTCCAGACTCTGACATATCTCGGCCGTTTCCAGCCCCATCAACTCTCGCATCGTAAACACCTGGGCGGCACTCTTAGGCAGGTGAAACACGCACAGATCGAACACCTCCCAGAAATTATCTCGTTCACAGGACGCTTCGGGCTGCACCCAGTGTTGCGGCCGAGCCCCCAGGGTCCAGTGCGCCCTTTCGTCGAACAGTTCGTCGATATCCGGTAGCTCGTCCGGATTGTATTCAGCGGTTACCTCACGGCCCTTCAACCGGATCGCGTCAACCAGCTTATGGCGAAGGATGCCGAACACCCAGGTTTCGAACTTTGACTGTCCGCGAAACCGTTGCAGCGACTCCAGCGCGCCAACCAACGTTTCCTGCACCATATCTTCGGCATAGGTCTGATCGGATAACTGCAACCGGGCAAAGGCCAATAACCGAGGTCTGACAGCGGCCAGACGCTGCTGCAGATCCTGTTGCTCCTCCTTGGAACGCTCCCCCTCTGTTTCGGTAGTCAAAGCCGCCTCCACTCTCCTGATAGTTATGTCGTTTCCGATGCTGCAACCTTACACCCTGGTAAAAAAAATCGCTCGATTTTGGGTCGATCGAGCCATCGACTCAAGCAGGGGACAGCCGCGTTCGGATCCGCTAACATCTGCACGATTGCCGATAAACATGGAGATGCACATGACCACCCTCGTAAAAGGATTTGGAAAATCTGTCCTACTCGCCTCATCCCTGTCAGCTCTGCTGCTGATCTCCGGATGCAGCCCGAAGGTGGGTAGCCCGGAATGGTGTGCCGACATGAAGCAGAAGCCCAAGGGCGACTGGACCGCGAACGAGCTGGGAGATTTCACCAAGCATTGCCTGTTGCAGTAGTGACCTGGGGCATCCCTCTCCCGCGTCCAGCGGTGGTAGTGTTTGGAAAAAGTTAACGAACAAGGAAACGAAAGCGATGGCCGGTGAAAAATTCAGACTCGTAACCCGCAGTGACTTCGATGGCCTGGTCTGTGCCGTGCTGCTCAAGCACCTTGACCTGATCGACGATATAAAATTCGTCCATCCCAAGGATATGCAAGATGGCAAGGTGGATATCTCCGCACAGGACATCACCACCAACCTGCCCTATGTAAAAGGGGTCAACCTGGCGTTTGACCATCACCTGTCGGAAACCATCCGTAACGAAAAGGCCGACAACCATATCATCGATCCCGACGCGCCCTCCGCAGCCCGGGTGGTCTGGCGTCATTACGGTGGCCATGACACCTTCCCGACGAGCTGGGACGAGATGATGGAGGCCGTGGACAAGGGCGACTCCGCTCAGTTCACCCAGGATGAAGTGCTGAATGCCGACGGCTGGGTACTGCTCAACTTCCTGATGGATGCCCGTACCGGGCTGGGCCGCTTCCGCGACTTCCGCATCTCCAACTATGCGTTGATGATGGACCTGATCGACTACTGCAAAAACCACTCGATCGAGGAGATTCTGCAGCTGCCGGATGTGCGTGAGCGTGTTGACCTGTATGTCGAACAGGAAGCGAAGTTCAAGGAGCAAATCAATCGCTGCGCCAGCGTACATGGCAATCTGGTGGTACTGGACCTGCGCAATGAGGAGACGATCTGGGCAGGCAACCGCTTCATGATTTACGCCATGTTCCCGCAATGCAATATCTCGATCCACGTGATGTGGGGTCTGAAGCAGCAGAACACCGTGTTCGCCACCGGCAAGTCGATCTTCGACCGCAGCTCCGGCACCAATGTCGGCGAACTGATGCTGAACTACGGCGGCGGCGGACACCAGGCTGCTGGTACCTGTCAGGTGGAGAACGACAGGGCCGAAGCGGTGCTCAACGAGTTGATCGCGCAGATCAATGCCGACGGCTAACTTTCAAACAGGGATGATGAAATGACGGACATTACAACCACACATTCAAGCAACGACACCGGCAACGCCAAGCTTATATACATCTTGTATCTGGCCAGCCTGATAGTCGGGATTACCGGCATCATCGGTCTGGTGATGGCCTATATCAACAAGAGCGACAACGACAGTCTGGTCAACTCGCACTACCGCTTCCAGATCCGAACCTTCTGGATCGGACTGTTGCTGGCAATAATCGGTATGCTGACCCTGATGATCGTGATCGGCTGGTTCATCCTGCTGTTCCTGACCATCTGGATGATCATCCGTTGCGTCAAGGGCCTGAAGTATCTCAGCGAAGGCAAGGCCCACCCTGACCCGACCAGCTGGATGTTCGGTTAAGTCCGCTCAAGCACTGACAGAGGCGATCTCCGCCTCTGTCAGTGCCCGATACTCCCCCGGCGCCAGTGCCGCGTCCAACGCGATTTCCCCCATGCTCTCCCGGTGCAGGGAAGTCACCCGATTACCGACCTGGGCAAACATCCGCTTGACCTGGTGGTAGCGCCCCTCGTAGATGGTCAACCTCGCCTCGCGATCGGCAAGCAGCTGCAACTGGGCCGGTGACGTGGTCAGATCCTCGTAGGCGAGATAGACCCCCTCTGCGAAGCGTGCTTCCGTATCCGGTGTAATCGGCTCGAGGGTCGTCACCCGGTACACCTTGGGGATCTTCTGTTTCGGCTCGGTCAGTCGCCGCGACCAGAGGCCGTCGTTGGTCAGGATCAGCAGACCCGAGGTACTGCGATCCAGGCGCCCGCCGATATGCAGCTCCGGATGTAGATGTTCCGGCAGCAGCTCCAGCACCGTTGGATGCTGGGGATCCTCCGTGGCGCTGAGATACCCCGGTGGCTTGTGCAGCATCAGGTAGTGCGCGGTTCGCCCCTGCAGCTGTTCATCGTCCAGCCAGACGGCGACAAACCTGTCCACCCAGGCCCTGGGATCGGTAACCACCCGATCCGCCACGCGCACGCGACCACTGGCGATCAACCAGCGTGAGCGCTGATGGCTGAAGGGTGTATGTTTGCAGATAAATTTATCGAGTCGCATGGTGCGCCGATTATCGCAGAAGCCGCCCTGCCCTGTCGCTCCCGGCCGCTTGCCAATAACGCCGGATACCCGGATACTGCCGTTTTTTCCGGTAACATCCGGCCAGATCAACCTACAGGCCCGCCAATGACACAGATTGCAGACAACACAGTGGTCCAGTTTCACTACACACTGACCGACACCGACAATAAGCAGATCGAAACCAGTCTCGACGCCGACCCCTTGGCCTACCTGCAGGGCCACGACAATATGATCCCGGCAATCGAACAGGCCCTTGAAGGCAAAAGCGCCGGTGATACCCTCCATCTGACTCTGACGCCGGATCAGGCTTACGGTGAACGCAAGGAGGGGTCTGAGCAGCGCATCCCGCTCAAGCACCTGCAGGGGCTGCCCAAAGGCCAGAAGAACTGGAAACCGGGCATGCTCGCCACCGTCCACACCAATCAGGGCGTTCGCCAGGTTACCGTGGTCAAACCGGGGCTGAAGATGGTACTGGTCGACACCAACCACCCGCTGGCCGGCAAGACGCTGACCTATGATATCCAGGTGGTCGACGTACGTCCGGCGACCGATGAAGAGATCGCCCATGGCCACGCCCATGGCGTCGGCGGACATCACCATTAAGCACTATGCTTAGCTTTATTTCACACCTATTTAGGAGGCCCCCCATGGCTCGCGCTACAGCACGTCACATCCTCGTCGGCACCGAACAGCAGTGCCAGGAACTGAAACAGCAGATCCTCGACGGCGCGGACTTTGCCAAGCTGGCACAGCAGCACTCCCAGTGCCCCTCCGGCCGCCAGGGCGGCGACTTGGGCAGTTTCGGCCGCGGCCAGATGGTGCCTGAGTTTGACAAGGTCGTCTTCAGCGCTCCGCTGAACGAGGTGCAGGGGCCGGTGAAGACCCAGTTTGGCTACCACCTGCTGGAAGTAACCAGCCGCGAAGACTGATACCGCTCTGCTCAGTGCCGTAAGCGGGAAAGCAAGACTGAAAAAATGCCGGGCGATGCCCGGCATTTTTATGCCCGATCATTGGTTTGCTATCAGGCGGCGACGCTGGCCACAGTGCCGGAGCGGTTCAGCGCCGAGATGATCGCATTCAACGACGCGCTGACGGTATCGTTGTCGAAGGCGATGCCGGACACCCGCTGCCCACCCACATTGAGGTGAACATAGGCCACGGCCTGGGCGTCGGAACCTTCGCCGATGGCGTGTTCGGAGTAATCGACCACGTTCAACGCCTCGCCGGTCGCGTTGCGCCAACCCTGAGTAAAGGCGGAGATCGCCCCCTCGCCCTCGCCGTGTATGGTGCGCGGCTGACCAGCGATAATCAGGTCCGCTTCAACCTGTTCGGAGTCGGCGCGGGTGATACGGTAGCCGCGCAGCTCGACCGGATCGGTGGTCTTGGCGAAGTAGTCCATTAACAGGCGGTGGATCTCACTGCTGTTGATCTCGGCGCCCCGCTCTTCACTGGCGCGCTGTACGATCGGCGCCAGCTCGGTCTGCAACCAGCGCGGCAGATGCAAGCCGAAATCACGTTCGAGCACGAACGACATACCGCCCTTGCCGGACTGGCTGTTGACGCGGATCACCGCCTGATAATCGCGGCCGATATCCTTCGGGTCAATCGGCAGATAGGCGACCTGCCAGTGCTCATCCTGCTGCTGACGGTGCAGACACTTCTGGATCGCATCCTGGTGACTGCCGGAAAACGCGGTATAGACCAGCTCGCCCACCCAGGGATGGCGCGGATGTACCGGCAACCGGGTGCACTCGGTGTAGACCTCGACAATCTCATCCGGGTTGGACAGATCCAGCTCCGGGTCAATGCCCTGGCTGTACAGGTTCATCGCCATGGTGACGATATCCATGTTGCCGGTGCGCTCGCCGTTGCCGAGCAGGGTACCCTCGACCCGGTCAGCCCCGGCCAGCACAGCCAACTCGGCGGCGGCCACGGCACAGCCACGGTCGTTGTGGGTATGTACCGAGATGATCAGGCTGTCACGCTTGTTCACGTGGGTAACGAAGTACTCCACCTGGTCGGCAAAGATGTTCGGTGTCGTCATCTCCACCGTGGCTGGCAGGTTGATGATGCACTTGCGCTCCGGTGTCGGTTGCCAGACATCGATCACGGCGTTGCTGATCTCCACCGCATAATCCATCTCGGTCCCGGTGAAGCTCTCCGGCGAGTACTGGAAGGTCCACTCCACCTCCGGATGCTGGGCGGCGCCCTCCATGACCCAGCGCGCGCCCTGTACCGCAATCTCGGTGATACCGGCGCGGTCCTTGTTGAATACCCGCTCGCGCTGGATGGTCGATGTGGAGTTATACACATGCACCACGGCACGCTTGACGCCCTTGAGTGCTTCATAGGTACGGTCGATCAGCTCTTTACGCGCCTGTACCAGTACCTGCACGGTGACATCATCGGGAATCTGATCCTCCTCGATCAGCCAGCGCACGAAATCATAGTCGGGCTGGCTGGCGGAGGGAAAACCGACCTCTATCTCCTTGAAGCCGAGCTTGACCAGCAGCGCCCACAAGCGTCTTTTCTGGGCCACATTCATCGGCTCCAGTAGCGCCTGGTTACCATCCCGGAGGTCGACACTGGCCCAGCGCGGTGCCTGGGTAAGTGTACGATCCGGCCATTGACGCTGCTGCACGGGTACGGCAGGTGCCGGCTGGTAACGCTGGTGATCAAAAGTGTTCATGAGATATTCCATTAACAGGGTTGAGTTCGAATTTCACAGCTTCGGCTCTTGTGAAGCCTGCTCATCTGAACACCCGGATAGAGCGTAAAGAGAGAAACAGCGCCACCACCGGGTATCGGGTGGCGCCCAAGTCGTCTGGGTAAGTCGACAGGAGATAGTGTAGAGAAAAGCGCGCGACAGATGATTGCAAAGTTGCGACGATTCACCTTTAATTTGGCATAACATGTCTTTCAAAGACACAAAAACGATAATTTATTGCCGAAATAAAAAATTGAGAGGCAGAGAATGCAACTTGACCGTCAAGACCGCCATATTCTCGAGATTCTGCAGCAGGAGGGTCGCATCAGCAACCAGGAGCTGGCCGACCGTGTCGGCCTATCCCCCTCCCCCTGCCTGAGACGGGTTCGCGCGCTGGAGGAGTCGGGGCTGATCACCGGTTACCGCGCCATCGTCGATGCCAAGGCAACGGGACGCACCCTGATGGCACTGCTGCATATCTCGATGGACCGGCACACCCCAGAGCGCTTCGAAAACTTCGACCGCACTGTCAGCGCCATCCCCGAAGTACTGGAGTGCCTGCTGATCACCGGCCAGGACGCGGATTATCAGCTTAAGGTCGTGGTCCACGACATGGATGACTATCAGAACCTGCTGCTGAACAAGATCACCCGGATAGAAGGGGTCACCGGCGCCCATTCCAGCTTCGTGCTGCGCCAGATAGTCAACAAGACTGCGATTCCTATACCCTAGGCAGCCAAGTGCAAACCGATACCGAACCGACGTGACCGAGCAGAATCGAACGACAGGCTTTACCCTGCGCCCCTATCAGCGCGAAGCGGTGGACGCCACGCTAAAACATTTTCGCCGCAGCGATGACCCAGCGGTCATCGTCTTGCCCACCGGCGCCGGTAAAAGCCTGGTCATCGCCGAGCTGGCGCGACTGGCCCGGCGCCGTATCCTGGTACTGGCCCACGTCCGCGAACTGGTGGAGCAGAACCACGCCAAATACGCCACTTTCGGGCTGGAGGCGGGGATCTTCTCGGCGGGACTCGGACGCAAGGAGCATCTGTACCAGGTCACCTTTGCCAGCGTGCAGTCGCTGGCACGCAATATGGACAGCTTCGATGACCAGTTCTCGCTGCTAATCATCGACGAGTGCCACCGGGTCAGTGACGATGACAATTCCCAGTACCAGCAGATTATCGCGGCGCTGAAACAGCGCAACCCAGGACTCAAGGTACTGGGCCTGACCGCTACCCCCTATCGTCTGGGCTACGGCTGGGTCTACCGCTACCACTATCGCGGATTCGTGCGCGCCAGCGAAGCCCGGCTGTTCGAACACTGCATCTACGAGCTGCCGCTACCCTACATGATCCGCCAGGGCTACCTGACCGAGCCCAGATTGATCGATGCGGCGATCGCCCACTACGATTTTTCGGCCCTGCAGCCCAACGCCAACGGCCACTTCAACGAGACCGAGCTGAACAGCCTGATCGCCCGTCATCCCCGGGTCACCCGGGCGATCTGCGAGCAGATCGTCGAGCTGGGTCAGCAACGTCAGGGGGTGATGATCTTCGCCGCCACCGTACGCCACGCCCATGAGATTCTCGGCTATCTGCCGGAGCCGGAATCGGCCCTGATCGTGGGCGATACCGACAGCGAACAGCGCGATGCCACCATTCAGGCATTCAAGCAACGCAAGATCCGCTACCTGGTCAACGTGGCGGTGCTGACCACCGGCTTCGATGCGCCCCATGTGGATATGATTGCGATCCTGCGCCCCACCGCCTCGGTCAGCCTGTTCCAGCAGATCGTCGGCCGCGGCCTACGCCTCAGCCCCGGCAAGCAGGAGTGTCTGATCATCGACTATGCCGGTTCCGGCTTCGATCTGTTCCACCCGGAGGTGGGTTCCCCCAAGCCGGACTCCGATTCCGAGCCGGTACAGGTGTTCTGCCCCGGCTGTGGCTTCGCCAACATCTTCTGGGGCAAGACCGACAGCGAAGGCCTGGTGATCGAACACTACGGCCGGCGTTGCCAGGGCGTGCTGCAGTTGGAGGGCGAGAAGCCGCAGCAGTGTGACTACCGTTTTCGTTTCAAGGAGTGTCCGCACTGCGGCGCCGAGAACGATATCGCCGCGCGCGACTGCCATCAGTGCGGTGAAGCGGTGGTCGATCCGGACGATCTGCTCAAGCGCGCGCTACAGCTGAAGGATGCGCTGGTGATCCGCTGCGCCGGGGTCAGCTTTAGCGAGCGGGAGGGACGGCTGCGCATCACCTACCACGACGAACAGGGTGAAGAGCTGCACGAAAGCTTCGATCTCGGTCATAAGGGACAGCGCGCCGTGTTCAACCGTCTGTTCGGTCGCCGCTTCAACGCCGGCACCGAACCCAGGCGATTCGCCTCGGCCGATGAGGTGATCAGCCACAGCCAGGGATTCCAACCGCCGGACTTCGTCATTGCCCGCCGCCACAAACAGCACTGGCGGGTGCGCGAGCGCCTGTTCGATTACGAAGGACGGTATCGCAAGGCACATCAGCTTTGATAGCTTCTATTGCAACATCAGTTGCAATATCGATCGCAGCGCCCCTTGCCGGAAAAAGTCGCTACAATGGCCCTTTACCCAGATCTTCACGTAAACAAAGCGACTCAAACAATGAAAAAAGGCTTCGCCTGCATCGGCCTACACAACCCGAAGAGTCCGGAGAATGTCGGCAACGTGATGCGTGCAGCCGGTTGCTACGGCGTCAATTCGGTGTTCTACACCGGCACACGCTATGACCGGGCCAAAGCGTTTTACACCGACACCCAGAAGGTACATCAGCGTATCCCGCTGATCGGTGTGCCCGAGCTGAAACAGGTCGTGCCGCTGGGCGCCCGGGTCGTCGCAGTGGAGTTGATCGAGGGCGCCACACCGCTTATGCACTACCAACATCCGCGTAACGCGTTTTACCTCTTCGGTCCCGAGGATGGTTCGCTCAGCCAGGAGGTGCTGGAGTGGGTCGACGACGTGGTCTACGTCCCAACCACAGGCTGCATGAACCTGTCCGCCACGGTCAACGTTGTGCTCTACGACCGCCTGGCGAAGACGCCCGATCTGACGCTTGGTGATGAGCTGATCCGTCGCAGCCGCGACCGCAACAACCGGACCCGGCTGCCCAAGGGCGAGACTGTGTAGCTATTCAACTGGCCCAATGATCGATTTGAATATCGACACTCAGCCTCTTCAGCCCCGCGCCCGGCGCAGCGCGTCCGACAGACTCTCCTCGGGACCGATCAGGATCGGCAGATAGCGCACCGCGAAGAGCAGGAAAGCCAGCAGCCAGATACTGCCAGCCAGCATCATCAACACCAGTGAAAACTCCGGCACCAGAGCTGCGAGCACCCTCACCAGCGCCGCCAAATGGATCGCCAGGAAGGCCAGAGAGACCAGCGTACCGGCACGCAGCTCGCGATTGGTGTGTCCCAGTGCCGCGCGCGAAGCCACCGCCAGGATCATGCCGGCCATGGCGCCGACGCCCAGCGCATGGATGCCCGCGCTCACCGGTACCGTCGCGGTGAACTGGCTAAGCCCCAGTAATACAAATCCGATGCCCACCCAGAGGTAGCCCAGGTGCAAGGCGAACAGCAGCGGTTCGGCCAGGCTTGCCAGCCCCCGCCAACGCAGCAGACGCAGGATTTGGGCAGCGCCGGCCAGCAGCAATAGCGCACCCGCCAGCACCGGTGACAGCTGACTGACCCAGGCCAGGGTCGCCAGGATGGAACTGCCGACCGCAACCCTGTCCACCCAGCCAAAGGCGGCCGGCATCTGCTCTGGCGACGCCTGACGGCGAATCAGCCAGTTGCGGGTAAAGGCCGGCGTAATCCGTCCCCCAATCAGCGAGATCATCAGTGCGACCAGCAGCACCTGCGACTCCAGCAGATGGATACGGTCAACCCAGCCCATCTGGAACATCAGGCTAAACAGGCTCATGATGCCGAGCGCCAGCACCACCACCAGATTGCGTCTGTTGCCACTGGTCAGAACCTCCCGACCGATCAGCACACTCAGCACTATCCAGTAACCGGTATTGGCCAGCACCAGCAGAACAAGGCTGTCGACTCCGCTCCAGCTCACCAATCGACCGGCGAGCCAAAATGCCGTCAGCACCACCAGCGGGGCGCCATGTACCGGCCTGTGCCCCGTCCACTTGGCCACTGCCGCCAGCAGGAAACCACCGACGGCGGCACCGACAAAACCGAACAGCATCTCGTGTCCATGCCAGGCAACCGCTCCCCAGCCGGCCGGCGCACTCAGCGCCAGAGCTCCACTGAGATAAACCAGCCAGATGAGCATGACGGCCAACGCCTGTAGCGCACAGACCAAAAACAGTGGACGGAAACCATTACTGAAGAAGCGCTGCCATGGGCTTGCGGGCTCTAACGGGGGGGTGATCAACATTCATCTGCTCCCACTCTTAAAAATGCATTTATATTACATCTTTAATGGCACAATGGAACCATCTTGTGTCCCTGATCGACAGCCGATATCGACCAATTGCCCATACCGGGCTGGGGAAACCTCTGTATATAGACGTGAAAATATATTAGCCTTCTACAATATATGACTATGCGGGACAGGACTGACCAGCCAGCCGGAATAAAGGGTTTCCGGAAGCAGACCAGACTCATGCCGCACCTTCGAGCGGTAGATATATGCAACTGACCAAATACACCGATTTCTCGCTACGTACGCTGATGTTCCTCGGCGTACAGGAGCCGGATAGCCGGGTCACCATCACCCAGGTGTCCGAGCATTTCCAGATTCCGCGCAACCATCTGATCAAGATCGTGCACCATTTGGGCAAAGAGGGGTTTATCGATACCGTACGCGGCAAAGGCGGCGGCATACGCCTGGGCATGCCGGCGGATAAAATCAACCTGAGAACCCTGGTGGAAACCACCGAAGAGACGCTGCAACCGGTCAACTGCGAACTGCCGCAATGCCCCATCGTCGGCAACTGCCGTCTGCAGGGCATACTGTACAAGGCACAGGAGGCGTTCATGCGCGAACTGGCGAACTACAGCCTCGCCGATATCTGCAAGGCCCCCGAACAGATCACCCAACTGCTGCAGTGGCGCTCGGATCAGGTCCGTTCACATGCCTGATCGGGTGCGCCAGCCAACTCCTCGAGCGCCGCAGTCAGCGTCGGCGTAAAACTGAGTTCTCCCGGCAGGGGCTTAACCCCCGCCCGCGCCAGCGCACGCAAGGGCTGGAACTGCAGGTCGGCGACGACCAGCTGGACCCCCCTCCCTGCGCACTGCTTCTGAAAACGACCAAAGGCGCTCAGTCCCCCCGCATCCAGCAACGGTACCGCATCCATATACAGCACGATTCCCTGTTGCGGTTCCGCCATCGCCAGCACCTCTTCAAACACCCGGTCGGCGGCGGCGAAGAACAGCGGGCCGGTGACCTTGATCACGCTCCAGCCGGAGGGGAGTTCGGCGGGGACATGCTTGCGCTGGGCCGAGATATCGTTCACCCGCGTCATGCCGGCGATATCACGCATGAACAGCAGCGACGCCAGTACGATCCCGGTGGAGATCGCGATCACCATGTCGAACAGCACGGTCAGTGACAGGCAACACAGTAGCACCAGCACATCGCCCAAGGGCGCCCTGCGTAACAGCTCGACCACCTTCGGCGCTTCACTCATGTTCCACGCCACGATTAACAGCAGCGCGGCCATACTGGCCATCGGCAGATAGGCCAGAATAGGTGCCAGCAGCAGCAAGCCGGCCAATACCACCAGTGCGTGGATGATACTGGCGAGCGGTGAGCGGGCGCCGGCACGATAGTTGGCGGCAGAACGCGCGATTGCTGCGGTCGCCGTGATCCCGCCGAAGAAAGGCGCAACCAGGTTACCTATGCCCTGCCCCAACAGTTCTCCGTTGGCGTGATGGCGATAGCCGGTCATGCCATCCAGCACCACGGCACAGAGCAGGGACTCGATCGCCCCCAGCATAGCGATGGAAAATGCTGCCGGTAACAACTCACGCAGGGTGTTCCAACTCAACTCAAACGGCGCGCCACCGGCACCGGCATGCAGCCAGGGCCACTCGAACCCCGGCAGTATCGGCGGAATCCCCTGCCCCAGCGTGCCGTCGGGCAGCGCGAAGCTGAAGCGGCTGCCGATGGTATCGATATCCGCACCCTGCTGATTAAGCCAGAGCGCCAGCAGCGTACCCAGGATCAGTGCCGGCAGATGGCCCGGAACCGGCACCCGCAAACGCGGCCAGAGGATCAGTGTCGCCAGCGTACAGGCGGCAACCAGGGCATCCGCCCCCTGCCATCCCGGCAGCCGCAGGGCCAGCTCAACCACCTTGTCCGAATAGTGGGAGGGCAGCCCCTCTGTGGAGAGACCGAGCAGATCAGGCACCTGCAGGGTGGCGATCACAATCGCAATACCGGCGGTAAAGCCCAGTGTCACCGACTCGGGGATATACTCGATCAAGCGTCCCAACCGGGCCAGTGCCAAGCCCACGAGGATCAGCCCCGCCATCACCGAAGCCACCAGCAGGCCAGCCAGACCAAAGCTTTGCGAGACCGGATACAGAATCACCACGAACGCAGCCGTAGGACCCGATACGCTGTAGCGCGAGCCGCCGGCCAAGGCGATCAGGAAGCCGGCGATTATCGCCGTATACAGTCCATTTTCGGGCCTGACACCGCTGGCAATCGCCAACGCCATCGACAAGGGGATCGCGATGATGCCCACCGTAATCCCGGCGATCAGATCCGACCCCAGGTCCCGTTTGCCATAGCCCGCCGCTAGCGACTCTCGTAGCGCGCTGGCAAAGGAGAGCGAGTGCAGTCTGGCACGGCTGGAAGACATGGATATGAGCCCCCGAAAAGGTGGACGAGCTAAAGTTTAAACATTACAGGCGAACTGAGTTAGAATGCAATGTTAATAGCATTAACATATAGTCCAACTGGACAACGCGACAGATACGCAAGAGAGCCCCTGGTGGATAAGACCGAAAAACGCACGGCACGTCTGACGTTGCTGATCGACCCGAACAAGAAGGCCGTATTCGAAAAGCTCTGCTTCGAGCAGGACGTGACCCCCTCACAGATGGTGCGCAAGTTCATCCGCGACTTTATCGAACAGGAACTGGGCCCGGATTGGCGCGACCAGGTGCTGGATGATCAGGATACCGAGTCCTGAATCCAACCGGTTATAGTCAGCGTTCCTTTTCCCTACAAAGAATCTGTTTATTAACCGCGTCCGGAACAGTAAACTGCGCGCAATTTTTGACCAACTCCGAGGATCTCCCATGCGTCTTGCCGAAGCTGAAAGCCTGATGCTGAACATTGGCCTGGTTGTCTTTGCCGGCTTTATCTTCTTCATCATCTACGACCTGGCCAAGAAATCGAACGCCGGTCGATTTGGCACCTTCGTACTCTTCTTCGCCCTCGGGCTCGGCCTTGCCGCATTCCTGGTCAAAACGGTTGTCGTCGAGCTGATCGAAGGCGGCACTATCTGACCCTCTGTCAGAATTTGACTGGCTGATTCATACAAAACCGGGACAGCACTCCAGACGCCCGACGGTTACGATCCCAACCCGGCTGCGTTATAGTCCCTGCAAAGACTCTTTGCAGGGAGCGCTCCATGGACCCGGTTTTGATCACGATTCTCGTTCTGCTGGCATTGACCATCCTCTATGCCATCTTCATCTACAACCATCTGGTACGGCTGAAGCACAACGTTTCCCGCGCCTTCTCCAACATCGACGTACTGCTGAAGCAGCGACATGATGAACTGCCCAAGCTGGTCGAGACCTGCAAGCAGCACATGGGTTACGAACAGAAAACCCTGGAAGCGGTGATGCGCGCCCGCAGCGCCGTCGCCAGCGCCAGCGAAAAGGGTGATATCAAGGCGTTGGGACAGGCGGAGAGCCAGCTGCGTCTGGGACTTGGCAACCTGTTCGCCGTGGCCGAGGACTATCCGGAGTTGACCGCCAGTGAATCCTTCCACCACCTGCACAGCCGTATCAGTGGACTGGAGTCCGCCATCGCCGATCGCCGTGAGTACTACAACGACTCGGTCAACCTGTACAACATCCGAATCGAGCAGTTTCCCGATCTGATCATTGCCCGTCGCATGGGGTTCTCAGCCGCCACGTTGCTCGAGTTCGACGACGCCGAAAAGGCCGATGTGGATATGCAGAAACTGTTTAGCTGAGTTTACACATGTTGCTTGACCTGGATATCTCCAGCAATGAAAGGCTATTCAGCCTGATTGGCTGTATCATCGGCTTTACAGTCTGTATTTTCCTCGCCTTCCGCCGCTTCACGCGCTACCGCCTGGTCGCCGATACCCCCACCGCCCTGATCCGCTCCGCACCCCAAGGCTATGTCGAACTGATCGGCCAGGTAATCGCTGGTGAAGACGGTCTGTTGCGTTCGCCGCTTTCCGGCAGTCCCTGCGTCTGGTATCACGCCCGGGTCGAGCGCTACGTGCGTAACGCGAACCGCAAGGGCGGACGCTGGAAACAGGTCTATCGAGACACCTCGAGCAGCTGGTTTCAGATCGATGATGGTACGGGGGTCTGCTTGATCAATCCCGCCGGTGCCGAAACCGACACCCAGTACAAGAAGGTTTGGTATGGGCACACAGAAGTACCGATCGGTAGAGTCGATAGCTCCAGTTTTCACCACTACGCGGCCTCGATCGTCGGCGGCAGCGGTCGTTACCGCTATACCGAGCAGCTGATACTCGAACAGGAGCGGGTCTACGCCCTGGGCTGCTTCCGCAGCCTGGGTGGCGGTCGAGAACGTCTCGATCTGAAAGCGGCAAGCCGTGACCTCCTGCGTGAGTGGAAAAGTGACCAGGCGGCACTGATTAGCCGCTTCGATAACGATGGCGACGGCAAGATCGACAGCGAGGAGTGGACTCGGGCACAGCATGCCGCGGTACAGCAGGCCAAGGCCCGGCAACATGAGCTGGACGCCCTGCCTACCGTAGACGTACTGCAAAACCCGGAGCAGCAGGGCCAGCCGTTTCTCCTCTCCACACTGGATGAAGAGGGACTTCTGACCCGCTTTCGCTGGTACCTTGCCGGTTATATGGCATGCGCATTGCTTGCATTCTGGTTAGGACTAGAGGTACTGCTGACGGCAACAGCCTAAAGCTCCGGCTCCGGCGGCCGATAGCAGTAGATAGTGAAGATTGCGAGCTAAAGTGAGGCAGCGGAATGACCTCTTTACCCAGCCCAATCAGCTATATACAACACCCGGACAACACTCCCCTGAGTCTGGATGCACGGCCCGCTCTACCTCCGAACAAACCACCCCTCCCGCTTGGCCTGATCTGCAACTCGTTACAGAAACTTGCCAACGGCACTCTGGTCGAAATCAGCAGTCCGCACCTGGCGCCGGACATGCGCAGCCTGGGCCAGATTATCTGGTGCCGCAGCCTTGGCACGCGCTACCAGCTGGGGGTCGCGTTTTACAGCAGTGAAGACCTTTACACCCTGCGCATGATGGAACAGCTCTGTCACATCGAGCACTACCGTCACATTCTTGATACAGAGGGGCAACCGTCGACACTGGAACACGCCGCTCGCGAATGGGTCGAAAAATTTGCTGAACAATTTCCGACTGAAGGCCTCTAAACGAGCGCAACGGGTCAGTTAGGCGGTACAGGTATTTTTCCCCAGCCTGCTATAATGGCCGCTCTACGCAAACTGGATGAGTTACGGATATGCAACAGAAAGTGGTACGTGTCGGCGATATCGCCATCGGTAATGACCAGCCCATGGTGCTGTTTGGCGGTATGAATGTGCTGGAGTCCCGTGACCTGGCGCTGCAGATCGCCGAGCACTATGTCGAAGTCACCACCAAGCTCGGCATCCCTTATGTATTCAAGGCCTCTTTCGACAAGGCCAACCGCTCCTCGCTCAACTCCTTCCGCGGCCCCGGCATGGATGAGGGTCTGAAGATCCTCGAAGAGGTAAAAAACACCTTCAACGTACCGCTGATCACCGATGTCCACGAGCCCCACCAGGCTGCTCCGGTAGCCGAGGTATGCGACATCATCCAGCTGCCGGCGTTCCTGTCACGCCAGACCGATCTGGTAGTGGCAATGGCCGAGACCGGCGCCGCAATCAACATCAAGAAGGCCCAGTTCCTGGCACCGCAGGAGATGAAACATATCCTGCACAAGTGCAAGGAAGCGGGTAACGACCGGCTGATCCTGTGTGAGCGTGGCACCAGTTTCGGTTACAACAACCTGGTGGTCGACATGCTCGGCTTCAGTGTCATGAAAGAGTTCGGCTACCCGGTGATGTTCGACGCCACCCATGCCCTGCAGATGCCCGGCGGCCGGGCCGATTCCGCCGACGGACGCCGGGCACTGGTCGCTCAGCTGTCACGTGCTGGTCTGTCCCAGGCTATAGCCGGCCTGTTTCTGGAAGCCCACCCTGAGCCGGCCAAGGCCAAATGCGACGGTCCCTGTGCACTGCCGCTGGACAAACTCGAACCCTATCTGACCCAGATGAAGGCGATCGACGAACTGGTCAAGCAGTTCCCGGCGCTGGACACCTCAGGCTAACCGTAAGTCGTACGCTACGCCCTGTGCGCAACAGGGTGTAGCGCTCAGGAATAACAGCCTATGGATAGCACCGCTGCACAGCCGCTGGATGCACTGAAACCCGAGCTGGTCATCGGCCCCGAACATCATCGGTTCCGGCTTAAGACGCCGCTATCACCCCACTTTCTGGGCCAGCTCTGGCAGGCGGAGGATATCTCCACCACCCAGCCGACACCGGTAACCCTGCTGTTCCCGAGCACGCAACTGCTCAGCCACAACGGCTTCGTCGACAAACTTCGCGACACCCTGAACCGCAATCGAGCACTCAAGGACTCACTGGCGGCACGCTGCTACGGGCTGTTCAGTTGGCGCGGGCTGTTTTTCTGCTCCTGGGAGGCGCTCGATGGGCTGACCCTGGCACAGATGCTGGCCGACGGCCGTGCCCACAAGATGAAGGAGCAGCAAAAGCGTGGACTGATCGTGCAGGTTGGCAAGGCGCTCGAAGCCCATCTCAAGCAGTTCAATCAACCCCACGCCACGCTGGCCCCGGAACTCATCTATATCAACCGCAGCAACGGCGTACGGTTGATGGGCTACCAGTGGCGCGCGTTACTGGAACCCGTGCGAGAACTGCTGGCATCACCGCCGGGCTACATCGGCTGGCAGTCCGCCGACGCTTTCCACCCCAATCCGCTGGATGCCAGTGAGGATGTCTTCGCCCTCGCCTGCCTGATCTACGAGCTGTATGCCGGCAAGCCAGCATTCAACGCCGAGGATGGCGAACAGGGCCGTCGCGAAAAGGAACTGAAAGCCCCCTCGGGTCTGAGCAAAGAGCAGTGGAAGGTGTTGCACAGCGCGCTCGCTTACGAGACCGAGCAACGCCCCGCTTCACCTCTGGCGCTGGTGCGCCAGCTCTACGCGGACAAGGCCGACGACAGAAAGGCGCAGCCGGACAAGCCAGTCGAAGCCCTGTCTGAGCCACCGGCAAAGGCTGAGGATCGTCCCGCGAACCGAGCACGATTCACCTGGTCATTGCCAACCGGCTGGGCTAAGCCGACCCTGTCCGGACTGGCACTGTTTGCCGGCGGCGTGGCAGTGGGATACTGGCTGGCGTACTCGGAGGCGGTTCCGACCACCAGCTCACTGCCGCCAGAAGCACAGGAGCTCAGCCAACTGCAGCAGGAAAACCGGGCTCTCAGGGAACAGCTGCAGCAGTTCGGCAGAGCCGCACCGCTCGAGTCAGACGGAGTCGAGACCGCGCAATCCGACAACGGCACACGGGCGGATATCCCTGCCCCGGTCATTGCGCCGGCCGAAGTCGCAAACGGCACAGAGATGCGTGAGGCGGAAAAGCCGGCCGATAACCTGAGTGCATTTCGCGATCAATGGGCACCGGACCGCTTCGCACCACAGATGGTGGTGATCCCCAAAGGCCGCTTCCGGATGGGTGATCTGCACGGTGCCGGAGACGACAACGAGTATCCGGTACACGAAGTGATCATCAGCCGCGCTTTCGCCCTGAGCCGCTTCGAGGTCACCTTCGCCGAATATGACCAGTTTGCCGCAGAGACGGGCCGCCCCCTGCCCGATGACGGGGGCTGGGGGCGTGACAACCAGCCGGTGATCAATGTCAGCTGGCAGGATGCAAAAGACTACACAGGCTGGCTTGCCGAACAGAGCGGCCAACCCTATCGCCTGCCCACCGAAGCGGAGTGGGAGTATGTCGCCCGCGCCGGCACCGAAACCAAGTACTGGTGGGGCGATGAACTCAGCGACCGGATGGCGGTCTGTGATGGATGCGGCACGCAGTGGGACGGTCAGCGCCCGGCACCGGTGGGCAGTTTTCCCGCCAACCCCTGGGGTATCCATGACCTCAACGGCAATGTCGACGAGTGGGTCGAGGACTGCTACCAAGGCACCTACGCAGGTGCACCGTCAGATGGAAGCGCCAGTGCGGGCGCAAACTGCAGTCATCGCGTCATGCGCGGCGGCTCCTGGTTCGAGATTCCGCGCCTGATCCGCTCCGCCAGCCGCTACCGTCATCCGGCCAACTCCAGTCGTAATAGCTGGGGTTTCCGCGTGGCATTGGACCTACCCGTCAGCGAATAGAGAGTCGCGGCTTGAAGGCCACGACAGAATACAGGGAGTGAACAGCATGATGATCCGCACCTTGGTTGCCAGCGTCTTACTGGCGATGGCCGGACAGAGCGCAGCCGACGAACCGATCAGACTCGCCGGCCAGGAGTTGAGCCAGCGCCAGTTGATGATTTTCCAGTCTGGCCAGTCGCTGTTCAGCGAACGGTACCGTCTGGCAGGTAAAACCGCCGATCGCTCGATCGAGATTGCGGATATCAATCCCCAGCTGCAACCCGGGTCGACGCTGGTCGAAGGGGTCGGTGATATCGAGCAGATCGCCCTGATCATGCCGCAGAATGGGATTCAGCAGCGACTGGAGGGGATGATCGGCCAAAACCTGGGTCTTAAACGATACGCGCAGGATGGCAGTGCCATCTATCGCGAGGCGCGCCTGCTCGGCATCGAGGGTAACCAGTTGCTGCTCGAGGATGGCGAGCGGGTAGAGTATCTGCCACTGCAGTCGGACTGGCAGTTGCTGCTGCCCGGGCCGGCTCCGCGTTACTCCGACACCCCCTACCTGCGGATCAAACGCAGTGGCGATGCCGCCGACAACCTGAGCCTGAGTTACATGGGCGGTGGCCTGAACTGGCAGGCGGACTATGCGCTGACCCTCGAGGCGCAGTCCAATACTCTCTGGCTGCAGGCTCAGGCTACGCTGAGTAACCACACGGGTATCGATCTGCCGCAAAGCCAGGTGCGCCTGCTGGCCGGCCAGGTCAATCAGCCGCAGGGCGCACCGCGTCTCTACATGGCCAAGGCGGTGATGGAGATGGCGGCAGACAGTATGCCCGCTGAACAGGCCTTCGAAGACTACCGCCTGTACAGTCTGTCGGGCAGCGTCGACCTGCCCACGGGTGCCAGCACCAGCGTGGCGCTGATGCCGATGCAGAAGCTGACCTATCGCAACAGCTACCAGTTCCAGATGCCGGTGTATGGCAACGCCCAACCGGAGCCGATACAGGGTCGCCCTAACCGGACCATCCGCTTTACCCTGCCCCAGCAGGACAAGCGGGAGTTTTCACTGCCGGCGGGTAATGCCCGCGTCTATGTCCAGGACCAGACCGCGGGGCTGAGCTTTATCGGCGGCCAGAATCTGCCGGCCCACGCCGCAGGTGAAGAGGTCGAAATGGTACTCGGGCAGGTGTTCGATATCGGCATCGAGCAGACCCAAAGCCTGTACGAGCGCCAGGGCAACACCACCCGCCTGGCCTACCAGGTCACCCTGAGCAATGCCGGCAAACAGCGCCAGACCGTGGAGCTGACCGCGGACTTCAACCAGAACTGGCGTATTACGCAAAGCAGCCACCCCGCCCAAAGCCAGGGTGCCCGGGCGCTGTGGAGTATCGATATACCGGCAGAGGGCTCAACCACGCTCAGCTACCAGGTTGAGCTTACCCGCCGCTAGGGGTATCGGCTCATTTTCCGGCAGGCAACGCCGGTTGCTTCTGCTGCCAATAGCTCAACTGTTGAGCATCAGGGCTCAACCCCAAACCGCCGTCACGGCAGAGCTCGACCATCCGCTTAAGGGCCAGCGGATGGCCCAGCTCGGCGGCGCGCCGATAGGCCCGCAGCGCCTGCTCCGGTTCGACACGAAAGTGATGCTCGAAGCCCTGTTCGTGGATTCGCCCCATCTGGTACAGCGCTTTCACATCCCCCTTTTCGGCGGCACGCTGCAGGTAGATCGCGCCCTGAATCCGGTTCGCCACCCCTTCCCCCCGGAAATGCAGCAGGTGTCCGTAAACGGACAATGCCCGGCGGTTGCCGTTATCGGCGGCCAGCCGAAACAGTTTCATCGCCAGCGTATGGCGCCTGCGCGATCCCCGTAAAACGGGGCTGCGAAACAGACCAAAGGCGATCCAGAACAGCAGCGGTGCGAGCAACTTCATAACCAGGCGCATAGGGGCTCCCTGTGACGTGAATCCATAACCGACGCACTCTACCCCAGTCACCGCTTGAGCCCAACTCGGGCGAGGTTGATAGGGCCATACATTATATCGACTCTATTTTTTATAACCTTATGCAAAGACTGTATGAGCATTGCCCGCTATATTGGTTACACTGTCAGCCAATCCCGCGACACGCAACTGCCGACTGGTGCATTTCAGTGCGGTCCAACAGGGTCCAGGCTGAAAGAGCCCGTCTTCAAAACAGTAGAATTGACACGACTTCAAGGAAGTGGAGCTTTATGAAAATCTACGACGACAACTCCCAGACTATCGGCAACACCCCCCTGGTTCGGCTCAAGCACCTCTGGCCCGCCGGTAACCTGTACGGCAAGATCGAATCACGTAACCCGGCAGGTTCGGTAAAGTGCCGTATCGGCGCCAGCATGATCAACGCCGCTGAAGCCAGCGGACAGCTCAAGCCCGGTATCACACTGGTTGAGCCGACCAGCGGCAATACCGGTATCGCACTGGCGTTCGTTGCGGCGGCCAAGGGCTACAAGCTGATCCTGACCATGCCCTCCTCCATGTCCCTGGAGCGTCGCAAGCTAGTTAAAGCCCTCGGTGCCGAGATCCTGTTGACGGAACCCGCCAAGGGCATGAAGGGCGCGATCGCCAAGGCGCAGGAGCTGGTCGACGCCAACCCCGGCGAATACCTGATGCTGCAGCAGTTCGAGAACCCGGCCAACCCGGAGATTCACGAACAGACCACTGGCCCGGAGATCTGGAACGACACCGACGGCCAGATCGACATTCTGGTGGCGGGCGTTGGTACCGGCGGTACCATCAGCGGTGTATCCCGCTACATCAAGCAGACCCAGGGCAAGACGATCACCTCCATCGCCGTTGAGCCCACCGACTCGCCGGTGATCACCCAGACCATCAACGGTGACGAAGTGAAACCGGCACCGCACAAGATCCAGGGTATCGGCGCGGGTTTTGTGCCGAAAAACCTGCAGCTCGACATGGTCGACGGTGTCGAGCAGGTCAGCAATGACGATGCGATCGCCACCGCACGGGAACTGATGGAAAAAGAGGGCATTCTGGCCGGCATCTCCTGCGGCGCAGCCACTGCGGCGGCTCTGCGCGTTGCAGCCAAGCCGGAAAACAAGGACAAGATGATCGTTGTGATCCTGCCCGACTCTGGCGAGCGCTACCTATCCTCCGCACTGTTCGAAGGTGTGTTCAGTGATAACGAGTTGGTGCAGTAACCCGCGGGTTCGTACATCCTGTACATAACAAAAAAGCCGTGGTCTCTGCCACGGCTTTTTTGTTGCGGAATCGTCGATCAGTGAATCATTTCCCGAATCTGATCGTGGCTCGGAAAGCTTTCCAGCTTTTCAAAACAGACACTGCGGTCATCGGATTTTGTCAGCGTATACCAGCTGGGATTGTGCGCCTCACCAATATACACACCGCCCACCTCAAAGGTGTCGCCGTCTACGCCTAGAATTGCAATCGTCTTCACCGTCTGCTGCATTTCCATATTCACCCCCAGGTTTCCTATTCTTGTAATTTAACTACAGAAGTATAGCTTAGAACCGCCATATGACAACGATATGACGCTCTCACAGCACTGGATTGATGAAAAAATAGACAGTTATTGACTGGTATCAGTTTTCAGGGGCCGCTGTACTGTAATTCAACGACATCAAGCCCCTGTTACCACCGGCCTTGCAGGGTCGCGAATCCATTCACTCCAGGAGCCGGCATACAGCTTAGAGCCGGAGAGACCGGCATACTCCATGGTCAGCAGGTTGACGCAGGCGGTGGCTCCGGAGCCGCACATATGCACCACGTCCGATGCTGGCCTGCCAGCGAGAAGCGCTTGCCATTTTTCACGCAGCTTTTCTGGCGTCTGGAAACGTCCCTCGACCAGGTGCTCAGTAAACGGAAGATTGACCGCCCCCGGCACATGGCCCGCGACCGGGTCTAATGGCTCGACGTCGCCACGAAAGCGCTCTCCGGCGCGGGCGTCCACCAACAGACAGGCGTCGTTCGCCAGCGCCTGTTGCAACTGCGCTGCCGTGACCACCTCGCCCAGTTGACCGACAGCCTCGACCTCTGCACTTGTCGCTTCGCTATCAGCGCCCCGCTCGGTCGCCTCACCGGTCGCCTGCCAGGCAGGCCAGCCGCCGTTCAGTACCGCCACCGCCCGATGACCAAGCCAACGCAGCAACCACCAGCCGCGGGCAGCGAAGGCGCCACCGGAGGCGTCGTAGAGCACCACCTGACGCTCGGGTTGCAGCCCCAGCGCACGCAGCCTGGCCAGCAATCGATTCGGGTCGGGCAATGGATGACGGCCGCTGTCCGGCGTGATCGGTGAAGAAAGATCATCTTCCAGATGCAGGTAGTGCGCGCCGGGAATATGGCCCTCGGCAAAGGCGCGTTGACCGGCATCCCGATCCTCGGCCTGGGTCGACAGCACAAAGCGGCAATCGAAGATCAGGGGGTTATCCAGCGCCTTGAGCTGGTCTACCTCGATCAGCGTTTCGTACATGGGTACCCCCTGTCATCAATTGTTAAAAACGTTAGCGAGGCAGCCAGCGCAAGCGGTACGCCGCCCGGGCAAACATCGGCGAAAAGAGGGAGTTTATGCCCCATAAACAACCGAATTCGAGCCGCTGTTTAACGCCACGCTGCAACGCAGGTAGTTTTTAAAGGAAAGACGCCAGCTCTTCGCGCAGTATATCCAGCTCGTTCTGCGCTTTCTGCTTCGCCTTCTTCTTCAGTTGCTCTACCTCGGACGCCTTCTCGTCGATCACCCGGCCGGCCTCGGCTGCCTTGTCGTCGGCACTGCTGACGCGATCGATCAGGTGCTGTACCTGCTTGAGGATAGCGCGGCGGCGCCCCTCTTCGATGCGGGCCAGCTCTTCGGCACTCTTCTCCTTCTTCGCGCCCTCGTCGGCGGCGCTCTGCGTCGGCACATAGCTCAGCGGGCGGATACCCGAGGCGATGCGCACCTTCTGCAGGAACGGCGAGGCGTAAGCACGGGCCTTCTCGGCACCTTCGTGCAGAATCTTCTCCACATAGCCCAGATCGTTCAGCAGCGCGTTATAGCGCTCACGCGGCGCCGTCAGCTTGGCATCGAGGAACTCGAACAGCTCGCGCTTGGCTTCACCCCAGGCGATCCCCTCTTCGTACTGGCGACGCATCTGCGCCTTCTCGTCGGCCGTAGCGAAGTGGCTGTAGAGCTGGAACAGGGTGCTGTTGTCGGCATCCTTCGGCTCGCCCGGCTCGCGCAGGTCGGTCTTGATCTTGTTGATCAGCGAGCGCAGCTCATCACTGGAGCAGAACAGCGGAATGGTGTTGTCGTAGCTCTTGGACATCTTGCGCCCGTCGAGCCCTGGAATCAGTTGGGTCTCTTCATCGACCTGGGCTTCGGGCAGGGTGAACAGCGGCTCGTAGACGTGGTTGAAACGCCCGGCGATATCGCGCGCCATCTCGATATGCTGAATCTGGTCCTTGCCCACCGGGATGATATCGGCGTTGAACATCAGGATGTCGGCCGCCATCAGGATCGGGTAGTTGAACAGGCCCATGGTGATGCCGTCGTCCAGATCCTCGTTACCCGCTTCGCGGTTGGCATCCACCGCCGCCTTGTAGGCGTGGGCACGGTTCATCAACCCCTTGGAGGTCTGACAGGTGAGCAGCCAGGTCAGCTCGGTGATCTCGGGGATATCGGTCTGACGGTAGAAGGTTGCCTTGTCGGTATCCAGTCCCAACGCCAGCCAGGTGGCCGCAATCTCACGGGTGGAACGTGCCACACGTTCCGGCTCGTGGCACTTGATCAGGGCGTGGTAATCGGCCAGAAAGAAGAAGCTGTTGAACGCCGGGTTCTCGCTTGCTTCGATCGCCGGCTTGATCGCGCCGAGATAGTTGCCTATGTGCGGTGTACCTGTTGTCGTGATACCAGTCAGTACGGTCTTCTTGCTCATCGTCTGCTCTATTGGGTGCTTGGCGTTTTAAGGCCAGATATCATACACGAACTCGCCCGGGCTTTGACCAATGGCGGGTAGCTCCCGTGCCGCTGCGGTGATACAACAGAGATTCGGTAATCAGACGAGAATAACAATGTCCGACCTGCTCCCCTCCCTGGTAACACTGGCCGCTTTTTTGCTGCCCGCCGGCATCCTGTTGAAACGCCAGCGCCAGCGCTCCGCAGGCCAGATCGCCCACACGCTGCTGGTGGCACTGTTCTGCATGTTGGGTGGCCTGCTGTTCGCCGGGGCGCTGATCAGTCTGCTCGGCGAAGACAGCCCCGCGCTGCTCAACTCGGCACTGGTGGTGGTGGGCGCCCTGCTCTGCGTGCTTGCTCAGCAATGGTATGCCAAACGCAACGGCTGAGGCCGTGCGATCTTTGACAGCTCGGTAACTGACACCATACTTAACTCAGCCGCACACACCGCGACGGCGTTGTGTTGCGCGACGAGACTCCTGTGTTTTGTCTAGCAACCAAGGAGGAGACCAATGGATACCAGTACCCATACGCTGAATACGCTGTTCGACCAGCTGGGACTGCCCAGTACGACTGTGGAGATCGAGCGCTTTATCGCGACCCACCGCCTGTTTACCCAGGATATCCCTCTGCATCAGGCCACCTTCTGGAGCAGTTCTCAGGCCGATTTCCTGAAGGAGGCGATCTACTCCGATTCCGACTGGGCTGAAGTCGTTGACGAGCTCAGCAGCCGCCTGCGCAGCACGCACTGAAACCTCACCTGTACCCAACCGCTGTTAGAGTGCAGGCAGAGCCTGTGGATGCACCCTGCACTCTTCTCCCCCGATCGGACGCTTGCGCTTTTGCCTACCTGCCAGGTTGGGTATTATCGAGGGCTTCACACACTTAAGACTCAGGCCCGACCAAGATGCTGACGCTGATATCGCCCGCCAAGACACTCGATTACGAGTCGCCGCTAGCCACCGACAAGCACACCCAGCCGCGTTTTCTGGAACATTCGGCTGAGCTGATCGACCAGCTGCGTACCCTGGCGGTACAGGATATCGCCGAGCTGATGAAGCTGAGCGACAAGCTGTCCAGCCTAAACGTGGCACGCTACGAGAGCTGGAGTGCGGAGCACACATTGGACAATGCCCGCCCCGCGGTGCTGGCGTTCAAGGGCGATGTCTATACCGGACTAGAAGCCGAGACGTTCAGCGCCGAGGAGTTCGAGTTCGCCCAGCAGCACCTGCGCATCCTCTCCGGCCTCTACGGCGTGCTGCGCCCGCTGGACCTGCTGGAGCCCTACCGTCTGGAGATGGGCACCAAGCTGAAGAACGGCCGTGGCGACAACCTGTACCAGTTCTGGGGCAATATCATCACCGAGTCGCTGCAGGCGGAGCTCGCCGAACAGGCCAACCCGGTGCTGGTCAATCTGGCGTCCAACGAGTACTACAAGTCGGTCAAACCCAAGGCGCTGAACTGCCGCATCATCACCCCCGAGTTCAAGGATCTGAAGAACGGCCAGTACAAAATCATCAGTTTCTACGCCAAGAAGGCGCGCGGGCTGATGAGCCGCTACATCATCGAGAACCGCATAGACGAGCCGGACGCGTTGCAGGCGTTCGATCTGGAGGGTTACTACTTCAGCCCCGAGCACTCCCAGGGGGATAACTGGGTGTTCCTGCGCGACGCACCGCCGGAGAAGTAGCCGTCAGTTATCGGTCGCGCGCGGATACGCGCGGCCAACTGTATAAAATCTGTTCTAAAGTACCATCCCCGAACCCGGATCCTGTGTCTAAGGTTGTTCTGTAGTCAGCGGACACATAACCGCTCTCCCCAAGGACCAGAACAAAAACACAGGACCGGCACCCCATGCATCGAATCATGCTATCGATACCGCTCGCATTGAGCCTTGCTTTCCAGGTAGGCGCGGCAGAGCTCGACACCAGCGATTTAAGTTACGAATCCTATATAGAGTCCGATAAACGGCTCAAATGCCTCTACGGATATGTGGCTGACAAAACCGGCAACCATACCGCCGCCATCAAGATCTTCGAAGACTGTATCGAGCGCTGGAACGATGTCTATTCGATGATCTGGCTTGCACAGATATATGAGTCCGGTGTTGGGGTCCCCCGGAATCTGGAGTACGCCACCCAGTTGATGAAGAGGGGGGCACATACCGATGACGAGGCCGGATACTCGACCCTGGCCCGATACCACTACGGTGTAGCGCTCTACGAAGGAATCGGCATTGATCAGGATAGGGAGGCCGGCATCGGTTGGCTGCAGCGCGCCGCCGACGAAGGGATGGAGGAGGCAGCCACCTACCTTGAAAAGATCGGCGCTGCCAACGACTAGTACAGGGCGTCGCCTTAGCGCCGTCCCGTACCGGTGAACTGCAGGATATTGTTGGGAAACTCCATCGTCTCCACTTCGGCGGCAAACTCCTTCGCCACCTTCAGGATAATCTTGCTGGCGTGGGCGTATTGCTTGGAGAACGGCGGCCAGTAGTCGCCCAGGCCCATGGCGTCGTTGACCACCAGCACCTGGCCATCGCAGTCGGGGCCGGCACCGATACCGATGGTGGGGATGCGCAGTGACTGGGTGATCGTCAGGCCCAGCGCCGCCGGCACATGCTCGATCACCAGCATGAACGCGCCTGCTTCCTGGATCGCCAAGGCTTCATCGATGATGCGCTGAGCGTCCTCGCTGGTGTTACCCACCTTCTTGAAGCTCTCGGCGGTCTGCGGCGTCAGGCCGGTATGCCCCACCACTGGAATGCCGTTGGCAACCAGATGCTCGATCACATCGAGCTTTCCACCCTCCAGTTTGATGCTGTCGGCGCCAGCAGCCATCAGACGCTTGGCACTGGCCAGCGCGATCTCCGGATTGGCATCGGTCAGATAGGGCAGGTCACCGATGATATGGGTCTCCTTGGCTCCGCGGCGAACCGCGCCGATGTGGTACTCCATATGCTCGATGGTCACGTCGCGTGTGCTGTCGAACCCCATCTCAACCATGCCCACCGTATCACCAACCAGGATCACGGGTACACCGGCTTCCTCTATGCCGCGGGCAACCGGGCAGGTATAGGCGGTCAGCATCGGGATCGGTTTAACTCCCTTGCGCTGGATGAAGTCGCTTGCGCTCAGTTTCATAACCGGACTCCTGTTATTCAGTCCTGTAAGTGAGTTCCCTAAGGGGGAGGTGCAGTGTAGTGAAAACTGCACCTGCGGCGTTTTTAGACTTTAGTCTTACGGCAGTGCAGCATAACCCCCTTACCGGGATATGACGGAACCTTGACCGGCGTCAGTATCGCCCCCAATTCGCACTCCCGGAGCCTTGCTGCTCATCTGCCCTGACGACACACTCCAAGAGTTCCCGTTACGGGCTCCCACGATAATAACGACGAGAGAAACCTGGCCATGACCGATTACTCAGCCTACTCAACTCCGTACGAAGTGCTCGGTGAACAGAAGATCCGCGAGCTGACCAACGCCTTTTACGACATCATGGACAGCCTGCCGGAAGCTGCCGGCATCCGCGCCATGCACAAGGCCGACCTGAACCCGATGCGGGAGCGCCTGGCTGAATACCTGATCGGCTGGTTGGGCGGCCCGCAGATCTATGCCGAAAAATATGGCAGCGTCTGCATGACCGGCCCACACAAGGGTTATGCCATCGGCGAATCGGAGCGCGACCAGTGGTTACTGTGCATGCACAAAGCACTGGAAGCGGTCGAAGTGGAACCCCAGTTACGTGAGATGCTCAAGGCGCCGCTGTTCGCGATTGCGGATATGGTGCGCAACCGCTGAGTGTCGGGCGCCGTTTTCTGGTCTAATCTCCTACCCTGTTCACTGTGAAGATCTAGGTTAGGAATATGGCACCCTCCCCCTTTGACGACTGGATCGCCGGTGCAAGCGACGATCCGGTACTGGCCAACCTGCGGCAATGCCGCGAACAGCTGTGGATAAACCCCAGGCGCGGCGCGTTCGACAGGGTGAAGCAGCAGCTGCCACTGAGCTATACCGATATCGAGGACGCCTCGGCACGGCTGGAGCGGTTCGCCGCCTACTTCTCGGTCGCCTTTCCGGAAACCGCCGCACGCGGCGGCATCATCGAATCGGATCTTGTCCGTGCGGACAGGGGCGCGAAGCTGATCGCCGAGTTTCTGCACAGCGACGTGCCGGACAACCTGCTGATCAAGTGCGACAGCCACCTGGCAATCTCCGGCTCGATCAAGGCCCGCGGCGGCATCTATGAAGTATTGCTGTATGCGGAGCAACTGGCGCTTGAGCATGGTCTGCTTAACGCCGACGACGATTACAGCGACTTTGCCTCCGAGCCCTTCCGCCAGCTATTTGCCCGGCACAGCATTGCCGTCGGCTCCACCGGGAACCTGGGGCTCAGCATCGGCATCATCAGCGCCAAGCTCGGCTTCAGGGTGACGGTGCATATGTCCGCCGATGCGCGGGAGTGGAAAAAGGCGCTGCTGCGCTCGAAGGGCGTGAACGTGGTCGAACACCAATCCGACTACAGCGTCGCGGTGGCACAGGGGCGACAGGAGGCGCTGAATACGCCGGGCTGCCACTTTATCGACGACGAGGACTCCACCTCGCTGTTCCTCGGCTACAGCGTTGCCGCGCTGCGCCTGAAGCAGCAACTGGCGGCACAGAATATCCCGGTGGACGCTGAGCACCCGCTGATCGTCTACCTGCCCTGCGGGGTCGGCGGCGGCCCCGGCGGTATCGCCTTCGGCCTCAAGCAAGTATTTGGCGATGCCGTGCACTGCTTCTTCGCCGAGCCGACCCACTCCCCCTGCATGCTGCTGGGCATGCACTCCGGGCTGCACAACCATATCAGCGTGCAGGATATCGGCCTGGACAACCTGACCTGCGCCGACGGGCTGGCGGTCGGCCGTGCCTCGGCTTTCGTCGGCAAGATCATGGAACCCCTGCTCGACGGTATTTACACCCTCAGCGACGAGCGGATGTACGCGCTGGTGACCCTGCTCAGCGACAGTGAAAAGCTCGCGGTAGAGCCCTCCGCCACGGCTGGCCTGCCGGGGTTCGCCTGGTTGATGAACGCCAGCCAGGAGACGCTGGAAGCGCTGGGCCTGGCATCGACGCTGCGCAATGCTACCCATATCGCCTGGGCCACCGGCGGCAACATGGTGCCGGAGCAGGAGATGGCCAAGTATTACGCGCTGGGCACACAGGCGCTCGAGCAGTTCAGCCAGAAGCAACTTAAGTAACCTCATCGGTCGCAGCCGCCCTCGCACAGCAGATCCGCGATGGCGGCACGGCCCCTGCCTTGCACACCCTAACGACTGCGCCCATGTCATGACATGCCAACTCCCATGTCAGTAGGTGCGGAGAATTTGTTTGCCCAATTCTTATCCTTGCATTGATCAATAATTCCAATTGTTTCAAGAGGATAAGATGACAATATCTGCTTCTGATCGTAAGCAAGCGCTTCAACCACCGCATCTCCACTGGCCTCGCTCGGCCTCGCTACTGGTCGCTGCAGCGCTGATGACACCAGGCATGGCTCTGGCTATAGATAGCTGGACGGGAACACAGGATTCCGACTGGACAGACAATGCCAACTGGAGCAACAACTCTACCCCGATAGCGGCGGCCGATCTCCGCATTAATGCGACAGTGAATGCCCCGGTGCTTCAAACCGACCTTGTCAGTGCGCCCGGCACATTCAACTCGCTATCAGTCGGCGACAACGGCGGCGCGGCGACACTGACGATCAGTTATGACGGCAATGGCAACAATGCGGGCTTGCTTGCCAACACTGTGGCCATAGGTTCCGGCGCAACCGGCCTTGCGACCTTATTGGTACAGGGCGATGGGGGAGTGAACGGGGTTCAGACCTACATCGGCGCCAATACTATTTTCGTTGTCGGTAACTCCAGTGATGGGCAGCTCGATCTTCTGCATGATGCGGAAGCCGAATCAGCGGGCAGCTTTATCATCGGCAGTCAGGCGGGTGCGACCGGAGCCGTCAATATGAGCGGCAACAGCACCCTCTCATCGAAGGATACTATGCTGGTCGGTTTTGCCGGATCGGGTTCTCTAAATGCCGATACCGGGAGTGTGATCACAACGCGTAAAGGCGCCTACGTCGGTTTCGCCGGAGACGGCTCGGTTAACCTCACCGGCGCCGGCACCGTTTGGGGAAACTCCGGCAACTCCATTGACCTTGGCGCCAGCAGTAACGGAAACGGCACGGTCACCATTACCGACGGAGCGGAACTCGAAAGCGTTTCTCAGACCGGCGATGCCACCAGCAACGCGATTCAGTTGGGTGTCGCGTCTAACTCGTCCGGTACGTTGAACATTTCCGGCACATCATCCAATACGTCGAAACTGACCACGACAGGGGCGTTCAAGGTTGGTGTGCAGGGTGATGGCACACTCAATGTTGGCGCTTACAGCACGGTGGATACGGCGAACGCGAACAGCAGATTGTCGATCGGACATTTTAACGGTGGGAAAGGAAGCGTGAATGTTGCGGGTGCCAATGCCCTCCTCGATGCCGCGCTAATCAGTGTTGGCGACAATGGCACCGGTACTCTCAATATAAGTGACGGGGGCCAGGTCCACTCCTCTGCTGATGCCACTATCGGTTTGGGTACGTCGAGTCAGGGCACAGTAACCCTAAGCAACGGTGGTACCTGGAGTATCGATCCCGGCAAGCGGCTCTTCGTCGCCGATGGCGGCACCGCAGCACTGAACATCCACAGCGGCAGCAGCGTCTCGAGCTACCTGGCATATGTCGGCAACGGCCCGGATGGTACAGGTGCAGTCAGCGTGGATGGTGCCAACTCGAAATGGACCAATACGGATGACCTGATCATCGGCGCCTCGGGTGACGGCTCGCTGTCCGTTTCCAACGGCGCCGAGGTTAGCACTGCAGCCAAACTTAAAATCGCCCAGGCGATCTCAAGCACCGGCGCGGTCAATATCGGTGCCGCTTTGGGCAAGCAGGCTGTGGCAGCCGGAACGCTGGCCATTGCTGACACGATTGAATTCGGCGCAGGGAGCGGATCGCTCAACTTCAACCACACCGATGAAAACTACCCGCTCACATCCAAAATTGTCAGCGGAACCGGTACCGCCTCCATCAATCAGGTGGCGGGAGTAACGACGCTCTCGGGCGATACTTCCGGCTTCGCCGGTACCGTCAACGTCGCCGGAGGCCGCCTATATGTGAATGGTGATATCAGCAATGGCAACATTGTGATGGCCGGAGGGACACTGGGTGGCACAGGCAATATGGGCGCACTTAATGTCACTAACGGCTCCCGTGTAGCACCGGGTAACTCCGTCGGCACCATGAACGTTACCGATCTCACGTTCAATGCTGGATCGATCTATGAGGTAGAGCTTAATGACGGCGGCTTCGTCGCGGGCGCCAATAACGATCTCATCGATGCCAGTGGCACGGCCACCCTCAATGGCGGCAGGGTTCATGTGCTGGCGGAGAACGGCACTGACGACGGAACAACCTACACGCCCGGCACCTACACCATCCTGACGGCAACCGGAGGTATCACCGGTACCTTCGATACCCTGAGCGACGATTTTGCCTTTCTTGATTTCTCTCTCTCTTATGATGCCAACAATGTTCTGCTGACATCAGCCCTAGCCGCAGGTGGTTTCTGCTCAAGTGACATGAGCACAAATCAGTGTGCAACTGGCGACGGCGTCTTTTCGCTTGGCACAGGCGGTCTGTACACCGCAGTGTTGAACCTGTCCGAGACTGCTGCGGCGGATGCTCTGGATCAGCTTTCGGGGGAAATTCATGCGTCGGCTAAAACATCTTTCATTGAGGACAGCCGTTTCTCGCGAGCCGCTGCATTTGACAGGCTTCGCTCTGGGACTGGGGGTGTTCGCGCCACTCAGACAGGCCTAGTGGAACATCCCATTACGGATAGCGCCTCCTCTTGGGGGTACGGTTTCGGCTCGTGGGGACACTGGGATAGCGATGGCAACGCTGCGAAACTGGAACGGGATATCGGCGGCTTCTTTATCGGCAGCGACGTTCTGGTTGCCGACAACACTCGCCTCGGTCTTATGGGCGGTTACAGCCATGCCGACATTCAGGTGGATAACCTGGCCTCATCCGGCGCAGTGGATACCTACACACTGGGCGTCTACGGCGGCAGTTCCTGGAATGCACTATCGCTCAAAGGCGGCATAGCCCATGGATGGCATGATGTCGCTACCGATCGCAAGGTGGCATTTACCGGCTTTTCCGACGCGCTCTCCGCATCATACGATGCCACCACCGTTCAGGTTTTCACTGAAGCGGCGTACAGATTGGACAGTGGTAACCTGCACTTCGAACCTTTCGCAGGTCTGGCTTACGTAAAGCTTGATACGGAGAGCTTCACTGAAATTGGTGGCTCAGCAGCACTCAGGACTGCCGGTGATAACGAAAGCATCAACATCGGTAAACTGGGCCTGCGTGCCGAAACCGCGGTGAACATGGGTGCCACAAACGCCCTGCTCCACAGCTTGATCGGGTGGGATCATGCGTTCGGTGACCGCAGACCGACCGTTAAGCAAAGTTTTGAGGGTGGCGATGCGTTCTTCGTCAAAGGGGCTCCATATAGCCGTAACGCGCTGACACTGGATCTTGCACTCGATGCGCATCTCACTGAACACGCCAAGTTCAACCTTGGATACACTGGCCGCTTCAGTTCGGATAGCACCGACCAGGGCCTCAGCGCCAGCCTCAATGTGCTGTTTTAACCACAGGCGAGAAGGGGCACCTTCTCAACAACCCAACTAGAAGCTCAATGCAGCCGTCTCCTCTCTGGTGGCGGTTGAGAAAAGTCACAACGGGAAAATTCGCAAAGGGAACATTCGCAAAGGAAAAAGTCACGACGGGGAAAAGTCAAAACCAGTTCGTAGACTGCTGCCCTATATGAATAACATCTCGTTTTATACAGGGAGAGTCTAAAAGCGCGACGGCAAGACGGATCAAGGTGGTTTTACCGGCACTCCACCACTCACCTGACCGCCGCCGACGCGACGTAAAACGATATAACTTGTCAGCCTGCAGGCTGTGGACTCATGAGCACCAACATCACCTCATCGTTGCCAGAAGGCGCTTCGTTTTTGAGCGCTTCTTCAAGTTTATTAACGATGGTATCGGCTAGCTGCTTTGCTCTTGCTCGCTGAGTGTCATGTGCGAGTTCTGTCTGATTCGTTTTTACGAGCTCATCTAACTCCCGCTTAAACTCTACCGCTTGTACCGTCCAGTCAGCACAGGCCCTGTTAATAAGTTCAGAAACCTTCTGCTTATTGAAGCTAACGCGCAACCGGGAAAAATCAAACTGATAGCGCTGATCCTGAGGCGCATATCCATTAGCAAACAGCAGTTCCGGCTCAATACTGTCGGAGGTGGTGTGCCTGTGGCTAAGTCCGGGTAACTCATACCGCGCTGCAGAGATAAAGACAGCATATTCATCACGCCCCGGGCATCGCTCTCGCAGCTCGGTATCGACATGCGCGTCAAACGCTTTTCGAACGCGCCAGATCTTGCGCATAAAGGCTTCATATTGCGCTCGATTGTAAGCCAGGTCCTCTTCAGTCGCGTGCAGCTCAGGCTCTTCGCCCGCTATCTGCTGCTCCGACTGAGACTCTTTCTCTATCTGCAGCAGGACCATCTCCACTTCAACAGGCCCCATCGTGACTACTGAACGCTCGATTTGCGGACGCAGGATTGGGCGCATTTCGGGTTCGGCATCTCTCAACAGCGCGTCAACCAACCGAACCTGGTCCGGCTGCAAATCCGCCCCTATAGAGGGGGCGGAAACGAAGGCACTCAGGAACAACAGCATTCCAGTGGCAGGTAATGCTGAAGAAAAAAGGTGTTTGTACATGGTTTCACCACATGACAGGAGCATACAAAACCAGGCGCTGGGCCTGGCTGTCAGATCAAACCCGATAGAACAGGTTAAGCACGAACAGTGCGACACCCAGCGTGGTCGCGATAGCGCCCACCGCAATAAGGGGTTCGGCTGCCGCAAAGCCGAACCTGAATGCAGCAAGCCCGGTCATCATGACGACTAATCCAAGGTTGTGTAGCCAGAAGTGGCCGTAGGCCAAGCGGCTCTTCAACATGGTCGGCACACTGGCATAGACCAGGCCGGTCAGTGCCAGCGTTGCCCAGCCGAGAAGGTTGATATGGGCATGCACGCCGTTCAACCTAAAGTCATGCGTGGCGGCCATGACGATTCCCATTACCAAGCCGAACAGGAGCCACAGGGCTGCTATTTTCAACTGTGTCGCCGCCAGGGAAGGCAGTGTTTCATTGGACATGTTTTACTTCCTCTTCAATTAGTTACAAAACACCAGACCTTTGCCCTCCCGGCTCCCCGAGAAGGTGTAAAGTCACGATCTCTTGTATGGTTTCAGTGCCCCGACAGACTACCTAGCGGCCGTTTTATTGTCTGGGCATTTGCTGACAGAGGAATAGGCAGCAGGCGACATGTGAGGGTCAGCGTGCCGGTAACAACTGCGTTAACGATGCTTGGCGAGCGCGTGTTCGCGAGCTTCCCGGGGGGAGATGCCAAAAAGGCGTTTAAAAGCGCGATTGAAGGTGGATATGTCCTGAAATCCGCTGTCCAGTGCAATGGAAATGATCTGCCGCCGGGCGAAGCCAGGGTCAGTCAGCGTGGTATAGGCACGCACAAGTCGCTCTCTGCGTACGAATTCCGAGAAGTGATCTCCCGCTCGTGCGAACAAACGTTGCACCTGCCGCAGACTGAGACCATGCATCCGGGCGATCCCCTCAAGGGAGAAGCCTGGATTTGCAAGATTGGCTCGGATCGACTGTTTAATGGCCTCAAAGCGGGCGTCAGCCAGTTGCTCCGGATCTGACTGAGCGGCTTCTTCATGACTTGGGTTAATCAGGCTGGCGATCAATTCGAGCAGGTATGCCTCACTTTTTCGACTCATATCCGGCGTTAATGTCGCGTCGGAAAAGGCGCAGCGTGCATAGTTGAAAAGCAGGTTCAGTCCCGGTGTAAAACGGGGAAGATGCATTATCGGCGCCTCGCCAAGTCGCGGCACTAACATGGCAAGGGCAGATCGAGGAAACCGCAGAATAGTGTGATGAATGGGCAGGGTATTCAGAGACCAGTATTCCCTTGCAGCGGAGATCATCACCGCACCGCCCGGCTCAACATCAAAGGTGTTGCAGCCCGTACCCATATGAAGCTTGGAGCTGCAAAGCGACAGGATGATATCGTCACAACCATCCTTCAGCAGGTTACCCTCCCTCGTGACATGGAACGAGCTCACGCTCCAGTTGGTAAAGGTAACTTTCCCGAGCGTCTCAGCGGTTGCTTCGAAATACACCGGAGCGTCCGTCTTCTGCGCGACTATATCGGCGCGCAATACTTCACGCCCCAGGGTTTCACGCAATATTGAAAGCCTGTTGGGTCCTGTTATCTCCCTGGAGGAGAGTCGCATCGCCGGTGGGCGTTTCTGTAAAGAGGTTCCAACGTAATCCTGCTGATGTAATGACGTCACCCGGCCAGCTCCCTTAACCTATTGATCACGCGATACGCATAGCTTCGTATTGCGGTTTAATCTGACGTATTCCCTTCCGGACAGCCCGTAAACTCAACATAACGGTAAAAACTGTGCAGTAAAACTTAAAAAGATCTTAAACACGGCTGCATATCGGCAGCCGTGCGGGTATTTACCGAACAGACTTGTCGCAGCCGCCCTCGCACAGCAGATCCGCGATGGCGGCACGGCCGCTGTCGAGCAGATAGACCTGCGCCCAGGCCTCCCTCTCCCGCACCGCCGATTGCGCCGCCAGCGCCTTCTCTTTCGGCATGAAGAACGCCTCGATGCCGTACTCGATGCGGTAAAACTCGCTGCTGGCCCAACGCACCCGGCCGCGGATGAACGGGCCCTGCTCCGGCGGCTCATGCAGCAGAGCCTCGGCCACGTGGTAGCGCCCCTCCGGTCGTAGCGCCACATACACCACCTGATGGCGACGGAACGGCTCTGCCGCAAGCGTGCTGTCGATGCTGGAGACGCTGTAGTTCAACCGCACATAGTTGCCCCGGAACAGGCTGCGCGGGTCGATGGGTTCAGTTTTCAGCAGTACCGGCTGGCCATACTTCAGCGGCCAGATCGAGCTGAGATATTCGGTGCCCAGCACCGCCAGTTGCAGCACCAGGGTCAGCGCCAGACCGGCGCCGAGCAGCCACTTGTTGCTCCAGATCGGCTTAAGGGTCAGATCAAACATGGTCAGCCTCCTGATTCAGTCGTCCGCGCCAGAAGCGTGCCGCACCGAACAGCACCCCGGCCGCCACCAGGAACAGCAGCGCACCGCCGATATAGTCCCCGATCAGATCGAAATAGCGCAGCAGCGCGGTGAGCAGCAGCACGCCGACACCGGTGTAGAAGAAGTGGGTCACGGCATCCTCGACGCCGCGCCGGATCAGCCAGATACCGGTCACCACCAGCATCAGGTTGGTGGCCACGGCCAGACTCAGCGGATCCAGCCACTGCTGCTGTACGCACAGCGCCGCCAGCGTGAAGAAGGCGCCGTTGACCAGCAACGGCCCCGAGGCGTTGCGCCCCGAGGGACGCGCCAGCGCCAATCCGGCCATCGTCGCCAGTGCCAGCAGTAGCGGGTTGAACACACCGAGCAGGTAGTCACCGCGCAGCAGGTCACGCCAGAAGCCGGTGTAGCTGAGGATCAGCAGGGTCAGGATGGCACCGCGCAGCAGGTAGAGGTGCAGCAACTGACCGTAGTCCCGAATCAGCGGCTCGCTACTGCGCATCAGCCACCAGGCGGCGCCGGCCAGAACCAGACCCAGCGCCACCGTCAGCGGCACCTGATCGGCGAAGGCATCGTAGCGGTACCAGTCGCCGGCACCCCAGGCCAGCAGCAGGTTGATCCAGGCCACCAGCCCGGCCAGGGCCGCCAGGAAGATCAGCGCCGAATGCTTCTGCGTCCACACCAGCCACAGACAGGCCAGGGCAAAGAGTGGATAACTGGCGGGGAAGAAACCGGTTTTGGCCTCGCTGAACATCCACAGCGTGGCCAGTGTCAGCACCTGCAGCGCGATCAGCCGCGAGCGGGTCAGCACCAGCAGCGGCAACACGCCCAGCGCCCACCAGTAGATGCCATCCGGGTAGTGCTCGCCCAGATGGTAGATCTGGGCGATCAGCATGATCGACGCGCCGTAGCTGATGCCACCGAAGAACAACCAGAGCACACCCGTCCGATAACGGTCGCGCAGCAGCTGCCAGCCGCCAATCAGGTTGATCGTGACTGTGCCGCCGATCAGCCCCAGCATCCGCACCATACGCGGAATCTCGTCCCAGTTGTGGGACAGAACCAGGATCAGCGCCAGCCCGGCGAACAGCGCGGCCAGCGCCGTCAGCACATAATAGCCGAACGAACTGCCCCGTCCGTCTGCCAACCGCGCACCGTAGCGCGCAAGGATCGCCTCACCCTGGGCGGGTTCGATCAGGCCGTCGCCGACCCAGTCGCCCACCTCTCGGGCCAGATCCTTCTTGAACAATCGTAGAATTCGCATGGCCATTCTGCCTTCAGATGTTCGGGTTAATGTTTGAAATCTTTGTCTCTCGTGTCCGGTAGGGAGAGCAACGTCTCTTCCTGCCTTAGAGCCTTCGTGAGAGATTCCTAAGTCAAGCCGCCAGCCGCTTCAGCCCCGCAAAGTCGATCTTGCCACTGCCCAGCTTGGGCAGCGCATCCACTTCGATAATCTCGGCGGGGATCATCAGCGGATTGGTGCCGCGGTCGATCAGGCGCTGGCGTAGCGTTTCAGGATCCCCGCCAGGGGTGATCAGCAGCACCACCCGCTCGCCCTTCTTGTCGTCCTTCACATTGGTGGCGGCGAACTCGATCTCCTCGTTATCCACAACCTCACGTACAGCAGCCTCCACCGCGCCCAGGCTGATCATCTCGCCGCCGATCTTGGCGAAGCGGGAGTAGCGGTCGACGATGGTCAGGAAGCCGTCCTCATCGACATGGCCCTTGTCGCCGGTCTTGTACCAGCGGCGGCCATCCAGCTCGATGATCGCGTCGGAGGTTTTCTCCTCATCCTTCAGATAGCCCTGCATCACCTGGCCGCCGGAGATCAGGATCAGGCCATCCTCGCCCACCGCCAGGGTTTCATAGCTGGTCGGATCGACGATGCGGAAGCAGCTGCCCGGCAGCGGCATACCGACAGTGCCCTGCTTCTGTCCCTTCTGCACCCGCCAACTGGTCGGGTCGATGGCATCGGGGATATTCACGCTGGCCACCGGCGCGGTTTCGGTGGCGCCGTAGCCCTCGTAGATGGTCTTCTTGAACTTCAGCTCGAAGGCATCGCGCACATCGGCGGTCAGCTTCTCGGCGCCGGCCACCACCACGCGCAGGGAGTCCAGCATCATCGGCTGCACCTTGCGGTTGCGGGTGTACAGGCGCAGGAAGGTGGCGGTGCCGCACAGGATGGTGCCGCGATATTTCGAGATCGCCTTGGCCACGTTCAGCGCATCGGTGGGGTCCGGATGGCACACCGCCGGAATCCCCTCCACCATCGGCAGCAGGCTGTTCACCGTGAGGCCGAAGGAGTGGAACAGCGGCAGCGTCGCCATCATCACGTCATCGCCCCGGGTGTTGAGCACATCGCTGATCTGCTTGATGTTGCCCATCAGGTTACGGTGGGTCAGCACCACACCCTTGGGTGTGCCCTCACTACCGCTGGAGAACAGGATCTGCGCGGGATCCTCCAGATCCACCGCCCGGCCCTGCAGGCGATAGAGCAGGTCTGCCGGCAGCAGGATCGCCGCCAGCAGATGGCTCAGCAGGCGGGCGCTGCTCATGCGCTCCTTCAGCTCCTCCAGGTAGACCACCCGCGTACCGGCGAGCATCGCCTCCAGATCGATCCCCTTGGCGAGAAGCTTCTTGGCAAAACGGGCGGAGGTGTACACGGTCTGGATCTCGCTTGCTGCAATGGCCGCCTGCACCGAACCGACCCCGGCGGTGAAGTTCAGGTTCACCGCGGTCTGGCCGTTCAGCATCACCGCCAGGTTGGCCATCACGCCACCGGCGCTGGAGGGCAGCACCAGCCCCACCTGCCGCTCCGTTTTGCGCGGGCTGATCTTGCGCATCGCCTGGGCGATGGCGGTGGTGCCGGCAATCACCCGGGCATTGCTGTACTCACCTCCAGAAGAGTCGATCAGGCTGATCGCACGCAGATTGGACTTCGCCTGTTTCAACCAGGCCAGCGGCAGGGTCTCGAGCTGGGCGGTATAGCCCTCCCAGGCGGTGATCGACAGCTCGGCCACCTTCTGTTTCAGCTGCTCGGCCCTGGTCTCCAGCGGCAGCGGCTCGCCGAAGGCGACGATCACATTGCGCTTGGAGCCCCCGGCCGTGTTCTCGCGCAGCTTCTCGCTGTGGGAGCGGGACAGTCGGCTACCCCAGAGCCCGCGCAGGTAGAAAGGTACAATTGCCCCCTTCTCCACACCCTCGACGGTGCGTTCGTAACCGGACTTGAACTCGCCCAGCTGGCCGGTGCGGCTGATGCCACCCTCCGGGAACAGGCACACCACCTCGCCCTTCTTCAGTGACTCGTTGACGCTGGCCAGCGCATCGCGACTGTTGCCCGGGCTGATCGGAATGGCGCCGAACGCCTTCAGGAACGGCTTCAGGTACCAGGTATCGTAGTAGTTACGCGCCATGACAAAGCGGATCTCACGCGGGCAGGCGATCTGCACCATCGCCCAGTCGACCCAGCTGATATGGTTACCCAGCAGCAATACCCCGCCCTCTTTCGGCAGATGCTCGAAGCCGATCACGTTGACGCGGTAGGCACGCTTCATCAGTGCACCGACCACAATCCGCACCAGCGATTGCGGCAGCTGGTAGAGGGTGTAGATAGCGCCGCCGATAGCGGTCAGCGCCAGCAGGTAGAGCAGCCCCTTGCTGCTGAAGCCCAGCAGCGAGAACAGCACAGCAAGCAGAAGAAAACCGAGCATGCAGATGTTCTGCACCCAGTTGTTGCCCGCCAGCACCGTACCCAGCTTCGACTCCGGCGCACTGTACTGGATCAGCGAGTTCAGCGGCACGATAAAGAAGCCGCCGCAGACACCCAGCAGCAGGAACAGCACGCCGATGCTGGCGGCGCTCTGCAGCGAGGGCAGCAGCATCAGCGCGGCGGCGATACCGATGGCACCGGCCGGGATCAGGCCCAACTCGATATAGGCGCGGGAGAGACGCCCGGCGATCACCGAGCCGATCACGATGCCGATGCCGGTGGCCGCCAGCAGCCCCTGAATCACCACCGTGTTGGTCTCGGCCAGCGTCGCCTTGGCATAGGCGGGAAACGCCGCCAGCACCACCTGAGAGATCGCCCAGAACAGCGACAGACCGACGATGGAGAGCCAGATCGCCCGGCTGGAGTGGATCGCCCTCAGGTTATGCCGCAGGTAGCTGCCGCGCAGGTAGTAGTTCAGCTGGATCCGCTTGGCCCGGTCACCCGCCGTTTTTGCCGGCAGAGTGTAGGTGACCAGCCATTCGATCAGCGCCAACCCCACCAGGATAAAGCCCAGCGGCGCGATACCCCGGACAATCGCTTCAGGAGAGGTGGCTCCTTGTTGAAAAACGGGCTGGTAGTAGTACTCGAACAGCGCCGAGAACAGGAAGGTACCGGCCAGAATCGACACAATGGTCACCGCCTGCACCCAGGCGTTACCCTCGGCCAGCCGCTCATCGCCCACCAGCTCGCGGATATAACCATACTTGGCCGGCGAGTAGAACGCGCTCTGAATCGACAGCGCCAGCGTCAGGCCGAAGGCGATCTCGAACCAGCCGTTAAAGTAACTCAGCGTGATCAGCAAAGTGCCCGCCACCGCCGCCAGTGCGCCGTAGCGCAGCACCTTATGCTTCGGAAAGCGGTCGGCCAGAAAACCGGCCGGCGTGAACAGCAGGATAAAGGGCAGCAGGATCAGCCCGTTGACGATGGCGGTCAGGATCACCTGGGTCTCGCCATCCCAGGTTTTGAAGATGGTGTTCTGAATCACGATCTTGTGGCCAAGATCGACAAAAGCGTTGATAAACACCACCAGGATATAGGGCAGAAATCCCTTTATAGCGCTGAGCTGTTTCATGGCCGGTTCCATCGATTTTGTGAAGGGGTTTAAATGAAAGACCGCTCAAATGTCGAATAACCGCTAACTATTCACAACCTTCATCGCACACGTCGCATCTCAAGCATCAAAAGGTATCGTATTATGCTACCTTTTCACGGATAGACAGCTGCGACGGACAGACCGATGGCCAAACAGACCAAAGCCCTGATCGCCACCCTCAAACGCGCCCTGAAAGCCAGCGGCAGAACCTACGCCGACGTGGCCCAGGCACTGGCGCTATCGGAAGCCAGCGTCAAACGCCTTTTCTCCACCCACCAGTTATCCTTAGACCGGCTGGACGAGATCTGCCAGCTGATCGGCATGGAGATCTCCGATCTGGTCAAGCAGATGGATGAAGACGCGGGCAGAATCGAACGCCTCACCGTCGAGCAGGAGCGCGAGATCGCCACCGACCTGACCCTGCTGCTGATCACCGTCTGCGTGCTTAACCGCTGGACGCTGGAGGAGATCCTGCGCGTGCATCAGCTGGACCAGCACACCTGCATCCAGAAGCTGGCCCGGCTGGACCGGCTGCAGATCATCGACCTGCTGCCGAAAAACCGCATCAAGCTGAAGGTCGCCCCCAACTTCAACTGGATCGAAAACGGCCCGATCCAGCAGTTCTTCCAGCAGCGCATCGCCGCCGAATACTTCAGCACCCGCTTCCAGGGCGACGACGAGAGCCTCATCGTGCTCAACGGCATGCTGTCGAAATCATCCAACCAGGCGTTCCAACGCCGCATGCAGCGCCTGGCGCGGGAGTTCGAGGAGTTCAACCGGGAGGATGTCGCGCTGGAGTTCGAGCAGCGTCATGGGGCGACAGTGATTATTGCGATTCGGGGGTGGAGATATGGGTTGTTTAAGGGGCTGGAGTGATTCGTAGCGCCCTATCAGGAGGCACGCGCCAGCAACGCATCACGCGCCTCGGTAATCCGCACAAACTGCTCATGGCTACCGCCCGTGTCCGGATGCGCCTTTTGCGCGAGCCGACGATAGGCGGCTTTAATCTGGGATGAGTCCAACGTGCCCTCTACCGGCAGGTTCAACGATTCACGGTGCTTGCGCTCAGAGTACTGTTCAAAAGGCGAAGGCTCCGCGCGACGCGCATTAAAGCGCGCAAATGCCTCATACATATGCTGCTGCGCCGCACGGCGTTGTTTGTGGGATTCCCGACGTAGCGCCACCTGATCCTCTTGCCAGCGTTGGCGCGACATCACAACACAGGCGGCAAACTCTATATATCCCTCAGCCTCCAACGCATTGAGACTGATCGGCCCGACCATATCGTAAGGCTCGTCCAGCCAGACCTGCCGCCCTACGGAGTCCTCTTCGACGCGGCCAATTGTCACGGTATCGACAACACCCAGAGCGCCGTTCCAGATGATCCAGAACTCCTCTTCGATAGATGGCGGGATACCAGACATAGGCTGTCCTAAGTTGTTTGATGATGTAGGTGTTTGAGTGTGTGCTGCAAGACGCACGCCATTAGCACGACTCCAAAACTTCGGAGTTGTCCCGGCTAGGCGTTCTACAGCCACATGCAGAGCTTGGCGGGATAGTTGATTCAAAAGGAAGAAAACCGCCCTGGTGTTTGATGAACATGATGGGGCAACTGAGACTATAGCTATGAGGTGGTTGGAGAATCGACTGATTAGAGGAAATGAATGACCAGTCTAATTTCCGCCACTGAGCACGCATATTCAACTCCGCTTTTCGGCATACAGTGGACATTAGCGGGGAGCGAATTCGGCTGTCGCTATCGACCCTGAGCAGTCTTTCAGATTGCATTAGAATGTAACTCTGCTCCCAAACTCCGCCGAAAATAACAGGATATTGTAATTTTTAGATTGAAACCAAACTATAAAATTCGTAAAAATAACGATTTTGGATGAAAGTCTCTATCTCAAAAATAATTGATATATTTCGACAGGTAATTATTTTTAAATTTCATAATAAATTATTATCAGTATATATATTTCCATCATCATGATCATTTTTAAGAATTCTTTTCATCAACCTCTTTTCAATGTATTCCATACCGCTAGAATCATTTTTTAAACATAATTTTTTATATCTGTAAAATTCGTCATTGAATTTTTTATCCACTCCAATAGGAATTAATAATTCCCCAAGTGAATTTATAGTTATATACTGTGCACCCGTACCCTTTTGAAGCAGCTTTCTTCCTAGACTATTGGCATAAATTGAGCGGATCGAAAATAGCGCCTCAATAGGATCTACGATTCCCTTAGATCTTAAAATAAGTATACAGTCAGATATGATCTGCCTTCTTTCCAGCAAGTAGATTCCAAAAGTTAAAACGCAATTCCTACCTACTCTCTTCAAAATCAAATCATTTTTATTAGCATAAACATATGCTGAGTTTTTATTAGCTATACTACTATTTTCGTGATTCCAGTGCCCATCCTTATAAGAGCTTGTGTGTAATATCATGCTATTTTTAAAAGGAAGATTACTGCTACCTCGGTATATATCAAAAAGATCATGTATTTTCGTGAGTGGCAGTTCCATCCTCGAAACTATTGAGTTATAAATCCTAGTAGAATCATGGTAAGAAAAATCGAGCCTATAGTTACTGTTTTTTAAAAAGTTCTTTTTTAATATGATACGGTCATTTTCTGAACCTATGAGCGCCATAGATCTCGAATTTTGAGATTTTTTTATAACTAAAATATAAAACTGTCCTTCAATTGAAGGAAAATCGAAGCTCTCCAGCTCGTAAACATATTCAACACTATACTGATTGATTAGACTTGATCTAAAGCTATGAGAATGTTTGTTTTCACTTGATATAATTGATTTTGGGACAATTGCGATAATGCTGCCACCGCTTTTACATAGTTGGATAGCTGCTTTCAAAAAAGCAAGTTCTATAGGTTGTTTACTTCCATCAAAATAAATCCAGCTTTTCAATTTTGCTGAAAACGGGGGATTCATCAGCACTAAATCATATGTGTCTTTATAAAGCTCTTTATTCTCTTCATACCAACTTAAAAATTCGGCTCTTAAAAAATTTACATTTTTAAACTTATTATCAAACTCATTTGATATATAGTCTATACAATTACCATTTTGATCAATGGCTGTGATTGAACATAGGGATTTTCTGTGGTCTGGTAAAGTATGAATTAGCGCTCCATTGCCAACTGACGGCTCGAGAATACTAGTTATTCTTTTAGGCAAGTGCTTTCTAATAATTGAAACCAAGTGATCTGGTGTATAGTGCTTAATCATATTATTTAAAACACAACATCATAAATATGTACTGCGCCAACAGACTGGCTACGACCATGACTTTTTATTGGGTGATCATACAGCAAATTTGTATCTTTAAAAACTGCTGTAAACAACAATGCTCCTAAGCTATGTGGCTTAGAACCTATCGGTGCTACCGTCAACTGTGACTCATCTTGCATTGATCGACGTAGCTGATCTAGTTCGTAGAAAACAGCTGCTGGATTATCAGCCCCGCAAAAATATACTCTCCCATCTAAGTCGTTGTCGTTTACATACTTTATGTTATTTTCAAATGCATCTATTTCCCAGCCAGGTTTGTACGGAGGAACACCAAAAAATAACGAGCAATCGCTAGATGCGATATTCAATTCTTCTAGAGCTGTTTGTAACCTATGACCTTCAAAACCGAGAAAAAATACAACATCATTGGGTTCTTCTAAGTCTAGACGCTTAGATATAGTAGGAATGCCACTAAACCCTTTAAATTTATCTGTAAGGTTGAATACTCTTCCACCAAATACTTGGGATTCTTTTTTTCTATAGTCTTTTGGCTCAGTATAAATAATAGAGATTTTTTTCTTTTTTAAAGTTGAGAGTACGCGTAATAACAATGCCAGCTCTGGAACACCTAAAGTTGTGGCATCTATTAGAACACTATCAAATGAAACCTGATTTATATAATCAGATAGACCGTAACATTCAACAGTATCACCATTAACATCCAATCTCATATCATCGGCATTGTATGCCATTGCAACTAGAGAACTAGAGTTTGATTCTGCATAGTTATATGAAATATTCCCTCTATCATCAATAGCTTTTCCACAAAAAGTAATATCCCAACGTCGATTTTCATCAATCAGTTCTTCTATCGAATTAAACTTGAACATTTTTAGCTTCATATCAATACAAAACCAATTCTAAATAAGGGTGTAGTTATGTGGCACATTATTATCATCCAGGTCCCATTTTGATCTAAAAGATCGTTCAAGCCCTTTTATTTCTTCATCTGACCCACAATGCAATACTCTAAATTGCTCAGGAGAAATATCGAGCTTTCTTTTCTTTCTGAAACTAATAAAGAAAAATGGTGCATAAATAGGGTTCAGAACCCACTCTACAGAATCTGGGTTTGATCGATCTTTTTCCTTAGTACTTTTTACCTTATAAACCACACCCCATTTTTCAGCTTCCAAAATAAAGTTCTGATCGTCTTCGCTTAACCCTGAATATCCACCTCTGATACTAAAGTGATTAACTTCTGGTTCACTTTGCGTTTTTCGCATTTGAGAATATTCAAAAATATGCCCAATGTTGTAGATGAACTTTTGTATTCTATTACCCATCACACCGTACGTCGGTGCTTCATTTAGTATATCTTCACTTGCTGATCTAGTTGCAAGTGATTGAACTTCAATAGGGATAGAGTAGCTTTCAGAGTCATTAGAAAATCTATGTACAGCTGCATTACAAAGTTCTAAAAAGTGTCGAATATTACCTTTAGCTAAACGCACAAATGAGTTAAAACCTGCATACAAAGGACAAGGTCGATCATATGCTCTAAATAAATTAAGATAACAGCCAACGAAATTATTTGAAACCCAAGATCCATCACCAGAAAACTTTGATTTTTTGCCATCTCTTAACTTGTTGAACTCATCAATGACATGATTAGCATCAATAGTATTCCTAGATAATAACGCTGGTAGTACGATAATTTCCTGAGGAAAGTTGTCATCAAATACAAAATCTAGTTCTGGCTTTTTATTTTTAAGATGCTTTTCAATCTCCTTCAGAAGTCGACTTCTTATTCTGTCATTTTTAATAGCCTGATCAGCCATTTCTTTGTAACTATAGCCCGGCAGTATTCTCTTTGCAGAATCTATTATTTTTGTTTTATATTCGTTTGTTTTTCTTATATTAATAGAGCCTTCTCTTTTTATTATTTCTTTATCAAAAGCGATATGCTTGGAATTCTTAGATATTCTATGCAAAAGTATTTCGGCCGCAAACAAATCAAAATCTGATTTCTCTGAAAGGAATTCGTCAAGGTCTATATTTCTGTAGTCTGCAATACCTTGAATACTCTCATTCCCTAGTGTTTCATTAATTTTCATTCCATTAACTTTCATTGCTATATGAAATATTAATGGAGCCCTTCCATGCTTTATCTTTGTGTTTATTGTTTTTTGTTGATATTCAAGTAAGTTCTCATATTCATCAATGTAAAAAGAAAATATGGTATTAGATAGAGACGGTATTTGTGCTTTTATCTCATCGATTAGGCCATCTGTCACGAAAGAATCAGGTATCTTTATAAGATCCTTCAACGTTGGAGGATTGTATATTGCATTTTCACATTCTCTAATTTTTTTCTTAATTACCCTGACAATATTACTATAGCTTCCTTTAAAGGAAGCATCATAATCGGTGAGATGATCGAAATTTAGTCTCTCAAGGTCTTCAATCGAGAAACAGTTTAACCTACTCGTGGCGATACTATTCAAGCTCTTTAATATTTCCAAAGATATACTGAGTGTTAAATAGTGCTTAAAAACTAGAACCCAGTCTACCTCATCTACTTTTTGCTTATTAAGCATAGGTAAAAAGTTTGTATCTGCTCTCCAATAAAGTCCAATATTAAGAAGGGAATCTTCATTAATATCTTCTCTCGATTTAGAGAATTGAGAGTGATGGGAAAAATATCGAAGCAGCATTGTTTTTCCACACCCTCTACCACCGACAATTCGTCTTGCTTTTTTAGCCTCTTTAAGGTCTAGCTCGTCAAAGAAAAGTGGAATGACAAAGTCATCCCATACATCGAATCCTAGCTCTTCCGCTCTATTAGTTGTAAAAGCAGAACGAAACGATTGGGATTTACTAGTCATATTCAGCACCTAGTCAAAAAATGATTTTCAATTTTATCAGACCAAAGCAAAGGTAACGTTGCATTTGGAGTCGCATGGTTAAATCCATATGTTAAACTGAGATCTTCATAGCCAAGCGGCATGCTGAAACCTGTACCTAACAGCGATTGTGAAATGCTCAAATATAATGCTTTAGCTGCATCGCATGTATTAATATTATCAGGAAGCATTCCATTATCTGAAAAAAATAAACCGTTATTTTCTGATAAAATTTCAGATGCTGCTAGTCTAAGATTCGGAAATTTACTCTTGACCTTTTCGACTCCATATTCATGGGCCGCTAAAGGTACATAGAGCGTTGTTATATTATTAACTTCGATAATTTTTTGATTTTCTTCATAAAACTCAGAGAACTGATTTCCTGTACCTAGAAAATCATCTATAAATATGAAAAGCTTGGCACCATCTTTTATTGATTTATCTATTTGATCTGGACTAATTATAATTCGTTTATTAACACCTACCTGTGTAATATACTCTCTCGAAACAATTTGCCCACTTTTATAAGGACCATCGTTTTTTCGTAGGACAGGTACTAGTCTAATAGGAGTTCCTGACTTAGTGAGTGTCTCCGGCCATTTATCCCTATACTTCGAAAAGTATTCCTCTTCTTGGAGTAGTTGAGGTATTTTCCTAAGAATGATTTGAAAAATCATTGCCTTAGTTTGTGACTCGGAGCGAAAGGTAAGATTATCTAATATGAAGGCTGCCAAGTACCGCTCTTCAGGATTTTTAAAAGAAGAAAGCCATCTATTTAACTTATTTCGATCAATTCCATTCCATATTTGTGATCTAATTAGGCTGTCACATCTTTTTTTTATTTTGTCGATATATAACTCAACGCTATTTGGCAATTCTAAATAGCCACTCATGCGAAATCCTTATCATATTAAAGTACTAATACGCTATATAATATATAATTTTTTTTATAATTGCTATTTTTTTAAATTTAAATATCAAATTTATATAATTAAATATATTAAAATAGAAAATTGTATTAAATAAATTTACCTGAAATATTATTTTTGAAAAGATATGTCTATAAACATGTGTACTGATATCAATGCCTTTCTATTAGGCAGATTCAAATTACGATCATCAAGTAAGTTAGTAGGTTTTAGCTCTTCCAGACGTTTTCTTTAACGGACGTTTTGTGCCGTTAGCCCGCCAGGGACACAGCACACTTTATGTCTGCAAAGGCCAAAAGCAGTCTATGCGGTAACTCTTTCCACCACGTCAGCTCCGGGTCGTTAGCGGTCACCGGCACTCTTCGCCTCCGTCCTCTAAATATCACCTAGCCCCGGTTAAATTCTTATGCCGTTAGGTTTGCAATCCATTTTCTGCTTTTGAACTGGTTCTTCCATTTTCGACTCAAGCCCTGAAAATATGTGCGGTGACAAGAGTATTTTGACCTCGGGCACTTGATAACCACGTTGGGCCGGCACCCTCACCAACGCCAGTCCCACCTGCCCACAAACCTTTTCCAACAACTCATCCCGCTGCTGACGTTTGCTCTGCTTATGGCTGGCATCATCCAGCTCAATGGCACAAACCGGCGTCAGGTCATCCGCCTTACAGATCACAAAATCGAAGTGTTTGGCGCTGATGCGGTTGAAGGCTTTCTGCCACTGGCTTCGGTTACGCTTACTGTTATGTGAGCGTTCAGGCTCAATCAGATCGGCCACGCGGACCTTGCCGAAGATGCGGTGTTGCTGAGGGTCAATAATGGAGTCGAGCACACCGAGAAAGGAGCGCTCGGCGGCGGTGAAGAGGGTTTTGCGCTGGCGGTAGCGGTAGTCGCCTGTGTCTTGGTTGGATGCACCGGCATTGCGCTTCTGCGCGATCAGCACAAACACGAACAGCACTACCACTAACGGAATAATCCATTCCATCGACAATCTCCCTGATTCCGTGTCGATTAAGTGCTAACTGCCCATGTAGCACATATGGGTATTGAGTTTCGGTTCTCGGCCCGTTTTTGGCAAGCCCTCTCTGTCTGCAGATAGCTGCGCTCTTGATCTGCACAAATCTTCCAGACAGCTGCTGCCTAATGGGTTTAGCTGTTACTCTTTCTGCATCAAGCCAATAGCGTCTTCAGGTCATGTCTGCGTCCACACAGGATAACTGGGTTCATTTCTCCCGCGATGCCGATACCGGTATAGAGCTGTTTCGCACCCATATCACCGGCAACACCCACGCCTACGATCCGCACTGGCACGACGACTACCTGATCGGCTACAACGAGCAGGGGTTGCAGCAGTTCCACTGTCGTCATCAGGTGCAGCGGGCCACGCCGGGCAGCAGTTTTCTGATCGAACCCGGCGAGCTCCATGACGGCGAGTCGCCGCATCATGAGGGGTTCACCTATCGTGCGCTGTATCTCCCGGCGGACTGGCTGCACCGGCAGCTGGGCGGCATTTTCGAGAACCTGCCCGACCACTACGAGCTGCGGGCGGAGTCCACCCTGTCGGAAGATCGCCTGTTGTTGGGCAGCATCGCCTCGGCCTATATTGCGCTGCGGGAGAATGAGCCGCGCATCGTGCGCAACGCCTGTCTGGATCAGATGATCGAGCGGATGACCGCGCACCTGAGCTGGCGCAAAACCCAGAACAGTGAACTGCTGCTGCCGCGACTGGCCCGCGAGGGACGCGACTTTCTGCATGCGCATCTGTATGAGGATATAGGGTTGGAGCAGATGGCGCTGGCGTTGGGCAGCGACCGTTTCCGCATCAACCGCTCGTTCAAGGCCGCCTTTGGCATGGCACCCCATACCTATCTGATTCAGCTGCGTCTGGTCGAGGCGCGGCGTCTGCTGGCGAAGGGAGTTAAACCCGCCGAGGTGGCCAGCGACCTCTGCTTCTCCGATCAGAGCCATCTGGGGCGCTGGTTCCGCCGAGCCTACAAACTGACACCGGCGGCCTATCACCGCAGCTGTAGCCCTGGCTGAAACTCTGCACGGGCGTTACAGAGTCGCTCCACCCGAGCAGGAACAATGATGGAGACCACCTAGAAAGGAGTTTCCATGTCTACCGACGCTTTCACATTAACGCTCAGCTTTTCCCTGTTCGCCTTCGTTGCCTCCGCCACGCCGGGACCGACCAATGTGCTCGCGCTGAACAACGGCAGCCGCTTCGGCACGCTGGCTACCCTGCCCTTTGTGGTCGGCGGCTCCTTCGGCGCCTCGGCGATCCTGCTGCTGACCGCCAGCGGACTGGCCGGTGTGATCACCGACTATCCCCTGTTACGCACGCTGCTGGCCTGGAGCGGAGCACTCTGGCTGAGCTGGATGGCGTGGAAACTATTCCACGCCCCCGGCGTCAGCGGCGAAGCGCAGCATGGCGCACCCCGGGTTCGCTGGCACCACGGCGCGCTGATGCAGCTGGTCAATCCGAAAACCTGGATGATGGCGCTGACCGCCAGCGCCCTGTTCGCGCCGGCTGGCGAGGCCGGCCATACCGCCAACCATAGTCACAGCCTGATGTTGGCGCTGATCTTCTTTCTGGTCACCATCCCCTGCATGGCCGCCTGGGCCTGGCTCGGCGAAGGCAGCGGCCGGCTGCTGAAAACCGAGGCGCAGCGACGGCTGTTGAACCGGGTGTTGGCGGTGTTGTTGGGAGTGTCGGTTTGGGTGGCGCTGCTGAGCTGATCTCGGTTACCGATCAGCGCAGCAGACTCACTCGGCCAGCGTTACGCTCAGCTCATCGCCCGCCCGCACGATGCTGTCGGCAGTGGGGGTCTGGGTCGCGACCAGTTTGCTGTCGTCGATATCAACACCCTCTTCGGCCTCTACCGCGACACTCAAGCCCAATTGTTCCGCCACGCTGCGGGCATCCGCCAAGCTGCGGCCAACCAGTTCCGGCGCCAGCCTCAGTTCGTCCACGCCGTCCGGTGGCGGGATGGGTACGATGCGAAAGGTCAATTTGGCGCTGACATCGGCGCTGAATCCGTATTGGTTGCTGTACCCGGCGTCGACCGGCGAGGCATAGAGCTTGCGACTGGTGTTCAGCCCCTGACGACCCAGCACGCTGCGGATGGCGGGTGTAGTGGATTTGATTGCCGTTGCCGACTGCGCGCCCGCCGCCCCCTGCCCCAGCCGCAGCGCCACCCGGACCTCGCCGGTGGTATCGGGCAGGGCGTAGAAGGTGGGTCGGTAACCGATCTCCTGCAGCAGTTTGATCTTGGCATCGTCGCTTTCGGCATAGATGTCCAGCACCGCCGCCAGGGAGCCTTCGTCGAGTGCCTGTTGCGCCTGGGCCACGCCCTCACCCACCGAGGCGATCACGTCACCAAGGGGGGAGGCAACCACATCCTGTACCAGTGTTCGCAGGTTTTTCATGCTGATGTCCTGTTAGGCTGAGGTGGATTTCAGTTCGCCGAACACCACCATCACCTCACTGCCGTGAGCGAGTTGGGTGCTCGCAGCGGGGTGCTGGCTGAGCGCCTGGCCGGGCACACCCTTGCCCTCGCCCAGTTGCTGGTGGGCTGCGGTCATGCGTAAACCCACCGAGCGCAGCACCCGGCGGGCCGCGGTTTCGGTCAGGCCCACCACGGCGGGTACGGTCACTTTCGTTTCGGCCGAGGCGGCATCGTCACCGAACAGTTCCGTGCTTACGCCACCGCCGGAGCCGCCCATGACGATCGAGCTGCCATCATCGGTCAGCGAGCCACGCAGGTCGACCTTGATACTGCCGATGCGGAACGGCAGGTTGTCTTTTTTCAGTTGCGTGTTCGAGCTGTGCAGCTTGCTGCCAAGGCCCACCAGCACATCCTCGATTTTCGCCGGCTCTTTGGCTTTGGCCCGGATCGCCTCGAGCTGTTGAGCCAATTCGAGTTTCTCAGCGTTGACGCTGCCCAGGTCGGCCCTCAGCGTGTCTATCGTCAGGTTGGCGGTGTTGAGTTTTTCGGCGGTGAGGCTGACCTCCCGGGTCTTGTCCATCAGCTCCGAGTTCAGTTGCAGCTCGCGCGCCTTGAGCACTTGCACCTCTTTGTTGCTCAATACCGCAGCTGTGAGCGCCTCGTTCAACTGCGGCGCGGCGGTAGGCTGCGTTGGCGTGCCGATATCGACACGAGTAAGGCCCGCCGCCAGCCTGGGGTTGGCGGCCACCATGCGATTGATCGCCAGCGTCGATATCTGCGGCGAGACCGGAGCGCCGGCGATGGTAATCACCGTGCGTGCAAAACGGCTGTCACTCTGTTGCAGGCGGTAGGCGGTCTCTTCGAGCCGTTCCACCTGGCCGAAATCGACCAGCAGCGTTTGGGCATTGACGTCGAACTGCATATAGCCGCCCTGCGCCAGGACGCGGGGCGACGGATTACCCAACTCGGTCAGGCGCAATGCCGGCGCCATCGGCTCATTGGCAACATTGGTCGCGGTGGTCAGACTGGCTTTGCCCTGGGCATCGGTTTTGGCCCTGGCCACGGCCTGCCAGCGACGGGTACTCAGACTGTAGGCCTCAAGCACCAGACCGTGACCCGCCGCGGGTTTACCCTCATCGGTCAGCAGGAGGACGGTGGCGACAACCTTACTCATCAGTCGATCTCCTTGCCGATTACGATGCGCAATGTCTCATAGCCCAGTTCTGCCACCAGCACGATCACGGCCGCTCTTTGCAGTGTCGGCCCCAACTGCACCCGCGCGGTGGCGCCCCCCGAGGTGTCGGTCTGCACGACGGCACGCTCCAGCGTCACCGCCGAGAGCCGGGGCGAATCCACGCCGGCGGCCTGGGACAGACCGGTGGATGCATCGACATCCAGGTTCAACTCGATATCGGCGCCGGCGAGCACCTCTCCGGCGCTGGTGGTGGCGGTCAGTTTGAGAATACGCTGATCGCCCTCCGCATCGATCTCGGTCATCAGCCGGGGCACCGGCATGCCTTCCCCCGGAGGCACGGCCACAAAGCGTCCGGTGATGCGGCTGGTGACCTCCTTGGATGCCTCTCCGCTGACCACGGGGGCGAAGATAAGGCGCACCCCGCCGCTGTTGTGGGTTTCCGACTTCAGCCGAAAGCCGACTTCAAAATCGAGATGGGGGATACGGTATTGCGGCGCAGGACGGCCGTAGCCATCCAGTGGCGGTATGCTGTTGAGTTCCTCCTGTGCCTCGCGCAGGCTCTCGGCCATGCCGACCAGCACGCTTTCCAGGGTATCCGCGATGAACCGTCCTTCGCTCATTCCATCTGTCCCATAATCTTAGAGTTCACTTCATTGCCGGGGTTTATCGATCCCGGCTTACGATTCGGCTTGTTCCCGTTGTCGCTCCCGCTGTCTCGTCTGCGCCCGTTCCCGTCGTTGCTGGTCGCGTTGCTCCTCCTGCTGCTGCTCACGTCGACGCTCCAGGGCGCGCTGGCGGTTGGCCTGCATGCGGGCGAACAGATCGCCCGAGCCGCCGCGCTCGACGGACAATCGCTGTTCGCGCCGGTCGGCATAACTGGAAAATCGATCCATGGCACCGCTGATCTGGTTCTCGCGGGACTGCCACTCCCGCTCGACGCGCTCGACCGCACGTTTGGGCGCATCCAGCGCGGATTGCGCCCGGTTTAACACGGCGCTGGTCTTATCCAGACGGTCGCCCTGCAGGGTGTCCCGGATCTCCTGCCGGTCGGTTTCCGATACCCCTTCGGCGGCCAGCCGTTGGTCCAGATCGCGCAATTGGTCGCGGGCGTCATCGACCGAGCGTCGTGCATCGCCTACCGGGCGACTGACCGACTGCAGCGGTGTCAGCGCTTCACGTGCCCGACCGAGGCCAGAGCGTCCCGAACGGCTTGCGCTGGCAAATCTATCGCCCAACCCCTGGCTCAGTCCGCTACGGCCTGGCATCCCGGCGTCCATCCGCCCCTCCAGCGGAGACGGGGGCAGCGCCCCGCGCGTGGGCAGTATGGTGGAGGGTTCCTCTCGCTGCCGGGCCGCTGCGCGCTGTGCGGCCCAGAGTTGCTCCTCGGCCCTGCGCTCGGCAAAACTGGCTACGGGAAAGCGCTGTCGGGCCGCCTGGTCGCGCTCGGATTCACCGGTCAGCTCCCGCAGTCGGCTCTGCAGTTCGTCACGCCGCGCCATCAGCTGGTTCAGGCGGCTATCCGGTGCCAGGGCGGCCGCCTCGGCCAGGCTGTCGCTGCCCGACCGGACGGCCGACGGTGTTGCAAAAGGCATCGACGGAGTGGACTGTTCCGGCTCCTCGCCTGTCTCCAGATCACGCCAGCTACGTCGGCTCATGGGTTATCCGGGGCCTCGGTCATCGTCGCGGCGATCATCGAGCGGATACGCTCCTCCAGCACGGCGGGCGCCGGCACCGGAACCAGCTTGGTGCGCAACAGCGATGAGCCTTCGGCCGAATACTGGTACTTGGACGAGTAGCTGGCCGATACCGAACTGACGCTCATTTTGGCGGACGCGGAGAAGAAACCGACCTTGCCGCTGACCGAGGCATTCACCTGGGTCGACGAGCGACTGAAGTTGGTTTCCCGCGACATTGAGATCGACAGCTTCAGTTCGATGAGCGTATCGACGAACTGGTAAAAGGTGGGCACGAAGCCCAGTTCAAGCAGCGAGTACTCGTTGCCATCCCCCAGCTTCACCAGCATGTTGCGCTCCGGCGGCGAGGCCGGCGGTGGCGCCGGCTGCCCCTCCTCCGGTTCCGGATCGGGGGCGTAGCCGGCCATCATGCGGGCGATTTTCAACGACACCAGGTCGAGCTCATACTGGGCTTCCGCGATGCCGATCCCCAGTGTACGTACCATCTCCGGGAAGGGAGTGTTCTGCATTTCGGTGCCAATGGACATGGCCTATCCCTCTGCTTGTTCGTTAAAAATCAGGCGTCGGATCAGGGCGTATCATCCAGACCGAGTTCCTGACGTTTCTTCTGCAGGTTGGCTTCCCGCCGCGCCTCTTCCGACTCCATGAAGGAGCGGATCCGGTCCTCCAGCACGGTCGGCGGCGGCACAGGGACGATCTTGGTGCGCAGAATCGAGGCGCCTTCGGCGGTGTAGGAGTACTTGCTGGAGTAGGTGGCATCGACCTGGCTGGTGGACACCGAGCTGCTGGAGCCGGACGATTTCGAGGTGCCCCAGAATGAACGCTTGCGCTTGTGGGCGTTGGCCTTGTCAGTCTTTTTGTTGCTGCGGGTGTGGGTGTACTCGCGTTCGCGGGTGATCTTGATGGCGATCTTCACTTCAATGATGGTGTCGACGAACTGGTAGAAGGTGGGGGTAAAGCCCAGCTCCATCATGGAATGCCGCACCGGTACGCGAATCTCGGTTTTCTCGTCCAGTGCCACCCCTTCGGCGTCCTTGGTCAGCGGTTCGAGCACCTCGGACAGCTTGATCGCGTCGTCACCGAGCGTTCCGCTCAGCGCATCATCGGTCAAGGCAAAGGCGCGCGCTTCCTTGATGGTCATGTATTCGTAACCGAAGAAGACCCGGCTGTCGTCGAAGGTGACCTTGCCCTCCTCGTCGTACACGGTGGTCAGCCCCCCCATCATCTCGGCAACGTTGATGGAGTTCTCATCGAGTTGATACTGACCGTCGGCGATAGCGAAGGCCATCTGCCGGATCATGTCGCCCATGGGTACGTTAAGCAGTTCCTGTCCAATGGCCATGGTTTATCTCCTTTGTCTGGGTGCTCGATTAAATCTCTTGTTGATATTGTTGTTTCAACAACAGCAGGAAGGTTTCCGGTGCCGGCAGCGACACCAGCCGCGCCGCGATCGACGACATCCCCTCGGCAGAAACCGAAAACTTGCGCGCGTAGCCGACGTCGACCGAGGCCGCCGCCATGAACACGCCATAATTGATCCCCGCCTGCACGCCGACATTCACCGAGGTTTCGGTGCTCTCGGTCATGCTGAAGCTGAGCTTGGCTTCCACCGTTGCCTCGGTGAAGGCGTAAAAGCTCGGCACAAAGCCCAGCGACAGCAGGTTGTAGGTCTTGTCGCCGATATCGACCTCCGATTCCGCCAGGGACTGGGCGATCTCGATGGAATTTTTGTCGAGCGCCAGCTGAGCCTGCGCGATTGCCACCCCCAGCTTTTCGATAATCTGGGGCAGCGGTGCCGACATTAACGAGCGGGTAACACCGGGTACCTCACTCATGACCTTGCCTCCTTGGTATCTGGTCAGCTATCTAGTCGTTCTGCGACAAATAGGATTTGATGGTTTCCAGGAACTCCGGCGGCGCCGGAATGGAGACCAGCCGCGCCGAGATCGCCGAGTTACCGGTTACGTTCATCTCGAACTGACGGGAGAACCTGACATCCAGCGAGGCGCCAACCGCCACGGCCCGATTGCCCGTATTCTGTCGGGTCATGCTGGATGATTCGGTGCGTGAAAACTGGCGTGTCACCGTGATCCCCTCGGTACCGCTGATCTGGATCGAGCGCTCCTCGGACGACACCAGGATCAACTGGAACGGCGTACTATCACCGAACAGGGAGACCACGTTGGCCTCGGCGGAGGCACCGAAATCGACGCCGCCGTTGGCGTTGATGTCGTTCTTCAGGTTTTCGGCATAGGCCGACGGGCTGCCCGCCGCATGACCACCGGCCGATGCGCCCGAGAACGGGAAGTTGGTGCCGTCGATGGTGACCGACTTGCCGGACAGCGCCAGTGGCTGCGGCCGGTAGAGCCAGGCAAAACCGTTGCCGGTACTGCCCGGCGTGGTTTTGTCGGGGGTGACGTCCTGGATCGTCAGGCTGCCTGAGGTGGAGTGCACGATCAGGTAATAGGCGGTGCGGTTCTTGATCCGCACCTCGGCCTTGCGAAACGCCACATTGTCCGCTGGTCCACCGGCGGCGATGGCATCGGCGGAGCCGCGGGAGGTTTTCCGCGTTACCTTGTTTGCCGGTAAGCCGTTGGCCACCAGAATGCGGATGATTTCATCGGCGCGCCGGTTGCCCAGCTCGATGTTGCTCTGGTCGGAACTGGAGGGGGACTGGCCACGGTAGCGCTGCGCATCGGCGAAGCCCTCCACCTCGAGATCGAAGTTGTGGTCTTTGGCGAACTGGGCCAGATAGGCCAGGCTCTGGAACGCACCGTCGTTGTAGGTGGTGCCATTGAGATCGAAGGTTTCCAGATTGTGCCGGCCGGTCTTGAAATACTCCGTGGTAATCGGCGTGCCCGGCGCAAAGAGTGAGGCGACATAACCGGCTGCCTCGACCTGAGCTTCGACGTGATCGGCATAGGCCTGCAGCGATCCCTGCGCCGTGGTGTTGACGGTGACACTGCCGTTGAAGACATAGTCGGTGGCGGTGTTTTCGTCGATCTGGATCACACAGCGGTCGAAACCGCCACCCTTGAAGGCGACGGTGCGGTCGGTGGTTTCCACCTTGGACGCGTCGGCATCTGTGGTGATGGTGAAGGTACGGTCGCCCGGCGCATACAGCAGACGCGGCACGCCAGCCTGCTCATCGGCGGTCACGGCGTCCTGCAGGGCACGGATACGGGCCAGCGGATCGTCTCCGGTCAAGGTGAACTGACGCCCGCCGATCGTCAGCGCCCCGGTGCTGGAGGAGTGCACGCTCACCTCAGCGGTGCGCTCACGCGAGACCGTGCTCGACCCGCTTTCCGAGCTTTCGCTGCTCTGCGACTCATTCGAGCTGCTGGTCTGGTTGTCGCTGAACGAGCCGTTGAGGTTCAGCCCGACGCTGAGGTCCTTTTCCACCCGCAGACTCAACTGCAGCGAGCAGCTGATGTCGGCGTGTTGATAGTGATAGAACGCGGGTGAAAGCCCCAGATCCAGCAGCGATTTACCATCCAGGCCGGGCCTCGGGGTCAGGAACTCGCCGATCTGGTCGACCGAGTTTTCGTCCAGCGCTTTCTGCGCTTCGGCTATGGACAAGCCCAGCGCTTTAATGAATTCCGCGACGCTTGCATCGGCCAGAACCTGGCCCGGGGTGAGTCCGTCATAGTCCGCCATTGCTCTCCTCCATTCCGCCAGCGGGCGGCTTGATCATCCTGTTATGCCAAACGAATCCCGAGGGTCTTGCCGCCGGGTCCTGTCCGCCTCTGCCGGCAGGGGTCTGGCCAGTTGGGCATTTACCTGCTCGGCACGGACGCTGAAATAGCGGTGCTTGCGTTGTGCGTCGGTCAGCCGCGCCACATCGGGGCGCAAACCCCGCTGCAGCCAGCCGTACACCTGTTCGGTCAGCTCCAACCGCGCCTGCCCAGCCAGCTCGCGGGCCTTCGCCAGGCTGCTCAGCGCCGACTCGCGCTCGCCCAGCTTGGCGTAGACCAACCCCTGGCGTTCGAGGATGGCGGCATGATCCCGGGCGTGCAGTTGGCGCCGGGTATTGAGCTGCTGGTAGTAGACGTCAGCCTTTTTGCAGTAATCGAGCACGTCCTGATACTGACCGGTGAGTTCCAGGCTCTCCAGCACGCACTGGCTGTAGTGCCGGAAGAACACCTCCGGTGCCTGGGAAGAGACGGCCAGCCGCATCGCTTCGCGATAGTGACGCAGCGCCTCGAGATGATCGCCCTTGAGCGCGAAGCATTTGCCCGCCTCCGCTATACCTAAGTGATAGCGATGGGTCTCGGCCTGAGCCGCCTGTTGCGTTGCCGTCATGCGGATACCTCCACCAGTTCGGCCTCTGTGCCCGCTGTTCTCAGGGCATAACGAATCACCCGCGCCTGCAGCTCCGGCAGGACACAGGGCAGCTGGAAGGGCAGTTCAGGCAGGTGGTTGCGTTTGGTGTCGAGCAGACCAAGCGAACGCAAGGTCTGGTTTAACAGGCTGGGCTGGGCGGTACGGGTAATCTTCAACCCCAGGTGCATGAAACTGATCAGATCGGCACGCACACTAAGCCCCGCCTCGCTGAACGCCAGCATGAATCGCTCCAGCTGCCCCTTGGGCAGGGCCTCAACCAGGGTTACCGGCGTCGCCTCGAACAGTCGTGGAATGATGTGATCGGGTATGCCCGCCAGTTCGCTGAGCACGCGATGGGCGGCATCGCTCAGACCCGATCCGGGTTCGGTCAGCACCAGGTCGAAGCGCAGAAAATCCTGGTTGATCACCCGCAGGGTATTGGCGCGTTGGAAACTGGACCAGAGGCGGTCCGCCTCCGGCTTGCTCATATCGATCAGGACACAGCCCTGATCCGCGATCAGAGAATATCCCCGACGGCGCAGCTCCTGGCAGGTTCGGCGCGCCTGATCGGCGCTGTCGACTGCCAAAAACAGATCGTAAAGTGCCGTGGCGGGGTTAGAGGCGATCAGTTCAACGCCCTCTCCCAGACGCCCGGTCAGCGCATCCAGTGTCGCCTGGGTCACGTTGCCGATAACGATACCCGGTGGCGTGGTCAGCAGTCGGGAAGCTTCGCTCTCATCCGTACCGAGGAAGCGGGCGAGCTCCGCCACAATCCGGTCGTAGTGCTGTTCGTCAGTGATGTAAGCCGCAATGTCGAAACACTCGGCCTGCACAGCGGATGGCTGCTGACAGTGTTCGACCCGTGTGTCATAACCCAGGGTGTCCAGCAGATCCTGCATCTGCTGAGCCGTGTCAAAGGGGATGTTGTCGACCAGAATGGCCGGTGCTCGATAGAGCGCATCGAGCACCCGCTGCACTGGGACGCCGAGTCCAAGCGCGATCGATTTAGCTGAAGCGGGCGTTGCCTGGCCGATGGAGCAGACAACCAGACGGTAATCACCGGAAAGCGGTTCTGCAGTGGCTTGCGCCAAGGGTAGCTGCATATCCTGACACCCTGTCCCTCCCCTTGCGGAGATTCCCTAAGCGTACATTCCATGTCCGCCCCGCCCAAACAGATAACCAGACGGTGCGTGACGCCTGGCACTTCACGATAGAGCCCCGAGATAGCTGGGGGCAACAACCGCGACTACGTTAAGTGCGTGACGGGAGTTAAGCAGCTGAAATTGAGACTGTCAAACATGTGTTTGAATAAAAACACACGTACTTGAACAGAGCGGCGGGTGTTCGAAAATCAGATGAAAACACCATATTTTTTCATGACAAATTCGGTCATCACCGACAGCCTACTACTGCCGTCAGCCATCAAACCTGTACCCCACCCCATGCACCGTGACGATGATCTCCGGTGTCTGCGCATCCCGCTCCACCGCCTTGCGCAGCTTGGAGATATGCTGATCCAGGGTGCGGCTGCTGGGCAGGTAACTGCGCCCCCAGCACTCGTCGAACAGCTGGTCCCGGCTCAGCACCTTGCCGCGGTGGCGGTGCAGCGTCTGCAGGATGCGCAGGTCGCGAAGGCTCAGGTCGATCTTCCGGCCGTCGCGCTCGGCGCGCAGCTGGGCGGGGTATACCTGCAGGTCGGCCATCTGGAAGCTTTGCTGCTCCGGATCGGACTGGCTGCGCGCCAGGCAGCGGCGGGTGACGGCGTGGATGCGCGCGATCACTTCGCGGCTGCCGAAGGGTTTCTTGATGTAGTCGTCGGCACCGAGCTCCAGCCCCAGCACCTGGTCGATCTCTTCCGATTTGGCGGTGATGAAGATCACCGGCAGTTGCTGGTCCTGCTGGCGGATGCGGCGGCAGAGGCTGTAACCGTCTAGCTTGGGCATCATGATATCGAGCAGCACCAGCGCCGGGCCCTGCTGACTCGCGATCTGCTCGCAGTAGAGGGTCCAGGCCTGTTCGCCGTCGGCCGCTTCAAGGCAGTCGTAGCCCTCCGCTTCCAGCAGGTCGCGCAGGCCAAGGCGGATATTGAGATCGTCTTCGGCGATCAGCACTTTCATCTATTGGTCTCCAAGCGGATCTGGAAACAGGCGCCGCTGTCGCTGGCCTCCAGAGTCAGGTCGCCACCGTGGGCGCGGGCCAGATCCCGCGCCAGGCCCAGGCCGATACCGGTGCCGGATACACCGTCGGTGAGCCGGCTGCTGCTGCGGTAGAAGGGTTCAAAGATGCGCTGTCTATCGGCCGGGTCGATACCGGGGCCGCTGTCCCGCACCTCAACACAGAGTGCGGTGCTATCGAGCCAGGAGCGCAGCCTGAGTTCACCACTGTCAGGGGCGTACTTCTCACAGTTGCTGAGCAGGTTGTTGAGGATCTGCTCCAGCGCCGCGGGGTCGTAGGTCAACGGTTGTTCGATACCGGGCGCGAACCGTGGTTCGATGCCGCGCTGACGCAGCAGCGGTGCGAAGGTGTGCAGGATACGTTCGATCTGCTCGTCCGGGTTGGCTGTTTCCGGCGCCAGCTTCAGCTGCTTGCGCTGCAAGCGGGAGAAGCTGAGCACATTCTCGATCAGCCGCGACAGGCGCTGGCTCTCATCGGTGATGACGCCGAGGTAGCGGTTGACGGTGGGATCCGCTGTTTCTTCAGATCCGTCGTCCAGGCGCTGCTGCAGCATCTCGGCATAGAGGCGCACGTTGGTCAGCGGTGTTTTCAGCTCGTGCGACACCTGATTGACGAAGTTGACCCGCTGCCGCGCCAGCGTCAGTTCTCGCCGATGTTCGCGGTAGAGCAGATAGCCGAGTCCGGCGAGCCCGGCACCGAGCAACAGCAGCGGTGCCACCAGCGTCAGCCAGAGCGGAGCGGCGGCCCGCTGCAGCGCCGGGGCATGATACTCCAGCCGCCAGCTGCCCAGCGGATGGCTCAGCCCCAGACTGCGCAACGCCTGACCGTTGGCCTGGTAGTCGCCCCAGCTGTAGAGCGCTGTGCCCTGGCTGTCGAGCAGACGGATCTGCGCCTCGCCCAGTGCCTGACTGCCCTGCCCCGCATCCGGCAGGCGGTTGATCAGGTCCGACAGCAACCGGGCGTCGTTGAGTACGAAACCCAGGGTGCGTCCCTCGGGATCGCGCCACCAGTAGATATGCATCAGCCGGGCATCGGCATACCAGGCGATCCAACCGGACGCGGTGGTGTCGGTCTCTGTGCGTTTAGCTTCCGTTTTGACGCTGGAACGTTGAGTCTGGTCGGACAGCTCGGCCGCAGGTTCGGCCATCTGCGCCGAGGCTAAAGGCGCCTCGGCGATATCTGCCGACAGCTCACTCGATAACTCAGCCGGCGCACGCTGCGCCAGCTGGCCGCTGGCGAAGTAGTCGCTGGCCTTGGCGGCAACCGGTGCCTGCGCTTGTACGGCGGGCGCCGACGGATCCGATGCGGTGGGATGGAACAGGCCGGGGGACTGCCAGAGCGGTTGCAGCCGATCCACCAGGCGCTGCTCCTCCAGGCTCAGCGGCTGGTCGCGGGGCGGGAACTGGCGCTGGTCGTCGGCATCGAGCACAAACAGCTGCTGCACCTGCGCCGAGTCCTTGATGAAACTGCGCAGACGGTCGCTGGGGTAGTCCGGGTCGGCCAGGCGATAGAGGCCACCGGCCTGGCGTTGCAGCAGGCGCTCCAGCTGCTGGAAGTGGGTCTGCAACTCGCTGTCCAGCGATTCCAGCTGCTGTTCGATCAGCTTCTGTAGCTGCAGCCCCACCAGTTGCTGTTCATTCTGCTGCAGGCGAAAACCGAGCCAGCCGAGCAGCAGCAGCGGCAGCAGTACCAGCAGGATCAACAGCAGCGCGGCGCGGTATTTCATCTATCTCCCTTAGGCAGAAAATTCCGGTGTGAATAGCTACTCACACCGGATTCATCTCGCGCAGTCATTTAATAGGTCTGCTGAGTGGCGCGTTTATATTGCTTCTCGCGCAGCTCCTTACGCTGGCGATTCCAGTCATCCTCGGAGGATAGCTTATCGGCATCCTGCAGCGCCTCCTCTTCCTGGGCTTTCAGCTCCGGCGAGGCCAGCGCTTCCGCCTGGGCACCGAGGTACTCGGCGCTTTTCTGCAGTAGACTCCTGGCCCCCTGCACATCGCCCTGGTCGCGCAGCTCCACCGCCTCACGACTCAGTTCGTTGGCGACCTGCTCCACCGCCGATTCCAGTGCCGGTTTGTCCACCGCCTGCTGTACCTCCTGCTCTGAGGCACTGAACTGAGCACGGACCCGGCCGTCGAGACGGGCGGCCTGACGGGTGGCCAGGTTGGCGTAATCCACCTGCACGCTGGCCAGCTCCAGTTCGCTGCCGGCCTCCTGCGCAGGCACCTCCACCTCCAGCACCAGGTACTTCTCCTGCTCGCTGTAGAGCTGGTTCAGGCGGGTGCGCACCCGGTCACCGTACACGTCGCTGTCGCGCCCGAGCAGACGCAGCGGACGCACACCATTGAGGCAGCGGATCTCGATGATCAGGTCCTGCGCCACCACCGACATCACGTCGCCGAACTCGTACTGGAAGATCCGCGCCAGATCGGCGGCGTTCTCGACGAAGGCGTGGTTGCCATCGCTCATCCCGGCAAGCTGTGTCATCAGGTCCTCATTGTACCCAAGCCCCAGGCCGATGGTGGTGACACTGATCCCCTCCTTGGCCAGCGACTGCCCCAGCCGCCCCAGTGCCGAGGGTGTCTGCGGCCCCACGTTGGCCAGGCCGTCGGAGAGCAGGATGACACGGTTGACCCGGTTGCGGTCGATAAACTTGCGCAGCTCCGCCGCCCCCTTGCTGACCCCGGCGAACAGCGCGGTATTGCCGCCGGCGCGGATCGTGCGGATCGCCTGGTAGATCGGCTGGCGGTCGGTCAAGCGCGTGGCCGGCACCACCACCTCGACCTGGGAATCATACGCCACCACCGAGACGATATCGCGCTCATCGAGGCGACCCAGCGCCATGATCGCTGCTTCGCGGGCGTGCTGGATCTTGTCGCCGCCCATGGAACCGGAGCGGTCCAGCACGATCGCCACGTTGGCCGGTGTGCGTGTGGCGCGGCCGGGCAGCTCGAAGCCATCCAGCGAGATCTTGATATACGCTTTCTGCGCCGCACCTGCCGCCATCACCGGTGTGGCGAGGCTCAAATCAAGCGTCACCTCCTGTTTGTGCTGCGTCTGTGCCCGCGCCGATAGCGATACGCAGGTTAACAGCAGCAGTAACGCCGTGATCCAACGGTGGCGAGGAAAGTATCTGTTCATGGCCCAACTCCTTGTGCAGTGGATAGTAAGCAATCAGCTTCTGAGCTGCACTCTAGGTGGAGTGGAACGGGCAAAGGTCAGATTGATGTATGGGGTTTGTAAAAGCTTTGTAAAAACGTGGCGGACCTGATGCGGAGAGGAATAACGGGATACGCAAACTTAAACCCATAGTGTAATTAAATCGCGTTTTTTAACTGAAAGTTCTGCATGTTTAGAGGCAAAGAGTGCACCCCCTGGCAGACATTAACTTAGTGAGTTCTGCCGTTGTTTCAAAAACCTTACACTTTTTACACCTATTGGCTTGAGTGTAAATCATAGGGTGCAATTTCCGGCAATCGCGCCTCGTCAAGTTAACAACCTCCGTCGTCTATAACTTAGGTCGTATCAGTTGCGATACAGGGCACGACCCCTAGGGTCCTGTGTGTTTAAAATAACAAGGAGGCCGAAATGAACGTGCTTCTAAAAACCTCGTTAATCGCTTCACTTTTTTCCCTGGTATTCGCCCCACTCGCCATCGCCGGCAATGGCGCGCCCAGCGGGGCCCACTACACGGTGAACTTTATCGGTCACCCGAACCTCGCAGAGTGTGACGGCGATCCGGAATATTGTGAATCGATACTGGGCGGCAATGCCGCTTACAGCGGAGGTTCAGCACTGTTTGTACCGCTGGTTACCAGTAAATCGCCAGGCAATGGCAAGTCCGGCAAGACAACTCTGTGTACCGATCCCGACGATGGTCTGCAGACAGAGTTTATTGATGAGGAGGGACCCACTTTCCAGACAGAGGAGCCCGACGGCAAGACCAGGATCTATTTCGAACCGACGACAGATGGCTCGTTTGAAATTGTGGATAGAATCGCCGACAAGGATGGCGCCACAATTCAGGTACCGGTAACAGACGATGCTAATCGCTATATCATGCTGGATCTGTTCATCCGCGTCCTGGGTAAACCGGGCACCTGCGCCGAAATCACCGGGTATGCAGAAGAAACCGTGGATACGACCCAACTCTGGTGGTATTCCGGCTCCATTCTGCTCGACCGCGAATCGGGCCGCAGCACCTTCGAAAAGGCGACCGATATCTTCAGTGTGGCCTATTGCGAAGTCGAGTGGGTGGATACCGATGGTGACCTGGCTGGTGATACCTGGCAGTGTGTCGATGGATCCGAAACCGAGCTGTCGGTGTTCAACGATATCTTCGATCAGTATTTCTGGGAGTTCCTCAACAACGGCACCCGCCTGATCCAGGCACGTTTCTACCCGCGTAGCGATTACCCGGGATAATTACCCTGCCTTAACCCTTAAGCTGACGGCCCTCTTCGGAGGGTCGTCCAGTTTTAACCACCTCCCAAACAGCTACTGCAGACGGCTAACCTAATCCGCCACTGAACCGGCTATTCGCTAATGTGCTGCCAGCGACAGGACAACCTCTCCATTCAGCGATAGGATTAGCTGATCGAGTTCACACAAGATTTTCATCTCAGCGTTTCAGAGTCGGCGCCATTATCGGCTCTGGCATTATCTCTTCAGGTAACAGGATCACCTCATGAGCGCCTACCAATTACTGGTTAACCAATTTGCCCGCCTCGACAAGCTTGCCCACGCCAGCACCTTCCTCGGTTGGGACCAGCAGGTGATGATGCCGCCGGGTGGCGCCGAGGCCCGCGCCCAGGCACTGGCGGAGCTGCACCAGATCCGCCATGAGCTGCTCACCGCCGAGCAGCTGGGCGACTGGTTCGAGAATGCCCTGCAGGAGGGCGAAACAGCCGATCAGCAGGCCAACCTGCGCGAGATGCACCGAATATGGCAGCAGGCGACCTGTCTGCCCGCCGACCTGGTGCAGGCGCAGTCGCTGGCCGCCTCACGCTGCGAGCACGCCTGGCGCGCGCAGCGCGGCGAAAACGACTGGCAGGGGTTCCTCGGCAACTTCAAGGAGCTGGTGCGGCTGAGCCGGGAGGAGGCCCAGGCGCGTCAGGCGGCAGAAGCGGACAGGTTCGCCACGCCCTATGACGCCCTGCTCGATCTCTACTCCAGCGGTGACAGCAGCGCCTCGATCGGCCTGGTCTTCGACGGACTGAAAGCCCAGTTGCCGGCATTGATCGACGAGGTGATCGAGCGCCAGCGCCGGGCGCCGCATATCGACCTGAGCGGCCACTACGATATTGGCGTGCAGGAGCAGCTGAGCCGCCGGGTGATGGAGGCGCTGGGCTTCGATTTTGGCCGTGGCCGGCTGGATATCAGCAGCCACCCGTTCAGCACCGGGGTGCGCGGCGACCACCGCATCACCACCCGCTACAAGGAGCACGATTTTATTGAGGCGCTGATGGGTACGGTGCATGAAACCGGTCATGCCAGTTATGAAGCGGGTCTGCCCGAGGCCTGGAGCGGCCAACCGGTGGGCGATGCGCGCAGCATGAGTATCCATGAGAGCCAGAGCCTGCTGTTCGAGAAGCAACTGCTGCTGTCCAAGCCGTTCGTGAAGTTCCTGACGCCGCTGATCCACCAGCATTTCCCGTCATTGAAGGATGTGGATAGCGACCAGTTCTGGCAGGCGATGGCCCGGGTCAATCGCGGCTTTATCCGGGTGGAGGCGGACGAGGTCACCTACCCGATGCATATCGTGCTGCGCTACGAGATCGAATCCGCGCTGATCAACGGCGAGATGGAAGCAGAGGATATCCCCGACGCCTGGGCCGAGAAGATGAAGGCCTACCTGGGATTGAATACCAACGGCAACTACAAGGACGGCTGCCTGCAGGATATCCACTGGCCCTCGGGTGCGTTCGGCTACTTCCCCTCCTACACCCTGGGGGCACTGAATGCGGCCCAGCTGTTTGCCGCCCTGCGCCGGGATATCCCCGCACTGGACGGACTGCTGAGAGAGGGTAATGTAACGCCGTTGCGGCAGTGGCTGGGCGAGAAGATCTGGAGCAAGGGCTCGTTCCTGAGCTCACAGGAGCTGATCAGCCAGGCCACCGGCGAGCCGACCAATCCGGAGCACTTTATCCGCCATATCCGCAGCCGCTACCTGGAGCAGTAGCGGGTATCGCGGTTCAGGCGTTCGGCAGCAGACGCTCGAACACAGCCCCCAGTCCTTCCTGCTCGGGGGCTGCTGCCTTCGCCATCTCGACAGAGCACCAGGGATAAGGCAGAGCGGAGGCCCAGTCGGTCAGGTTTTCGGCCCACTCCGGCGGCAGTGTCTGCATCACATCGATGGTGATGCGCAGCTGTTCCACCAGTCCCGATTCCGACGAGAAACACCAGTCGTAGCGACCGCAACCGACACGCACCGCACGACTCTCCTTCTCCGTCATTACCACCAGCCAGTCGCACGCGAACGTCTCACGCCGTTCAACCGGCGGCTCGGCCAGACAGAAGGTGTACACATTTTCATAGGTCTGCCCGAATCGGCGCACCAGCACTTCGCTGATCGCCTCGCGCCCCTCGGACAGGGGCGGAAACGAGATACTGCCGGTGTTGACCTGCATCTCCAGCTTCGCATCGGCGCCAAATGCACGCCGCATCAAATGGGGACGGTTGCCATCTTTAGCGTGCAGATACGCAGTAATGGCATCGGCGGGTGTTGGCATATTGCTCTCGCTGAGTAGAGGATTGCTACTGACAGAGGAAGTCCAGCTCTTTCGCTGTCTTACTCGGCACAAATTCGATAACGTCGTAATCAGCCAGGTTGTGAACGCTGAACGGATCTTCCGCCAATATCTGCTCCAGCTGTTGCCGACCGTCTGCCCGCGCCAAGATCACACCCCCGGTGCGAGGTACCTTTCGGCCCGAGGCCAGAAATACGCCAGCGGCATACTGTCGATCCAGATATTCGACATGGTCGTTCAAGTACGTATCGATTTCGCTTAAGTCACACTTGTAGGTCAACAAAACTATAAACACACGGTTTTCCTTTACCATTTGAATACTAATGGAAGCACAGGTCTGAAATCCCGGCACTTTCCGCTTGAACCGTTATCGAACGCTATCTCCACCCTATGCTCCTGCGCCTTTGCAATCTCAAAACCCTCAACGGTAGACGCCTGTGTTGCGGGATTCGAGTAGTCATCAGCAGGCATGCAGACTTTCAACGTCGTAACCTCTTTAAACCCGACCGCATGCTCCAGCGGCTGCCGTCTTTCGGCAGCGGCCCGATCCGGCCTGGATGCAAACGACAGGTAAAACCACATCGGCTCGGTAATCGGAGCCATACCCACATCGACCTGCAACCCTTCCGGCAGATAGCGCGGCCTGTAGCCCCAGCTATGGAAAGGCACCTCTCTGGCTTCACCCTGCCCTGGTCGGAAGCAGATACCCAGAGGTGAAACCGTCCCGTCCTGTGCAGAGAGCCGCTCGTACAACTGGGTTGGTCTAGTCAGTTCACTGCGCGCTTCCCGCTCGTCGGTCAGGTACAGAAGCTCGATAAAGAAGTTGCGAAAAAAGAATCGTCGATTCGCCGTTCCCTGTCCTGGATGCGTATTGGGAACCCCCTCTATCAGGCCTAATTTTATCAACTCGTCTGCCTCGGGCGCACCGGGTTTTACACATAAAAAGATATGATCGATTTCCATAAAAACTATTTACCGGTAGTCCATTAAAAATAATCTGGCGATCGTTTTCGTTAATCTATCAGCCGGTTATTTGAGCTAACCTCAATTCCTGTACGGAAGTTATTCAGCCCGGTTTTTAAGCTGTGGCACAGCGCCGTATCGGCCAGTATGCCATCCCTGTCCAACCCGCTGCTCAATAGCGGCAAAGACACATAAGCAGAGTCAACGAGAATACCGGACATGGTGGTCAGCACCTCTTTCAGCGCCTCCTGCGCATGGCAGGCGCGTGGCGAAGTGTTGATCAGCATAATCGGTTTGTAGGGGAACTCCTCGCCACTGACCAGCCAGTCCAGCGCGTTTTTCATCGGTCCACTGATGCCATGCGCATATTCGGGACTGGCGATAATCAGACCTGAGGCTTCAGCCAGCACTGCCTTCAGCTCATCCAGCGACGGTATCGATTCCCCCTCAAGATCGGGATTATAGAGCGGCAGATCGGCAATGTTGCCGATCTGAATCTCGATGTCAGAGGGTGCGAGTGAACTCAGGGCTTCCAGTGCAGCGGTATTGTAAGAGGCCTTGCGCAGGCTTCCCGATAGGGCCAGTAGTTTCAATCTCCCTCCTGAAATATCCGATCCATGAAGAGTGCAAGCCTAGAGCTTCAGCAGGGTGCAATCAACGGTGGGGGGCAGCAGGAGGTTCCTTTTGCCGGGAGCGCTGACGGATCTCGCTAATCTCCGCTTCATCCAGGCCCAACGACTGCAGGAAAGTCTGATGTGCCTCCGGGGCGTCACGCTCAAACGCCTGATGCCAGCGCAGTCGGCCGGCAGCATCGACCCCGGCCTCCTCCAGCATCGCGACCCACTGCTGCACGTCCACTTGCCGCTCGCCGCTATCGCCGCTTTTGCGTTGCAGCAGTTCAATCACCAACGCCTGTTGACTGCGCAGCTGGGCGATCTCCCGGTTGAGTGAGGCCAGTCGTTGCTCCAAGGCCAATTCCAGTAGCCCCGGATCTTCTCCATCGAGAATGGCCTGAATCGACTTCAGCGGAATACCGGCTTCGCGAAAGGCCGCTATACGCGACATCCGCTCCACTTCCCGCTGGCCATAAAGCCGATAACCCGATGTGGAAACTTCGGCAGGTTTAAGTAGACCGATACGATCGTAATAGAGCAGCGTTGTCCGCGAGAGACCAAACTTCCGCGCAAATGCGGTAACGGTGATGGTTCGCATGGCACTCCCTATTGTATTGCGTCCCGGTCGGGTTCCACCCAGTTTGTTCTGGCTCGATCGGAATTCAACAGTTCGGCGCTGTAATGCCTGTCCAGCAGCGATTTGGCATCATTCAACAGATCCGGATTCTCACGCAGAAACGCGTCGAAGCTTCGTATAACCTGCCCCCGCATACGCAGTTCAATGATCCGCATTAGCGCCTCGGTAAGCGTATGGTTGAACTTTTCCGGCGCGCCGAACCGCGTCGCCAGCTCGCGGATACCGCTGCATACCCGCTGCCGGGCCTCCTCCTCTGTGAAATGAACAAGGTGGAGCCAGGCGAGGCGAAGGTGGCCGCGATGATCAAAGTGTTCCGGCCCCAACGCCCTTGATGCAAACAGCTCCAGATAGGTCTTATCGTCCAGCATCGTCTTCCCCCAGCCGGTAAAAGGGGCGAGTATGAAGAGTGAAGCGGTAGACAGGTCAAGCGCATCCTGTCTGGTCAGCGATCCGAGAGCCTGATATCACCTGCGTCGCTATGTTCCAGTACAAGCCGGGCATTGGGTATATCGTTGCCCTGCGCCCGCGCCTGGGCCGCTGCCTCTTCCAGGCCATGAATAAGCCAGCGCTCGATGAGGCGTTGTTCCAGAACCTCCATGGGTGGTGACAGGAACACCGTGAGATCGTAATGGGTACGCATCGACACCCAAGGCTCCTGCTTCAGTAACAGGTAGTTACCTTCGACCACTATCACATCGACCTCGGGCGTGATCACGCCGGCACCGGCAACGGCAAGATCCCGTGTACGGTCGAAAACGGGATGTATTATCTCGCTGGAGCGGTCATGCAGTCGCTGCACCGTCACACCAAAGCCGACCGCATCGAAGGTCTCGGGAGCCCCCTTGCGGGACAACAACCCGCGCGCCGCCAATATCCGGTTGTCCAGGTGGAAACCGTCCATCGGCAACAGTGCGGCACAGTCAGTTCTTGTGGCATTCAGCTTTGCGACCAACTGTTCGGCAAGGGTCGATTTACCGGAAGCGGGTGGACCGGCGACCGCCAGGATGTAGCGTCTATTGCCAGACCTTTGTGACAGAAGGTGAGAGCAAAGTTGTTCGAGCGCATCCGAGTAACCGGTCGTCAGACTAAAGCGGCTCTGCAACGGTCAAACCTCCGGTCATGAAGTTGTAGGGTTGGTGAAATCATTATGGCAGATCACACTATCGAAACCGTGGATCGGGTCAACCTGCAAAAGCGCCAAAGCCTGACTGCCAACCTGTTAGTTGAACAGGGTTATACCGACACCCGCCTTGGTCACCATCAGGTAGAAGATCACCAGCATGGCGAGAAAAGCGGGAATACCCAGCCCTATCCACAGCCTCATCAGGCGCTGGTACTCGGGGCTGCCGTGATGGGATTCGGCCAGTCGCGACAGGCGCAGTTGAATCCACACCACCGGCAACCAACAGAGGCCAACAAGGATAAACAGACCGATCACCGAGACGAACCAGGCCGAGCTGTAGGCAAAGTGCAGTTGGTGGGTGAGCCACAGCCCGGTCAGCAACTGCACCAGCACCGCCGGTGTCGTGAACAGCCAGTCCGCCGCGACCACGGCGCGGCTGGTGGATATGAAGCTCTGCTTTTCGCCGGACAGGTGTGCCCTGAGCATAAAAAAGGCGATGCCCATGCCGGTACCGAACAGCACTGACGCACTGAGGATATGGATGATCTTGACCAGGACGTAGACACTCACGCTTGCGTGCCCTCCGTGCCGATCGACCAACCGATATCGAGCGCCGAGACCTCCTCATCGAACTCCGCCAGCGACATCAGTTCATAACAGGGGTAGGCGCCGCGCAGCGGCAGTTGCCCCCGGACAAACTTGCGTGCCAGCGCCAGCGCCGGTGACACCGGGATCTCCGGTCCGTGGTTCTGCCGCGCCACCAGATCCCAGCGACGGCTGATCGGCTGGCCGTTGGCGAGTTGCCGGTGCCACCCAGAACAAGAACAGTGATCGGATCCTGGTCAGACATCCCTGTTTTAACCTCCGCTAATGACCTGCTTCCCTATCGATAATGATCGATCTGCGAGTTGATTGTCGTATCCTTGATCTTGCTGTCATCGGCCAGCAGTACTGCTTTCGACAGGATGATCGAGAGCATGTTGTCACCCTCGAACGGCAGAAACAGCTTGTCTGTGGTGCTCGTCTTGCGACTGTCCGGCACGATGCACAGATACTGGTTATTGGGCTCCATCAGGATATTGCCGGAACCGAGATGTATCTTGTAGGTACGCCGTTGCCCTTCAACCACCAGGAAGCGGCCAACGAATGTGCATTGGGGGCCGATCTTCAGCTTGGGTATCAGGTTCTGCAGTATCGCCTTGCGGGTTTCGGCGCTGGCGTTGAGCTCACCGAAGCTGAAGGTGTGCCAATAATCGTGGTAGCGCCCATCGGGTCCGCCGTCGGACCATTCCGGATCGTTGCCCACCGAGCAGACGCCGACGAACAGATCCACATCGCGGAACACCTCTGACAGCACCAGAGCCGGCACCTCACGCAGGTCCACCGACGTATCCCGGTCGATATTCTCCTCATTGAGGTCATCGGCACCGGTGCGAATGCGGTAGAAGCGTACCTGGTCGGTGCTGACATAGAGGAAAACGCCCGCCTCGGTGGTGTCGTTGCCGTACTCGCCTATCCCCTGCACCCAGAACTCCGCCCAGAGATTGAACCGGGGTAGTCCCAGCCGAGCGATATCGTCGCCTCCATCCCAGGCACCCTGCAGGGTGTAGCGCCAGCCGCGGGTCGCGGCCAGGGCATTGAACTGGTGCTGTTTGATGATGTGGGAGGCGAAACGGTTGCTGTATACGCCGGTGTTGATCTCGGCATCGGTGAGCAGATACACCTCGCGGTGCGCCTGTTTGAACGGTTGCACCACCTGCAGCCGCTCGATGCAGGCGCGCCACGCCTGCACCTCGACCGCGTCACTGGTGATCGGGTGCCAGAGGCTCACCTCGACCTCACCCGCCGGCAACGTCAGCGGTTCACCTGCGCTGTCCAACAGCTGGCCATCCTGATAGATCCCCAACACAGCCGCCTGTTCACTGCTGAAGCGCCAGATCAGGTTACGGGCCAGCACACCCACCAGCGGATGATCGCGGTAGCGCTCGCCCCAGACCTCGAAGGGCCAGACCCGCTCTTTCAGGAACAGCTGCTCCAGCCGTTCACGCTGAACGCCCAGCATCGCCTTGATATCCTTGAGGGCACCGCGCAGCTCTTTCAGATCCGCCGCATGATCCTCCTTGACTCGGGTCGGTACTGATTTCTGCACCTTGCCGTCGTCGTTGCGCCAGGAGAGTTCCACTTGTCGTAGGGAGGGCAGGCTGATAATGGCGGTGTAATCGCCCAGCGGCTCCTCACCGTAACCGACGCTGTCCAGTCCGTAGGCGGGTACGCCCATCTCCTCCAGTGCGTCGACGCTGATCCCTTCACGTGCAGCGGCTTCCTCCAGCGCCTTGTTGATGATGTTGAGCGCACTGCGGTACTTGATCTTCACCTTCAGCACGGCGAGTTGGTACAGGCCGGAGCGGCCCGGCATGGCGGCCAGGGTGTAGATGCAGGCGTTACCCACCCGCACTGCCCGCGGCCCCACGCCCGGCACCTTGCGAAAGCAACTCAACGCCGCCTTCACCAGTGCCCGCGCCAGCTCTGCATCCTCCGCAAGACTTGCGCACCAGATCAGTCCCTTAAGGATGTCGGCATTGGATTCATCCATCATCAGATTGCGATCCGGCTGCCATAGGTCCCGGCGCGTGGCGGGCTTGGTCCTGGGTTTATCCACCAGTGCCAGCCAATTGATCAATAAACGGTTGAAGCACTCCCGGCCGAACTGGTCGAGCAGCAGTGTGACACCGGCCAGCCACTTACGACTCGGTTTGCTGCCGCTGGCCTGCGCACACTGACTGATCAGGTTGAGCAGCGCATCGCGACGATCGGCCGCTGCTTCGCAGTCGGCGATGGCCGCATCGCTCCAGGCCTCGCCGGGATGAAGCAGTTGCACCTGTGTACTGACACCGGTCAGCGCCTGGATCCGCCCGGCGATCTTGCGCAACGCCTGATCCGTATGCTTCCGGTCGATGCGCTGCCGCAGCTGTTCCAGTCGGGCTCTGAGGCTGTCGTCAAGCTCCGCACCAGCGACATAGTGCTCCACCGTCGTCATCACCCCGGACAACGGCAGGTTGTAGGTGGTTGGATGCTTTTCCGTCAGTACCCCGTCCAGCAGTTGATGCAGTTGTGGCAGGCTCAACGGCAGCTTGCGACGCAGCAGTGCACGCACCACCGTATCGTAGCAGGCACGGCGCTCTCTGATATTGGCGACTCGGGTGATACCGCAGGCATCGGGTCCGAAAAAGTGGCTGTACGCCTTGGCGGTCTTGCCCATGGCACCGAAATACTCCGGCGCACAGTGCATCAGCATCGCCACGCTCTGTTCGGCATCCAGCGCCAGTATCGCCTTGCCGGCCTCGGAGTCGCCGAGTTTAAGGTCGTAGAGGTGACGCTTGTCCGCCACCTCATATGCGATATAGCGTTCGATCAGCGCCTGATACTCACTGCCGGGGGACGCTGACTCCCTATCCTTAGCGCTGCCTGCGCCGGACTTGTCTCGCTTGAGAAAATCGAAGATACCCATCACAACTCCTATTTGGCCGGTCGGGCCCGATGATCCCTAACCGCCAACCAGTGGAGTCAGTTTAAGGAACACCACCGAGGTCGTGGGAGTAATGAAGATCCGGTCGTCCAGCTCGGTGAGCTGCCGGTCATTGACCAGCAGGAAGAAACCGTTGCTCTGAAACGCCTTGATCGCGATCTTCTGCTGCGCATCCAGATCGACCCTGCGCTTTTTGCGCACCTTGAAGCCGTTCAGCGCCCGCTCCGAATCGCTGGGTTGAATCAGCCCCATAAACCGCCCCCTGTCCGACGTGTTATAGCGCTCCACCTCGCTCTGCACGCGCGCCTCGATCAACTGCCGTACCGATATCACCTCTGCCGGGAAATGCAGCAGGTTTTCGAACACCGTCTCGCCGCTGGTGGACTGATCCGATATTTTAAGCGCTACAGTCATCTCTACTCCTCCCTGTCAGTTGATGCTGGTTAGGGTTTCCAGCTGAACTCCCCGTCATAAGATCTGCAACCGGTCATCGTTTCGGCGGCATCCTCGATATAGATCTGCTGTGCGTCCGACACCGGATAGCTTAGATACTGCGAACATTGTGCACTCTGGCCGGTACCGACCACCACCTTGGTGCCGGGTTGCAGGGTACAGGTTTCCAGCTTGTCCAGTGGCGACCACTGGTAACAGATCTCGTAGTCGGCACGATAGGTCGCCACCTTGCCGGTCGGCATATCGAACGCCCACCAGTTGCCAAGGCGGCTGTTGGGGTTGGTGCTGTTCCAGGCCCGATAGAGCGGTATCTCGACCTTGGCCTTGCTCTGATACACCTGTCCCTGACAGAGCCCGCCCGCGTTCGGCGCGCCGAGCGCCTTATCGAGCAGTGCCTGATCCTCAGTGGCGACGAACTTGTCTGTTAGATTTTCCGGTAGTGCGGTATCCCCGACACAGGTTGACGTGACCGGCGCGGATTGCTCGGCGGCAGGCTGATAGGCGCAGCCGCCGACTGACAAGATTGCGAATAGCAGCAGTGTTCTGTTCATCGATCCCTCTCCTTTCTATCTATCCTTAGGCGCAAAACGGTATTAATGCCTTGCAGCAGGCGGCTAGCGTCGCTTGCGGCAGATCAGCTGAATCGGGCAGGTTCTGCCCTCTTCGATATTACGCCCGGCATTACGCATCTGCTCCACGGCGCTTTCGCCCATCAACAGGTGCACGCCGAAACTTGGTAACGTGCCGGCTTCGGCCTTGGCCACGGCGGCTCGGTAGCCCGATAGATAACGCGCTCCGGTCTGCTCAATCTGGATCGCCTCGAAGCCGTTTTCCTCCAGCAGCGCCCTCGTCTCGTCGATGGGGATCAGGTAGGAGCCGCTGCCGTCCAGAGACCAGGGCACGGGATAACAGGGGTTACCGGTGTCACCCAAGCCATGTTCCGTGAGCGCAAAAAAGCCACCGGGTTTAAGCACTCGACAGGCTTCGGCAAAAAACGCGGCACGGTCGGCCACGTTCATCGTCACGTGCTGGCTATACGCCCCATCGAACTGGTCGTCCGCGTAGGGCAGACGCTGGCCGTCGCCAAGCTCGATCTGCACCTGCGTTTCAAGTCCTACCAGCGCAGTGAGTCTGTTGCCGGTTTCGACAAACGATTCGGTGATGTCGATACCGGTGACCCTGCACGCGAATCGCTGGGCCAGATAGCGGGCCGGGCCACCGACGCCGCAGCCGATATCGAGCAAGCACTGTTCCGAACTGGCGGGCAGCTTGTCTGCCAGCTCAACCGTAGCCGGGAAGCCGCGGGCATGAAAATGATCCATCGGTGCCAGATCCTCCACGGTCAGGCTGTGGAGCGGTTTTGACAACGCGCTCAACTCCGACAGGATCTGTTCATACAGATCCGCCTGGCCCCAGTGGCCAGTGCACGATTCGGTGCTGCTCATCCTCTCTCCCTGCGTGCGGATAAAATCCCATATTATGATCTGCCACTATTGATGCACCAGGGTGTTCGCGCCAGTATCAGGTACCGATGGTGCGAATTACCGCAGATGAACCTTTGTGTGGATAAGATAATGAGCGACAAGACAGACACGCACAACCCGCTCCCCTATGGCACCGGAGATGCCACCTACCGAGCCGCCGGTGGTATCGAGGGGATCACGGCACTGGTGGACCGTTTCTATGAGCTGATGGACAGCCTGCCGGAAGCCAGGGCGCTGCGCGAAATGCATCCAGCCGACCTGACTCAATCGCGGCAAAAACTGGCCTATTTTCTGTCCGGCTGGATGGGGGGCCCGAGGCTGTTCAGTCAACACTATGGTTCGATCATCATCCCCGAGGCGCACAAGCAGTTCCCGGTGGATATGGACAGCAAGAACGCCTGGCTGCGCTGCATGGAGCAGGCACTGATCGAACTCGAGTATCCCGAAGATTTCCGCCACTACCTGATGAAACAGCTGGCGATTCCGGCCGAGGTGATCCGCGCGCGGGCCCAGATGGAGGCGCAATCGAGGCAGCAGTAGAGCGATTCGATCTCGGCTTTAAAGCTGTCTGAGCGTCAGAGCCGCTGCGCCAATATCGACCGGAGTTCCTGCCGGGTGAGTACCACCGGATTGGTTTTCATGCTGTTACCGCCGGACGCGGCCACAATATGCGCCAGATCACTGGCTGCCACTCCGAAAGAGGCAAGACTTGGCAACCGGCAACGCCCGACCCAACTCTCCAGCAACTCGACCAGGGTATCGGCATCGCTCAGTTCCTCACCTCTAAGTTCTTCACCTCTAAGCTCTTCACCTCTAAGTAAGCGCGCCGCCCGTGCATATTTTCGCAGTGCCGGACTTTGCGGCGCGCGCTCGCGTAGCGCCTGCACATTCCCCCTCGTCACCGCCGCGACCAGCGTGCCGCAGGCTACGCCATGGGGGATCGAGAACCAGGCGCCCAAGGGCGCAGCGATACCGTGCACCGCTCCCAGTCCCGCTTGTGCCAGGCAGATACCGGACAGCATCGCGGCGTAGGCGATACAGCTGAAGTCCCGAACCGGCTGTTCAGGGTCAGCCGTAAAACCGGCGGCAAAGGCTTTGATCCCGCTCTCAGCCAGAGCATCGGCGAACACACTGGCCCCGGTGGAGACATAGGCTTCCAGCAGTTGTGTCAGTGCATCCATGGCGTTGCCAAGCATCACCGGAGCCGGACAGCTGCGCAGCAACTGCGGATCAATAACGGCCAAGCGCGCCAGCAGGCGTTCGTCGCGAAACGACTTTTTAAACCCGCCCGCACCGGCCTGCGTCAGCACTGCATTCTTGGTCATCTCGCTGCCGGTACCGGCCGTGGTCGGCACCGCGATAAAAGGCAGTGAAGGCCCCTCGTACGGCAGCTGCGGTCCAACCCCCTCAAGGTGATCCATCACCGAACGCCCGCTGGGCAGCAGTCCGGCAATCGCCTTGCCGGCGTCCAGCACGCTGCCGCCACCGATCGCCACCACCATATCGATCGAGCTGCACATAAAACGCCTGACGGCAGCGTCAACCTGCGCTGGACTGGGTTCGCCGCCAATGCCGACCTGTTCCCACTCCAGCCCCTGCGCTTCAAGCGCCCGCCCTAGCCGCGCCCAGTGCGGTCCGGCCAGGAACGACTGCCCACCCGTGATGAGCAATATACGGCGGCCGAAGGGAACAAGCTCGGCGGGCAGCCGCTCGATGCTCCCCTCCCCAAACAGGATGCGCGGCAGGGCCGCTACGGAAAAAGGCGGAATCGCGGTCAGAATGTCGTTACTCTCCGGCATACTCCCTCCTCCAAAATAAAAAGACCGGGCAACGTTACCGCTGTCCGGCCAATAGGGCTTTCAGGATTAGGTATCGGTTCTATCAGTTGCTGCCCGCGACCTTGTTGACCGCCTGCCAGCTCTTCAGCAGCTCTTCGTAGGCGATGGTCTCGCCCTGCGGCTTCTCATTGGCCAGCTTGGCCTTCGGAGAACCCGGCTGGCTGAGCCAGTACTGCGGATCGCGCGGTTCGTTCAGTTTCGGTCCGCACTCGCCCTGCACACCGGCACGCTCAAGACGCTGCATCACCTTGTCCTGAGCTTCGGCCAGACCGTCCAACGCTTCCTGCGGAGTCTTCTCGCCACTGGCCGCTTCGGCAATGTACTGCCACCAGAGCTGGGCCAGTTTCGGGTAGTCCGGCACGTTGGTACCGGTCGGTGACCACTGCACGCGGGCCGGGCTGCGGTAGAACTCGACCAGACCGCCCAGTTTCGGCGCTTCCTGGGTCATCACGTCGGAGTTGATATCGGATTCGCGGATCGGCGTCAGACCCACCAGGGTCTTCTTCAGCGATACGGTCTTGGCCACAGTGAACTGGGCGTAGAGCCAGGCCGCCAGACGCTGCTTGTCAGGGGTGGAGTTCAGGAAGGTCCAGGAACCGGCGTCCTGATAACCCAGCTTCATCCCCTCCTCCCAGTAGGGGCCTTTTGGCGACGGTGCCATGCGCCACTTCGGCGTGCCATCCTCGTTCACTACCGGCAGCCCCGGCTGGGTCATGCTGGAGGTGAAGGCGGTGTACCAGAAGATCTGCTGGGCGATATTACCCTGGGCCGGAACCGGACCCGCCTCGGAGAAGGTCATCCCCTGAGCTTCGGGCGGCGCGTATTGACGCAGCCAGTCGACATATTTGGTGGTGGCGTAGACCGCAGCCGGTCCGTTGGTGGCGCCGCCGCGCGACACGCTTGAGCCCACCGGGCGACAACCGTCGACGCGGATCCCCCACTCATCCACCGGCAGACCGTTCGGACGCCCCTTGTCACCCTCGCCCGCCATGGAGAACCAGGCATCGGTGAAGCGCCAGCCCAGCGACGGATCCTTCTTGCCGTAATCCATATGGCCATAAACGCGCTGGCCGTCGACGTTTTTCACCTTGTTGGTGAAGAAGTCAGCGATATCCTCATAAGCAGACCAGTTCTTCGGTACTCCCAGCTCATAGCCATAGGTCTCCTTGAACTGCTTCTTCAGGTCTTCGCGAGCGAACCAGTCGGCGCGGAACCAGTACAGGTTGGCGAACTGCTGGTCCGGCAGCTGGTAGATCTTGCCATCCGGTCCGGTGGTAAAGGAGAGACCGATAAAGTCCTGCAGATCCAGCGTCGGCAGGGTGTAGTCCTTGCCATCACCGTCGATCATGTCGGAGATCGGTACTACCTTGCCGTAGCGGAAATGGGTACCGATCAGGTCGGAGTCGTTGATGTAGGCATCGTAGATGTTGCGGTCGGACTGCATCTGGGTCTGCAGCTTCTCGACCACATCGCCCTCCTGGATCAGGTCGTGGTTGACCTTGATGCCGGTGATCTCCTCGAACGCCTTGGTCAGCACCTTGGATTCATATTCGTGGGTGGCGATGGTTTCGGAGGCGACATTGATGGTCATACCGCGGAACGGCTCCGCCGCCTTGGTGAACCACTGCAGCTCCTTCAGCTGCTCCTCCTTGCTCAGGGTGGACTTGTCGAACTCTTCGGCAATCCATTTGTTCGCCGCATCGAGATACTGGTCCGCGTAGGCCTGAACACTGATTCCGAGGGTGGCGGCACCGATCGCAGCGCTAAGCAGTATAACCTTTGGCATCTTCTTATTTTTGTTCATCTTCAACCTCTTTTTATAGTGCTTTTCGTTATTGGGAGACCGACGCTACGTCGGAATACCGGTCCTGTTGCAGTTGCTTTCGTTCTCACCTGGCCGAAGCCGAGATTTTTTTCGTTATATTTCACTTGCGAGCATTTATCGAGTAAAACTAGTTCTATTTCGAAAATTATTCAAATATAAATTTTCGAAAATATACAAAAATCACACATATCGAAAACACATCATCCCCAGCGCAGTATCACGGCAAGCCAGATAACCGAGATCGCCAGCGGGATCCACAGGTTGAGATCGGTGAGGCCGAGAAACACCAGATGGAGATAGGCGCTGCTGAGCAGACCGATAAACAGGCGGTCACCGCGCGTGGTGGCGATAGGGAGAAACCCCTTGCGTTCGACGCAGGGTGAACGGACCTCGTACACCGTCATGCACATCAAAATGAAGGCGATCACGGAGAAGAACACAGCGACCGGGAGGGTCCATGCCATCCAGCTGATCATGATGAAACTCCTCTTTTATCAGACTCGGCCCAGGGCAAAGCCCTTGGCAACATGGTTACGGACAAACCAGATCACCAGCAGTCCCGGGATGATGGTCAGAGCCCCGGCCGCCGACAGCACGCCCCAGTCGATACCGGCAGCTCCCACGGTTCTCGTCATGATCGCCGCGATCGGCTTCGCTTCCACCGAGGTCAGGGTGCGCGCAAGCAGCAGCTCGACCCAGGAGAACATGAAGGCAAAGAACGCGGTCACGCCGATTCCCGAGCGGATCATCGGCAGGAAGATCCGTACGAAGAAGCGTGGGAAGCTGTAGCCGTCGATATAGGCGGTCTCGTCTATCTCGCGCGGCACGCCGGACATGAATCCCTCCAGAATCCACACCGCCAGCGGTACGTTGAACAGGCAGTGGGCCAGCGCCACAGCGATATGGGTATCGAACAGCCCAACCGACGAGTAGAGCTGGAAGAAGGGCAGCAGGAACACCGCTGGCGGCGCCATGCGGTTGGTCAGCAGCCAGAAGAACAGGTGCTTGTCACCGACGAAGCGGTAACGGCTGAAGGCGTAGGCGGCAGGCAGCGCCACCAGCAGCGTGATCACCACGTTCATCGACACGTAGAGAATCGAGTTGATATAGCCTGAATACCAGCTCGGATCGCTGAAGATCACTTCGTAGTTGGCCAGCGTGAAGTGCTGTGGCCAGAGTGTCAGCGAGCTGAGAATCTCCTCATTGGTCTTGAACGACATGTTCAGCAGCCAGTAGATCGGCACCAGCACGAACAATATATAGAGGGAGATACCCAGCGTTTTGCGCTTACTCATTGTCATGATTCAAACCTCACTTCGCCTTGTCCATGTGGGTGATGGTGGTGAAGAACAGCCAGGACACCAGCAGCACGATCAGGAAGTAGACCAGCGAGAACGCGGCCGCCGGTCCCAGGTCGAACTGCCCCACCGCCATCTTGGTCAGGGTCTGGCTCAGAAAGGTGGTGGAGTTGCCCGGCCCGCCGCCGGTCAGCACGAACGGTTCGGTATAAATCATGAAGCTGTCCATGAAGCGCAGCAGGACGCCGATCACCAGCACGCTTTTCAGGCGCGGCAGCTGGATGTAGCGGAACACCGCCCACTTCGAGGCACGGTCGATCTCCGCCGCCTGGTAGAACGCCTCCGGAATGGCGCGCAAACCGGAGAAGCAGAGCAGCGCCACCAACGAGGTCCAGTGCCAGACATCGATCAGCAGCACCGTGGCCCAAGCGTCGCCGGGGTTGGAGGCGTAGTTGTAGTCGATGCCCAGACCGTTGAGCGCGGCGCCGAACAGGCCGATATCAGCGCGGCCGAAGATCTGCCAGATGGTGCCGACCACGTTCCAGGGGATCAGCAGCGGAATCGCCAGCAGAATCAGGCATAGCGATGCCATCTTGCCCTTGGTCGGCATCATCAGCGCGACAGCGATGCCGAGCGGAATCTCGATCGCCAGTACCGCGAACGAGTAGATAAACTGCCGCAGCAGCGAGTCGTGCAGGCGCGGATCGCGCAACACCTCGCGGAACCACTCGGCACCGACGAAGTAGGCGTTGTTCTGGTCGAAGATATCCTGCACCGAGTAGTTCACCACCGTCATCAACGGGATCACCGCGGAGAAGGCCACCAGCAGAAATACCGGCAGCACCAGGAACCAGGCTTTGTTGTTTTCGGTTTTGTTCATCAGACTTGCTCCTCGATCAGGAATTCGTCCACATACAGCTTCAGCCACTGCTGCGGGAAGCTGACGTAGACTTTGCCCACCGGCAGCTCACGGTCTTCGTCCAGGCGTGCCTTGATCAGTTGATTGCCCAGTCTGAGCGTCAGGATCTTGTGGGTGCCCAGGTCCTCATGCGACACCAGCTCGGTGACATAGGCATCGTCCACCGGCTTGTCCCAGACATGCACGAACTCGGGGCGGATGCCGACCTTGAGGTTGTAGCTGGGGACATCGGCCAGATAGGCGTTGAGTTCATCGGAGAGCGGCACCTGGATATCGTCGAAGCTGACGCCCCCCTCGCTGCGGCGCACCTCGATCAGATTCATGCCGGGACTGCCAATAAAGAAGCCGACGAAGGTGTGGTTGGGCACTTCGAACAACTCCCGCGGCGTGCCGAACTGGACGATCTGGCCGCCGTACATCACCGCGATCTTGTCGGCGAAGGTCGAGGCCTCGAGCTGATCGTGGGTCACGTAGATCATGGTGATATTGAACTGCTCGTGGATCTGCTTGAGCTTGCGCCGCAGTTTCCATTTCAGGTGCGGATCGATCACTGTCAGCGGTTCGTCGAACAGGATCGCCGACACGTCGTCGCGCACCAGCCCGCGTCCCATCGATACCTTCTGCTTCTCGTCGGCGGTCAGGTTGCGCGCCTTGTTGTGCAGCACCTCATGCAGTTCGAGGATCTCCGCCACTTCGTTGACCTTGGCTCGAACCTTGGCCTCCGGTACCTTGGCGTTGCGCAACGGGAAGGCCAGGTTGTCGTATACGGTCATCGAGTCATAGATCACCGGAAACTGGAACACCTGGGCGATGTTGCGCTCCTTCGGCGGCATCTCGTTGACACGGACGTTGTCGAACAGCACCTCGCCCTCAGAGGGCTGAAGCAGGCCGGAGATGATGTTCAGCAGTGTGCTCTTGCCGCAGCCGGACGGCCCCAGCAGCGCATAGGCCCCGCCCTGATGCCAGACGTGGTCCATCTCCCGAATCGCATAATCGGCGCCGGTGGCCGGGTTGGGAAAATAGCTGTGCGCCAGCGACTTCAGATGTATTTCAGCCATGTTCCTTACCCCCTCACCCGTTTAACCGGTGCTTGAATCAGATTGCCGTCCATACCGAACACGAACAGCTTGTGCGTCGGCAGATAGACCTTGATCGCCGTGTCGGTGTGATACTCGTGCACGCCGGACAGCTGCAACACCAGACCGAAGTGCTCGTTGCGCACATGCATGAAGGTCTCGGAACCACTGATCTCGGCCAGCTCGACCAGTGTCGACAGCTCCAGATCGTCGTCGTTGTGGGGTACCAGCCCGACATGGCTGGGGCGCACCCCGAACCAGTACTCCCCCGGTGCCAGCTGGCGCAGATCCTGATTCAGAGGGAAGTGGGCATACTCGTCGAAGGTCACCTCGGAGTCCGAAACGCGGCCGCGGATCAGGTTGATCGGCGGCTCGCTGAACAGCTCGGCGGCCTGGATATTGACCGGCTGGCTGTAGACACTGTTCACCGGACCGGATTGAACAATCTGCCCTTCGTGCAGCAGCGTAGTAGTGCCGCCAAGCGCCAGCGCCTCGTGCGCCTCGGTGGTGGCGTAGATCGCGATCGAACGGCGCTCCTTGAACAGTTCGCGCATCTCGAAGCGCAACTCCTCGCGCAGCTTGTAGTCCAGGTTCACCAGCGGCTCGTCGAACAGGATCAGGCTGGCGTCTTTCACCAGCGCCCGCGCCATCGCCGTGCGCTGCTGCTGGCCACCGGACAGCTCCAGCGGATGGCGCTCCAGGTAGGGTTCGATATGCAGCATCGCCGCCGTTTCCCTGACCCGTTTCTCGATCTGGGATTCCGGCAGCTTAGCCAGGCGCAGCGGAGAGGCGATGTTCTCCCTGACCGTCATGCTGGGGTAGTTGATGAACTGCTGATAGACCATGGAGATGTTGCGCTGCTGCACCGGAACACCGGTCACATCGCCTCCATCCATCAGAATCCGACCACTGGTGGGTTTATCCAGACCGGCCATCAGGCGCATCAGTGAGGTCTTGCCGGCCAGGGTGCGTCCGAGCAGGACATTGAACGATCCCGGCTCGAAGGTGATATTTGCGTCGGCAATGAATGGCACTCCATCCACTACACGCGTGACGTTTTCCAACGTTAGCGACATATTGCCGTCCCTTATTATTATTGTCCGGGCGATTCGCGCAGAGCCTATTCACTCCGAGCGCGTACCGCGGGGCTACAGATGACGGCAATCACTGTTGCGAACCTCATGCCAACATTTCGAACACCTTTTAACACCAAGTCTTATCTCATTGCTTTAAAAAGAACTATTTCGAAACTTATAATTTTCGTTTTGAATTCTTTTACGTTCGTTTTATGCTGTTCAGTGTTCAAGACACTGTTGACTTCACTTTCGTTTGAACACACCATTGAACACCTTGAACAGTTGAGCAATCAGTCAGAGAGCGATTAGTAAGACGAGCAGCCTGACGGCTCAAACTGGACCGCATGCCTCGAATAATAAGAAAAAAACACCATGACCGATCAGGCACTGAAAGAGCAAAACCACACAGAGGTGGTAGAGAACTCCTGGGATCGCTGCCGCTCGTTCGGCCTCGACCACAACAGCACACCGACGCTGATTCAGCTCGGCACCGGCGAGCGCCGCGACCTGAAGGAGGAGCACCGCTACCTGGTGCGCACTACCGACACCGAGGTGCTGCCCTTCTATGAGAACATCCTGTCGAACAGCAAATGCATGATCCTGCTGGCGGACAGCCGCGGCCAGGTACTGAACGGCTGGGGTGATCAGCGCTTCGTCGCACCGCAGCAGAAATCCTTTTTTCAGGAGGGCAGCAGCTGGGATGAGCGCTTCAACGGCACCAATGCGATCGGCACCGCGATCGCCTCAGGCCAAGCGGTGCAGATTCAGCGTGATGAGCATTTCCTGAAAGCCAACCGCTTCATGATCGGCTCCGCGGCGCCGATCTACGACACCAACCGCGATCTGCTCGGGGTGCTGGATATCTCCAGCGATGCCTACCTGCCGCAGGCCCATACCTTGGGGATGGTCAAACTGATGTCGCAGTCGATCGAGAATCGGCTGATCATGAAAACGTTCAGCAGTGAGCACTTCATGCTCACCTTCAACACCAACCTGGACAATATCGACAGCCAGTGGTCGGGCCTGATCGTGTTCACCGAAGAGGGCACTATCATCTCCGCCAACCGGCGCGCGGAGCTGCTGCTCGGGTACGACCTGGCACTGGCCGATGTATCGCAGATTTTTAACTGCCCGCTGCGAGAACTGAAGAATCATCCTGAGCTGCTGCCGCTGAAGCTGCAGACACCGAATCGCCACAATATGCATGCGGTGATCAAACGGCCGGCCGAGAAACCGATTCAGGCGGTGGACTACCGGAAGCAGCGCTCAGTATCGGCCGAAACTTTTGGGGAGATTACCCTGGACCGCATCGGCTATGGTGACGAGCGCGTTGCCCGCTGCGTGCGGCAGGCGGAGCGGTTGATCGAGAAGGATATTCCGATCCTGATCCACGGCGAGACCGGCGTCGGCAAGGAGGTGTTCGTCAAGGCGCTGCATCAGCGCAGTTCACGTCGCCCACATGCACTGGTCGCGGTCAACTGCGCCGCGATACCCAGCGAACTGGTGGAGTCGGAGCTGTTCGGCTATGAGAAAGGCGCCTTTACCGGCGCCAGCACCAAAGGCGCTATCGGTCTGATCCGCAAGGCCCACAAGGGCACCCTGTTTCTGGACGAGATCGGCGAGATGCCACTGAAGGCGCAGGCGCGGCTGTTACGCGTGCTGCAAGAGCGCAAGGTGACGCCGCTGGGATCGACCGAGTCCTACCCGGTGAATATCAAACTGGTCTCCGCCACCAACCGCTGCCTGCGCGCCCAGGTGCAGGAGGGCGGCTTCCGCCAGGACCTGTACTACCGCGTCAGCGGCCTCAATCTCGAGCTGCCGCCGCTGCGCGAGCGCAGCGATCGCCGCACGCTATTCCAGCAGGTGCACCGCATGCACCGGGAGCCGCACCAGCAGGCTGAGCTGTCCGACGAGATCCTGAACCTGTTCGAGCAGCACCCCTGGCCCGGCAATATCCGCCAGCTGATCAGCGTCCTGCAGATCGCCCTGGCGATGGCCGATGACGAACCGGTCGAGAGTTGGCATCTGCCCGACGACTTCTTTCACGATATACGGGAACAGACATCCTGGGAGGGGTCAGACCCCGAACCGGCAGTTGCGTCGGCGGCACCCGGCAGTGCCGACAATGAGAGCCTGCTGGCCGAAACGCTGGTGGAATATAACCGCCTCGAAGGCAATATATCCCGTACTGCAAAACGGTTGGGGATCAGCCGGAATACGCTCTACAAACGACTTCGGGAACTGGGAGTCCGTTGAAAACGACCCGCGTTGCCGGCACGGCGTTTTCAACGGCTCGTTAACCTCAGCGCATCAACTTACCTGCACTGCACCTTGGATACCGCCTGAGTCCAGCCATCGTACAGACGGTCGCGCTGCTCCTTGGACATCTTCGGCTCGAACCTGCGCTCGCACTGCCAGAGCTTCTCCAATGCTTCCAGCGATTCGAACACCCCCGCCTTCAGTCCCGCCAGATAGGCCGCGCCCAGTGCGGTGGTTTCGATGATCCGGGGCCGGTCGACGGTGGCCCCCAGGATATCGGACAGGTTCTGCAGCACCCAGTTGTTGGCCACCATGCCGCCATCGACGCGCAGCGCTACGGGACGTACGCCGTCGCGCTCCATCGCTTTCTGCAGATCCTTGGTCTGGTAGCACACCGACTGCAGTCCGGCGGTTACGATCTCCTTGATGCCGGTGTCACGGGTCAGACCGAAGATGGCGCCGCGGGCCTCAGGATCCCAATAGGGTGCACCGAGACCGGTAAAGGCCGGCACCAAGTAGACACCATGATCGACCGGGGTCTGCAGCGCCAACTGCTCGGTTTCCCCTGCCCCCTGAATCAACTGCAGGCCGTCACGCAGCCACTGGATGGTGGCCCCGGCGATAAAAATACTGCCCTCGAGGGCATAGGTCGGCCGACCATCGAGCCGGTAGGCAACGGTGGTCAACAGGCGGTGTTCGGACTTCAGCGCACGCAGGCCGGTATTGAGCACCAGGAAGCAACCGGTGCCGTAGGTACTCTTCGCCATCCCTTCATGGAAGCAGGTCTGACCGAACAGCGCCGCCTGCTGATCGCCGGCGACACCGTAGATCGGGATCGCCTGGCCGAGCAGATCGGCATCGATCATGCCGAAATCGTCGGAGGAATCCATCACCTCCGGCAGCATACTGGCCGGAATATCGAACAGCTCCAGCAGTTCCGGATCCCACTGCTGGGTGTGGATATTGAACAGCAGGGTACGGGATGCGTTGGTGGCGTCGGTGCGGTGCACCCTGCCCTTGGTCAGGTGCCAGAGCAGAAAGCTGTCCACTGTGCCGAAGGCCAGTTCGCCACGCTCCGCTCTTTCCCGTGCGCCCGGTACCTCGTTGAGGATCCAGCGTACCTTGGTACCTGAGAAGTAGGGATCAATCAGCAAGCCGGTCTTGTCGTTGATCATCGACTCCAGCCCTTCCGCTTTCAGGCTTTCGCAGTACTTCGACGTGCGTCGATCCTGCCAGACGATGGCGTTGTAGAGCGGTTCGCCGGTATGTCGGTCCCAGACGATGGTCGTCTCACGCTGGTTGGTGATACCGGCGGCACGGATCTGGCCCGGTTCTATACCGGCACCCTCAATAACCTGACGGCAGGTCTCGATCACCGATTGCCAGATCTGCGCGGGATCATGCTCAACCCAGCCGTCCTGAGGGAAATGCTGGGAAAACTCCTGCTGGCTGGTGTGAAAGATCTGCCCGGAGGTGGTGAAGAGGATGGCACGGGAGCTCGTAGTGCCCTGATCGATTGCCAGTAGATACTCAGTCATGGTCCGACCCGCTTATTCTAAAATGTTCTTTTTTTTTCGCATTCTTACCAGTTTGCACCTAAAAACCAAGGAAAATTTTTCCTCGATTCACCGCCCCCTACTTTTCTAAGGCCGAAATCTCGCCTCCTTTCTTATGCCAACCTACTGATTCTGTGCGACAATTAGCCAACGAGCGGAGAGAGGTCGAGCAACCGGCTTTCGAGCGCACTCACGAATCTATCCGTTTATGCAGCATCGTTCATGTAGCCAAGGAGTCACCATTCAATCATGGCACAAAGACACCGGCAGGATCTGATATTCGAAAAGGTCCAACAGGCCGGCTTCGTCACCATCGACGAGCTGGTCGAGTGTTTCCAGGTTACCCCGCAGACCATCCGCCGCGACCTTAATCAACTGGCCAAGGACAACCGGATTCAGCGCCACCACGGCGGTGCCAGCGCCGAGTCCAGCACCCAGAATCTGGCCTATCAGACGCGCAAGATCATGACCCTGGAAGCCAAGGAGAAGATCGCCGCCGAGCTGGTGAAGATGATCCCGAACGGTGCCTCGCTGTTCATCAACATCGGTACGACTACGGAAACCATCGCCCGTGCACTCCTCAATCATCGCGACCTGCGGGTGGTGACCAATAATCTTCACGTCGCGTCGATCCTGAGCCCCAAGGAGGACTTTACAGTGATCATCGCCAGCGGCGAAGTTCGCAGCCGGGACGGCGGTATCGTCGGTGAAGCGACGCGCGACTTCATCAATCAGTTCCAGATGGACTTCGGTATCATCGGAATCAGCGGCATACACAGCGACGGCACCCTGCTCGATTACGATTACCGTGAAGTACGCGTGGCCCAGGCGATCATCACCAACTCGCGCCAGGTATTGCTGGCGGCGGACCACACCAAATTCGGTCGTAACGCCATGGTACGCCTCGGTAATATCACCCAGGCGGACCATCTCTTTACCGACCAGCGCCCCCCCAACGGTATCTGCAAGCTATTGGCGGAAAATCAGGTCGAGCTTCATATCGTCTGATACCGGTTTCGCCGCCGGGCTGCGCATACGGCAGCCCGGATCCGCACCTTCGGGCACCTGAACGCTCGAGCAATCTTTATCCACCGACCTGCCAGCATACGGAGACACTCATCTTCGTGTAAGAATAATTTCATCACAAAAAATATTCGTTTTTGATTGATTATTTTCGTATTCGAACACTATAGTAACAACAGCAACGCAAGGCACTCTTTTCAATCGGGTATAGATCCAGACTCCGGCTGACGGCCTGGTCTGGCGTGGAGACTCCAAAGCATGACGTCGATTACAGCGATTCAGGACCTCATTGTTGTCGGTGGCGGCGTAAACGGTGCCGGTATTGCTATGGATGCAGCCGGACGCGACCTGAAGGTGATGCTGTGCGAGATGAGCGACCTCGCCTCAGCCACCTCGTCCAACAGCAGTAAACTGATCCATGGCGGCCTGCGCTACCTGGAGCATTACGAGTTCCGCCTGGTGCGCGAAGCGCTGGCTGAACGTGAGGCACTGCTGCGTAACGCCCCCCATATCATGTGGCCGCTGCGCTTTCGCCTGCCGCACCGTCCCCATTTGCGCCCGGCCTGGATGATTCGCGCCGGCCTGTTCCTGTATGACCACCTGGCCAAACGGGAGCTGCTACCCGGCTCCCACGGCATAGGATTCGCAACCGACTCACCGCTGGCCAGCCATATCACACGGGGATTCGAATATTCCGACGGCTGGGTCGACGATGCCCGGTTGGTAGTATTGCTGGCGAAGGCCGCCGAGGAGAAAGGCGCCGAGATTCGCACCCGCTGCCGCTGCGTCAAAGCCCGGCGTGAAAACGAACTCTGGGCCGTCACCCTGCGCGACGAAAACACCGGCCGCCAGGAAACCCGGTATAGCCGAGCCCTGGTCAACGCCAGTGGTCCCTGGGTCAGTAAGCTGTTTGAAGAGACCATGGCAAGCCGGCCGCCAAAGCAGATCCGCATGGTCAAGGGCAGCCATATTGTGGTGCCACGCATTCACGACGAGCCCGAAGCCTATATCCTGCAGAACGAAGATAGCCGTATCGTGTTTGTCATCCCCTATGAGGATAACTTCTCACTGATCGGCACCACGGACGTCGACTACGCGGGAGATCCGAGCGCCGCGGAGATCTCGCTGGAAGAAGCCGACTATCTGATCTCGGTGGTCAACGATCACTTCAAGCACCAGATCAGCCACAGCGACATCGTCTACACATACTCCGGCGTACGCCCGTTGATGGATGAAGAGGGTGGCGCGGCGCAAAAAGCCACTCGCGACTACACCTTCGAGGTGGATGCTGGTCCCGGCCGGGCTCCGCTGCTGTCGGTATTCGGGGGCAAGATCACCACCTACCGTAAGCTGGCGCAGGCCGCCACCGACGCAATCTGCAAATATTTCCCGGAAGCGGGTCCAGCCTGGACCAAGAGCGCCACACTGCCCGGCGGTAACTTCGAGACCCAACAGAGCCTGCAGGCAGCCTTGGCGCGCCAGTTCCCCTGGCTGCCTCTGGCGTTGGCACGCCGTTTCACACGTACCTACGGCACCCTCAGCCATCAGATTCTGGACGGCTGCCGCTCACTGGAAGACCTCGGCCCCTCCTTCGGTGCCAGCCTGCATCAGCGTGAAGTAGACTACCTGGTCGAGCATGAATGGGCGCAGTCGGTGGACGATATCATCTGGCGCCGCACCCGTCTGGGACTCTACCTGCAAGCCGGTGAGCGTGAAAAGCTCGCCAATTATCTGGACAGAGTATTCGGCAGACAACAGAAAACGATGATGCTATCTAAATAGGAAGATCGGCTGGCCCTCTCCAGGCCAGCCGATCGGTTAGCGGTGATAGCCCAGGCTATCGACGCGAGGATTATTTGGGCTGTTCGATACCAACGATGAACCAGTCGGCGTTCTCCACCGACATGTCGCGGCTCAGGTGCCAGATCTCGCTGAACTCGGCAGTGTCACCCTGCTCCTCTTCACGCAGCCAGCCGTAGAAGTGCAGGCTGACGACGACCTGGTTCTGTTCGTCGATGAAGTTGATCAGGTCCGCCATCACCGACACCACTTCGGTGTGCTGACGCTCCGGGAAACGGGCACGCTGCGCCTTCAGCTCTTCGAACAGTTCGGCCGAGGTGTAGCTACGGATCTCATCCCAGTTGCTGTCGTCCCAGGCTTTCTGCAGCGCGCTGAAATGGTTGCAGGCCTGATCGAGAAACGCTTTCTTGTTGAACCACTCCGGCAGTTTCAGCTCCGGCTCGGCCAGTGCACTGCCGATACCAGCGTCGTAGATCGGCGGTTGGGGTACCTCGGTCTGGGCGCGCCATTGCGTATTCTGCTCCTGGCCTGAGTTCCCCACTCCAGCATAGGCGGTTTGTGTCTGGCGCCGCCCGGAAAACAGCTTGAACAGCACAAAACCGATCAGGCCGAAGATCAGGATATCCATCAGTTGGATCCCTTCGAACGCTCCGCCGAAGAACAGCGCCCCCAGCAGACCACCGGCCAGCAAACCGCCCATCAAACCGCCAAAACCACTGCGACGCGGTGCGGTCGCGGTACCGGTCTGGGTGGGCGATGTGGTGGTCTGAGCATCCTGCTGCTTGTTGTAAGTGGGTGAAGGCGCCACCTTCTTCGGTGCGGTGTAGGTCTTACCCAGGGTGAAGCCACCGCCAAGACGCTTGGCTTGAGCCTCTTCCATCGGGATCAGGAAGCTGAGCAGGATAACGAAAATGCTGGTAGTCAGGGTTCGCATTGAAGCTCCTTTAGAGTTTCTTTGTGTCCATCACGCCCTCACGAGCGTTTGGGTTGCAGCTTACCGATTGTTTTCGACAAAGTCGCCAAATAGATGCCGATGAATATGAGCAGCATGCCCAGGGCATGGTAGAGCTGCAGCGTTTCGTCGAGAAACAGCACCGATAGCAGCACGCCGAACAGCGGCATCAGGTGGATGAATAGACCGGCGCGGGCCGCCCCCAGTTCCGCAACACCTCGGTTCCAGAACAGGTAGGAGAGGATCGACGGGAAAATCGCCATATAGGCCACCGCCGACAGCACCAGGGGAGACCAGGTCAGTGTAAGCTCGCCCTGCTGCTCGTTTAGCGCGAAGGGTAGCAATGCCAGCACACCGATCAGCACATTGCAGGCGAACAGGGTGAATCCATCCAGCTCTTTCGGCCGCCAACGCAGGGCCAGTGAATACAGCGACCAGGTCAGCACCGCCGCACCGATCCAGATATCTCCCGGGTTAAAGCTCAGGTTCAGCAGCATCTGCAAATCGGCCCTGGTGATCAACACTGCGACACCTGCAATCGAGACCACCACACCCAACCACTGACGCGCGGTTGTCGGCTCACGCAGCATGATGGCGCTTAACAGCAATATCACCACCGGAATCGCCGACTGCATCAACGCGGCATTGGAGGCGGTGGTGTCCTGCAAGCCGATGTAGAGAAAGGTATTGAAGTTGGCGACACTGAGAATCGACAGTACCAGCAGCATCGGCAGGTGTCTGAACAGAACGCCCCGCTGCCGCCACAGACGTGGCAGCGCCCACGGCAGGATCAGCACCAGCACCAACGTCCAGCGTAGCAACGCCAGCGTCACCGGCTCGATATCCGCGTGAATAGCGCGGGCGCTGACCAGGTTACCGGCCCAGAACAGTATCGTCAGCGAGAGCAGCAGGTAGGCCATCAGTTTTGCACTCGACCGCTTATCCAGCGCTGGATCGCGCTTTGCGTGGCATCCTCACCGGTGAGAATAAAGTGCAGGGTGTTGTAGTTGTGCGTGGTCCACTCAAACTTAGTCAGGTCCCGTTTGCGGCCACAGAACAGTATCTCGTCACCCGGTTCAACTAGCGTCAACTCTCCCGGCAGCGCTTTCACGTCACCATTTCGACGCAACATCAGTGGAAAGCACTCCAGCGTCTCGCGCCGGTCGTGGGGGTTTTTCAGCAGTGAAATCAGCTTAACCTCTACCCCCTCATCGAGCTTGCATTGGATCGCCGGTGCGGAGGATTCATCGATTCGGATCGAACGACTCTCCAGCGCCTCGTCTCCGACCGTAGCGTTCATCCGGTTGACCAGGGTGTGAGCCCAGACCTCATCCTGCTGCATCAGGTGATCCAGAAACACGGACATCAGCGGAATCTTCAACCGAGCCAGGATCTGCGCGGCGATGATCTTCCCAGGCTGCATGATGAAGTCGCAGCGGGAGTTGGCAAACACCAGCTCATTGGCGCTCAGGTTCTGGCGCACCACCGTGGTCAGCTTCGGGTTTAGCTCCCGCGCGGTCATGATGATCGACAGGTTGTCGGCATCGTTCGCGGTACCGGCAACGACGCCGACCGCACTCTCAACTCCTGCCTGCTGCAGGGTGATCGCCTCGGTGCCGATACCGAGCACCGCACTGCTCATGCCCCTGATGCTGTCCGGGTTGGGATCGATAACGGTGATCTCGGTGCCCTCCTGCTGCAGGTTGCGGGCGATATTGCGACCAAAGCGGCCGTAGCCACAGATGATCCAGCGTCCCTTTTCACGGCGATAGACACTGGCGAGGCTGCGATGCTCGGGATTCATCAACCAGTCGTACACCAGATGACGGTGGGGACTGTGGGCGGCGAGCGCGACATACTCGGCATAGGAGCGGAACGGGTCGACAATCATGTCGGTACCGAAGGAGGCCAGGTTGGCGCTGGTGATATCGTTCTCCGAACGACTGATCACCAGCCGCTTGGGCATCAACACCTTGCTGGCAATGGCGATGGCCAGATTCACGTTGTCGCTGTTGGTCAACGCCAGTACACCGACGCAGTGTGGGTTCTGCAGCCCCGCATAGTCTAGGATATCGGGCAGCGATGCATCGGCGCACAACGCCGGTACCGGCATCACCAGCCCATCCAGCTCCAGTGAATCGATCCTCTCCTGATCGATATCCACCACCACCGCCCTCACGCCATGATCGATCAGCTCCCGTACCACGTGATTGCCGGTAACACCGTAGCCACACACCAGGTAGAAGCGCTCGTGCAGACCGCGAACTTCCCGCACGAAGGTACGCAAGCGCCGCAGACGGATAAAGCCGGAATCCTGAAACACGGTCAGTGTGGTGCCGATACCGTAAAGCCAGGCCACCACGGAGGAGTAGATGGTTACCAGCGTCCACATCCGCTGGGCGCCGGTGAACTCATAGGGGATCTCACCGAATCCGATGGTCGAGCCCATGAACGAGACAAAGTAGAAGGCGTGGAAAAAATCCATGTGCCAGACGTTGCCGGCGTCGTCACGTCCCGGGATCAGCGTGAAACCCAGCACCGCCACAGCGTATACCACGATCAGCGTGATCAGCGGCACGCGCAGACGGCGCAACAGCACATAGAGGATATCGTTCATCGAATCAGCGCCGGATCAGAGCGGTCTCGACCATCAGCAGGATCACCGAGGTGATGTTGGCCACCAACGCCCCGCCGGCAAAGGAAACCACACTGGCCATCACCTCCGCCTCCATACCGCTGGCGGCGATATGCTCGCCGTACGCCCAGATGCCGGCGGAGATGATCAACTGCAGGTCAGCCACCAGACTGGTGGCCAGCATCAGCGCGCCAAGGTGGCTGCGATCGCCGAATTTGAGAACGGTGCAGATCAGGCTGACCACCAGGGCCAGGAACAGTTCGAGCACATCGTGGTGGTCCGGGTTATCGATCTCGCCGATAAAAAAACCGAAGTTCAGCGTCAGCGCCAAAACGATAAAGAAAGCGAAGATCACCTTTTCGCGATTCATCCGTGCATACTCCTTATGTACACTCACGCCGATTACTCTCATCAATTGTATAGGCAGTCGCCCAACGCATACCAGCGGAACCCCGAGGCGACTACCAGAGTCAGAGCAGTGAATCCGACCATCTCACCGGAGCTTCCAGGCTGAGATAACAACACTACAGGAGCGGTAAAGGATTGCGAATGCAGAGCCTTAATTCGACACTGATACGTTTCACCCTGCTGCTATTGGTCGTGCTGGCGCTGCCGGTACGCGCAGCACTTCCGATCCAGAGCCCCAACGACAGCCGCCAGTACGAGGTGTTCAGCCTGTCCAACCGGATGCAGGTGGTGGTGGTATCCGACCCGGACAGCGACAAGGGTGCGGCCTCGCTCAGTGTTCAGGTCGGCAGCGGGGACGACCCCAAAGGCCGAGAAGGGTTGTCTCATTTTCTTGAGCACATGCTGTTCCTAGGTACCGAAAAATACCCGGAAGCGGACGCCTACCAGCAGTTCATCAGCGCCAATGGCGGCAGCCACAATGCCTACACCGCATTCGACCACACCAACTACTTTTTCGACGTCAAGGCCGACGCCCTGCCTGCCGCGCTGGATCGTTTCTCGCAGTTTTTCATCGCCCCGCTGTTCACCCCCGAATACGTGGACCGCGAGCGTCATGCAGTGCACTCCGAGTTCAAGGCCAGGATCCGCGACGACGGCCGCCGCCTGTACGTGGCCGGCAAGCTGGCGCTGAATCCGGACCACCCCTACAGCCAGTTCGCCGTCGGCAGCCTCGACACCCTTGCCGACAGGCCGGATAGCCCGGTGCGTGAGGACCTGATCAAGTTTTACAACAGCCACTACTCCGCCAACCTGATGACGCTGGCGGTGGTGGGTCGACAGTCGACAGCCGAGCTGCGCCGGCTGGTCGAGGAGCGCTTCTCGGCGGTCGCCGACCGCAACCTGAAAGCACTGAACATCGACGCCTCCCTGTATAAGGCTGACCAGCTACCGATTCAGCTGGATGTGGTCACCCTGATGCAGACCCGTTTACTCGAACTAAGCTTCCCGATCGCGCCGATACGCGAGCACTGGGACAAGAAACCGGTCCGCTATATTGCCAGCCTGATCGGCTACGAGGGCGAGGGCAGCCTGCTGAGCCTGCTCAAGCAGAAGGGCTGGGCCCAGGCGCTCGGCGCCTCCGCCGGGATCGATCTGGACAACCAGGCCAGCTTCGATGTCAGCATCGAGCTGACCGAAGCGGGCCTTGAACACTACACCGAGGTGGTCGCGCTGTTCTTCAGCTATGTCGACGCGCTGAAGGATGCAGGGGTACGTCAGGATCTGTATGAGGAGGAGGCGTTACTGGCCGCTGCCGAATTCCGTTTCCGCGAGCCGCGTGAGCCGATCCATGAGGTCACCAATCTGTCGCGCAGCCTCGCGCGCTACCCCAGCATACACCTGCTCGATGCGCCCTATCGCTTCAGCGGCTTCGACCCGGCGTTGATCGGCAGTTATCTGGACCAGCTGACACCGGACCGACTGGTGCTGCTGCGCGCCGCGCAGGATCTGCAGACCGACCGGCGCACGCCGCGCTACGAGATCGACTACCGGCTCGGCAAGCCCGAGGATCAGGCGCTGGCCCGCTGGCAGGCACCAAAGGCGGTGGCTCAGCTGCATGCTCGCGGCCAGAACCCCTTTGTCGCCCATGACCTGGAGCTGCTCGCCACCAATGGCGATCCCGATCCGCAACCGCAGCGGATCTGGCACAGCGAGGGCGGTGAACTCTGGTTCCTGCAGGATGCGAGTTTCGGCGTCCCCCGTGCCAACCTCTACCTGGCGCTGCTTACCGGCTCGGCCAATGCCAGCCCGAGGTCCGCGGTGCTGAACGAACTCTATACCCGCATGCTCAAGGACCGGTTGAACGAGGTGCTCTACGATGCCAGCCTGGCCGGACTCTCGGCCGATATTTACAACCATGCCCGCGGTATCAGCCTGCGCCTGAGCGGCTACAACGAGCGCATGCCGCTGCTGCTCGACGCCATCCTGGACGCCGCCAAACAATCGCCCAGCTCCGAATCCCGCTTTGCCCGCATCAAGCAGGCCTTGAGCGAAGAGCTGGACAACGCCCGCAAGGAGAAGCCCTACACCCAGACCTTCAGTACCCTGTACCGCTCGCTGATGCCGCAGTGGACCGAGGAGGAACAGCTGAAGGCCTTGGCGCCGCTGACCCTGGCCGACCTGCAGGGTTACTGGCCGTCACTGTTCAACGACGTGCACATGCGCGGTTTGGCCCACGGCAACCTGAGCGAAGCGTCCGCGCGGCATATGGCGCAGCAGGTCTACGACAACCTGTTGAACGGTCGTGCCGCAGCCGCCACGCCGAGGCTGCCGGTTGTGCAGCTGCCCGAGGGGCGGACACTGCATACCACGCTGCCGATCGATCACAACGATTCGGCGCTGACACTGTACATGCAGGGTGAAAACACCGAGCTGGGGACCCGCGCCGAGGTGGCGCTGCTCAACGAGATTCTCGCCACCCCGTTCTACAATCAGCTGCGCACCGAGCAGCAACTCGGATACATCGTCTTCGCCAACTTCCTGCCGCTCAGCGAGGTACCCGGGCTGGCGCTGGTGGTGCAGTCTCCGGTGGCCGATCCGGTCAGACTGGAGCAGGCATATAACCTTTTCCTCGACCAGATGCAGACCGCACTCGCCGAGCTGCCCGAGCAGACGCTGGAGGGGTTCCGCCGCAGCCTGATCTCCCGGATCGATCAGCGAGACAACTCGCTGAAGGAGCGCAGCTCGCGGTTCTGGCGCGAGCTGGACCGAGAGAACACCGAGTTCGATACGCCGGAGAAGATGATTGCCGCGGTACAGCAGGTGACCCGAGTGCAGCTTGGCGAACGGCTGAAACAGCTACGCTCTCGCCAACTGGCGGTGCGCAGCTTCGGCAATCAAAGCAACCAGGGTAATAGTGGCGGTGACGATCGCGAGCTGCTGGACGCGCTCAAGGCTGAGCAGCGCTATGTGCCGGGCAGCGCAACGCTGCCCTGATCAGGGAAGATGGCAGGTTAAAGCTCGATTACGTCACGATGGGTTCCGAAAGGCGGCGGCGGGGTCAGTTCCGGTCCCGGCGCCTCTTCCGGCAGGAGATCGAGTTCTGTCGGCAACTTAGCGTCGCGCTCGATCTGGGCAAACACCAGATCCTCGCCTGTTAGCGGCTTAACCTTGACCGGCTCCACCACGATCTCATGTATCGGCAGCGGCGCAGAGGGCGCTACAACGGTGACCTCCGGCAAAGGTACTGGCGGCCCCAGCTCAACCACGAAATAGTCCGCCTCATCAACTTGACGCGTGCCAGGCAACAGCCCCTGCCCAGCAGCCTGGACAGATCCCGATAGGGTCACGGCGCACACCAGTGCGGCTGACTCAAAACTCCATCGGGTAGATCGATTCAGCATAGTAAGCCAGTTCTTCCAGTATCTGCTTGTCCCGTTCCGAAGTTGTCGGCAGCTGCGCCAGACGGTTGAGCTCGTCGTAGAAATTCGGAATGGTCAGGTAACCGTTATTGTCTTCATCGAGCAACTTGCGCGAACGGTATTCCTCCCAGCGCTGATGCTCCTCGTCCTGTAGCGCCTGCGGGTAGTTGCGCGCCTTGTAGCGCAGCAGCATCTCCTCAAGACGCGGATCCTGGAACGGCAGTTCCAGCGTCGCCAACTCCTCGGGCGCCGCGTTCCGCACCTGCTCCATCAGCCCCCGGTCGCTATCGCTGAAGAAACCGCCACTGTAGAGCATATGGTCCGGATCGCCATCCGCCGGCGGCTGGTCATCGGTGTACAGCACCGCCAGTTTAGCCTGCAGACCAGGCTCCGCGCGCAGCAATGCCAGATGGCGGCGGCAGGTATCACCGTCGATATTGAGCCGTGCCGCCTCGGAAGCGTTCAGCATACCGGCAGGTGCGACGATAGGGCAACGGTTGCTGTGCAGCAGTTTCAACGCGATCTCCGGCGCGCCTTCCGGACGCTGGTCATGGCGGGTGTAGAGCAGCTCGCGAATCTGCTCGACGCTGAGTTCGAACAGCGGTGTCGGGTCGACCCGCAGGTCCCAGACGGCCGCGGCGTTGCGATTGACCGGATGCCAGCACAGCGGTGCTACCACCGCCGCGTTACCCCACTGCACCGGGTACTTGGAGGAGATGTGCAGCACCGGCTTCATCGCCGGTACATCCAGTAGCGCCTGCACCGCACGCTTGCCGCGATTGTTCAGCACATAGTTGAACAGTTTGGGCTGACGTTCGCGCACCAGCTTGGCCACCTCGATGGTCGCGTAGACGTCGGACAGCGCATCGTGCGCCTGCTCGTGGGACAGACCATTGGCGCGGCTCAGGTCCTCCAGACGCAGGCTTGGTGTACCGTCCTCATACTCGGGCCAGTTTATCCCCTCGGGACGGAGCGCACGGGTCAGGCGCAGCATATCGATTATGTCCCAGCGCGAGCAGCCGTTCTGCCACTCACGGGCATAGGGGTCATAGAAATTACGATAGAGGGTGTAGCGCGTCACCTCATCGTCAAAACGGATGCTGTTATACCCGACAGCACAGGTACCGGGACGGGAGAGCTCGGTGTGGATAGCGCGAATGAACTCGGCCTCGCATACCCCTTCTTCCAATGCCAGTTGCGGCGTGATGCCGGTGACCAGACAGGCCTGGGGATGCGGCAGCACATCCTCAGACGGCGCGGCATAAATGACCAGTGGCTCTTCAATGATATTGAAGTCGGCGTCGGTACGTACGCCGGCAAACTGCACAGGCCGATCGCGTTTGGGATCGGTGCCGAAGGTTTCATAATCGTGCCAGAAAAAGGTTTCGGTAGCGTTGGCTGCCATCTCGGATCCGTTTGCGTGGTTCATGTATACTGGGCCCACACACTACCATCGATAGGGATCGCACGCATGCTTCACGACACAATGAACAGTAACCGACCCTGCCCTTGTGGCTCAGGCCGTTTGTTCAGCGCGTGCTGCGAGCCCGCCCTGACCGGCGTTGCGCCCGCGGCCACGGCGGAAGCGCTGATGCGCTCCCGCTATAGCGCGTTTGCGCTCGGTGCTGTGGATTACCTGATCGAAACACTGGCACCGGAAAAGCGTCAACCGGGCGAGGCCGAGCTATTGACCGAGCAGACCCAGGTCACCACCTGGACCGGATTGACGATACTCGACACCCAGGCCGGCGGTCCGCAGGATCCTATAGGCGTCGTCGAGTTCGAAGCGCGCTTCGATTCGGGCCCCGATCGTGGTGTGCTGCATGAACGCTCCCGCTTTAGGCGGGAAAACGGCCGCTGGCTCTATGTTGACGGCGACGTTCAGCTGAAACCAGCCTGAGCGAAGAACGGACCGCCCGGATTTAACCGCCTTGTCAAGGCTTTTCCTGCGCGACCCGAGGCCGGTAGAATAGCTGCCCGCCCGACAGGGACACGCTGATATTATCAGTACGCCGGGGTATGGAGCCGCCTACGCATACCTTATGTATGCAGTAGCGCCTCGCTCTGCTGTCTGGTTCTCCGATTGAGTAACCGAGCGCAAAGCGCCGGTCTGTGGTGATTGATGTTTGTAAATCTGTTCAAACCCAAATGGCGTCACTCCAGTGCAGCCGTACGCGCTAGCGCCGTTGCTCGTCTACGCAAAGACCATCCCGGCCACATCGACATCCTGCGCCAGCTTCTGCTGGACGATAACAGCAGCGAAGTGCGTCGCGCCGCGCTTGATCGGGTCGACGATCCTGAGTTACTGATTCAGGCGCTGGTCTCTGAGCAGGATCAGCAACTGCGCCTGCATGCCGCCTGCGCCATCGCCAACTATCTGGAGCCGCTGCCAGAGCAGGAGCAGCGCAACTGGCTCGAGCGCCTGCCGGATACAGCCAGCCTTGCAGCACTGGTGCTCTGCGATGCCGGCAACCAGGTGCAATACGTCGCCCTGTCCCTGATCGATGACCAGACCACCCTGCTGACCCTCGCCCTGCAGGGCGCCATAGCCCAACTACGGCGATCGGCAGCCGAGCGTATTACCCAGCCTGAGTTGCTCGACACCCTCTGCCGGGAAAGCCGTGGCAGCGACAAGACGGTGCACCGTATCGCACGGGACATGCTGCAGGCATACAAAGAGCAGGAGCGTGAACAGCAAGCCCTGGAACAGAAGCAACGCGAGCTGATCGCGACACTGAATGCGCTGGTCAATGGTCTGGACCACCAGCATTTTCAGGCCCGTTTCGATGTAATTAACCGCGAATGGGAGCAGTTGCCGAGCTCTTCCCTGCTCGAACCCGAGTTTCAAACTCTGGCGCAACGCGCTCGCGCCTTCATCGCTCAGCAGCAGGCGGAACGGGAGCAGCAGGAAGCCAAAGCGCGTGCGGCGGCAGCACATCGCGACGCCTGCGTACAACTGGAGCAGGAGATTGACGGTGCCCTTACCCAGGATATCGAGGTCAGCGCGCTACAATCGCTTTGCGACCGGGTCCAGTCGCTCGAACAACAGGGGCCGCTGACCGACGGCCTCAACAGGCGGTTGAAACAGGCACAGCACTGCAGATCCGCACTGGAACAGTTGCAGCAGCACCAAGACCAGCTCCAGTCACTGCTGCAGCAGCCGCTGGAGCAGCTGGACAAGGGCTCTATCAATAATCTGCTTCATGCAATCCGCTGGCCCGAAAAGCTGGCTAAGCCGGACCTGCTGGTTCAGGCGGAGAAGCTGCTGAAAGCGATCGACAAACGCCGGCAGGAGAAGCGCGAACACTCCGACAGACTGGCCTCCCAGTTGGAGGGCAACCTCGATGCTCTGGAACAGGCGATCAGCCAGGGCGAGATCCGCGTCGCCGTGCGCTGTCAGGATCAGGCCACCGATCAACTTCAGCGACTCAACGGTACCACCGCCCCACAGCTGGAAAAGCGCTACAAGTCGTTGATCGCGCAGCTGCAGGAGATGAAGGACTGGCAGGGCTTTGCCATCAATGGCAAGAAGGAGGAGCTGTGCGACCGGATGGAAGCGCTGATCGACGCCGACCTCCCCCCTCAGCAACTGGCCGACCAGATCCGTTCGCTGCAACAGGAGTGGAAATCCCTGGACGCCGGCGCCTGTGTTCATTCGCAGAAGCTGTGGCAACGCTTCCGCACAGCGGCCGAAGCCGCTTACAGCCCCTGTGAAGCGCACTTTTCAACCCAGCGTCAGCTACGCGAACAGAATCTCAAACAACGCGAAGAGATCTGCCATCAACTGGGTCAGTTACTCGACAGCATCGACTGGGACAAAGCCGACTGGCCTGCCATCGAGCGGATATGCCACACGGCAAAGCGGGAATGGAAGCAGTTCTCACCGGTCGACCGCGCGCCCGGCAAAGCAGTTCAAAGCAGCTTCAATCAGCTGATCCGCAACCTGGACCAACGCTTGCGTAACTGGCATCAGCAGTGTGCCGAGGCGAAGCGGCAGCTGATATTACGCGCGGCTGAGCTGGCAGAAGCCGAGGATCTGCGCGCGGCAGCCGAAGAAGCCAAGGCCCTGCAGCGTCATTGGAAAGCGATCGGACCGGCCTTTCGCAGCGAAGAGCGCGCTCTCTGGCAGGAGTTCCGTGCCCACTGCGATACCATCTTCGCACGACTCAAGGACGACCCGACACCACCTGCTACGCAGATTATGCTCGAGCAATCGCCGGCGCCGATGAAGGAGGCGGAACTGAGTCGATTCAACTCCTGTGCCGAAATGCTGACCAAAGCGGAAGCGGCAATGCTAGAGGGCGATGCCGAGCTGATCGACAGGATACTGGATACGGTGCGCGGGTCGGTCAAGTCACTGCCCCTCCCCTGGCGCGCGGCGATGCTGGAGCGTGCCGACGTGGTAGAGCGTACAGTTGAATCCACCGAAGAGCTGGAGCAGCAGTTGGCTGACAGCGAACAGCGTCTACGTGAGCTGTGTATCCGTCTTGAGATTCTGTTGGGACAGCCAACACCGGACGAGGATCAAGCCAAGCGCATGGAGTATCAGATGCGCCGCTTGCAGCAAGCCCTTGCCGAGCAGAATCAGAATCCGGCTACAGGCGATGTGATACAACTGGACCTGGAGTGGAAAACGCTGCCCTACAGCGGCGTATTCCCCGAACTGCGCCAACGCTTCGAGCAGCTGAAGCAACGGACGACTTGTTGAGTTCGACAGGAATAAAAAAAACCGGCGCATGCGCCGGTTTTTTTGTCCCCCAAGGGATCAGTGCATGTGCTGACCACCGTTGATGGAGAAGTCGGCACCGGTGATATAACCGGACTCTTCATCAGCCAGGAAGGCCACGATGCGGCCGATCTCATCCGGTGTACCCAGACGTCCAACCGGGATATTGGAGGCGATTTTCTTCAGCACCTCATCGTCGATCTTGGCCACCATCGCGGTCATGATGTAGCCCGGCGATACGGTGTTGACGGTGACGCCCTTGGATGCAACTTCCTGTGCCAGCGCCTTGGTAAAGCCATGAATACCGGCCTTGGCAGCTGAGTAGTTACACTGACCGAACTGGCCTTTCTGAGCGTTGATAGAGGAGATGTTGATAACGCGTCCGAAGCCCTGCTCCAGCATCGGGTTGATGACCAGGCGAGTCATATGGAACATGGAATCCAGGTTGGCACTCAGCACCTCATCCCACTGCTCCCAGCTCATCTTCTTGAAGGTGCCGTCGCGGGTAATACCGGCGTTGTTGACCAGTACGCTGATCTCGCTGCCGGTCAGCTCTTTAACGGTCGCCACGCACTTGGCGCAGGACTCGGCATCGGTGACATCGCCATACGCGACCTCGATATCATAACCGTCGGCTTTCTGCTCGGCCTGCCAGGCTTTGGCTTTCTCGTGCTTACCACCGCTGTTGTAACCGGCAACCACCTTGAACCCGGCATCGGCCAGTTTACGGCAGATTGCTGTACCCAAGCCGCCGGTACCGCCAGTTACCATTGCTACTTTCTGACTCATAATATCGCACCCCTCTAGTTTCCATCTGAATACCGGCAAAACACCGGCTTTTTTAATTCTGTATTTAATACTGTGCGTCTATCCCTATCGTTTGATCATAGTACGATGAGCGCAGGGATCACAACCGCCAGGCCGTTTTTGCTGAGGAAAGGTTAAGAGATAGATTTGACGTACAGGTTACAGACGGTCACAGAGGCGTCGCAGGTATGCGTTCATCCAGGAGTAGGCGATAAACGCGGTGATGCCGTTGGCCAGCACCAGTGCCGCGAACATACCCGGCAAGCCGAACAGCAGGCTGCCCAGCCAACCCAGCGGAACATACATAATAAACAGGCGAAACAGGCTGATACGCATGGCGCGCATCGGCTGGTGCAGGGCGTTGAAGGAGGAGGCGCTGAGGAAAGTGATCGCCTGGAAACCGAAGCCTGCAGGCACCAATACCATCCACAGTTCCAGCCAGCGGGATACCTCGTCATCATCGCTGAACAGCGACGACAGGCTGCCGGAGAAGATAAACAGGGCCAGGAATATCACCCCTTGCCAGATCAGCGCGAAGCGCGCGGCGCCGATATAGGCATGGCGTACCCGCTCGATCTGCCCCGCTCCGTAGTTCTGGCTGATAAACGGCGGCAGTGTCATCGACAGCGCGAGACACACCAGTAACGACAGCGATTCCACCCTGTTGCCGACACCATAGGCAGCCACGGCTTCGGCACCATGCCGGGCCACGACAGCGGTCAACACACCGTTCGCCAGCGGCGTCATCATGTTGGAGAGTGCTGCAGGCAGAGAAATCTTCAGCACCGTACGCCAGTGCTCAAGCATCTGGCCAAGTTCTGGCCGGCTCAACAGCAGCATCTGCCGGCGATGCAGCAGGTAGAGTGCCATCGCCGTAGTCGAAGCCCAGGCCAGTACGCTGGCCACCGCCGCGCCTTGAATACCCAACTGCGGAAAGGGCCCAATGCCGAAGATCAGCAGCGGGTCGAGCAGCAGGTTGAGCAATGACGAGACCAGCATGATCGCGGCGGAAAACCGGGTATCTCCCGCCGCCCTGAAGATGCTGTTGCAAACCATATTCAGCACCAGGAACACGGAGCCGGAAAACCAGACCGACATGTAGTCGTGGATATAGGGCATCAGGTGGGCTTCCGCGCCCATCAGCGAGAACACGGGATCGATAATAAAATGTCCGGCGCTACCGATGATTACCATCAGCAGCACCGTCATGATCAGGTTATCGGTGGCCATGCGCGCGGCGCCGGTTGGACTGCCGGCGCCGATCAGCCGTGCCAGGGTGGCAGAACTGCCGACCCCCAAGCCAATCGCCAGACTGGTGATGGAAAATGTCACTGGGAAGGTAAAGGCCAGCGCCGCCATCGGATCGGTGCCGAGCTGTCCGACGAACCAGATATCGACGATGTTGAACAGCATCAGGCTGATAATCCCGAGCATCATCGGCAGCGTCATACGCACCAGAGTCGATCTGATGGGCGCAGCCAGAATATCGAGAGATTGGGACATGCCAGGGCCGGTTCACAAACGGAGCGGCAGTGTACCACACCACCCGCCTGCGGTTAATGTCGCACACCTGATCGCCGCTGCTGCACATCCATGCGCCCGCGACATACCGCACATCCTGTAGATATGAAAAAGCCCGGCATCAGCCGGGCCAAGAATGAAGGGGCCGTATCGGTGGATCAGTTACCCGATGCGCGCATATTCTGCACGGTGAAGATATCCACAGGACTGCGATCGGGATCGACAATCCCCTTGAACTGACCGGTTGTACAGTGCTGCGCCTGGATATCGATCATGCTGAAGGCATCGTCGATCGACACGCCAGTGCCCTTGTTGACCGGCAGGTGGTGATCGGGGTGGGCCTGGCCGATGATCCAGTTCTTCCACATATCGCCCTTGCGGTCGTAGACCACGGTACGCGGTATGGTGAAGGTCTGTGCATCCATGAAATGTGTACGCTTGCTGATCGGGTGGTTTTCGTCCTGAGGGATAGACTCCACCTCATATACCTTGCGCAGCTGCCAGGTGATATTGGGGAAGCAGCCTCCCTTGCCACCAAACGCGACGACCTGATAACCCTCCTCATCCTGGTGAGTTTCGCTATCCAACGCCATCTCGTTGTGGTTATAGAACGGCATCAGCATATTGCGCGTGCCTTTATAGACCCACTTCATGTCTGAGATGCGGCCGTTATAGCCCTCGAAATCTTCGATCATGACGTCGGTGCCGAGGAACGCATCGGTAGTCTGGCCGGAGGAGAGACGACGCACGCGGCGCTGGAAACCCAGGTAGAGGTAGGCGTTATCAACCTTGGTGTCATCCTCGAAGCGGTGGATCAGCAGCTGGGTGTTCTTGACGTCAAACGGCTCCAGCACTTTCACATAGATACCGCGGAACAGCTCGGACGGATTCGGCGTAACCTCCGGGAACGGCGCCTGCTGGGTACGGTGGGTGAAGTTCAGGAAGTTGAAGTCGAACTTGATGGTGCGCTCCTTCTTACCGGAGTCCATGTCCCGCATGGTCCAGTAAAACGGCGAGATGGTAGCGGAGTCGCCCCAGTTGTAACCGTACTTGTAGTTCCACGCCAGCTTCTCGCCGGCTCGGGGGTCATCCATCGACGGCTCCTGCGGGAAGGGACGACCGGCTACGGTCTTGGACAGCTCGCCGTAGCCCTCACCCAGTGCGACGTCACCCGAGTACTGACGGGTGGCATCGATATAGCTCTGATGCAGCGCGAAATCGGTGGTTTCGCCGACCTTGATCTCGGTAGCGCCACTCCTGATGAACAAATACAACCCCGGATCCAGCACCTCCTTGAACTGCTCCACGTTGGACTGGTTGATGGTCATCCCTGCACTCAAGCTCGGATAGCTCGGCATACCGTTCTGGTAGGGGAAGAAGGAGTTCTGGATCACCTCTTCGGAGACCGCAGCGGCCTGTACAGCGCCGGTCAGGACCGCACTCAAAGACAGGGCTAAAATACTTTTCTTCAACATATTCAACACCTTTAATTCTTGTTATCCGTTCGGGGTTAGAAGCTGTAGCGAATGGTGAACTGGATCTCGTCTTCCTGGTTGGCCACACCGATCGGGCCGTTGGTGAAGCGGGCCAGCGGTTCGTAGGTATCCGCATAGCCGGCCACCGACCAGGGGAACTGCTCATCGCCGCCGAACTTCACGTTCAGACCCAGGTTGAACATCCAGTGGTTGTCCGGGGTCCAGGAGATGCTCGGCGCCACCACCGTGGCCTCGGCGGCAAAGTCATGGGCGACGATCACCTGCGGGCTCAGGCGGTTGTTCATGTACCAGCCCTTGAACAGACCGGTGGCGATCCAGTTATCCTCGTCGTTGGGCATATCCGCTTCGTGGTCGAGGATATGCTCGCCGAACAGCTGACCGGAGATCAGGAACGCACTGGAGGTGCCCAGCGCCGGGATCACCAGGTTCTTGTCCAGACCGATCACGTAACGCAGCATGTCGGTCTCCTTGTGCCCGTCCTGGTCACGCGGCAGCTCTTCGCCCTCGGTGTAGGCCAGTTCGACTCGCCAGACCGCGTCCATCGGCATGGAGTAGTAGTCGATGGCACCGCCGAGCAGGTTGACCCGCGGGAACTTGATGTCGAACACGCCGTCGGTGGCTGGCGCACCGGTACCCGGGGCCAGCTCACGGAAATGCAGTGACGGCAGTTGCTGGCGGTAGGTCAGCGCGTTCAACGAGAAGGTGGCATCGCCGTATACACCCTCCCACTTGGCGCCGAGCTGGGTGTTGGCCAGGCTCCATTCCGGCTCCTCCACGTCGTGGATGATCGGCACCGGTGCGGTGTAGGGCCCCCCCACCAGACTATCCAGGTTGATGTAGGAGCTGAAGAAGCAGCCGGCATCAAGGATCTTGTAGGACTGGCCGCAGGTACCCAGGTTGCTCGGGCGGAACTTATCGAAGTTCCAAACCAGCGACAGGTTGGAGTCGTCCAGCACCTGGTTCGGTCCCATGCGCCACTCGGCGGTCAGCATCCACTGCGGGATACGGATATCCTCGAGCTCGTCGTAGATGTTGTGGCGCGAGTAGTCCACCGGGTTGATCACGTCGAGCACGCGGAACAGGTCGGTCTTGCCCCAGACCACCTGCTGTTTGCCGAGGCGGAAGCTGAGTACATCACCGTTGGTCAACTCCTTGTCGGCACTCAGATAGAGCTCGCGGATGAAGTCCAGCCGGTCGTTGAACTCGGGGAACCTGGCATCGTGTTCCTTCTGGTCCATGTAACCGTCCAGGTTGTCGCACAGAGTCGGATCGTTATCGCAGGGGAAAGGCACCCCGGCAGAGAGGATCGGCACATCGGGACCGGGGATGGTGGTGGTGGCCGCCCCTGCTGAGTGCCAGTCCGCCCCCAGGTAGTCCTGCTGTGCATCCTTGCCGAACTCGCCATCGTTGAGGTCGTAGACCCCGTCGTAGGTGCCGCGCAGCACCCCGTTCAGGCGTAGCGAGCGGAAGCTATCGCTGTCGTACTTGGTCTCAAACTCGGCCTGGGCGGTGTTGCGGAACTTGGAGATCCCTACATCCTTGCGGTGGTAGGTGGCGTTCTCCACGAACCCGGCCCAGGTGGTGTCAGCGGCAGCAACGGCAGTGCTGCCCAGCCCGGTAGACAGGGCGGCAGAGACCGCCACTGCCAGGCGGGTGGATGTCGTTGTTATTGTTTTCGACATATCAATTGGCCTCGTTGTTATAAAAAGCTGTTATAAGAAGCTGTTTTTAAAGTGGTTTAAGCCTTGGTGGTCATGACGAGCGAGGGTTTAACGCTTGCATCAGCGATTGATGCGGTCGCCTGGTATACCGGCTCGCCCTTCCCGACGGGCGCGGCCTCTGCGTCATCGGATGAGAGGCTGTCATCGGCGTGGATCACGCCATCCTCATCGACGTAGGCGGTGCAGATAAATTTGGGTTTGAACACCAGCACCCAGCTCGGCACCAGCAGCATCGCCGCCGCACCGTTGAGCACCACCATGACGATCAGCAGCAGCGCCGCATCGGCCTGGAAGCGCAGGTCGGACAGCAGCACCCACATGACGATGCCGGCGATCAGGGTGATGGCGGTGAAGCTGACCGCCAGTCCCGTGGTGCGGATCGCACGGCGCACCGCTTGCGCCAGATCACCGAGCTGGGTCATCTCGGCGCGGATGCGGTCCATCATGTAGATCGAGTAGTCGATGCCGACGCCGACACCGACGGCGATGATCGGCACGGTGTTGGAGTTGATCCCCATCCCGACCAGACCCATGTAGGCGTAGGTCAGCGTAGTGGCGAACAGCATGGCGCCGAACATCATCGCCCCGGCCATCAGCGAGGAGTAGAACAGGGTCACGAATAGGAAGATGAGCAGGAACACCAGCGGCAGCACCCAGAGGTTGGTCTCGAATGCGGCTTCGTTCTGCGAGGCGATAACGCCGATGGTGCCGCCGGCCAGGCGGATGCTCAGGCCTTCGACCTTGCCTTCGTTCTCGGCGATCCACTGCTTGGCGGTGTGAATGGCACGGCGGATGGTCTCGCCCTGGTGGTCCTTGTAGTAGAACACAAGGTTGGCGATGCGCTCGTCGGTGTCGATGAACTCGTTCAGCGCACCGGGGATCGGGTTGGACATCATGTAGGTGTACATCAGGCCCCCGACGTAGAGCTGGTCATCGGGGATCTGCAGCCAGCGCGGGTCGGTGTTGTGCAGCAGGCGGTTGACCTGCATCACCAGGTCCGGCGCGCCCTTGGCGCCGCCGACACCGGGGTCGAGCAGCATGGTGCGCTCCAGATCGGCCAGCGCCTTCAACACCTCGGGGCGCTTGATGCCGCCCTGCTCCGCGGTCTCGGCGACGATGTACATCTCCTCGGAGCCGGGGAAGGCATCATTGACCGCCTTGGAGGAGAGGTTGTAGTCGTGGTCCTGGTACAGGATCGGCGAACCGGGTTCGGACTCACCGATCACCACCTGGGAGGAGAAGTAGAAGCCGCCGAGCAACAGCAGCAGGGCGATACCCAGCGCCTTTTTCGCGGCCCGTTCACCGCTGACCACATCGGCACAGAAGTAGCCGACGTTGCGGAACAGGTTGTGCTTGATCTCGATGTTGCGCGGCTTGGGCAGGATGGAGAGCAGCAGCGGCACCGCCAACAGCACGGTGAGTATGATCGACAGCGCCCAGATCGACGCATAGTGGGCCATCTTGGTGTTGAGCGGGATGGAGCCGATGGCGATCAGCAACAGGCCGATGGCATCGGAGACCACACCCAATGAGCCGGGGCGGAACAGGCTCTCGAAGGTGAGCCGCGCGGACAGGTGGTGGTCGGCGTGGCTGGCCAGCTCCTGGTAGTAGCGCTCAACCAGCTGGATGCCGTGGGACATGGCCCGCGCCGAGATCAGGAACGGAATGACCAGGCTCAGCGGATCCAGGTTGTAGCCGAACAGGGAGATGATGCCGACACCCCAGATCGAGGAGACGATCACCCCGGCCAGCGGGATCAGGATGCCGTAGGCCTTGCGGAAGTAGAAGATCAGCAAGGAGACCATGATCAGCGCGGTGAACAGGAAGATGGTCAGGATCTGGTCCAGGTACTGGTAGGCCCAGCCCACCAGCATCGGCTGGCCGGTGACGTGGATTCGCACGCCCTCGGCGGCTTCGCTCTCACGCAGTTGCTGGATCTTGTCGAAGGTGGCGGCGTAGTCGAGCTGGCCCTCGATCAGCTGCGCCTTGACCAGCGCCATGTGCATATCGGGGCTGACCAGCGGGCCGTAGACGCGGGCATCGGCGACCACATCCTTGCGCAGCTGATCCAGCTGTGCGGCGCTGAGGTCGGTGTGTTCAGGGTTGTAGTAGGACTCGGAGTTGACGTTGCCCTCGGGGGTCAGCCAGACCTTGCGCGAGTTACGGTGGGTGACGCTGGCGACCAGGTTGTGGTTGACCCCGGGCAGGGAGTCCACCGCCTGGGTGATGCGGTGGATCCGCGCCAGGGCATCGTTATCGAAGATATCCTTGTCGGTGAACTCGACCCCGACGATGATCACGTTAGCGCCGCCGAACGACTCCTTGATCTCATTGTGCAGCTGGATATAGGGGTGGGTCTGCGGCAGCAGATCGGCAAAATCGGAATAGACCTTCAGGTTGGGCACCTGGGCAGCGAAGAACAGCGTTGCCAGCAGGATCAGCCCGAGAATGGTCTTGGGGTAGTCGAACACCCGTTGTTCGAACGCATGCAGCCAGTGCGTGGCCTTGTGGGCCTCGGCAGAGTGTTTATCCATGATCGTATCCGCGAAGTTGTTGTTATCGGGCCCGGATAGGGTCGCCTGAAATAACCGCTATCAGCGCTTGAGGCTGAGCAGGGTGCCGTTACCGCCGGCGACCAGCAGCCCATCGGCCGTGGCCAGCGCCGCGCGCAGGTAGACCGGCCGCGCCGGCACCGGGACCGGGGTCCACTGGCTACCCCCGTGCTTGAGCAGGGTGGCGTTCTCGCCCAGGGCGTAGAGGCCGTCGGCGGACTCGAGCAGGCCGTACAGCGGCGCGGCCACCGGGGTCGGGCTCAGCTGCCAGCTCTCACCGCCATCAAGGGTGTGCAGCACGGTGCCATCCAGCCCCACCGACCAGCCGGTGTCGGCATCGGTGAACAGGGTGCTCTGGGGATAGAACTCATCCAGCATCGGCGGCAGCACCTGCCAGCTCACACCGCCATCCAGGGAGCGGGCGACCAGGCCGAACTCGCCGCTGGCGTAGGCCAGGGTGTCATCGATGAACTGGATACCGGTGAGCATGGCGTCTTCGTTGAGGGAGTCTTCGCTCCAGCTCTGGCCCTGGTCATCGCTGGACAGCAGGGTGGAAAAGCTGCCCACGGCCCAATAGCGGCCATCGGGGGCACAGGTCAGGTCGAGCAGGTTCTCCTGGGTGGGGATGGCGAACACCTGCCAGTGGGCGCCATCGTCATCGCTGCGCCAGAGCTGCTTGTCAACGCTCAGCGCGATCAAGCGGCTATCGGCACAGACCTCCACATCGATCAGGCCGGGTGCGCCGGGCAGGATCTGGCGCTGCCAGGCCTCGCTGCCGATGGCGCGGGACAGCACCAGGCCGTCGTTACCGACGGCGACCTGCACCCGCTCGTTGGCGGCCAGGGCCTGGAACTGGTCGGTACGGCGGATCGACCTTCCCTGCTCCTGTTCGACACCACTGAGGTCCAGCGGAGCTTCGCAGCCGGCCAGCAGCAACGGCATCAGGCCTGCGATCAACACGGAACGATAATTAAAGGAAATGCGGCCCGCGAACGGGTTGGGAAGAGGTGTAGACGGCATATTTCACACTTCTTTTTATAGTTATGGCTAGGAAAATCAGCACTCGGACCTACTAGAGCAAGGCCCGTACCAGAACGACGCCAAATCAAGAAGCGAAAATATTTACCATTAATAACAAAAAGTTAACTTAACTCCACACAGTCTACGGCAAGACACGATGGGGATCAGTCGCTTAGTCGGATAAAAACTGTTGACGAAATAATTAACGCTCATACCCCTCTTCAGCAAATGGTTAACCCCCTGGCCAGCTCACCGCTGAAATTCGAACCCTTAAATCGGTGTCACCGATCGCCTTGAAAACACGAAGAAAACTGCATGTGGGTTGTTCTGGCTCACACCAAGGCAGTCAAAAAGCGGCACGCCGACTACCTTTATTCCATACTGCAGCAAATAAAACTAAACCCACACAGGTATCGCTATACCGACCTTGGGGTAGCTGGCCATGCAACAAATAGACAGTAATTCTTTACTACTCGATCTCAGCATCGACTATTTGAAAGGCGGCTCGTCTTTCGGTGCGTTATCCGATGCGGCGATCAAAGAGTTGATTGTAAAAGGCTGTGTCTACGCCCTGAAGGAGGGCGATACGCTCTTCGAAGCGGGAGACCCGGGCGACTCGTTTTTCATCGTTCTAAAGGGTTGCCTGACCTACTTCCGTCAGGTAAACGGCCTGCGTGAACATATCCGTGACTACTACTTCGGTGAAGAGATCGGGTTTGTCAGTCTCATAGCTTTGACCGAGCGTTTGGGCACTGCCTACGCTAATAGCGACAGCTTGGTATTGGAGATCAGCAGCGATCTGTTTTACGCCCTGCACTGTGAAATGCCACTGGATTTCGGTGTGCTGATGATGAACCTGTCCCGGGAGTTGGCACGCCGGTTCATCACCACCAGCGCTTTGCTGGTCAAACTGAAAGCGGAAGAGCACGCCCCCCCACGCTAGCTCCCACATTAGTCCCGGGGCGGTTGCAGCGAGCCCCCTCCCTTGAATGCCCGAACCTTGGCGGGCTGATGCTTGCGATGCCGCATCCGAATACGAATACGAAATTGGCCTCACCCTTCAGTCAGCTGTAACCTGCGTGTACGGCGGTTAAACAGCCGCCCCATTGGGCATGGTTGATACGGATGAAAACCCGTCCCCGCTATCGGGCCACGCCTCTGCTTGGTTAAATACCTGTCACAGCAGGTTCCTGCGGCGGGTATCGCTGGGCTTTTCGCCGAATGTTTTCTGGTAATCCCGGCTGAACCGCCCCATGTGGGTGAACCCCCAGCTCAACGCCGCGTCGGTTACCGATACACGCCCATCCTGCTGCTCAAGCGCCGCTTTGACTTTCTTAAGACGTATCTGGCGCAGATGCTCCATGGGGCTGGTCTGGCGGAAGTCATGAAAGCCCGCATACAGGGTACGAATACTGACTCCGGCAAGCTCGGCAAGCTGCCCCGGCGTCAGCGCCTCTGAGGCGTGCTCCTCGATATACTCCTCCACCCGCTTGACGTATCGAGGCGCCAGTGTGTGTCCGGGCTGATTCATAGCATCGGTATAACTGTGGGTTTGAATGGCAAGCAGCGTATTGATAACCAGCTGCTCCAGCTGATGGCGAATCAGCACCTGATCGGTGGCAGAGGGGCACTCCTCCAGCAATTGCGTGAGGTAGAGCATCATGTTGCTCCAGATGGGATTGCTGCGCCAGGAAAGCTCGGACTTGAAGCTCAGCGGCGCACCCAAGGGCCGGCCCAGCTGCTGGCCGCAGGCGCGCTCCACCGCGTCACGCTCGATCCTGAACATCAACATGTCGCAGTCGCCACTCCACCACATGCTCAGTGGGTCGGTGGGATTGAGCACCGATGCCAGGTTCGCATCAAGGGCGATATGGTTCTCGCCGCTGAAGATGTCGGCCCGGCCACACACCGGCATCTGAATCAGATAGAACTGCTCCAGATGCTTTGGGTCTATCCGCACATTCGCGCCGTACTTGAGCCGGTTGAACTTCACCTGCCCCAGCGAGAGTGAGTGCATGCGCGCATCGAGACCGTTATCGGCATCCATATCCAGGCGATGCGGTTTGTACGCGGCGGCCACCTCCTCTCTCACCTCATCAAGGGAGACAGAGTGAAACAGCAACCGATTTGTGTCGTTCTTCAAAGCTTTCTGTATACAGGGAGACAGAGCCTTGCCTGATAACATACAGACCTCCCGTTTTTTTATTGCGCTGGATCAACTTATAGGTACGAGGGGCTTGAAATATTTTTGATTCAGTATACCGGTCTGCAATGAAGTTTTGAGTGCTTTACACCACATTCCAGCACTATCCGGATACGCACCGCACTAACCGGATAGTGGTACTGAAAGCCGCCTCGTTACTCTCGAACATCGACGCTCCTCCCCCTCCCAATTCACTTCGAGAGACACACCCATGACCACTCAACCCAGAGTACTGCGCACGCCAGCTCGCCGGTCGCTCTACGCCAGGATCGGCTCCATCATCGCCCTTCTGCTTTTGCCATTCCTGGTGCTGCTGGCCAGCACCCTGCAGCTGAACCAGCAGCTTGCCGACCTGCCGCCGGACAGCGCCGGGACGCCTGCATCTCTGATGCCGCAACTGCAGTTTTGGAGTGCAGCGGCCGCTCTGATCGCGCTGATCAGTTCCAGTGCCGCCGCCCTGCTGCTCTGGCGCTTTCTGGTCACACCGGTGACACGCTTGAGACTCGGCTTCGATGAGATCCGTAAACGCGAAGGCGATATCTCCTTTACCCTGCCGCCGAGCTCCCATGCTGAACTTTCGCAGATCAGCCATGCCTACAACGAGTTTTCCACCAGTCTGAAACAGATGATCGCCAATGCCCGCCAACGCAGCGTTCATGTATCGATCTGCTCGGCGCAGATGCAGAAAAGCATCACCCGCGTCAATCAGGCCGCTGAACAGCAGGTGGAAACGGCACAACTGGTATTCCAGTCGAGCCAAGAGTCCACCGACGCGATCAGTGATATCTCACGCCATACCCAGAGCATTGCTGCTCGCAACGAGCACAATCTGCAGGAGGTGCATCAATCCAACGAGGAGATCCAACGCATCCGCGAGCAGGTGGCCGCGATCGAGGCGCAGGTACGCGAGTTTCAGGGCATGGTGCAGCAGCTGGAGCACAACTCGGATAGCATCGTCGACGTGCTGTCGATGGTGCAGGGCTTCTCCCAGCAGACCAATCTGCTGGCCCTGAACGCCTCAATCGAAGCGGCCCGCGCCGGAGAAGCCGGCCGCGGTTTTGCCGTGGTGGCCGATGAGGTTCGGGCGCTGTCACTGAAGGTCAGCGATGCGACCCAGGAGATCGACAGCAATATCTCCACGATGACAACGCTGGTGGGCAGCACGCGCAGCGCCTCTGAACGCATTCTGCACCATGTCAGCGAAACCGATGGTTTTATCGCCCGCACCCGCGACAAGTTCTCGCTGATGCTGAAGGATTTCGAGGTGCTCAATGGCCAGCTGACCGAGATCAGTGCCGCCATTGAGGAACTCTCCTGCACCAACAGCGCGACACACGACAACATCAGCTCGATCACCGAACTCTCCGACAGCATCCGCGACGAGGTACAGATCTCGGCGGAACATGCGCAGGCGCTGGAAAGTGCCACTGAGGAGATGCAGGAACTGTTGTCGCGGTTCCAGATCGGCTATGGCGGCTTCGAAGAGATTCTCGGTGCCGCCCGGAAGTGGGCACGTGAAACCGAGCAGGCGCTGAACGAACTGGCACGGGGCGGGCAGAACCTGTTCGATACCGACTATCGCCGCGACAACCCGAGTCAGGAACCGGCCAAGTTCAGTACCGGCTACCTCAGCGCCTGCAAAAGCCGCATTCAACCGCTGTTTGACAAGATAGAGCGTGAGCATCCGGACTGGCTGATCACCGCCTTCGACCTGAACGGCTACATGCCGGTCACCAACAGCAAGATATCCCGACCCTTGACCGGCGATCCTGAAGTCGACACGGCTAATAGCCGCCACCAGCGGATCTACGCGGCCAACCGCGCCGAACAGCGCCGTGCGGCCAACACCGCCCCCTTCCTGCTGCTCACCTTCGTGCGCGATACCGGCGAGATCATGAACTCCATCTCCATCCCGCTGCATGTCAAGGGGCGTCACTGGGGGAACTTCTGCGTCGCCTTCAAGCCGGAGAAACTGCTTGAGCTCAAGTGACATAGTCCTAGAGCGGGGCCTGAGTGCCCCGCTTACCCTATCGCAACGTTAGGCTTAAGGGGTCAACCAGAGAGGGTGTGTGAAAGCGGTTGGGGAATATCGGGGGGCAGGCAGAAAAGGTAACGGGAAGATAGAAAAAGACCGGCCATGGTGGCCGGTCAAGATCGGCTATCAGAAGGGGATGATAGTCTTGATCCAGAGCGCATCGCCCTCCGGACGGTTTTCCACGGCAAACTCTTTCTGGTACTTCACGGAGAGGAAGAACCCTTTTCCGTTGTCGTACTTGATGCTCGGTCCAAAGGCAAACGCCTGCCCCTTGTTGCCGATATCCACGCCGTTCACTTCATCGCCGGTCACCTGCTTGTAGCCGTAACCGCCCACACCGACGGTCCAGTTCGGGCTGACACCCCAACCAACGGCGTAATCGAAGTGGAACTCCTGACCCGACTTGTAGTTAGTGTCATCGTTCTCGAAGTTGTAGTCATACATGAACTTCACATCAGCGTTCAGACCGGTGGGGTTCACCAGAGAGGCCGCATACACCGCCTGCAGCGCCCAGTAGTTACGCCCGATATTAGCCAGATCGTTCTTGTCGTACTCGCCGGTGGGCACGAACAGGTCGAAGCCCACGGCGCTGTGCAGGTTCGGGCTGTGGTGATAGGACAGCGCTGCGGTCAGGTCCAGATCCCCCACCCCTTTGTTGCTCTGGCTGAAGCCGTTCACGGATACATCCAGATCCACCAGCGGCAGCAGCGCGGCGGCGAACAGCTGGCCACCAAGAATCGTCTTGTCGGTCACCCAGACCAGACGCGGCGCCAGCACGTTCGCTTCCAGATCGAAGTCGATCGGCAGACTGTCACCCGAACCATCTTTGAACTCATCGGCGCTGTAGTGCTGGGCATAGATCAGCGGGTAAACCCCCGGTGGCGGCAAGGCCCCCATCAGGTAGTTCTCGGCCCCCATCGGATAGTTGGAACCGCCCCCCTCAGTCGCCAGTACGTTGCTGGAACACAGCATGGCAATCGTTGCGGCAAGCGTCAGCTTGGTTGGTGTGCAAACTGTCATCTATTGTTTTCCTTATGTTTTTAGCAGGCAGGCTCCACCACCAGGGCGGAGCCGTCAGAATCACTCGCTCAGCAAACGGGCGAATGCACCCCGGTAAAACAGCAGCGGCTCACAGGGTTCGGAAGCGATGGCATCGACCCGCCCGACGATCAGCAGGTGATCACCCAACTCCTGCGTGAAGGTCACCGTGCACTCGAGATGGCCCTGAGCCCCCTTGAGCAGCGGTACGCCATGCGTATTGGTTTCAAACTCCACATTCTGAAACTTGTCCGGCACCGGGCGCGCGAACTGCAACGCCAGCTCCTGGTGATGGGCACCCAATATGTTGATCGCAAAGGGGTTGCCCTCTTTGAACAGCGCCACGTTGCTGGACTTCAGCGCCAGGCTCCACAGAACCAGCGGCGGATCCAGCGACAGGGATGAGAAGGAGTTGGCGGTGATACCCACCGGCTTGTCGTCTAGGCCGGGAGCCGTTACCACGGTAACACCGGTGGCAAACAGGCCCAGGGTGTTACGCAACTCGCGCGGGTCTATCTCGTTGGCCGGCGTGAACGTATCACGCTCGGCCACAGCCAGGTTTGAAGTCGTCATATCAGGCTCCTGAGGCTATATGGGTCTGAACCACGTCCTGTGTGGCGGCGGCGTCGGTCCACCAGGGCATGAAGCGGGTGGGATCGTTGAATCCGTTGGCGATACGCGCCGCCAGTGATGGCGACTGCTGGGCCGCGCCAAGCAGCTCAAGGGTGTGCGGTTGCGGCGGCACCAGCAGGCTGTTGGTCCAATCCACCACACCGTTGGCGTAGGCCCAGTAGGCCTCGAAGGTGGCATTCATCCACTCGTCATCGAACGGCTGGTCGCCCCGCGCCTGAATGGCGTCGAGGTAGATCCGGCTGCATTTGGATGCGTTGTTGGAGCCCTGACCGGTGATCGGGTCGTTCACGACCAGCGCATCGGCAATCCCCATGATCTTGCGACCGGAGGGCAGCGTCGCAACAGGCTTGCGCACTGTCGGCGGGAAACGGCCTGCAATAATGCCGTTGTCGTCGGTCAGCTCGATGCCCTGGCAGCGCTCCACTTCGGCCGGTGCGAAGTTCTTGACGATCTCCAGACTGCGGGACAGATGCTCCTGCGGGGTTTTGACATCCTGCCAGCAGTCCATCGGGCCACCGGGTATCCCTTCGAACACCATGATTTCGCACGGGCCGCTGCTGGTCAGCGCCGGGAAACAGAAGTACTCGCCGACACCGGGGATCAGGTTGAACGCCACTCGGGAGAACGGCTCCATCGGCTTCATGCCGTGCACGTAGGTCAGCGCCAGTGCACGCTGGGGTTTGTCGAAGGTGGAACGCTCGGCGTCACGCTCGAACAGACCCACGATGTCGCCCTTGCCCGCGGCCAGCAGTACCAGATCGTAGGCCTTGGCCAGCTCTTCCAGTACATCCACGTCCACATCACGGATCTGAAGATCGCCGCCGAGACGGACAAACTCGTCCATCCATACCGGCATCTTCACGCGCTGGTCTACCGACTGGGCTGGTTTGTCCAGACGCGCAGCCCACTCGATGAGGTTGCTGCCGGCGTTGGCAGGGTCCGGCACGCGCAGACCGATCCCCTCTACCGGCGGGCAGTCGTTCTCCCAGAAATTGATCCCCAGGTCGCGCTCGTTCTGTAGCGCCATGTCGAACATGCACTGGCTGGACATCACCTTGCCGGCCTTGATCTGCTCGCCGGTGCGGTTGGACAGGATGGATACTTCATAGCCCGCCTTGAGCAGGCCGATACCGGTCTGCAGGCCCGACTGGCCCGCACCGACGATTGCAATTTTGCGTGTCATGGGATGACTCTCCTGATCTGTTGTTCTTGTAGTGGCCTTGGGCCTGAATGTTGGGTTATTCCGCCAGTTTCGGGATCGCGGGTTCCTGCTGCTCCGGCCCAAGCGCGGAGTAGCCGCCATCGACGGCGTAATCCGCCCCGGTGACGAAACTCGCCTTCGATGAGCAGAGGAAGGTCACCACCTGCGCGACCTCCTGCGGATCGCCCAGACGGCCCAGCATGTGGAACGGCGCCGCAACGCGATCCGCCTTTTCACGGTTGCCGCCGCTGACTTCGCCGATCACCCGGGACCAGGTCCAACCCGGTGATACGGAGTTGACGCGGATGCCATCCGGGGCGAAATCCAGCGCCATGCTGCGGGTCAGGTGCTTCATCGCGGCCTTGCTCGCCGGATAGATCCAGCGACCGGTTTGGGCCGCCTGTGCCGAGATGCTGGTGAAGTTGACGATCGCCCCTGCCCCGCTGGCCTTCAGCCAGGGGCGCACGTACTTGGCTGCCATTACGGCGCTGACCAAGTTGATATCCAGCGCCTTGAGCCAGTCGGCGCGGCTCGATTCGACGCCGTCGTCGATATAGCTGCAGGCCAGATTGATCAGGTAGTCGATGCCGCCGAAATGCTCGGCGCTACGGGATACCGCAGCCTGTAGCTGGTCGTCGTCGGTGATATCGGTTTCGATAAACAGGGCCGAAGCGCCCAGCTCGTCGGCGAGCTTCGCCCCACCGACCGCGTCCAGATCCAGGATCGCCACCTTGCCGCCCTCGGCCACAAAGGCTTTGGCGACTTCGGCACCGATCAAAGTCGCACCGCCGGTGATCAGCGCCACGCCGTTGAGGACGGCTGAGTTATTCACACTCGTCATGATTCACCCCTCAATCCTTGTTGGCGCTGCTGGCCCAGCTGGCCATCAACTCGTTGGAGGGCAGAGTTTCGTCGAGCAGCTTGGCCGCCGTTTCGCGCCCGGCCACCGGCAGACCCTTAGGATCCAGTACGCCAAGCTGCACCAGCACCGTGGCCTGATCCCAGTAGATGTGCTCGTGGTAGAGTTTGTCGCCGCGGAACTTCACCACCGCCACCAGCGGGATCTCCACGTACTTGCCGGTCGGCGCGATACCCGGCACCAGCCAGTCGATCTCGCGGTCATGGGTAAAACAGAACAGCAGCTCATCGACGATCTGGGTGTCACCGATGGTGCGGGAGATCGGAATCAGCTTGGTATCCGGCGGGTTGGAGTCCACGAAGTGGTGCTTGTAGAAGCGGTAGAGATCCTTGTAGCCCACGCCACCGGTCAGGGTTGGAATGTGGTTGACATAGGGCTGTGCCACCATGGTCGCCATGGTGTCATCCACGTTGCGGGTGGCGAATTCATATTCGCAGTGTTTGTCCCAGAGATAGGACAGGTCGTAGTTCGGGCCGATGGTGCGGCGTAGCGCGGTCACGGAGCGCTGATGCGCCATCAGTGCCGAAGGCTTGTGGTAGTGCTCCGACCCTGCGCGAGCAAAGGCGTGATCCGCTTCCGGGTAGAGATAGAGCTCCATGTTCTCGCGCCCCTGCAGCGCGGCGAACAGCTGGTCACGCGCCTCGGCCGGGCAGTACTCGTCCAGCTCGGCGAAGTGCAACACCAGCTTGCCCTTGATGTTATCCGCCTCATCGAGATGGTTTTCCATCCCCATGCCGTAGTAGCCAATGGCGGCATCCACGTCACAGCGGCAGGCGCTCAGGTAGGCCAGACGGCCACCGAGGCAGAAGCCCAGCACACCGACGCCAGCGGTAAACTCTTCGAGCCCCTTAAGCGCCTCGATGGTGGCGGCGATATCCTCGATACCCTTGTCCTGATCGAAGCCCTGATAAAAGCCGAACGCCTTTTTCCAGGATTCGACGTCGTAGTCGAGCTCCACATTGGGCTCCTGACGCCAGAACAGGTCCGGCACCACCACAACATAACCCTCTTCCGCGTAGTAATCGGCGACCTGACGCATGGTGTCATTGACGCCAAAAATCTCCTGCAACAGAACCAGACCTGGGCCTTTTCCTGAAGCCGGGACCGACACATATGCACCGAAATTTCCGCTTCCGTCTTTAGCCGATATTGTTATTGATCTTTTCATTGCGTGCCTCTGCATAGAATTTATTCAGAACCGTCGATTCATACTTGCAAAGGCATTTCAGACTTACGCGCCGGATATGGCAGTCACTATCCACTTAGTGCGAAAATTAAACGCACCGATTAAATAACCGATATAAACTTGTTTATGATGGTGTTGGGTTAAATAGCAGCAGAGACTGCTACACATACAATAAAAATGCCCCAACAATTGAGAAGTAGCCGATGTCACGCAAAGACGCGCCGCCGCCGTTTCTGGCGGGCGTACTGTTGGACCAGCCGGATCTGCTGGTTGTCGATTCAGACGATGCCGATGAGGTAAAAGACAAGGTAGGTCAATCGTTCAAACCGCATCAGTTCGAGCTGCTCCGCAGCCCGGAGGAGCTGCACTCGCGCCTGCACCAGTTCTCGCTGGGAAAACTCTCGCTGCACCGGCTCAAATACGGCGGAGAGGTCAGTGTCGACCCGGACAAACTGGAGGATTTTTTTCTCGTACAGATGCCGCTTGCCGGCAGTGCCGAGATCATCTGCGACAACGACACCATCCTCACTTCCGCTAAACAAGGCGTCATTATCAGCCCGACGCAGCGGTTGCGCATGCTTTACCATCCGGACTGCGACCAGCTCATGTTGCGCATTGACCGAACCGAGCTGGACCAGCTCTGCAGCCGCTATCTGGGCCATCCGTTAAAGCAACCGCTGACCTTCAGCAACGCCTTTGACTGGCGCGAACTGCCCGCCTGGTACCACGCACTTGAGTACATCACCCGGCTTCAGAAAGAAGCACCCGAGAGCCTGAACGAGCGCCTGATACTGCAGCAACTCGAAGAGCTGCTGATCGCCACGCTACTGAGCCAGCAACCGCACAACTACTCCGACCAGCTTGCTCAGGATGGCCGACGTCTGGCCCCACGCCACGTAAAACGCGTAGAGGAGTATATCGACGCCCACGCCCATGAAACCCTGACCCCGTCGCAGCTTGCCGAAATCGCAGGGGTGAGCCTGCGCACGCTGTACTCCGGGTTCCATGAATTTCGCCAGACAGGCCCGATGGAATACCTGCGCAGCGTACGCCTACAGCGTGTCCGGGAAAACCTGCTCGCCCCCGACAACACGCTCTCGGTCACCGAGGCCGCGATAAAATGGGGGTTCAGTCACATGGGTCGGTTCAGCCAGGCGTATCAGCAGCTCTATGGCGAGAAGCCCAGCGAGACACTGCGCAAGGCGCAGGGGTAAGCCCCGCCTTGCGCGTATTGGAGATAGATATTAAATCAGGGCCGTGACCAGATCGGGTATTGCCGCCAGCAATACCAGTGTCACCAGCGTTGCAAACAGAAACGGCACCAGTGAACGGAAGATTTTCATTGGCGGCACACCGGTCATCGAACTACCGATGAACAAGCCCGCCCCCACTGGAGGCGTCAGCAATCCCATCACCAGCGTCAGACAGACGACAACGCCAAACTGATAGGGGCTAATACCGAACTGCTGTTGCGCGATCGGCAACAGAATCGGCACCACCAGAATCAGCGCCGCGATACCATCGATCACCATGCCCACCAGAGTCAGCACACCCACCACCATCAACAGGAATACAAAGGGATCCGAAGTTTGCTGGGCTATCCAGGCCGCAGCTGTCTGAGGAATCTGCTCATACACTACTACCCAACCGAATACACCAGCGGCTGAAATCAGCATGATCACCATGCCCGAGTTCAATGCCGTGCGTCGCAGAATCTCCGGAAGATGCGAGTATTGCAGGTCCTTGTAGATGTACTTGCCAATGAGCAGTGCAGCCAGAGAGGCCAGCGCTGCCGATTCAGTCGGCGTAGCCAGACCGGTCAGAATGCCACCAATAATGACTACCGGAATCAGGCCTGCTGGCAAGCCCATTAGCAGGTATTCACGACGTTTGGCACGATCAGGCCACTCCCCTTTGGGGTACTGTTGAAGCAGGCCCACCACCGCAATGACGAGGAAAAACAGCAGGGACATCAGAAGCCCCGGAATTATGCCGGCAATAAACATCTCGGCAATAGGCACCTGGGCCAACACACCAAACAATACAAACAGCATTGAGGGTGGAATAATTGGCGATAGCAGCCCACCTGCCGAGGTAATCGCTGCCGCATAGGAGCCCGAGTACCCCTCTTTCTCCATCGCTGGCACCATGGCACGAGACATGATCGCAATCTGCGAAGCTGCTGAGCCCATGATGGCCGCCATCATCATGTTCGCCACCAAGTTGATGTAGGCCAGGCCACCACGGAAACCGCCCACCAGAATGCGAGCCATGTTGATCAATCGAGTGGTTAAACCACCTTCGTTCATCAGTTCACCGGCTAACATAAACAGGGGGATTGCCAGTAAACCATAGCTTTCAATGGCACCAAACAATTGCTGTGGATAGGAGTCAAATAGAACCGTATTACCGGATGTCGATATATACCAAAGCGCTGTTAACGCAAGTACCAGTGCTATTGGAACAGAACAGAACAGAAGAATTAGAAACACTGCAAATGTCATACTGCGACTTCCTTAAAAAAAGCGGCTTTTTTAAGGCTGCCGAGCATATTATTAAGCGCATGAAGGCTTAGCGAAAAAGAAAAAAATGGCAGTATCAACCAAGGCCATATTTTCTTAATTCCCAAGGTGTTGGTTTTTTCCGAATACAAAAAATTAAATGTATCACCCTGGTAAGCTTTTATATCAAAGCCAAAGCTGGCAAAAGTCCAAGGATCTAGCCAACGCCAGCACAATACTAACAGCGCAACAGCGAAGCTCAGAATCAGCAGATCTGAAACCAGTTGCATCCAGGCCTGAGAGCGTTTGCCCAGTAGCTCGACCAGTAGCGTCACGGCTATTACCTGGCGGTGCTTAAGTGCAACAGAGGCCGCCAGGAAGGTGGTCCAGACCATGGCGTAGATCGCCAGCTCATCCACCCAGTAAATCGCCATGCCCAAAGAACGGCTGGCTATGTTCAGCAGGATCAGCAGAGTAACGACTGCAGCCATTACAGCTGCCAGCCCCATCTCGAAACGAACCAGCCGGTCGGATATGAAATTCAACATCAGACTTCCCCATCCCACAGGCACCAAGGCCTGCGGGGTACTGGCTCAGAGGATCAGCTGCCTTTGATCTCGGCGACCGCTTTTCTCAGGTTGGGCAGAGACGGCGCCTTGGGTGCCCAGATCTTCTCCCACTCGGTAATGGCATCAGCGAAGTCGTCTTTATTGGCTTCACTGATCGTGATGTTCAGGCCACGTAGCTCCTGCTCCTGCTTTTTCTCCAGAGCCTGAAAATGGTCGATCACTGCATCCAGTTGAGCACGCATACTTGTCTTCAGCAGCTCACGATCGTCCTTGCTCAGATCTTTCCAGACACGACCGGATACGACACCCACCATCGGAAACATCATGTGGTTGGATATCAGCATCTTGTCGGAGCGATCGTAGAATTTGAAGATCAGGATAGAGTCAAAATCCATATCGATGGCATCGATCTGACCGTTAGCCAGTGCGTCATATACGGCTGGCAGCGGCATCGGAGTCGGTGCGGCACCGGTTGCCTTGTAGAAATCACGAATGGGCTCGAAAGGCGTAATACGCAATTTTTTGCCTTCGAGGTCAGCAGGACCCTCCAGCTTGTCACGGCTCATTACCTGACGCAGACCTGCCATGCCGTAGCCGACACCTACCAGACCAGCTTCAGAAGGCAGCTGACTCAATAGGTCAGTTGCGGCTTCGGATTTAAGCAAGGCTGCAGCCTGATCAATATTCTCGACCAGGTAAGGTGCGTATAGCGCACCAAAATCAGGCACACGGTTTGAGATCTCGGCAACCGTCAGAAACGCCATATCTAGCGCACCAGTCTGCAACTGCTGCACCATCTGGGCTTCATTACCCAGCTGCTGGGACGGGAACACGGCGATACTATGTTCACCACCGGACTTTTGCTTCACATCTTCAGCAAAGGCTTCTGCCGCCTGAGTCCAGCGATGCGGTGGAGGTGTGATCAATCCGAGGCGGAAATCGCGAGCCTGTGCAGGCAGTGTCATCATCAGGGCCAAGCCACCCGCCATCACGGAAGTCATTAAGTGTTTCATCGACATGTTTAACTCCATTAGTCTGCTTACCGGCTATTCCGATAATTGTGGTACTCGATGGATCCAGAGCCGTGCCTTTCTGTAACAAAAACCGACACAGGTCACTCTCAAACACTTACTGCCGCTGGGGCATCATCTTTCCGCAGCTAGCAATAAGCAAATAACACGCCATTTTTGTAAAAGCCGGATAGATCCGCTTTTTACATGTTCAGAAGCACATCAAACATGCTTCATCAGTAAGGCAGTCTGGCTTTCTACCTGTTCAGCCAGTTCAAGGACCATCCCCCCAAACTGAACAGGACATCATCCCAGCCAACCGAACAGTAGATCACCTGACTCAGCAAATCGCAATTCAATCAAAGGCTTGAATTATCTTTCCTACCCGCTTACACAGCTGAAAGTTGAAGCACATCTTCAACCAGCATACCTCCTTCGCGATACATTTCATCCATCACTGAGTAATGATCAGTATCACTTACTGCCTGAAACTGAACCTCAAACCCTCTGGTTTCCAGATAATTCTGGTAGGTGCGTGATTGACGGTGAAATTCCTCAGATTCCAAGGCTCCAACACGTAAACGAACCGGAGTTTTAGCCACAGGAGCAAGCTTAAGAGGACTTAGCAATTCAACTTCTCTCTCAGTTAGCTGCAAGTCAGGCTGTAACCAGGAGTGAGGAAAAGGCCCCAGGTCGAACAGCCCACTGATTGCAACTGCCCCCTTAAGCACATCCGCAGGCAGGCCGTAATCTGCCTCCCAGTCTGTACTCAACACCATGCCAACCAGATGCCCACCGGCAGAATGACCGGAAACGGTAATGTTGTTTCGATCTGCCCCCAAACGTTCGGCGTTATGCCAGGCCCAGGCGACTGATGCTCGCGCCTGACGCACAATTTCGGACATGGATACCTGTGGACATAGCGCATAGTTCACAACCAGAGTCGTGATACCCGCCGGAACCAACTGACGTGCAACAAACGCAAAGTCTTTGCTGCTACACGCTCGCCAGTAGCCGCCATGCAGAAATATATGTAAGGGAGCACCTTGCTGCTGCGCTGAGAACACATCGACATGCTCAGCCAGCGTTGGCCCGAACTGCTCGGTCCGAGCTACGTCCACTACATCCAATGTATCCTGACTCAAGCGCACATACTCACCAATGACCTGTTTGGGGTCCTTGCCGAGCATGGGGTTGTACGCCTGGCTAATCTCGTCGCTACTTGTGAAGGAACGGTACAACATCTGCTAACCTCACGAATAAATCAGTGCCTGATATCAAGACAAGAAGGGTATAAGCGCCAGCGACAATGACGGAATAAAAGTCACCAGTAAGAGCGCCACCAGACTTACCAATACAAATGGCAGCACACCCTGGAATATTGATTTCATTCCAACACCCGTAATGGCATTGACCATGAAAATATTAATTCCGAAAGGCGGCGTAAAAAGACCAATCGACAGATTCATGGTGATAATGATGCCCAAGTGAATAGGATCAACACCAAAACTGGTTGCAATCGGCAGCAATAATGGACTGAACAAAAGCGTTGCCGACATGGTATCCATAAAACAACCAACCAGCAGCAGCATCAGGTTTATCATCAAAAGAATCTGCCACTTTTCAATATCCATACCGCTTACCCAACCCGATAACTGAGCCGGAACACCGTTAACGGTCAACACCCAACTGAATAAACCGGCCGCGGCTACAATAATCAGAATTTGTGCCGTGGTGTACATAGAAGAGACCGCAATATCCCACAGCTCGCGCATGGATACATCACGATAGATCACACAGCTGACGATAATCGCATAGACACAGGCGATACCGGCCGCTTCAGTGGGTGAAAAGATCCCTGCATAAATTCCGCCCAACACGAATATCGGCATAAAAATCGCCAATATCACGCGTCTGGACTCACGCCAGAACTTGATTAGCGAAAACGACTCGCCCTGACTCTGAGCGGCGTTCTTGCGCGAGTAATAGTAGATGTACGCCGCAAGCACGAGCGCCAGTACCAGCCCCGGCAAGATGCCGGCCACGAACAGCTTGGTAATGGACTGCTGCGAGGAGATGCCGTAGAGAATGAGTACGATGGACGGGGGAATCAACTGGGCAATCGCCGCCGAAGACGATAGTAGCCCTGTGCCGAAGTGAGGGCCATAGCCTTCTCTCTGCATCGGCGGGTAGACCAGGCGCCCTATTCCGGCCACGGTGCCTACAGACGAACCGGAGATTGCACCGAAGAAGGTAGAAGATCCGAGGGTGACAAACCCCAGCCCGCCTTTTGTCTTCCCAAGTAAGGACATTACCCAGTCGATGATACGTTTGGACATACTGCCCTTTGCCATCACCTCCCCTGCAAACAGGAAGAAAGGAACGGACAGCAAAGAGTAGGCCCCCAAGGAGCCAAAGATCGCCTGATGGATCGCCTGACCCGGCATGTCCATGACGACGACAATCGACACGGCAGCCGTCACCATCAGCACCATGAAAATTGGAAAGCCCAGAGACAGAAACAGAACGGGTAGTGCGAAGATAAGAAAGTCCATCAGCCCACCCTCTTATTCGACAGCAAGAACTCAAGCATATTTACAAGGGTAGATACGGCCATTGCCATAAACCCCAAAAACAGCGCGGCATGGGGTATATACATGGGAATACCCGCGACATTACTGGTTTGACCAAAACTATACATCAGACTGACAGCTTTGAAAGACTCATTAGCCATATAGAGTGATAGCGCACAGATTGAGCTCCAAATAACAAAATCGTAAACAGCCTTTAGCGGACCTTTTAGATAATCTGAAAAAAGCTCGACTCTCAGATGACCATTGTTCAAAGCAACTTTTGCGGCCCCAACAAAAACCACCCATATTAATATGAAAGAAAGAGTTTCTTCTGCCCAGGCGATGGAGCTATCAAATACATAGCGCCCGATCACATTGGCAATATTAATCATGATTGCAACCAGTATGCCTGTGCCAATAATGAGGGAGTATCCCTTATCCAGCTGACGCCTAATAACCGACACCCTTGTGGGCATGGCCACATCCTCGAATACTTCTGCTTTTGCATTCATAACCAAGACCTTAAATGCATGGGCCTGTTTCCACAGGCCCATGGTCCTTAGTATTTATTCGAGATTTCAACCAGCTTCTGGTACAACGCCAGAGACTCAGGCTTGGCTGCAAAGACCTCAGTCGTTGCCGTTTTACCGTTCTCCAGCAACTGCTGACTGTCCGCGGCATCCAGCTGATGTACGGTGACACCCTCTGTGGTCCAGGCATTCAGGGCAAGACTGTTCTTTTCAATGACGTGAGCCTGCATCTCCTTGTCCAGCTCACGGCTAGTGTCCAGCACCAGCTGCTCAAGCTCATCCGGCAGCTTGTTCAAAAAGCCCTTGGAGGCAAAAGCCGCAATCGGGTACTGAATTTCACCGGTGATGGTCAAATGATCGGCAACAGTCTGCATCTTCATGGCGCCCATGGCCAAAATACTGCTTCGCACGCCATCAATAGCGTTGTTCTGCAGACCCGGCACCATTTCAATGAACGGCATGGGAACGGCAGAAGCCCCCAGCAGCTTCAACTCCTTGTCTTCGAGATCAGAGCCGATAGAGCGAATCTTCATGCCGTTAAAGTCAGTCAACTTCACAATCGGCTTCTTGGACGCGTAGGAGCTACCGCCATAGACCCACAGACCTATGCCGGTCACACCGTTTTTATCGGCCAGGCTCAGATAATCGTCTCGGAAGTCCGCATCTTGAAGCGTGGCGTAGGCATGATCGATATCTCGGAACAAACCAGGGGCAGCGGCCACTTCAAAGCGATCACTCAAGCCTTTGGCAAACAGCGGCGGTGCCACCACGACCTCAATGGCACCAAACTGCAGGTTTTCGATCATGCGAGGAATATTACCGAGCTGACCACCCGGGAATACCTTGGCATTGATCTGCCCATCGGAGCGTTCGTTCAACCGCTTTGCCAGTTCTTCGGCATAGTGATGAATGGGATCGTTACGCGTAGCGATACCTATCTTCATTTTGTACGCATCTGCCAGCGCAGAGGTGGAAACCAGCATGGCCAGAGCACCACAGGCGGCGTGTTTAATCATTTTCATGGCTAACCTTCAGTTGTTGGGCACAAAGACGAATATCAGGTCAAAGCGGTCAGGAACCGCTCATTCAGCTGGCGATCATGGTAGAAAATCGCCTTGCCCAGCTTGTCGGCATCCCAGGTAATCGGCTCGTGGTCCGGATAGAAGTAGTCGCCACCGCAGAAGACTTCATTGCGATTACCTGATGGGTCGAAAAAGTAGATCGTCTGTCCGTGAGTGATACCGTGTCGGGTAGGACCGATATCGATAGATGTGTCCGTCATCGAAATCAGATCACCGGCACGTAACACGTCTTCCCAGGTTTCCAGGAAAAATGAGGCGTGGTGAAATTTGCCCGGCTCTGGGTGGTCGATGAAGGCGATATCGTGCGCTTTCATACTGGTGGTCAGGAACTGCGCCACCCGCTTGCCGTCCGGCGTCATCACCTGCTCGCAGATATCAAAGCCCAGCACGTCACGGAACAGGTCCAGTGTCTTGTCCAGATCTGGTCCGTAAAGAAGGCAGTGATCGAAGCGCTGTGCCTTCATGCCGCGCAGATCGCGAGGCCAGGCCTCCGGATTGTGGTTGCCGATGCCGTAACGGCCCGGCTGCTCCTTTTCGGCGAACAGCTCGAAGCTGTGGCCGGTCGGAGCAACGAAGCGGATACGACGACCACAGCCGCTCAACTCACCGGCTGGAATCTGCTCGACGTCGAGGCCAAACTCGACCAGTTCGCCGTGCAGGCTCTCCAGTACCGATTCGTTCAACACCTTGAACGCCATGAAATCCATGCCCGGTGTGTCAGACTCGCGCAGCACTACCGAGAACTTGTCCACCTCGGTCCAGCCCTTGAGGTACACACGCCCCTGCGCGTCCTTATCGACCTCGATCAGGCCCATCAGATCGCGGTAGTGGGCAACCGCTTCGTCCATATCCATTACCCGGAGCTGCACATGTCCAGGTCGCATGACACCTTTTTTCATTGTGCTTTCCTCTTTTTATTCTTGTGCTGTTTTCGTGTTGGGTTAGGTATTAGCTGGCGGAGAACTTCTCGAAGTAGATACGGCTGTTCTCCATGTTGCGCTGATCCAGCCAGCTCTTGACGGCCTCGACCATCGGCGGGGGCCCACACAGGTAGGCATCCACTTCGCCGCCGTTGAAATGGGATTCCTCGAACAGGTCGGTCACCACACCAGAAGCGCCCTGCCAGTCGGCATCCGGGTTCATCACCGTCGTCAGGAAGGAGAATTCCGGAATACGCTGTTCGTAGGTCTTGAGGCGCTCCAGCTCGCATAGATCCTGCGGACGGGTTACGCCGTAGAAAAGGCGTACCGGCTGCGCCTGTTTGTCTGGATTTGAAGCCATCTGATCGAGCATGCCGAGGAAGGCGGCGAGGCCCGTGCCACCGGCAACAAAGATCAAGGGTCGCTTGACCTGCTGCAGATAGAACGCACCCAGCGGTGCCTTGAGCTTGATCCGGTCACCCGGCTGCGCCCGATCGCGCAGGTAGTTGCTCATGACGCCATCCGGCAGCAGGCGGATCAGCAACTGCAGCTGGTTGTCCTGATTGGGTTCGCAGGCAAATGAGTAGGATCGCCACTCATCGGTGCCCGGCACCTGGACATGCGCATACTGTCCCGGCAGGAAGTCGAGCTGCCCCGCGCGGCTGCTGGCATCGAGGTGAAGCTCTGCCGTTGAGTCAGACAGCACCTCCACTTTGGATACCCGCGCCTCAACCTCTTCGGGGCCAGCGCTGGTGCAGAGAGAGGAGTCAAAGTCGAAGCGCACAGCGCAATCGCTTTTGACCCGCATCTGGCAGGCCAGAATACCGCCCTTGGCGAGGTCATCCTCGCTGAGGGCATCCTCGTCGACATACTCCAGATCGTAATCACCCGACTGGCAGGTGCCCTTGCAAGACGCGCACACACCCTCACGGCAGTCCACCGGCAGAGTCAGCCCGTGTCGCATGGCGGCATCGATCAACACCTCGTTGCCATTGACGCCGATAAAGTGGGTGCGACCATCATTAAAACTCAGTGCAACCTTATGCATACTGCTTTTCCTCCCGATCCGAAGACCGTATTGCGCGTCACTCGCTCAAACATGGTAGAAATCGAGCACATGGCGGATCTTGTCGTTGAGCACGATCGAGCGCTTGCTCTGAATCTTCCAGCTGTCGCCATCTGCACGCAGGCGGTATTCCGACCAACCGAAGAAGCATTCGGACTCACCGAAACGGAAGAAGTGGGTCGCCCAGTTGGCCTTGACCAGCCACATACCATCCTCCTGCTGCAGCGCCTGCACGTTGTCGACCAGGTGCATGGTGCGCGGCATCGGCGTGCAGGCCGCACTCTTGCCGGTACGGATACGGAACACGCGATCCTCTAGCCCTGCGCGACTCGGGTAGTAGATCAGCGACATCTCACGCTTGGGGTTGGTGGTGTAAACATGCTCGGAGTCCCACTGCGGAATATGGAACTCGGCGTTCTCGTCAAACAGCGCCAGGTACTCGTCCCACTGCTGGCGGTCGCAGTACTCGGACTTGCGGTATAAGAACTGTTCGATGCTCTGAATAACATTACTCATGGCTCAACCCTCCTGCGCCTTGCGTTTCTTCGCTGCCAACCCTTCAAGCATGTAGCGCTGCCAGGTCGAATGCTGGTTCACGTAGAGCCCCTCCTGGGTAAACTCGGTACCGGTCAGCACCGGCTGGATATCCAGCGCCTCGGTATTGGCGGTAGGGCCTGTCGCCCAGTTTTCGCAGCCACGGGAGATGTCGTTCCAGCGCTCGGCGCGGCCCTCGAAGCCCTTCTGCGCCTCACGGAACTCGACCAGGTCATCGGGCGTACCCATACCGGAGACGTTGAAGAAATCCTCGAACTGGCGGATGCGGTTTTCGCGATCGGCGTCGGACTCGCCCTTGACGCCCAGGCAGAAGCTATGGATTTCGGTCTTGTTCCAGGCCACCGGACGGATCACGCGCAGCTGAGAGCTGATCTGATCCATGAAGAACAAGCTGGGATAGATGTTGAGGTTGCGCAGGCGGTGCATCATCCACTCGGCGCGGGTCTGGCCATACTCCTCGATCAGGCGCGGCATCACACTGGCATAACCAGGGCGCACTTCTGGGTTCGGCATATCACTGAACAGGATGGTGTGGCCGTTCTTGAACGCGAACCAGCCATCATCGGTCTCCTTGTCCCCGGCGCCAAGCTTGCTGTAGTCCAGGGTCTTGGAGGCACCGCCCTCTTTTGCCGCGTCCTGCTGCTGACGATGCTGCACCGTGGCCACGTAGTTGTAGTGCACGGTGCTGACGTGATACCCGTCGAGACCGTTCTCGTTCTGCAGCTTCCAGTTACCGTCAAAGGTGTAGCTGGAGGAACCGGGCAGCACCTCGAGCTCACCGTTCGAAGACTGCGCCGCCATCATGTCGAAAGCGATCTTGGCGTCCCCAAGGAACTCCTCCAGTGACTGCTTGCACTGTGTATTCAGGTTGATGAAGACGAAACCCTTGTAGCTGCTGACCAACGCCTTGCGCAGGCCACGGGTGGACTTGTCGAAATCCTGCGGGTACTCGTCCGGTGCCTTGACCTTGACCAGCTTGCCGTCGGACTTGTAGCACCAGGCGTGGAACGGGCAGGTAAAGGTGGACTGGTTCCCCTTGCAGACGCGTGTCAGCGTGGCGCCGCGATGCTGGCAGGCGTTGAGCAGCGCGTTGAGCTCACCCTTGGCGTCACGGGTGATGATCATCGGCTGTCGGCCAGCCTGCATGGTGAAGAAGTCGTTGGGATTGGCGATCTGACTCTCGTGACAGGCGTAGATCCAGGTGTTCTCGAAGATCAGTTCCATCTCGAGATCGAACAGTTCACGATCGGTGAATACTTCACGTGCGACCTTGTAGACCTTGTCGTCCGGACGGAAATCGAGGGCAGATTCGATCTTCTCCCTCCAGATCTCCAGCATCTCTGTATTTGTTGTCATCGTGATGACCTCCGGTTAGAGACGGGGCCTTGTACCCCGCCGGTGGGTTTATGGATTCATAAGACCAAACCGCCCCCCTACTCGCCTATCCGGATTTTTTAGAAGCGTTATCCCCTTTTCACCACGCACCAAACAGGGTCATTTGCGCCATATATATGTGCACGTATGCCGGCCTACCAAAGCCGATTGCAATTCATGTACTTAAATCAGGAAATGGTAATCCCACAAATAAAACGCTGCCTCTTTTTATTGCACCTGCACAATAAAACATCAGGTTCAGAAAGGCTGAGACACGACAAAAAAGCCATTTTTATCGATTTCGAACCTGAATGGCGCGCATGAACGCAGACGCCAATATAAGGATTAAGCAATTGACCGAGATCAAGGGCCATGCTAGTTTGAAGGTTGGCTCAACCCATGTTAGCCAAAAGAATTATTATAACGTCTACATAAAGACAGGGCCGGTAAATCCGGTTTTCACTATGCTGGAAAACGTAAGCCTGTTTGAAGCTGAGTCGTCAAAAAAGATATCAGCCGATATCCAGGATACTGCCGACGCGGTTTCATGGATGTCTAATATATGCGGTCCTCACGACCTCACCGTCTACAATGCGCGTAAAATGCATTTCAGGCACGTGGGTAATATTCTGAACTCGACCACCACGGCCATTGGCCATATCGAGTACGGCACCGACGTCACGGTCAAAATCGAGGATCTGGAAAACAGCTACAGCATCAGCCTGCCGATCAGTGGGTTTCAGGAGTTGTCGACGCCGGACAACAAGACCGAGTCCAACATTACCAGCGGCATCATCATCTCCCCTTCGGCGCCCTGCGAGCTCAATATAAGTGGCAACTGCCGCAAGAGCCTGGTCAGAATTTCGCGTCGGGAGATGGAGCTTTCACTGGAATCGATGATTGGCAAGCCGATCGACAAGCCTTTGATTTTTGAACCAAAAATGGATGCCCGCGTGGGTGCACCCAGTGCCTGGTGGCGCACGATAAGGCTGATCGAGCAGGAGCTTTCACAGGCTGGTAGCCTGTACAATTTCGCCCCGTTTATCCGCGATATAGAGCAAGCGCTGATCAAGGGACTGCTCACCTCGCAGCCGCATAACTACTCGGATGCGGTGCGCGATGCGTTCAAACGCAAGCTACCGGCCTACATCATCAAGACCATCGACTATATCCGCAGCAATGCCAAGAATGATCTGCATATAGAAGATATCGAGTGGGTTGCCGGCGTATCACGAAATAAGCTCTACGCCGATTTCAAGGTCCATTTCGGTGAACCGCCGACCGCTTACCTTAAACGGGTAAGACTCGAAGGCGTACGCAATGACATCATCGCCAGCTGCGGCCATGAGAGCATTTCAAATCTTGCAATGAACTGGGGCTTTAGCCATTTAGGCCGTTTCTCATCCGAGTATAAGAAGCTTTTTGGAGAAACCCCTTCCGATACTCAAAACAGATCACGGCTTGAAATATAGCCGTACCAATACCTGACTTAATAACTGATAGAAAAACACAAAACAACCAGTCAAAACCAGCAAAAAATTATCAACAAAAGCACCGACCACCTTTATTAAAGTGGTCGGTTTTTTTAATTTAAACACCGATATATTTAGCTCAAAACCGAATAGTAACCTCTCAAGTATTTTACGCGATCTCGTCGACATATTCCGCCGCTTCCTGACGACTGAAAAAGCGTCCGTGACGGACGAAGCCGGAAACAATACTGCTTCTAATCGCGACAATCCGACCAGCGCGATCACGTTTGACAATCCACTCTTCAGGTAGCCCATCCAGCGTATGAAAAGGGGCGACACGGCCATCCCTGAAACGTGACAGCTCGACTCGTCGATCACACTCGTCCTGAAAGGCTGGTACGAAAGCGTACTGAGCATTATTTTGACTGATGCCGCCGGTGTGTCGGTATTCGATATTTTCGCTTTCCAGCGGGCTAAGAGTTTCGACTTTCATGATGGCCACCTTGTGATTGTTCTGTTATCGGCTCCTGCACATTGGAATTTGTCCTTTCTGTTGGTTTAACAATGCGACAGATCATCATGAACAGCGCTCCGATGGGTGCAGAACCTAGCCGCTGAGTGCAGAAATCTGCACGCGATTACTCAGCCCCCTTACGAGGGCCGATCATTCAAACGGCTCCACCAGCCAGGCGATGAACACGCGCAAGCGTGGCGGCATCTGGCGCTGCTGTGGATAAAGCACGGACAAGGGAAATGGCGGCGGACGACGCGACATATCCAACGGTTCGTCGGCGCCGACGAAGCTGCGCAGCTGGTGGATGCGCATCCCGCTGGTCACATCCGCTCTCGGCACCACGCTGCTGGTCACCCTGTTCCCGGAGCTGAGCCTGAATGAAGCGGACGAGGCAACGGAGCACAGAAGCCTCCGTTATCATCTGTCTCGCCATAGCCTCCGCTATGAGTTTCCTGGTCCTGGGCGCGGCGTTCCGGGGCATTGTCATCGGTTCCATTGCCTGCCTGGTACTTACCAGGTCACTGAGCATGACTTCGCTGAAAGGAATCGCGATCTGGCGGCCCGATTACCCGTCGCCGCACCGGTAGCAGCTTGCAATACAGAGGCCCGGAATGATCGGTGCGTTTATGAAATCCCGCTCATACACAAACATGCGCCGCTGGACAGCCTAGATCCTGCCCCCCCAAAAAAAAGGGGGACACTGGTCCCCCAAAAACGGCCTTGATAGGAGCCGGCCAGGGAATAGCGCTTAGCGCCTCAGATCAGGTTATACACAAACACCAGCAGCACGGCGGCCGGGGTGATGAAGCGCAGTACGAACATAAACAGCTTGAACGCCAGCGGATTACCGAAGGAGAGCTCGTTCTCCGCTGCCTGTTTGGACATGAACCAGCCCAGGAACAGCGCGGTAAAGAAGCCGCCCAGCGGCATCATCAGGTTGGCGGTGGCGTAGTCGAACAGGTCGAAAATGGTCTTGCCTTCGAAGCGGGCGATGAAACCCAGCGGATGGACGCCCGACCACTCGTTCAGCGACAGGATGGTCAGGATACCCAGTGCCCAGATGCTGATACCGCCGATCAGCGTGCAGCGCAGGCGGTCGTAGCCCTTCTGCTCCTCGAACCACTCCACCACTGGCTCCAGCAGCGAGATCGCGGAGGTGACCGCGGCAACCACCAGCAGGACAAAAAACAGGGTGCCGAACAGCACGCCGCCCGGTATCTGACCGAACGCGATCGGCAGGGTGTTAAAGATCAGTCCCGGACCGGCGCCCGGCTCCAGGCCGCTGGAGAACACGATCGGGAAGATCGCCAGACCTGCCAGCAGTGCCACGAGGGTATCGACCACGGACACGGTGACCGCAGTTTTCGCGATCGAGACCTGCTTGGGCAGATAGGAGCCGTAGGCCATCATCACGCCCATACCCAGGCTCAGAGTGAAGAAGGCGTGGCCCAGTGCGGTCAGCACCCCTTCGGTACTGAGCTTGGAGAAGTCCGGCGTGAACAGGAAGCTGAGGCCGTCGGCGAAGCGGTCGGTACTCAGCGCGTAGCCCACCATCACCAGCAGCAGCACGAACAGCAGCGGCATCAGGATATTGATCGCCTTCTCCATACCGGAGGTGACACCTCGGGCCACGATCAGGATCACCAGCGCCATGAACACCGAGTGCCAGAGCAACAAGCTATAGGGGTCGGCCAGCAGCGCGCCGAACTGGGCACCGATCTGCTCAGTGGTCGCGCCGACGAACAGGCCACCGGCGGACTTGCCCACATAGGCCAGCGCCCAGCCGCCGATAACGGAGTAGAACGACAGAATCAGGTAGGAGGAGAGCATCCCCATGCCGCCGATCCAGGCCCAGCGTTTGGAACGGCCATCCCGCTGCGCGAGTTGACGCATGCTATTGATCGGGCTGCGACCACCGCGACGACCGATCGCCACCTCGGCCATCATGATCGGGATACCGATCAGCGCAATACAGACCAGGTAGACCAGTACAAAAGCACCACCACCATTCTCACCGGTGATATAGGGGAACTTCCAGATATTGCCCAAACCCACGGCGGAACCGCTGGCGGCGAGGATAAACGCCAGCCGCGAGGACCACATCGGGTGGGCCGCTTTCGCACCGGAACCAGCATCGGTTGCCGCGGATCCCGCGGTTGGATTCTGAGTCAACTCAGTCATCTATACGTCTCCATCTTATTCTTATCTTGTGGACAGTTTCGAGAGAGTATCCCCCCGCGACCGATGTACAAGCCGGGGCACGGGCGGCGGGGTGTTACTTGTTCATAAAGCGTTCTTCGGCCAGTTCATTGGCGATCTCACCGGTGGGACGGCCGCTGTCGTCAGCACGCCGGAAGATCTCCTGCAGCGTGTCGGCGATGGTGTCGATATGGGCACGTACTTTCGTATGTTCATGACCGACGCGCTCGTAGTAGATATCGATGATGCCACCGGCGTTGATCACGTAATCCGGTGCATAGAGGATGCCGCGCTGCTGGAGCATCTGATCGTGCTTGGCCAGCGCCAGCTGGTTGTTGGCAGCTCCGGCGATCACTTTCGCCTTGATCTGCGGAATGCTGAAGTCGTTCAGCACCGCACCCAGGGCGCAGGGCGCCAGCACATCCACGTCCAGTCCCAGGATCTCCTCCTGCGCGACCGCGGTAGCATCCAGTTCGGTCACCGCCAGGCGCACCTGCTCCTCGTGGATATCGGTGACATACAGCTCGGCACCGGCCTGGCGCAGATGCTTGGCCAGGCGGTAGCCGACATTGCCCACCCCCTGGATCGCGACCTTGAGACCGGTCAGATCGTCGCGGCCGAGCTGATGTTTGACCGCCGCCTTCAGGCCGACAAAACAGCCGTAGGCGGTGGCCGGCGACGGATCGCCGTTACAGGGCAGACCGTCGATACCGGTGCGTTCGGTGATGCCGGCCACGTTATCGGTAAAGCGGCTCATCACCTGCAGGTCGGGCACGCTGGTGCCGGAGTCCTCGGCGGCGATGTACTGGCCACCGGTGCGTTCGAGGCAGCGTCCCATCATCTCCAGAAGCGCCTCTGACTTGTGCTGGCGCGGATCGCCGATAATCACCGACTTGCCACCGCCAAGCTTCAGGTTGGCCAGCGCCGACTTGTAGGTCATGCCTCGGGACAGGCGCAGCACATCACGCAGTGCCTCCTCGTCACTGGCGTAGTGCCACATGCGGCAACCGCCCAGCGCCGGACCCAGGTTGGTGTTGTGCACGGCGATGATCGCCTTCAGGCCAGTCTTCTCATCACTGAAGAAGGTCAGCTGTTCGTGGTTATCGAATTCCGGGTGGCTGAATACGGACATGTTCTCTAGCTCTTTCAATTGTTCATTCGGATTGGTAACGGGGGCGTTCATGCGCTCACCTCATGCAGCTGCACGTACGGGTCGGTGCTTCGACCGGCATCGGTGCCGCTGTTCAGTCGCTTGAGCAACTCGACACGCTGCACTTGGGCTTTTTCGTACGCCTTCTCTTTCACCGGACCGTAACCGCGGATGGCGGCGGGCAGTTGCGCCAGCTGGCAGGCGGCATCGTAGTTTGCAGCGCTGAGCTGGGTCAGGATCAGCTGAATATCGGCCTCGTACTCGGTGATCAGGCGCAGCTCCAGGCGGCGGTCGGCACTGTAGGTGAAGGGATCCAGCACCGTGCCACGCAGGCCGCGAAGGCCGGCCAGCAGCCGGAACAGCGGCAGCATGCGCTTGCCTGCGAACTTGCGCTTGCGCGGACGCCCGGTGGCCGGGTCGAGTCGGGAGATCAGCGGCGGCGCCAGGTTGAACTCCAGCTCGAACTCACCCTCGAACTGCTCCGCTAGTTGCTGACGGAAGCTGTCGGAGGATAGCTGACGCGCGACCTCGTACTCATCCTTGTAGGCCAGCAGCTTGCTGTAGTACTCGGCCACGGCCCCCGTTAATCTGAGAGGCAGACGGCTGCCCTTGCCCAGCGACTGCTCGGCCTGCCGCACCTGATTCACCCGTTCGAGATAGCGCTGTGCCAGCGCCTCGTTCTGGTACTCGCGCAGGTGCTGCATCTCGCGCTCGACCAGCTGGTTGAGGCTGGGTAGCAGCTTCAACGTCTGTACGCTGGCATCCGGGTCGACCAGGGTTTCGACCCGGGTCAGGTCGAACGCGGCACGGCGGCCCCAGAGGAACGCCTGCTTGTTTGCCTCGACCGAGGCGCCGTTAAGCTCGATGGCGCGTTCGATCGACTGGCGGCGGAGCGGAATCAACCCGCGCTGCCAGGCGTAACCGATGCAGAACAGGTTCACCGCCATGCCATCGCCAAGCAGTCGGGTGGCCAGACGGGTGGCGTCGAGACAGTAGCTACCGCCAACCACGGCGGTATCGCAGATCACCTGCTGCATCTGCGCAGTGGGCACCTGCAGGTCCGGGTCGCGGGTGAACGCCGCCGGCATGGTTTCGTGGTTGTTCACCACCACGCGGCTGCGCTGGCGCTCCAGCTTGCCCAGCGCCTCTTCGCTGGCGCCGACCATCAGGTCGAAACCGATCATCAGGTCGGTCTCACCGGCCGGGATGCGCACGGTGTGGATCTGCTCCTGGCTCGGGGCGATGCGGATATGGCTCATCACCGCGCCGAATTTCTGCGCCAGGCCGATCTGGTCCAGCACCCCGGCGCCCTTGCCCTCCAGGTGTGCCGCCATGCCCAGCAGGGCGCTGACGGTGACCACGCCGGTGCCGCCGACACCGGTGAGCAGGATGTTGTAGGGCTGTGCCCTCTCTACCAGCGGCGGTAGTCGCGGCTCCGGCAGTTCCGGGAAGCTGGCATTCTTGCCAACCAGTTCCGGCTTGCGCAGCTTGCCACCCTTTACGGTGACGAAGCTGGGACAGAAACCGCGGACGCAGCTGAAGTCCTTGTTACAGGCGGACTGGTCGATACTGCGTTTGCGCCCGCGCTCGGTCTCCTCCGGCAGTAGTGACAGGCAGTTGGACTGCACGCCGCAGTCACCACAGCCTTCACACACCTCGGTGTTGATCACCACGCGCTGCTCGGGATCGCTCATCTTGCCGCGCTTGCGGCGACGACGCTTCTCGGCGGCACAGGTCTGGTCATAGATCATCGCGGTACAGCCGGGGATCTCACGCAGCTCCATCTGCACCGCCGCGAGGTCATCGCGGTGGTGGAAGGTGACACCGTCGGCAAAATCGGCACGGCTCGGATACTTGTCCGGCTCGTCGCTGACCAGCGCGATGCGGCGCACCCCCTCGCCATAAAGCTGGTGGGTGATCTGCTGCACGGTCAGGGTGCCGTCGATCGGCTGGCCACCGGTCATCGCCACGGCATCGTTGTAGAGGATCTTGTAGGTGATGTTGACGCCCGCCGCCACCGAGGCGCGGATCGCCAGCAGCCCGGAGTGGAAGTAGGTACCGTCACCCAGGTTCTGGAACACATGCTTGTTGTCGGTAAACGGCGCCTGGCCGATCCAGGTCGCGCCCTCCCCGCCCATCTGGGTGAAGGTGTCGGTGCCGCGGTCCATCCAGGTCGCCATGTAGTGACAGCCGATGCCGCCCAGGGCGCGGCTGCCCTCCGGCACGGTGGTCGAGGTGTTGTGCGGGCAGCCGGAACAGAAGTGCGGGGTACGCTCCAGCAGCGCCCGCGGTTGTGCCAGCTCCGCCTCCTTGTCATTCAGGAAGGCCAGGCGCTGCTGCATCTGCTCGCTGGTATAGAAACCCTGGATGCGCGAAGCGATGGCCCGGGCGATCATCGCCGGGGTCAGCTCCGACAGTGGGGTGACCAGTTCAGCCAACTGCTCGTCACGCTTGCCGACCACGCGCGGACGCCGGTCGTCCTGCCAACTGTACAGCTGGGTTTTCAGCTGATCCTCGATCAGGCCGCGCTTCTCCTCGATCACCAGTATCTCGTCGAGGCCCTGTGCAAACTCACGGATCCCCTCCGGCTCCAGCGGCCAGGTCATCGCTACCTTGTACAGTCCGATACCGAGCGATGCCGCCAGCTCGTGGCTGATACCCAGATCTTCCAGCGCCTGCAGCACGTCCAGGTAGGACTTGCCGGTGGTGACGATGCCTAAACGGGGTTGCGCAGGCTGAATCACGATGCAGTCGAGGCGGTTGGCGCGGCAGAACGCCTGGGCCGCGGCCAGCTTGTAGTTGAGCAGCCGCGCCTCCTGCTGCAGTGGCCGATCCGGCCAGCGTGCGTTGAGGCCATCGGCGGGCAGCTCGAAATCGGTGGGATAGATGATCTCCAGCCGCTGCTGATCCAGGTTCGCCGAGATCGCCGAGTCCATCACCTCGGCCAGTGCCTTGAAGCCAACCCAGCAGCCGCTGAAGCGGGACATCGCCCAGCCGTACAGGCCGAGATCGAGCATCTCCTGGATGCCGGAGGGGTAGAGTACCGGCATCATCGCATCGGCGAAGGCGTAATCGCTCTGATGCGGCAGGGTGGAGGATTTGCAGGCGTGGTCATCACCGGCCACGGCGAGGACACCGCCGTAGGGCGAGGTACCGAAGGCGTTGGCGTGCTTGAACACGTCGCCGGTGCGGTCCACACCCGGGCCCTTGCCGTACCAGAGGCCGAACACGCCGTCGTATTTCGCACCCTCGAACACATTGACCTGCTGCGAACCCCAGACCGCGGTGGCGCCCAGGTCCTCGTTCACACCGGGCTGGAAGGTGATGTTGTACTTTTTCAGGTAGTCGCGCACCTGCCACAGGGTCTTGTCGAACCCGCCCAAGGGCGAGCCGCGGTAACCGGAGATGAAACCGGCGGTGTTGAGCCCGGCGGCGCGGTCGCGCTCGGCCTGCAGCATCGGCAGACGCGCCAGCGCCTGGCTGCCGGTGATATAGACCCGGCCGGAGGTTTTTTCCCACTTGTCCTGGAGACTCACTGAATCGAGAGTCACCGTATCGAGAGTAACGGGCTCAGAGGTAGCTGAGTCCAGAGTCACGGAATTTTGCATATGATCGCTCCCGGTCCTGAGCGGCAGCTGTAAAGCCGCCTGAAGCAGGACGTACCGATGAAAAGTCGAATGAACTTAAGGTGGACGGATTAGCGTCGCGGTGAATGTTCAGTTCGGGAGCTTGATATGCCGCCGGATACGACCGGCTGTAGAAGAGAGCACGCTGAAAGTGTGGCTGTAACGCAGAGATTGAGCATCATAACGAGCTACCTATAACCGCAGCTGGATCACAGCGTTGGCTTCCTGTTGTTGTTATTGTACCGGCAGGGATACGCCGATCATGTACAGCTCAACCGCCTGGGTCAGGCGATTCAGCGACCAACAGTATAGGGGTTTTCCCTAGGCGTCAAGATTGAAGTTTTGATGCTTTCCAGTGATTTTTCCGGCAGAAATAAAAAAGGGGGCCTAAAGCCCCCAAACAGCAATATCTCAACCCAGATCGCCACCGCCCACCGGCAGTACCGTGCCGGTGATATAGGACGCATCGTCGGAGGCCAGGAACAGGATCGCGCTGGCCTGTTCCTCCGGTGTGCTGTAACGCTTCATAAAGGTGGAGTCGATGGTCTGGTCGACGATCTGCTGATACCAAACCTTCTCCTGTTCCGACTGCTGAGCGGTGTTCCTGGGGATACGACGCTCGCCCACATCGGTGCCGCCCGGAGCGACAGCGTTAACCCGGATACCGTGTTGCGAGTTTTCAAATGCCATGCACACGGTCATCGCGTTGACGCCGCCCTTGGCCGCGGCATAAGGCACACGGTTCAAACCGCGGGTAGCGATCGACGACACGTTGACGATGGCACCACCACCCTGCGCCTGCATTGGCTTGAGCACGGCATGACAACACCAGAGCGTGGGGAACAGCGAGCGCCGCACCTCGGCTTCGATCTGCTCCTCTTCATAGGCTTCGTAAGGCTTGGCCCAGATGGTACCGCCCACGTTATTGACCAGGATATCGATGCGGCCGAAGCGGCTGACCGCGCCGTCGATGGCGCGGCAGCAGTCCGGGTACTGCTCCAGATCCGCCGTTTCCACGTGCACGGCGACGGCTCCGGCGGCTTCCGCCTCCTGCGCCACCTCGTGGACGATCTCGGAGCGATCGACCAGCACCAGCTCGGCGCCTTCTGCCGCCATCTGCAGCGCCACCGCCCGGCCGATGCCCTGGGCCGCACCGGTGATCACCGCCACCTTGTTCTCAAATCGTGCTGCTCTCATAGCCGGTCACCCCTCAGTGGCTTGCCGCGAACTTCTCGTAGTGGAAACTGACCGGCTGTATGCCCTTGGCTTCGATGAAGCCGTTGACCGCCTCAACCATCGGCGGCGGACCGCACAGGTAGATATCCACCTCGCCTGCGTTCAGATGGGACGGTTCGATATGGTCGGTCACGTAGCCCTTGCGAGGCCAGTCGCTCTCGGGCGAGGCAACACAGGCACTGAAGCTGAAGTTGTCGATCTCGGCAGCGAAGGCCTCCAGTTTCTCCAGCTCGACCAAGTCGAAATCGTGGGTCACGCCGTAGATCAGGTGCACCGGGTGTTCGCTGCCGCAGGCGCGGATCTTGTCCAGCATCGCCAGGAAGGGTGCGAGTCCCGTACCCCCGGCCAGCATCAACACCGGACGCTTGATATCGCGCAGGTAGAAGGAGCCGAACGGACCGCGCAGGGTCAGCCTGTCACCCACCTTGGCCTGTTCGGCCATAAAGCCGCTCATCAGGCCACCGGGCACGACGCGGATCAGGAAGGAGACCGATTCATCCTGCTCTCTGACCATGGAGCTGAAGGAGTAGGCGCGGGTCTGATCGGTGCCGGGTACCTGCACGTTGACGTACTGGCCGGGCAGGAAATGCAGGGCGCGGACCTGGTCACCGGCGACGGTAAAGCTCAGCGTCGACTGCGACAATCGGTTGATCTCGGTGAGTTCACCGTGCACGTCGGCCTGCTGACTGCGCACGCAGACCTCGGACGAGGCGGGAACGGTCACCACGCAATCGCTCTCCGGCACCATGCAGCAGGTCAGCACGTAGCGCTGTTCTGCCTCATGATCGGACAGGGCGTCGTCGATATAGCCGTCCATCGCGTATTCGCCGGATTCGCAGTGGCACTTGCAGGTGCCGCAGGCGCCGTCACGGCAATCCATCGGGATATTCAGACCGGAACGGTAGGCGGCATCGGCCACCGACTCTCCGGGCAGGGTTTGAATGAACCGGGTTACACCATCTTCGAAGTTGAGCGCTACTTTATGCATTTTCAGCTACCTCGGCCCCCTTTGAGGCGCCGGCCAGGCGGCGTCTCAAGGGTGCTCGTTATTATGGGTTCACGGGTATCAGAGGTGGTACACGTCGACCACGTGGTGGATGCAGTCGTTCTTGATCACCACCTTCTTGCGCTTGATCTTCAGCGCACCGTCATCGCCACGGACCAGGGTCAGGTGCGCGCTGCCGTAGTAGGTATCGGTGGTCTTGTAGCGATAGCTGTTGGTCAGCCAGCTATAGCGCACCTCGGCATCGTTCTCGGATGAGGTCAGCAGCTCGATATTGCTGAGCATGTGCTGGGTACGCGGTTCCGGCAGGCTGGAGGCGCTGGAGCGCTCGGTCTTGATGCGGAACACGCGGTCCTCCAGACCATCGCGACGGGCGTAGTAGACCAGCGAGATCTCGCTCTGCGGATCGGTGGTCAATTCGCCATCGTCATCCCAGCTGGGTACCCAGTACTCGGCCTCCTTGTCGTAATGTGCGAGCCAGGCATCCCACTGCTTGTCATCCAATGCACGGCTCTCGGAGTAGAGGAAATTGCGTACCTGTTCGTATGTAATGCTCATCTCGGTCTCCTTATGCCTCTTCCTGCTCTTCGTTAACAGCGTCGGTCAGTGTTTGGGTCCAGTAGCGGTGCTGCACGGTGTACAGCCCTTCGTCCTCGGACTTGGCACCACTGAGTACCGGGTGAATACCCAGCGCTTTGGCATCCTCATCCGGCCCCTGGATCCAGTGCTCGGCACCGCGACACATGTCATTCCACGGCAGGGAGCTGGCCTTGAACCCCTCCTGACAGGCGCGGAACTCCTCCAGGTCGTCTGGCGTTGCCATACCCGAGGCGTTGAAGAAATCCTCGTACTGACGGATACGGTGGGCACGGGCTTCGGCGCTCTCACCTTTCGGCGCGATGCAGTAGATGGTGACCTCGGTCTTGTCGACGGAGATCGGTCGCCACATGCGGATCTGCGAGCTGAACTGGTCCATCAGGAACACATTCGGGTAGAGACAGAGGTTACGCAGGTTGCCGATCATCCAGTCGGCGCGCGCTTCACCATACTTCTCGACCAGTTCGTCGCGGCGCTCGTAGAGCGGGCGGTCCTGCGGGTTGGGCCAGCGCATCCAGAGCAGGATATGGCCCTGTTCGAACGCATAGAAACCGCCCTTCTGTTTGTTCCAGGTGGAGGCATCCATCGCCTTGACGTCGTCGATCGACATCCCTGCCTTACGCCGGCCGGTGGTGGCGACGTAGTTCCAGTGGGTGGCGGAGACGTGGTAACCGTCGGCACCGTTTTCCGCCTGTACCTTCCAGTTGCCGTCGTAGGTATAGGTAGAGGAACCGCGCAGCACCTCGAGTCCTTCCGGTGACTGATCGACAATCATGTCGATGATCTTGGCCGCTTCGCCCAGGTGCTCTTTCAGCGGTTTGACGTCCGCTTTCAGGCTGCCGAACAGGAAGCCGCGGTAGGATTCAAAACGGGGTACCTTTTTCAGGTCGTGCGAGCCGTCGCAGTTGAAGGAAGCGGGGTAACCGGCTTCTTCCGGATCCTTGACCTTGACCAGCTTGCCGTCGTTGTTGAAGCTCCAGCCGTGGAAGGGGCAGGTATGCACTGCCTTGTTGCCCTTCTTCTTGCGGCACAACACGGCGCCGCGATGGCTGCAGGCGTTGATGTAGCAGTTCAGCTCGCCCTCTTTGTTGCGCGAGATGAAGATCGGCTGGCGACCGATGAAGCCGGTGAAGTAGTCGTTCTTGTTCGGGATCTGGCTTTCGTGGGCCAGGAAGATCCAGTTGCCCTCGAAGATGTGCTTCATCTCCAGTTCGAACAGCTCTTCGTCGGTGAACATCTCACGACGGCAGCGATAAAGACCTTGCTCTTTATCCTCTTCCATCATGCTGCTTAGCTTGGTAATCAGATCTTGATGCATGGGGTGCCCTCCTTCTTTTTAAATCAGATTAGGGCTGTGGGGAATAAGCCACTATCCACTGAGCGCTATCCTTTATCCCCTGGTTGCAGCCTACGAAAATTCCTGTTTAAAAAATGGATAGGATTCGGACGTATACTCAAAAACATTCGGACATAAAAAAGGCCTCCCGTAATGGGAGGCCAAATAACAAGCACTGGAACTGATGCTACACGCTATTACCGGTGATCAGGTCAAGACGGTGAGGAAACGCTCGTTGAGCACTGTCCGCATCCCAGGTGATCGGTTCGTGGTCCGGGTAGAAGTAGTCGCCACCCGCCTTCAGCACATCCTCCCAGGTCTCCAGGAAGAAGGAGGCGTGGTGGAACCTGCCCGGTTCCGGGTGATCGATAAAGGCGATATCGTGGGCCTTCATGCCGACGGTGAGGAACTGCGCCACGCGCTTGCCATCCGGCGTCATCACCTGCTCGCACAGGTCGAAGCCGAGCACGTCGCGGAACAGGTCAAAGGTCTTGTCCAGGTTCGGGCCATAGAGCAGGCAGTGATCGAAGCGCTGCGCCTTCATCCCCTTCAGGTCACGGGGCCAGGCTTCCGGGTTGTGGTTGCCGACACCGTAGCGGCCGGTCTGGGTCTTGGTGGCGTAGAGTTCGAAGCTGTGCCCGGTGGGCGCAACGAAACGCACGCGACGGCCGCAGTCGATCAGTTCGCCGGCGGGGATATCCTCGATCTCGCAACCAAACGCGGCCAGCTCACCGCGCAGGGACTCGAGCACCGCTTCGCTGAGGACCTTGAAGCCCAAGAAATCCATGCCGGCGCTGTCCGCCTCGCGCAGCACCACGGAGAATTTGTCCACCTCGGTCCAGCCCTTCAGGTAGACCCGGCCCTGGTCGTCGCGGTCGGTCTCGATCAGGCCGATCAGGTCGCGGTAGTGAGCAACCGCCTCATCCATATCCAGCACCCGGATCTGCACATGGCCGGGACGTATTACACCTTTTTTCATTGTCACACCTCTTTTATCGGTTTTATTCGCGGCGCGCCCCTTTATTAAAAGGACACAGGGCATGAACTCGATAATTAAACTCGTGGCGCGACGGGGAAATCCATTTACTGCAACTCCTATCCACCCTATGCAGTTTCGACATAGGGATAGTGGACAGTTGCAGTTTATGGACATTGGTGTGCATCTGGCGGCTATTGATCCAGATCAGCTTTCTTTCTAATCGACCTTGAATAAAAACAAATACAACCGAGAGGTCACAGATGGAAAACTATAACAAGTTCATGCGTACTCTCCTGGCCGGCACCGTCGTCGCCACCCTTAGCGCCCAGGCGCTGGCGGACAATGCCGAGCCGATCAAGGTCGGTGTCATGCTGCCGTTCAGCGGTATCTATGCGGCCCTTGGCGATGCCGGCCGCAACGGTCTGAAAATGGCATTGAAGGAGCATGCGGGTGAGCTCCACGGCCGCCAGATCGAATTTATCGAGATGGATACCGAAGCCAAGCCGGAGAGGGCTCCGGAGATCGCCTCCTCCCTGCTCAATCAGCACCACGCGAATTTCATCATCGGCCCGGTTCACTCCGGGGTGGCCATGGGCATGATCAAGGTGTTGAAGGACCAGGACACCATCATGATCATCCCCAACGCCGGCGCCAATGCCGCCACCGGGCCGCTCTGTGCACCGAATATTTTCCGCACCTCCTTCTCCATGTGGCAGCCCTCCTACCCGATGGGCCAGGTGGCGTTGGATAGCGCCTACAAGCGCGTCGTGACCATGAGCTGGAACTATGGCGCGGGGCGTGAAAGCCTGGAGGGATTCGAGGAGGCGTTCAAGGCAGGAGGCGGCGAGATCATCAAGCAGATCATGGTGCCCTTCCCGAAAACCGAGTTCCAGTCCTACCTGTCGGAGATCGGTTCGATCAACCCGGATGCCGTGTTCGTCTTCTTCGCCGGTGGCGGCGCGGTCAAGTTCGTCAAGGATTACGATGCGCTGGGCCTGAAAGGCAAGATCCCGTTGCTCGGCAGCGGTTTCCTGACCGAGGGCACCACCTCCGCCCAGGGACCGTCAGCCGAGGGTATCCGCACCACCCTGCACTATGCCGACGGCCTGGATAACGAGGTCAACACCAAGTTCCGCCAGAACTACCAGCAGATGTTCGGCAAGGAGGCGGATATCTACGCGGTACAGGGCTACGACGCAGGTCTCTTGATCGCCAAGGCGGTGGATCAGCTCGGTGGCGATATCAGCGATCAGGCGGCCCTGATCCAGGCGATGGAAAGCACCACGCTGCTGAGCCCGCGCGGCGAGGTCAGCTTCTCCAAGGCGCATAACCCGATCCAGAACATCTACCTGCGTGAGGTGGTGGACGGCGCTAATAAGGTGATCGACGTGCCGGCGGCCAAGCTGGAAGACCCGGCGCGCGGCTGCAAGCTCTGATAGTTCAGCAGTCCGGAGGCGGCGCCACCCGCCTCTATAAGCAATTGATTGACTTCGGAAGTAGCCATGACAACTTCACTATTTTTCGTGCAGCTGATCAACGGTCTGCAGTACGGCCTGCTATTGTTCCTGATCGCCTCCGGCCTGACACTGGTCTTTGGCGTCATGGGCATCCTTAACCTCGCCCACGGCTCCATGTACATGGTGGGCGCCTACCTGGCCTGGTACTTCGTGCAGCAGACCGGCAGTTTCACACTGAGCGCTGTGATCTCCGCGATCATCGCGCTGCTGATCGGCATTGTCGTCGAGCGCACGCTGATCCAGCGTCTGTACCGGCGTAACCACCTGGATCAGGTGCTGCTGACCATCGGCATGATCTTCGTGTTCAACGCCCTGCAGAGCATCCTCTGGGGGAACGACCCGCTGGGGGTGCAGGTGCCCGATGCCATGTCCGCGGCCATACCGCTGACTGATGTGGTCGAATACCCGGTCTACCGTCTCTTCGTGGCGCTGCTCTGCGTCGCCATCGCCGCCATCATGTACTACATGATCAATCGCACCCGCCTGGGAATGCTGATCCGCGCCGGTGAATCCAACCGTGAGATGGTCGAGTGCCTGGGCATCGATATCAGCCGCCTGTACACCATCGTCTTCGCCATCGGCGTCATGCTTGCCGCTGTCGCCGGTGTCATCGCCGCCCCAATGAGTTCGATCGTGCCGGGTATGGGCGAGCATGTGCTGATCGCCTGCTTCGTGGTCGTCGTCATCGGCGGCATGGGCTCGATCAAGGGCGCCCTCATCGGCGCGCTGCTGGTCGGGCTGGTGGATACCTTCGCCTCGGTGCTGCTACCCCAACTGTCGAGCATGATGATCTACATCCTCATGGCGTTCATTCTGCTGATCAAACCTCAGGGTTTGTTCTCATCCTGATCCGGAGGTGCTGTCATGTTATTCAACAACCGTACCGAACGTTACTTCGTCTGGGTGTTCTTCCCGCTGGCGCTGCTGATGCCGCTGTTCCTGGAGCAGAACACCTTCTACGTCAGCAAGCTGACCACGGTGATGATCTTCGCGATCTTCGTCATGTCACTGGATTACCTGGTCGGCCGTTGCGGCCTGATCACCCTGGGCCACGCCATGTTCTACGGCCTCGGCGGCTATATCTTCGTGATGATCGCGCCGGAGTACGAGGCGGTTAACTTCTGGGTCTATACCTTCTACATCTGCGTCATCGCCGCCGCCGTGGCACTGGTGATCGGTTTTCTGGTGCTGCGCACCAGCGGCATCTACATGATCATGATCACCTTGGCCTTCGCCCAGATGACCTACTACTTCTTCTCCGACTCGCTCGATTTCGGCGGTAACGACGGTGTGTTCATCTACGTGAAACCGGACACCAGCCTCTTCGGCCTCAGCCTGTTCGATCTGGAGAACCCGACCCACTTCTATTACCTGTGCCTGCTGTCGCTATTCAATACGCTGTTCTTTTTTCGCCTGGTGACCCGCTCCCGCTTCGGCCGCGTCATCGACTCGATCCATGAGAATCCGGGACGGACTACGGCGTTGGGCTACAACATCTTCGTGTTCCGTCTGATGGCGTACACCATGGCATCGGCACTGGGCGCTTACGCCGGATACCTGTTCACCCTGCAGTACGGGTTCGTCAACCCGTCGATGCTGGCCTGGACCACATCCGGCTCCGCACTGGTGATGTCGATACTCGGCGGCATCGGCAGCATCTACGGCGCCATCCTCGGAGTCCTGGTGTACGAGGGGCTGCACTTCAGTCTGGAACACCTGACCGAGCACTGGCTGCTGTTCATGGGCGCTCTGATCATCCTGATGGTGATCCTGTTCAAGAACGGTATCGCGGGTTACCTCGAGAAGCTTTTGGAGAGACGCTGATGAATAACAACGTGATTCTGGAAAGCCAAGTGATTCTGGAAACAGAGGGGCTGTGCAAGTACTGGGGCGGTCTCAAGGCGCTCGACGATATCTCGCTGAAATTCCATGACCGTGAGCTGCACGGCATCGTCGGCCCCAATGGCGCGGGCAAGAGCACACTGCTGAACCTGCTCTGTGGCCACTACAAACCGACCAGTGGCCGGATCGTTCACGAGGGTGCGCCGATCGATGCGATCAAACCCTACGCCTTCGCGCGCCGGGGGATAGGCCGCAGCTTTCAGAAAACCAATATCTACCCCAACGCCACCTGTCTGGAAAACTGCAGCGTCGCCGTGCAACGCCGTATGGGCGGCAGCTTCAACTTCCTGCGCTCTCGCCACCGCCAGGAGGTGTTGGAGGAGATCGCCACCGAGGCACTGGAAAAGGTCGGCCTGCTGTCACGCCGGAACGAGGTCGCCGCGCATATCAGTTACGGCGAACAGCGCCAGCTGGAGATCGCCATGGTATTGGCGACCTCCCCCTGCGTACTGCTGCTGGACGAGCCGATGGCCGGCATGGGCCATGAGGAGTCGCAACTGATTATCGAGCTGCTCAAGCAGCTCAAGCAGGAGTACTGCATCGTGCTGGTCGAGCACGATATGGACGCGGTGTTCGAGCTGTCCGACAAACTGACGGTGATGGTCGACGGCCAGCACCTGACCACCGGCACTGTCGATCGGGTGCGTGACGATCCGAGGGTGAAGGAAGCCTACCTGGGCCAGGGCGATGAGGTGTACTGAGCGATGAATAAACTACTGGAAGTAAAAAGCCTGCATACCCTCTACGGCGAGAGCCATGTGCTGCACGGCGTGGGATTCGATGTGGAGCCGGGCCAGGCGGTCAGCCTGATGGGCCGTAACGGCATGGGCAAGACCACCACGCTGAAATCGATCCTGGGACTGGTGCAACCACGCAGCGGCAACGTGCTGTTCAATGGTGAGGAGATCACCCAGTTGCCCACCTGGCAGCGGATGCGACGGGATATCGCCTATGTCCCAGAGGGGCGCGGCATGTTCCACAATCTGTCGGTGAAGGAGCATCTGCAGATGGCCGCCCGCCCGAACAAAAGGGGCGAACATAATTGGGACTACGACCGGGTGCTGGAAACCTTCCCCCGGCTGCAGGAGCGCCTGGGTAACCTGGGTACCCAGCTCTCCGGCGGCGAGCAGCAGATGCTGGCGATCGGCCGCGCACTGGTGACCAACCCGGACCTGTTAATCCTGGATGAAGCCACCGAAGGTCTGGCACCGCTGATCCGCAAGGAGATCTGGGAGGTGATCCGCACCATCAAGGCCAGCGGCATCTCCACCATCATCGTCGACAAGAACATCAAGGTGCTGAAGGAGTTGTGTGACAAGCACATCGTACTGGTCAAGGGCCAGGTGGTGTTCAGCGACAGCTCTGAGGGGCTGAGCGCCAGACTCGATGAAGTGGAGTCCTACCTGGGGGTATAAGGCCGCAGGCCCCGTCAGCGGGGCCTGGATACCCTGTCTGTTCGACATTTCGTTGATCGGGACGTTCTAGTAACATGCCCCGTTTATGGTCTACCACCTGTAGGGACAGCCTGAAATGAGCTCAGATCTCGACACGGACTCAACCGATAACCCTGTGACCCCGACTCGTCAGGGGATAGGCTCCCTGGAGCTGGGTCTGAAGATACTGGACACCATCGCGCAATCGGCACATCCGCTCAGCCTGAAGGAGCTTTCCCAGCGCCTGCAACTGTCACCGAGCCGGCTGTACAAATACCTGGTCAGCCTGATGCGCACGGACTATATCGTGCAGGACAGGTCCAACTGTTACTCCCTCGCCCATGCCAGCCTGACACTGGGGGTGGCGGCGCTGCGACGAATCGACCCTATCCAGCTCACCTTTCAGGCGGTGGAAAAGCTCAACACCAGCAAGGATGTAACAACCTCGGTAACGATCTGGAACGGACATGCGCCACTGGTGATCAAATGGCTCGATGCCAGCCAGCCGGTGGCGGTCAATGTCCGCCTGGGGATAGAGCTGTCGCCTTTCTTTTCGGTTTCAGGCCGCATCTTTCTCGCCAACCTGCCCCGGCAACGGATGCTGGAGATTGTCGAGGCCTTCTACCAGTCGCCCCCGGCCCTGCCCAGGCACAATGGAACGCCGATACAGAAAGAGGCGTTCTACCGCCATCTAGAAGAGGTCAGGGAGCGCAACTACTGCTGTTTCTACGGCGATTACCTGCCGGATATCAATGTCATGGGCAGTGCAATTCACGATATCAACGGCAATGTCTCATCGGTGGTATCGATCATGGGCCTGGCGGGTGATATCGACGTGAGGCCCGGCGGTCCCTACCACCGGGCGCTGTTAAGCTGCACGCGTCAGGTAACCGATCAGATCTGCGGTCAGCGCTGAGCGCCACTAAGCTGAGTGAACGTTAGCGCCGCCGCTTGAAGGTTTCAGAGGGCAACTCGCCGAACATCTTGCGGTAATCGGAGGAGAAACGTCCCAGGTGGGTGAAGCCGTAATCCAGCGCGACTTCGGTTACGTTACGCACCTTGTGATTTGAGATCAGCTCTGCACGCAGATTCTTCAGCTTGGCATGTTTCACGTATAACCGCGGTGTCAGGCCGAAGTGCTTGGAAAACTGGTTGTACACCGTGCGTACACTGACGTTGCTGGTCTGCGCCAGCTCATCCACATCGATCTCCTCTTTGATGTGGGCATCGATGTAGGCGATCAGCTCGGCAAAGCCGCGGTCCATGCCAGCGCAGGACTGCTCCTGGGAGTTGTTGGCAAACTGCTGCAACAGCTTTCTAAGTAAAATATCGCGGTAGGGCAGGAGCAGGCTGTCGAGTTCGACCTCGTTCTCGTTGGCTTCGGTGAGCAGGGCATCGAGAAAACGCAGGAAGCAGACCGCATTATTGAGGTCCACGACACGGCGCTCAAAACGGATACCGTCACGCGGTACCATACCGATCTGCTCGAGACAGGCGCCCTTCAAAATCTCTTCGGGCACCTTGATAATCACCTTTTCGCAGTCCTCGGTGTAGGACAGGTCGATGCGCTCTTTGGGGTTCATCATCAACGCCTGGCCCGGGTGCAGCAGCAGGCGTTGATCGTCATCATAGTGCCAGTAGCACTGCCCTTTGGTCACCACCTGGAAGTGGTACACCTCGGCCAGATCCGGGCAGCGCACGCGCACCTGGTCACCATAACTGATGCGGGATAGGCCGATATCGGCGAACTCGGTATAACTCAGGCTGGCAGATGAGGACTCCGAACGCCCCTGCTGCGCCGCCATCTCCAGACGGTGGCGTCCAACATGCTGGTTGACATAGTCGGAGACCAGAAACGGGTGAGCGCCATCGAATACTTTCGAGTTGTTGAGCACATCGAGCAGCATATCAACCACCTAGCTATTTTATACTTATTATTAATCGATTAATTATAGGTAAATAAAACCGGCGCTTCAATGGGTGCTTTTTGCACAATCCGGCCCAATATGAGCACCACTTGCTGCCCCTGATTCGAGCACTGCCAAGCGTAAAATAAAAGCGCCCGCACGGGGCGGGCGAACTACGACTCGTTAAGAGGAGAAGTCAACGACCCAACTTTTTGGCCGAGACGCCGCCGATACCAAAGTGCTCCTTGGGCATCTCGGTGATCAGCACGCGGACGCTCTCCAGCGGGGCATCCAGCGAGCGGGCGATTGCCTCGCTCACCTCGGCGATCAGGCGCTCCTTCTTCTCCTCGGAACGCCCCTCCATGATGTGCACGACTGCGATAGGCATGGTCGCCTCCTGTCTATAAAGGGCTATGAAGGCTCAGACGAACTTGCCGCCGATGCTTCCAAGACCCTGATAATGCACGGTGAAGTTGTCACCCTTGTTGACCTGCACCGCCGCGGTGATTGCACCGATCATGATGAAGCTGCCCGCCTTCAGGCTCTCACCACGCTCGGCCAGCATATTGGCCAGCATCGCCACGGACGCCGCCGGGTGGCCGAGTACCGCCGCACCGGCGCCGGTCTGTACCACTTCGCCGTTGATCTCCATCACCACGCCGAGGGTCTTCAGGTCCAGATCGGCCACATCGGCCATGCGGCCGCCGGTGACGAAACGGCTGGAGGAGGAGTTGTCGGCGATCACGCTTTTCAGGTCGAACTTGAAGTCCTTGTAGCGGGAGTCGATCACCTCCACTGCAGGCATCACAAAGTCGGTGGCGCGCAGCACGTCGCCGATGTGGATACCCGGGCCCTTCAGCTCATCCTTCAATACGAACGCCAGCTCGGCCTCGATCTTCGGGTGGATCAGCTCGTCGTGCTTGATCTCGCCGCCATCGGGCACGGTGAAGTAGTCGGCGAGGAAACCGTAGCAGGGGTGCTCGACACCCATCTGTGCCATCTTGGCCCAGGAGGTCAGGCCCATCTTCATGCCGACGATCTTGTTGCCGCGCTCCTCCTTGCGGCGACGGATCTCCCACTGGATGTCGAACGCATCTTCGTAGGTCATGCTGGGGAAGTCATCGGTGATCTTGGTGACTTCGTATGCCTGCAGTTCGGCGTTCTCCAGGTGGATCGCCAGCTCTTCAACCTGTGATTTACTCAGGCTCTTACCTTTAACATCAGCCATCAGATCAGCCCCTTCTGTTTCGCCATGGTCAGTGCCAGGTCTTCGATCATGTCCTCCTGCCCCCCCACGGTGCCGCGACGGCCCAGCTCGACCAGGATGTCACGGGCCGGGATGCCGTATTTCTTCTCCGCACGCTGGGCGAACAGCAGGAACGAGGAGTAGACACCGGCGTAGCCCAGGGTCAGTGCATCGCGGTCGACACGGATCGGCTGATCCATCAGCGGCACGATCAGGTCTTCGGCCACATCCATGATCTTGTACAGGTCGATGCCGGTCTCACAGCCCATGCGGTCCAGTACCGCACATAGCACCTCCAACGGTGTGTTGCCGGCGCCGGCACCCAGGCCCGCCACCGAACCGTCGATACGCGCAGCACCCGCGTCGATGGCGGCCAGGGAGTTGGCCACGCCCATCGCCATGTTGTGGTGACCGTGGAAACCGATCTCGATAGTGTCCGGCAGCTCGTTACGCAGCAGGCCGATCTTTTCGCTCACCTCGTCCGGCAGCATGTAACCGGCCGAATCGGTGCAGTAGATGCAGTTGGCGCCGTAACCGACCATCAGCTTGGCCTGCTCCAGGATCTTCGCCGCCGGCACCATGTGCGCCATCATCAGGAAGCCAACGGTGTCCATGTTCATCTCACGGGCCATGGTGATGTGCTGCTGGGACACATCCGCCTCGGTGCAGTGGGTCGCCACGCGGATGGTGGAGACGCCCAGCTCTTTGGCCATCTTCAGGTGATCGACGGTGCCGATCCCCGGCAGCAGCAGCGCCGAGACCTTGGCCTGCTTCATCTTCGGGATCACCGCACCGAGGTACTCCTCGTCGGTGTGGGCCGGGAAACCGTAGTTGACCGAGGCGCCGCCGAGGCCGTCGCCGTGGGTCACCTCGATCAGCGGCATCCCTGCTTCATCCATCGCCGTGGCGATGCTGACCATCTCGTCGACGCTGATCTGGTGGCGTTTTGCATGCATGCCGTCGCGCAGGCTCATATCGTGCAGACGGACTTTCTTACCTTGCAGATTCATATTTCTATCTCCCGTCCTATCAGCCACGTTCCGGCAGTGAAATGGTGCCGTTCGCCGCTTCTTCGGCGAACATCTCGGCGGTGCGCAGGCCCGCCGCGGTCATGATGTCCAGGTTGCCGGCGTACTTGGGCAGGAAGTCACCCAATCCTTCGACCTCCATGAAGCAGGAGACGCGGTTGCCGTCGAACACCGGACCGTTGACCAAGCGGTAGCCCGGTACATATTTCTGCACCTCTTTCACCATCTGGTGAACGGATTCGGTGATCGCGTCCTGGTTCGGCTCGCCCTCGGTCAGGCAGTGGATGGTGTCACGCATGATCAGCGGCGGCTCGGCCGGGTTGATGATGATGATCGCCTTGCCCTTCTTGGCACCGCCCACCTTCTCCACCGCGCCAGCGGTGGTGCGGGTGAACTCATCGATGTTCTGGCG
>NZ_BMIJ01000002.1:340090-611256 GCF_014641945.1 Marinobacterium zhoushanense
GTTGACGTTCATCTCCAGGTTCTGCGCATGGGCGGCCAGGTTGACCGGCGGCACGCAGTAGGGGCCGATGGCGGCCGGGGTCAGGTCGATCATGATCACGCCCAACTCGTTCAGCTTGCGGCTGTTCTCGGCATGGACATAGGCGGAGGTGGCATCGAAGGCGATGCGGATATCATCCTCGACCACATGCTTGAGAATGCCGTCGACGCCCTCGGCGCAGGTCTTGATCCCCATCTCCCGGGCGCGCTTCAGGCCCTCGGACTCCGGGTCGATACCGACCATCCACACCGGCTCGATCCACTCGGAGCGCTTCATCTTCATCAGCAGGTCGGTGCCGATGTTACCGGGCCCGATGATCACAGCTTTCAATTTTTTGCTCATGGTTGTTTCCTCAGATTCAGACGAAGCGTACGGACGCGGTACCCATACCGCCGATGGATACGCTCATGAAATCACCCGCCTTGACCGGCTCCAGCGGCACCAGCGAACCGGACAGGATCACCTCACCCGCCTTCAGCGGAATACCGAACTGCCCCAGGGTGTTGGCCAGCCAGGCCACGCAGTTGACCGGGCTGCCCAGTGCGGCGGCACCGGCACCGGTGGAGAGCAGCGAACCGTTCTTCTCCACCACCATGCCGCAGGTGGACAGGTCCACCTTGCGCGGGTCGACTGCAGAGTCGCCAAGCACGAACAGACCGCAGGAGGCGTTGTCCGCCACGGTGTCCTGGATCTTGATCTGCCAGTTCTCGATGCGGGAATCGACGATCTCGAAACAGGGCATGACGCACTCGGTTGCGGCCAGCACATCGGCGTTGGTGATTCCGGGACCGATCAGGTCCTTTTTCAGGATGAAGGCGATCTCGCCCTCGGCCTTGGGCTGGATCAACAGCTCGCTGATCGGCATCTCCTGGCCCTGGCTGTACGCCATCTTGTCGGTCAGGTAACCAAAGTCCGGCTGGTGCACGTTGAGCATGTTCTGCACCGCCTTGGAGGTGACACCGATCTTCTTGCCGATGATCTTCTCGCCGGCCTGGACACGACGCTCAATCATACGCAGGGAGATGTGGTAGGCATCTTCGATGCTGATGTCGCTGAAGCGCTCGGTGAACGGGCGCAGAGTGGTGCGATGAGTCAGAGCGTCGTAGAGCTCGTCACCGCAGGCTTGTATCAGTTGGGTATCCATAGCGCTCTTCTTCTTTGTCTGAATTGTGTGGGTCTGAAATGATCGTTTGTTAACCAAACCCTGAATGCGGGCAAAGCCTGTCCAAGGCGCATGAAAAACATGCGCCAAATCAGGTAGTTATCGAATTACAACTTGATGCAGATGTTCTTCAGCTCGGTGTAGAACTCGAGGCCGTGAACACCGCCCTCGCGACCGATACCGGACTGCTTGGCGCCGCCGAACGCTGTACGCAGGTCACGCAGGAACCAGGAGTTGACCCACACCAGACCGGCTTCGATCTGCTCAGCGACGCGCACCGCGCGGGCGCTGTTCTCGGTCCAGATCGCCGCGGCCAGGCCGTAGTCGGTATCGTTGGCCAGCTCGATCACCTCCTCTTCGCTATCGAAGGGGCGGATATGGCAGCAGGGGCCGAAGATCTCTTCACGGATGACGCGGGCATCGTCGGACAGGCCGGTCCATATAGTTGGCTCGATCCAGGCACCGCCATTCAGCTCCGCGCCCATATCGGGGATACCGCCGCCGATCTCGACGGTTGCCCCCTCTACCACCGCCAGGTCGTAGTAGTACTTCACCTTCTCGCGGTGTTCGAGGCTGACCAGAGGACCGAAGTTGGCATTCTTATCTTCCGGACGGCCCAGCTTGAGCTTGGCGACCTCCTCCTTCATGCGGGCGAGGAACTGGTCGAAGATCGGCCGCTCGACGTAGACACGCTCGGTACCCAAGCAGACCTGGCCGCAGTTGACGAAGGCGGAGCGCATGGTGCCCTCGACCGCCTTCTCGATATCGCAGTCGGCAAACACGATGCCGGGGTTCTTGCCGCCGCACTCCAGGGAGATGTTGCGCAGACCGACTGCAGCCGCCTTCATGATCGCCTCGCCGGTACGGGTCTCACCGGTGAAGGTGATCGCATCCACCAGCGGGTGGGTGGTGAGGAATTCGCCGGCAGAGTCGGGACCGAAGCCGTGCACCACGTTGAACACACCGGCCGGTACGCCGCACTCGTTCATCACCTCGCCCAGCAAGGTGGTGGTGGCCGGCGTCTCTTCGGAGGGCTTGACCACCACGGTGTTACCGCAGGCCATTGCCGGACCCACTTTCCAGGTCATCAGCAGCAGCGGCAGGTTCCACGGCGAGATCACCGCAATAACGCCCTTGGGCGTACGGTGGCCCACGTTCAACGCCCCCTTGCCGTCCGGCGTATCCAGACGGAAGCCTTCGGTCGGATGGTTGGCCAGGGTTTCGGAGAACGCCTTGAAGTTGGCGGCGCCACGGGGGATATCGATGTGGCTGGCAATAGAGCGTGGCTTACCGGTATCGCGGCACTCGGCCTCGAGAAACTCTTCAAATCGCTCGTTGATCCGGTCAGCCACTTTATTCAGCAGCGCGGTACGTTGCGCCTGAGTCATCTTGCCCCAGGGCCCTTTCAGGGCGGCCTTGGCGGCTTTAACGGCGGCGTCCACCTCTTCGCGGCCCGCCTCATGGACCATGCCGATCAGACTGTTGTCGACCGGGCAGCGGTTCTCGAACGTCTTGCCGCTGATGGAGGCGGAGTATTCGCCGTTAATAAAATGTTTGAACTCTTTCATTATTTTGCCTCTTCACCCGAAAAGTCGTACAGCAACTGTTCTATCGAGTATAACGACGCGCTCTGGCGAAAGAAGGGACAAAAACGAGATCAGATGTTCCCATCCATGGGAGTATCTATGGGAGAAGCGGGATAAAAATGGGATCTATCGGTCAGCCAAACCGCGCACCAATCAATAGCCGCTTTCCCGCACCTTATCGATCACGAAATCGATAAAGGCGCGGGTTTTCACCGGCAGGCTCTCGCGGTGGGGGTACATGATCTGCACAGGCTTGCTCTGCAGCGACCAGTCGTCGAGCAGAGAGCGGATTTCGCCACTCTCCAGCGCATTCTGCACCACATAGCGGGGCAAACAGGCGGCGCCGATGCCACGCTTGACCGCCTCCTTGGCGAACATGATCTCATCGGTGCGCAGGTGCGCCTTGGGGGTATAGGTTACCGCGTGTCCTTCGGCGTCATGGAAACGCCAGAACGCGGTGCGTTTCAGCACGATCAGCGGCAGCCTGGCCAGATCCTCCGGTGACTGGGGTTCGCCAAACTGCTCGATCAGGCTGGGTTTGGCACACATCACCATGGCACTGTCGAACAGCGAGCGCGACACCCAGTCGTTCAGCGTCACCTCGCCAAGGCGGAAGGCGATATCGATACTGTTCTTGACCAGATCCACGTTCTCATTGCTGAGGAACATCTCCACCGAGATCTTCGGATTCTGCTCCATGAACTCGAACACCCACTCCTTGACGTAGTAGTGGCCAAAGCTGACCGGCGCCGTCACCTTGATATCGCCGGACAGCGAGGAGAGCTCGCTGTTCACGTCCTCGACCCGGGTTTCCAGTTCGGTGATCACCCCCGACAGCGAGCTGTAAAACCGCTGCCCCGATTCGGTCAGGCCGAACTTCTTCGCGCTGCGGTGGATCAGTTTATACCCCAGCTCCTGTTCGAACGCCTGCATACGGCGGCTGAGTGTCGAGGTAGGGATATCCAGATATTTGGCCGCCGCGACGAGGCTGCCCTTTTCCACCACCTTGATGAAGTAGTACAGGTCCTGATAGTTCACGCTCACCTCAAAAGGGCACTCAATAATGGAATTACAGCTTTCCGACTGCGCTGTGGATAAAACAGCTGCCGGATCTATTATTGGCCGCACACCTCCCTTTTTACCACAGTGGGCTGCGATCGGCCCCTGAGATCCGGACAGGAACCGAAATCTATGACCAGCGATGCTGCACAGCAGAACACCGATGAGGCGGTCACCGTCGTCATCTCACGCCGCGTGATCAAGGGCAAAGGGGAGGAGTTCGAGCGACTCAGCTCCGAGATGACCGAGCGCGCATCCCTGTTCCCCGGCTATCTGGGTACCAACATGTTCCGCCCGGCCAGCGCCAACGATCCTGAGTACCGCATCATCTACCGCTTTGCCAACCGCCGGGATCTCGACGGTTGGGAGCGTTCGGCCGAGCGTGCCGAGATACTGAGCCAGATCGAAGCGTTGCTGGTGCAACCCACCGAGCGCGAAGTCACCTCGGGGATCGCCACCTGGTTCACCCTGCCGGGGCAGAACCCGGTGCAGCCGCCGCCCAAATACAAGATGACCATCGTCAGTTGGTTGGCACTCTACCCCACCGTGACGCTGATCTTCTTCCTGTTCGGCGAGCAGCTGGCACAGATCCCGTTGCTGCTGCGTACGCTGATCGTCACCGCCGTGGTGATGGTGGCGATGTCCTACCTGTTGATGCCAAGGTTCACCCGCTGGTTTGCGTTCTGGCTGTTCCCGAAACGGGAGCGAGACATCCGCTGATGCTGCGGACCAAATAACAAACCCCGCCGGACCGAAATCCGGCGGGGTTTGTTTTTGCCCGTATGAACCTGCGGAATCAGGTCAGCACAGTAAGGAAGCGCTCGTTCAGCACGCGATCATGGTAGAAGATCGCCTTGCCCAGCTGCTCCGCGTCCCAAGTCACCGGTTCGTGGTCCGGGTAGTGGTAATCGCCACCTGCGAACACCTCGGAAGGTCAGACCGTGACGGGTGGGTCCGATGTCGATGGAGGTATCGGTCATCGAGATCAGGTCAGCCGCGCGCAGCACGTCCTCCCAGGTCTCCAGGTAGAAGGAGGCGTGGTGCAGTTTGCCCGGCTCCGGGTGCTCGATAAACGCTACGTCATGCGCCTTCATACTGACGGTGAGGAAGCCGGCCAGACGGGTACCTTCACCATCCAATACCTGTTCGGCCAGATCGAAGCCGAGCACCTCGCGGAACAGGTCGATGGTGCCGGCGATATTGGGGCCGTACAGCAGGCAGTGGTCGAAGCGGGTTGCTTTCATGCCGGTCAGATTGCGCGGCCAGGCTTCCGGGTTGCGGTTGCCCACCTCCCACTTACCGGTCTGCTCCTTGGTGGCGTAGATCTCGAACATATGGCCGGTGGGCGAATCGAAACGCACACGGCGACCGCAACCGTTGAGCTCGCCCTCGGGGATATCCTCGACCTTGCAGCCGTACTCGATCAGCTCCTGACGCAGCTGCTCGACCGCACCTTCGTTGACACACTTGTAGCCGACGAAGTCCATGCCGGCGGAGTCCGCTTCGCGCAACACGACGGAGAACTTGTCCACCTCGGTCCAGCCTTTCAGGTAGACCCGACCCTGATCGTCGCGATCGACCTCGATGAGGCCGAGCAGGTCGCGGTAGTGGGCTACCGCCTCCTCCATATCGAGCACACGCAGTTGAATGTGGCCGGGACGCATTACACCTTTTTTCATCTCTGCTATTCCTGTCGTTATTTTAATTCTGCCTGTTGAAGGCTTGAGGAACGGCCGGGCTGGTAGCCGTAGGCCATCGGTAGGGGTTCGGAGATAATGGTCAGATCGCTACGCGCGAAGATGCGGCACGCCAGCACTATGCCCTGGGCCTCATCCTCCTCGGTGACCCAGGCGCGGCTCATGCGCTTGGTCTCGTAGTCACCGTCGAGTACGCGGATGCGGCACTTGCCGCAGCCGCCGCCACGACAGCCGATACCGATTACGCTTTCGCGGGCCTGTTCCATCGCCACCAGCAGGTTCACCGCCGATGACGCCTTGAACTGGACCGTCTCATCATGAACGCGAACCTGATGAACGTCGGCAAGCACTGCCGGGTTTCCGATCTGACTGCTCATATCTCCGCCTGTTGTTATTGTCGACTGCACAAGATGATTTGAGGCGCATGCTCAAAGTCTTATGCATCTTCGGCTTTCTACCAAATAGAGAGCAACGCATATGCCAAAGCGAAAACTCAGAAAGGGAGAAGATAAAAAAATAGGCAAGATGCTGTTTTAAATGACTTTTTAAAAAGAAAACGAACTAGTACAGAGGGCAATATTCTGGTTATGGGATCATCAATTCCCGCATTTGATTAACGAAATCATCAACCGGGAAGACCCCATTAACGATATGCTTAATCGGTGGACAAAGGATATGCAGGCTTTTTCACTCACTTATAAAAAGACGAGCCTAGATGAATATTCGCACCCCGCTTCCCATCCCCGATAGCGACGACCTGGAACACCAGATCCAGTTCGATCCCGACTCCGGCAAGATCTGGATGCATGAGAGTCGCATGCTGATGATCCATGCCAACGTACTGGGTGGTTTACGCCGGGAGCTACTCGAAAGCCTGGGCTGGCATCGCGCCAAGGGTATTCTGATGCGCTTCGGCTACGAGTCGGGGCGCCGCGATGCCGAGCTGGCCAAACGGGTACGGCCCGACCTGAACACCAACGACTCCTTTGTCGTCGGTCCCCAGCTGCACAATCTCGAAGGGATGGTGAACTGCAAGCCGATCAAGCTGGAGTTCGATATCGAATCCGGCGCCTACTACGGCGAGTTCGACTGGCACGACTCCTGGGAGGGCGAGCACCATATCGCTGAATACGGCCACAGTGACGAGGGGGTATGCTGGACCCTGCTCGGTTACGCCAGCGGTTACACCAGCTACTACATGGGGCGGCAGATCCTGTTCAAGGAGACCCAGTGTATCGCCACCGGCCACTCCCACTGCGTCAACATCGGCAAGCCCGCCGAGGAGTGGGAGGATCGCGAGGAGCTGGAGCGCTACCTGGTGCCGGATCCGATCATCAACGAGATCGCGGTACTGAAGAGCCAGATCAGCTGCCTGCGCAAACACTACGAGCGCGAAGGCGAGGTTCAGCGCGCCCCCTTCAGCGTCGGCCGATCCCCCGGTTTTCAGCAGATCTGCGCCCTGCTCGACAAGGCCGCGGTGAGCCGGGTGACCATCCTGCTGCAGGGCGAAACCGGCGTCGGCAAAGAGGTCCTGGCGCGGCAGATCCACCGCTACAGCGAACGTGCCAACGAGCCCTTTATCGCCGTCAACTGCGCCTGTATCCCGCCGGACCTGATCGAGGCCGAGCTGTTCGGCGTCGAAAAGGGTGCCTACACCGGCGCCACCCAGAGCCGCGAGGGCAAGTTCGAGCGCGCCGATCGCGGTACCATCTTCCTCGACGAGGTGATCGAACTGTCGCCGCGGGCGCAAGCTTCGCTGCTGCGCGTGCTGCAGGAGGGCGAATTCGAGCGTGTCGGCGACAGTCGTACCCGTACGCTGAACGTGCGCGTCGTCGCCGCCACCAACGAAAATCTGCAGCAGGCGGTGCGCGACGGCCGCTTCCGTGCCGACCTGTTCTTCCGCCTCAACGTGTTTCCGGTGCAGATCCCGCCGCTGCGCGAGCGGCGCGAGGATATTGCGCCGCTGGTCGAGCACTTCCTCGAGCGCTACCAGACCCAGTACAACAAGCGCACCCTCGGCATCACCGACCGGGCACAGCAAGCGCTGATGAGCTACCACTGGCCCGGCAATATCCGTGAGCTGGAGAACATGATCGAGCGCGGCGTGATCCTGACCGACAACAACCGCGCCATCGACGTGGGCTGTTTCTTCCCCTCACTGGAGGATCAGCCGCCGCCGGTGGCCTACCTGAATGACAAAGGCCGTATTACCCGCAGCGGTAGCGAGCCCGCCGCCCGGAATCGGCTGATCGACCAACTGCTGGATGCGGGTATCGGCCTGGAGGAGGTTGAGCAACTGATGATCGACCGTGCTCTGTCGCGCAACGATCAGGTGGTATCGAAAGCGGCACGGGTGCTGGGGTTGAGCCGCCCCGCCTTCGCCTACCGGATGAAGAAGCACGACTGCGCGCAGGAAACGGTTTAGGAAGAAAGGTCAGGGATTTTGAACGTGGGTTAAAATACAGTCTCTGTGCCAAACCGGACGTGGTACAGCCTCACGGGACACGCTGTGAATACCTCCCTGTACGCTCTCCACGGCCATCCATGGCCGTGGAAGGTCCAGCGAAGCTGTACACGTCCAGTCAGCCAGTCTTCGTCAGATCCGCTTGAACAGCGCCGAACGCGGCTGGTCTTCGGCGCCATCGGCGGCGGTGAAGAAGCGCTCCATGTGGATATCACGCTCGAACAGCCGCCCCTGCATCAGCGTGGTGATCGCCGCATCGATCATCGGCGGAGGCCCGCACAGGTAAGCCTTGTGGCCGCTAAAGCGGTTATCGAAGTACGCCTTGACCGCTTCGTGCACGTAGCCGGTGAAGCCTTCCCACTTTTCCTCCGGCAGCGGGGCGTTCAGTGCCGGAATATAGTGGAAGTTGCTGTGCTCCTGCGCCAGCGCTTCGAACAGCTCCCAGTTGTACAGTTCCGCCACGTTGCGAGCGCCCTGGAACAGGTAGATCTGCCGGGGATCGCCGGTTTCCAGCATATCCAGGATCATCGATTGCGGGCTGGATAACCCGGAGCCACCGGCAATAAAGATAGCGTCCTGCTCGTCAGACTTGCGTACGAAGAACTGGCCGTAGGGACCGGACACATCCAGCGTATCGCCGACCTGCAACGCTTCGTGCAGCCAGGTGGTGCCGGCGCCACCCTCCACCTTGCGCACATGCAGCTCCAAGGTATCGCTGTCGCTGGGCTTGTTGGCGATGGAGAAGGCACGGGTGCCTTCGACATGAGGAATATGCAGGTTGATATACTGCCCGGCCTGGAACTCCATACCTCTATCCAGCTTGAACCAGATCCCCTTGATGGTCGGCGACAGGTCGCGGATCTCGGTTACCGTGCCGACGAAATCACGAACCGGGAAGCCTTGGAAATCGGGATCCACATCGATATCGGCCTCTATCACCATGTCCGACTCCGGCATGGCACAACAGGCCAGCACCTTGCCCTCGTCCCGCTCCATATCCATCAGCGCAAAGGGTGAGGCGTTGCCGATATCGGCCTCGCCCTCCACTACCTGCACCTTGCAGGTGGCGCAGGTACCATGGCCGCAGGCGAAGGGCAGCCACACGCCCTGGCGCAATGCCGCATCCAGAATGGTCTGCCCCTCCTCCACCTCGATCACATCGCCGGTGGGTTCGATGGTAACTTCATAGCTCATAACCGCCTCCTTCAGACACCGGCGTCCTGAAAGCCTTTCAGGTCGGGAGTCTGGAAACGTAACAGGGATTTATGGTCGATTCCCTGGTCAATCAATGCCACATCCAGCTGAGGCTCAAACACCTGACCATTGAGCAGCCAGGTGGCACGATCCCAGTCAATCCGTGACCACTCGGGATGGGGCTCGAACCCTTCCACCATCACCTCGTCACGTAGCAGACGGAAGGTCAGCGTCGGCGGCACCGGGAAGGCGAAGGCGGCGCAGAACATCAGGTGATGGTCCCAGCCCAGATAGACGATCTGGTTGCCGTGGAAATTCCCGACGCGGTCACGCACCTCGCCGTTATAGTCAGGGGTATACGCATGTACTGGCATGATTCTTATCCTCATATCGGGGGCGATAGCGCCCCCGTTGGCTATCGGTCGACAGGCTGCTTAAGCCACACCCTTCCACTGTTTCCAGCGTTTCTCGTCCGGCGATCCTTTGATATCCAGGTTGTCGGCGCCCAGGTTCATCTTGTAGTACTCGCCCAGCACCTGCTCGACACCGGGGCCACCGCAGTTGCCTTGGAAGATCTGGTGTACCGGCAGCCAGGACTGCACAAACTTCTCCGGTTCATCGTTGAAGATGTCGCAGCAACCGTCAGAGCAGAAGTGGTAGCGCTCGCCCTTGTAGACCGTATCGCGGTAGGAGATCTGGGTCGGATCATCCATCTCGGTGAACAGCATCGGGATCTGGCAGGTGGTGCACAGCTGAGGCAACGCCTTGGTATAGAAGCGTTTGCCCTCGGCCTCCAGCTTGCGCGCCAGCTCCCAGCGCGGGCGGTAGTACTTATCGAAGGTGTTGGGATACTTCTCGCTGAGCCAGTCCAGCTCTTCGTCGGTCGGAATCCAGGTATGGAAACCGGCGGCATGACCGTGGGTGTAGAAGGTCCACCAGGTCTGGTGGGAGACATGCTCCTTCTCCTTCTCCACCAGCTCGGCGTATTTCGGCATGGTGATGCCGTAGCGGGCCAGATCCTTGAACAGGGCCCCACCGGCCTCTTCGAAGTAGATCTCCCAGGCCTCCTGCCAGCTCATCACCTTGTTCGGCAGCATGTAGTCCATCATCATGCCGACCAGGCTGAGCAGGCGGGTGCCGCGCCAGAACCACTTATCGATCCACTTCTGCACGATCGGCACGTTATCCTCATGCTGCTCGAGCAGGAACTTGATCACCTCCAGCCCCAGGGTCATGTGCCGCGCCTCGTCCGACTGGGCCGAGAAGCCGAAGGTCACCGTGGCCATGTCGCCGTTGTAGGCAGCACCGGACATGAACGGCACAAACAGCAGGTTGGTCAGCACGTACTCGAAGCTGAAGCCGATGGCGACCAGAAACTCGAACGGACCGGCACTGCGAGCGTCGTGGAAGAAGGAGGTCGGCACGGACAGATACCAGACCCGGTCCTGCATGTGCGACCAGTTCTGGAAGCCGTCGAAGAACTTGTTGTAGTGGCTCATCGCGTGCACCTGGGTCTGCACGTGACGCAGCTCGTCCAGCGACTGCATCTGGCAGGCCACGCGGGCACCGACACCACCATACTGGCGACCGATATGGGCGAAGCCCTGGTGCGCCTGGTACTCCTGCGGCGAGATACCGGTCAGGAACAGCTTGATCGCGTTGACGTAGCGCGGATCAGAGACGTTGAGCTGACCGTTGTTCTGGGCGAAGGCGTCGAAGATGGCGTACAGCTTCTTCTCCTTCTCCGCCTGGTACTTCCAGTAAGCGTCCATGGTCAGGCGGAAGGGGTCCTCCCACTTCGACCAGTCGGTGATCTTGATCCCCTCGAACTCTTCGAACGGGAACGCCTCTTTGCGATCCTGGTAGGAGAACTCCCAGTCCAGGTCCCGCGTCAGCAGGCTGTATTTGTCTTTCAGGCTCAGTTTTTTCGCGGCCATTGTTTGTACCTTCTTATTCTTTATGTGGATCAGGAGTTCCAGGACAGGCTCAGCTGGTCGTCGTCTTCATCGACGTTGCCGCCCAGGGTGATCAGGTTCAGGTGCAGCTCCGGCACCTCCCAGTCACGGCCCAGCTTCTCCTCCACCGTTTCGCGCTTGACCACCATATGGCCCTCGGCTTCGATGCGGATCATCGCCGGGTTGTGGATAACGGTGACCTCCGGGTTGTCCTCTTCGATCGCCTCGACGATGTAGCGGGAGACGTCGTTGTCCTGCAGTGCGAGATAAACCTTTGACATGGAGCTGCTCCTTACTGGATTCCGGCTTTCGCCACACGTTTGTCGAGTTCGGCCAGGGCTTCGCTCAGCGCCTCCGCCCCCAACATCTCTTCGGCCAGCGGCGCCAGCGCCTCGGCGGCCTTGCCGCGCCAGCGCTCGATCCAGCCAGTCATCAGCACCCTGTTGGCGTCCGATTCAGCGGCGGCGGTCTTGACCACCGCATCCACCCAGCGTCCGGTATCCTTGCTCCACTCCTGCATGAACTCGGTCAGCATGGCGATATCCTGGCCGCCCTGGGCGCTCAGTTTCCGGTCCAGCTGCTGGTAGAACAGCTCGCCGACCAGGGTGTCGATCACCAGGTCCTGGGCCAGGAACAGCTCGAACCAGTCCTTGGTCACCAGGGACTCTTCGCACAGGGCGCGCATCCCCTGCCAGGCCGGATCCTGCATCCACAGCTGTTTAGCTTCGTTGAGCGCATCGCCACTGTTACCGTCGAGCAGCAGGCCGATGCGCGACAGGTATTGCGCCACGCCGAGACGGTCCATACCGTCGAACAGCAACGCCTGGGTGATCGCGGTGCCGTAACCATAGGCGGTGCCGTACATGTTGTTCAGGTTGGCGGTGTGCTCCACGTGGCGCAGCGGCACCAGATAGCGGATCACCTGCGTTTTCACCTCGTCGTTGAGCGCGTCGACCAGGTTGCGCTTGTCGAAAAAGGCGTAGCTGCTCTCTGCGCTCTCCTGCATCTTCGCGCGCTGCTGCACATAGGTGCCGTAGTAGAACTGGCGCGGATCCTTGAACGCATACCAGTCGGCCATCACCAGCGCGGTGCGGCGGGGGTCGTTCAGTTCATGGTCGGGGTCCCAGTAGGGGCGGTAGTGGAAGTTGGTTTCGGCCTGAACGTCGTAGGTCGCTTCCTGGTAGCGGGTGGCCGGCTTGTCACCGAAGCGCTTCTCGATATGCGCGAAGGTGTTGCGAACCGGTTCCAGCGTGGAGGTTTTGATCTCAATAGTCATTGAACTCTATCCCAGCTGATTTGTTGTTATTGGGGTGATCGTTATTGCAGTTGAAGTCAGGTTCGGGCGTGGTTGCTCGCCATCAGCGTCTCTTCGCCGTAGCGCCACTTCGCCATCTCGCTGTCGACGGCCGCGATCTGTTCTGCGCTCATATGCTCGACGGCGTTGATCTCACAGAACTTGTCGAACGCGGCACGGGGCAGTACCAGCTCGACAAAGAGGCTCGGATCACCGATAGCGAAATCGAATTCGATAAAGCGTGCGCCTGGCTCACTGCGCACCCGGACATACTTGATCCGGGGGTCGAAGGGGCGGTCCTGGGTTGCGGTACCACCGGCTAGACTGAGGGTAGGTTTGCTCATCGCTGTTGTTCTCATTATCGATGTGGCTGTCAGCATCACTATCGCAACAGCCGTGCCAGACAACGAAGCCAACGCCAAAAACGAGCAAAAACAATTTACAAGCTTATGTTTTTATTAACATTAACTGATCAAGACAGGCTCCAGCCCTGGTTCATCCTGAATAACTGGCAGCTCGCTGCCAGGACCTGGGTCTCAGCATTTGATCAACCGCCAGGCGGAAAAAATTGATCATTTGATGAGGTGCGATGAGTTGAGACCGATATTTTGCAGGTAGCCGAAAGCCCTCTTCCATTACGCACAGAAATCGTTCAAGAATAAAAAGTGTTCCGAATAACGCTCCGCCAGGAGCTCAGGCCGGTATAAATACAACAATGGCTATACATAACAATCTCCACCTCCCCGAGCAGGCAGATCTGCTGTCCCAGATCCGCTTCGACAGCGAACACGGCAAGATCTGGTTCAACGAGCAGCGCATGTTGATGATCCATTCCAGCGTCATGGGGTTGCTGCGCAAAGAGCTGGTTGAGTCACTCGGCGTTGAACGCGCCCGCGGCTTCCTGATCCGCTTTGGCTACCACTCCGGCTGGCGGGATGCCGAGCTGGTCCGTAAGGTACGACCCAACGCTCCACCCAACGAAGCCTTCTTCGTCGGCCCCCAACTGCACAACATCAAGGGGATGGTCCGTGTTGAACCGGTTGAACTGGACTTCGACGTGGATAGCGGCAAGTTCCACGGCATTTTTGACTGGTTCGACTCATATGAAGCCGAGGTACACCTGCAGGATTTCGGTGTATCAGACCACCCCATATGCTGGACGCTGATCGGTTACGCCAGTGGGTACACCACCTATTACATGGGCCGCCGAATCATCTTCAAGGAAACCCAGTGCGCCGGCACCGGTGCCGATCACTGCCGTATCGAGGGTCGCCCGCTGGAGGAGTGGGAGAACCATTCCGAGCTGGAGCGCTACCTGCTGCCGGATCCGATCGCGGAGGAGCTGTTTGCACTGCAGAGTGAGCTGAACCAGCTGCGCGACAGCGTAAAGAGCGGTGATCTCGACGAGGATCTGCTGTTCAATTCGGTGGGCCGTTCCGGCGCTTTCCGCAACGTCTGTCAGCTGATCCGTAAGGCCTCCACCAGCAAGGTCACAGTGCTGTTACAAGGGGAAACCGGCGTCGGCAAAGAGGTGGTTGCACGGGGTCTGCATCAGAGCTCGGACCGCGCCGACAAACCTTTTGTTGCCGTCAACTGCGCCTGCATTCCGCCGGACCTGATCGAGGCCGAGCTGTTCGGCGTCGAAAAGGGCGCCTACACCGGCGCCACCCAGTCACGGGAGGGCCGCTTCGAACGCGCCAACGGCGGCACCATCTTCCTCGACGAGGTGGTTGAACTCTCGCCCCGGGCCCAGGCCACGCTGCTGCGCGTGCTGCAGGAGGGGGAGCTGGAGCGCGTGGGCGATACCCGCACCCGAAGGATCGACGTGCGTGTCGTGGCGGCAGCCAACGAAGACCTGGAACAGGCAGTGGAGACCGGCAAGTTCCGCGCCGACCTGTTCTACCGGCTCAATGTCTATCCGGTGCATATCCCGCCGCTACGCGATCGTAGCGAGGATATACCGCTGCTGGTGGAGCACTTTCTCAACAAGTATCACCACTCCTATAACAAACGTACCTTGGGGGTATCCGACCGCGCCATGGATGCGTTGATGCACTATAAATGGCCCGGCAATATCCGCGAGCTGGAAAACATGATCGAGCGCGGGGTAATCCTGGCCGACAACAATCACACCATCGATCTGGACTCCCTGTTTCCTTCACTGCTTGAACCCAGCCATCCACTCAATATCATCAACCGCCAAGGGCGTCTGACCCATAATGAGGGCGGCAGTGAGGAGGCGGAAGGCAGTGGTGACCATGCGGGTCTTTGCGAGCGGCTGCTTACCGACAGCTTCAACCTGGATCAGCTTGAAGAGCAACTGATCCGCACCGCGATGGAGCAGACCGAGGGCAACATCTCCGCTGCCGCACGTAAGCTGGGCTTGACCCGGCCAGCGCTGGCTTACCGGTTGAAAAAACTGGAGGAGTAAACAGCGGCCGGAGATGAGAACGGCCGCGGTATCGGGTACTATCGCCGCCTCTGTTCCCGGAGCGCCCCGCATGAACCTGATTCTGCTGACACAAGCCGACTTTGTTGCCGATGATCGCGTCGTCCTGCGCGACCGGCGACTAACCCATATGCTGGAGGTCCATCAACCAACCGCGGGGGACACTCTGCGGGTCGGTATGCTCAACGGAGAGGTCGGTCAGGGCCAGCTGCTCAGTCTCGATCCGCTCAGTGCAGAACTGGCTGTTCGCTTCAATCAGGCACCGCCCTGCGCATTACCCATGAGCCTGGTCCTGGCCCTGCCGCGGCCGAAGATGCTCAAGCGTACCCTGCAGAGCATCGCCAGCATGGGGGTCAAGGATATCTGGCTGATCAACTCCTACCGCGTCGACAAGAGCTACTGGGGATCCCCTCTGTTGTCCGAGGAGGCGATCCAAGAGCAGCTAATGCTGGGTCTGGAGCAGGCCGGCGATACGGTGTTGCCGCAGGTACACCTGCGCAAGCGCTTCAAACCCTTCGTCGAAGATGAGCTTCCGGCACTGGCCGCCAACAAACGTGCGCTGCTCGCCCACCCCTACAACGCCTCCCCCTGCCCGGCACCGAGCACTGCGCCGACGCTGCTGGCAGTTGGCCCGGAGGGGGGATTCATCCAGTACGAAGTGGATAAGCTGATCGCGGCTGGGCTCTCCCCTATCCACCTGGGTCCGCGCATACTGCGAGTTGAAACAGCGGTACCGGTGCTGTTGGCGAAACTCTTCCCGGTTTTTGCGTAGAACATTGACCTGGATCAACGTTTGAGCGCTGATGGAAAATAAGAATCATACTCAACTGGATTGACACACTTCTGAAAAATGATAACAATTCGCATTAAGTTTTAGTTATTAACGTAAATTCAACTTTGCACCTCGTTGAAGTTGTATTCCATTCAGGAGAGTATGCATGACAATTCGTAAAGCCCTGCTATCAGCCGCCATTCTCAGCTCCACACTTGGCTCAGCCGCTCAAGCCGAAGAGGTCAATGTTTACTCGTTCCGACAGGAGTTCCTGCTTAAGCCCCTGCTTGAAGCCTTCACCGCGGAAACCGGTATCAAGGTCAATGTGGTTTTCGCGTCAAAAGGCCTGCTTGAGCGTATCGAACACGAAGGGCGCAACACCCCCGCCGACCTGCTGCTCACAGCCGACATCGGCCCACTGCACGATGCGGTGGAGCGGGATCTGGTAGCACCGATCAGCAGCGAAGTGATCGATCGCAACGTACCGGCTCACTTTCGTGCCGAAGATGGCAAGTGGATCGGCCTGACCAGCCGTGCCCGTATTATTTATGCCTCCACGGAGCGGGTCAAAGAGGGTGAAATCACCAGCTATGAAGAGCTCGCCGATCCGAAATGGAAAGGCCGCATCTGTACCCGCAGCGGCAAGCACACCTACAACCTCTCTCTGATCGGCTCGATGATCGCGCATCATGGCGAAGCGGAAGCCGAAAAATGGCTGGAGGGGGTAAAAGCCAACCTGGCCCGCAAACCTCAGGGTAATGATCGCGCTCAGGTCAAAGCAATTAAAGAAGGGGTCTGCGATCTGGCGCTGGGCAACAGTTACTACTACGGCAAGATGGCAACCAACGAAAAAGAGCCGGAGCAGAAAGAGTGGGCGGCATCGGCAAACCTGGTGTTCCCGAACCAGGATAGTCGCGGTACCCATATGAATATTTCCGGTGCGGCACTGACCAAATACGCCCCACATCCAGAGGCAGCTGTTAAACTGGTCGAGTTTTTGACCGAGAAGAAGGCTCAGCAGCTTTACGCCGAAGCCAACTTCGAGTTCCCGGTTCGCCCCAATACCCCCTGGTCCGACCTGCTCGAAGAGAAGATGAGCGGTTTCAAGGGCGACGAGATCAACCTCGGCAAGGTAGCCGCCCAGCGCGCCAATGCTGCCAAGTTGGTCGACAAGGTGGGTTTCGATAACTGATCCCGATGGAGTAGCCGATGAATACCGCAGTCGAGCCCGTACTGAGCGCTCCTCGCATCAGACCTCAGCTTAGAGGGTTGATGCCGGGCTGGTACGGTATCGGCTGGGGTACGGCAATCCTGGTGATGCTTCCTGTGCTGGCCATTCTCTGGCTGGCACTCTTCCCCACCGAAAATATCTGGCCCCACCTCGCCTCGACGGTTCTACCTGTCTACATCAAGTCGACACTGATTCTGATGGCGGGTACCGGCGCGCTGTCGGTCGCGATCGGCGTGGGCACGGCCTGGCTGGTCACTCTGTGCCACTTCCCCGGTCGTCGCGTTTTCGAATGGGCGCTGCTGCTGCCCTTTGCCATACCCGCCTACGTTATCGCCTATCTCTATACCGACCTGCTCGAATACGCGGGACCGATACAAGGCTTACTGCGCGAGCTGTTTGGTTGGGAAAGTGCACGGGACTACTGGTTCCCCGAGATCCGCTCCATGGGCGGTGCGATCCTGATGCTGACGCTGGTACTCTATCCCTACGTCTACCTGCTGGCGCGGGCCAGTTTCCTCGAACAATCGATGAGCATCCGCGACGCCAGCCGCATGCTGGGCTGCACTCCCTGGCAAAGCTTTATCCGGGTCTCCCTACCCATTGCCCGGCCCGCTATCGCCGTGGGGTTGTCGCTGGTATCGATGGAGACAATCAACGATTTCGGTACGGTGGACTACTTCGCGGTCAAAAGCATGACCGCGGGGATCTACGACGCCTGGCTCAACATGGGTAATGTGGGCGCAGCGGCACAGATCGCCAGCCTGATGATGATCTTCGTGGTACTGTTGATAACGCTCGAGCGCGTAGCCCGCGCCCGCTCCCGCCAATACACCAGTGCCGACCGCTACCGCACCATAGAGCGTTACCGGCTGACACCGGGCCGAGCCTGGATGTGCACCCTGGCCTGCACCCTGCCGGTTTTGTTCGGTTTCCTGATCCCCTTCGTTCGACTTGCCGACATGTCTCTGGCGCATCTGGACCAGTTCGCCGAGAACAACTTTCTCGATTACGCGCGCAACAGCTTTACCCTATCGGTCAGCTCCGCCCTGCTGGCGCTGACGATCGCCATCGTGCTGGCCTACAGCAAGCGGCTCTATGCCAATCGCCCCTCGCTGCAGATCGCGGCACGCATGAGTAATCTCGGCTACGCTCTGCCCGGCGCAGTGCTGGCCATAGGGGTTATCGTGCCCCTGGCCGCGTTCGATAATGGTGTCGATGCGTTTATGCGCAGCCATTTTGGTATCAGTACCGGGCTGCTGCTCAGCGGCACACCTTTCGCGCTGGTATTCGCGTACTGCGTGCGTTTCCTCGCGGTATCGGGCGGCTCGGTGGATTCCTCTCTGGGTAAGGTCACGCCCAATATGGATATGGCGGCGCGCTCACTCGGTGCCAACTCCCTGCGCACCCTGAGAGAGGTGCACCTGCCGTTGATCAAAGGCGGCCTGCTGACGGCTGTCCTGGTGGTGTTCGTCGACTGCATGAAGGAGCTGCCGGCCACGCTGATCCTGCGGCCGTTCAACTATGACACCCTTGCCACATTCGTTTATCAGTATGCGTCGGATGAACGCATAGAGCAGTGCTCTCCGGCTGCGCTGTTGATCGTACTGGTGGGCATCATTCCAGTCATTCTGCTCAGCCGTACTATCACCGCAACACGGGCCAGCAGCTAAGGCCGGCTAAGCCGGCGATCACGAAAAATAGTAAGATCCGCGCGCGCTTCAACGCTCGACAAAGACGATAGGCCGATGAGGCGCCACATGTACACCCAGGCGCTCGCCGATCGGATAGCGATGCATACCGCTCTCCACCGCCTCCAGCTCCAGCCCTGTTTGGAGCTTTAGCTTATACAGGGTGTGACTGCCCTGAAACTCACAACTGAGCACCTCTGCCGGGGCACCACCGTCCTGGGTCAGCTGAATATCGGCCGGGCGCAGGAAGAGTTTCAGCGGTACGTTGTCGATGCCATCCCGGCCGAAGGGCTCGGCAAACTCCAGCTCACCCAGCTCACAACGCAGCCGGTCGGGGCCCAACGCCACACCGCTGATCAGCGTACCTTTGCCGACAAATGCCGCCACCTCAGGCGTCGCCGGTGTATAGAACAGCTCCTCCGGCGTGCCCCACTGTTGCACTCGTCCTGCCGACAGCACACCAAGCCGGTCGCTGATGGTAAACGCCTCCTGCTGATCATGGGTAACCATGATCGCGGCGATCTTCTGCCGCTTCAGGATTCGGCGCATCTCGGCCGACAGCTGCCGCCGCAGATCAGCGTCGAGGTTGGAAAAGGGTTCATCCATCAACAGCAGTCGCGGCTTGGGCGCCAGCGCCCTGGCCAGGGCCACCCGCTGCTGTTGACCACCGGAGAGTTCATGCGGGTAGCGATTGCCCAGGTCGGGCAGTTCCACCAGTGCCAGCACCTCTGTGACCAGCGCCTGCTTTTCGGCCCGGCTGCGCCCCTTCAGACCAAAGGCGATGTTGTCGGCGATAGTCAGGTGAGGAAACAGTGCATAATCCTGAAACACCATGCCCATCCCACGCCGCTCCGGTGGGACGACAGAGGCTGCGCTGCTGATCACCTCTCCCCCGAGACGTATCTCACCGGCCTGGGGATCGATAAAGCCGGCGATGGCACGCAATACAGTGGTCTTCCCGCATCCGCTGGGGCCCAGCAGACAGGCTATCTCCCCCTCCTCGATCGAAAAACTGACGGAATGCAGTACTTGGTGTCCCTGGTAGGCGCATTTAAGTTGTTCAACCGAAAGCAGCTCGCGCATATGTCCTCTGATAAATCCTATACGGGGCGGGCAATCAAAAACCCTAAAGCTGGAGGGTTAATGATAATTGAAAATCATTCTTAATTACTAGCTATCGCGCCGCGATAACGCTGCCAATCAAATGCAGGCCCCGGGTCCGTTTTCCGCCCAGGTGCAATGTCGCTATGCCCGCAGATGCGCTCCGGCGTGATGCCGGGATAGTGGGTCATCAACGCCCGAGTCACCGCGACCAAAGCGGCATACTGCCGTTCGCTATATGGCACGTCATCGATACCTTCCAGTTCGATACCGATGGAGAAATCGTTACAGGCGTCTCGCCCCCGGAAACAGGAACGCCCTGCATGCCAGGCGCGTTTATCGAACGGCACGAACTGGGTGATGCCCCCCTTTCGATCTATCAACAGGTGGGCGGATACCTCCAGTTGATGGATCTCCCGGTAGTAGGGGTGCTCATCCGGGTCGAGACAGTTGGTGAACAGCTGGCAAATCCCCTGCCCGCCAAACTGCCCCGGCGGCAGGCTGATATTGTGGATAACGAGCAGCGAAATCTCGTCACCGGGGCGCTCGTTGCAGTTTGGAGAGGCGCAGTAATCGGCACCGACTACCAGATGCTCCTCTATGCGGCAGGGAATATCGGACATGGGTTACTCAATACCAGCGGAAAGGATTAGAATATCGGCCCCGAACCCGTGTCGCAACGCACAATACAGATCCATACTGGAGAGCCCGATGCTGAACCTTGCTGATCTCAACGCCATCATCGAAGAGAACGTGCGCACCGCACTGGCGGAAGATATCGGCAGCGGCGATATCACCGCCGATCTGATACCCGCATCGCAGCAGGCAAGCGGCCGCGTGATCAGCCGCGAGTCCGCGACCATCAGCGGTACCGCCTGGGTCGATGAGGTGTTCCGCCAGGTTGATCCGTCGGTTGCGATTGAATGGCAGGTGAAAGACGGCGACAGTGTCGAGCCGAACCAGGTGTTGTTTACCTTTGCAGGTCCAGCCCGCTCACTGCTGACCGGCGAGCGGGCAGCGTTGAACTTCCTGCAGACCCTCTCGGGTACCGCTACTGTCAGCCGCGCCTATGCCGACCGAGTGGCCGGCACCGGTGTCAAACTGCTCGATACCCGCAAAACCCTACCGGGACTGCGCATGGCGCAGAAATACGCCGTCAGTTGCGGCGGCTGCTACAACCACCGCATAGGCCTGTACGATGCGTTCCTGATCAAGGAGAACCATATCCTCGCCTGCGGCGGTATTTCGCAAGCGATCAGTGCCGCACGCAACATGCATCCGGGCAAGCCGGTTGAGGTGGAGGTGGAAACCCGCGCTCAACTGGAGGAGGCGTTGGACGCCGGTGCCGATATCATCATGCTGGACAATTTCAGCACCGAGCAGATGCAAGAGGCGGTGCAGTTCACCGCGGGGCGCGCCAAGCTGGAAGCCTCAGGCGGCATTACCGACGAAACCCTGGTGGAGTTTGCCAAGACCGGCGTAGATTATATCTCCATCGGCGCCCTGACCAAGCACTGCCGGGCGGTGGATCTGTCGATGCGACTGCTCTGACCGCAGTCGCTACTCGCAACGCGCCGCGCCGACCTGCACCCACTCGTCATCGTTTTGAATCTGCAGCACGTCGAAAACCTCAACCTCGGCCGGACTAATGCCATGCTTGAGCATCAGGCTGCACACACGACGCGCATCTGAATCACGGTTGCTACCGTCAGGAATCACGCCGACACCGATGCGGTGGCCTTTGTCCCACCAGACCGGGCGCGCGGGGAAGGTTGAATCCTGGGCTAGCTCGGCTTCAAGTCGACTGCGTAGATCGGCGGAAACCTCTTGCCTACCCGACTCGATATACCAGGTCACCACGACACTTAAGGCTATCAGGATAAGTATCACAAAACGCTTGTTGATCACGCACATCCCCATCTCGCAATTATACCTGGCTGGAGTCTGCCGAGATTGAGCGCCGGATACAAGCCGACCATGGGTTAATTGAGAATCAAACTAAAAGTCCGGGCTTAAAAAACGAAAAGGATCGCCGAAGCGATCCTTTTCCTGTAATCAAGCGCTTTCTAGGACGCTGGCAACAGTATTAACGCACTGGGCAGCGGTTGGCACTGATACCGCTCGGGCAAGTAACAGTCCAGACGATGTTGCCGTTGTTGCTAGAGGTAGCAGTAAAGGAGATGATATCGGCACCGGTAGTCCCCTTATCGACTTCACTAGCATCATCAGCATTGGTCGCAGTGGCGTTAAAGCCCGCCTGGGATACGGTAGCCGCACCACTAACAGCAACAGCCAAGTTGATGTGCGTACCATACAAAGTCGCAGCAAAGCCATCCGCACTATCGGAACCGATAAGCGTACCTTCTTCGTTAAAGAACTGCTCAACCGCCAGTTTATTTTGCCCGAAAATGGACGGAGCTTCAGACAGCTTGGAACGAATGGTGTAGTCCTGATAAGCCGGCAGCGCGATCGCAGCCAGAATACCGATGATCGCTACAACGATCATCAATTCGATAAGGGTAAAGCCCTGTTGTTTTTTCAAATTCATCGTCATCTCTCCAGCGAGTTAAAGTCCTTATTACTAGACGCCCAGTACCAAGCAAGAGCGGTGCCAACACGTACCACATCCTAATCCATGCGGCCTGCGGCGATCCAGTCGGCCAGAGCATAGGGCAAAGTTTGACACTTTGTCACCCCCTGCGTCACATTTTGACAAACTCCCGTTTGAATTTTTGACCCGGATACTACTCCAGGTCGTACTTCTTGATCCGGTAACGTAACTGCCTCAATGTCAGACCCAACTCGCGTGCGGCCGCGGTTCTATTCCAGTGGTGGATCTCCAGCGCCTTGACCAACTGATCCCGCTCATCCGCGCCACTACCATCACTATTACCGCTGAACTCTCGCATACTCAGCTGCTGGCGCGTGCGCGGACGCTCCTCCAGCGCCAGATCCTCGCAACAGATCAGGTTATGCTCACAAAGCGCAGCGGCCCGTTCGAGAATATTCTCCAATTCACGCACATTACCGGGAAAGGTATAGGCGATCAGTGCCGACAGCGCCTGGTCATCGATATGCAGCACCGGCTCACTACCGCCATTGCGCTGTGCTATCCGCTGCAGCAACGCCCGGCTCAATAGCGGGATATCCTGCCGTCGCTCTCGTAACGGCGGCACCTTCAGCTCGATCACATTGATGCGGTAGTAGAGGTCTTCACGAAAGCGGCCGGCCTGAACCTCCTCATGCAAACGCTTGTGACTGGCACTCAGGATCCGCACATCCACCGGCTGCTCCTCTTCCGCCCCCACGGGCCGTACCCGCCGCTCCTGAATGGCACGCAGCAACTTGACCTGCATCGCCAGCGGCATATCGGCGATCTCATCAAGGAAAAGCGTCCCCCCCTCGGCCGCCTGAAAAAAGCCACTGCGGTTGGCATGGGCACCGGTAAAGCTGCCTTTCAGATGGCCGAAGAACTCGGACTCCATCAACTCGTCAGGGATAGCACCGCAGTTAACGGCGATAAAAGGGTGATCCCGGCGATTGCTGCGGGAGTGGATCATGCGGGCAATCACCTCTTTACCCGAACCCGACTCACCGTTGATACAGACCGGCGCCTGCGTTTGGGCAAGCTTGGCAATGCGCTCCTTTAACCGCTGCATAGCGGGCGACTCGCCCACCAGACCATCACTGGTATGCTCTGCCACCGGGTCTACTACTGGACGGATGGCGTGACTGACAAGGGCGCGCAGCTGCGCTATATCCAGAGGCTTACTGACACAATCGAAGGCGCCCGCTCGCATCGCTTCGACCGCGAGCTCCATATTGCCATAAGCGGTGATCACCGCCACCGGTAGGCTTGGCACCTCTCGAGCAACCTGTTCAACAAGCTCCATCCCTCGACCATCGGGCAGGCGCATATCGGTGAGACAGAGATCGAATGTATTCTGGTCAAGCAGATGACGGGCTTCGGCCAGCGAGGCCGCGGTACGCACAGCCAACCCCATGCGCCCCAGGGTGATCTCCAACAGCGTGCGCAGGTCCTCCTCATCATCCACCACAAGAACGGTGGACTGGCGGGCGCTATTGGCATTTGCGTTGAGGTTAGGTCGGTTAGTCATCTATGGCTGAGGTTATCGGTCGTTCCATCGGGAAGGTGATACGAAAGCAGCTACCACCTGTTTGCACAGGACTATACCGCAATTCACAGTAGTTCGCTTCGCACAGCTCTCGCGCCAGATAGAGACCGAGCCCGGATCCGTCATGCCGGGTAGTGAAGAAGGGTTCGTAGATCCTTTGCTCCATCTCACTGTCTATACCTCGGCCATTATCGCTGACCTCTATACAGGGCGTTGCCGACGCTCCCGCTCTGTAAACCCTGATGGCGATACAGGCAACGCCCTGCTCAGGCGTGCCATGCTTGAGTGCATTGTCCAGCAGCAGAGTGAGCAGCTGTCGCAGATGATCGGGATCGACACGCACCTGCAGATTCTCGCCGCCGTTTTCAATCGACAGGCTCAAACGCTCCGCCAGATCAGGCCAACTCAAACGCCACTCGTCGCGCAACTTCGTCATCCATTGACCCAACTGCAGATCCAACCAAAGCGGCGTTTTCCTTCTCGACAGGGTCAAGATCTCTTCGATCAGGCGATTCAACCTTTTCGACTGTGCCAAAATAATAGCGGTCAGCTTCTGCTCCTGCGCCTGCAGATCCGGGGCCTCTGCCAACAGTTGCGCCGAATAGCTTATCGCACCCAAAGGGTTACGTATCTCGTGAGCCAGACTCGCCGTCAACCGTCCCAAAGCCGCCAGTTTTTCCCGCTGGACTCGCGTGTTTTGGCCTTGTATATCCTCCAACAGCAATACGGCCCGTTCATCTCGTCCAGGCCCTGTCGCGGTAATCTGCAACCGCAATGGTGCCAGCAACTCCGAACCCACCGGTTTCCCTTCACGCCAATGCTCAAGAGCGGTCGCCAGCGCCGGTGACAATTCGACTAGCTGTTGATGAAGCTGAGCCGAAGACGATACGCCGAACAGCTGCCCCGCCGCCGGATTGATCATGCGGATCACGTTTTCGGCATCGACGACGACGACCCCCTCCTCCATGCGTTGGACGATAAATGTGTTGAGCTCGGTGAGACTCGCCAGATCCAGCTCCCGCTTGCCGACTAAACGACGCGTATCGGCCATATTTCGACCCACCACCGTACTGACCAGTGCGATAGCGAGCTGGGTTGCCGATAATGCACCCAGCTCCGCCAGAGGATAGGGCTGAGTACCCAATAGCTGATGAACTAGCGTCGACGCCAGCATTCCGAGAATGGCGACAGCAGAAAAAAGCTGCGTTCCTGCACCGGGCTTCCAGAATCCGGCAAAGCAAACCGGCACCAGCATCAGGGTCGCGTAGATGCCGGTGGGATCACCGCTGGAAAAGCCCAGCAGTGACAGGGCTACAAGGTCCAAGATTACCTGCAGACCAAACTGCGTGCCGTTAGACTCCCAGCGACCGACACTGATACCTGAGCCGATCGCAAATACGAAATAGAGCAGCGCTACGATGCCGAACATGTCAGGCTGCCAAATAGTGGGCAACATGCCACTGCGCGGCATGATCAGCAGAGTGACCAGCAGCCCGCTCAAGATGATTCGGTAGAGGCTGAAAACCCGCAGCGCTCTCCAGTCGAGAATTTCACTCATGGCGAATTGATCGCAAACAATAGGCAAACAATAGATAGTTCATGGGATTTGCCAGAGTCCTGAGGCTACTATAGAGTATTGACTCATACCCTATCCTCGGCCTGTTTGCAAAGACTTAAGGTACGGCACTTGTCAAAAGGATTTCAACCACTTAGCGGTCTCGCCAAACGCCTTGTCAACGACGGCGCGTTCTCGGCAGAAGTGGCGATGGACGCGCTGAACCAGGCCCGCGACGCCAATAAAAGTTTCGTCAGTTTCATCATCTCCCAGCGCTTGGTCAGTGCTCATCGAGCCGCTTGTGCGGCATCCGAGGAGTTCGGCCTCCCTCTGTTGGACCTGGATGCGTTCAGTGCCGATGCGATTCCACAGGGACTGATCGCCGAGAACCTGATTACAGCGCACCGTGCGCTGCCGCTGATGCAGCGGGAAAACAGGCTATTTGTTGCGATTGCCGATCCCACCAACCTTCAGGCGTTGGACGAGATTAAGTTCCACACCGGCATCACCACTGAAGCGGTGATCGTCGAAGAGGACAAACTGGCACGGCGCATCGAGACCTTCCTCGACGGCGGTAGCGAGGTTCTGGAGGAGTTAGACGATGCCGATCTCGACAATATAGAGACGGAGGATACCAGCAAGAGGAAAGAGGAGGAGTCGGCGGAGGAAGCTGCCTCTGATGCACCGATCGTGCGCTTTATCAACAAGGTGCTGCTGGACGCGATCAAGAACGGGGCCTCCGATATCCATTTCGAACCTTACGAGAAAGCTTACCGTATACGTTGCCGTATCGACGGCATTCTGCAGGAGGTCAGCAAACCGCCAACCAACCTGGCGTCCCGCTTGTCGGCACGTTTGAAGGTTATGTCCAATATGGATATTGCCGAGCGCCGCGTCCCTCAGGATGGCCGCATCAAGCTCAAGGTGTCGGACAAACGTTCTATCGATTTTCGTGTCAACACCCTGCCGACGCTCTGGGGGGAGAAGATCGTACTGCGTATCCTAGATCCGACCAGCGCCACCATTGGTGTTGATGCGCTGGGCTTCGAGCCGGATCAGCGTGAGATCTACATGAGCACGCTGCAGCGGCCACAGGGGATGGTGCTGGTTACAGGTCCGACCGGTTCGGGTAAAACGGTCACCCTCTATACCGGCCTCAATATCCTCAACACCGAAGAGCGCAATATCTCCACCGCGGAGGATCCGGTCGAGATCAATATGGAGGGGATCAACCAGGTTCATGTAAACCCCAAGGTCGGCCTGACCTTCGCCGAAGCGCTGCGCTCCTTCCTGCGTCAGGACCCTGACGTGGTTATGGTTGGTGAGATACGTGACCTGGAAACCGCCGAGATCGCGATCAAGGCTGCGCAAACCGGCCATATGGTGCTGTCCACCCTGCATACCAACAGTGCGCCGGAAACACTGACCCGACTGCGTAACATGGGCGTTCCATCTTTCAACATCGCAACCTCGGTCAGTCTGATCATTGCGCAACGATTAGCGCGCCGTCTATGTGAATCTTGCAAAAAACCTGTCTCGATACCGGAAGCCTCTCTGATCGAAGAGGGTTTCACGCCTGAACAGATCAAGTCTCTGAACATATTTGAAGCCAATCATGAAGGTTGTAACAAGTGTAACCGCGGATATAAGGGCCGGGTGGGTATCTATGAGATGCTGGTAATGACGACCGAGATCGCCGAATGCATCATGGAAAATGGCAACTCTCTGGATATACTGCGTGTTGCACGAGAGCAGGGCTTCAGGACCCTGCGTCAATCGGGGCTACTGAAGGTCGCGAACGGCCTGACCAGTCTCGAGGAGATGAACCGGGTAATAAAGGTCTAACCCGACAGAATTGCGCAACCAAGCCAAGCACACAAAAAGGCAACCGATATGGCGACAAAAATCAAGGAAGCAAAACGCATCACCTTTGCCTGGCAGGGAAAAGACAAGAGTGGCAATAAAAGCAAGGGCAAGATAGATGCGGAAAGTATCTCTGCCGCCAAAACACTGCTGAGAAAGCAGGGCATAAATCCAAGCAGAGTTGCCAAAGATCGCGGCGGACTATTCAGCGGTGGACGTAACAAACCGATCAAGCCCCTGGATATCGCGTTTTTTACCCGCCAGATGGCAACGATGATGAAGGCGGGCGTACCTCTAATACAAGGGTTAGAAATTGTTGGAAACGGTGCAGAAAAGATAAAACTGAAAGAGCTGATAGGCAAAATTCGAAGCGATGTCAGCGGTGGTACAGACTTCTCAACTGCTCTGTCCAAGCATCCCGAATATTTCGACGACCTGTTTTGCAGTCTTGTCAGCGCCGGCGAGGCCTCGGGCCAATTGGAAACCATGTTGGATCGTGTGGCGACCTATAAAGAGAAAATTGAGTCCCTGAAGGCCAAAATCAAGAAGGCACTGACCTACCCCACCGCAGTTATTATCGTAGCGATCATTGTTACTGCAATTCTGTTGGTAAAGGTTGTTCCGGTTTTTAACGACGTTTTCAGCGGGTTTGGCGCAGAACTTCCCGCTTTTACTCTCTGGGTAATTGGCCTATCAGAGATAGCGCAAGAGTATTGGTTTTTTGTTCTATTAGGGATTATTGGAGCGATAGTTGCTTTTGTTGAAGCTAAGAAACGATCACAGAAGTTTGCTGACGCAGTTGATCGGGCATTACTGAAGATTCCAATTATCGGACCAATTATCAAAGAAGCGATTATCGCCCGTTTCGCACGGACACTGGCCACGACTTTCGCGGCCGGCGTACCGCTGGTTCAAGCGCTGGATTCTACCGCCGGCGCCGCCGGTAACGTGGTCTATCGGAATGCCACCTTGCAGATCCGTAACGGTGTCTCTACCGGCCAGTCACTGACCAATGCCATCAATATGACTGGCGTATTCCCGGTGATGGTAGTCCAGATGGTATCAATCGGTGAGGAAGCCGGTTCACTGGATATGATGCTGGACAAGGTTGCCAGCTTCTATGAGGAGGCGGTCGATAATGCGGTCGACAACCTCTCCAGCCTGCTCGAACCTTTGATCATGGCAATACTGGGTATTTTGGTGGGTGGCTTGGTTATCGCCATGTACCTGCCGATATTCCAGCTGGGTAACGTGGTCTAAGAATAATAAAATTTTACAAACGAAACGTTCCAAAACATCCGGAGCCCAGTAAGTACGGCGCCTTCGGAAAAACAAATGCCCAGAAAGAGTGTTCCATTCTTCTGGGCTTTTTGTTTATATCGTAAATATCATAAAAAGTACCATTTCGGCTTGACCTAGCACCCAACCCCAACTATTTTATAACGTAAAGTGATTTTAGTGTTCCATTTAAGGTTGGGAGTGAATGTCTCGGGTACACGTTAAGCTGACACGGTTTGAAAAGCTGAATGCCGCCCCTGTTGCGCTGATATTCGTTGATAACGACATTGAGCCGCACAGTGCGTCCTATCTTCTCAGCGTGCTAGATAGGGGACACCCTCTTTCACAGATCAAGACTACGGCGTTCACAATCAAACGATTCTTCGACTACTGCATTGAATATCGGATCGACTTCCCAGCCTGTTTCAAGCGCATGGAACCACTTCCAAGCGGTACGATTGAACACCTCGCAGGATTTCTGTCAGCCCGCATCGATACCGGCGAGCCTGTTGATGAAAACACATTCAAGTACCGATGGAGTCATATCAAGGCCTTCTTGAAGCACGTCTGGCGTTTTTACCAAGAGCGAGTCATTGATCCTGAAGCACTCAAAGCGGCGCAAGTAAAACAAGCCATGATGGAAGAGGCACTTAAAGAGTACGGCACATTCGGCTACAAGGCTGACAAGAAAGATCGCATAGGCCTTACACCTGAATTAAAAGCAGAGTTTTTCAATATCATTTTCCCCGGTAAGGAGAATGATCTAAACCCTTGGAAGTCTGAGCGCATCCGCTGGCGTAACTATTGCCTTTTTCTGACGATGATTCTGGGCAGTAACCGCAAGGGGGAGTCCCTTAACCTGACGATCAATGATTTCTCACTCACCGGACCCGCCAGTCAGCCTCGGTACTTTGAATTCCAAAAGCACGATACCGTCATGTCAAACTACGGGACACGCAGTATCAGACCTGCCCAAAAAACGAAAGGCCGAAGGGTTGTTCTAGCGCCTCAATTGGCTGCCGTCTTCGAGCACTACATCACACATATCCGCCCGAAGTTCGAAGGGGCCAAACGCTACCCGCATATGTTTTTGTCACTCAGAGATGGTGAGCCAATAAGCGTTAACACGCCAAACGAATCACTCAAACAGTTGATAGACAAACACCCTCAATTTAAAGGTCTTTTATCGCCCCACATCCTGCGTAATACCTGGGCGGACATGTTGAATGAAGCACTTGATGAGAAGTATCAACATCAGGGGCCTTTGGCTAAACAAGGCCTGAAAGCGGCGGCACTGGAATACGGTGGCGGCTGGACTAAGGGTAGTGCGATGGTCGAACGATACCCGAAAGGATCCACAGAGCGAGCAGTCGCAGAGCTACATCTACAAATTCACGAACGGATTTTCACCGAGTCAAAGGAGGAGTCGAATGGCAAAAAACGTTGAGTCAATTGATACAGGAGAGCTAGTTACGGCTGAAGTGGCTGAACGCCATCTTATCCCCGCACTTCCTGAAAGAGAGCGTGTTATTACGTCACGTTTTGGTTACCGCTTGGAGTGCAAAGATTATTCAGGCTCCTGGTTGCCCGTCATCAAGACCTTCAATGACGATGCTAAACAGACTCCCGTCAAGACTGCCCCGTTTTTCTGTGGTCTTCCAGAAATAGATCGCATTACCTCTTCCCTATTGACCCACTTACTCAAGCATTACGCCGCACGCACGGTAAATAACTATGCCGAAGGCATCTGGCTCGTCACGTCTCGGCTAATGCAAAGGGAAGTGGTTCAGGAGGCCATGCTTAATGCTATCGCGGACATCAAAAAGGACTCTGATCTCACCGCCATTAAGCGACTGGGTCGCTACTTCTTGATGTATGAGTTGGACGGATATGGGTACGATTTTCATCAAGAGATACAGGCGTTGTCGCGTGGCGGTTCTCAGAACGCGTATATGTCTTACAACCTCAGAGATGATGAGGAAGGACCGTTCATGCGCGAAGAGATGCTTATTCTCAATCGAGCACTGGATGACCCGTTTATCCACCTGGAAGACCGTGTGGTCATGGGGCTGATGATTGAATGGGGTCTGCGCCCCATCCAAGTCGTACTGCTAAAACAGAGCGACTTTGAGGTTCGAGAAATCGCCGGTGAAGCGCTCTACCACATTAACGTACCACGCGTTAAACAAGGGGCCAAACAGCGCCGTCAGCAGTTCACGAAGCGCCCGATCTCTCGCAAGTTAGGCGAGATGATCGATGAACTGATCGAAATCCACCGAGCCGTTTATGCCGATCTTGATATTCAAGATCCGCCACTAGTGATGCGTCGTTACAAGTTGTTTGCGGGACCGAACCCCTATCAGCACAAAGCGCCCATAAAGATACTCAAAGATCAAAATGTGGCTGGCGGCACTTGGGATGTAAATATTGCGAGACCAACAAACGCTTACCAAGATATTTATGACGCGCACGATAAATCCGATATGGGTCACCACGTTGAGCGCGACAATATCCAATATCGCCTGGATGCGATAGTGGATCACCTCCCCCGCTCTCCACGTACAGGACTACCATTTAACCTCTACACATACCGTTTCCGCTACACCAAAGGCACTGCGATGGTTCAGGAGCGCTACACTCCCGCTGAGGTCGCAGATGCGCTCGATCACAGCGATACCACTTCCGTTCGCCACTATTTCCGTGAGACCGCCGAAATTAATGAGCTTATTGAGGAGGCAACCAACCGCCGTGTAGAACAGGGTATGTGGGTTGCGGCTTGGCAGCGAAACGACAATGTAGAGAACAACATTTACGGAGAAGATGTCGTTGAGCTGACCGCCTTCACCACAGTAGGTAAATGCAAAAAGGGATCACCCTGTTGGCTAGAGCCGGCCGTGGCTTGTTACGGCTGTGACAAGTTTAAACCCAACACTGATGTGCAGGGACACAAGAACGCGCTTAACCGCATAGAGGCACAGATAGCAGACCTCGCGAAGACAACATTCGGTGCTGCAAGCCATCAGCTCGACGAAGCACGTGCTGGCTGTATGGCGGCTATTGCCTATGCCGAAGGCGAGCAAGTGGTGTTTATAGAAGACGGCGCCCTCGCGACCAAGGATGAGGTTATCGGAAACGGGATGCAGATGATCGAGGAACTCGCATGACCATGAACCTAAGCACAAATGTAATCGCGTTTGGGGATAAGCGCCTCAGATCCATTCAGGAGAACTACGAACGCCTGATTCAACGCGCTCGTGAACAGTTCCCACTGGTTCAGAAATCAAACCCATATCTGATCGCCGACTACGAAGACACATCCTGGCGTTACCGTGGCGAAACCGTCTGGTTCAACACATTGCCGAAAGGCCGCCGAGCTAATCAGTACCGAATCGACTGGCCTGCCGAGATTTCTGAACTCGTAAAGGCTTTTATTATCGATAAGTTGTTCAGATCCAGAACGCGTAAAGAGCCGTTGTCCGCAACTAGGTTACTAGCCCTCCGTAATTTTGCCCCTACCATGATTGAATCAGGAGTTACGGGGCTTGATCAGATCAATGCTGAATCGTATGACATGGCATTTAATGCGGCCTTGGAAACCTCAAAAGACCCTACGAGTCTTATCCAAGACCTCAACCTGTTCATCGAATTCCTGTGCGACGCTCATGTCTTAAGGTCAGTTATAGACCTTCGGAGTCCAATTAAAGATCAGCGAGTTAAAGAGAAGGTCGGACCGAAAGCAAAAACGTCCAAAATGCCCCTGCCCGAGCTCATTCGAGCCATTATTGCGCTTCGCTGGAAAGTGGAAGAGTCCTTCGACGGCAGTGATCGAATGATCTCAGACATGCTCTGTGTCTACACCCAGGTGTTTGCTTACGCACTAGGACTTCGAGCCGGTGAAATACTTCGAATTCCCGAAGAATGTTTGTTTTGGGACGGCCCTGATCTGCGCTGTCGTGTGTACACCGAAAAGGGGCAGCAGGCGCGTGCGCCCTATGTGCCCACCATTTGGCGCGAGCTGGTTATCGAGATCGTCGATCGCATCAAAAATCTGACAAAAGCCTATCGAGAGCGCGCGCGTGAACTGGAGAAACACCACCGTTTGTCTGAGGTTGAAGAGCGAATAAACAAATGGCGCCAGGCGCGTGAATCTGATGCTCAGGCGCTGCTACAGGAGCTCGACGACTTCCTCTTAGAAAAACGCACGGAAGCAACCAACGCCTGGGCGTTAAGGCGCGCTATTAACCCCGAGACGGAATACTCCCTTGATGAAGTTCAAGGCATTCTTCCAATTTCATCTGATGCTAAGGCGACACCAAGTAAGGTTCAAAACTATAGGAATTGGGAACTTAACCTAACAGTTGTCCCAATCGACCCAAAAAGAAATTCGTACACTATTTCTGGTCAATCCATATGTATTTTTATCAATGAGCAGATCGAGCGCAGGGCCTCTCACATTATTGAGAATGAGTTCTTAAGTATTCTTCACGCTAGAGATGTTCATCGTGAAATTTCAGGTGATAAGACAATATCATCGCTAACAAAAACAGCCGATGGAAGCAGCGCGACCTGTTACACCTTCAACCCAACTAAATTTGCTGGTAAAGGACGCGCGCCCGCAGTGATGAGCCGGGATGATGCTGCTGCAAAACTCAGAGATTACGCGCTGGGCGGATTCGATCCCTATACGAATATTGACCTTTACTCATTTAACGAGTTGTTTCCGGAAATCCCCTTGCTTTTCTCAAGTACAAAATCTGGAAGTCTTAAATCGTTTCAGGATCGAAACCCTCTGTTTAAAATCAACAATAAGCAGAAAATCTATGCCAAGGTAAAGACGGAAGACTCCCATATTCGATACAGCGTGAACGAAGGCTTCACCATTGATATCGAGTCGATTCACAGCATGTTGATTGAGACATTCACCTCTACAAACCTGGCACTCGAAAAAGAGATCTGGGAGCAGGATAAAAAGGATCAGGAAGAGGAAGCCAAGTTTACAGGTACAGCAGTGACGATTTCATCGAAGGCGTTCAGCGTAGAGCAGAATGTCTCTGATTTCCTTTTCCTACGGTGCAGAATCGTCTCCGGTAACGCTAACAGTCTTGTACCAGAGATTCTGAGCTACCAAGCCTTGCGCTACGCGATGCAAGGTAACGATCGCATGGAGTCGATGTTTGAGCGGTACGATGTCAATGTGTCAGAGAAGATCCGCAAATCATGGAGTAGCCACCAGGGTCGGCACTGGAAAACGACATCAATGCTCCGTGCAGGGTTGGAGGCGGAAGTTGTTAACCGCTACATGGGCCGTGAAGCTTCCCAGTTAGATCATTACGATCATAACACCGGGATTGAACGCGCCAAGATTTTGGGCGAGGCAATGCAGGAAAACCAAACGCGTTTCCTCGGTGCTATCCCTCAAACAGTCCGCCGAATGCAACATGAAAATATTCCTGTTAAAGAGATCGACGAGTACTTAGATGAGACGCTACAGACAGCCCAATTTACGCCTTGCGGGATGTGTGTCGGATCGCTCAACCTCAATCCGTGCGAATTCAACATGGGATGTTTGGTTGGCAATGACGGTAACGGCTGTAGTCGCTACATCTTCGATACTCAGGACGCTATTATGCGAGCGACCTTAGCGAACGAAAGGGATAAGTCAGAAAGGGAAATCTCAAGACTTCTGGATGTGCTTGATGCAGGCAACTCCGCCGCCGAGAAGCACATCCTGAGACATGCCACACTGGTCGAAAATATCAGCAAGGTCTTCGACCTTTCGGACAGATTACTGGCCAACAACTCGCAAAAATCCACTGAAATTGCACCGTTCGAAGAAGATGGCTCTCTACCAGAAGACTGTCCTTTCGGTTGTGGAGACGACTGATTATGGCGACCAGCAAAGAACAGTGGAACCTCGCCTACGATCTGCTTAGCCAGTTTGAGCGAGAGCTGATAGATCCAGCACTTTTCAAGTGGGACTACTTCATTGAGAACGTCGGTGCCAGTAAACAGACGTTCATGCGCAACAAGGAGTTCAACGACGAGTTTAAGCGTGTTCGAAACCTTGTTAGGCAGTATAAGAACTCAAATGCTTCGTACTCATTGGAACGCTCTCTGAAAAGCAAGAAAGACCAAGAGATCGATCAATTGAAAGAGCAAATCACTCATCTCGAAAAAGAACTAGACCGGGCTCGTGAGCAGCTCGCCTACGCGTGCTTGATAGCTCGCCGCAACAACATTGATCCAGACCTCTTCATGGAGAGATCGCCACTACTACGTTCCAACATAAAACCTAAAGAAGACTCGAAGCTGGAAGCCAATCAGGTGGTGTCACGTTTAAGAGCCGTGAAGAAAAGGCCGGTTAGCAAATAGCACAGACAAATGCGTTCAAAGTTGAGCAGCGGATTACAGAACGGGAATCCGCCGGCGATCAAGTAGATTACAATCATCAATTTAATATAGGTTATGAGCCTTGATGGACTTTATTAACACACTGACACGCAAAAACTCACTTCGCAAAGCTGTTAAAGATATCGACAGCGTTCAACTAGAAAAAGTAGTGTCTGACCTATCTGAAATTTTAGAGGAGGTCAAAGCCACAGAGGCTGCCAAAGCACACGACGAGCAAGCACGTATAGCGGCCGTACAAGACATCCGAAGAAAAATGCTCGAAGCAGGACTCGCCCTTGAGGACTTAGCAGAAGTAACCGGTATGAGTTCTCGTCCCAAGGTCAAACCGAAATACCGGCTGATTGGATCCGATGGCAAGCCTAACGAGTGGTCTGGCCGTGGACGAAAGCCTGTTGTCTTCCGTGAATATGAAGAGCGTGGGGGAAATATTGAAGATCTCAGGATCATATAAGTCACAAAAGGCCTTTTAAGCCGATTTACTACTCATATATAGAATTCTATATACACAGTTTTTTTAACCAGAGACATAAAATGACAAAAAGTACAGAGTATTTTATTACAGACGAAGAGTTCGAACTTACGATAAAAACTGAGCAATTCGAATATAGGTCGGAGTTGCTCGAATTAACCGGCGCGCTTAACGACCCACACCTAGCGATTCATATAGACCACTATTCCTTTGTTCCAAATGATCAGGTGCGGATTAAAATTTAAGGTGAAAACTTCGATCAGCTTTCTAAGCACTTTAAAGCTTGGGATCAATGCTAGAGAAAAAGCGAGATTAAACGTCTTACAGCGAGGCCCACACTTATTTGTGTGCTCATACTATAGTCAGGAGTTGTTGGATATCCCCTTTTCAGATTTGATACAACTCTTGCAACAGCCCTAGCCCGTATTTTTCATGAAGGTCTAAACAAAAACGGCTGAAAGCCTTATGGTTACTGGTCTCTAAGCAATCCCCACAGGCCCTCAGCCGTTTACAAAATGGTACCACAGACGTTTCAGTTTTCACCCCTTGCCAGGCGCGTTGTTGAGGCTCAGTTCTCCGGCGGGCATATCTCCAGCGATGCCGGGCTGTTGCTGTTGCGCGAGATCGATCGCACCATCGGTCTGTCGAGCAGCCTGACCAAACACCTTATCGACAAGCGACAGTCTGGCAAGGTGCAGCACAGCCTTCACCACCTGCTGCAACAGCGCCTCTACGCAATTGCGGCCGGGTATGAGGATCTCAACGATCACGAGCAGTTGCGCGCCGACTTCGCACTGCAAACCGCCTTGGGGCGTGACGAACGGTTGGCCAGTACCTCGACCCTACACCGCTTCGAAGCCGGCATGGACCGGCGGGCCATCATCGAGAGTCATCGCGTTCTGTGGCATCAGTTCATCGCGAGTCATCGTCAACCACCCGAGCGGATCGTGCTGGACTTCGATGCCACGGATATCCCGTTGCACGGGGATCAACCGGAGAAGTTCTTCCACGGCTACTACGATCATTACTGCTACCTGCCGTTATATGTCTTCTGTGGCCGCTTCCCGCTGGTCGCGTACCTGCGCCCGAGTAAGCTCGACGGCGCTCGGCACGCCGGCGCGATACTCAAGCTGCTGGTCGGCTTTATCCGGCAGCATTGGCCCGATGTACAGATCATCTTCCGCGGCGATGGCGGTTTCTGTCGCCGCCGCATCCTGAGCTGGTGTGAACGTAACCATGTCGACTACCTGGTTGGCATTGCCCGTAATGCGCGGTTGGAAGCGCTCATCGAGCCCCTCTGGCCACGGGTGGAGCGACACCATGCCACGCGACGCAGGCAAGGTCATACCGACTCAACGCGATGGTTCTGGCGTTATCGGTATTGGGCCGGTAGTTGGCACTGTGCCCGTGACGTCATTGCCAAGGCGGAGGTGACCGACAAGGGACGCAATCCGCGTTTCATAGTCACGACGCTGCCGGGATACGATGCCCAGCGCTACACCGAGGAGTACTGTGCGCGAGGCGAGATGGAGAACCGGATCAAGGATCAGCAACTGGATCTGTTCGCCAAGCGAACCTCTAGCAAGCACTGGTGGAGCAATCAATGGCGGCTGATGCTGTCGATGTTGGCGTTCGTTCTGTTCGAAAAGCTGCGGGAGGCCCTCAGCAATCCGGGTTATCGCAAGCTCGGCGTCCAGAACCTGCGGTTGAAGTTCATCAAGGTGGCGGCAGTGGTGACACGCAATACTCGCCGTATCCGCTTCATGTTGAACGAGAACCACCCGGATCGGAACGAGTTCATTCGCTTGGCGCGAACGTTGGCACCAGGATAACGGGTCGGAGCGCCCCCGGCTCGCACGAATGGGGGAAAGGGGGAGTTGCGTCCGGAGTGCGGTCAGAGGCTTGCACAGAAGTCGATTAGCCCCGACCAGGGGGAATCGAGGCCCCTTGGCAGCGGCCTGGGCCGATCCTCATGGCTTCATGAAAAATGCGGGCTAGAAGCACATCAACGCTATACATTACATGAGACGTATATATAGCTAAAAACGACCATTTATGAATACGAAATCACGACCGCCCTCGATATTTTATAAAACAGGCGTCTAGGAATATCGAGGACATGACAAGAACGACATTTTAGTACCGCTTAAAATTGAAAAATACAGCTTTTTTGTGTTCGGTTTTTACTGTAAATAGTGTGTTATAGAGCACAGTCAACAGGTTCCATTCAGTCCAATTTGGAATGAGATCGCACTTTTTACAGAGAACTACCCAAGATTCGATACACTGCTGTGCATAATTGATGTGGAGATACTACAAGAAATAAATTCACAACGCAGAAAATAGCAAATCCATACTATTAAAAAGCAGGTATAGAACCGGCTATAAAAATTACCGACTCTATACCCGAAAGGCGAAACTACTATCGAACACTAAATCAACTTAAAAACAGCACACTGAAGGGGATAGTGTGATATTTCTAATACACGTATCAAAACTTCAAACTAACACCAATCGCAATATTATCCGGTGCTCCTGAATATTGCCCAGTTTCAGCAAACAACATCACAGAATCTCCAAAATGACGTTTAACACCAAGTACTGCTCCATCTTTATCTAGGGTGTCGTTTGTATCGTGATCTTTTTCAACATAGGCAGCATTCAATGTCCAATCTTCATTTGGTTTGAATTGCAGGTTAATTCCGTATACATCGAAGTCACCAGATGGATGATCTCTATCCATTTCATATACTGAGGCAAACTTGAACATACCAGCATCGTAACTAACTGCAAAGGCACTACGCTTATAGTCACGATTAGTAGGAAGCGCCTCCGCTTGCATAATTGTATGGCTAGCGGCTAAATACAAACCACCATTTCGATATGTCAAACGATTAGTCCATACATCTCCGTCGACCCCATTATTTTCATTCGTAGCTACTATAGAAGTACCAAATTGAAATCCGCCAAACTTCGGTGTCGAGTAAGCAAACAGGTCCTCTGTTTGCTCTGCTTGGTTGAAGAATGAAATATTTCCTGATTGGGAGTGAAATCGGTTGTACTCGAAAGTATCTAAGTCTCCATAAACCTGCATCCATTGACCTGATACAGTTCTGGGCGCGACTACTAAAGAACCGTAATCAGTTATCATAATAATTTTTGCATTGCGGATATAAACATTCTCATCCGTAACATCTGATGGACTTCCTAATGCCCATGTAGATCCGTCAGTCTCGTTATCATTTGCAGCTCTTGTGGCATTCACACCCAGCTGATATTTAATTTTTAGTTCATCGTTCAGAATAAAAAGACCATCAACGTTTGATTCAATATCAAACGCCCAAGGCGCGATGTCACGATCAGAGACCTTCAGCGCACCTATATTGATCTCAGAAGAGACATTTATACCTTTATGTACCACTTCAGAAAATACTAGTGCACTAGGAGAATAGCATGCAACGAAAATTGCGGACGATATCATTTTCTTATTCATTATTAGTCCCATATTTTAGAATAATAGAACCCAATAACAATGCCGAAAGCTGACATTATTCATAGGTTACAGGTTGGGTTTTATATATTACTAGCTACGTTTGGTTAGTGACTGTTTATGATTAACGTATATCCTCAACATTCATATCTAATTTAGATAAAAGAGTTATTTCCAAATGATATTTTTAAATAAAAAACCTTGCGTATTCCATAAGAATACGATCAGCACTTTTAAAAGGAAGTTTTATTGATATTTATCTGTAGTTAACATTACTACGCTTTAAATATTAAATTAGTATTCACCACCTCCTTATCATTTTTAGTGTAACCGACAATCAAAATAGTTATTTTCAACTTTTCAAAAACTTATATTGGCATATAACTATTTTTGTGAATACATAACTAAATTTTTAAGCGCTTGTATTAACGCTGTTTCTGATGCTTTTCCTTGTCCCGAAATATCTAGACCACTACCGTGTGCAACAGATCCAAAAAGTACCGGAGTACCTATTGTGATCGCTGAAGCTAGTCTTGGAGAAGCTACTTTCACAGGTATATGTCCCTGGTCGTGATAAAGCGCCAAATACGCGTCATACATACGGTCAGCAAATAATGCATCAGAAGGAAATGGACCTTCGGCGTTAATCCCAATTCTCTGAGCTCCTTCTACTGCTTCGGTAATAAACTCAATCTCCTCCATTCCCATTAGTCCTCCCTCACCCGCATGAGGGTTTAAGCCACATACTCCAATTCGGCTATTGTTAAGACCCAATATTTTCAATGCTTCATCAGTAGCATCCAAGGCATTTAAAATCAGCTCTTTATTTAGAACATTAATTGCCTCCCTTAAAGAAAGATGCAGAGTAGTGTTAACTACTCGATAGACTGGTGACATCAACATAAGGAAAGTCCTTTCACGTGGTGTACCAGTCTTTTCTGCAACCAGGCCGGGATACCCACGAAACACCAATCCAGCCTTGTTGACTGATGCCTCTGTATGCGGCGCAGCTACCACCGCACTTACCCTGCCTTCTAGCGCCAGCTTGATCCCAGTACAAGCGTACTCATAACAAGCCATCCCTGTAGCTGCGCTTATTTCACCGAACTGCCAATGATGAGTGTTCAGCACTGGTACGTTAACGAGAGGTACAGGAAGCATACCGGGCACAACGATTTCCTGTTCGTTTACCTGTATGTCGAAACCACACGCATTAACATGGCGACGCAAAACGCTCGCCTCGCCAATGACATAAAGCTCCATATGATTCCGTACCGATGTGTCCCTAAGGGCCCGGAGCACGATTTCTGGGCCGATACCCGCGGGATCTCCAATCGGAACGGCAACTACAGGCCGACGACTCTTACTCATAGGGGAATGGCCAGCAGAGTGTCGATCTTTTGGCTATCACATACTACGATCCGCTCTGCAAATAACGCTGAATCATCCTGGAACTTTATTCGATCTATATACATGCCACTTGCAAATAATTGAGTGTCACCCGTATGCATGGTGCGCACTACTATGAAGTTAGACGATACGGTAATTGTGCCATTCTGTTCATCTTCAGTTATCAAACGAGCAGCATCACTAACGTGCCTATATCTTTGCTCCTCGTAAACATTGGCCTCTCGTAGTGCACTAATGCGATCGCGGAGCATCCCTCGTGAGTTAGCCCATATCGCTCCGTGCTGGTAGCCTTGGTTATAATCCTCACTATTTGTTACACGGTACCGACCATCTTCTGTGAACAATTCTGGCCAGCGCTCCAAGTCTTTACTGTCAATTGCGGCTGAATAGTCAGCCATCAGGTTTTCAATGAGGTGTCTTTTATTTTCGTTCATGTTTAATCTCCGAAATTTTCTTATGCGTTTGGAACTATACCTTCCATTAGTGAACGATATTTTTTCCAAAAGCCTCGAACAGAGGTTTCTGTCGCACGGAATGGTTGGCTCTCTGCACTTTCCCCTCCCATCATCACTACGGATACATCTTCATCTGTACCAGCAATACCACGCTGTACGAAGTTACCCACAGCACCATCTTCCATGGAAATAAAACCTGCTGGTCCAACTAAATTTGCTTGCTTTAAACGACGCTCGATCATCGCATCATCATCATCTTCAAAACCAATATAGGTCCACACTAATTCAGTTGTATCTACGCTGGTTGGTACAATTTGGCGAACAGCTATAGCGTTATGAATCTGCTGAAGTACCAAGCCTGGAAAAACTGTGAGTATTTGGAGTGTAACACCGTCACCATATTCGTCGATTGACTCCAATAGGCTCCAGTCAGCAAGCCGGTATTCATCTTTCGCAGATCGAATATTTTGATTTCCATATACCTCATTAGATAGGCTAGGGTCGATCATTGAATAGGAGACGTGATGACCGCCACTAGAATCAACAATAATACCTCCTTGTTGGTTAAGGCGGTTTATTTCAAAAGTCGTGAAGAATGTATGGAGAATGCTTGCGTGATAACTATCCTTAGCATTTTCAAAGTAAAGCTTCCAGTTATTATTCAATATTTGCGTATTATGCCCGATAATTCGTAACGGCTTTTTAAGGACACGACGAATCCGACTAGAAATCTCAGAACCTAAGTACTCCTCTATTTCAGGCGCATCATCCGAAAATGACCCGAATACTAAGCCTGAGAACTCGGTAACGCGAAGTTTACGCAGGTTATGATCACCCTTACAGAAATGTTCTGGCATGCCCCCTTGGCGCTTTACTCCTCGTTGGAATGCCACCCCATCCAGGTCACCTTTTAGGTTAAAACTCCAAGCATGATAAACGCAAGTCAGGTTCTCGGCTTTACCGCTCTTTTTTAGGCACAATAGCGATCCGCGGTGAGAACAGCGGTTAACAAATGCATTTAGCTCACCATCTAAGTCACGTGTTACAATTATGGGCGTTTCACCGATTTGCGATACGAAATAACTTCCAGGATCTGGAAGTTCTGCTGCAAGGCAAAGGTAATTCCAAGTAGCACCCTTAAATATCTTTTCATGCTCAAGGTGATATTGAGCTTCATCCGTATAAACGCTGTAAGGTATCGTTGTTACCTTGTCGGATGGCCAGTGAACACCGCTAGATTTAGCTATGATTTCAGTCATGTCGACTATCCTCTTGTTTCATAGATTTCAAGATTGACTTAACTATTGGCCCGAGTGGTTGAGATTTATCCGCTAACATCAGGGCCGGATCGTTAATCGGGCAACCAACTAAACGGCCTGCCGCATTAACATCTTTGCTACAGTCGAACCCGACAACCGCTAGTAATTTCTGATCGGTTCCGATGCAAAAACTTATATGTGTACCGTTATCGTAAGACCTAACGAAAACATCGTGTGGCGTGTCAGGAATTGCACCTACGCCTTGAATACGATGGTCGAATTGATCCGACCAAAACGATGAGGGCTTTTCATACACTCTCATCTCATGGCTAACAGCGTTGGCACCAACCACGTCACCATGGTCCTGAGCATGACGCCAAGATTCCAACCTGAACGGTAATGGACTGTCGCTTGCTTTAAAGCTAGCCACTTCACCAGCTGCAAAGATGTCTTGACAAGACGTCTGGCCGTAAGCGTCGACACTTATTCCGTTATTTACCTCGAGACCAGCAGACTCGGCGAGGGTGGTATTTGGTAATACTCCGATGCCCACCACAACATCATCTGCTAATAACACGGAGCCATCCGTTAACGAGACTTCCAACTCCCCGCTATCCATTTTCCGGATCTTATCTACCGAAATTCCAAGTCGAAAATTTACACCGCGGTCTCGATGAACACTCTCCAGCCGCTCTGCCGTTAGTACATCGCAACTCCGCATTAGTATGCGAGACCCCGTTCCTATCACCGTCACATCAATTCCTCTTTCCCGGGCAGCAGCAGCAACCTCTAGCCCGATAAGACCTGAACCGATGACAACAATCTTTTTGGCGCTGGCAAAAGCAGAACGTAGCCGAGCGGCATCTTCAGCTACTCGTATGCAATGCAAATCGTCGTGATTAATCGGACCCCAAGTGGAAGGAATGGGACGTACGATTGAGCCTGTCGCCAAAATGAGCTTGTCGTAGCGAAGCTCTTCTTTATTTTCCAGTATTAACCTGTGCGTATCATGTTCGATCGCAGTTACACGAACTCCCGTGCGCAACTCTATGCCTTTTTGTTTAAATGTAACTCCCGGTATTAATAATGCGCTATCCCAATCCGCATCCGACGCTAATTGCTGTTTGGAAAGATGCGTACGGTCATAAGGTAAATGGGGCTCTTCTCCGATCAGAGTGATCTCAACCTCTGAATCACTTGCACGTGCGCTCAAGGCCGCGGAGCAACCCGCTACACCTGTACCTACTATTACCAAATGACGCTTATTCGACATTTTCGAACTCCAATTCCTCTGGAGCAGTCAACACAACCTGGTCATCCACAACAGCCACGCTGTATGTAACCATGGCGTGAGTTACTGGGGCTGCACAAGGTTCGCCAGACACCACGTTGAAACAGCCACCATGCAGAGGGCATTCGATAACATCACCATCGAGAAAACCGTCAGACAACCTCGCGTTTCCATGATTACAAAGGTCTCTGGAGGCATAAAATGTCCCATCAACGTTATAAAGTGCGAGGTCATGGCCAGCGACATGTACAGCGATCACATCATCGAGGGGAACATCTTTTACACTGGCTAAAACTAGTCGATTTGGAGTCGTCATAACATAACCTTTCGGAATAAAATCAAGACAATATATCCCTATGGCCCAGAACATAGGTCATTGATTTACATATATTTAAATTATAATTTTGGATTAAATTCGCATATTAATTTGAGTATTGGGCGCTCTATATGTCTGTGGCCCACGATCAAGCTATAAAACGCCCAGTTTCATGGATTTTTATTTTTGTTTATCCTTAAGCAGACGTTGCTGATGGGCTTCCAGCTCGTCAGACCAAACTCCCTTCTCTTTGTAGAATTCCACCGCTACCGGATGAAAAGGAATTACTGCATCAGTGTTCGCATATCCTGCGGGTTTCCACGACGAGAGGGTGCGAGTAATCAGTGGCAGCTCATCAGAATGCTCCCACAGAGCATCCATGACTCGCTTAATGGCTTCATCGTTCATATCAGGGCGGGCGTATAGCGTGGTTTGATAACTAAGCACATACATATCACTATCTTCAATGCCCACGGGACCTGCACTGGCATGGTAGGCAACAAAAGCAGGGCCAACTTTTTGTGAACGGATCATTGCATCAGGCGAAGGATCAATTGGGAGGAGTCGAGCACCAGATTGAGCATCTAGCTCCTGAAGGATACCACTACCAACTGAGCCGACAGCAGCGTCTGCACGGCCTTCCATCACCGCACGAACTCCCTCCGGGTAACTCGATACACGAACCACCTCAATGTCATCCGTGGAAAGACCTGCGTTGGCTAGTGCCGCAAGCGCAGTTTTCGTCGATCCAGCAAAAGCGCCGTAATCAGCCACCACTCGACGACCTTTTAAGTCACCAATCGAGTTAATATTGTCAGTTTTTCGTGTAACAAAGGACAGGCGGATGGTAGATCCCAGCATTAGAGTGCGCATGTCATAACCCTTGCCTCCGTTCGCCCCACTAAAAGGGCCCTCTGCGTCGTATGCTAGCTTGGCCTCTACAGGGCTCGCGATTCCCAAATCAGCTTCCTGTGTCATGAACATTGGGAAAAATACAGACCCGGACTGCGGGAGCACATCTACTCTATCGCCACTATATTTTCCGATAGTTGATGCCAACGCCTGAGCTTGGGTATAAAACAAACTACCAGCTGGATTTCCACCCATCACAATTATTTCGGCTGAAGCGAACGAAGCTGTCACGCTTAATAAGGTACCAGCCATCACTTTCAGAAGATAACCTCGAATTTGCATTGCGCTCATCATTATTTCCTCTTGTTATTTTATTCTCTGCTTTATTACATCAGAAACGGAATCCGATATTTAATTCACTCAAGTCAAATATGTACTAATTTTCCATTCCTCATTTTTTGCAGATAGTTCAATCCAATCAAAACTGACAGCGTTAAAAGGCATACTAACCAGGATGTAGACCCTACCCAAAATGCCAAGATGCCAACAGCAAACGCGACCAAACGAAGAAGTGAACTTACTACGCCAGACCAATATCCAACCAAGCTAATAGAGAGAAGAAACACACCAACAGAACCTGCGAGTACTGCTTGCACTATCTCCAAAGTTCCTCCCTGCATAAGGAAGGCGTCATTAAAAACAAAAACAAATGGGATCAGATACGCAATCACAGCAAACCGGAGTGCATAGAATGCAGTCGACCAGGGTCCTGAACCCGCAATGGATACAGCCACAAAAACCGCGAGACACACTGGTGGAGTAAGGAACGACAGCGTACCGAAGTAGAAAACAAACATATGAGCAGCAAGTTCATTCACCCCAACCTGAGTGAGTGCTGGTCCCACAAGAATCACCAGAATGATGTAAGTAGCAGTCACGGGGACACCCATTCCGAGCACTATGCAACCTACAGCGGCAAACATAAGTAGCAGCCAAACATTGCCTCCGGCCAAAGTGACCAAGTTTTGGGATAGGCTCGACCCCAACCCAGTCAAGCCCAGGCAACCCACCACCAAGCCAGCAACCGCACACATCACAGCAATGAATACAACCGCCTCACCAGCGACCGAGAGCACTTTCAAATATTGGGTGAAGGCTCTACGCATTCTCGGCACCAGCAGACTAATTGCAGCTGTTGCCGCCGTTGCAGCAAAAGCAGAACTTTCTGGACTCTGCATGAGGCCGAACAGCACATATAGCAACACAGCAAAAGAAAACGCGACGGGAGCCACCTGCAATAGAGCGCTTTTCAACGGAAGCACTTCGCTACCGTGCATTGCTGAAATTCCGCTTTTCCCAGCCTCTAAGTCGACCTGTAAATATACACATAGGTAGAACAAAAGTGCCGGGATAGCTGCGGCTATAGCGATCGCGCTATATGGGACACCTAAAAACTCCGCCATCAAAAAGCCGGTCGCAGCCATAACCGGAGGTAGAACAAGCCCTCCTGTAGAAGCAACTGCTTCTATAGCGCCGGCCTTAGCACCGGTATAACCAACTTTCTTCATCATAGGAATGGTGATCATTCCTGTCGTTGCAACGTTAGCTGAAGCACTGCCTGACAACGAACCAAAAAGGGCACTAGATAGAACCGCGACTTTAGCCGGTCCTCCTCGCCGCTTACCCATAAGCGCGAATGAAAAATTCGAAATAGCATCGCCCCCGCCAACCATGAACAACACCTGCCCAAAAAGAACAAAAGCAGTAACGATGGTTGCAGCAACATAAAGCGGAGTACCGAGAACCGCATCAGTGCCTAAAAAGTTGTATATCAGAAGTCGCTCGAATGGTATCGAACGCGTCTCAAACATACCGGATAAATAATGCCCAAAGAATGCATAGGCCAATGCAACCAAGGCAACAATTACCATTGTCAATCCAGCTAATCGACGCGCAGCCTCCAATAAAACAAACAAACCGATGGCACTCAAAATAGTTTTATCAATGGTAATCAAACCCATCATTTCAATCATTTCGTGGTACCAAATCGCGGTATAACCGCCTACCCCCAATGTAGCTAGAATTAAAATCACGTCGTACCAAGGTACTTTAGATTTATCCGCATTTTGGGTTGCCGGCTTGATCATGAAGGTCAGCATCAGACATAGAGTGAGAAAAAACGCTAAGAACTGTTCTTTGTATATGATCAGCCCAAACTCAGGCAGCAAGCGCAAAGCGTAAACTACTGCTGACAAGGGGACCATTGCTGCCATAACTACCAGCAGACTGGCGGATGGCCCAGAAAGTGTTCGCCTATCAGAGTTCATGCCCCACTCCCAACTTCACGCCCGACAGCCTAAAGAATGACCAGAAATACCGCGGCTTCACCCTAGAAGCATAGACTTCTACAGAATACATAACGCCCCTTGTTTTCATTTTAGTAATTTTTATTACGATATTGAAATTATCATCGCGAAATTTGATTGTCAAGCAGAGTCCGGCCTCGGCTTCTATGAGATGAATCAAAGTCACGAATGTTAGGCAGGGGCAACTACAGGAATCTACTAACAAATTAGGTCACATCGAAAAACGCTATGCGTTCAACCTAGAAGGATATCTATGAGCTGTGTCATCATTACCCTAGCGATGAAACAGAAAGGTTCAATAAGGACAGGACATGAACGCCCCAAGCGTCGACAAAAATTCAGATAGAGCCCAATCACTTCACAAAGGATTGTTGGTACTACAAAGCTTTTCTGATGGCCGAGCTGAAATGACGCTGAGTGAAGTCGCAGAAAACGTAGGACTGAATTTAGCTACAACTAGACGTTTTCTATTGACGTTGGTTGACCTCGGTTACTTATCGGTAGCAGGCAAACGCTATAGCCTTACGCCCAAAGTACTGACGCTTGGGTACAATTACCTATCTAATCTACCTTGGTGGCAATTAGCCAATCCTGTTGCTGAGGATATTTCACGAAGGCTTAACGAATCGTGCTCGATCGGGGTACTTTCAAAAGACCAACTGATAATCGTCGCTCGAGCTCAGGGCCCGAGAGAATTGAACATTAACCTAAGTCCTGGACGAGTAGTCCCTGTACACACAGTAAGTATTGGCCGAGTATTGCTTGCAGAGCTTAGTGATGAAGAAATCAGTACCTTTTTTTTGCGCAATCCTCCGGTCGCTCTTACTCCTTACACCATCACTGATGTGGACCAAATCCGAGAAGCATTGACCCAAGTGAAACAGCAAGGCTATGCGGTAGTGGATCAAGAATTGGATATTGGTTTACTAGCAATAGCAGTACCAATTCGTGACAGTCGAGGTATCGCTGTTGCAGCCATTGGAGTCAGTACACAAACCGAACGCCAATCCCGTGAAGAATTGCTCAGAGTGGTGTTACCTATATTACAAGATGGAGCGAAGAGGATTGGGTACGCGGTTTGAGGCTTAGACGTGTCCCCGTTTCGGGGCAAGTCCAAGCCGCAGTATAAAGTGACATGACAATCTGTGTAAATTTTGTCAGCGAGAACAAGCTCACCTGTGCGAAATTGGTGGGTATATCTGCCAAAGCACCGCCAGGTGTTGATCAGCGCGCAAAAATGATCAGGTTTCCGGGGTTTTCAGCGTCGAAAATTGACCACCCCGGAGTGTGTGCAACCATCCAGCCCTTTGGCTGGAGAACCTGGGGTGTTAATCATGGAAAGCGTGCTGAAAATACGGCGCATGCATCAGGTCGACGGTCTCTCGGTCAGTGCCATCGCCCGGCAGCTCAACCTGTCTCGCAATACCGTGCGCAAATACCTGCGCCAAACCCTCTCTAAACCGCCAGCCTACCGTCGGGAACAGCCGGCCAAGCCCAAGCTCGGTGAATTTGAAGCGATCCTCGGTGACTGGCTGGAAGCCGACAGCAAGCTACCCAAGCGCCTTCGTCGCAGCGCCACACGACTGCATGAGGATCTTCAACGCCAGGGCTACGCAGGTGCTTATGACAGCGTTCAGCGCTTCGTTAAACGCTGGAAGGCACTGCCTGCCTTAAAGGGTGCCTACGTTCCGCTGGCGTTCAATCCCGCTGAGGCTTACCAGTTCGACTGGAGCGAGGAGGAGGTCGAACTCGATGGCAGTGTGCAGCGTCTCAAGGTCGCCCACTTTCGCCTGGTGTACAGTCGGATGCCCTTCGTCATCGCCTTTCCCCGCGAAACCCAGGAGATGGTCTTTGCCGCTCACGATGCGGCCTTTGCCTACTGGGGAGGCGTGACCCATCGGGGTATCTACGACAACCTGAAGACCTGTGTCGATGCGGTGCTGTCCGGTAAGGAACGGCGCTTCAATGCTCGCTTCCTGATGTTGATGAGCCACTACCTGATCGAGCCGGAGGCTTGCACGCCCGCTGCGGGCTGGGAGAAGGGACAGGTCGAGAAGCAGGTGCAGGATGTCCGTCGTCGGTGCTTTACGCCTCGACGCAAAGCCAAAGACCTGTGCGCGCTCAATCAGCAATTACAGGCCGAGGTGGAGCAGCATGCTCGACAACATCCGCATCCCCAACAGCCGGAACTGACGGTCTGGCAAACGTTTGAAGCCGAGTGTCAGCAACTTCGTCCGTTGGCGGCACCGTTCAATGGTTATGTTGAGCGTGAGGTCCGTGCCGATAGCACCTGCCTGGTACGCTTCGATCGCAACGCGTATAGCGTCGACAGCCGTTATGCCAACCGGCACGTCACCCTGCGTGTGTTCGCGGACCGGCTGGTCGTGATGGCCGAAGGCCAACAGATAGCGGATCATCCCCGACTATTTGGTCGCAACAAAACCCAATACAACCCGTGGCATTACTTGGCGCTGTTGGAGCGCAAGCCCGGTGCGCTGAGGAACGGTGCTCCGTTCCAGACTTGGGCGTTGCCGGAATCGGTTGTACGGGTTCAACGGCTGTTGTTGAACCGCAAAGGAGGTGACCGGGATATGGTCAGCTTGCTGCTGGCTGCGCAGCAGGACGGCCTGGATGCGCTGGAGGCAGCTTGTCGCAAGGCACTTGAGAACCCCAGCGTGACCGCGGCGCTGGTGCTCAACCAGTTGCAGCGACTGCGTCAACCAGAGGTCGCCACTCGCGCCATCGACACCCAGGTTATCCCCTTATCGGTGGTCCCGGTGGCCAACTGCGCGCGCTACGACCAGCTGCGTAAAGGAGGGCGTCATGCAGATCACTGAGATCCACGCACGCCTGAAGGCGCTGAAACTGTTTGGCATGGCCTCTCGCTGTGACGAACTGCTGCACAAACCGGAGCGTCATACGCCGCCACCGGAGGTCTGGCTTCGACACCTGATCGAAGCCGAAGAAACCGACCGGAAAGCCCGTTCGATCCGCTATCAGATGGGTATTGCCAAGTTCCCGCTGGCACGGGACCTGGATGGTTTTAACTTCGACGAAGCTCTGGTTGAACAAGGACAGATCGAAGCCCTGTACCAGGGGCAGTTCATGGCGCAGGCCCATAACCTGCTGCTCGTGGGTGGCACCGGAACGGGCAAAACCCACCTGGCTATCGCCATCGGGCGTCATGCCGTTCGTCAGGGAAAGCGGGTTCGGTTCTTCAGTGTGGTGGATCTGGTCAACCAACTGGAACTGGAGAAAGCGGCGGGGCGATCAGGTCAGATCGCCAATCGGTTGCTGAACGTGGACGCGGTGATCCTGGATGAACTGGGCTATCTGCCCTTTGCCGCCTCCGGCGGAGCCTTACTGTTCCACCTGATCAGCAAACTCTACGAACGGACCAGCTTGATCCTAACGACCAACCTCGACTTCGGAGAATGGGTACAGGTGTTTGGCGATGAGAAGATGACCACTGCCATGCTGGATCGCATCACCCATCACTGCGAAATCATCGAGACCGGCAACGAGTCATATCGGTTCCGGAAACGACTACAAAAGGGCTAACTGACCTGGTCAAAATTGGCCGATGAAACCTGGTCAATTTTCAACGCTGATTGACAGATACGGAGAAGTGGTCGAAATCTTGGCGTATGAGTAACTGGTAGAGATGTGTATCGAACTTCATGTGCTGCTAGCTGGCCCTGTGACTGGGAGGTCAATCAAGTTGATTACTGATATCCGTATCCTGTCCGAACAGAAATTTTCAATAGAGTTTGAAATCACATAATAAGATGTCCCTAATATGGGGACATTGTAGCGCGTCCCTAAGATAGGGACAATGGATAAGTCGACAAAGAATTCTCGTTACGCCCAGCTCATTGAATGGCTGCGGCAAGAACGCATCAATCGAGGCCTGACGGTAAGGGATGTCGGAAAGCTGATTGATGAGCCGTTTCAGTTTGTAAGCAAAGTGGAGAACATTGAACGCAAGCTCAATGTGTATGAGTTCGTTCAATATTGTGAGGCCTTGGGAATGGACCCCAAAGAAGGCATTAAGTTAATCGAATCAACAAAAGCCGGTCCAGTTGCCAATGAGGATCAACTATCTGAGAACTGACAGCGGACGAAGTAGTCTTCCTGTTGATTCTTAGATAAACAGCCAGTCGCTATGGATGACATTCCCAATACAGCCGCTCGCTGAGTCTGCCCTGCATTAGTACTTATCATCTGTGTTGAATATTTGGATGCAATGAGCGAGACACAAGGAAATCGGCTTATCCAAAGACAACCTGACCCTGAATGCGGGTATCGATAGAAGCCATATCGGACATATCGAGAGAGGTGAGGTTGACCTCACCTTTGAGAATCTTTACAAGCTCGCAGCCTGACTAGACTAGCCTCCTCGGGATTCGTTGCCCTGAAGCGTTCCTTCTAAGGCACCGCCACCCCGAAGCTAAACCTCAGCCGCTCACTTAATTCAATGTGACTATCCCAGCTACTCGGTAATCAGGAACCAAGTAGAGACCGCTTTGTGTCTTAAGGAGTGGCCCAAGCCCTGTTCGACAGGTAAGCAAGATAGAAAAGTTATCTTTTATTTCGTTCCATTCTTATTGTACGCTGCACGATGATTGGATCGTTCCAAAATCTTTTTTTTAAGAGAAAAAGCCCCGAATATGATATATTCTGGAACTACTCAGTCAAATACGATGTCGAATTACTGAAAATAAGGCTACTTAAATGATTGATTACCAGAAGTTTTTGCCAGCCACGTCGTGCGCCATGGAACGAATTTTTCTGTATTATATGTAAGGAAACACACAGGCTTGTCTTCAGTAATCGATCTATTGGCTCAACCGGGGCTCACTACAGCCGTAGTGGCCCTTATTCTCTCTTTGATGGTCGGCAGCTTTCTGAACGTGGTGATCTACCGACTCCCGGTGATGATGGAGCGTGAATGGCAAGCCCAGCTTGCCGAGGATGATCAGACCGAGCAGGCGGGAGAGCCATTCAACCTCGCAGTCCCCGCCTCTCGCTGCGGCAACTGTGGTCACTTGATCCGCTGGTATGAAAATATCCCGCTGCTCAGCTATCTCGCGCTCAGAGGCAGGTGCAGCGGATGCGGCACCTCTATATCCCTGCGCTACCCGGCCGTAGAGCTACTGACCGGTATACTGGGTGGCTTTATCGGCTGGCAGCTCGGGCTGGACTTGGCAGGTGCCGGGCTGCTCACGCTAACCTGGGTTCTAATCGCCCTGACTTTCATCGATATCGACCACCAACTTTTGCCCGACCGACTGACACTCCCCCTGCTGTGGCTTGGATTATTGTTTAACACCCAAGGTACCTTCACCTCCATTGAGCACGCGGTTTACGGCGCTGCCGCGGGATATCTGGTGCTCTGGAGCGTGTACTGGATCTTCAAGCTACTAACCGGCAAGGAGGGGATGGGCTATGGTGATTTTAAGCTGTTGGCGGCAATCGGCGCCTGGGGTGGGTTTGAGGTTCTGCCACTGACGATTCTGTTATCATCCGTGGTCGGTGTCGCACTAGCCCTCACCTTGATGGCAGCCAAGCGGCATCAGGCAGCCAACCCTTTGCCCTTCGGCCCCTATCTCGCCATCGCAGGATGGATAGCGCTGATCTGGGGCACTCGTATTAATGAGTGGTACCTGGGTATGCTACTCGTCTGATCTTGCCTTACCTGACTTGCTTCTAGCAGACTCGGATTTAATGGAGCTTAGGCGTGAATACCTGCTCTTCCGCCTCTAAACCGGTGCTGTAGTCATCCAGGCTCGGCTCTACCGGAATCTGATACCCTTCGCTCGCCCACTCCCCCAGATCAATCAAACGGCAGCGTTTGCTGCAGAAGGGTCGATAGCTGTTTTCCGGGCTGTAAAGGGTCGGTTTGCCGCACTGAGGACAGTTGATAGTTTTGGTCATAACTCGTTCTTTAACGCTCACTGCTTGTTATTTAACACGTACTCTCAACCTGCTTGCTTCAGCAAAGCATGATGAACACGCTCGACCTGCGCACGCAGTGCCGCCAAGTCTCCGCTGTTGTCTATAAGATAGTCGGCACGAGCGCACCTGGCCTGTCGACTCATTTGCGCGGCCAGGATTCGCTCAACCTGCTCCCGATCAACAGCGTCCCGGGCAAGGGTTCGCTCCACTTGGGTCTGCTCATCCACATCGACGACAATGACTTGCTCAACCAACTGCGCCTGTCCGCTCTCGATCAACAGTGGCGACACCAGTATCAGATAAACCGCGCCTGACTGAGACATACGCTCGATAATACGATCCCGTATCAATGGATGAAGCAGTCCCTCAAGCCAGGCTTTTTCACTGCTGTCGTTGAAGATAATCTCGCGCAGGCAAGCACGATTCAGACCGCCATCGGACATCAGGATATCGGTACCGAAGTGCTCGGCGATGCAGTTCAGCGCTGGCTCCCCCGGCTGCACAACCTCTCGGGCAATGAGATCGGCATCGATGATCGGTACGCCCAGTTCGGCAAACAGAGCCGTCGCAGCGCTTTTGCCGCTGCCGATCCCACCGGTCAAACCCACTTTCAGCGGTGCACTCATACTCCAGTACCCCACCATGAGGTGATCGATGCAATGCCCTGCGCACCATGCTGCCATGCGGTATCCAGATCCGCGTCGGATAATCCGCCCAAAGCATACGCGGGTAATGCACCGCGTTCGGTCAACTCGCGGAATATTTCCCATCCAAGCACCGATGCCCCGGGATGCGAGGCGGTCGACGTGACGGGCGACAGGGTGACAAAATCCAATCCCAACGATTCCGCGTGCATCAACTCGTCGAGATTATGACAGGACGCGCTTAGCCAGCGCCCGGCAAATTGACTGCGTGATTTCAACTCCATCAGGCGTGTGGCATTCAGATGCAGACGCTCAGCACCAATGGTGTTGGCAAGCGCCACCGACCCATTCAGGACCACCCCCATGCGGGCGGCATCGCACACCGGTTTAACCGTCTCGTAGCAACGCGCCAGCTCGGCTTCGCTTAGCGTCGGCGACCTCAGCATCAAAAGACGTTCTTGCCCGGTTAGCAATGACTGTACACGTCGCAACAACTCCGCTTCACGAACGTCGGGCGAACCGCCCAACGCAGCGATATCGCCGGTAATTGCCAGGCTACTGGGTAACTGAGCCGCGGTGACGATCGGTCTATTCGCCGCCGGGAACGCGTAGTCGACCAGGGCATCAGGCTCAACCCAAAGTACCGGCTGCCCCTCTCTTCCATGTGCTTCGCCGCTGAACTCCTCAACCCGCCAGACATCCAGCAGTACCGATTTATCCGAATAGTGATGGGTAATACGGATCTGTGGGCGGGCATGCTCGACCTGAATGCCGAGTTCCTCATCGAGTTCCCGTCTGAGCGCGAGCTTGACCGGCTCGCCTGGCTCGACCTTACCGCCGGGAAATTCCCAGAGTCCGCCCTGGTGTTGCGAAGCGTCGCGCTTGGCGATCAGTATCAGCCCTTGCGGGTTGACGATGATCGCGGCGGCAACGTGAATCAACTTCGTGTTCGACATCAGGCTCAGCTGCGGTAGTCCGCGTTGATATGGACGTATTCGGTGGACAGATCGGTGGTCCAGACCGACTCCCTTACAGCGCCACGCTTGAGCACGACATGGATCAGGATCTCTTCGCCATCCATGACCGCCTGGCCCTGCTCCTCGGTGTAACTGGCAGCACGGCCGCCCTTCTCAACGATGCAGACGTCGTTGAGGTAGATCTCCAGCGCGTTCAGATCCAGATTCTCGAGCCCGGCACGACCAACGCAGGCGAGAATTCGGCCCCAGTTGGGATCGGACGCGTAGAGCGCGGTTTTGACCAGTGGTGAGTGGGCGATGGTGTAGGCTACCTGCAACGCCTCTTCGACACTCGCCGCCTGCTCGACACGCACCTCGACAAACTTGGTGGCACCCTCGCCGTCGCGCACGATAGCCTGGGCCAAATTAAGCATGATCCGGTTCAACGCCGCCAAAAACAGATCCGCCAACTCGGTATTTTCAGCTTCGACACTGACACCGCTGCGACCGGTCGCAACCAGAATACAGGAGTCGTTGGTCGAGGTATCGCCATCGATGGTGATGCGGTTGAATGATCTGTCCGCCGCCTGGGACAGCCACTGCTGAAGCAGCGGCTGCGCCACCCTCGCATCGGTGGCGACATACCCCAGCATAGTCGCCATGTTCGGCATAATCATACCGGCACCCTTGGAGATACCGGTCAGCGTAACGGTCTGGCCCTGGTACACGAACTGCTCGCAGGCCGCCTTGGCTCGGGTATCGGTGGTCATAATACCGTGGGCAGCGTTGAGCCAGTTGCTCTCGTTCAAATCTGTCTTGGCATCATCGAGCACGGCAACGATCTTATCCACAGGCAGGGGTTCGCCGATAACGCCGGTCGAAAACGGCAAAACCGCTTCGCGCTCTACACCGACAAGCTGAGCAACGGCGTCGCAGCAGCGGATGGCATCTGCCATCCCCTGCTCACCGGTACCGGCATTGGCATTGCCGGTATTGACCAGCAGGTAGCGAGTTGCGCTCGATGCCAGGTACTGTTTCGATAGCGTAACCGGCGCCGCGCAGAACGCATTCTTAGTGAATACACCGGCGACCGTCGCGCCGTCACACACCTCCATCAGCACTACATCGCGGCGCCCCGGTTTTTTGATGCCGGCACTGGCAATACCTATGCGGAAGCCATCGACGGGTTTCAACTCGGGCAGAGTATCGGGACCTACAGCCATTCGTCATACCTCTCAGGGTAAAAAAGCAGCCGGAGCTGCTTTAGATATTATAAGGAGTGAGCAGTGCCCGGCGGTCAGAGACGGCCGTGGCACTGTTTGTATTTCTTGCCGGAGCCACAGGGGCAGGGATCGTTGCGTCCCACCTTGGGCTGATCGCGCACGACAGTGGCGACACCACCCTCTTCAGCTGCGGCGGCAGCCTGAGCCTGCTGGGCCTGAGCCTGCTCCTCGGCAACCGCCGAACTCTGTGCATGCTGGAAGTCCATCTGCTGGCGCGCGGCCTGCTCACGACGCTCACGCTCCATCGCCTCCACATCCTCGGGCTGGCGCACCTGGACATGGCTGAGGATACGGATCACATCGCGCTTGATGTTCTCAAGCAGGTTCTGGAACAGATTGAACGCTTCGCGCTTGTACTCCTGCTTCGGGTTCTTCTGCGCATAACCGCGCAGATGGATACCCTGGCGCAGCAGGTCCATGGTCTGCAGATGCTCCTTCCATAGCGTATCGAGTACCTGCAGCATTACCTGCTTCTCGAACATACGCATGGTTTCGGCACCGACCAGTGCCTCTTTGGCTCGGTAGGCACCCACAATCGCTTCATGGATCCGCTCACGCAGCGGTTCCTCATGCAGGCTGTCATCCTCGTCGAGCCACTGCTTCAGCGGCAGCTTGACGGCGAAATCGCTCTCCAGTGCTTTCTCAAGCCCCGCTACATCCCAGGTCTCTTCCAGGCTCTGCGGCTGGATATACTCATCGATCAGATTGTCGATCACCTCGGTGCGCACCGCATCCACGGTATCCGAGATATCGTCCGCCGCCATCAGCTGGTTACGCTGATCGTAGATCACCGAACGCTGATCGTTGGAAACATCATCGTACTCGAGCAGCGTCTTACGAATATCGAAGTTGCGCCCCTCTACCTTGCGTTGGGCTTTCTCGATCGCGTTGCTGACCATCTTGTGCTCGATCGCTTCACCCTTCTCCATCCCCAACGCCTGCATGAACTGGCGCACGCGGTCAGAGGCGAAAATGCGCATCAGGTCATCCTCGAGCGACAGGAAGAAGCGTGAGGAACCCGGGTCACCCTGGCGACCGGCACGGCCACGCAGCTGGTTATCGATACGGCGGGATTCGTGGCGTTCGGTACCAATAATGTGCAGACCGCCGGCTTCGATCACGATATCGTGACGCTTGCGCCACTCCTGTGTCGCTTCATCAACCTGGGCTTGAGTGCCCTCTTCGAGCGCTTCAAGTTCCGCTTCCAGCTTGCCGCCGAGCTTGATATCGGTACCACGACCGGCCATATTGGTGGCGATGGTCACGGCGCCGGGGCGGCCCGCTTCGGCAATGATCTCAGCTTCGCGGCCGTGATTTTTGGCGTTAAGCACATTGTGCTGGATACCCTCACGCTTGAGCAGCGCGGAGATCAGCTCGGAGGACTCGACCGATGCAGTACCGACCAGCACCGGCTGTTTGTTCTCCTGGCAGTGACGGATCTCCTTGACGATCGCCTGGTATTTCTCCTCCATGGTCAGGTAGACCAGGTCGTTGGAATCGATACGCGCGATCGGACGGTTGGTCGGGATCACAACCACATCCAGGCCATAGATCTGACGCAGCTCGAACGCCTCGGTATCGGCGGTACCGGTCATGCCGGAGAGCTTGTCATACAGACGGAAGTAGTTCTGGAAGGTGGTGGATGCAAGAGTTTGGCTCTCCTGCTGGATCGTCACGCCCTCCTTTGCTTCCACCGCCTGGTGTAGACCTTCGGACCAGCGACGTCCCGGCATGATGCGTCCGGTATGCTCGTCGACGATCACCACCTGACCGTTCTGAACGATGTAGTCCTTGTCACGCTGAAACAGGTAGTGGGCGCGCAGACCGGCCAGTACATGGTGCAGCAGGTTCAGGTTCTGCGGCGCGTAGAGGCTCTCGCCCTCCTGCAGCAAACCGGCCTCGATCAATAGATCTTCGACCAGCTGGTGACCGGCCTCGGTCAGCTCGACACTGCGGTTCTTCTCGTCGACGCTGAAATGCTCCTCGATCACCTGCTCGGTGTCTTTGGGATCGATCTCACCGTGGAACTGTTTCAGACGCGGAATCAGCTGGTTGATCGCCTTGTATGTTGCCGAACTGTCTTCTGCCGGACCGGAGATGATCAGCGGTGTGCGCGCCTCGTCGATCAGGATGGAGTCGACCTCGTCGACGACCGCGTAGTTGAAATCACGCTGAACCTTGTCGCTGACGCTAAACGCCATATTGTCACGCAGGTAATCGAAACCGAATTCGTTGTTAGTGCCGTACGTGATGTCACACCCGTAAGCGGCACGTTTCTCCTCTGAACTCTGCCCGGACAGGATTACGCCGACCGTCAGACCCAATGCCTCATACAGTGGACGCATCCACTCGGCGTCGCGGCTGGCCAGGTAGTCGTTGACGGTCACCACATGAACGCCCTTGCTCTCCAACGCATTCAGGTAAACCGCCAGCGTTGCCACCAGGGTTTTACCCTCACCGGTGCGCATCTCCGCAACCTTGCCATCATGCAGTGCCATACCGCCGATCAGCTGCACGTCGAAATGACGCATGCCCATCACACGCTTGGACACTTCGCGCGTATTGGCGAACGCCTCCGGCAACAGGTGGTCGAGCGACTCACCCTCCTCAAGCCGTTTACGGAAACTGGCGGTCAGCGCCCTGAGCTCCTCGTCGGAGAGTTTTTCAAACTCCGGCTCCAGTGCGTTGATCTGCTTGACGATCCGTCCCATCCGTTTGAGTTCGCGATCGTTTTTACTTCCGAAAACTTTCTTGAGTAGTGATGTCAGCATAATTCGACTTTTAACCGGTTGAATGCAAAGCGGATCGGGCTCATCCCGAGCATGTCTGCATGACTGGATTAACGGCACATTCTACCTATATTGGGCCGGATAGTAGAATGCCAAGGTGTGAATAAAAAGTATGAGGGTACCGTACATCCTGTACATAAACGCAACGGGGCCGAACCTGAGTTCGACCCCGCTGGCTAATTACCGTTTCCACAGGCTAGTTACAGCCCGTCAAACCGCTGCGGCCGGGCGTTGATAGGAGATCGGCGACATCTCTTCGCTATCCTCGAAGGTGACAACCTCGTAGGCATCCTCCGTTTCGAGCAGTTGGCGCAACAGCATGTTGTTCAGGTAGTGGCCGGACTTGTAGCCATAAAACTCCCCGATCAGGCTCTTACCCAAAAGGTAGAGATCGCCGACCGCGTCAAGAATCTTGTGTTTGACAAACTCATCGCTGTAACGAAGACCTTCGTCATTGAGCACGCGGTAGTCGTCGACCACGATAGCATTGTCGAAGCTGCCGCCCAACGCCAGATTCTGCGAACGCAGATACTCCATATCCCGCATGAAGCCGAAGGTGCGCGCCCGGCTTACCTCTTTGACATAGGAGGAGCTGGAGAAGTCCAACGCCGCTTCCTGGTTACCGGTATTGAATGCCGGATGCGGATGGTTGAAATCGATCTTGAAGCCAACCTTGAAGCCGTTAAACGGCTTGAAGCAGGCCAGCTTGTCGTCGTTACTGACACGCACTTCGCGCTTGATCCGGATGAACTCTTTCGGCGCATCCAGCTCCTCGATCCCGGCGGACTGTATCAGGAAGACGAAGGGCGCAGCACTGCCGTCCATCACCGGCACCTCTTCCGAGCTCAGCTCCACCACCAGGTTGTCGATACCCAAGCCGGCTAGAGCGGACATCAGATGCTCGATTGTCGCTACCCGGACACCCTCTTTGGAGATATTGGTCGACAGCATGGTATCGACCACGTTCAGGGCGTACGCGGGAATCTCCACCACCGGATCCAGGTCGACGCGACGGAAACGGATGCCCGAATTGGCCGGCGCAGGTTTAAGGGTCATGAAAACCTTCTGCCCGGAGTGCAGGCCGATACCGGTCGCTTTAATGCTGTTTTTCAGGGTGCGTTGCTTGATCATCCGTCCTGCCGTGAAGTTGTCGGTCAAAATAACGGCCTATCCTATCAAAAATGTGATAGGCCAACCACAAGATAACCACCTGGAATGGACACCGCCGATCGACGGATAGCCTCATTCACTCGCACTCCCTCAACCTCTTATCCGCGATCAGTCGGCCTGGCGGCGCAGAAAGGTCGGGATATCCAGCAAACCGTAGTCGCTATCCTGACGTCCACCCTCTGTGCTTCGCTTCTCACCAGGCTTGTCCAACAGCGCCTCTTCGCGCTGACGGCGAAGAATTGTCGGCAGTTCGATCTGATCGAGATCCAGAGACCCGTCAGCTTTTCGGCCGCTGGGCGCTTTGGAGTGCACCACACGGAGTTCCTGCTCATGGTCCCGGTCCAACCCTGTGGCCACTACAGTGACCTTGATATCCTCGCCCAGTTCCGGGTCGATAACGGTACCGATGACGATAGTGGCATCTTCGGACGCATACTCCTCGACGATATTACCCACCTCGGTGAATTCGCCCAGGCTGAGATCCTCTCCGGCCGCGATATTGACCAGCACACCGCTGGCGCCCTTGAGGTCGATATCCTCGAGCAGCGGGCTGCGAATAGCCGCTTCGGCTGCTTCCTGAGCACGATTATCGCCACGCGCGATCGCCGTACCCATCATCGCCATACCCATCTCGGACATCACCGTGCGCACGTCGGCGAAGTCGACGTTGATCATGCCGGGACGGGTAATCAGGTCCGCAATGCCCTGTACCGCGCCCTTGAGCACATTGTTGGCGGCGCTGAACGCGTTGATCAGCGAGCAGTTCTTGCCCAGCACCTGCATCAGCTTCTCGTTCGGGATGATGATCAGCGAGTCCACGTGTTCGCGCAGCTCGCGGATCCCCTCTTCGGCGATCTTCATCCGCTTCTTACCTTCGAACGGGAACGGCTTGGTCACCACCGCCACGGTCAGAATGCCCAACTCGCGCGCAACCTCCGCCACTATCGGCGCCGCACCGGTACCGGTACCACCGCCCATGCCGGCAGTAATGAACACCATATCGGCACCGTTGAGCGTTTCCGCGATCCGCTCACGATCCTCCAGCGCGGCGGTGCGGCCCACCTCCGGATTGGCACCCGCGCCCAAGCCTTTGGTCAGGTCACCACCGATATGCAGCGAGGTTTGCGCCGACATGCGGTGCAACGCCTGGGCATCGGTGTTGGCACAGATGAACTCAACCCCTTCCACCAGGTTATTGACCATGTGCTGCACGGCGTTACCACCGCCGCCACCGACACCTACCACTTTGATCACAGCGTTCTGATGTACGTTTTCGATCAGTTCAAATTCCATGGTTATCCCCCTCAGCGCCTACGACTACCTTCCGGCGCATGACATCTGTTGCAAAATTTTAGAAATTGCCCTGTAACCAGGTCTTGATGCGGTGCAAAAAGCCCGGTCCTGTTGGTACTGTTCTCTTCACATCCGCCTCCCGTTGAATCAGTTCTGGCGCTGCCGGACCGTGATCTGCCCGGGCATAGTGCAGTAGCCCTATCCCCGTGGCGTAGATCGGGTTACCCAGCAGATCCTCCATTCCCCGCACCCCTTGAGGGCGGGCAAGTCGTACCGGCATATGGAAGATCTCCTCCGCCAGCTCGACCGCCCCCTCCATTTTCGAAGTACCGCCGGTCAACACGACACCCGCAGCCACCAGATCTTCAAAACCGGAGCGACGCAGTTCCGCCTGTACCAGGGTAAACAGCTCCTCGTAACGCGGCTCGACCACCTCGGCCAACGCCTGGCGTGACAGGTCGCGAGAGGGGCGATCACCTACGCTCGGCACCTTGATCGTCTCTTCAGCACGCGCCAGCTGGGCCAGTGCACAGGCGTATTTGATCTTCAACTGCTCAGCGTTGATCGTCGGTGTACGCAATGCCATGGCAATGTCGTTGGTGACCTGATCGCCTGCGACCGGTATTACCGCCGTATGTCGAATGGCGCCGCCGGTGAATACGGCGATATCGGTGGTGCCGCCACCGATATCGACCAGGCAGACCCCCAGATCTTTCTCGTCGTCGGTCAACACCGAGTAGCTCGACGCCAACTGCTCGAGCACCACAGCATCCACCTCCAGGCCGCAACGCCGGATGCACTTTTCGATGTTCTGCACCGCATTGATTGCGCAGCAGACCAGGTGCACCTTGGCCTCAAGACGGACCCCTGACATTCCCAAGGGTTCCCGAATCCCCTCCTGATGGTCGATCAAATACTCCTGCGGCAGGATGTGCAGGATCTTCTGATCCGCCGGGATCGCCACGGCGCGTGCCGCGTCGATCACCCGCTCCAGATCGTACTCCGACACCTCACGATCCTTGACCGCGACGATGCCGTGGGAGTTGTGGCTGCTGATATGGCTGCCGGCGATCCCAACGGTCACCGAATGGATCTTGCAGCCGGCCATCAACTCCGCCTCTTCGACCGCCCGTTGAATCGAGTGCACGGTCGACTCGATATTGACTACCACCCCGCGCTTGAGTCCGCGTGACGGATGGGATCCAACACCGACAATCTCGATCGCCCCGCTGTCGGTAATCTCACCAACCAGGCACACCACCTTCGATGTCCCGATATCCAGCGCGACAATCATGTTACTCTGGCCCATTAGCCCTCTATCCTGCATTTTCACTCTTCTCTACGGCGCGCCAACGTACGGCGACACCATTGGGATAACGTATATCAATCTGCTCTATCTCGGCCGCACGCGACGCCAGCGTCAGCCGGTAAACCGCGAGAAAACGCTTCAGTCGCGGTATCAACTGCTCCCGCCCTGCCACCACCCGAATACCGTTGTCCAGATCGATGGTCCAGGCACCGCGCGGTTCCAGTGTCAGTCCTGATAGTTTCAAACCATTGGCCGCGAACATTGGGGTCAGATCATGAAACTGCTCCATGATCCTCACCGTTTCATGCGCAGGTCCGCTCAGTTTCGGCAGGCTGACGTACTCGGGCTTGAGTTCAGGCCAGAAGATATCCCCCTGGTGGTTCAACAGCCCCTTATCGCCCCAGCGCGCCACCGGCACCTCCTCCACGACGTCGACCTGCAACGCGGGCGGCCACTGCCGACTTATCGTGGCATCATGCACCCAGGGCTCCCGGATGATCTGGTCACGCAAGCGTTGCAGATCCAGATCCAGCAGCGTGCTATCGATGCTGGCAGCCAGTCCCTGGGCAATCACCTGTTTATCCAGGTGTCGCACCGCACCGGCAATCCGGATCTCCGCTACCGGCTTATCCAGCCAGCGCCACAGATCACGGCCTGCCGAAGTCACGATACCGGCGAACACCACCAGCAATGTGAGCAGCACCAGCGGGCGCCAATACCAGTCGCCATCCTGCTGGTTGGGCTCCATCGCCGCTGCCCGTGCAGCACCGCGCACCGGCTCGACTTCGGCGAGCTCGGGTGTGCGGTTTCTCCACGGCAGCGTCATCAGCATTAGGTCTAACCTCCGCCTTGCTGTTCACTGCTATCGAGAGCAGCGTTATCGAGCCCGGCAGTGCGCAGAATCTCGACCACCAACTGCTCGAAGGAGATACCTGCCTCCCGTGCCGCCATCGGCACCAGGCTGTGATCGGTCATGCCGGGCGCGGTATTAACCTCCAGCAGTTGGAAGCAACCCCGATCATCCAGCATCACGTCCACCCGCCCCCAACCGCGGCAACCAACCATGGCAAACGCCTGCTCGATCAGGATTTTCAGCTCTGCCTCTTCGGCGCTGCTGAGCTGGGTATCGAACAGATAGCGGGTATCGTTCGCCTCGTACTTGGCATTGAAGTCGTAAAAATCATGCGGAGTTTCCAGTCGAATGATCGGTAACGCCCGGCCATCCAACACCCCTACGGTATATTCGGGACCGCTGATCCAACGCTCCGCCAACACCGCAGAATCGAAACGGCGCGCCTCCTCGACAGCGGCTTCGAGCTGGCTGCGATCGGTCACCTTTGCCATACCGATACTAGAGCCTTCATGGATCGGCTTGATCATGATCGGGAAGCCGAGTTGTTCACTGACCGCATCGAGGTCGACCTGCTCACCGATAACGGCAAACGCCGGGGTGGACAACCCACCGCCACACCAGAGTTGTTTGGTGCGCAGCTTGTCCATGCCCAGCGCGGAAGCGGCAACGCCGCTACCGGTATAGGGCTTGCCCATCATCTCGAGCACACCCTGAATGGTACCGTCCTCGCCACCGCGTCCATGCAGGATAAGAAAGGCACGATCAAACTGTACTGTCATCAGCTGTGTCAGCGGGTCCTGCCCCTCAGCGCCGAGGTCGATGCCGAAAGCGTCGACACCGGCGGCCAAAAGGCCTTTGAGCACCTCGGCACCACTCTTAAGTGACACCGAGCGCTCAGCCGACAGCCCGCCGTAGATCACGGCGACACGCCCCAAAGCCCGAGCCTCTGCCGCTTCTATTCTGTACTCAGACATTCTGGCCTCCACTACTGGTCAGATCCTGTTGCGCCAGATCGTGTGAGATCGCCGTCACGTTCCCGGCCCCCTGCGTCAGCAGCAGGTCGCCCGGCTTCAGCAGGTTGCGCAACGCATCGGCCAGCTCAGACGGGTTTTCGATAAACACCGGCTCCTTTCCACGCTGCCGGATACTGCGACAGAGGCTGCGGCTATCCGCGCCGGGGATCGCCGTTTCACCGGCTGAGTACACCTCCAGCATGACCAGCTGATCCACGCCCTGCAGCACCTGCACGAAATCCTCGTACAGATCGCGGGTACGGGTGTAGCGATGCGGCTGGTACACCATCACCAACCGGCGCCCCGGCCAGCCCTCACGCACCGCACGGATCACCGCCTGCACCTCACGGGGGTGGTGGCCGTAGTCATCCACCAGTGTCGCGCTGCCACCATCGACCGGCACTTCACCGAGCACCTGGAAACGACGCCCGACACCCTGAAAGCTCTCCAGTGCGCGGCAGATCGAGTGATCGTCGACCCCTTCGTCGGTGGCCACAGCTATCGCCGCCAGCGCGTTCAATATGTTGTGCCGACCCGGCATGTTCAGCGCCACCTGAAGATCGGCATGACCATCTGGACGGATGACACGGAAGCTGCTGCGGAACCCCTCCTGCTTGATATCGACGGCGCGAAAATCCGCCGATTCGTCAAAGCCGTAGGTCAGTACCGGCCGACTCAGCTCGGGCAACAGTTCGCACACCACCGGATCGTCGGTACACATCACGGCCAGTCCATAAAACGGCAGGTGGTGCAGGAAGCTGACGAAGGTCTGCTTCAGCTTGTTGAAATCGCCGTCATAGGTATCCATATGGTCGGCATCGATATTGGTCACGATGGCGACCATCGGCTGCAGGTGCAGGAAGGAGGCATCACTCTCGTCCGCCTCGGCCACCAGATAGCGACTGCCGCCGAGCTGGGCGTTGGTCCCGGCGCTGGTGAGGCGCCCACCGATAACGAAGGTGGGATCCTTGCCCGCCTCAGCCAGGATCGAGGCCACCAGACTGGTGGTGGTGGTCTTGCCATGCGTACCGGCAACGGCGATACCGTGGCGGTAGCGCATCAACTCCGCCAGCATCTCGGCACGCCGTACGACCGGCATACGCTGCTCGCGAGCGGACAGCACCTCGGGGTTGTCCTCTTTCACCGCAGTGGAGGTCACCACCACATCGGCCCCCTTGATGTTGTCCTCGGAGTGGCCGATAAACACCTGTGCGCCGAGGCTTTCCAGATGCGCCGTCACCGTCGATGCACGCATATCGGAACCGCTGATGCGATACCCCTGATTGAGCAGCACTTCGGCAATACCGCACATACCCACACCGCCGATACCAACAAAATGGATCTGGCGGATGCGTCGCATCTCCGGCACTTCATATACTTTGATCGCTGCGCTATCAGCTTTCACTTCATAACCTCCACACACACCCGCGCCACGCGTTCGCTGGCATCGGGTTGAGCCAGTGCACGTGCGGCCCTGGCCATAGTCAACAGTTTCTCGCGGTCGCCTAATTCCTTCAGCAGTTGCACCAGTTTGTCAGCATCCAGCTCAGACTGAGCGATACGCACCCCGGCCCCGGCTTCACTGAGGAATCCGGCGTTAGCCGTTTGATGGTCATCGATGGCGTGGGGAAGCGGCACCAGAACCGAAGCGACCCCGGCGATGGCTAATTCGCTCACCGTCAGCGCACCTGCACGACAGATCACCAGATCCGCCCAGCCATAGGCCTCATCCATATGTTCGATAAACGGCACGAGCCGACCTTCGACGCCAAGTGCGGCGTAATCCTTGACCACCTCATCGATATTGCGTTTCCCCGTTTGATGCCACACCTCGGGGCGCGCCGCGGCCGGCAACTTGGCGAGCGCTCTGGGCACCAGTTCGTTGATCGCTTTTGCCCCCAGGCTGCCGCCGACCACCAGCAGACGCAACGCCCCATCACGACCGGCAATACGTTGCTCGAGCGGCATCAACTGCAGAATCGGTCCACGCACCGGATTACCGACCACCTCGCCCCTGTCCTGCCCCTGGTACGCGCGCGGAAACGCCTGCAATACACGGCTGGCGAAACGCGCCAGAATACGATTCGTCGTACCGGCCACGGCATTTTGCTCATGAATGACCAGAGGGCAGCGCAGCATCCAGGCGACCAGACCGCCGGGACCCGAGGCAAAGCCGCCCATCCCCAATACGGCATCCGGCTTGACCCGACGCAGCACACCGAACGCCTGCCAGATTGCCAGCAGCAACCCGAACGGGGCCAGCAACTGCTTCATCAGCCCCTTGCCACGCACCCCCCGCACATCGATGCAGTGCAGACTGATACCGGCCCTGGGCACTACATCCGCTTCGATACCGGCGGCGGTACCCAGCCACTCCACCTCGACACCTTGAGCGCGCAGCGCGTCGGCGGTCGCCAATGCCGGGAACACATGCCCCCCGGTACCGCCAGCCATGATCAGTACACGACGAGGATCAGCCACTCTTCACCTCCCCGTTTTGTCCCGCTTTAGAACCCTTGCGGGTAGGCTTCGCCACCGGCAGCCCCAGACGCATCCGCTTAAGTTCGTAGTCGATACGCTGCACGATCGCGATCATGCCGCAGCACACCAGTAAACTACTGCCGCCGTAACTGAGCAGCGGCAACGTCAGCCCCTTGGTCGGCAGTGCCCCCACGTTGACGCCGATATTGATCATCGCCTGGCCGGCGATAATGAAGGCGAAGCCATAGCTGATGTAGGCCATAAAGAACTGTTTCTGCTTCTCCGCCTGCCGGCCGATCAGGAAGATCCGCGCCACCAGCAATGCATAGAGGGCACAGACGATCAACGCACCGAAGATGCCGAACTCCTCGGCCAGCACCGAATATACGAAGTCGGTATGCGCTTCAGGCAGATAAAATAGCTTCTGCACACTGTTGCCCAGCCCGGTGCCAAACCACTCGCCACGGCCAAAGGCGATCTGCGCCTGCGACAACTGGTAACCACTGCCGAACGGATCGGCCCAAGGGTCGGTGAAGCTCTTCAGACGCTCCATGCGATAAGACTGGGAGCCCGCCAATGCTCCAACCAGAGAACCCGCTACACCGACAAGGATGAAAAACTGCAGCGGCCGCATGCCGCCGAGGAAGATCATCCCCATCACTGTGCCCACCAATACCACAGTGGCACCGTAATCCGGCTCCATGATCAGCACGAACATATACAGCGCCAGCGGAAAGGCCGGCTTGATTACCCCCCACCAGCTGCTGCGCACCTCACTGAGCCGGCGTACGAGGTACCCGCCCATGAACAGCACCATGCACACCTTGGCAATCTCGGACGCCTGCAGGTTAACCGGCCCCAAACCGATCCAGCGGCGACTGCCGTTCACCTCACGCCCGATTCCCGGAATCAACACCAGAATCAGCAGCGCCAGGCCGATGAATAGCAGCGGCACGCTATATTTTTCCCACACATGAACCGGCACCCGTACAGCGATCAAGGCGCCAATCAGCGCCAGCAGCATAAAACTGCCATGACGGACGATAAAGAAACCGGCCGACCCAAAATCTTTAGCCGCCACGTCCATTGAGGCGGACGTGATCATGACAAAGCCGATCAGCACTAGAGCAACCGTGGAGAGCAGAAGCCAAGGGTCGAACGGCAGGATCCCTTTGGGTACTGCCGGCACTGTCGATGCGCCGACACGACTGATCAGCTGCTGCGGCAGGGCGGCAGTAAGTTTTACCTGAGGCAGGGATAGGTTCAGTCGCATCTCACCCCCTCCACCGCATCGACGAAGGCCTGCCCCCGTGCCGGGTAACCGGTGAACATATCGAAGCTCGCACAGGCCGGTGACAACAACACGATGTCGCCAGGCTGGCCCAGCTGCACGGCAAGCTCAACCGCCTGCACCATGTCGGCCGCAAAATGATGTTCGACGGTTTTAACCGCCTGAGCGATCTGCGGACCATCTCGGCCGATCAGAATCAGCGCGCGGCCATACTTGGCCAGTGGAGCACTCAGCTCATCGAAGCTCTGCCCCTTGCCTTCACCGCCCGCGATCAGCAGGATGCGCGCCTCGCCCTCCAGCGTCGCGCCAAGACCGTTCAACGCCGCCAGCGTGGCGCCCACGTTGGTGCCCTTGGAATCGTTGAACCAGCTCAATTCGCAACGATCGGCCACCCACTGGCAGCGATGCTCCAGACCACCAAAGCGCTTCAGCGCCTCCAGCATAGCGGGGATCGGCAGACCGACCGCTTCGCCCAGCGCCAGCGCAGCCAGCGCATTGGCCTGATTATGACTGCCACGGATCTTCATCTCGCGCGTATCGATCAGTGGTTCCAGCCCCCGCGCCAGCCAGACTGAACCCTGATGCTCTATCAGGCCAAACTGTTTCAGATCCGGCTTACCCAGCCCGAACTCGAGCTTTTTTACCCCTTGGGGCAGCAGCGGCCGGGTCAGCGCATCGTCACGGTTTTCCACCGCCACGGCACAGCCACGGTAGATGCGGTGCTTGGCCGCGTGGTAGCCCTGCATCGACTCATAACGATCAAGATGGTCGGGGCTGATATTGAGGACGGTCGCTGCGGCCGCGCGCAGATCGTTGGTGGTTTCCAGTTGGAAGCTTGAGAGTTCCAGTACATACAGCTCGGCTTGTTCATCGAGCAGATCCAGGACCGGTGTACCCAGGTTTCCACCCACCTGCACCCGCACACCGGCAGCCTTGGCCATCTCGCCGACCAGCGTGGTGACCGTACTCTTGGCATTGGAGCCGGTGATCGCCACGATCGGCGCCTTGGCCTCGGCGCAAAACAGATCGATATCGCCACTGAGACGCACGCCACTGGCAACCGCCTGCCGTATTGACGGATCCGACTGCGCCACGCCCGGGCTGAGGATGATCTCATTACATCGGCTCAGCAGATCCACATCCAGCGGCCCGCAGTACAGTGGCACATCCGGGAATTCGGCACGAAACGCCTCGGCAGACGGCGGCTCCGCTCGCGTATCGCAGACCACAAAGGGCAACCCGCGACGGGCCAGATAGCGCGCGCAAGCCTGTCCGGTCTTGCCCAGACCGATCACTACCCGGCTTTTGTCTGTCGCGATCAAACCCATCTCGATACTGCCTCTATTAACGAATCTTCAATGTCGCCAGGCCGATCAACACCAGCACCACGGTGATGATCCAGAAGCGCACGATGACACGTGGCTCCGGCCAGCCCTTCAGTTCAAAATGGTGGTGAATCGGCGCCATACGGAAGATACGGCGCCCGGTCAGCTTGAACGACGCCACCTGCAGGATGACCGACACCGTTTCCATGACGAAAACGCCGCCCATGATCACCAACACCAGCTCCTGACGCACGATCACCGCAACCACACCCAATGCTGCTCCCAGCGCCAGTGCACCGACATCACCCATGAACACCTGTGCTGGATAGGTGTTGAACCAGAGGAACCCCAGCCCGGCACCGACGATAGCGCCGCAGAAGATGATCAACTCACCGGCACCGGCCACATAGGGTATATTCAGGTAGTTGGCGAACTGCACGTGACCGCTCAGATAGGCGAATACCGCCAGCGCGCCACCAACCATCACCGTGGGCATGATCGCCAGACCATCCAGACCATCGGTCAGGTTTACCGCGTTCGAGCTGCCGACGATGACGAAATAGGTAAAGACGATGAAGCCCACCCCCAGTTGCAGCGAGAAATCCTTGACGAACGGCAGGATCAGTTCGGTTTCCACCGGGCTCTGAGCGGTAAAATAGAGTAGCGCCGCGGCACCGAAGCCGCCGATCGACTGCCAGAAATATTTCCAGCGCGCCGGCAGCCCACGGGGGTTCTTTTCCACCACCTTACGCCAATCGTCCACCCAGCCCACGGCACCGAAGATCAGCAGAACAGTGAGCGTGATCCAGACATAGCGGTTGCTCAGATCGCTCCAAAGCAGCGTACTGATGGCGATCGACAGGATAATCAACGCCCCGCCCATGGTCGGTGTGCCGGCCTTGCTCAGGTGGCTCTGCGGTCCGTCATCGCGTACCGCCTGGCCGATCTGCTTCGCCTTGAGCTGCGCGATCAGGCGCGGGCCAATAAACAGCGACAGGCCGAGCGCCGTCAATACACCCAAAATGCCGCGCAGTGTGATATAGCCGAACACGGCAAACCCACTGTAGAACTGCGACAGGAGCTCGGTCAGTAAAAGCAGCATGTGTCAGTGTTCCTCATTCTGCGGGGGCTGCCCGCTCTTCAGGGCGTTCACCGCCCTCTCCATACCTGCGCTGCGCGACCCCTTGGCAAGCAGGGTGCCGGCGCACAGATCCAGTTGCTTCAACGCGTCCATAAAGTCGGCAAAATCGACAAAGTGCCGGGCCATGCAGCCGCCATTGGCAGCGGCCAACGCTGTATGTCGCGACAGCGTACCCACAGTCATCAGCTGTTCCACGCCCCGTTCCGCGGCGTAGCGTCCGACCTCGGCATGCAGCTCAGACGCCTCATCCCCCAGCTCAGCCATATCGCCGAGCAGCAGCGTGTGCGGCCCGGGCTGCGAAACCAGTACATCGATGGCGGCCTTCACCGATCCCGGGTTGGCGTTATAGCTGTCGTCGATCAACAGCGCACCTTGTCCCAGCCTGTATGGATTAAGCCGGCCCGACACCGCCTGAAACCGCTCCAAGCCTTCGACCGCCTCGTCAAGGGCAAACCCCGCCGAGACCCAGGCGGCCGCAGCCGCGGCCGCATTGGCAATATTGTGTCGTCCCATGACACCGAGCTGCACCAGGGCTCGCTCTTTCCCATACACCAGTTCACAGCTCCAGGTGCCGGCGCCGGTCAAGGTCAGATTGGTGGCCTGAAGTTCAGCATCTCGCCCCTCGATAGAGAAGCGGCACACATTGCGGCCCAACTCATTCAGTTTTGCGATCCAGCGCTGTACATGTGGATCATCGGCGTTCACCACCCCGACGCCACCCTCGGCCAACCCCTCGAAAATTTCACCCTTCGCGGAAACGATATTTTCCAGGCTGCCGAACCCCTCCAGGTGAGCCCCCAGCGCATTGGTCAGCACCGCCACCTGCGGCATCGCCATTCTCGTGGTCCGCGCGATCTCGCCTACTGCACTCGCGCCCAGCTCTATGACCGCATACTGATGCTCGGGCGCCAGCTCGAGCAACGTCAGCGGCACGCCGATCTCGTTATTGAGATTGCCCCGCGTGGCCAGGGTCGCCCCCCTGGTTGCCAGCATCGAGGCCAGCATCTCTTTTACACTGGTCTTGCCGCTACTGCCGGTAACGGCAAACAACGGCCCGCTGAACCCGCGCCGGTTATGGCAACCCAGCGCGCCCAGTGCCTGTAAGGTGTCGGCGACAACCAACTGCGGCATCGCGTTATCGATCTCGTGATCGACCACAGCAGCCACAGCCCCCTTCCCAATGGCGTCGCCGACATAATCGTGGGCATCGAAACGTACTCCTCGCAGAGCCACGAATAGATCGCCCTTAGTCACATTTCGGGTATCGGTACAGACGCGAACACAGTGCGCGGCTTCATCCAGCGCAATCGCTCGTGCATCCAGCAGGCCGGCCAGCCGCTTCAGGTTGAAGTCAGCAATCATCCACCCGCTCCTTCACCCGAGGCGCGTACGGAGAGCGCACTGCGGACATGCTCCTGATCACTGAACGCCGAGCGCACACCGTTTACCTCTTGATAGGTTTCATGCCCTTTACCGGCTACGAGCACCATATCGCCTGGAGCGGCGTGCGCGACCGCAAACGCAATAGCCTGCGCCCGGTCCGGTTCGACATGAACCGCCCGCCCCTGTGGAATACCCTGCTGGATCATCTGAATAATGCTGTGTGGATTTTCGGAGCGCGGATTATCGCTGGTCAGCACGATTTCGTCAGCACCTGCTGCAGCAATTTGTCCCATAACCGCACGTTTGGCGTTATCCCGATCGCCGCCACAACCGAATACCGCCCATAAACGGCTACTGCCCTCCATGTGCGCCCGCGTCGCCTGAAGCGCCTTATCCAAAGCATCCGGGGTATGGGCGTAATCGACGATAACGGTTGGCATACCCGGAGCGCTCAGACGCTCCATCCGCCCGCACACCGGTTCCAGCTGCGCCAGCGCCGAGGCAATATTGCTCAACTCAAAGCCCAAGCCACCGAGTAGGGCCGCCACCAACAGCAGATTGGAAACATTGAACTCCCCCAGCAGAGGGGCGGTTACCAGCACCTCACCCCAGGGGGTATGCAACTCGAACATCAAGCCCTGCGCTCGCAGCGTCAGGTGCTCGACATACACCTGTACGCCGCTGTCGTGCAGCGAGAACCCGATACGCTCACCGCCCGCCGGACAGGGCTGGGCAAGCAGCACACGCCCCTCGGCATCGTCCGCGTTGAGAACCTGCAGCGGCGCGCCATAGTCGGTGAATAATCGCGCCTTGGCCTTGGCGTATGCCGCCATATCGCCATGGTAATCGAGATGATCGTGGGTAAGATTGGTGTAAGCCGCAGCGTCGAACTGCACACCGGCCACTCGCCCCTGATCCAACGCGTGACTGGACACCTCCATCACCACCGCCTGCGCCCCTTCGGCTCGCAGGCGCGCCAACTCAGCCTGCAGGCTGATCGGATCAGGCGTGGTATGCGTGGCCTCGCGCAAAAGCCCGGGAAAACCGTTACCCACGGTGCCGATCAAAGCAGCGCGCAGACCGCAGCTGTTAAGCGCCTGAGCCAGATAGTGCGCGCATGAGGTCTTGCCATTGGTGCCGGTAATCCCAATCACTCTCATCTCGCGACTTGGCTCGCCATAAAAGCGGCTTGCAGCATAACCTAACTGGGCATCAAGACCGGCGACCCGCAGTACGGGGATCGAAAACTGCTGTACCGCCTCCTCAGCCAATTCATGCTCGTCCACCACAGCGGCTACAGCACCCTGCAGTGCGGCCTGGCCGATATAATCCGCACCGCGATGCTGTACCCCCGAGCGCGCGAAGAACAGATCGCCCGCCTGCACTTTGCGGCTATCGATACAGAGTCCAGAAACGCGCAGAGCCGCAAGACGTTGCGGCACCTGGGGCAGAAGTTGACTGAGCTGCATTCCCGTGGCGGTCGTCATTTCATCACCACCTGTTGTTTATCAGATCCTGGCCAACTATCCGGCGGCACATTCAGCAGACGCAGAGCGTCCGCCGCCACCCGCGAAAACACTGGGGCGGCAACCTCACCGCCGTAATACTCCTGCCCCTTAGGGTTGTCGACCATCACCGCGATAACGATCCGGGGGTGAGAGGCAGGCGCAATCCCGGCAAAAACCGAGGTATAGCGATCCGATGCATAACCACCGCCGCTGGCCTTATGCGCAGTACCGGTCTTTCCCGCAACCCGGTAACCGGTAACCGCGGCCTGACGCCCCGTCCCTTTGGGTGTAATAACCGTTTCCATCATCGCCAACACTTGATTTGCCACCTGTTCCGGCATCACCCGCTTGGTTTCCGGCTTCTGGTCGCTGCCCACGCGAAGCAGAGAGATCGGCCGCTGCACGCCACCGGAGGCCAACGGCAGGTAAGAATGAGCCAGTTGCAAGGGGGTTACCGATAGACCATAACCGTAGGAGAGGGTCGCCCGCTCGACCGTTTGACGCTCGCTCAGGAAAGGCAGGGTGCCACTGCGCTCACCCGGAAAGCCGGTACCACTGACTTCACCCAAACCGATATTGTGCATCAGGTTGCGTATCGCATCCGGCGCCATATCCAGCGCCAGCCGTGTCACACCGACGTTACTGGACTTGGTGATGATGCCGGTCAGATCGAGCACGCCATAATTACGGTGATCGCGAATCGTCGCGTTGCGTACACGAATATACCCTGGGGAGGTATCCAGCTCGGTTTCCGGTGTATAGCGTCCGGTCATCAGTGCGGTCGCCACCGTCAACGGCTTCATCGTTGATCCGGGCTCGAAGATATCGGTCATAGCGCGGTTGCGTAGCGCCGAGGTGAGCAGGTTGCTGCGATCATTGGGGTTATACGAGGGCTGATTAACCATCGCCAGCACTTCACCGGTGCGCACGTCGAGCACCACCACCGACCCGGAATCCGCTTGATGGGTATTCACCGCATCCTTGAGCTCCCGGTAGGCCAGATACTGCAGCCGCAGATCGATGCTCAGCGCCAAGTCCTGACCGGGTTCGGCCGGCGCCAGCGAACGGATGTGCTTGATAGTGCGACCGGTTCTGTCCTTCATCACCAGTTTGCGACCCGGCTCGCCACGCAGCCCTTCGTTAAATGCCAGCTCAAGCCCCTCCTGCCCCTCGCCGTCAACGCTGGTGAAACCCACCAGATGTGTCGTCACCTCGGCTGCGGGGTAGTAGCGCTTGTACTCCTGATCCACATGGATGCCACTGATATCGAGCGCCGCTACACTTTCGGCGAGCTCGGGTGTTACCTGACGTTTCAAGTAAAGAAAGCGACGATCGCGGTCAGCATTCAGCTCACGCAGCAGATCCTCGCGCGACATATCGATCAACTGCGCCAACTGACGCATGCGCGGATTTTGCAGATCGACCAATTTCGGGTCGGCCCAGATCGTTGCAACCGGAGCACTGACCGCCAACGGCTCGCCATTGCGATCGGTGATCAGGCCTCGGTGGGCAGGCAACAGCATAGTGCGCAGTGTTCGGGCATCGCCCTGGCTACGCAGGAACGCCTGATCCTCGGTCGAGAGCGACAGCATCTTGGTTAGAATACCGCCGGCGATCAGCACCAACAGAGCGAACACCAGCCACAGCCGCCAACTGCGTGCTGCCATAGCCTGGACGCTCTGCTCGTCTTTGCTCTTCACTGTTGGGTTATCGCGACTCATTCCGTACGATCTCTATCCCTTCCGCTTCCGGGATCCTCATATCCAGCTTTTTCTCTGCCTGAGTTTCCACACGGTTGTTGGCACTCCAGGCACTCTCCTCTAGCAATAGCTGGCCCCACTCCACCTGCAACTCATCACCTTGCGAACTCAATATTTGATGCCGATTGAACAGATTCCGATATTCGTACGCTGAGTAGATCACCAGCAGCGCGGATACCAGCGCCAAGGCGATCATGATTGCCAGCACGCCAGCCGGCTTGATTAATTCAGCAACACCGAGCAGTTGCTCCGGAGCGGCACGCAGGGCAGTGACCTTATCCGAGGCTCCAGGTTCCTGAGCTGACCGAATAAACAGCGCTTTCACCCTCTCCAGCCGCTGCCGGAAAACCTTCATGCCGTTTTTACCGCCACTCGCATCACGGCACTGCGGGCTCGCGGATTCGCCTGGACCTCTGCCGCCGACGCTTTCACCGCTTTCCCCTCCGCTTTCAGGCGTTGCTGCAGCATCTCCTGGGTCACCGGAATCCCCGGTGGCAGATGCTCATCCCCCTTCACATGCTTGCGGATGAACCTTTTCACCAGGCGATCCTCAAGCGAATGGAAACTGATGACGACCAGGCGCCCACCCACAGCCAACACATTCAGTGATTGCTCAAGTACCTGCTCGATATCTTCCAACTCCCGGTTGATATGGATACGGATACCCTGAAACGCCCGGGTCGCCGGATGCTTCCCCTTCTCCCAGCGCGGATTGGCCTCGGAGATGATCGAGGCCAGTCGAGCTGTGCGAGTGATCGGTGACTCCTGTCTGGCGTTGACGATTGCCTTGGCCATGCGCCGGGAGAAACGCTCCTCGCCATAGGTAAACAGGACATCTGCGATCTCCCCTTCTCCGGCACGGTTTATCCAGTCGGCCGCACTCTCCCCGCGACTTGTATCCATCCGCATATCCAGCGGACCATCATTAAGGAAGCTAAAGCCGCGATCCGGGTCATCCAGCTGGGGAGAACTGACCCCCAGATCGAGCAGGATACCGGCCACCTGCTCGGACATACCGGCAGCCTCGACAAAGTGCTGAAGTTCGGAAAAGGAACCATGGCAAATCTGGAATCGCGGTTCATCGGCAAAGCATGTTTCAGCGTGACGGATCGCCGCCGGATCCTTATCGATCGCCATCAAACGCCCGGTATTGCTTAACCGGCTCAGGATGCGTTCGGAGTGCCCTCCACGACCGAAGGTACCGTCCACATAAAAGCCGTCTGGATCCGCCACAAGAGCGGAGACAGCCTCCTCCAGCAGCACCGTTGTATGGCTGAACTCTTGTGGCATGACGCCAGGCCCCTTCTTGTTTACAGTGAAAGTGTTTGCATATCCTCGGGAAGTACGGCACCCGCTTCGACATCCTGCAGATACTCGTCCCGAGTCGTATTCCAGAGTTCCTCGCTCCAGATTTCGAATTTCCGCCCCTGCCCCAGCAGCACGATACGCTTGTCCAACCCGGCATATTCGCGCAGCGGAGCCGGCATCAACAGGCGCCCGGCGCCATCCATATCGAGATCAGTAGCATGACCGATCAATAAGCGCTGAATGCGTCGTGCCGCCGGATTAAAACTGGGCAAGGCTTCTATCTTGGCCTGGATCTCGTCCCACTCCGGTTGTGGATAGAGCAGTAGACATTTGGATTCGGTATCGATGGTGGCCACCATCTTGCCGTCGCAATGCTCCGCAATCGACTCGCGATAGCGGGCCGGGATCGCCAGGCGCCCCTTGCTATCGAGGTTGATCGGATTGACTCCGCGGAACATGATCCCCATCGGGGCTCTCCAAAATTACCCACTTTTACCCACTTTAAACCACTATGCGACACTATAGGTAGGAAGACCAGCCAAATCAAGGCTGGTCACTTTGCTACGAACTCAGGCAAAGACCGATACTGAATCCATTTCATTTACCCAGACAGCAACATTGATAACGCGCCAAAAACCCACCAACCATCAGAACGAGAATTCAAGCCACTGGTCACCTAACGAGCAGTCGACATAAGGCGAAAAATGGACCAACCCGACAACCAACGAGAGCGACTCATCAGCTGTCCATCGACAACCTGGCTAGAAAAAACTGATACATGCGGAAACTTATAGGCCGCAGAACTCTCGAAAACTTTCATGCGCAACACTCAACCTATATCCGCGCCCATCATACCTGGGCCAAACATACCAACCCGACACGAAAAAGGAGCTGTCGAAACATGAAACCCGCACTTGCCCTGGCATTTGCTACCGCATTAACACTCGGTGGATGCACCCAACTGCAACTACTCAACGCCAACAAACCTACCCAGGACCTGGCACAGAAGGCCGATGCAGGCGACGTCGAATCGCAGTATCAAATGGGGCTGCATTTCACTGCCGGCGCCGACATCCAACAGAACTATGCACAGGGCCTGAGTTATTTCCGCAAAGCCGCAGCGAACGGACACACAGGAGCACAGTACATGCTCGGCATGGGCTATTACCTTGGACGCGGAACCGCACAAGACTATGCAGAAGCTCGCCAATGGCTCGAACTGGCCGCGGCAAAACACCACCGCGAAGCGATGCACTACCTCGGCGAGATTTACCTTAATGGCTATGGAACCCGGGCTGAACCTGCCTGGGGTATCCACTGGATAGGACAGTCCGCGGAGATGGGCTACTCCGAAGCGCAATACCTGCTCGGAACCAGCTATCTGACCGGGATAGGCAACACAAAAAACCGTAATCAAGGGTTGCGCTGGCTCAGCATCGCGGCTAACGGAGGCAGCCTGCGCGCCAAAGAGCTGCTCAAACAGATCGACCAACGACCAGCCACTAGCCGCTTCACCGCGATCACAAGAGAACTAAGCGCTCTGAACAAGCGCTACCGGATCCGCTACGCACAAACGCGACTGAATAGCCTGGGGTTTACCGCAGGACCAGCCGATGGCGTATGGGGAGAACAGACAGAGAACGCTTCCCTCCGGTTCATGAAACGCAGCGCCTCGCTTGACGAGCTGATCGAGACGCTGCGTTTGCAACCCGAGAAGCACTAGACTTCCCAGGACTCTGAAAGCTTAGCTTTCAGAGTCCGAGGTCAGATCCGCAACTTCATCTTGAACCGACGAAGTAATACCCAGCAGATCATTCACTTCGGCGACTACCTCAGGCGAAAGCGACTTGTTCGCCGCTTCTGCCAGCGCCGTTACCTCATTCTGCGCCTGCTCACCCAATGCCCCTTCAACCTCAGCCAGATCGGCAGCAGCTTCGTCGTAAGCGGTCTGAGCCGCAGCGATATCAGCTTCGGCATCGGTAACCGCAGTTTCAGCACCGGCCACTGCAGCCTCCGCGTCCGCTACCGCGGTCTCAGCACTGGCCACGGAGGCCTGGGCGTCATCCACCGCCGACTGCGCGTCATTGACAGCCGTCTGCGCACCCTCAACCTCTTCCGCTGTCGCGGTTTCATCCAGCGCAGCCTGAGCATCGAGCGCAGACTGCAGATCAGCCTCAGCCTGAGTTAGATCATCCTGAGCAGCCGTGAGATCAGCCTGAGCAACAGTGACATCTTCCTGAACAGTCGCCAGGCTCTGCTGAGCAGCGGCCAGCTCATCCTGCGCCAAGGCAAGATCCTCCTCTGCCGCCGCGGCAACTTCAGCCAAGGCATCAATTTCAGCTGCCAGATCGACGCCCGCTTGTACGGTGGCCTCATACGCGGCAATCAAGCCAACGCGTGAGTTGGGTGCGGCATGCGCGCGTGCGTTTGCAGATGCATGGGCGGCATTGAGCGCACCGAGCGAACTCGCCAGCGCCCCCCTGCTGTTACCCAAACCATGCGCACCTCCGGCTATATCGCCATCGCGACCATAGGCATTACCCTTTCCTTTACCTCCAGCGCCGGCACCACCAGCGCCGGCAGTGTCAGGGCCATGGCCACCGCCGTTTCCACCGCCGTTTCCACCGCCGTTTCCGCCGCCGTTTCCGCCGCCGTTTCCGCCGCCATTTCCGCCGCCGTTGCCGCCGCCATCACCGCCTTTAGCATGCGCTTGGCTTCCCAGATCAATCTGTGGCAATTGATCAACCAGCACAGGTGTAACGGCGAGTCCCATTATTGTTAAAACAGATACAGTTAGTTTTTTAATTCCCATCGGACACCTCCAGCTAAACGTCCGTTTGAAACTCTAGCAAAAATTGCTAGAGCTTGCAGTGGACAATCGAATAAACATGACGTTCAACAACTTTCAGACTTTCACCGAAGAAGAGCACGATAGACGCCGAAAATGACTTCAAATAGTTACAAAACAAAAGCCTTGCATACGAATGTTCTCGACATTAGCGGATAAGATACAAAGCGCATAAAAAGAACGCTCAGGTTTTTTACCGCGGCGAGAGCATGCCAATGAGCCTAGCTCTGGAATCCGTCTCCGAATTACATCAGAATCCCCCCTATCCTCCACCGACCGCATTCGGACACATGAAACTCGACATACTGCTCGCTCGCCAACCGATCTTCGATCGCGACCTGAAGGTGGTCGGATACGAACTACTGTACCGCAGCGCGCCCGACTTTACGCGCGCGGTACTCTCCTCAGCCGACACCTGCCGCGCCACCTGCGAGGTACTGCTCAACACCTATACCAGTGTCTTCGATTCCGGCAGCTATCGCCTGCTGCCGGCCTTTGTCAATTTTGGCGAACGCCTGTTACTCGACAACCAGCTCCCGTCACTGCCGCGGGAGCACCTGGTACTCGAGATCCTAGAAGACGTCCCCCCCTCTCCACCGGTGATTGCCCGCCTGAAAGCACTGCGCAAAGCCGGCTTCAAGCTCGCTCTGGATGACTTTGTCCTGAAACCGGGCTATGAACCCTTGTTGGAGCTGGCTCACATCGTCAAGCTGGACGTACGCCAGCTCGGCCCCCAACTGCTGGAGGAGCAGGTAGACAAGATCAAATCCTACCCCGCAACACTGCTGGCCGAAAAAGTGGAAACCACAGAGGAACTGGAGCTGTGCCGTGCACTCGGCTTCAAACTGTTCCAGGGCTTTTTCCTGAGCCGCCCACAATTGGTGTCCGGGCGCCAGCTGTCGTCAAACCGCCTGATACTGCTTGAACTGCTCGCCGCCTTGAATCAGGAAGAGGTCTCGGTAACGGTATTGGAGAAGGTGATCAATCAAGACCCGCAGCTGTGCGTTAAGATTCTGCGTTTGTTGAATTCGGCACAGTTCGCGCTGCGCAGAGAGGTTTCGAGCATAGCCGAAGCGATTACCCTGCTGGGACTGGAGGAGTTGCGCCGCTGGACACTGCTGATCAGCCTGACCACTCCACATAGCCATCAGCCACCGGAACTCTCGCGACAGATTCTGACCCGCGCCGCCATGTGCGAACAGCTCGCCATTGCCAGCGGCCTGGTGCGCCAGGACAGCGCCTTCATGGCAGGCCTGCTGTCCGGCCTGGACGCCCTTTTCGCCATGCCACTGGCCTCAATAGTGGAACATCTGCCACTGAATGATGCCTTGCGTCGATCGGTACTGTTCCGCGAAGGGGATCTGGGACTACTGATCAACGAAAGCCAAGCCTGCCTGGAAGCTCGCTGGGATCAACTATCCGGTAGATTCGACGACACCACGCTCAGCAACGCCGAGCAAGAAGCGCTCAACTGGGTACTGGAAGCCACCCAAGCAATTCGAGATTAATAACGGTAGATTCGCCCCCCTGAATACAATTTCAAGGGGACCAAAATAGCGAACCGAGGGGAGATGGGAGTCTGCCGGTAAGCCGGGTTTTGTCGTGGACAATCATTCATCTAGGACCTGCGTCACCACAGGTCTCAAGCAACCTACCCGGACCCGGCGCGGGCCACGCCTTAAGGGTCCCTATTTGGTCTTGCTCCGGGTGGGGTTTTCCATCGCCGTGGAGTGTTACCACCCACGCGGTGCGCTCTTACCGCACCATTTCAACCTTACCGGCACTCCGAAGAGTGCTTAGGCGGTATACTTTCTGTTGCACTTTCCGTCGGCTCGCGCCGCCCAGACGTTATCTGGCACCCTGCCCTATAGAGCCCGGACTTTCCTCCCCTGCGCGAACGCAGCAGCGATTGTCTGGCAGACTCCCGGCGCGCAGTATAGCGATGACCTCAAGGCAAGGCAATTAACCTCACTACTAGCCCCCCCCTTGACCGATCAGCGCCTGATAGAGCTTGCTCTTCTTCACCCCGGTAATCTTTTCCGCCAGCGCCGCCGCCTTTTTCGGTGGCAGCTCTTCGCCCAATAGCTGGAGAATTCGCCGCACCTCAGGATCGATTTCGACCGCCACCTTTTCGACAGCACCATGCACCAGCACAACGAACTCGCCCTTCTGCTGATTAGGATCGGCACTCATCCATTCGAGCAGTTCTTTCAACTCGCCGCCCCGGATGGTCTCGAATGTTTTGGTCAGCTCACGCGCTACTACCGCATAACGATCATCGCCAAAAACCGCTCCCATATCCTCCAGGCTGGCCAGGATACGGTGCGTCGACTCGTAAAACACCAATGTCGGCAGCTGATCTTTGAGCGCCTCGAGACGCTGCTTCCTAGCCCCGCTCTTCGGCGGCAGAAAGCCCTCGAACAGAAAACGATCTGAGGGCAGTCCCGAAGCGCTCAGCGCCGCGATAAAGGCGCAACTTCCCGGTACCGGCGACACCCGAAACCCCGCATCGCGCACAGCGCGCACCAGGAAAAAGCCCGGATCGGAGATCAGCGGCGTACCCGCGTCGGAAACCAGCGCGATCTGCTCGCCCTGCTGCAGATGCCTGATAACCAGATCCGCGCGTTGACGCTCGTTGTGATCATGCACTGAAATCATCGGGGCTTTAATGTTAAAGTGCGCGAGCAGGCGACCCGTGTGGCGAGTATCTTCCGCCGCGATGAGGTCGGCAACGGCGAGCACCTCCTGCGCTCGAGGTGAGAGATCGCCAAGATTGCCTATAGGGGTCGCCACTATATAAAGAACGGGTTCCGACATCTTTATCCATCCATACATCCGGGTGTCCGAGTATATGATGAATAGAACGAGACTGCCTCTGTGCATCCTGCTGATATCGCTTTTAAGCGCCTGTGCCACGCCGCCGGCCACGACGCGCGCGCCCGAACAGCGCTCTCAGGTAGAGCAACTGCTTGCCAGCGCTGACAGCGCGCCCGCCATCCAGGCCGCCGAGCTCCGCTTTAAGGCCGCACAGTTGCTGTTCCGTGCGGGCAAGGATGCGGAAGCTCGCGCTCTGCTCGACCGAATCGACACCCGCGTACTGCCTCCGGCACTGGCGTTCGACATCGCTCGCCTGAAAGCCACGCAGGCACTGGAACAGAACGAGGGCACCCGAGCTCTGCGCTACCTGGATCGTGCAATACTGCCGCCATCGCTACCCGCCCCTCAGCAAGCCGAACTCGGCGAGCTGCGCGCCCAGGCTTACGCGCAACAGCTGCAGCCAATCGCAGCGGCGCGCGAGCTAATTGCCAGCGCGTTGCTGCAGAGCGATCCTGAGCTGCGCCAGCAGCTCCACAACCAGATCTGGCAGATACTGCAGCAAACCCCGGACGAGGAGATCGCACAGGCAACCCAAGCCGCCGGCAACAACTATTACGAACAGGGCTGGTTCGAATTAGCCGCACAGATGCGGGGCGGGGTCGACATCTCGATGGGCGGCAGCGCACTTGTGCAGTGGCGAACCCTTTGGGAGTCACACCCAGCCTACAGCCAACCGCCCGAAGGCGTGGTGGGCAAAGCCCTTCCCCCTCTTGATGTACGTCGTGTCGGCCTGCTGCTGCCACTCAGCGGCAACCTCGCCGAGCCTGCCAGGGCGATCAGTGAAGGGTTCTTCGCCGCGATGATGGCCGGCAGCTCTCACAACCAGCGCCCAGAGGTAATTTCGATCGACAGTGGCGTCGTCGCCACGCCGGGCCAACTGGCGACAGTGATCACCAGCCAGCAGCTCGATCTGGTGATCGGGCCGTTATCTCGCGACTACGTAGCCCAGATCAGCCAGGCAGCCCCCTTGCCGGCACCGATATTGGCTCTAAACCAGGCCGACCGTGTCAGCTCTGGCGTCTACCATCTGGATCTGGCGTCCGAACAGGAGGCGATACTGGTGGCACAACGTGCCTGGCAGGAGGGCCACCATCGGGTCGCCGTCATTGTGCCCGATGCCCCCTGGGGACAGAGACTGGCGGAAACCTTTACCCAGGCGCTCAACACACTCGGCGGCACCGTATCCGCCCAGCTCAACTACAGGTCGGGCGAGGATCTATCAAGCCAGATCGGTAGCCTGTTGCTGACCGATCGCAGCCAAGCGCGGGCGCGCGAGGTCCGCCGGGTGATTGGAACCCGATTCGAGTTCGACGAAAACCCGCGCGACGATATCGATGCCATCTTGATGACCGCACTACCGCAGGATGCACGCCAGATAAAACCGATGCTGGCATTTCACTTTGCCGGCGACCTGCCGGTCTATGCCACTTCGCATCTCTACGAAGGCTCGGCCGACCCGGTTCGCGACGTGGACCTAAACGGCATCCGTTTTCTCGATCTACCCTGGACACTGCAGCCTGCCAGCCCTGCCCACGAAGTGTTGCGCTCATCCCGCACGGACGTGGATGGCCGGTTCGGCCGCCTCTACGCTCTGGGCGTTGATGCTTTCAACCTCTACCCCTTCCTGCCCGAACTCGGCAACAATCCCGGCGCCTTTATCGAAGGCGAAACCGGCAAGCTGATGCTATCACCTCAGCTTCGGGTCAACCGAGAGCTGCCCTGGGCGATGTTCAACAATGGTGTACCTGAGCTGCTGCCGCCGCTGGAGGCGCCGATGCCAACATTCGGCGATGGCCCGCCAACGCTGGCAGCACCACAAACCCCCTGACTGGAGAATGCGATGGATCGCAAGCAAACCGGCAAGGATGCCGAACAGAATGCAGAACGGTTTCTTAATCAACAGGGCCTGAGAACCCTGATTCGAAACGCCCACTGCCGAATGGGCGAGATCGATCTGGTCATGCTGGAGCAGGACACGATTGTGTTCGTCGAGGTGCGCAAGCGGCGCCATCGTCAGTATGGCGGCGCCGCCCAGTCAGTGGATTACCACAAACAGCGCAAGCTGATTCAGACCGCGCGTTACCTGATGCTGAGCCACCCGCAATGGGGCAGCCAGCCCTGCCGCTTCGACGTCGTCGCCTTCGAGGCAGAACAGGCCGATCAAGCGCCCACCTGGTACCGGGACGCCTTCCGACCATGAGCAACTCAAGTGCCAACGGGGCATCCGCCCCAGGGCACTGATCCGGGCCGCTAGTAACCTGCCGTTTATATCGGCAGGTTAAAATGAATGCGGTCCGGACTCGGCCGACTACACCCCAGTATGGTATAAAGACGCCTTTCGTCCCTGAACACCGGATATAACACTCAATGGAACTTGAAGACCGAATTGTCAGCCAGTTTCACAACTCGATGGAGATCAACGCTCAAACCATCGAGCATTACACGCCGCTGATCGCAGAAGCCGGTGAACTACTGCTGCAGTGCTTGGTCACAGAGAGCAAGATCCTGTGCGTTGGAAACGGCGGTGCCGGCGCCCTGTCGCAGCATTTCGCTGCGTTATTGCTGAGCCGTTTCAGGCACGAGCGACCGGGCCTGCCGGCTCTGGCACTTAATGCCGACAGCGCCGTAATGAGCGCCATCACTGAGGACAGCAGCTTCGCCGAGGTATATGCCAAACAGATTCGGGCCTTGGGCCAACCGGGCGATATCCTATTGGCGATCTCACCCGATGGCCGGGGCACCAGCCTGGTTCAAGCGATCCAGGCCGCTCATGACCGCGAGATGCAGGTGATTGCGCTCACCGGTGGTGATGGCGGCAACATGACCGCATTGCTGGCCAGGGATGAGATCGAGATATGCATCCCCAGCGATGACGAAGCCTTGGTTTACGACGCACAGCTGTTGGTACTGCACTGTTTATGCGATCTGATCGACCACCAACTGTTTGGAGCCTGAACGTGAAATTTTCTGCCATCCCCGTTGCACTCCTGCTCTCCGCCAGTCTGCTCAGCGGCTGTGCACAACTGGTCAGCGCCACCCGCGAAGAACCCATCTATGAGGATAAGGGCAATCGCACCCTGGGCAACTATATCGAAGACGAGATGATCGAAACCAAGGTACTGGTCAACATCAGCAAGGGTTCCACGCCGCTGGCACAGTCCCATGTCAATGTCACCAGTTTCAACGGCCAGGTACTCCTGACCGGCCAGGTACCGGATGAGCGTGTACGCCAGGAAGCGGAAAGGGTCACTCAGACCACCCGCGAGGTGACCAAGATACACAACGAGCTGGAGATCGCCGGCCCCACCTCCACCATCGTGCGCACCAACGATGTCTATCTGACCAGCCGCGTCAAGATTCAGCTGCTGGCCGACAAAAATGTCCCAGGTAGCCGGATCAAGGTAGTCACCGAAAACGGCGTGGTTTACCTGATGGGTCTGGTCAAGCGCAGCGAAGCGGAAACCGCCGTTGCGATCGTGCGCAGCGTCGCCGGCGTGCGCAAGATCGTCAAGGTGTTCGAGTACATCGACTAACCCTACTTCACCACGCGAAGAGAGGGACGACCACCTCCCGGGCCCGGCTCGGGAGGTTCCGGCTCTGGCTGTTCAGCTTTCGCCAGCGCCAGCAGATCGGCTCCCGGCTCCATACCAAAGCCCATGCCCATACCATTTTCCCGCGCATAGATAGCCAGTACGGCGGTTATCGGTACATACACGTTCATCGGCACCCCACCGAAGCGCGCATTGAAACTGACACCGGCATCATTCATATCCAGCTCCCGAACCGCCCCCAGCGCGATATTCAGGGTTATCTGCCCATCCTGAACATAGGCGTCAGGCACATTAACCCCTCTTACGCCGGCATCGACAACGATAAGCGGTGTAAGGTCGTTATCGCAAAGCCACTCATACAGGGCTCGCAACAGATAGGGCCGACTGGGCGTTACAGACATAAAAAAACTCCTATCGCCGCTTCTGCGCATTCATGCACCCGCGGCATGACCGTCATGGATGACAGGAATCCTGTCGTTGCAGGCGCAAACGACAGAGTCCGTACATCCTGCATATGAAAAAGGGACGGGGCAACAGCCCCATCCCTTTAGCAAGTTGCTGATCGCCTAGCGAATCAGTCACGCATTTCGCGCTCCGCCTCGGAGAGACTCTCCTGGAAGGATTCACGTTCGAACAAGCGCTTCATGTAGCCAATCAGGGGCTTGCACTGAGCCTCAGGCAACTCGACCCCCATCACCTGCAGACGCCAAAGCAGCGGCGCGATGCAGCAGTCGACCAGGCTGAACTCCTCGCTCATAAAGAACGGCTTCTCCGCGAAGATCGGCGATACGGCAACCAGGCTGTCGCGCAGCTCTTTGCGAGCATTCTCAATCTGCTCCGCGCTGGCCGTACCTGCAAGAATCAGATCAGCCTGCGCACACCAGTCGCGCTGGATGCGATGCATGAACAGACGACTCTCCGCCCGCGCCACAGGGTAAACCGGAAGCAGTGGCGGATGCGGGAAACGCTCGTCCAGATACTCCATCATCACGTTGGGTTCATACAACACCAGCTCCCGATCCAGCAGAGTCGGCAAGCTGTTGTAAGGATTAAGCGCTGCAACATCCTCAGGCAGCTCGCTCTCCTTGCAGTCAACAATATCGACTGCCACACCTTTCTCAGCCAGTACGATACGTACGCGGTGGCTGTAATGGTCATCACCATTCGAATAAAAGGTCATGGAAGAACGTTTAGCCACAACTCCCATCTACAAATCCCCATAAAAAAGTCAGATGTAGAAACAAAAAATCTACGCGGCCCTCACGGACCGCGTAGTTCTATTATTCACGAACACCCGAGTGTTTAGTGAACGTCTTTCCAGTACTCTTTCTTCAACGCGAAGGCGAATACGAACAGAATCACCAGGAAGATCAGAACATACGTACCAATCTTACCAGAGACCATCTTCGAGGGCTCGCCCATGTACGCCATGAAGTTAACAAGATCGTACACGTACTGATCGAATTCCTCTTCGCTCATTGAACCGCTCTTCGGCTCGATCGACATGCAACCGCCGATCTCCTCACCGGTCAGCGGATCGATCTTGCCATGCTCACTGTGCAACTCTGCAGGTGTACAGTGGTTAATCACAGTCCCCTGCAGATTTTCCAGCACGTTGGGCATACCAACATCCGGGAACACAGCGTTGTTCACACCCCAAGGCCGCGACTCATCCTTGTAAAAGCTGCGCAGGTAGGTGTAGACCCAATCCGGACCACGAAGACGCGCTTCCAGCGTAAGATCCGGCGGCGGGTTGCCGAACCATACCTTGGCTTCGGCAGCCGGCATGGCGTTGGTCATGTGTTCACCGATCTTCTTGTTTTCATCGAAGATCAGATACTGTTCAACCAGCTCATTCGGGATTTCGAGATCCGTTGCAGCACGCTCGAAACGCTGATACTGAGCTGTGTGACAGCCCAAGCAACGGTTAACGAAGTTCGCCATACCCCGCTGCAGGGATGCTTTATTGGTCAGATCCACTTCAAACGAATCCAATGGCACAGCCGCACCACCAGCCGCGCTGGCGGTTACCGGCGCCAGCACCATCATCAGAGCAATGAGATACTTTTTCATTAGCCTGTCACCCTCTCCGGAACCGGTTTTGTCTTTTCCATCCGTGTATAGAACGGCATCAGGATAAAGAATGCGAAGTAAAGAACGGTACAGATCTGAGACACCATGGTACGACCCGGCGTTGCAGGCAACGCACCCAAGACGCCCAGAATCACAAAGCTCACGGCAAACACCAACAGCCAGACCTTGCTCAGCCAACCTTTATAGCGCATGGATTTAACCGGGCTACGGTCGAGCCAGGGCAGTACGAACAGGATGGCAATTGCCGCCCCCATCACCACAACACCCCAGAACTTCGCATCGACACCGAACAGCGGGTAGGTCACGGCGCGCAGCATGGCGTAGAACGGCGTGAAATACCACACAGGCGCAATGTGATCCGGCGTTTTCAGCGCGTTAGCCGGTTCAAAGTTCGGTTTCTCCAGGAAGTAACCACCACCCTCAGGGAAGAAGAACACAACGGTGCAGAATACGAACAGGAAAACAACAACGCCAACGATATCCTTGACGGTGTAGTACGGGTGGAACGGGATACCGTCCAGCGGCACACCATTCTCATCCTTCTTCTCTTTGATTTCGATGCCGTCCGGGTTGTTGGACCCCACTTCGTGCAGCGCGATGATATGCAGCACTACCAGCGCCAGGATAACGATCGGCAGCGCGATAACGTGCAACGCAAAGAAACGGTTCAGGGTGATACCGGAGATCAGGAAGTCACCTCGAATCCACTGCTGCAAGTCCGGACCAATTACAGGAATAGCACCGAACAGGGATACGATTACCTGGGCACCCCAGTACGACATCTGACCCCAGGGCAGAAGGTAGCCCATGAAGGCTTCAGCCATCAGTGCCAGATAGATGGTCATACCGAAGATCCACACCAGCTCGCGTGGCTTACGGTAGGAACCGTACATCATGCCGCGGAACATATGCAGATAGACCACGACGAAGAATGCTGACGCGCCGGTAGAGTGCAGATAGCGCAGCAGCCAGCCGTACTCGACGTCACGCATAATGTATTCGACGGACGCGAACGCACCTTCGGCGCTCGGGTTGTAACTCATGGTGAGCCAGATACCGGTCAGAATCTGGTTAACCAGCACCAGCAACGCCAGCGAACCGAAGAAGTACCAGAAGTTGAAGTTCTTCGGGGCATAGTACTTGGAGAGATGATCTTCCCACATCGCGGTAGCGGGGAAGCGATCGTCGATCCAGCCCATCAAGCCGGGATTTCCTTTATTGCGATAGCCAGCCATTACACAGCCTCCTGATCGACACCAATAACGAGAGTGTTATCGTCTTCGTATTTGTGCGGCGGAATCACCAGGTTGGTCGGCGCAGGAACACCTTTGAATACGCGACCGGAAAGGTCGAATCGCGAGCCATGACAAGGACAGAAGAAGCCACCCAGCCATTCAGCCCCCAAATCCTCCGGAGCAATTTCCGGACGATAGGTCGGCGAGCAGCCCAGGTGAGTACAGATACCGACCATCACCGCGTATTCCGGGCGCAACGCGCGTGCCGGGGTATGCGGGATGTAATCCGGCTGCTGAGGCTTCTCCGAGTTCGGATCCGCTACCTTGTCGTTGAGTTTTTCCAGGTTAGCCAGGGCTTCCGGACCGCGACGAACGATCCACACCGGCTTACCACGCCACTCAGCGATCATCTGCTGCCCAGGCTCAAGCTTGCTGATATCCGCCTTCGCAGGTGCACCGGCGGCTTTTGCCTTGGCGCTCGGATTCCAGGAAGCCACGAACGGGACAGCGGCCCCAACGGCACCCACTGCCCCTACGGCAGACGTGGCACCAATCAGGAGCCGGCGCCGACCCTTATTCACGCCGTCATTGCTCATTAACTTCTTCTCCCCTCAATCGACGACCGCTTTCGCACACACACAAAAGACAAGCCGCCCTTCAGTCATGAAAACCACAAAACCGGATTTTTCAAATGGCGCAAATCTTAAAGAAATTACCCCACAGATACAAGGTAAAACCCCCAGACTAAGACCAATTACCGGTGTTTTAACAGCATGTTTCCAAATACAAAAAAGCCCGCAAACCACAAGGGTCGCGGGCTTTTTCGACAATCTTTTGCGCTGCAGCAAAAAAGCCGCAGGTAAAGATTAACGCTTGGAGAACTGAGGACGCTTACGCGCTTTGCGCAGACCGACCTTCTTACGCTCGACTTCACGCGCGTCACGGGTAACGTAACCCGCCTTGCGCAGAGCCGGACGCAGAGTCTCGTCGTACTCCATCAGTGCACGGGTGATACCGTGACGGATCGCACCAGCCTGACCGAAACCGCCGCCACCAGCGACAGTCACGTATACGTCGAATTTTTCTTTGGTCTCAGTCAGCTCCAGCGGCTGCATGACGATCATGCGCGCGGTTTCACGACCGAAGTAATCTTCGATGGTGCGCTGATTGATAGTGATCTTGCCAGTACCGGGACGCAGAAATACACGCGCGGTAGAGGTTTTGCGACGGCCAGTGCCGTAATACTGAGTAGTAGCCATTATTCGCCTTCCCCTTAGATATCCAGTTCTTTCGGCTGCTGAGCCTGATGCGGATGCTCGGCACCTGCGTACACTTTCAGCTTGGTGTACATGGCACGGCCAAGCGGGCCCTTCGGCAGCATACCCTTGACGGCGAGCTCGATGGTGCGCTCAGGGAAGGTCTGAACCATCTTGTTGAAGTTGGCTTCCTTCAGGCCACCCGGAAAACCGGAGTGACGGTAGTACATCTTGGCATTACGCTTGTTGCCGGTCACGTTTACCTTTTCGGCATTGACGACAACGATGTAATCACCGGTATCAACGTGCGGAGTGTATTCCGGCTTGTGCTTGCCACGCAGACGGCGGGCGATTTCAGTCGCCAGACGACCCAGGGTTTTACCCTCGGCGTCAACAACGTACCAGTCGCGTTTTACTTCGGCTGGCTTAGCGCTAACAGTTGTGCTCATTGTTTCTATACCTTGACCTTAAGCCTCGAACCCAGGCAATTCCGTGAGATTCGCCCACTTCAGCCAGAGTTCCGACTTACCTTATAGTTATTGGTTGCCACCGCCGATCACACCTAAGTGAGCTAACGACACCAACGTACACTATCCTCTACCCCTTGCAGAGGAGCGCGAATTATAGACAAGCACCTGGACAAAATCCAGCGCTTGTGACCGACAAAAATCACTTATCCAGCGCGATGCTCGCGCACCAGATAATCGTGTGATTGCATCTCCAGCAAACGACTCTGGGTACGCTGAATTTCGAACTCCAGCCGCCCTTCGCTATAGATCTCCGCTATCGGCACGGCAGCGGAGATAATCAGCTTGACCCCGCTGTCATAAAACTCGTCCACCATATTGATAAAACGACGGGCGGCATCGTCGTTGCTGCGCCCGAGTTGCGGCACGTTACTCAGTATTACCGCATGGAATATCTTGGCCAATTCGATGTAGTCGTTCTGGGAACGAGGCCCATTACAGAGGTCATTGAAATCGAACCAGACCACATCCTCACACATTCGGCGAGTCGCGATGCCTCGCCCGTTGACCTCCAGCACCTCGCGTTCAACCACCTCTTCCAGATCCGGCGCCAGCGCCTCGAAGCTGGTGTTAAGACTCAGATCGGCACTGCCGTCCAGCGGCCAGTGGTAGAGCTCAGCCTGTTCCAGCGTGCGCAGGCGGTAATCGATACCGCCATCCACATTGACCACCTCGGTATAGCGATTGATCAGGTCGATCGCCGGCAGGAACCGCGCGCGCTGCAAACCATCCTTGTACAAACCGTCCGGAACGATATTGGACGTTGCCACCAGTGCCACGCCATTGGCGAACAACTGCTCCATCAAGCCGCCAAGGATCATCGCATCGGTAATATCGGAGACGAAAAACTCGTCAAAACAGATGATCCTGGCCTCTTCCGCGTACTTGCGGCCGATCTCCACCAGCGGGTTCTTGGTTCCATCCAGCAGCCGCAACTCGTTGTGTACCCGCTGCATGAAACGGTGGAAGTGGGTGCGCATCTTGCGCTCGAATGGCAAGCTGTCGTAAAAAGTGTCCATCAGATAGGTTTTGCCACGGCCGACACCACCCCAAAAATAGAGTCCCTTCACCGGCTCGGCCTTTTCCCGGCGCAGTTTGCCACCGAGGCGCTGCATCAAACCGGGACGCGGCGCACGCTCAGCCGCAACCAAGTCGTCATACAGGCGCTGCAGATGCCCGACCGCCATCTCCTGGGTTACGTCATAGGAGAAGTCATCCCGTTGCAGGTCCTGTTTATAGCGCTCAAGCGGTGTCATCGCGACTCACATCCTCAGTACAAAATCTATCCAAAATTCGCCGCTGCGAACTTTACTGCTGTGCAACATTTTTATCAAACTCACTGTTCACCACCGCGACTAAAAGCCAACAATCGACACCAGCAAAGGCACGAGGAATGCGGTCACCAGGCCCGCCACCCCCATCGCCAGACCCGCAAATGCCCCTGCCATCCCGCTTAAGCCGAGCGCATACGCGGTGCCCAAGCCATGCGCTGAAAGCCCGAGGCAGAATCCTCGCGATACCTCATCCTCAATCTTCATCAACCTGAAGACCCGGGGCGCAATAACACAACCGATCATGCCGGTGATCAGCACCAGGCCCGCCGCCATGGAGGGGTAACCACCGATTTTTTCCACGATACCGATGGCAATCGGCGAGGTGACCGACTTGGGCACAAGGGTCAGAATCGTGCGAGTCTCGCCGCCCAGCAGCCAGGCGATACCCGCAGCGCTGACTACAGCCGTGAAAACGCCGCATAACGAGGCAATCAGGATCGGCAGCCACATTTTGCGCACCCGGTCAAAGTAATCGCACAAGGGGATCGCCAGCGCCACCGTCGCAGGTCCGAGCAGGAAATGGATAAACTGCGCACCTTCGAAATAGGTGTCATAGTCGGTACCGGTTGCGACCAGCAGGGAGATCAAAATCACCATCGAGATCAACACCGGCTGAAACAGCGCCAGGCCACCGAGTCGCTTGTTGAGCCAGCGACTGAACATGAATGCAGCCAGCGTCAGGACGATCCACAGCAGCGGGCGGGCAGAAAAGTAGACCCAGAACGAGGTCATAGCTCCTCCTTCGCGGAGAAGCGACGTGCCAGGCGCGACATCAACCACCCGGTCACGGCCATGGTGATCGCGGTACTGACCACCAGCGTTACTGCCAACATCACCCACTCCCGGGCCAGCAGTCCAAAATGATTCATCAAACCGACACCCGCGGGCACGAACAGCAGCGCCAGATGGCCCAGCAACCCATCGACGACCTTGCGCAGCGCTTCAGGCACTCGCCTTCCGGTCAACAACAGCAGCGATAACAGCAGCAGCATTCCGACCACAGGCCCCGGAACCGGCAACCCTAGAGCGACCACGAGCAACTCCCCGATCAATTGGCAACCGAGCAGTATCAACAGGCCCAGCAGCATCTTCACCTCCGCGCTTTCGCCACATATCCATTTTATTGACCGATAGCCATAGAGAAGCGATTTTTTTATCGCCACACCTCTTGGCACGACCAGAACGCCTCACTATAATGTGCCCCGCTGTTTCGACAAGAGGCGTTAGGCCAAAGTCGAGTGGCACGAAAGCCGCGGTTCCGCGCTTTCATCATGAGTCGGGGTGTAGCTCAGCCTGGTAGAGCACTGTCTTCGGGAGGCAGGGGTCGTAGGTTCAAATCCTGTCACCCCGACCATTTCTTTGTTAAGTCCCTTTGCCGACATCGTCGGCCTAGCCTAGACATCGTCGGGTTAGCTTAATAGCTCCTAGCGCCAATCCCGCACGTCAGCCCAGAATCAGGGTTTTCGGTCGTAATCGCGCGATTGCGCAGCGCACGAAATGCACGCCCGCATCTTGTTGACAGCCAAAGAAAAACCCTTATAATTCGCGCTCACTTGAACGGCAAGGACACCCGGTCCAACTACAAAGCTTTTCAAGTAATACCAGAAAGCTCCATGTCTGGAGCCGGTCGTCGGGGTGTAGCTCAGCCTGGTAGAGCACTGTCTTCGGGAGGCAGGGGTCGTAGGTTCAAATCCTGTCACCCCGACCATTTCTTGTTTCAGTTCGTCGCTGTTTCATCTCATCCGCTTCATCTCATCCATAGTCTCAAAGTTTCATCGTGCGCCATCTCTGGCGACAGCCCCCTTGCTGACTCCACACCGCACGTAAACAGCTCGTGGCGTACTCAACGCACCATTCTCAACAGTCCGCCTCGCTCTCGGCGCCAGCCAGCGTTCAGATCCGGCCGCTTAGTCACATAGGGCGACAACATCGCCTGCACCAGTGCGCCATATCCCGGCACTAACCGCACTTTATCGCCCACCGCATAAGCGCCGCGTACTGACGTCATATCCAGCACCAGATGATCGGATGAAGCGCCGATGATCTCGATGCCGGAGTCCTTCGCTTTCAAGGTGGCCAGATCGGTGTCCAACCGGCCCAGACTCAGAATCCCGCGGACCTGATCACCCAGATCCTCGAACACCGGCACATGGCCGAAGGCATCCAGCACAATCTCGCCGTCCGGCAGGGATGACTTGGTCTGCACTTCGATCAGCTCCGCCTCCAATTCGAACACGTCGGTGTGCAGACCGGGCAACGGCTCGTCGGTGAAGGGGTTGCGCCCCAGCAGCATCGAAAATCCGACCCGGATATGGTTGATCCCGGCGGGCAATCGCCCCTCCAGCAACAGCGGCAGGGTACCGGAGTTGCCTCCGGAGACGTACTGCAGCGGATAGCCGAGCTGGCGTTCGCTGGCTCGGGCCAGCTCGACCAGCTCGGTCAGTTTTTCCGGCGTGGTGCGGATACCGCCGAGACAGCCCAGATTGGTGCCGATACCAGCCACCTCGATCATCGGCAGCGCTTTGATGCGCTCGATCAGCTGCGGTAACTGCTGCGCCGCGACCCCTTCACGCCGATCGCCCAACTCGACCATCAACAGCACCCGGTGTTTGCGCCCCAGCCGATGCGCCGCCGCGTGCAGCGCGTGGATAGAGTCGTATTCGGAGTTCAGGCTGATCTCACACAGCCGCACCACCGCCTCCGCCTGAGACGGAGCCGGCAGACGCAACAGCATGGTCGCGGCGTCAATTCCGCCATGTGCCAGCTGTTCAAGGTTGTGCAACCGGGAGTCGGCCAGCATATCGCAATCGCCATCGAGCGCGGCGCGAGCGACATCGGTCCAGCCGCAGCCGGCCTTGACCACCGCCGCCAGCGTCACGCCCTGCTGCCGGCATAACGCTTTGATCCGGCGCACATTGTCGGTGAGCTTACGGGAGTCGAAATACAAAGACGCACTGCTGTTCATACTGCTGCAACCACTGGCTAAGGCAGGCCGTTCCGGCTTGCGAATAAACAGAGGTTAGCGAAGCGAAAAGCATTGATAAAAATGTTATTCTGAATCTCGAATATAGATTAAATCTATACATGATCTATCCACCCAATTACCCGATGAGCACTGGCCATGACCGACCCCTACAGCCCGCACAACCAGCTGGAGCGCTTTGCCACTCGTCTGGATTGGAACCTGCTGCGCACCTTCATCTTCATCGTGCAATCCCGCAGCATCAGCCGCGCCGCCGAGCGCCTTTACCTGCAGCAGCCCACGGTCAGCGCGGCACTGAAACGGCTGGAGGAGGCGCTCGGCCGACGCTTGATCGACCGTCGCCCCGGCCATTTCGAGCTGACCCCGGCAGGGCAGAAACTGTACGACGAGGCGCTGCAGGTCTACCGCCAGGTGTCACGTCTAAGCGAGCTGATCGACGCAGCGGACAGCGACACCAGCGGCCATGTGCGCATCCTCAGCATCAGCCAGGTCGGCTGCGAAGATTATGACCGTCTGCTGCAGCGCTTCTTTCGCCAGCATCCGCGGGTATCGCTGTCGATTGAGGTCGCAACCACGGCCGAAGTGGTCCGAGCGGTGGAGAACAGCACGGTAACACTGGGGATCTGCGATGCCGATGTGGCACCGCCACTGGCGAAGATTCTGCTCAGTACCGAGCAGTACGCGATCTACTGCGGCCGTTACCATCATCTGTTCGGGCGCCAGGGGCTGGCGTTGGAGGATCTGCGCGGCGAAGCCTATATCGGCTTCACCTCCGACGTGCTCGGCGGCGACTATATGGGACCGGTCACGGCGATGCGGGCACTGGCGTCGATTGGACAGCAGGTACGCGGCGCCTCCAGCAACGTGGAGGAGGTCAGTCGGATGATTCGAGCCGGTATCGGCATCGGCGCCCTGCCCGTCCACCTGGCACAGCCAAGCGTCGAGCAGGGCGAGTTATGGCAGTTGCCACCCTATACCGACCTGCCCCAGGTCGATATCCAGCTGATCTACAATCCGCAGTCACGCTTCAACGACGGCGAGCGCGCGCTGATCGAAGCGCTGGAGTCCGGGTTAAGATAGGCCTCAGAAGTTGGTGCTGAGGAACTGACGGAAACGCTCCGACTCCTGCTGCTGGAACAGTTTCTCCGGTGCCCCCTCCTCCTCCACCAGCCCCTTGTGCAGAAACATGACATGGGAGGAGACTTCGCGCGCAAACGCCATCTCGTGGGTCACCACGATCATCGTGCGCCCCTCCTCGGCCAGCTTGCGCATCACCAGCAGTACCTCACCAACCAGCTCCGGGTCCAGCGCCGAGGTCGGCTCGTCAAACAGCATCACGTCGGGCTCCATGGTCAGTGCCCGCGCAATCGCCGCGCGCTGTTGCTGACCGCCGGAGAGATGGGACGGATAGTGATCCGCGCGATCACTCAGGCCCACCTTGTTCAGGTAGTAGCGCGCCCGCTCCTCGACCTCCGCCTTTGGCTGTTTCAATACCCGCAGCGGACCGACCATGCAGTTTTCCAGCACCGTCATATGACTCCACAGATTGAACTGCTGGAACACCATGCCGAGACGGGCACGGATCCGCTCCACCAGCCTCTCGTCCTCCGGCACCGCCTCGCCCAGGCGGTTGTGTTTGATATGCACCTGCTGGCCATGCACGATCAGCTCACCGGCATCGGGCACTTCAAGCAGGTTCAGGCAGCGCAGAAAGGTGCTCTTGCCGGAGCCACTAGAGCCGAGGATGGCGGTAACATCATGCTGGTGCGAGGTCAGCGAGATCCCCTTCAGCACCTCCAGCTCGCCGAAAGACTTGTGGATATCGCGTGCGATCAGCGGTGCGTCAAGCACCTGGGAGGTGGCATTTTCTTTAACCTGAGTATTCATAGTCGTTATTCCGTCGGTGCGACAGCAACTGCCGGGGTGGATGAACGCTGGACTGCTCGCCGCCGCAGATGCGGGTTCAGGCGATCCTCCAGCCGACGCCATACCCGAACGATCAGCATCGTGATCACCAGGTAGAGCAGCGCCGCCCACAGATAGATCGAGAAATCGAAGGTCTTGGCGAAGATGGTCCGGGTCTGGCCCATCAGATCGAACAGGGTCACCACGCTGGCGATGGCACTGCCCTTGAGCAGCAGGATCACCTCGTTACCCAGCGCCGGAAAGGCGATGCGGTACGCGTGGGGCAGCACGATCAGCCGGTAGCGCAGCCAGGTCGACATGCCATAGGCCTTGGCGGCCTCGATCTCGCCCCGGGGCACGCCCTGGATACCGCCACGCAACAGCTCGGCCTGATAGGCCGTGGTGTTGAGCGCGAAAGTGATCAGCGCACAGTAGAACGGGTCGCGGAACAGCCACCAGAGGTTCAGCACCTGCAGTTCGTGGCGATACTGGCCGGCGCCGTAATAGATCAGGAACAGCTGCGCCAACATCGGCGTACCGCGGAAGAAGGAGATATAGACCCGCACCGGCAGTGACAGCCAGCGCCGATCCGAGCTGCGTGCCACAGACATCGGCATGGCACAAAACGCGCCGATCAACAGCGCCAGGCCGGACAGCTTGATCGTCAGCCAGCTGCCCTCGAGCAGCAGATGGCCATATTGCAGAACAGTATCGAACGACATCTTCAAGCCCTCCTGATACCGCGATTAGCCCGCGCTTCCAGCTGAGCCAGCACCACTTCAGAGAGGATGCTGAGCAGCCAGTAGGCGGCGCAGGCAAGCAAAAAGAAGGTGAACGGCTTTTTGGTCGCCCCGACGGCGATATTGGTCATGCGTAGCAGATCGTTCAGCGCGATGATCGACACCAGCGCCGTATCCTTGAGCAGATTGACCCAGAGGTTGCCGAGACCCGGCAGCGCGAAGCGCCAGATCTGCGGTAGCTTGATAAAACGGAACAGGTCCCAGCGACTGAGGCCGATAGCCTGTCCGGCCTCGATCTGGCCCCGGTCCAGCGCCTGAAAGGCGCCGCGCAGCACCTCGCCGGAGAACGCGCCGAACACCACGCTGAGCGCGATAACGCCGGCAATGAACGGACTCAACTCGACAAACCCCGCCTCGGCGTCGATCCAGCGCCAGACGCCGTTCAGCAGCATGGCGATACCGTTATAGACCAGGAAAAGCGTCAGCAGCTCGGGGATACCGCGTGCCGCTGTGGTATAGCCGCGGCCGATACGGCGCAGCCAGGGATGAGACGACAGCGACGCCCCGGCCACGGCGAAACCGATCAGCAGCCCGAGCGGCAGCGTGGTGATAGCCAGTTGGATCGTCACCAACAGGCCGGATAGCAACTCGTCACCCCAGCCATCGGAGCCGAAGGCGAGTAAGGATAGATTGTCCATAGGAACCTCGTCAGTGTCAGCCGACACTGGATTCAGTGGCTAGAGGGCGTGGAATTACGAGTGGGAGGATGGGCCAACGGTGCGTCATCGCGGCACCTGTGGGCGTTGGTTGAAATAGTCATCGGGCGAGTCCTCAGTTGGCGCTATTGTTATCGGTATTCGGGCGGTGTCAGCCACCGCCCGTTCAACCGGGAATCGACGGTTTATTTCATGTCGTAGATGTTGATCGGGAAATACTTGGCATTGATCGCCTTGTAGGTGCCATCGGAGACAATCTCGGCCAGCGCAGCGTTGAGTTTGTCGCGCAGCTCATCGTCCTCCTGCCGCACCGCCATACCGGTACCCTCACCGGCATACTGGGGATCGGTGATCGGGTTGCCGACCAGCTGGCAGCAGGTGCCGTCCTCGCTGTTGGTCACCCAGTCCAGCATCGGGAACAGGTCGCTGACCTGCAGGTCGAGACGACCGTTGATCAGGTCAAGGTTAACCTCGTCCTGGGTCCGGTACAGGCGCACGTCCGAATCGGGGTAGTTGGCCTGCAGGAATTCGGCCTGGGTGGAGGCGCTCAACGCGCCCAGCGACATATCTTCCAGAGCCTTAGGGCTCAGATCGGGATACTTGCGATCCGCCGCGCCGACGAACGTCAGTGCGGCCTTGTAGTAGGGATCGGTAAAGTCGACCTGCTTCCTGCGTTCTTCGGTGATCGACATCGATGCCAGGATCACATCGTACTTGCCGGACAGCAGCGCCGGAATCATGCCATCCCAGTCCTGGGATACGAAGCTGCACTTCGCGTTCATCTTTTCGCACAGCGCCTTACCGATGTCGATATCGAAACCGACCAGCTCGCCATCGGTATTGAAATAGTTGAACGGAGGGTAGGCGCCTTCACTGCCGATGCGAATCGTCGTCCAGTCTTTGGCCCATACCGGACTCGCCATCAGGCCGACCAGGGTCAGCGCACCACAGAGCAACTTTGAACTCTTCATCTACTCAATCCTCAGCTTTTAATTCTTCTGTCGGCCATTACGGGTGACTGCGAGAGGTAAACCTGCTCGCTGTGCAGGCATGAAAAACCTGACGGACACACCCGAGTCATTGCACCTTAACAGAATCATCGCTGAGGCTTTTTCACCCACCGGACATGGTTTTTCGATAGCGCGACCGGCCTGACCAAAAGCCCAAAGATGGTGCTCGGACGCACAAAATAGCTCAAATAATCAAATAGTTATGAAATTCAATGGCAGAATTAATGCTCGGAGGAGCGCCCATACCGGGGCTGAAGTTCTGGTGATTCGCCAGCCGGACGCGCATTGCGCCGCTCCTGCCGTGGCGTCAGCCCGAAGTGGCCGCGATAAGCGGTACTGAAATAGGAGGCACTGGAGAATCCGCACATCAAGCCGACCTGCAGGATCGGCCGGTCGTCGGTGCGCAACAGCGTACGCGCCCGCTCCAGCCGGAGTTCGAGGTAGTACTGCGACGGCACCGTCTGCAGGTGCTGCTTGAACAGGCGCTCCAGGTGGCGCCGCGACACACCGACATGATAAGCCAGGTCGTCGGTCGTCAACGGCTCCTCGATATTGGCCTCCATCAGCGTCACCGCCTCGATCAGGTTCGGCTGCTGGGTACCGATGCGCACCTTCAGCGGCACGCGCTGCGCCTCATCGCTGAGCCTGATCCGCTCGCAGACGAACTGCTCCGACAAGCGGGACGCCAGCCCCAGGCCGTGATCGCGACCGATCAGAAACAGCATCATGTCCATCGCTGCAGTACCGCCACCGCAGGTATAACGGTCACGATCGGTTTCGAACAGATTACCGGTGGCCTGGACCCGCGGAAACGCCTCTTTCAGCGCCGCCATATCCAGCCAATGGATGGTTGCACGATAACCATCGAGCAAACCGGCCCGCGCCAACAGATAAGCGCCGGTACCGATACCGCCCAGCGTGCGGATGGTGCGTGACCAGCGCTTAAGCCAGAGCGTCAGTTGCTCCTGGCCGTTGCTCGACAACTGCGCCGGTCCACAAACGAAGAGCGTATCGAGCGCCGGCACCTGCTCCACCTGGGTCTCGACACGCACCTCGACGCCACAGCTGCTCGCCACCAGCTCCTCGCCGGCTCCGATCAGCACCGCCTCATACAGGGTCTCGCCAGATAGACTGTTGGCAGTGCGCAGCGCCTCCACAGCGCAGGAAAATCCGGTCAACGAAAAGCCCTGCATCAGCACGAAGCCGAAGCGCTGAGTCTTGCTGTTAGCCGCTGCGTTATTCAATACCGTAACCAGTGTCTATATATGCTTATAAGAATAGCTGCGCATGATACAGCCGGCGCCGATAAAAGCAGCGCCTGCCGACGCGCTATGGCAGCAGGGTGAAATTAGGCGTCGCCTAAACACAATTTACCCGCTGTCGACGATACTGGGCTTTACGGATAATGGATTAAGTCCCTTAGGCCGACCAACCAAGATGACGACAATAACAATGACTACCTCACCGACAGCTCAGAAAAAACCGAAAGCGACGGGCTCGACACCGGGCATCGATGCGATGATCGATGCTCAGCACGCCCCCGAACAGGCGCGGCAATGGCATCGCTTGTTCAAGGAGATCTACCGTCATCAGCTTGTACAACGCCCACTCCCCCCCGAAGATCAATACGGCGCACTGCGCTCGGCCTGGCAGCTGTTTGAACAGCACCGCGCAGAGCAGATAGAACTGCGCGTCTATAACCCGCAGCGCGGCAGCGACGGCTGGCAGTGCGAGCACAGCGTCATTGAGCTGGTGATGGACGATCAGCCCTTTATCGTCGCCAGTTGCCTGACCGAACTCGCCCGCCAGGGGATCCGAGTACACCACCAGGCCTACCCGATGATGGATGTGCGGCGCGATGCCGAGGGCCGCCTCCTCGATCTCTACCCTGATGATACGACCGGTACAATCCGGGAAACCCTGGTACGTTTCGAGATCGACCGGCAGCCGGATACTGAGGCGCTGGACACACTGAGGCAGTCGCTGCTGCACGTGCTCAACGATGTGCACGCCACAGTGTGCGACTGGAAACCGATGATGCTGCGTCTCGAGGAGGCCGCCACCGAGTGCGAACAGGCCGGCGATGCCGATGCCGAAATCGTGACCTTCCTGCGCTGGCTGGCCGATGACAACTTCCTGTTTATCGGCTACCGCTACTACGAAATTGCCACCGACAGCCGTGGCGATCTCCAACTGCACTACCGTGATGGTTCCGGCCTGGGCTGTTTCCGCGACCCGATCACCGAAAGCCAGCGTCTGATCCAGCTCGATGCGACACAGAGCGCGCTGCTGCGCTCACCGGAGCGGCTGGTACTGACCCGCTCCACCACCCGTTCCACGGTGCAGCAAGGCCGCTACCTCGACTATATCGGCGTTAAGCACAAAGACACCGAGGGACGACTGATCGGCGAATCGCGCTTCTTCGGTCTCTATTCCAGCAAGGCCTACGATGCCCCGCTGACCCATATCCCGTTGATCCGCACCAACATCCGTCGCCTGCTGGAAAGTTCCGAGCTGCCCAGCAACAGTCACGCCTACAAAGCCTTGCGCCACCTGCTGTTTACCTACCCACGCGACGAGATGCTGCAAACTCGCTACGAGGAACTGAAGGAGATCATCTACGGCATGCTCGATTGTGTCGAGCGCCGCAGTCTGGGCCTGTTCCTGCGCACCGACGCCCATGGTCGCTACATCCGGGCGCTGATGCTGATTCCGCGCGACCAGTACCACACCCAACTGCGCCAGAAGACTGAGCAGATCCTGATGCAGGCACTGAATGGCCACAGCGCCGAATTCAGCGTCCGCCTGACCGAGGATCCGTTGGCGCTGATCGAGTTCTGCATCTATAGCCACAACGCGCTGCAGGTCCAATACAACCGTGAAGCGCTGCAGCAGCAGATCATCGATGCCGCCGAGAGCTGGCACGACCGCCTGCACCAGCAACTGCTGGAGCAGCTCAGTGAGGTTCAGGCCAACGCGCTGTTCGCCCGCTACGCCCAGCGCCTGCCCCTGGCGTACCGCGATGCAACGCCACCGGCCACTGCGGTCGAGGACCTGGCACAACTGGCGAGCCTGGGCGTGGACAACAGCCTGACCACCCGCCTGGCCCCCCTGGCCGCCGGGCACTTGAGCTTGAGGGTACTCGGCTGTGGCGGCGACATGACCCTATCCGATGTGTTGCCGATCCTGGAACACCTCGGCGTCAGCGTACTCAGTGCAACCCCCTACCAGCTCAGCCCAGAGAAGGGGCAGCTGCCCGGCTGGATCATCGACTTCCAGCTCGCCTGTGATCCACAGCTGGACCTGGAGCCACAGGCGGTGCGCGAGCAGTTCCAGCAGAGCTTTATCCGCACCTACAACGGCGAACTCGAGGATGATCGTTTCCACCAACTGGTGCTGCGTGCCGGACTCAGCTATCGCGATATCACCCTGCTTCGCGCGGTCAGCAAATACCTCCAGCAGCTGGGCGTCCCCTTCAGCCAGCACTACATCGAGCAAGCGCTGTCACGCAATCCGCAGCTGACCCGCCAACTGTGCGAGCTGTTCGCGATACGTTTTGCGCCCGACTTCGACGGTGATCGCCAGGCCAGCGAAGAGCGGCTCAGCCAGGCCATGCTGATTGCATTGGACGCGGTGGAAAACCTGGATGAGGACCGTATCCTGCGTCACTACCTCAGTGTCATCCAGGCGATGCTGCGCACCAACTGCTACCAGCGTATCGACGGCCGTGAAAAGGGCTACCTGTCGTTCAAACTCAACACCCGCGCCTTGAGCTTCGCCCCGGAACCGCGCCCGGCGTTCGAAATTTTCGTCTACGCGCCCTGGGTCGAGGGCGTACACCTGCGCGCCGGTCCCGTGGCCCGCGGCGGTCTGCGCTGGTCCGACCGACGGGAAGATTTCCGCACCGAGGTACTCGGGCTGGTCAAGGCGCAGATGGTCAAGAACGCAGTCATCGTACCGGTTGGGGCCAAGGGTGGGTTTGTCGCCAAACAGCTGCCTGAGGGCGGCGATCGCCAGGCGATCCAGAACGAGGTGATCCACTGCTACGAAACCTTCATCCGCGGCCTGCTCGATATCACCGACAACCGAATCGGCGACGAGATCGTGACACCCGACCTGGTGGTTCGCCACGACGCTCCCGATCCCTATCTGGTGGTCGCGGCCGACAAGGGTACCGCCACCTTCTCCGACATCGCCAACCGCATCAGCGGCGAATACGGTTTCTGGCTCGGCGATGCCTTCGCCTCCGGCGGCAGCAACGGCTACGACCACAAGAAGATGGGGATCACTGCACGTGGCGCCTGGGAGTCGGTCAAGCGCCTGTTCCGCGAACAAAATGTGGACTGCCAGAACCAGGACTTCACCGCCATCGGCATCGGCGACATGGCCGGCGACGTATTCGGCAACGGCATGCTGCTGTCGAAGCATATCCGCCTGGTCGCGGCGTTCAACCACCAGCACATCTTTATCGACCCGAACCCGGACGCCGCCAGCAGCTGGCAGGAGCGCAAGCGCCTGTTCGACCTGCCCCGCTCCAGCTGGGAGGACTATGATCTCAGCCTGATCTCGCACGGTGGCGGACTGTATAAGCGCAGCGCCAAGCGGATCGAACTGAGCCCCGAAGCCCGTGCTGCACTCGGCACCGAACAGACCCGTTTTACGCCGAACGAGCTGATCAGAGTCATCCTGCAGGCGCCGGTGGACCTGCTCTGGAACGGCGGCATCGGCACCTACGTCAAAGCCAGCGGCGAAACTCACGACCAGGTCGGCGATCGCAGCAACGACGCCCTGCGTGTCGACGCCAGCGAACTGCGTGTGAAACTGATCGGCGAGGGTGGCAACCTGGGTCTGACCCAGCGCGCCCGCATCGAATACGCCCGTGCTGGCGGTCGCATCAATACCGATGCCATCGACAACTCCGGCGGCGTCGACTCCTCCGACCACGAGGTCAACCTGAAGATCCTGCTCAACCAGCCACTGGCCGACGGCAGCCTCGATCAGGCCGCCCGCAACAGCCTGCTCGAGAGCATGACCGACGATGTCGCCCGGCTGGTGCTGCGCCACAACTACGGCCAGAGCCAGATCCTCAGCCTGGACGAGCGCCAGTCACCAAGTCGGATCAACGACCACCGCCGCCTGATCCAGCTGCTGGAGAAAGAGGGTCGGCTGAACCGTGAACTGGAGCAACTTCCCGGTGACGACGCGCTCGACCTGCTGTCCCGCGAAGGCCAGGGGCTCAGCCGGCCTGAGATCGCGGTGTTGCTCGCCCACAGCAAGCTATGGCTGTGCGACCGGTTGATCGCGGAGGGGCTGGCCGAGGATGAAAGCCTGGCCAAACAGTTGCCAGAGTACTTCCCGGAAGCGATCCGCCAGCGCTACACTGACGCGCTCGCGCACCACCCGCTGCGCGCCGAACTGCTGGCCACCCATCTGACCAACAGGCTGTGCAACCGCATGGGCGAGACGTTCGTCAGCTACCTGCAGTCGGAGACCAACTGCCGTGCCATCGATGCGGTACACGCGTTCGAAACCAGCAATCGGATTTTCGATATCGACAATCTGTGGACCCAGCTTGAGGCACTCGAGTACAGGATTCCGGACGACCTGTTCCGCGATCAGCTCAGCACCATCCAGGATCTGCTGGAACGCACCGCGCTCTGGCTAGCGCGTCAGCCGCGTCATGAGCTGAGCGATCAGGAGCAGGTGGACGCGTTTGCGACCGAGATCAGTCGACTGATCGAGCATCTGCCGGAGCTACTCGACACCGAGGAGCTGGAACAGCAGCAGCTGCTGCGCGACCGACTGGCCGCTGCCGGTACACCTGCAGCCCTCGCCGCCCGCCTGGCCACCCTGGGCTACCAGTATCCGCTGCTGGCGGTCGCGCGGTTGTCGCGCAATCGTGGCGAGAGCAGCCCGGTTACCGCTGCGCTGCATTTCGCGCTGGAGCAACGGCTGCAGCTAAAGGCCCTGCGCCACCGCATCGCCGCCCTGCCCGAGCGTGATCTCTGGCAGCGCAAGGCCCGCGCCGCGCTGGCCCGTGAGGTGGACGACTACCAGCTGCAGCTGTGCCACTGGATACTGGATACAACCGCAGCCGACGCCGAGCCTGGGCAGCGGCTGGACCAGTGGCAGCAAGGGGTAGCACAACAACTGAACAACCTGGAGCAGATCCTCAGCGAGGTCCGCGTTAACGAATCACCCGATCTGGCCATGCTATCCGTTGCCGTGCGCAAACTGGGCAGCCTGCAGCCGCTTTAATAACGGAGATACCCTATGACTCAACACACTGTCAGCCGTGCCACCTTCGACGACGTCATGGTGCCTAACTACAATCCGCCCAGCATCATCCCGGTACGCGGTGAGGGCTCCCGTCTATGGGATCAGGAGGGACGTGAGTATATCGACTTTGCCGGCGGCATCGCGGTCAACGTCCTCGGCCACCACCACCCGGCGTTGGTCAAGGCATTGAAGGAGCAGGCCGACAAGGTGTGGCACCTGAGTAACGTGTTCACCAACGAGCCGGCGCTGCAGCTGGCGCAGATGCTGACCGAGCGCACCTTTGCCGACCGCGTGTTCTTCTGCAACTCCGGCGCCGAAGCCAACGAGGCCGCGTTCAAGCTGGTGCGCAAGTACGCCCATGACCACTTTAGCCCGGACAAGCACGAGATCATCGCCTTCAACCAGGCATTCCACGGTCGCACCCTGTTCACCGTATCGGTGGGCGGTCAGGCCAAGTACCGTGAAGGATTCGAGCCGGTGCCCGGTGGTATCACCCATGTACCGTACAACGACATCGAGGCGCTGCGCGCCGCGATCTCCGAGCGTACCTGCGCCGTGGTGATGGAGCCGATCCAGGGTGAGGGCGGCGTCATCCCGGCCAACCCTGACTTCGCCCGCGCCGTGCGCGAGCTATGCGATCAGCATCAGGCGTTGCTGGTGTTCGACGAGGTACAGACCGGCGTCGGCCGCACTGGCAATCTGTACGCCTACGAAGAGCTGGGCGTCACGCCGGATATCCTGACCAGTGCCAAGGCGCTCGGTGGCGGCTTCCCAATCGGCGCCATGCTCACCCGCAGTGAGATCGCCGCCAGCTTCTCCTTCGGTACCCACGGCACCACCTACGGCGGCAACCCGCTCGGCTGCGCAGTCGCCAAGGCAGTGCTGGAAGTGGTCGATACACCGGAGGTACTCAGCGGCGTCAAGCGCAAGCAGCAGCTGTTCGTCGACCGCCTGCAGGCGATCAATGCCCGTTACCACTGTTTCAATGAGGTTCGCAGCGCCGGCCTGCTGATCGGTGCCGAGCTGAGCGAGCCGTGGCAGGGCCAGGCGGCGAAATTCCTCGCCGCCGCACGTGAGCTGGGCCTGATGATGCTGATCGCCGGCCCCAACGTGCTGCGCATGACACCCTCGCTGATCATCCCGGACGAGGATATTCATGTCGGCATGGACCTGCTCGAGCAGGCAGTCGCCACCGTACTGGAAGTGGAACAGGCCGGCTGAACCTGACCCTCCCTCAGGGGCGCCGCGACGACGGCGCCTTTTTCCTTTTACACCAGGCACTAAACCCAAAGCCCAGTTGCAATCTCGCGCCGGGCTCTCCCTGTCCAATACCGAAAAAGTATTGGTACCGGACATCCTGCATACCCCGCGCCTGCGCATCCCTGCGCTCTCGGGGTAGCGTACATCCTGTACATAAATTTCTGGTCGCCTCAGTGACAGTTCTGACCTGTCCGTGTGGCGCACATTCAACAATAATTAACGCTACAACAGGAATAACTAGGAGTGCCCGATGACTGCCGATCGCCGCTACGCCCCCTGGCTCGAATGGCTGGACAGCCAGCACGAGGTCATGCTGGCGCGCACGCTGGAGCTGGCGGAGATCAACTCCGGCAGCCTCAATGCCGAGGGCGTCAACCGGGTACGTGCCGCGCTGCAACGCTACACCGAAGTCCTCGGTGGCGAAGCCGAGGTTCTGCCGGTGGCACCCTTTGCCCTGGTCGACGAGCAGGGGCAAACCCGTCATATCCCACTGGGTGACGCCCTGCGCATCCGCAAACGGCCTGAGGCGCCGTTGCAGCTGTTCCTGTGCGGCCACATGGATACCGTATTCCCCATTGACCACGAATTTCAAACCGTGCGCTGGCTCGATGACAATACCCTGAACGGCCCCGGCGTCGCCGACCTCAAGGGCGGCCTGATGGTGATGCTGAAGGCGCTGGAGGCGCTGGAGCGCAGCCCCTATGCCGAGAAGATCGGATGGGAGATCCTGTTCAACCCGGACGAAGAGATCGGCTCGCCAGGCTCGGCGCCGTTGATCGCCGATGCCGCCAACCGCTGCCACCTGGGTCTGATCTACGAGCCCTGCATGCCGGACGGCAACCTGGCCGGCGCCCGCAAGGGCAGCGGCAACTTCAGTGTCGTGGTCAAGGGACGCGCCGCCCACGCCGGCCGCGAGCACCACCGGGGCCGCAACGCGGTGCGCGCACTGTGCGACTTCATCGCGGCGCTGGATGACCTCAACGGTCAGCGCGACGGCGTCACCGTCAATCCCGGCTTCATCCACGGCGGCGGCGCCGTCAACGTGGTGCCTGACACCGCCATGGCACGCTTCAACATCCGCATCGAACGGCCGGAAGATGAGACCTGGTGCCTGGCCAAGCTGAACAGCCTGTGTACCGCCATCAACACCCGCGAGGGGATCAACCTGACCTTGCATGGTGGTTTCGGTCGCAGACCCAAGCTGCTGTCGAGGGCCAACCAGGCACTGTTCGAACTGGCCCGCGACTGTGGTGCCCAGCTTGGCATGGCGCTGGAGTGGAAACCCACTGGCGGTTGCTGTGACGGCAACAATCTGGCCGCTGCCGGTGTACCGAATATCGATACTCTGGGCGTCCAGGGCGGCAAGATCCACAGCGCTGACGAGTATATGCTGGTCAGCAGTCTGACCGAACGCGCCAAGCTGAGTGCACTGATTCTGATGCGTCTAGCCTGTGGCGAGCTGGACCTGTCCTTGCTTACTGAAGGGAAAACACACCAATGCTGATTATCCGTCCCGTCGACTTTCCGGACCTGCCGGCACTGGAGCAGCTTGCGATTCAGTCGCGCGGCAGCACCACCACCCTGCCCGCCAACCGCGAATACCTGGGCCAACTGATCGCCCAGACGCAGGCATCGCTGGAAAAGAAGGTCAGCCTGCCCGGCAATGAGTCCTACCACTTCGTACTTGAGGAGAGCGACAGCGGACGCATACTCGGTATCAGCGGCATCGAGGCGAGCATCGGGCTCGACTCACCCTTCTACAGCTACCGCATCGACGAGGTGGTGCACGCCTCGCGCGAACTGCAGATCCACAACCGCATCCCGTCACTGCACCTGTGCCACGACTACAACGGCACCAGCCGGCTCTGTACCCGTTACCTGTCAGCGGAGGCGGACTCACCGGCCAACGCCCACTTGCTGTCACGGGCACGGATGCTGTTCATTGCCGAATACCCCAAACGCTTTGCCCGCCGCACCGTGGTCGAGCTGCAGGGCATGGTCGATGCCGAGGGCAAGTCGCCGTTCTGGGAGTGCCTCGGCCGCCACTTCTTCGGCATGGACATGTCCCAGGCCGACTACCTGACCGGCATCAACCGCAAAACCTTCATCGCCGAATTGATGCCGCACTACCCGGTCTATGTACCGTTATTGAGCGAAGCGGCACGCAACGCCATTGCCCAACCGCGCCCCGATATCGAGCCGGTGATGGACCTGCTCGAAGATGAGGGCTTCGAATTTCGCGGCTATGTCGACATCTTCGATGCCGGGCCTACGCTGGAGGCGCGTACCGACGACATCCGTTCGGTCTGGCAGAGCCAGCTCCGCACCCTGAAAGTATCCGCACAGCCGACCGACAGCGAGCAGTGGTTGCTGCTGAGCAACAACGCCCTGTCCGGGTTCCGCGCCCTCCTCGTACAGGCCGATGCCGAACAGCCCGAGATCAAGCCGGAGGTAGCCGAGCTGCTGCAGCTCAAGGATGGCGACCCGGTCAGGGTACTGCCACTGGCCGCCGACGATCTGCTGCAGTAGCGAAGCACCGACGCAATAAGAGGTATTGAAACGATGATGATTATTCGACCGGTGCACCAGGATGACTGGGCCGCGCTGCGGGAGCTGGCACGCAAAACCGGCCCCGGCTTCACCTCCATGCAGGACGATGACAGCCATGTCCGCAGCATGATTGAAGCGGGCACCAGCGCCTTTTCCAATCCACCGGAAAACCGCGATGCCTACTACCTGTTCGTGATGGAGGACAGCACCAGCGGTCAGGTTGTGGGTACCTGTGCCATCCACGGCGCCGTGGGCATGAAAGATGTCTGGTACAGCTACCGTCTCGGTACGCTGGTGCAGGCATCCCGCGAACTGGGCGTCTACCGCAAGCTCAACACCCTGACCATCAGCAATGACCAGACCGGCTTCAGCGAACTCTGCACCCTGTTCCTCGACCCCGAGTACCGGCGCAGCCTGAACGGCCACCTGCTGTCTAAATGCCGCTTCCTGTTCATGGCCGAGTTTCCACACCTGTTCAGCGACACGCTGATCGCCGAAATGCGCGGTTACTCCGATGACAACGGCGTGTCGCCGTTCTGGGAGGGACTGGGACGCCAGTTCTTCTCTATCGATTTTACCCAGGCCGACCAGCTCTCCACCCGTAACAAGGTGTTTATCGCCGAGTTGATGCCCAAGCACACCATCTACACCAACCTGCTGCCGCAGTCGGCGCAGGACGCGATCGGCCGGACCCAGGAAGCGACCAAACCGGCGCGCCGCCTGCTCGAAAGCGAGGGGATGCGCTACAACAACTACGTCGATATCTTCGACGCCGGTCCGATGCTGGAAGCGCCGGTGCAGGATATACGCGCTATCCGCGACAGCCTCTATTTCAAAGCCCGGGTCGAGGACCAGGTCGACGATCAGGAGCAGCCTTTCCTGATCAGCAACACCCTGCTTGACGGGTTCCGCTGCTGTACCAGCAAAGCGGTAACGCTGCGCCACAGCATCGCCACCCTGAATAGCGAAACCGCCGCCGCACTGAACATCCGCAGTGGCGATACCGTCCGTATCGTTCCGCTGTTTGCCGAGAGGAGAGCCTGAACCATGACCGATTCCCTGTTTATCAACGGCCAGTGGCTAGCCGGTAACGGCGCGCCCATCACCTCCCACAGCCCCTGCAGCGCTGAAACAATCTGGTCAGCCGGCAGTGCCGACGCGGCTCAGGTAGAGCTGGCGGTGCGTGCCGCACGTGGTGCCTTCGAGGCCTGGTCCGACCTCAGTTTCGATGAGCGTGCCGCCTACTGCCGCCGCTTCGCCGAGCTGTTACAGGCGCGCAAGGAGCTGCTGGCCGACGCCATCGGCCGCGAAACCGGCAAACCGCTGTGGGAGAGCCGTACCGAAGTGGCGGCGATGATCGGCAAGATCGAGATCTCGATCCGTGCCTACCAGGAGCGCACCGGTAGCCGCGAAGGTGAGGCCGCCGGCGCCCGCGCGGTGTTGCGCCACCGGCCGCACGGTGTCGTCGCCGTGTTCGGCCCCTACAACTTCCCCGGCCATCTGCCCAATGGCCATATCGTACCGGCGCTGCTGGCGGGTAACTGCGTGGTATTCAAACCCAGCGAGCTGACCCCGATGGTGGCGGAACTGACTCTGCGCTGCTGGGAAACCGCCGGCCTTCCGGCGGGGGTGCTGAACCTGGTGCAGGGTGAGAAAGAGACCGGAATCGCCCTTGCCGGTCACCCCGGCATCGACGGCCTGTTCTTCACCGGCAGTTCGCAAACCGGCGAGCTGCTGCACCGCCAGTTCGGCGGTCATCCCGGCAAGATTCTGGCGCTGGAGATGGGCGGCAACAACCCGCTAATTGTCGGCGAGATCAGCGACATCCGCGCTGCCGTGCACGAAACCATCCAGTCCGCCTATATCAGCGCCGGTCAGCGCTGCACCTGTGCGCGCCGCCTGCTGGTACCCGCAGGCGAGAGTGGTGACCGCTTCGTCGCAGCGCTGGTCAACGCGGTGAAGGAGATACGCGTCGGTCGCTACGACGCCGAGCCGCAGCCGTTCATGGGTAGTCTGGTCAGCGAGACCGCCGCAGACCGCATACTGGCCGCCCGCGATCACCTGTTGGCGCTCGGCGCCCAGGAACTGGTGCCGCTGAACAAGCTCGAACCCGGCACCGCCCTGCTGTCACCGGGTCTGATCGATGTCAGCGCGATCAGCGAACTGCCGGACGAGGAGTACTTCGGTCCGCTGCTGCAGCTGATCCGCTACCGGGATTTCGATCAGGCGATCGCGCAGGCCAACAACACCCGTTTCGGCCTCTCCGCCGGCCTGCTCAGCGACAGCCGGGAACAGTATGAACGCTTCGTGCGCCGTATCCGCGCCGGCATCGTCAACTGGAACAAGCAGCTCACCGGAGCCAGCAGCGCTGCGCCGTTCGGCGGCATCGGCGCCAGCGGTAACCACCGCGCCAGCGCCTACTACGCCGCGGACTACTGCGCCTACCCGGTTGCCGGACTGGAGCTGGACCAGGTCCAGCTGCCGGAAACCCTGTCGCCGGGACTTGAGCTCTGAATACCGCGCTACGCATGAGCACCGCATAACGGCCGGCCGGCGTGCCCTGTGCACGCCCCGGCAACAGGAGAGAACAGAGATGAACGCATTTGAGGCAAATTTCGACGGTCTGGTTGGCCCGACCCACAACTACAGCGGTCTGTCATTCGGCAACATCGCCTCCGACCGCAACCAGGCCAAGCCGTCCAACCCGAAGCAGGCGGCACTGCAGGGGCTGACCAAGATGAAGGCGCTGCACGACTTAGGGCTTATCCAGGGCGTACTGGCGCCGCAGGAGCGTCCCGACGTGCAGACCCTGCGCCGGCTGGGTTTCTCCGGCTCCGACTCGTCAGTGCTGTTCCAGGCCGCCCAGTATGCCCCGCGCGTACTCTCTGCCTGCTGCTCCGCGTCGAGCATGTGGACCGCCAACGCCGCCACGGTATCGCCCAGCGCCGATACCCTCGACAGCCGCGTGCATTTTACCCCGGCCAACCTGACCAACAAGTTCCATCGCTCGATCGAGCATGAAACCACCGGCCGCATCCTGCGTGCCACCTTTCCCAACGAAAGGCACTTCCGCCACCACTGCGCGCTGCCCGGCGTCGAGCACTTCGGCGACGAAGGCGCCGCCAACCATACCCGCTTCTGCCATGAGTATGGCCAGCGCGGCGTGGAGTTTTTCGTCTTCGGCCGCTACGCCTTTGACAGCAGCAAACCAGCACCGCAGAAGTTTCCCGCCCGCCACACTTATGAGGCCTCCCAGGCGATCGCCCGCAAGCACCAACTGAGCGCCCGGGATGTGGTCTACGCACAGCAGAATCCGGACGTTATCGATCAGGGTGTGTTCCATAACGACGTCATCGCCGTGGGTAATCGGGAGCTGCTGTTCTGCCACCAGGAAGCCTTCCTCGATCAGGAGGAGGTTAAACGCCAGCTGACCCGCGCCATGCAGGACCAGTTCCGCGTCATCGAGGTCCCGACCGCCCAGGTCTCGGTACAGGATGCGGTGCGCTCCTACCTGTTCAACAGCCAGCTATTGTCGCTGCCCGATGGCCGCACCATGCTGGTGATCCCGGAGGAGTGCCGGCAGACACCGGCGGTATGGAACTATCTGCAGGATCTGGTCGCCAGCGGCACCGGCATCGACGAGCTGAAGATCTTCGACCTTAAGCAGAGCATGAGCAATGGCGGCGGTCCGGCTTGCCTGCGCCTGCGCGTGGTACTGAACGACGAGGAGCGCGCCGCGGTCAATCCGCACACGCTGATCAACGAGGAGCTGTACGCCAAACTGACCGCCTGGGTGAACAAGCACTACCGTGATCGTCTGGAGGAGCGTGACCTGGCCGATCCCAAGCTGCTGATGGAATCCCGTTTCGCCCTCGACGAGCTGACCCAGATCCTGAACCTCGGCTCTATCTACCCCTTCCAGCGTTAACCCGATCCGGGGCCAGGGACAGGCCTGGATCAACCCAACTCTCCACTCCTGCTGTTAGCCGACAGCCATTAAAAAAGGCTCCCGAAGGAGCCTTTCTTTTTACCCGTCGATCCCCTGATCAGAGCACCAGACGACGGATATCGCTGAGCAGGCCGTTGAGGTCGGTCAGGAAGCGACCGGCATCACCGCCGTTGATCGCACGGTGGTCATAGGAGAGGCACAGCGGCAGCATCTGACGCGGTTCGAACTCCTTGCCGTTCCAGCGCGGCTTGATATCCGCTTTGGACACACCGAGGATCGCCACTTCCGGGGCGTTGACGATCGGCGTAAAGCCGGTGCCGCCGATACCGCCGAGGCTGGAGATGGTGAAGCAGGCACCCTGCATCTCGTTCGGCTTCAGCTTGCGATCCTTGGCCTTGCCGGCCAGTTCGATCGCTTCCTTCGACAGCTCGTAGATGCTCTTCTTGTCGGCATCCTTGATCACCGGCACCATCAGGCCGTTCGGCGTATCCACGGCAAGACCGATGTTCACATATTTCTTGTAGACAATATGCTCGCCATCGGCGTGCAGGGAGGCATTGAACTTCTGATGACGGCTCAGCGCGATCGCGGCGGCCTTGATCAGGAACGGCAGCGGAGTCAGCTTGACGCCGGACTTGGCCGCTTCGTCCTTCATCTCCTTGCGGAACGCTTCCAGCTCGGTGATATCCGCTTCGTCGAACTGGGTCACGTGCGGAATGTTCAGCCAGCAGCGTGACATGTTGTCGCGGGTGACCTTGTCGATCTTGCTCAGCTTGACCATCTCGATCTCGCCGAACTTGCTGAAGTCGACCGCCGGAATCGGCGGGATGCCGGAACCACCGCTGACGCCTGCTGCTGCCGGTGCACCCTGCTCCAGTTGTTTCAGCGCGCTCTTGACGTAGTTCTGTACATCTTCCTTGACGATACGGCCTTTCCGGCCGCTGCCGCTGACCTTGGTCAGGTCGACGCCGAACTCGCGTGCCAGGGCACGCACGGCGGGACCTGCGTAAACCGAGCGGTTTTTCTTGTCCAGCGCGGCGAGATCGCCGGCAGAGATCGCTTTACCTGCCGCCGGTGCCGCAGCGGGCGCGGCAGGTGCAGGAGCAGCAGACGCAGCAGGCGCAGGCGCCGCAGCTGACGGAGCCGCAGCTGCAGGTGCAGAGCCCGCCACTTCAAGTTCGAGCAGCAGGTCACCTTCGTTGACCTTGTCACCCTCTTTGATCTTCATCGACTTGACCACGCCACCCTTGGGTGCCGGTACTTCCATCGAGGCCTTGTCGGTCTCCAGTGTGATCAGGCTGTCGCCCTCGGCGATAGTATCGCCATCCTTGACCAACACTTCGATGACGTCGACATCGCTCGCGCCGCTCAGATCGGGGATCAGCACCTGTTCGATACCGCCAGATGCGGCCGGAGCGGCAGGTGCCGCCGCCGGGGCAGGTGCTTCAGCAGCCGGTGCCGCTGCGGCAGTCGCCGGAGCCGCACCGCCAGACACTTCGAGTTCGAGCAGCAGGTCGCCTTCGTTGACCTTGTCGCCCTCGTTGATCTTCAACGACTTGACGACACCGCCCTTGGGTGCCGGTACTTCCATCGACGCCTTGTCGGTCTCCAGCGTGATCAGGCTGTCGCCCTCGGCGATGGTGTCGCCCACCTTGACCAACACTTCGATGACATCCACATCGCTGGCACCGCTCAGATCGGGGATCAGTACCTGCTCGATGCTGCTTGCTGCCGGCGCCGCGGCGGGCGCCGGTGCCGCAGCCGGTGCAGGCGCTGCTTCCTCAGCCGGAGCCGGCTCTGCGGCCGGTGCAGCTTCTGCCGCACCCGCCGCTTCCAGTTCGACAATGGCATCACCTTCGCTGCAGGTACCGCCTTCGCTGACCAGAATGTTTTTCACTACGCCCGCAGCGGTCGACGGCACATCCATCGACGCCTTGTCGGTCTCCAGCGTGATCAGGCTGTCGCCCTCGGCCACGGTATCGCCAACCTTGACGCAGATCTCGATGATATCGACGCCTTCATGACCGCCGATATCCGGTACTGTAATAGTTGTTATGCTCACAATACTGTCCTCTCGCTAACCTTCAGATGTTCAGTGCCGGATCAAACGGTCCAGGGGGCCGGTTTTTCCGGGTTAAGATTGAACTTCTGCATCGCCTTGGCAACGACGGAAGGCTCGATCTTGCCCTCCTCCTGCAGCGCTTTCAGCGCCGCTATACAGACGTAGTAGCGGTTAACTTCAAAGAACTCACGCAGTTTGGTGCGGGTATCGGAACGGCCGAAACCGTCGGTACCCAGCACCTTGTAGCGGCGCGGGATGTACTCACGCAGCTGATCGGCATACAGACGCATGTAGTCGGTCGATGCGATGACCGGACCCTCATGCCCCTTCAGCGCCTGCTCGAGATAGGACTCGCGCGGCTGATCTTCCGGGTGCAGCATGTTCCAGCGGTACACCTCCTGGGCATCGCGGCGAAGCTCGTTGATCGACGTGGTGCTCCAGACATCCGCCTCGACACCGAACTCGTCACGCAGCAGCGTGGCCGCTTCGCGTACTTCGCGCAGGATAGAACCACACCCGAACAGCTGAACCTTGAGATCGGCTTTGCCGCCCTCTTCCAGCAGGTACATGCCCTTGACGATGCCCTCTTCGGCACCCTGCGGCATCTCCGGATGCTGGTAGTTCTCGTTCAGCGAGGTGATGTAGTAGAACTTGTTCTCCTGATCCTTGTACATCCGCTTCAGGCCGTCCTGCACGATCACCGCCACTTCGTAGCCGTAGGTCGGGTCGTAGCTGACGCAGTTCGGGATCATCTGCGCCATCAGGTGGCTGTGACCATCCTGGTGCTGCAGACCTTCGCCGTTCAACGTGGTACGACCTGAGGTCGCGCCGATCAGGAAGCCACGCGCCTGCATATCGCCGGCAGCCCAGCACAGGTCCATGACGCGCTGGAAGCCGAACATGGAGTAGAAGATGTAGAACGGCACCATGGTGCAGTTGTTGTTGGCGTAGGAGGTGGCACAGGCCAACCAGGCCGACATGGCGCCCGCCTCGTTGATCCCCTCTTCCAGGATCTGACCAGTCTTCGACTCTTTGTAGAACATGATCTGGTCGGAGTCATGCGGAACGTAGCGCTGGCCGGCGGATGAGTAGATACCGAGCTGACGGAACATACCCTCCATACCGAAGGTGCGCGCTTCATCCGGCACAATCGGCACGACACGGTCGCCCATGTTCTTGTCTTTCACCAGTGCGCTGAGCACGCGGTTCAACGCCATCTGCGTCGACAGCGTACGCTCACCGGAGGATTTCAGCTGACCGGAGAAAGCTTCCAGATCCGGTGTTTCCAGCTTCTCGAACTCCACGCGGCGTGCCGGGTAAAAACCACCGAGCTTCTGTCGACGCTCGAGCATGTACTTCATCTCCGGGGAATCCGGAGCCGGACGGTAGTAGGGAACGTCCTTCAGCTGCTCATCGGTCAGCGGGATGTTGAAGCGGTCGCGGAACGACTTCAGGTCGTCCATCGCCACCTTCTTCAGCGAGTGGGTGTCGTTCTTGGCCTGGCCGGACTGACCGGTACCGTAACCTTTTACGGTCTGCGCCAGAATGACGGTCGGCTGGCCCTTGTTATTCATCGCCTGATGGTAGGCCGCATACACCTTGTACGGGTCGTGGCCACCACGGTTCAGGTTCATGATCTCGTCATCGGACATATCCTTGACCATCTCGGCCAGTTCCGGATACTTGCCGAAGAAGTGCTCACGGGTGTAAGCGCCGCCGTTGGCCTTGTAGTTCTGCAGTTCGCCGTCGCACACTTCGTTCATGCGCTTGACCAGCAGCCCCTTGGTGTCCTTCTCGAACAGCGGATCCCAGTGACGGCCCCACAGACACTTGATCACGTTCCAGCCGGCGCCGCGGAAGATCCCTTCCAGCTCCTGCACGATCTTGCCGTTACCGCGAACCGGACCGTCCAGACGCTGCAGGTTACAGTTGATCACGAAGACCAGGTTTTCGAGTTGCTCACGGCCGGCCAGGGAGATCGCACCCAGGGTTTCCGGCTCATCACACTCGCCATCGCCGAGGAACGCCCATACCTTGCGTTCGCCACGTTTGACCAGATCACGTGCAGACAGATAACGCATCACGTGAGCCTGGTAGATCGCCTGGATCGGGCCCAGCCCCATGGAAACGGTCGGGAACTGCCAGAAGTCCGGCATCAGCCAGGGGTGGGGGTAGGAGGAGAGACCATTACCGTCCACTTCGCGACGGAAATTATCCAGCTGCTCTTCGGTCAGACGCCCTTCAAGATAGGCGCGGGCGTAGATACCCGGTGAAATATGCCCCTGGAAGAACACCATATCCGACTCGCGGTCGCCTTCCGGGCCGTGGAAAAAGTAGTTGAAACCGATGTCGTATAGCGTCGCCGATGAGGAGAAGCTGGAGATGTGACCACCCAGACCCTCGTCGTTGTCGTTGGCGCGCATAACCATCGCCATCGCGTTCCAGCGGATGAATGAGCGGATACGACGCTCCATGAACAGATCACCCGGCATGCGCACCTCTTCGCGAGGGGCAATGGTGTTCACATAGGGTGTGTTCAGAGTGGCAGCACCACCGACGCCGATTTCGGTGGCTTTGGTGCCAAGCTTGGTAAGCAGGTAGCGCGCACGCTCGTTACCGTCGTTTTTGGCGACTGATTCGAGCGCTTCCATCCATTCACGGGTTTCGATTGGATCGATATCGTCAATCATCTCGTCTAGCACTGTGCTTTCTCCGATTCCTGTAGCCGTCTTATTTGTTTGCATGGAAGAACGAGCTCTACTCCGGCTTGTGGCCAGAGCATCCGTTTCCCGGTTGTGCCCCTGTCAATACAGTACTTGAGGTGTTGCACTGCAACATCCGACGGGTCACTTATTATGTGTAAAGATACTACACATTATGTTTCAAACAGTCTACAAAGCGCCCCTGCAGTCCATATTGTTATCAAACAATACAAGGATCCTGTAATTTTTATACAAACCGTTAACGTGATAGGTCCGAACGGCGCAACGACCTCTCCAGTCGGGTGTTTTCCCGCCCCTGTTCTAGTAGAGCCTCTTCAACATAGACCAGATGATCGTGTGCTGCCTTGCGCGCACGCTCCGGATCGCCATCGCAGATCGCATCCATCAACACCTGGTGCTGCTCATGTATCTTCTTCCGGTAATCCACCTTGGGATAGATATTCTGCAGGTTGTCGCCGATGTGCTGCTGCAGCAGACGAAACAGCGCTCGCATCATATGCAACAGCACCATGTTATGGGTTGCAGCCGCAATCGACAGATGAAAGTCCACATCCGCCGCCACCTCCTTTTCGAACTCCTTGGTGGCATGGTATCCCTCCAGGGTCCGGTAGCATTTCCGAATCGCCTCACGGTCGGCCGAAGTACTGCGTAATGCGGCATAGTAGGCGGTCACCCCCTCCAGGGCATGGCGAAACTCCAGTAGGTCGTATTGCGCCTCGGGATGGGTTCTAAACAGCTCCAGCAGCGGGTCCGAAAAGGAGCCGCCCAGATCCTCCGAGACATAGGTTCCCCCTCCCTGACGGCTGACCAACAACCCTTTGGCAGCCAGCTTCTGCATCGCTTCACGCAGCGAAGGCCGAGATACCTCGAACTCCTTAGCCAACTCCCGCTCCGGCGGCAGCTTCTGCCCCGGTTTCAGCGTGCCCTCAAGGATCATTGCCTCCAACTGCCCCATGATCACATCCGACAGCTTCGGCGGTTTAACCCTTTGATATGCCATATAAATCCTCAACCAGAAGACTTTGGTAAGACCATTAATCCTAGCGCGTTCCCACTCCCAGAACCAGCCTATCAAATCCCATAAGAATAATACTGAAATAATTGGTATGACCAATATTGCGGAACACTCATTACATAATCACCACCAGAAGCGCCCAAAACAAGAGCATAAATCGGCACCAAAAATCTATTGACAGCCTTTGTGCAAAAAAAATACAGTAGCCACACGACATAAGGTCAATTGGTATTACCAATTAATCAAGTCGGTATCCATGGCGTCTCCACCCCGTGACGCTATGCCGATCATCCCGAACGCTAGATAACAACAACGAACCCAAGGGTGTGTCATGAAGAAATTTGCCAAAACCGTGCTCTCCACCGCCGTCCTCACCGGGGCCGCGCTCTCTCTGTCCGCTCCCGCCACCGCTGGCGACAAACTTCTGCTGAAGACGCCGGTGGCGTTCGGCACTCACCTGCCCGCGCTGGGTTCTCCGATCAAGTGGGTTTCCGAACAGCTGCAGGTGATGTCGGACGGCGACATCAAGATGAAGATCTACGAGCCGGGCAAGCTGGTCAGTCCGCAGGAGATCCTGGATGCCGTTTCCTCCGGCAAGGTCAACTCCGGTTACTCCACCGCCGGCTACTGGCAGGGCAAGCTGCCGGCCGCTGCTCTGTTCTCCGCCGTACCCTTCGGCCCGGAAGCGGGCGAATACATGGCCTGGATGTACTACGGCAACGGCCTGAACCTGTATCAGGAGATGTACGACAACGGCGGGTACAACGTTAAAGTTATCCCCTGCGCCATCATCTCTCCGGAAACCTCCGGCTGGTTCTCCAAGCCGATCGAAAAGCCGGAAGATCTGCAGGGCCTGAACATGCGCTTCTTCGGCCTGGGCGCCTCCGTCATGGAGAAGCTGGGCGTAGGCACGGTGCAAATGCCGGGTGGCGAGATCTTCGGCGCGCTGGAGAAGGGCGCCATCGACGCCACCGAATTCTCCCAGCCGGCGATCGATCAACGTCTGGGGCTGCACAAGATCGTCAAGTACAACTACTTCCCGGGCTGGCATCAGCAGGCCACCGTGTTCGAACTGCTGGTCAACAAGGACACCTGGAAAGAGATGAGCGAGAGCAAACAGGCGATCGTCGAGAACACCTGCAAGGCTTCGATGACCAACGCCATCGCCGAGGGCGAGGCGATGCAGTTCCCGGTGATGGAACAGGCCAAGCAGAACGGCGTCGAGATTCGTTACTGGAACCAGACCATGCTGGATACCTTCAAGACCAAATGGGACGAAGTGGTAGAGGAAAAAACCGCAGCCGATCCGTTCTTCAAGAAGGTGTGGGATGACATGAGCACCTTCCGCCAGGGTTACGACCTGTGGGAAGCCAACGCCTTCCTGCCGCGCGTGCAGAAGGACTGATCTACATACGCTATGCCTCTACGGCGGTCCGCCGACGCGGACCGCCTCTCCTCGCCCTTTTCGGGCGACCTCAACGATCGATTGAATTAACAGGGTAGGGTCTTCCGGTGACTGAACAAGAAAAGCTGCCGCCAGTACCGCTGGCCGACGGCATCGACCGGCTAATAAATCGGATCGGACTCGGCGTGGCCTGGGTCTATGTTCTGCTGGTATTGGTAATTATTCTGCAGGTGGTGCTGCGCAAGGGGTTCGCCCACGGCCTGATCGCGCTGGAGGAGCTGCAGTGGCATCTTTACGCGGTCGGCGTCATGTTCGGCTTGAGTTATGCACAGGTCACCAACTCGCATGTCCGTGTCGACCTGTTCTACACCCGCTTCTCAACCACAACCAAACGTGTGATCGAGGTGTTAGGCATCCTGCTGCTGGTGATGCCGTTCCTTGTCATCACCTTCCTGCACAGCCTTGATTTCGTCGCTGACTCCTGGCGCATCAATGAACACTCCTCCGCCCCATCCGGCCTGCCCTGGCGCTGGCTGATCAAGAGTTCCATACCGCTCACCCTGGCACTGCTGGGGCTGGCGATGATCTCGCGCCTGATTCGCGAGCTGACGCTACTGGCACGGGGGGAGTAAGCGATGGATATCAACGAGATTCTGGTTATCGCGATGTTCCTGACGTTCATCGCGCTGCTGTTCACCGGCATTCCCGTGGCCTGGGTGCTGGGCGGCACCGGCGTGCTGTTCGCCGGCATCGGTTACCTGGCCGACCTTCATCTGGACACCATCACCGGACTGGACTACACCACCCTCGGTCTGGTGGTGAACCGGCTGTGGAAGATCATGGACAACTGGATCCTGGTCGCGCTGCCGATGTTCATCTTCATGGGCATCATGCTGGACAAGTCCGGCGTCGCCGAGCGTCTGATGCAGTCGATGCAGGAGCTGTTCGGCCGGGTACGCGGCGGGCTGGCGGTCACCGTCACCGCCATCGGTATCATCCTCGCTGCGTCCACCGGCATCATCGGCGCATCCGTGGTGCTGCTGGCGGTGATGTCGTTGTCCACGATGACCAAGCAGGGCTACTCGATGCCGCTGGCGCTGGGCACCATCGCATCCGCCGGTACCCTCGGCATCCTGATCCCGCCCTCGATCATGCTGGTGATCATGGCCGACCAGTTGGGGCTGTCGGTCGGCGATCTGTTCATGGGCGCGGTGATGCCGGGTCTGATGCTGGGCGCGATGTATATCATCTACATCCTGATCACCGGCTGGCTGAAGCCGGGAGCGGCCCCCGCACCCGAGGACGCCAAGCCGGTTACGCCGGCCGCGTTCCTCAACGTGATGAAGGCAGTACTGCCGACCCTGCTGCTGATCTTCGTCGTGCTGGGCTCGATCTTCGCCGGCATCGCCACACCGACCGAAGCCTCCGGCGTCGGCGCCTTCGGCGCCACGCTGCTCGCGATGTACAACAGGAAGTTCAGCTTCCGGGTACTAAAGGAGGTGATGTCCGGCACGATGAACACCACCGCCTACATCTTCGCGATCTTCATCGGCGCCACCTGTTTTGCGCTGGTGCTGCGCGAACTGGGCGGCGACGAGTTGATCGAATCGTTCCTGACCGGACTGCCGTTCGGCCCCTACGGCATCATTTTCTTTATCCTCGGCGTGATCTTCCTGCTCGGTTTCTTCCTTGACTGGATCGAGATCACGCTGATCATCCTGCCACTGCTGGCACCGGTGATCTCGGCGCTGGGATTGGATATCGACGGCTATGGCGTGGTCGACAATCCGGAGCTGGTCTGGTTCGTGATGTTGGTGGCGATGGCGTTGCAGACCTCGTTCCTGACGCCGCCGGTAGGCTTTGCGCTATTCTACCTGAAGGGGGTATGTCCGCCGGACGTCAAGCTGACCGATATCTACAAGGGGGTCATTCCGTTCATCCTGTTGCAGTTGCTGGCGCTGCTGGTGCTGATCTTCCTCCCGCAACTGGTGCTCTGGCTACCGGCCAACGCCTACGGGTGATCGCCCGCCGTAACAGGATAGACCCAGGTTTTACCCGGCGAGGCATTCACCTCGCCGGTTGCAGTTTCCGCCCGCAATTTGGAGCGGCCAAAGTCAATGAGGTTAGTTACGCACATGATACCGGCATACCAGGCCTTTTATGATCAGCTCCGGACCTTCATTCCCGAATCGCGACTGATCCACGATCCGTTACGCACCCTGGCCTATGGCACCGATGCCAGCTTCTACCGACTTATCCCGCAACTGGTGGTTCGCGCGGAGAGCGAGGAGGAGGTGGTCGGCATTGTCCAACTGGCCGATCAGCAGAAGGTCCCGATCACCTTCCGCGCCGCCGGTACCAGCCTGTCCGGACAGGCGATCACCGATTCGGTCCTGATCACGTTGGGCGATGGCTGGGCAGGTCACCATATCCTGGACAATGCCGAGCGCATCCGTCTGCAGCCCGGCGTCATCGGCGCCCAGGCCAACCGCTACCTGGCGCCATTTCAGCGCAAGATCGGCCCGGACCCGGCGTCGATCAACACGGCCAAGATCGGCGGCATCGCTGCCAATAATGCCAGCGGCATGTGCTGCGGTACCGCACACAACAGCTACCAAACCCTGGATTCGATGCGCATGATCCTGGCCGACGGCAGCTTGCTCGACACCGGTGACGACGCGAGCATCGAGGCGTTTCGTAAGAGTCATGGCGGCCTGCTCGACGCACTGGATGCCCTGGCGCGACTCACCCGTGCCAACCAGCCCCTGGCCGACCGCATTGCGCACAAATACCGACTAAAGAACACCACCGGCTATGCACTCAATGCGCTGATCGACTACGAGGACCCGATCGATATTTTGCAGCATCTGATGATCGGCTCAGAAGGCACCCTCGGCTTTATCTCCGAGATCACTTACCGCACCGTGCCCGAGCACCCGCACAAGGCCTCGGCGCTGGTGTTCTTCGACCGGCTGCACACCGCCTGCGAAGCGGTGGCGCTGCTCAAGCCGGAGCCGGTGGCCGCGGTCGAGCTGATCGATCGTGCCGGCTTGCGGGCGATCGAGCAAAAACCGGGGATGCCCGACTTTATCCGAGAGCTGCCGAAGGATTCCGCGGCATTGCTGATCGAAACCCGCGCCGCCGATGCCGATACGCTGGCCCACCAGGTCGAGCGTGTCACCGCCACCATTGCAGTGCTGCCGACCACGCGCCCGATCGAATTCACGTCGGACCCCGCGATTTGCGCCCGCTACTGGGCGATCCGCAAGGGGCTGTTCCCGGCGGTGGGTGCGGTGCGCAATACCGGCACCACGGTGATCATCGAGGATATCGCGGTACCGGTGCCGCAATTGGCCGCAGCGGTCGATGATCTACATCGAATCTTCGAGCGCTGGGGCTATCATGAGGCGCTGATCTTCGGCCATGCGCTGGAAGGCAACCTGCACTTCGTGTTTACCCAGTCGTTCGATACGCCCGAGGAGATCGAGCGCTACTCCAAACTGATGGACGACGTGTCCAACCTGATCGTCGGTCGCTACGATGGCTCGCTGAAGGCCGAGCACGGTACCGGTCGCAACATGGCTCCCTACGTCGAACTGGAGTGGGGAGAGGAAGCCTATGCGCTGATGTGGGAGTTGAAGCTACTGCTCGACCCGCAGCAGATTCTGAACCCCGGCGTGATCCTGAACCGAGACGAGAACATACATCTGAGCAACCTGAAGCCGATGCCCGCCGCCGACCCGCTGGTCGACACCTGTATCGAGTGCGGCTTCTGCGAGCCCACCTGCCCCTCCCGGGCGCTGACGCTGACACCACGCCAGCGCATCGTGATCTGGCGCGAAATCGCCCGCCTGGAGCGCAGCTGTGAGGATCCGGAGCGACTGCATCGATTGCGCAAGGATTACCGCTATCAGGGTGACGAAACCTGCGCCGCCTGCGGCCTCTGCTCGACCACCTGTCCGGTCGGCATCAACACCGGTGACCTGACTCGCTCCATTCGACATGATCGCAACTCGCGCCATCAGGGCACCGCTAACTGGATAGCCCGCCACTACGCCGGAGTCGGCAGCGTCAGCCGTATCGCGCTCAATCTTGCTGACGGCATGCACGGTCTGCTCGGCAGCAATGCCATGACCAAACTGACCTCAGGGGCACGCAAGCTGTCGGGCAACAGGGTACAGCAGTGGACACCCGCCATGCCTACCGGGGCACCGGCACTCAAGCCCCTGGACCTGCCGCACGGCGAACCGAGCGCAGACAGCACACGCCCCAAGGTGGTCTATCTGCCCAGCTGCGCTAGTCGGGTGATGGGGCCGCAACGTGGCAGCGACTCAAGCCCCCTGATCGAAGTCACCCACTCACTGCTGAACAAGGCGGGCTACCAGGTGATCTACCCGGAAAATATCGAAGCACTCTGCTGCGGCATGCCGTTCCAGTCGAAAGGGCTGTTCGACACCGCAGACATGAAATCGCTGGAGCTGAACAAAGAGTTGCTGCGCATCACTGAACAGGGACAGATTCCGGTCTATTCTGATACCAGTCCCTGTACTCTGAGACTGAAAGAGAAGATTGACCCGGTCATCGAGCTCTATGACAGCATCGAGTTCCTTGACCGGTTCGTGGTGGAGAAGCTGAACCTGATTCCGATCAGTGAACCGATCGCGCTGCACCTGACCTGCAGTGCAACCCGACTGGGCCAGTCCGACGCGCTCAAGCGTATCGCGTCGAGTTGCGCCACGGAAGTGGTGGTACCGGACGACATCGGCTGCTGCGGCTTTGCCGGCGACAAGGGGTTCAGCACACCGGAACTCAATGCCAGCGCCCTGAGAACACTCAAAGACAGCATTGGTCACTGCAGCGGGGGATTCTCCAGCAGCCGCACCTGCGAAATCGGATTGAGTCTGCACAGTGGCATAGAGTACAGATCTATCGTATACCTGCTGGAGCGATGCGCCAGCCACCCGAAACCAGTTACAGCCGGCATAGATCAGCCGCATAGCTGATCGGCACAGAAGGAGAGCACCATGGCACTGCCAGAGATCAAAACCATTCTTTACACCAGCTCACTGGGCGCCCACACCCGTCCCGTTTTCCGGCACGCGGTGCAACTGGCGCATAACCTTGGCGCCAGGATCATCATGCTGCACGTGGTGGAACCGGTGGGCGAAATGGGACGCGCACTGATCCACAGCTACCTGCCGGACGATGTAATCAAGAAGATGCACGATGAAGGGATCAGCCGCGTGCTAGAACAGATGAAGGAGCGGCTGGAAACATTCAGGGACGAGGAGCTGAAGGCACTGGGCCGCGACTTCGACTTTGAGATCGAACCGGTGGTCGCCGAAGGCCAGCACTCCGAAACCATCCTGCGTCAGGCGGAGAAACTGGGAGTCGATCTGATCGTCATGGGCCAGGAAAACACCTTCGGCCATCACAGCCCCACTACCCATCACGTGGTGCGACAGGCTAAGATTCCGGTCTTTGTCGTGCCAACCGGCAAGCAATACCTGTAATTCACACAACGTCCTGCCGGCCAACGCCGAGGGCGTTCCGGCCGCAGGGGCGATCAGCCCCTGCGCTAAGGACTTCCAATGGATGCTACATCTCTCCAGCTCGCAGAGCGGATCTTCCAAACGGTCATCCCACTGGTCGCGATCGTCGGACTCGGCTATATCTACGCCCGTCGCGCGCATACCGATATGTCGGTGGCCAACCGCATCAATATGGATCTGTTCTGTCCAGCGCTGATCTTTTCCGTCATGTCGGCAAAATCGTTCGACCTGGTCGCCCACATCGATCTGGCCATAGGTGCGCTTCTGGTCGTGCTCGGGTCCGGGCTGCTGGTATGGCCACTCTGCCGTCTGATCGGCGTTGCACCGAAGACCTTCGTTCCGCCGATGATGTTCAACAACAGCGGTAACCTGGGCATCCCACTGATCGTACTCGCCTTCGGCGAATATGCCCTGCCTGCTGCGGTGGTGATGTTTCTGGTGGAAAACCTGCTGCACTTCACCGTTGGCGTCTACATCATAAACCACCGCACACACCCGATGACGCTGGTACGCAACCCGATGATCCTGGCAACAGGAGCTGGATTGGTCTGGAGCCTGTTTGAATTGCCGTTGCCGATGATCGTACAAACCCCGATCGACATGCTCGGCAAGATTGCGATTCCGTTGATGCTGTTCTCACTGGGCGTACGTATGACCAGCATCGATTTCAGCAACTGGAAACCGGGTCTGTGGGGATCCTTCATCGCACCGTTGAGCGGATTATTGATCGCCGTACCCGCCACCTGGTTTCTGGGGCTCGATCAACAGCAGACCGCCTACCTGATACTTTTCGGCGCCCTGCCGCCGGCGGTGCTGAACTATATGGTATCCGAGCGTTACAACCAGGAGCCTCACCAGGTCGCTTCCATCGTGCTGATCAGCAATATGGCGAGCCTGGCCATCATCCCGCTGACCCTGGCCTTTATCCTGTAACAAAAAGGGCCGGGGTCATTCGACCGCCGGCCCGCGCAACCCGTCACTACTCGCTTGCGGCAGCCGTTTCCAGCTGGATCTGGTCACGGTTTTTTTCCAACGTGGACGAGCCGATCCCCTTTACCTCGGTTAGCTGTTCTACACTGGTGAACGGCCCCTTCTGCTCCCGATAGGCAACGATCGCCTGAGCCTTCGCTGGACCGACGCCATTGAGGGCTGCGGCGATCTGATCGGCACTGGCAGTATTGATGTTAACGGGAGAGGCGAAGCTCAATGGGGAAATACAGGCAAGACTCAGCGCGAGCGTCTTGAAGAAAGTACGCATGACGAACTCCTTTTCTTTAAATTTGATTCGACTTCAATCAGTCTGCTGACCATTCCGTGATCAGCAGATCGACTATATCGCGGGTCGGAGAGCTTGCCAACCGTTAACCGGCGTTTTGCGCCGCCCGCACTTCAGCCAGTATGCCGGCTGCAGCAGCGGCAGGATCCTGCGCCTGAGTAATTGGACGCCCCACCACCAGGTAGCTCGCACCAGCCGCGATCGCATCGGCGGGGGTCAGGATCCTGCGTTGATCTCCCGCCACGGCGCTCGCCGGTCTGATACCGGGCGTAACCAGGCTGAAGGATTCGCCGATCTCCGCGCGTAACGCCTTCGCCTCCTGTGCCGAGCAGACGACACCATCCAGCCCGCAATCTTGCGTCAAGCGTGCCAGACGCAGCACCTGCTCCAACGGATCGATATCCAGGCCGATCTCGGCAAGATCTGCCCGCTCCATGCTGGTCAACACGGTCACCGCGATAAGCTGGGTGGAGGCTCCCGTCACCTGTGCCAACTCTTCGCGGGCGGTTTCCATCATCCGTCGACCACCGCTGGCGTGGACGTTGACCATCCACACACCCAGCTCGGCGGCAGCGCGAACAGCCTTGGCCGTGGTATTGGGGATATCGTGGAATTTAAGGTCCAGAAACAGCTCGAATCCCAGTCCCTGCAGCGCTTCAACGATGGCAGGACCCGCTCTGGTAAACAGCTCTTTACCCACCTTGACCCGGCACAGCTGCGGATCCAGTCGACGCGCCATCTCCAGTGCACTGTTCTGATCGGGATAATCCAACGCCACGATAACCGGCTTATCAATACTCATTAGGCACTCTCGTTCAGCTTGAGACAGTTGCAATATTCTAGTTCGCGCATCCTGACCAGCTCAGGATGCGCGAACAAGCGGAGTTTACAGAAATTAGATGAGCTTTCGAGCACAATTTCAACGCCGCCGGGGCGAGTGAAGCAGTGGGGTGGCAGGTACCTCACTCCCCTTCCAGCCCCTGGATGGGCCTGGTGCTATCCCACTCTCGACAGGATGGGCAGTGCCAATGCAGGGTGCGCCCGGAGAAGCCGCAGCGTACACACTGGTAGATAGGTTTGCTCTGTTCCAGCTGACCGGTCAGCCCCCTTAACACACTGAGACTTTCCCGAGCGCTGTTCGCCCCATACTCCAAATGCAGGTCGATCAAGCGATTGAATCCGCGCACGGAGGGGCGATTTTTAAGTTCATCGGTAATAAACAATCCCGCCGCGACCACACCGTCCCGTTCACGAATCAGCTCTGCCCGGGCCAGCAGAACGGTCGTCGATGGCGCGTGTACCATACAGCTTTCGAGATAACTCTCAAACTCCCGCAAACGCCCTGTTTCATGGTAGCAGTGCTGCAGCAAGGCTATGGTTTCCGAGACCAGCAGCGGCTCTTGCTCCCTGACTCGGCGTAACGCTTTAATGGCGTCATTCCAGGCTTGCCGCTCCATCGCCATACGTGCCATCAACAGCGTCGCCCTGACCACTCTGGGATTAAGGCTCAGGGCTTCACGGAGGGAGGCCTCAGCCTCCCGCCAATGGCGCCTGGTCAAGCTTAGCTCCGCCAACTCACAGCAATACTGCGCCAACGCCGGTGCAATCGTTGCGCGTTCATTGGCGTCCAACTGACGGCCAGCTTCCAGCGCATCTCGCCACTCACCCTCCTTTTCATAGAGCTTGATCAGCAGCTTGAGCGCCTGGGCCCGCAGTTGCGGACCCGGATTGTCGCGAATAATCTCATGCAGCAGGTTTTCCGCACGATCCAGCAAACCGATGGCTTCGTAATCGCGCGCCAACGCCATCTGAATACGAATAAAATCCTGGTGGGAGAGCCCAGGGCGCGCCAGCAATGTCTGGTGTACACGGATGGCACGATCCACTTCCCCCTTGCGCCGCAGCAGGCGAGCCAGCGCGAGATGGGCCGGGATGGTATCCGAGTTGATCTCCAGGGCCCGGATAAAGCTCTCGATCGCCTCATCCGGGCGGTCGCTCATCAGATGATCGAGGCCCTGGAAGTAATCGCGACTCAGGTCTGAGCCGGAAAGGTGGTTAGGATAGCGCTCGCTGGGCTGAGCATATTGCCAGCGCCCAAGCGCCCAGCCTATTGCTATGGCCGCTACCAGTAGCAGCAGAAGTAATGGATCCAGCCCCATCTCAGGCTGGTTCTTTCAGCGCCGTGGTTCGCAGTCGTTCGATCTCCTGTCGACTGCTGTCTACCTTGCGATTAGCGCGGCGCAGACGTGCTTTCAGAGCCAGGATGGTCAGGGTACTCAATAACACGCCACAGATACCCCCGGCCACGAAGGCGAGGATCAACCAGAGCGACAGCGTAGCCTCCGGCAACTGCACGAAAACCAGATCGATCGCGACGGGGGTCGTGTTGTGCACGGTAAATAGGATACCCACCGCGATGATCACCAGACCAACCAGAGTCGCCAGCAGGGTTTTAAGCCAGTTCAACGTTGTTCACCTCTATTCATCAACCAGCCAATCAGGCCTCTCCTTCGAGGCTCTGATTCACCTGATCACGCAACTCCTTGCCCGGCTTGAAGTGCGGTACGTACTTCGCCGGCAGCGGTACTGATTCTCCGGTTTTGGGATTACGGCCGATGCGTGGAGCGCGGTAGTGCAGTGAGAAACTGCCAAAACCGCGTATTTCAATTCGATCACCGTCAGACAGGGCTTCGGTCATGTGGTCCAGCATGGTTTTGACCGCAAGTTCGACATCCTTGACTGACAACTGAGGATGGGCGTCTATAAGGTGCTCAATCAGTTCAGATTTTGTCATTTCAGCTCCTTACCGGGTTGCAGGCCTTGGTCGGCCGGCCCCGAGGCCGGCTGACCTTAGAGCCTGATCAGGAATCACGTTTGTCCATTTGAGCCTTGATCAGATCGCCGATGGTAGTCGGCCCGGTATCGTCGACCTGCTCCTGAACCGACTTCAGCGCCTCCTTATGCTCCCGCATCTCGACCTGCTTGACCGACAGATTAATCACGCGGTTGCGCCTGTCGACGCTAAGGATTGCCGCTTCGACCTCGCTACCGACACTGAGTTCGCTGGTCAGATCTTCGATACGATCACGTGACAATTCCGATACTTTCAGAATACCGTCTACCCCTTCAACCAGGTTCAAGGTGGCCTGGCGAGGTGTTACTTCAGTAACCTGCCCGGTCACCACACTCCCCTTGGGATGAGCATCGGCAAAGGCGATGAACGGGTCAGAGTTGAGCTGTTTGATACCCAGCGCGATACGTTCGCGTTCTGGATCGATCGACAACACCTGAGTATCGACCTCCTGCCCCTTGGTGTATCGCTTCACGGCCTCTTCGCCGGCTTCATCCCAGGACAGATCGGACAGGTGAACCAGACCGTCGATGCCACCCTCGAGACCAACGAACACGCCGAAATCGGTGATCGACCGGATAGCACCGCTGATGGTATCGCCTTTCTTGTAGCGGGAAGAGAACGCCTGCCACGGGTTCTGCTGACACTGTTTCATACCCAGGGAGATTCGGCGGCGCTGCTGGTCAATGTCGAGGATCATCACCTCGACCTCCTCACCAATCTGCACCACCTTGGAGGGATGGATATTCTTGTTGGTCCAATCCATCTCGGATACGTGCACCAGCCCCTCGATACCCTCGGCGATCTCAGCAAAGCAGCCGTAATCGGTCAGGTTGGTGACGCGCGCGTTAACCTTGTCCCCGACCTTATATTCCTTGGTGAGCTGGGTCCAGGGATCGTCCTGCAACTGCTTGAGACCGAGCGATACGCGGCTGCGCTCGCGATCATACTTGAGCACCTTGACGTCGATCTCATCACCGATCTTCAGCACTTCACTCGGGTGCTTGACCCGCTTCCAGGCGATATCGGTGATGTGCAACAGGCCGTCGATTCCGCCCAGATCGATAAACGCACCGTAGTCGGTCAGGTTCTTGACGATACCCTTGAGGACAACGCCCTCTTCCATCTTCTCGAGCAGCTTTTCACGTTCTTCGCTGTAGGCGGCTTCAAGCACGGCGCGGCGGGATACGACGATGTTGTTGCTGCGGGCATCGAGTTTGACCAGCTTGAACTCAAGCTCCTGCCCTTCAAGATGGGAGGTGTCGCGAAGTGGACGGATATCGACCAGCGATCCGGGCAGGAAGGCGTTGATGCCGTTGACGTCGACGGTGAGGCCGCCGCGTACCTTGCCGGTGATATGACCGGTAACCGTCTCTTCCGCGGCGTAAGCCTTTTCAAGCACTGCCCAAGCCTCAGCGCGCTTGGCTTTCTCACGCGAGAGCTGGGTCGACCCAAATCCATCCTCGAGTGTTTCGAGCGCAACTTTGACCTCGTCTCCGACCTTGAGCGTGACTTCGCCACGCTCATCGCGGAACTGATCCAGCGGAATTACGCCCTCGGACTTCAGACCAGCATTGACGATGACGAAATCGTTGTCGATCGCAACCACCGTGCCGGTGACGATCGAACCCGGCGCCATGTCCAGATCCTTCAGGCTCTCCTCAAAAAGATCGGCAAAACTCTCGCTCATTACACTCGGTCCTCAAAATGGAGCCGCGTCAGCGCAGCCCTCTGTGTCTTGCTTCGTCCAGCACCGCCAGCAGAACCTCGTCTATCGTCATCTTGGTGGTATCAAGAGTTATTGCATCTGGCGCCGGTTTCAGAGGCGCGACCGCGCGATTCATATCGCGATCATCACGGGCTCTGATATCGTCCAATATCACTTCAAGGCTAGCACCCAGTCCCTTGCTAATCAACTGGTTATAACGACGTCTTGCGCGCTCTTCAGCGCTGGCATCCAGATAGATTTTCAGCGTCGCCTCCGGGAACACAACCGTGCCCATATCCCGTCCGTCGGCAACCAGTCCCGGCAACTGGGCAAAATCACGCTGCCGGCTCAGCAGAGCCTCGCGTACCGGCCCTTGCGCAGCCACCACCGAGGCGTCGTTACCCATCTCCTCTGTACGGATTGCAAGCGTTACCTCCTCGCCCTCCAGAATGATCTGCACCTCATCATCCCCGGCAGCTGCGACGAACTGCACATCCAGATGCCCCGCTAGTACCACCAGCGCCTCGGTATCATCCAGCCCGACACCATGGTGACGGGCCGCCAGTGCGGTGAGTCGGTAAAGCGCCCCACTATCAAGCAGATGCCAGCCCAGCTTTTGCGCCAACAGCCTGCAAATAGTGCCCTTACCCGATCCGCTGGGACCATCCACAGCCACAACGGGGATCTGTTGTTCACGGCGGGACATCAGCCCTCCTCCTTATACAGTGCAATTCCTATACGCCTGGCCTGATCGACAAACTCAGGGCAAAACAGTGCGACCGAGGCGCACTGTTCAATATCGAGCTCTTCACTCGCAAGGTGACCTGCTACGGCCAGCGCCATTGCAACACGAGGATCACCTCCGCTGCTCACCCGTCCACCATGCAATTGACCGCCTTTGACGATCAGACGACTCGCCTCCAACCGCAGATCAATACCCAACTGCTGCAGCGCGTCACTCATCAGATTCAATCGCCTGTTAGTGGCAAACGCACCTTCGACATGGGCATCAAGGGTGGTTACTCCTTCCGCGCAGGCGGCCGCGACCAGCAGCGCCGGACACTCGTCCAGAGCCAGCGACTGCCATTCGGCCGGTATCTCTATGCCTTTCAATACGGCAGCGCGTACACGGATATCGGCCACCGGCTCCGCGCAATCATCGCGGACATTGAGCAGTTCGATCTCGGCGCCCATCTGCTGCAGTATGCTCAGCAGTCCAATACGGGTCGGATTGATGCCCACATGCTCCAGCAGCAACTCAGCACCGGGGGTCAACGACGCGGCCACGATAAAAAACGCAGCCGCAGACAGGTCGCCGGGCACCCGCAACCGGGTCGCAGTGAGCCGGGCACCCGGTACCATCTGTAACTGACCGGCCTGCTCCCGCAACTCACACCCGAAACGGCTGAGCATTCGCTCGGTATGGTCACGCGTGGGTTTCACCTGTTCGATGACGGTTTGTGATTGAGTATAGAGTCCGGCTAGAAGTAGCGCCGACTTCACCTGAGCGCTCGCAACCCTCAGTACCTTACCGGCCCCCGCCAGCGACTCAACCGGCGTGATTTTCAATGGCGGACAGCCCCCTGCAGCGGTTTCGATCTGTGCGCCCATCTGACGCAGAGGCTCGACCAGCGCGGACATCGATACCTGACTGAGGGCTTCATCACCATAAAGCTCCGTTGCAAAGGGTTGTGCAGCCAACACACCGCACAACAGGCGCATCGACGTACCCGACGAGCCCAGATAGATGGGGCCAACGGGGGGTTGCAAGCCGTGTAGACCGACCCCGTACACCCTAACCAACCCTTGGTGCGGCCCCTCGATCACGACACCCAGATCACGGAAAGCTTGCAGCGTTGCCAGGCTATCCTCGCCCTCGAGGAAGCCTTCGATATCGGTCACGCCTTCGGCCAGTGCCGCCAGCATGACCGCCCGATGAGAGATCGATCGATCGCCGGGCAGATCCGCTTGCCCCTTGATACCGCTACCGGGACGGACGCGAAAGGTTACAGGGTGATTGTGTAAATCCGGTGAATAGGCGGAACGTGCCAAAATGCGGGAAAAGTGTTCGCGTGCAGATTTGGCACGGGTAAAGATTCCCAGCAGGGACTGGCTATCGCCACGTGCTATGGCTTCGCGCAGTTTCGCCACGCCTTCGGTAAAACGGTCGATCTGCGTCAGCAACTGATCCCGGTTGGCAAAACAGATATCATGCCACATGCTCGGATCGCTGGCCGCGATGCGGGTAAAGTCGCGAAAGCCGCCAGCCGCGTAGCGGAAAATATCGGTGTTCTCCGCCTCATGCGCCAGGGTATCGACCAGCGAGAAAGCCAGCAGATGCGGCAGGTGACTGGTCGCCGCCAGCACCTCATCGTGACGCTTGACCTCCATCTGCAGCACTTCCGACCCGACCCCCTGCCACAACCGGGCGATCGCCAGGGTCGCACCGGGGTCGGACTCCGGCAGCGGTGTCAGTATCAGCTTGCGACGTACGAACAGCTCTTCGTCGGAGGCCCCGACACCGCTCTTCTCGGTACCGGCGATTGGATGACCGGGGACGAAACCCGGCGGCATCGGATCAAATAACCTGCGTGCGGCGTCAACCAGATTCCCCTTGGTACTGCCGACATCGGTAATCAGCGTTTGCGGCCGCAGCCAGGGTTTGATCTCTGACAGCACTTGCTCCATGACTTTGACCGGCACGGCCAGCACGATCAGATCGGCACCGCTTACCGCCGCCTCGAGATCATCGGCGATGCGGTCGATCACCCCCAGCGACAAGCCCAGCTCGCACTCACCGCGATTGCGATCGTAGCCGAGCACTTCATCAACCAGACTTCGAGCCCGGAGCGCCCGCGCAAAAGAACCACCGATCAGCCCCAGCCCGATGACCAGCACCCGGCGGGTAGAAAACCTCAGCACGACAACACCCTCGCCAGCGCCTCCAGAAAGCGACTGTTCTCCCGCTCAGTCCCGACCGTGACCCGTAGATGCCTGGGCATGGCATAGGGTTGCAGTGGACGCACGATCACCCCTTGTCGCAACAATGCTTCGAACACAGGCTGCGCCTCGCGTTTCAGCTCGAGTGTGACGAAGTTGCCTTGAGACGCGAGAAACTCCAAACCCAGACGTTCAAGCCCCTCCGACAGTTGCCGCCGGCCGCGACGGTTGTTTTCCAACGTTCGCTGCAAGTAGTCATGATCCTCGAGTGCCGCACTGGCCGCAGCCAACGCGGCAGCGTTGACGTTAAAAGGCTCCCGGATGCGGTTCATCAGATCCGAAATCTGGCCATTGGCCACCGCAAAGCCAACCCTCAGCCCGGCCAGGCCGAACGCCTTGGAGAAGGTACGGGTCACGATCAGATTAGGATAATCGTCGACCAGCTCAAGACCGTTGGGCAATCCCGCTTGCGGATCCACATACTCCGTATACGCCTCGTCGAGCACCACGATAACGCGCTCGGGCACCGAATCGAGAAACGCCCGCAGTTCGGCTTCGCTGAACGATGTTCCGGTCGGGTTGTTCGGATTGGCCAAGTAGATCAGGCGCGTACGCTCGCTGACTGCCGTGGCCATCGCATGCAGGTCATGCCCATAATCTCGCGCCGGCACCTCGACCGCCTGCGCCTGGCAGGCCTTTGCCGCGATGGAATAGGCCACAAACGCGTACTGGGAGTAGATCACCTCATCGCCAGGGCGTACAAAGGCACGCGCCGCCAGATTCAGCAGCTCGTTGGAGCCGTTACCCAGCGTCAACCGGTCACTGCTGATGCCATAAGCCTTGTGCAGCGCTGCCTTGAGCTCGAAACCGGCACCGTCGGGATAGCGTTCGAGCCTGGACAGAGACGCGGTGGCAGCAGCCAGCGCCAGCGGACTGGGACCAAGAGGGTTTTCGTTGCTGGCCAGGCTAACGATATCGGTCAGCCCCAGCTCCCGCTCCAACTCTCCGGCGGGCTTGCCCGGACGGTAGGGGCTGAGAGTGGCGATGCTCGGCACCGCCAGTGAGTAAAAGTCGATCGACATGGCGTCGCTCCGTAGGCCCGGGCTCAGAGCACCGCTTTCGGGTAAGACCCGAGAAGCTTAAGCTCAACGGAGCCAGACTCAAGTTCTGCCAACACCTGTTGCACTGCCTCCTCCTCGCTATGCCCCTCAAAATCCAGGTAGAACAGCATGTCCCACTGCGACTGGGGGGCGGCACGGCTTTCAACGCGTGTCAGGCTGATATTACGTTTCCGGAAAGGGTCCAGCAGCTCATACAGCACGCCCGGACGATCATGTACCATCAACAGGATCGAGGTTTTATCCTGTCCGCTCGGGCCCACGACCTGGCGACCGATGACGAGATAGCGGGTGGTATTGTCGGGCTGATCCTCGATATTGGACTGCACGACCTGCAGCTGGAACAGGTCGACCGCGATATCGCCGCCGATCGCCGCCGCTTCCCCTTTGGCTTCCTGCACTTTTCGCGCAGCCTCGGCATTGGAGCTGACCGCGATCCGCTCCACATCCGGACAATGGGCGTCCAGCCAGGTATGACATTGATTCAGCGCGAAGGGGTGGGCATAGATCACCTTCACCCCGTCGAGCGATGCTCCCCCCCGCATCAGCACATGCTGGTGCGTGCGCAGCTCCACCTCGCCACAGATGCTGACGTTGAACCGGCTGAACAGGTCCAAGGTGTGGCTGATCATGCCATCGGCAGCGTTCTCGATCGGCACCACGCCGTAGTTGGCATGCCCCGACTCCACATCGCGGAATACCGCTTCGAGACTGTCGACCGAAGCGCATCGGACCGAGTGGCCAAAATGCTTCAGCGCCGCCTGCTGGGTGAAGGTCGCTTCCGGTCCGAGGAATACCACTCCCAGCGGCTGCTCCAGTGCCAGGCAGACCGACATAATCTCGCGAAACAGGCGCGCTACCTCCTGATCCGGCAGCGGCCCCTCGTTGCGCGCCATGACCCGCCTCAGTACCTGGGCCTCGCGCTCGGGCCGATAGAACACGGCGTCCTGATTGTCATAGCGGGACTTGATCTCCGCCACTTCCTGGGCGCAGCGGGCACGCTCATTCAGCAGGCGATGGATCTCGCGGTCGACCTGGTCGATACGGTCGCGTACGACCTTGAGCGCCTGCTCCTGCTTTTGCTGTTGATCGCTCATCGCTCTCTCCACTACTTCCAGCGCTTAGCCGGCCGTGCGCTCGAACTCCTGCATAAAGGCGACCAGTGCTTCGACAGATTCCTCGGACACGGCGTTGTAAATACTGGCGCGCATACCGCCTACCGAACGATGTCCCTTGAGATTGAGCAATCCAGCCGCTTCCGCGCGCTCCAGGAACAGTTTATCCAATGCGCTGTCTGCCAGTGTGAACGGCACGTTCATGATCGAACGGTTGGCCGGCGCGATCGGGTTGGCGTAGAAGTCGGAACCGTCGATGGCGCCATACAGGCGCTCAGCCTTGCGTGCGTTGATCCTGGCAATCCCCTCGACGCCGCCCTGCTCCTTCAGCCACTTGAACACCAGACCGGTCATGTACCAGGCGAAGGTCGGCGGCGTATTGTTCATCGAATCGGCCGCCGCGTGCACCTGGTAGTCAAACATGGTCGGCGTACCGGCCAGGGTATTACCGATCAGATCGTCTCGCACGATGACCACGGTCAAACCCGCCGGGCCGATATTTTTCTGCGCACCGGCATAGATCAAACCGTAGCGGCTGACATCAATGGGGCGCGCCAGGATGTCGGAGGACATATCGACCACCAGCGGCACCTCACCGGTTTCCGGCACGTAATCGAACTCCAGACCGCCGATGGTTTCGTTGCTGGTGTAGTGTACATAGGCAGCGGCGGGGTTCAGTTTCAGCTCCGCCTGGGCGGGTACCCGGGTGTAGTGCTCGTCCTTGCTGCTGGCCACCAGCCCAACCTGGGTGTAGCGTGAGGCCTCCTCGATCGCCTTACCCGACCAGATACCGGTATCGATATAATCGGCTGCCGCCGCCCCGCGGAGCAGGTTCATCGGCACCATGCCGAACTGGCTGGTCGCGCCACCCTGCAGGAACAGCACCTTGTAGTTGGCAGGTATGTCGAGCAGGTCACGCAGATCCTGTTCCGCCGTTTCCGCCACCGAAACGAACTCCTGACTGCGGTGGCTCATCTCCATGATGGAGAGCCCCTTGCCATGCCAATCGAGCATCTCTTCCTGAGCCCGGGCGAGAACAGACTGCGGCAGCGCGGCGGGGCCGGCACTGAAGTTATGTTTGCGTGTCATCGTGTTGTATTAACTCCAGAAAAGAAACGCGGCGCCGGGGCTCAAGCCCCGGAGACTCATACCTTAACCTTTCGCACGTAGCTGAACCGGCATCACTCTTGCGGTTCATCACCAACGATATCGTCATCCGCTTCGTCAGCAGGCGCTGTGCTATCGACCTCATCCTGCTCGGAATCGGCGTCAACCAGTTCGCCCTCCTCTTCGTCCGGCTCCTCAATTCGAGCCAGACCGGAGAGCTTCTCATCCTCGGACAGACGGATCAGCGTCACACCCTGGGTATTGCGTCCCAGCATCGAGATCTCATCGGCACGGGTGCGCACCAGCGTACCGCGATCGCTGATCAGCATGACGTCGTCGCCCTCCAGCACCTGCACCGCACCGGCCAGTTCGCCGTTACGATCGGTGCACTGCATCGCGATCACGCCCTGGCCTCCACGGCCGCGCAGCGGGAAGTCCTCGATGGCCGACTGCTTGCCATAACCCTTGACCGAAGCGGTCAGCACGCGACCACCCTCGCGCGGGATGATCAGCGCAATCACTGCCGCACCCTTGTCAAGCTTCACGCCGCGTACACCGCGCGCAGTACGGCCCATGGCACGCACGTCATTCTCGTTGAATCGGATAGCCTTGCCGGCGCTGGTAACCAGCATCACGTCGTCGTTGCCGCTGGTGATCGAGGCGCCGATCAGGCGGTCGCCATCAACGATCTCCAGTGCGATAAGGCCGGTGCTGCGCGGACGGGAAAACGCCTCCAGCGGGGTTTTCTTCACCGTGCCGTTGGCCGTGGCCAGGAAGATGAAGCGCTCGGCATCGAACTCCTTCACCGGCAGGATCGCGCTGATCCGTTCATCCTCGGCCAGCGGCAGTATATTGACCACCGGACGGCCACGCGAGGTGCGGCTGGCCGGCGGAATCTCGTAGACCTTGCGCCAGTACACCTTGCCATGGTTGGTGAAGCAGAGGATGGTGTCATGGGTATTGGCGATCAGCAGGTGCTCGATGAAATCCTCATCCTTCATCGCCGTCGCTGACTTGCCCTTGCCACCGCGACGCTGCGCCTGATAGGCACTGATCGGCTGAGTCTTGGCATAACCACCGTGGGAGATGGTCACCACCATATCCTCCTCGGTGATCAGGTCGGCCACGGTCAGATCCTGCATCGAGGCCTGAATCTCGGTACGGCGCTCATCGGCATACTCGGCGATGATCGCGTCGAGTTCTTCGCGGATTACCTCCATCAGGCGCTCGTAGGAGCCCAGAATCTCCAGCAGCTCGGCGATCTTCTCGATCAGCTCGCGATACTCGCCCAGCAGTTTTTCATGCTCGAGACCGGTCAGGCGATGCAGACGCAGATCAAGGATCGCCTGGGCCTGTACCGGCGACAGGTGGTAATGTCCGTCACGCAGGCCGTACTGGGGCTCCAGATCATCCGGACGGCAGGCATCTTCGCCGGCACGCTCGAGCATATCCAGCACCGAGCCGGGTGCCCAGGGGGTGTCGATCAGGCGCTCTTTCGCATCGGCCGGTGTCGGCGAGGTTTTGATCAGCTCAATCACCGGATCGATATTGGCCAGCGCCACCGCCAGACCTTCCAGCACATGTCCACGTTCGCGCGCCTTGCGCAGCTCGTATACGGTACGCCGGGTCACCACTTCGCGACGGTGGCGGATAAAGCACTCCAGCGTGCTCTTGAGATCAAGGATCTTCGGCTGGCCGTCGACCAGCGCCACCATGTTGATACCGAACACGCTCTGCAACGCGGTCTGGGCAAAAAGGTTGTTGATCACCACCTCGGGTACTTCGCCGCGACGCAGTTCGATCACGATGCGCATACCGTCCTTGTCGGACTCGTCGCGCAGCTCGCTGATACCCTCGATCTTCTTCTCTTTGACCAGCTCGGCGATCTTCTCGATCAGACGCGCCTTGTTCAGCTGATAGGGGATCTCGGTGATCACCAGCATCGGGCGACCGTTCTTCGGGTGCTCTTCGATATGGTGTTTGGCACGCACGTAGATGCGACCGCGCCCGGTGCGGTACGCCTGCAGGATACCGGCACGGCCGTTGATAATGCCGCCGGTAGGGAAGTCGGGACCGGGGATGAACTCCATCAGTTCATCGACGCTCAGCTCCGGATTCTCGATCAGCGCGATACAGCCACGCACCACCTCGCCCAGGTTGTGCGGCGGAATATTGGTCGCCATACCCACGGCGATACCGGCGGAGCCGTTGACCAGCAGGTTCGGCACCCGGGTCGGCAGAACGGCGGGAATTCGCTCGGTGCCGTCGTAGTTGTCGACGTAGTCAACCGTTTCCTTGTCAAGATCGGCCAGCAGCTCATGCGAAATCTTGGCCATGCGGATCTCGGTGTAACGCATCGCCGCAGCCGAGTCACCATCCACCGAACCGAAGTTACCCTGACCATCGACCAGCATGTAGCGCATGGAGAAATCCTGCGCCATACGGACAATGGTGTCATACACCGCACTATCACCATGCGGGTGGTATTTACCGATTACATCACCGACCACACGGGCCGATTTCTTATATGGCTTGTTCCAGTCGTTGTTCAGCTCATTCATCGCGAAGAGCACGCGACGGTGTACCGGCTTGAGGCCGTCACGCACATCGGGCAGAGCTCGACCGACAATTACACTCATGGCGTAATCGAGGTAGGACTGTTTCAGCTCATCTTCGATATTGACTGGCAGAACTTCTTTGGCTAGATCACCCATTCGCTCAGCTTTCCTTGGTTCCTAAGGCTTGCAGCGCCTGAAGCGCAATTTTAAAACCGCCGGATTATATCACAGAGAAGGATGCAGGTACGCCAAGGAAACCGGTATTAAATCAACTCTCGGTTCGCGGCGTTATCGACACTTAATGCCATCCACACGGAATGCTAGAATGCGCCCATAAACTTACCTAGGCACTGGGACACCGATGAGCCAGAACCAGACACAGAACATAGACCCGGCGGAAATCGCAAAATTCGAGGAGCTGGCCAGCCGCTGGTGGGACAGGGAAAGTGAGTTCAAGCCCCTGCACGACATCAACCCCCTGCGCGTCGGCTTTATCGATCGCATTGCACCACTGGCCGGTAAAAGGGTGCTGGATGTGGGCTGCGGCGGAGGCATACTGTCGGAATCGATGGCCCAACGAGGCGCCGAGGTCACGGGCATCGACATGGGCGAAGCCCCGCTGAAGGTCGCCAAACTGCACGGCCTTGAAAGTGGAGTAAGCGTTCGCTACCGCCAGGTCACTGTGGAACAGCTGGCGGAAGAGGAGCCAGAGTCGTTCGACATCATCACCTGCATGGAGATGCTTGAGCATGTTCCCGACCCGGCCTCAATCATTGCCGCCTGTGCGCGACTGGCACGACCCGGCGGACAGCTATTCTTTTCAACGCTCAATCGCAATCCGAAGAGCTACATGTTCGCCATTGTCGGCGCCGAGCGGGTGTTGAAGCTCGTCCCCAACGGCACTCACGACTTCAACAAGTTCATCCGCCCGTCCGAGCTTGGTCAATGGCTGCGCTCAAGCGGGCTGCAGATCCGTGAGATGACCGGCCTGGTCTACAATCCACTGACCAAGATCTACCGCCTCGACCCTGAGGATGTCAGCGTCAACTATATGGTCGCCACGACCCGGAACACAGACTGATGGCGAGATACCGTGGCGTACTGTTCGATCTCGACGGTACGCTGCTCGATACCGCACTCGATTTCTACTGGGTGGCGGACAAGATGCGCATCGCTCGCGGACTTGGCCCGGTTGAGCGCGACAGCTTCCGCCAGTGTGTGTCAGATGGAGCGCGAGCGATGGTCGGCAACGCTTTTTCCCTGCCGCTCGATACTGCTGAGATCGAACCTCTGCTCGAGGAGTTCCTTGACCTCTACGCCCAACACATGATGGTCGAAAGCCGGTTATTCGAGGGCATCGACAGGCTACTCGACTGGCTCGACGGTCAACAGATCAAGTGGGGCATCGTCACCAACAAACCCGAACGTTTCAGCCGCGTCATAATCAACCAGCTCGGCCTATCCACCCGCTGCAGCAGCCTGATCTGCCCGGAACAGGTGAGCAAGCGCAAGCCGGATCCAGAATCACTGCTGCTGGCTGGCCAAGAGATAGGCTGTGCACCAGATGAAACACTCTATATAGGTGACCATCAGCGCGACATCGAGGCCGGACGTCGCGCCGGCATGATCACCATCGCCTGCCAATACGGCTATATCCACGATCGGGACGACCCCGAACTGTGGCACAGCGATCACCTGGTACGGGATACGCGCGAGCTCGACACACTGCTAAAATGCCTTTACGGCGATATCGATACCGCTGCCTACTGAAGAAGGAATTCAGATCACCATGTTCAGCTATAACGCTCCCGAAGGCCTGCTCAACGATCGCATTATTCTGGTCACCGGCGCCGGCGACGGTATCGGACGCGCCGCCGCCCACGCCTATGCCGCTCACGGTGCCACCGTAATACTGCTTGGCCGTACGCTGGAAAAGCTGGAACGGGTTTACGATGAACTGGAGGCTGCCGGATATCCGCAACCCGCCATCGCTCCGCTGAATCTGGAAACCGCCGTTGAGCATGACTATATCGAACTGGCAAACCAGCTGGAGGAGACCTTCGGCCGGCTCGACGGCATACTGCACAATGCCGGCCTGCTGGGTGTTTTGACCTCTATCGAGAATTATGACCCCATCATCTGGCAACAGGTGATGCAGGTGAACGTCAACGCCCCCTTCCTGCTGACCCAGACCCTGCTGCCGCTCCTTCATCGATCACAGGACGCCTCAATCATCTTCACCTCATCCGGTGTCGGGCGCAAAGGGCGAGCCCACTGGGGCGCTTACGCTGTATCGAAATTTGCCACTGAAGGGATGACCCAGGTACTGGCCGATGAACTGGAGAATATCTCGCAGGTGCGCATAAACTGCATCAACCCCGGCGCCACCCGAACCGCCATGCGCGCCTTCGCCTATCCGGCCGAGATGCCGGAGAAAAACCCGACCCCGGAGCAGATCATGCCGCTCTACCTCTATCTGATGGGCCCGGACAGCGCGCAGGTGAACGGCCAGTCTCTCGACGCCCAGGGCGACGGCCACGCCTGAAACCCGGCCACAAAATAAAAAACGCTGCAATATGCAGCGTTTTTTAATCCTTTCGTCCCGGGAACGCAGCTCAACTATCAACTGCGTCGTGTATTACGCCGCCCTACCGAGCGCCCCCTGGGTTTGGAGGCACGCTTTTCCGGTGCATTTCGCGCAGGCGTCTCTGCACTTTGGCGGGCACGCTGTCGACCGTAACGGCGCTTTTCATCGACAACCTCCTCCCTCGTCTTAGCCCTGGCTTTAACCCGCGGCAGCTCCAATTCATCACTGAGCACGTCGATCTCTTTGCTACCCAACTCACGCCAGGTGCCGACCTTGACGTCGCTCGGCAGAAAGACCGGTCCAAAGCGCACACGCTTGAGACGATTCACCTGAAGCCCCTGCGACTCCCAAAGGCGCCTTACCTCACGGTTACGCCCCTCCATGACCACACAGTGATACCACTTGTTGGCACCTTCGCCATCGAAGTAACGCACATCGCTAAAATGCGCCATGCCATCCTCAAGCAGCACTCCCTGCTTAAGGCGCTCCAACATCTCGTCATCAACATTACCCAATACGCGCACCGCATATTCCCGGTCAATATTCGCCGACGGATGCATCATACGGTTCGCCAACTCGCCATCGGTGGTAAACAGCAGCAAACCGGTCGTGTTTATATCCAGGCGCCCGATTACGATCCAGCGTCCCTGCTTCAGCGGCGGCAGATTATCAAATACCGTCGGCCGCCCCTCGGGATCATGCCGTGTACACACCTCACCAACCGGCTTATTGTATATAAGCACCCGCCTTGTACTCTCAGACGAAAAAACCAGCTGAGCCGGACGCCCATCCAGCGAGACCTGGTCGCCCTCTTTTACCCGGTCACCCAACTTGGCCGGCTCGCCATTGAGGCTAACCCGACCCTCTTCAATAAAACGCTCCATCTCACGACGTGAGCCAAAACCGGAGCGCGCCAATACTTTTTGCAGTTTTTCATCGTGCATTTGACGTCGCCTCAAACTATTCAATTACGTCGACTGCTTCCCTGCTTCGACGGTTTTCCCAAAGCTAAAATACAAAAAAGCTCTTCAGCAATAAAGCTGAAGAGCCTTATGTATACCAACTCTACAGTCGATATCAGCCAACCGTCGGAAGCTGGTCTTTGGTGAGACCCTTCTCTTCCATATACTGAGCAAATACGACCGGCGTACGACCACGACCGGACCAATGATGTTCTTCACCATCGACTTCAATTACGTACTTGGCTTTTACACTCTTACGCGGCGCGCTGTCCACCTGAGTTGCCAGCTCGTCAAGCGCGATGCCTGCTTCCATCATCTGTTTGCGGATCGCTTCAATTGCTTCAACCTTGGCGGCTTCAGCCTGCGCTTTGGCAGCTTCTTCTTCCCGGCGCTCTTCGAGGATATCAGCCAGATCAGACATCACCTTTTCGATATCAGCAACACCCAGTTCCTGAGTCTGCTTGCGCAAGGAGTTTTTACGAGTGAGTGTTTTAATGAAATCAGACATATTATGCTCTTCGCCAATCAGGTTGTTTAATATCTGCAATTATCGTTAATAAATTTCCGTTTGCAAGTTCAAACACCAAACTCAGCGCAATAAAAGCCCATTATTATAAATCACTCGAAACTCGAAACCTCACCTGCTCCCTTTCGCACCACTTCCGGCGCTTCATTTAACAGGCTGATAACGCTCGTTGCCTCCATTCCGCAATAACCGCCATCGATTACAAGGTCAACCTGATGCTGCAGCATATCTCTAATTTCGTAAGGGTCAGTCAACGGGATATCCTCGCCAGGCAAAATCAGCGAGGTACTCATAATTGGCTCACCCAAGGCTTCCGTCAGCGCCAGTGCGATCTGATTATCAGGAATACGTATCCCTATCGTACGCCTTTTGGCATGCAGCAGCCGCCGGGGCACCTCGCTGGTTGCATTTAATATAAAGGTATAGGCTCCTGGGGTATGGGCCTTGATTGTACGGTAGGCCTGGTTATCAACCCTGGCATAAGTGGATATTTCCGCAAGATCACGACACACCAGAGTAAAATTGTGTTTATCATCCAGCTGACGTATCCGCTTTATCCGCTCCATCGCTTTTTTATCACCCAGGTGACAACCAAGCGCATAAGCGGAATCGGTTGGATACACAATCACCCCACCCTGGCGAATAATCTCTACAGCCTGCTGAATCAGCCTAACCTGCGGGGTTTCCGGATGGATCTGAAAAAACTGACTCACCTGTGTCTCCTGATTAATTTCCGTCATTTATACCGCCCCAACTCCCAGACTACTAAGCGATGGCCACAGCGTCATACCACCACTGCTCGGCACAGTCCGGTAACAGAGGCCTTAACAGGTGTGTCGATGCATGAAAGGGCGGGAAACAACCCAGCGCGGTCCAACGCTGCTCGGGCGAATGGAAATCACTGCCGGCTGAAACCAACAGTGTCTTTCTTTGCGCCAACAGCAACAGGTCACGCAAATGGTTGGGCGTCACGCCGGGATAACTGACCTCTATCCCATCCCCGCCGGCAGCCAGCAGGTCGTCAACCAAAGCCCTTAAGCGCGTGAAGGTAAAATTGTACTTAGTGGGATGCGCAATTACCGCGTATCCTCCAGCCTGCTTGACCAGGCTCACAGCATCCTCAAGCGCCGGCCAACTCGCTCTCACATCGCCGATTTTGCCCTGACCAAGCCAGCTATCGAATGCCTGCTGAGCTGAAGCAACCAGTCTGCGCGCCACCATCGCCTGTGCGAAGTGAGGCCGCCCTATCTGCCCCTGCCCAGCAATCAATTGCGCATCCGCCAGCAGATCCGGGAAACCTTTCTTGACCAGCTTGCGGGCGATTGCCTCGGCGCGCTCACGGCGCAGCGAGTTGAGCTGTTCCATATATTCGCCGAACCCTGCGAAGTCGGGATCGATTCCCAAGCCGAGCAGGTGGATGACACGCCCCTCCCATAGACAGGTCAGTTCCACCCCGTCGACAAAGCGCATACCATCCAGTTCGGACGCGGCCCTGCGGGCAGGCGACAAGCCCGCCAGCGTATCGTGATCGGTAAGCGCCAGACAGCGAACACCCGCAGCATAAGCCGCGCGCACCAGCGCCTCGGGCTCAAGCGACCCGTCCGAAGCGTTACTGTGGGTGTGCAGATCGTAACCAGCCAACTGTTTCACTCTATTCAGGGGACCTTTATACTGTGACCAAACTCGAATTGCTCTGGATGTTATGAAAATCTTACTCGATTTCCTGCCTGTTATCGTCTTTTTTGTGGTGTACAAGATAACCGGCGACATCATACTCGCGACCGGCATCTTGATTCCGGCTACGCTCGCGCAAATGGCATACACCTGGTTCAAAACGCACCGCATCGAAAAAATGCAGCTGGTAACGCTGGTCCTGGTGATACTGCTGGGCGGCGCCACCATACTGTTCAGAGACAAAACCTTCATTCAATGGAAACCCACAATTGTTAACTGGCTATTTGGCATCGCCTGCCTTGGCAGCCACTTTATTGGCGGCAAAACGTTGATCCAAAGGTTAATGGAGAGCAGTATCGAACTGGGTCAGGAAACCTGGCGCCGACTTAATATCGGCTGGATACTGTTTTTTTCGCTAACCGGCATCGTTAACCTGCTGGTCGCCTACGGATTCAGCGAGGAGGTGTGGGTAAACTTCAAACTGTTCGGGATCCTTGGCATGACGCTTATTTTTATCCTTGGACAGGGTATTTATATCTCGAGGCACCTCCCGCCGCAGAACAAACCCGAGTAAAATTGACGGAACGGACAGATGTATTACGCTATTATTGCTGAAGATGTAGAGAATTCGCTTGCGAAGAGGCTCGCGGCACGACCCGATCACCTGGCCAGACTGGAGTCGTTGAAACAACAGGGGCGCCTCTTCGCCGCAGGACCTTTACCGGCGATCGATAGTGAAGACCCGGGACCCGCTGGCTTTACCGGCAGTCTGGTAATTGCAGAGTTTGATTCGCTGGAGGATGCAACGCGCTGGGCAGAAGCCGACCCTTATGTACAAGCTGGCGTGTACAAGGGCGTGACTGTGAAGCCCTACAAGAAAGTACTGCCTTAACGGATATTTTTTGGCATCCTGACATCTATAGATAATCCTTAAGATTAATCGGATGTTAAGGAAAAATTAGCTTTAATGGTCTATATGTAGTAGACAAATTCTCACTACGGTCACAAGGATATGATGATGAAGAAGATCGCGATTGCAGCAGGACTCGCTCTGGCCATGGGCGCCTCCCTGGCTCAGGCTCATGATGAAAACAAGGGTTACGTCGGCAACAGCTCCGGCGTTATCTGGCGCACCAGCACTGGTGATTGCTGGCACAATAGCCTGTGGACAAAAGATATGGCCGTTGTTGGCTGTGACGGCATGATGGCCGCCGCCGAAGAGCCGATGATGGAAGAGAAGCCGGCCGAGCCGATGTACACCATGATGGCTGACACCAAGAAGTTCGCGCTTTACTTTGACTTCGACAGCACCGCGGTAGGCGATACCTCCAACATCGTTAACTATATCGGCACCCTGTCCAGCCTGAAGGCGGTCAAACTGGTTGGCCACGCCGACCCGATCGGTAGCGAAGCATACAACGAACAGCTATCCAAGCGTCGCGCGGAAGCGGTTGCCGCCAAGCTGGCCGATGCCGGAGTCGACTCCAGCAAGATGGAAATTGGCTACCTGGGTGAATCTTCACCGATCGCCAACTGCAGCGGCCGTGGCGCCGAGCTGATCGCTTGCCTGCGTCCGGACCGTCGCGTAGACGTCGAAATCAGCGGCGAGAAACGCGTAGCTAAGTAATAGCCTCAGCCATCGCGTTCTGAAATAAAGCCGGCATTGCCGGCTTTATTTTTGCCCAAAAAAACAGGCGCCCGACGGCGCCTGTTTTTTTCTCTTCTATTCTAGCCGATACGCACTCGCGCGTTGCGGAACATCCGCATCCAGGCACCATCCTCCTGCCACTCATCCGGAGCCCAGGAGTTCTGAATGGTGCGGAATACACGCTCAGGGTGCGGCATCATGATCGTTACCCGACCATCAGGTGTGGTGATACCGGTAATACCGTTGGGCGTACCGTTCGGGTTGGCCGGGTAAAGCGCGGCACGCTGACCACGGTTATCCACAAAGCGCAGGGCGATGGTCCCTGCACTCTCCAACTGTGCAAGATGCCCGGCATCCCGGAACTCAGCCCGCCCCTCACCGTGCGCCACTGCGATCGGCATCCGAGATCCAGCCATACCCTCCAGGAAGATCGACGGTGACGACTGCACTTCGACCATCGCCACTCGCGCTTCGAACTGTTCCGACTGGTTACGCACGAAGTGTGGCCAAAGCTCAGCACCCGGAATCAACTCATGCAGGTTGGACAGCATCTGACAGCCGTTACAGACCCCCAATGCAATGCTATCGGCGCGCTCGAAGAACTGGGCAAACTGATCACGGGCACGGGCATTGAACAGGATCGACTTGGCCCAGCCTTCACCCGCTCCCAGCACGTCACCGTAGGAGAAACCGCCACAGGCAACCAAGCCCTTAAACTGGTCCAATGTCACCCGGCCACTGAGGATATCACTCATGTGTACGTCGACCGATGCAAAACCCGCCCGGTCAAAGGCTGCCGCCATTTCGATCTGGCCGTTTACGCCCTGCTCGCGCAGCACCGCAATGCGCGGGCGCTCGCCCTTGGCGATATAAGGGGCAGCCACATCGTCATTGATGTCGAAACGCAGTTCAGCATGCAGGCCGGGATCTTCCTTATCCAGCAGCGCGTCGAACTCCTGCTGCGCGCACTCGGAGTTATCGCGCAGCGACTGAATCCGGTATGAGGTTTCCGCCCACCAGCGCTGCAACTGTACGCGACTGTTGGAGTACACCTCCTCCTCATCAAAGAAGATATTGAACTGGCCGTCCGGGTTCAGCGTGCCGATCACTTTGGCGATCTCGCCGATGCCGGCCGCGTTCAACTCGGTCAGCACCTGTTCGGTATCCTCACGACGCACCTGGACAACAGCGCCCAGCTCTTCGGCAAACAGTGCGGCGACCAGCTCACTGCTATCCGCCGCTAGCAGATCCAGACTCAGATCCACCCCGGTACGGCCGGCGAATGCCATCTCCGCCACGGTCGCCAGCAGACCACCATCGGCGCGGTCATGGTACGCCAGCAGCAGACCCTGGCTGTTCAGCTCCTGCACCGCGGCAAAGAAGGTCGCCAGCAGCTCAGCATCATCCACATCCGGGACCTGACGACCGACCTGGTTGTACACCTGCGCCAGAGCCGACAGACCCAAGCGGTTCTGGCCGCTGCCCAGATCCAACAGAATCAGATCGGTTTCACCCTTGTCGGTGCGCAGCTCAGGGGTCAGCACCTTACGTGCATCGGTGACCGGCGCAAAACCGGAAATGATCAGCGACAGTGGCGCGGTGACGCTCTTCTGCTCGTCACCATCCTGCCATACCGTACGCATGGACATGGAATCCTTACCCACCGGGATGGTGATGCCCAACTGCGGACAGAGCTCCATACCCACCGCCTTGACGGTGTCGTACAATTTCTCGTCTTCACCCGGATGACCGGCAGCACACATCCAGTTGGCCGACAGTTTGATATCGGCGATATCGGCGATCGGCGCCCCGGCCAGGTTGGTCAAGGTCTCGCCAATCGCCATACGTCCGGACGCCGGGGCGTCGACCAGTGCCAACGGAGTACGCTCGCCCATCGCCATCGCCTCACCGGCGTAGCTGTCATAGCCGATGGTGGTTACGGCACAGTCGGCAACCGGCACCTGCCAGGGCCCGACCATCTGGTCACGCGCCACCTGACCGGTGATCGTACGGTCACCGATGGTAATCAGGAAGCTCTTCGAAGCAACCGCCGGCAGCTTGAGCACACGCTCGATCGCCTCATCCATCTCGATGCCGCTGGCGTCGAAATCGGCCACTTCATAGCTGGAACGGTTTACCGAGCGATGCATCTTCGGCGGCTTGCCGAACAGCACACTCATCGGCAGGTCCACCGGTTTGTTGTCGAAATGGGTATCACCCAGGGTCAGGTGGTGATCTTCGGTCGCCTCACCGACCACCGCGTACGGGCAGCGCTCACGCTCGCAGATCGCTTCGAAGCGCGCCAGATCCTCCGGTTTCACCGCGAGTACGTAACGCTCCTGGGCTTCGTTGCACCAGATCTCCAGCGGCGACATACCGGGCTCATCGTTGTTGACGTTGCGCAACGCGAAATCACCGCCACGACCACCATCCTTGACCAGTTCCGGGAAAGCGTTGGACAGACCGCCGGCACCCACATCATGGATAAACGCGATCGGGTTGATATCGCCCAGCTGCCAGCACTGGTCGATCACTTCCTGGCAGCGACGCTCCAGTTCAGGGTTACCACGCTGCACGGAGGCAAAATCCAGGTCGGCGGAGGAGCTGCCGGAGGACATGGAGGACGCCGCACCGCCACCGAGGCCGATCAGCATCGCCGGTCCACCCAAGCAGATCAACTTGGCACCAACGGTGATCTCGCCCTTCTCGACATGGTCGGCGCGGATATTGCCCATGCCGCCGGCGATCATGATCGGCTTGTGGTAACCGCGCACCTCCTCACCAGCGGCGCCATTGACTCGCTGCTCGAAGGTCCGGAAATAGCCGGTCAGATTGGGCCGGCCGAACTCGTTGTTAAATGCCGCACCGCCGATCGGCCCCTCGATCATGATGTTCAGCGGTGACACGATGCGCTCCGGTTTGCCGTAGCCGGACTCCCAGGGCTGTTCGAAACCGGGGATCTTCAGATCGGACACGGTGAAGCCGGTAAGACCCGCCTTCGGCTTGGCACCGCGACCGGTGGCACCCTCGTCGCGAATCTCACCGCCGGAGCCTGTGGCCGCACCGGAGAAGGGTGCGATGGCGGTCGGATGGTTATGGGTCTCCACCTTCATCAGTATGTGGATATCCTCATTGGAGTAACCATACTCGTGGGTCTGCGGATCGGGGTAGAAACGTCCCGCACGGTGGCCGACCATGACCGCCGCGTTATCCTTGTAGGCGGACAGTACGTTCTCGCCGCCCTGCTGATAGGTGTTACGGATCATCCCGAACAGGGATTTTTCCTGCGCCTCGCCGTCGATATCCCAAGACGCATTGAAGATCTTGTGGCGACAATGCTCGGAGTTGGCCTGGGCGAACATCATCAGCTCGACATCGTTCGGGTTGCGACCCAGCTCGGTAAAGCTCTGCACCAGGTAATCGATCTCATCCTCCGCCAGCGCCAGACCCAGCTCGGTATTGGCACGGACCAGTGCCTCACGACCGCCGCCGAGGATATCAACGCTGGACAGCGGTTTCGGCTGCTCATGACGGAACAGCGCCGCCGCTTCATCGATGTCGCCCAGCACCGCTTCGACCATACGATCATGCAGCAACGCACACACCGCTGCCCGCTGCTCTGCGTTTAATGCGACCCCAGTCTGCAGGTAGTATGCGACCCCGCGCTCAAGGCGGAGAACCTTCTGCAAGCCGCAGTTGTGGGCGATATCGGTGGCCTTGCTCGACCAGGGTGAGATGGTGCCAGGACGTGGCACGACCAGGTAGAGTTCACCTTTTGGCTCCTCGGTACTGGCATTGGGACCATATCGCAGGATACGATCAAGCACCTGCTGCTCCTGCTCGTCCAGATCTGCTGACAGGTCGGCAAAGTGAACGTATTCAGCGTACACACCGGTGACACCGCTCAGGCTGCAGCCCAGCGAAGAGAGAAGTTTGTCATGGCGGAAAGCTGAGAGAGCGGGTGCTCCACGCAGTACGAGCATGTTAGTTTCGAGCCTCTTGATATACCTGACTCTCGATTTGAAGAGCCGGGCGTTGACAGCGGGAAAGTTGAGGCGGAATTTTACCCGATCAGGGACAAGGGAACCAGAAAAGCAGAACGATGTTTGTACTCCGGCAAAAACCATACTTCCGTGAGCTGGTCTACTTCTGGGGCCTGACCGTCATTGCTTTTCTGCTTACGCTGATCAGCATCAACACCCCAACCCAGATCGAAGCGATCAAGGAGCGCGGCGCTCTGCGCGTAGCCACGCGCAACACGCCGATGACCTACTATATCGACAAGGGCAAACCGGCCGGTTTCGAGTTTGAGCTTGCCAGTGCTTTTGCCGACCACCTCGGCGTACGCCTGGAGCTGATCCTGCCCACCACCTTTGCCGACCTGTTTGCCAGCGTACGTGAACGCAACGCCCATATTGCGGCTGCCAACCTGACCGTCTCCGAGAATCGCCAGAAGCAGTTTGTATTCGGCCCCAGCTACCGTGAGAGCGCCCCCACGGTGATCTACCGTATCCGCCAGGGCCAGCCCCAGCCGCGAACTATCGAGGATCTTTACAACAGCAAGATCCTGGTACTGGCAGGTTCCGCCCAGGCCGAATTGCTGGCGCGATTGAAGCACGACCATCCGCAACTCGAATGGGAGGAGTCGGACAGCGATGCCGCCACCGACCTGCTCGATCAGGTGCACGACAGCAGCGTGGACTATACGGTGATGGACTCCACCGTCTTCGATGCACAAAGATCGTTTTATCCTGGCCTGAACAAAGGGTTTGAACTGGAGCCCCCTCAACCCATCGCCTGGATGCTGGCAAAACATTACGACGGCACACTGAAGCACGAACTGGACAAGTTCTTTGCGCTTCCGGAGACCCAGGAGCTGATCAAGAACCTTGAGGAGCGTTACTTCTCACGTCAGAACAAACTCAACTTTTTCGACACCAGCGAGTTCCGCAAGGCTTTGGAGGAGCGCTACCCGCCGCTGGAGCAGTACTTCATGCTTGCGGCCCAGGAGAGCGGCATCGACCATCTGCTGCTGGCAGCCATCGCCTACCAGGAATCCCACTGGCGCCAGGATGCGGTATCACCGACCGGGGTCAAGGGAATCATGATGCTGACCGAAGGTGCCGCCACCGAAGTCGGCGTTGCTGACCGCACCGACCCCCGCCAAAGCATCCTCGGCGGCGCCCAGTATCTGGTGCGCGTTCGCGCCAAAATTCCCGACCGCATCACCGAACCGGACCATACCTGGTTCGCCCTGGCCGGCTACAACATCGGCTTTGGCCATCTGGAGGACGCCCGCATCCTGACCCAGCGCGGCGGCAAGAACCCCGACCGCTGGCAGGATGTACGCGAGTTCCTCCCCCTGCTCGCCAACGAGAAATACTATTCCAAGCTACGCTACGGCTACGCCCGCGGCTATGAGCCGGTGGCCTATGTCGCCAATATCCGCAAATATATGGAGATGTTGCGCTGGGAAGCGCAGGTTACCCAGGCGCGCCTGAAGCATGGCGAAAACGGGCAGAGCGAAGCGAGCGCTGGAGAAGCCGACACCGGTCCAGAGAAGGAACCCCCAGCCTCATCATCGGTGAACGAGATTTCACCCACCCTGTGATTCAGACGCGGATCGCCCTTGCTCCCGCTGTCGCCTTTTCTGCTCGCGGCGTTCGGCAAAGAAGGCACTGATCCGCGCACTGCAGCGCTGCGCCAACACCCCACCCTGCCATAACACGCGATGATTCACCCAATCAGCGTCGAACAGCGCAGAGCGACTGCACACCGCCCCCGCCTTGGGCTCGATAGCGCCGAACACCACGCGCTTGATACGCGCATGCACGATAGCCCCGGCGCACATGGAGCAGGGCTCGATGGTCACATAGAGCTCGGCATCGACCAGACGGTAGTTTTGCAGTCGCTGCGCAGCGTCCCGTAACGCCATGATCTCGGCGTGCGCGGTAGGATCACAGCCGCTGATCGGATGGTTCCAGCCACGGCCAATAATCTCGCCGTCACGCACCACCACCGCACCCACCGGCACCTCACCCAACTCGGCCGCGCGCTCGGCCAGCGCCAGCGCCTCCTGCATCCAGCGCTCATCCTCTGCCGAGTGCTCGATCTGATCAGCCAAAACCCAGTCTCCGAATAACACACATGAAAAAGCCCGCTCATGCGGGCTTTAACTATAACCGAAAAGCGCTTATTCCCACTCGATGGTAGCCGGCGGTTTGCTCGACACATCATAGGTGACGCGGGACACCTGAGCGATCTCGTTGATGATACGGCTGGACACGGTTTCCAGCAGTTCATACGGCAGGTGCGCCCAGCGCGCGGTCATGAAGTCGATGGTTTCGACGGCACGCAACGCAATGACATACTCGTAGCGACGACCATCGCCGACGACACCGACCGACTTCACCGGCAGGAATACCGCGAACGCCTGGCTGGTCTTGTGGTACCAGTCGGCATTGTGCAGCTCCTCGATGAAGATCGCGTCCGCCTCTCGCAGTATCTCGGCGTACTCCTTCTTCACTTCGCCAAGGATACGCACTCCCAGACCCGGACCCGGGAAGGGGTGGCGATAGACCATATCGTAGGGCAGGCCCAGCTCCAGACCGATCTTGCGCACCTCATCCTTGAACAGCTCGCGCAGCGGTTCAACCAGCTCGAACTTCATATCGTCCGGCAGACCGCCCACGTTGTGGTGCGACTTGATCACATGCGCCTTGCCGGTCTTGGCAGCGGCGGACTCGATCACGTCCGGGTAGATGGTACCCTGCGCCAGGAAGCGGCACTCGGTCAGACGGCCCGCCTCGTAGTCGAACACCTCGATAAAGGTGTTGCCGATGATCTTGCGCTTCGCTTCCGGATCGCTGACCCCTTCCAGACGACCGAGGAACTGATCTTCGGCATCGGAGCGGATCACGTTCACGCCCATGTTGCGGGCGAACATATCCATCACCTGCTCGCCTTCACGCTTGCGCAGCAGGCCGTTGTCGACGAATACGCAGGTCAGGCGGTCGCCGATCGCCTTGTGCAGCAGCGCCGCCACGACCGAGGAGTCGACACCTCCGGACAGGCCGAGCAACACCTTTTCATCGCCAACCTGGGCGCGCACCTTGTCGATCAGATCGTTGATGATGTTCGCTGCAGTCCAGAGCTTTTCAGCGCCGGCGATTTCGCAGACGAAACGCTCCAGAATCCGCATGCCCTGCTTGGTGTGAGTCACCTCAGGATGGAACTGAACGCCGTACAGGTTGCGCTTGGGATCACACATGGCAGCGATCGGCGCGGACTCGGTGGCGGCAATGATATGGAAACCTTCCGGCAGCTCCACCACCTTGTCGCCGTGACTCATCCACACATCCAGCGACAGGGAGCCATTGTTGGCGATGTGGTCTTCGATCCCTTCCAGCATACGGCTCGGGCTGTCCGCCAGACGCACGCGCGCGTACCCGAACTCGCGCTTGTCGGAGCTGGACACCTTGCCGCCAAGCTGCTCCGCCATGGTCTGCATACCGTAGCAGATACCCAGTACCGGTATCCCCATGTCGAATACACATTTCGGTGCACGGGGCGAATCCAACTCGGTAACCGACTCCGGACCACCCGCCAGGATAATCCCCTTCGGTGCAAACTCGCGGATCTCCTCTTCGGTCATATCGAAGGGATGAATCTCCGAGTAAACACCGATTTCACGTACACGGCGCGCGATCAGCTGGGTGTACTGCGATCCGAAATCAAGAATCAGGATACGTTGTGCATGAATATCTTTGGTCATCTCTCGTGACTCCACCGAAACCCGGGGGCTCCAAAGCGACAGAAACGAAAAGTGGGGCGGCACCCGCCCCACTTCTGTCCATATCTCAGTTTAGCGATCAGCCGATTCGATAGTTCGGCGCTTCTTTGGTAATGCTCACATCGTGTACGTGGCTCTCGCTCATACCGGCGCTGGTGATACGCACAAACTTGGGCTTGGTACGCATCTCGTCAACCGTGGCGGAACCGGTATAGCCCATGGAGGCGCGCAGACCACCCATCAACTGGTGTACAACGCCGCTCATCGGGCCCTTGCAGGGCACGCGACCCTCGATACCTTCCGGCACCAGCTTGTCGACACCTGCCTTGGCGTCCTGGAAGTACCGATCGGAGGAGCCGGTGGTACCGGACATGGCACCGAGCGACCCCATACCGCGGTAAGACTTGAACGCGCGACCTTGGAACAGCTCGACCTCGCCCGGTGCTTCGTCGGTACCGGCCAGCATGGAGCCGACCATCACCGCAGCGGCACCGGCGGCGATCGCCTTGGCCAAGTCACCGGAGAAACGGATGCCGCCATCGGCAATAACCGGCACACCACGCTCTTTCAGCGCTTCGGCCACATTGGCCACGGCGCTGATCTGCGGCACGCCGATACCGGCCACGATACGGGTAGTACAGATTGAACCTGGACCGATACCGACCTTGACACCGTCAGCACCGGCGTCCGCCAATGCGATAGCGGCTTCCGCCGTGGCGATATTGCCGCCGACCACCTGCACTTGGGGGAAATTCTGCTTGACCCAGGCCACGCGGTCGATCACGCCCTTAGAGTGGCCATGGGCGGTATCGACCACGATCAGGTCAACACCAGCCGCAACCAGTGCCCGCACACGATCTTCGGTTTCGACACCGGTACCCACCGCTGCACCGACGATCAGACGCCCCTTGTCGTCCTTCGCCGCGTTGGGGTAGGCCTGCGCCTTGTTCATATCCTTGACGGTGACCATGCCGCGCAGAGCGAACCTGTCGTCCACCAGCAGAATCTTTTCGATGCGGTGCTTGCGCAGCAACTCGCTGATGACGGAAATCTCTTCGCCTTCGCGGGCGGTAACCAGCTTCTCTTTCGGGGTCATGATGGTGCTGACCCGGGCATCGAGATCGCTTTCGAAGCGCACGTCACGACTGGTCACGATACCGACCAGCTCCTCGCCGTCCACCACCGGAAAACCGGAGAAGCCATACTGCTGCGCCAGCTCAAGAATCTCGCGCACAGTGGTATCCGACGTACAGGTCACCGGATCGGTGACGATGCCGGACTCGAACTTTTTGACCTTACGTACCTGAGTCGCCTGCTCCTCGGGGGTCAGGTTCTTGTGGATGATCCCGATACCGCCTTCCTGGGCCATCGCAATCGCCAGACGGGCCTCAGTTACCGTATCCATCGCTGCAGATACCAGAGGGATGTTCAGCTCTATCCCTTTGGTCAGTCGGCTCTTTAGAGAAACATTCTTAGGCAGGACTTCGGAGTAACCAGGCACCAGCAAGACATCATCAAAAGTGAGTGCTTCCTCAACGATTCGCAACATTCTCAGCCAGCCTGTATTGAAATAAAAAGTTCAGTAAAAAATGAAACGAGCAATTCTACAGAAATACCCGCCCAAGCTCAATTTACATCTCCGTTATGACAGAGAAAATCTTCCCGCAGGGCTCTCTGCCATCTTACGCTCAATCCACGGTAGAATGGCGCCATGATTATGCAGCCCACAGCCAATCGCGCGCTCAGCGTCAGCGCCCTGAACCGGCAGGTCAAATCCCTGCTCGAACACTCATTTTTGTCGATCCAGGTGATCGGTGAAATCAGCAACTTTGCCCGCCCCTCCTCCGGCCACTGGTATTTCACGTTGAAGGATGCCAAGGCCCAGGTACGCTGCGCCATGTTCCGCAACAGCAACCAGAGAACCGGCTTCGTACCACGAGAAGGCGATGAGGTTCTCGTAACCGCCCGCGTCAGCCTCTACGAGGGGCGTGGCGATTATCAGCTGATCTGCGAGAGGATGGAAAAAAGCGGGCTCGGCCAGTTACAACAGGCATTCGACGCACTGAAGGCAAAGCTCGATAAGGAGGGACTGTTCGACAGCGCGCGCAAGCGTCCGCTGCCGCTGCACCCGAAGCACCTTGGTGTCGTCACCTCGCCCAGCGGCGCCGCGATCCACGATATCCTGACCGTGCTCAAGCGCCGCTTTCCGGGTCTGCCGGTCACACTCTACCCCACTGCAGTGCAGGGTCAGGAGGCGGCAAGCCAGATCGTCTCTGCCATTGATCTGGCCAACCGCCATGGCCAGTGCGATGTGCTGATCGTCGGCCGCGGCGGCGGTTCGCTGGAAGATCTCTGGCCCTTCAATGAGGAGATCGTGGCCCGCGCCATCGCCGCCTCGGCCATTCCCGTCGTATCGGCCGTGGGTCACGAGGTGGATATCTCGATCAGCGACCTGGTCGCCGACCAACGCGCCGCCACCCCGTCGGCGGCCGCCGAACTGCTCAGCCCCGACCGGCACGCACTGGTGCTGAGACTGAATCAGCTGCGGCGGCGACTGGAGTCCCGTATCGGCTGGCAGTTGGAGCGAAAACGCCATCAACTGCTGGCCGCCCGGCAGCGCCTGCGCCATCCAGGAGAACGGGTGCGCGAGCATATGCAGGCGTTGGATCGGCTGGAGATCCGGCTCCAGCGCGCCGCACTCAGGCTGCTGGAACAACGCCGCAGTCGCTTGACCGATTTGAACGCTCGGCTGCAGCGGGTAACGCCGGCACGGCTACTCGATCAGTACCGCCACCAGCTCCAGCAACTGCAGCTACTGCTGCCCCGACTGATGCAGCGGCATCTGGAGCGCAACCGGCTGCGCTTGGCACAGCAGAGCGGCAAGTTACAATCGGTCAGCCCACTGGCAACCCTCGAGCGTGGTTACTCGATTTTGTTGAACCCAGCGGGCCAGGCAGTGTCTTCAGCAGAGCAGGTCAGTCCAGGGGAACGTCTTAAAGCGAGGCTCCACAAGGGTCGCCTGACCTGCACCGTGGACAGTATCGAACCGGGAGAGTGAGGATGAGAGCGTGCAACTGGCTGATCGCAGCCCTTTTACTACCGACCATGGCGCTGGCGATGCCCAAGGAGGCCCGGATACCGGGCGGTGTCGCACTTATCCCGCTGACCGGTATCGACAGCGAACAGGCACCGGAGGTCCGCTATGGCAAGAATCGTGTCATGGTAGTACCCGGCGATAGCAGCGGCTGGGTTGCCGTGGTCGGCATCCCGCTGGATGCAAAGGCAGACGAGACTCAACAGCTTACCCTGGACCAGGGCGGCTACAGCTTTCGTATCGACGACAAGCAGTATGAGAGCCAGCACCTGACGGTGAAGAACAAACGCTATGTCGAACCCGACCCCGAGGATGTCAAACGCTGGCGCCGCGAATCGGCAGAGATGGCGGCTGCATTCACGCATTGGTCTGCTCCGCCCCAGCCGACGACCGGCTTCACGCTGCCTGCCAAGGGCCCGTTCAGCAGCCCCTTTGGTTTACGCCGTTTCTTCAACGAACAGCCACGCAAGCCGCACAGCGGACTGGACATCGCAGCCCCGGAGGGCGCACCGATAAGCGCACCGGCTCCGGGCACGGTTGTGGCGGTCGGCAACTATTTTTTCAACGGCAACACGGTCATCGTCGACCATGGCTATGGCCTGACCACGATGTACTGCCATATGAGCCATATCGATGTTGCCCTCGGCGACAAGCTCGATCTCGGTGACCCGATCGGCAAGGTTGGCGCAACCGGCCGGGTAACCGGTCCCCATCTGCACTGGAGCGTCAGTCTGAACAACGTGCGGGTCGACCCGCTGCTGTTCGTTGACGGGCAATGACCGCCCCTCTGTGGTAGTCTCTAGCGCCTCAATTTTGAAACACGGACAATGCAATATGAGTGACCTGATCCTGGAAACAATCGAGCAGCGTGCCAGCTACGGCATCGGCCGTCAGATGGGCGACCAACTGGCCCAGAACGGTTTCGACGGCGTCGATATCGAAGCCGCCGCCGCCGGCCTTAGGGACGCCTTCAACGGCGAAGCACTGCGTGTGAGCGCCGAAGATCTGACTGCGGCGTTCAACGAGCTGAACAACCGTCTGCGCGAAAAGCAGGAGCAGGAAGCGAAGGTAGCGATGCAGGCCGGCATCGATTTCCTCGCCGAGAATGCCAAGCGCGACGGTATCGTTACGCTGGAATCCGGCCTGCAGTACGAGGTGGTTGAAGCAGGTGACGAAGCCTCGGCGAAGCCGGAGCGCAGCAGTAAAGTGCGCGTGCACTATCACGGTACCTTTGCCGACGGTCGCGTGTTCGACAGCTCCTATCAGCGCGGCACCCCGGCCGAATTCCCGGTCGGTGGTGTTATCGCCGGCTGGACCGAAGCGCTGCAACTGATGCATGTCGGCGCCAAGTGGAAGCTGTATATCCCCTACCAGCTGGCGTACGGTGCCCAGGGTTCGCCGGGCGGCATTCCGCCCTACTCCACCCTGGTGTTCGATGTCGAGCTGATCGACATCCTCTGATCCAAACGGGAGAGGCCTGCCTCTCCCTTTTATGTACAGGATGTACGCTCCCCCGCGGGCGCATGGAGGCGCAGGAGCGGGGTAGGCCCTTTCGCCTGGAGCATTCAACATGGAACTGCACTACCACCGCACCGGGTCCGGCCCGACACTGATCATTCTGCACGGTTTGTTCGGCACCTGGGAGAACTGGGGTTTCCAGGTAAAAAAGCTGAGCGAGAAGTTCGACATCATCGCCGCCGACCTGCGCAATCACGGCAGCTCACCCCACGATGACAGCATCAGTTATCACCTGATGGCGGAGGATGTGATCGCACTGATGGATCGACTGGGGGTAGAAAGCGCGTCAATTCTAGGCCACTCCATGGGTGGCAAGGTGGCGATGCAGCTGGCGCTGGACCATCCTCAGCGGGTGAACAAGCTGATCGTCGCCGATATCGCACCGGTTCACTACCCACCACACCACAGCGATGTGTTCGCCGGCCTGCTTAGTGTCGACCTCGATGCGATCGGTTCACGCGCTGCCGCCGACAGCCAACTGGCCGAGCACATCGATTCCACCGGCGTGCGGGCGTTTCTGCTCAAGAACCTGCAGCGTACCGGTGATGGCGGCTTCGCCTGGAAGATGAACCTGGAGGCATTGCACCGCGAGTATCAACAGATCGCGGCGGCACCGGCAGAGGGGGAATACGAGGGGCCGGTCCTGTTTATCAAGGGCGGAGATTCCGATTACCTGCTGCCCGAGCACGCAGACGCGATCAAAAGCCGCTTTCCCAATGCGGGATACAAGGTCATCGACGGGGTGGGACACTGGCTACATGCCGAGAAGCCGGCTGCGTTTAACCGCCTGGTGGAGCGCTTCCTCGACGATCAGGCCTGAGCGTCGATAAAAGAACCGGCCAGGTACTGTATATCCAGCGCTCCGGACTGGACGAATTTCTGGTTGATCTCCGCCAACCGCTGCTGCAGCTGCGCCATCTCCTGCTGGTATTCCGCCAGCTGCTCGGCACGCTGCTCACGTTCGCGCTGCTGTTCCTCGAAGGCCGCCCGGCGCTCCTCACTCTCAGCCAACCGCTGCTCATAGGCACCGATCGTCGACGCCTCATCCTCAGCTGGCACCCCAGCCGGTGGCGCCGATAGCGATACCAGGGTATCGGACTGGCCAAAATCTTCAGGCGGCGAACCCTCCGCCTGACGCACTGGGCTCTCCTGCTCAACAGCGCCCCTGTTTTCAGCCAATACTGCGGGTTGCTCGCCCTCCTCCGTCTCTTCATTGCCAGCCTCGCCGGCTTGAGTGGCAAGCTCAACCTGAGCCTCGCTGATCAGCGCCCTGGCGGCAGCGGCAACCTTCAGGTCCTGGCCAGAGGGATCCACCGGAGCCAGTGCCGCACGCAGGATAACCTGCGCCTTATCCAGATCTGCTTCCGGATCGCCGCTGCTCACGGGCGCGGCGATACTGACCTCTCCGCCAATCGCGTACTGCTTGCCATCCGGGCCGCGTTGATAGGTGAAGCTGGCGCTTCCCGCCAAACCTCCGCCGGCGGACTGATGAGCCCGCTCATGCGCACGCACCTCACGATCACGGGCCTCGAGTTTATCGATCTCCTGCTGGTCGATATCGGAGCTGCGCTGACTGCCGCTGACACGCTGCTCACCACGCAGGCCGGAGCTTGCGCCATCGTTTACCGATGACCGGGAGTCTGAGGGTTGGGTGCCGGCGCCGACTGCAGGAAGCGCAGCCCTCTGTGCGCGGGTGCGCTCATCGAGGTTAGCCGCCTCCGCCCCCCGGTTGCCCGGAGTCAGCGTTGTGTAGGCTGTATTGGCTGCTGATATCGCCGAGATCATCGCGCTTTCCCGAACCAACCTTTAATACGATCGTGAGTACGATCATGCATCGTCTGTTGATGAAGGCGGCTTCAGGCCCGTGTGTCGATAATGAGGCCCAGCGCTTCGCTCGGTTCTTCCACCACCTTGGTTTTGGCCCCGGCTTCATTGGGGTTCACCGTGGTTTCCTGGAGCTGGGCATCGACCCGGCTACCTGAGGCCAGTTCTGGCTCCTGCGGCTGTCCACTGCCTTGCAGATCACTGGCGGCGCGCTGCACACCATCGACGCTTCGATTGGCCTGATAAAGTGCCGCGCTTTGGGAGAGGATTCCATTGATCATCGTTCACCCTTCAACACGTTGACAATTTCTCGAGCAGTATAGCGCCTTCAGCAGAATTTGTTCACTTTTTGGACAGGCCTAATAGCTGAAGATCGAGGTGGGCGGCGGCCTCAGCCGCTGTAGCGCTATCCAGATGTGGCACTGTGCCCAGCAACGGCGCCCGCAGCGCGGCTCGAATGGTATCGATGTTCTCCTGCAACACTGGCATATCCGGGTCCATAACATTTGCCACCCAGCCTGCCAGGGTCAGACCGTCGCGAGAGATCGCTTCAGCAGTGAGCAGGGCATGACTGATACAGCCAAGCTTCATGCCCACCACCATGATCACCGGGATCTGTAACTGCTGCGGTACGCGCGCCAGGGTTTCGGAAGGATTAAGCGGTACCCGCCAGCCACCCGCGCCTTCGATCAACACGAAGTCGGCCGGCTGCATCAGTGCGCCGCGACAAAACGCCACCAGGCGGTCGGCACTGAGGCGGCGATTCTCACGCTGCGCCGCGATATGGGGCGCTATCGGCTCAACCAGTGCAACCGGATTGACCTGGTCATAGCCGAGCTTCACACTGGCGGTTTGCTGCAGCTGCAAGGCATCGGCGTTTCTGAGTCCCTCGGCGGTCTCCTCACAACCCGCGGCCACCGGTTTCAGGCCGATGGTACGCAGCCCCATATCATTGGCTTTGTGCAACAAGCCGGAAGCGACCAGGGTTTTCCCGGCATCGGTATCGGTGCCGGTAACAAAGTAGATCTGTTTCACGCTGAATCCTTCATCCACGCCAGATAGTAGACTTCATAGCTTGCCGGCAAAGCGCCACTGTCCAGGCGCATCCCGTCATAGGCGCGCGATAGTGTCCTCAATCTGGAGATACCGGACAAGCCCTGCTGTTGGCGGGGGTTTACGTTATGCGCACCCAGCGCCTTGAGCTCATGCATCAGCTCTCCGAGCTGATCATATTCCAGCACCCGCTGCTCAATGCTTTCATCCAGCGACACCAGTCCCGCCGCCGCAGCTCTGAGTTCAGACAGCGGGCAGAACTCATTGACATGGCAATCGTCATCGACCTGGGCCCAGGCTTGCTTCAGCTCCGCCAGGGTTCCTGGCCCCAGTGTGGCGATCAACATCCACCCACCCGGTTTCAGCACCCGACGCAGCTCGGCAAACAGGCAGGCGGGTTGCTCACACCACTGGATGGCAAGACTGGAGTAGATCAGATCGACGCTGTTATCGGCCAGGGGCAGGGCTTCGGCATCGCCGCAAACATGGTGGTGCGAGGTCAGTGAATGGCGGGAACGCGCATAGCCGAGCATTCCCTCGGCCAGGTCGAGGCTGAGCAGCAGCGCTTGCGGGTAACGCTGGCGCAAGCTGGTGGACGCATAACCGGTTCCGCTACCGAGATCGAGCACCACTTCAGGCGTTGCATCCGGCAGCCTGGCCAGCAGCGAATCGGCGACGCTGCGCTGCAGCCCGGCAACACTGTCGTAGGTCGGTGCCGCGCGACTGAACGACTGGGCCACCAGGCGTTTGTCTCGCACTACCGCGTTCATAATCTGCTCCCGGCGATAAAGTCGTCCAGGTCCTCAATAAAACGCGCCGGCTCCGTAATGAAGGGCAGGTGTGCGGCGGTCGCGTAGCGGCGAATCACTGCATCGGCACGCAAGCTGCCGATATGCTCGGCCATCTCGATAGGTACCAACGGGTCCTGCTCGCCCAGCATCAACATCAGTGGGTGTGACACATGCGCTAGCAGCGGGCGCAGGTCTTCTGCCAGCAGGGCCAGTGTCGCCACCAACCCCTGCTCATCCGCGGCGCTGGCCGCAATCACCTGTTTGAGCAAGCGCAACTCCTGGCGGGCGCTGGTGCTGCCTTGGGTTTGCAGCATGGCAAAGCGGCTAAGTGTTTTTGCGCCATTATCCCCGAGACCGGAAGCAAAGGCGTCGAAGGTCTCTTCAGCCATGGCACAGGGCCAGTCGTCACGCTGCACGAAACAGGGTGTGGCAGCGGTCAGCACCAACTGACTCACCCGCTCCGGCGCCCGATTGGCCACTGCCAGCGCCAGCGCACCACCCAGCGACCAGCCGAGCCACACGGCCCGCTCCGGCGCACCGTCAAGCAGCATCTCGGCCACGGAGTCGATGCTGGTGCACTCCAGTGTCGGCGACTGCCCCAACCCCGGAATATCGATCAGGGTCAGGCGATAGTGCGACGCCAGCGGTTCGATCAACGGTTGCCAGATCGCACTGGAGAGGCCCCAGCCGTGCAGCAAGACCAGATCAGGGCCCGCACCATAGTGCTCGGTATGCAGGCTCATGACCGAGCACCTTGCGACGTAGCACCTTGGGATATAGCACCATGAGACAGGGCCCCTCGCGCCTGGTTCAGCGCCTCGAGCAGACGGTTGACCTGCTCCTCGGAGTGCGTGGCGGTCAGGGTCACGCGCAGACGGGAGCTGCCGACAGGGACCGTCGGCGGCCGGATCGCTGTGACATAGATGCCCTGCTGTTCCAGGGCCTGACTGATGCCCAGGGCCTGGTCGGCCTCACCGATCACAATGGGCTGGATCGGCGTCGGCGAGTCCATCAGTTCGAAGCCAAGCTCAGCCGCTCCGCGGCGGAACTGGGCAATCAGTTGGTTCAGCTTGTCCCGACGCCAACTCTCTTCCCTCACCAGCTTGAGACTGGCCAGTGTGGCCCAGGCCACCGCCGGCGGCATACTGGTGGTGTAGATATAACTGCGCGCGAACTGGATCAGCGTTTCGATCAGGGTCTCGCTACCGGCAACGAAGGCCCCAGCGGTACCGAACGCCTTGCCCAGCGTCCCCATCAACACCGGCACCTCATCGATCCCGAGGCCGAAATGCTCAACACAGCCGCCGCCCTGCTGACCCAGGCAGCCAAAGCCATGGGCATCGTCAACCATCAGCCAACCGCCGGCTTCACGGGTCGCGGCACTTAGACCGGGCAGGTCGGCGATATCGCCATCCATGCTGAATACACCATCGGTGACCACCAGCTTGCGCCGGGCATCGGTCCTGCCCAGCCGCTGTGTGAGGCTGTCGACATCGTTGTGTAGATAACGCTGGAAACGGGCACCGCTGAGCAGTCCGCCATCAAGTAGCGAGGCGTGGTTGAGGCGGTCCTCGAACACCGCATCCTGCTTGTCCAGAAGCGCATTGATGGAGCCCATATTGGCCATGTAGCCGGTGGAGAACAGCAGCGCACGGGGCCGCCCGGTCCACTCGGCCAGCGCTTCCTCCAGTGCATGATGCGCAGTGGTGTGACCCATCACCAGGTGAGAGGCGCCGCCGCCGACGCCGAAACGTTCGACGCCTTCGATCATCGCCCGTTGCAACGCGGGATGATTGGCCAGCCCCAGGTAATCGTTGGAGCAGAAAGCCAGGCCGGCTACGCCGTCCACGACCACCTCCGGCCCCTGTGGCGACTGCAGCAGCCGCCGGCGACGATAGAGATGGGCCGAGCGGCGCTCCTCCAGTGCGGCTTCAAGCTGATCGAATGACATCGGCCGGCCTCAGTTGGCCGCTTCGTAGAACAGTGCGCTGTCCTGCTGCGCCTGCAGATCGCGCGAGATCGCCTGCGCCTGCTCCGCATCGGAGGCTTCGATGCGCTGCTCCATGTTGATACCCAAACGCTTGAACAGCTGAATATCGCGATGGGTCTCCGGATTAGGTGTGGTCAGCAGGCATTCACCGTAGAAAACGGAGTTGGCACCGGCAAAAAACGCCATCGCCTGCAGCTCATCCGACATCTGCTCGCGACCTGCAGACAGGCGCACGTGTGACTTGGGCATCATGATACGCGCCACCGCGATATTGCGGATAAACTCCAGCGGGTCCAGATCCTCCACGTTTTCCAGTGGTGTACCCTCGACCTTGACCAGCATATTGATCGGTACCGACTCCGGCTGCTGCGGCAGGTTGGCCAGTTGGCGCAGCAATCCGATGCGGTCCCTGGCGGTTTCACCCATACCCAGAATACCGCCGCTGCAGATCTTCATGCCGGCACCGCGCACGTGGCCCAGGGTATCCAGACGATCCTGATAGGTGCGTGTGGTGATGATCTTGTCGTAGAACTCCGGCGAGGTGTCCAGGTTGTGGTTGTAGTAGTCCAGTCCGGCCTCGGCCAGCTGTTGCGCCTGATTCTCCTTAAGCATACCCAGCGTCATGCAGGTCTCCAGGCCCATCTCCTTGACCCCCTTAACCATCTCCAACACGTAGGGCATATCGCGCTCGGTCGGGTGCTTCCACGCCGCGCCCATGCAGAAACGGGTGGAGCCGGCGTCCTTGGCCTGGCGCGCCTTGGCCAGTACCGCCTCGACCTCCATCAGCCGCTGCTTTTCCAATCCGGTGTCATAGTGCGCGCTCTGCGGACAGTATTTACAGTCTTCGGGGCAGGAACCGGTCTTGATCGACAAGAGCGTACTGACCTGCACCTGATTGGGATCGAAATGCTGGCGGTGGACGCTCTGGGCACGAAACAGCAGGTCGTTGAAAGGCAGCTCGAACAGGGCCCTTACCTCATTTTCGGTCCAGTCATGACGTACATCGTTATTGGTTTGCATTGAGTCCGGCTCCCGTTCAGCATATCCGTAATTCTGATCCTGCGGCACGCGCCGGCCCGATCAGAGATAATGGGGGTCAATCATAAACTGACAGAGGGAACTGTCAACTTATGAAAAACATCAAGAGTTACTACAGGTTATTTTTTAACCAATCATGTTATCTCTGCCAGACCGCCAGAGCCGATACCTTGGGTCTGTGCGAAGCCTGCCATGCCGACCTACCCTGGCTGATCGGCGCCTGCCGCCGCTGTGCCGAACCCATGCCCACAGGACTTGCCGGCAGTTCGCTCTGTGCCCGCTGCCAACGACAAGCGCCAGCGTTCGATATCACCCACGCCGCTTTTCTTTATGCCTTTCCGATCAGCCAATTGATCCCGGCGATCAAATATCTGCGTCGCCCGGAGGCCCTGGGCTGGCTCAGCCTGATATTTGCACAGCTGCTGCGTGACCGCATCGAACAGCCACCCAAGATGCTGCTGCCCGTCCCCATGCATCCCTGGCGCACCACGTTGCGCGGTTTCAATCAGGCCGAGTTGATCGCTGCACAGCTCGGTCGGCACCTGGGAATTCCGGTACGCAGCGAGCTGCTGCGCAAGCGCCGCACCACCCTGCAGCAAGCACGGCTGAACAGAGCGTCTCGCGGTACCAATCTGGCCGGCAGCTTCAAACTGCTGCAGCCGGTGCCCGAGCATGTGGCGGTCGTCGACGACGTAATGACCACCGGCAGTACTGCCGAGGAGCTGGCCCGGCTGCTGAAAATGGCCGGCGCCAGACGGGTGGAGATCTGGGTGCTGGCGCGCACGCCGTCAAAGGGCTGATGCAGTCTTGACCGAGCTTGGTTAGACTTCACCGCGTACACTTTTGTCATCGGAGCGGCAATGACCCTGGATATGCTGGGCCAACTGATTGGCGGTATCGGCCTGTTCCTGCTCGGCATGCAGCTGATGACCATCGGCCTCAAGCAGGCTGCCGGTCGATCGCTGAAACGAGCCCTGGTAGCGGCAACCAAATCGAAACTGCGTGGACTGCTCTCCGGAACACTGATCACCGCTGCGGTGCAATCCTCCAGCGCGGTCACCGTCGCCACCCTGGGCTTCGTCAACGCCGGCCTGTTGACCCTGGGACAATCGATTGCCGTTATCTACGGTTGCAACATCGGCACCACAATGACCGGCTGGCTGGTGGCGCTGATCGGCTTCAAGATCAAGATCAGCGCCTTCGCGCTGCCGATGATCGGCGCCGGCATGGTGGCACGCACCGTCAGCAAGAACGGTCGTCTGGGCCACGTTGGTACCGCTCTGGCCGGCTTCGGTCTGTTTTTTATCGGCCTGGATTTTCTGCGCAGCAGCTTCGATGGCATCTCGGAGCAGGTTCCGCTGAACGAGATCGGCAACAGCCCGCTGGCGCTGACGCTGTTTGTGCTGGCCGGCTTCGTCCTCACCTTCCTGATGCAGGCCTCGGCAGCGGTCATGGCGATCGCGCTGTCGCTGGTGCATACCGGATCGATCACTCTGTCGGCTGCGGCGGCGCTGGTGATCGGTGCCAATGTCGGCACCACCACCACCGCTCTGCTCGCGTCGATCGGCGCAACCCCGAGCGCAAAACGGATCTCCGCCGCCCATGTGCTGTTCAACCTGCTCACCGGCGCGGTGGGCCTGCTATTTCTGATACTGCTGGCGGGCTGGCTCGACCACCTGGACCCTCAACGCTTCGACCTGGTGTCGCTGCTGGCGCTGTACCATACCCTGTTCAACCTGACCGGCGTGGCAATGATCTGGCCGCTGACCGACCGCATGGAAACTTTTTTGCTGAAGCGCTTCCGCAGCCAGGAAGAGGATGAGGCGCAGCCTCATTTCTTGGACGCCAACATCCTGACCACTCCCTCTCTGGCGGTCGAGGCGCTGAACCGGGAGCTGGCCCGGGTTAGCCAGCACTGCTCGCGCATGGTCCGGGAGGCGATCAGCGCCGAAACGCCCAATCAAGCCAGACTGGAAGCCCAGGCACAGGGGATCTATCAACTGGTCGGCAAGATCAGCGAGTTCAACCAGGAGCTGGCACGGCAGAATCTCAGTATGGAGATCAGCGAGACGCTGCCGATTTCGCTCAGGGTTGCCCGCTATTACAGCGAGATGGCGCGCCTCTCCGCCCATATGCCCGAGTACCACGCGGTATTCGAACAGCTGCAGCAAAGCGGCATGCGCAAACAGCTGTTCCTGTTCCAACAGGCGGTGATCCGCCTGGTCGATCTGGCCGAGGTCAATGAAGAGAGCAGCACCCAGGGCTACCAGAGCCACCAGTTGATGCGCGACGTGCATCAACTTTATCAACAACTGAAAGAGAGCCTGCTGAAGGAGACCGTGATGGGCCATATTGGGGCGGAGGAGAGCATGGCGCTACTGGATGCCTGCAGCCAGCTGCAGCGCCTCGCCGAACAGGCGGAGAAGGCCTCCAGCCACTGGAGCAGCACGCTGCCGATCATGCATCGTGACCCACTGGTAGAGGAGCCGGCCAAAGGATGATTACCGACCCCCTGTTCTACGTGGCCGCGATTCCGGCGATTCTGATCGTCGGCATCTCCAAAGGCGGTTTCGGCGGCGGCTTGGGCATGGTCGCCGTGCCTCTTATGGCACTGGTGATCAGTCCGATACAGGCCGCTGCGATAATGCTGCCGATCCTCTGCCTGATGGATCTGGCGGCGATGTGGAGCTTCCGCGGCAAGTTCGACCGCTCCCTGCTGAAGGTGCTGATTCCGGCGGCCCTGATCGGTATCCTGATCGGCGCACTGAGCTTCCGCTACCTGAGCGAGCAGCACCTGAAGTTCATCATCGGCGGTATTGCGGTGCTGTTCACGTTGAACTACTGGCTGCGCCCGGGCAGCAATACGCCTCGTCAGCCCAGCACCCTGCGCGGCGGTTTCTGGGGCATATTGACCGGCTTTACCAGTTTCAGCGTGCATGCCGGAGGGCCGCCACTGAACATCTACCTGCTGCCACTGCGGCTGGAAAAGAGCATCTTTATCGGCACCACCATCATCATGTTCGCGGCGATCAACTATCTGAAACTGATCCCCTACGCACTGCTTGGACAGTTCGATAGCGCCAACCTGTCGACCTCGGCAATCCTTGCCCTGCTGGCCCCCATTGGCGTACGCCTGGGCTACTGGATGCACCACCGTATCAATCAGACCTGGTTCTATCGTATCTGCTTTGGTTTCCTGTTCCTGACCGGCACCAAACTGCTCTACGATGCCTTTACCGGATGACAACGATGCACAACCCCATCAACATGACACCGATCGGCATTATCCACAGTGCCTTCAATGAAAAGTTCGGCATTCCAAGACAGCCCGGACTGGCCGAGTCGCTCAGCGCCACCATCGAACTCTACCCCGAGTTCGGTTCTCCCGAGGCGGTACGGGGACTTGAGGAGGCCAGCCATATCTGGCTGATCTTCCTGTTCAGCGCCACCGCCGACCAGGGCTGGAAACCGACCGTACGCCCGCCACGTTTGGGTGGTAACAAGCGGCTGGGCGTGTTCGCCTCCCGCTCCCCTTTCCGCCCCAATCCGATCGGGCTATCGCCGGTGGAACTGATCGCGATCCGCCAGCAGGGCAACAGGGTATTGCTGGAGGTGCGCGGCGCCGACCTGCTCGACGGCACTCCGATCCTCGACATAAAACCCTACCTGCCCTACTCCGACGCGCTGCCCGAGGCCCGCTTCACCCTGGCCGAGAAGATTGAAACCCTGGACCTGCCGATCAACTGGGCGTCCGAGGCCCATGAAGCCCTGGCCAGATTCAGCCGGCAGCTAAATCAGCCGCTGGAACAGCAGATCGCCGATGTACTGCGCTGCGACCCGCGCCCGGCCTACCAGCGCGATCCCGAGCGGATCTACGGCATCACCCTGCACGGATTGAACATCCGTTTTCGCATCACCGAACAGACGATCGAGGTGCTGGAACTTAACGCCTGAGTCTTGCGGTCAAAACTTTTATCGCTTACCCCCTGTGCTAGACTCGCGCACCGAGCCGTGAAACTCGTTGAACCCAAACAACAGGTAGCAGCATGCCGCTAACGTCCGAACAACTCGCCTTCGATCAACAGCATATCTGGCACCCCTACTCCTCGATGATCAATCCGCCGCCGATGGTGCCGGTGGAATCGGCCTCCGGCGTGCGGATCAGGCTCAGCGACGGGCGCGAGCTGATCGACGGCATGGCCTCCTGGTGGTCGGTAATCCACGGTTATAACCACCCCAGCCTCAATGCCGCCGCACACGCCCAGATCGACCGGGTCGCCCACGTCATGTTCGGCGGCCTGACCCACGAGCCGGCCATCGAGCTGAGCCGCAAGCTGGTGCAGATGACGCCGGCGGGGCTGGACCGCGTGTTTCTGGCCGATTCCGGCTCGGTAGCCGTAGAGGTCGCGATGAAGATGGCGATCCAGTACTGGCACGCCCGAGGCAAGCCGGGCAAACACAAGCTGGTGGCGCTGCAAAACGGCTATCATGGCGACACTTTCGGCGCCATGTCGGTGTGCGATCCGGTCACCGGCATGCATGAGCTGTTCAGTGGCGTACTGGCCCAGCAGGTCCATATCCCGCGCCCGGCCACCCGCTTTGGCCAGCCGCTGATCGACGGCGATTGCGATGCGCTAGAGCAGACGCTGCGCGAGCATGGCGACGAGATTGCAGCGCTGATTGTCGAGCCGATCGTGCAGGGCGCCGGCGGCATGTACTTCTACTCACCGGAGTGGCTGAAACAGGCCCGTATCCTCTGTGATCGCTACGAGGTACTGCTGATCGCGGACGAGATCGCCACCGGCTTTGGCCGTAGCGGCAAGCTGTTTGCCTGCGAGCACGCCGGTATCAGCCCGGACATCCTCTGCCTGGGCAAGGCGCTGACCGGTGGCTACATGACCCTGTCCGCCACCCTGACCACCGCCCATATCGGCGAGACGATCTCCGCCGGGGGCGCCGGCTGCTTCATGCACGGCCCCACCTTCATGGGCAATCCGTTGGCCTGCGCGGTCGCCAACGCCAGCCTGACGCTGCTGCAGGAGCAGGACTGGCAAGCCGAGGTCAGCCGCATCGAAACCCGGCTAACGGCCAGCCTGTCACCCGCTGCCAGCCTGAGCGGCGTTGCCGATGTCCGCGTACTGGGTGCTATCGGAGTGATCGAACTGCATGAAGCGGTCTCGCTGGCCAGCGTGCAACCACTGTTTGTCGAACAGGGGATCTGGGTCAGACCGTTCGGCAAACTGGTCTACGTGATGCCGCCCTACGTGATGAGCAATGCGGATCTCGACACCCTGTGCAGCGGAATCATTCAGGTTCTGAACGCCCTGGAAGGCTGATTTCAGGGCTGCCAGGGCTCGTCGTTTTGCGCTAGTCTATTCGCAGTGAGTGTGTTTTTTTACAGGAGAGATGCATGGCGCGCATTCGTATCGACATGCCGGAGAACTATCTGTTCAGCACCGAGATCCCGGTGCGCATCAGCGATATCAACTACGGTGGCCACCTGGGCAATGACGCCGTCTTGGCGATGTTGCACGAAGCACGAATCCGTTTCCTGCGTCACTACCACTATACCGAGATGGATATCGAGGGCGTAGGTCTGGTGATGTCCGATTCGGCCATCGTCTACAAGGCGGAAGGGTTTTACGGCGACAGCATCCAGGTTGACGTCACGGTGGGTGATTTCAACAAGTATGGCTGCGATATGTTCTACCTGCTGACCAACAAGAAAACCGCCGTCGAGGTGGCTCACGCCAAGACCGGCATCGTGTTCTTCGATTACGAAGCACGCAAAATCAGCCCGATTCCGGCGGGCTTTCGCGACCACATGGTGAAAATCACCGAGCGCTGAGCCCGGCAGACGGCACGTCCGGACTTACTCGTCCGGGCCGTAGTCGTAGCTGTGCGCCAGGTTTTCGAAACGGGTGTATTTACCGATGAAGGCCAGGCGCGTGGTACCGATCGGACCGTTACGCTGCTTACCGATGATGATCTCGGCCACCCCCTTCTCGGGACTGTCTTCGTTGTACACCTCATCGCGGTAGATAAACATGATCACGTCGGCGTCCTGCTCGATGGCGCCCGATTCACGCAGATCCGAGTTGACCGGACGCTTGTTGGGCCGCTGCTCCAACGATCGGTTCAACTGTGACAACGCCACCACCGGACACTCCATCTCCTTGGCCAGCGCCTTCAGCGAGCGCGAGATCTCGGAGATCTCCTGGGTACGCCCCTCGCTCTTGCCGTTCTTCATCGACATCAGCTGCAGGTAGTCGACCATGATCAGGCCCAGCTCTCCATGCTCGCGCACGATACGGCGGGCGCGAGCACGCATTTCGTTGGGGCTGATGCCCGGCTGGTCATCGATATACAGCGGCTTGTTCTTGAGCATATTGACCGCCGCCGTCAGTCGCGGCCAGTCATCCTCCTCCAACTGACCGCTGCGCACCTTGGTCTGGTCGATACGGCCGAGTGAGGAGAGCATACGCGACACCAGCTGATCCGCCGGCATCTCGAGACTGAACACCAGCACCGGCTTGTTGGTGCCCATCAACGCGTTCTCCACCAGGTTCATCGAGAAGGTGGTCTTACCCATGGAGGGTCGCGCGGCCACGATGATCAGGTCCGATGGCTGCAGACCGCCGGTGCGCGCATCCAAGTCGTCGAAGCCGGTGGTGGTACCGGTCATCGCATCGGAGTTGTTGAACAGGTGGTCGATGCGATCCACCGCTTTCTTCAGCAGCGGGTTGATCGGCTCGGGGCCGCCCTGGTTGGGACGGTTCTCGGCGATCTTGAAGATCTTCTGCTCCGCCTCGTTGAGGATCTCCTCGGACGCACGCCCTTCCGGGAAAAAGGCGTTATCGGCGATCTCGTTTGCCACCTCGATCATCTGCCGCAGCAGCGCACGGTCACGCACGATCTCGGAGTAGGCGCGGATGTTGGACACGCTGGGTGTGTTGCGCGCCAGCGATACCAGGTACTCCAGCCCTCCGGCCTGCTCCAGCTCGGCGGTGCGGTCCAGCTCTTCAGACAGCGTGACCACGTCGATCGGTCGGCCATCGTCGACCAGCTTCTGCATGGTGCGATAGATCGAGCGGTGATTACCGCTGTAGAAATGCTGCTCAAGCACCACCTCGGCCACCGTGTCCCAGGCGTTGTTATCCAACATCAGGCCGCCGAGCACCGACTGCTCCGCCTCCATCGAGTAGGGCGGCACCTTAGCGCGCTCAAGCTCTTCGTCGTTCAGTTCCGCAATATCCACAACCGCTTATCCGTATCGTTAATTCAGCCGGTCTACCAGAGACCAGACAAGCTAGTCTACTGACTCAAGCCCGCCGGCAAAAGGGCAAATTACAGGCACAAAAAAGCACTGTTCCACAGAGTGAAAACAGTGCTTTTTCGAACTACTGCAAACGCTTCAACCGATCTTGCTAAGTTGCTTACTCAGCAACTTACTCAGCAGCTTATTCAGCTACTACGATCAGTTTCAGGTGTGCAGAGACTTCCGGGTGCAGTTGAACAGCGATGTCGAACTCACCGATGGTGCGGATAACACCGGCCGGCAGACGCACTTCGCTCTTCTCGACTTCGATACCAGAGCCGGTGATTGCATCAGCGATATCACGGGTACCGATAGAGCCGAACAGCTTGCCTTCGTCACCCGCTTTAGCAACAACGGACAGCTCCAGATCGTTGAGCTGATCCGCGCGAGCCTGGGCAGCAGTCAGCTTGTCAGCAGCTGCCTTTTCCAGTTCAGCGCGACGCTCTTCGAAGCGTGCAACGTTATCACCGGTAGCCGGTACAGCTTTACCCTGCGGGATCAGGTAGTTGCGGCCGAAACCGCCCTTGACCGCGACCTTATCGCCAAGCTTACCCAGCTTGCCGATGCTCTCGAGCAGAATTACTTCCATCTCGTAAACCTCATCTATCTGCAGCCTCTGGCTGCAGGTTTAATTCCTATCCGGTTGACGGGACTGCCCCGTCTCACCTCTAACCTGTGCATCTTCTGCGTGCCGCCAATCAGCCGACGATCACGCAGCGGTTTGCGGCTTACGCCGACAACCCTTAGACGTCGTGGCTGTCAGTGTACGGCAGCAGAGCCACGTAACGGGCACGCTTGATAGCGGTAGCCAGCTGACGCTGGTAACGCGCTTTGGTACCGGTGATGCGGCTCGGAACGATTTTGCCGGTTTCAGTGATGTAGCTTTTCAGCACTTCGAGATCCTTGTAATCGATCTCTTTGACGCCTTCAGCGGTGAAACGGCAGAACTTGCGACGACGGAAAAAACGTGCCATCTGAACTCTCCTTAATCTTACTCTTCTGAAGCGGTTTCGGTTTCTTCAGCAGGAGCCTGTTCAGACTTCTGCTCACCACGGTCTTCACGACGCGGCTTACGCTCTTCACGCGCTTCAGCAGCTTTGATCGGAGAGGCTTCGGTGATCGCTTCTTTACAACGGATGACCATGTTACGCAGCACGGCATCGTTGTAACGGAACAGGTTAGCGAGTTCATCCAGGACATTCTGAGAGCATTCAACGTTCATCAGCACGTAGTGTGCCTTGTGAACATTGTTGATCGGGTAAGCCAGCTGACGACGGCCCCAATCTTCCAGACGGTGGATTGAGCCGTTATCGCCTTCGATGAGGGCTTTGTAACGCTCGATCATAGCCGGAACCTGCTCGCTCTGGTTCGGGTGAACCAGAAAGACGATTTCGTAATGACGCATTAATTGCTCCTTACGGGTTAATAGCCTTCGCATCAGACAGCGTCCCAACAGGCGCAGCCAGCCGACCGAAAGCAAGGAGTTAAACAACTAGTTAGACAACTAACTACAAGTGTAGGCCGAATTTATCGGACGCGGAATGATACTCGCCCGGCCACACAAACACAAGAGCTGGCCCAACACCTGCGCAGTTCCAACGGTTCAGAAGCGAGTGACCCTGAACGGCGCGGGATCGATAGCCGGCTGTCGTCCAGCCAACAGCGCAATCACAAGCTCGGCACTGATCGCCGCCTGGGTCAGCCCCAGGTGCTGATTACCGAACGCGAACAGCAACCGGGGGCATTGCGGATGGCGATCGATCACCGGCAGCGAGTCCGGCAGGGTCGGCCGATGGCCCATCCACTCGTCAAACTTTTCAGTTTCTCCGCTGAGGGTCGGCAGCAAAGCCAGGGTGTGATGGCGCAGTGCGGCAAAGCGCCGCTTGAACGGCTTCAGCCGCAAGCCGCCAAGCTCGGTCATGCCGACCGCACGCAGTCCCGATGCGAGAGGACTGAGAACGAAACGACGCTCCGCCGAACCTACAGGTCGGTTGATCCGGGCCGTCTGCGTTGCGATCGTCAGATGGTAACCGCGCTCCGCCTCCAGCGGCACATCGAGACCCACGCCGCTGAGCAGCTGTCTGCTCCAGGCCCCGGTACAGATAATCGCCTGATCAAACCCCAGGGACTCCGACGCTGCCTCGATAACGACGCGCTGTTGAGTCGGCACCACGCGTTTCACGCTCTGCTTTACAAAATGACCACCACGCTGCCGAAAGGCCTCGAACAGGCTCAGGCATAGCTGGTAGGGATCACGTACTTGCCAGGCATTGGGAAAATAGAGGGCATGGCTGAGCCGTGGCGCCAACTCCGGCTCCAGCTTCGCCAATTCCGATCCGCGCAGCAGCTCGCTGCGGATACCCCACTGCTCCAGATAAGCAGCGTGCGCTTGCGCCTCCGCCAGCCGGTCGGAGGATTCCCACACCAGCAGGTAACCGGACTGCACCATCTGCTCCCTGGCACCGATATCCTCCAGGCAGCGCTGCCAGGCTGGGATCGCCGCCCGGTTCAGCTGCGACAGCGCCGCGCGCGCCCTTGCGGCGCGTTCAGGCTGAGCCGCCGCGATGAAGCGCAGCAGCCAGGGCAGTATGCGGTGCAGGTATCGCAACGGCAGTGACAGCGGGCCGTTGGGATCGAGCCACATCCGCGGTGCTGCGCGCAGCGTCTTGCCGGTCGACAGCGGATCGATCAGTTCGGTGGCCAAATAACCGGCATTGCCGAACGAAGCCCCCAGACCCGGTTCATCACGGTCGATCAGGGTCACCTCGTAGCCTTGTCGCTGCGCCTGCAGGGCGGTACAAAGACCCAGGACCCCGGCGCCGACAACGGCAAGATCTGAGCCCTCCCGCGTTGCCGAAGCGACAGCCCCTGAAGCGGACATCAGAGCGCTCCTCTTGGTTGGGTTAGGGTCGCGGCCGGCTCGTCAGCGGTCATCTCAATCGTCTCCACTTCGGCTCGCTTCGAGAACCAGCCGGTCTGCGCATAGAGGATGCCGATCATCGGTGACATCCAGCAGGCAAATGCGAGCGGTGCATAGAGCAGATCAGAGTAATCGCCGCCAGCCATGCTCAATCCCAGCGCCCCGATGACGAATGCGCCCCCGGCGTTCCATGGAATCAGCGGTGACACCAGCGTGCCACCCTCCTCGATCGCACGAGACAGATTCAAACGGCTGAATCCCAGCTTGTCGTACTCCGGTGCGTACATACGGCCAGGCAGTGCGATCGACAGATAGACATCTCCGGATACGGCATTGGTAGCGATAGAGGTGAGAATGGCATTGGTCTGCAGCCCACGAAACTTGCCGCTCAGGCGCATGATGGCACTGACCACCGATTCCAGGCAGCGGGTACGCTCCAGCGCACCGCCAAAGGCGAGCGCGAACATCATCAACGTCACGACCCAGGTCATAGAGGAGACTCCGCCACGATTAAGCAGTCTGTCGAGCGCCTCGGCGCCGGTTTCTATCTTGAATCCACTATGGGCGATGGTCAGCACCTGATTTAGATCGTAGCCATAAGTAATAGCCGCCACAAACGCGCCCGAGATAAAGCCGATGAACAGGGCCGGAATCGGCGAGACCTTGAAGAACGCCAGCGCCATTACGATCAGCAGCGGCAGCAAGGGCAGAATACCGAGATCGAAATGCGCGTCCAATCCCGCCTTATACTGGGCGATTTGCTGCAATTGGCTGGCATCGACACCAGCTGCGCCGCCGACCATCAGATAGATCAGAAACGCGATCAGCATGGCGGGAATGGTGGTTGGCATCATATTGCGGATATGGTCGAACACATTGGTCTCGGTCACTGCCGCGGCCAGGTTAGTGGTATCGGACAGCGGCGACACCTTGTCGCCGAAAAAGGAACCGGAAACCACTGCACCGGCGGTCCAGTACACCGGGATTTCAAACGCGGCGCCGATACCGATCAATGCCAGCCCGACAGTACCGACGGTAGTCCAGCTGGAGCCGATCGCCAGCGACACCACCGAACACAGCAGCATCGACGCGGCCAGGAACCAGCTTGGGTCGATCAACTCCAGACCGTAGTAGATCAGCATCGGCACCGTCCCGCTGGCGATCCAGGTGCTGACCAGCATACCGACCACGATCAACGTGGCGATCGAGGGCATGGCCACATGCAGTACGTGAAAGGCTCCAGCCTCGATGTGCTTCCAACCATAGCCCTGAAACCACCCCACCAGCGCCGTGATGGCAAAACCGATCGCCAGCGCGATGTGCGGCGTGAAGTCGTCATAGTAGAAGATCTGCATCCCCAACAGCGCGATGGTCAGGACGATCGGTATCAGCGCGACCGCCAAGCTCGGCATCGGGATATCCGGAGAGCGATTCGTAGTCATACTGAGGACTCCTTGGATGGGAACTAAATCCCCACCTGTTGTTATTATTTCTCAATAGAGGTCACCCGAGCCGACAGCCCGGGAGGCGAAAGGTTAAGCGGAGGTATTGCGCCGATACGCCAGAATGGCCGCGGCCAGATCCTCACGGGAGTCGCCGACGGACTTGAACAGGGTGACGGCGCGGTCCGGGTCGGCCAGTGCCGAACGCCCCGGATGCTCACCCCGACACAGGTCGGCGAATTCAGCGACGACCTTGGCTTCGCTGATTGCCCCCTCCCGGATCGGAATAATCAGGTCGCCGGTCTCCGCCAGGGCGCCGGCACGGGTATCGACAAACACCTCGCAACGCTGCATGGCCCGGTTGTCGGTTTCACGCATTTTGGGTGTGAAGCTGCCGACCAGATCCAGATGAGCGCCCGGCTTCAACCATTCCCCCAGCACCAGGGGTTCGGTTGCCATGGTGGCGCAGCTGACGATATCGGCCTCTCTGGCGCGCGCCTGCAACTGATCACTCGGGCACATCTGGGCCCGGATTCCCTCTATCCGCAACGCCTCCACCAGGCGCTGAGCAGAAGCCTCACTCCTGTCCCATACATGGATAGTTTTCAGCTTTCGCACACTCATATGGGCCGGGATCAGGCGCCGTGCCATCCGCCCGCTACCGACCATCAGCAGGATGCTTGCATCAGCGCGAGACAGGTAGCGTGAGGCCAGCGCCGAAGCACCCGCCGTGCGCCGGGCGGTCAATTCATTGCCATCCAGCGTCAGCAGGGTTCTCCCCGTTCTGCCGCAGCTAAGGGTATACAGACTGGTCAACCCCGGCAGATTGCGGGCGTTATTGCCCGGAAATACAGCGACCTGCTTGACGCCCAGATACACCCCCTCGATCCACGCCGGCATCAGCAGCAGGGTCGCCTGCGGCTCGCCTGGCACGTCGATGAAATGGTGGTGGCGTACCGGAGCATGAAGATCGGTACGCGAGAAAGCATCCGCTAACGCATCAACCACCGCGCTCCAGGGCAGTGCTTGTTGTACTTGTTCGGCATTCAGTTGCATAACGGGCTCCAGCATTGTTACTCTGCGATCACATCCTAACCAATACCCGCGCTCTGCCGTGGACCCAGCCTCTGAATCTATATACCCAGGCTACGGAGCAGCCTTTCGGTCCTCCAGTTGAGGTGCTTCCGCATGAACAGTTCTCAAGCACGCCGCAACCTGATCGCGCGCCAGCGCGGGGAGCACCAACACGACTTCGCGCAGATACTGATCGGCTGGCGCGGCCGCATGGACTGTGAATTTACCGATACCGCCGGTCGCCTGGTACCGGGCAGTGCTGCACTGGTACCGGCATCGAGCTGCCATCGGTTCGAGGGGCTGAGTGATAACAGTGAGCTATTGGTGGTGGATGTTTCTCTGCAGGATCCCTATATCCGCGCGCTGGAGCAGGCCTGCCGGATGACGTTCGAAGACACGCTGTTCAACCGGCCGGAATTCCTGTCCCTGGGCGGAGAGATGGCGCCTTTGCTGGAGTTTGCAGCCACCCAATTGGCGGCCGGAAAGAGCTCGGACAACGCGCTGCTGCGCTGCCAGTTGGTATCCCTGTTTATGACCCAGTTCTGTCGGCTCTATTCAGCGAAACGGGCGGAGCCGCTGATCCGCCAACGTATCAACCCGGTCATTCTGCACGATTTTATCGATAGCCGACTGGCCGAGCCACTCACAAATCGGGAGCTGGCACAGGCGCTGAACCTGAGTGAGAGCCATTTCTATTGTCTGTTCCAGCGGCAGTTTGGCGTGACGCCGCAACAGTATGTCGTCAGCCGGCGCCTGCGACACGCCCGCACCCAGCTGCTAGATAGCGCGCTGCCCCTGGTGGCGATAGCGGCCGAGGTCGGCTTTGCCGACGCGTCCAGCTTCAACCGGGCCTATAAGCGGGAGTTTCGAGAAACACCGGGCGCGACACGGCGCGATCTGAAAGCCTAGGCTCTGCCAGCGCGCCGTTCTATTCGACTTACTCCGCTTCGATAATCTCGAAGCTGTGGCTGATCTCGACGCCACCCTTCTCCAACATCAGTGACGCGGAGCAGTACTGCTCGGCGGACAGCTTGACCGCGCGTTCAACCGCCGCCGGCTTGAGGTTACGCCCGGTGACCACGAATTTGACATGGATTTTGGTGAACACCGAGGGCACGGCGTCGGCACGCTCCGCCTCGATCTGCGCCACGCAGTCGGTGACATCCTGGCGCGCCTTGCGCAGAATCATCATCACATCGACACTGGTGCAGCCGCCAAGGCCGGCCAGCAACAGCTCCATCGGCCGCGGTCCCTGTTTCAGGTCACGGTCGATCATCACTTCGAAACCGGAATCGGTGACCGCCTTGAAGCGCTCGTCGCCATCCCAGTGCACATTGACGTTCATCGTCATCTCGGTTGTTCCTTAGAAAAAGGTTCCTTAGGAAAAGGTTCCTTAATTAAACAGTTCTGCCAGTTTCTGGCCCGGCTCCGGCGCGCGCATAAACGCCTCCCCGACCAGGAACGCATTGACACCACGCTGACGCATCGCCACCACATCCTCCGGGGTGTGGATACCGCTCTCGGTAACGACGATACGGTCCTCGGGAATCATCTCAAGCAGCGAGAAAGTGTGCTCGAGCGACACGTCAAAGGTGTGCAGGTTACGGTTATTAATGCCGACCAGGGTATTGCCCAGCGGCAGTGAGCGTTTCAGCTCCTCCTCGTCGTGCACCTCGATCAGCACATCCATACCCAGCGAGTGCGCCAGCTTGTTCAGCTCCGCCAGCTTGGCGTCGGTCAATGCCGCCACGATCAACAGGATGCAGTCGGCGCCGATGGCCCGGGCTTCATACACCTGGTAGGGCTCGACGATGAAATCCTTGCGGATCACCGGCAGCGAACAGGCGGCGCGCGCCTCCATCAGGTAGGCGTCGCTGCCCTGGAAGAAATCCACATCGGTCAGCACCGACAGGCAGCTGGCACCACCCTGTTCATAGGAGCGGGCGATCTCCGCCGGATGGAAGGGATCGCGAATCACCCCTTTGGATGGGCTGGCCTTCTTGATCTCGGCGATCACCGCTGAACGCCCCTCGGCCAGGGAGCGCTGTAGACTGGCAACAAAGCCTCGGGGATCGGAGTCGGTACCGAGTTTGGCGCGGATCCGGTCGCTCAGATCGGAGATCGAAACCTTGGCCGCACGCGCTTCGATCTCTTCATGTTTGCGCGCTATGATCTTCTTCAGCACGGTCGGTGTATCAGTCATGATCTGTCGTCTCAAAGCTGCTGGCTGAACTGGGCCAGCTGTTCCATTTTTTTCAGTGCCACACCGGCGCGGATCGCCTCCAGCGCCTGCTGCACACCCTCTTTATGGCTGCCTGCCTGACCGCTGAGGTAGACCGCGGCACCTGCATTGAGTGCGATCATCGATACCGCCTTGCGCGCCACCGATTCGTCGGCACCGGACAACGCCGCGCGGATCAACTCGAGCGACTGCGCCGGGCTATCCACCACCAGGCCGATCAGGCTCTGGCTTTCGATGCCCAGATCTTCCGGTGACAGCGTGTATTCGCGGATCTGGCCAGCCTTGAGCTCGGCCACGTGGGTATGGGTCGCCAGGCTGATCTCGTCCAGACCGTCATCGGCATGCACCACCATGATGTGCTCGGCACCGAGCTGCTGCATCACTTCCGCCATGGGACGACAGAGCTTCTTGGTGAATACGCCGATCACCAGGCGTTTGGCACCGGCCGGGTTGGTCATCGGGCCGAGGATATTGAACATCGTGCGGATACCCAGTGCGCGGCGCGCGCCGATGGCGTGCTTCATGGCACCGTGATAGCCGGGCGCAAACATGAAGCCAACACCCACCTCATCGATGCAGCGCGCTACCTGCTCGGCACCCAGGTCCAGATTGATCCCCGCCTGTTCCAGCAGATCGGCACTGCCACTTTTGGACGAGACGCCGCGGTTGCCGTGTTTGGCCACATTGACGCCACAGGCTGCGGCGACAAAGGCGCTGGCCGAGGAGACGTTGAACAGGTTGGCACCGTCACCGCCGGTACCGACGATATCCACCAGCGGTGCCGCGGCTGCCTTGACCGGTGTCGCCAGCTCGCGCATGACCTGCGCGGCACCGGTGATCTCGTCGATCGATTCGCTCTTCATACGCAGGGCTACCAGGAAACCGGCGATCTGCGACTCGCTGCACTGCCCGGTCATCACCTGGCGCATCACTTCGACCATCTCGTCACGGCTCAGATCGATATGATCGACCACGCGTGCCAACGCTTCTTTAATATCCATTGCGGCTCCCTACCCTAACAGGCTGTTCGCTTGTGTCTCCGTGCGCGCCAAGGTGCGCTGCACTCTCTATGTATGCGCTGCGCCCTAGCGATTGGCGCTGCGCTTGAGAAAATTCGCCAGCAGTTCGTGTCCCTGCTGGGTCAGAATCGATTCGGGGTGAAACTGAACCCCCTCAATATCCAGCTCGGCGTGGCGGACACCCATGATCTCGTCCCGCTCGCCGTCACTGTTCCGAGTCCAGGCGGTCACTTCCAGCTCAGGCGGCATGCTGTCAGGCTCGAGTACCAGGGAGTGGTAGCGCGTGACTTCAAGCGGATTATTCAACCCCTCGAACACCCCCTGTCCCTGGTGAAATACCGACGATGTCTTGCCGTGCATCACCTGTCGCGCCCGAACCACCTTCGCCCCGAACACCTGACCTATCGCCTGATGGCCCAGACAGATACCCAGAATCGGCAGACGCCCGGCGAAATACTCTATCGCCGCCAGCGAAATACCCGCCTCATTGGGCGTGCAGGGACCGGGCGAGATCACCAGCTGGTCCGGCTGCTTCGCCTCGATCCCGGCCAGGTCGATCTCATCATTACGATAGACCTGAACCTCGGCGCCCAGCTCGCAGAAATACTGCACCACGTTATAGGTAAACGAATCGTAATTATCGATGATCAGGAGCATCTGTCGCCAAGCCGCGATACGGGGGAATCAGCGGGTCATAATAACGTGAAGCGATAGCGATAGCACGTCATCAGCCGTTCGACAGCGGGACGATTGTACTATCGCGGATTCGGCCAGGACCGGGGCGATGAGCATTTTCCGGCTGACCCTATGCGCCAGGGAGGGCCCAGTGGCGTCCCCACGCATGGGACTCCGGCGTGTCAGCCGGAAGATACGGCATCGCTCCTCTATAACATTGTGCTATTCAGCTGTCCGGTCAGGCTTCAGCCATACCTTGGTGTCGTGAAATAACGCACCGCCGGCCGGTGCTGCCGGCTCGGCACTGACCAGCGCATTGATACCGAGGCCATCCACAAACGCGCCATTGGGCCACAACCCCTCCACGATCAGCACGCCGTGCTGCACACCCGCGAAGGTTGTGGCGTGAATCCGGATCTGTCCGTGCCGATTGCCGATGCTGACCAATTCATCACCGACAACATCCATACGCTCGGCATCCTGTGGATTCAGCAGTACCCTGGGACGCCCCTCCTTCTTCAGCGATCCCGGCGTTTCGGTAAAGCTGCTGTTGAGGAAGGTGCGCGCCGGCGCCGTGACCAACCGGAATGGATGGCTGTCGTCGGCGGCATCGATCAGTTCGGCATGATCGGGCAGCACCGGCAAGCGGTCGCCCTGCTCACCCAGCGCCGCCCAGTCGGCATAGAAATGGAAGCGCTTGTCGGCATGACCGAAACCGTTGAGGAAATGCGCGGACTCGAAATCCAGCGCACAGTCCAACCCTTCCGCGCGATGAATTTCGTCGGCGCTGGGCAATCCACCGGACTGAAGCGCCTTATCCACCAGTTCCAGCGCACTGAGCTCGAACAGCTCGTGCTTCACGCCGAGACGGCGCGCCAGCTCGCACACCAGCCAGTGGTTGCTGCGACACTCGCCGTGGGGTTCGATGATCGCCTTGCTCACCTGCAGATGAGTATGGCCGCTGGCGGTATAGATATCGTCATGTTCCAGAAATGTGGTGGCCGGCAGCACGATATCGGCCATCGCCGCGGTTTCGGTCATCATCTGCTCGTGCACGACGACGAACAGGTCATCGCGCAGAAAGCCCTCGCGCACCTTGGCCGATTCCGGCGCCACCACCACCGGGTTGGTGTTCTGGATCATCAGCGCCTTCACCGGGGGGCCATCACCCAGATCCTGCGGATCGCCGGTCAGCACCGGACCGATGCGCGACATATCCAGCATCCGCACGCCCGGATCGCGCAGCGCCAGTCCGTGCAGCGGCGTACGATCCATCTGCTGATACAACTCGCTGTTGGAGTAGAGCGCGCCGCCACCGCGGTGCTGCCAGGCGCCGACCAGGGTCGGCAGGCAGCTCACCGCATGCATATTGGACGCGCCGTTGCGCGAACGGCTGAAGCCGTAGCCCAGGCGCAGGAAACTGCGTCGCGTAGAAGCATAGAGGCGGGCAAACTCGACGATCTGCTCGATGCTGAGCCCGGTAATCCCGGCCGCCCACTGCGGTGTGCGTGTGCTCAGGTGTTCACGCACGCCGGCATCGAAATCGCTGTAGCGGGCCAGGTAGTCGCTATCCTCAAGCCCGTCAGTCAGGATCTGCTGCATCACGGCACAGGCCAGTGCACCGTCGGTGCCCGGCTTCAACATCAGGTGCAGGTCCGCCTGCTGCGCGGTCGGTGTCCGGTAGGGATCGACCACCACCAGTTTGGCACCTTTCTTCCGTGCCTTGGCGATATGGGTCATCACATTGATCTGGGTGTGCACCGGGTTGCCGCCCCAGACCAGGATCAGCTCACTGTCGGCGATCTCGCGCGCATCCACGCCGCGCAAGGCACCCACACCGGCCCGGTAGCCGGCATTGGAGATCGCCACGCAGATCGTCTCCTTCTGTCCCGAGTAGCCCAGGGCATGACGCAGGCGATGGGTCGCACCGCGCTGGGCCCAGCCCATGGTACCGGCGTAGAAATAGGGCCAGATCGCTTCGGCACCGAACTCCGCACTGATCGTCTGGAAACGTTCGGCGATCAGATCCAGCGCTTCGTCCCAGCTGATCGGCTCGAACGCCTCGCGACCGACGCCCTTGGCGCCGACCCGACGTAACGGCGTACTCAGCCGTTGCGGATGGTGCACCCGCTCCGCATAGCGGGCGACCTTGGCGCAGATCACGCCATCGGTGTAGCTATTGCGCTTGCTGCCATGAACACGCCCGATCCGATTCGCATCCAGCTTTTCCACTTCCAGCGCGCAGGTCGAGGGGCAGTCGTGAGGGCAAACGGCGTAGTGGCGGCTGACCTCAAATGTGTCCTTTTTCATCGCGGCTCCTTGCTTCGCTGACACTATGATTGATAAGAGTACTCGGAATATAGTGCCAGTTTAGAGCGTCAGGCCGACAGGTACAGTTGACGATGGCAATTGGAATACAAACCGGCCCTGACCTAATCCTTAAGGCGGAACAGCCAGCAAAGGGTAACAGTCACCAGATGATGAGCCGCACGTTATGAACAACCTCGACAAACCCTTCTCGCAGGCCTGCGAAAATAACAAGACACCGATTCTAGAGGTGCTACGCCAGGCGTTCCGCGACCGCACACGGGTGCTGGAGATCGGCAGCGGCACCGGACAGCATGCGGTACACTTCGCCGCCGAGTTGAGTCACCTGGAGTGGCAAACCAGCGATCTGGCCGAGAACCATCCGGGCATCCAGCTCTGGCTGGCCGAGGCCCAGCTGCCCAACCTGTACCCGCCGATTGAGCTGGATGTGACCCAGCGCCACTGGCCACAGGGGTTCGATGCCGTGTTTACCGCCAACACTACCCATATCATGCCCTGGGAAGCGGTGATCGAGATGATCGGGCGGATCGGCGAGGCATTACCCGAAGGCGGCAGATTTTGCCAGTACGGCCCGTTCAACTATGGCGGACGCTACACCAGCGAGAGCAACGCACGCTTCGATATCTGGCTTAAGCAGGTCGAACCGAGCCAGGGGATACGCGACTTCGAAGCGGTGGAAACCTTGGCACGGCAGGCGGGTCTGGAACTGCTCGCGGATCACGAGCTGCCGGCCAATAACCGCCTGCTGGAGTGGATCAAGCGCCGCTGAGCTACCACCAGGTGCCCCAGAAGCGTCGTCGAGGCCTATGCTCGACCTCGGGATGATCGTAGCGATGCAGCAACTGGTTCAGTGGTAGCGCATCCCGCTCATCGAGCTCCTGCTTCAGCGCGATCAGTCGCTCCACCCTCTCATCGGTCTCCGGGTGGGTGCGCAGCAGCGACGGCTCGGGGATCTTGCGACCCGGCATCAGCACATGTTCCAGCCAGCCACCCTGGGTTCGCTCGATCAGATCCAGCGCCAAGGCCAGCCCCTCCGGATCGCCGGTCAGCTGCGCGGCATGCAGATCCGCTGCATATTCCCGCGTTCTCGACAACGCCAGCTGGGCCAGAGCACTGATCACCGGCGCTATCACCAGCAGCAGAATCAACCACCAGTTGATAGTGACCAGCCCCAGCAACAGCAGCGGCAGGTTCAAGATCAACAACGCCTGACCGACAAAGGCCAGCAGGCTGGTCAGGCGGCTGAACAGGTCCGCCAACCCCATGACCCAGAGATCGTTGTGGCGGATATGGCTGATCTCGTGTGCCAGCACGCCGACCAGTTCGCGCAGGCTCAGACGCCGGATCATCGCATCGCTGAGCGCAATCGCCGAGTGCCCGCGCCGGCCCACCGAGAACGCGTTCATGACCCGGCTCGGGATCAGATACAGGGTCGGCACCGCTTCCAGCCCGGCACGCTCGCTCAGCCACTCCACCACCTGGTCCAGCGCCGGCAGCTGCCCCCGCGGCAATGCTCTGGCGCCGTAGAGTTTCATCACCCAACGCGGTGACAGTGCGGGGTTGAACACCACCACCGACATCCCCATCAGCACCAACAGCACCAGGCCGCTGCTGCCCCAGAGCAGCCACCCCAGCAAGCCAAGGAAGCCGCCCATGAACAGAATCAACAGCAGGGATTGCAGTCCATTGCGCAATGCGTAGTGGCGCCAGCTCAGCCGATCGCCTTTACCTCTGTACATATACCTCTCCGCGCCGCTCGAAGTGATCCTTTATGTTAGTATCGCCCGATAACCGCCTGCCTTCTATGAAAGTTCTACGCTATGCAGCCCTTGCCCATCGATACAGTTCTGCCTGAGCTCCGATACACCCTGGCTCGGCATCATGAAGCAGTACTGGAAGCGCCGCCCGGCGCCGGTAAAACCACCCGGGTTCCGCTCGCCCTGCTCGACGAGCCCTGGCTCCAGGGGCAGAAGATCCTGATGCTGGAGCCCCGTCGTCTGGCGGCCCGGGCCGCCGCGGAGCAGCTCGCACGGCAGCTGGGCGAAAAGCCGGGGGAAACCGTCGGCTACCGCGTGCGTCTGGATAACCGTGTCAGCCAGCGCACACGTATCGAGGTGGTCACCGAAGGGATCCTGACCCGCATGCTGCAATCCGACCCAGCCCTTGACGGGGTGGGGCTGCTGATCTTTGACGAGTTCCATGAGCGCAGTCTCGACGCCGACCTGGGACTGGCGCTGGCGCTACAGGGCCGCGAGCTACTGCGCGAGGATCCGCCGCTGAAGTTGCTGGTGATGTCCGCCACCCTGGATGGCAGCGCCATCGCCGGGCTGCTGGGCGACGCGCCCATTGTGCGCTCGGAAGGGCGCAGCTACCCGGTGCACACCCTGTACACCGGCGCCGCCGAAAACGGCGAGTGGATCGAGCCGCGCATCTGCCGGGTGATCGACCAGGCGCTGGCCGAACAGAACGGCAGCCTGTTGGTGTTCCTGCCCGGTCAGGGCGAGATCCGCCGGGTGCAGAGCCAACTCGAGGAGCAGCTTGGTGATCGGAACGAGATCATCATCGCCCCGCTGTATGGCGACCTGTCGCTGGAGCAGCAGCGTCGCGCCATCGAACCCGCCCCGGCGGGTATGCGCAAGATCGTGCTGTCTACCGCCATCGCCGAGACCAGCCTGACCATCGAAGGAATAGAAGTGGTGATCGACTCTGGCCTGGCGCGACACGCGGCGTTCGACCCGGCCAGTGGCATGACCCGCCTGCACACCAGCCGCGTTTCGGCCGCGTCGGCGACCCAGCGTGCCGGGCGCGCCGGTCGTCTTGGCCCCGGCACCTGCTACCGGCTCTGGTCACCGGGGCAGCAGGAGCAGCTAACGCCGTTCACCGCGCCGGAGATGCAGCAGGCAGACCTGGCACCGCTGGCACTGGCGCTGCTCGCCTGGGGTGTGGATAACCCGGAGGAGTTGAGCTGGCTCGACCCACCACCCAGGGCTGCCTGGCAACAGGCGATTGATCTGCTGCTCAGACTGGGGGCCTGCGAGACCTCACCGACTGGTCAGCTACGCCTGACTGCCTATGGTGAGCAGATGGCGCAATTGCCGACACACCCGCGCCTGGCCCACCTGCTGCTGACTGGTGTGGAGCTGGGCCTGCTGCCGCTGGCCGCCGATATCGCCGCTCTGCTCAGCGAACGCGACCCGCTGCGCGACCCACGACACGACAACAGCAGCGATCTGGGCCTGCGTCTGGACTGGCTGCAACGGGGCCGCGGCGGCAGCCAAGCCCTACGCCAGCGTATTAAACAGCTCAGCGCCCAGTACCGGCGCATCGCTCAAAATGTCGATATTGACGGCCATGCGGTAGCGGATGCGGATCATCCCCGCTGGATCGGCTGCCTGCTTGCTGCCGCCTATCCCGATCGCATCGCCCAGACACGCAAGAGCGGCGGTCAGCACTACCGCCTGGCCGGCGGGCGGGGCGCTGAACTGAGCGTTAGCGATCCGCTGTGCCGCACGCCCTGGCTGGTGGTCGCCGAGCTGAGCAGCCGCCAGGGCGATGCCCGCGATCGCGTGCGCCTGGCATCGGCGCTGGATCCGGCACTGTTCGATCGCCAGCTCGGTGCTCTGGTCAGCACCGAGGAGCGGGTCGAGTGGGACGAAACCCAGCAGCGCCTGATCGCCGAGCAGCAGCGCCGGGTCGGCGAATTGGTGCTCGAACGCACGCCACTGAGCCCCCCCTCCAAGGAGGCGCGCAACCAAGCACTGTTGAATCTGGTGCGTAAAAAGGGGCTCGGCCTGCTGCCCTGGAATGAGGAGATCGACCTCTGGCGGGCACGAGTCGCCTTCTGCCGGGAGCACGATCGGCAACAGAGCTGGCCGGACCTGTCAGATACCGCGCTGCTGGACAGTCTGGAGCAGTGGCTTGCACCCTGGCTTGATCCGATCAACCATATCAACCACTTCGCCCGTCTCGATCTGACCGGGATCCTCAAGTCCCTGCTGCCCTGGCCTCTGCCGCAACAGCTGGACGAATTGGCGCCCGAGCGTATCCGCGTGCCCTCCGGCGCCCGGCTGAGCATCGACTACAGCCAGTCACCGCCGGTGCTGGCGGTCAAGTTGCAGGAGATGTTCGGCTGCACCACAACGCCGTCGATCGGCTACGGCGTGCGGCTGAAACTGCACCTGCTGTCGCCGGCACGCCGCCCGCTGCAGGTGACCCAGGACCTGGAGGGGTTCTGGCAGAACGCCTATCAGGAGGTGAAAAAGGAGATGAAGGGGCGTTACCCGAAGCACCCCTGGCCGGACGACCCGCTGCAGGCGCCGCCGACCGCGCGCACCAAGAAGGCGGGCGGCTGAGTTCCTGCTTTAGACGCGCTACAATGACCTGAAACTGCACCAACGAGCGATCGACATGATAGAACAACCCACCCCACCGATGGATGGTGAATGCTGCGAAAGCGAGTGCTCCCCCTGCGTCTGGGACACCTACTACGAAGAGATGGCGCGCTGGCGCCAGGCCGAAGCCGAACGCAAGGCCTCCACAGCGAGCGAACCGTCGGAGTAATTCCGCAATGAAGCCGCATCTGGAGCTGCGCAGCTACCGCGCTGAGATCGACAACCACCGCCACGCCTACCATCAGCTGGTGCTGCCGCTGAACGGCACTCTGACGCTCGAGATCGGCGGCCGCGAGGGGCGGGTCGAAGCACAGAGTGCGGCGGTTATCCACGGCGACGAGCTGCACTGCTTCCAGGCCGAGGGCGAGAACCGCTTTATCGTTGCCGATATTCCGCTCGGCGACATCGACCCTCTGGCCCGGCTGCCCGCTTTCCTGCGGCTATCTCCGGCAACGCTCGACTATGCCGGCTTCCTCGGCCGCCTGCTCAGCCGCGGCACCCTTGGCGACAGCGTACGGCAATCGAGCTGCGAACTGCTGCTGAGCCTGCTCGGCAGCGAGACCGAACCTTGCGATGTCGCTCTGGACCGGCGGCTACAGCTGGCACGGGACTATATCGACCGTCACTTCCATGAGCCGATGCAACTGTCCATGCTCAGCACCCTCGCCCACCTGAGCCAGCGCCAGCTCAACACGCTGTTTCAGCGCCAGCTCGGCTGCACGCCATCGGACTACCTGATCCAGCGGCGTATGGAGCAGGCCCGCCGCCTACTGATCACCACGGACGACAGCATCCAGCGCATCGCCGAGCAGTGCGGCTACGGCAACCTGGCCGCGTTCAGCGACCGCTTCAAGCGCTACTTTGGCCGCTCCCCACGCCATTTCCGTGGCCCCAGACTGCACTGAACCTCCGCACCGGCAAACAACTCTGCCAATTCGGCAAAGACGCACCCGGGTTGCAGGGCTAAGATTCGGCCATAGACAACCTGATAATTGAGCTCGCGTTATGAGTATCCGTACCGCCACCCTGATCGGCAGCATCTCGATCCTGCTCTGGGGCACTCTGGCCCTGATGACCCGCTGGACCGATGCCCGGATCCCACCCTTTCAGCTGCTGGCAATGACCTTTTCTCTGGCCTGGCTGCTGATGCAAACCCGCTGGTGGCTGTGTGGTGAGAGCGGGCTACGTTTTCTACGACAACCGCTGCCGGTCTGGTTACTGGGCATCGGCGGACTGTTTGGCTACCACCTGTTCTACTTCATCGCCCTGGCCAAGGCCCCCGCCGCCGAAGCAGGCCTGATCGCTTATCTCTGGCCACTGCTGATCGTGCTGCTCTCCGCCCTGCTGCCCGGTGAGCGGCTGCGTAGCGCACATATTATCGGCGCCCTGCTGGCCGCCAGTGGCAGTGCGCTACTGCTAATCAAGGCTGACGCCAGCTTCAATGAGCAGCACACCGCCGGCTATCTGGCGGCTGGAGCCTGCGCACTGATCTGGTCCTGCTACTCGGTACTCAGTCGCCGCCACGCCGATGTACCCACCGATACCGTGGGCTGGTACTGCGCCGGCACCGCCCTGCTCGGCCTGATCTGCCACCTGCTGTTCGAACAGACAGTGTGGCCTGAGCGCCCGCTGCAGTGGTTCGGTATCGTCGGTCTGGGGCTGGGTCCGGTCGGCATCGCCTTCCTGACCTGGGATATCGGCGTCAAAAAGGGCAATATCCAGCTGCTCGGCACCCTCGCCTATGCCGCGCCACTGATCTCGACCCTGCTGCTGATCCTGGCCGGCGAAGCCCAACCCTCTTCGCGGCTGTTGCTGGCCTGCCTGTTGATCGTTGGCGGCTCGATGGTTGCCGGCATCCGACTCAGCCGCTGGCGCAAGCGAACCCCTGAAATCGCGGAGGGACAACAGGGCTGAGCGGGTTATACTGCCGGCAGAATACAACTTGGAGTCACCCAGGGCGCCTGACCAGCCAATGGATCTATCACGCATCAACCTGAACCTGCTCTGCGTATTGCAGCAACTGCTGGCTCTGCGCAGTGTCAGCGCTGCAGCGCGGGCACTCAACCTGACCCAACCGGCGATCAGTCGCAGCCTGGCTCAACTGCGCGAGCAGTTTGATGACCCGCTGCTGGTCCGCGTCGGCAACCAGATGCAGTTGACGCCGAGAGCAGAGGAGCTTCAGCGTCAGCTCCCGCCGGTACTGCAACAGCTGGAGGCGTTCTTCACCCCCGGTCATTTCAATGCGGAGCAGTTCAGCGGACGATTCAATATCGCCATCACCGACTATATCGCCGAGCATATCCTGCCAGAGCTGGTCGGTCGCTTGAGTGCAGAGGTCAGCGGCCTCAGGTTGCACTTTCGCCTCTGGGAGCCGGGCATGCTCGCCGATCTACGCGAGGGCCGGCTGGATATGGCAGCCTGCGTGCTCGACGAGGTCCCCGACGACATCTACGGCCAGGAGGCCGGTCGCGACACCTATGTCTGCCTGATGCGTCGTGATCATCCACTGTGCTCGCAAACACTCGACCTCCAGGCCTATATAGAGGCCGGCCATATCAGCATCAGTGGCGGCGGCGACAAGAATCGCGCGGTCGATGATGCACTGAGCCGCCTGGGTCTGCATCGATCGATCCGCGTCAGTGTGCCCTTTATCCAGGCCTCGCTGGCATTCACTGCGCAAAGCGACCTGCTGTTGACCCTGCCCGCGCATATGGCGCACTCGCTGGCAGCGAGCTTCGATCTCTCTATCCATCCGCTGCCGCTGGCGGTCGAGGAGGTACGTTACTACCTGCTCTGGCATCGCCGCCAGCAGCACGACCCTGCCCACCGGTTTATACGCGAACAGTTCAACGACGTCCTGGCGAGTTCGCCGTTTTCGCGCTCGCCATAGCGTGCAACGCTCAGCCATAATTAAAGCTGATAACCAATATAAAAACTGGCGATTAGCCAGCGCTGCAACGCCACCCTTAGACTCGCTCACATCAAAATATCTTATTCAACTCGTTTGAGCGTGAGGCAATTAAATGCTGGAGTGGCTGCTGTTCCTGATCATCACGCTGGGGGGCGCCATGATACCCGGTGCCAACCTGGCGATCGTGTTGCGCAATACCCTGCACGGTTGTCGTAGAGATGGGGCACTCACCATACTGGGACTGACCTGCGCGCTGCTCATTCACGGTACGCTGTCTCTGCTGGGGATCACCGCATTAATCGAGCAACACCCCACCCTGTTCGAAGTCATGCGCTGGTTCGGCGCCGGCTATCTGCTGCTACTTGGGCTGCACCAGCTGCTCAAGTGTGGTAACGCGGACACCGCACCGGTCAGGACCGATTCCGTTGCATCGCCCTTCTTCAGCGGCCTGCTGATCAGCCTGTTCAACCCCAAGGTGCTGATCTATTTCGTCGCCATCTTCGCCCAGGTACTGCGTCCCGAGCAGACGCTGGCGACGCAGCTGCTCTATATGGCGACGCCTGCTCTGGCCGAGGTCACCTGGTTCACACTGCTGTTGACACTGCTCAACCGCCCCTCGGTTCAACAGCGGCTGAAGCGGGTTCGTAGCGGTCTGGAGCGCTGCATCGGTGGCGCCATGATCGCGCTAGGGATCAAACTGGGGCTGGGATAGACCCGCTGCCAAGGCTTATCCCGGGTGGGTTAGACGGGGATGGGCATCGAAGGGGTCGAGCTGCCGAGCCGCCTCCGCCACCAGCTCATCGGTCAAGCGACGCACCAGGGTCGAGCTGAGATTCCACACGTGCCAGTACAGCGGCACCGCCAGATAGCGCCCCGGCGTCATATCCTGCACCGCACCGCTGTCGATCAGGGGTATGCCCTGCTGCTCCGGCACCATACCGCAGGCCAGCCCGCGCACGATCATGTCACAGAACGCCGTCGACGACGGGATGCGATGGCGGGGATACTCATGCGGGCCGATGCCGAAAAACTGCTGCAGGTAGCGGTTCTGCAGCTGATCCTTGTGGCTGAACTCGGCCACCGGGGCGCGGCGAAACGCCTCTGCCGTTACGCCATGGGGAAAGTAGCGTTCAAGATAGGCGGTACTGGCCAGGCAGCGATAGGGGATCACCCCCAACGGCACACACAAGCATCCTGGCATCGCTTTGGGACTGGAGGCGATACAACCGATCACCTCACCATCCTTGAGCAGCTGCTGGGTGGCATCCTGATCATCCACCTTCAGCTCCATTAACAGCTGCTCACTCTGCACCAGATGCGACAGCGCATCGGGAAACCAGGTCTCCAGACTGTCGGCATTGACGCCGATGGCCACCCGCGTAAAGCCGCGTGCATCCCGCTGCGACAGCGTTGTCCTGAGCTCCTGTTCGAGCAGGCTGATTTGACGAAAGTGTTTCAACACCTGCTGTCCCGCCTCGGTGGCATGGATCGGCAGGGTACGCACCACCAGGGTCTGCCCAAGGCGCTCCTCCAGCTGTTTGACCCGCTGTGACACTGCCGACTGGGTCACGTGCAGCCGCTGCGCGGCACGCTCGAAACTGCCCTCTTCGATGACGGCACTCAGTGCTGCCAACTGCCGCATATCGAGCATAATTAATTTCTCTAATCAGATATTAAAAACATTAGTTTTACTTACCCAAGCGCTGACTGCAAGATCGCTTCTGTTTTCCATCGGCTCGCTCGCCAACGCGTAACCAATAGCCGTTACCAGAAGTTAAAGGAGTTGCAACATGTTACCGATACTGACGCTTGAATGGCTGGCCTGGAGCAAGGGGCTGGCAACCTCCGCCGGGTTGATCATGGCGATCGGAGCGCAAAACGCGTTTCTGCTGACCCAGAGCCTCAGGCGCCAGTTCCACTGGCCCATCGCCCTGCTCTGCATCCTGTTCGATGGCCTGCTCATCGGCCTTGGGGTTGCCGGATTGGGGGTGCTGATCAGCCAGTCTGACCTGCTGCTGAGCTGCGCGCGCTGGGGTGGTGGCGCATTTCTGCTCTGGTTCGGCTTCGGCGCGGCGCGCCGGGCCTTGGGTAGCAACCGCCTGGAGACTGGCGGCACCCAGATCATCACGCTGCGCAAGGCGCTGGTCACTACGGCAGCGGTGACTCTGCTCAACCCTCACGCCTATATCGACACCGTGGTGCTGATCGGCAGCATCGGAGGTCAGTATGAGCCTGATCTACGCCTCTGGTTTGCGGTGGGCGCGATCAGCTTTTCCGCGATCTGGTTTACCGGTCTGTGCGCGGGCGCCCGCTGGCTTGAGCCGCTGTTTCGCAAGCCCCTGGCCTGGCGCGTACTGGATGGCCTGATCTGCGCGATGATGTGGACCATCGCTATCAGCCTGCTGAGTGCCGGTTAAACCAATCTCAGCCGTTATCGACAGGCTTTTTCACCAGCACCAGTTCCGCCTTGTCGTCATCCTCCTCCTGGTGCACGAGTTTGACGATCAGATAACCGAGCTCCGGCGCCAGCCAGACCTGATTGAACTGGTCGCCGAGCTCGCCACGCTCCAGGCGCACCGCATTGAACTCCCCCGCAGGCGTTTGCACCCGCTCCTCTCCGATACGTCGATAGCGATACTCGCTGACCCGGTTACGCCGTGCTACGGCATAGGTGTACTCGTCACGAGGCTCCGCACACGCCAGATCGATGCGCAACTGCATTTGGTGGTTGAGCAGATCGAACAACGGTGTTGCATTTGTGATATCACTGACGCCCTTCGGCGAGGTCGCGCGATAGCCCTGCCCAGGCTTGAACTCGAGTTTGAGATTATGCTTATCGCTCATCCCTTTACGCTGATAGTCATATGTCTGGCTCTCAACCCGCCCGGCATTAAGCCGAAAACGACTGCTCTCCTCGATCCCCATGAACAGCAGGCTTGAATTGTTCGTGGCCCGCCAACTGCCGTCATCAAGGCGCTCGACCTGCCGTTTACTATCGAGTGAGAGCCCCTTCCAGCCGACACGATAGGCCAGATCAGCACCGGCGTTACTCGCCAGCACGGCACGCGCGCACTGCTGCTGGGACTGCTCCGCATGGACGGCACTGGTACACAGCAGCGGTAACAGTAAGACGTAGCTGTAGCCCTTCCCAATCCTTCTCAAAACCTTATCTCCCTAGCGCCTCTGATCTGTGTTTCTCGACCGCTGGTGCTATTGTTCAATAAACAGGGTGAACTGTCGAAAAGAAACAGTACAGAGCGCACTACCGCGTCCCCACATTATCTCAGCCCCTGAAAAGGAGTGAGCAGATGAGTGAAACATCGCTGGATCCCCACGCATTCCGTCGCGCGCTGGGCAACTTCGCCACCGGTATTACCGTGGTCACCGCGCAGAGCGCCGAGGGTGAGCGCATTGGCTTGACCGTTAACAGTTTCAACTCCGTATCCCTCGATCCACCGTTGGTTCTGTGGAGTCTGGACAAGCGCTCGGCAGACAGCATGGCGCTGATTCGCAGTGCCGGACACTTCGCTATCAACGTACTGGCGGCCGATCAACTGGATCTCTCCAACCAGTTCGCCCGTCCTCAAAAGGACAAGTTTAACGGCGTCGAGTTCAGCGAAGGGATGGGAAAAGCGCCGTTGCTCGATGCCTGTGCCGCCAATTTTCAGTGCGAGCTACACCAGGAGATCGACGCGGGGGACCACTGGATTCTACTCGGACGGGTGCTGGCATTCGACGATCATGGACGCGCCCCGTTACTTTACTACCAGGGCGCTTACTCATTGGTGACACCTCACCCCAGAGTGGCACAGCGCCCTGAAAGCACCGAGGAAGATGAGGCGCTACAGGGGCGGCTGGGTAACAATCTGCTCTACCTGATGCTACAGGCGGTCAACGCGTACCAGAGCGCGTATCTGCCTAAGCAGCAGGCACTGGGATTGAGCATCAGTGAGGCGCGGCTGTTGATTCTGCTCAGTTCAAGGCCTGGCGCTGATGCCAACGCGCTGGCGTTGGATTCAGCGTTACCAGGCTCTGAGATCCGTGAAGGGCTGGATAATCTGAAACTTTCGGGTCTGGTCTGTGATGCCGGCCCCGGCTTCTGCCTGACCGAACAGGGTCGCAAGCGCGCCCGAGAGTACTGGGCGCTGTCGGAGCAGGAGCAGAGCCAAGTGTTCGCCGATTACAACAGCGACCAGATAGAGCAGTTCAAGGAGATATTGAATCGCATCATCCGCAACGCCTGAACTATCGTCGCACCGGCACAGCGATCGGTCCACGCGTGCGTTACGCCCTAAACGTAAAACGGGAGCCAAAGCTCCCGTTTTCATCTACCGCCCCGCTTAACCGCGCAGGATGGAGACATCTTCGGCCTGCAGGCCCTTATCACTTTGATGCACGTTAAAGCGTACCCGCTGCCCCTCGGTCAAAGAACGGTGGCCACGTCCGCGAATATTACGGAAATGGACGAAGACGTCGTCGCCATTGGAACGCGTAATGAAGCCAAACCCCTTGGACACGTTGAACCACTTGACCGTGCCCTCCTCACGATCATCGTTTTCCGACTCCTCTTCGTCATCCTCGACAGAGGAACGGGAGGCCGCGCGCTGAGGTGTCGAGGCCGATTGGCCCATAGCGGCGATCAACGTTGCCGCCAGAACGATGACGAAGGTCACACCGAGCACTACCGCATTGAGCTGTATCTCTGCGCCGGTAACCTGGGACAGTACCGATGGAATGGCCACTGCGGCGATGGCACTGAGAACAATACTTTTAAATACCTGAATACCACTCATCTATTCGATTTCTCTTCTATTTTTGTAAAGTTGCAAAATAAAAAATGACCGCACCGTCACGGGTGCGATTAACCGACGAGATATAACGCATTAGCCATATTTTTTCAACAACTTATACTGAATATATGGGCAAAACGGCGGATTCCGTTTCGCGCAGCCACCGATCACAGGCTAAGGGTTTCCACCTCTCTTCAGCAGGTCTATCCTTGCCTCTGCATTGCAATAGTTAGGGTAACGAGTGTTCACTCGAGGAGGTTCCAATGTCGGTAGATGAGCAGTTGGCGGAGCTGGAAACCCGCGTAGCGTTCCAAGAGGACGCGATCGACAAACTGAGCGAGGTGGTCGCCCGGCAGGAGCGGGATATTGAGCGACTGACCCGTATGGTGCAGATATTGAACAGCGAAATCAAAGAGGCCGGAATCGATCCCGACGATCAGGCACCGCCCCCCCATTACTGAGCCGGGAATCGATGGCCCGAGTGTACCTTGCCAAGCTAAAGCGCATAGTCTCAGGCGACGTGCTGGAGAGTTCCGCACGTCGCCGCCTGATCCATCTGCTACTGGCCGACGAGCGCGTTCAGGCGCAGATCCATCGGCAGGCCGAGCAGACCGGCATGCCGCTGCTTAGCGTCGAAAGCGAGGCGCTGAAGCAGCTCAACACACTCTGCGCCGACTTCTCCCCATCGGTGGTTGAACGCCTCTACCCCCTGTTCAGCCTGCTGCTGCATCATCTGTATCCCCGTATTGAGCTGCGGGGCTTGAACACCCTGCACGACATCGGCCGCACACATCAACTGGTGTATCTGCCCACACATCGCAGCCATATCGATTATCTGCTGATCTCCTGGGCTCTGTATCGAGAGCGGTTACCTTTGCCCCAGGTGGCGGCCGGCGACAACCTTAATCTGCCTCTGTTAGGCCCGATACTGAGACGCGGCGGCGCTTTTTTCATGCGCCGACGCTTCCTCGACGATCCGCTCTACACCCAGCTTTTCCGCCGCTATCTCAGCCAGCTCCTAGAGGGCGATAAGCCCCTTGAATTTTTCATCGAAGGAGGCCGCAGCCGCACCGGCCGCCTGCTGCCGGCGCGGCGCGGCCTGCTCGGTATGACCCTTGATGCCTGGCAGGAACAGTGTTCCAAGCCGTTGGCGCTGATCCCCATCTCGATCAACTATGACCTGTGCCTCGAAAACAGTCAGTACCTGCGAGAACTCGGCGGCCAACCGAAAAAACAGGAGAGCCTGGCCGGGCTGATCGGCGCCGCGACCAATCTGCTACGTCGCTGCGGCGGAGCCTATCTGAATCTGGGTGAACCCCTGCTACTCGAGCCTGGACAGCAGTTGCCGCCCGCCGAGCAGATCGGACAGCGAATGCTGCAGCGGAGCAATGCCGCCACCATTGCCACCCCATTAGCCAGGCTAGCCTGTCTGCTACCGGGCCAGATTGAGGCCGCGGTACAGAGAGCAGATCTGGTCCGTCGGTTGTCCTTGCTCAACCAACTGCTCAGAGAGCTGGGGGTGGCACTGCCGCACCCGGACCCGTGCGCAGAGGAGATCATTGCGGATGCGATCCGTCGCCACCAGATCAGTGCCATGGGCGAGCGGCTGATTTTGACCGATCGCCAGGCGGCGGGACTCTGCTTCTACCGCAACGGCCTGTCTCATGCCCTGATCCTGCCCGGCATGATGCTGCTGCTAGTGGCTCGTCTGGGCTCGCCGAGTAAATCCACCGTCACCCGCCTGCTGCGTGCACTGCTGCCCTACCTGAATGCCGAGCTGCATCTGCCGGAACACTACCTGCAGGACTCCGCCCTGGCGTCGCTACGCAATCGACTGTTGCAACTGGGTTTGCTGGTCGACGACACGACTCATCTGCGGCTGGCCGAACATCCGCTGGCGCTGACGCTGATCCGCCTGGCCGAACCGGTCCTGTTGCGACAGTACCTGTTGATAATGGTGCTCGAGCAGCAGCCGAGCATTGAGGAGTCGCAACTGCTTGAGCTGGTCAGCCGGCTGGCAGGACATATCCACCTCTGGTACGGCTACCAGGCTCCGGATTACGCGGACAAGCGCCAGCTCGCGCCGATGCTCAAGCAGTTGGATCGTGATGGCTTGTTAAGCCTTCTGCAGGGGGTCGTTGAAGTGACTCGGGAGCTGAAACCGCTGGTGCGCACCGGGCAAAAACTGCTGCCGCCGGTACTGCTGCAGGAGGCCGCGCGCTGGTTGCAGCGGCATTAACGCCGTTCGATATCAGGCGTCGTCCAAGCGGCGTAACGCATAGATATCGTAACGGCCCGACTTACCCTCGAGAGTATAGGAGGGTGGCGGCCCATCGATCGCCGGCGCCTTGCGCGGACGTTTAACCACAACGCGGTTACCTGCAACCTGGAGCGCAATCGCGAGCAGTTCGGCCTGATCGGCGTCGGCGCCCACCAGATCGCGAAACGCCAGCATCTCCTTTTTGACCATCGCCGATTTGTCACTGTGCGGAAACATCGGATCCAGGTGAATCACCTGGGGACGCTGTGCATCACCCAGTGACAGCAGCCACGCCTTGGCATCGCCGGCGACCAGATGCATGCGGGCGATGATATCGGACACATCGCTATGGGCGGCTCGCGCCAGGCCATCAGCGAGCAGTGCATGCACCACAGGCGAGCGCTCCACCAGCGACACCTCGCAACCCAGAGTAGCCAGCACGAAGGCATCACGCCCGAGGCCTGCGGTCACATCAGCAATACTGGGCCGTAACGATCCCTTTATGCCACAGGCCTTGGCGATCATCTGTCCCTTGCCGCCGCCGTACTGGCGACGATGGGCCACCGCGCCGCTGACAAAGTCAGCCAGGATCGGACCTGGGCGTTTGCGCCCGGTCTGCTGCAACACCAGGGCTTCGGGGGTAAAGAGCAAAAACTGTTCAATCGTGGTGGATTCGAGATCCGGCTCGTCCACCAAAGGCAACTTAAGCGAGCTGGCCAACTGGCGTGCCATGTCGATCAACTCCGGTGCCGTTACGGCCACCGCCAGCGCCGCGGCAGCGCCGCCCTCCGCGGAATGCTCAGCTGACAAACCAGACTCCCAGCAGGGCAAACCCCAGAATCAGGCGGTAGAGCACGAACGGGATCATACCGACTCGATCGAGCCACTTCAGGAACAGATAGATACAAGCCAGCGCGCTGACAGAGGCCAGTATCGCCCCCATTCCCACCATCTCCCACTGGGTTTCGCTGCCACTGCGCAGCAGCTCGAGGGTCTTCAGACTGCCAGCAGCAATGATCACCGGGATCGACAGCAGGAAGGAGAAACGTGCGGCGCTTTGGCGATCGAAGCCCAGCATCAGCGACGCGGTGATGGTGATCCCCGAGCGCGACGTGCCGGGGATCAGCGCCAGCGCCTGGGCCAGGCCGATGGTCAGCGCATCGCGCACCCCCAGGGACTCATTACGGCGCACACGAGGCCCTTTGATATCGGCCCAGCCCAGCAGTACGCCGAAGATCAGCGTGGTCGCCGCAATCACCAGGATAGAGCGGCCATAGTGCTCCACCAGCGTGCTGCACAGACCGCCAAACGCCAACGCCGGCAGGGTTGCCAGTATCACCAGCCAGCCGAGCCGGCCATCCTCGCTTTGGCGACCGCCGATAGCAGCCAGAGAAGCCTGGCACATCCGCCCCACCTCAGCTCGGAAATAGTAGATTACCGCCACCAGAGTGCCGACATGCACGCCGACATCGAATGCCAGCCCCTGATCGGGCCAGCCCAGCAGTTGGGAAGGCAGAATCAAGTGGGCGGAGCTGGAGATCGGCAGGAATTCGGTCAAACCCTGGATCAAGGCGAGCAGAACCACATGGATCCAGTCGCTGAAGGTCACTGCTGATCCCTCTTTTTCCACGCACCTTCACGCAGATAAACCGGCAACGCCAGCTCCGGGGCAACACCACCCTCAGTCACCAGTTGCGCCTGCGCCAGCACCAGCATGGCGCGGGCATCCGGGCAGATCGACTCATCCTTATCGGCGACCTTGGCGGTCAGCGCGGCCGGCATCTGCTCGGTGTAACGCCAGCCACTGCCGACCGCGAGCCAGTCGCCCTCATGGACGGGCGCCTCGGCATCGGCCGGGGAGCGCACAGATTCCTCCATCAACGCCTGAGGCAGTGCCCCGCTGATGTCGAATGCGCCCCAGTAGACCTCGTCCATACGTGCATCCAGTGCGGTCAACACATGGCTATGGCCGCTATTCAGCGCACGGGCACTGACCGCCATCGCCGCCAGCGTCGAGATCGGCAGCAGCGGCAGGTCGGCACCCAGCGCCAGGCCTTGCGCGGCGCCGGTGGCGATGCGGATACCGGCAAAGGAACCGGGACCGCGGCCAAAGGCGATCGCATCGAGCGAATTCAGTGCCGTACCGGCCTGCGCCAGCAGGCGCTCCACCATCGGCAGCAACAGATGGGTATGGCGGCGCGGCTCGATCACGAACTCATACAGGATCTCGCCATCGAGACTCAGTGCGACCGAGCAAGCATCGGTCGAGGTATCCAGGGCCAGGATTCGGGACATCGGTTATTCCGTCATAAACAAGCGGGCGCCATTGTATCGGCAGCTTCTTATAGTTTCATTAAGGTTTACAGCAGGGCGTCACCCCAACGCGGCAACAACGTTTGCTCGACGCCCAGCTGCGACAGGATACGTGCGACGATGAAGTCGACCATCTCTTCGACGCGCTGCGGACGCTGGTAGAACCCGGGGCTGGCCGGAATGATCACCGCGCCCATGCGGGTCAGCTTGAGCATGTTCTCCAGATGAATTTCCGAGTAGGGCGCCTCGCGCGGCACCAGAATCAGCTGGCGCCGCTCCTTCAGCGCCACATCCGCCGCCCGCTCGATCAGGTTGTTGCTGGCACCGCAGGCGACGGCCGACAGGGTCCCAGTGCTGCAGGGGCAGATCACCATCGACCCCGGTGCACCGGAGCCGGACGCCACCGGCGCCAGCCACTGTTCGCGACCAAATACCTTCAGCTGCCCCGGCGCCGCGCCGAACAGTTTGCTCAGGTACTCCTCCTGGGCTTCGGGCTGCCCGGGCAACTTCAGTTCGGTTTCGGTGGCGACCACCACCTGGGCCGCTCGCGATACCATCAGCAACACCTGAGTATCGGCCTGGAGCAGGCACTGAATCAGGCGCAAACCATACTGCACGCCGGAAGCCCCGGTGATCGCGACCGTGACGCGCCGGGAAAACTGCCCGCTCATACCGCCTCCCGCTGCTGCAGTCGCGCCAGCAGTTTCTGGTGGATACCGCCGAAACCGCCATTGCTCATGATCACGATATGACTGCCGCTGACCGCATCCCGCGCCAGTGTCTCGATCAAACCATCCAGATCGTTCTCCAGACTGGCCGGATTGCGGCTCTGCGCGACAACCTGATCCAGCGACCACTCCAACCCCGGCGGCTGGTACCAATACACCCGATCCGCCACCGCCGCCGAAGGCGCCAGCGCATCACGATGGGAGCCAAGACGCATGGTATTGGAGCGCGGCTCGATCACCGCCAGCAGCGGCGCGTCGCCGATCCGGTTGCGGATACCGGCCAGGGTCGTCTCGATTGCCGTCGGATGATGAGCAAAATCGTCATAGATCCGTACGCCATGCACCTCACCGATCAACTCCATACGCCGCTTCACGCCGCCAAAACAGCTCAGCGCCTCGGCCGCATGCTCAGGCGTAACACCCACATGCCGAGCGGCCAACAGTGCATGCAGCCCGTTGCGGACGTTGTGCTCACCGGTCAACGACCAGTTCACCCGGGCCACCTCCTCGCCGCAGTGCTGCACGGAGAAACGGCTACCGTCGGCCTCGAGCAGAACTGCCTGCCACTCCGCGTTATCACCTGTGCTGACATACTCGCTCCAGCAGCCCATCGCCCGCACCTGGTTCAGCGCCTCGGACTCGCTCGGTGCAATGACCCGTCCGGTGCCAGGTACTATGCGCATCAAGTGGTGGAACTGGCGCTGGATTGCGGCCAGGTCCGGGAAAATATCGGCGTGGTCGTACTCCAGATTGTTCAGGATCAGCGTGCGCGGCGAGTAGTGCACAAACTTGGCGCGCTTGTCGAAAAACGCGGTATCGTACTCATCCGCCTCGATGACGAAGAAAGGGGTCCCGCCCAGACGCGCCGAGCGGTCGAAGTTCTGCGGCACACCGCCGATCAGGAATCCCGGGGCCATACCGGCCTGCTCCAGCACCCAGGCCAACATGGTCGCGGTCGTGGTCTTGCCATGGGTGCCGGCCACCGCCAGTACCCAGCGCTCCTTCAATACCTGGTCATGCAGCCACTGCGGGCCGGAGGTGTAGTTCAATCCCCGCTCCAGCACCGCCTCGACACAGGGGTTGCCTCGGCTCATGGCGTTGCCGACGATGACGCAGTCCGGAGCCGGATCCAGCTGCGCCGGATCGTAGCCTTCGATCAACGCGATACCGGCCTGTTCCAGCTGGGTACTCATCGGCGGATAGACGTTGGCATCGGAGCCGGTCACGCGATGCCCCAGCTCGCGGGCCAGGATCGCCAGCGAGCCCATAAAGGTGCCGCAGATACCAAGTATATGTATATGCACTTCAGACCCTCTTGAATAAGCTGCCGCTATGATAACTTTTTTCGCCCCCTGCTGTTACTTCGGCGGCCCCACGCCATGCAATAGCTCAGATATTGACGTATAATTTAGCCCCAACTTTCGAGCCGCCAATCCCAAAGGTCAAAACACCCGATGCAGCTTCTCAGCGCCTACTTGAAACACCACGATACCGACACCGAACTGGTCGAACTGATCGAGATTCTGATGGTTGCCTGCAAGGAGATCGCCCTGCAGCTGCGCGAAGGCGCCCTGGCTGGCATCCACGGCACCACCGAAGATACCAATATTCAGGGTGAAACCCAGAAGAAGTTGGATGTCATCTCCAACGATATCCTCAAGGAGGTGCTGCTCGGAAACCGTCTGGTGCGCGGAGTTGCCTCGGAAGAGGAGGACAACCCTGTATTCGGCGATCCCGAGGGCCGTTTCCTGGTGACCTTCGACCCGCTCGATGGTTCATCCAATATCGATATCAACGTATCGGTCGGCACCATCTTCTCCATTCTTGAAGCCCCGGCTGATGTTGCGGAAAACAGCGTTGACCTGTTCCTGCAGCCCGGACGCCGCCAGGTCGCGGCTGGCTATGTATTGTATGGTCCTTCGGCGGTACTGGCCCTGACCACCGGTACCGGCGTCAACATGTTTACTCTCGCCCATACCGGCGATTTCCTGCTGACCCGTGAAAATGTGCAGATCCCGCATAGCACCAAGGAGTTCGCCATCAACATGTCGAACCACCGCCACTGGGAGCCGGCGATGCGCAACTACGTGGGCGACCTGCTCTCCGGCAGTGAAGGGCCGCGTGAGAAGAACTACAACATGCGCTGGATTGCGTCGATGGTCGCCGAAGTACACCGCGTCCTGACCCGTGGCGGCATCTTCACCTACCCCTGGGATTCACGTGACCCGCGTAAGCCGGGCAAGCTGCGCTTGATGTACGAGGGTAATCCGATGAGTCTGCTGGTGGAGCAGGCGGGCGGCCTCTCCACCACCTGCTATACCGATATTCTCGATGTGGATCCGCAGGATATTCACCAGCGGGTTGCGGTAGCGCTGGGCTCTAAGGAGGAGGTGGAAACGCTGATGCGCTACCACCAGGAGACCCCCTCCATAATTCAGCAGTAAGTCTTATTCAGGCTTGGGCGGCATGCCGGGTATAATGCCGCTCAACCTGTATTTAGCTTTGAGATTCCGACCTTTTAATCGACTAACAGGAAGAAACGCATGAGCTTTGCGAAAGTGCCTGCCGGCAAAGAGCTGCCGAATGACCTCTACGTGATCATCGAAATCCCCGCCGAGAGCTCCCCGGTCAAGTATGAGATCGACAAGGATGCTGACGCGATCTTCGTCGATCGTTTCATGGCGGCGCCGATGTTCTACCCGGCCAACTACGGCTATGTGAACAACACCCTGGCTGACGACGGCGACCCGCTGGACGTACTGGTGCTGACACCGCATCCGGTGATGACCGGTTCCGTCATCCGCTGCCGCCCGGTCGGTATCCTGAACATGACCGACGAAGCTGGTGAAGATGCCAAACTGGTCGCCGTGCCGCACCAGAAACTGAGCCAGGCCTACAACGACATCAACGATGTCGACGACCTGCCGCAGCTGCTGAAAGATCAGATCGCACACTTCTTCGAGAACTACAAAAAGCTCGAGAAAGGTAAGTGGGTCAAGGTGGAAGGCTGGTCCGACGCCGAAGCCGCCCGCGAAGCGGTACGCAAATCTGTTGCGGCTTACGAAGCGCAGAAGTAAACGGTTCTCCGCTCGCCCCTCCTGGGCGAGCGGAGCCCCTCTCCAGCATCTCCCGTTCTATATCAACGTCCGGCGCTTTGTGCCGCTGCCTCTTTTATCCGCTTAACGTAGGTCAGGTTCTCCTTCGCCTTGGGATAGAACACCGGCGACAGCGTCAGCGCCTGTTCAAAGTAATACTCGGCAAGCTGGTAACGCCCATCCAGCATGCAGATGAAACCGATATCGTTATGCGCCTTGGCGGTATCCATCACCCGCTCCAGTGCATGCAGGGCTGACAGGTAACGTTGCTGACGCGCATAGACCAATCCCAGGTTACGCCAGGCCTGCTCGTAATCAGGGTTGATATCCAGCGCCTTGCGAAACTCCCTTTCGGCTTCCCGCCAACGGGACTCCAGGTAGTAGGAGTAGCCCAGGTTGTTGTGCACATCGGCCGCATTCGGGCTGATCGCCAGGGCGACCTGGTACAGTCGCTGCGCCTCCGCGGTATTGCCATCCAGGTCCGCCAGCACCCCCAGGCCGTTATAGGCTTCCATTGGTGTTGCGCCATCGAACGACTGCTCTGAGTCTTCGGTAAAACGCTGTCGGTCGCTGGCCAGCGCCTTGTCGAAATAGCCTCGTGCCTGCTGATAGCGGTTATGCTTCAGGTGCAGCACCCCCATGGCGGTCAAGGCACCTGTATGTTCAGGCACAATACCCAGCGCGCTGCGCAGCGCCACCGACGCCAGCTTTTCGTTATCACGGCGGTAGTGGATTTGGCCGATGCGGTAGTAGGCATCGGCACTTTTCGCATCCAGTTCCAACGCCTGCACATAGTGGTAAAGTGCCTCATCCGCGTCGCCACGTGACAGCGCCTGGTCGCCCATCCGCACGCCCTCTTCAGCGTTTTTCGCCACCGGGAGGCCGGCAAACGCCAGCATGGGTTTGCCATCGTAGAATGCATCGTTCGACGACGTCTTCTCTTTCTCCTGATTCGCCGCACAGCCACCGAGCAGCAGAATCGCCATAACCAGCAACGGGCCGCTCGTGAAGCGGGACTTGATATGTCTCAGATGCGGGATCATATTGATCCTCCCTGTGTCATTCGCTCCTTTTGGCCCCTAACGACCAAAGACCTCGAGCACCTTGAGAATGGCCGGCCCCACCGCAACAACGAAGAAACCGGGCCAGATACAGAACGTCAGTGGAAAGATCATCTTGGTACCGATCTTGGCGGCCTGCTCCTCTGCCGCCTGCATTCGCTTGTCGCGGAACTCTTCGGAATAAACACGCAGAGTGTCGGCGATACTGCTACCGAAGCGCACGCTCTGGTCCAGCAGTGCCACCAAACCACGGATATCCTCCACCCCGGTGCGTTGTGCCATGCCACGCAGAGCTTCGATACGGTTGACCCCGGCACGGATCTCCACATTGACCAGATACAGTTCCTCCGACAGCTCGGGGTGACTCACCTCCAGCTCCTGCCCCACCCGCTGAAGTGCCGCAGTTAGGCCCAGACCGGATTCGACGCACACCACCAGCAGATCTAGAGCGTCGGGGAAAGCGTTGCGGATTGCGCGCATGCGGCGGTTGGCCAGGTGATCAAGCACCATGTTGGGCAGGATATAACCGATATAGCCGGCCCCCGCACAGATCAACAACACCTTGTCGGCGGTCACTTCCGGCTTGAAACTGATCACTAGCCAGGCGATGCAGAACAGCAACAATCCGAGCATCACCTTTAAACCGTACAACGAGCTCATGGCCCCCGGTGATCTGAACCCTGCATGCACCAGCTGTGCATGCAGACGATTCTTGTCCCAGTCCTTGCCGGGCAGCAGGTGCTTAGTGATGGGATCGAGCGATGCCAGTACCTTGCTGCGCTTACCACCGGCATGGGCCTTGTCCCGAGAATGCCCGGTCAAAACACGAACACGCTGACGAAACGGCGTGACCAGACCGGTGACCAGTACCGTCAGGCTCAGACCGAAGGCCAGCGCGGCCGCCGCCACCAGTCCAATCACTACATAGCGGGAGTACAGCTCGTTGCCAAGCTGTTGATTGATTAGCTCAAGTAACGTCTCCATAGCCCTACACCTCGATTCTTAACAGCCGTCTGATCCAAAGGGCGCCGACCAGCATTAACACAAAACTGATAGCAATCAGTTGATGACCGTCCACCGACTTGACCAAAACCTCAAGGTAACCGGGGGTGGTGAAGTAGATCAGACCAAACAGACCGAACGGCACCAACATCAAGATCCAGGCCGACAAGCGCCCCTCGGCGGACAAAGTTTTGACCCGACGCTGAAAGCGAAACCGCCCACGAACGACACTGCCGATGTTCTCCAGAATTTCGGCCAGGTTACCGCCCGTCTCCTTTTGCACCAGCACCGCGGTAACAAACGCCATCAACGTCACACTCGGCACCCGTGCCAAAAGCCCCAGCATCGCCCGGCGCAGATCGGAGCCGTAACTCAGGTCCGAATAGGTGATACCAAACTCCAGCGACACCGGGCCCTCCAACCCTTCGGCCACCAAATTCAGCGACTCGCTGAAGGGATGCCCGGTCAACAGTGCGCGCTTCATGATATCGATCGCCTCGGGCAGCTGCGCCTCGAACTCATGCATACGTTTATTACGCAGATAAATCAGCCGCAGAAAAGGCAACAGCAACATCAGAATGCCCGCGACCACTGCCGCGAGTAGAAGGTGCAACACCAGCAGCACAAGGGTAAAACCCACAACCCCCAACAACAGGGCGAGGAGAAAAACACGGTAAGCCCGTCCCTTACCACCGGATTGCTCGATCAGCCGCGCCAGCGATTCCATTCCGGGCATAGACTCCAGTTGTCGTTCCAGCGGGTTGAGTTTTTTCAGATAGCGGGCTCGCAATAGTGTACTGATCGGCGGCTGATCGCTTTCCGCCGCTATTTCACCGATACGCTGCTGAAGACGGCGCTTGACCCGCCGCTGTTCGCCAAACACCGGGATCGACAGGCTCGCCAGCAACAGAAATACCGACACGAACACCATCGCCATGATCACGATCAGTTCCAAGGATTCGAGTTGAAACATCGCACTACCCTCCTTTTACTCCGGCTCGAACAACGAAGTAGGCAAGTCAATGCCACGCTGCGCCAGACGTTTATGGAAACCGGGCACGATACCGGTGGCCTTGAACTCGCCGAGCACATTGCCTTTTGCATCGACACCACGGCGCTCGAAGGTGAACAGTTCGGACATGGTGATGATGTCACCCTCCATGCCGTTAATCTCCTGGATGCTGACCAGCTTGCGTCGACCATCCTCGAGGCGGGTCACCTGCAAAACCACATCGATCGCCGAGGCGATCTGTGAACGCAGAGCACGGGTGGGAAAGCTGATACCGGTCATCGCCACCATGTTCTCGATACGTCCCAATGCATCGCGAGCGGTATTGGCATGGATGGTGGTCAGCGAACCGTCGTGACCGGTATTCATCGCCTGCAGCATGTCCAGGGTTTCGCCGCCACGGACCTCGCCGAGTACGATACGGTCCGGACGCATCCTCAGGCTGTTGCGCACCAGGTCTCGCTGGGTCACCTCGCCCCGCCCCTCGATGTTGGGCGGCCGGGTTTCCAGGCGTACCACGTGAGGCTGTTGCAGCTGCAGCTCCGCCGAATCCTCGATGGTGACGATACGTTCGTCGTGCGGTATGTAGGCGGAGAGGATGTTGAGCAGCGTGGTTTTACCTGAGCCGGTACCGCCGGAGATCAGTATATTGAGACGAGCCTTCACGATCCCTTCCAGAATCGGCGCCACCCGCTCCTCCACCGAACCGAGCTCAACCAAGTTTTGCATCGACAGCAGCTCAACCATAAAACGCCGGATCGAAATCTGCGGTCCATCCAGCGCCAGCGGCGGGATGATCACGTTGACCCTGGAGCCGTCCTTGAGGCGGGCATCCACCATCGGCGAGGACTCGTCGATATGGCGTCCAACGCTAGAGACGATGCGGTCGATGGTGTTCATCAGGTGACCGTTACTGCTGAAACTGACCGGACAGGCTTCCAGCTTACCGAAGCGTTCGACGTAGATCTGATCGTAACCATTGACCAGGATATCGGAGATGGTTTTGTCTTCAAGCAGCGGCTCAAGCGGCCCCAGCCCCATGATCTCGTCCTCGATCAACTTCATGATCTTCTGCCGAGATTGGGTGCTGAACGGGACCGTTAGCTCCTCCATCAACTGGCGACAGATATCCGCAATCTGCCGCCTGGCTTCGCGCTCCTCCAGGCTGTCGATCAACGACAGGTCCATGCGTTTGAGCAGCTCCTGATGCAACTGCTGCTTGCACTCCAGCTCTGCAGCAGACAGGGTTTCGATCATCAACGGCGGGCGCTCTCGCTCGACCACCTCTTCAGGCGCCTGGGCCGTTATCTCAGGCACCCGCAGTTTGTTGATCCTGTTACCTAGAATCGACATGATTTAATCCCCCTTGACCAGACCTAGGAGTTTGCCCAGCAATCCGGGCCGGGGGGCTGGTCCTGCCCCTGCCACCTGCTCGCTCAAGGTATGTAGAGCGCGAGTAATGGGAGCACGTCGCGCGATCTGCAGCAGCGGCATGCCGTTGTTCAATGATTCACAGACATGTTTGAAGTCGTTCGGGATAGTCAATATCGGCTGATGCTTCAGCGCTTTGGAAACCTCCGCAATACTGATCGGTGCCGACTTGTCATACCGGTTCAACACCACCAAGATGCGGTGGTCAGGGATATCCAAATCCCGGCGCATCACTTCGATCAGTCGCGCCGCATCCCGCAAATGGGTGATCCCCTGCTGCAGCACCAATACCACCTGATCGGCCCGCTCCAATACGGTGGTCGTGGTCAGGTCTATCTGACGTGGCAGGTCGACCACCAGTTGCTGGTTATCGTTGGCCAGCAACTTAAACAGCTGCATCAACTGGTCGCTCGACACCTCCTCGTTCAACAACAAGCGATCGGACTCCGAACTAAGCACCTTGAGTCCGCTCACGTGGTTGGCCAGATAGCCCTCCAGCGCAACGCTGTCCAGGTCCTCCACATTTTCCAGCGCCTGCTTGATGCCGCGCTGGGGGTTAAGGTCGAGATAGTGCGACAACGCGCCAAATTGCAGGTCCAGATCGATCAGTACGACCTTACGCCTGCCTCCCGCGGCCATCTGATGGGCCAGGTTGGTGGCGATCAAGCTGGCGCCGGAACCGCCCTTGGCATTCATCACCACGGTCAGATGAGCATTTAGCGCGCCCTGCTGGTCCATCGCTTCGCGATACAGCTGGTCGACGACGCGTTGCAGCTCTCCGTCCTGAAGCGGCTCGGCAAAGAAATCTCGCGCCCCGGCCTTCATCGACAGGCGCATCGCCTGGGAGTCGCTTCGCGAACTGACCACCAGTGTCGGTACCCGCGTATCCGGTGGACGGGAACAGAGCGCTTCCAGCTCCGCCTGCCAACTGTCCCCGATACGGAAGATAAGTAGATCCGGCAGACGTTCGAGGCCATAGAGCGGGTCCGAGTGCCCGTTACTGATCAACCTACAGTTGATATCGATATCGGCCGGCAACAGGGTCAACGCCGTTTTCAGCTGAGTCAGAGCTTCGGGTGAGCGGCTGGCGATCAGGATCGAGAACTCGCTGGCAACCTTGCCAACGGGCGGCTTTTTCACTTCATAGAGCAGATTCTGTTTCATCATGACTGCTTTCCTCACTGACTGAGGTTTCTTCTCGCTTGCCCCATATCGTTAAGGGCAGGGCGCCGCTCCCGCCGCTACGGGATGTACCCCCAGGCTCTCCGCCGGCAGGGTGGTCTCGAACGCGTCGGCATCCAGAGTTATATCGAAAAACGGGATCAGCATCTGGTGCGTATAGTCGGTAATGGCCGAGCGCACGTAGAAGGTGTTCTCTGTCCCCGTCGCTGGCGTAACGCCATCCTCCTGCAGGTAGCTGAGCAGGATATTGGCCTCGGTAAAATCGGGCAGTATCGTGCCACCAAAGGCTCCGACCTCCCGCGCAAACTGCTGGCCCGCCGCAGTTACCGGGCAGACCACCGCCACCCGCGCGGCCCGGCGGGTCGCTTCATCAAGCACGTTCCAGGTAAACAGTAGGCGACCGAATTCGATCAAGCCGAATAGGACAATGAACAGCACGGAGCCGACCAGGGCGAATTCGACCGTAGTGACGCCCCGTTGACGCTGCTTACTGACGTTCATATTCATGGTTTCAACTCCCTCCCAGCACGCGCATGCTAACCGAGCTATCGAGTGGGAAATTGATGTTGATATCCGCTCCTGCGCCAAAGCGAGGCAGGCTGTTGAACATCATCGGTGTGAAGTCGTACTCGACATGGACCTGGATCTCGTTCAGCGCCGGCACCTCGCAAAAGCCGACATTTGCCGTGGTCAAACCGTCCAGGATCGGGGTGACGCCCCCGCCCTCCGCGCCGTATACGATCAAGTTGCGCGCCCGGTTGATCAGGTTATCGGGCAACGTACCGCCTAATGTCGGGCAGTCGTTCAAGGTCGATTGCTGGCCGTAGTTAAGCTGAGTCGCCAGCAGGCGCACACCGTTACGCTGCGCCTTGGTCAGGGTGTTGTACTGAAACAGCATGCGGCCGATCTCCGCCGTGGCCAGCATCAGCATCAGCAGCACCGGCAACACTAGCGTCATCTCCACCGCGGCCAAACCGCGCTGACGCCGCTTGATCGAACCTCCGCACCTACTCATCACGAATCCTCCCTGTCCGGATCCCGGAACAGCACGATCTTGATCGGTACCGGATCGTCACTCGGGGTGTCGGTAAAGGTACCGATGGCATCGCACCCCTCGGATTGGGAGAAGAACTGACCGAACACTTCGGCTTCGGTACCGACGTTTACATCCTGCATAAGGAAGAAGCAGCCGACGGTGTAGATATGCACATCTTCGCTGGTGCCGGTGGTGGTGCCGGTACAATCACCTATCGGCAATACCAGTTCGCGTCTGCGGCAGGCCTCACCGGCACAGTCTGGGAAATTGGATGCGTATTCATCCAGGTAGTCCTGGTAGTCGAACAGGCCGTCGATACTGGTGCTGCCGTCCTCGCGTTTGATGACCGGCCTGTTGTTCGCATCGATTCCGTCCAACACCAGCCGATTGGGACTCTGGGGTGTCGGCCCCGCCGGCGTAACGCCATTGAAATAGGTGTAGTCGACCACATCCGCCGGCGCCTCGTCCGGGCCAATAGGCCCCTGGTAAAGACCCAGGCGGGTATTCAGCCCCTGCCCCGTTGGCCCCGACTTGTTACCGGGCTCGGTATCCGCCGCCTCGTCGTCACCGATACTGGCGCAATTGTTGGCCGTGCCAGCCAGAGCCTCACGCAGATCAGAGCCACCTGTACCGTCCAGGCGCAACAGGCGGAAGTTACCGGGACCTACATCGGTACCGCTGCCGCCGGCCAGCTTGATCACACTGATATCCGCCAGGCTGGAGACATCGCTTATGCCATCATCGTTATAGCCGAAATAGTCTCCGTCATCCGGGCCGCAGTCATCATCCGGTGTAACTGTGCGACCATCCGGATCACAGCCGCAGGCCAGGATCGGCAGCAGGTCACAGGTGTATGCATTGAGTCCGATAGGACCGGCAACGGCAGTGGCACTGACCGGCTTTTCGGTCATCCCGAGCACCTGTATCAACCAGGCTTCGAGTTCCAGGTCCTGGGCAATGACCCGCACATAAGGCAGTGCATTCGCATCGGGGGTGAATGGGTTCAGCATCTCCGAGAACTCGACGATCAACGGCGTACCACTGCTGGCATAGGCTTCGCTCAACTCACCGTTGTCATCCAGGCTGAGGTTGCTCAGGAAGGTGGCCAACGCGGCGGCCTCGGCTTCGCTATGGATCGTCCCCACCGGGGTGTCATCCGGGAGATCGGCGACCGTACGGGCAGCACTCAAGGCCGCCGCATCCACTGCGTTTTGCAGCCGGGTTTTACTCAGCAGCATGTGGCCGCCATCCAGGGCCATTGCCGCCATGGCTAACAACGCCAGCATGGCGATCGCTACCAGAACCAGGACCACACCGCGCTGCTGCTTTCGGGTCGCACCGTTGAGCGCCACCCTTCTCGCTCTGCTGTATGCCGGGCGATTCATCTTCGCCTCCCCCCAGGGCTCGGGGCCTAGCCCCCATACCCTGATTCGTTCATGGATATTTTCGCTAGTCAGTTGCCGATATTGATCTCGATATCACCCTGGATGCCTGACGAACTCTGCGCCTTGCCCCGGTATTCCAAGATCACCTGTTCCCCCTTATCGCCATTCAGGCGTAAGGGTTTGGGATTGTCGGCGGCGTAGGCATCATAGGTTTGCGCCTGCCGCATCTCCTCCAACGCCATCCCCATGGGCTCCGGTGGAGGATTACCAAAGCCGCTGCAACCGGGTACAAACATAAGTCCCAGGGCCAGCGCCATATATTTCCAGTTAAACCTGCTCATGACTCTGCTCTCCATCTTTTGCTCGTCCCTAAGGCGAGCTATTCGATGCTGTGGCCAAAGACCGACTCGGTGCCATCGGCGACCGGGAATACGCGGACACCGTCATCCCCAGAGATCTCACCGGGCTGACCGACTGCAGCCGCCTCCATACTCTCTTCCGCTGCCGCCTCGGCCGAATCAGGCTCTTCCGCCATGGTGCTGTCCTGGCGCGCGATCCGCCCCTGGGTACGGCCCAGCAGATAGAACTCCACATCACTGGGCTCGACAAAACCATCGCCCGGCAACTTCAGTCCCTCATTCTTGAACGGCTTGGCCAGAGTCGGCGTGACCAGAATCACCAGCTCCGATTCGCCCTTTTCGAAACTCTGGCTACGGAATAGTTGACCGAGTACCGGCACATCACCCAAGCCCGGGAACTTGCTAACCGCATCGCGGGTGCTTTCGTTGATCAGGCCGGCGATACCGATGGTCTGGCCGTCGCCCAGTTCTACGGTGGAGCGCGCACTGCGTTTGGTCAGCGCGGGTACGAAGAACACACTATTGCTGACGGTGTTGTTGACCGAGTTCAAACTGGTCAACTCAGTTACCGACACGTTGAGACTCAGGTTGATGGTGCCGGAATCGAGCACAATCGGGATAAACTTCAATCCAACACCAAATTCCTTGAACTCAATGGTGATGCCGTCTTCATTGGGCACCGGGATCGGAAACTCGCCACCGGAGAGGAACTCCGCCTCCTGTCCGGTCAGCGTGGTCAGGGTCGGCTCCGCCAGCACCTTGGCGCTGCCGTTCTCTTTAGCGGCGTCAAAGAAGATCCGAAATAGCAGGTTACTGTCCAGGTAGCTGGCAAAGAGTCCTTTGTCGGCGATCGTGACGTCGCTCGGCTTAAACTCATCGATAGCCGGACCCACCAGCCCGTTTTTCGGATCCCCAAACACCGACTCTAACAAGCCCTCGGTACCAAATTGGGCATCAGGGAAGGTCGCGCCTCCGCTGACACCGCCGATCCCCCAATGATCGCCCGCATGCAGCGCATGGAACTTGATACCAAGGCGACGCATTACGCTGCGCGACATCTCGGCCACGGTGACCTTCAGCATCACCTGCTGGGAGCCACCGACCTTGAGCAGATTGACCACTTCACCAATCTGGGTAGCGCCCTCCTCAGCAGGTTTCTGCAGGAAACTGTCTGCCAGGCGTACCGCCATATCCATGGTGCCAACATTGGTCACTTCACCGCTGAGCAATATCGACCCCTGAGAGGAGTTGACCTTGATCCGCTCGTTCGGCGCCATCTCATACAGCTTCGCTTTCAGGCTGTTAATATCCGGCGTCACCTCCACGTCGATGGAGGCCGTCAGGTGATTGTTTTTGTCCCAGAGCAGCACATTGGTCGTGCCGATCCCCTTACCCAGCACGTAGATCTGCTGGGAGCGCATCACCAGGATATCGGCCACCTCCTTATTCCCGATCGATACCTTGTGTACCGGGCCATTCAACTGCACGACCTTCGATTTGTAGAGCGGCACCGAGAAGTGCTGCACCATCGTATCGGCGTCGGTTTCAACGGCTGTTGCCGCATTCGCCTCTCGACCGAACAATACCGCCAGCAACAGAAGCATAAGGGCAACCGGTAGCAGGAACGCCTGCCAACCATCACCTGCCTCCACTCTGGCTCTAATGGGTTCTGTACGCTTAGCCATGATCCATTCTCCTCGCTCGCTGTCCGATCTTTGGCTGCCGTAACTACCGGCGCTCCAGAACTACATCGGAACCCGTTTGCGCTCCCACTCCACACCCTTGATCACGATCACAGATGGCGGAGCGCTGTAAGTACTTGTCTGTTTTTTCTTCACCGGCTCAGGCTTGGCTGCGGGTGCAACCGGCGCCGGCTCGATCGCCTGAGCGACTGTGTCTTCGCTGAGCGGGTTTCGCAGCGTCAGCTGAATCCGCCCTTCGTCGCGTGCCTTGGCCAACTCCTCCGACTCTTTCGGTGTCAACTCCAGCGTCACCGCACGTACGACAATCGGATCGTTCTTGTCGGTGCGCGCTTTCTGATCCACCGCAAGCACCTTGATATCCTTCAACACGGTACGCGCCTTGACGCTCTGCCCCTCGTTCTTGGTGGCAATGACATCCACATGGTTTCCGGGCAGCAGGAAACCAGCCACCCCGACCACGTCATTGACGCGAACGGTAAAGGCTCGTTTTTCTGGGTCGATCAGGGCGGCCAGTGTCGCGCCCTCCTGGTGATCGCTGAGTCGTTCCATGCGCACGACATCGTCGACGAGGATATCCTGTATCGGCACCTTCCCCTCAATCTCGGCGGGATCGGCGATACTGTTCGCCGGTACCAGCTCTTCCGGCATCAACTTTATCTTCAAATGGCGTCTCTCGATCGGCTGACCGTAGGGGATATCCATCGCCGCATAGACGACCGGCTGCCCCTCCGCGGCTACCGCAGCGTCGCCTGGTAACTGATGTTTCAACCAAGAGTTGGCATAGATAGCGGCTCCCGCGGCGAACAACACCGACAGGACCAAAAGTAGAAAAGTTCTGCCCTTAAACATGATCATTCCTCCCCCTGGCGGCAGGACTTGGTGACATCTCCACTTCGGCATCGAGACTGACGAAGTAGTTGTTCCAGGCCCAGGTCAGAGCTTGAGCATCAAGTGAAGCGGCATCGCCGCCAAGGTAAAGCACGCGGTCCTGTGCCATACCCAACAGGTCGCGGGGATGACAGGGACGAAGCGCAACATCGCGCTGCGCATGCAATTCAGTGATAGCGAAATCGAGCAGCAAGGGATCGAACCCGATCCCCTTCTCCGCGCATACCTGCCGCCATATCTCGCCATACTCATCCGGCTGCAGATAGCCAAAATAGATCTTGTAGCCGATACGCCGCAGGAAGGCCTCGTCGGCCAGCTCCAGCGGATTGATGTTGGATGAGAACACCAGAATCTGATCAAAGGGGGTCTGGAAATGTCGCCCCGCGCCCAGGGTCAGGTAGTCCTTTTTCTCCTCCATCGGCACAATCCAACGGTTGAATATCTCCATCGGTGTGGCACGCTGGCGCCCCATATCATCGATGATGAAGATGCCATTGTTAGCTTTCAGTTGCAGCGGCGCCTGGTACTCCTTGGTCACCGGATTGAAATGTATCTCCAGCATATCCATCCCCAGCTCACCACCGGTCACCACTCGCGGGCGGCGGCAGTTAACAAAGCGGGCATCATAGCCCTGGTCGAACAAAAGGCTCGGGGTGTGGATAGATTCTTCGATCGGTTGATGCAGCAGCGGGTCAAATAGCGACACCACCTGCTCATTCACCGAGATCGCATAGGGGATCAGGCAACTGTCTTCGAACAGCCCCGTCAGTTTCTGAGTAATGTAGGTTTTACCCGTACCCGCCGGACCATAGATAAATATTGCACGCCCGGAGTTCATCGCCGGGCCGAGCTGCTCACGTAGAGATTTACGCAGCACGATATGCTCAAACAGGCCGTTCAGCGACGCGGCTGTCACCTTGCAGCCATGCACCGTTTGTATCTGCACCAGCTCGCGATAACGTTCAATCGGCACAGGGGCAGGCCCCAGATAACCGCTTCGGGCTAAGGCATCGATGGCCGTTTCCCGCCCGCGCTGGGTCAGGCTATAGCTGAGTTCCCTTTTGTCGAATCCCTGACCGTGCACGTCGATCATGACCTCCTTGCGCAGGAACTCGATCAACTCTTCAAGCACAGGACCGGCTAGCGCGGTGCGCTGCATCAGTTGTTTGGAAGTCAACATCCCGGCATCGTACAGATGCTTGATCAATAGCTCAGTCAGGAAATGGCGACTTAGACCGGTATCGGCCAGCGTTAGTGGTCGTGGTGCCAGCCTGCGCAGCCGATCTGTTTCGGCATGCCGTGCCTGCTCTGACTGCGGTCCAGGCGGTGCCAGGGTCTCGGCAGTTGTTGAATTATTCATTGGACTATTCATTGTGCTCCCCCCAACGCCTGGAGCTGCAACCCGATCTGCGTGGTCAGGTGATAGAACTCCAGCTTACCTATGAGCCCTTGGTGAAGCAGGACGCCTATTGCAATTGCTGAAGAGAAAGGAAACCGGTGGCGGGCTACTGAGCCGGGCTCAGCCGGCACCAGCGTGCGCGCGGCAAGCATGACCATATATCGGCGGTACAAGCTGGCCAACTCACCGCTACGCAGGATTAGGTACAGAGCAACACATCCCCCCACCACCAGAGCAACACAAGCCGCGGTCATTGCGGCCATCGGACCTATAAAGCTGCCGGCAGCAGCCATCAACTTGACATCCCCGGCTCCCATGCCCCCCATTAGATAGAAGGGCAGGAGGACAGCCAGGCCAACCCCTGCCCCTTTTAGCCCTATCATCAATCCATCGACATGGAGGAACACGTACTGCAGTACTAGACCAGCCAACAGCGAACTGTAAGTCAGCCAATTGGGAATGCGGTTGCGGCGCCAATCCTTGACCACCGCCAAAAGCAAAATCAGCAGTAATAGGAGTGTGGAGCCATCGTAGGTATAGAATGACAACATACTGAATCTCCCCTCTTACTGCCGATCCGGCCATTAACTTAACGCGAATACCCTGGCGAACTAGCAAGCACCACGTGCCGCGCCACCAGCAGCACCCGCTTCGATAACGTCAGCGAGATACTGGATCGTCATGCCGACTTCACAACCCAAGTCCGTAAACGCCAAGATGACCGCAGCAGCCACGAGACTACCTGCTACTGCATACTCCACCGTGGTAAGCCCTTCATCCTCCTTGAAGAAGCCGATCATTTTCTGAGTGATTACGTTCATTGTTCCGCCCTCTTTGATTGAGCCTTTCAAGGCCGAATGTTCCGCCTCGAGCGCTTCACAGCGGGTCGTCACACGGTACGTGGTTGACTATAGGCAGGGGAAAAAGGGGGAGCTGGGACTATCTTGCAGGAAAAGTAGGATTATTTTGATCAGTGCTGTAACAGTGGCGATACAGCCTGCAGCGTCGATGAAGGTAAATCGCCTATTTGTGGCTTATCCATGAAAAGAAAGACATTTGCACCTGCACAAATGTTAAGAAACTTTAACTACACTGAAACCTGATCATCATGGATGTAACGCCAGACGGACCTACTCCAGCATTTTAACAATAATGAAAGTGGGAGTTAGCTCGTTATGTCTCAGCTCTGTAAGTCGATGATGCTTTGGATCGACCTGCGCAGTTCAGAGCGCTCTGTTACTCTGCTAGAACAGTTCAATGACGCATTCCGAATTGAAATATTAGACCCTAACAATCCGATTTTCGATTATCGCGAACTATCACCCTGCGCCATCTGTTTCGATTTTGACTACCCCGATATGCATGGGCTTACACTGATGCGTGAACTGCACGAGCGGTATCCGCTGCTGCCTATCATCATGATGACTGAGCAGCACTCGGAGTCACTTATCGTTTGGGCATTGAGAGTCAGGGTGTGGGAGATACTGCTCAAACCCATGCCACGCTCTGCGGCAGAATATCAGATCAGCGCGATCGCCAGCCGCATAGACGAGGTCGCCCGAAACCCCTTAGCGTTGAGCGCCGCCAGCCCCATGTTGCGGTTACCGGAGGAGTCGCGTTTTTACGGCAGCAACGCCGAAACCAGAGCGGTGCATCCGGCATTATCGTATATGCAGCTGCATCTTGGGGAGCACATTACCGAGGAGCAGTTGGCCAAGTTCTGCAACATGCGCCCTCTGCCGTTCAGCCGCATGTTCAAGAAAGCCTATGACGTAACCTTCCAGGAGATGCTGCAACAGCTGAGGATGAAAGAGGCCACCCGGCTGCTGGAGAACCCCGATCTGCAGATACTCGATGTGGCACTAACCGTCGGTTACCGTGACCACTCCTATTTTTGCCGGGTATTCAAAAAGTATATGGGCGTAACACCCAAAACCTACCAGGAGCAGCTGCACTGCCAAAGCGTAGAGGCCCAGGAGCGGGAGAGGGAGGTCAAGCTATACGCCGTCGCCAACCTCAGTCCGCCCATCGACTCCGCATCAAATAGCTGGGCTCGCCAACGCACGCTCTGATAAGTGCAGCGGTGGCATCATACTCAGCGACTGTGGTTTAACAGATCCTCAACCACCTCATCCTCCTCGTGCAGATCGTCCGCTACCGGATCGGCACCGGGCAGCATCAGGTTGAGCAGGATCGCCACGATACCGCACAGGCTGACCCCCTGCAGATTCAGATCCCCCGAGCCTATCGCCATCCCGCCGATACCAAACACCAGCGTAGTGGCCACGATCACCAGGTTGCGCTGCTTAGCCAGATCGACCTTCGCCTTGATCAGGGTATTGAGGCCGACTGAGGCGATCGAGCCAAACAGCAGGATCAAAATACCGCCCATCACCGGGGCCGGGATCGTCTGCAGCAGTAAACCGAACTTGGATACGAAGGCGAGCAGAATCGCGAACCCGGCGGCCCAGAGCATCACAACAGGGTTGAATGCCTTGGTCAGCATCACCGCACCGGTCACCTCCGAATAGGTGGTATTGGGCGGGCCACCGAACAGCGCCGCCACGCTGGTCGCCAGTCCATCGCCAAACAGCGTGCGCTGCAGGCCCGGCTTACGGATGTAGTCACGCCCGGTCACGTTGCCGATGGCGATGATATCGCCGACATGCTCGATCGCCGGTGCGATCGCGACCGGAATCATGAACAGGATTGCCTGCCAATTGAACTCCGGTGTCACGAATGCCGGTACCGCCACCAGCGGTGCCGCCTGCACCTGGCTCAGGTCCACCATGCCGGTGAACAGCGCGACCAAGTAACCGACAAACACCCCCGAGAGGATCGGCAGCAACCGGAAGATCCCGTTGGCAAACACCGAGACCAGCAGTGTCGTGACCAGCGCCACCATCGATACCAGCAGCGCATCCAGATAGGGGAACAGCTCGATGGAACCATCGCCGCTCTTGCCCATCGCCATATTGACCGCGATCGGCGCCAGCCCCAAACCGATGATCATGATCACGGGACCGGTGACCACCGGCGGCATGATCCGGTGGATCACCCCGGGTCCGCGCAGCTTCACCACCAGTGCCAGCAGCATGTACACCAGCCCTGCCGCCATCAGCGCGCCCATGGTGGCGGGTACACCCCAGGTTTGCGTCGCGTAACTGATCGGGGCGATGAACACGAACGACGATGCCAGAAAGATCGGCACTTTCAGGCCGGTCACCAGATGAAACAGCAGGGTACCGATACCGGCGGTAAACAGCGCGACGCTGGGATCGAGTCCAGTCAGCAGGGGCATCAACACGAGCGCACCAAAGGCCACGAACAGCATCTGCGCACCGGCCAGGATGGTGCGCCAGTTACGCGCGCCACTATTTGCCATCGGGTTCAATTCGTTCATCCTTTATTCCCTATTTGGTTCCAAAGATCTTGTCGCCGGCATCACCCAGTCCCGGGATGATGTACCCCCGCTCATTGAGATGGGAATCGATCGAGGCGGTGAAGATATCCACATCTGGGTGTGCCGCCTGCACCTTCGCTATCCCCTCCGGCGCCGCCACCAGTACCAGTGCGCGGATACTGGTACAGCCGGCTTTTTTGAGCATATCGATAGTGGCGATCATCGAACCGCCGGTGGCCAGCATCGGATCGACGATCAACGACATGCGCTCCTCGATATCGTTGGCCAGCTTCTCGAAGTAGGCGACCGGCTCCAACGTCTCTTCATTGCGGTAGAGTCCGACCACCGAGATCTTGGCGCTGGGCACCAGCTCCAGCACGCCATCCAACATCCCCAAACCGGCTCTCAGAATCGGTACCACGGTGATCTTCTTGCCCTTGATCCGCTCCGCCTGGACCGACCCACACCACCCCTCGACCTCGTACTCCTCAAGCTCGAAATCCTTGGTCGCTTCGTAGGTCAGCAGGCAGCCCACCTCGGCTGCCAGTTGTCTGAAACTGCGAGTACTTTTATTAACGGAGCGCATAAGCCCCAGTTTGTGCCGCACCAACGGGTGGCGGATCTCATGTACGCTCATGACCAAACCCCTCTCACACCCGGCACGACACCGGGAAATTGACCGATCTATCAAATTAGACGAAAGACTATCGAAAGCGGCCCTGCCTGTCATCTGCATCATCCGAAGCGGCATGACCAAGAAAGTTGCTCAAACCCCCAAAGCGCATTATCGTTTTGCCCTTTTATCGTACCGGCCACCCGCAATGCAGGGTTGAAAGAAGGGGCACACAGATGAGCAGCGTTGATCTCGAACATATCAAGCGGGTCTATATCGAGTCGGATCTGCTGTTCAGCCAGGCCGAGGTTGAGACGGCCATGGACCGTATGGCACGGGAGATCACCGAGCAGCTGATGGATGCCAACCCGGTGGTGTTCACAGTGATGAACGGTGGCCTGGTGATCGCGGGCCAACTGCTGACCCGGCTTAACTTCCCGCTGGAGGCCAGCTACCTGCATGCGACGCGCTATCGCAACACCACCTCAGGCCATGAACTGGAGTGGAAAGTACCGCCGATGGTGGAGTTCAAGGATCGCCCGGTACTGATCATCGACGACATTCTCGATGAGGGGCACACCCTGGCTGCGATAATCGATCACTGTCGACAGGGCGGCGCGTCCAGCGTGCAGTGTGCAGTACTGGTCAACAAGCTGCATGACCGCAAGGCACGTTCTGATCTCAAGGCGGAGTTTGTCGGACTGGAGGTCGAAGACCGCTACATCTTCGGCTATGGCATGGATTACCAGGGCTACTGGCGCAATGCTCCAGGCATCTTCGCGGTCAAGGGTATGTGACAGGCCGGTCGACAGCAGACTTGGGGCGTATAGGGCAAAAATTTTCAATTTCCCCACGCCCCAACCCAGTTAGAATGAAATCTCCCCAACAACGGACAGGTCACGCATGACGGAGATCGTCATTCTGGCAGTATCGGCAACGGCATTGGCCATCTGGCTCATGAGTTTGCGGCGCAAGGCGCCGGCCTCACGTCGCCTGCCGCGCTAATACTACCCAGATCAGCAGGTGCTGCGCATGATACCGGATCACTCCGGATGCAGCTCCTCATAGAGATTCACGAACTCCGTCGTCAGTCGGTGCTTGGGCGCCAGCTGGATCAACGGTCGTGCCGCTGTATGAGATTCCTTCATCTTCACCGACGCGGGAATCCGCGTCTTCAATACCGGTAGTGACTCCGCCAGCAACTCCTCCACGATCTTCTGCGGCAGTGATGCACGCGGCTGATACTGATTCACCACGATCCCCTCCACCGTCAGTGCCTCGTTATGGTCCGCCCGGGTCTCCTGCACGTTGTTGAGCAGACTGTACAACGCCTGGCGGGCGAAATCGTCGCAATCGAACGGGATCAGGCAGCGCTCGGCCGCGCACAGCGCCGACAGGGTAAAGAAGTTGAATGCCGGCGGCGTGTCGATATAGATCGCGTCATAGGATTCGAGCAGTGTTTCCAGCGCCTCGCGCAACTTATAGATCTTGTGCTTGGACTCCAGCTTCGACTGCAGATCGCCAAGGTCGGGATGGGAGGGGATCAGCCAGAGATTGTCGAAAGGGGTTTGGTGGACGTAACTCTGCGGATCGGCCGGTTTGAGCTGAAAGCTCAGCGTCGATTCGAAAAAGTCGCGAATGTCGGTGTCCGGCGAGTTCGCCTCGTCACCGAGCAGATAATGGGTCGAGTTGCATTGCGGGTCCAGATCCACCACCAGTGTGCGCTTGCCCCTCGCCGCACTGATCGCCGCCAGATTGACCGCAATACTCGACTTGCCCACACCGCCTTTCTGATTGAACACGACTCGACGCATCGTTGCATTCCTCTACTCGTGCACGGAGGCACCAATTCGACTCACGACCTCAGCCCTGCGACAGTAGTTCACGCAGATCGATTATCGCGGCGTTGGCACGTGATATATAGGAGGCCATCACCAATGAATGGTTGGCCAGAAAACCAAATTCGGTACCGTTGAGAATCATCGGGCTCCAGATCGTGGCCTGGGTCGCTTCCAGTTCACGGATGATCTGGTCGACGCTGACCCGCGCATTCTTCTTCTCCAGCGTGGGCGCAAAATCCATTTCGACGGCCTCGAGCAGATGGATCAGTGCCCAGGCGGTCCCCCGCGCCTCGTAGAAAACATCGTCGATCTCCATCCAGGGTGTCTGGATCTCCGACTCATGCGCGGTTTTGGTGGATTGCGCCGCACCGGGGCTGCCGGCCAGGTCGGTATTCAAACGCCGCTGCCCGACACTGGCACTGAGCCGCTGTGACAGGCTGCCCAAACGGGTGGACACATCACCCAGCCAGTCGCGCAGATTATCGGCCCGGGCATAAAACTGTGCCGACTCTTCACTGGTCTCGGAAAGGCTTGCCTGATAGGCACGCAAGGCCTTGATCGCCTTGCGGTACTCGCCCTCGCTATCCGGAAGAATCCAGCTGTTGGAATCGAAATGCAGCAACGGTTCGGCCTTGGCAAGGTCGGGGTCTTCCGTGGACTGCGACTGGGAGCGACTGAAGGTTTTGCGCAGCGCCCGCGCCATGTCACGTGCCTGTACCAGTACACCAAACTCCCAGTTGGGCAAATTATCAAGCCAGATACCCGGCGGCAGACGGTCGTTGCTGATATACCCGCCGGGCTTATCCAGCAGCGTTTCGGTAACCAGGATCAGCGCTTCACTGGTGTAGTACCCAACCACCGGCTGCTGGCCGCGCTGCTGTGCCTGCTGATTGGCCTGCTCGACCAGATTGAAACGGGAGGGCTCGAAACTCCAGTAAACGCCGAATCCCGTCGCCACCAGCAGATAGAGTAGTATCAGGCCCGTCACACTCTTCGCCACCCGACCTCCCGAGAGGCGGCTCCATAGCGGATCCCAGAGTTTGAACCAGATACGTTGCAGACTATCCAACACGTGCATCCCTCTTCCGTTTTTGACCCTGCACACTGTTGCACGCCGGGGCATATGAGTTTCGCTGCAGTGCAAACACTCGCCACCCCGCTTTCTTGCTTTATTTCCAACCCATGGGAGCGAGGTTCATGATGCGTTGCACTATGGCGAATTTCCCAGCACCGGTCAACGAATAGCCGGATCACCGCCTGGCGTCGCCCAGCCGGGCTCAGCAGCCACGAATGGCAGAGACAGGCGATCAACAATTAACCATTCCACAACAAAACTGTCGGGAAACTTCGGCAAACTGCGCCCTAATGCAGGAATATTTATGATTCACATGGACAGTGATTCCGCTTTAATGCACACTTATGCGCAATTTTATTCTTAACCACCTGATCAGGCGTTGGGTCTATCGATTGCAGCGATCCCTGCAGTCATGCCCACCTCAGGTGCAGTTGTCATCCTCAAACATAACAGCCAAGACTGAGACTCTTTTCCGATGGATATCCGCAAAGTCAAAAAACTGATCGAACTCCTCGAAGAATCCAACATCAACGAGATCGAGATCAAAGAGGGTGAGGAATCGGTCCGCATCAGCCGGACTTCAAGTCTGGTCCCCCAGGCAGCTTATGCACCGATGCCCGTTGCCGCCGCACCGGCGCCGGTTCAGCCGGCCGCTCCGGCCGCAGCACCTGCCGCCGACCCGACACCGGCCGCACCGGCTGGACACTCCGTGCGTTCCCCTATGGTTGGCACCTTCTACCGCTCACCGTCACCGACTGCAGCGCCCTTCATTGAAGTCGGCCAGAGCATCAAGGCCGGTGACGTAATCTGCATCGTCGAAGCGATGAAGATGATGAACCAGATCGAAGCGGATAAATCAGGCGTCATCGAGGCGATCCTGGTCGAAGATGGACAGCCGGTTGAATACGATCAGCCGCTGATCGTTATCGCCTAACCCGTCTCGAACTCCACCCAAGGATTTTTGAACGATGCTCGATAAAGTGCTCATAGCCAACCGCGGCGAGATCGCGTTGCGCATCCTGCGTGCCTGTAAGGAGCTGGGGATCAAAACCGTGGCGGTACATTCCGTCGCTGACCGCGACCTGATGCACGTTCGTCTGGCTGACGAGGCAGTTTGTATCGGACCGGCACCCTCTACGCAGAGCTATCTGAATATTCCGTCCATCATCAGCGCCGCCGAAGTAACCGACTCTGTCGGTATCCACCCCGGCTACGGATTCCTGGCGGAGAACGCCGGTTTCGCCGAGCAGGTGGAGCAGTCCGGTTTCACCTTCATCGGCCCCCGCGCCGACACCATCCGCCTGATGGGCGACAAGGTATCGGCGATCCAGGCGATGAAAAAAGCCGGAGTGCCGACCGTACCCGGCTCGGACGGCCCGCTGCCGGAAGACAATGAAGCGATCCACAAGATCGCCAAGCGCATCGGCTACCCGGTAATTATCAAGGCCGCTGCCGGCGGCGGCGGTCGCGGCATGCGCGTCGTGCACACCGAAGCCCACCTGACCAATGCGGTACAGGTCACCCGTACCGAGGCCAAAGCCGCCTTTGGCGACGAAACCGTCTACATGGAGAAGTTTCTCGAGAAGCCGCGCCATGTCGAGGTTCAGGTACTGGCCGACGGCCAGGGTAATGCGATCCACCTGTACGATCGCGACTGCTCGCTGCAGCGCCGCCACCAGAAGGTGGTGGAGGAAGCACCTGCACCCGGTATCGACCCGGAAGCGCGGGCAGCCGTGCTCAAGTCCTGTGTCGATGCCTGCATCGAGATCGGCTATCGTGGCGCCGGCACATTCGAGTTCCTGTATGAGAATGGCGGCTTCTACTTCATCGAGATGAACACCCGCGTTCAGGTGGAGCACCCGGTCACCGAGCAGGTTACCGGTGTCGATATCGTCAAGGAGCAGCTGCGGATCGCCTCCGGCATGCCGCTGTCGATCAAGCAGGAGGATGTGAAGCTTAACGGTCACGCCTTCGAGTGCCGAATCAATGCCGAGGATCCGCGTAACTTCATGCCCAGCCCCGGCAAGGTAAGCTATTTCCATGCACCGGGCGGTAACGGCGTACGTGTCGATTCTCACCTGTACAGCGGTTACACCGTGCCGCCGCACTACGACTCCCTGATTGCAAAGTTGATCACCTGGGGCGAAGATCGCGAAACGGCACTGATCCGTATGCAGAACGCACTCGACGAGATGGTGGTAGAGGGGATCAAGACCAACATCTTGCTGCACAACGATATCGTCCGCGATGCCAACTTCGCCCGCGGCGGTGTCAACATCCACTACCTGGAAAAGAAACTCGGCCTGTAAACACAGGCGTGTATCATCCAGCCAAAAAGCCCGCAGCAGCGGGCTTTTTTGACGCTAAGCTTTAATTCATACTCAGGCTATTAGAATTGACGGAGCACTCCATGCCCTGGTTACAGATAAAGGTTGAAACCGCCCCCGAACAGGCCGAGCAGTATGAGGACCTGCTGCTGGCCGCCGGATGTGCCGCTGTCACCTACCAGGACGCCGCCGACCAGCCCATCTTCGAACCGGACCTGGGCACCACGCCGCTGTGGAGCCAGACCGTTGTCACCGGGCTGTTCGCCGCCGAACATGATCTACAGGAAACCCTGGCACTGCTGCGCTCAGCTCAGCAGCAGCTGCCCGAAATCGAGGGCCGCCCGCATCCGGAGATCAAGGCGGAAATCCTGGAGGACAAGGACTGGGAGCGCGAATGGATGGAGAACTACCATCCGATGCAGTTTGGCAAGCGACTCTGGGTCTGCCCCAGTTGGCGCGAAGCCCCTGACCCCAATGCAGTCAACATGATGCTCGACCCAGGCCTCGCCTTTGGCACTGGCACACACCCGACCACCTCGCTCTGTCTGGAGTGGCTCGACAGCCAATCCCTCGACGACCAGCTGGTGGTGGATTACGGCTGTGGCAGCGGCATTCTGGGCATCGCCGCGCTATTGCTGGGGGCCAACAAGGTGGTGGCCGTCGATATCGATCCCCAGGCGCTGACCGCGACCCGCGACAACCTGGAGCGTAACCGGCTCGATTCGTCACGTCTCAGCGTCAGCCTGCCCAACGCGACACCTGCGGTTAAGGCCGATACCCTGGTCGCCAATATACTGGCCGGCCCGCTGGTTGAGCTGGCTCCGACCCTGGAAGCCCTGGTACGCCCCGGTGGACGTATACTGCTGTCCGGCCTGCTCGCGGACCAGGCGGACAGCGTTTCGACCGCCTACTCGCAGTGGTTCAAGATGGAGCCGGCCGTGGAAAAGGACGGCTGGATCAGACTCACCGGCACTAAATACCAGGACGCATGAACGAGCCGCTAATTACCGAGTGCCCCGGATGCCATTCACGCTTTCGCGTGACTGAGGGGCAGTTGAATCTCGCCCAGGGCCAGGTGCGCTGCGGCGCGTGCCTGATGGTGTTTGACGCCCGCGTCGAGGCACGTCGTCTCGAGCGTCATCAGCAAGAATTACATACTCAGCAGCAAAAGCCGGCTATCACCGAGCCCGACCATAAACTTGCACCTGCACCTGCACCTGCACCTGCACAGATTACCGCCAGCAAGGTTGCCGATACCGATGAGTTGGCCGAGCGCTTGCTCGCGGCCGCCGAAAAACTCAAGGCGAGACCCGTTGCCAAAGATCAGCCAGCAAAGCCAGCAAGCGCCCGCTCTGCCCTTGAGGATAAGGACGCTCCCTCCGTTAAGGAAGAGACCGCCAGCTCGGCTGTAGAGGCGTCAGCGGACAATATCCCCCATCTCTACGCCGAACCGATTCTGCTGGAGATAAGCCGGGAGCGAAACGATCCCTTTGCCGCCACCGGCTGGGCCCTGGCATCGCTGATTGCACTGCTGGTACTGGGCGGCCAGTACCTGTGGTTCGAGCGCGCAACGCTGGCACATAATGAAGATCTGCATCCGATCTACGCCCTCGCCTGCGATTCCCTGGCTTGTGAACTGGGACGCGGGGCCTACCGCTCGATCACCAACCAACGCATGGTCGTACGCCCTCACCCGGCGTTCGCCGACGCCCTCAGCGTGGATATACAGTTGCGCAACGATGCCGCGTTTGCCCAGCCCTTTCCGGCGTTGTCACTCACCTTTACCGACCTTAAGGGCCGGCTGGTGGCGAGCCGGGTCTTTCAGCCCCGAGAGTACATGCCGTCCAACCGCGTCGGCGAGTTGATGCAGCCGATGACGCCTGTGCAGCTGCAACTGGAGATTACCGACCCCGGCGTACGTGCCGTCAGCTACCAGCTGGAACTGCGCCCGGCGAGTTGAAATCCCGCTTCCAGGAAGCTCAAAAACACCCTTTGGTCAACCCCGAAATCGATCAAAAAATCAACAAAAACAGGTTGGAGCCCCCCTCCCGAAAGAGTATCATTGGCCGCCTTCCAATAACGAACCCGGACCTAAGCCGAACGGCTTGGGCCAGTATTTTTTTCCCTTTTGGCAGGTGTGTGATGTTCCAAATCGGCCCTTACACCATTGACAGTCAGGTTGTGCTGGCACCGATGGCTGGGGTCACGGATCGTCCCTTCCGCCAACTCTGCAGACGTCTGGGCGCCGGCCTGGTGGTCTCGGAGATGGTCACCTCCGATACCCGCCTGTGGAACTCACGCAAATCGGCCCTGCGCCTCGACCATACCGGTGAAGCCGAGCCACGCTCGGTACAGATCGCCGGTGGCGATCCGCAGATGATGGCCGATGCTGCACGGATGAACGCCGAGCGGGGCGCACAGATCATCGATATCAACATGGGCTGCCCGGCGAAGAAGGTCTGTAACAAGGCCGCCGGGTCCGCTCTGTTGCGCGATGAGGTGCTGGTCGGCGAGATCCTCGATGCCGTTGTCGACGCCGTCGAGATCCCGGTCACCCTGAAGATCCGTACCGGCTGGTCACCCGAACAGCGCAACGGTGAACGGATCGCCGAGATGGCGGAACAGGCCGGTATCGCCGCACTGGCCGTGCACGGCCGCACCCGCGCCGATCGCTATCAGGGCAACGCGGAGTACGACACCATCGCCCGTATCTGCCAGCAGGTTTCCATCCCGGTATTCGCCAATGGCGATATCGACTCGGCGCGCAGCGCGCGCGACGTGCTCGATTACACCGGTGCCGCCGCTGTGATGATCGGGCGTGCAGCTCAGGGCCGCCCCTGGCTGCTGCGTGAGATCGACCACTATCTGCGCACGGGAAAAGAGCTGGCGGAACCGGAGACAGACGAAGTTCTGCAGATTCTGACCGGCCACCTCGAAGCGCTATATGCCTTCTACGGTGACTATATGGGCGTGCGTATTGCGCGCAAGCATGTAGGCTGGTATCTGCAGCAACACGCGCAGGCTGCCGGGTTCAGGAAGCATTTCAATCAACTAGAAACAGCAAGCGATCAGGTTAATGCCGTTACTGCCTTGTTGGCAGGTTCGGCCGCCGCCTGAATCCAGGATTGGGTACATGAGTACAGTGGAAAGCAAAGATTTGGAACAGTATGCACACACCACCCAGCCGCAGTCTGGCATGCCGGCGCAGACCCTGCGCGACACCGTGCACCAGTCGCTGACCAGCTACTTCAAGCAGCTGGACGGTCAGCCGGTTACCGACGTGTACCAGATGGTCCTGTCAGAGATCGAAGCGCCGCTGTTTGAGAGCGTGATGGCCTATACCAAGGACAACCAGACCAAGGCGTCTGAGGTCCTGGGCCTCAATCGCGGCACCCTGCGCAAAAAACTGAAGCAGTACGGCCTGCTGTAATCGAGCGAACTGAGAGAAGCGAACCCGAGATTATGTCTGAGCAGAACACTACCCCGATTCGCCGCGCGCTGATCAGCGTGTCGGACAAAACCGGTATTGTAGACTTCGCCCGTGCGCTGAACGCACGCGGTGTCGAGATCCTCTCCACCGGCGGCACTTTCAAGCTGCTGCGCGAGAGCGATATCCCGGCCACCGAGGTTTCCGACTACACCGGTTTCCCGGAGATGATGGCAGGCCGTGTCAAGACGCTGCACCCGAAGGTTCACGGCGGCATCCTGGGACGTCGCGGCACCGACGATGCGGTGATGGCGGAGCACGGTATCGATCCGATCGATATGGTCGTGGTCAACCTCTACCCCTTCGCTCAGACCATCGCGCGTCCCGATTGTGACCTGCCGATGGCGATCGAGAACATCGATATCGGCGGCCCGACCATGGTCCGTTCAGCAGCGAAAAACCACAAGGACGTTGCCATCGTCGTCAATGCTTCAAGCTACGAGCCGATCCTGAAGGAGCTTGAGCGCGATGGTGGCCTGAGTCTGAAGACCCGGTTCGACCTCGCCGTGCAGGCGTTCGAACATACTGCCGCCTACGACGGCATGATCGCCAACTATCTCGGCGCCGTTATCGAAGGCGACGAAGAGGTACCGGCCGACTTCCCGCGTACATTCAACACCCAGTTCATCAAGGCGCAGGATATGCGCTACGGCGAGAACCCGCACCAGCGCGCAGCCTTCTATGTCGAAACCAACCCAGCCGAGCCCAGCGTCTCCACCGCGCGCCAGCTGCAGGGCAAGGCGCTGTCCTACAACAACGTGGCCGACACCGACGCCGCGCTGGAGTGCGTCAAGCCGTTCCAGGAACCCGCCTGCGTCATCGTCAAGCACGCCAACCCCTGTGGCGTTGCGATCGGCAGCGACATTCTGGAAGCCTATAACCGCGCCTTCCAGACCGACCCGACCTCTGCCTTCGGCGGCATCATCGCCTTCAACCGCGAGTTGGACGGCGAAACCGCCAAGGTGATCGTCGAGCGTCAGTTCGTCGAGGTGATCATCGCTCCGAAGGTGACCCAGGAAGCTTCCGATATCGTCGCCAGCAAACCCAATGTACGTCTGCTCGCCTGCGGTGAGTGGGATGCCCAGCGCGCCAAGGGCTTCGACTACAAGCGCGTCAATGGCGGCCTGCTGGTGCAGGATCGCGATCTGGGCATGGTCGACGCCTCCCAGCTCAAGATCGTCAGCAAGAAGCAGCCCAGCGAACAGGAGATCCGCGATCTGCTGTTCTGTTGGGAAGTGGCCAAGTTCGTCAAATCCAACGCCATCGTCTACGCCAAGAACGGCCAGACCATCGGTATCGGCGCCGGCCAGATGAGCCGAGTGTACTCGGCCAAGATCGCCGGTATCAAGGCCGCTGACGAAGGTCTTGAGGTGAAGGGCTCGGTGATGGCTTCCGACGCTTTCTTCCCGTTCCGTGACGGTATCGACGCTGCTGCCGAAGCCGGTATCAGCGCGGTAATCCAGCCGGGCGGGTCCATGCGTGACCAGGAGGTGATCGACGCCGCCGACGAGCATGGCCTGGCGATGGTCTTCACCGGCATGCGCCACTTCCGTCACTGATACAGGGATAGAGGCAGATGAAAATTCTCGTAATCGGCTCCGGCGGGCGCGAACACGCGCTGGCCTGGGCCGCCGCCCGTGACGAGGCGGTCGAAACCGTCTTCGTCGCCCCCGGCAACGCCGCCACTGCGCAGGAGAGCAAGCTGCAGAACGTCGATATCGATGTACTGGCGCTGGATCAGCTCGCCGCGTTCGCCAAGGAGAACGCCATCGACCTGACCATCGTCGGTCCGGAGGCGCCGCTCGTGGTCGGCATCGTCGACAAGTTCACCGAACAGGGGCTGCGCGTGTTCGGCCCCACCGCCGGTGCTGCTCAGCTGGAGGGATCCAAGGCGTTCACCAAGGACTTCCTGGCTCGCCATGCCATCCCCACCGCCGAGTACCAGAACTTCACCGAGGTGGAGCCTGCACTGGCCTATGTGCGTGAAAAAGGCGCTCCGATCGTGGTCAAGGCCGACGGTCTGGCCGCCGGCAAGGGCGTAATCGTGGCAATGACGCTCGCGGAAGCCGAAGACGCGATCCGCGATATGCTCGCTGGCAACGCCTTCGGTGATGCCGGTCACCGCGTGGTGGTCGAGGAGTTCCTCGATGGCGAGGAAGCCTCCTTCATCGTCATGGTCGATGGCGAACACGTGCTGCCGATGGCCACCAGCCAGGACCATAAGCGAGTCGGCAACGGCGACTCCGGCCCCAACACCGGCGGTATGGGGGCTTATTCACCGGCCCCGGTGGTCACCGCTGAGATCCATGACCGCATCATGGCCGAAGTGATCCTGCCCACCGTGCGCGGCATGGCCGCCGAAGGCAATGAGTACACCGGCTTTCTGTATGCCGGCCTGATGATCATGGCCGACGGTACCCCGAAAGTGATCGAGTACAACTGCCGCTTTGGCGATCCGGAAACGCAGCCGATCATGTTGCGCCTCAAGTCCAGCCTGGTCGAGCTGTGCAACGCCGCCCTCGACAAACGTCTGGACCAGGTGCAAGCGGACTGGGATCCGCGCCCGTCGGTGGGCGTGGTAATGGCCGCAGGCGGTTATCCCGGTGATTACGCCAAGGGCGACGCAATCAGTCTGCCAAGCGAAACGCCGGCCGACAGCAAGATCTTCCATGCCGGCACCAAACTGCAGGATGGCAAGGTGGTCACCGCTGGCGGTCGTGTGCTCTGCGCTACAGCCCTGGGAGACAGCGTCACCGAGGCACAGCAGCGTGCCTACGAGCTGGTCGACCTGATCAGCTGGAAGGATGCCTACTACCGCACCGATATCGCCTACCGCGCCATCGCACGCGAGCAGGCTGAGCAGTAAGACACACTCGGTCGATTGCACTACAACAACAGCCGCCTTTGGGCGGCTGTTCTGATTTTTGAAAGGAACTCATCAATGTCGATCGAGATCTGGCTGGCGCTGCTCAGCGCCGCCATTTTGATCAGCTTATCGCCTGGCGCAGGAGCAGCCACCGCGATGAGCTACGGACTCAACCACGGCGTGCGCGGCGCCGCGCCTGCGGTCGCAGGCCTGATCGCCGGTTACGGTACCCAGCTTCTGGTCGTCGCCGTGGGGCTGGGGGGACTGGTGGCGGCCTCTCCCAGGCTGTTCCTGACCATAAAATGGATAGGAGCGGGCTATCTGATCTGGCTTGGCCTCTCGCTCTGGCGCTCCGACACCGGACTCAGACTTGGCCTGAGCAACGCCCCAGGCGTGCGCCAGCGTTTCGTCAGCGCCTATCTGGTCAATATCACCAACCCCAAAGGGATCATCTTTCTGATCGCACTGGTTCCCCAGTTCATGGATCCGGCCCTGCCCCGGCTGCCCCAGCTGCTGGTGATCGCCACCACACTGCTGATCGTCGACTGGAGCGTGATGACCGGTTACAGCGGTCTCGCCTCGCGTCTGCGCTACCTGATGCAGAGTCCAAGGGCGGTGCGTTGGCAAAACCGGCTCTCCGGCAGTGCACTGATCCTCGCAGGTCTGGTACTCTCCACAGCTACACTCTGAGTCGCATCCGGTTAGGGAGAGGGAGATTCGCATCATGTGGTTTGGCCGCGGCTTTTCGGGACAGTTCGAGCGCCCCCTGTCCACTCTGTTCCTGGTCTCGATACTCAGCGGCTGTAGCGCGTTTCTGGACACCCCGAGCAAAACCGAAAACTTCTGTCTCAGTGCCGGTAAAGACCAGTCCTACGACTGCGATAATCCCCCTACTGAACCCTATACCGGCCCGTTGCGGATCCGTGACCTGCCAATCGACGATGAAACCCTGTACGCCCGGGTCGAAGAGATCAAGTTATGGCTCGCTCATCAGCGCGCCCTGCTCTCGGGCGAACCGGTGGCCCAACCACTGGAGGGCAGCGACTCGGCCCTGATACCGCCGGCGCCCGAGGCGCTGGTAACACCGAACGTCACCAGCGACCCCGAAGAAACCCTGGCGGCCGCTCTGGCGCTTATCGAACGCGGCGACTACGACACTGCGCTGTCATTGATCGACGAATATAAAGTGCTCAATCCGGACGATCTGTCCGCCTCATTGATCGAGTCCCGCATCCTGGTCCTGAGCGGGCAGCTGCAAAGCGCCGAGCAACTGCTGCGTTGGAAGATCAAGCAGAACCCGCACATCCCGGAGCTTTACAACAATCTGGCGGCGGTCCAGGCGGCGAACGGTAAGGTGGGGGAGGCGATCTCCACCCTGCAACAGGCCTTCACCACCGACCCGAGTTTTGCCCGCATCCAACAGAACCTCAAGACCCTCTACACCACCTCGGCCAATCAGGCGCTGATGCCCGATCTGGCACCCGTGCCGCCAAAACTGAATATGATCGACCTGGTTCCCGAACGGAACTAGGAATGTTGCCAAGGCGAAACATTTTTTCACTTTAGCTGCATTGCACAACTACAGCGATCCAAAATCTCGCCTCGGCCATATCAGCATCCGATACAGCACTTTTAACGCACCTGCACAACGGCAAAGCCATGCGCATAATTAGTGCGTCCGAGCCCTGAACTTTATCCAACTCTGTGCTATCCAGAAGATAAACGAGAACCCGGTTTACCTACCGGTCTCAGACACTTGGCTCAACCGTTTTCCCTGATCTAAACCGTAACGGAGGATCCCGTCATGTTCAGACAGCTGGAAGACGCAGGCCTGACCGACATCCATATCGGCCTGGACGCTGCGACCGGGATGCGCGCAATCGTCGCTATCCATTCCACTGCCCGCGGCCCCGCTATTGGTGGTTGCCGCTTTCTACAATATGCCAATGAGCAAGAGGCGATGACCGATGTCATCCGGCTCGCCCGCGGCATGAGCTACAAAGCCGCGCTGGCCGACCTGCCTCATGGTGGCGGCAAGGCGGTTTTGCTGCGCCCCGACCGCCCCTTCGACCGCAAGGCGCTGATGCAGGCGTTCGGTCGTTTCGTCGATACCCTGGGTGGACGCTACATCACGGCAGTGGATAGTGGCAGCGAAGTCAGCGATATGGATATCATCGCGCAGGAGACCCGTTGGGTCAGTTGCACCAGTCGCAGCGGTGATCCCTCGCCCTATACGGCGATCGGCGTGCTCAGCGGCATCCAGGCGTTCGTCAAGGTCGGCCTGGGACGCCAATCGCTCAGCGGCCTGCGCGTGGCCTTGCAGGGCCTGGGTCATGTCGGCATGGATCTCGCGCAGAAACTGCATGCAGCGGGGGCCCAACTGGTGGTTAGCGATCTGGAACAACCTCACCTGGACACCGCGGTACGCGATTTTAACGCCGAGGTCGTCGAGCCCGATGCGATCTACGCAGTCGACTGCGACCTCTTCTGCCCCTGTGGTCTCGGCGCCATCCTGAACGAAAACACCATCCCCCGCTTGCGTTGCAAAATTGTCGCCGGTAGCGCGAACAACCAATTGGCTCGGGAGGAGGACGGTGAGCGTTTACGTGAGCGCGGTATTCTCTATGCGCCGGACTACATCATCAACTCCGGCGGCTTGATTCAGGTGGCGATGCAGCACGCCGGCGCCCCGGACGGGGCGATCATCGACAAGATCGTCGGCATGGGTGCAACACTGGAGCGCCTGCTGGAGGATGCCCTGCGCCTGAATCTGCCGATCGAGAAGTTGGCGGACCGGCTGGCTGAGCAGCGCCTGCACGCACGCCATGCCTCGCAACACCATGCGGCCTGAACCCGCCCGCTTCCTGGACTTGATCGTCTTGTACTTAAGAGAGGTACACCATGCGTGAAGCCGTGTTCAAAACCGAGATCAGTCTGACCCGTTATCTACGCGCGGACGGCAAGCCGCTGGACGAGCTGCCAGGCTGGAGCCATGAACCGGAGCCGCTTACCAGCTACTACCGCTGGATGGTGCTGGCGCGTCAATTTGACCAGAAAGCGGTTGCGCTGCAGCGTACCGGTCAGCTTGGCACCTACCCCTCGTCGCTGGGCGCGGAGGCGATCGATGTCGTCACTGGGCACCTGATGAGCCATGAGGATATCCTGGTACCCTATTACCGTGACCATGTCCTGCAGATGATCCGCGGTACGCCGATGCGCGACGTGCTGCTCTACTGGGGTGGCGACGAACGCGGCAACGCCGGCGTTGGCATGGCGCGAGACCTGCCCAATGCGGTACCGATCGCGACCCAGACGTTGCATGCTGCCGGTGTCGCCGCATCGCTGAAATACCGCCACCAGCCCCATGCCGTGGTCTGCCTGTGCGGCGATGGTGCCACCTCCAAAGGCGACTTTGCCGAAGCATTGAACCTGGCCGGGGTCTGGCATCTGCCGCTGGTGATGATCGTCAACAACAACCAATGGGCGATCTCGGTACCGCGCCATATGCAGTGCGCGGCCCCCACTCTGGCGCAGAAGGCGCTGGCCGCCGGTATCCCAGCCGAGCAGGTCGACGGCAATGACCCGATCGCGCTGCATGAGGTGATCGGCCATGCCCTGCAGCGCGCACGCGCCGGCAAGGGGCCCTGCCTGATCGAGGCGCTCAGCTATCGCCTCAGCGATCACACCACCGCGGATGATGCCAGCCGCTACCGGGCCCCTGATCAGCTCAAGGAGGCCTGGCAGAACGATCCGCTACGGCGGTTGCGCCAGTATCTGGTCGATCTGGGTTATTGGGATGAGTCGCGCGAGCGCCAGTGCCTGGACGAAGCCCAACAACAGATACAGCAGGCAGTCGAGGACTACCTCGCAACACCACCGGAACCGGTAGAGAGCATGTTCGAGTACCTCTATGCCGAACTGCCTGAACAACTGCGCACTCAGATCGAAATGGCCCGCGTACGCGGGGGAGGTGACCTATGAACGAGCCGATCTGCCTGCTGGAAGCGGTGAATCTGGCACTGGCACGTGCGCTGGACGATGATCCGGAGGTGATCCTGTTCGGCGAGGATATAGGTCACAACGGCGGTGTATTTCGCGCCACCGACGGGCTGGCGAAACGTTTCGGCGCGCACCGCGTCGTCGATACCCCGCTGGCTGAAAACATGATCGCCGGTACTGCGGTCGGCATGGCCTCCCAGGGCATCCGCGCGGTAGTTGAGATCCAGTTCATGGGCTTCATCTTTCCGGCCCTTGAGCAACTGATCGCCCACGCTGCGCGCCTGCGTCACCGTACCCGTGGCCGGCTCAGCTGCCCCATGGTGCTGCGCGCGCCCTATGGTGGTGGCATCCATGCCCCGGAGCACCACTCGGAAAGTACCGAGGCGCTACTCGCCCACATCCCGGGTCTGCGCGTGGTGATCCCCTCCTCACCGGCACGGGCGTACGGGCTGCTGCTGGGCGCAATCCGTTGCGATGATCCGGTGATCTTTCTGGAGCCCAAGCGCATCTATCGCGCCAGCCGCACCCTGGTCGAAGACAGCGGCGCGGCGTTGCCGATCGATCGCTGCTTCACGTTACGTGAAGGGGCGGACCTGTCGCTGATCAGCTATGGCGCGATGATTCCAGAGTGCCTGGCGGCGGCAGACAACCTGGCCGAGCGTGGCATCGATAGCGAAGTGATCGATGTCGCCAGCCTCAACCCCATCGATTATGACACCCTGCTGGCCTCGGTAAGCAAAACCGGTCGTGCCGTCATCGTGCACGAAGCTCCGGGCAAGGGCGGCGTCGGCGCCGACATCTCGGCGGTGCTGAACGAACAGCTCTGGGGCCAGATGCGTGCCCCGGTCATGCGGGTCACCGGACTGGATACCGTGATGCCCTACTATCGCAATGAGCAGCACTACCTGCCGGGCGTCAGCGACATATTGGATGCCGTGGATAAATCACTGGAGGCTGGCCGCAATGAGATACTTCAAGCTACCGGATCTGGGTGAGGGTCTGCCCGAAGCGGAGATCCTCGAATGGCACGTCAATGAGGGTGATCAGGTCAAGGTTGATCAGATACTGCTGTCGGTAGAAACCGCAAAAGCGATCATCGAAGTCCCTTCGCCCCAAGACGGTACAATTGAGCACCTTTTCGGTGCACCCGGAGATACGATTCATACCGGTGAACCGCTGCTCGAATTCGCCGGCGAAAAGGAGCTGGACAGTGGTACCGTCGTTGGCGAGTTGAAACAGCAGACCACGGCGGTCAGTGCGGCCGGAGAGCAGTTTTTCATCGGCGCCTCACCCAGTAGCCGCCAATATCGGGACCGCCATATCAGCCCTGCAGCGAGGGCGTTGGCGCAACGTTTGGACATCGACGTCAACACGGTGCCGCACCGAGACGGTCGCGTCACGGCACAGGAGGTGGAAGCCGCCGCAGACAGGGTGCAACGCCTCGGACCGTTCGAGCCATTGCGTGGTGTGCGCAAACAGATGGCACGCACCCTGGCCAGCGCCTGGGAGCAGGTGGTTGCGGTCACCATTCACGACGATGCCGATATCGAGCACTGGCCTGCTGGTACCGATATCACGCTTAAACTGATCGATGCGCTGGCCTATGCCTGTCAGCACGAACCCTCACTGAACGCCTGGTTCGACGGCGAGCGCCTGGCGATTCGCCAGCATCCACAGTTGGATCTGGGCGTGGCGGTGGACACAGAGCAGGGCCTGTTCGTACCGGTGCTGCGTAATGTCAGTGGCCGCAGCTCAGAAGATCTACGTGCCGGACTTAACCGGCTGCGCGAGGATGTGCGCCGGCGTTCCATCCCGCCGTCAGAGATGCTTGGTGCAACCCTGACACTGAGTAATTTCGGCATGTTTGGTGGCCGCTACGCGACCCCCACCGTGGTTCCGCCCCAGGTCGCCATTCTTGGTGCCGGCAAGATCGTCACTGAAGCCGTTGTTTCTGAAGGTGTAATCGAACCACGGCGCCGACTGCCCCTGTCCCTGACTTTCGACCATCGTGCGGCAACCGGTGCGGAAGCGGCACATTTCATGCAGCTTGTCGTAACAAGGTTGCAAGATTCGTCCGTTTCAAGCCCGGCAACCTAAGCAGAAGGAGATTGTCAAAGAAGTTGTAAAACGGCCATTCCCAGGCACGAGCTTTGGACTACACTGAAACAGGAAGGCGGCGTAGTACGCAGCGACAACAACTTTTAAATCAGGTTGTTAAGCGAACATCCAGCGTCCGAGTACAGGAAGGTGAGCAATGAGTATCTTTGATCATTACAAAGCGCGTTATGAGTCGATCCAGCAGGAGGAGATGAGCCTGCAGGAGTTCCTTAGCCTGTGCAAGGAGGATCCTATCGCGTACGCCAACTCAGCCGAGCGCATGCTCAAGGCGATTGGCGAGCCGGAACTGGTCGATACCTCAATGGAACCGCGACTGAGCCGTATCTTCTCCAACAAGGTGATCAAACGCTACCCGGCCTTCAGCGAGTTCTACGGTATGGAGGAGGCGATCGAAGCGATCGTGTCCTACTTCCGCCACGCAGCACAAGGCCTGGAAGAGAAGAAACAGATCCTCTATCTGCTTGGTCCGGTCGGCGGGGGTAAATCCTCCCTGGCGGAACGCCTGAAAGCACTGATGCAACATATCCCCTTCTACGCGATCAAGGGCTCGCCGGTATTCGAATCCCCGTTGGGATTGTTCAACCCGAAAGAGGATGCCGAGATCCTCGAGCAGGAGTACGGCATTCCCGCTCGTTACCTGCGCGGCATCATGTCACCCTGGGCGGTCAAGCGCTTGCATGAGTATGGCGGTGATATCTCCCAGTTCCGTGTGGTCAAGCTTCATCCGTCGATCCTGAATCAGATCGCCATCGCCAAAACCGAACCGGGTGACGAGAACAACCAGGATATCTCCAGCCTGGTGGGTAAAGTGGATATCCGGAAACTGGAAGAGTATCCGCAGCACGACCCGGATGCCTACAGCTTCTCCGGTGCCCTGTGTCGGGCCAACCAGGGCCTGATGGAGTTCGTCGAGATGTTCAAGGCACCGATCAAGGTGCTGCACCCGCTGCTGACCGCGACCCAGGAGGGCAACTACAACAGTACCGAAGGGATGGGCGCGATCCCGTACGACGGCATCATCCTGGCGCACTCCAACGAGTCCGAGTGGCAGACATTCAAGAACAACAAGACCAACGAAGCGTTCATCGACCGTGTCTACATCGTCAAGGTGCCCTACTGCACCCGGGTCACCGAAGAGATCCACATCTACGAGAAGCTGCTCGAGAACAGCTCACTGAAAGAGGCGCCCTGTGCACCGGACACTCTCAACATGCTGGCACAGTTCACTGTGCTGTCACGCCTGAAGGTGCCGGAAAACTCCAACGTCTACTCCAAGATGCGTGTCTATGACGGTGAAAACCTGAAGGATACCGATCCCAAGGCGAAGTCGATGCAGGAGTATAAGGATGCCGCTGGCGTCGACGAGGGGATGGAGGGTCTATCCACCCGCTTCGCGTTCAAGATCCTGTCCAAGGTGTTCAACTTCGACGCCGCCGAGGTCGCCGCCAACCCGGTGCACCTGCTCTATGTACTGGAGCGTGAGATCGGTCAGCAGCAGTTCCAGACGGAGATTCAGGACCGTTACCTGGGCTACCTGAAGGAGTACATCGCGCCGAAGTATATCGACTTCCTCGGCAAGGAGATCCAGACCGCTTACCTGGAATCCTACTCCGAGTATGGCCAGAACATCTTCGACCGCTATGTCACCTACGCCGACTTCTGGATTCAGGATCAAGAGTACCGTGACCCCGAAACCGGCGACATTCTCGACCGCCAGGCAATCAATGAAGAGCTGGAGAAGATCGAGAAACCAGCCGGAATCAGCAACCCGAAAGACTTCCGCCACGAGATCGTCAACTTCGTACTGCGTGCCCGCGCCAGCAACATGGGCAAGAATCCGAAGTGGAACAGCTATGAGAAGATGCGCACCGTGATCGAGAAGAAGATGTTCGCTAACACCGAAGATCTGCTGCCGGTAATCTCCTTCAATCCGAAGGCTTCCTCCGACGAGCAGAAGAAACATGGCGAGTTTGTAAAACGGATGATCCAGCGCGGCTACACCGAGAAGCAGGTTCGCCTGCTCTCTGAATGGTATATCCGCGTACGTAAGTCCCAGTAAGCAGCAACATCGGTGTAAGCCGGGCTCAGGGCCCGGCTGGGTCACCGACTTTGGGAGTCTTTCGGTATGAGCTATATCATCGATCGCCGCCTGAACGCCAAGAAGAAGAGCACGGTCAATCGACAGCGCTTTCTTCGCCGCTACAAACAGCACATCAAGCGTGCTGTGGAGGAGGCTATCCATGACCGCTCGATCTCCGATATCGAGCGCGGCGGCGAGGTTACCATCCCACGCCGCGACATCTCGGAGCCCACCTTCCACCACGGCAAGGGCGGACGGAATACCCGTATCTATCCCGGCAATAAGGAGTTCGTTACCGGCGATGAGTTCCAGCGCCCGGAAGGCGGTGGCGGCAGCGGCTCAGGCCAGGGCAAGGCCAGCAATCAGGGTGAGGGGGAAGATAACTTCACCTTCACTATCAGTCAGGATGAGTTTCTCGACTTCATGTTCGAGGACCTGGAGCTGCCCTATCTGGTGCGTAAGCAGCTGAAGGATGCCACCTCGTTCGAAACCCGTCGCGCCGGTTTCAGCACCAGCGGCTCTCCGGAAAAACTGCACATCGTGCGCTCACTGCGCGCCGCCCACGCGCGCCGCATCGCGCTCGGCGGGGAGGAGCGAAAAGAGATCCGCGAACTGCGCAAGCAGCTGTGGGCACTTGAGGCACTGCCGGCAGCAGAGACCTCCAAAGAGGAGATGCAGGCACTGCGGGAGAAGATTGCGGAGCTGGATAAAAAGGCACGCCGCCTGCCCTTCATCGATGATTTCGACCTGCGTTACAACAACCTGATCCGGGTGCCCGTACCCTCGAGCAAGGCGGTCATGTTCTGCGTCATGGACGTGTCCGGATCGATGACCCAGACCATCAAGGATATTGCCAAGCGCTTCTTCATCCTGCTGTATCTGTTCCTGGAACGGAACTACAAACAGATCGAGCTGGTGTTTGTGCGCCACCACACCCACGCCAAAGAGGTCGACGAACAGGAGTTCTTCTACTCCCGGGAAACCGGCGGCACCATCGTCTCCAGCGCCCTGCAGCTCACCGCCGACATCATCGACGCCCGCTACTCACCGGCGGACTGGAACATCTATGTCGCCCAGGCCTCCGATGGCGACAACTGGGATGGCGATTCCGCCACCTGCTCTGACCTGCTGATGAAACGCATATTGAAGAAGGTGCAGTATTTCGCATACGTGGAGATCACCACCGGGCCGCACCAGAATCTCTGGTACGAGTACGAGCAGGTACATCAAGCCTTCCCGGATGAGTTCGCCATGCAGCATATAGCCGATGCCGGCGAGATCTATCCTGTTTTCCGCAAGCTGTTCGAGAAGCGAACGGAGGGTGCCGCATGAGCGCGACCAAGAAACGCAGTCCGATCTCCACAGGGTCCGAATGGACCTTCGATCTGATCGAAGAGTACGACCGCGAGATTGGTCGCGTCGCCAAAAACTTCGGCCTGGATACCTACCCCAACCAGATCGAGGTGATCACCTCTGAACAGATGATGGACGCCTACGCCTCCATCGGCATGCCGCTGAACTACAGCCACTGGTCGTTCGGCAAGCAGTTCGTCGAGACCGAGCAGAACTACAAGCGCGGCCGTATGGGACTGGCCTACGAGATCGTCATCAACTCCAACCCCTGCATCGCTTACTTGATGGAGGAGAACACCATCACCATGCAGGCGCTGGTGATTGCACACGCCTGTTACGGACACAACTCCTTCTTCAAGGGCAACTATCTGTTTCAGACCTGGACCGATGCCTCGGCGATCATCGATTACCTGCTGTTCGCGAAGAACTACATCAGCCAGTGCGAAGAGCGTTATGGTGTCGACGAGGTCGAGTCTCTGCTCGACTCCTGCCATGCATTGATGAACTACGGCGTCAACCGCTACAAACGCCCTCGGCCGTTAACCGCATCCGAAGAGCGCGAGCGGCAGATGGCCCGGGAGGAGTACATTCAGCGCCATCTGAACGACCTCTGGAACACCATTCCGCGCAAGGAGATTTCGCCGGAGGAGAAGGTGATTCACTATCCGAAAGAACCGGAAGAGAACCTGCTCTACTTCATCGAAAAGAATGCGCCTCTGCTCGAACCCTGGCAGCGCGAAATCATCCGCATCGTGCGCAAGATCGCCCAGTATTTTTATCCACAGAAGCAGACCCAGGTGATGAACGAGGGGTGGGCGACCTTCTGGCACTATACGCTGCTGCACCAGTTATACGATGAGGGCCTGGTTACCGACGGCTTCATGATGGAGTTTCTGCACTCCCACTCCAGCGTCATCTACCAGCCACCGTTCGACAGCCCCTACTTCAGCGGTATCAACCCCTATACCCTGGGCTTCCACATGATGAGCGATATCCGTCGTATCTGCGAAAAGCCGACGGCTGAAGACCGCGAGTGGTTCCCCGACATCGCTGGCAGCAACTGGATCGAGACCCTCGACACCGCGATGCGCAACTACAAGGATGAAAGCTTTATCATGCAGTACCTGTCGCCACGCCTTATGCGCGAGCTGCGCCTGTTCGCCATCCTCGATGATGCCGAGCGCCCCACCCTTCGCGTCGATGCCATCCACGACGAGATGGGTTACCGCGCGCTGCGCGAGCAACTCTCGGCACAGTACAACCTGGGTAACCGTGAACCCAACATCCAGGTATACAACGTCAATGTCCGCGGTGACCGCAGTCTGACGCTGCGCCACTACATGCACAACCACCAACCGCTGGGCGAATCCACCGAAGAGGTGCTGAAGCATGTACATCGTCTCTGGGGCTTCGACGTGCTGCTGGAGTCGGTGACGCCGGATAACAAGGTGAGTCAGGCCTATCACTGCCCGCCCAAGGAGATCTCGATCGAGCTTGCTTGAGCTGGCGCAACGGCGCTGGCTATACTGGACCCTTTCAAATCAGCAACCCGAGAGATAACGATGGACTGCTTGTTCTGCAAAATCGTCGATGGAGAGATCCCGGCCGAGATCCTGTATCAGGATGACCAGGTAATCGCCTTCCGGGACATCAACCCTCAGGCCCCCTTCCACGCCTTGGTCATACCGCGTAAACATATTGCCACGGTCAACGACATTGCCGACAACGACCGCGAGCTGGTCGGCCACCTGGTGCAGGCGGCGGGCAAGATCGCCCAGCAAGAGGGTTTTTCTGAGGATGGATTCCGTACCGTACTGAACTGCAACAGCCATGGCGGACAAACCGTCTTCCATCTGCACCTTCATCTTCTGGGTGGCAAACCGATGGGCTGGCCGCCCTATCAGGAGACGCTCAAGACTCCGGTTTGACCCTCCTACCCTGACCCGGGGATCTCACACCCGGGTTCCGTCTGCCCTTTGCTGCATCGCACTATAATTCAGTAATATCGTACGACTACACTAGCGCTCAGCACTGATCAGGGAGAGCACCGCATGGCGACCATCACCACCGGCCAACCACCGGCACATGACCAGCTGGAGTTTTACATCGAGCAGGCCCGGCGCGCCCGTCCGATCCGTACCGCCGTGGTGCATCCGGTCGATCACAACAGCCTGCGTGGCGCCATTGAAGCGGCCGAGCAGGGTCTGATCGAGCCGCTATTGGTGGGTCCCGCACACAAGATACAAGCCGCCGCCGACGCCGAAGGGATTGACCTTTCACCGTACCGGATCATTGCCACCGAACACAGCCATATGGCGGCCGAACGCGCCTGCGAGCTGGTACGCATGGGCGAAGCCGAAGCGCTGATGAAGGGCAGCCTGGGTACGTCGGAGCTACTCGGCGCGGTGGTACACAAGACCCGGGGCATACGCACGGAACGCCGCTTGAGCCATGTATTCGTGTTCGATGTACCCAACTATCACAAACCACTGGTCATTACCGACGCCGCGATTAATGTGGAGCCGGACCTGATAACCAAGCGTGATATCGTGCAGAACGCGATAGAGTTTTGCCGCTCGCTTGGCAATACCGAGCCGAAAGTCGCGGTACTCGCTGCGGTGGAAAAGGTGAAACCCAACATGCCCAGCACCATCGATGCCGCCGCCCTGTGCAAAATGGCCGATCGCGGCCAGATCACCGGCGGTATCATCGATGGCCCGCTGGCCTTTGATAACGCTATCTCCCGCCAGGCAGCCCTCGACAAGCATATTAACTCCCCGGTCTCCGGCGAGGCCGATATCCTGCTGGCCCCCGACCTGGAATCGGCCAACATGATCGCCAAACAGCTGATCTACCTGGCCAATGCCAAGTCAGCCGGTATCGCCGTGGGAGCGCGGGTCCCGATCATCCTGACCAGCCGTGCAGAGGGAACCCTGGGGCGCTTGGCATCCTGCGCACTGGCGTCCCATATGGTACTGCACTTAGAGCGGGAGGTCTGAACCGATGGATACCATCCTGACCGTGAACGGGGGCTCCTCGAGTCTTAAGTGTGGCCTTTACACCCTCAAGCACGATGGCCTGCACTGCCTCTACCATCTGAAGCTGGGTAACCTGCTCGGCGACGCGGCGCGTTTCGACATCATGGACGAGGTCGATGCACCACTGGAGCATCAGGATCTGGACTTCAGCACCATCGATCTGGAACAGCGCCACCAGGCGGCACTCAAGCATGTATTGAACTGGCTCGATCAGCACTTGAGCGAAGTGCGCCTGATCGCCACCGGCCACCGCATCGTGCATGGCGGCGACCAGTACAGCGCGCCGATCGAGATCGGCGACGCCGAGCTGGAACAGCTGCGCCGCTATATTCCGTTGGCCCCGTTGCACCAACCCTATAATCTGCGACTGCTGGAGGCCTGTGGTTCACTGGCACCGGATATACCGCGGATCGGCTGTTTCGACACCATGTTCCACAGCCGGCAGCCCCGGCTCGAGCGCCTTTATGCCATCCCGCGTGAGTTGAGCGACGCCGGTGTGCACAAGTATGGCTTCCACGGCCTCTCCTACGACTACATCCAGCATCAGTTGCAGACTCGCGGCTGCGGCCAACTGAACACCGTGGTCTGCCATCTCGGTGCCGGCGCCAGCATGTGCGCGATCAAGGAGGGGCGCTCCATTGCCAGCTCCATGGGTTTCACCGCCGTGGACGGACTGCCGATGGGCAGTCGCTGCGGCAATCTGGATCCCGGTGTGCTGCTCTACCTGATGCGCGAGCAGCAGATGGATCTGGACCAGATCGAAACCCTGATCTACAAGCAGAGCGGCTGGCTCGGTGTGTCTGGAATCAGCTCCGACATGATCGCTCTGCATCAGTCCGACTCACCGGCCGCAGAGGAGGCGATCGACCTGTTCTGCTACCGTGCCGCACTGGAAATCGGCCGGTTGAGTGCGGCGCTGGAGGGGCTGGAACAACTCGTTTTCACCGGCGGTGTCGGCGAAAACGATGCCGATGTCCGCGCGCGTATTCTTGCTCGCTGCAGCTGGCTAGGTGTGGCTATAGACTCCGCAGCCAATGCGGCCCACGCCGAGCGTATTGACGCGAGGGGATCACAGGTACAGGTAAGGGTGATACCCACCAATGAGGAGGCGATGATCGCCCAGCGTGTCGCCGAACTGCTGAACAGCTAATCCATCGAACCGGGCGGCACGGCCTGACCATGAACATTGAGGCTCCAGCCGGAACGGCTGTCAGCGGGCGCGGTAGCAAATGCACCGCAGTGGCGACAGCGATAGAGCCAGCCCCCCTCCAACTCAAGCATCGGTCGCAGACCGCTGTGCGCAGGCAGCGGCTGCGCCCTTGCACTCAAGCTGCGGCACTGGTCACAGAGAAATCGGCTGGGCATATCTGACATCCTGTCGATTGATAAGGCATCCTAGAGTGACGTTCGCCTTCTGCGAACAATCTCGAATAAGCACACGCCGGTCGCAACGGAAACGTTCAGGCTACTGACATCGCCCGCCATCGGTATGCGGATCAGCTGGTCGCAGTGCTCTCGAGTCAGCCGGCGCATCCCCTTGCCCTCCGCGCCCATCACCAGCGCCAGCGGTCCGGTCAGATCCGCTTCATACAAGTCTGCATCGGCCTCGCCCGCAGTACCGGTTATCCAGACACCGTATTGCTGCAGCAGCTGCAGGGTACGGGCCAGATTGGTCACCTGGATATAGGGCACCGATTCCGCTGCCCCGCAGGCCACCTTGATCGCGGTGGCGTTGAGTGGTGCCGACTTGTCGCGCGGTGCGATTACCGCCTGCACACCGGCAGCATCGGCGGTACGCAGGCAGGCGCCCAGGTTATGCGGGTCCGTAACTCCATCCAGCACCAATAGCAGAACCGGTTTGCCCAACCCTTCCAGCCCGTCGAGCAGCCGCTCCAGATCCTGCTCATTGCCGGCCTGCAGCGCAGAGGTTTCCGCGACCACCCCCTGATGCACACCCTGGGCAAGTTCGTCGAGCTTGGCGCGAGGAACCTGCTTAATCGGGATTCCCGCCTGCTCCGCATCGCTCACCAACGATTGCAGTCGCTTATCGAGCCGGCCCTGCACCAGCAATAAGCGACGCACCCGTCCTGGATCCTGTTTGAGCAGTGCGCTGACGGCGTGGATGCCGAAGGTGATATCCGCTTTCATGACAACCCCGTGACGGTCGGTGAGCCCAAAATAAAGGCGCACATTATCACTAAAATGACATCGAAATCCCAGCGCCCTATCTACCTGTCGGTAGCCGACAGGCTTAGGCGCGGTTTGTCACACCAGAGGCTGAAATAGCCCGAAACGAAAACAGGCCGTCGTTGCGGCCTGTTTAACTGAGAAAGGTTTAAACGACTGAGCGTTAAGCCAGACCGTCAAATACCTTGTCGCGGATATCGTCAACACTACCGACACCCGGCACATAGATATACTTGGGTGCGCTGGCCGGATCCTCTTCGGTCCAACCACGGTAGTAGCTGATCAGCGGCTCGGTCTGGTCATGGTAGACCTTCAGACGCGCGCGTACAGTATCTTCCTGATCGTCATCACGCTGTACCAGATCATCGCCGGTGACATCATCCTTGCCTTCCACCTTGGGCGGATTGTAGATGACGTGATAGGTACGTCCGGAACCGGGGTGAACACGACGGCCGCTCATGCGCTTGATGATCTCTTCATCAGCAACATCGATCTCGACCACGGCGTCGATGATCACGCCGGCGTCCTTCAGCGCATCTGCCTGAGGGATGGTGCGCGGGAAGCCGTCGAACAGAAAGCCCTTGGCGCAATCCGCTTGCGCAATCCGCTCCTTCACCAATCCGATGATGATGTCGTCGGAGACCAACCCACCCTCATCCATCACCTTTTTAGCCTGCAGACCCAGAGGGGTGCCCGCCTTGACGGCAGCGCGCAGCATGTCACCGGTAGAGATCTGTGGAATGCCGAACTTTTCGGTGATGTACTGAGCCTGAGTCCCCTTACCGGCACCTGGAGCGCCAAGAAGAATAATACGCATGAGAGGGTTTTCTCCTGATAATTGCTGTAAGCCTGTGAAACTGAATTCGTGAACCTGACTGTGTTGCCCAGAGCCGCCCGTCGCCCGGCCACAGATGCGGTTGCTATATTGTTATTGTCTCAGTCTTTCTTTTAGATAGAGACCTTAGCCCGACCCTAAGCCTGCCACAATTCGACATTAGCACTAACAATCCGGCTGCGTTGGTCAGGCCGAAACGACCAGAGTACGCCATCAAGCACTAGCAGTTCAACTTATCCTGTCCGCCCGCCTCTATCCGGTGTTTCGCATGCCGGCGGAAATCCCCGCCATCGTCACCATCAGCGCCTGTTCCAACCGCTGATCCGGCTGATTACGGTCACGGTACAGAAGCTCAGCCTGCAGGAAGTGCAGCGGATCGATATAGGGGTTACGTACATCAATCGACTGACGAATAACCGGGTTTTGATCGAGCAGCTGCTTGACACTCTTGACCTGCTTAACCTGCTCTACCGCGTTAAGCAGGCGCGACCTCAGGTTTGACCCCAACGTGGCCAGTTCAGGGGAAACCAGGCGATGTTCATAGTATGCCGAGATGCTGATATCGCTTTTCGCCAACACCATTTCCAGCATATCGATATAGGTGCGGAAAAAGGGCCAGTTGCGATACATATTCTGCAAGCGGGGCAGCTCCCCCTTGTCGATAGCCGCGCCCAGGGCGCTATCCGATCCTAACCAAGCCGGCAACATCAGCCGAATCTGGGTCCAGGCGAAGATCCAGGGTATCGCACGCAGCGACTCGACTCCGCCATCGGCCCGTCGCTTGGCCGGACGGGAACCCAGCGGCAGCTTGGCCAGCTCCTGCTCCGGGGTCGCACTGCGGAAGTAGGGAACAAATTGGGGATCCTCCCTGACCACGGCACGATAGGAGGTCAGTCCTGCGGCGGCCAGACTGTCCATCTCCTCCCGCCACTCGCCATCCGGCGCGGGATCGGGCGCCAGCGTTGCCTGCAGCACAGCGCCGGTGTACAGCTCCAAGTTGCGAATCGCCAACTCCGGTACGCCAAACTTGAACCTTATCATCTCGCCCTGCTCGGTCACGCGCAGGCTGCCGGCAACCGAACCCGGCGGCTGCGCCAGGATTGCGGTATGGCTGGGACCGCCGCCACGCCCCACCGTACCGCCGCGACCGTGGAACAGGGTTAGCTTTACCTGGTATTTGGCACAGACAGCGGTCAACGCTTCCTGCGCACGGAACTGCCCCCAGGCTGCTGCCAACTGGCCGGCATCCTTGGACGAGTCGGAGTAGCCGATCATCACCTCCTGCTCGCCATTGGCATAGCTGCGGTACCAATCGATTTCAAACAGCGCTTCCATGCAGGTGCTGGCGTTGTCCAGGTCATCCAACGTTTCGAACAGCGGCACCACCTTTAGATTATGGTCTATACCCTGCTCTCTAAGCAGTAGTATCACCGACAGTACATCCGATGGCTGACTGGCCATGGAGATGACGTATGAACCCAACGCCAACGGATCGGTGTCAGCGACGACACGGCAGGTGTCCAACACCTCCTGTACCTCCGCGCTGGGGTCCCACTGCCTCGGCAGCAACGGCCGTCGGGAGTTCAGCTCACGCAGCAGGAACGCCTGCTTGTCGGCTTCACTCCATTGGGTATATCGGCCCAGGCCGTAAAATCCGGTGAGTTCATCCATCACCGCCGCATGGCGCTCGGCGTTCTGGCGGATGTCCAGACGCACCATGGTCAATCCGAAGCAGGCTACCCGGCGGATCAGGTCTTCCAGTTTACCGGCGGCGATGCTGGCCATGCCGCACTCGATCAAGGAGCGGTGGCACAGCTGGAGAGGCGCCAACAGTTGCTCCCGCCGCATGATTGGCAGAGGCGACTCAGGGACATAACCGTCCAGTTGCGACTCCATCCCCTCCCGGGTGATCAGCAGATCATGCTTGAGAGAGCCAAGCAGTGTGCGGTAGGGCTCATCCACCTCGCCGACCACCGCCTTCATCTCGGCACTGGCCCTGAACATCGACAGCTCGCTGCGCAGTTCGTCGACGGAGCGGATATACAGATCAAGCGCCTCCCAGCGCGCCAGCAACAGCACTTCCCGGGTCACCTCGGCGGTGACATTAGGATTGCCGTCACGATCGCCGCCCATCCAGGAGGAGAAACGCACCGGGCAGCAGTCCAGCGGCAGCCCCCGGCCAAGGGAGGCACGAAGCTCGGTATCCAAGCGTCTGAGGAAACGGGGAACCGCCGACCAGAGCGAGTTTTCGAGCACCGCGAAGCCCCACTTGGCCTCATCGACCGGCGTCGGCCGCTGTTTACGAATCTCGTCGGTATGCCAGATCTGGTTGATCAACTCATCGACACGGGTCTGACAGGGCGCGCCACGGTCAAGCTGCTTCAGGCACTCCGTAATGCCGTCATATTTCTGGATCAGGGTACGACGATTGACCTCGGTGGGGTGGGCGGTCAGGACCAGATCGATATTGAGCGCCTTCAGCGTCTCGATCAAATGATCGGCGCTATAACCCTGCTTTTGCAGACGGGTAAGGAGATCCTGCAACTCATCGGGAGTTTCCTGAATGGCGGCATTGTCCAGGCGACGGCGTACCCGGTGGTGCTCCTCGGCGATATTGGCCAGGTTCAGAAACTGAGTGAACGCACGCGCCACCGGCAGCACCTCATCCTCATGCAGCTCACCGAGCGCGTCGAGCAGTTGCTGGTGCTCAGGCCGCTCCTGATTACGACCAGCCTTGGCCAACTGGCGTATGTGCTCTACCTGTTCGAGAAATTTCGGCCCCAAGTCGCTGGAGATGGTTCGCCCCAGACTCTCACCGAGCATGCGTACGTCATCACGCAGGTCTTCGTGCAGATCACTCATGGATGGCTCCCTTCATCAAGAGGTTTCCTGCCATCCTACCCCAAAGAAGCGCGCTGCCAACCCCTGCTATAGTTCCGTCACGGGGCGTTCACAATGCGCTGCAACCTTTCCAGCGCCTGCCGCGCTTCCCACTCGGAGCCGAATTTTACCTGCCGCAGGCGGCTTTCGCGCAACATAAGCTCGATACGGAAGTTGTCCTCGGTCTCGCGATGGGCATCGAAACCGAGCTCGGTACTGTGGAGCTCACTGAAAGGGAACTCTTCGTATCCCCCGGGACCGACCAGTGCCAGTCGTCTGCCCTTGCCATCAATCAGCAACTGCGGACTGCCGCCCAGCCTCTCGGAGATATGGAAACCGTTTTGTTCCAGTTTCGCGGTCTGCTCACCGATACGCTGCCAACTCAGCGCTGCCAGTGCCAGAATCAGTGACAGCGCGACTGTGAAGATCAGCTTACGCGACACGGCAATCCTTAGAGTCCCCTCGCCTTAGCCTCGTCCCACCAGCTGTCTAGCTGCTCGAGACTGAAACCAGACCAGTCACCGCCGGCGTTGTTGACCTGCTGTTCGATGTAGCGAAAACGGCGTTCGAACTTGGCGTTGGTGGCACGGATCGCCTGTTCGGGATCCACATTAAGGTGGCGGGCCAGGTTGACCTGCACGAACAGCAGATCGCCCATCTCGGAGGCGATCTCCTGCTGTTTACCGGCCAGAATCGCCTCGCGCAGCTCGGCGATCTCCTCCTCGATCTTATCCAGTACCGGCAGCGCTTCACGCCAGTCAAAGCCGACCTTGGAGGCGCGCTTCTGTAGCTTGGCGGCACGGCTCAAGCCCGGCAGCCCCAGGGGGATCTCATCGAGCACACCCGGGCGAGCCTTGGCATCACGCTCCTGCTGCTTGATCGACTCCCAGCGCTCACCGATCTCCGCCGTGGCGATCTCCCCCTGTCGCCGCCCGCCACGCAACGTCCCATCCGGAAACACATGCGGGTGACGACGCAGGAGCTTGGCCACCAGCTGGTCGACGATGGCATGAAAATCGAAGCGCTGCTCCTCCTCGGCCAGGCGGGCGTAGAAGATCACCTGGAACAGCAGATCACCGAGTTCATCCTGCAGGTGGGGCCAGTCCTCGCGCTCGATGGTGTCGGCCACCTCGTACGCCTCTTCCAGTGTATGCGGCACGATCGACGCATAGCTCTGTTCGAGATCCCAGGGACAGCCCGACTGGGGATCACGCAGACGCTGCATCAGAAAGATCAGGTCGTCGAGGCTGTAACTCACGAGCGGCTACCCCGCCGCTCCCTATGTACATCCATCACGTTCTGGATCTGGTTGATCTTGTCCATCACCCGCCCGAGCAGATCGAGACGGGCGATCTCGATCGTCAACGACAGCCGGGCCACATTACTCTTGCGGTCGGTGGCAGTATTGGCCGCCAGCACGTTGATATGCTCATTGGCCAGCACCATCATCACGTCGCGCAGCAAACCGGAGCGATCGAACGCCTCAATCGAGATATCGACCGGGTATTTCGTACTCTCTTCATCGCCCCAGTCCACACCGATAACCCGGTCTGGCTCCTGGTCGCGCAGGGCCAGCAGATTGCTGCAATCCTCGCGATGGATCGACACGCCACGACCCTGGGTGATATAGCCCATGATCGGATCTCCCGGCACGGGTTTACAGCAGGACGCGACGGTGGTCAGCAGGTTGCCGACACCCTGTATCCGCACGCCGCTACCGCCCTTGCGCGGTTCATCCGAAACTCCGCTGGGCAGTGCCAGGTCCAGCTGTTCCTCGGGTTCATCGGCTTCCACCTGCCGCTGGGCTTCATTGACGATCTGCGATAGCCGCAGATCCCCCGCCCCGACAGCAGCGTACATATCCTCGCCCTGTTTGAAATGGAGGTTATGGGCAACCGTCTGCATGTCGACCTGGTGCGCATCGATCGCCAGTCGGCGAAACTCGCGCAGCACCATATCCCGCCCGGCATCGGCGTTCTGGTCCTTGGCCTGGAGCTTGAACCAGTGCGCCACCTTGGCACGAGCCCGTGAGGTGGTGACATAGCCCAGGTTGGAGTTGAGCCAGTCGCGCCGCGGCCGCTCTTCGCCGGTCAGGACCTCGACCTGATCACCGGTCTTCAACTGCCGGTTCAACGGCACTATACGCCCATTGATGCGGGCGCCACGGCAGCGATGGCCGATCTCGGTATGCACGCGATAGGCAAAGTCCACCGGAGTCGCGCCGTTGGGCAGGTCGACCACGTGGCCATCGGGAGTAAAGACGTAGACCCTATCCTGTACCGCATCGCCACGCAGCATCTCACCGAAGGTTTCGCTATCGCCCAGTTCGTCATGCCACTCCAGTACCTGACGCAACCAGGAGATCTTCTCCTCATAGCCGTCCCGGCGCGAGCGGGTGTCGGTGCCCTTGTAGAGGTGATGGGCACACACGCCCAGCTCGGCCTCTTCATGCATGGTGAAGGTGCGGATCTGTACCTCAAGCACCTTGCCCTCGGGTCCGAATACGGCGGTGTGCAGGGAACGGTAGCCGTTGGGTTTGGGCGAGGCGATATAGTCGTCAAATTCGTGCGCAATGTTGCGCCACAAGCCGTGCACGATACCCAGCACGGTGTAACAGTCGCGAATCTCGGGCACCAGGATGCGCACCGCGCGCACGTCGTAGACCTGGCTGAACTCGATGTTCTTGCGCTGCATTTTGCGCCAGATACTGTAGATGTGTTTGGCCCGCCCCATGACCTGGCCGTCGATACTGGCGTCCTTGAGACGCGAGCGCAGCAGTTCTACCGCCTCATTGATATACAACTGGCGATCGAGCCGACGCTCATCGAGCAGGCGCGCTATATGCTTGTAGTCGTTCGGCTTGAGGTAGCGGAAGGAGAGATCTTCAAGCTCCCATTTGATGTGACCGATGCCAAGCCGGTGCGCCAGTGGCGCGTAGATATCGAACACCTCCCGCGCGACCAGGTAGCGTTTCTTGCGCGAGCCATCCTTGACGCCACGGATGGCACAGGTGCGTTCGGCGATCTTGATCAGCGCCACGCGCACATCGTCGATCATCGCCACCAGCATCTTGCGCAGGTTATCCACCTGCGTGGCACCGGTACCCAGGACATTCGCTTCGCTGCGGGGATTTTTCAGTGAACCGATAGCGGCCATCTGCAGCACACCGTCGATCAGTTGGGCGATGGTCGCACCGAACTCCTTGCGCACGCGCTCCAGCGCAAGTTTATGTTCACGCACGGCACGATAGAGAATCGCGGCAACCAGGGTTTCCTGATCCTGCTGCAGCTCAGCGAGGATCTGGGCCATCTCCAGACCGGTCAGGAAACTGCCCAGCGTATTAGAACCCCAGGAGTCCTCCTCGGGGGGCACATCGGCTTGCGCCTGACGCGCTACTTCACAAGCTTTACACACCTGTGCGGGGTCGACCAGCTTAACCTGTTCCTGCAGACGTTCCAGCCAGAGATCCAGATCTACGCTACCATCTTCCCGAATCGGGTGGTCTTCTCGAACTTTTACCATGGAGTCATACCACTCCTGTCTCGCGCTTCTGCCGTCGCCATAACTACCACAACAGACCCATATTCAAACCGCGCTCGCGCACCGCCACAAAGCAGCAACCAGAGCGCCACGGGATCTGCCCGCCGTTCACCTCCCTGGCTGCCGGCGGCTTATTCTAATCTCTATGACTCTGCCAAGCGAGTAAGTTCACCTCTTTATCAGCTTAGAGCCTTTGCTCCACAGCTGCCACGGAGGGTCAAGCGTTGAAAACACCTGTCGACAGGTAACGATCTCCTCGGTCGCAAATAATGCATACGATGGTGGCCCCGCTCACCTCTTCGGCAAGACGCAAAGCGCCGGCCACGGCGCCACCGGAACTCACGCCACAGAAGATCCCTTCGCGCCGTGCCAGCTCACGCATGCAGTTTTCGGCATCCTGTTGGGTGATATCGATCACCCGGTCGACCCGCGCAGCGTCATATATGCTGGGTAGATAAGCCTCAGGCCAGCGCCGGATCCCCGGTATCTGGGAGCCCTCCTTCGGCTGCAGGCCGACAATCTCTATCTCCGGGTTCATCTCTTTCAGGTAACGGGAGGTGCCCATGATGGTCCCCGTGGTGCCCATGGAACTGACAAAATGGGTCAGCGTGCCCTGGGTCTGCTGCCAGATCTCCGGCCCTGTCGTACGGTAGTGCGCTTCCGGATTGTCGGGGTTGGAGAACTGGTCCAATACACGCCCCTCTCCTGCTGCCTGCATCTCCAGCGCAAGATCCCGCGCACGCTCCATCCCTTCGGCCTGGGTCACGGTGATCAACTCCGCCCCATAGGCCGTCATCGCAGCCTTGCGCTCCTCACTCATGTTATCGGGCATGATCAACTTCATGCGATAGCCCTTGATTGCAGCAGCCATCGCCAATGCGATACCGGTATTGCCCGAGGTCGCCTCGATCAAGGTGTCGCCCGGCTTGATCTCGCCGCGCTCCTCGGCCAGGGTAATCATGCTCAGCGCGGGCCGATCCTTGACCGAGCCTGCCGGGTTATTACCTTCCAACTTGCAGAGGACAATGTTGTCGTTCGCAGCTTGGATCCGCTGCAAACGAACCAGCGGCGTATGACCGACACAGTCGGCGATGGTCGGATAATGCACAGACATCGTTATGACTCATGAAGAGGTTTAAATAACAATATGGAATATAAAAAAGTGATTTTATACCCATATATGAGGATCACGATCATAGCAGTCAGCCTTAAACGCCACAACCGACCCGGCCTGGTGGCAACGGCCCTGTTCATTGTCGCAACTTCTACAGGCAAGAGGTTAATAGCCCCCTGCTCAGGGGTAATTAGCAAACCGCTTGCCAGTTAGGAGAAGGCTTCTGCGATAACGGTGGCGACCACGTAATGCTGTTCATCGCTATAGGAAAGGTGCCAGCCGGAAATATTGAGGGTGTCGGCGATCTCGGCGGCTCGTCCACTGAGTTCCAGCAAGGGTCTGCCGCTATCGGCATGGTAAATGCTGAGCTGATGCCAACCGACCCCCTTTGCGATGCCGGTACCCAGAGCTTTAACCGCTGCTTCTTTCGCCGCAAAACGTTTGGCCAGAAAGCGAGCCGGCATGTTCGACTGCTCGAAATATACCAATTCAGCCTCGGTCAGTATTCGCTGCGCCAACCGAGGCGTACGCTCCAACGCCGCCTCGATACGCGCGATCTCCACAATGTCGGTGCCCAGGCCTGCGATCATCGCCGTACGGCATCCCGCTGTGCCTGTACCCGCTGCTGAGCGCGATCCATCAGGTCACGCATCTCTACGACGGCCTGCTTGATCCCGACAAAGAGGGCATGCGCGATCAGGGCATGGCCGATATTGAGCTCATGCAACTCGGGAATCTCCGCGACGGCCTCCACATTGTGATAGTGCAGGCCATGCCCGGCATTGACGATCAGACCAAGCTCCCGTGCCCTGCGTGCCGCCAGCTTCAGCCGTTCGAGCTCAGCTCGTTGACGATCCGGCGTTTCGGCGTCGGCGTAGGCGCCGGTGTGAAGCTCAATGACCGGCGCCTGGCAGCGCGCTGCCGCCTCAATCTGACTCGGCTCCGGATCGATAAACAGCGACACTTCGCTACCCGCGGCACTCAATCGGCGGCAAGCAGCAGCGACCTCGTCAAAATGACCGCTGACATCGAGGCCGCCCTCGGTCGTTAGCTCCTCGCGCTTTTCCGGCACCAGGCAGACATGAGCGGGGCGGATCTCCTCGGCAAAGGCGAGCATCTCCTCGGTGACAGCCATCTCCAGATTCATCCGCGTATTGAGTACCTCGGCCAGCACGCGCACATCCCGCTCCTGGATATGACGGCGATCTTCCCGCAGATGGACGGTTATGCCATCGGCGCCAGCCTCTTCTGCCAGCAGCGCACCGTGTACCGGATCGGGATAACGGGTGCCACGCGCCTGACGCAGTGTGGCGATATGGTCGATATTGACGCCCAGCAGAAGGCGGTTGGGGTCTACCACGGGTTACTCCTTTATTCTTGTGAATAATAGACGGCTGTTCAACGGACGCTCTCCGAGCAGTTCCGCAAGTGCTTCACGCATCAAGCGCTTGGCGCTGCGACGTACCTCCACGTCCTCATATCTGTCTTCGGCGATGGCCAGTAGATGTTGTCCCGAATAGCGATACATGCCCTCTACTGCGGGCACCAGCCCGCGCTGCGGCAGGAAGCTATAGGTCATTCGGGCATCCAGCCCCGCCAGCCCCAGCCCGAAACCTAGCTCATCCAGCAACTGATGTTCGAAGGTACGCAAGGCACCCTCGATATCCTGGCCCAGTTGCAGCTCGTTGAGCACGTATCGGTAGTATAGGAAAAGCCGCGGGCAGGGCTCCTCAGGCTGCAAAAGACGCTGCAGAAGCTCGTTGACATAGAGGCCGCACAGCAGCGCCGTGCCACCAAGTGGCGGTTGTACCTCCACACCTTCGACTGCGCCCAGATTCTTCAGTTCATGACGCCCGTGCCAGCCCAGTTGCAGCGCCTGAAAGGGCTGAAGCGATGAACGCAAACGGGAACGCGGCCGACGCGCACCGCGCGCGACCACACTTATGCGGCCATGCTCAAGGGTCAACAGGTCAACCAGCAGACTGCTTTCGAGGTAGGGCCGGCTATGCAGTACGTAACCCGCCGATGACTCGACCCTTTGACTCATGGATCAAACTCACTCGTGTCGGTAACCCAGGCTGTGCAGCGCACGCTCATTGTCCGCCCAGCCTCGCTTTACCTTTACCCAGAGATTGAGCATGACCTTGCAATCAAACATGCGCTCCATATCCTGGCGCGCATCACGCCCTATCCCTTTCAACACTTCGCCCTTGTTGCCGATAACGATCCGCTTTTGCCCTTCACGTTCGACCAGGATCAACGCACTGATCGTCAGCAGCCCCCCCTCATGGCGGAACTCCTCGATCTCGACGGTGGTGCCATAGGGCACTTCGTCGCCGAGATTACGCATCAGCTTCTCTCGAACCAGCTCCGCCGCGACGAAGCGCGAGCTACGATCGGTAATCTGGTCCTCAGGGTAGAGATGGACGCCCTGCGGAATGTAACGCTCGACTACCTCTTCAAGGTGAGTGACGTTATGCCCTTTTTCGGCCGAAACAGGCACGATTTCAGCAAATTCAAGCTTTGCTGAAAGTTGCTCCAGCTGGGGTAGCAGGACCCCCTTATCCTTGAGCAGGTCCACCTTGTTGACCGCCAGAATCACCGGGCAGCGAGCAAACTTCAGCTTCTCGAGAACCGCCTCGTCCTCCTCCGTCCAGGCGGTACGGTCGACGATAAACACGATCACATCAACGTGACGCAACGCCTCGGATGCCGTCTGGTTCATGTAGCGGTTCAGCGCCCGCCCCTTATCATCGATATGCAGTCCCGGGGTATCGACATAGATAACCTGCAAGTCATCTTCGGTCTTGATACCCAGTATCTGATGCCGGGTGGTCTGCGGCTTTTTCGAGGTAATACTGAGCTTCTGTCCGAGAATCCGGTTCATCAGAGTGGACTTACCCACATTCGGACGTCCGACGATGGTGACATAACCGCAGCGCTGTTCACCGCCCAGCTCATTGTCGAGGTGCTCACTCATGCTTTGCCTCCACTAATTTCCAAGGCGGTCAATGCGGCGCGTGCAGCTTCCTGCTCAGCCTGCCGACGACTGCTCCCCACACCCTCAGTCGGGCTTTCGAGTAGCGACACCTCACAACGGATACGGAAGGTCTGCGCATGAGCTTCGCCCTCGACCGACAGCAACTCGTAATTGGGCAGCGCTTCGCGACGGGACTGGAGAAACTCCTGCAGACGTGTCTTTGAATCCTTCAGCGTCTCGTTCAGATCCAGCTCCTGCAAACGGGACTCGAACCATTTCAGTATAAACTCACGCACGCAGGACAGATCGGTGTCGAGGTAAATAGCGCCAATAATCGCTTCAACAGCGTCCGCTAATATCGAGTCACGGCGAAATCCGCCACTTTTCAACTCGCCCGAACCCAGGCGCAGATAGTCGCCGATATTCAGTTCGCGCGCGATTTCGGACAGGGTTTCGCCCTTCACCAGACGCGCGCGCAACCGGCTCATCTGGCCTTCACGCGCGGCTGGAAACTTGTGGTACAGCGCCTCCGCAATAACGAAGTTCAGGATAGAGTCGCCAAGAAACTCGAGACGCTCGTTGTTGCGTTTGCCGCAACTACGGTGGGTCAACGCTAGCTCGAACAGGCCGGGATCTGAAAAATCGTGTCCCAACCGACGTGCCAGCTCATCTATAGGTTTTATCAAGGTTTCGTAACTTCAAAGTGCTCTTTAAATACCACCACGGCATCGACGTTATAAAACATCGGCACACGTGTCTCGTAATCCAGATCGAAGTGGAGCACCCCCTCTTCGAGCTTGATCTTCAGTGATTCACGCTCGGGCAGGCGCACCTGGTTGATCCCGAAGCGACGATCCAGATCGCGCTTAATTTCAGGTATAGGTTTTTTGAGTTCATCCTGATCAAGCGTCACGTTCTCCACAATCGATTTGATCGTCCAATGGTCCATGTAGGGCGTATAAAGCTTGAAACCGACGGTAAAAAACACGCCTGCTACCATAATCACGATCAATGTCGCCAGTATGGAAGCACCCTGTTCTCCGCACCTGTATCCGCGCATCCTGTTCTCCTTTACTTGATTGAACGAACTGCACCGAAGTCCGGCAAGCTCAGCAGCTCTGACCAATGCATCCAGACCGCTACCGCCTTGCCAACCAAAAGCTCATCCGGTACGAAGCCCCAGTAACGGCTATCGTTGCTGTTATCACGGTTATCGCCCATAACAAAATAGTGCCCGGCCGGCACCGTCCACTGAGCATTCAGCGTGGGTCGCCCAATGTCGCGATAGATCTCGTGCTCCGCTTCGCCGAGCGTCTCCTTGACCAGCAGCCGCTCCGGACTTAACGGGGGTAGCTGAGCCAGTAATGACTGACTCTGTGCCTCGCCATTTATATAGACCACCTTGTCACTATAGGTCACGACATCCCCGGGCAATCCAACCACACGCTTGATGTAATTGATGCTCGGCTGCTCCGGATACTTGAAGACAACCACATCCCCGCGCTGGGGCTCATCAAGCGGCAGGAACTTGGTATTCAACACTGGTAGACGCAGCCCGTAGTGATATTTATTGACCAGGATATAGTCACCCACCTGCAATGTGGGCAGCATCGAGCCGGAAGGGATCTGGAAGGGCTCATAGAGAAACGAACGCAGCAACAACACGAGCCCGAGAACCGGGAACATGGAACGCGACAGGTCAGCCCAGCCACTCGGTTGTATCAGTTGCTTGCGCGCCTCTTCCGGCAGGGCGCCCCCCGCCTTTAGTTCGGCTTCCGCCAATCGCAGCCGCCGCCGGGGCACGAACACCAACATATCTAACAACCAGAGCACACCGGTAACGAACGTTGCCAGCACCAGAATCAGGGCAAAATCGAAATTCATCCTTAGCCTCAGCTATCCACTTTCAGTACAGCGAGGAAGGCATCCTGGGGTATTTCGACCCGACCCACCTGCTTCATCCGTTTCTTACCCTCTTTCTGCTTCGCGAGCAGCTTCTTCTTGCGGCTGACATCACCGCCATAACACTTGGCCAACACGTTCTTGCGTAGCGCCTTAACCGTGGTCCGCGCGATGATCTTACCGCCCAACGCGGCCTGGATCGCAACGTCGAACATCTGCCGTGGAATAAGCTCTTTCATCTTCTCACACAGGATACGACCGCGGTACAGCGCGTTATCCCGGTGCAGGATCACAGCCAAAGCATCCACCTTTTCGCCGTTGATCAGTATATCCATGCGCACCAGCTTGGCCGGATCGAAGCGTTTAAAACTGTACTCAAGAGAGGCATAACCGCGACTGACCGATTTCAGTCGATCGAAGAAATCGAGCACCACTTCAGCCATCGGCAGCTCATAGCTCAGCTGAACCTGACTACCGACAAACTGCATGTTTTTCTGCATCCCGCGTTTTTCGACACAGAGACCGATCACAGAACCGAGGTGGTCCTGGGGAACGAGAATATTGGCCTCGACGATGGGCTCACGCATCTCTTTGATTGCGCCGGGATCCGGTAATTTGGACGGACTGTCGATATAGACGACCTCACCATTCCCCATCTCGACCTCGTACACTACCGTCGGCGCAGTGGTGATCAGATCCAGATCGTACTCACGCTCAAGCCGCTCCTGGATGATCTCCATGTGCAACATGCCGAGGAAGCCGCAGCGGAAACCAAAGCCCAAGGCATCAGATGTCTCCGGCTCGAAGAACAGCGAGGCATCGTTCAACGTCAACTTATCCAACGCGTCACGAAAATCCTCGTAGTCATCCGCACTGGTCGGGAACAGACCAGCGTAAACCTGAGGCTGTATACGTTTAAAGCCGGGCAAACTGGCCACATCCGGCGTTTTCGCATGCGTAAGCGTATCGCCGACCGGCGCGCCATGAATATCCTTGACACCGGCGACGACAAAACCCACCTCGCCCGCACGCAGCATACCGGTCTCTGTCTGCTTCGGTGTGAAGATCCCCACCAGTTCAGCCTGGTGAGTCTGACCGGTGGACTTCACCAGGATCTTGTCTTTCTTCTTCAGCGTGCCCTGCTTGACGCGCACCAGGGAGACCACGCCCAGATAATTGTCGAACCAGGAATCGATAATCAGCGCCTGCAGCGGTGCGTCCACGTCGCCTTCCGGAGCCGGAATCACCTTGATCAGCGCTTCCAGCACATCCTCGATACCCATACCGGTCTTCGCCGAGCAGGCGATAGCGTCGGTGGCGTCGATGCCGATCACCTCCTCTATCTCATGCCGAACACGCTCGGGTTCAGCCTGAGGGAGATCCATCTTATTCAGGACTGGCAGCACCTCCAGCCCCTGCTCGATCGCGGTGTAGCAGTTCGCAACGGACTGCGCCTCAACCCCCTGCGCCGCATCGACAATTAGCAGGGCCCCCTCGCATGCCGACAGCGACCGCGATACCTCGTAGGAGAAATCGACGTGCCCCGGGGTATCGATGAAATTGAGCTGGTAGGTGCTGCCGTTGTTCGCGGTGTAGTTAAGGGTGACGCTCTGGGCCTTGATTGTGATACCGCGCTCACGCTCGATATCCATGGAATCGAGGACCTGCGCGGCCATCTCCCGCTCCGACAGCCCGCCACAGATCTGTATCAGACGATCGGCCAAGGTCGATTTACCATGATCGATATGGGCGATAATTGAGAAATTACGTATATGGTCCAGCTTGCTCACAATAGGGCTACTCGGTTCGAACTGACGACGGAGAACGGCGTTACAAGAAGCGCAGCAGTTTACCGTATTTCCCTTTACACAGCACGTAATGTGAACTTCACTGCAATGAAAAAGGGGACTCTCGCCCCCCTTTTACGCTCTTAGTTTTGAGCCAGCTTCAGCGGTATAAACAGAGGACTGCCGCGACGCACGATTCTCATCGGCACCGAGCGATCCGTTGGCAGCTCGTCCACCACTTCGCCGAACTGTTCGGCGGTTTCAATCTGAATGCCGTTGAGCATGGTAATCACGTCACCGGCTACCACTCCCGCACGTGCTCCAGCGCCATCTGCCACCTCGGTGACCATGACGCCTGAGCGGACATTCCACTTCTCACGATAAGGCTCGGCAAGAGGTTCAACCTTAAGACCCAGACGGTTCACTGTCGCCGGCTCTACCGGCGATAGATTAGCCAACTCCTGGCCTTCATCAGGCAACAGACCGACCACCACTTTGATCGACTTCCGCTGCCCATCCCTGATCACATCCATCTCGGCCTCGGTACCCGGCTTTACTCTACCAACCAGGTGCGGCAGATCTGAAGATAGCGCAATACTGCGTCCGTTGAATGCAGTGATCACATCCCCTTCGAGCAGCCCTGCTGCCTGAGCCGGGCTGTCCGGTAACACCTTGGCGACCAGCGCACCGGCGGGCTTGTCGAGCCCGAACGACTCGGCCAGATCACGGTTGACCTCCTGAATAATCACGCCCAGCCAACCACGGCTGACATGCCCCTGACTTTTGAGCTGCTCCGCGACATCCATTGCCACATCGATGGGGATGGCGAAGGACAGGCCCATAAACCCTCCTGAACGGGTGTAGATCTGGGAGTTGATACCCACGACCTCACCGTCCAGGTTAAACAGGGGACCACCGGAGTTACCGGGGTTGATCGCCACATCGGTCTGAATAAATGGCACATAGGTCTCGTTTGCCAGGGCACGCTCCTTGGCACTGACAATTCCCGCTGTGACAGTATGATCGAAACCGAAGGGTGAGCCGATAGCGAGCACCCACTCACCAACCTTGAGATCACGGGCCTTACCCACCTTAACAACGGGAAGATCTTCAGCCTCTATTTTCAGCAGTGCTACGTCCGAACGCTCATCGGTGCCGACAATTCTGGCCTCCAACTCGCGCCGGTCATTTAACCGGACCAGAACCCGCTCCGCGCCCTGCACAACATGATTGTTGGTCAGCACATAACCATCGCCGGAAATGATGAATCCCGACCCCAGCGACTGCGGGGCACGCTTCGGCCGGGGCTCCATCTCAGGCAAGTTCCGGAAGAAATGACGGAATATTTCAGGGATATCCTCGGCATCCGGCGCACCAAACTGACCTAGCGGAGAGTTACGCTCAGACTCCGTCGCCTGCACGGTACTGATATTGACGACTGCCGGTGAAGACTCCTCGACCAACTCCGTAAAATCCGGCAGCGACGAGGATGCCTGAACCAAAGGCGTCATCAGCAGTATCAAATAGGATAGCGAAAGAATTCCGAGACTCTTAATCTTCAATTTTGAGTTCATTGCGCTCTCGAATATCTCTATGAACATACATCAGCGTCAGGCAAGTCGCAGAAGTACTGGCTGATAACAACTGCCATCCTCAACAGGACGAGAGGTATACCAGTTAACCCCCACAAAGCCCGCAACCAACCCTGCAACAGCAGCCAAAATTTGGAAGCCCTCCCCCGCCCCGAAAGCTCGGGCAATCAGCGCTACCACGACAAGCAAGATGAGTGGCACCAAGTATATCAACATCGAGGCCTTGATCAGGCTCCCCTCCTCCAAACCAACCACTACGGACTGACCGACACTCGGCTTCAGGCCGTTCGGATTGATAACGGAGAGTTCTACCGAGCTGCCGGACATCCAGTCGGCCAATGCGCCTTGCCCACAACTTTTTTTCGCGCTACAGGCTGCACAAGCACTCTGCCGGCTGGCTTCGATCCAGACCTCACCTCCCTCTATACGAGAGACATGAACAAGCTCTTCAATCATGACACTACCTAATCGGCCTCACATTCGAGGCGATACGATCTGCAATCATCAGCGGAATATCACCAACCACCGTAACAAAATTATCACCCTGTCGCCGTCCCACCGCGACCACGCCATCAGCTTGCGCCACACCTTCGGTCGAGCGTTGATATCGGCGAGGCTCAACTGTCACGGAAAACGAGCCCTCTCCGCTGGAGTACATCATCACCTCTCCGTGCGGCAGCATGTCATGCCTGACAGCTTTATAGCCATCAGGAATCCACGCTGTCTGCCATTTAGGTTGACCCAGATTGAGTAACTGATGGTGTTGATCGATATAACTCTTCAAGCCCTGAGAAAGCCGAATGACATCCGACTGCTGGCTCGATGATGGGCTAACCCGTGCCATATCACCAAACTGAGCACGCACCAGATCGTTGGATATGGGTATGGCGGGCGCCAGTTGGGTGGTACTGGAAGCCTGTGAGGAAGCAGGCACATTATCACTGGTACCAAAGTTATTGGCGCCCAAAATAATGATTGCGGTTACTGACGCCGCCACTGCCATACTGGCAACCGAACGCCATACGCCGCTCATTCCATGGCCAGCATCACGTTTGGCTGCCAAGGAGACCTGAAGCGGCGGCTCTGTCTCCAAGGCGGACGCAAGCCTTGAGCTCAGATCATCTCGACACAACCCCAACGCTTCGCCTCTAAGTACCGACCTAACGACCTGATAGCGGCGCCAAGTCTGACCAAGGTCCTCATCCTCGCCAACCTGCTGTAGTAGCCGCCGGGTCTCAAAGTCATTGGCCTGACCATCCATCAGGGCCGACAGCCCTTCCTTACACTCACTCATGGCTCATTCCTCAACATGCAAGGGCATAGTAGCGGTTGAATCACACACATTCTTTATTTGTTCCGGCTCAAGGCTCAAGCAGCGGCTTTATCTCTCGGTCGATTGCTTCTCGAGCGCGAAATATACGTGAACGCACGGTACCGATCGGACAGTCCATAATGCTGGCGATATCCTCGTAACTCATGCCCTCAAACTCTCTCAACGTCAGTGCAACCCGTAAATCCTCGGGCAGCTGATCTAACGTCTGCTTAACCACCCGTTCCAACTCATCGCGATACAAACTGTTTTCGGGTGTTTCGATCTCCTTCAGCTCATTGTCTCCCTCTAGGTAATGAGCATCGGATACATCCACATCGCTATCCGGAGGACGCCGACTCCTCGCCACCAGATAGTTTTTTGCCGTGTTGATCGCTATACGGTACAACCAAGTATAAAAAGCGCTCTCACCACGAAAATTCGGCAGTGCCCGATAGGCCTTGATAAAGGCCTCCTGAGCGACATCCAGAGCTTCGCTATGATCGTAAACATAGCGACCTACCAAACCGATTATTTTGTGCTGATACTGTTTAACCAACAGATCGAAGGCGCGTTTGTCACCTGCCTGTACTCGTTTTACAAGTTTCTGGTCAGCAGCGGCCTGACTCTCATTCGACACAGGGATTCCTTCACATCACGCTCACAATACACTGCCCAAAAGTTCGGGCGCTTAGCCAAAGAGTATGTCGTCCACAACTAATGCATTGCAATAAGAATCCTGCACTGACCCTATCCACAACGTAAGAGCAATCGACCTTGCTTAAGTTCCCCGCCAGAGAGAATATTTTCCCTGCACGCTGCCCCACCACGCGAACAGCGTGCATAATAAAACTTTGGTACTGGATATAAGGAACTGACGGGTAGATGAGTGTGCATGAATATGATGTCCTGATCGTAGGCAGTGGAGCGGCGGGACTCACTCTGGCGCTTAACCTCCCGACCACTGCGCGCATCTGTGTCCTCAGCAAAAGCGAGCTAGAAAACGGCTCAACCTGGTTTGCCCAGGGAGGCATAGCGGCCGTATTGGACGACGGAGACAGTATTGACGCCCATATCCAGGACACGCTCGTAGCAGGCGTCGAATTAAGCAGACCCGAGTCCGTTAATCACACTGTTTCGGGCAGCCGCGACGGTATCCAGTGGCTGATCGATCAAGGCGTACCCTTTACCCAGGAACAGGAAAGCTACCACCTCACCAAAGAGGGCGGACATTCACACCGGCGTATCATCCATGCCAGTGATGCCACCGGGCGGGCGGTTGAGGAAACCCTGATAGAAAGAACCAGCCGGGCAACCAATATCGACCTGCGCGAGCATCATATTGCCGTAGACCTGATAACAAGGCGCAAGCTGCACCTGCCAAGTAACGCCTGTATCGGAGCCTATGTTCTGAATTCGATGACCGGCCATGTCGACGTATTCAAAGCACGCCACGTAGTGCTCGCCACAGGCGGTGCCTCCAAAGCCTACCTGTATACCAGTAACCCTGACGGATCTACTGGTGATGGCATCGCCATGGCGTGGCGCGCCGGTTGCCGGGTGGCCAACATGGAGTTTAATCAGTTTCACCCCACATGCCTCTTTCATCCCCAGGCCAAGTCCTTTTTGATTTCCGAGGCCGTTAGAGGTGAGGGAGGGATACTGCGGTTACCGGACGGTACACGTTTTATGCCGGCTTTTGATCAAAGAGCGGAGCTGGCCCCTCGAGATATCGTCGCGCGCACTATAGACCATGAGATGAAACGCCTGGGTTGCGAGTACGTCTATCTCGACATCTCGCACAGGCCTGCCAACTTTATTCGCAACCACTTCCCGACGATATACGAACGCTGCCTAAGCTATGGCATCGACATTACGCGCGAAGCCATTCCGGTGGTACCCGCCGCGCACTACACATGTGGCGGTGTAATGACTGACCAGGCCGGCCGCACTGATCTGAAAGGCTTGTACGCTATAGGCGAAACAGCATTTACCGGTTTGCATGGTGCCAACCGTCTGGCATCCAATTCGCTGCTGGAATGCGTCGTCTACGGACGTTCTGCCGCAACAGTAATCAGCGAAGCATTGTGCGGCGAGCAGCAACAACTGCCAGACGTGCCCAGCTGGGATGAATCCCAGGTAACCAATTCCGATGAGGATGTCATCATCGCCCATAACTGGGATGAACTGCGGCGCTTCATGTGGGACTACGTGGGCATTGTCAGAACCAACAAGCGCTTACAGCGAGCCCAGCATCGCATAGAACTGCTGCAGCAGGAGATCACCGAGTATTACAGTAACTACAAAGTCAGTCGGGATCTGATTGAGCTGCGTAACCTTGCTACGGTTTCTGAACTCATCATCCGTAGCGCCATGTTGCGCAAGGAGAGTAGAGGATTGCACTATACCCTGGACTACCCGGATCTCGCACCGGAGCGCAGAGATACAATACTCGCGCCTATCAATTACCCATGGCCGGAGGCATCTCGCTGAGGCGGAGGAGCCCACCTGATCGCAATTGCCAGGCGCCGCCACTCCTCAGCGCTCACCTGATCGGAGGTCAGGATTAACCATACCGGCAAAAACCGGCCTCGCGGAATCAGACTAAGCACCGTCGCACCCGGCATGACCAACTTCTGACGTATTTCATCGACCGGCAGCCGTTCACCATTGGCCAGCTCAAGCAACAGCTGCTTATGATCTGGGAACCAACTCAGGCCGATTACATGTTCGCTCGGGTCTGGCCGGATAAAACTCCTAGCAGAGAGAACGGCCGAGAATAGCACTAACATCGCGCATATTGAGCGCGAGAATGGCGGCAAACCAGCATAGGATATCGAGGCTAGCGCTACGAGATGAGCGCTAGCGACGGCTATCGGCAGCCTGAACGAGGGACGAAACCTTAACTCAAGCGGGCTGAACGCGCTCGAGTATGATCTTGACGATCCTTGCAAGATCCGGGTCCTCCGGAACTGCCCGCTGCATAAACCAGAGAAAGAGATCCTGATCCTCGCAGGCAAGAAGCTTCACAAAACGATCCTGGTCGTCTGAGGCCAAACTGCGAAACGCCTCCTCCACAAAAGGAACGAACAGCACATCCAGCTCCAGCATGCCGCGCCGACTCTGCCAGGCCAGGCGTCTAATATCTTCTTCGGTGTACATTTCACATCTCGCAATTCGGGCTAGTCATAAGCTGCTATTTAACCCACTTTCGACACGGGCCGCCATAACCAAAGTCAAAATCATAAAAGCAAAAAACCCCGACACCTTTCGGTACCGGGGTTCTTCACTCCCTTTCGGGATCATTAGGTGCCTGGCGATGATTCCACGTCTCTATTGTCACCAGGCAAAACTGGAACAAATCGAGATCTAAAAGATTCTTGTCAGCAGTGTTGTTGTACTGCCCTGTCTTGTCGTTCGCTACAAGCTTCAACCGGTGCCACCTTGCTTCTTCAGCAGGGGCTCATCGATCTACATATTCAACTTTCAAACGCCTTGGGCGTTATATGGTCAAGCCTCACGAGCAATTAG
>NZ_BMIJ01000003.1 GCF_014641945.1 Marinobacterium zhoushanense
TCAAGGTAAGGTTTACAGAGCTGTTGCACACTATGAGTAAACATGCTCTAACAAACAATTGTAGTCGCCCGCAAGCGGGCTGGGACCTCCGCTGCTACGCAGCTCCGACCCCTAAATTGGGCGTTATGTGCCCGAGTTACCCACGAACAGTAGACACCTTCTATAGTTAGGTTTACGCCTGACGGGGAGGTGTAAGATGGCCAGGAAAAAGTATCAGCACTATACGGAAGAGTTCCGGCGCGAGGCGGTCAAACGTGCGGACCAACCCGGAAATAATCAGAGCGTCGCCAATCAGTTATTTCGTACACGTCGAGACGTCGACGCGCCGTTGCGAGGTGAATTGCTTGAACCAGCTGTAGCCGTAACCTTTGATTACAAGAGGTACAGCGCCGTGATCTCAAGGATCGTGCAAGGGCTACACTGGATAGAGCACGGAACAGCGTTAGGTGACGAGATCGATGTTCGGGTAATCCAGCCCAAGGTATGGATAGAAAGCTGTTTCTGTCTATGAATAATCTTATGGATTGCTTGCCGCCGAAATATCTGAACAACTAAACGTTTGCGTATAAGTTCCACAAGTCGGATGAAGGAGACACCGTATGGGGCATGCAATTTTTCAAAAGGCACACGGTCTTCGCGTATGTTGACGCGCCGGAAACATATCAAGTGCAGCCAGAAGGAGCGCCTACTCGCCGCTTCGCTCTGTTCCGGCGTCTTCTGCTGCATACTTATGTAAATTAATGAATCCTACTATTGAAGTTTCATGGCTAGCTAAACTATTTCGCCGGCGGATTTATTGGACATGGGCAACATTGCAAACAACTCTTTGCCGCGAATCATTTGCTCAGCGTTGCTCGTAATCACCGCTATGGCCGCACACGGCGGTGAACTCGTCAAACCCAACCCAGAGAAGTGGCTTATGGAGGCCGAGGCCGCCTACGACAGGGTTGAAACTTACACCGCCATTTTTCATAAACAGCAACGGATTTCGGGCACTCTTCTTGACGAAGAGAACATATTCCTCAAGTTCAGAAAAAAACCATATTCCCTGTACATGAAATGGGTGACAGAACCCCACAAGGGGAGCGAGTTACTGTACGTAGAGGGCTGGAATAAAGGCCGCATCAGGGCACACAGGGGCGGTTTTTTCAGCTTGATCGTTCGCAATCTCGATCCAAATGACCCGATGCTCATGGACAATAACCTTCGCCCGGTCACCAGCACAGGGGTTGGTTTCCTACTGAAGACTGTTGCAACAAACATGCGCAAGGCGATCAAGGCTGGTGTACTCACGTTCACTGATCGCGGACAAGAAAAGGTCTACGGCAGGGACACGCAGGTTATGGAAATGGACATACCTTCCGAGAAAGCGAAGGACTTCGATGGTGCGCACTTTGTTATCAACCAGGATATCGAGACCAAGATCCTGTTAAGGATCAGAGTCTATGACTTGGGCGGCCAACTCATCGAGAACTACGGGTACGAGAACCTGAACCTTGATGCGCATCTGTCGGACGCCGACTTCGACCCAAAGAATCTTGACTATGACTTCTGAGTTTTACCCATTAAGGTCAGAAAGAGGACCTTTGTCGGCATAGCGTCTCTATGGGGAATTTGCACATAACAGTCGTTTTCAGCCGACGCGTTTGCCGTCGCTCCGCTCTGTCAAACCCACAGCTGAAGTGGGTCGTTAGCATACCGAGTTACCCACGAATAGTAGACGCCTTCTATATTTAGGTTTACGCCAGACATTTTAGACTCGCTTCATCGATATATTAGCGCTGCTTGAGTGATTTTATCAGCGTATATCCACTCTCCAGTAGCTTATGCTATTTGTAACTGCTATGTGTCTTTTATTTAAAAATCATCCTGTTGTGGGTGTGCTAAAATTATAAGAGTTGCTCTCTTAATGAAGGCTATGAATCCTGTAGGTCCATTAGCAGTTTGGTTGAGATAAAAAATAAGGGGTTTTCGATAAATTTTTTAAAAACTGGCGGAGGATGTTTCGATTATCGATGCTGGTTTAAAGGAGGAAAAGTATGAGTAGGAAAGAGGCGTATCAAAAGAAGCTCCAAGCGCAGCTAGATGAGTGGGATGCGGAAATTAACAAGCTCAAGGCGAAGGCAGATGCTGCCGAAGCTGATACACGACTTGAATATTACAAACATATCGATGAGTTACGGTCTATGCAAGAGTCGGTTAGGAATAGACTCGCCGAGCTAAAGGCTTCCAGTGACGATGCGTGGGACGATATTAAAGCCGGCATTGACAGCGCATGGGACTCTCTTAGTAACGCATTGAAATCAGCTGCGTCGAGATTTAAGAAATAACTATTTTTGATTTATGTAACCTATTACGGAGGTTTAAAATGCATTTGCATATATCGACATTGATGCTGCTAGGCATACTCGGTGCTGTTCAGCCCTGCTATGCTCAAGCTGAAAAAGACAGCACGACAATAGAAGAGGTTAAGAAAGAGACTCAGGATTTACTTCAGTCTATCGGCTCATTTACTGCTGACAAAAAGGATCAGGCAGTCGAGCAGGCGAAGGACAGCTTGAACAAGTTGGATCAACGTATCGATGCGTTAGAGGCGAAAATCGATAAAAACTTTGACGAAATGAATGATGCTGCCCGTGAGGAGGCGCGTGAAAACATGAAAACCCTTCGCAAACTGCGAAATAAAGCCGCCGAATGGTATGGCAGCATGAAAGCCAGCTCGGCGGATGCATGGGAGCAGATGAAAAAAGGGTTCTCCGATGCCTATAAAGATCTTACGGAAGCCTGGGAAAAGTCTGAAAAAGAGCTTGGCTCCGGTAAATAGAAATGTCCAACAATGGTATTAATGTGAACGATACGGAAGAGTCTGGACGATAGGCGGTTAGACCTGCATGGCTGAGCTGACTCCCGCTATGCCTTTGAGCCGTTGGCAGGCTTGGGGCCGTTGAGAGTGTCACATGAGGAAGCCATGTCGGATTTCACATCGAGATCCAAGATTAGCTGCGAGATTCGTTGTGTGGACCTGGACGGGGTCGAGACTGTCATGAAACGGCTGCCCCCAGCGGGTGCTGAGTGGATGGCATATACATGCACAATCTCCGGCAAGACAGAAGCGATTCTTCTGATCGGTGACGCTATGGCATCCCGGCTGACCGGATCCTTGCCGGCGGCCGGAGATGCCAATGGGTTTTCGCGCTTGGCAGGGCTCTATTCTGCGGCGCTTTACGAGTGTGACATTTAGGCTTTGATGAGGCTGCCATTTGAGCAGGTCATCCGTCAGTTGGAGCGATTTTTTGCGCTGGGTTGGTGCAGGCTGTTATTACAGCTGTTGAGAAACCACTGATTTTGTGATGTGGTTTAGTTATTGCAGCATACCCGGTTCGCTAGCAGTTTTGTCGTTTGAATAGCATATTGTTTGGCAATAACTTCAATACCGGCTGTGCCAGTGAAGTTGCCAATGTCGCATAAGACCCCCAAATCTTCTGTTTTAATGGGGGTAATATCTTCTATGTGTTGCCTTCGGCTTAGTGAGATTTAGGTTAGTACCTTTTTGTTTTCTTCACGACATGGGCTATTTATGACAAACGATTCTGAGCACACGTGGCAAGAAAAGCCGTTCAGCGATGCCTTAAAACGCGAAGATAACCCCCACTGGCTTCAGATGTGGCGTGACGATCGCATAGAAGATTTTCACCAGAAAGCCGTTAACCCTCTACTCGTCCAGTATTGGCACAGCCAGAACCCCAAAAAACATAGCCGGATACTGGTGCCGTTGTGCGGTAAGAGCCTGGATATGTTATGGCTGGCAGAGCAGGGGCATAGTGTTGTGGGCATTGAGCTTAGTCCCATAGCGGTTAAAGCATTTTTTAGCGAAAACCATTTGAAGGTCAAAAAAACACGCAAAGGCAACTTTACCTGCTGGAAGTCGGGTCCAATTGTAATTCTGTGCGGCGATTTTTTCTCATTACAAAAACATCATCTCGGGCGCATCGATCGAGTGTTGGATCGGGCGGCGATGACTGCATTACCTGAAGGTGTCCGTGGACAATATGTCGAACAGCTTCGAACGCTGATCGATGATGATGTGGGGATATTTCTGTTGACCGTGGAGGATGTTGCAAAAAATAGTGGGCTGCAGTTAAACCATATCGACAACGAATTGGCCGAGCTATACCGCGAGTACTTTGAAGTTGAGCTCACCTATGCGCAGCGTCAGGATGCGGTGCAAGATGGTTCCTCGGCACCTGGTTTTTATATCGATAATAAGGTTTATCAAATGCGTCAACATCCGTGAATTCGGGTAAGTTTTTATGACATGACGAGGATTTACAGCAAGATGGCGCAGTGGTCATGAAATCGGGTCATGAAGGCGGGTAACTTGCTGCGTGTCAGGGGCGGCGAATGACCGGCTTGCCAGGGTCATCGGCGCATCGGATACTGCACGAAGTGGTGGCGAGATCAACGCCGATAGTTGAAACAGAGATGAAACTCCTGCGATTGATCGCTGCTTATGCCCGCAGGTAAGCGCGGCACCTCAACCCAGGGCGGGGGAGTCCATTTCAGTCGTTACACGCCCGGCAAAGATAGGATAGTAAAATGTCAGATTGCGGCTGTGGAGCAGAACAGGCAGAGGGATTAGAACGAAAAGTGCTAATAGTTCTTCTGTCGATCAATGCGTTTATGTTCGTCACGGAACTGACTTTGGGTTGGTTCGCGCAATCTACGGGGCTTATAGCGGATTCACTCGATATGCTGGCGGACGCGTCGGTCTATGGCCTGTCGCTTTATGCGGTTGGCAAAGGGATCGTAAAGCAGGCAGGGGCGGCAAGGGTCAGCGGCTATCTACAGATTATATTAGGGCTTGGCGTGTTGCTTGAAGCGCTGAGGCGGTTGCTGTTTGGTAGCGAGCCTCAGAGCACCCTCATCGTTGCTGTCGGTGCTGCTGCGTTGATAGCGAATGTGCTCTGCCTCGTGCTTATCTCCAAGCACAGAGAGGGTGGGGTACACATGAGGGCGTCTTGGATCTTCTCGACAAATGATGTCATCGCCAATCTGGGGGTTATTGTATCCGGTGTACTCGTTGGAGTTATAGGGAGTCGGTATCCAGACTTGGTGGTCGGTACGGTAATCTCGGTCATCGTGATCCGTGGCGGTTTGAAAATTCTGCAGGAAGCCAAGGAGTCTCTGGACCCTCCCAGATGTGCCTGACGAACAGTGGCAGGGTGCCTGAGTTCATGGCAGGTGGTAATGCAAAGGGCTCTGACGTGGCAGTAGAAGAGGGGAGATATTCCTATGAACGGGTTGTTGCGCTTCATCCCCGCAGTCGTTGTGATCATGACGCTGTGCGGTTTCTCGCTCGAGGCGAACGCTGAGGGAGTTCCAGAGGCACCGCCGTTGCGACAGATACCGGGCATTATTGCACCGGATCAGTTTCCACAGGGCTGCGTTGATTGCCACGTGAACCGTCCCGACTTGAAGAGGGACGTGCGGCTGAGCACCGTCATGCGGCATTGGCAGGATAAGGTCGACCCGATGTTCCTTGCCAGGATCAGGCCATTCGTTCCGGTGAACATGGAGCTGGCGGGGAAGCATCCGGCCTTTGAGGCAGAGTCTGCCGATATACCGCAGGCCTGCTTGCAATGCCACGAGAATACGTCGGAGCCCGCACCACCCCTGGGGCCGTTGCTGCACGGACTGCACCTTGTCGGCGGCGAAGAAAACCATTTCCTGTCAAAGTTTCAGGGCGAGTGCACGCTTTGCCACAAGCTGAACGCGCAGACGGGAGAATGGTCGCTTGGGAGCGGCAGGGAAGGTGAGTAAAAGTCGACTCGACTTCAGTGCAAGCCGGCAAGGCGTGCTTCATCGGTTGGGGGCGCCACATGCCGTCAGGGTAAGTACTGGTACTGCGGTGCAACACGCCCCTTATGTTTTCTATTCCAGCAGGGTATCGATCGTTGCGCGGGCACTATTGCTAGATGACCTTGTTGCAATAGGCGTGAATGATACCAAACCGAACTGGTTGAAGACTGATACCTTTATTCGTGCCGAGGTACCGCGGGGAGTCGTGGATATTTCCGCTGGCCCAGCTGCGCACCTGCTAGTGTCGAAAAAGCAGTGGCGTTGCGTGCCGGATGACGTTGGTTATTTTGGGGGTTGGGGTTCGTTTTCCGGGCAGGATCCTATCAATGAGCTCGACGAATCCACCGGATAAATTGAAATAGACAGGCGTCGGTTGTTACTTCCTAATTAGCCTCAGGGTATAGCGGCGTGGTAACGAGACGTCATCACGAAAGGAGGCTCCATTGGCGAAGAAGATTCAAGGTTCATGTCTTTGTGAAAGCGTTCGGTTTGAACTGGAAGGTGAGTTCAGTGCTTTTTATCTCTGTTACTGCAAGCGCTGCCAGAAAGGCACTGGTTCCGCTCATGCCGCAAATCTATTTTCACAATCGGCGAAATTGAGGTGGTTGCAGGGAGAAAACGTCATCAGCACCTACCTGCTGCCAAAGAGTCGACATGCCAGGAGCTTTTGCCAGAACTGTGGCTCGCCTGTGCCCACGATTTCAGAAGAACCGGGAATGGTGGTTGTACCGGCAGGTAGTCTTGATGAACCGGTAACGATTGCTCCGACTGCCAAGATATTTGTAGCCAGCGCTGCCGGCTGGTCAACAGATTTGAGTGCTGTAACAAGCTTCGAGCTGCTGCCGGATCAGGTGAACAAGTAAACACATTTGAACTTCTGCCGGCATCGCGAGATTGCTGCTTTTAGTGACAGGAAACTACCCCTCGAAACAGGTCAGCGATGAAATGAAAAAGTTACTCCTCATTATTCTTGCTGGCTTTGCGCTGTTCAGCGTTCTGGAAAACAATCCCAGCTTCTTTCAGTCCTACAGGCAACAGAGCAGCGGTACTGATCAGGCCATTGCCGATGCCTATGACAAGCAGCAAAGCGATATTCAGGTGTCGGGTGCCGGTGTCGTCATTCGCATCCTGCCCGATGACAACGATGGCAGTCGGCATCAAAGGTTTATTCTTCGCTTGGCCTCCGGCCAGACGCTGCTGATCGCCCACAATATCGATCTTGCGCCCCGTATCGATGCTTTGCGTGAGGGCGACAGGGTCGAGTTTTACGGTGAGTATGAGTGGAACGCTAAAGGTGGTGTGGTGCATTGGACTCATCATGACCCGGCAGGGCGTCATCTGTCTGGCTGGCTTAAGCACGATGGCGAGATCTATCAATAGGTGCATCAATCAAGAGGTATCCCGGCAGCCTGCCCGGTTATCGAATAATTGCCGTTTGTGCCGCCTGGCGGAACAGCAAGGCGGGTGACCACGCCGGACAAGACCATCGTGATCTCCGGCGATACCACCTACAGAGAAAAGGTGGCCAAGATATCAAAGGGCGCGGATATTCTGGTGCATGAGCTGATCGAGGCAACAAGGAGTGAGCGCCCCAAGGGATGACTGACGTGGGATTAACCCCTTGAGCGAGCAGATTAGGCAACAGGGTACGCTACCGGTGAGAGCCGTGCAGATGACGGTATTAGCGCCATCTGCCTGCGTTAGAGTAGGCGGCCCACGAGATTGCGTGTCGCTTTGCCGGCTCTCGGACCGACACTGCTATGCCTTCTTATACGGATTAGGTAGCTTGATGTTGAAGCGTATGGCCAGCGCTCTGAGCACGAAGGCGACGCTGAATCCGCCAATCAGGTCATAGCTGTAAGGGACATTCAGGCTGTTTAGCGTCAGATAGACCACAGAGCCTGCCAGCGCCGTGGTGATATAAAGCTCCTCATTCATCAGCGTCAGGTTACTGCTGCAGAGCACGTCACGGGCGATACCGCCAAAGGAGGCGGTCATCACGCCCATGCAGACGGCGATCAGCGGCGCGGTGCCGAAGTTGAGTGCCACCTCGGTACCGACCACCGCGAAAAGGGCCAGACCCACTGCGTCCATCCACAGCAGGGCACGTGACAGCGATGCCAGTTTCGGCGCGATGAAGTAGGTGGCGGCGGAGGCTATCAGGCAGACGCTGATCCAGATAGGCTCGCGGATCCAGAACACCGGCAGATTTCCCAACAGCAGGTCGCGCAGGGTGCCACCACCGATACCGGTAACTGTACCGATCAGCATGAAGCCCAGTATGTCCATTCGGTGACGGGCGGCATCCAGCGCGCCGGAGATGGCGAATACGGCGACCGCCGCTAAGCCCATGAGGTTGACTGCAGCGGTGATATCGAAGGGCATGCTGATCCTTAATAGTTATTGAGTCGTCGATTGTTTTTTAATTGTTCTGGTTTTCTCAATGGCGGGCTCTGAACAAGCGCTCCTCCGGGCCCATCTCATTGCGTACCGCCTGGCGGATCGACAGGTCGATGCTGGCATCTTCGCAGTCATACAATCCGCACAGCGCCAGCGCCTTGCGGATCCGCACCTCCTGCCCCAGATATTCGTACACCACCCTAGCACAGCAGGGCATCCGTTCACTGTTGTCCGATACGCCGATCTTAATCCCGGTCAGTCGGGAAATGCGGTTGCGAAAGCTGGGGAAGAGGATGGTCTGGGTGATTTCGTGATGGTTCAGGGTCTCGTGATCGATAAGGAACAGCCGGTCGCTGAGCAGGCAGGCGACACCCTGGTAGCGGTTATGGCAGGCGGGCTCACCGGCCTGGGCCTGCATCCGCTCGGTGCGCTGGAACACTACCTGACCCTCCCGCTCCTCCAGGCAGACCAGGTTCCGCAGCAGTTTGCCGGGGGTAGACATCGACAGGTAGTACTCGAAGTAGTAGCCGAGGTAGCGTTCCAGGCCGGCACTGTAGGCGTGGGTCAACTCCTCGATACGCTGAGAGACTTCAGACGTCGACGACTCCGTAACGGCAGAACTCTGCGGGCGCACCTGCACCATACGCTCGAATTGGCCGTGGGGCAGCATAATTTCGTGCACCTCGACGCCGAAGAATTCGCAGATCCGACGCAGGGTGCCGGCCGAGGGCTTGTACTGACCACTCAGATATCGGTTGAACTGCGGGCGGTTGATGTTCAGCCGTCGGCACACTTCGGCGATCGATTTGTAGTAGGTACACAGCAGGCGGAGATTCTGTGCCAGATCTTCGTGGATACCCGGTTGGTTCATGCTCGCTCCCGCATCTAAAACTGCGCCAGACTGCGTCTGTAGCTTTCTGGTGCTGTAAAAGCGCTAATGTGCGTCAATCTGTAGTCAGAGTGTCAAATTTTATCAGTGCCATACCGTTGTTTAAATGGGCATCTTCCTACAACAGCTTCCTATAACAAAAAACAGCGGAGATTCTCGATGTTGGACTTTCTCAACGACATACTCTGGGGCAAGGTGCTGATTGCACTGCTGATTACCGTGGGTGTCGGATTTACCCTGGCTTCCCGATTCGTACAGTTCCGGTACTTCGGGCGCATGTTCCGGATTCTCAGCGCCAGTCAGGCGTTCAAGAAAGACAAGCACGGGCATCTGAGCTCGTTTCAGGCGCTGCTGCTCTCCGTTGCCGGCCGTGTCGGCGGCGGTAATATCGCCGGTGTCGCAGTGGCCATCACCCTAGGTGGCCCTGGCGCCGTGTTCTGGATGTGGGTGGTTGGCCTGATGGGGATGGCCACCAGCTTCCTCGAGTGTACCCTGGCTCAGACCTACAAACAGGCTGAGCCGGACGGTACCTATCGTGGCGGTCCGGCGCACTATATTGCCCGCGGTATGGGCAGCAAGTGGAAGTGGCTGGCGGGACTCTATTCGGTCTTGCTGCTATTGACCTTCGGCTTCGGCTTTACGGCCTTGCAGTCCTACGCGGTGGCGACCTCTTTCGGCGACGCCTTCGGTGTGCCGGTTTTCTACACCGGTATCGGTCTGGCGATGATTGTCGGCCTGATCATCTTTGGTGGCGTCAAGCGTATCGCCAAGGTTGCCGAGGTTCTGGTGCCGGTGATGGCGTTGGGCTACCTCCTGGTCGCAGGTGCGGTATTGGCGCTCAATGTCGAGCGTATCCCCGATGTGGTAATGCTGATCGTCAACAGCGCTTTCGGGCTTGAGCCTGTGGTCGGCGGCGGTATTGGCGCAGCGATCCTGATGGGCGTCAAGCGCGGTCTGTTCTCCAACGAAGCGGGCCTGGGAAGTGCGCCGAACGTGGCGGCCGTTGCCTACGTGCCGCACCCGGCCAACCAGGGTGTGGTGCAGTCGTTCTCCGTATTCATCGATACCCTGATCATCTGCTCGGCCACGGCGTTCATCATCCTGCTCAGCGGCGTGTATGACCCGGCAGGTGCCAACGATATCGGTGGTGTGGCGCTGACTCAGGCTGCCCTGGCCGAGCATGTGGGCGAGTGGGGTCGCAGCTTTGTCAGCATCGCGCTGCTGCTGTTCGGTTTCAGCACCGTGCTCTACAACTACTACCTGGGCGAGAACAGCATCAACTTCTTCAGCACCGAGAACCAGAACCTGTTCAACGGATTCCGTGTCGCCATCATCGGCCTGGTGTGCTGGGGCGCGACCACCGATCTGGGCACCGTGTTCGCCTTTGCCGATGTGACCATGGGCTTCCTGGCGCTGGTCAACCTGATTGCGTTGATCGCGCTGGTCAAACCGGGGCTGCGCATCATGCGTGATTTCGACGAGCAGATCGCCGACGGCATCGAGCAGCCGGTATTCGATGTGTCTCGCTTTGCCGATATGAATATCGATGCCGCTGCCTGGGAGATCGAGCCGGAGGATCTGGAGCGCATCAACCAGCGTCGCAGTGCCCCGGTTCCGGCCAGCGGCGAGACCACGGCCTGATCCATTCACTGAACCTATCCGGCCCGGCACCCTGTCGGGCCTTACTGAAATCCCTTATCTCTTTCCATGGTGAATACCACTATGAACACACGCATCGAGCACGATCTACTGGGTGATATGGCGGTTCCCGCAGAAGCCTGGTACGGCATCCAGACCCAGCGGGCGCTGGATAACTTCTCTATCACCGGTGTTCCGATCAGCCACTTCCCGGCGTTCATCAAGGCGCTGGCGATGGTGAAGTCGGCGGCGGCCAAGGCCAACCGCGACCTGGGAAGCCTCGATGCGCACAAGGCGGAGGCGATCATCGTCGCCTGCGATGAGATTATCGCTGGCGAGCTGCATGACCAGTTCGTTGTTGACCTGATTCAGGGCGGCGCCGGTACCTCCACCAACATGAACGCCAACGAGGTGATCGCCAACCTGGCGCTGGCCAAGATGGGGCACGCCAAGGGGGAGTACCAGTACCTTCATCCCAATGATGATGTGAACCGCTCCCAGTCCACCAACGATGCCTATCCGACCGCGGTCTGCCTGGCGATCCAGTTTGCCGCCGAGCCGCTGGAGCAGGCGATCATCCGTCTCAAGGAGAGCCTGGAAGCGAAGGGGCGGGAGTTCGCCGACATCGTCAAGATGGGGCGTACCCAGATGCAGGACGCGGTGCCGATGACGCTGGGGCAGGAGTTCGAGGCCTTTGCGGTAAACCTGGGCGAGGATATCGACCGCCTGCACGAGGCCAGCAAGCTGTTGTGCGAGGTGAACCTGGGCGGTACCGCCATCGGTACCGGCATCAACACCCACTCCCGCTACCGGGCCTTGGCGGTGAGCTATCTGGCGGAGATCTCCGGCAAGCCGATCGTGTCGGCCAGCAACCTGGTGGAAGCCACCTCCGATATGGGCGCCTTCGTGCTGTTCTCCGGCATCCTCAAGCGCTTTGCGATCAAGCTGGGCAAAATGTGCAACGACCTGCGTCTGCTCTCCAGCGGTCCGCGCACCGGTTTTGCCGAGATCATGCTGCCACCTATGCAGCCGGGCTCGTCGATCATGCCGGGTAAGGTCAACCCGGTGATTCCGGAGGTGGTCAATCAGACCGCCTACCAGGTGATCGCCAGCGATCTGGCGGTAACGCTGGCCGCTGAAGCGGGGCAGTTGCAGCTCAACGCCATGGAGCCGCTGATCGTCTACAACCTGCTTAACTCGATGAAGATGCTGGGCTCCGCCTGCAACACGCTGAACGAGCGTTGCATCCAGGGCATCCGCGCCAACGAGGAGCAGTGTGCCCGTCACGTGGACAACAGCATCGGTATCATCACCGCGCTGGTGCCGCATATCGGCTATGCCAACTCCACCCGCATCGCCGCACAGGCGCTAAACTCCGGTTCCACGGTGCGTGAACTGGTACTGAGTGAGGGCCTGCTAAGCGAAGCACAGCTGGACCGTCTGCTCAGCCCACGCTCCATGCTGGCCCCGTTTACAGAAGGGTAAGGATATGAAGATTCTGGTTGTCTACACCGGCGGTACCATCGGTATGCTGCCCTCGGAGCAGGGCTACGTACCGGTGGCGGGTTTTGCCGAACGCCTGCAGGCGCAGCTTGGCGAGTCTGCTGACCAGCTGCCGCAGTTCGATCTGGTTGAGCTGGAGCGGCTGATCGACAGCGCCAATGTGCTGCCGGAGGACTGGCGTCAGATCGCGCTACTGCTGGAGCGGAGTTGGGCGGACTATGACGGCTTTGTTGTGCTCCACGGCACCGACACCATGGCCTATACCGCCTCGGCGCTGTCGTTCATGCTGCAGGGCTGCGACAAGCCGGTGATCCTGACCGGCTCGCAGATACCGCTGGCGGAGCTACGCAACGATGCGCTGGACAACCTGGTTACGTCGCTGCTACTGGCGGCCAGCGGCGAGATTCACGAAGTATGCGTCTACTTCAATGGTCGCCTGCTGCGTGGCAACCGGACCCGTAAGGTGCGCAGCACAGGCTTTGACGCCTTCGATTCTCCCAACTGCCCCTGGCTGGGGCAGGTGGGGATCGATATCGAGCTGCGCCGCGACCTGCTGCTGGAGCCTGCAATACCGCGTTTCCAGATACCGCAGTTTGACCCGGCAGCCGTGGTATCCCTATTCGTCTATCCCGGTATGCCGGCGCGTTTGATTGATGCCGCACTTGACGATCTGCGCGTGCGCGGACTGGTGCTGCATACCTATGGCGTTGGTAACCCACCGGATGCGGATGTGGCGCTGATCGCGGCACTGGAGAGGGCGGCGTCGCGTGGCGTAGTGGTGCTTAATATCACCCAATGTCATCAGGGCGCGGTCAGCCAGGGGGCTTATGCCACTGGCGCGACGCTCAACCGCATCGGGGTGATTCCCGGCAGCGATCTGACCCCGGAAGCGGCATTTACCAAGCTGCATCTGTTGCTGGCGCTGGATCTAAACGGCGATCAGCTGCGTAAAGCGCTGATCGAGCCTATCTGTGGAGAGTGTTCAGCCTAAGGGGACATCAGATCGGCTGATGTGCCCGCACCCGCTCGCGGAACTCTGACGGGGTCAGCCCGGTCTGCTTGCGGAAAAAGCGTGAGAAGTAGGCGGCATCGTCGTAACCCAGGGAATAGGCGACCTGCTGGATGGTCATGGTGGAGTAGGCGATATCCCGTTGTGCGGCATGGATGATGCGCGCGTTGATAATACTCAGTGGCGACTGCCCCAGTACTTCATGGCAGATACGGCGCAGCTGACCCGCGGTGATACCCAGCTGTTCGGCGTACTCATCCACCGTTTTCAGTGCCCCCAAATTGTTGTTCAGCAGTGCGCGGAAGCGCTCCACCTGTTCCGCCTTGCGTGAGCCCAGCGCGGGATTGAGCGCGTGTTGAGACTGGTCGACGCGACGGATCTGCAGCAGCAGCGCTACCAGCAACATATTGGCGCCACTCAGCTCGGTAGCGCTGGTCAGCAGCGTTTCCTGTTCGACCAGCTTGAACAGGGTCGCAAGCGTCTTATGCAGCCTGGCCGTTTCGGGTAGTGCCAGCACCATCGGCTTGTCGAAAATATCCGCCAGCGCCGGTACTGCTGTCGTAATCACCGTTTCCAGTGGCCGCTGCGCGGCGGTCACCACCGAGCCGTCTATACCCGCGCCCATATCGAAACCGTGCACTGTTTGCGCGGGAATCAGGATAAAGCAGGGTGCCTTGAACTCGACACTGCTGCCGTCGAGATGCACCACCCCACGCTCCTTCTGCACATAGAGTATCTGCACCAGCCCTTCATGCTGATGTGGATCGATCTTCCATTCGTAGTGTTTGGCGCGCCTGGATATCGGCTCGTAATGGATCGATTCGAACCAGCGCTGTTCCGGCGTTTCGCCATAGAGGGCGTAGTTGGGGATGCTGCTCATAGCTCTGTCTTGCAAGAGGCCGATGCACGAAATGTCCTATCAGTAGCCTGTTTTGTCAATTCGGATTCGCGCCTGTTTTGATTATTGTTGATATCAAGGTCGTACAGGTTATTAACCCTTTGCCGATCAAAATTAAGCCTAATATAAATCTATAATAAGTAAAGGTATTAAAATGAAGAATAAGACCCGTCTTTTATCGTTGGTGGCTGCTGCAGGTTTTTCTATTTCAGGTGCAGTAAATGCCGCTGAAGTTGATCTCCGTTTTGCTCACTTCTGGCCAGCCAATTCAGGTATAGCCAAAACCCTGGCGACCTGGGGCGAGACTGTTGAGGCCGAATCCAACGGTCGCATCAATGTGGAGATCTACCCCTCGCAAACGCTGGCCAAGGCGACCCAGACCTACGACTCGGTTGTGCGGGGTATTGCCGACGTTGGTGCGATCATCCAGGGCTATACCGCCAACCGCTTCCCGTTGTCACAGATCGTAGAGCTGCCCGGCATCGTGCAGACCGGCGAGCAGGGCTCCTGTGTGCTGCAGAAACTCTATGACGAGGGTGAGCTGGACAGTGAGTATCAGGATGCTCACGTGCTGTTCATGTTCACCCACGGCCCGGGCCATATCCATACCAAGGGCAAGGCGGTGGCGAAGCCGGAGGATCTGGCGGGTCTGATGATTCGACGGCCGACGGTGGTGGTGGGCGATCTGCTGGAAGGATTGGGCGGTGAGCCTGTCGGTTTGCCTGCGCCGGATATGTACAGCGCCATGCAGCGCGGCACCATCAATGGCGTGACGCTGCCTTGGGAGGCAATGGCCTCTTTCCGGCTCAATGAGCTGGCCGACCAGCATACCCAGGTCGGGCTGTACTCGCTGGCCTTCGTGGTGACGATGAATAAAAGCACCTACGCGCGTATGCCGGAAGACCTGAAGAAGATCATCGATGACAACACCGGCATGCGCTGGGCGGAGAAGCTTGGCAAGGCGTATGACGAGCTGGATCTGGTTGGTGTTCAACAGGCGAAAGAGATGGGGCATAGCATCACCGTCATCGAAAACGGCGCCGACAATCCGGCCTGGAAGCCGACGTTGGACCGCGTCACCGAGCAGTATGTCAGCGGGCTTTCCGCACAGGGACTGCCGGCGGGGCAGGTATTTGAGCGCGCGCAGGTGCTGTCCAAGGCCTGCGGCGCCTGACCGGATTTTGATTCAGGCTCAAGCTCAAAAACAGGCTCAGCCTCACCATTCGGCTCTGTGGCGCTGAGTCCTCACCTTCGCCGGTAATCGTTTTATCGCAGAAATCTTCGATTACCGGCTTTTTTACGTTGTTTTTTATTGTGGCTTTTAAATAGGCCAGGAAGGCCTTTGTTTCTAAAAAATACAGGTCGTATTTTAAAGCTATTTAAGCGTTGCTTGAAAAGTTATTTAACGAGGTGAATTGGTATGTCGGTGGAAAATGGCGGCAATGACTGGCTCGGAATTTCGGGTCGTAAATACGTGGTGACCGGCGCCGGTAGTGGTATTGGCTACGCCATTGCCGAAACGCTGATCGGTCTGGGTGCCCAGGTCGCGATGCTGGATCGCAATACCGCCGGTTGTGAGGCGCTGTCGGCCCGGTTCAACGCAGCTGGCGCACAGCATCTGGTGTTGGCCTGCGATATCGGCAGTGAAGCCAGTGTCGAGCAGGCCGCCACGACTGTGCGCGAGACCTTCGGTCTTATCGATGGATTGGTCAACTGTGCGGGCATGTTGCGTGCTGCACCGATTAAATCGGTGACGCTGGATGACTGGGATGCGGTGCTGCGCACCAACCTGACCGGTTACATGCTGTGCAGTCGCCATTTCGCCCGTCATACGGTGGAGGGCGAGGGCGCCATGGTGCATATCGCTTCAGTGGCCGCACACCATCCGCAAACCTATAGCGGTGCCTATAGCGCCAGTAAGGCGGGGATAACCTTGCTGTCCCGGCAGATCGCCGCGGAGTATGGCGCGGAGGGCGTACGCAGCAATGTGATCTGCCCGGGCATGATCCGTACCGCACTGTCAGAACCCTTTTATCAATATCCCGGCATCAAGGAGCGGCGCGAGGCGATGACCGCCAGTCGTCGCATCGGCGCCCCCCAGGATATCGCCAATGCCGCGATCTTCCTGCTCAGCCCGCGTGCAGCCTATATCAACGGTGCCGAGATCAGCGTCGATGGCGGTATGGAAACGATGTTGATGGATCTGATTCCGCGACCGGGGTTCTCCGCCGTGAACAGTCCCGAACAGCAAAACGCCTGATCTGAATCGGGTGGGAGAGTTAGCTATGCATACTAAAACCTCTATAGAAACACTTAGCTGCGACCTGCTGGTTGTCGGTTCGGGTGCGGGTGGATTATCTACTGCCGTGACCGCCAAAAAGAACGGTCTCGACGTGATCGTGATCGAAAAGGATCAGGTGTTTGGCGGTACCACTGCCTTCTCCGGTGGCGTGCTCTGGATTCCGGGCAATCACCACGGCCAGAAGCAGAATCCGCGGGATACGCGTGATGCGGCCGTTGAGTATATCCGTAATGAAACCGGTGATTTCTTTGACGAGGAGGGCGTTAACGCTTTCCTCGACAAAGGACCGGAGATGGTCGATTTCTTCGAGCGGGAGACGGCGGTCAAGTTCATCCCGACCCTCTATCCCGACTACCACCCGACTTTGGGTGGTGGGGTCGATATTGGTCGCTCCATTCTCGCCGCGCCCTTCGATATCCGCCAGCTGGGTCAGGATATCAAGCGGATGCGCCCGCCGCTGAAGACGATCACCTTCATCGGCATGATGTTCAATTCATCCAATGCCGACCTGAAGCACTTCTTCAACGCCACCAAGTCGCTGACCTCGTTTCTGTATGTCTGCAAGCGTCTGGCGATCCATATAAAGGAGCTGGCGCTGTACCGTCGCGGCGTCAATGTCACCAGCGGTAATGCCCTGGCCTCTCGACTGGCCAAGAGTGCGCTGGACCTGAATATCCCGATCCATACCTCGGCACCGGCCAAGGAGCTGTTGCAGCAGGATGGGCGCGTTACCGGCGTACACACGCATATCGATGGTCGTGAAGTGGTGATCGAGGCACGCAAGGGGGTGGTGTTGGCCTGCGGCGGCTTTGCCCATGACGTGAAACGGATCGCCGAAGCCTATCCCCACGTCCGGCGGGGAGGCGAACACCACTCGCCGGTACCGGAGAGCAATACCGGTGATGGACTGGCGCTGGTGGAACAGATCGGTGTGCCGGTGAAGTGCGAGTTTGCGGACACCTCGGCCTGGATGCCCACCTCGCTGGTGCCCAACAAGGATGGCAGCTTCGGCAAGTTTCCCCATCTGCTGGACCGTTACAAGCCCGGCGTGATCGGCATCAACCCGATGGGCAAGCGCTTCTGTAACGAGTCCGAGTCCTACCACGATGTGGGTGCGGCGATGATGCGGACCTGCGAAAACAGCAGCAAGACCTACATGTGGCTTATCTGCGACCAGACCTGCTTGAGCAAGTACGGCCTGGGTTATGTGAAGCCCTCGCCGATGCCGATCGGCGGCTTCCTGCGTAACGGCTACCTGAAGCGTGGCAATACGCTGGAGGAGTTGGCAACGGTCATCGGTGTCGATGTCTATCAGCTCAAGAGGACGGTGGCCGAGTATAACGAGGGCGCCGTACACGGCGAGGACCGCCAGTTCGGACGCGGCAGCACCGCATTCAACCGCTACCTGGCCGACCCGGAGAACAAGCCCAACCCCTGTGTGGCGCCGGTGCAGAAAGGGCCCTTCTACGCGGTCAAGGTATTCATGGGCGATCTGGGCACCTTCGATGGCATCAAGACCGACGTCTACGGCCAGGTACTGGATGCCGAAGGTGTCGGTGTTGAAGGCCTGTATGCCGTGGGCAATGACCGCCGCAGCATCATGGGTGGCAACTATCCCGGCGCCGGTATCACCCTTGGGCCGATCATGACCTTCGGCTACATCACGGCGCGTCGCATCGCCGGTATCGATGATGCTCTCGAACTGCCGCAACTGGAGGAGGTGAGCGATGGCCGTAAAGCCGCTGGTTGATTACAGGGTCTACACCATCACGCCGCGCAAGATGGGCGAGTTTGTCGAGGTGTTCAATCGACTGGCGATGCCGATCCTGAAGGAGACCCTAGGCACGCCTTTGGGTTTCTACACCACCCTGGTCGGCAAGCAAAACCAGTTCGTCCATCTCTGGGGCTACGACTCGCTGGAGGATTACGAACGGCGCAGCGCGGCACGGGATACCCACCCGGAGTTCCCCAACTATCTGGCCGCCTCGGCCCATCTGATCGTGGCGCAGGAGACCAGCCTGGTGCGCGGCATTGATCTGCTCAACGAGTGGGTCGAGGCGTGAACGCAAAGGCGATTGTGTTGGTGACCGGTGCTGCCGTGGGGTAGGGCTGGCCGCAGAGTGGATTGCGTGGAGAGCATTTCCAACGGCGCGCTTTTTCAACGACCCGAACGTTGCAGTTCAGGTCGTTTTCGTATTCGAGCCAATCCAATAGAGCTGCCCAGCTATCACCCGAGAAAATAAGTTCGGCCAGGGTTACAGCAATAACACCTCTTTCCGTTATTATCGGTATCTGGTTGCAGACAGTTTTGTCTGCATCGTTGCATATTGAAACGCGACGATATCGCTCAAAGACGGCCGCGACACGCGGATTGTCTTAAGCACCACAGATCAGGTACACGGCCCCACATGAAAGACGAAACAGGCGAAAGGAAACTCTCCCCACCCGGTACTACTTCGGTCGGCTGGTCGGGCGCAGCTCTCAGGATCTCATTGATCTACGGTTTCTTTTCGCTGCTCTGGATCTTCCTGTCCGACACTGTGCTACAGATGCTGGTGTCCGATATCCAGATTTTAAGCTTCCTGCAAACGATCAAGGGCTTTGGGTTCGTTGTGATTTCCACGCTGCTGATCTTTGGGCTGGTCAGTTATTACGCTAAACGGATGCTGGCGGCGCAGCATCATCTGCGCGCATTGATCGATACCCTGCCGGATCTGGTCTGGCTCAAGGATGAAAAGGGGGTATACCTCAGCTGTAACCGCAAGTTCGAGAGTCTTTTCGGCGCCAGTGAAAGCGAAATCGTTGGTAAGACCGACTACGATTTTGTGGATGCCGAACTGGCTGACTTTTTTCGCAAGCATGATCTGATCGCCATGCATGCCGACCGTTCAAGTGTTAACGAGGAGCAGCTGACGTTTGCCGATGACGGGCATACCGAGATACTGGAAACGATCAAAACGCCGATGAAAGATGAAACCGGCAAGTTGATCGGTATTCTGGGCATAGGGCGTGATATCACCAGGCGCAAGCAACGGGAAACCGAGATCAGGGTTCTGACCCAGGCGGTTGAACAGAGTCCAGTGGCGGTGGTTCTGGCCGATCCATCCCGGCGGGTCACCTTCGTCAATCGGGCGTTCGAGCGCATCAGCGGTTACCCATCCGAAGAGGTGGTAGGGCGGGCGTTCGAGCTGGTCGACCTTGAGCTGAACGAAGCGGAGCTGGTGGCTGAGATCTGGCACAGTATCAGTGCCGGAGAGCCCTGGCAGGGAGAGTTGAGAAGCAGGCGAAAGGGCGGTGAACAGTACTGGGAGCACGCCTATCTGTCTCCGGTCCTTGGCGGCTCAGGTGAAGTCAGTCATTACCTGGCGCTGAAAGAGGACATCAGTCTGCGTAAGCGGCAGGAGGAGCGGCTGCAGTATCAGGCGCATTACGATCCGTTGACGGCACTGCCGAACCGGGTGTTGATCATGGACCGGCTGCAGCAGTTGATCCGCGACGCCAGGCGTAACAACGAGTATGTTGCGGTGATGTTTCTCGATCTCGATGACTTCAAGAAGATCAACGACAGCATGGGACACGATGTTGGTGACCAGGCGCTGGTACAGGCGGCATCGCGTCTGGTCGACTCCGTGCGTGAAGGTGACAGCGTCGGTCGGCTCGGCGGCGATGAGTTTATCGTGCTTGCCGGTCACTTTTCCCAGAAAGAGTCGGTTCAGGTCGTGGCGGCAAATATCCTTGAGAGTTTCTGGGATACCTTCGATTTGGGTGGGCGCGAGATCATGCTCACTGCCAGTATCGGCATCGCGATCTACCCCTTCGATGGTGATAGCCTGAGTGAGCTGCTGAAAAGCGCAGATACCGCCATGTACCTATCTAAGGCGCAGGGACGCAACCGTTACGCTTTCTTTACCAATGAGCTGAATCAGAGCATCAGTCGGCGACTGCAGATCGAGGAGCATCTGCGAGCCGCCATCGACAACGGCGAGCTGAGGGTGGCGTACCAGCCCCAGTATGAGGTCAAGAGCCGGAGTATGATCGGTGTCGAGGCGTTGTTGCGCTGGAATAGTTCGGCACTCGGGCAGGTTGGGCCGGACGAGTTTATCCCCATCGCCGAACAGAGCGGATTGATCGTGCCGATCGGCCGATTCGTAATGCAGCAGGCACTGTCGGACGCGATGCAGTGGGTCGCGCAGGAACCGCAGTTCAAGCTGGCGGTGAACATATCGCCGGTACAGTTTCGGGATGAGGAACTAGCCGACTTTTTGCGTCAGGAGTTGGAGCGCAGTGGTTTCCCGGCGTCGCGGCTCGAACTGGAGATTACCGAGGGGATCCTGATGCGTGGTGGCCCCATGGTGGAAAATACCCTGGCGACACTGCATGAGATGGGGATCTGCCTGTCGATGGATGATTTCGGTACCGGTTACTCCTCGCTCAGTTATCTGCGCCGCTATCCGGTCGATGAACTCAAGATCGATCGCAGTTTCGTACAGGAGATGACCGTTGACGAGGCTGATCGGGAGTTGGTCAGCGCTGCCATCTCATTATCGCGCGGGCTGGGCCTTCGAGTGGTTGCCGAAGGCGTTGAGAGCAAAGAGCAGTTGGAAGCGCTCAGCGAGATGGAGTGTGCGGTGGTGCAAGGCTTCCTGTTGAGTAAACCGGTCTGCGCCAAGGAGATCGATGCATTGCTGATGCAGCGAGAATGGGAGCTTAGTTAATCAACCTGTTCTAAAAGTACAAGCCAAGCGGTCTATACTCCATTCATAAAACAACCTCAGTGTTAGACGATTACCAGCGTTGAGTGACAGTCTGAAATTAGAGAGACGTTTTATGAAAACTATAAAAACCCAAGTAGCCATCATCGGTGCCGGTCCGTCCGGCCTCCTGCTCGGTCAACTGCTGCACAAGCAGGGGATCGACAACATCATTATTGAGCGTGTAACCGGAGATTATGTGCTGGGCCGCATTCGAGCCGGCATCTTGGAGCAGGGCTTTGTCGATCTGGTACGTGAGGCGGGCGTCGCCGAGCGTATGGATGCCGAAGGCCATGTCCACGAAGGTGTGGTGATCTCCGTCAATGGACAGGATCATCGCATCAATCTGAAAGAGTTGACCGGTGGTGATGTGGTCGTGTGCTACGGCCAGGTCGAGATCACCCGTGACCTGATGGAGGCGCGTGCTGCTGCAGGCCTGGAAACCCTGTATGAAGCCAGCGAAGTTCAGCCGCATGACGTCAAATCCGATAGTCCTTACGTGACCTTCAGCCATGCCGGTGAAGAGTTCCGGCTGGAGTGCGACTACATCGCCGGTTGCGACGGTTTCCACGGTGTTTCCCGTCAGACCATTCCGGCCGAAATTCGTACCGAGCACGAGCGTGTCTACCCCTTCGGTTGGCTCGGCCTGCTGGCCGACACGCCGCCGTGCCATGAAGAGCTGATTTACGCCAAGAGCGAGCGAGGCTTTGCCCTGGCCAGCCAGCGCTCTGCGACCCGGTCTCGTTACTACATCCAGGTGCCGCTGACCGACAAGGTCGAGGACTGGTCCGATGAGGCGTTCTGGGATGAACTGAAGAAGCGTCTGCCGCCGGAAGCTGCCGCCAATATGGTCACTGGCCCGAGCCTGGAGAAGAGTATCGCTCCGCTGCGCTCCTTCGTCTGCGAGCCGATGCAGTACGGCAATCTGTTCCTGGTCGGCGATGCCGCGCATATCGTGCCGCCCACCGGTGCCAAGGGCCTCAACCTGGCCGCGTCCGATGTGGCCACGCTGTACAAGATCCTGACCCGTGTCTACAAGCAGGGCGACAAGGATTGCACCAGTCAGTACTCCGAGATTGCCCTGCGCCGGGTATGGCACGGCGAGCGCTTCTCCTGGTGGATGACCAATATGCTGCATAACTTCGGCGAAGAGATCGGCGGTAACGGGCTTGATGGTCAAACCTTCACCCGTTTCATGGAGTCCGAGCTGGACTACTTCCTCAACCACGAAAACGGTCGCCGTGTGATCGCCGAGCAGTATGTAGGCCTGCCCTACGAAGATCCGAAGTAAGGGCCGCAGCAGCGGAATGGAATAGAGTAAAAAGAGTACGAGCAACCACTAAAATACCCGCCGATGTGCGGGTATTTTCTTTTTCGCCATCGCCCCTTGGTCATCGACAGCAGACAATCGCAGACAGTCAGGCTAAGCTGGATCCCGTTTCTCCTGAATGCGATGGACCGATGCCTGAATTCCTGAATTTCCTGACCCAAAACTGGCTTAACCTTGTTGCGCTGATCTGGTTCCTGATCTGCTTCAAGGGCTACATGCTTTATGCCGAACGCAAGGCGCGCACCACGGCCTGCCTGTCGAGCATCATGCACCTGTATCGGACCGAGTGGATGCGACGGATGCTGGATCGGGATATGCGCATGGCCGATACCGCCGCCATCGCCAACCTGGAGCGCAGCGTCTCCTTCTTCGCGTCGACCACGATTCTGGTACTGGCCGGTCTGATGACCCTGCTCAGCTACACCGAACGGGCGATTACGCTGGTGGAACACCTGCCGCTGGTGCGTCCGGCCACGCCGCTGGAGTGGGAACTCAAGCTGCTGGTACTGCTGACACTGTTCATCTACGCCTTTTTCAAGTTCACCTGGAGCCTGCGCCAGTATGGTTTCGTGTCGGTGATGGTCGGATCCGCGCCAGGACCAGCCGATGACCTGGACGAAAAACACCTGCAGGCGCATGCAGCCCGCATTGCCAAGATGAGCTCCATCGCGGCGAACAACTCCAACGTAGGGCTGCGTACCTACTACTTCAGCCTGGCGGTGCTGGCCTGGTTGATCAACCCCTGGCTGTTCATGGCGATGTCGGCGGGCATCGTCTATGTGCTATACCAGCGTGAGTTCACGTCACCGACGCTGAAGACGCTGCTGATGAGCACCGAGATATAAAACCTGGCCTCTATCCTTGAAATGGCGTTCGTTGACCCCATCTTTGCTTGGGACAATAAACCTAAGCGGAGTTGGGTAAACGAGCTATGAGCACCGAAACACAGAAAGAGACCCTTGGTTTTCAGACGGAAGTGAAGCAGCTGCTGAAGCTGATGATTCACTCTCTCTACTCCAATAAGGAGATCTTCCTGCGCGAGCTGATCTCGAACGCGTCAGATGCGTCGGAGAAGCTGCGCTTCGAGGCGCTGTCCAATGCGGACCTGTACGAAAACGACGGCGATCTGAAGATCCGCGTCGAGTTCGACGAAGAGGCCAAGACCGTTTCCATCATCGATAACGGCATCGGCATGAGCCGTCAGGATGTGGTCGATCATCTGGGCACCATCGCCAAATCCGGCACCGCCAGTTTCTTCTCCAGCCTCACCGGCGATCAGGCCAAGGACAGCCAGCTGATCGGCCAGTTCGGCGTTGGCTTCTATTCCGCCTTCATCGTCGCCAAGCAGGTAGATGTCTACACCCGTCGTGCCGGCCTCGATGCCAGCGAGGGTGTGCACTGGTCATCCGCGGGCGAAGGTGAGTTCAGCATCGAAAACGTTGAGCTGCCGCAGCGTGGTACCCGTATCGTGCTGAGCCTGAAAGAGGGGGACGAGGAGTTCGCCAACGCGTTCCGCCTGCGTACTCTGGTACGCAAGTACTCCGACCATATCGCCATCCCCGTGCTGATGGAGAAGCAGGAGATGCCGTCTGACGAGGAGGAGGGTGAGGAGAAGAAGGCGGACAAGGCGCCTGAACTGGAAACCGTCAACTCCGCTACCGCCCTCTGGTCACGCAGCAAGAGCGAGTTGACCGACGAAGAGTACAAAGAGTTCTACAAGCACGTCTCCCACGACTTCGCCGAACCGCTGGCCTGGGCGCACAACCAGGTTGAAGGTAACCTGGAGTACACCAGCCTGCTCTACCTGCCGGAGCGCGCGCCGTTTGATCTGTGGAACCGCGATGCGCCGAAGGGCTTGAAGCTGTACATCCAGCGTGTATTCATCATGGATCAGGCGGACGAGTTCCTGCCGCTCTACCTGCGTTTCATCAAGGGTGTGGTCGACTCCAAGAACCTGTCGCTGAACGTATCCCGCGAGATCCTGCAGAAGGATCCCAACGTGGACAAGCTGCGCACCGCGCTGACCAAGCGTGCGCTGGATATGCTGGCGAAACTGGCGAAGAACGAGCCAGAGAAGTACAACGCGTTCTGGAAAGAGTTCGGTCAGGTACTGAAAGAGGGGCCGGCGGAGGACTACGCCAACCGCGAGAAGGTGCTCAAGCTGCTGCGCTTCGCGTCTACCCATAACGACAATGCAGAGCAGACAGTGGGTCTGGACGACTACATCAGCCGCATGAAGGAAGGGCAGGAGAAGATCTACTACGTGGTCGCCGACTCCTACAACGCTGCCAAGAGCAGCCCGCACCTGGAGATATTCCGCAAGAAGGGTATCGAGGTTCTGCTGCTGTCCGATCGGATCGACGAGTGGATGATGAGTCAGCTGTTCGACTTCGACGGCAAGTCGTTCCAGGATGTCAGCAAAGGTGAGCTGAACCTGGGCGAGGTAGAGTCCGAAGAGGAGAAGAAACAGCAGGAGGAGGTCGCCAAGCAGATGGAGGGCCTCACCGAGCGTCTGACCGGTGCGCTGGGCGAACGGATCAAGGAGGCGCGGGTTACCCATCGTCTGACCGACTCCCCGGCCTGTCTGGTCGTCGGCGATTACGATATGGGTGCCCAGATGCGCAAGATCATGGAAGCGGCGGGTCAGGCTGTGCCGGAGGTGAAACCGATCTTTGAGTACAACCCGGAGCATCCGCTGATCGCCAAGCTGGACAAGGAGCCGGACGAAGACCGCTTCAAGGATCTGGCGCTGGTACTGTTTGACCAGGCGGAACTGGCTGCCGGCGGGCAGCTTGACGATCCTGCCGCTTACATCGGCCGTCTCAACAAGCTGCTGCTCGAACTGAGCGCCTGATAGCGCCCGGAAGCTACACTCTAAACACCCCGGCCTTGGCCGGGGTGTTTCGTTTATGTACAGGAGGTACGCTCCCTGTCGTTTGCTCCTGCAACGACAGGATTCCTGTCATCCATGACAGTCATGCCGCGGGCGCATGGATGCGCAGGAGCGGCGATGTACAGGCGGTTGACTGGTAAAAGCCCGAACGCCCTCTATGCTGAGAGTAAAAAAGCAGGGAGGTCCGGGTGCGGTCGGTCTGGCGCAATCTATTTGGTGCTCAACGCGGCCTGGCGCTACAGCTGCCGCCCCATCTGCTCTCGCCGCTGGAACGGGCGCTGGAGCAGCTCGGACCCGATACCAGCCTGGCACAAGCGAAGGCCTGGCAGCCGCGACTGGTTGAAGCGCTGCAGCAACTTGAGCTGCCTGCCTGGCTCATTTCGGAACTGATCAGCGACCACAATGATCTGCTCTATCGGGTCGCCATCGAGCGTGCGATAGAAAGGATGCGCGCTGCCGGCTGGGGCGCGCCGCCGGTGGATTTCTGTGTGCTGGCGATGGGCTCGAGTGGACGTCATGAGAGCCTGTTGCACCCGGATCAGGACAATGCGCTGGTGCTCGAGAGCTACCCGGATGAGCGCCATAACGAGATCGACAGTTGGTTCAGAACCCTGGCCAGCCAGTTTACCGCGCTGCTCGACGAGGCCGGGATACCTTTCTGCAAAGGCCACGTCATGGCGTCGATGCCACTCTGGCGCAAGCCGATCCATGCCTGGCAGGAGCAGATGCAGTTGTGGATGGCGACGCGGCGGGTAAAGGTCGTCCAGCAGTGCAATATCCTGTTCGATTTTGCGCCGGTGTTCGGTGATGAAGCCCTGGCCGACCAACTGCGTGACTCGATTCTGGAACAGGTGCCCTCGGCTGGTCTGTTTCTACACGAGATGGCCGAGTTGATCGATGAGTCCCCGGTGGCGCTGGATCGCTTTGACCGCCTGCACGGAGATGGCCGCGACGCGCCACACCCTGATGCAGTCAATCTGAAACGCCAGGGCTTGTTACCGTTGACCGGTGCGCTACGCCTGCTGGCGCTGCTCAACGGCTGTCGCGAGGTGGGAACACGGGCGCGCGCGATCTGGTTGGAACAGGCCGCTATACTGTCGCCCGGTCAGGGGCGGGGCCTGTGTCAGGCGGCAGAGCATCTGATGCGTCTGTTGCTGGATGCCCAGATGAACAACTGGCGGCAGGGCGGCCAGCCGGATAACTGGATCGATCTACGCCAGCTGAGCGACCCGCAGCTGCGTGAGCTGCAGCAGGACCTGAAACAGGTTCGTCAGCTGCAGCGGCAGGCGCAGCACAGTCTATGAAACCTCCTGTTAACTGGCTTGTTGTTAACCGGCTTGGCTTTCGACGGCTTCGCGCTGGACCTGTTCGGGCGCCTGCGGCAGCTCCAGTATGAAACAGGCACCTCCCCACTGCTCACCGCGATCGGCCCAGAGCCTGCCGCCCAGATGGTTGATGATGCCGCGGCTGATCGGCAGGCCGAGCCCGGTGCCGCGAGGGTGGCTGGCCGGGGTGCGGTGCTGTTGCTCCCGTGCCTGTTCGATCTGGTGAAACTTCTCGAACACCCTTTCCCGTTCCGCTTCGGCGATACCGGGGCCATTGTCCTCGACCGCAAGTCTATAGGAGCGCTTGTAGGGGGTCAGTGTCAGCAAAACGCGTGGCTGATCATGGGCGGCAAACTTGTTGGCGTTGCCCAGTAAATTGATCAGTACCTGCTGCAAGCGATCCGGGTCGGCCACTATCCAACAAGGCTGCGCCGGCAGTTTAAGTTCCAGCTCAACGCCGCGCTCTTCATTGAGCCGGGTAACCGCTTCCACCGAGTGGTGTATCACCTCGTTGAAGTTGCAACGGGTTGGCTTAAGCGTCATCCGTCCCGACTCAAGTCGCGCCATATCCAGAATCTCCTCGATCAGGCGGGAGAGGCGCTCGCTCTCGCGGACGATTATGTCGATGAAATGGGCGCGCTTCTCGTCCGGAATCTGTCCCGTGTCGCGCAGTATTTCAGCAAAAGCACGAATCGAGGTGAGCGGCGTGCGCAGCTCGTGACTGACCATGGCGACGAACTCGTCCTTGAGACGGTCCAGCTCGCGCAGTCGCTCATTGGCGCTGCGCAGCTCCTCGCCGATGCGTGCAAGCTCGGACGACTTCTGCTCCAGCCGGCGATTGTATTCCAGCGCCTGGGAGGTGGTGTCGAGAATGCTCAGAATAGACGACATCTCCAGCGCTTCGCCGCGTACCACCGAGTTGATCAGGATGCGTGCCGTAGCGCTGCCCAATGCCCCGGTCAGGCCATGTTCGGCGGCGGCGATCATCTCCGGCGTGGCCGGGCTGTCATCGTCCTGCTTCGGCCGCGTGTGCCCGAGCAAACGGATGCTGGCGCCGTCACCCAGGTAGCGACTGAGCAGCATGAACAGCTCATAACGACTGGCATGGCCCTGCCAGATAGCGGCTTGTGCCGCTTCCGGTCTGAGCGCGTTGGTGAACAGCGCCGCCTGGGTCTGCTCCAGGCCGCTCTGCCGGCTGAATAGGGATAAACCGACCAGTAAGCCCAGATTGAGCAGCAGACTCCAGAACAGAGCGTGGGTGTAGATGTCCCAGCCCTCCAGCCCGAACAGTGCATAGGGGCGTAGCCAGCCCAGATCGAACGGACCCTTATCGATAAATCCGGTATCCAGCCAGCCGGACAACGCGAAGCCCGGGATCAACAGGGTCCAGCCCCAGACCAGAATGCCCGCAATCATGCCCGCTGCGGCGCCCGAGCGGCAGGCGCCCTTCCAGTAAAGGCCGAGCAGCAGTGACGGCGCGAACTGGGCGGCAGCGGCGAAGGATACCAGGCCAATGGTTACCAGGCTGTAGGCCTCACCAATCAGTGCGTGATAGAGGTAGCCTAGGATCAGAATCAGAATGATCGCGATACGGCGGATGCCGAGCAGCCAGCCCGACAGGTCGTGGCGTTTGTCCAGATGCAGGCTGGGCAGACGGATCAGCAGCGGCATCACCAGCTGGTTGCTGACCATGGTCGACAGCGCAATGGTCTCGACGATCATCATACTGGTGGCAGCTGACAGGCCGCCGATGAACACCAGCAGCGGCAGCCAGTCGAGCCCTGCGGCCAGGGGCAGTGTCAGCACGAAGTTGTCGGGTTCTCCAGTCGAGGTTCCGCCCATCAGCCCGGCCAGGGCGATGGGGATCACGAACAGGTTGATCAGCAGCAGATAGAGCGGGAACAACCAGCTGGCGCGTCGCAGATGCTGCTCGTTGACATTCTCTACCACCAGTACCTGAAACTGCCGGGGCAGGGTGATGAACGCGAGCAGCGCCAGGATCAGCGTGCCAAACCAGCCCAGCGCGCCGCCTGGTACCTGGTCCAGACCGAATCTGTGACTGATGTCGGGTATCAGCAGGGCCGCCTGGGTGACCAGGTCCATGGGGCCGTCGTACAGGATAAAGGTGGCGAAAGCGCCCACCGCCAGAAACGCGCAGAGCTTGACGATCGACTCGAAGGCGATCGCCGTCACCATCCCTTCGTGCCGCTCACTGGCGTCCAGATGCCGGGTGCCGAACAGGATGATAAATACCGATAGTACCAGTGCGACCCAGAACGCCTTGTCCTGCAGAAAACCGCTGAGCGAGAGCTGAGGTTGGCTCTGATCCGGGTACTGGGTAAGGATGGCATAGCTGACCGTGATCGCCTTAAGCTGCAGGGCGATGTAGGGCATGATCGCAATGATCGCGATCAATGCCACCAGTGCCCCGATAGCGCCGCTCTTGCCGTAGCGTGCACTGATGAAGTCGGCGATCGAGGTGATGCGTTGCGCCCGGGCGATGCGGATCATCTTGCGGATCAGCATCCAGCCGCACAGCATTGCCAGTGTCGGGCCCAGGTAGATCAGCAGGAAACTGGGTCCGGTGGTGGCGGCTCGACCGACGCTGCCGTAGAAGGTCCAGGCGGTGCAGTATACGGCGATGGATAACGAATAGATTGTCGGTGAGTTGACCAGGGAGCGACGCTGCTCCGCGCGTCGGTCGCCCCAGGCCGCTATTACGAACAGCAGCGCCAGGTAGCTGAACGCGACAATCAGGACGATTGCGCTACTCCTCATGGTGACGCTCCAGTATCAGTGCGGCGCAGAGGATCAACAGTGCCCAGATCAGGAAAATGATCCCGGACAGGGTTGAGAAGTTGGCGATGCCAGGTTGGTCGAACAGCAGCAGTAATGGCGGTGAGAACAGCACTAGCCCAAGCAGGCTCAGGGCGAGGAGGCGGCCCTGTTCCGGTGTTTTCATCTTTTGTTCTCCAGTTCTACCCTGAGTTGCAGTGCCAGAGCGTCCTCGAGAGTATTCACCCCCCGAGCCCGCAGCCTGGGCAAAAGGGCAAGCAGCAACTCTGCGGTTACCCGGGCATCACCGAGAGCGGTATGCCGGGTGCCGGGGGGGAAGATGAGCTGAAATCGCTCGGCCAGTGCATCCAGTCCGTGGCCTTCAAACGTTGGGTCCAGAGCGCGTGAGAGCAGCAGGGTATCCAGCACCGGCATGTCGAACGTCAAACCGCATTCGTCTCCGGCCATACGCACCGCGAGCAGGTCGAAGGCAGCATTGTGCGCCACCAGGACTCCGGAGCCCACATATTGGTTAAATCTCGGCAGGACAATATCGATCGGTGGCGCGTTCGCGACATCCTCGTTGCGCAAGCCGTGGATGCTGGTGCTGGTGGCTGGAATGTCTCGCTGAGGATTGACCAGCTGATCGAAGCTATCCTGGGCCAGCAGGCGGCCATTGATGATTCGGCACGCGGCGATGCTGATGATACGGTCGCCACCGCGCAGGTTCAGTCCCGTGGTTTCGGTATCAAATACGATCATCTCGAGCTGGGTGAGCGGGGTGCCGGCCTGGACGGTATCTGGAGGCGGAAGGTCGGCAATGCTGAAATCATGGAATTCGGGCCGCTCCAGTTCAGCGTCTGTCGATCTTGGTGCCGAGCCGCGCAACGAGGATGGCACCGGCAGGCGCAGGCAGGCGCGCGCCTCCGGTTTGCGCATAAGCGACCAGAGGTCGGCGTCGTGCTGGTTAAGCACATCCGAGACCTTGGGGGAGAGCGCGTCGTCGAACAGCGGCAGTGTTCGCCACTGGTTCAGCAGCTGTTCGCTCACGGGGGAGCCGGCCCAGATAAGGTCAAGGTACACCCGGTGGTTACCCAGCAGCACCTCCACGTCCAGACTGTGTGTGTTGAGTGATGCGGACAGACGCAGGATCAGCAGTTCCAACATCGCCAATAGCGCAGGGCCATCGACGCGAATCCACACCGGAATCCCGATGGCGGTGAGCTTGATCGACTGCGTCGCCAGGCGTTCCTGCAGCGCTTGGAACAGATCGTTGGACCAGGTGTCCTCCAGTGCTGACTGACTCAGTTGCTGAGACTCTACCAACCGGGTCAGCTCGCCGACCCTCTGTGCCAAGTTTCTACTCTCTTCGCTGATCGCCTGAACCAGTCGGTGCTTGAGCTCCACGTTGTCTTCTGCCTGCAGAAGCGCCTCGACTGCGCTGTGCATCGAGCCGGTATGGCCACGCAGTCGCGGTAAGAGCTCGGCCAGGGCCCGGCGCCAGCGCTGTCCTGCTTCCAGTTCATGGGTTGTGTCATGCAAAACGATCAGGGCACCACCATGTCGAGCGTCAAGCCTCCGCAGCTCGCATCTGAGCCAACGGGTGTCGCCCGGTAGCAGAAGTTGACGCGGAGTGCCGTCCGTCGGCAAATGGTGCAATGCTTCGGACAGGCTGGTGTGTGGCAGCAGTTGGCTGACTTGCCGCCCCAGCCCTAGCGCGGGCTGATCGTGGAACAGCGTGCGTGCCGCCGGGTTAAACAGCAACAGACGCTGGTGTTCATCGCAGATCAACAGCGGCAGATCCAATATCTGCAGCAGGCCTTCGAGCTCCTGCTGGATATAGGCGGCGTGCGCGGCGCCTTCATCGTGGGCGATGCGTGTGCGCTCGCGATCGCCACGCCAGCCTTCGCGTATCTGGTCCAGATCAGGTTGCAGGGGCGACAGCCAGCCATCAAGGGGAAAGTCGGACTGGGCATCGGGGGCCGCAACGAGACGGGCAAGCAGTACCTGGAACTGTCTTAGGGGGCGAAACAGGCGTTTCTCCAGCAGCATGCCGATGACCAGTGCCAGCACACCAGGCAGCAAACACAGCAACCATATTGTCGTGCGCTGTGCGGCAGCGAGCTTGAGTGCGGAGTCCAGCCAGAGCAACACCCCAACTCCGGAAAACAGCAGAACGCCGGTCAGCAGCAGCCAAAGCCCAAGTAGGTGCTGACGAGGTGGCATGAGATTACTCCAGCCGGTTGTTGTTACCCAACAGGGCTTCTATGCGGGCGACCAGCTCCTGGGTTGAGAAGGGCTTGGTAATGTAGTCGTTGGCACCCAGTGCGATCCCTTTCTCCTTTTCCACTTCACGGCCATGGGCGGTAAGCATTACCACAGGTAGCTGCCGGGTGGCGGGCTGCTCGCGCAGGCGTTCCAATACATCGAAGCCGCTGATTCCGGGGAGGCTTATGTCGAGCAGCAGCAGGTCGGGAGGGTTAGCGTCGATCTTGGCTAGCGCGCTTTCTCCCGTCTCGGCGGTATCCACCTCCAGCCCTGCCTGCTGCATCAAAAATTCGAGCGACAGCAGTATGTTGGGCTCATCATCCACGATCAGTACCCGGGCCATAGCGTCTCCTGGAGTGGCAGCTCATCCACCAAGTGGATGAAATCCTTATTAAAGAGTCTGATTTGAGTCTAGTGCGCCTCATGGAAAAGGGAAGCATAGGGCATATCTAACTGTATGCACGGGGGAACATTCGCGGATAAAAAATGTCTCTTTGCCTTTTTATAGCAGGTGCAACAGAGGTAGAATGCGCAGAATTCGATTTTCGTAAAAAAAGGAATTGTAATGCTGGTCAAAACGCTGCGTCAGGGAACCGTATGCACAGTGATGGCTTTACTGCTGGCGGCACCTGTCAACGCTGAAACAACTGAGCAGAAAGATCCATGGCAGGGTCTTAATCGTGCGGTGTTCACCTTTAACGAGCAGGTGGACCGCTTTGCCCTGAAGCCGCTAGCACAGGGCTATCGCTATGTTATGCCGGATATTGCCGAACGTGGGGTCAGTAATTTTTTTAGTAACCTCGGTGATATCCGTTCAGCTGTGAATAATCTTCTGCAGGGTAAGATTAATGACGCATTGACCAGCGCGTCGCGTGTAGTGTTCAACTCCACCTTCGGTTTGGCCGGGTTTATCGATGTTGCCACGCCGATTGGGCTTGAGGAGAAACACGAAGATTTCGGCCAGACGTTGGGACGCTGGGGTCTGGGTTCGGGACCCTATCTGGTGCTGCCGTTGTTCGGGCCGAGTTCCGTACGTGACGGCATAGGCCTGATTCCGGACATTGCGCTGGATCCGGTGGGCGATGTGGACCATGTGCCGACGCGGAACTCGCTGTATGGACTGAGAATGATCGACGTTCGCGCAAATCTGCTTCGAGCGGAGCAGATGATATCCGGCGACAAGTACCTGTTTGTACGAGACGCCTATCTGCAGCGTCGGGAGTATCTGGTCAACGATGGTGAAGTTCAGGTCAAGTACGACAACGACTTCTGATATCAGGTTGCAAGGCACGGGCTGAGCCGATACCTTGAAATCCACTATGTCAGCTAAATCGAGCGACTGATTAATGGGTCATCGAGAGCAGGCGATACTGATGGTATCGGCCTCAACCGCTGTAATCGATTTGGTATTCGATCTGTGCGAGCAGTGCCAGAATACGCATTTGCGCATTATCGTTGCTCACGGCGCCGATGATGTTGATCGACTGCTGGAGCACCGAGCCATTTCGCTGGTGATCGTGGATCGCAGCTCCATCGGCGATATTGCGTATCTAAATCAGATCGCCGCCAGTATCAGCCCCATGCCGACCGTGGTACTGCTGTCGGAAGGTACGGCTGAAGAGATGGTGGTGGCGCTGCGTAACGGCGCCGATGATGTTTTCTCGCTGGGTGAGCTGAATCAGCACCCGCAGCTGTTTATCAGCTCCATCGAGCGACAGCTGAGCCGCGTCAGGATGATTGAGGAGGCGCGTTTTCTGCGCGAAAGCCTGGAACGCAGCCTTGACGAGCTTAAGGCCGATCAGCATGCGGCGCAGCAGTTACAACAAAAGCTCCTGCCGCCACCGGTTCGCGAGCTGAATCAGATTATCTTTGAATACGTGTTGCAGCCGAGTTTGCTGCTAAGTGGCGATTTTGTCGACTCCATCGCCATCAACGAGTACCAAACGATCTTCTATCTTGCCGATGTTTCCGGGCATGGCGCTTCATCCGCACTGGTGACCGTGCTGCTGAAAAATATGACCTACAGGCTGGTGCGAAACTATAACCGCGGTTCCAGTTTCGATATCCAGTCTCCGATGGCGACGCTACACCGGGTGAATCGAGAGCTGTTGCTGACCGGGCTGGGCAAGCATTTGACCATGTTTATCGGCCTGATCGATGCGCGGGATTCAACGCTGACCTATGCTGTGGGTGGACACCACCCGATGCCGATCCTGGCGCAAGGCGGGGAGGTGGCTTTTCTGGAAGGTCGTGGCATGCCGATAGGCCTTTTTGAGCAGCCGGTATTCGATGAAAGGCGTATTGCATTACAACCCGAGTATTCGATTACCCTGTTCTCTGACGGCATTCTAGAAGTGGCTGAGGGCGGGACTTTGGAAGAGAAAGAAAATACACTACTCCGTGCGTGTATGAGCAAAAATCTATCGCCTCAGTCAATTTCTGACAGTATTATTCCGGCCGGGCGCATGAATCCGGATGATGTAGCGATCATGACAGTATCACGAGTTAAACCATGAGCGAGGGCGCTATTTTTTACGCTTGTCGCGAAGGGCATTACGTATTGAAGTTCGTGGGGGAGGTGCGTCTGACGCTCTGTTCGACCATCGATCTTCACTTGGAGGCGGTACTCGGTCGTAGCGAGATCCGCGATACGCTAATCGATCTGACCGAAACCACGACAATCGACAGTACGTCGCTCGGCTTGATTGCCAAACTTGCGATCAAGGCCGAAGAGAAGGGCTTGCCCCGCCCGGCACTGGTTTCAACCAATCCCGATATCACCCGTATCCTGTACTCCATGGGGTTCGATCAGGTATTCCTGCTGCTCGACACTATGCCGACCAGCGAATCGGATCTGGAACAGGTGCCGTTTGTGCTCGAGTCGGAGGATCAGGTGCGTGCTCGCATCATTGGTGCTCATCGGGTACTGATCGATCTGAACGAATCCAATCGCAATGCGTTCAAGGATCTGGTCGCGACACTTGAGAGCTGCGGCTAACGCGAGATCGGTTTTGAATAATGAAAAAGGGCGCCGTGCGGCGCCCTTTTTCATTGCTTTAGGCCTGCCGATCAGAAATCGAACTTGCGTTCGGTGTAGATCCGGAATGCGGCTTCCCAGACGGGGCCGACCTCGCCATTGCCAACGGGGTTGCCGTCCAGCTTGACCACCGGTGCGATCTCCTTGGATGAGCTGGTGATCCAGATCTCATCTGCGCTGCGCACTTCGTCCATGGTCACGGTGCGCTCTTCGACCTTGATGGAGCCGTCGGCCTTGAGGCTGTCGATGATGATGCGGCGCGTGATACCCGGCAGGATCTGGTTGTCTTCGATCGGTGTAACCACCACACCATCCTTCACGATGAAGGCGTTGCAGGAGCTGCCTTCGGTCAGTTCGTTCCTTTCGTTGTACAGCAGGATTTCGTTGTTGCCTGCGGCATAGCCCTGCTGGAAATGCATGACGTTACCGAGCAGTGCAGTGGACTTGATGTTGCAGCGCTTCCAGCGCAGATCCTGAGTGCTGGAAACCGTGTATGGGTGTACCTTGGCACGGTCGACCGGCTCCGGCTCTTTGATGCTGAAGGCAAAGGCAAAGATGGTCGGCTCGACATTGTCCGGATAAGCGTGGAAGCGCTTGGTGTCGGCCCCGCGCGATACGTGCACGTACACACCGAAGTTGTCGCCTTCGTTTTGGCTGATCAGAGTGTCGAGCAGATCGCGCCACTCCTCGACGCTCTTGTTGCACTTGATCTCCAGTGCCGCCAGGCCGTTGATCATGCGCTGCATGTGGGGTGCGAAACCGACAGGTTTACGGTTGTAGTAGGGTATGACCTCGTATATTCCGTCGCCAAACAGGAAGCCGCGGTCCAGCGGCGAAATGCGGGCTGCTTCCAGCGGAAGGAAAGCGCCGTTCAAATAAGCGATACTCATCGATCTGACCTCTCTAAACTCGAACACAGTCGGCACCGGTGCAATGGGCGCCAAGGTTCCTGAACCAGGGTTATGCTACGAGTTTTATAAAAGTGTTTATCTATTTCAATACGCTATAAAAGAAAAAGATATTTTTACAAATATAGCAAAATACTCGTAAATTAAACTGATTTACTGTGTAAAAATAATCGATTGTTCTGTTGAAATTGGGGCGTCAATCATGTTCCGCGCTGTCTCGGCCAGCAGCCTTGGCAGTATACGATCGTCATCAAGGCGCCAAGCACAACAGAAGTTTAGCGCAGGAGCCTTGGGTAGGCTTTCAATGGAGAACAGTTGTCCCGCTGCTATCTCTGCCGCAACCAGGGGTTCGGGTAAAAAGGCGATACCAACGCCCTGTTTTACAAGGGTCAGCAGACTGGCGACAGAGCTGCAGGTGTGAATCACGGGCGCGGAATCGCCCATTGATTCGAACAGATTGGTCAGGTAACGCCAGGGGCGGCTGCCGCGAGGGAAGGAGAGTATCGCCTGTTCAGTCAGGTCATGAATATTGCCGATATTCGATGCGCCCGCCAGATTCGGGCTTGCCACCCAGCATTGCGGGTAGCTGCACAGGGGTTCGCTGACAAACGCCGGCATCGGTTGCTCATCCGCCACCATCAGCACCAGGTCAAGGTCTGCCGCTTTGAGCTGAGCCATCAGCGATGAGGTGACGTCACTGATCAGCTCGAACGCGATGAGTGGATGCTCCGTATGCCAGCAAGTCAGGAGCCGGGAGAGCCAAAGGTGAGTGAGCGTATCGACGATGCCGATGCGTACGGTACCGCGTTCTGGTGCATCATCGGCTAGCTGAGCCTTCATCTCCCGGCTGATCGCGATCAACTTCTCTGCATAGGGAAGAAGCTGGACTCCCCGGGGCGTGAGTTGGGTTCCGCGTTTATCACGCGCGAAGAGTTGGACGTTGAGTTCATCCTCCAGTGCGCTGATTCTTGCGGATATGGCCGGCTGGGAGGCGTGCAGCTGCGACGCTGCCGCATGAAAGCTGCCTAGGCGGGCTACGGTCAAAAAGGTGTAAAGGTTGCGTAGGCGCACGGTTAGCCTGCCTCCAGCCGCATTTGGCTCAGTCGATGAATCCTGTCAGCCGTCTCAGTTCAGCGATGATCGCTTCGCCCTCGCTCGACGGCAGCCCGTCTTCGGTCAGCTCGTTGAGGCGGGTGACGCCGTCGACGCTGCCGCGCTCCGACAGGTAGCGCAGGATCGCCTGCGGGTCGATGCGTTCCAGCAGGTCTTCGCCTTTCCAGTAGCCGAGCAGGGCGATGATACCGTAGGCGCCCCAGTTGGATACATCGGCGATCAGCAGTTCGTCGACACGGGTAGCACTGGGCACGATGTTCAGCTTGCTGATCGCTTCGACGATATTACCCATGCCGATCTCGTTGCCGCCATCGCCTATGCCGATGGTGGGGCAGTTCGCGGCTTTGACGAAAGTATCGAAACAGGCGGTGCGGGCGCTGATGCTCTCGCCGCGCATATTGTAGTAACCGCCATCTGCGGCCTGGCCCGGTCGCTCAATGGAGAGTACGACCTCGGGGCGGTAACGGGCGAGCGCCTCGAGTGCTTCCAGCTCGCGGGTGTCGTGCTCGCCGACCTGGATTTCGTGAACCTTGTAGTCTGGTGCGAGCATGGTGGAGATCGGCTTGCCGCAGACGATGATCGGTTCCGCGCCCAGATATTTCAGGGTCTGATAGAGCGCGATCGCCCCGACCGGGCCGTCGGTTTCAAAGGTGTCGACGACCGGGAAGCCGGTGCCGATCAGCACGACGCCCTTGCAGCTTTCCAAGTGGCGGGCTGCGCGAGCATAGTAACCGCTGGACAGTGCTGGCTGCACATCTTTCATCCCACGCAGGTTCTTTTGAACCAGGAGATCTTCTATCTGTTTATTCAGCTGAGCATTATTCTCTGTCATAGCCTTAGGTGTCCTGATATCAAGGCGTTACGGCGATCGGTTCGATCATGCTGTAGTAGCGCTGATTAAGTAGCAGTTGGTTGTGGGCTTCATCCTGAGTAAAGGGCGTGAAGCTGATTTCGGTACCCGGCAGCATCTGGGCAAGACGGGCCAGATCTTGGGAGAACAGGCTGCCGATCTTGGGGTAGCCGCCTATCGTCTGGCGGTCGTTGAGTAGCACAATCGGCTGTCCATCGGACGGCACCTGGATTGCGCCCAGGCAGATACCCTCGGAGAGGATACCGTTAATCGACGGCGGGATAGCGGGTCCTTCGAGGCGGTAGCCCATGCGGTCGGCGCGGTCGCTTATACGGTAGGTGCTGGTAAAGAACAGCTGTTTTTGTACCGCACTGAACGCGTCCTGCTGGTAGCCGAGAATGACGCGCAGCGGCGCCGCGTCGCGATAATTCGGCTGATAGCGCTTGGGCAGGCGAAAACCACTGCCGTCAGTGGCTGGGGCGCAGGGCAGCAGGTCACCGCTTTGCAATTTCTGGCCGTTAAGCCCGCCCAGCTTTTCACGCTGTACTGTCGCGGTGCTGCCGAACATCGGCTGGATGTCGAAACCGCCGCTGACCGCAAGATAGCCGCGTGCGCCCATCTGGCTGAAGCCGGCTTCGATACGGTCTCCGGCTTTTACCCGGTGCGCATGCCAGCGCTCCACCTCTTGGCCATTGATCTTCAATGGCAGCTCGCCACCGGTCAGAACCAGCCAGGTATCAACTTCCGCTTCGAGCACCAAACCGCCGATGCTGACCTCCAGGGCGGTCGCAGTCGGGTCATTGCCGAGCAGGCGGTTAGCCCAGGCAAACGCCGTCGGATCCAGTGGGCCGCCGGTGGTCAGGCCAATACGGTGATGACCAATGCGGCCGCCGTCGGTAATCAGGGTCATCAGGCCTGGTTGGCGTACTTTAAAACCGCTCATAGCTCGCCTCCCAGCTCCAGATAGCGCTCTTTGCTGATCGGTTCGAAGCCCACGCGGTCACCCACCTGTACCGGCATGCAGGGATCGCTATCCGGATCGAACATGCGGGTGGGACAGCGCCCGATCAGGTTCCAGCCGCCGGGCGAGGCGGAGGGGTAGATCGCGGTCTGGCGGTCGGCGATGGCGATCGAGCCGCGGGGCACTGTCTGGCGAGGGGTGGACAGGCGCGGTGCGGCGATGCGCTCGTCCACCTGGCCCAGGTAGGCAAAGCCGGGCGCAAAGCCGATGGCGTAGACGCGATATTCGGTGCTGGAGTGCAGTGCAATCACCTCATCTACGCTCAGGTCGGCCTTCTGTGCCAACGCTTCCAGGTCGGGCCCCGACTCGGTCGAGTACCAGACCGGCAGTTTAATCAGTGCGCCCTCTGTCACCTCTCCCGCAGTGGTGTAGTTGGTCAGGCTTTGCAGGCGTTTACGAACCTCCAGATGGTCGATCACGAACGGGTTATAGATCACCAGCAGTGATGCGTAGGAGGGCACGAGGTCGATCAGCGCATCACCCAGCAGTCGCTCGGTGTCGCTGACAGCCTGTTGAACTTGTGCCGAGATGCGCGGATCGGTGGTGTCGCCGAAATAGAGAATCAGTGAGTTTTCACCGGCTACGTCGACTCTCATGACGCCAGCATCTCCCGGATCTCGCGAATCGCCTCTATCCCTTCGGCGTTGTCGCCGTGCACGCAGATGGTATCCACCTCCAGCTTGAGTATGTGGCCGTTGATGGTGGTCACGCTGCTCTCTTCGGACAGTTGGCGTACCTGATCGAGCATCTTCTCGCGGCTGTGCACGGCGCCGGGCTTGGTGCGTGACAGCAGCTTGCCATCGTCGTCATAGCAGCGGTCGGCAAAGGCTTCGAACAGCAGTTCGATGCCGTAGTGTTCAGCCTCAATACGGTGGCTCTCCGCCTCCGGGGTGGCTTGCAGCATCAGTTTGATCGGACGGTAGTAATCAGCCACCGATTTCATGATCGCCTGACGCACGGATGGCTTGGCCATCATGTCGTTGTACAGCGCACCGTGCGGCTTCACATAGGCGAGTTCGAGACCGGCACATGCGGCCATGCCGTCGAGTGCGGAGACCTGGTAATGGATCAGCGCGTGGATCTCGTTGGCGCTGGCGTGGATGGAGCGTCTACCGAAGCCCATCAGGTCGGGGTAGGCAGGGTGCGCGCCGACAGAGACGCCGTTCTCGCGAGCCATGCGCAGGGTGTTTTGGATCACCAGCGGGTCGCCGGCATGAAAGCCGCAGGCGACGTTGGCCTGGTCGATATGGGGCATGACCATCTCGTCCATGCCCATCGACCAGGCGCCGAAGCTCTCGCCGAGATCGCAATTGAGTAGTACGGACATCTCTCCTCCTGGCAAATTTCGGTGATCAGATAATCGCGAGCCGGCTGTTGGGCAGGTCGGTCACCAGCATATGGCCCGGGCTGTGGGTGATGCAGATCGGCGGACGCGCCGATTCGATCGCTACCTGGGGGGTCACGCCGCAGGCCCAGAACACGGGCACTTCACCCTCCCTGATGCTTACCGCATCGCCGAAGTCGGGTGTGCTGATGTCGCCTATACCGATTGCTGACGGGTCGCCAAAGTGCAGGGGCGCACCATGCACCGAGGGGAAGCGTGAGCAGATCTGGATGGCGCGAATGGCATCGGCGGGTTTCATCGGACGCATGCTGACCACCGTGGTACCACTGAACCGTCCCGCGCTCTTGCAGGGGATGTTGGTACGGTACATCGGTACGTTGACCTTCTCGGTGATGTTGCGGATCTCGAGCCCGTCGGCGATCAGCGCTTCCTCGAAGGAGAAGGAGCAGCCGAGTAAAAACGCGACCATGTCGTCCTGCCAATATTCGACGATATCGGTAACCTCGGACTTAAGTTCGCCATCTTGGTAAATGCGGTAGCGCGGGATATCGCGCCGGATATCGATATCTTTGCCCAGATCCGGCAGCATGAACTCCCCCGGATTAGCCGACATGCCGATGATCGGGCAGGGCTTGGGATTGAGCTGGCAGAACATCAGGAACTCATCGGCGTAGGCTTTGGGGAGAATGGCCAGATTGCCCTGTACAAAGCCTGCGCAGTAACCGGAGGTGTTGCTGGCGAAGCTGCCGCTGCGTATCTGCTGGCGCAGCTCATAGGGTGAGAGTGTTGTTGCCATCTATACAAAGCCCTCTTTATCAAGAACGTTGGATTTCAACTGATAAACAGAGTTTATAACGTGGAAATGCTTTGTCTAATCGATATTGGTTTGCGGTGTTGATAAAATAAAGTTATCAGAAAGGGGCAAAAAAAGGCGACCGCTGAGTGCGATCGCCTGATTACGGTTCAGCCTGCGAGAAGCTGCTCCAGTGTTTCCTGATCCTTGGCGAAGTTACGGATCCCCTCCGCCAGCTTTTCGGTGGCCATGGCGTCGTCGTTGAGTGACCAGCGGAAGGAGGACTCGATCAGCGCCTCTTTGGTGTCGGCCGAATCGCCGTTTTCGGGGCTCAGTTTTCGTGCCAGCGGTTGTTCCAGGCTTGCCAGTTCCTGCAGCAGGGCCGGCGCAATGGTCAGGCGATCGCAGCCGGCCAGTGACTGGATCTCGCCAATATTGCGGAAGCTTGCACCCATGACGATGGTGTCGTAACCGTGCGTCTTGTAGTAGCGGTAGATACGGCTAACAGACTGTACGCCGGGGTCGTTGTCGCCATTGAAGTCGGCGTCGGGCTGGCGCGCCTTGTGCCAGTCCAGAATACGGCCGACAAAGGGGGAGATGAGGAACACGCCGGCGTCGGCGCAAGCCTGGGCCTGGCTGAAGCCGAACAGCAGGGTCAGGTTGCACTGTATGCCCGCCTTTTCCAGTTGGCGCGCCGCTTCAATCCCCTCCCAGGTGGAGGCGATCTTGATCAGGACGCGGGATGGGTCGACACCCTGTTGCTGATACAGTTCGATCAAGCGTTGGGCTTTGGCGATGGTGGCCTGAGTGTCGAACGAAAGGCGCGCGTCCACCTCGGTGGAGATGCGACCGGGGATGATCTCCAGTATCTCCCGCCCTATCAGCGTCGCCAGATAGTCGCTCATGTTCGCCAGCTGCTCTCGATCGCTACCGCCCTGGGCTTTGGCATACTGCCGAGCCTTGTCAAGCAGCGGGGCGTACTTGGCATCCTGACTCGCTTTCAACAGCAACGAGGGGTTGGTGGTGGCATCCACCGGCTGAAAGGCGCGGATCGCGTCGATATCGCCGGTATCTGCGACGACGGTGGTGATCTTTTTAAGCTGCTCAAGCTGGTCCATCTGATCTTCAGTCCTCATCGGGCATTGAATTCGGTGTGACGAAGCGCAGTGCTTCGCGGAATGTGGCGACGCCGGCTTCACGTTGGTGTCCGTTTTCGCTCAGGTGGCGCCGGAACTGGCGTCCGCCACGCTGGCCATGAAACAGTCCCAGCAGATGCTTGACCACCGCGTACAGCGGGGCGCCCTCTGCAATGCGCCGTTCCAGATAGGGGATGAACTGTTCGGCGATCGCCAAACGGTCGGCGATGGCGTGGTTGTCGCCAAAGATGACGGCGTCGGCTTGGCTAAGGATCGGGTAGGGGTTCTGATAGGCTTCCCGGCCGATCATCACGCCATCGACATGTTTAAGGTGTGCTTGCGCCTCATCCAGCGTTTTAATGCCGCCGTTGATGATCACCTCCAGCTCCGGGAAAAGCGCTTTGATCCTGTAGACGCGCTCATAGATCAGCGGTGGGATCTCCCGGTTCTCCTTTGGACTCAGGCCGTCGAGAATCGCCTTGCGGGCATGAATGGTAAAGCTGTGGCAGCCACTCTGTTTGACAGTTTCGACAAACCGGTGAAGGTGTTCAAAGCTGTCCAGATCGTCGATGCCCAAGCGATGTTTGATCGTCACCGGCAGTCGGGTTGCCGCTTGCATCTCGCTCAGGCATTCCGCCACCAGTTGGGGATGCGCCATCAGGCAGGCGCCGATCATATTATTCTGAACCCGGTCCGAGGGGCAGCCGACATTGAGGTTGACCTCATCGTAGCCCCAGTCCTCCGCCATGCGGGCGCACTCGGCCAGTTCCCTGGGATTGCTGCCGCCGAGCTGCAGTGCGATCGGATGCTCGCTGGTGTCGTAGCGCAAAAAACGCTCGCGGTCGCCGTGGATCAGTGCGCCGGTGGTGACCATCTCGGTATAGAGCAGCGTATGGCGCGACATCAGCCGGTGAAACACGCGGGCATCGGAGGTAGTCCAGTCCATCATCGGTGCGACGGACAGTCTGCGATTGATGAGGTCCCGGGGACGCGCAGAGTTGGAAACGGTAGAAACAGAGTCGGGCAGGGGCGCGAGAATCGTCATCGGTTACTTCAGCTGTCGAGCAGTTTTCGAGCCAGTTCAAGCTCTGAATGGGTTGGGTCCCGGAATTCTACCACACCGCCGTTGACAACCCTATGCCGTCAAGGGTTGCGTGCCGCTATCCGTGTCGCCCGTCCCTGGCGCAGCAACTGGAGTTCCAGTACCTCGAATCCGCACAGTGTCAGCAGATTGCTGATATCCTCTGCGCTGTAGCGATTGTGTTCGAAGTAGTCACGAAAACAGTCGTTCATCTCCGGCGCATCCAGCTCGGCGTTGGCGAAGTCGGTGTCGGGGAATTTGTGCTGCAGGAAAGTGTCCAGTGGCTGACGGACCATATCGGTCAATATCAGCACGCCGCCCGGCCTGAGCCAGTGACGCAGTGCGCGGAACAGCATAACGGGCTGAAACAACTCGTGAATCAGCATGTTGGCCAGGCAAGCGTCCAATGAATGGTGAGGGAAGACCATATCGCCGGGCGCGTTGAGGTCGGAGACCCGAATCTCCAGGTTGTCAGGCTTTGCTTCAATGCTGGCCAGCATGTATGGCGCGATTTCGATGCCGGTGAGTCGATAGTCCGGGTGCTGGTCTGCCAGCTCCTTGAGGAAAAGTGCCGGTCCGCAGCCCAGGTCGGCAATGTTCAGGCTGTCGGCGGCCGGGACGTGAGTACGCCAAAATGCCCAGAAGTCCGTATCATGATTACGCTCGTGGGTGCTGACCGTCTTTGCTGCTGCCTTGGCGCCATTGCCGCCATGATGCTGCGCCAGGAAGCGTCGCGTTTCATTCAGCTTGTCACTCACCGGGCATCTCCTTGATCCAGCCTTGGCTCCACGCCAGGCGTTACGGCACGTCGGCTCAGGTTGCATCTGCGTAGTTGCATCTGCTTAGTTGCGTGTGCTTAAGAGTATAATGCGATAAAAGGCAGGAGCGAGAATGGCGTGACTGTTTTAGAAAGCGAAGGGGTATTCGGACAATAGGGCGCCGCAGTTTAGTTGGTCGCCGCTAGATTAAAGAGGTGAAAGAGTGATCGTAACCAAATCCAAGGGATTGGCGCGGTTTTACCACGCTACTCGTTATTCCATTAAGGGTATCCGGGCCGCCTATGCCAGTGAGCCGGCGTTCCGCTACGAGGTTTGGATCGCGACGCCGATGATACCGCTTGCCTTTTTGGTGGCTGAAACCGGACTGCAGCTGGGGGTGTTGATTTCGGCGCTGCTCATGGTGCTGATGATGGAGCTGCTGAATACCGCTATAGAGGCGATAGTGGATCGTGCGGGTACCGAGTTCCACCAGTTGGCAGGCTTGGCCAAGGATCTCGGGTCAGCCACCGTATTCCTCTCGCTGCTGATAACGGCTGCGGTATGGGGTGGTGTGATCTGGGATAATTTTTTCCGCTAATCCAGCAGGAGCGTCTGTTCCCGGCAAAAAAAAAACGCCGCTATCCTTACGGATGCGGCGGGTTCGCAGTGCCCCTCGTGTGCGAAAAAGTTGGTTCGGCGGCCGTTGCTTAGCGTCTGGCTCACCAACCTGATCTGTATAAAGCATTCTCCGTGCCAACTAAGTAGAAACACTGGTTTTCGGCAGATAGCAGGGAATTCCTGCTGCAAAGAGGGTGAAAATGAGTGTATTGATGCACCATCTCGGTGCTGGCGTGCTCTCATCGAGTGCTTTTTGCCAAATTCGGTTATGGCGGGCTACCGTTCCCTCACTCTAATGGCGAAGGGGCGCCCGCAAGGGCTATAATCGCCTTTTTTTCACGATTGGATCAAAACAGGACATCATGACTGTTCGTACTCGTATTGCACCTTCTCCAACCGGTGATCCTCACGTAGGGACCGCTTATATTGCGCTGTTTAACCTCGCTTTTGCCCGTCAGCACGGCGGACAATTCATTTTGCGCATTGAAGATACCGATCAGACCCGCAGTACACCCGAGTCGGAGCAGGCGATTCTCGATTCCCTGCGTTGGTTGGGGCTCGAGTGGGATGAAGGACCTGACGTCGGGGGTGAACACGGTCCCTATCGCCAGAGTGAGCGCAAGGCGATGTACAAGGACTTCGCCATGCGTCTGGTCGAGGAAGATAAAGCCTTCCTCTGCTTCCGCACCGCGGATGAACTGAATGATCTGCGTGAGCAGTTAAAAGCCTCGGGTGCGCAGCGTGCACTCAAGCAGCAGGACCTGGAGCTGCCGGCCGATGAGGTTGAACGTCGCATGGCGGCTGGAGAACCCTACGTGGTTCGGATGAAGGTGCCGACCGAGGGTGTTTGCGAAATCGATGACATGTTGCGTGGCACCATGGAGCTGGACTGGGCTCAGGTCGATGCGCAGATTCTGCTCAAGTCCGATGGCATGCCGACCTATCACCTGGCCAATATCGTTGACGACCATTTGATGAAGATCACCCATGTCATTCGCGGCGAGGAGTGGATCAACTCGGCACCCAAACACAAACTGTTGTACGAGTATTTCGGTTGGGACATGCCGAAGCTGTGTCACATGCCGTTGTTGCGCAACCCGGATAAATCCAAGCTGTCCAAGCGTAAGAATCCGACCAGCATCCTGTATTACCAGCGCATGGGCTATATGCCTGAGGCGCTGCTGAACTATCTGGGTCGCATGGGTTGGTCGATGCCGGATGAGCGGGAGAAGTTCAGCCGGGAGGAGATGTTCGCTGCGTTCGATATCCAGCGCGTTTCCCTGGGTGGCCCCGTGTTCGACCAGGAAAAGCTGAGCTGGCTCAACGGCCTGTGGATTCGCGAAAACCTGTCGCCGGAGCAGTTTGCGGCCCGTGTCCAGGAGTGGGCGCTCAATTCTGCCTACCTGTCGCAGATCATTCCGCTGATTCAGCCCCGGGTGGAGAAGTTTTCCGACGTTGCGCCGCTGGCCGGCTTCTTCCTGTCCGGCATGATGCCGGTGAGTGAGGCGAGCTTCGAGCACAAGAAGTTGAGCATCGATGATGTGCGCCGCATCCTTCAGTTCGCCTCCTGGTATCTGGACGAGCTGCGCCACTGGGATCGTGATCAGCTGTTTGAGGGATTGAAGGCGGTCGGCGAGGCGATCGACTTCAAGATACGAGACTTCCTGTTCCCGCTGTTTGTTGCGATCTCCGGTACTTCGCAGAGCGTATCGGTTGTCGATGCGATGGCTATCCTGGGCCCGGATATCAGCCGCGCTCGTGTGCGTCATGCGCTTGAGGTTATTGGCGGACCGTCCAAGAAACAGGCGAAGAGCTGGGAAAAAGAGTATAGGGCGCTGAATCCCGGTTGATCCGACTCTGATTCACTGCGGCCGTCACGCCGGTCACCGGTGTTGACGGCCGTTTTTGTATAAAAACTAACCTGTTGATCGTAAAAGAAAAAATCATTCAGTCTGTTGGGAAAAACGCTTGACACTTAAATGGGCTATAAGTAGTATACGCCCGGTCTTTACGGAGGGGCCTTAGCTCAGCTGGGAGAGCGCAACACTGGCAGTGTTGAGGTCAGCGGTTCGATCCCGCTAGGCTCCACCAAATCCGTAAACGTCACTGCGTCCCATTCGTCTAGTGGCCTAGGACACCGCCCTTTCACGGCGGTAACAGGGGTTCGAACCCCCTATGGGACGCCATCTAAAGCAGGTATTATACCTGTGTGTGGGGCCTTAGCTCAGCTGGGAGAGCGCAACACTGGCAGTGTTGAGGTCAGCGGTTCGATCCCGCTAGGCTCCACCAATCTCAAAGTTCAAACAGCATCCTCTTGAACGTGTATTCGCTAGCTCTGTGGCAGTTCGCTGCTCATCGCGTGAGAAACGGCTCGCTTTTGTGTGCTCGTATGGTGCTGTACTGGGCTAAGTGCTGGCAAAGTCGCACGAGCGAGAGATGAAAGAGCGGGACTACTATCGCAATGGGCCGGATCATCGGGCGGGGCGGGAGATCGACTTTGCGCTCATCCGTCGGCACTTTGATTTCAAGACGATCCGTATTGGCCGCTGGGTTACTGCTCAGGAGCAGCGGCGGGCGGCAAACCATTTTTTTGAAGCCCTGTGCGACCTGATGGCAATCCTGCGCGTGCCGGAAGCGGTAATATCGCTGCGCGGTACCCTGGGGTTGCACTATGGCACCGGAGGCCGGCCAGGCGTAGCGGCGCACTATGATGCCGGACAGCGGGTATTTGCGCTGGCGAAAAACGCAGGGCCTGGCAGCATTGCGCATGAATGGTTTCATGCTTTTGACCATTACATAGCTTGCCAGGCTTTCTCTGGTCAGGCTTCAGGCGTATTTGGATCTCGCGCCTGGTTGCACGATTGCCAGCAGATCTCCCACCCACTGAATCAGCGCCTCTATGCCTGTTACCACCGGATTATGCTCAACGAGGATGGCAGTGCGCCAAGTGAGCTGGTACAGCGCTCGTTGGCGATGGATAGGCAGCGCGGTTCTCGTTACTACAGCTTGCCGGAAGAGGTGTGTGCCAGAGCCTTCGAGGCCTGGGTGCAGGATGCCGTGCTGAAGAACCAATTTTTGGTCAAGGGTACGCGCCAGTCTCCGGAAGCCTTATCCGGGCTCTATCCGCAAGGGGAGATCAGGAAACGGATCAATGAGGCCTTCAGCGGTTACTTTTATACCCTGGGTTACGCACTCAGTCGCTGATCAGCGGCTACACTTGGCGTTATAATGCTGCTCAAATGTTTTCAATTAGCGACAAATACATACAGATAGTGTGTGTTTGTCGGCTTCAAGGTTAAGGGGACCGGGATGTCGGAGCTGATCTACCTTTGCGTGAGCGAAGAGATGCTCGAATCACTATCTGGATGTCTGTGCGACGACTACTCGCTTACTGTGATTCATACGCCCGCTGAACTGGTTGACCGACTTCAGGAGAGCGATGGTGCGGGCAGTGCTGAGCGCCTGTTTCTGCTCGACGCCCAGGCTTTGGATCACCTCGGAACCGATCGTTGCGCGGGTGCTATCGCTGTCGCTCATGCGAACTCGGTACCGACGATTATGTTGTGTGAGTCTGGTGAGCAGAAGGAGAGGTCCGTTGCGCTGGGGTGTGAGGACTACCTGTGCCGACCGCTGTCGCTGCCGATAACACAAAGCAAGCTGGGTACGCACCTGCGGATGAATGCGTTGCGACAGCAGGTTGGTGATCAGCATGATGCCATGGAGCACATACTCTCCGAGCTTGCCGTGGTGCAGGATGCCGCGATTCTCTGCCTGGCGTCGATAGCGCGTGTACGCGATCACTCCACCGGTAACCATATTCTGCGCACTCAGCACTATGTCAAAGCACTGGCCGAGCATTTGTGCCACCATCCGCGCTTTGCTGAGGAGTTGGACCGTGACACCATCGAGCTGTTGTATAAAACGGCTGCATTGCACGATATCGGCAAAGTGGCGATTCCAGACGCTATATTGCAAAAGCCTACTAAACTTACCGACGATGAGTTCGAGCTGATGAAGCGCCATACGATCTTCGGGTATCAGGCGATGCACACGGCGGAACAGTTGATGGAGCGTAACGTCGGAGTCCAGGCCGCCAAGTTCCTGCGTATAGGCCAGCAGGTGACCTTGAGCCATCATGAGCGCTGGGATGGTACTGGTTACCCCCAGGGGTTGAAGGGCGAAGCGATACCGCTGGTGGCACGGCTGATGGCCGTGGCCGATGTGTATGATGCGGTCTGTTCGCGACGGCCGTACAAGGATGCATTGAGCCATGAAACGGCTTCGAGGACGATCATCGAGGGACGGGGCACCCATTTCGATCCTGATGTGGTGGATGCGTTCGAGGACCTGAAAGACACCTTTGAGTATGTCTCCGCTATCCTGGAGGACCGCTTTCCTTCGCTTAGCGATCTGACGTTGCATTCGCTCGAAGGACTCGAGCAGGCGATCCAGTGACGGGTTAAGGATGAGCAGTCTGCAGAATGTGGGGCATAGCGAAGCGGGATAAATTGAACCGGGATGCAAAACCTGGGATAGGGGCAGGAGCTGCAAACACGGGCGTTGTTCCCGAGAGCAGGAAGCTGTCTATCTTTGATGTCATCAGTCGAGGCTATATAAAAAGCGCGCTGATACCGATCATCCTGATAGAGTTGGCGCTGATTGCCGCTTATCTCCTGACCAACTACCTCATCCATAGCGAACATGTCCGGATGATGCGTGAGAATGCCAACACCAGTCTGCGGGAAACTGCTCTACTGGAGGCGAGCACCGTCGATCATCGGTTGCAGGCGGTCACTCAAATGGCGGCTGTCTACGCCGCGATGACGGCGGAGGCTCTCGACTCCGATTTCGAACCCGGCCCTGACGAGCGGCAGCGTTATACCTTCAGCCCTGAAGGTGCCTGGTATACCAGCTCAGATACCGGCGGCGCGGCGCTGTTCTACTCATCCATCGCGACTATAGGGGTGGCGCAGCAGCAGAAGGCCTGGCGGCTTGCGCAGCTGGACCCACTGATGAAGCAGGTTGTCGACGGCAGTGATTTGATCGCCCAGGCCTATTTCAACTCCTACGATTCGATGAATCGTATCTATCCCTATTTCGATGTACTCGAGCAGTATCCGGTTGATATCGATATCCCCACCTACAACTTTTACTACGAGGCGGATGCGGAGCATAACCCGGAACGCGGGGTGGTCTGGACCGATGTGTATGTGGATCCGGCGGGGCAGGGCTGGATGGTATCGGCAATCGCCCCGGTATATGCTCGGCAGAGCAGCTTCCTGGAGGGGGTGGTGGGGCTCGATGTCCAGGTGTCCGCGGTTATCGACCAGATTCTGTCGTTGAAGCTGCCCTGGGAAAGTTATGCGATGCTGCTGGACAGCGGCGGTACCATCATGGCGATGCCGCAGAGTGCCGAGCTGGACTGGGGGCTGAAGGAGCTGACCAGTCACAGCTATGATCAGGCCATACGGCAGGATATGTTCAAGCCGGAGCGGTTCAATATCTTCAAGCGTCCGGATACCGAGCCTCTGGCCGCGCAATTGGTCTCTCCCGAGGGTATTGTCACGCTTTCACTGAACGGCAGGTCCAAACTGGCCACCTGGGCTACTATCCCCAATACCGGCTGGCGTCTATTGATTATCGTCGACGAGGCTGAGCTCTATGCTGACACCCATGCCGTGAAGCAGCGTTTCGACGTGGTCGGCTATGCCATGCTCGCACTTTTAATCCTGTTTTATCTGCTGTTTCTCGGTTTCCTATACCGCAAGGCCGTGCGTATGAGTGGGGCGATCTCCCGCCCTCTGGCTGAGCTGGAGAGCAGGATGTTGGCGATTGGGGAGGGGTATTATCAGCAGCCCCGTACCGGATATGTGATACGAGAGGTGCAGAATATATCCGATGGGTTGGTGGTGATGGGACAGGAGCTTGAGTCGGCGCAGAATAGCTTGATGCAGTTGAACCGCGAATTGGAACAGAGGGTTGAACTGCGTACGGCCGATCTGGCCGACGCCAACCGCGCATTGATTGAGGAGCAGCGCACGCAGTCGCGACTGATCGACCAGCTGCATGTGGCTCAGTCTCAGTTGGTGCAGTCTGAAAAGATGGCCTCTCTGGGGCAGCTGTCTGCCGGTGTTGCGCACGAGATCAATAATCCGCTCTCCTTTGTCAGCTCCAATATCCAGTGCCTTCAGGAGTATGTGTCAGCGTTGATGGAGATTCATCAGGCATATGACGATTTGCTGACCGAGCCGCAACTGCAATCACGGATTCGCCAGCTCAAGCAGCGGTACCGGGTGGCGCTTATTGCAGAGGAGATTCCGGAGATACTGTCCGATACGGTAGAGGGCACCCGCCGAATCAAGGTGATCGTCGATAACCTGCTCAACTTTTCTCATATATCCAATACGGAGTGGCAGGCGGCGAACCTCAACCAGTGTGTTGACGCGACACTGGTCATTGCGCGCAACGAACTGAAACAGAAGGCCAAGGTGGTAAAAGATTTCGCGGAGCTACCGGAGATCCAGTGTGTGCCATCACAAATCAATCAGGTGATCCTGACGCTGTTGATCAATGCTGCGCATGCCATTGAGGGAAAGGGAGAGATTCGGATTCAGACCTGCGTGTATGGTGACGGCGTCAAGATAAGGGTTAAAGACAACGGGTGTGGTATTGCGCGGGACAAGCTGAGCAGGATCTTCGATCCCTTTTTCACCACCAAGGAGGTTGGCAAGGGCACGGGGCTTGGGTTGTCCGTTGCCTACGGGATAGTGCGCGCGCATCAAGGCTGTATTACGGTCGAAAGCGAGCCCGGTGAGGGGAGCTGTTTCGAGGTCTGGTTGCCGTTGATCCCAAGTATAAAAGAGCGGCCCGAAGAGTATGACGGGGCATTGGGAAATACTCGTTAAGGTGGAGTTTGGATCCCGGTGAGGGTAACCTTGCCCGATTTCTGGAGTTTGAATGTCCAGCGCGAGTCGCGAGCTATTTCGTGAATATGATCAATACGGCGTTGTCAGGGTGCTTGAGGAGGGCGATCGGCGAATCCTGAGCTTTGGTGACGACGACGAGCAGAGCAGTGTTTTGAAGAGCGATTCAACTGCCCTGCAGCATGAATATACGCGTGCGATGCTGCTGGTTCTGGCGTTTATCGAGCCGAAGCAGGTGCTCAGTCTGGGGCTTGGTGCCGGAGGGCTTAATACCTGCCTGCATGAGCGGTTTCCCAATATCAGCCAGCAGGTGGTTGAGCTGCGGCCTGCGGTTATTACGGCCGCGCAGCGGTTTTTTCGTCTACCGCGGGGTCGCAGGCTTGAGCTGCACCAGATGGATGCAGGGGTGTTTCTGGGTGGGCCCTCTCAAGGGCGGTTCGATCTGATCTTCAGCGATATTTATGGACCTGAGGGGATGGATGAGCAGCAGATCGACCCCGTGTTTCTTCAGCGTTGCGCTGGGCGTCTGAAAGCAAAGGGTTGGCTGGTATTAAATTGCTGGCGAGAGCATGAGGGAAGTGAGCTGATCAACCTGTTATCGGGGTTGTTCAGCGATATCCGCGGCGTTACCACCAGTGAGGGTAACTGGGTTATTTATGCCGGCATGGAGGGTTGCTCGCACAGCACTAGCCAGCTGAAGCGCAGTCTTAAAACTCTGGAAAAACAGCTGGGGTTTTCGCTTAGCCCGAGTTTCAAACGTTTGCGCACCTATCTGTAATCTCCTGCCGAACGCAACAGCATTACCTTCTGGCCTGATCTATGCTTCTCTTAATTAGCGTCAGCTGGCGATTATGGTGTTGATATCGGGGCTTGGAGCCTCGGATTGGATGGAAGAATGGGAAGGATCTTCGCGAACATTGGCCAGAAAGCGGTGCAGACCTGGCGTGGCTCCAGTACGCGCCTGGCACTGCTGGCGGTGATTCTTTTCCTGTTTTTTGACTTTGCTGCACTGGCACTGAACTTCTGGCTGTCGCTTAGGATTGAGCAGCAGGCGGTCCATATCAACCTGGCCGGACGTCAGCGAATGCTGACGCAGCGCATGGTCAAGACGCTATTGCAGCTTGAGGAGTCCATGCCTGGCGGGGGGGATTATGCGAGAGTTCTTGATGAGCTGGCCGATACCTTCGACCTGTTCGATAAGACGATGACCGGGTTCGTTGTCGGTGGCCTGACTCGCGACGGTTTGGGTCACCAGATCCACCTGTCTCCGTTGCAGAACAGCCGAACCCGGGCGTTGGCACTGGGTGCGCAATCGCTCTGGCAACCGTATCGGGAAAAGGTTCTGGCGGTGATTGAGGGGGAGGGGCGCTCCGGTAATCTGCAGGAGGCGGTGCAGTTGGCGGAGCGTGACAATCTGCATCTACTGGAGCTGATGAACTCTCTGACCTCTGAGCTGGAGGCGGAGACACGGCAGGAAGCGCGCTATATTCGCAGTTTCCAAGGCCTGGCATTCCTGCTGGCCATCTTCAATTTCGCTGTGGCCATCGCTATCTATCTTAAGCGGCTGCACATCGTGCATCAGGAGCGCGACCTGATCGATAAGATCATCAATCGTATAGCCTCAGGCGTTCTCGTGGTGGGTTCGCATAACCGCATATTACGCGCCAACGAGGCGATGGAGCTGCTGACCGGATATGGGGAGGCTGAGCTGGTTGGCTTGTCGGTCGATCAAGTATTGCGGCAGCGTGACAAGGGAATGGTGGTTGAACATCGTGATGGTCAGCTCTACTTCTGCTCGGTCGATGTCAGCCTTGCCCAGCTATCGGGAAAGCTGGTCGAGGTATACACGGTGAACGATGTCACCGATCAGAAGCGCACCGAGAATGAGCTGTCGATCCTGGCATATCACGACCAATTGACGGGCCTGCCCAATCGACTGCTGTTTGATGATCGCCTGAAATTGGAGCTGAATCACTGCCGGCGTCATCAGGTGGGTCTGGCCGTAATCTTCATCGATCTGGATGGCTTCAAACCGGTTAACGATACCTATGGACATGATGTTGGCGATATTCTGCTACGGCAGATAGCGCATCGCCTGGATAACGCTTTGCGCAGCAGTGATACGGTCTCGCGTCGAGGTGGCGACGAGTTCACCCTGATCCTGACCGATCTGCCCGAGCGTAAGGTGCTTGATAGACTGGTATCGGATCTGCTCGAACTGTTGATGCGGAGCTATTCCATAGATGGCGTAGAGGTCGACATCAGCGCCAGTATCGGCATCGCAACCTTTCCCGACAGCGGCCAGAGTGCTGAGGAGTTGCTGCGGCGTGCCGATGAAGCGATGTACTGGGCGAAGCGGGGCGCGCGGCGTATCGCATTCTGGTCCGATATAGAGCCGGAGCTATCTGCTACCCGGTGAAGTGTGTTGGAGTCATAGAGAAAAAATGGAATGAATCAAACTCTGTGGATGCAGCGGAGCATTAGCCTGAAGCCGAGGCGACGTGGTTTTCATCTGATTACCGACGAGATAGAGCGAGCCCTGCCGGAGCTCGGTCAATTGAAGTACGGGCTGTTGCACCTGTTTCTGCAACATACCTCGGCAGCGCTGACGTTGACCGAAAATGCGGACCCGACGGTGCGCCAGGATCTGGAGAGTCACTTCAATCGCGCCGTACCCGAGCGGGAGGGGTTATACCGGCATGACTACGAGGGGATGGACGATATGCCGGCACATATCAAAAGCAGCCTGTTGGGTGTCGATCTGACGTTGCCGGTCACCGATGGCGCCCTCAACCTGGGTACCTGGCAGGGGATCTGTTTGTGCGAGCATCGGGATTGCGCGGGTGTGCGCCGGATCCTTGCTACACTTCAGGGAAGTGCAGGCACCAAGGCTTGACCTCTGGGGCTTGTAGCTCTTTCAGCTACCACTTGTAACGGGGCGGCCGAGGCGCTGTTGGCCTGGGCTTTGCTTACCGATCAGGCGTTGTTTAAGAGGTGAGTATGTCTGATCAGCTGTTTCCTTGGTTTCAACCTATCGTTGACGTTGCCAGTGGCCGTATTGTCGGCTACGAGTCTCTTGCGCGCATGAAGGGGCGCGATGGCAGGGTGATCTCAGCGGCGCCGTTGCTGAATTCCGAACAGGCCGATCCAACCGTTCGACTTCAGCAGGATCGTGCTCTTAGGCGGGAGGCTCTGCGCCAATTCGCGGAGATGGCAGAGCCTGGACAGACGCTGTCGTTGAATATGTCGCCAGAGTGGATAGATTCACTCGATTCCTTCGACCTGTTGCCTACGTTGGAGATGATCCGGGATGCAGGGGTTAGCCCTGATCAGGTGATTATCGAGATCACCGAGGTTAATGGCGATATCGGGCGCATCTGTGAGCTGGCGAGGCGGTATCGGGAGGCGGGCGTGCGTATCGCCTTTGACGATTTCGGTTCTGGCTTTCAGCAGCTTGATCGTCTGCTCGCTTTTACCCCTGACTTCATCAAGATCGATATGCGCATGTTCAGCACCGCTAAGGTCTCGCACCAAAAGAAAGCGCTGCTACAGATGATGGGTGATCTTGGTGCGCGGCTTGGAAGCAAGGTGGTGTTTGAAGGGGTTGAAACGGAGGATGAGCTGTTTCTGGCGCTGCATTGCAATGCCAGTCATATACAGGGATTCATCTTCTCCCCGGCGCAGCCAGAGTTCCTGCCGCCGGAGAGTTTTAAGGAGCAGATGCAGGATCTGCTGTCCCTGCATCTGGACCTGGCCATAGAGGAAACTGCGCGCAGGCAGTGGCATGCGGAGGGTATACACTCGGAGCTGCTGGCGTTGCGAGAACTACTGCTCGCCGGCGGTGCAGAGATCGGCACCAATCTTGACAGCTTCACGCCGGACCCCGATATCCTGCGGTTGTTCATCTGTAACCGTCAGGGGGAGCAGATCTCGGCCAACTGGTGCTTTAATAACGGTCACTGGCAGGCGGATTCCAGCGTAATCGGTTCCAACTGGAGTTGGCGTCCGTACTTCTATCAGTTGGTCGGGTCCAGCGACTACCAGCGCCGGGTGTTGCGATCGTCCGTCTATATCGACATCGCCACAGGTAGCCAATGCCATACATTGACCCTGGCGTTGGACGAACATCGAGTGTTGTTGGTCGATGTGCTGGAGCGCGCTCAGAGCCCACGGCCGATGTCGGCGCTGATCTCATGCCAGAGTGACCTGATACCCAGCTTGTCCTGATCGCTTAGCTTGTCGACTCCAAAGGCTTTATCCAGCGCCAGTTCCAGGCGCTGCGAGAGATGCTGGGTATCGTCTCCACTTTCGCTGCCGATCAGGCCGAGGTGGCCCAGCAGATAGCTGGCATAGAAACGCCGGTCGGCATCATCAATCGCTTGAGCTTCCAGATTGAGAAGGGATTGGTAGGCCTTGTCTGCGGCCTGAGTGTAGCGGGTCATCGTTGCTCCAGATGGTTGAGCAGGAGTCCATACTCCCTGCCGTCGGATTCGGTCTGGTAGAGTTTGACGATCAAATATCCCAGTGCCGGGGCAAACCAGATATGGGTGGTGCGACCGGAGCTTTCGTCACGGATCCGCTCCACCTTGATCGCGTCGTAGTCGCCATCCGGTGTCGTGACCCGCTCCTCGCCCAATACCTTGAATCGGTATTCGGATAGCAGGCCGCCGTCGGCTACGCTGTAGCTGAGCTCGGTTCTACCTGCTGCCAGATCCTTGCGCAGTTGCAGCTGATAACTGAGCTTGTCCTGGGTGTTGCCCGGTATCCGCATATGCCAGGGCTTGTCTTCCACCGTGGTCTTGACCCTTTGTCGTGGCCAGTCGAACTCAAGCTCCACACGCCGCTCCTTGCCGAGTACTTCCCGTCGATACAGGTAGCTCAGCGGACGGATCTGCTCATCGCTATAGGTGAAGTGAGACTCCTCGTGCTGTTTGGCCAGTACGGCGTCTGCCGAGGAGTTGAATATCCAGCTACCATCCTCGAGCTGCTTCAGTTCGCGAACCGCATCGGCGGATATCGCAACGCTGCCGTCCAGTGTGGCGGAGTAGGTGGCGCGGAAGGATTGTAATGAAGCGGCCTGGGCGAGTCCGGACTGAGACAGCGCCAGTGATATCAGCAGTGTACTCAGTCCTTTTCTCATCTTGACTACTCGTCCGTATAGCGGAAACCGTTGGCTGGCAGAGGCGTGCCGTCGAACAGCACGCCCGTGGCGGTCAGTTCAAGGCGTCCGGCGCAGAACCAGGCGACGGCCAGTGGATAGATCTTGTGCTCCAGTATGTGCACCCGCTGCTGCAGGCTTTCGGCGTCATCGCCTGGCAGTACTGGAATGGGTGCCTGTACGACCAGCGGGCCGCCATCAAGTTCCTCGGTGACGAAGTGCACGGTGCAACCGTGTTCAGGGTCGCCCGCTTCGAGCGCGCGCTGATGAGTATGCAAGCCCTTGTGCAGCGGCAGTAGCGACGGGTGGATGTTGAACAGGCGTCCGGCATAGTGGCGCACGAAATCGGGCGTCAGGATGCGCATGAAACCAGCCAGTACCACCAGGTCGGGCTGGTAGCCGTCGATAGTCTCCTGCAGCGCGTTGTCAAACGCGGCGCGGTCCGGGTACTGCTTGTGGTCCATGACCTGAGTATCGATACCGGCGTTGCTGGCGCGGGTCAAGCCGTAGGCATCGGCACGATTGGATATGACAGCGGCAATACGGCCGGCAATACTGCCGGCCGCTATGCTGTCGATGATCGCCTGCAGGTTTGATCCGCTGCCGGAGATCAGGACGACAATCCGTTTTTCACTCATTTCAAGCGTCCAGGCCGCGCAGCTCTACCTGTTCTTCGCCCGCTGAGGCTTGTTCAATGCTGCCGATCACCCAGGCTTTTTCGCCTTCGGCGGCCAGCAGGCTGAGGGCGTCGTCGGCCTTGTCGGCCGGCACACAGATCACCATGCCAACGCCGCAGTTCAGGGTGCGATACATTTCGCGCTGATCCACGTTGCCCTGCTCCTGCAGCCACTTGAATACCGGCGGAATCTCCCAGGAGCTGGTGTCGATCACCGCCTTGGCGCTCTCCGGGAGTACGCGGGGAATGTTTTCCAGCAGTCCGCCACCGGTGATGTGCGACAGCGCGTTGACCTGGCTCTCACGAATCAGCTTGAGCAGTGGTTTGACATAGATACGGGTCGGCTCGAGCAGCGCCTTCGCCAGGTTGGTATCGCCCATCGGCATCCCCAGGTCGGCGCTGCTGATCTCGAGGATCTTGCGGATCAGAGAGTAGCCGTTGGAGTGGGGGCCGGAGGAGGCGAGGGCGATCAGGGTGTCGCCGGTGTTCACCTTGCTGCCGTCGATAATCTCATCTTTTTCCACCACGCCGACGCAGAAGCCAGCCAGGTCGTAATCATCACCTTCGTACATGCCTGGCATCTCGGCGGTCTCACCACCGACCAGTGCGGCACCTGCCAATTCACAACCGGCGCCAATTCCGGTCACGACATCGGCGGCCATATCCACGTTCAGGTGGCCGGTAGCGTAGTAGTCGAGGAAGAACAGCGGTTCCGCGCCGGCGACTACCAGATCGTTGACGCACATTGCGACCAGGTCGATACCGATAGTGTCGTGTTTGCCCAGGTCCATGGCCAGGCGCAGCTTGGTGCCGACACCGTCTGTACCTGAAACCAGTACCGGCTGGCGATAGCCGGCAGGTATCTCGCACAGTGCACCGAAACCGCCTAGACCCCCCATCACTTCGGGACGCGAAGTGCGTTTGGCGACGCCTTTTATGCGTTCGACCAAGGCGTTACCGGCATCGATATCAACACCTGCATCCTTGTAGCTCAGGGATGTTTTTTCAGAACCTGTAGACATGGGACGAATCAACCTTTCAACAGCGGGAAGAGTAGCATTTAAGAAGGCGCCTAGTTTACAGCGCGCAGTAGGGGTAAGGCCAGTTTTAGAGCCTCGCTTTGTCGATGCCGATATCGGTGGCGCTGGCTGCATGGCGCCGTTTGTGTGATAGAGTTGTGCCGGCGCACAGGGTTCCGGCTGATGATCGGGGTTTAATGTGCATGATATATACGAAGACGGTCGCCAGTTGCCAGGGGAAGAGGCAGAGATGTATTCCGCACAGTTAGTCCGCGTAATCCAATACGGGATCCTGTTTTTATTGTTCGCAGGGGGCGCTGCGTCTGCCGCGCAGGTCACTGGGCTTTACAGTGCTAGTGTAGACGCGGATACGCCGGTTGAGCGTCGCGTTGAGAATGCGTTGGCTCAGGTCTTGGTCAAGGTCAGTGGCCATCGCGATATCATGCAGCGTCCGGAAACCCAGACCTTGCTTGATAACGCCAGCTTGCTGCAACAGGCGCAGGCGGACGAACGGAGCATAGGCTTCGATCCGGTCGGTCTGAAGAATCTCATGAGTAGCTTAGGCTTGCCGGTGTTGCCCGATGATCGGCCAGAGCTGCTTGTGTGGCTTGCGCAAGATAATGGCGAAGTGGCTGAGCTGGTAGAATCCGGTGGCGATATCTACGGAGAGATCTATCTCGCCATGCAGCAGCGAGGCGTTCCTCTGCGCCAGCCGCTGCTCGATCTGACCGACCAACTGGCGCTTACCGCCCAGGACCTGTTAAGCGGAGATCCCAGTGTGTTGCAGCAGGCTTCGGCTCGCTATCAACCGGATGCCATTCTTGTCGGGGTGCGCAAGGGGGCAGCATTGAGCTGGACCCTGTGGTGGGATGGACGGCAGATTCGTGAGCAAAGCGCTACCGAGCCCCCGGCACTGCATCAGGTTGCGCATGCGTTGGCAGATCAGGTGTTGGGTATACGTGATCTCGAGCAGGAGTCCTCCGTACAGGGTACGCTGGTACCTGAGCCGGTCGGTGCATTCCAGCCGGACGGTATAACGCTTGAAATAGAGGGGGTCGCAACGTCTGCAGCCTATCTGGATCTTACCGGTTGGATACGCCGGCAACCCGGAGTACTGCAACTCTATACAGCGGGGCAAAACGGTCAGCGTCTGACGCTGATTGTGCAATTCGAGGGCGGTAGCGGTGCACTGGGGCAGTTGCTGGCGCAGAATCCGCAGTTGATGTACGAGACTGAAGGGCGTTATCGATGGATAGGGCTCTGAAGCCTTAAAAGGGGGAACAAGGATGAGCGAATCCCAACGTTGGTTTCTTCTGATTACGCTGGTCGTGGCCTGCGGGTTGGTCTATCTGCTTGCACCGATCCTGTCGCCCTTTCTGATTGGGGCGTTGCTGGCCTATCTGACCGACCCCATCGCCGACCGCTTGGAGGCGAAGAAGTTAAGTAGAACCCAGTCCGTGGTTCTGGTGTTCATTGTATTGACGCTGTTACTGGTGTTGGCGGTGCTGCTGTTAATCCCTCAATTGACTGAGCAGATCCAGACCATGGTGCGGCAGGTGCCCGCCGTTATCGAGGTATTGCATGGTCGTTTGTTGCCTTGGATCGAGCAGAATACGGGGCTCAGTATCGACCGGCCCGATCTGGAGAGTGTCCGGCAGCTGTTCGCTCAGTATTGGCAGCAGACCGGTAGCGTTGCGGCCAAGTTGATGGGCGGTATTACCCGTTCGGGGTTGGCGTTGGCGGGTTGGGTCGCCAATCTGGTGTTGATTCCCGTGGTTACCTTCTATCTGTTGCGTGACTGGGATGTGATGATGGCGAACATTCAACATCTGCTGCCGCGTAACCTCGAGCCCAAGGTGACGCTTTGGGCGCGTGAGTGCGACGAGGTGCTGGGGGCTTTCGTTAAGGGGCAGTTGCTGGTGATGCTGGCACTTGGCGTAGTGTATGCCACCGGTTTATGGATCGTTGGGCTTGATCTCGCGCTGTTGATTGGTATGCTTGCCGGCCTCGCCAGTATCGTGCCGTACATGGGGTTCATCATCGGTATCCTGGTGGCAGGTGTAGCGGCCTATGTGCAGTTCCAGGAGCCAACCATACTGGCCTGGGTCGGACTGGTGTTCGCAATCGGCCAGATGCTGGAAGGGATGGTATTGACTCCGCTGCTGGTTGGCGACCGTATCGGGCTGCATCCGGTGGCGGTGATCTTTGCGATCATGGCGGGCGGTCAGCTGTTCGGCTTTGTCGGTATACTGCTGGCGCTGCCTGTTGCGGCGGTGATCATGGTACTGTTGCGCCACCTGCACGATGGGTACAAGAAAAGTCGGTTGTACAGTACCGACGAGCCGGAACAAACCGGTGAAGTAGAGTGAAATGACGACGAAAAAGGCTCCAATTCAGCTTCCTCTTGGAATTACCTTGCGGGACGATGCTCGCTTCGAGAACTTTGTCAGCGGGGAGAATGGGCTTGCCTGCGCCCAGCTCGAACAGGCGGCCCGTGGCGAGGGGGAGCAGTATATCTATCTTTGGGGTCATCAGGGCGTCGGCTGTTCTCATCTGTTGCAGTCCTGTTGCCACGCCGCAGATCCGGTACGAAGGACTGCCGTATACCTGCCGCTTGCCGAGTTGAGCTACGCGGGTCCCGAACTGCTGGACGATCTCGACCAGCTGCAGATCGTTTGCATCGATAATCTTGAGCAGATAGCCGGCCTGCCGCAATGGGAGGAGGCGCTGTTCCATCTGTTCAACCGCATGCGGGCCGCCAACAACGTGCTCGTACTTGCGGCCGATCGTTCGCCGCGCTCGCTCGGTGTCAAACTACCCGACCTGGAGTCGCGCTTGAATTGGGGGCTGGTGTTCCAGGTCAGGCCGCTCGACGATGCGACTAAAGAGGTGGCGCTAAAATCGCGGGCCCGGGCGAGGGGGTTACAGCTCTCGGATGAGGTTGTGCGTTACCTGATGCATCATGGCAGTCGGGATATGGCAAACCTGCTGGTCACATTGGATCGGCTCGATCGGGAATCGCTCAGTGCCCAGCGGCGCATTACAGTTCCCTTCGTAAAACAGGTGATGGACTGGTAGCAACCCGGCCCGTTGTCATCTGCATTTAACCCAGGATTTATATGCTGTACCGATCGAGTCAAACTCAGTCGGGTATTCAGTTATGGGGCATTCTGCGAGGCAGGGCCAGATCGAAGCGGGGAGTGCTGGCCAGTATGTTCTCCAGTTGGCTGATGTGCCTATGACGTTGGCGCATAGGGTCTCGCCTCAGCGGGGATACGTGCCGGCGCTCGCCCGGCATTGGTTCAGAGGTAGTGTCGCGATGGCGCCGTCCTGTTTGCTGATCTCCAGTGCCGGCCTGGTGATCATGGAACTCTTGATCCCTCCCGAGATCGACTACTGCTGCCTGAGCCTCGAGCTGCCGACGCCGGCCTGCCTGGAGTTGATGATCGATGCCGATTATTGTACCCGTCAGTTGCGAGGGCTATGGGAGCTAAGGCTATATACCGCTGAAGCTGAGCGGGTGGCTGGCTACCTGGATGGGGCGTCTCGCTCAGCTTGAACTGGTTGTGACTTTTGGTGACAATCGCCTGTCAATTCGCAACTCTTCCCCTCATCACATGTATCAGCTCATTGCTCAGACCGAGCAGTTTATCGTTATCAGTAAAGATCCTGGCGTCAGTGTGCATCGTGACCAATCCGACAAAGGCTTGGTGATGCAGCTGGAGCAGGAGTTGGGCATCAAACTGTGGCTCGTGCATCGCCTGGATCGGATCACCTCCGGCGTGATGCTGTTGGCGACCTCTGCAGAGGCATGTAACCAACTGGCTGAGCTTTTTCGTCAGCGGCGGGTCGAGAAATATTACATCGCGTTGAGTGATCGCAAGCCGAATAAGAAACAGGGGCGAGTGATCGGCGATATGCTCAAGGGGCGGCGGGGTGGTTGGCGCTTGGCGCGTACCCGGGAAAATCCGGCCATTACCGAATTTTACAGCCGCTCAGCCGGTGAGGGGGGGCGGTTGTTGCTGTGTCGTCCGAGTACAGGCCAGACCCATCAGATCCGGGTGGCGATGAAGAGTGTGGGCGCGCCGATCATCGGCGATCCGCTCTATCATGAGCACATGGAGCCGGCGCCCGATAGGGGCTATCTGCATGCCTGGCAGCTCAGCTTTGAGTTGGCCGGGCGGGCATATCATTATGTCGCCGAGCCTGACCGGGGGCAGCTGTTCCGCCTCGAGTCGGTTCGCGAGGCTTTGGCGGCCTGGGATCCAGCGTCTATGCGTTGGCATGAGGCTGGATCCCGGGATACGCCGGCGGTATGATGCGGCAGATTTACTGTAGGCAGTCTGTGTGATGAGTGAGCCCCCCATTTCCCGCGATTTTTTTGCCCGGGACGCCGAAGAGCAAGCCCTTTTCCTGCACGAAACCTGGTGTGACCACTGTCAGCAGCTCAATCTCGGCATGCGTGACCCGATCGAATATGAGCTGCACGGCATCGTCTTCATCGAGGGACGTTGCTGTCAGTGTGGTGAGGTTGTACTGACTGAGCTCACCGACGACGATTTCTAGCCGCGAGAGGTACCCTGTGGACGATCAGCGACAGCGTTTTGGTGGAACCGTCCGTCTCTATGGGCATGAGGCGGTCGACCTGTACCGCAATAGTCATATCGCAGTCGTTGGCGTCGGCGGTGTCGGTTCATGGGTGGCGGAGGCGTTGGCGCGCTCGGCGGTCGGCGAAGTGACGCTGATCGATCTGGACGATGTGTGCGTGACCAATACCAATCGTCAGATCCATGCGCTTAACTCAACCATCGGTCAATCGAAGGTTGCGGTGATGGCGGAGCGTATGCGTGATATCAACCCCGACTGCCTGGTGCATGAGGAGGAGGCATTCGTCAGTCGGGATAATGTTGATGAGCTGATTCATGATGGCTTTGATTACGTCATCGATGCGATCGATGCGGTGGGCGTCAAGGCGGCGATGATTGCGCACTGTAAACGCAGGAAGATCCCGATTATCACGGTTGGTGGTGCTGGTGGACAGGTCGATCCCACGCGTATTGCGATTACTGATCTCAGTCGTACCGAGCACGACCCTCTGGCTGCCAAGCTGCGCAACCTGCTGCGGCGGCACTACGGCTTCAGCAAGAGCGGGCGCCGGTTCGCGGTTGACTGTGTCTACTCCACAGAGCAGTTGCGCTATCCTCAGCCTGACGGCTCTGTTTGCCAGCAGAAAACCCTGCATGAAGGCCAGACACGGCTGGATTGCTCGGGCGGATTCGGTGCCTCAACCTGTGTTACGGCGACCTTTGGCTTTGTTGCGGTCTCTCGGGTATTGCAAAAACTTTATGAACGGCATCAGCGGCTTACGGCCGGATGATGGTTGGTGCGACAGGCTGAAAGCGCTGTTGCGCCCGTTCGCTGGACTATGCTTTAATCCAGTCACTCCTTTCGCGCGGGTGTAGTTCAATGGTAGAACGGGAGCTTCCCAAGCTCTTAACGTGGGTTCGATTCCCATCACCCGCTCCAGCTTCTCTTCTCTTGTGTAACAGTCCTTAGGCGCATATCGGCTTCAGCTGAGTGGCGGGCGTGTCGCTGTCTCTGCGTAAACGTCGGAAGTGTATGCGATCACGCAAAACTGATTACTATGGCTGGAAACAAAACTGCCCGCGAATGCGGGCAGTTTGGCCAAACTATATGCGATTACTTGCTCGGGTAATCGCGGAACTTTGGTCCTGTGTAGAGCTGGCGTGGGCGCCCGATCTTGTTCGGGCTGGAGTGGAACTCGTTCCAGTGTGAGATCCAGCCGATGGTGCGCGACAGTGCGAAGATTACGGTGAACATGCTGGTCGGAATGCCGATTGCCTTCAAGATAATGCCTGAGTAGAAGTCGACGTTCGGGTAAAGCTTGCGCTCTACGAAATAGTCGTCTTCCAGGGCGATCTGCTCGAGACGCTTGGCAATCTTCAGCAACGGATCGTTTTCGATTCCAAGTTCCGCCAGAACTTCGTCGCAGGTCTGCTTCATGACCTTGGCGCGCGGGTCGAAGTTGCGATATACGCGGTGACCGAAGCCCATCAGGCGGAACGGATCGTTGGGATCCTTGGCGCGCTCGATAAACTCGGGGATGTTTGCTTCGTCACCGATCTCTTCGAGCATGACGAGTACGGCTTCGTTGGCGCCGCCGTGGGCAGGTCCCCAGAGGGCTGCGATACCGGCTGCGATACAGGCGAACGGGTTGGCCCCGGAGGAGCCGGCAAGACGTACAGTGGAGGTGGATGCGTTCTGTTCATGATCTGCGTGCAATACGAAGATCTTGTCCATGGCGCGTGCCAGGGTCGGGCTTACCTTGTACTCACCGCAGGGGGTGGCGAACATCATGTGCAGGAAGTTTTCTGCATAGCTCAGTTCGTTGCGCGGATACATGAACGGCTGGCCGATGGAGTACTTGTAACACATCGCTGCCAGGGTTGGCATCTTCGCGATCAGGCGATAGGCGCAAACTTCACGGTGGTGGGCATCGTTGATGTCCAGAGAATCGTGGTAGAAGGCGGACAGGGCGCCAACGCAGGCCACCATGATCGCCATTGGGTGCGCATCGCGACGGAAGCCATTGAAGAAGTGGCTCATCTGCTCGTGCACCATGGTGTGGTTGGAGACGATGTTGACGAACTCTTCTTTCTCTTCAGGTGTCGGTAGCTCGCCATTGAGCAGCAGGTAGCAGACTTCCAGGTAGTCAGAGTGGTTGGCCAGTTGCTCGATCGGGTAGCCGCCGTGCAGCAGGATGCCTTTGCCGCCATCTATATAGGTCAGCTTGGATTCGCAAGCCGCTGTTGATACGAACCCGGGGTCATAGGTGAACAGGCCTTGTCCGGTTAAAGGACGGACATCGATAACGTCCGGGCCTTCTGTTCCGCTATACACTGGAAGTTCGATCTCTCCTTCCAGACCATCGACTGTCAAACGTGCTTTCTTGTCAGCCATTCGAGGCTCCTATCATTCAGTTGTAATAGCTGCGACTTGTTGTCAGCCGCTTGTCTCCGGCGTACAGGATCAGCTGTACCCCCGAATTAAGTGAGCATCCACTATAGTGTTTGAAGCGTGATTGTCAATTTAGTCATTGGGTTAATATGCTGCAATGCATCATGAGGAAAATTGCAATCCAATCAATGTCGTCCCGCCGTTCGGTCGGTGCGCATTTCAACTGACCTTTTGTGCTGCTGGGGTATTGGACATAAGGCTAATGCGGGCGTCGCTTCATTGTGTTCGCAGGGCGAAGTGTCTATACTCCGGCTCCTGAAATAGCTCCTAAAGCAAAATAATAATTGAGCTCATTTCAGCATCTCGAGGTACTACTCTCTGAGCACTTCCAAGCAACCGAGCCTTGCAACAGGGCCGCAAGAGTGTGAACTAGAGCCGTGAACAAAAAAAGACCTGTAAACCTAGATCTGCGAACTATTAAACAGCCACTACCGGCGATTACTTCCATCCTGCACCGTGTATCGGGTGTTGCGCTGTTCTTTGGCGCCATCTTCATGGTGTACGCGTTGGGATTGTCGCTGGAATCTCCGCAGGGCTTTGCTGAAGCCCAGGAGATGCTCCAGGAATCCTTCCTGGCAAAACTCATTGCATGGGGTCTGGTATCAGCGCTGCTTTACCATTTCTTTGCAGGGATCAAGCATCTGATTATGGATGCTGGCTTCTGTGAAGAGCTGGAGAGCGGTCAGCGTGCAGCTAAAGTCACGCTGATTGTTGCGGTGGTAGCAATCCTTCTGGCGGGGGTGTGGATATGGTAACAAGTATTACAAGCTTCGGCCGCAGCGGTCTGTATGACTGGATGATGCAGCGTATTACCGCCGTCATCCTGCTGACTTACACCGTTTTCATGATTGGCTACCTGCTGTTCAACCCGGATCTGGATTACAACCAGTGGAGAGGGCTTTTCGATGGTACCGGTATGCGTATTTTCTCGCTGCTGGCTCTGCTCTCTATGGTAGCTCATGCCTGGATCGGCATGTGGTCGGTTTCCACTGACTATATCAAGCCGACCGGTGCTCGTTTCGTATTCCAGTCCGTATGTGGCCTGCTGGCGTTTATCTACGTTGTGTGGGGCATCCAGATTCTTTGGGGTATCTAAGACATGTCTAAACTGCGTACGCTCTCTTTCGACGCGATTGTGGTCGGCGGTGGCGGTGCGGGCATGCGTGCTGCACTGCAGCTGGCACAGTCCGGCTTGAACACTGCTTGTGTGACCAAGGTTTTCCCAACTCGTTCCCACACCGTTTCTGCTCAGGGTGGTATCACCTGTGCGATCGCCAGTGCCGATCCTAACGATGACTGGCGCTGGCATATGTACGACACCGTCAAGGGCTCCGATTATATCGGTGACCAGGACGCTATCGAGTACATGTGCTCAGTCGGTCCGCAGGCGGTATTTGAGCTGGATCACATGGGGTTGCCGTTCTCCCGCACTGAAACCGGTCGTATCTATCAGCGCCCGTTCGGCGGTCAGTCCAAGAACTTCGGTGAGGGTGGTCAGGCTGCTCGTACCTGTGCTGCTGCCGACCGTACCGGTCATGCACTGCTGCATACCCTGTATCAGGCCAACATGAAGGCGGGTACTACCTTCCTGAATGAATGGTATGCCGTCGATCTGGTCAAGAATGCCGATGGCGCGGTCGTTGGCTGTATCGCTATCTGCATCGAGACAGGTGAAACCGTCTACATCAAAGCCAAGGCAACCGTGCTGGCGACTGGTGGTGCCGGTCGTATCTATGCCTCAACTACCAACGCGCTGATCAATACCGGCGATGGTGTCGGCATGGCCCTGCGCGCGGGTGTGCCGGCGCAGGATATGGAGATGTGGCAATTCCACCCGACCGGTATCGCCGGTGCGGGCGTTCTCGTAACCGAGGGCTGCCGCGGTGAAGGTGGTTACCTGATCAATAAGAACGGCGAGCGCTTCATGGAGCGTTATGCGCCGAACGCGAAAGATCTGGCCGGTCGTGATGTTGTGGCTCGCTCGATGATCCTGGAGATTCTGGCCGGTAATGGTGCCGGTGAGAACGGTGATTACGTGTTCCTGAAGCTCGATCACCTGGGTGAAGAGGTTCTGCACTCACGTCTGCCTGGTATCTGTGAGCTGTCCAAGACCTTCGCGGCGGTCGATCCGGTGAAGGAGCCGATTCCGGTAGTGCCGACCTGTCACTACATGATGGGTGGTCTTGCCACCAATATTGGCGGTCAGGTAATTGCGCCGGATGCCGAGGGCAACGACCAGATCATCAATGGTCTGTACGCCTGTGGTGAGGTGGCGTGTGTGTCCGTACACGGTGCCAACCGTCTCGGCGGTAATTCCCTGCTTGACCTGGTGGTGTTCGGTCGTGCCGCGGGTATGCAGATCGAGCAGCAGATGCGTGAAGGTTACGAAGTGGCCGATGCGACAGATGCCGATATCGAAGCTGCGATGTCACGCCTGAATCGCGTGAACAATAGCACTGGCGGTGAAAGTATTGCGGACGTGCGCAAGGATCTGCAGAGCACCATGCAGCTCTACTTCGGCGTGTTCCGCGATGGTGAGAGCATGGAGAAGGGGCTTGAGCTGCTTCGGGGTATCCGTGAGCGCGTTGCCAATGTCCATCTGGAAGATAAGAGTCAGGCGTTTAATACCTCCCGTATTGAGGCGCTTGAGCTTGAGAACTTGATGGAAGTGGCCGAGGCGACCGCTATTGCGGCGGTGGAGCGCAAAGAGTCTCGCGGTGCACATGCCCGTAATGACTACACTGAGCGTGATGACGAGAACTGGCTGTGCCACTCTGTCTTCTTCCCGCAGGATAAGCGCATCGGTAAGCGTGCGGTTAACTTTGCACCGAAGACGATGGAGCCGTTCCCGCCGAAAGTTCGAACCTATTAAGGGGCTGGTACGATGCTGGTAAGTGTATATCGCTATAACCCTGAGATTGATGACGCGCCGTACATGCAGGATGTCCATATCGATATCCCGGGCGGCAAGGACATCATGGTGCTGGATCTGCTCCAGCTGCTGAAAGAGAAAGATTCCACGCTGGCCTATCGTCGCTCTTGCCGTGAAGGTGTTTGCGGTTCCGACGGTATGAACATGAATGGCAAGAACGGCCTGGCCTGTATCACGCCGCTGTCAGCTGTGGTTGAGGCCGATAAGCTGGTGCTGCGCCCGCTGCCGGGCCTGCCGGTGATTCGTGACCTGGTGGTCGATATGACCCAGTTCTATCGCCAGTATGAGAAGATCAAGCCTTACTTGATCAACAATACACCGGCGCCGGCTATCGAGCGTCTGCAGTCGCCGGAAGAGCGTGCTGAGCTGGATGGTCTGTACGAGTGTATTCTCTGTGCATGCTGTTCAACCGCCTGTCCGTCGTTCTGGTGGAATCCGGACAAGTTTGTCGGGCCTTCTGGTCTGCTGCAGGCTTACCGTTTCCTGGCGGATAGTCGTGATACGGCGACTCGCGAGCGTCTGGCTGATCTGGACGACCCGTTCAGCGTATTCCGTTGCCACGGGATCATGAACTGCGTCAATGTCTGTCCGAAGGGGCTTAACCCCACCAAGGCGATCGGCAAGATTCGAAACATGCTGATCCAGCAGGCGACCTGATCCGGGTCTTGAAAAAAGCGGCACCAAGTGCCGCTTTTTCTTTGTCCGCCAGCAGGCAATCCGTCGATGGGTCGGAAAAGGAGAAAAAAGAGGGAACTTTAGTATTATCCGCGACGACAAGCTGTGTTAAGGCTGGATGAAAAGTCGTAGAATATTCCCCGCAATTTTGCGCGACCCGTTAGATTGCAGCTGAATAACAAGTCAGTAATTCAAAGAAGGGGCGGTGGAATTCGTGAGCAGGAAATGGTGCACCCTGAGCGCGCCCTCGACCCCTGAAGCCAGGGTGATATCATAATGCAAGACGGCATAATGGAGCTGATGTGGAAAAATGCCCATCTGTACGGTGGCAACCTTTCCTACGTTGAGCAACTATACGAAACTTATCTGATGGATCCGAACGCCGTTCCACAAGAGTGGCGTGAAGAGTTTGACCGACTCCCTAAAGTCGGTGACAGCATCTCTCAAGACGTTCCCCACTCTCCTATACGGGAACACTTTCTCTATCTCTCCAAGAATCAGAAACGCGCTCAGCCGGTAGCGGTAAGCAGCGTCAGCTCAGAACACGAGAAGAAGCAGGTTCGTGTGCTGCGTATGATCAACGCCTATCGTGTACGTGGTCATCAGGCCGCTAATATCGATCCGTTGAGCTTGCTTGAGCGTGAGCACGTGCCTGATCTGGAACCGCGTTTCCATGAGCTGTCCGAGGCGGATTACGACACCGTATTTCAGCTCGGCTCGCTCTTCTTCGGTAAGGAAGAGGCGCCGCTGAAGGAGATCCTGGCTGATCTTAAGAAAACCTATTGCACCACAGTCGGCGCTGAGTACATGCACATCGTCGACACCCAGGAGAAGCGTTGGATTCAGTCTCGACTGGAGCCCGTTCGCTCTCATCCCGATGTCGAGCACGAAAAGAAATTGATGGTGCTCGAACGCCTGACTGCGGCAGAAGGGCTGGAGAAATATCTAGGATCCCGCTATGCCGGTGCCAAACGCTTCGGTCTCGAGGGCGGCGAGTCCCTCATCGTGTCTTTGAATACGCTGGTCCGTCGAGCCGGTAAGCAGGGCGTGAAAGAGGTTGTTATCGGCATGGCCCACCGTGGCCGCCTTAACACCCTGGTCAACATCTTCGGTAAGAACCCGGCTGAACTGTTCGGCGAGTTCGAAGGTAAGAAGCTGGTTGAGACCTCTGGCGACGTGAAATACCACCAGGGCTTCTCCTCCAACGTCATGACCGAGGGCGGTGAGGTGCATCTGGCGATGGCGTTCAACCCGTCGCATCTCGAGATCGCCGCGCCGGTGGTTGAGGGTTCTGTGCGTGCACGACAGGATCGCCGCAAGGATACTGTCGGCGATACCGTGCTGCCGGTGAACCTGCACGGTGATGCTGCTTTTGCGGGCCAGGGTGTGGTCATGGAGACGCTGCAGATGTCTCAGACCCGTGCCTACAAGACCGGTGGCACCATCCATATCGTCATTAACAACCAGGTTGGCTTCACCACTTCCAAGAAGGAAGATGCGCGCTCCACCGAGTACTGTACTGACGTTGCGAAAATGGTTCAGGCGCCTATTTTCCACGTAAATGGCGATGATGCGGAAGCGGTGCGTTTCGTGACCCAGTTGGCGGTAGATTACCGCAACGAGTTCAAGAAAGACGTGGTTATCGATCTGGTCTGCTACCGTCGTCGCGGCCATAACGAAGCGGACGAGCCGTCTGGCACTCAGCCGCTGATGTACGCCAAGATCAAGAACCATAAAACCACTCGCACGATCTACGCTGAGCAGTTGGTCAGCGAAGGCGTGATCTCGGCCGAAGAGGCTGCCGAGATGGAGAAGGAGTATCGGCGCGCGCTGGAAAACGGCGAGCATGTGGCCAAGTCGCTGGTGCTGGAACCCAACACCGAGCTGTTTGTGGACTGGCGCCCCTACCTGGGCCATGAGTGGAGCTTCGAGTGCGACACGCGTGTCGACATGAAGCTGCTGCAGGAACTGGCGAACAAGACCTGCGAAGTGCCGGAAGGCTTCGCTGTGCAGCGTCAGGTACAGAAGATCTACGAAGATCGCAAGAAGATGGCGGCCGGTGCCATGGAAGCCAACTGGGGCTTTGCTGAGACTCTGGCATATGCCACTCTGCTGGCAGAGGGCTACCCAATTCGCCTGACCGGTCAGGACGTTGGCCGTGGTACCTTCTCGCACCGTCACGCCGTGCTGCATAACCAGAAAGATGCATCGACCTACGTATCGTTGCAGAATCTGGCCGATGAGCAGCCACCGTTCGATATCTATGATTCATTGCTCTCGGAAGAGGCGGTGCTTGGTTTCGAATACGGCTATGCCACCACCACGCCCAATGCGCTGGTGATCTGGGAAGCGCAGTTTGGTGACTTCGCCAACGGCGCGCAGGTCGTTATCGACCAGTTCATTACCTCCGGTGAGCAGAAATGGCAGCGTCTGTGCGGCCTGACCATGCTGCTGCCGCACGGTTTTGAAGGACAGGGGCCGGAGCACTCCTCTGCGCGTCTGGAACGCTTCCTGCAGCTGTGCGCCGAACACAACATTCAGGTTTGTGTGCCGACTACACCGGCGCAGATCTTCCATCTGCTGCGTCGTCAGGTCGTGCGTCCGCTGCGTAAGCCGTTGGTTGTGATGTCACCGAAGTCGCTGCTGCGTCATAAGCAGGCTATCTCTACGCTTGAAGATCTAGCAGACGGTGGTTTCCAGCCGGTGATCCCGGAAGTCGATGCTCTTGACCCGAAAAAGGTCAAGCGCCTGGTACTGTGTAGCGGCAAGGTCTACTACGACCTGTACAACCGTCGCACCGAGTTGGCGAAAGACGACGTGGCGATTCTGCGTATCGAGCAGCTCTATCCGTTCCCGGAAGATATCCTGCTTGAAACGATCAGCCAGTACAGCAACCTGGAATCAGTGGTGTGGTGTCAGGAAGAGCCGATGAATCAGGGCGCCTGGTACTGCAGCCAGCATCACATGCGTAACGTATTGCACAAGCTCGACCCCAAACTTTACCTGGATGGGGTGGGTCGTCCGCACGCGGCGGCACCGGCTGTTGGCTATATCTCTGTTCATCTTGAGCAGCAGGAAAAGCTGGTCAACGAGGCAATCAACGGTTAATGACAGTTCGTTAGCAGAAAAAACGAGCACAGTATTTAAGGAAATAGCATGTCCATCGATATCAAAGCGCCAACTTTTCCGGAGTCCGTAGCGGACGGTACCGTTGCAACCTGGCACAAGCAGCCTGGAGAGGCCTGCTCTGCTGATGAGCTGATTGTCGATATCGAGACCGATAAAGTGGTTCTCGAGGTCGTTGCACCAGCTGATGGTGTGATCAAGGAGATCGTGAAAGGCGAAGGCGACACCGTACTCAGCGACGAGGTCATCGCGATCTTTGAAGAGGGTGCTGCCGGTAGTTCCGCATCAGCCTCTGCGCCGGCTGCTGCGGAAAGCAGCGCCGAAGCTCCGGCTGGCGAAACCGGTGAGGGCGACAAGATCGGCCCGGCGGCTCGTAAGCTGATTGACGAGAACAACCTGGATGCCAAGTCGATTCCTGCTACCGGCAAGAACGGCGGGATCACTAAAGAGGATGTTCTGAACTATCTGAAGAACAAGCCTGCTGCGCCTGCTGCTGCGCCGGCTGCCGCCCCAGCGGCTGCGGCTGCCACGGTCAGTGTTCCGGCTGGTGAGCGCACCGAAAAGCGTGTGCCGATGACGCGTCTGCGCGCGACCATCGCCAAGCGTCTGGTTGAAGCACAGCAGAATGCCGCCATGTTGACCACCTACAATGAGGTTAACATGAAGCCGGTCATGGATCTGCGCAAGCAGTACAAGGATCTGTTCGAGAAGACCCACAACGGTACCCGTCTGGGCTTCATGTCCTTCTTCGTCAAGGCGGCTACCGAAGCGCTCAAGCGGTTCCCGGCTGTTAACGCCTCTATCGACGGTAACGACATGGTTTACCACGGTTATCAGGATATCGGTGTGGCCGTATCCACCGACCGCGGTCTGATGGTGCCGGTTCTGCGTGATACCGACAGCATGAGCCTGGCTGACGTCGAAGCCACCATTGCGGACTTCGGTAAGCGTGGTCGTGACGGTAAGCTGGGTATGGACGATATGCAGGGCGGTACCTTCACCATTACCAATGGTGGTGTTTTCGGTTCTCTGATGTCCACTCCGATCCTGAACCCGCCGCAGACTGCGATTCTGGGTATGCACAAGATTCAGGAACGTCCGATGGCGGTAAACGGTCAGGTCGTAATCCTGCCGATGATGTATCTGGCTCTGTCATACGACCATCGTATGATCGATGGCAAGGAGGCGGTACAATTCCTCGTCACCATCAAGGATCTGCTGGAAGATCCGGCGCGTATGCTGCTGGATATCTAAGCGGACTCACAATCGAACGAGTGAACAGACAGACAGGATTAAGTGATGTCAGATAAATTTGATGTAATTGTTATCGGTGCAGGGCCTGGTGGTTATGTGGCGGCTATTCGCGCTGCCCAGCTGGGTTTGAAGACTGCTTGTGTCGAGAAGTGGGTTGACGAAAAAGGCACCGCAGTCCTTGGTGGTACCTGTTTGAACGTGGGTTGCATACCGTCCAAGGCGCTGCTGGAAACCACGCATAAGCTGCACGAAGCTCAGCACGGTTTCGCCGCTCAGGGTATCGTTGCCGATAATGTGCAGATCGATACCAAAAAGATGGTCGAGCGCAAAGACCAGATCGTCAAGAACCTGACCGGTGGTATCGGAGGTCTGTTCAAAGCCAACGGCGTTACCCTGTTGCAGGGTACCGGTAAGCTGCTGGCGGGCAAGCAGGTCGAAGTTACCGATAAGGACGGCAATGTCTCCGTTCATGGTGCCGAGAACGTGATTCTCGCGTCCGGTTCTGTGCCGGTCGAGATTCCGCCGGCTCCGCTGACCGAAGGTCTGATTCTGGATAACGCTGGTGCACTGGATATCACCGAGACGCCGAAGCGTCTGGGTATCATCGGTGCGGGTGTTATCGGTCTCGAGATGGGCTCGATCTGGGCGCGTTGCGGATCCGAAGTTACCGTGCTTGAAGCGATGGACGATTTCCTGGCTCTGGCCGATATCGATGTCGCCAAGGAGGCCAAGAAACTGCTGACCAAGCAGGGGCTGGATATCAAGCTGGGTGCACGTTGCACCGGTACCGAGGTCATCGATGGTAAAGAGGTGAAGGTCAAGTACACCGACACCAACGGCGATCAGGAGATCGTCGTCGACAAGCTGATCGTAGCAGTCGGCCGTCGCCCGCAGACCAAGGGACTCCTTTCTGAAGATTCCGGCGTCAAGCTGGATGAGCGCGGTTTCATCTTCGTTGATGAGAACTGTCGCACCGACGCACCGGGCGTCTACGCGATCGGTGACTCCGTTCGTGGCCCGATGCTGGCACACAAGGCCTCGGAAGAGGGCATCATGGTTGCAGATATCATCGCTGGCCATAAGGCTGCGATGAACTATGACTGCATCCCTAACATCATCTACACCTTCCCGGAGCTGGCCTGGGTAGGTAAGACTGAGCAGGAGCTCAAGTCTGAAGGTGTTAAATATAAAGTCGGCAAATTCCCGTTTGCGGCGTCTGGACGTGCGATGGCAGCCAATGCCACTGACGGCTTCGTCAAAATGATCGCAGATGAAGCGACCGACCGCATACTGGGCGTGCATATGGTAGGTGGCATTGCATCCGAGTTGATCGCTCAGGGTGTGATCGCTATGGAGTTCGCCTCCAGCGCCGAAGATCTTCAGCTTACTGTTTTCGCTCACCCGACAGTAAGTGAAGCGGTGCACGAGGCGGCGCTGGCCGTGGACAATCACGCCATCCATATCGCCAACCGTAAAAAACGTTAAGTACTGAGGGTTGCATTACGCGGGTCGGGCCAAAAGCTCGTCCCCTGTGTGATAGCACTGATGAAAGCGCACGGCGCCGTCTACTCATGGCGCCGTGTATGAACAACCGACACAACAACGGATTAGAGCATGAACCTTCACGAGTACCAGGGTAAACAGCTGTTTGCCGCCTATGGTCTGCCGGTTTCCAAGGGAATCGCGGTGGATACTCCGGAAGCAGCAGTAGAAGCAGCCAAGCAGATTGGCGGAGACAAGTGGGTCGTCAAGGCTCAGGTACACGCCGGCGGCCGCGGTAAAGCGGGCGGCGTGAAGCTGGTCGACTCCCCGGAAGAAGCTAAGGCCTTCGCTGAAAAGTGGTTGGGTCAGCGTCTGGTCACCTACCAGACAGACGCCAACGGACAGCCGGTTTCCAAGATCCTGGTTGAAACCTGCACCGACATCGCCAACGAACTCTACTTGGGCGCTGTCGTAGACCGCTCCAGCCGTCGTATCGTCTTCATGGCCTCCACCGAAGGCGGTGTTGAGATCGAGAAGGTTGCCGAAGAGACTCCAGAAAAGATCCTGAAAGCAACCATCGACCCGCTGACCGGCGCGCAGCCCTACCAGGGCCGTGAACTGGCGTTCCAGCTGGGCCTGAAAGGCGACCAGATCAAGCAGTTCGTCAATATCTTCCTGGGTCTGGCGAAGATGTTCGAAGAGAAGGATCTGGCCCTGCTCGAGATCAACCCGCTGGTCATCACTGACCAGGGCAACCTGCACTGCCTGGATGCCAAGGTCGTGATCGATGGCAACTCCGTGTACCGTCACAAAGATCTGCAGGCGATGCACGATCCGTCTCAGGACGATGCCCGTGAAGCCCGTGCGGCAGAGTGGGATCTGAACTACGTGGCGCTGACCGGTAACATCGGTTGCATGGTTAACGGCGCAGGCCTGGCCATGGGTACCATGGATATCGTATCCCTGCACGGCGGCTTCCCGGCCAACTTCCTCGACGTAGGCGGTGGTGCGACCAAGGAGCGTGTTACCGAAGCGTTCAAGATCATCCTCGAAGACAGCAAGGTTAAGGCCGTTCTGGTCAACATCTTTGGTGGTATCGTTCGCTGCGACCTGATCGCCGAAGGTATTATCGGTGCAGTCAAGGAAGTGGGTGTAGAAGTACCGGTTGTGGTACGTCTGGAAGGTAACAACGCAGATCTTGGCTCCAAGCTCCTGTCCGAGTCTGGCCTGGATATCATCGCCGCAACCAGCCTGACCGATGCGGCTCAGCAGGCGGTTAAAGCAGCGGAGGGTAAATAATGTCCATTCTGATCAACAAAGACACCAAAGTTATCTGTCAGGGTTTCACTGGTGGTCAGGGTACCTTCCACTCTGAGCAGGCGATCGCATACGGCACCAAAATGGTTGGCGGTGTAACCCCGGGTAAGGGCGGTACCGAGCACCTGGGTCTGCCGGTTTTCAACACCGTCAAAGAAGCGGTAGAGGCCACTGGTGCTGAAGCATCCGTTATCTACGTTCCGGCTCCCTTCTGCAAGGATTCCATCCTGGAAGCGGCTAATGCTGGCATCAAGCTGATCGTTACTATCACCGAGCACATCCCGGTTATGGATATGCTGCAGTGCAAGGTGAAGTGTGACGAGCTGGGCGTGCGCCTGATCGGCCCGAACTGCCCGGGTGTTATCACTCCGGGTGAGTGCAAGATCGGTATCATGCCGGGCCACATCCACCTGCCTGGTAAGGTTGGTATCGTATCCCGTTCCGGTACCCTGACGTACGAAGCGGTCAAGCAGACCACTGATGCAGGCTTCGGTCAGTCCACCTGTGTCGGTATCGGTGGTGACCCGATTCCGGGTTCCAACTTCATCGATATTCTGGCCATGTTTGAGCAGGATCCGCAGACCGAAGCGATCGTTATGATCGGTGAGATCGGCGGTTCGGCTGAAGAGGAAGCGGCTGCCTTCATCAAGGCCAACGTGACCAAGCCGGTGGTTTCCTACATCGCCGGTGTGACCGCACCTCCGGGCAAGCGCATGGGTCATGCCGGTGCGATCATCTCCGGTGGTAAGGGTACGGCAGACGAGAAGTTCGCGGCGCTGGAAGATGCTGGTGTGAAGACCGTGCGTTCCCTGGCCGATATCGGCAAGGCACTGTCGGAAGTTACCGGCTGGTCTATGAAGTAAGGGTTTTATCCCTGGATAAAAAGGCAGCTTCGGCTGCCTTTTTTGTTATAAATCATGAGCTATTGATTCGGCTGAGTATAAATGTTTTCTAACGGAGTCATTTCTGCTTTGATAGGCAAAAAGTCGCCAGTCGTGGAGTTGATAACGCATGAATAGAGTATCAGTCTTAATCATATTGAGCGCGATGCTAGTACTGCCCGCTCAAGCATCGCTTGCACAAACCGCAGAAGAGACCGTTGTTAAGCATTGCCAGTCCTGTCATAACGCAGGACTGGGCGGTGCACCAGCGCTTGGCGACAACGCGGCCTGGGCGCCCCGGTTGGATAAAGGGGTGGATGGCATGTTGGCGACAGTGCGTGCCGGCAAGGGAGCGATGCCGCCCAAGGGTACCTGCATGAGCTGTAGCGACGATGAGTTGCGTGCAGCTATCGAGCACATGATCGCAGGCGTTCGCTAAGCCTTTCGAAGGTCCAGGGCCAACGGAGTCCGTCAGTCGCTCATTGAGTCCAGCTGCGACATGGTGTCATTGACCCATTCAAGGCTGGCAATATGGCAGCGTTGATATAGCGGGTGATCCGATACGTTCAGTTGGCTCCACTGTCCGTCGTAGTAGGCGCATACATTGGTCAGCAATGTACCCAAAGATCCGCTGCCGTCGCGAACAGCGGCGGTTATCTGATCGCTGACGGCTATCTGACGCAGCAGTTGCTCTTTTTCTATGTCGAGAATGGCGTCCAGGCGGCTCAGCAGGCCGCAGAGGAAGGCGCTGTTTGGTGGCATCTCTGCGCTTTTAAGGTTTTCTGCCAGCAGCTCGCACATTTTGGCCAGCACCAGTGTTTCTCTAACCAATTCTGACGGCTTTCTGCTTTGGCCGGAAAGTGCAATCAACGAGATCCACTTGCGAATCTCGGCAAGTCCCAGGATAACCAATGCTTCCTTGATGTTCTCGATATTGCGTTGCTGCGACAATGCGGCCGAGTTGACGATTTTGAGCAATCGGTAGGTAAGGCTCGGATCCTGTCCAATCAGAGCGACCAGTTTTTCAGTATTGGGTTCGGCATTGTTCAATTCGGCCAAAAGCTGCAACAGTACCGTCTCATTGCTGTCCAGCCGTCGGCCCTCGACGATCTCAGGTCTGCGCAGAAAGTAGCCCTGAAACAGCTTGAAACCGAGATCGATACACTCGCGCAACTGGTCGTAGGTTTCAATCTTCTCCGCCAACATCGTGAGCGGAAATCGCTTTAGCTGTCTGACCGTGTAACGTACATCCGGCATCCCCAGGGCGAGTATGTCGACTTTAACGATGTCGGCCAGGGCCAGCAGTGGATCGTACTGCGGTGAGTATATAAAGTCGTCGAGAGCAATCCGGTAGCCCGCCGCCTTGTACCGTTTAACCGACTCGATCAGCGTGTCGTCGATGGTTACGTCCTCCAGCACTTCTATCACCAGTTGGCGATGAGACATTGCCGGCAGGGAGTCTGTTTCAAACATCTCGCGGGGAAGATTAAGGAAGGCGGGTAGTTGGCGGCGCTCCTGATTGGCGATGATGCTGGTATAGGCGTTCACCAGTACGTTCGAAGTGGCTTGGTGGCCGTTGAACACATTGGCGATCTCTCTTTCGTCGTCCGAACGGTATAACAGCTCGTAGGCAACCACCCGAAGCTCCTTGTCGAAGATCGGCTGCCTAGCCATTAGTACCTGTGGCTGCTCTGGCACTATCAGACTCCCTGTTCATATAGTGATCTGTCGCAACAATATCACAATTACTCGTTCACGCTAGGTTGCTGCTAAGATTTACCGGTAACCAGGACTGTACGCTTGATCGACAATGCTAAGGGCGTCCCTCGCCTGCAGTGTTGCACTTGGCACCATGAGCATGGGGGCGTTGGTTGGCTTACCCGGTGCGGGCGCCAAGGCTGTCGGGGGAACGGTTCACGGTCATGGGTGCGGCGAATAACACTTTGATCCACAGAGATAATCCGGTAATTTCTGGGATAGCCCTTGGTGAAGGGGGCTGAGGCTCATGAAGTTCATTGGGATATGGAGCGCGGGGAGAGTCGTGATGACGCAAGAGGTCGAAAATCGGGCTGAGCGGTATGAGGCAATACTCGAGGTGTCTCGGGACCTGCTGATGGTGCTTGATGGCGAAACGGTGGTCATGTGTCGGGCGGGTGAGTCGGAATGGCTCAATGAATCGATTGTCACCGGGAGAGATCTGGAGACGCTGCTTGCCGAGGATCTCCTGGCTAAAATTCGTGCTGTTATTGCGCTTGCTCAGACTACACCGGGCTCGGTGCAATCGCTCGAATACGTACTCCGCCCGGAACAATTGCCGATGTTGCACGAAGCGGGTCTGCGCGAACCCATCTGGTACGAGGCGCGCTTCATCGCCACTCCGGCTGGTGAGCTGATCTGGAGTGCGCGAGATATCAACGAGCGTAAGAAGCTGCAGCGTAAAGTCACCAACCAGGCACAACGGGACCCGCTGACCGGGGCGTACAATCGCCGCGCATTGCTGACGGTCATGGAGCAAACGGTTGCGCAGGCTCAGCGGTATGATTGGACCTGTAGTGTGTTGCTGATCGATGTGGATGACTTCAGCAGTATCAATGAGCAGCACGGTTGGGATGCTGGCGATCAGATGTTGCAGCAGATCGTGACAGGGTTGTACAAGCTAAAGCGCACCGCCGATTTTCTGGCCCGTTACGGTGATGACCAGCTGGTGCTTTTCCTGCCGGAAACCAATCATGAGCAGGGGCTGGCGGCAGCGGAGCGAGTGCGGCGCCTGATTCAGGAGTTGGAGATGCCATACCCCACCGGGGAGTTGCGCTGCACCGCGAGTGTGGGTGTAGCGGGCATGCGGGGGATTGAGGATAGTGCGTCCGAGATGCTAAAGCGCGCGGAGGAGAGCCTGTTCATAGCGCGCAATAGCGGTGGCAATAGGGTGGAGGGCGAAGCCTGAGCTCGCTGGAGGCGTTTTGTCACCGTTTTGGGACTGTGACTAGCGTCATGACAAGCAATGGCTGGAAAGCCTGGCTGGTAAGGCACAGGCTTTCCAGCTCCTGCAAGCTGAGCGTGGCGAGCAGGCGGCAAGGTGTGCAATCAAGTTGTGTGTGAGATGTCCGGATGTGTTTCCAGCGCGGATACCAAGCGTTTCATCTCCTCATCCGTTCCGATAGAGATCCGTAGAAAATCCGCTATCGCAGGCTTGTTGAAATGACGCACGAGAATCTTGCGTTCACGCAGATAGCTCATCAGCTCAGCACCACCCAGTTGGCGATGGCGGGCGAATATAAAATTGGTGCTGGACGGCAGTACCGAAAAACCCAGCTCCTCCAACCGCTTAGCGCTACGATCCCGAGTTTCGATAATCTGTTCGCAGGTGCGTGTAAAGTACTGCCGATCGGTCAAAGAGGCGCAGGCCGCTTCAATCGCGAGCATATCCAGCGGGTACGAGTTGAAGCTGTTTTTAACCCGCTCCAGGGCGTCGATCAGCTCCGGGTGCCCGAACGCGAAGCCGATGCGCAGACCGGCAAGTGAGCGTGATTTGGAGAAGGTCTGCACCACCAGTAGATTTGGGTATGAGGCAATTAGCGCTTTTGCGCTCTCACCGCCAAAGTCGATATAGGCTTCATCGACTAATACCAGGCTGTCGGTATTGCGCTTCAGTAGTGCCTCGATCTCTTCGAGCCCGACGGCGATCCCGGTGGGGGCGTTGGGGTTGGCAAATATGATACCGCCGTTGTCGACGGGGTAGTCGCTCAGGCGAATGCGAAACTGGTCGTCGAGCGGAAGTTTGCGGAAATCGATATCAAACAGGTTGGCGTAGACATCGTAGAAGCTGTAACTGATCTCCGGCATCAACAGAGGGCGTGGCTGACGGAAAAACGCCATAAACGCCAGTGCTAATACCTCGTCAGAGCCGTTGCCAACGAACACCTGCTCCTGGGTCAGGTCGAACTCCAGCGCCAGTGCGTCTTTCAATCGACTGGCGTTGGGGTCTGGATAGAGGCGCAGACGTTCGGTGGAGAAGTGCTTGAGAGCATCCGTAACAGCTGGAGAGGGCGGATAGGGGTTTTCGTTGGTATTCAGCTTGGTCAGTCCCTCGATGCGAGGCTGTTCGCCTGGCGTATAGGGCTCCAGTGACTGAATGGCGGGGCTCCAGAATCTGTTCATTGCGGATCGCTCGGCTTGGGCTGTGTGCGCTTAAAATAGAGCAGGCAAGGATAGCAGAGCTGCCAGAGGTGGAGAAGCATCTGTTCTCGCGCTGTTCCTCTTGTGCTGGCGTCATGGAGGGCGACTATAGTTGAGTCAGCGTCTCTGTACCTGGAGGGATTGTGGTGATTACGCCCGGCGCTGATAGAATTGCGCGGGGTTTTCTGACGACCTGTCTATTGGAGTAAGTTTGCGTCAATTTAAACACAAGTATCTTGATGCTCGGCGCTTCGGCAGTGAGCTGTTGCTGGCCGCTTTGCTGTTTCTGTCAGTGTACCTGATCTCATCGGAACTGGATCTGGCTGATCGCCTCTATGCCTGGACGCGCCGTTTTGAATCGGTAAATCTAGACGAGTTTCTGATCAGTTTGTGCCTGGTTGGTCCGTTTTATCTGGTGCTTTTTGCCTACCGCCGTTTGCTCGAGATTCGTGCGCTGGTGGAGGAGGCCAATACCGATGTCTTGACCGGTATCCTGAATCGGCGGCGCGCCATGGATGTGCTGTCGGGTGAGGTGCGCCGGGCGCATCGTTACAGGCGGGATCTGTCGGTCATTCTTTTCGATATCGATCATTTCAAAGATATTAATGACGTCTACGGTCACCCGGTGGGCGATCAGGTGCTGCGGCAGTTTGCTGCCCTCGCGGCCAGTCGGATACGTAACCTGGATCTATTGGCGCGCACCGGTGGTGAGGAGTTTATGGTGATTGCGACTGAGACCGCAGGCAAGGGCGCTGCCGAACTGGCCGAGCGGCTACGCATAGCGATCGTATCTACCAATTTGGGTGTCGACCGGACCGTGACCGCCAGCTTCGGGGTGTCACAGCTGCGTCCGGGGGAGAGTTTTGCGGCTCTAATGCAAAGGGCGGACGAACGTCTTTATTGGGCCAAGCGTGAGGGGAGAAATCGGGTGGCGGGGCCGGCTTCACAAAGTGCGGTTCAGCCCCCTGGTAACGCCTCTTGAGTTGGATTGTGGCGTGAACGTCTTAAAGCATGTGGCGATCGAGAGCGCCAATGTCGAGCATTGGTGCGGCATCGATTTGATCGGCTTCCAATAGTTCCGAAACATGTTCGAGCGCCGCTATTACCATCGACTGTTCCCACTCTTTCAGGCCGGCGAACTTTTCTACAAATCGGTCCTGCAGCGTTGTCGGCGCTGATTTCAGCAGCTCTATGCCGGCCTGTGTTGGGCAGGCAAGAACCTTGCGTTTATCGCTCTGGCTGCGCTCCCTTTTCACCAGTCCTTTCAGCTCCAGCCTGTCGAGGATGCTGGTCACTGTCGCCTGGGCCAGATTCATCTTCTTGGCCAGTACGCCGATGGTGATCGAGCCCTCGGTGTCGAGTGTCTGCATGGTCATCAGCTGAGGCATGGTCAAGCCTGTCATGCGGCTGAGTTGTTTGTCGTGCATATCGGTTACACGAATGATCTGGCGCAGCAGCACCAGTACTTCCTGACTTCTAGACATTGGAATCCGAGGGTTGTCTGACGGGGCAATCAAATTCTGTAGCGGGTTTTTAGCCTGATTTGCAAACCATCGCAATAGAAAGCTGGAATTATGTCGTAAAAGTATTGTAGCGCGATGCAATGTAAAATGACATCTTTTATGTGTATTAATCTATTAAGTATATGATAAATAAAGATTATAAAATATTAGCTCGATTAGTGTATCGATCGAGCTTGTGGTTGATTAATGCTCACCAATATGTTTTAAAATAAAAAGCATCGTAAAGCTAAGCAATCAGGGATGCTATGGATACCCATAAGAAAATTCACTTCCGGAAGCCGAGGGCTCAAGACGGTGCCGAGGTTTTCCGACTCATTGAACGTTGCCCCCCTCTCGACACCAACTCTATGTACTGCAACTTGCTGCAGTGTGGTGATTTTGCCGATACCTCAATCGCTGCTGTCGACGACAGTGGGAAATTGGTGGGATTTATCTCCGGTTATCGCCCGCCCGAGCGACAGGACACCCTGTTCGTTTGGCAGGTCGCTGTTGATCCCGCGGCTCGCGGTCAACGACTAGGTAATCGCATGTTGATGGCGCTGGCTGACCGGCTGTCGGATGACGGTGTTCACTACATCGAGACGACCATTACGCCCGACAATCAGGCGTCCCGGTCCATGTTCGCGCGCTTCTTCTCCAGGTTGAGCGCACCCGTCGAGGAACGAGTTCTGTTCGCACGGGAAGAGCATTTCGATGGCGCTCATGAAGATGAGGTGCTGTACCGCGCGGGGCCGTTCAAACTCGCCGTTGCACTGGCGTCTTGAAGCAAATCACTCACTCAAGCAGGAGTTTGTAATGAATATTTTTGAGCAGGTTGAGTCTGAAGTACGTTCCTATTGCCGTTCGTTTCCAGTCGTTTTCAACCGGGCCCAAGGGGCTGAGCTCACTACCGAGGAAGGGCGGACCTATATCGATTTTCTGGCTGGTGCCGGAACGCTCAACTACGGTCATAACCATCCTGAGCTCAAGGAAGCGCTGATCGATTACATCAGCTCCGAGGGGATCACCCACGGCCTGGATATGCACTCGAGTGCCAAGGCGCGCTTTCTTGAGGCGTTCCACGAATGGATTCTGAAGCCGCGTGGAATGGAGTCGTTCCGCGTGATGTTCACCGGTCCTACCGGTACCAACGCCGTCGAGGCGGCGATGAAGCTGGCGCGCAAGGTAAAAGGCCGCAGCACCATCGTCTCCTTTACCAACGGATTCCATGGTTGCAGTGGTGCAGCCCTGGCAGCGACCGGTAACCAGCATCACCGTGGTGCCATGGGGACCTCGCTCAATGATGTCTTTCGCATCCCGTTCGACGGCTATCTCGGCGAAGGCGTCGACTCCACCGAATATTTCGAGAAGCTGCTGAGTGATCCGAGCAGCGGACTGGATCATCCGGCAGCGGTTATCGTTGAGACCGTGCAGGGCGAGGGTGGTCTGAATGCCGCCAGTGCCGAATGGCTGCGTAATCTGGAAGCGGTGTGCCGTCGTCATGACATGCTGCTGATTGTCGACGATATTCAGGCTGGTTGCGGACGCACCGGCAGCTTCTTCAGCTTTGAGGAGATGGGTATTCACCCCGATATGGTGACGCTATCCAAATCTCTTAGCGGTTACGGCCTGCCGTTTGCGATCCTGACCTACCGGGATGAGCTCGATATATGGGAGCCGGGTGAGCATAACGGTACCTTCCGTGGTAACAATCTCGCCTTTGTGACCGCAGCCAAAGCGATTGAGCTGTTCTGGCGTGATAGCGAGTTTGCGGATGAGGTCAAACAGAAAGCACAGCACCTGCGTAACGGGCTAGAGCGTCTGATTCGCCGCTACGGCCAGAACAGCCTGACGCTCAAGGGACGCGGCTTGATGAGCGGCATTGAGTGTCCGGATGGTGAAATGGCGGGCGAGGTGATCCGCGATGCTTTCCAGAACGGGTTGGTAATCGAAACCAGCGGCGCACATGACCAGGTCGTCAAGTGCCTGGTACCGCTGACCATCAGCACGGCGCAGATCGATTTCGGTCTGGGGGTTTTGGATAAAGCCTTTGCCAAGGCGGCTGCCAAGCGCGAGCGCAAGGCTTCGTAAGCGGACAGCGGGTTAATTCGACATACTTTCCTTTAAAGCCTCTGGAACAGGATACTGACATGATTGTACGTACGCTGAAAGAGTGTGCAGAAAACGGCCGCAAGATCTTTTCTGAGACGAATACCTGGGATAGCACACGGCTCTCTTTGAAAGATGATGGTATGGGCTTCTCCTTCCATATCACCAATATCTACCCCAACTCTGAGACCCACATCTGGTACCAGAATCATCTGGAAACCGTCTACTGCATCAGCGGCTCCGGCGAGGTGGAGACTCTGGCTGACGGTAAGATCCACAAGATCGAGCCCGGTACGGTCTACATTCTCGATAAAAATGACCGCCACCTGCTGCGTGGCGGTCCGGATGGGATGCAGGTCGCCTGTGCCTTTAACCCGCCGCTAAATGGGAAGGAGGTGCATGATGAGAATGGCGTCTATCCACTTGAAGCGGAGGTCGTTAATGCCTGATCGGAAGCGGGCTGCAGCGGGATTGCATAGCGTAGAGAAGATCGGCGGTACCTCCATGAGTCGATTCGCCGAGCTGATGGACACGATCCTGATTGGCGGACGCAAAGGAACCGATCTGTACCAGCGGATCTTCGTTGTGTCTGCCTACGGCGGGATGACCAATCTGCTGCTGGAACATAAGAAATCAGGAGAGCCTGGCGTTTACGGGCGTTTCGCCAACGGTGAGCAGGAAGCAAGTTGGCATGAGTCACTCGACGGCGTTCATCAGCGTATGCTGCAGATGAATGCCTCCCTGTTTGGTGCGACCGAGGCCTGCAAGCGGGCGGACGCCTTCATTACGGAACGTATCGAAGGCGCGCGCAGTTGCATGCAGAACTTGCAGGCGCTGTGTCGTTACGGCCATTTCCAGCTCACCGATCATCTGATGCGAGTACGTGAGATGTTGGCGGCGATCGGCGAGGCCCACAGTGCTCACAATACGGTCCTGGCGCTGCGTGATGCCGGAGTGAATGCTCGCCTGGTCGATCTCAGCGGCTGGCATGAGCCGGAGCCGCGGCCGTTCGAGGATATGCTCGAGCATCACCTGAATGATATCGATCTCGCCACGGAGTTGCCGATCGTGACCGGCTACACCCACTGCAAGGAGGGGTTGATGCGGACCTTCGATCGCGGCTACAGCGAGATGACGTTCAGCAAGATCGCCACCCTGACCAAGGCCAGAGAGGCGGTGATTCACAAGGAGTTTCATCTCAGTACTGCCGATCCCGGTATCGTGGGTCTGGATCGTATCGTCACCATTGGCCGGACCAATTACGATGTTGCCGATCAGCTCTCCAATCTTGGTATGGAGGCGATCCATCCCAAGGCGGCGAAAGGGCTGCGCGAGCTTGGTATCGAGCTGCGCATCAAGAACGCGTTCGAACCTGAGCATGCGGGTACGCTGATCAGTCAGGATTACTGCAGTGTCGAACCCTGTGTCGAGATCATCGCCGGCCGAACCGGAGTGGTGGCGCTGGAGGTGTTTGATCAGGATATGTTGGGCGATATCGGTTATGAGATCGAACTGCTGCAGCTGTTGCAGCAGCTCAAGCTATCCGTCATCAGTCGGGATTCCGATGCCAACAGTCAAACCTACTACCTGTCCGGCACACGCAAAATGATCAATCGGGCGGTGCGCCTGATCGGCGAGCGCTACAGCGGCGCAGAGGTGCAGCTGCATCGTGTCGCCATCGTGTCGGCGATCGGCTCGGATCTGAAAGTCTCGGGCATATTGGCGCGCACGGTGTCGGCGCTATCCGACGCCAACATCAGCGTGCAGGCGCTGCATCAGTCGGTACGTCAGGTCGAGATGCAGGCGATCGTCCGGGAAGAGGACTACGAGAGTGCCGTGAAGGCGATGCATCACGCACTGATCGAGAAAGAGGAACATGGCGACGTCATCTGTGCCGCCTGATCCAGGGTTGCATTGAGCCGGGCAGCCTACGCTTGGCTGTCATCCAGGCAGCTCTTAAGCAGAACGGCCCGCTGGCGTTGGACGCGAGCGGGCCGTTTCCGTTTCAGATGAAAGGGATCAGATACGGTCGTCGTAACCGTCGCTGATCTGACGTGCCAGTGCTCGCTCCTCCATCAGATCTTCAATCTGACGGCGGCGTTTGCCGTCGTAGCGCTGGCGGGTCTGTGCCACTTCATCATCGTCTGTAAGCTGTTCGCTCCAGTCATCCAGGTCGTCCAGAGATTGATCGACGCGAATTTTGGTGCCCATCGGCGGTATTCTCACGCTTAAAGTTAGCAGTACGCAGCATGCTGCGAATTCCTCGTTCAAGAGTGAAAAACGCGGTCCGCACACGCTCGTATTCGATTCGCGTTTTCCATACCTCTCTGGCGCGAATATAGATCAGCTTCGGCAAAACCAGAAAATTGATTTTTGCTATCGGATTTATGAAAAAAACGTTTTTTGATCTATCGTTCAATTTGCCCGAGAGTCCCACCGTATGGGCGCTTCAGCCTATCACTTCTCGAAAACGTACAGCCCCGGCGCAGCACAGATCGGTGCGTATCCGGCATCCGTATTTCCCATGGACGGTGGCTCGGTTTGCGCTCCCGAGCGTTCCGCAAGCCATGTGCTCCACGGCTCCCACCAGGACCCTTCCTGCTTGGCATAACGATTGAGCCACTCGTCGGGGGAGATGTATTTGTCTTCAACCCGGTTCAGCGCCAGGCGGTAACTCCGCCTTGGATGGCCCGGCTCGCTGACGATGCCCGCGTTATGGCCGCCGCTGGTAAGTACGAAGGTGAGGTCGGTCCGCACCAGACTGTGCAGTTTGTAAACCGAGCGCCAGGGAGCAACATGATCCTTTTCGGTGGCGACGCAGAAGATCGGTACGCGAATATCGCGTAGCGAAACCGGGCGATCGTCAACGATGAAACGCCCGCTGGCCAGGTCGTTGCGCAGGAACATGCGCTTCAGGTACTGGGTATGCATCTTGTACGGCATGCGGGTGGAATCGGAGTTCCAGACCATCAGGTCGTTCATGCTCGGACGCTCGCCGAGTAGGTATTCGCTGACGATGCGTGACCAGAGCAGGTCGTAGGAACGCAACAGGGTGAAGGCGCCCGCCATCTGGCTGGTGTCCAGATAGCCTCTATCCCACATCATATCTTCCATATAGCTGAGCTGGCTCTCATCGATAAACAGCATCAGCTCGCCGGCATCGGTAAAGTCGGTCTGCGCAGTAAACAGGGATATGGACGCCAGTCGCTCATCTTCGTCCCGGGCCAGTGCGGCGGCGGTTGTCGCCAGTAACGTACCTCCGAGACAATAACCGGCGGCGTGCACCTTGCGTTCGGGTAGGATGGCATTGATCGCCTTCAATGCGTCACGCACGCCACGGTTGATATAGTCCTTCATCGCCAGGTCGCGATCTTCGGCATCCGGGTTGTGCCAGGAGATCATGAATACGGTGTGACCCTGTTCGACCAGGTAACGCACCATCGAGTTATGGGGTGAAAGATCAAGAATGTAGTACTTCATGATCCACGCCGGCACGATCAGGATCGGTTCGGCATATACACTGGCGGTTTTCGGGCTGTACTGGATCAGCTCGATCAGGTTGTTACGGTAAACGACCTGTCCTTCGGTGACGGCGAGGTTCTCGCCAACACAATACTCCTTGCACTCCCGTGTGCTGCCCAGCGTATAGGCCTGAAGGTCCTCTAGCAGGTTCTGCAGCCCCTGGTACAGACTATTGCCTGCGGTTTCGACGGCACGGTTGATGATCTCGGGGTTGGTTGTCGGGAAGTTGGTCGGTGACATCATGTCCAGCCACTGGCGGGCGGCAAAGTACACCACATTCTCATGGTGTCGGCTGACGCCAGGAATGCCGGTTGTGGCATAGTGCCACCACTGCTCGTGCAGCAAGAATCCCTGAGCAATGGTATTGAACGGGAAATTCGACCAGGCCGGTTTATCGAAACGGCGATCCTGCGTTCTCGGTTCGATCAGCGGTGGCAGGTTAGGATCGCTGGCGGCGCGGGCACTCCAGACCAGGTAGGCTTGATGCTTGCGCACAACGTTTTCCATCAGCTCGCTGATCTTGCCTGGCGAGTGTCCCAGGTGGATCAGCCAATCCAGATAGGCCAGTGTGAGCGAGGCCGGTGATACGCCTTGCGTAAACCTGCCTTCCAATGCGTGGATTACGCGATCGACGCTATTCTTGAGCTCGGTAAAGCGGGTCTGGGACATGCAACTGGACTCCCTGCTCCTGGCTGTGTGGGCTAAGCTTCTTTTTTGGCCGTATTCGCGGATGCTGCTGAAAGCCGGTGGTTCAAGGTTGGCAACCGCGCGTTACGCCATGATGGCGACGGCTGTCTATCCTTAATGGAATGACTGTCGGCGGGACGGCGCGAGGCGTCCTGCCCACTCGCTTAGTGGTGAATAGCTTAGTGGTGAATCAGCCCTGGATCCAGATTGCGCGCTGCACAATACGCAATGAGGCGCGTCATTGGGGTGGTAACCGCCCAGGTGTATCGCTTCACGCGATTCCACTGTAGAGATGAAAGGTGGGCTCAGATCATGGATCTGAATTTTTGCTGCAACTGCGAAGAGATATCATTGGATTCCTGATCCACAGTCAGACATATTCCTAATATCAGTCGGATGAATGCAGGAACTGTCGAGTGTCTACCCGGTATTTGAAGCGCTTCTTTAAGCCTCGGTCGATTGCGGTATTCGGAGCTTCCGAGCGAGAGGACAGCATGGGTGGTATCGTGCTGAGAAACCTTCTCGATAGCGGCTACGAAGGCACGTTGATGGCCGTGAACTCGAAGGGATATGACCGCGTAAACGGCGTCGCCTGTTACGTGGGTGTCGCCGAGTTGCCGGAGATGCCGGACCTGGCGATTATCTGTTCCCCCCCTGACGCCGTCGCGGGCATCGTGCGCAAGCTTGGCGCCAACATGGTAAAAGCGGCGCTTATCCTGACCGGAGGGCTGTCACTGCATCAGAGCAGTCATGCCCGCGCCCTGCGTGAAGAGGTGCGCGAAGCGGCGAAGCCCTACGGTATCAGAATCCTGGGACCGGACTGCATGGGTATGCTGGTGCCGGGGTCGAAGCTGAATGCCAGCTACTCGCACGTCAATATCCTCAAGGGCAAGGTGGCCTACGTTGGTCAGTCGGGGCTGTTGGGGACGGCGATGATCGACTGGGCCAATGGTCAGGAGATCGGCTTTTCCCACTTTCTGACGCTGGGTGATGGCGTCGATGTGGATCTGCCCTCGATTATCGATTATTTGGCCCGTGATCCTTGGACCCATGCCATATTGCTGCAGATGGATCGGGTGATCGGCGATGCGCGCAGCTTCGTCTCGGCGATTCGTTCGGCGTCGCGTAACAAGCTGGTGCTGGTGCTGAAGTCCAATATCATCCAGGATGCCGAGCATCGGCTTGAGCTCGCCCCCGGTATTGCCGACCCCGACCTGGTATACGATGCGGCGCTACGCCGTGCCGGCGTGGTCCGGGTTGAAACGGCGGATGAGCTGTTTAATGCGCTGGAAACCCTGTCCCGTATGAAGCCGATGCGTGGCGAGAGACTGGCCCTGGTGTGCAACGGCATGGGGCCAAATGCATTGGCGACCGATCGGTTGCTGCGTAAGGGCGGCCAGCTTGCCAGGCTAACCGAGGAGACCGAGCAGCAGCTGCTTGAGCTGTTGCCCCCGGAGGCGCGAATACAGAACCCGGTCGACCTAAACGCCGATGCCGATCCGCAACGCTTTGCCGAAGTGACCCGTCTGTTGACCAAGGACCCCAATGTGGACGCGGTATTGGTGATTCATGCGCCAACCCGTCTGGCGGCCAGCGTCGATACCGCGGAAGAGGTGATCAAGATTGCGCGCAAAACCCCCCGCAACGTGCTGACCTGCTGGATGGGGCGTTTCTCCGCGATTGCTGCGCGCAATGCCTGCAACTCAGCGGGGATTGCAACCTTCCTGACGCCGGAGGAGGCGGTCAACGCCTTCATGCACATGGTGGACTACCATCGCAATCAGCAAGTGATGCGCCAGACGCCGGCGCCCATTCAGCAGCAGAATACGCCAAACCGGCGTCGAGTCGGCGAGCTGATTACCGCCGCCAAGGAGGTGGGGCGGGACTATCTGCATCACTCTGAGGTCTCAGAGCTGCTCAATCTGTATGAGATCCCCACGGCGAATACGCGCTATGCCGAGGATATCGCCGGCGTGGTGGAGTGCGCCCGGCAGATGGGCGGCTCTGTGGCGGTCAAGGCGCTGCACAGCTCCAACGTCTATCCGTTCAGCTATGACGACAGCGCGCATCAGCGTTGGCACGACCTGGCGCTGGATCTTTACTCCATCAACGAGGTGCGTCATGCCACCACGAAGCTGGCGTATCGAGTGGGTGAGCTGTACGCCTCCGACCAGATGTTCGGCTTCGCCGTTCAGCAGATGAAACGTGGTTTCCAGTCGCTGCAGATCAACGTCGGTATTACACGCGATAAGGTATTTGGGCCTTTGCTGGTGTTTGGTGTCGGTGGCTACACCGTGGACGTGCTGGCTGATCGCAATATCATGCTGCCGCCGCTGAACCTGGCGCTTGCGCGGGAGATGGTGAAACGCTCACGGGTTTATCGCATCATCGCGGAGAACAGCTATCAGGTGGAGCGCGATGTCGATCAGCTGAGTGAGCTGCTGTTACGCCTGTCTGACCTGCTGGTGGACCTGCCCGAGCTCTCGACGTTGGAGATCAACCCGCTGCTGCTGAACAAGCGTGGCCTTTTGGCGGTGGACTATTCGGCGTCGGTTGCCGAGCCGGGGCGCCTGGCGATCAGCCCCTATCCCGAACATCTGACCGAGCAGATTTTACTGAAACGCTCAGGGCGGCCGGCGACGTTGCGGGCGATTCGCGGCGAGGACGAGCCGGCGCACCTGGAGTTTTACAACCGGTTGAGTCCGGAATCGATTCGCCTGCGGTATTTCTACAGCCGCGGTGTACCCACCCATGATGAGCTGGCCAACTGGACGCAGATCGATTACGACCGTGAGATGGCGTTTATCGTCTCGGCTCCGCGTCTTGACGGCAAGGGCTGTGAGACGCTGGGGGTAGCCCGGGCGGTAACCGATGCGGACAACGTGCGCGCTGAGTTTTCGGTGGTGATTCGGGATGATCTGCAGGGTGAGGGGCTGGGCGTGATCCTGATGCGCAAGATCATCGATTACTGCCGTTCCCGCGGAACGCTGGAGCTTTCCGGATCGACACTGACCACCAATAAAGGGATGCAGGCGTTGGCACGCAGGTTGGGCTTCCGTATAAGCTATAACGCCGAGGAGGAGGTCGTGGAGATGAAGATGCTGCTCAACGAACCCGCGGAGGATTGGCAGATCTATCGTCTGCAGCAGTGAGCACGCCTGCTAGGTCACTTACCAGGACGGCAGCCCCCAGAAAAGTGGCTCTCGCTCAGGGCAGCGTTTCCGGGCAGTACATTTCGTGCAGGGTTCTGATCAGCCGTTTGGCCGTATCACCTTCGAGAGAGTAGTAGATGGTCTGTGACTCGCGGCGGGTTTTAACCAGGCCATCCTTGCGCAGCACGGCAAGATGCTGGGACAACGCGCTCTGGCTCAGATCCAGGCAGCGATTGAGTTCGCTGACCGACAGTTCCTGGCCGTCCAGATGGCAGAGAATCAGCAGACGGCTGTCATTGGCCAGCGCTTTCATCAATTGTGCCGCACGTGAGGCGTTTGCCTTCATCAACTCAAGTGTGGGGTTTTCAGGCTGTATGTTACAGGCGATGGGCTGCTCGGATACTTTGCTCACGGACGGTCTCCCCGGCGGCGGTGCATTTGCATAGTCTTATTGGAGTGTCGATACAGCAACAGCGGGTGTTTGGCTGGGGAACGCATTCGCCACGCAGAGTCGCTTGTTTCTCTGCAAAGAGTTTATCCCATCCTGACCGCAGCGCTCAATTATTCATTCCGATTTGTAGTATTAGTTAATTCTAATATAATGCAGATATTCTAAATCGCAAATTGGGTAAGAATCCAGATGAAGCTGCGTGATGCTCTGCTAACTTTCTCCGTCGATCGACCGAAATGGGTATTCGCATTGCTGCTGTTGCTCTGCTTGCTCGCAGGGCTGCAGATCCCGTCGATCAAGGTTGATACGGATCCGGAAAATATGCTGCCTCACGATCAAGTGGATCGTGTGTTCCATGACCAGGTGAAAGAGCGTTTTGCGCTCTATGACATGATTGTGGTCGGAATGGTGAATACGAAAACCGATGCCGGGATCTATAACCCCCGGTCGCTCGAGGCGTTGCACCGGTTGTCGGAGCAGATAGGGCGGATGAAGGGGGTCATTGCCAAGGACCTGATGGCGCTGGACCGTGTCGATAACATCAGTCAGGAGGGGCCGGGAACGATCCGTTTTGAATGGATGATGCGCGATGCCCCCCAAACGCTGGCACAGGCGGCGCAGATTCGTCAGGCGGTAGAGCGTCTGCCATTGCTGGACAACACGCTGGTGTCCGGCGACGGACATGCTGCGGGGCTCTATGTACCGATCGAGAGCAAGTCGCTCAGTTACCAGTTGTCGCAGCAGATCGAAGAGGCTATCTCTCAACTCGGTGTCGAGGATCAGTTCCATATTGCCGGCCTGCCGGTGTCCGAGGATACCTTTGGCGTTGAGATGTTCGTGCAGATGGCGATCTCTGCACCGCTGGCGGGATTGATGATCTTCATCCTGATGTGGGTGTTCTTCCGCAGTCTGCTGCTGATCACGGCACCGATGCTGGTAGCGATGGCGTCGGTCATCATCACCATGGGGCTGCTGATCGGACAGGGTTACACAGTACACATCATGAGTTCGATGATTCCGATCTTCCTGATGCCGATCGCCGTGGTGGACTCGGTGCACATCCTGTCAGAGTTTGCCGATCGTTACCGCCCCGGTGAGGATGCCCGCCCCGCGGTGATGGAGGTACTGGGTCATCTGTTTACACCAATGCTGTTTACCTCGTTGACCTCGTCGGTAGGCTTCGCATCGCTGGCCTTTACACCGATTCCGCCGGTGCAGATATTCGGTTTGCACGTGGCGTTCGGGATCATGCTGGCATTCCTGCTGACCGTGACCTTGGTGCCGGCCTATATCATCAGCCTGTCGCCGAAGCGTATGGCCCAGCTCAAGGATCACAACATCCAGGAGGATGATAACAGTCGCCTGGGACGTTTAATGTCCCTGATGGGGCGCCTGTCCATGCTTAAGGCGCGTCTGCTGGTTGTCGCGTTCAGCATGCTTACCGCACTCAGCATCTGGGGGGTAAGCCAGATTCAGATCAACGACAACCCGGTGCGCTGGTTCAAGTCCGATCACCGCCTCAGGGTGGCCGACCGGGTGCTGAATGAGCACTTCTCCGGCACCTACAACGCCTACCTGGTGTTTGATCGTAACGCGCAGCAGGATCCGGTGCTCGCGCTGAATAGCGACCTGCTTGCTGAACTGGATGCGGATCCGAGGAGCACCCAGCTGAAGCCGGAATTGCAGCAGATGATGGACGATGCAGCTTCGGCCGATTTCGACCAGTACGCCAGTGCTCTGGCGGGCTTGCTGGATGAAGCCGGCTTCTCCCGTCCGGCTGATGAGGAGGAACTCTGGCTGGCCCTGTTCCGCCGGGTCGAGGCCGCGCAGATTGACGCCAAGTATTTCCTCAATCCCGAGGTGCTTGCCTACCTCGATGCGCTGGCCAGCGATCTGGAGCGCCATGCGCAGGTGGGTAAGGTCAACAGCCTGCCGGTACTGATTAAAACCGTGTATCGCGAGCTGACCGGGGGCGGAGATGAACAGTTCCGGCTGCCGGACTCGCCACGCGGGGTGGCGCAGACGATCCTCAGTTATCAGTCATCTCACCGTCCGGACGATCTCTGGCACTTCGTGACGCCGGATTATCGCTCGACACTGCTCTGGCTGCAGTTGAAGAGTGGCGATAACCAGGTTATGACCGATGTGATCGAGCATGTTGACGCCTATATTGACGCGAACCCCTTACCTCAGGGACTAAGCGTCAACTGGGCCGGACTGACCTATATCAACGTGGTCTGGCAGGAGCAGATGGTCAACGGCATGCTCAAGAGCCTGATGAGTGCGTTCGTTATGGTTCTGGTGATGATGATCGTGCTGTTCCGCTCGTTCAGTATCGGCCTGCTGGCGATGTTGCCGTTGAGCGTCACGATCCTGTTCATATACGGCCTGATCGGCTTTGTCGGCAAGGACTACGATATGCCGATCGCGGTGCTCTCGGCGCTGACGCTGGGGCTTTCGGTCGACTTCGCGATCCACTATCTGGAACGTGCAAGGGCGATCTACCGCCAGTGCGGCAACTGGCCGCAGGCGATCGCCGAGATCTACAAGGGGCCGTCCCGCGCGATCAGCCGCAACGCAATTGTTATCGCCATCGGCTTTACCCCGCTGCTGCTGGCGCCTCTGGTGCCCTATATCACTGTCGGTTTCTTCCTGGCGTCGATCATGGCGGTATCCGCACTGGTCACCCTGCTACTCTTGCCGGCTGTGATTACACTGGTAGGCAATAAAGAGAAACTGTTCAGCACCCTTAACGTAGAACACGAGTCAGTTTGAAGGAGGAGGTCTGAATATGCGGACTTCAATGCAAGCCCTGTCACTGTTATTCACTGGTGCACTCTGGACCGGTACCGCCTTGGCGGAGGACCTGACCGACGTCGGTACGATCGTCGACCAGGCCAACCATGCAGCCTACTATCAGGGGGAGGATGGCCGCAGTGAGGTACGGATGGTGATCCGTGACGACCAGGGGCGCGAACAGCTGCGCCAGTTCACCATCCTGCGCAAGGATGTGACAGATGGTGGCGACCAGAACTTTTACGTGGCGTTCAGCCGTCCAGCGGATGTGCGCAACACTGTCTTCATGGTCGCCAAACACGTGGATCGGGATGATGACCGTTGGCTCTATCTCCCGGGACTGGATCTGGTCAAACGCATCTCCGCCGGCGACAAGCGGACCAGTTTCGTCGGATCCCATTTCTTCTACGAAGATGTGTCCGGGCGCAATCCGGCGGAGGATAGCTTCGAGCTGATGGAGACTACCGCCGATCAGTATCACCTGAAGGCGACGCCCAAGGATCCGCAGAGTGTGGAGTTCAGCCAGTACCAGCTCTGGATAGATAAAGCCTCTATGCTTCCGGTACGTATCGACTATTTTGATTCCGGCGCCGAACCCTATCGCCGGGTGGAGGCGCTGGAGATACAGGATATCCAGGGTTTCCCGACCGTGGTCACAAGCCGGGTGTCGGACCTGCGCGGGGGCGGTGCAACCACCATGGAGTTTGGTTTCATGAAGTACGATATCGGGCTGCCGGATGAGGTATTTACCGAACGCTCGCTGCGTACCCTGCCGCGTGACTGGCTGCGGAGGCCGCAATGAGACGCACGTTAACGTTGCTGCTGGCGCTGGGTATGTGCTGGGGTGTCCAGGCCGCACCAGACAGCGGCGCGACAGAGGGCGACGCTTGGGGGGGGGATGCCTGGGGCGACGATTCCTGGTCAGAAGAGGAGAGTGGGCCGGCGCTGCATGGGTTTTATGAAACGGCGCTTGGTGGCCGATTGCAGGACGATCCGGCGTTGGCGGAGGATAAGACACTGGCAGAGCTGCGCAGCCATTTCGAGTGGGAGCGAGGCTTCGGCTCCGCGCATTATAGCCTTAAGGGTGACCTCTATGCGGATGGGGTCGAGGACGGCCTGCAGCTTGATCTGCGCGAGGCAATGGTACAGCTGACGCCGCTGGACTGGCTCGACCTCCAGGCCGGTCAGCAGGTGTCGACCTGGGGCACGGGCGACATGCTGTTTCTCAATGATCTATTCCCTAAGGACTGGAAATCCTTCTTTGCTGGTCGGGATGAGACCTATCTCAAGGCGCCGGCAGCGAGTATCAAGAGCAGCCTGTATGCGGACAGCTTCAGTCTGGATCTGATCTGGACCCCTCTGTTTGAGCCCGATCGTTATATTGACGGTGAACGCTTCAGTTACTTCTCGCCAGTCAGCGGCCGACAGATGGCGGCTCCTGACGCTGTCATCGATGCGGATGAGCCTGACCGGTTTCCGGAAGATGGTGAACTGGCCGCTCGGCTCTATGGACGCCAGGGCAGTCTGGAGTGGGCCTTGTATGGTTATCGCGGTTTCTGGAAGCAGCCAAACGGGCTGAACAGCGTTGGAGAACCGATCTTTCCCCGCCTGGATGTGTTCGGCGCCAGTCTGCGGGCACCGTTGGCCGGCGGTATCGCCAATAGCGAGATCGCCTGGTATGAGGGGCGTGACGAGCGTGGAGATGATCCGCTGATCCCCAATGATCAATTGCGCTGGCTTGCCGGTTATGAGCATGAGCTGGTGCCCAAACTGACCGGGTCGATGCAGTACTATGTCGAGTGGATGCAGGACTACGATGAGTTGAAGCGCAGTTCACCGGCTCAGTATCGTCCGGACGAGCTGCGTCAGGTTGTGACCCTGCGTCTCACCTGGAGGTTGATGCGCGATAATCTGACGCTGTCCTGGTTCAACTACTGGTCACCGACAGACGAGGACTACTATCTGCGCCCGTCAATCAGCTACCGGTTGGATGACAACTGGACGCTGAGTACTGGTGCAAACCTGTTCGGTGGCGAGCAGGAGCACACCTTCTTCGGCCAGTTCGAGGAGGGGAGCAATCTCTGGGCGAGAGTTCGCTACGGGTTCTGAGTTCAGGCGACCGCGCGGCGACGCTGGCGTCGCGGATCGGGACCGTCGGTCATTACGCGGTTGCGCCCGGCGCCCTTGGCCTTGTACAGCGCCTTGTCGGCGCGTTTGACAACCATTTCCGGCCGTTCATCCGCGTCGCGCCAGGCTATGCCGATACTGATGGTCACGCTGACCTGCTCGGTATCCTGGCCGCCACGTTGGCGTGCTTGTTTCCCCTGCCGATTGCTGCGTGGACGCTGTGGTGCGCGCACCCGCATCGGATACTGTTCAACACGCTGTCTAACCTCATCCAGCGCCTCGACGACCTCCTCTTCACGGCGGCCGCTGAACACGATGGTGAACTCTTCGCCGCCGTAACGAAACAGGGTACCGCCCGCCTGCACCTTGCGCAGTTGCGCAGCCACCATGCGCAGTACCTGATCACCCACATCGTGACCGTAGGTATCGTTAAACTTCTTGAAGTGGTCGATATCGAGCATGGCGATACCGTACTGTCGGCCAAGCCCGGCGAGCTTGTGTTCCAGCGCGCGGCGGGCAGGCACGCCGGTCAGGCTGTCGACAAAGGCCATCGCATAGATGTGGCTGATCACGGCGACGATCAGCAGTGTCGGTGCGAGTATCAGCAGTTGCGTGCTGAGATGGGTCTGTTTGAGGGTGCTGATGGCCAGAATCTGGGCCAGCAAGGAGCCGAACAGCGCTACCTCGTCGGTGGTGCGGCGGGTGAGGGTCAGCAGCAGACTTAACGCCAGTACCGGCGCGCTGATCCAGGCACAGGCGCGATTCAGCAGGGAGTCTTCGCCAAGGGTTTCCAGCAACGAGGGGTGCAGGTCGGGTATCCAGCCGCCAAGTTGGCCCGGGATCAGCCACATCCCCAGAAGAATCGCAGAGGGTGTCAGGGTCAGTATCAGCTTGACCACGCCCCTGCGGCAGAGGGGGGAGGTATCCCTCTGTATTAGCAGCCAGCCGTGCAGCAGCGGGATGATGAGGCTGGTTAACGTGAACAATACGTAGGCGTCGGGGGCATCCACGCCTTTTGCTGCAGCAGCATGCAACAGATAGCCGGTGAAGCCCAGGTGAGCGGCGGCCAGTGCTATACGGCCGCGTTTGAATCCAGCAGCGAGCAGAAACGCGAGGACAGCGAGCAGCATCGGCAAGCTGCTGATCACCTGCTGCAGCAGAGGATCGAGCGAGCGCAACGAGGGTGCAACCGCCCATGGCAGTATCAGCAGAAGCAGCGGCAGGTAGAGACGAAACAGTCTAAACAACGGCGGAACGTTCCCTGAAAATCCTGCCGAGATACTATCATGAAGCCGGACGGCCCGCATGCGGACCGTCAATTAATTTATCCGGTTATCAACTCAGTGGGCTGGCCGATGAAAACCCAGCAGGCGTGACAGCATGATCGCCGGGCACCAGCCGGTGAAGGCGGACTGTGCCAGGCTCAGTCCGATAACGGCGGTGACCAGCAACAGTTCGATCGGCAACTGAACGATAAAGACAAGGGCCAGCGTCAGCAAAACCAGGGAGCCGGCAATCAAGTGAACACCCTGGTGTACGCTCATACCGGTCTGGCAGCGTTCCTCTTTCAGGCCTAGGGCGCGGAAAATGCTCATTGCGGGACACCAGTTGGTGAACGCGGATTGCAGCAGGTTCAAGCCGACAAATGCGGTCAGATAGTAACCCCAGGGGTGAAGGCTATAGCCGATCACAAGGCTGACTAGAATGACAGAGCCTGCCATCAAGCGCAGGGCAGCGTGGAGGGTCATACTATTATCTCCTGTTGCTTAATTAGATAAAGCTAATATAGCAGTAAATATTGCGCTGTGCCAAGGCTTTGATTGGGTTGGGAGCGCCGTTAGGCGCTATGCTTCCAGAAGGAAGTGGTTTGTCAGGGGGAGAGCGAGCCTATGTTCCACAAGCTGCTGGTCAACATTGATGACGACACAGAGCATCTACCGATGGTGGAAAAGGCCGCCAGGCTTGCCGCCTGTGAAGGCGATCTGGAGCTATTCTGCGTCGCGTTTCAACCGCTGATCCGCTCGGCAGGTGTATTCAGTGAAGAGGCTGAGCGGCGCTCGCGCCATGCCTACATGACCCAGTGCGAAGGGCGTCTGGATTACCTTGCCGACCGGATTCGCCTGGACGAGTCGCGGGTGGGTACGGATGTCTGCTGGGATGAGAACCGGGCCGAAGCGGTACTGCGCAAATGTGAACGATACTGTGCCGACCTGCTGGTCTATCCGGTGTCGACACAGCCTGCACTGCTCCATCATCTATTGGCACCCGAAGACTGGCGGGTGCTGCGCAAGTGTCCGGTACCGTTGTTGCTCAGCCGGGACCGTAATTGGCCCGAGCATCCACGTATAGCGGTCGCGCTGGACCCTTTTCATCCGCTCGATGAGCCTGCCGCGCTGGACGGCAAGCTGTTCGGTATCGCCCACCGTCTGGTGCGCGAGCTGGAGGGCGAACTGCATGTGTTGCATGCGTTCAATACGCTACCGCAGTCGGCGGTGTTTGATGAGCATCGCATAACTGACTTTGCGGGCCTGCAGGCGAATGTAGCCAAGGAGCATCGCGAACGCTTGGAGGCGCTGTTGGCCCCCTGGCAGGGGGAAGCCGGCGCGGCTCAGCTTCATCTGCTTGAGGGTGAGTTGCACCACCGGGTACCCCGTATCTGCGAGGAGCAGCGTATCGATATGCTGATCATGGGCAACGTCCATCGAGGACTGCTCGAGCGACTGCTGGTGGGCAGCAGCGCCGAGCGGGTGCTCGACCGTATCCATTGCGACCTGATGGTGGTCAAGCCGGATTGATTCGGGCGCTGATTTGTTTAGATATCGAAACAGGCCCAGATCGGAGCATGATCGGAGGGTTTCTCCATACCTCGAATCTCATAGTCGATACCGGCCTCGGTGCAGTGATCGATGAGGGGCTGTGTCGCCATAATCGCATCGATGCGTAGCCCCCGTTTGGGATCGTCCTCGAACCCCCGGCTGCGGTAGTCGAACCAGCTGAAGCGGTCGGCGCACTCGGGATGGCAGTGGCGGAAGGTGTCCTGCAGCCCCCAGTCATAGAGGCGCTGCAGCCACTCGCGCTCCTCCGGCTGAAAGCTGGTCTTGCCGGTTTTCAGCCAGCGCAGGCGGTTGGCTTCGCCGATGCCGATGTCGAGATCGGTCGGCGAAATATTCAGGTCACCCATGACCACCAGGGGGCGCGATGCGGAGCACTGGGTGTGCAGATGCTCCAGCAGATCGGCATAAAATTTCCGTTTGGCCGGAAACTTGATTTCGTGCGCGACATTTTCGCCCTGGGGAAAATAGCCGTTGATAACGGTAAACCGTTGTCCGGAGTCGCTTTCATACTCGCCGATGATCAGCCGGCGTTGTGCCAGATCATCGTCACCGCTAAAGCCTTTTTGAATCGACAGCGGTGGGCGACGCGACAGCAGGCATACCCCGTAGTGCGTTTTCTGACCAAAGTACTCGGCGTGATATCCCAGTGCCTGCATCGCCTCGATCGGGAACTGATCGTCGGCAACTTTGCTCTCCTGTATACCGATGACATCCGGCGCATGACGTTCGACCAGCTCCTCGAGCTGATGTTGGCGGGCGCGGATACCGTTGGTATTGAACGATACGACTTTGATCACAACCTGAAACTCCCTGAAACGATTCGGACAGTCGCCGGATACTAGCAAAAATGGGGTAGGGGGTGCTCGTGGATGTGATAGATTTTCTCTATATGAAGCTTTTACCCGATCTATTGGCGCCTCTGTGACTGAAAGAGGTATGTTCTACACCAGTAAAATGGATATGTACGGTTATTGGGGAGTGTGTACGTGGCAGAGTTTGATTATGAGTTGTTTGTTATCGGTGCCGGCTCCGGCGGTGTGCGCGCCGGCAGAATGGCCGCAGCCAAGGGCGTTCGAGTCGCGATTGCCGAGGACCTCTATCTGGGCGGCACCTGTGTCAATGTAGGCTGCGTACCGAAGAAGCTGTATGTCTACGCCTCCCACTACGCGGAGTCTTTCCATGAGGGTGAAGGCTTTGGCCTGAGTGCGCAAAGCGTGAGGTTTGACTGGGCGGTGCTGAGAGACAACAAGAAGTCGGAGATCGCGCGGCTCAACGGCATCTACGGAAACCTGCTGCGTAACTCCGGTTGCGACATCGTGAATGGACGCGCTCGAATTACCGGTGCGCACAGTGTCGAAGTGGCCGGGAAAACCTATACCGCCGAGCGAATTCTGGTGGCGACCGGTGGCTGGCCCTTTGTGCCCGAATTCCCGGGCAGCGAGCATGCGATCAGCTCCAACGAGGTCTTCGATCTCGAGCAGTTTCCAAAGCGGCTGATCGTCGTCGGAGGCGGTTATATCGCGGTTGAGTTCGCCGGCATCTTCGCCGGGTTGGGCGCACAGACCGATCTGCTCTACCGCGGTGACATGATTCTGCGTGGTTTCGATAACGAGGTTCGCGAGTTCACCGCGCAGGAGATCGTGAAGAAGGGGGTCAACCTGAACCTGAACGCCGATATCGTCAAGATCGACAAGCTGGGGGACGGTTCCCTGGTTGCTGAGCTGACCGACGGCCGGGTACTGGAGGCGGATCAGATCCTCTATGCCACCGGGCGCAAGCCGAAGACTCAGGGGCTGGGACTGGAAGAGATTGGTGTCGAGCTGAACAAGTCGGGCGCGGTAGTCGTCAATGACAATTTCCAGAGCAGCGTACCCTCTGTCTATGCCATTGGCGACGTGATCGATCGGGTACAGCTGACACCCGTGGCCTTGGCCGAGGGGATGGCGCTGGTGCGCCATCTGTACGCCGATGGCGAGGCGAAAGTGGATTACGAGCTGATCCCGACGGCAGTTTTCTGTCAGCCCAATATCGGTACTGTTGGACTAAGTGAAGAGCAGGCGGTGGAGCGCTACGCCAAGGTCGATATCTATCGATCCGAGTTCCGTGCACTCAAGCACACCATCAGCGGTAGTGACGAGCGTACCCTGATGAAGATGATCGTCGACAGGGAAACCGATAGGGTAATCGGTGTGCACATGGTGGGTGCTGAAGCCGGCGAGATCATCCAGGGCATCGCGGTGGCATTGAAAGCGGGTGCTACCAAGGCGGTGTTCGACAGCACCATCGGTATCCACCCGACGGCAGCCGAGGAGTTCGTCACCATGCGCGAGCCGACTCGACGCTTAGGGCACTAAACAACCGGCAAGAGTATCTAAACGGTTGGTTCGATCAACGCGGTGCCCTGGAGCACCGCGTTTTTATTGGCCGTCGCTATCGCTACAGACACGGTTGCGGCCCTGGAGCTTGGCCTGATACAGCGCCTGATCGGCTCGCTCGATCAATGTCGAGTGGTCATCGTTACTGCGCAGGCAGGTGATGCCGAAGGATGCGGTGATCGAGCTGATAACTGACCCCGAGCTTTTCTGGCGGATGCGGATCGCTTCAATTCGTTTACGCAGGCGCTCAGCAATCGCCTTCGTCGCATCCTTGCCAAGGCCGGGAGCGATGACGGCAAACTCCTCGCCGCCGAACCGTACGGGGATGAGTGGCTCGGCGCACTCATCCTTCAGTATCCGGCCAACATACTGCAACACCTTATCGCCCATCAGGTGGCCGTAGGTATCATTGAAGCGCTTGAAATGATCCACGTCGAGCAGAATCAGGCTCAGCTCCTGCAGCGAACCGAGCTGCATCAGCTGCTCGAGTTCGGTGTCGAACACGCGACGGTTGAACAGGTCGGTCAGTACATCCACACTGGCGTCCTGTCGTGTTTGGTGCAGCTCCTGTTTCAGCGCCGCAATTTCCGATTGGGCGGCGTCTATCTGTTGCTGAAACAATCGTGTGGCGTCATTGATCGCTTCTGTCTTCAGGGACAGTGTGCGAATGATCGATTCCAGCGGCAGAGCATCCGTGTCAGTGAGATTGAAATCGGTCAGGGCCTCCAGGCTTTCACGCAACACCGCGGAGTAGCTGTCAGTTTGCTCCCAGGCGACCGATGCCTGCTCATGCAGGGTGTTGACCAGATTGACCAAGCCGTTATGGATCTCTTCCGTGTCTTTCGCGTCATCGCTTACCAGGTGCTTACGGAACAGTTGTTCGCTGAGCAGGTTGGGACAGGTACCGTAGGTTTTCAGGGTAGAGTCCAGCGCTACATTCAGCTCTGGTAGCTGATTAGAGACATAGGCATACCACAGCGCATAGTTAAGCGGGTTGGGTGGAATCCGGTTTCGCACCATCAGAGGAACCGCTTGGCGGAGATAGTCTGCGGCTTGGCTGGGGGTCTCTTTATACTTCATTAGAGAACTTCCTGTAGCTGACATTCATCCCGAACGGGACGGTAACACGTCTATGCAGCGGGTAACCACACGTTGAGTCGGCGAAACCAGAACTGGCTGTCGAGTTGCTCCGCCAGGCGCGATTCGAACTCAGTTGGCGAAATCTCGTTCAGTTGCAACAGATTATGCAGCTCGCTGGAAGCCTTGATTTCGATATCGATGTATTCCGGGTGGTAGTACAGCGTCAACTCATAATCCGGGCACTCACCCAGTTCACGACTGATGACAGCATCGACATGTTGGGTGATCTCGGCACGAGGGGGCATAACCGGACAGTCTTCATCTGGATAGGCCTGATCATCATAGGTATCGATATGAAAAATCACATGTCCTATATCATCAAAACGATCTTTGAGCCTTAGCACCGCAATATCGCCGATATAGTGAGCTTCGGCGGCACTTAGATGAGGTGCTACCTGAAGATGCATCTCAAGCATGCTCTGATTGCCCATGGCGCGGCTTTTGAAGCTGTGGACACTCTCGATGCCGTTGACGGACATGATGGTTTCTCGCAGCGCCTTGACCTTGTTCTCCGGCAGCGCCGTATCGACCAGCTCCTCAACGCTGCGTGCTACCAGGTCCCAGCCGATCTTGCCGACCAGCAGAGCTACGAGGATGGCCGCCAGACCATCTAGCCACCAGATGCCCAGCATCGCGCCGGCAACGGCGACCAGTACTACCACCGACGACAACGCGTCGGAGCGGCTGTGCCAGGCATTGGCGATGATCAGGTCCGACTTGAGCGCTTTGCCAATTCTCAGGGTGTAGTGGAAGATCCACTCTTTGCCAAAGATGGACGCTGCGGCGGCAACAAGCGCCGGCCAGGTGGGCAGAGGCGGTCGCGTCTCGGCGAACAGCCGCAGGATGCTCTCATAGGCCATCAGTCCGCCGACGGCGATCAGTATGATACCGAGCACAACCGTGCCCACAGTTTCAAAGCGGGCATGCCCCCAGGGATGGTTGCGGTCAGGAGCCTGATGAGAAAGACGCAGTACCGCGATTACCATAAAGTCGGTGAGCAGATCGGACAGGGAGTGAAGCCCGTCAGCAACCAGCGCGGCAGAGTTGGCAAAGATCCCAATGATAATTTTCAGTGTGCCCAGTACGGCATCGACCACCGATCCTATCAACGTGACCCGCTCTGCAGCTTTTCGGCGTTGGTCTAACTGTTCCTGCATCTGGAATTGCCCATATCAACTTTCCAATCTGTGCCGAAGTTTACAGCGCGAGAGGGGGAATATACCAGAAACGGGAGCTATCTACCGATGTAAAGCATACGAAACATTGAGAGGAGCCTCACAGGCATACGGGAATCAAAATGTCTGTCGGAAAAGTGACAAAAGGGTGTAGCTTTAATCTGTCTTGATATAACTACCGTTCTTTCCATAAATCGGCCATTGGTTGTGTTTAACTATTTGAATTTAAAAGCCAAAAAACAGGTGGTTAAAAAATGATCAATCCGTATGAGGTGACGGAATGATGGGCGTTTGGAGGGTGTTTTGTGGCAGTTTGCACAGTCTTATCCACAAGAGATGTGGGTAGTGGCTGTAAGCCCCCGTGGTTGCTGAAGTGTATCTTTTGTGAACAGTTTGGCGGAGCGGGGGAGCCGCTGCGACTCGACCATAGGGGTGGTAGAAGTTTCAAACTGGTTGTAGACTCGTCCGGATAACTAGAAGGGACATCATTGCGAATGGAAGCCTCCTCACTTAGCCAGCTGGTTTTACCTGCGGCGCTTTTCCTGATGATGCTTGGCATCGGTATCACCCTGCAGGGGGCGGATTTCAAGCGCGTATTGATTGCGCCTCGCGGACTGCTGCTGGGCGCCCTCGGGCAACTGCTTCTATTGCCGCTGCTTGGTGTTTTGGTCTGCTGGCTATTCGCATTGCCGCCGCTGGTTGCGGTGGGCCTCATGATTGTTACCTTCGCGCCTGGTGGCGTAACCTCGAACATGATCACGCTGGTGTCACGTGGTGATATCGCATTGTCGGTCAGCCTGACAGCGTTGAGTAGTCTGGTAGCGCCCTTTACACTGCCGCTACTGACAGCCTTGGCGCTGACGCAAATGGACGTGGACTCTCAGCTCAACGGTTTCCCTTTACTGCCATCGATTGTGAAACTGGCTACCGTCACGCTGCTTCCGGTTTTGCTGGGGCTGGCGCTTCGGCGGCGTTATCCCTCGGCGTGCAGGCGTCTGCAGCCAGCGGTCAAAGCGTTGGCGGTGGTGGGGTTCGTCATCATCGTGGCCGGTATCGTGCGTGCTAACTGGGAGCGTTTGCCGGCCTTGCTGGAGCTGTATGCGCCCGCGGTGATTACCCTGGCGCTGGCAGCCATGGCGCTTGGCGCCCTGTTGGCCCGTCTGGGCGGGCTGGCGGCGGCCGGGCAGCGAACGCTTGCAATCGAGGTTGGGATTCAGAACGCCGGCACTGCGTTGATGGTCAGCAGCTCACTGCTGGGTAGCGTGGAGATGTCCGCTATCGTACTGATATACGGTGTCCTGATGCAGATTCCGGCGGCGTTTCTGATGCTCCTGAGCAATCTTCCTATCCGCCCCCGGGTGTGGCAGACGGATTAGTCGATACCGACTATTTTGTGTGTCTGCAAGCTTAACCGCCACTGTGGATGCTCCATGCAGTAATCGATGCAGCGTTGCGTATAACCGCTCTGCAGGGGGCCATCCATCGGTTGCAGGAAAAAGTGATTGAACGCCAGTGCTTCAAAACGTGTCGGCATTGCCAGTGGTTGTGGATAGACCAGTTTCAGCTCATCACCCTGTGTGACCACCAATTCGGTCGCCGCCTTAGGACTTACGCATATCCAGTCGATGCCCGCCGGCAATGCGCGCGTGCCGTTGGTTTCGATCGCTATCTCAAACCCTCGCGTGTGCAGTGCGTTTACCAGTGCTTCGTCGACCTGCAGAGCCGGTTCGCCTCCGGTACAGACCACGTAGGGAGTACCGCTGTTGGTTTGCGGCCAGAGCGCGGCGATCTGATCTGCCAGTTGCTCGGCATCTCGATATTTTGCGCCATGTCGGCCACCGGTACCGACGAACTCGGTATCGCAAAAGTCGCAGATGGCTCCGCTGCGATCCTGCTCTCGACCGGACCACAGGTTGCAGCCGCTGAAGCGGCAGAATACTGCCGCACGGCCGCTTTGAGCGCCTTCCCCCTGCAGGGTGTAGAAGATCTCATAAACCGTGTACATGGCGGTTCAGTGCTCCTGCTCGCCATCGAAGGCGGCGAGAATCTGTGGAATCAGTCGGGTGAACTCCAATCCCAATTGCGTGACATCGGCGTCAAGCGCAGCGAGCTCCTCCTCCGGAGCCTGTTCCTCCAGCTGATCCCGATATTCATCGGTCAGTTTGAGTCGGTGCAGGGTCAGGTCGTCGTGCAGTACCAGGCGTATCTGCTGCTCCCAGCAAAGGGCGAGGCGGCTGACTCTCATGCCACCCTCAATGTGCGCCCGAATCTCGTCACTGGTTAGCACCTGGCCCTTGACGCGGATAACGCCGCTTTCGTCGGCCAGCGTATCCTTGAGCTCACACTCCTGCTCCAGTTCAAAACCCTGGGGCAGGGCGGGTTCGCCCATTACCCAGCCAGAGAGTCGATCGCTGGGAGCATGGTTGACCTCCGGCAGGCGGACGCGCAGGGACCCGAGCGCCTCCCTAAGCTCGGACAGCAGCTGCTCGGCGCGGTTCAGCGACGAGGCATCGACCAGAATCCACCCCTGGTCCGGTGCTATCAATGCGTGTGTCGGGCGGCGGCGGGTAAAGGCGCGGGGCAGCAACTCGAACGTCACCTCATCCTTCAGCTGGGCGCGCTCGGTTCTGTATACCTTGCGGCCCTCGTCGTGCTCGATCTTTTCCACCTTCTCGTTCAGCGCATCACGTACCACGCTGCCCGGCAGTATCCGCTCCTCCTGCTGCAGGCAGATCAGCAGATAACCGTTACTGACAAATACCGGCGTTTCGGTCAGTCCATAGGTGGGAGAGGTCCAACCTGAGCGTTTCTGCTCATGGCGGTTGCAAGGGGTGAAAGGCTTGCTCTCCAGGGCCTGCTCGAGCCGTTGTGCATTGAATTCGGCATCGGGCGTAAAACGGTACCAGACAGCATTTTTAAACCAGAGCATCGCGCCTCCTGATCGGTACCCTGATCACAGGGTATGAGTGTAGAGGCGCGCATTATTGGGGGGGAGGGGCCGGGATGCAAGTTTTCCGGCCCGATATCCGAGTGCTTTTAAACGCCTTCGTAGGCGATCAGCGTGTATACCGGTACACCGGCTTCCTGAATGCGTGCTGAGCCCTGCAGGTCCGGCAGGTCGATCAGCGCAGCTGCTTCGACCACCTCGGCGCCAAGCTTCTTGATCAGCGTGCAGGAGGCGAGGATGGTGCCGCCAGTTGCGATCAGGTCATCGAAGATCAGTACCCGGTCACCCTGGCCAACCGAATCGGTTTGCATCTCGACAGCGGCGCTACCGTATTCGAGTTCATATTCCTGATGGATGGTGTCGCCGGGCAGTTTGCCTTTCTTGCGCACCAGGACCAGCGGCAGGTTGAGCTGGTGCGCTAGAATTGAGCCGAACAGAAAGCCGCGGGCATCGATGCAGGCGATATGCGAGATGTCGCTGTCCAGATAGCGCTGGATAAACGCATCGGCCACCATGCGCACCGCGCGAGGGTCCTTGAATATCGGGGTAACGTCCCGGAAGATCACTCCAGGCTCCGGCCAGTCTGGCAGAGAGCGGATGATTGATTTGACGTAAAACTCGTCATAGGACATCGGGCTGGGCTCCTCGGCTCTTTGTCGTATAGGTTTGGACTGAAATCGAGCACATTCTATTGGATCTGAGGGTACATGCTCATTGAGTTGATCTACCTCAATGTGTCATCGGCTCGATGGATGTCTAATAGCAAGCGTTGGGTTACACATTGAGATGGCTACTTCATTGTGCAACTGTACTGGCGCTTATCCCTTCAAGGTTAAGCGCCTTTTTTATTGTCTTCGGTTTGGTTGCAGGTCAAACCTGCTGCGAACTGCTGCCTTCCGCGTTTTCGAACGGGTTGCACTCACCCGCCAGATCATATAGGTCCGACAGGCTGACCAGCTCGATCTCCTTGCCGTCGACGCGGATCAGTGACATCGCCTGAAAGCGGGTAAATATGCGGCTGACCGTTTCCACGGCGAGGCCCAGGTAGTTACCGATCTCGTTGCGTGACATCGACAGGCGGAACTGGCTGGCGGAGTAACCGCGTGCCCGGAACCGGGTCGACAGTTTGATCAGGAAGGTGGCGACGCGTTGCTCGGCATTCTTCTTTGACAGCAGCATCATCATCTGCTGATCGTCACGCAGTTCTTTACCCATGGTGCGCAACATCTGCCGACGAAGCTCCGGCATCTGTCCGGCGAGGTCATCCAATCGTTCGAACGGGATTTCACAGACGGTGGTGGTTTCCAGCACTTTCGCCGATACCGGGTATGTCACACCATCCACGCCGCTCATGCCAACCAGCTCTCCCGGAAAATAGAAGCCGGTAATCTGCTCTTCGCCCTCGTTGGTCAGCGTGTAGCTCTTGATCGTACCGGCACGCACCGCGTAAACCGATGAGAACGACTCGCCCTGGTGAAAAAGATGTTCCCCTTTTTTCAGCGGACGACTCTTCTCGATGATGTCATCGAGTCGTTCCATTTCCGTCATATTCAGTGATACCGGCAGGCAGAGCGAGCTCAGGCTGCAGGTACTGCAATGAACCTGCTGCAGGCTACGCAGCTTGCCGTCACATTTATGGTCACCCATGGGACTGTCCCTTTCTTGCGTTGGGTTGAATCAGGCTACGCGTTGCATTATGTAACATTTGCCGTTGGCGTTGAAGTGCGCCACTAAATGATGCGTGAGTAGCGCGCGGTGCTCTGTTCTCGCGGAATGTAGGCGTCGAAGGCCATGCAGATGCGCCGGATCAGCAGACGCCCTGCGGGTGTGACACGTATGCGTCCCCCTTCGAGCTCCACCAGACCGTCGGTTGTAAACTGCTTTAGATCGTCGAGTTCGGCCTGGAAATATTGACTAAAGTCGATGTCATATTGTTGTTCGATACGCTGTTGGTCGAGTTCGAAGTGGCAGATCAGCTGGGTGATGACGCTGCGTCGAATATGGTCGTCCCGGGTAAGCGTGACGCCGCGACGGATGGCATGCTGGTGATCTTCAACCGCCTGCGTGTAGGCGGTGATGTCGTGCTCGTTCTGGTAATACACGTCGCCGATCTGGCTGATCGCGGATACGCCCATCGCCACCAGGTCACAATCCGAGTGCGTTGTATAGCCCTGGAAGTTGCGGTGTAACTGGCCGTTGGCCTGGGCCTGGGCCAGCTCGTCATCCGGTTTGGCGAAGTGATCCATGCCGATGTACACGTACCCGGCCGCGAGCAGGCGCTCTATGGTGCTCTGCAGGATTGCCAGCTTGGTCTCGGGGGAGGGCAGGTCCTCAGCCTTGATATGGCGTTGCGGGCGGAAACGATCAGGCAGGTGGGCGTAATTGAATACCGACAGGCGGTCCGGTGACATCTCGATTACGGTATCCAGGGTGGCATTGAAACCCTCGAGTGTTTGGTGCGGCAGGCCGTAAATCAGGTCCATGTTGATCGACTTGAAACCCAGCCTGCGCGAGGTGTCGAGTACCCTCTGGGTTTGCTCTACGGGCTGGATTCGGTTGACCGCTTCCTGCACCTTTGGGTCGATATCCTGCACGCCAAGGCTCACGCGGTTAAAGCCGATCTCACGCAGCACGGCAAGAGTCTCGTCCTGAGCTTCCCGAGGATCGACCTCGATGGAGTAATCGCCTTGATCGTCGTCACGCAGGTTGAAGTTGCGCCGCAGTGCACTCATCAGCTCGCGCATCTGCTCATCTGCTATGAACGTGGGAGTGCCACCGCCCCAATGCAACTGGTTGACCTGCCGGTTATCGCTATACAGCTGCGAGAGCTTCTCCATCTCGCGATATACCGTATCCAGATAGGGTTGTGCCTTGTCCCGGCGGCGGGTAATCACCTTGTTGCAGGCGCAGTAGTAGCACACATGTTCGCAGAACGGGATATGCACATACAGTGATAGAGGACTTTGCTTGTCAGCACTCTGGCGGGCTTTGTCAATCAGGGCGCCGGCCGAAAGCTCCGGATCGAACTGCAGTGCAGTCGGGTATGAGGTATAGCGTGGGCCGGAGAGATCGTAACGGCGGATCAGGTCGATGTCCCATTGGATGCGGTTGGAGCTGCTCACTTCTGCTATATCCTCGTTCTGGTTTTGCGCGGTGCGTCAGTATACCAGCCCTCCCGGGCGGGCGCTTGACCGATATCAAAAGCTGCCGGTCAGAGCGCTGAACGGCAGGGTGTAGATACCGAAGAGTATAATCAGAATCCCGGCGCCGCGCCGGACGCCCTGATTCTGCATCAGCACGCGTACCTGCTGGGCCAGCAAGCCTGTTGTCAACATGGCGGGAAGAGTGCCAATGCCGAAGCCGATCATCAGTAGGGCGCTGTCATGCCAGTGTCCGGCAGCCGAACTCCAGAGTAATGTGCTGTACACAAGACCACAGGGCAGCCAGCCCCAAAGCGCGCCGAGCAGGAGTGCGCGTGGTAGTGTGTCGGCCGGTAGCAGCTGGGCTGCAAATGGGCGCAGGTGGCGCCATAACAGGCCGCCGGCGCGCTCCAGTCGCGTGAGTAACTGCCACCACTGGGCCACGTAGAGTCCCATGGCGATCAGCAGCATCCCGGCCAGGGTGCGCAGTAGAACGGCAGCGCCTCCGCTGCTGATCTGGTGGCCGATCAGGCCGATCAGTGCCCCCGCGACGGCGTAGCTGGAGATGCGTCCGATGTTGTAAGCGAGTATCAGCCAAAAACCGCTCTTTGCTTTTGTCTGACTCATGCTGACACTGGCCGCTATGCCTCCACACATGCCGACACAGTGAGTTGCGCCGAGCAAACCCAGTACCAGCGACGTGGAGAAAGCAAGGGAGTCAGTCATCAGAGGCAGCGTCGTCCCCGCTTCGCTTTTTGTTGCTGGTCTTGTCGACTCTGGCGTCTTCGGGGATCAGCTCCTCGTCGTCATCGTAAAGAATGCTGTGTGCCGGTGATTCGAGGTCGTCATACTGGCCGGTGTTAACGCTCCAGAAAAAAGCCCAGATGGCGATGCTGGCGAGGATGATCGCGATGGGGATCAGGAGATAGATGATGCTCATAACGGACTTTCCTAAGTTCTCTGCGTCAACTGCTCGCCTTCGGCCGGCGACTCAAACGCAATGCGTTGCCAACGACGACAAGGGAGCTGGCGGACATGCCGATCGCGGCCATGTAGGGAGCAATGAAGCCGGTCGCCGCGAGCGGCAGGGCCAAGAGGTTGTACAGTGCCGCCCAGGCCAGATTTTGGCGTATGATCAAGCGGGTCTTGCGTGCCAGGCGTACCGCTTCGACCAGGCGCGTCAGGTCGTTGGCGATCAACACCGCATCGGCGTTGGTTTTGGCGAGATCGGTGGCGCCGGCCATGGCGACCGAGACACGTGCGCCGGCCAGGGCGGGGATGTCGTTGATGCCATCGCCCACCATGATGACTTCTGCACCTTCGCCGGCGAGCTGATTCAGTATCTGCAGCTTCTGTTCCGGCGACACACCCTTGTAAAGCTTATCGATATGAAGGGCGTCGGCGACCCGTTCTGCCGAGGCCGAGCTGTCGCCCGTGAGCATCACGCTACGCAAGCCCAATTGGCCCAGCGTATCGACTGCGGAGCGGGCTTCCGGACGAATCTGGTCATCCAGACGGAACCAGCATAGTGCCGAATACTCGCTGCATAGTAATAGCCAAAGCCCATCCTCGCCAGGTAACGCCGGCATTGCGTCAGCGACAAGCTCGGCGGCGAACTTTGGCTGGCCGATTCGATAGCGCACGCCGTTGACTACACCCTCCAGTCCCAGGCCAAGATGGTTCTTGACCGCCTCCGCTCTGTGAGCGGTAAAGGGTATGAACGCGCGCGCGATCGGATGTTCCGATTCGGCTTCCAGCGCGGCGGCAATGTTGAGCAGGGTTTGCTCGGGATCGTTGCTCAGCGGTTTGACCTCATGGATCTGCAGATTGCCCTCGGTGAGAGTGCCGGTCTTGTCGAACACGATGTGGGTTGCCGTAGCGAAGCTCTCAAGGACATGACCTCGGCTTATCAGTACGCCACGCGTGCGCAGCGTGCCGGTGGCGGTTGTCAGAGCCGTCGGTGTCGCCAGCGAGAGTGCGCAGGGACAGGTAACCACGAGTACCGACAGGGTGATCCAAAAGGCGCTGCTGGGGTCGATAAACCACCAGCTAGAGGCCACCACTGCTGCCGTGATCAGTGTCGCCGCCACGAAATAGCGAGAGACCCGGTCGGCAATGCGTGCAACTGCTGGCTTTTCGGCCTGGGCTCGATCGAGCATGCGCACGATCGTCGATAGCCGCGACTCGCCTCCGGTTTCTGTTACTTCGATCTCGATCGGGTGCTCAATGTTCTGCGTGCCGCCGACCACGGCATCATCGACACTGCGGGAAAGCGGGAGATACTCTCCGGTCAGTGCCGACTCATCTACCGACGTCTGTCCTTTACGCACTAAGCCATCTGCGGGGATGGTGTGCCCCGGCTTGACCAGAACGCGGTCGCCCTGGCGCAGTTGCGCGGCGGGTACCAGTTGCTCATCACCGTCGACCAGTCGGATAGCGCTGTTGGGCAGCAGGTTGAGCAGGGCATTACCCGCTCGTCCAGTGCGGTGGCGTGCCTGCATCTCCATAAAGCGACCGACGAGCAGGAAAAAGGTGAACATGGTGACGGAGTCGAAATAGACCTCTCCACTACCGGTTACTGTTGCCCAGGCGCTGGCGCAGTAGGCAGCGATGATCGCCAGCGATACCGGGACATCCATACTCAACTGGCGGGTGCGCAGATCACGCAGTGCCGCGTCATAGAAGGGGCGGGCGGAATACAGCGCCACTGGGGTGGCCAGAACGAACGATGCCCAGCGGATAAAATCGACGATACGCCCCTCCATGGAGGCGCTCATATCACCGGCGTACAGGGCGGCCGCGAGCATCATCACCTGCATGGTGCCGACACCGGCGACGCCCAGACGTCTGACGGCACGTTTGCGCTCCCGCGCCAGCAGTTGCTCTTCGCTATTGGGCTGGTAGGGGTGTGCCTGGTAGCCAATACGATCGACTTCCGCGAGCAGGGTGCTCAGTTTGGTTTCGCTGTCGTCCCAGTTCAATCTCGCGCGGTGGGTGGTGAGATTGACGCTGGCGTCGGTGACGCCGGGCTGTTTCTTCAGATGATGTTCGAGCAGCCAGACACAGGCGGCACAGGTGATGCCTTCAATCACCAACAACGCCTCGCGCGTAGCGTCGTCCGCAGTATGGACGAAACTCTGCTGAACCTCAGGGTCATCGAACAGGCTCAGTTCGAGCGCGCGTTGCCCCGCGCTGTCGTTTCGCGCACGCTCATTCTTCGCATTCTGATTGTCCCGGTGACGATAGAAGTTATCGAGGCCGCCGTCGACAATTGTCTGTGCGACGGCGAGACAGCCGGGACAGCACATCTGGCGCTCTTTGCCATCTATCCGGGTGACGAAATGGCTGCCGGTTGGTACCGTCAGCCCGCAGTGATAACACAGTGCTTGCGAGTCTGTATCGACGCGAGAGTTCATTCAGCCAAGGTTCTCAAGAGGCGTTGCCAATATCGAAGCTGTTCTGTTCGTATGGGGGATCGATCTCGACGCGCAGCTGCCACTCTTTATTCAACGGTTCGAGGATGACATATCGCTTGCCGACAAGCTCGGCCTGAAGGTTGCTGCCATACAGGCCGCGGCCATCGACCGAACGTAGATGCAGGATCTGATCGTATTTCTGGTGGGAAGGGTGGATCAGGCTCAGCTGCAGGTCTTGCGGCAAGGACTCCTTGCTTTGCAGCTGCAGGCGGATATCTCCGGTCAAGGAGTCGATCATCAGCTGACCATGGATGCCGAGCCGAGCCGCCATCTCTTCACGGGAGTGGTCGATGTTCAAGCCTCGCGCCACCTTGTAATAGTCGTCTTTCACCACCCCGTCGCTGGTACTGATCGCGAGGTATATGAAGACCGGTGCGTAGATCATCACCGCAATCAGCGGGGCGAGTACAAACCAGAGCCAGGTCTGTTTGTACCAGGGGGATTGGCTTTGTTCACTCATGGGATACCTCGAAATAGAGCGGCCGGGACTGACCCGGCCGCCATTCTAAACTAATTCGTTTTCGACTTGGACACTACTATCGTGCCGGAGTTGGTCCGATAAAGCGGTTGTCCTCGGTAATGCTGATAGAGGGGTTGTCCAGCGCTTCGACTGTGAATTTGATGTCGTAGTTCGGCAGCTCGATATCCGCCGGATCCATGTGCACCCGAACGGGGTAATCGAGCAACTCCCCGGCCGCAATACTGACGACGTTCTCACTTTCCAGGGACAGCCCTTCCGGACCGGTGAGGGTGATCCGATACTGATGCGCTACCTGTTCCTTGTTGGCCAGCTTGAGGGTGTATACGTTTTCGATCATGCCGCCGGATGTCATGGTGTACAGCTGGCCGCGATCTCGAATGATGTCGACCTCAAGCGGTACGCGGCTGTACAGGGTGTACGCAAACGCAGCGAACATTGCGATCAGCGCGATGAAGTAGCCTATGAGGCGAGGGCGGAACAGGTGGGTTTTCTTGCCGCTCAGCGAGTGCTCGGTGGTGTAGCGAATCAGGCCGCGAGGATAGTTCATGCGATCCATGATGTCATCGCACGCGTCGACACAGGCGCCGCAGGCGACGCACTCATACTGCAGGCCGTCGCGAATATCGATGCCGACCGGGCAGACGTGCACGCAGTTGCCGCAGTCTATGCAGTCGCCCAGGCCCTCTGCCTTGTAGTCCGAACCCTTTTTGCGACTGCCGCGCTGTTCTCCGCGTTTTTCGTCATAGGAGATCACCAGCGTGTCCTGGTCGAACATGACGCTCTGGAAGCGAGCGTAGGGGCACATGTAGATGCACACCTGTTCGCGAAGCCAGCCGGCATTGCCGTATGTGGCGACGGTGAAGAACGCCAGCCACCAGGTTTCCCAGGGGCCGAGATCGAAGGCCAGGATGCTAGGAACCAGTTCGCGGATAGGCGAAAAATAACCGACAAAGGCGATTGCGCTGGCGGCAGCGATGGCCAGCCAGAGCAGGTGCTTGGCGCTTTTGCGCATCGCTTTCTCGCCGTTCATTGGGCTTTTGTCCAGTTTCATCCGCTTGTTGCGATCACCTTCGGTCACGCGCTCTGCCCAGATAAAGAGCCAGGTCCAGACGAACTGTGGGCAGGCATAACCGCACCAGAGGCGACCAGCGAAAACGGTGACGAAAAACAGGGTGAAGGCAAGAACGATCAGCAGCCAGGAGAGCAGCATGAAGTCCTGGGGCCAGAAGGTGAGTCCGAAAACATGGAACTGTCGGTTGGGTAGGTCAAACAGCACTGCCTGGCGACCGTCCCACTGCAGCCAGGAAATGCCGTAGAACATAATCAACATCATGGCACCGGATATGATGCGCAGGTTCTTGAACAGCCCTTTGTAATACTTGACGTAGATATGCTCACGCTTGGCGTAGAGGTCGAAAGTTTCCTTGTCGCCAGCACCTTTTTTGGGTGTTAAATCTTTCACTGGAATCTGATTCATGCCTTACCACCGCAGGTGAATGTACATATAGACCTGCTAACACTAGGTCTATTAGGTGTTGCGAATATTACAGTGCTCGCGGTGGGGATTACCAGCGGGTGAGTATCCCCGGTCGCCATCAGTCACAACGGCGTGTCGCCGTGACTGGTCGGATTCAAGCATCAGGGGGATGATATCGTTTTGCGGGTGTTGTTGCACATGACAGGGGGCAACAAAAAAGGCGGCAAGATTTCATCACGCCGCCTTTCTGTGTTACTGGATCGAGATTACTGCTGTGACAGGCTGTACACGTAAGCTGCGATCAGGTGAATCTTCTCGTCAGAGAGCAGATCCTTGTGTGCCGGCATGACGCCCGCGCGGCCGTTGCGGATGCTGTGAGCAACCTGCTCGAAGCTGCCGCCGTAGAGCCAGGTGTTGTCGGTCAGGTTCGGTGCGCCCAGTGCCTGGGTGCCCTTGCCTTCCGCGCCGTGACAAGCTGCGCAGAGAGCCTGGAACTGGCTCTGGCCACGAGCGACCGCCTCGCTATCCAGGTTTTCAGCGCTGCCGCTCAGGGACAGTACATAGCTGGTAACGTCACGTACGCCATCTTCACCCAGCACCTGGCCCCAGGCCGGCATGCCGCCATTGCGGCCATTGGCAATGGTGGCTTTGATAGTGGCGGGATCGCCACCGTAGAGCCAGTCACTGTCGGTCAGGTTGGGGAAGCCGTATGCGCCGGTGCCCGCTGAACCGTGGCAGAGAGAGCAGTTGTTGGCGAACATGCGCTGGCCCATCTTCAGCCCCGTTTCCTCGTTCTGCAGTTGTTCGACCGACAGGGCGGCGAACTGCTCGAACATCGGACGGTACTGCTCTTCGGCGTGCGCCATCTCCTCTTCCCACTGACCATGGGAACTCCAGCCCAGCAGGCCTTGGAAGTTGCCTAGACCGGGGTAGAGGGCCAGGTAGCCCAGACCGAAGATGACTGTGCCCAGAAACATCTGGAACCACCATTTCGGCAGCGGGTTGTCGTACTCTTCGATACCGTCGAACTCATGTCCCAGAGTCTCTTCGGTGGTCTCTTTATGTTTCTCGCTTTTCCGGGTTGCAAACAGCAACCAGGTGCAGCCGAGAATTACGGCTAGGGTAATGACTGATACCCATGCGCTCCAGAAAGCACTCATTTGTCGTTTCTCCCGTTACTGGCGTCGCTATCCTGCGTTTTGGGCTTATCCTGCTCCTCATCAGCGAAGGGAGCCTGAGCAGCCTCGTCATACTTTTTGCTGTTTTTCGGGTTCGCCACCCAGATAAACAGGGCGACGAACGTGATCAGCATGATGACCGGCAGGTAGGGGCCATAAACTTCGTAACTCACTGAATAGTTACCGCTTGTTGGTGTAGACGCTATGCAGCTTGCCAAGCGACTGCAGGTAAGCGACAAGAGCATCGATCTCGGTCTTGCCGGCAACCGCTTCGCGTGCCGTGGCTACATCTTCGTCGGTGTACGGGACACCCAGCTTGCGCAGTGCTTCCATCTTGGCCTCGGTGTCCTGTCCGGTCAGTTTGTTCTTGAACAGCCAGGGGTAGGAGGGCATTTTGGATTCAGGTACTACATCGCGCGGATTGTTCAGGTGCGCTTTGTGCCAGTCGTCGGAGTAACGTCCGCCTACACGGGCCAGGTCCGGACCGGTACGCTTGGAACCCCAAAGGAACGGGTGCTCCCAGACATGCTCGTCTGCAGTGGAGTAGTGGCCGTAGCGCTCGGTTTCAGCACGGAAGGGGCGGATCATCTGGGTGTGGCAGACGTGGCATCCTTCCTTGATGTAGATATCGCGGCCCTCAAGTTCCAGTGCGGAATACGTGCGCAGGCCTTCGATCGGCTGAGTCGTAGAGCTCTGGAAGAACAGGGGAACGATTTCGGCCAGACCACCGCCGCTGATCACGATGATGATCAGCAGGATCATGAGGCCGATGTTCTTTTCAATCGTTTCGTGTTTGATCATTGCTATCTGCTCCTCGTCTCAATCAAGCAGTCTGAGCTGATGGCTCAGCTGCTTCAACAGAGCTTCCGGCACGGACTGTCTGCCAGACGTTGTATGCCATCAGCAGCATACCGGTCAGGAAGAACGCGCCGCCCAACCAGCGGACGAAGTAACCTGGGTGGCTGGCCTCGAGTGCTTCGACGAAGCTGTAGGTCAGGGTGCCGTCCTGGTTGACTGCACGCCACATCAGACCCTGAAGGATACCGTTAACCCACATAGAGCAGATGTACAGAACGGTGCCGATGGTCGCGAGCCAGAAGTGGGTATTGATCAGCGCAGCGGAGTACATCTGAGCCTTGCCGAACAGGCGCGGGATCATGTGGTAGATCGCACCGATGGAGATCATGGCTACCCAGCCCAGAGCGCCAGCGTGTACGTGACCCACGGTCCAGTCAGTATTGTGCGACAGAGCGTTGACGGTCTTGATCGACATCATCGGGCCTTCGAAGGTGGACATGCCGTAGAACGACAGGGAAACCACCAGGAAGCGCAGGATCGGGTCGGTACGCAGCTTATGCCAGGCGCCAGACAGGGTCATCATGCCGTTGATCATACCGCCCCAGGAGGGAGCCAGCAGGATCAGGGACATGACCATGCCGACAGACTGAGTCCAGTCCGGCAGGGCAGAGTAGTGCAGATGGTGACCGCCAGCCCACATGTAGGTGGCAATCAGCGCCCAGAAATGCACGATCGAGAGGCGGTAGGAGTAAATCGGGCGCTCAGCCTGCTTCGGAACGAAGTAGTACATCATGCCCAGGAAACCCGCGGTCAGGAAGAAGCCTACGGCGTTATGGCCGTACCACCACTGCACCATGGCGTCTACGGTGCCAGGATACAGAGAGTAGGACTTCAAGAAGGTTACGGGTATCGCCATGCTGTTGACAATATGGAGCACTGCAACAGTGATGATGAACGCCATGTAGAACCAGTTGCCGACATAGATGTGCGATGTTTTGCGCAGCTTCACGGTGCCGAGGAACACGACGGCGTAGGCCACCCACACAGCGGTGATCAACAGGTCGATCGGCCACTCCAGCTCGGCATACTCCTTGGCGGAAGTGATGCCCAGTGGCAGAGTGATTGCTGCCGCCAGGATTACGGCCTGCCAACCCCAGAACGTGAACGATGCCAGGGCGTCGGAGAACAGGCGCGTCTGACTGGTGCGCTGCACAACGTAATACGATGTGGCAAACAGGGCACAACCACCGAACGCGAAGATAACCGCGTTGGTGTGTAACGGACGGATACGTCCGTAGCTTAACCAGGGAAGGTCAAAGTTTAGTGCTGGCCAGACCAGCTGGGCCGCGATAAGGACGCCAACGCCCATACCGACAATACCCCAGACTACCGCCATGATGGCGAACTGGCGCACGACTTTATAATTGTAAGTCGGGTGTTCAGTTGCAGTGCTCATGTCAGGCTCTCATCAACAAGCTAGGAATAGTAAGAAGAGTTCCGCCGGCAATTATCTGGTAATACCCCATCTATTTCAACGCGATGTTGCAGTGCACTGTGGCGCATTGTCGCACCGTGAAAGTGCTATGAACTTATATTTATTAATAGCTTTTGGATGGGGGTGAATATTTATAACTTGTTGTATTTAAAGTATATATGTATTTTTTGTCGTCCAGGTAGTGCGGCATTTTCTGATTCTGTAGTTCGAATTTTGTTCGCTGGGTGAGCGCAGCCCTGAAAACAAAGAATGCTTTGCTTGATATGGATCAAGCCGGTGAATTTGGGTCGTTCTAGGTCTTTAGTATTAAGTTGGAGGGCCGGAAGTGTTGAGCATTATCGACCGGCTGTTATAGTGCGCCGTTCAAAATCCAGTCGCCCCACAAAAATCGAGAACTTGCCATATGACACAACCCGATTCTCTCCTGCTTCTCTGTCGTGCTGGTTTCGAGGGCGAGTGTGCTGCCGAACTCACTGAGCTTGCCGCAGCCTCGGGCTTTTATGGCTATCCGACCCTGGAGCGTAATGCGGGCTTTGTCGTGTTCCATGTGCAAGCCCCAGCGACAGCACTGCAGCTGATTGAAACTGTGCGCTTTCGCCGCCTTATCTTTACCAGGCAGTGGTTTGCTTGCGGGGCTATGCTGGAGGGGCTCGATCCGCGTGATCGTTTGACGCCTGTTGCGGAAAGGGCTGCGGAACTCCCCAAGTGTACAGAGTTGGTGATTGAAACCGCCGATACCACCGCCGGGCGTGAACTGCAGGGATTTGGGCGCAAGTTCGCTTCCGCCGTTGCACCCAAGTTGCGTCAGACCGATCTACTGGGCAAGCGTGGGCAGAAGGCAGACTGGCGCCTGCATCTATTGGTGCTCAGTGGGCGGGATATGTGGCTGGGTGTGGCGCCAGTACGTAACAGTGCCCCTGATCCTGGCGGGATAATTCGTCTGAAGTTTCCGGTCGCAGCGCCAAGTCGATCGACGCTAAAGCTGGAGGAGGCGTGGCACTGGTTTATTCATAAGGGGCAATGGGAGCAGCGGCTGGCACCGGGGATGAGGGCCGTTGATCTGGGGGCCGCGCCCGGTGGTTGGACCTGGCAGCTTGTTCAGCGCGGTATGTTTGTTACCTCGGTCGATAATGGGCCGATGAATCCGGATCTGATGGAGACCGGGCAGGTAGAGCATCTGCGAGAGGATGCGTTTGTTTATCAACCGTCGAAACCGGTGGACTGGATGGTCTGCGATGTGGTGGAGAAGCCTGCGCGCACCACCGCGATGGTGATCGAATGGGCGTTGAACGGTTGGGCTCGCGATATGATCTTCAATCTGAAGCTGCCGATGAAGCAGCGCTATGCGGAAACTCGCACCTGCCTTGAGCGTATAGAAGAGGCGTTGGGAGATGCTGGTTTGCGTTGGCGCTTGCAGGCTAAACAGCTCTATCACGACCGGGAGGAGATCACCTGCTGGTTGAGTCTTGAGCGCTGATGTCGATGTCTAGTGCTCGAAGATGGTCACGCGCTCTTCCGTCTTAAACAGCGGTTCCAGCGCTTCCATCATCTCCTTGCGCTCTTCGCTACCGTGCCAGCGCTGCCAGTCGCTGACCGTGCGGAAGGTGGCCATTACCAGACGATGGTTGGGATCATCGATATTTCGCAGCACCTCGCCAGAGATAAAGCCGTGGGCCTGCATTGCTTTCTGCAGGAGTTCGCGGGACAGGCGGTCGTAATAAATCCCCAGATCCTCGGCGATGTGGCGTTCTATCATTACCCTGATCATCCACTATTTCCTCCATAATGATGACTCATGCATACAGCATAATTCAGTGTGGCGGGGCTGCAAACCGAAGCGGTTGGCGGTTTCTCTGCATCGGGTTATTTGCGACAATAGCCGCCTTCGTCTCATAGGATCCGTTCATGGTACATATTGAAGCAGATCAGACTTTGGATGCATGTGGCCTTTTCTGCCCGGAGCCGGTGATGATGTTGCACAATCGGGTGCGTGAGCTGGCCGAAGGTGAGGTTCTATGTATCAGGGCGACAGACCCGTCGACCCAGCGCGATATTCCCAAGTTCTGTCATTTTCTCGGGCACGAGTTGCTTGGGCAGGATACTGAAGAGGGTGTGTTCGTGTATTACATCCGTAAAGGGGCGGCCTGAGCGTGACGGATATCGAAAGATTGAGCGAGCAGACCCAGGCGCTGCTCGATGAGTGTGAAAATCGTCTAGCAACCCTGGAGGTCAATATCCCCCAGGTAGGTAAATCGACAGATGAGAGTATTGTAGTGAATCAGACCGAAAAAACGCCGGAAGCGAAGAACCGTAACCGGGCCAAGAACCGTGCTGCTAACCAGGCAGCGCTTGTGCAACTGTGTGACACCTATCCCGAAGTGTTCAGTCGAGATAATGTGCGCCCGCTCAAGGTGGGGATTCAAGAGGATCTGATCGCAGACGAAAAGCTGGCGCGTAATCGAATCAAACGTGCCCTGGCCAGTTATGTGCGCAGTCCGCAATACCTGCGTAGCCTTCAGGCTGGCGCAGATCGTATCGGACTTGATGGTGCGGCCTCCGGACAGGTGAGCGAAGAAGAAGCGGCGCATGCGCAGGAAAAGCTGCAGGCGATCAAGGATCAGCGTCGCGAGCGTGAAAAGGCTGAGCGCAAAGAGGGGCGTGCAGAGCAGCGCAAGCAGGCGGTCAAGGCCAAGGAACAGCGCATCAACAAGAAGCTCGACCTGCTGCTGCAACTGAATAATCGTACCCGCTAAGCGGGCTTGATTTCGTTTTTTTTACCCCCATCAAGGTAGTCTGAACGACACCGTATGCATGAATGTGTCGTTTCCTGTCCTGATGGGGGTCTATATGACTTCAGTCGTTACTCTCAGTTGCCCATCCTGCCTGGTGACCAACAGGGTTGCCCGTGAGCGTCTGGAGGCTGCGCCGAAATGCGGTCGCTGCGGCCAGGCTTTGTTTCAGGGGCTGCCAATGGCCCTCGATCAAGCAGGATTTGATCGAGTGCTGGCCAATACCGAGATTCCGCTCGTGGTCGATTTCTGGGCGCAATGGTGTGGCCCGTGCAAGATGATGGCGCCTGTGTTCGAACGGGCGGCGGCCGAGCTGGAACCTGGCTGTCGCCTCGTTAAAGTGGATACCGAGGCGGCCCCCGCCTTGGCTCAGCGCTATCAGATTCGCAGTATACCCACGCTGATGCTGTTCTCCGGCGGTCGTGAGATAGCGCGTCAATCCGGCGCCATGGATTTCAGTACGTTAATACGTTGGGTTAGAACGCACCTCTGATAATGCGGTTTCTAGCTCAGCGTTTTGGGCTTGCCGTGCAGGTAACCCTGGCTACCGTCGATGCCGATGTTGAGTAGCTGTTCCAACTGGCTCTCGCGTTCCACATGCTCGGCGTAGACCTGAATATGAATATTATGGGCGACGCTGATCAGGCTGCGTACGAAGAATCGGTCCTCATCGTTCCGGTCGATATCACGAACCAGTGAGCCATCAATCTTCAGATAGTCCGGTTGCAGGGTGTACAGGTAACTGAAACCCTGGGGGTGGATGCCGAAGTTGTCGACGCCGAAACCCGTTCCCAAGGCTTTGAGCTGGGCGCGTAGCGCCTGGGTGCGTTCGATATTGTTCAGGATGACCGTTTCATTGATCTCGAAGCTGATCCGTTCCGGGTGCGCTAGTTGCGCGAGTTGACTGCCTATCCAGGCCGGAAAATCCTCCGCTAGCAGGCTGTCCTGTCCAAGGTTGATGCTGATGGCGATCCCCTGTGGCTCGCGCTGAAGATAGGTCAGGGCGCGACTGATAACGGTGCGGTCCATGGCATCCAGTAGTCCCAGTTCTCTTACCACGCCAATGAAGCGGACCGCTGGGCAGGGTTCGTTATCTTCGTCCAGAATGCGGGCGAGTATCTCACCATGCAGTGGCTGAGAGTCACTACCGATCAGGCTTTGGTACTGCAGAAACACTTGGCTGTTGCTGATCGCTGAGGCTACATGCTGCTGCCAGGTCTGTGAGCTGCTGTCGACCCCTGCTACCCCTGTGTATTCGATGATCTCGCCCCCCTGATCCTCGGCATGTTTGAGTGCCAGGCGGGCGTGGGACAGGAGTTGCGCCGATGCACCCTGCTCGGTGCTGTGGCTGACACCAATGATGAATGCCGGTGCTGGAGGCTGCTCAGCCCGGTACATGGTGTCGATATGGGTATTGAGCCGGATCAGCAGTTGCTCCAGTGCGGGTTTTAGTCGGGGCAGAGGGTGTTGCTCGAGCAGGAGCATGAACTCGCCGCCGGCAGTGCGCCCGACCACGGTGCGGTTAAACTGGAGGCTCAGCGCCTCAACTTCGTTGGCCACGAACTTCAACAGGTGATTGGTATTGTCTTCGCCACAGCAGCGGTTGAGTTCGGACAGCTCTCTGACACGAAGCATCACCAGGGTGGCAGGGCCGAAGTTGCGGTCATAATCGATGCGCTCCTGAAGCTGTGCCAGCGCAAAGCGTTGGTTGGCAAGGCCGGTCAGCGGGTCGCGATAGGCGATGGAGCGCAGCTCTTCTACGTTACGGCTCTGTTCGTCAAACATCTGCTTGACCTGCTTTACCATCGCGTTCATCGCCTGGACGACACTGCGCAGCTCACGGGTTTTGGGCAGGACCGGCTGCTCGATATAGGATTTTTGAGCCAGGGCGTGGGCCTGAAGCTCTACCTGGCGCAGCGGACGTAACAGGTAGTGCAGCAGCAGACTGATGGCGATTGCAGCAAGTAGGGCCAGGGCGACGAAGAGACCGAGCGCACGTTGCGCCGCTTCCCAGAAGCGCTCGTATGCATAGCCGGCCCTGCTCTGCACATGGATCACCCCCACATGTCGCCAGTTATGGGTGATCTCCCGTTCCATCGAGGGCGGGTCGATATGCACCAGATTGATGAACCAATGGGGGACCTGTTCGGATATGTCGGATGAGGTTTCTTTGCTGAATAGCGGTTCGTTCTCGGCCCCCTTGACCTCGATACGTTGATAGAAGCCGCTGTCGAAAATGGCATTCACCGCGGTTTCGATAGCGGCCCTGTCCTGTTCGGCCATGAAGGGCGCTATATAGAGTCCAAGGTGTGTGGCACTGTCCTGTGCATGGCTTCTGAGCTGGCTGAGCAGCATCGATTTGCCGCTGTCTGACATGATGAAGAGCGTACCGGAAGCAAGACCGATCAGAACTGCGAGTACCGCGGCGATCAATTGGTTAACCAGGGACATAGATTCCTTCCGAGTCTTCAGTTGAGATTGACATTGTTGGCGTCCACTCGCGACTGGAGTTTAACCCAGGGTTGGAGACGATCCGAGGTGCCAACCAGCTGTGATCGCCGGCCCTTCTTGCTAAGCCAGAGATTATCACCGTTGAAAGTATACACGTGGAGAAGGTCCGGTCGTTGATCGGCGGTTTTGATCTCGCCGATCAGGTTGTCCAGTACCAGGGGGATGGCATCGGGAGTGGGGTAGTAGGTCAGCACCATGTGGGCCTGATTCAGCTCCAGCGCTTTTACATAGGTCAGGCTCATCTTGTCGATGCTGACGCCAAGTTCTTTTAGCGTGTAGTACTTGGCGATGGTGAAGTCCTCACAATCGCCGCCATTGGATATCAGGAACTCAACCGGTGTTGCCCAGTAGTCCTCCTGGCTCCAATGCGTGATGTCGTCGAGAAAGCGTACCTGATTGAAAAAGGCGTTGACCTGTTCCAGCTTGGTCTGTTCGGTAGCATCGCTCAGATCGCGGATCAGGTCCTGCCAGGCGGTGAGGCGGCGCGCGGCCTGGTCGCCGTATATCTGACCGAAACGTTCTATATCGGCCGGTGAAAGACGTACGCCATCTCCTGCCAGGCTTGTAAACGTGAGCAGGATAATTAGCACGCCCGCCAGGCTGCGAAGCCGGAGCCGGCCCCCGCTTGCGAGGCGCATTAAAGGTGTTGTTGCACCGCGTGCTTGCACCATGAGCATCCATGAATGATAACGCGGCCATGATGGTGGAAAAGCCGCAGTTGCTCAAGGGGTTGGCTGATTAACTGCCGGGCATCATGCCGCATTGACGCAGCAGGCGCTGCCAGTTGCGGGTGTGGGCGTCGCGTGCGTCCAGATAATGCTGCCACAGGCCATCGGCTGCTTGTGGATTCAGCATTGCGAGGAAGTAGTGCTGCGCGCCCGAAGGGACCGGCAGCCGGTCCAGAATCTGCTGATGCGCGGTCAGCCACTCCTGCCCCTGGCGGTCTACCAGTGACATGTAGGGTTGCAACTCACCGGCATAGAATTTCTGGAACACATTGCGGATGATCTGGGCCTGATTGTTGGGCCGGTTGTTGAAGCAGATTGGCCGCCGCAGCAGGCGCCGCTCGATGGCGTCGGAAGTTTGCTTCAGTGTGTGGGTTAGTAGCACCAGGCTGGTAATCCACTGGGCCCCAAACGCCGAGCGGTAAAGGGCTTCAAAATCCTGCTCCAGCGTTGGCACGAACGCGGGGGTATCCCAGGCATCCTGTTCGCTAAGTTCAGCCAGAAGCTGGAAGTGGGCCAGGGCTGGTTTTAACGGCGCCAACAGAGTGGAGCCTTGTAAGGGGAGTGGGGCTTCGGTCAGAGCGAAGTGCTGCTCCATCTCGGTGCTGGCGTAAAGGGCATTCCAGATTGCGGCGCCGAGGGATTGCTGTTTTTGCTCAATGATCTGGGTTAGTCGTTCTTTCAATCGGGAGGGCGCTTCCGTATCCACCTCGTCGATACGGCGTTTGCAGCGCCTCAATGCGGGCAGCACTTCAAGTTCGTAGATCAGGCGCTGGGAGTGGCCCGCCAGGCGGGCCAGTGTGGTGTTGCGTTCGGCAATGCTATGCAAAAGGTCGCAGTGGCGGAAATCGAGCACATCGATTAGCCCTTCACTGATCGTTTTGATCTCGATAAGTCGCTGTCGTTTTGGTGGCAGACTGGGGCGGGCAGCCAGTGCGTTGTCGAATTCGGTGAGGATCGGTTCTTCTATGGCGTTGCCAACCCGCTCCGTATAGCGCTCAAGCATGGAGCGTGCATCCGGTTTACTGCACGCGGTCAGAATCAGGGGTAGTAGGAAAATGCAGAACGTGCGTAGAAGCATGGCTGATCCTGTAAAGGCGGGTAGCAAGCAGTAAGGCTCCAAGGCTGAGGCCGGCCACCAATCCCCACCAGTATCCGTATACACCAAGCCCCAATCGCTCGGCCAGCCAGTAGCCGAATGGAAGCCCGGCCAGCCAGTAGGCGATAAAGACGACGATCAGAGTGGCTGCGGTGTCCTTATATCCACGCAGAGCCCCTGATGACGCGACCTGAATCGAATCGGTGATCTGAAACAGTGCGGCAATCCACATCAATTTCATGGCGGTGTCGATGATGGTGCTGACCTCAGTATAGGCGGAGGCGATCTGCCGGCTGGTGCTGAGCAACAGCGTGGCGTTAATCAGTGCGATCAGTATGGTCAGTGCGAAACCGCACATTACACTGAAACGGGCGGCAGCATAGTGCTTGCGGCCTAGCAGCTGACCGGTTCTGATGGTGAGCGCCATGGATAGGCTTAGGGGAAACATAAACATCAGGCCGGTCACGCTGAAGGTGATCTGGTGGGCGCTGATAGTTTCCTCACCGTACTTCGCCAGAAAAAGCACGATAAGACTGAACATGCTGGACTCGATCAGCAATGCCAGGCCGATGGGCAGGCCCAGTGCGAGAAACTGGATCAGCGAGCGCAGCGTCGGAAACCGCCAGCGCATGGCGGCGCGGGCCTGTCGAAAAAGTGGCTCGCGTCGCAGGTGATATATCCCTAGCGCGAGCATGAGCCACATCACCAGGCTGGTGGCATAACCGCAGCCTACGCCGCCGAGCGCTGGAAGCCCCAGTTTGCCGAAGATCAGCACGTAGTTGAGAGGGATGTTGCACAGCATGCCGATGACGGCAATACGCATAATCGGTCGTGTGCGGCCAAACCCCTCGCTGAACCTGCGCAGGGCTTGGTAGAGCAGCAGGGCAGGGGTGCCCAGGCTGATTGCGCTCAGATAGTCCGAGGTCTTGGCTGCCAGTTCGTGCTCCAGCTGGAACAGTGAGAGTAAGGGGGCAGTATTGTTAAGCAGCAAAATGGCGGCAATGGACAGGAGTAGCGCAAGTGTGAGTGCCTGTCGCAGCACGGCAGCTGACTCCGCCTCCTGGTCGGAACCAACCTGATGGGCGACCAGGGGTGTGGTCGCCATAAGAATGCCGCACAGGGTCAACATAAGCGGAAGCCAGATGCCTGAGCCCATAGCGATGGCTGCCAGGTCCGTGGGTCCGGCCTGCGAGGCCATCAGTGTGTCGACGAAGCCCATTGCGTGTTCGGCTATCTGGGCGATCAGAATGGGCCAGAACAGCGCAAACAGCTGATGACTCTCGGCGATGACTGCGCGCATTGAGGGCACTGGAGGTAATCGTCTCTCTGGTTGGAGGGGGGGGGGCGGCAAAGCTTAAGGCCGAAAGAGGGTGGTTACAAGATGTAAAACGGGGCGCTAAAGCGCCCCTTTTTTTGGTTATAACCGAAGTGTCGTCTGTTAATCGATACGAGCGCGTACATAGGAGCCAGGCGCCGGTTCGATCACCGTATGGGTGTCGTTGCCATAATGCTTCGGTGCATCGACTTTCTTGCCGGCCCGGCGACGGAGCCATTCGGCCCAGTTTGGCCACCAGGAGCCTTCCTGGCGTTCGGCGGTCTCCAGCCAATGGTCGGCACCCTTACCCTGTTCGCCCTTGATCCAGTAGTTGCGGCGGTTTTTGGAAGCCGGGTTGATGACGCCGGCAACGTGACCGCTGGCGCCAAGCACGAACTCGATATTGCTGCCGAACGTTTCGGTGGCATTGAAGGTGCCTTTCCAGGGCGCGATATGGTCTTCGATAGTGGACAGGAAGTAGCAGGGGATCTTGATCTTACCCAGATCGATGGGTTCGCCGCAGATCTCAAGCGCATTCGGCTCCACCAGCTTGTTCTCGAGGTACATCTTGTTGATATAGAAAGTGTACATCGCCGCGGGCAGGTTGGTGGAGTCGCTGTTCCAGTAGAGGATGTCAAACGGCGGCGGTGTCTGCCCTTTCAGGTAGTTGTTGACCACATAGGACCAGATCAGGTCGTTGGAGCGCAGCATGTTAAATGAGGTCGCCAGCTCACGACCGTTCAGTATGCCCTGGGAGTTGATCTTGCTCTCCAGCTGCTTGACCTGGTAATCGTCAATAAAGACGCAGAGATCGCCCGGGTTTGAAAAGTCGGTCAGCGTGGTCAGGAAGGTGGCCGATCCAACGCTGGTGTCCTTGCGATTTGCCAATACCGCCAGCGCGGTCGTCAGCAGTGTTCCGCCTACACACCAGGCGACGGCATTGAGCTTGTCGGCACCGCTGATTTCGCGGGTCACTTCGATCGCTTTGATAACGCCGTCGGCGACGTAATCGTCCCAGCTCAGGTCGCGCTGATCGGCGCTGGGGTTGAGCCAGGAAACGAGGAATACGTTCTGGCCCTGCTCGATGCAATATTTGACAAACGAGTTGTGCGGCTGCAGATCAAGGATGTAAAACTTGTTGATGCTCGGTGGCACGATCAGTGTGGGGCGCTCGTATACCTGATCGCCTTCCGGTTTGTAGTGGATCAGCTGGAACAGCTTGTTCTGGAAAACGACCGCACCTTCGGTGGTGGCGAGGTTGGTGCCGAGTTCGAAGGCGCTCTCGTCCGTCATCGATATACGGCCTTTTTCGATATCACTCAGCAGGTTTTTCAGGCCGTCGACCAGGCTTTGGCCCTTGGTTTCCATCGCCTGCTGCAGCACCTCAGGGTTGGTGATGGCGAAATTCGTAGGTGACAGCGCATCGACATACTGTTTGGTGTAAAACTCGAGTTTTGCCTGTTCGGACGGGGCAAGCTTTGCGTTGGCCGCCATATCGACCAGCATGCGGGACGTGAGCAGGTAGGACTGCTTGATGTAGTCGTAGATCGGGTTGTTCGACCACTCTTCGCTTTGGAAGCGCCGGTCGCCGCGATCGGGGTGTACCACCGGTGATTCACTGCTGGTGCCGTTCATCAGATTACGCCACAGATTGAACTGGGCTTGCTGGTAATCGGCAATGGCACGGATCCAAACTGTCGGGTCTTCCAGTGAGCGGGTGGCTAGTTCAGTCCATGACTGAGTGAACTGGCGGAAAATGTCGTCGCCGCCGCTGGCGGAGAACATCTCCAGCACCTTGTTGGTTTCGCGCGCGACGTAGTTGATGAACTCCTGAGGATCGGTCGAAGGGTTTCCGCCTGATGTTGCTTTATCCATAGACTGCCGACTCCGTATGTTTCTGTGTGAGCGGCCGGAATACATAGCTAAGGTAAAAGGGTTGCTTCCGACCAGTTTTCGAGCATAGACCCAGCCAGAAGGGAGGACAACCCTTAATTGGTAGTGTTACCTCGCCCCGTCCGACCGATGACGTTCGTCTATCATTGCATCAATGTGTTGCAGTATCTTGTAACTCTCATCTTCGGCACGGGTCATCAAGGATACGATCTCGCGGCGCAGCTTGGCATCGGTGCGCCAGTTCTTTTCACGCAAGGCTATGGCACCTTGTACTGAGTGGTGTACGGCTTGGTGAGGCGCTTCCAGTAGTGCATAAGCGCGGGTATTGGAGAACAGTTCTGCGCCCTGACCCTTGTAATACCACTGTCCCAGGCGGCAGTCGGTGTGGTTGCGAGCGACAGCCTGCTCCTCGTCAGCCCACTTCTGGGCATCATCGAACATCAGGTAGCCGTACTGTTTGTAGATCACATGATCGGCTTTGGTCAGTGAGCCAAACGCGCGATCCTTGGCATGGCTCAGGTAGAGCTTGGTCTGTTCGGCCGCATTGGCGATAGAGTCGAACTGCTCACGGAAGTTTTCAACCATGGCGCTGACTTCGGCTGCCTCTTGGCTGGAGTCGGTTGCGCGCTCGACCATCTCATCGACACGCTGGTTAAACGTGCCGATGGTGTGGGTGACGTCGATGGCGGCATCTTTGGTCCGTCTCGACAGGGCTTTTACCTCGTCGGCTACTACCGCGAAGCCGCGTCCCTGTTCGCCGGCTCGTGCGGCTTCAATGGCGGCGTTGAGGGCGAGCAGGTTGGTCTGATCGGCGATATCGGTAATGATCGACAGGGATTCGGCAACCTTTTTGCTGTCGCTACCCAGTTTGTCGACCACATCGACAACCGATTCTATCGTCTCATGTATACGTTTTAACGCCGCCACCATGCGCGCAACTGCGGTTTGGCTATCTCGTGCCTCCTGGCGGGAGCGGTCGGCAATGCCCTCCGCCTGCTCCAGTTCATTGCTGATGCGGACCAGATCTGACTGGTTCTGCTTCAGGTTGCCGATAAGGTGTTTGGTATTCAGGCTGTGAAGGTCGGAGTTGAGCTCTTTTCCTGCGACGAACTCGGCACCCTTGCGCATCAGCTCCAGCGAGTTGTTGATACGGATCAGCGACTCACGTAACTGGCCTGGAAGCCCCTTGTAGAGCGCGTGTCGATCGTAACGGCCATCGGACACGTAGCGAAAACAGGTATCCACCTCTTTGAAGTAGGTTTCGATCTTGTCCAGGAAATCGTTGAGTTCCCAGGCGACCAGGCCAACTTCGCCCAGTTTCTCCGTGTGGCTGATTCGGCTGTCGAAACCGCCCTTGTTCGCCTTCTGGAGCGCCTGGTTGATGTTCTGCAGGGCTTTGAGTGGGCGTGCCGCCGAGCGATAGAGGTAGATTGAAAGCAGTACGGTTCCTAGCGCGGGAATTGCCGTCCATGCTGCCAGCTGAAGCTCCCCGCTTAGTGCTACAAGGGCAGCGGGAGCAAGGGCTAGGACGGGGAGCAGTAGGGTAGCCAGCTTAATCCTGTTTTGCAGGAAGAGGCTGCCTGAGCTGACGCCTGTCTTGTGTGTGGTCGATTGATGCACGATACGCGTCCTCGTATGGGTTGCTGGCGCCTCTGCTAGGCGTTGTCCAGCGACCAAATCAACTCTTCATAGCTGCAGCGCTGGGATTCACAAAACCCCTGCAAGTGCGCGATCGCGCGCTGAGGTCCCTCTTTGGGGCCGGCAGCGCGCTCAATATCCAGCATCTCCTTGTAGAGGGGAGTGATGGCTTGAATCGCTGCATGTGATGGTTTGCGTCTGACGGAGTAATAGCCAACTACTTCGCCTTCGGAATTCAGGTCTGGTGTTACGTTCGCCATCACCCAGTAGTAGCTGCCATCCTTGCACAGGTTTTTCACGTAGGCGAAAAACTCTTTGCCTTGATCAAGGGTTTCCCATAGCAGTTTAAACGCGCCGCGGGGCATGTCGGGGTGGCGGATGATATTGTGTTGAACGCCGAGGAGTTCAGGTTCCGAATAGCCCGATATTTTCATGAAGGTGCGGTTTACATAGGTAATAATACCGCGTCTGTCGGTTTTGCTAACGATGAACTCATCGTCGCTTAGACGTACTTCTGAGTTGGTCGGTACTACTCGATTTTTCATCGCAACCTCGCGAGCGTGGGTAACGGTCAACGATCGTCGGTTAAAAGGGCCGCACAGTATAAGGGAAATGGCCGCGCTTCGATATGGTAATCCAGATATAAGGTTCTGAGCAGTAATGGGGATTCGTAGGAAAATGCTTTATTTAGAGTTGATGACGACAGAAGGCTGTCATTTGTGTGAGCATGCGATTGCGGTGTTGCAGTCTGTATTGCAACCAGGCGATGCGGAGGTCGATCTGGTCGATATCGCGTTCGACGATCGGCTGTTGGAACGGTACGCGACCAGTATCCCCGTGTTAAGGGCTCCCGCGTCGGGCAAAGAGTTGGGCTGGCCGTTCAATGAAAGTGACCTGCGCCGCTATCTCAAGGATGTTGGCGCAGGCTGATCGGTTGCCAGCTACAGCTTGTTCGCTTTATTGCCATCCACCTGATTGAACGCCAACAGCTTCCGTTCGCTGTCGCTGAGCAGTCTCGCGGGTCGATCGGCCAAGCGGTCGTAGATGACCGCAAAAGACAGCACGTTCTGTACGTAGTTACGTGTTTCGTCGAATGGGATGGTCTCTATCCAGATGTCGAGAGGCAGGTCGCCGCGATCTTTCAGCCATGCTCTCACCCGGTGCGGGCCGGCATTGTACGCGGCGGTTGCAAACACACGGTTGCTGCCGAACTCTTGGTACATCTCACCAAGATAAGCACTGCCCAGATTGATATTGGTTTGGGGGTCGTACAGTGCGTCTAGACTGCCCAGCGGCAAAGAGTGCTTCTTGGCCGTCTGCTGGGCAGTCGCCGGCATCAGCTGCATCAGGCCGCGGGCACCGACGCGGGAGCGGGCAGACACCCAGAATGCGCTTTCCTGGCGTGCGATCGCTGTCGCCCAGGTGTTGGTGATGCCGGCACGTTCGGACGCGCTGGCGAACAGGCCGGTGTAGGGGTCTGGAAAGCGGATCTCCAGGTCGTTCCAGCGCTCGCTCTGGATTGCGCCACGAATCGCCTGGGTGTTCCAACCCCAGCGCTTGACCAGATGGGCTGCCAAGTGCTGCTCGGTTGGCGACATGGTCCGCGTCGCTTGGTTCCACTCGGAACGGGCTTCGTAAAGTTCGTCCAACTGAAACAGCTCGCGCATGCGCTTGAATGCAGGTGTTGCTTCCATCTGGTTAAGCACATGGGCATCTAGGGCGATCGGATCATGGTTCAGCGAAAACTGGCTCTGACTCAGTTCGGCGGCAAGAAACCCATAAAACGTGCGGTCTTGGCTCAGGGCCTGCAGCTGGGCCTTCACATCCTTGCCCTGTTGGCGCTGGGCTATGCTGAGCCAGTACTGCCAGCGCTCGTGGTGGAGCTTGTCGGGCGGAAGTTCGCCGATCAGCGCCTCTACTTTAGGCCAGTCGAGCTGTCTAAGCGCCAGCCGTGCGCGCCACTCCGTCAGGTCTGCCAGCCGGAACTCAGGGTCTAGCTGAGCGATTTGAGCTTCTGCATTGTCGTCGAATCGCTTGGCCTTCAATGTTCCCATTCGAATCGACAGCTCTGCCTGCTCCTCTTGTGGAATGCGCAGGCGATCCCGGTCGCGTACCCACAGCTTGATCGCGGCGTCCAGATCGCTTCTGCGCAAGCGGTTAACGGATAGCATCAGCAGTCGCCGGTGCTCGGGATCTTTGGCGGTTACCAATTTGGTGTTGGCAAGCAGCGATTTGGGGTCGCTATAAAGCGCTATGGCTTTGTCGATCTGTGCCTTGGTTGCGGAAGTGGTGGCTTTTTTGGCGGCATATCGGGCGAGCGCAAGGTTACCCTCCTCCAGAGCCGACAGCACGCGCTTGGCGACCAGCTCGTCCGTGAGTTTGCCCGCGCTCATCCAGTGTTCGAACAGTGGGTCGCAGGCATTTGGTTGGGAGTGGCCGGCAACCCAAAGACGTGACGCGATCGCATACGCGCTTTGGCGGTTGCCTTTCGCCAGTTCTGAGCGCCCCCAGTAGCACTCCTGCTCGGTGCTGGGGCGGTCTAGAGTTGGGTATAGCTTGCGGTAGGCCTCCCAGTCCTGGCGCTTTCCAAGCTCTGTGGTCAAAGCCCAGCGCAGTCGACCCTCTACCGGAGTGTCGGCAAACTGATCACTGAACTGAAGGGCGTCTTCCACGCGCAGGTTGCTGAGATTGGCGCGCAACTGAGTGTAGAGTATGTAGGGTTTAAGTGGATAGTTACCCAACTCTTTCAGCCCCTGGCGTACCGTGTTGTCGTCCCCCTTTTCCGCAGCTGCAAGGGTTTTCTTGTATAGCTGTTGTTGGGGGGTCAGAGATGCGGAAGCGGGGTGGCTGGCGATAAGGAGCGAGGTGGCGATAAGGTTTAGCAGTGTCAGGCGCGGCATCGTTGTCTCCATCCCTCGGTTGAACTGTGGCGCGAGCGGATAGTGTCAGTCTACCTATATCGGCAGAGATTATTAGATCCTTGAGTGTTTTTCATTTCGGACCGCGGTTTCAGGTAAACTATCGGCCTTTAAACTGAACAGAGTGCATAGCCGTAGATGTCGTTGATCAAATTCGATGAGCTTTGCGTGAGTTTTGGCACGCGCGCCTTGCTCGACCATGTCAATCTTCAGCTCGAAGCGGGAGAGCGTGTCGCCCTGGTCGGCTTGAATGGGGCCGGGAAGTCGACCCTGCTGAAGGTCGTGTCGGGATATCAGCAACCTGATTCCGGTGTCTACTGGAAAGATCCCGCCATCCGCATCGCCGAATTGTCGCAGATGCTTCCAGCCGCCGATGAGCGCATGGTGCGTGATGTGGTGATGGCAGGAATAAGCGAGGTTGTCGCACTGCGTGAGCAGTACGACGTGCTGGTTCAGCGGCATGATGCCAGTTCTATGGCCGAGCTGGAGCGGTTGCAGCATGAGCTGGAGTCGAGAGAGGGCTGGCACCTGGAGCAACGGGTAGACACGGTTCTGGATCGTTTATCCCTGCCTGGTGACAAGCGTATGGCTGAGCTGTCCGGCGGCTGGCGACGTCGTGCCGCGCTGGGAGCCGCGTTGGTGCAGAATCCGGACCTGCTCTTGCTCGATGAGCCTACCAACCACCTGGATATCGAAACGATCGAATGGCTGGAAGAGCAGATCCTTAACTTCCGTGGCGGTGTGCTGTTCATCTCGCATGACCGTGCATTGGTCGACCGCCTGGCGACCCGAATCATCGAGCTGGATCGCGGAACGCTGACCTCCTTCCCGGGTAATTACAGCCGTTATCTGGAGCAGAAGGAGGCGCTGCTGCAGGAGGAGGCGCGGCAGAACGCTGAGTTCGACAAGAAACTGGCGCAAGAGGAGCGCTGGATTCGACAGGGAATCAAGGCCCGGCGTACCCGCAACGAAGGACGCGTAAGGGCGCTGAAGAGGATGCGTGATGAACGCTCGCAGCGGCGAGAGCGTCAGGGCGGGGCTCGCTTCAATCTCGAAGAGGCGGTTAAGTCGGGCAAGCTGGTGGTTGAGCTTGAGCATGTGTCCCATGGCTACGAAGGGCAGCCGATCATTCGTGATCTTACTCTGGCGATCCAGCGCGGCGACCGGGTCGGGCTGATTGGGCCCAACGGTGCGGGCAAGAGTACGCTGCTAAAAATTCTGCTCGGAGAGTTGCAACCCGAGAGCGGCAAGGTGCGAATGGGAACCAAGCTGGAAGTTGCGTATTTCGATCAGTTGCGCGGCCAGCTCGATCCGGAACGCAGCATTATCGATAACGTCTCGGGTGGCCGGGAAAGCATCGAGATCAATGGTCAGAACCGTCATATCATAAGCTATCTGCAGGACTTCCTTTTCAGTCCCGAGCGGGCCCGCACTCCGGTTAAAGCACTTTCCGGTGGTGAGTGTAACCGCGTGTTGCTGGCACGCCTGTTCAGTCAGCCGGCTAACCTGCTGGTTCTGGACGAGCCGACCAACGATCTGGATATCGAGACGCTGGAGTTGCTTGAAGAGATACTGCTGAACTACGAGGGTACCCTACTGCTGGTCAGCCATGACCGAAGATTTCTCGATAACGTGGTCACCAGTACCCTGGCGTTTGAGGGTGAAGGGCGTGTGGCGGAGTATGTCGGCGGCTATCAGGACTGGTTGCGCCAGAGGCCGGCGGCCAAAAGGGCTGAGAAAGCGGCAGCAAAAGAGACAAGTGGTGTCGAGTCGGCCGCTGAGCCGAAGTCTGATAAGACGAAAGCTACGCGCAAGCTGAGTTACAAGTTGCAGCGGGAACTGGATGAGCTGCCGAAGTTGATGGAGGAGGCGGAGGACACATTATCCGCCTTGCAGGCGGAGACATCGGCGGCCGACTTCTACAGCCAGGATCACGCTCATGTTTCTGTGCGGCTGCAAGCGCTGCACGATCAGGAGCAGCGAGTGGAACAGCTGATGGAACGCTGGGTCGAGCTGGAGGAGATGCAGGCCGGGGGGTGATCCCGGCCGGCCGTTGAGGTTCAGTCTTTCTCTTTACGCACGCGCACCGCGAGTACGTCGCAGGGCGCGCCGTGGAGTACGCCATTGGCGGTTGAGCCCAGAAGCAGCGCGAGGCCGTGGCGTCCGTGGCTGCCGACGATGATCAGGTCAGTTTCTTCATTGCTGGCGACTTGATGTATCTCTGTTTCGGTGTTACCGGTTACGACAAACTTTTTGTCTACCGGATAACCCAGGGCCTCGGCGTAGGTGTTTAGCTTTTTTCGGGCATGTTCGTCGAGTTGTTCCTGAATCGTCGACAGATCCATTGGTACATCCCCGCCATAGGCAAAACTTAACGGCTCAACAACGTGGATCAGGCTCAACTGCGCCTGGTTGGTACGGGCAAGATCCACAGCGCGTTCAGCGAGCTGGGAGGATTCGTCGGACAGATCGACGGCAAGCAGAATGCGAGTATAACGGGCCATGGTTCGGGCTCCTTGTTGTGTTGAGTGTGGCGCCGGAGCGCCAGCACGTTCAGTTGTTCTACCTTAAGGATAACACCATGAAATGGTTAATCATTATTTTCATTGTCATGTCGTTGATCGGATCTGTGATGTGGGTCATGCCAACGCCTCGGCAGCGGTTCCAGGCGCAGCTGCGTTTACGTGCGAAACCCTTGGGTCTTCACGTTCAATTGGCCAATCTGCAGCTGCCGCGACAACGTGGCGAAGTGGAGGGCGAAACGTTAAGTGTTCCGGTATATCGAATGCAGCGCTTGAATCTGAATCGCGATGAAAAAGCGAACTGGAAAGGCTGGCAGCTGTTTCGTGGCGAAACCCTCGCGAATGAGGGGTTAACGGAGGGGTGGAGCTGGATTAAGGGGGAGCGCACGCTGTCGGATGCGGCAATGTCCCTGCTTAACCAAGTACTTAGCCAAATGCCGTCTGACGTGATCGCGCTGGAGTCCACTCCCACACATGCTTCCGCGTTCTGGCAAGAGGGCGAGGATGAGGATTTGGAGCGGATAGCCGAGCAGCTCAAAACACTGATCGAGCAGCGGGTATAGGAGGGTTGTATGGTCACCAAGGTTGATTTGGCGCCGGGCATCTATCGTCACTACAAGGGCCGGGATTATGAAGTGATCGGCACGGCGAGGCACTCGGAAACGGAAGAGTGGATGGTGGTATACCGGGCGCTTTATGGCGATTTCGGGTTGTGGGTCAGGCCCTTGGCAATGTTTGTCGAGACTGTTGAGCTGGCCAGTGGCGAGCGCGTGTCACGTTTTGCACCGTTATAAAACCGCAACTTTACTGGTTAAGGTAGTTGTCGATGGAGTCGGCTAGAGCGCCGGCGCCATAGTCGCGCTTGGGTTGCAGTTTATCGATCTCGCTCTGCAGTTTATTCAACAGTACCTGCTTCTGCTGTTGTGGAATGGTGGCGCGTACCAGTATCGCCTTGGCATGCTTGTAGTGTGCCAGGGCGCCATGCTTTTCACCGCTGGCTAGCAAGCGCTCCGCCTGATTGAGATGAGCCTCGGTCACCATCGATACATTTAACCAGTACAGCTCCTGCTGGTAGGCCTTGGCCAGCTGAGGTGTCAGACGGCCCTTGCGCCCCATTTCGATCAGCAGCTTCTCGGCGAAATTCAGGTAGATCTGCGCGCGGCGGACTGCTCGGTCGCTCTCCAACCCGCCCTGGCGCCGTTTGACGCGATCCGTACTCTCCTTGTTGCGCGCGATTTCGGTCATCAGTTCCGAATCCGGTGCAAGAGCGCTGATCTCTTCGATCAGTGACATGGCGTGTTGATTCAGCTTTTCAACGATGTCACTTCGGCAGCCAACTTCTTTCAGGATGCTGAGCGCATTTAGCGTATGCTCGGATTGCTGCTTGAGCCATTTCAGTCGCTCGCTGAGAAATTTGTTATGCGCCTCTCGAGCCGTGATGATGTAATTGGCGGCCAGTGCGGCCAATCCAACCAGCGCGATCAATACGACGTACATCAGATTGTCTGACAGCATCAACTTTGGCACTCTGAATATAGAGGGTTGCTGTATGGATTATAAAGCGACTCTATCGGCTTTGCGAAGTTGAGGTGCTGCCTCTATTGGCTGTACCTCGATATGAATTAATGGTCGCCTTGCTTGACCCCCGATAGCGCAACACTTATATATGCACGCAGCTTCTGGGGATGGTACCAGCTCTTTAAGGATGTCCTGATGGGAAAAACGCTAGTAATTGTGGAATCGCCGGCCAAGGCGAAAACGATCAACAAATATCTCGGAAGCCAGTATGTGGTGAAATCGAGTGTTGGTCATATTCGCGACTTGCCGACCAGCGGCAGCGCGGTTAAAAGCGACCCTAAGGAGCGCGCTAAGCAGGCGGCGTTGACCCGCAAGATGTCGGCGCAGGACAAAGAGGAGTACAAAAAGCGCAAATCCCGTGAGCAGCTTGTCGCCCGCATGGGCGTCGACCCCGAAAAAGAGTGGGAGGCGCACTATGAGATCCTGCCAGGCAAGGAAAAGGTTGTCGACGAGCTGAAGAAACTTGCCCGTACCGCTGACGAAATCTATCTCGCAACCGATTTGGACCGCGAAGGGGAGGCCATCGCATGGCATCTGCGCGAAGCCATCGGTGGTGATGACGGGCGCTATCGCCGCGTGGTGTTCAACGAAATCACCAAGAAAGCGATCAAGGAAGCATTTGAGGAGCCGGCACAGCTGGATCTAAACCGGGTCAACGCGCAGCAGGCACGCCGCTTTCTGGACCGGGTGGTAGGCTACATGCTGTCTCCCCTACTGTGGGAGAAGGTTGCCCGGGGACTCTCAGCCGGCCGTGTGCAGTCGGTTGCGGTACGTCTGGTGGTCGAGCGTGAGCGTGAGATCAGGGCCTTTGTGCCGGAAGAGTACTGGGAGGTCCATGCCGATGTGCAGACTCCTGATGCCGAAGCTCTGCGGTTGCAGGTAGCGAAACAGTCGGGAGCGGCTTTTCGGCCAGTCAGTCAGGCGCAGACCCAGATAGCGCTTGATGCGCTCAACGCGGCTCAATTTAAGGTGGTCAGTCGCGAAGATAAACCGACCAGCAGCAAACCGTCCGCGCCATTTATCACGTCGACCCTGCAGCAGGCGGCCAGTACTCGTTTGGGGTTCGGCGTCAAGAAGACGATGATGCTGGCTCAGCGCCTTTATGAAGCCGGCTATATCACCTACATGCGTACCGACTCCACCAACTTGAGTGCGGAAGCGGTAACGGCCTGTCGTGAGCATATTCAATCTAATTACGGCGAGGAGTATCTGCCGGCTGACCCGGTGCGCTACAGCTCGAAAGAGGGGGCCCAGGAAGCGCACGAAGCGATCCGTCCCTCCGATGTTGAGATAACCGCTGATCGGCTTGCTGGTATGGACAGCGACGCAGTTCGGCTGTACGACCTGATCCGACGTCAGTTTATCGCCTGCCAGATGACCCCGGCTCGCTACTTAAGCACCCGTTTACAGGTGAAGGCGGGTGAGTTTGAGCTGACGACCAAGGGGAGGATTCTTAAGTTTGACGGCTATACGCGGGTATTGCCGTCAAAAGGCAAGAGTGATGAGGATCTGATTCTGCCGGATGTGCAGCAGGGTGATCTCCTCTCGCTCAGTGCACTGGATCCCAAGCAGCATTTCACCAAGCCCGCCCCCCGGTACTCCGAGGCTAGTTTGGTCAAGGAGCTGGAGAAACGCGGTATCGGCCGGCCATCGACCTATGCATCGATCATCTCGACGATCCAGGATCGCGGCTATGTCGAGGTCCAGGGGCGCCGCTTCTACGCCAAGAAAATGGGTGACATCGTCACCGAGCGGCTTAATGAGAACTTCTCTGATCTGATGGATTACAGCTTCACCGCCCGGATGGAGGAGCAGCTGGACGAGATCGCGCAGGGGGATGTGGACTGGCGAGAGCTGCTCGATCGTTTTTACGGCAGTTTTGTCGATAAGCTGGAGAGCGCCCAGTCCCCGGAGGGCGGGATGCGGCCCAATAGCCCGACGCCAACCGATGTCGATTGTCCGGACTGTGGTCGAAAGATGATGATCAGAACCGGCAGTACAGGCGTTTTCCTCGGTTGCTCTGGCTATAACCTGCCACCCAAGGAGCGGTGTAAGGCCACTATCAACCTGATCCCCGGGGATGAGGTCGTAAGCGCGGATGGTGATGATGAAGAGGAGTCTCGTATTCTGCGCAGCAAGCACCGCTGCAAGCTTTGCGGTGCGGCGATGGATTCCTATCTTGTCGATGCCGAACGCAAACTGCACGTCTGCGGTAACAATCCAGACTGCGCTGGTTACGAGATCGAAGTCGGCAGCTTCAAAATTAAAGGCTATGACGGACCGGTCATCGAATGCGACAAGTGTGGTTCGGAGATGCAGCTGAAAACAGGCCGCTTCGGTAAGTTTTTCGGCTGTACCAATGCCGAGTGTAAAAACACTCGCAAGCTGCTGAAGAGCGGTGAGGTGGCCCCGCCCAAGATCGACCCTGTCGATATGCCAGAGCTCAAATGCGAGAAGGTTGACGATCACTACGTGCTGCGAGATGGCGCCAGTGGCCTGTTCCTGGCTGCAAGCCAGTTTCCGAAAAACCGGGAGACCAGGGCGCCTCTGGTATCGGAGCTGATTCCACATAAAGCTGAGCTTGATCCAAAATATCACTACCTGCTCGATGCGCCGCAACACGATGGCGAGGGCAATCCGGCAATAATCCGCTATAGCCGCAAAACCAAGGAGCAGTACGTTATGTCCGAGCAGGAGGGCAAGGCGACCGGGTGGCGGGCGTACTGCGTTGACGGCAGGTGGCAGGAAGAAAGCGCGCGCAAAAAGAAGTGATGGCTTGATGGGGGCGATATGAGCGAAATCTATGTAGCCAGGACCAATCAGAAGTTGGGTTTTGTGCGCCTGCATCTCGATTCATTGAGTCGGGCGCAAGACTCCAGTGCCTGGAACAAACACGGGATGATCGAATCCTACAATGAATCGGTTCTCTTTCATCTGAAAGGAGCTGTTCACGCTTTCGTTCGCGAAATTGGTGAGCGCTATCGTCTGGATGTAGCGGCGATTGATGGTGTCACTGACCTGCAGGCTCAGTTCGAGTCAACGGGTCAGGAGTCGCCAGAGCTGAACGAGTTGGCGCAGCTTGCCGCGAGTCCTGGAAGTTGGCTTGAAAGGTTGGAGCGCGCCTATGCGGCGTGTTGGAATGCATCCGCGCAGCGCTCAAAACCCACCGATAGCAGTCAAAGTTTGTCGGAGATCCACGTGCTGCAGGTCAATCCCGATCATGCGGAGGATGGGGCGTTGCTGTCTGAGTTGCGGCAGTGGTTTTCTGAGCTGAATCAGTTGATCGATCGTCAGCGCAGCGCGATGCTTGAGTGGTAGCAGACCGTTTAGTGGCTGCGTACCACTATGCCCTGAACATCCGCCAGGCTTGCTGCCTGCTGCAGCAGGCCTATTTCACCCTCGTCCAGATACTTGTGCCAAGACACGACCGTGTGGCAGGTGTCGGCGCTTAACGCGCGTCGTGCAAGATCCACCGTCGAGTGTTTGCTGTCCGGGCGTAATATCCAGATGCGGTCAAGCGCTACGCCGGCGGCAGAAAGAGCAGAGCGATCGATCTCTGCTGGTGCGCCAACCAGTGCGAGCCAGCGTTGCTGGCGGCTGAGTTGTGCCAGCATGGGCAGCAGGAGCGGCGATAGTGAGATATCGCCGTTGTGCTGGATGATCTCGGTAACGCGGCCTCCTGTGGATGCTGCTGAGGTATTCGTACCGTAGTCCAATGCTGTAGCGTGCATGCTGACACCTCGTTGTTAAAGATCTGCTCTTTGCCTAATGACGCCGACACCCAGACCCTCTATCTGTAACTCCTGCTCGGACAGGTCGATCTCGATTGGGTCGAACTCCTCGTTTTCGGCAATCAGGTACACCATGGATCCTTCACGGTGAAAACGTTTGACGGTGACGTCGTCACCGATTCTGGCTACCACGATCTGCCCCTCGCGCGCTTCCGGCGTCTGATGCACGGCTAAAAGATCGCCATCGAGAATGCCAATATTTTTCATGCTCATGCCGCGAACACGAAGCAGGTAATCTGCGTTAGGGTGAAAAAATTCAGCGCCGATAGTGCAGTAGTCATCGATATGCTGTTGGGCCAGGATCGGTTCGCCCGCCGCGACCTGTCCCACTATCGGTAATCCATGCTCGGTTATTTCAGGCTCGGGTAGGCGGATACCTCGAGAGGTGCCCGGAATTATCTCGATGGCACCTTTGCGGGCTAGTGCCTTGAGGTGCTCCTCGGCGGCATTTGCCGAGCGGAACCCAAGATCACGTGCAATATCGGCCCGTGTAGGCGGGTAGCCGGTATCTTCTATATGCTGGCGGATGCAGTCTAGGACTTCGCTCTGGCGTTTGGTCAGTTTCATAGTCGTATGTCTATTTATACAGTACATGTAGTTTTATACAGTATTTTTCCGGCGTCAAGCAATTATCTGTTTAAACATCCAGTCTCTTGTTATGATGCCCCGCCACCCAGGATCGGAAGGAGCCCCCTTGCTCGACGCAACGCTCAAACAGGCGATTCAGTCTGCCTACAGCCAGTTTTTGACCAGTCGAGGGCTGAAGGCACGCGCTGCCCAGAAACAGATGATTGCCGAAGTTGCACGTACCCTTGCCGGCATCGGGGTGGGCGAGCAGGGTGAGCGTCTTGGTGAGCGGCACGTCAGTGTGGTTGAGGCGGGTACGGGTACCGGAAAAACAATCGCCTATCTACTGGCGACATTGCCCATCGCGCGGGTGCGCAAGAAGCGCATAGTGTTGTCGACCGCTACGGTATCGCTGCAGGAGCAGTTGGTTAACAAGGATCTGCCCGAGGTGATTCGTCACGCTGGCCTGGAGATTCGTTACCAACTGGCCAAAGGGCGTGGACGCTATCTCTGCGTTAACAAGATAGAGCAGCATCTCGAGCGACAGGGCGAGTTAGGGCAGATGGCCTTGTATGAAGACGAGTACGCTGAGGTGCTTGATGCCCAGACGCTGGCCACCTACAGAGAGCTGATGGATCGCTTTGTTTCCGGCGGTTGGGACGGTGATCGGGATAACCTGCCGGATTCTCTGGAAGAGGGGTTGTGGCGACCGCTGACCAGCGATCATATGCAGTGCAGCAACCGGCGTTGCCTTAACTTTTCTGCCTGTCCATTCTACCGTGCCCGGGACCAGCTCGACAGTGTTGAGCTGGTGGTTGCCAACCACGACCTGGTCCTTGCTGATCTGGCGCTCGGCGGCGGGGCGATACTGCCGGATCCTAAGGACACGATCTATGTACTGGATGAGGGGCATCATCTACCGGATAAAGCCAGCGGTCATTTTGCCTTTTCGATGAGGCTGGGCAGCAGTCAGAAGTTGTGTCAGTCCCTGCCGAAAAGGCTGCATGGGTTATTGGATGAGGCGGGGACAGCAGTGGCGCTGCTGGATCCGATCGAGCGCATCGCAAATCCATTACGCGAGATGGGTGAGGTGCTAAGTCAGCTCGAGCCGCAAATACAGGTACTGCTCGATTCGGAAGAGCGGGGGCAGCGGGTACGTTTCTCACGGGGGCTGATTCCGGAGCCGCTCAGGATTTTGTGCCGCGACCTTACTCATGCCAGCGAACGGGTTCAGCAGCATATGGAGCAGTTGGTGTCGGTGCTGCGCGAAGCGATGGAGGGGGACATCGCCGAAATCGATCGCGCCCTGGCCGAGCGCTGGTACCCCCAGTTGGGTGTGCTATGGGGACGCGTGCAGCAGATCAGCTGGTTGGCGCGCAGTTACGCGACGCCGGATCCTGAGGGGCGCATGCCGACGGCGCGCTGGTTGTCGCGCATAGAACAGGAGCAGTTGACCGATGTTGAGCTTCGCAGCGCCCCCGTGTCAGCTGCCGATACCCTTCGCGAGCATTTATGGGAGGTGTGTTTCGGTGCGGTCGTCACATCGGCGACGTTAACCGCACTGGGCCGCTTCGACCGTCTGCTCGATCAGTTGGGGTTGCCGGTGGATACAAGCTGTGTCCGCCTGCAAAGTCCGTTCGATCACTACGCGATGGGCACGCTTGAGGTGCCCGCCATGCGCTCGGATCCCGGCGATCAACAGGCTCATACCGAGGAGATCGCGGAGTACCTGGCCGAGCAGTTGGGGGGGATTCAGGCGGCGCTTGTGCTGTTCAGCAGTTGGCGCCAAATGTTGGCTACCCTTGAACGCCAGCCTGAATCCATTAAGAATAGGATCCTCGCTCAGGGGGACCATAGCCGTCAGGAGATCCTGAGGATTCATCGAGAGCGTATCGATGCAGGGCAGCCAAGCGTTATATTCGGCCTGGCTTCCTTTGCGGAGGGGGTCGATCTTCCCGGCGGCTATTTGACCGATGTGATTATCACCAAACTGCCGTTCGGTGTCCCGGATGATCCGGTCGATGCCACCATGGCGGAGTGGATAGAGCAACAGGGCGGGAACGCGTTCTCCGACTGGGCAGTGCCCGCGGCCTCGATGCGTTTGACGCAAGCGGTCGGTCGGTTGTTGAGAACGGAACAGGACAGGGGGCGAGTGGTGTTGCTGGATCGTAGAGTGGTCACCCGGCGCTACGGCCGCCTGTTGTTGGATTCTCTGCCGCCTTTTCGCCGCCAGATAGATAACCGACAGCTTTAATTAAAAAGGTAAGCACTTGAGTACAGAAGAGAAAGTGAAAGCGAACGCAGCCGATAACAGTGATGCAGGCGCGAAGTCACGTCGCCGTCGGCGTTCACGCAAACCGCGCGCCGCTGCAGCCATGAGCTGGACGCCGGAGAGCTTCAAGGTCGCGGCGGTTGAAGGCAAGAAGCGTTTCCATGATTTCAAGCTGCCGGATGTGTTGATGCATGCCATCGCGGATCTCGGATTCGAATACTGCACGCCGATCCAGGCTGAAACCATAGAACCTGCTCTGGCCGGTATGGATATGATCGGCAAGGCGCAAACCGGAACCGGTAAGACGGCGGCCTTTCTGATTGGCATTATCACCGACCTGCTCGATTTTCCCCTCGACGCCCGGCGCAAGCTTGCCGAACCCCGCGCCCTGATCATCGCGCCGACCCGCGAGCTGGCGCTTCAGATCGCCTCGGATGCCGAAGGGTTGTGCAAATATACGGAGCTCAGCGTTGTCTCCCTGGTGGGCGGTATGGACTACGAGCGTCAGCGCAAGGATCTTGCGCGAGGGCCGGTCGACATCCTGGTGGCGACACCGGGTCGACTGATCGACTTTGTGCGCGGAAAAGAGGTCGATCTTTACAACGTCGAGGTGCTGGTCCTGGATGAGGCGGACAGAATGTTGAGCATGGGGTTCATCCCCGATGTGCGGACCATCATTCGCCACACGCCACGGAAGGGGCCGGAGCGTCAGACTCTGCTCTACAGTGCGACCTTCACCGACGAGATCATGCGTCTGGCGCAGCAGTGGACCGTCGATCCGGTGCGCATCGAGATCGAGTCCGAACGCAAGACCACCGACAGCGTGTCGCAAAAGGTGTTCCTGGTCTCCAGTCATGAAAAATATCGTCTGCTGATCAATTATCTGCGGGCGCATGGTATCGACCGCGCAATTGTTTTCTGCAATCGACGTCACGAAACCCGGTCATTGGCAGAGAAGCTACGTAAGGATGGTCTGAGCGCCGCGTTGATGTCGGGCGAGATTCCGCAGAACAAGCGTTTGAAGACGCTGGAAGATTTCCGCAGCGGCAAAATCCAGGTGCTGGTTGCCACCGATGTGGCCGGGCGGGGGATCCATATTGATGGTGTCACCCACGTTATCAATTATCAGCTCCCGGACGATGCGGATGACTATGTCCACCGCATTGGGCGTACCGGGCGTGCCGGCGCGACAGGTACTTCGATCTGCTTCGCCTGTGAGGATGATTCATTCATGATTCCGCAGATCGAGGAGGAAACCGGCGTCAAGCTTGAGTGTATCCATCCCGACGCGGAGTTGCTGTTGGAGCCTGCTATTAAGACTGACAAGGTGGAAGCTAAAGAAGACGAGCCGACTGATCTGGAAGACTCCTCCGACGCTGAGGCGGTCGTTGTTGAATCCGAGCAGCTGGTCGCCGATGATCAGGCTTCACCGGAGCAACTGGCTGTCGAAGCCGAACAGGAAGCGGGTCAAGAGGGTGAGGATAAGCGAGCGGGCGAGCCGGACAGCGCCCCTGATATCGCGCCTGTTGCGGATCCTGAGGTTACCGGTGTGGAACAGCCTAGCGAGGAGGTTCGTGAGTCGAGTGATGATCAGTCTCCGGACGACAGCGAACGGCAAAAGCAGGATTGATAGAGGGCGGACGTTTGGATCGGCATCGTACGGGTCGAATCAGCAACCTGTTGGCGATCATCGCCAGTGCGTTTTTTGCGGCTGTGGGGCTTGCGGGTTATGGGCGCACTGAGGATCCGCGTCAGTTGTTGCTGTTTTTGGGGTTGGCGGTGGTTGCCTTCGGGGTGGTCAAACTGGCCTTCTATGGCATAAATCGATTGCTCGATAGTATCGACGAACGCTGAACAGTTTTCAGGCGGAGGAGCGTATGAGCAGTTCTGCTGCAGTGGCAGTACTCGGCGGCGGCAATTTCGGCACCGTGATCGCCAATATGATCGCTGAAAAGGGGCGAGAGGTTCGCCTGTGGATGCGCGATGCCGATGCCGCCGAGCAGATTAACGCGGTTCACGAAAACCGGCGCTATCTGCCCGGGGTGAGCTTGTCTGAAGGTTTGATTGCCACATCGGATATGGCACAGGCGCTTGATGGTGTAGATATCGTATTCGTATCCGTGCCCTCTAGTGCGGTGCGCGAAGTTGCGCGCCAGGCGCGACCCTGGATCAAGCCCGGGCAGATCCTGGTCAGTACCACCAAGGGCATAGAGGCAGGCACTTTTTGCCTGATGAGTGAGGTGATATCCCAGGAGTTGCCGGATGCACGGGTCGGTGTCCTCAGTGGCCCCAATTTGGCCAAGGAGGTAGCGCAACGGGAGCTGACGGGAACGGTAATCGCCTCTAGTGATGAGCAGCTGCGCGACAGCATTCAGGCGTTGCTCCACAGTGGTTATTTTCGCGTCTACGCCAGTAGCGATACCTATGGCGTCGAACTCGGTGGTACATTGAAAAACATCTATGCCATAGCGGCGGGCATGAGCGCGGCATTCGGTATGGGGGAGAACACCAAAAGCATGCTGTTGACCCGCAGCTTGGCCGAGATGAGTCGCTTTGCAGTCAGTATGGGGGCAAATCCGCTGACCTTCCTTGGGCTGGCCGGCGTGGGCGATCTGATCGTTACCTGCATGTCGCCACTGAGTCGTAACTATCGTGTTGGTTACGCGCTGGGTCAGGGGAAAACCTTGCAGGAAGCGATCGACACGCTGGGCGAGGTTGCTGAAGGGGTCAATACCCTGCGCCAGGTGCGCAACAAGGCCGCCGAGAAAGAGGTCTATATGCCGCTGGTGGACGGTCTCTATCAAGTGGTCTTCGAAGGGGCTCCTGTGCAGGAAGTTGCCAAACGCATGATGCTCAATCAGCAGGCCAGCGATGTCGAGTTCGTACTGCCGCGGAGCTAAGCGGTGCGGTTGATGCTGATGCGCCACTGCGAAGCGGTGGTCGGTAGGGATTCAGATTCAGAGCGGCCCGTCACAGCAGCCGCTCTGGCGCATCTCTACCAAAGCGCCAGTGCGCTTCGTGAGCCTCTGGGCCGGGTGTCCTGGTTGGTATCCAGCCCCTGGCGCAGGGCGCGTGAAACGGCGGAGGCGCTACTCCCTTTTCTGTCTCTCTCCGTTCAGCAGGAAATTAGCGATCTGCTGTTGCCGCAGGCCGTTCCAGGCCAGACACTAACAATGCTGGAGCGATATTTCACTGAAGGCGTTGATGGTGATACTTCATTGCTGTTGGTGGGGCATCAGCCGCTTGTCGGGCGGTTGATCGGGCTTCTGTGTGAAGGTGACAGTGGGGCTGGATTCAGCCCCACTCCGGGTGAGATCGCCGTTATTGAGCTTGACTGGCCGGCAGCGGGGATGGGGTCGCTTCGTCACTGGTGTCGGCTGTAAACCGACCACTCACCACCGCGTCCTCGAACTTCTCCAGCTGTTTGTCGTCTGGATAAATAGCTCTGACATGGGCCAGGGTCTCGATAGCCTGCTGCTGCTCGCCCAGGTGCAGGTAGGCCCGGGCTATATCCGTGTAGACCAGCTTGTCTGGAGTCTGTTGGGTATAGTGATGCGCCCAGTCGATGAATTCTTGGGTGTGATCCGTCACCTTCTGATGCATCTCTCGATAAAGCAGCGCACGCATCCAGAAATACTCGCCCATCTCTCTAAAGTAGAAATCGTTCATGGCTGGGGCCAGGTGTTTGGGCTGGGTGCCTTTGCTGCGCATATATTGAACTAATCCGGAAGTGGCTAGCAGCGCGTGAGCAAGGAATATTATCAGTAATGGAGTCGCAAATAGCGCGGTAACGCGTACCCCGTTTTGGGCCGGACGACTGAGTTGTATTCTCCGCACCTGTTTGCCGCTCTGGAAGCAGAGGAACAGTAGAATCAGCAATATTATCCAGTGGATGCTGGATATGTAGAAAGGAAGCTCTACCTGGGTGTGCAGTGCGATCGGTGCCAGCAGCGCCGCCATGGCGGCGCCTCTTTGCCAACCCATCTGTATCAGTTGCCAAACAACGGCGACAGCGGCGGCGGCGATCGAGAGCAGCGCCAAAATGCCACCTTCGATCATCCAAAACAGCAGTTCGTTGTGGGGGTGGCTGAAGCGTTTGTCATCCAGCTTATAGTTGGGAACTTGCTGGTAGTAAGCTGGCCTGTTCTCCTGAAAGACATGCTGGAAGCTGCCTATCCCATGCCCGATGAGCGGCGACTGCAGGAAGGTATGCCATGCCAGTCGGTAGATATGGGGACGGGCGTCGCCGCTGACGCCTTCATTAGCGGTCAAACGCTCAATTTTGGCGAGGGTTTTAATAGTGCCTGTGTCACTTGCATTCAGGCCGATCGCCGCGCCCCCGGCAATCGCAGCGACCAGCAATGCAGTGGTCAGCTTGCGCCTGAACAGTAATCGGCCGCGAGAAAGAATAAGCAACGTCAGTGCAATCACCAGCCCCAGGTAGCCGACTCGGGATCCTATGGTGACAATATTTGCACTCGCTAAGAGCAGTGTCATCAAAACCAGAGCTTTGAAGGGCCAACGCATGCGTAAAAAGGCGGGTGTCGTGGCCTGGTACAGCGCCAGAGCTATGCCTGTGGCCATCATCGACGCATGCAGGTTCGCCTGCTGGTAGATGCCGGCGGGAACCTTGCCGGATACCCAGGGCATGAGGCCTTTGAATGGGTTGTTGGGCAGTATCTGGCTAAGGCCGATCAGGCCCTGGATCATGATACTGGCCAGTACCAGATAGATGGCAGTGTCGACTTGACGGCGAGTCAGGCGGTACTGGAATAGCGAGAACCAGAACAGCATTCCGCCCAGGATCACACCGAGGCGGATCAGCCACTCCGCGGGGCGCTCGATCCCGGTCAGGAATCCACCCAATACCAAACCCGCAGGGAATAGCATAAGCAGACCGAAATGTCGGGGGTAAACAAAGGTTTCATGCTTGAGCATGGCGAATAGGCCGCCTGTCATGGTGATCAGGCTTGCCGCCCAGATGCTGGCGTTATAGGGCAGCATCAGCCCCTCGCCGCCAAGATTGGGTTGATAATAAAAGGGGGCTATCAGTACCAGAAGGGTGAAGGTGAGAAAAAAGACTCTCTGCTCCCGCGTCAGTGCGGTGCGCTCCAGTAACGGCATCGGTGGCTCCTTGCTTCGGTCTGTGTGGGATCCTAACGAATCGGTTATGCTTGGGAAAGGAAAACCGCTAAGGAAATTTATGAGTATCAATGAGCTCAGTATCGATATCGGTGGCCGTCGTCTGGCGGCGATCGATTTTGGTGGACCTGCGGATCGGACAGTGCTGGCGGTGCATGGTTGGCTGGATAATGCCGCAAGCTTTATGGAGCTGGCCCCTCGGCTGGAGGGATATCGCGTTATTGCGGTCGATCTCGCCGGCCACGGTCGATCCGATTGGCGCGATCAAAGCAGTTGGTATGCTATCTGGGACTACGTGCTCGATCTTCGGATGGTAATTGAGGCACTGAGTCTGCAGAAGGTTCATTTGCTGGGACACTCTCTCGGTGCGGCGGTAGCGTCGGTTCTCGCGGCAGTGTTGCCGGAGCGGATTCAAAGCCTGGTGATGCTTGAGGGGCTTGGGCCTCTGACGATCGAAGCCGCGGATATGCCCGAGCAGTTGCAGGCCGCACTGGAGTGGCATACCAGTGCAAAGTCTTCGTCCGTCGTGTATCAAGATCCAGCGCGCATGGTTGCGGCAAGAATGCGGGGACGCTTCCCTGTTGGCGAGGGCGCCGCCAACCACTTGGTGTCCAGAGCGCTGAAGCAGGTGCCGGGTGGCTACGGTTGGGCCCACGATCCACGCTTGCTGGCGCCTTCGCTGTTGCGCTTCAGCGAGGATCAGGTTCAAGCGTTGTTTCGCGTGATTGAAATGCCGGTCCTTGTTTGTCTCGCTGAAGAGGGGATAGCGACAGATGAAACGCGACAGAGACTGAACTCGCTTGCGCAATTGCGACTGCTCGAGTTTGCCGGTGGACATCATCCACACCTGGAGCCGGCGACGGTTGATCTGGTAGCTGATGCGGTAAACGCTTTTTATCGCGATTTGCATAAAACTGTATTTGCCAGAAAGGAGGCGCTCGCTTGATGAACAGGAACGTTATCCTACCGATATTGCTGGTAATGAGTCTGCTGGAGGGAGGGCTCGCGCTTGCCGAACTGCCGGATTTTCTGGAGCCGTTTCCACGCAGTCGCCAGATTCAACAAATAGCCATCGATGCGCAGGAGTACAGGGTTATGCTCGGTGGTGTGGTCAAGATCAATCGTCTGATCAGGACCGATCGCGAGCTTCGATTGAGCGGCAAATTGGAACGGACAACCTGGCAACTGCCGGTCGGTCATTCGCCGGAGGATGGGTTTCGATATCTGCGGGGGCAGTTGCAGGATGCAGGTGCCGAAATGCTGTTTGAGTGCAGTGGGCGGCAGTGCGGGGCCAGTAACATCTGGGCCAACGATCTTTTCGATACATCGCGACTATACGGCGTCGATGAGAGTCAGTTCTACCTGGCGGCGAGAAGAGGGGTGAACTATCTGGTGGTGTATGCCGTGCGGCGGGGCAACGGTCGGGTCTTTCTGCATCTCGACTGGTTGGTAGACGCCTCAAGCGACGATCAGGGTTGGGCGCAGGTGCTTGAGCAGCAGGGTTATGCCGAGTTACCAGATTGGCCTGAGTCGCCGGACAATGCGATCCGCGCTATGGCGGCGCTGCTGGAGGAGCGTCCGGAGAAACACTTGGTTTTGGTGTTGCACCAGGCTGGGCGCGATATCGAGTTGAGCCTGCGTCAATCCCGTGAGCTGGCGCTGCGGTTACGCGACCAGGTGTTGGCGGAAGGCATCGCGCCTAACCGAATCGACGCCCACGGTGCCGGCGCACTTTCGCCGAGCGTGTTGGGCGGGCGCAGGCAAGTGGCGGTGGTGATACTGACTGATCAGGAGTAGTTATGACAAAGGTATCTCTGGTGTTGGGGACAGGGGGCGCGCGCGGATATGCACATATTGGTGTGATAGAGGAGCTTGAGGCCAGGGGGTACCAGGTGACCTGTATTGCCGGGTCCTCGATGGGGGCGATGATCGGAGGTCTTTATGCGGCCGGTGGTATGGAGGCGTATCGTGCCTGGGTCGAAACCTTGCGCTGGATCGATGTTGTCCGCCTGCTTGACCTGAATTTCAAAAATAGCCTGTTCAGCGGCGACAAGGTGTTCGCCCGATTGAGGGAGCTGATCGGTGATCCGGCGATCGAGACACTCCCCATAGCCTATACAGCGGTGGCGGCCGATCTGACCAGCAACAAGGAGGTCTGGTTTCAGCGCGGTAGTCTGTTGCAGGCGATGCGTGCGTCGATAGCGATTCCCGGAATCGTATCGCCTGTTATTCGCGGCGAGCGCGTGTTGGTCGATGGCGGTGTGCTAAATCCCTTGCCGATCGTGGCGACCGTAGCGGCTCATGCCGACCTGATCATCGCGGTTGATGTTAACGCCTCGCGTGACTCTGTTGCCATGCATCTGGATCCCGAAGATCTCGAGCATCAGCAAAACAGGTCGCCAGCCCGCATGGGGCGCTTTGCCGTGCTGCTGAATTCGATGGAGGTGATGCAGGGCGCTCTTACTCGCTACAAAATTGCCGGTTACAGCCCGGATCTGGTAATCCGGGTGCCGAAGGAGGTTGGCGGTTTTCACGAGTTTCATCGCGCCAAAGCGCTGATCGATGTCGGTCGGAGAATGGCGCGCCGCCAACTCGATCTGTTCGAGGAGCTGGCGGCGGTCAGACCCGACCCGGAGGCCGGTATCGGGGTGCAGGATGTTGAGACTGTGGAGGCTGACTCAGCTGACCAATGACAGGAACTCGGCGCGGGTGGCCGGATTGGATCTGAACGTCCCCAGCATCATCGAGGTTTTCATCTCCGCATTCTGTTTCTCTACGCCACGCATCATCATGCACATGTGCTGAGCCTCAATCACCACGCCGACACCCAGAGCGCCGGTGACCTGCTGGATCGCTTCCGCAATCTCCTTGGTCATGTTTTCCTGGATCTGAAGTCGGCGGGCATACATGTCCACGATGCGGGCAATCTTCGACAGTCCAACCACGCGCCCGTCGGGAATGTAGGCAACATGGGCTTTGCCGATAAACGGCAGCAGGTGGTGCTCACACATCGAATAGAGCTCGATATTTTTTACCAGCACCATCTCGCTGTTATCAGACGGAAAGAGGGCGCCGTTGACCACCTCTTCCAGCGACTGCTGGTAGCCTCGGGTCATAAACTGCATCGCCTTCGCTGCACGTTTAGGCGTGTCCTTCAAACCCTCGCGTTGCAGATCTTCACCGAGTGATTCGATGATTTTGGCGTAGGATTCTTCCATCTGTGGCTCCATCAGAGAGATATGTGGCCCGACCGGGTCGAAAAAAGCGCTTAAGGTACGTCATCGCTCGTGTCAGGTAAAGAAAAGTGCGATTAACGCGCCGGTTTTTGTTTAAGTAGCACATAAACAGCACCGGCGCCTCCATCGGCTGGCTGAGCTGAACAAAATGCCAGCACTGGGGCGAGTTGGCGTAGCCAGTCGTTGACGTGGGATTTCATCAGTGCAGGTTGGCCGGGTTGGGAGTATGACTTGCCATGCACAATCAGCGCACAACGTAGCCCGCGAGCCTCACAGTCTCGTATAAAACGTGATAGCTCCTCACGTGCCTGGTCGAGAGTGTAGCCGTGCAGATCCAGTCCCGCCTGCCAGGGGATATGGCCGCGGCGCAGTTTCTTCATCTGCCGGACCTGTATGCCGGAGCTGGCAAACAGTAGATCCTGTTCCGATTCGATAATCTCGACCGCCGTTGTCGACAGGCCGTCGACGAAAGCTTCGCTCTCCTGCTCTGCGGCCTGACGTCTGTAGTGATGAGTTTGAGATGGGCTGGGCTTGCCATCACGTTTCAGCGATGCGCGATCATTCCGCAGCGGACTGACGTCGGCGACAGCACGCTTAAAGTCGGTTAGATCGGATTGCGGTTCATCAGTCATAGCGTTTGAGGTACGTTTTCTTTAACATGTGCGGCCTGTAAAACGCCCATTATCGGACCTGCGATGAATCTGGATCAAGCATCTCTGCTCGACGAATTGGAAAGCCTGCGTGATTTCGTGCGTTTCAGTCTGAGTGCGTTCCATGAGCATGGCCTCTATTTTGGTCATGGTACGGACAACGCCTGGGATGAGGCCGTACAGCTGGTGTTAAACGCGGTTCATCTGCCTTGGAATACCCGTCCGGAAGTGCTCGACGCCCGGTTAACGCGCAGTGAAAAACGTCGTGTTCTGGAGTACCTGAGTCAGCGTGTCGAGCTGCGTAAGCCGCTACCCTATATTACCGGCGAGGCCTGGTTCATGGGGTTGGCGTTCAACGTGGATGAGCGGGTGCTGATTCCGCGTTCACCCATTGCCGAACTGATCGAGAACGGCTATGAGCCCTGGTTGCGGCCTGGGCCGGTTGAGCGCGTGCTGGACCTGTGCACCGGCAGCGGTTGCATCGGCATCGCGACCGCGCTGGTCTTTCCCGAGGCCTGCGTCGACCTGGTCGATATCTCGGAAGATGCGCTGGCAGTAGCGACGGGCAATATCAAGCGCCATCAACTGACCGATCGCGTGCAGGTCGTCCACAGTGATCTGTTCGGCGCCCTGGACCCGGCACAGCCCTATGACCTGATCGTCAGCAATCCGCCCTATGTGGATGCTCAGGATTTGGCCAGTATGCCTGACGAATATAGGCATGAGCCGGATCTGGCGCTCGGTTCGGGCGACGATGGCTTGGATATTACGCGACAAATACTGCGAGAAGCGGGGCGCTACCTGAGCGATGACGGACTTCTCGTCGTCGAGGTGGGGAACTCCGAAGTGCACCTGATGGAGCAGTACCCCGACCTGCCATTGATGTGGATCGAGCTCGAACGGGGCGGCAACGGCGTGTTTTGTATTACGGCGCAGGAACTGCGTCAGCACTCAGATAGAATATGATGGTGTCCCGACGGGGCGCGGCGAGACAGGATAGAAGCGATGTCCGGAAATAGCATTGGCAAACTCTTTACCCTGACCACCTTTGGTGAGAGTCATGGCCCAGCGCTTGGCTGTATTATCGATGGCTGCCCTCCAGGTATCGAGATCAGTGAAGCCGAGCTGCAGGTCGAACTGGATAGGCGCAAGCCCGGCACTTCGCGCCATACCACCCAGCGACGTGAGGCCGACGAAGTGCGCATACTTTCAGGCGTGTTCGAAGGTCGTACCACAGGTACCCCGATAGGTATGCTGATTGAGAATACCGATCAGCGCTCCAAGGATTACAGTGACATCAAGGATACCTTCCGACCGGCCCACGCTGACTACACCTACAGTCAGAAGTACGGCATTCGCGACTATCGCGGGGGTGGGCGTTCGTCAGCTCGGGAAACGGCGATGCGGGTGGCCGCCGGCGCGTTGGCCAAGAAGGTGTTGGCCAAGTATGGTGTTCAGGTACGCGGTTATCTGGCCCAGCTCGGGCCGGTGGCGATCGATCCGACCCGGTTCGACTGGAGTCAGGTTGATCAGAATCCGTTCTTTTCGCCCGATGCCGAAGCGGTCGCTGAAATGGAAGAATACATGGATGCGCTGCGCAAAGAGGGTAACTCAATCGGTGCGCGGATCAATGTGGTTGCGTCCGGGGTGCCGGTTGGCCTGGGTGAACCGATCTTCGACCGCCTGGATGCGGAGCTGGCCCATGCGCTGATGAGTATCAATGCGGTGAAGGGGGTGGAGATCGGTGATGGTTTTGCCGTAGTGGAGCAGAAGGGGACGGAGCACCGGGACGAGATGACCCCGGAAAGTTTCCTCTCCAATCATGCCGGTGGCATTCTCGGCGGGATCTCCAGCGGTCAGGATATCCTGGCCAGTATCGCGCTGAAGCCGACCTCCAGCCTGCGTCTGCCAGGGCGCAGTATCAATAGCCAGGGCGAAGCGATCGAGGTTGTAACCAAAGGGCGGCACGATCCCTGTGTCGGTATTCGCGCGACACCGATCGCCGAGGCGATGGTGGCCATTGTGCTGTTGGATCACCTGTTGCGTAATCGTGCCCAAAATGGGGATGTGGAGCGTACTATCCCGGTGCTGAGCTAACCCGCGAGGGCGCAAACACTGTGGCCTTGAATTCCGGAGCAACGAGTATGGATGATCTGACAGACAAGCCCGATCAGACGCTGTCCTCTGGCAAAGGGGATTGGCCTGCCTATGCTCCGGGTAACAAAGAGACGCGCAAGGACTATTTTATCGAGAGGGCGGGGTATCGCTTTGCCGGTACCCACCTGATCATCGATCTGCTGGGTGCGTCCAACCTGGACGAGCTGGAGCGAATGGAGCATGCGCTGCGCGACTCGGTAAGAGCCGCGGGTGCTACGCTGCTGCACCTGCATCTGCACCATTTCACGCCTAATGGCGGCATATCCGGTGTGGCCGTACTCGCCGAGTCGCATATCAGTGTGCATACCTGGCCGGAGCGTGAGTTTGCGGCCTTCGATGTGTTTATGTGCGGAGATGCTCGGCCGGAGCAGACCATTGCGGTACTCGAGCGTGCCTTTGAGCCGACCGAAACCCGTGTTCAGGAGATTCTGCGAGGACGGATAGCGATCGATGACGACCACCTTCGTTGAGACACTTCATAACGGCTATGGACAGTGCTTCACCGTTGATGAGTTGCTGTTTGAGCATCGCACCGAACATCAGGAGTTGCTGATTTTTCGTAACGCGACCTTCGGTCGGGTGATGGCGCTTGACGGCATAGTACAGACCACGGAGCGTGACGAGTTCATCTACCACGAGATGCTTACCCATTTGCCCCTGCTGGCGCACGGTGGTGTGGCGCGGGTATTGATCATTGGCGGGGGTGATGGCGGTATGCTGCGTGAGGTGCTCAAGCATCCGACGGTGGAAGCGGTTACCCAGGTCGAGATCGATCAAGCGGTAATCGATATGTGCCGACGCTATCTTCCCAACCACTCCGCTGGTGCGTTCGACGATCCCCGGGCCAATGTCGTGATTGCCGACGGCGTCGATTTCGTGCGTGACACCAGCGAGCGCTACGACCTGATCATTTCGGACTGTACCGATCCCGTGGGGCCAGGCGAAGTGTTGTTCACCAGCGAATTCTATGCCGGCTGCAAGCGCTGCCTGAATCCCGGAGGGGTCTTCGTTGCGCAGAACGGTGTCGCGTTCCTGCAGCTGGATGAGGTGCTTAATACCCATCACCGGTTGTCGCCACTGTTTGCCGACCAGAGCTTCTATTGCGCGGCGGTGCCGACCTATGCCGGAGGGCTGATGACCTTTGCCTGGGCCAGTGACGATCCCGCATTGCGGCAGGTGGCGCTGGATGCGTTGGATCGGCGTTACCGGGCTTCAGGTATCCGTACCCGCTACTACAATCCGCAGATCCATGCCGGCAGCTTCGCGTTGCCGCAGTACATCCTAGACGCCTTCTCGGGTAGCTAAGTGGGTGGCGGCTTGATGCAGGCGTCGGCGACGATACCCCGTACCCGGCTGTCCGGGTTTTATCTGTTCTACTTCGCCTTTCTTGGTGCTCTGGTGCCTTACTGGAGCCTCTACCTGCAATCCTTCGGCTTCGGTCCGGAGTTGATCGGCGTGCTGATGGGGATGCTGCACGCGACCCGCATCATCGCGCCCTCTCTGTGGGGGTGGTTGGCGGACCGCAGTGGTCGCAGGATGCGTATTGTGCGGCTCGGATCTCTGGCGGCCTGGCTCGTTTTTGCACTCATCTTTTGGGCCGATCGGGCGCTTTATATCGCCTTGGTTACCTTGGCGTTCAGTTTCTTTTGGAACGCGATACTGCCTCAGTTCGAAGTGGTAACCCTGCGTTATCTCGGTGAGGATAAGCACGACTACAGCCGCATCAGAGTCTGGGGCTCAATCGGATTTATCGCCTCGGTTTCCGCTACCGGCTATCTGATGGAGTTGGTTCATATCCGTATGCTGCCTTGGGTGTTACTGGCGCTGCTGGTGCTGATCTGGTTGAACACACTGGTCGTTCATCAGCGGCAGGAGAGGGTGGCAGAGTCCGAGGTGCAAGCTGGTCAGGCATTCCTGCCGCTGCTTAGGCGGCCGCAGGTGCTCGCCTTCTTTGCGGTCTGTTTCCTGATCCAGTTTGGTCACGGACCCTACTACAGCTTCTTCAGTCCCATGCTGGAGCAGTTGGACTACACTCGCGGCGTCATTGGTATGCTTTGGTCCCTTGGTGTGCTGGCCGAGGTGGTGTTGTTCATCTATATGCGCCGCGTTCTGCAGCGCTGGTCTTTGCGCCACATTATGCTGGTCAGCCTGTGGCTGAGCGTGTTGCGCTGGGTGGTTACCGCTCTGCTGCCCGCCTATATCCTGCCACTGGTGTTGGCTCAACTGCTGCACGCGGCCAGTTTCGGCAGTCTGCATATCGCGGGTATCGCGCTGGTGCAGCACTATTTCCCGACCTACGCGCAAGGGCGCGGGCAGGCACTGTTTTCCAGTCTGGGGTTCGGTGCCGGTGGCCTGCTCGGCTCCGTTGTTGCGGGTTTGATATGGCAACAGGGAGGGGGGCTGCCCGCTTTCCTGGTTTCAGCACTCGCTTGCCTTGTCGCTATAGTGTTGACTTCTGTCTGGATATATCCGGAAAAGGTGCAGCAAAATAGCGCTTGACGCTGTATTGTGCCAAGGGTCTTATACTACTATTCAAATAGTTAGCAGAGCGGCCGGAGAGGTCGGGGATTGAGGGGCTGGTATGAAATTCACGATCAATATCGACATGACCCCCGAGGAGCTGCGCAGGGCGTTGGGACTGCCCGATGTCGCTGCACTGCAGGATGAGATGATCAGTCGCGTTCGCGAGCAGATGAATGCGGGTGCGGAGGGCTACGACCCGTTGACACTGCTCAAGCCTTACATGAGCCAGGGCGTGGGCTCCATGGAGGCATTTCAAAAAATGTTATTTAGCATGATGAGTCAGTACGGCCGCAACGATGACCGTAAGGACTGATCCAGTTCGAGGTAGAAGCGAGGCAATGAAGGAGACAGACGTGCGCATATTGAGGAAGTACACCAACCGCCGGCTGTATGATACCTCTCGCAGCTGTTATGTGACGCTGGAGGATGTCAAACAGCTTGTCCTCAACGGTGAACAGTTCCAGGTTCAAGACTCGAAAACCGGGAATGACCTGACCCGCAATATCCTCCTGCAGATCATCAGCGAGCAGGAAGCGGAGGGGCATGGCACTCTATTGACCAATCAGGTGTTGCAGCAGCTGATCCGTTTCTACGGTGACAGTATGCAGGGAATGATGAGCCAGTATCTTGAGCAGAGTATCGCTGCTTTTCTGGAGCATCAGGACCGCATTCGCGAACAGATGCAGACCATGATCGGAGCAGCGAACCCGCTGACCATGATGAACCGAATCGCCGACCAGAATATGGCCGTTTGGAACATGTTCTCGCCGCGCAACGAGGGGGCTAAGGACGAGTCCAAACAGGAGTCGAAGCCGGAGAGCGGCGACGACGAGGAGAAAAGTAAAAAGGGTTAAAGGTTAATCGCGCGCCTTGAGCCAGCGCGCGATGCTTTCGGGGACCTGCTTCAGTGCTCGGCTGCTGACAAACACGCCGATATGACCCGCCTTAATGCACAGCTCGTTGTAGTCCTGGCTGGACGTCGCGGCTTCCAGTGCCCGCGATGAGGAGGGCGGAACCAGGTGGTCATGAGCGCCTATGATATTCAGGATCGGCTGGTTAATCGCTTTCAGATCAACCTTTTTCGAACCGATTCTCACCTCTCCCCTGAGCAGCAGATTCTGTTGAAAGAACTGCTGAATGAAGCTGCGGAACGCTTCGCCCGCCTGGTCGGGACCGTCATTGATCCACTGTTCCATGCGCAGGAAATTAAGAGCCTTGTCTCGATCGCTAAGCTGAGCCGGCAGGCCAAGGTTTTTCTGTACGCCCAGCCGCATCGGCATCAGCGAGTTGTAGGTATCGTTCAGTACCTCTCCGGGGATGTTACCGTAGGTAGCCACGGCCAGGTCCGCATCTACTTTCATCGCAAGGTGGCTGAGAATGAAGTCCTCGGTCTGAAAGTCTACCGGGGTGACCATTGCGATCAAATTGCGCACCCGTTCCGGATGTAGCGCTGCGTAACAGAGGCTGAACGTGCCGCCCTGGCATATGCCAAGCAGATTGATCTGGTCGCTGGTCGCGTGCTCTGCGCAGGCGGTCACACAACTGTCCAGGTAATCCTCGATATAGTCATCCAAATCGAGATATCGGTCCCCTTCGTCCGGGTAACCCCAGTCGATCAGGTACACCGGTATGCCCTGATCCAGCAGCGCGGCGATCAGCGACCGGTCGGGCTGCAGGTCGGCTATGTAGGGGCGGTTGACCAGGGCGTAACAGATCAGCACCGGTGTTTTGGTCTGGGCCTGGCCGCGCGCCGTGTAATGGTAAAGGCGGGTTTTGTCGTTGCGGTATATCTCGGTGCGGGGGGTCGTGCCGACTTCGACACCATCGATCGTTTTCAGCGTCTCGTAGCTTTGCTGGAGGCGCTGATTGAAAAGCGACAGCTCATCCCGGATGGTATCCGGATTCAGTTTTAATCCCTTCATGCCTTGTCTTCGCTTTTTGGCCGCTTCGGCGTATTGCGGCCCGCCTTTCGGGCGGGCGCGCTATGGCGCTTGAACTGTTCCATCTCTTCACGCAGAGAGCTGAGCGCGGCAACTTCACGACGCAGCTGCTTCAGTTCGCGCCGCTGGTCGTTAAGTCGCTGGAATATAAGATCCAGTTGCGTACTGTTGGGTATGCCCAGTTGCTGTAGCTGAGTATTACGCAGATCCTGCAGGAACTGTCGCAGGGCCATGACCGAGTTGCTGATACGGCCGTGAGCATCCCGGTATCCTGCTGTGGCTATCCGCTCCGCGTAACCGCTTTCATAGGCCTCGACCCAGAGGTCGTGTAGCTGGCCAAGCGAATCTATCGCAGGGGATGACTGTTCTATCCGTTCGAGAAAGCGGGACGTTGCACTGGTATTGATCTCTGCATAGTGAGCGGAGTAGTCGCGTAGGGCCTGCTCGTACTCGATCAGCAGGTCGACCCCCTCTTTTAGTTGGCGCTGCAGGCTGTGCTGTAAACCCAGTATCGAAGGGGTGTTGAGCAGGCTTTTCACGCCGTGGATGAAGGGATTGTCGAGCAGCAGATCATCCTGGAAACTATGGGTCCGAAACAGCGCTCCCAACTGCTCGGGTAGCTGCCAGCGCTTCAGTATCCACTCCTGGGTCAGGCCTCGAAGGTGGTTGTGAAACTGGTTTACCAGCCCGTTCATCTCGCTGTGGGAGCCGCTTTGCTCCAGCTGGTTAATCAACTGCTCTGCAAAGCGGGTGAATTCGAGCGACTGCTGGGTGAGCAGGGCCATCAGCTCCGCCTGTTGCGGCGGCAACGGGTCGTCGGTGGCCAGTTGATCCTTCAGCAGTTGCCACCAGGGCTGGAAAGGGTCGCTGTCCGATGTGGTGCCGACGTTGTTTTCCAGATGTGCCATCCACTGCTGCATCATTTTCAGCAGATCATCCGCCACAACCATCTCCAAGTGCACAAATTTTATGAGGCGATCTTACCGTGCGGCGGTGGACAATGGCCAGCGTGTATCCTCCTAAGTTCGCCCTCGCTCTAGGTTTATCGGCTATCGGATGCCGGCGGCGGGCAGGTATCCCGGAGCATTTTCACCAGCTCTCGCGCGGCGTTGGTAAGCGTACGGTCCCGGTGGTAGATAAGGCCGAGGGGGCGGTGGATCGGTCGGTCGGTTATGGGTAGGCGTGTCAGCCCGCTATCGATCATCGATTCCGGCAGCAGGCTCCAGCCGAGGCCGATACGTACCATCATTCTGATCGTATCCAGATAGTTGGTGCTCATGCCCAGGTTCGGTTCCAGACCCAGGCGTGCCAGCTGCTTCTGTACCAGTTGATAGGTGAAAGTATCGGGGGCGGGCAGCAGTGCCGGATAGCGATTCAATGCGCTGAGGTCAGGTTTGCTGAGCTGGGCCAGTGGGTGATCGCTGGCCACGACATACTGCAGGGAGTCGACCCAAAGGGTTTCGCTGTGGATGCGTGGATCTGACTGCGGCGCCAGGGTGATCAGGGCGAGTTCCAGGTCGCCTTTGAGCACCCCCTCGTAAGCAATCTCGGATTCGTCGAATCGCAGGTTGAGCGCGACCTGGGGGAAGCGTTGCGTGTAGGCTCGCAGTACAGGCGGTAGTCGATGGAGGCTGATATGGTGGCTGGCCGCCAACGATAATTTGCCACTGACATGACCTGAGAGGTTTTGCAGCGAGCGGGCGGCATCTTCCAGAGCGTGCAGAATGTCCCTCGCCTGCGGTAGCAGCGTGCGCCCCGCCTCCGTCAGGCTGACCTGTCGGCCGATTCGATCGAACAGCCGGGTATCAAGTTGCTGCTCCAGTAGTGCGACGCGTTTGCTCACTGCCGACTGGGTTAAAAACATCTGCTCGGCAGCCTGGGAAAAGGAGCCCGATTCAGAGACCTGCACGAATGCGACTAGGCTGGCACTATCCATCTTTGGTTGCAACATGGGCGGATCCGCGAATAATTGTATTCTTAAATGGAATGCTTTTTAGAAAAATAATGAATTTGTCTATTTGAAGCAACTGCTCTAGCATCAGCCTACACTTACCTACCTAACACAAGCACGGGGACACGCTGATGGCCGGTAAAACCCTCTACGACAAGCTCTGGGAAGCCCATCTGGTGCGCCAGAATGAGGATGGCAGCTCGTTGATCTACATCGATCGCCAGATCCTTCACGAAGTGACCTCTCCGCAGGCGTTCGAGGGGCTGCGTCTGGCGGGGCGTAAACCCTGGCGTATCGATGCCAACCTGGCTACCCCGGATCACAACGTTCCGACGACCGCGCGCTCAGGCGGGGTCGATGAGATCGTCGACCCAGTATCGCGGATTCAGGTCAAGACGCTGGACTCCAACTGCGACGATTTCGGCATCGTCGAATTCAAGATGAACGATACCCGGCAGGGGATCGTGCACGTGGTCGGCCCTGAGCAGGGGATGACACTGCCCGGTTCCACCGTGGTCTGTGGTGACTCCCATACCTCGACTCACGGTGCCTTCGGCGCGCTGGCGCACGGTATCGGCACATCCGAGGTGGAGCATGTACTCGCCACCCAGTGCCTGATCGCGAAAAAGATGAAGAACATGCTGGTCCGTGTTGACGGTGAGCTGGGGGCTGGCGTTACCGCTAAGGATGTAGTGCTGCACATTATCGGTGTGATCGGCACTGCCGGTGGCACGGGATGCGCTATCGAATTCGGCGGCTCGGCGATTCGCAGTCTCTCCGTAGAGGGGCGCATGACGATCTGTAACATGGCGATCGAGGCGGGTGCGCGTGTTGGCCTGGTGGCGGTCGACGAGAAGACGATCGAGTATTTCCGCGGCCGCGCCTTTGCGCCGCAGGGCGAGTTGTTCGAGCAGGCGGCTGCGGCCTGGAAGTCTCTGGTATCCGACGCGGATGCCAAGTTCGATCGCGTGGTCGAGATTCGTGCCGAAGATATCAAGCCCCAGGTGACCTGGGGAACTTCGCCGGAGATGGTGGTCGCGGTCGACGGTAGCGTGCCCAACCCGGAAAAAGAGTCGGATGCGGTCAAGGCGGATGGTATTCGGCGTGCGCTGAAATACATGGGGCTGAGCGCCGATCAGAAGATTACCGATATTCAGCTTGATCGCGTGTTTATCGGCTCCTGCACCAACTCCCGTATCGAGGACCTGCGCGCTGCTGCCGAGGTGGTCAAGGGGCGCAAGGTCGCCGCTACGTTGAAGCAGGCGCTGGTGGTACCGGGCTCCGGTCTGGTCAAGGCGCAGGCAGAAGCGGAAGGACTGGATAAGATTTTCATTGAGGCCGGTATGGAGTGGCGCGAACCGGGTTGCTCGATGTGTCTGGCGATGAACCCTGATAAGCTCGGCCCGGGTGAGCACTGCGCGTCTACCTCGAATCGTAACTTCGAGGGGCGTCAGGGCTTTGGCGGGCGTACCCATCTGGTAAGCCCCGCGATGGCGGCAGCGGCGGCGGTCGTTGGGCATTTTGTTGATGTGCGCGAATTGATGGCCCAGTAAGGAGTGGCGAGATGAAAAAATTTACTCTGCACACCGGTATCGCGGCTCCGCTGGATCGCGCCAATGTCGATACCGATATGATCATCCCGAAGCAGTTTCTGAAGTCGATCAAGCGGGCTGGCTTTGGGCCCAACCTGTTCGACGAGCTGCGCTATCTGGATGAGGGCCAGCCGGACCAGGATTGTTCGGGGCGCCCCCTGAATACCGAGTTCGTGCTCAATCAGCCGCGCTATGCCGGTGCCAGTGTGCTGCTGGCGCGGGAGAACTTCGGCTGCGGCTCCAGTCGTGAGCATGCACCCTGGGCGCTGGATGATTACGGCTTCCGCGTGATCATCGCGCCGAGCTTTGCCGATATCTTCTACAACAACTGCTTCAAGAACGGTCTGCTGCCGATTGTGCTGAACGAGGCCCAGGTCGACCAGCTGTTCAAAGAGGTTGAGGCCAATCAGGGGTATCAGCTGACCGTCGATCTCGAGCGCCAGGTTGTGATTAGCCCGTCGGGTGATGAGTTTGCGTTTGAGGTTGATGCCTTCCGCAAGCACTGCCTGCTCAATGGGCTGGATGATATCGGTTTGACCCTGCAGTATGCCGAGGATATCAAAGCCTACGAGACGCGCCGTCGCCAGGAGGCGCCCTGGCTGTTTGACGCTATCCATAACTGATTGATACAGGATTCAGGACATGACAATGAGCAAGAACGTACTGCTGCTGCCGGGTGATGGAATTGGGCCGGAGATCGTGGCTGAAACTCGTAAGGTGTTGGAGGTTGTCAGCGAGAAGTTTTCTCTGGGGCTCGAGCTGAGCGAAGCGCTAGTCGGTGGCTCAGCCATTGACGCGTACGGTAAACCGTTGCCGGAAGAGACGCTGTCGGCCGCCAAGGCGGCGGACGCGATTCTGCTGGGAGCTGTTGGTGGTCCCAAGTGGGATACCAATCCCGATTTCCAGATCCGTCCCGAGAAAGGGCTGCTCGGGCTGCGCACCGAACTTGAGCTCTTCGGTAACCTGCGCCCGGCGATTCTCTATCCCCAGCTGGCGCACGCCTCGACGCTGAAGGAGGAGGTCGTATCGGGCCTCGATATCCTGATCGTGCGCGAACTGACCGGCGGCATCTACTTCGGCAAGCCGCGCGGCATTCGTGAAAAAGAGGGTGGTATTCGCGAGGGCTACAACACCTACGTCTACGACGAGAACGAGATCCGCCGTATCGGCCGGGTCGCGTTCGAGGCCGCCCGGGCGCGCAACAAGAAGCTCTGTTCGGTCGACAAGGCCAACGTGCTGGAAGTGACCGTGCTCTGGCGCGAGATCATGGAGGAGCTCAAGGCCGAGTATCCGGATGTCGAACTGAGCCATATGTACGTCGACAACGCCGCCATGCAGCTGGTGCGCGCGCCCAAGCAGTTCGACGTGATCGTCACCGGCAACATGTTCGGCGATATCCTCTCCGATGCGGCGGCGATGCTGACCGGTTCCATCGGCATGCTGCCCTCCGCGTCACTGGATAAAAACGGTAAAGGTATGTACGAACCCTGTCATGGTTCGGCGCCCGATATCGCGGGTCAGGGCAAGGCTAACCCGTTGGCAACCATCCTGTCAGCGGCTATGATGTTACGTTACTCGCTTGATCAGGGCGAAGCGGCCGATGCGATCGAAGCGGCCGTCAGCAAGGTACTGGATCAGGGGCTGAGAACGCCCGATATCCTGTCTGAAGGTATGCGCCAGGTCAGCACATCCGAAATGGGTGACGCTGTGGTCGCAGCACTGAACAGCTAAGCTGAGATAGCCGACGGGTTCTAGGCGGGATGGGCGCAAGCTCGTCCCGTTGCTGTATCTGTCGGCACCCTGTTTAGAGCGGGTAGGCTAATAGAAATCCATATTATTGGGGGCACGAATGAAGCGTGTAGGTTTTGTAGGCTGGCGAGGAATGGTCGGATCGGTCCTGATGCAGCGTATGCTGGAGGAGAAGGACTTCGATCACATTGACGAGCCGGTATTTTTCACCACTTCTCAGGTTGGCGCTGCCGGACCGGAGATCGGCAAGGCGATTCCGGCACTGAAGGACGCTCGCGATATTGACGAGCTGAAACAGATGGACGCGATTATCTCCTGCCAGGGTGGTGACTACACGACCGAGGTGTTCGGCAAGTTGCGTGCCGCCGGCTGGGAGGGTTACTGGATCGATGCCGCTTCGACTCTGCGTATGGCGGACGACAGCATCATCGTGCTCGATCCGGTCAACCTGGACGTGATCAAGAACGGTCTGAGCAAAGGCGTCAAAAATTATATTGGCGGCAACTGCACCGTGTCGCTGATGCTGATGGGCCTCGGTGGCCTGTTCAAGGCGGGGCTGGTCGAGTGGATCAGCTCCATGACCTATCAGGCGGCTTCCGGCGCCGGTGCACAGAACATGCGCGAGCTGATCAAGCAGATGGGGCAGATCCACGCCGGTTCCGAAGCGTTGCTGGCCAATCCGTCATCCGCGATACTGGATATCGATCGTCAGGTTGCCGACACCATGCGCTCGGACGAATTTGCCACTGCTAATTTCGGTGTGCCGCTGGCCGGCTCACTGATCCCTTGGATCGACAAAGCGGTCGAAGAGGGTCAGAGCAAGGAGGAGTGGAAGGGCTTCGTCGAGACCAACAAGATCCTGGGTCTGTCTGATTCTCCGGTGCCGATCGACGGTACCTGCGTGCGTATCGGTGCCATGCGCTGTCACAGCCAGGCATTTACCGTCAAGCTGACCAGGAATGCGCCGCTGGATGAGATCGAGGCGATGATCGCAGAGGCGAATGATTGGGTCAGTGTGGTGCCGAACGAGCGCGAGATCACCATGCGCGATCTGTCGCCGGCCAAGGTGACCGGCACTCTGGGCATCCCGGTCGGTCGTCTGCGTAAGATGAAGATGGGTCCCGACTACCTGAACGCATTCAGTGTCGGCGACCAGTTGCTCTGGGGCGCAGCAGAGCCGCTGCGCCGCATGCTGCGGATCCTGCTGGAAGGTTGATCCAAGGCACGAGCCGATAACCAGCCCGGTCCGGTCGATGACGACTGGCCGGGCTGTTTTGTTTTTAACCGCTAATAGGTTTTGTTGAGAGTGAATGTAGCGATTTTTGGTCCCAGTACCCTGGCCGGTGAAAACCTGTTTGAACTCCTTGATGCTCATGACCTCAAGGTTGAGCGTCTGCGGCTGTACGACCGTGAAGATGAGGCCGGGCGTGCACTTATGTTTCGTGGTAGCTCGGTCAGGGTCAAACCGATCGAGAGTGCGGAGATAGAGTCCGATCTTGATGTCGCCTTTCTGTGTGACCCCGATCTCGACTCCGCGCAGCTGACGCGGATAAAAGCGAGTGGTGCGCTACTTATCGACCTTTTTCCATCTCGTCAGTCTGACGCGGTGTTGATTGTGCCGGAGGTCAATGGCGAGAAGCTCTCCTCAATTCAGCGTGGAGACGTGGTTGGCTGTCCGGATGCGGCGAGTATCGCCGCAGCGATGGCGCTGGCACCGCTGCAGGCTGACTACCAGGTGTTGCGTCTGAATGCAGTCGCCATGCAGTCTGCCGCCTCATTGGGGCATAAGGGGGTCGAGGCGCTGGCGGCGGAAACCGCTCGTCTGCTTAACGGTCGCGATGCGGAAGCCTCGTTATTTGCGACGCAGTATGCGTTTAACCTGGTACCTCAGGTTGGTGCTCTTGATGGCACGGGCTTCTCTGACGTGGAACGTCGATTTGCAATAGAGGTTCGAGAGTTGCTCGATGATGACCAGATCGAGATCGTTGTCAATGTTTTGCAACTGCCGATCTTTTATGGTGTCGCCGTTACATTGCAGGCTGAAACGGCCCATCCGGTCGATCTTGAACGTGCAGCTTCACTGTTCGGGAAAGCGCCCGGCCTGAGCCTGAATCGCAGTGCCGATCCGGTCACGCCGGTAGGTTCGGCTGCAGGGAATGATCTGGTGCATGTGGACAGGTTGCGACTTGAAGAGGGCGGTGATTGTGCTTTTGGAATCTGCGCAGTGACCGATAACCTCCGTAAGGGCAGTGCGCTGAACGCCATCCAGATCGCGGATAGCTGGCAGAAACAGCGCTGTTCTCAGTAAAAAATGGCGCCGATTAGGGAAATTTGGTGTGTATAAACATCTGTTTGGACACCGTCTTGACCCACGCGGCAGTTATCAATGATACTTGGCGATGACGCTGGAAACGCAACTCTCTGATTTTGGTGGCATATTCATCGGAGGGCGCGAGTCATACAAGAGGGAATCAAATCAATGCTGCGCAAACTTGCCTTAAGCCTCGCGGTTGCCGGGGCTCTTAGCGCCACCCAAGCCAATGCTCTAGGACTGGGTGAAATCCGGGTAAACTCCGCGCTTAACGAACCACTCAACGCCGAGATAAAACTGCTGCAAGTGCGCGACTTGTCGCCTCTTCAGATTCAGCCTCGTATGGCCGATATCGACGAGTTTTCGCTCGCCGGAATCAGTAAGTCGAGGTTTTTATCCGATGTGAGCTTCGATGTCCGAGTAATGCCGGACGGTTCCGGAATTATCCGGATGAAATCCACGGCGCCGATCAAAGAGCCGTTCCTGAACTTTTTGGTTGAGGTGAACTGGCCGGCGGGCCGTCTGGTACGGGAATATACGCTGTTGCTCGATCCTCCGGTGTTCGATCCAACGCCGGTGCCGGGAGTGACCAGTGTGCAGCAAGCAGAATCCACAGCTGCTAGCATGCCGCGGTCGACGACGGCGCAACCGCTGACCTCCAAACCTGCCCGCCCCGAAAACGTATCCAATATAAAAACCCGCATGGACCCGAATTCCGAGGTCTATGTGGACGTGCAGACTACGTTGTGGGAGTTGGCGCTAAAACATCGCCCCAGCAGTCAGGTCACTCCCGAGCAGATGATGTTGGCGTTGGTGCGAAAGAATCCCGAATCCTTTCCTACCGGCAATATCAATGTCATGAAGGCGGGTACCGTCATGCGTTTGCCGACGCTTGATGAGATCAACACTCTGACACCGGCACAGGCGCGAGCGGAAGCAGCGCGCCAGACTCAGGCCTGGCGTCAGGGGCGTAGCGCTTCGCAGCCCGCTGCCGAAACCATGAAGGCGAAAGAGGCCAGCGATACGGGAAAGCCTTCGGAGCCGGCCAAGCCTGAACAGCAGGCAGCGTCGGCAGACGCTGGCGCCTCGGATGATCCTGCAAGCCAGTTGAAGGTAGTGGCACCTGAAGGTGGTGCTATCGACGCCTCTGCGCAGTCGGCTACCTCGGATGATATGTCCGCGAATGAGCAGGCCGGCAGCGAGCAGTCGGCAGGAGCCCAGGATGAGATGGCCTCGGAGCAGGCTCAGGCGCTGATTCAGCGCAATGAAGAGCTGGAAAACCGGCTGCTCGTCACGCAGGAGTCAATCTCGGTTATCGAGCGTGAGAATACCGAGCTGAACGATAAGGTCGATGCCATAGCATCGCAGCTGGATAAGTTACAGCGCCTGATCGAACTCAAAGATCGCGAGTTGGCACTGATGCAGCAGCAGCTTCAGCAGAAAGAGGCGGCTGCAGCGTCTGCCAATAGTGGCAGCTTCGTCGATAAGGTGATGCAAAGCCCCACCTACCTGGGCGCCATCGGAGCGGGGGCTGTGGCGATCCTGCTGGGCTTGTTGCTGGCGCTGCGCAAGAGAAAGAGTCGAGAGCCTGAATCGGCGGAGCCTTTCCTGCAGACTGAAAAATCAGTAAAAGCCGACGCCGATGCCATTCCGCAGATGGCGGCTACCGCAGCCGCCGCCGGTGCGGTGGCGGCTGCAGCAAGTGAGCCGGAAGAGGTCGAAGCGGAACCTTCGGTCGAAGCGGCGCCGTTGGCAGTCAGTGAGCCTGACGAGATTGACGATCTCGATCTTGATCTCGATATGGATATGGAGCTCGATCTGGATGAAAGTGCGTCGGCGGCGTCGCAGCCGGTAAGCGGAGCGATCGACGACGAAGAGTTTGATCTTGGTATCGAAGAGATCGAGTCGGCGCCTCAGGCTGATGAGTCGCTCGATTCCGCATTGGACGACATCCTCGCTGGCAGTGCTGAGGTCCAGGGCGACGATGATATCGACACCGGTCTGGATGATCTGCTCTCTGAGACCGCTGGCGCTGATGATTTCGCTGATGATCTGCCAGGCCCGCTGGACGAGCCTGAACTCGAACAGTCATCTTCTACGGAAGAAGTGGACGAGGATGACTCGATCGATGGGTTGGACTTCTCGATCGATACGCCCAGACAGCAGGCGGAAGAAGAGGAGCTGCTGGATCTGCCCGATGACCTCGAATTCGACCTTGCCAAAGCGCTGTCGGACACGGATGAGGGGGCTGAGGATGTCGGTCAGGAAGCCGCCGTCGAAGAGGATGAGCTGGCTGGCCTGGATTTCTCCGTAGATCCGGCGTCGGAAGAGTTGTCAGCCAGCGGTGCTGATGATGATTTCCTGGATGATTTCTTCGCTGAGGATCCGGCGGAGAAGAAAGAGGGCCTGGGTTCGCTGCCAGAGACCTCTGACGAGGATCTGGAGCCGTTGACAGATGCAGAGGTCGAGTTCGAATCCGATGATGCGGCGGTAAATCTCGGTACGGTTGATATCACTCCGGAGGATGAGTCGTTCGAAGAGGACGATGATATCGAGGAGTTGATGCAATCCGTTGTTGGGATTGAAGAGGACGAGATTGCAGAGGATGCATCGTCTACTCCAGTAAATGAGTTCGATGATCTTGATGCGATGTTGGCCTCGTTCGAGCCGGAAGAGGATGAGCCGGTTGAGCGTAAGCCGACTCAGAACGAGTTGGTGGAGGATGAACTTACTGCCAACATCGCTCACGATCTCGAGATGGATCTGGATGCGGAGCTCGATAGTCTGCTTTCCTCCACCGACGATGAGATAGCGCTGGAGGAAGACAGCGCTGAGGAGTTGGAGGAAGAGCCCGATCTCCTGGACTCGATGAATCTGCTCGATGGTGCAGATGAGATCGAAACCAAGCTCGATCTTGCGCGTGCATATATCGAGATGGAGGACTCGGACGGTGCCAAGGATATTCTCAAAGAGATTCTCAATGAGGGTAGCCCTGATCAGCGTCGAGAGGCTGAACTCTTGCTTGAGACCCTGAACTGACCTGATGACAAAACAGGAACACAACCAGGGGGCGACGGAAGTCGCCCTCTTTCGTTACGCGGCAGCAGTCGAGTACGCTGGCGCACCATACAACGGCTGGCAAGCGCAGAGCGGCGACAACGTTCGTTGTGTGCAGCTGGAGGTGGAACGGGCGATATCGCGTGTTGCCAACCATCCCGTCGGCGTCATCTGTGCAGGGCGTACCGATGCGGGGGTGAATGCCAGCTACCAGATCATTCATTTTGACGCGCAGGTCGAGCGTCCCGAACGTGCCTGGGTGATGGGGTCCAACACCTATCTACCGGACGATATCGCCATCCTCTGGGTGCAGCGGGTCGGCTCAGAGTTCCATGCTCGCTTCTCGGCTGAACAACGCCGCTATCGCTATCTGATCTACAGCTCACCGGTTAAACCAGCGCTGCTGGCGCGCGGTGTGACCTGGACGTACAAACAGCTCGATACTGCGCGTATGGCTGAGGCGGCGGCTTTCCTGGTTGGTGAGCACGACTTCACCTCCTATCGCGCGGTGGCCTGTCAGGCGCACAGTCCGGTGCGGGAGGTTAAGTCTCTTGACGTCTACCGCAGTGGAGAGTTGATCGTGATCGACATCTGTGCCAACGCTTTCCTGCACCATATGGTGCGGAATATCGCCGGCGTGCTGATGAAAATCGGTGCTGGGGAAGCGGAGCCGGTGTGGGCCAAATCGGTGTTGGACGCGCGCGACCGCCGCCAGGGTGGCGTGACGGCGCCGCCCTGGGGGCTGTATTTCGTCGACGTGCGATACCCTGGAGCATTTGAGCTGCCGCCATCGCAGCTGGGACCCTATTTTTTATCAGCTTCCCGGACTGACGAGTTGAAGAGGCTCTGATAGAATTTCGACCTTGTGATTTAAGCGGGAGAGTACGGTGACGCGGGTCAAGATCTGCGGCATAACCAGGTTGGAGGATGCCCTATGTGCGGTTGAGGCTGGGGCTGACGCGCTGGGTTTCGTGTTTTACGATCCGAGTCCGCGCGCTATTGCTGTCGACCAGGCTGCCAGTATCATTGCGCAGTTACCGGCGTTCGTGACCACCACGGCGCTCTTTGTTGATCCGGCACCGGAGCTTGTGGACAGGGTTGTACAGGATGTGCAGGTGGATCTGCTGCAGTTTCACGGCAAGGAGTCTCCCGAGTTTTGCCAAGGCTTCGCACGTCCATGGATCAAGGCGCTGAGAATGAAACCAGACCTGGATGTGTTGCAGCAGGCGCAAAGGTTTCATGCGGGACGGGGTATCCTGCTGGATGCCTATCGCCCCGGTGTGCCGGGCGGTACCGGGGAGGCTTTCGACTGGGATAGGATTCCGGTGAAACTGGCGTCCAGGATTATTCTGGCCGGCGGCTTGAATCCGGAAAATGTGGCGCAGGCCGTGTGCCGTGTCAGGCCCTTTGCCGTCGACGTCAGTGGAGGCGTTGAAGAGGGGCCGGGTATCAAGAGCTGCCGCAAGATCAAGGCATTTATCGACCAGGTCAGAGCGGCGGACCGAAGTTAGCGCGCATCGCTGATCAGCCCCCAGCGTTGGGCTGGATAAGCTGGTGCAGAAGAGCGGCTGACTTCGCTTTTAGGTTGCTGACCGGATAAGATTCTGTAGCGGCGTTTTGAAGGTCCAGGTGGAGCCGGGCTTCAGAGTGCTGAAAAGAGAAAATTCAGGAAAGGATAGAGATGAGCAACTGGCTTGAAAAGATCGTTCCATCCCTCGTGCGCAGCGAAAAGAAACGCAGCAGTATCCCCGAGGGACTTTGGGACAAATGTCCCAAGTGTGATGCGGTGCTTTATCGCCCGGAGCTGGAGAAAAACCTCAATGTGTGCCCGAAGTGCGAGCATCACATGCGCCTGGTTGCACGTCGGCGTCTCGAGCTGTTCCTTGACGAGGGGAGTGCCACCGAACTGGGCGCTGACGTCGAGCCGGTTGATCGCCTGAAATTCCGTGATTCGAAAAAATACAAAGACCGTCTGGTGGCGGCGCAGCGCGACACGGGTGAAAAGGATGCGTTGATCGCCATGCGAGGGGAGCTTGAAGGGATTCCCGTCGCTGCCGTCGCCTTCGAGTTTCGTTTCATGGGTGGTTCCATGGGGGCTGTGGTCGGTGAGCGCTTCGTTCGGGCGGCAACGCTCGCACTTGAAGAACGCATGCCACTGATCTGTTTTTCTGCCTCTGGTGGCGCACGCATGCAAGAAGCGCTCATTTCGCTGATGCAGATGGCGAAAACCAGTGCGGCGCTGGAGCGTATGCGCCGGGCGGGCGTGCCGTTTATCTCCGTACTGACCGATCCTGTCTATGGTGGTGTGTCCGCCAGTCTGGCGATGTTGGGCGATCTTAATGTCGCCGAGCCGCGGGCTCTGGTGGGCTTTGCCGGCCCCCGGGTTATCGAGCAAACCGTACGAGAAAAACTGCCTGAGGGGTTCCAGCGCAGTGAGTTTTTGCTCGAGCATGGGCAGGTGGACATGATTATCGAGCGGCGTGAGATGCGCCCGCGACTCGCCTCGATTCTGCGCAAGCTGCTGCACCTGCCGGCTGCCTGAGTCTCCTGTAGCGACCGCCGTTCGGCGGTCGTTTCCGTTTCGGAGTAAACATGCACACAGATTATCCCTCTTCTCTTAATGCCTGGCTTGAGCGTATCGAGGCGTGCCATCCGGCTGAGATTGAACTCGGCCTTGAGCGCATACGCTGTGTTGCCGAGCGCTTGGCTATCGATCTCGGGGAGAGCCGCAAGGTGTTGATCGCCGGTACCAACGGCAAGGGTTCGACGGTGACCATGCTGGACTCGATACTGCGAGCGGCGGGATTGACCACCGGCGTTTATACCTCACCCCATTTTCTGCGTTATAACGAGCGCATCCGCATCAATGGTGACGAGGCCGGCGATCAGCTGATTTGCGCTCAATTCGACAGGATCGAACGCGCACGAGGCGAGATCGAGCTGACCTACTTCGAGTACGGCACGCTCGCAGCGCTGCTCTGTTTCGCCGACGCGAAGCCCGATGTGTTGTTGCTCGAGGTTGGTCTTGGCGGACGCTTGGATGCGGTCAATATTGTCGATTGCGATATCGCGGTCGTGACCAGTATAGCGCTGGACCATACCGATTGGCTGGGCAATGACCGCGAGCAGATCGGTCGCGAGAAAGCCGGTATCGCAAGAGCAGGAAAGCCTCTGGTATGTGGCGATCCTGAGCCTCCCGAATGTGTGGTTTCTCAGTGTGCTCAGCAGGGCGTGCCGCTGTGGGTGCGCGATCGCGATTATGGGCTGGAGCTGGACGGTAGCAGCTGGTGCTGGTGGGGGACCGGTCAAGAGCGTGAGCCTAAGCGATATGAGTCGTTGCCGCAGCCGGAGTTGCCGGTTATCAATGCCGCGACCGTGCTCCAGGTGATCGAGTTGCTGGGCCTGGAGGTTACGGCAGCGGAGATCGCAGAAGGGCTTGGCAATGCGAGAATGACCGGTCGGATGCAGCGGGTCTCTTTGCCGGAAGGGCCCTGTATACTGGATGTGGCGCACAATCCGGAAGCGGCTGCCTATATGGCCGGATGGCTGGAGCAGCATCCGGTATCGGGTCGTACGCTATTGGTGATCGGCATGCTCGCCGACAAGGATATTGATAGCGTTATCGAACAGCTTGGCGGTTCGATCGATCTCTGGTTCCCGGTCTCCCTGGAAGGTACAAGGGGGGCGACTGCACAGCGACTGGCTGCGCCCATCAAGTTGATGAACGGACAGGTTCAGGCCGAGTACGCTCGGGTGGCCGATGCGCTGGCCGACGCACGGCGGTTGTTGGAGCCGGGCGATCGATTGCTGGTGGCAGGGTCTTTCGTTACTGTAACTCAGGCGCTGTTGACACTCGATGAAAACGCCTCGAATTGAACACCGCGCCGGGCTTGGAATAACGGAACACAGGGCATGAACAGAGAGCTGAAAAAACGGGTACTTGGGTTGTGCGCAATCGTTATAGTCGGTGCTGCCGTGCTGCCATTGATTCTTGATGGTGCAGGCTATCGTGAGCGGCACCTGGAAAGCCGTATTCCGCCAGCTCCAGCGCCCGTCGGTTTGGCAGATGTAGAGCCGCAGATGCAGCCTTTGCCCAGCACCGCTGAACCGGCCTTGCCGTCTGAGCCTGCCGTTGTCAGTGTGCCGGTTGAGCCGGTAAAAGAGGCAATTGAGAAAGTGGAGCCCAGTATCGATCCAACCGGTGATACGCCAGGATTGGATCAGGAGGGTGTTCCCGTTGCCTGGACACTGCAGTTAGCCAGTTTTCGCGACGAGTCCAATGCGCGGGCGCTGCGTTCCGAGCTACTGGAGGCGGGATATAAGGTGTATATCCGCCATATGGCCGGACTGGTTAAGGTGTTTGTAGGTCCGGAGCTGCAGCGTACTCGCTTGGAGAAGCTGCAGGCGCAGCTAAAGCAGGAGTACGCCCTGGATGGCATCGTCGTGCGTTTTACGACACAGTGATCGGCCGTTGGGTTCGCTGGCAGGCTCTGTTAGAATGCGCGCTGTTTTCAAGGGTAGTTATCGATGAACTGGGCTGACTGGGTCATACTCGCGATCGTGGTAATATCAAGCGTGCTGAGTCTGCGCCGCGGTTTCGTTCGAGAGGCGGTTTCACTGGCATCTTGGGTTCTAGCCTTCGTTGTTGCGCGGCTCTTTGCCACATCGCTGTCGGTCGTGTTACAGGACTATATTGCCACTCCATCGCTCCGACTGATGGCTGCCTTTGCTATCTTGTTTATCATTACGCTAATCGTTGGTGCACTGATCGGCATGCTGATCGGTGCGCTTGTATCGGCTACCGGACTCAGTGCTACGGACAGGGTGCTGGGTATTGGCTTCGGCGCTGTCCGCGGGGCGCTCGTCGTCGTGGTTATCGTTGCGCTGCTCGGCATGACGCCGGCAGTCCAGGACTCATGGTGGCAGGACTCCAGCCTGATTCCCCATTTCGTGTTGATGGAGGGGTGGACGCGCGCCGTTGCTTCCGATGTTGGCCAGATGATCTGGAACGTCGGACGTTGAACCCTTCATGCAAACTACAGCTACTTATGTTCCGTCTGAGGTGAACTGAATGTGCGGTATCGTCGGCATCGTTGCCAAAACCTACGTCAACCAGACCATCTTCGATGCGCTGACGGTGCTGCAGCACCGCGGCCAGGATGCGGCCGGTATGGTAACCTGCGAAGGGAACCGATTCTTCCTGCGTAAGGATAACGGTCTGGTCAATGAGGTGTTCCGCACCCGGCATATGAAGCGCCTGGAGGGGAATATGGGGATAGGCCATGTGCGCTACCCCACGGCCGGTAGCTCCAGCTCTGCCGAGGCCCAGCCGTTTTATGTTAACTCGCCTTACGGCATCGCGTTGGCGCACAACGGTAATCTGACCAATACCGAACAGCTGGCCGACGAGATTTTCCGTTCCGACCTGCGCCACATCAACACCACCTCAGACTCGGAAGTGCTGCTCAATATCTTTGCTCATGAGCTGCAGGCGCTGGGCAAGTTGCGACCCTCTGCCGAGGATATCTTCAAGGCGGTCAAGCGTGTACATGAGCGTTGCCAGGGTGGTTACGCCGTCGTTGCGATCATCACCGGTTACGGTATCGTGGCGTTCCGCGACCCCTGTGGTATCCGTCCGTTGGTGTATGGTAAGCGGGAAACCGAGGCCGGAATCGAGTACATGGTCGCCTCGGAGAGTGTGGCGCTTGATACCTCGGGCTTTATCCTTGAGCGTGATCTGGAGCCGGGTGAGGCGATCTTTATCGACACCCATGGTCAGGTCTTTACCCAGTCCTGCGCCGAAAAAACTAAACTGGCCCCCTGTCTGTTCGAGTACGTTTATCTTGCGCGTCCCGACTCCATCATCGATGGCATCTCGGTGCATGAAGCGCGCATGGAGATGGGCGTAAAGCTGGCGGAAAAGGTTAAGCGTGTGATGCCGGATCACGATATAGACGTGATCATCCCGATCCCTGATACCAGCCGCACAGCGGCGTTGGAGATGGCCAACAGTCTGGGGGTCAAGTTCCGCGAAGGCTTCATCAAGAATCGTTACATCGGCCGCACCTTCATTATGCCGGGGCAAACCCAGCGCAAGAAGTCGGTGCGGCAGAAGCTGAACCCGATCCAGGCCGAGTTCAAGGATAAGGTGGTGATGCTGGTCGACGACTCTATCGTACGTGGCACCACGTCGAAGCAGATCGTGCAGATGGCCCGTGAGGCCGGCGCGCGCAAGGTCTATTTTGCCTCGGCAGCGCCTGAGGTACGTTACCCCAACGTCTACGGTATCGATATGCCGGCGGCTAGCGAACTGGTCGCGCATGGGCGTACCGCGGAGGAGATCGGCAAGTATATCGGCTGCGACTGGATGCTGTACCAGGATCTGGACGATCTGAAAGCATCGGTGTCCAAATACAATCCAGGTATCACTGAGTTCGATACCTGCGTATTCGACGGCCTCTATGTGACCGGTACCGTGTCACCGAGCTATCTGCGCCGCCTTGAGGAGCGTCGCAACGACGGTGCCAAAACTGCGGGTGATAGTGATCATGCGGGCGATAATGAATCCGCGGATCTGCTCAGCCGTATCGAGTGACAGACTGGGGTTCTGTGCTGTTTGCGGCTGTGTAATCTGGTTACGGAACAGGGTTATAGAGCCGCAGGGTCTGGTGTAATGGCGCGCTGCCGCTGCTGAGGATGCTGTTTTTCAGTACAAACTGATCCACCCGCATCGTCATTGGCTCCGGAACGAGTTCGCCATCGAGCTGGACAATCAACTGCTCCGTGAGCGGAGCCCGGCTATACGCGATGGTGATATGGGGTTGGTAAGGCCGAGTGTCGACCTTGACCGCCAAGGCTTGCAGGGTCGAACGGATCTGTTGGTGAAGTTGCATCAACTCGCTGCAGGGCTCGCATCCAAGCCAGAGCGTTCGCTTGCTGAAAGCCCCTATCCGGTCCAGCTTCAGCTCGAAGGATTTGAAGCGGATGAGGTCCAAGGCTTCGTCAAGCAGTTGCAGCCTGGGTTCGGGTAACGGCCCGATGAAGGCCAGGGTCAGGTGCAGGCGTTCTGGCGCGATCCAGCGTAGCCCGCGCAGCTCGGGTCGGCGCAACGCGATCCGCTCCTGCAGCGCCTCGTTTAATTCGATGGCGATAAACAGCCTGTTCGCTTGCGTGTGCTCACCCATAACTGCAGCCTAGTACCGTTTTAGTCAGGGTAAAACCCATGCGAATCATTTTGGCCCCAATGGAGGGTGTCGTCGACTATACGCTGCGCGAGTTGCTCACCGGCGTCGGCGGAGTCGATCAGTGTGTCACCGAGTTTATCCGGGTCTCCGACCGCCTGCTGCCGCGTGCCGTGTTTCACCGCCTGGCACCGGAGCTCAATCAGCAGGGCTTTACCCGGGCAGGTACGCTGGTACTGCTGCAGCTGCTCGGTAGCGATCCGCAGGTGGTTGCCGAGAATGCCGCCTTGGCTGTCGAGTTAGGGGCGCCGGGCATCGATCTGAATTTTGGCTGTCCGGCCAAGACCGTAAACAAGAGCCGAGGTGGCGCGGTACTGCTGGATGAGCCTGAACTGGTGGGGGATATAGTGGCCGCCGTTCGCCGCGCTGTTCCGGCACATATCCCGGTCAGTGCCAAGATGCGTCTTGGCTTCCGGGACAAGTCCAGAGCCTTGGAGAACGCCTGGGCTATCGAGTCGGCCGGTGCCCAGTCGCTGGTCGTACATGCCCGTACCAAGGAGGAGGGCTACAGGCCGCCTGCGCACTGGGAGTGGATAGCGCGTATTCGGGAGGCGGTGAACCTGCCGGTAATCGCCAATGGAGAGGTATGGACACTTGAGGACTATCATCGTTGTCGTGAAGTCAGTGGATGTGACGATGTGATGATAGGGCGGGGCCTGGTTGCCAATCCGTTCCTGGCGCTGGAGATCAAGGGCGACGAGCTTGGGCGGGATGCGGCCTGGGCCGAGGTTCTGTGGTTGCTGGAGCGCTTTCACCGGCAGGTGATGCAGGATCTGTCACCTCGCCATGTGCATGGGCGTCTTAAGCAGTGGTTGCAGATGCTCGGTTGGCACTTCCCGCAAGCGAAGAGGCTATTCCCCGAGCTGCGCACGGAGAGGGAACCGGAGCGGCTGCTGGAGCTGCTGTGCCGGGCACGCCAGCAATATTTACGGGATATGTCTGCTGCCGATCCTGCTTTTGAGCTCAGGAGCGCTCCCGTGGCTCTACCAGCCTAATCGGTTGCCGCCGCGCGCCCCAGTCACCGGGTAGTGCCTCGAACACGCCGGGCAGCGGGTCGCCGCAGTTCGCGCAGCAACCTCTCGCATCCAGACCCCAGTGGCCCAATCTATACCAGTCGCGTTCGATCAGCAGGGCTCCACAGCCGGGACACCAGGTAGACCCCCCGTCGGGGTCGTGCACGTTGCCGGTGTAGACGAACAACAGTCCCTCATCGAGCGCGATACGCCGTGCCCGGCTGAGCGTGACGGGGGGCGTGGGCGGCTTATCCAGCATCTTCCAATCGGGGTGAAAAGCGCTGAAGTGCAGCGGGGTTTGTGGGCCGAGATGGTCATGGATCCAGCGCGACATCTCTCTTATCTCCTGATCCGAGTCGTTCTCTTCCGGAATTAGCAGAGTGGTAAGTTCGAACCAGACATCGGTCTCGTTGCGCAGGTACTCCAGCGTATCCAAAACGGGCTCGAGATGGCCGCCGCAGATACGGTGATAGAAACGCTCGCTGAAGGCTTTCAGATCGATGTTTGCTGCGTCCATATGCTGATAGAACTCGCTGCGTGGCCCGGGACAGACGTAACCGGCGGAAACCGCAACGCTCTTGATCCCCTGCTCGCGGGCGGCAGTGGCGCAGTCGATGGCGTATTCGTGAAAGATCACCGGGTCGTTATAGGTGAAGGCGATACTGCGACAGCCGTACCGCTTTGCAGACAGTGCAATCATCTCGGGGGTCGCCTGTTGGGTCAGCGTGTCCATCTCCCGTGACTTGCTCATATCCCAGTTTTGGCAAAAGCGGCAGGCCAGGTTGCAGCCCGCGGTACCAAACGAGAGCACCGGTGTGCCGGGCAGAAAGTGGTTCAGTGGCTTTTTCTCTATAGGGTCGATGCAGAAACCGCTGGAACGGCCATAGCTGTAAAGCCGGACCTCACCATCCTGCACACCGCGGACGAAACACAGGCCGCGCTGCCCTTCGCTGATATGGCAGTAGCGAGGACAGATGTCGCACTGAACCTTGGATTCAGAGACGCGATGCCACCAGCGTGTCGGGACGCTGTCGCCTTCTAGCTGTTGATCGCTCATGTTGCCCTCCGTTGAGGTGACTACTGACTATAATTTTAGGTCAGTAACCCGGTCGGAGTGTTGTATGGGCAGAATTCGTAATCCCGCTGTCGCGGGGCTGTTCTATCCAGGGCAGGCGGAGGTCCTGCGCCGGATGGTGTTGCAGCTATTAGCTGACAATCCGGTGCCCGGCGAGGTTCCGGTAAACGCCAGGGCATTGATAGTGCCGCATGCCGGTCTGGTCTACTCAGGTCCCGTGGCGGCGCGGGCATTTAATCTGTTGAAGGCGAGCGCGGCTAATGGTCACCGTTGGCGCAGGGTTTTGATGCTGGGGCCGAACCATCGTGTGCCGTTGCATGGCATTGCCGCACCCGATGCCGAGATGTTCGCTACTCCAATCGGCTCGGTATCGATCGATACCAAGGCCCTGGCCGAGCTGGAGCGGCAGTTCGATATCCAGGTCAGGCCAGATGTGCATCAGCATGAGCACTGTCTGGAAGTTCAGTTACCCTTTCTGCAGGAGCTGCTCCCTGGCGCAAAGCTGATTCCCTTGGTCGTCGGTCAGGTGTCGGCGGATGCGGTGGCGGATATCGTGGATTGGGCCTGGCAGCAGCCCGATATTCTGGTCCTGGTCAGTAGCGACTTAAGCCACTATCACAGCTATTCAGAGGCACAAGTGATCGATGCGGAAACCGACCAGGAACTATGTATGCTGCAGAGCGATATACGGCCGAATCAAGCCTGTGGTGCCTATGCATTAAATGGTTTGATGCTGGCGGCTAAACGAAGAGGCTTGAAGATCGAACGGCTCGACCTTCGTAACTCCGGCGATACCGCCGGTGGTCAGGATCAGGTGGTGGGTTATGGAAGCTACGTCCTTTACTGATGACGAGCTGGAGCAGATGCTGACGTTGTCGCGGGAAAGTCTGCTCAGCTCGTTCGATCTATGTAGCAAGCCGCAAGTGCCCGAATGGTTGGAGGCGCCCGGTTGCTGTTTCGTTACCCTGAGCCGTCAGGGTCGGTTGCGCGGCTGTATCGGCACACTGGAGCCGATTCGCTCCTTGGGGCGTGACCTGATCGAGAATGCGCGAAACTCAGCCTATTCCGACCCCCGATTTTCATCACTGGAGCGTGACGAATTGGGCGATCTGGAGGTAGAGGTGTCGGTGCTGACCCCTTCGCGACAGATCAGCGTTGATACCGAGGCGGAACTGCTTGCAGAGCTCCAGCCTGGAGTGGATGGCGTTATTGTCGAAGAGGACGGTTGTCGAGCAACCTTTCTGCCGACGGTGTGGGAGCAGTTGCCGGAGCCGCAGGAGTTTATTGCGGCGTTAAGAACCAAGGCGGGCCTGTCGCCTTTCGCGTGGTCGGATCGGATGCGCTGGTATCGATATGAAACGCAGCACGTTAAAGGCAGGTTGCTGGTGAACGGATAACGGCTGCCGCTGGCAGCCGTTATCGCGAGAACGCCGGCGATTAGTTGATCTCGATGCGTCGGCTTTTCATCGCTTCAGGAATCTCGCGGACCAGGTCCACGTGCAATAGACCGTGCTCCAGAGCAGCTTTGACCACTCGGACATGGTCGGCGAGCTGGAACCTGCGTTCGAAATTGCGCGCGGCTATACCCTGGTAGAGATACTTGTGCTCCTGCTCATCGGGTTCTTTGCGTCCGGTAATGGTCAGGTTGCCGTTTTCGGTCTGGATATCGATTTCGCTGTTGTTGAATCCGGCTACCGCCATGGTGATGCGGTACTCGTTTTCACCCAGTAGTTCGATGTTGTAGGGCGGGTAGCTGGGCTGTTGTTCGTTGCTGCGGTTGGCGGCATCGAGCATCGACGCGAGACGGTCAAATCCGATAGCGGAGCGGTAGAGCGGAGACAGGTCGAAATTACGCATTGGCATATCCTCATCAAGCAATATGGAAGTATCTGCCAGCCCATCTGGGCCTGGCTTGGAGACCGGCCTCCTGATGAGCACCGGTGTCTGTTTGTTTAGATAGGGACTGCCTGGCGGGATTTCAAGGGCAGACTTTAACTGCCTTCTCGGGGCGATTTGAACGCTTCCACGTCGTTGGTAATTTCGACCTCGACCTTGGGGGCCGGGATTTTGAAGTCGTACACGCGCTCCCAGCCTTCGGACTCGGGGGTGCGCTCCCACACGGTACCGGCGTTGTAGCTAACCAGTTCAGTCAGCGACGGATCGAGCTGAACCATGCGCTCGACTGGCATGGGGAGCATATTGAGCTGTTCGTTTTCGAGAAACTCGTCGGTTTCATAGCCGGTGTACATGCGCCAACCGGTATCGTTGAGGTGTTCGGGCACCGTTTTGTACATGAAGCGTACCGGCAGCTTCTCGTCGAACACAAGGCGGGATACCAGTGCCAAAAAGCCGTTCTTGGTCTGATTGGTTTCATCTTCACTGGTCAGTGGCTGGTCGGCTTCGGGCTTGCGCATGAGGTGCTCTCTGGTCTGGTTCGTTTTGCTACGGCAATTGTACCGGTAAACCGGTTTCTGGCGTAGCTGGATGGAAATGAAAAAGCCCCGGGCAATGCCGGGGCTTTTCGCTAAAGCCGCCACAGAGAGCGGCTTCAGGATCAGGCTTCTACGGTCGGAATCACGCTGGACGCCTTCGCGACGTAGTTTTCGATCTGATCGAAGTTCAGGTAGCGATAGATATCGCCGGCCATGCTGTCGATCTTGTTCGCGTAAGCCATGTACTCCTCAACGGTGGGCAGTTTGCCTTCCAGCGCTGCAACTGCAGCCAGCTCGGCAGATGCCAGGAAAACATTGGCACCGTCGCCGAGACGGTTCGGGAAGTTGCGGGTTGAGGTGGAAACAACCGTTGACTTGGCGGCTACACGTGCCTGGTTACCCATACACAGAGAACAGCCCGGCATTTCCATGCGAGCGCCGGCCTTGCCGAAGATGCTGTAGTAACCTTCGTCGGACAGCTGAGCCTGGTCCATCTTGGTAGGCGGTGCAATCCACATACGGGTCGGGATCGATTGACCGGATGCTTCCAGCAGCTTACCGGCAGCACGGAAGTGGCCGATGTTGGTCATGCAGGAACCGATGAACACTTCGTCGATCTTGTTACCGGCCACATCAGACAACAGGCGAGCGTCGTCCGGGTCGTTCGGAGCGCAGAGGATCGGCTCCTTGATCTCGGACATGTCGATCTCGATCACTTCGGCGTACTCGGCGTCGGCGTCGGCACGCATCAGGCTCGGGTTGGCCAGCCACTCTTCCATGCCCTTGATACGACGCTCGATGGTGCGCACATCGCCATAGCCTTCAGCGATCATCCACTTCAGCATGACGATGTTGGAGCGCAGGTATTCCGCGACGGAATCTTCCGACAGGGTGATTGTACAACCGGCTGCAGAACGTTCGGCAGAGGCGTCGGACAGCTCGAATGCCTGTTCGACGGTCAGCTCTTCCAGACCTTCGATCTCAAGGACGCGACCGGAGAACGCGTTCTTCTTGCCCGCCTTCTCGACGGTCAGTAGGCCCTGCTTGATGCCGTAGTAGGGGATGGCATGAACGAGGTCGCGCAGGGTGATGCCAGGGTTGCGCTTGCCCTTGAAGCGAACCAGAACCGATTCCGGCATATCCAGCGGCATAACGCCGGTCGCAGCAGCAAAGGCAACCAGACCGGAGCCGGCCGGGAAGGAGATACCCAGCGGGAAACGGGTGTGAGAGTCACCACCGGTACCTACGGTGTCCGGCAGCAGCATGCGGTTCAGCCAGGAGTGGATAACGCCGTCACCCGGACGCAGGGAAACACCGCCGCGGTTCATGATGAAGTCCGGCAGCGTGTGGTGGGTATTAACGTCGACCGGTTTCGGGTATGCCGCAGTATGGCAGAATGACTGCATGACCAGATCGGCTGAGAAGCCCAGGCACGCCAGGTCTTTCAGCTCGTCACGGGTCATCGGGCCGGTGGTGTCCTGAGAACCAACGGTTGTCATCTTCGGCTCGCAGTACATGCCAGGGCGTACGCCCTCCAGGCCACAGGCCTTGCCGACCATCTTCTGAGCCAGGGTGTAACCCTTGCCGGTGTCGGCTGGCTGCTCGGGCTTGCGGAACAGATCAGAATGACCGAGGCCCAGTGCTTCACGGGCTTTCTCGGTCAGACCGCGACCGATGATCAGCGGGATACGGCCGCCGGCACGTACTTCGTCGAGCAGTACCTGAGTTTTCAGCTCGAAGGTGCTGATCACTTCGTCGGTGCCGTGCTTGCACACCTTGCCTTCGTACGGATAGACGTCGATGACGTCGCCCATCTCCATCTTGTCGACCGGCATCTCGATCGGCAGAGCACCAGCATCTTCCATGGTGTTGTAGAAGATCGGCGCGATCTTGCCGCCGAAGCAGTAACCGCCGGCGCGCTTGTTCGGTACGTGGGGGATATCATCACCGAAGAACCACAGTACAGAGTTGGTAGCGGACTTACGAGACGAGCCGGTACCGACCACGTCGCCGACGTAGGCAACCGGGAAACCTTTGGCTTTAACTTCTTCGATCTGCGCCAGCGGGCCTTTTACGCCTGGCTGTTCCGGGTTGATACCCTCACGCTCCATCTTCAGCATGGCGTTGGCGTGCAGCGGGATATCCGGACGAGACCAGGCATCCGGAGCCGGAGACAGGTCGTCGGTGTTGGTTTCACCCGGCACCTTGAATACGGTAACGGTGATCTTGTCTTCCAGCTTAGGCTTGCTGGTGAACCACTCGCCGTTGGCCCAGGACTCCACGACCTGTTTGGCGTAGGCGTTGCCGGCGTCCATCTTCTCCTTCACATCATGGAAGGCATCGAACATCAGCAGGGTATGAGAGAGCGCTTTGGCAGCGGTCGGCGCCAGGGCTTCGTCATCCAGTGACTCGACAAGCGGTGCAATGTTGTAGCCGCCGAGCATGGTGCCGAGCAGTTCTACTGCCTTGACCTTGTCGACGAGCGGTGAAGACGCTTCACCCTTGGCAATAGCTGCCAGGAAGCCCGCCTTGACGTACGCTGCCTGGTCTACACCGGCCGGAACGCGGTTAATCAGCAGCTCCAGCAGGAACTCCTCTTCGCCTGCCGGCGGGTTCTTCAGCAGCTCGATCAGCGCTGCGGTCTGTTCCGGGTCCAGGGGTTTCGGCGGCACGCCTTCTGCGGCGCGTTCTTCTACATGTTTACGGTAAGCTTCTAGCACGACTTGGCCCTCATCTGTTGTAATCGCCGGATGCGCTTTATAAAGCCTCACCCGCTTGTCCGGCGACATATCGATTAGGTATCGATTTGGTGTTTGGCGACGCGGATTTTAGCTGAAGAGGGGCTTAAAGTTAAGTTTGTCGACAATCTTGAGGCTTAGACTTTGGGTCTAGCTTCACGTAAATTGTTCTCTTTGATACGCATCAATTAAAGTAAGCCTGATGTTGCTTGTCATCCTCGACCCACGTATAACGCATCATACACCTGTTTGGAACATGGAGGATTGTCCATGAATGTGCCGTTAGTAGACCCGCTGGAACCATCTGCCGGGAACGGTGCTCTGCAATTCCAGATCAAGCGACAGCTCGAACTGTTCCGGATTCAGGAAGATAGCCATCTGATCTACCGCGGTGAAGAGAACCTGATCGTTCTCCGTTATCTCCAGCGCCGAGTCGCCGCGCGTCCCAAACAGCTACGCAATCATATTCGACGCGTATACCTGTCGATCAAGAGCCGGGACGCCGAACACCTTACGGGTGCGCTGGTCGACCTGATTCTCGTGCTGCACGGACGTGGGCGGTATCTGATCAAACGTATGCTTGAGCAGTCCAAGCCGCTGCTCCACCAGTCTCATTTCAAGCTCATGCACCAGGTCAGCGAGTCGGGTGACCTGGATCGCCTGCGAGCGCTGTCCCAAGGGGAGTCCGTGTTAAGTAATGGGGGAATGCCAACGGTGGTTGGCCTGCAATGACTGTATCGGGATATACAATCGGACTTATAGGGTTTTCCGGGCGTGAGCTGGGCATGCTCGAAGTGTTCTTCGATAGCTCAAACAACCCCGGGTTGAAAATTGGTTCACCGGAACGGTCGGCTGCGTTACTGGTCAATCTGGAAACCGAGACCGACCTTAAGCAGTTTCTGCAGTGGTACGCGTCGAGGCCTGATTGCCCGGTGATTGGGGTGGTGTCGGAGCTGAGTGTGCCTCGCGGTGTGCTTGAGCTTAAGCGACCACTGGAGGTGACCGGTCTGAAGTTGACCCTGACCCGTGTGCTCGACGAGCTGCATAAAAAGGCAGCCAGATCACCTTTGGCTGGAGCGCAGGGGGCTGGTCAACAGAAAACGGCGCTGAAGATGGATCCGGCCGATCTGAAGGCATTGATAGCTGAGGCGGGCGTGTCCGCTCCCAAGCCTGCACCCAAGCCCCAGCAGTTGAACACGGTTCGTGATGCAAGCAAGTCGCGTTTGATTATGCGCTGGAGCGAGGCTGAGCGGGATATGCTGATGCGCCGCGCCTGCGGTTCGCTGCCGGATCTGGATCCGGAGCTGCCCGGCTGGAGTAAACGGATACTCTTTTCGCTTGAGGGGCGTTTTATCGACCAGGTGAATAAGATGGTCCGGCTCGCGCAGGAGCAGCAGGCTCCGATGCAGGTAACCGGGATTCCAGGCTCGTTTATCTATTTTCCGGATCGAGAGCTGTTCAGTTACGATCTGGATCCGGATCTGTTGGTGCAGATGGCCAGCAGTCGATTCGGCTTTGGTGAGCTGGATTGCCATCCGGTTGAGCTGAAATCGCCGGTCGATCCCGTTGCCAAGCGCGATCAACTGCTTTGGATGTTGGGGCTGCTAACCTCGGCAGGACGTTTGCCTGATCATCTTGACCCTGCAGAATCGTATCGCCTCGCCGACGCTTCAGATCTGCAACGCTTTCTGCTGCCACCGCAGGCGGAAACGATTGCCAAAGCTTGGTCCGTCGAATACCGGAGTGCGTTGGAAATCGTCAAGTTGCTCAAGCTTCCCCAACGGTATGTGTTTTCGTTTATGGCTGCTGCTGATGCGGCCGGATTATTCGAGCGTAGATAAGGAGATGACGCATGAGCGTTCAATCCATCAAGCCACACGGCGAAAGTGACGAAACGCTGTATTTTCAAGTACTTCCGGCAGGTGCTTACTACGCTACTTTTAGTGGTGAGCCGGATGAGATGCGTGCATTGCTGTTGCAGCTGCTAAGTTCCGATACCCCAGTTCCTTATATACCGGCATTGCTGGAAAGGTTAACCGGGCTTGATGCTGAAGGTGCGCAACAGATTCTCGTCGATATGCACTCTCGTAACTTTATTGAGCTGCTGCCCAACCCGAACGAGATAGTGAACGGCTCTCTGGAAAAGATACTGCCGGACCTGATCGCGCCTTTGGGAGAGGGCAAGGTGTTGTTGGCCGATGAGCAGGGCTTTTCGCTGGCGCAAAAAGGGTTTTCGACTGCCGACGAAGAGGCGGTAGCCGGTCTTGCGGCAGATATCATGATGTTGACTGAGCGTCACAGCAAACTGATCAATGATAATCTTGGGCTCTATGGTTGCTCCTGGGCGTTGGTAAATGCCGTCGGTCAAAGCGATCTGGGGTTTTGGGTGCTTTCGATCGGCCGGGAAAAATTTCTATTGATTATTGAAGGTATGCCCTACCTTAATCGGCAGCCCTTTGTTGATCTGACTTCAGTTCTGATCCGGCGCTATCTGGATCACTAAGACTTTGCAGTGGAAAAGGAGATTTTCATGCGCGCGGAAATGCTGAATACGATTTTGCGTGATTTGAACAGTACCTCGACCGAAATCGAGGCGTGTGCCGTTATTTCAACCGACGGCTTGGTGATCGACTCTCTGCTGCCGGCGAGCATGGACGAGGACCGGGTTGGCGCCATGAGTGCCGCCATCCTGTCGCTCGGTGAGCGCACAGCCCGGGAGCTGGCGCGAGGCGAGCTCGAGCAGGTTCTGGTTAAGGGGGATCAGGGCTATATTCTGATGACCCATGCCAACGATGAGTCCGTGCTGACCGTGGTCGCAAAACCCAATGCTCGACTGGGACTTATTTTCCTGGACGTTAAACGCGCTGCTGAAGCGATAGGCAAGGTGCTCTGAGTCAGGTCCTTGCCTAACCGCGAATAGAGGAGTCGCAATATGTCCGAGAAGGATACCGGCGCAGTCCGAGAAGAGTTAATTAAGTATTACGATGGCGCCGAGCGTGTTGCGACCATCATCGATGAAGAGGTCGCATTTCCCGATGGCAAGCTGATCGTATCCAGGACCGATCTGAAGGGGATTATCACGCACGTGAACCAGGCGTTTGTCGATATGTCCGCTTATAGCCGTGATGAGTTGGTTGGGGCCAATCATAATATCCTGCGCCACCCGGATATGCCTGCCGTAGCCTTCAAGGGTTTGTGGGACACCATCGAAAATGGCGAGAAATGGCAGGGATACGTCAAGAATCTGCGCAAAGATGGGCGTTACTACTGGGTAAAAGCAACGGTGATACCCAATGTTCGCGACGGCAAGCTGGTGGGCTATACCTCGGTTCGGCGTAAGCCTTCGCGCAGCAAAATTGTCGAGAGCGAAAAGCTCTACAGTACATTGATGTAGGGAGCAGGGAGTATGCCTTTCAATTTCACGGTCAGTCCCGATTTTGCTCCGGATCACATGTCGGGCTGGTTCTACTTCAACACCTGGCTGCAGCGCAATCTGGAAACGGAGATCCATCTCGAGTTGTTCGATAGTTTTGACGAGCAGCGGGAGGAGATCCGTGCTGGCAAGATCGATTTGATCTATGCCAACCCCTACGATGCGTCGATGCTGGTGCGTGAGCATGGCTTCAAGGCGGTGGTTCGACCCGCCGGGAAGCGCGACGAGGCGGTGGTGGTCGTGCCGGCCAGCAGTGGTGCTGAGGTCGTGGAGGATCTCTCCGCTGGTGTACGCCTCGCCACGACGGCCGATCCCGATGTGCATACCATCGGTATGATCATGCTGGAGCCGGCAGATCTCGATAAGAGCAATATCACCCAGCGTGAGTACGATACCTACATTCTGGTGGCCAAGGCTCTGCTGAGGGGGGATGCCGATGTCGGATTTTTCCTGAAGCAGGGGTTCGACGAGCTGTCCGATCTGATCAAGAAGCAGATGCGGGTGCTGGTAAGCAGTCAGATCAGTGTCGTGCACCATTCGTTGCTGATTGGTCCGAACATGCAGGAGTATTCCGACTCCTTGAATGGGCTGCTGGTCAATATGCACAACGAACCGAAAGGTGCGGGCGTGCTTGAGAGCATGGGGATCAAGCGCTGGGAGTCGATGAGTGTCGAGCAGACGGAGTTCATGATCGATCTGATCGACACGTTGATGATCTGATAACCGTTTCCGTGCTTTCGCAATAAGGACTGGTCCTACGAACTCGTAGCACCGGTCCTTTCTGTTTATGAGGTCGTTATTTCTCTTGGTGCGGCCGCAGGCGGTCGCAGTTGGGTCGGGTGCCTTTCGCCAGGACGCGCTGCCAAGTGCTGGTTAGACTCGCTGCCTGGGTGTCGAGCTGCCGAATGCGGGTCGATGGAGCGGGGTGGGTGGATAGGAGTTCGGGCGGTGTGGCGCGGGCCTGCTTGGCCATCGTCTGCCACAACGTTGATGCTTCCCTCGGGTCGAACCCTGCGTACGCCATTAGCTCCTGTCCCATCCGGTCAGCTTCGCTCTCGTGCAGCCGGCTGTAGGGCAATAAGATCCCATACTGGGCGCCAAGGCCCAGCGCAGTCATTGCCGCTTGCTGGGTATTGCTGTCGAGACTGTCTCCAAGAATTAGCGAGGTGGTGGTCAGCCCTAGTTGGGTCAGCTGTTGCTGGCTCAGACGTGCGTTGCTGTGTTGGGCCAGGACGTGCGCTACCTCGTGGCCAATGACTGAGGCCAGTTGGTGTTCGTTCTGGGCCAGTTGAACCATGCCGGTATAGACGCCGATCTTGGCCCCGGGTAGGGCGAAGGCGTTAATCTCTTTGTTCTTGAATACGACCAGCTCCCAGTCTGCGGGAGCATATCCATACTCTGGTGGGACTTGGGCGACAATGGCGTCGGTTATGCACTCCACGTAGCGATTGGTCTGCACATCCTCTTCGACGGGTTGCTGCTGTTTCATCTCCTCAAACGATTGTCTGCCGATCATGTTCATCTGGGATGGAGAGTTTAGCAGCAGGGTTTTTTCTCCGGTGGGGGAGAGGGCGCAGCCGGTTGCGGATGCGCCGAGCACCGCTGCAAAAAGAATGCGTTTCATCAAACTCAACCTCGGTAGTTCAGCGTTGGGCGTCAGTATCGCTCCCGCTTGGCAGGGGCGCAATGAGGGCTTTGAGTCCACTGGTGTGCGACAGTTCGGTCTGGGGGCGAGTTGGCTATTGCTGTTTGGAGTCTGTTAAAATTTCCACCCCGAGTTTGTTAAAAGGTAAGCCGCCACCGTTAACAAACCTGCAGAGAATATTCCACAACGTTAGCGGCTGGTAGCAGACTGTTCGATGGACGCGCTTAATGAAATTTTGGCCTTTCTGGCCGGTCCGACCCCCCAAAGCTGGATCGATAGAGCGGCGAAGCCGGAATCGTTGCCGATCCTGCTGATCGATCACGCGCACTGTGAGAAAAAAGCGGCATCGACCGCGATGAATCTGATGTTTCGCTATGTCGATCGCAGCGACCTGCTCAATAAAATGTCACGCCTGGCGCGCGAAGAGCTGATCCATTTTGAACAGTGTCTGTCGCTGATGGAGGCGCGGGGTATCGAGTATGGCCATCTTTCACCCGCGCGGTATGCGCAGGGCTTGCGCCAGGCGGTGCGTACCAGTGAGCCTGGTCGTTTGATCGACCTGCTGATCATCGGTGCGTTTATCGAGGCGCGCTCCTGTGAACGCTTTGCGGCGCTGGCGCCCTGTCTTGATGATGAGCTGGGCAAGTTCTACCGCTCGTTGTTGAAGTCCGAGGGGCGTCATTATCAGGATTACCTGGGGCTGGCGCGAGAGTATGCCGGCGAGCCGATCGATGAGCGTGTGGCCTATTTCCGCGCACTGGAGCAGGCTCTGGTTGAGGAACCTGATCCTGAGTTCAGATTTCATAGCGGAGCGCCCTCTGAGGAGGAGGTCGCCGCCTGAGCCTACTCCGGGGTGAAGCGTATCAACTCTCGCCCCGACTCATCCACGCGCAGATACCAGCCGCTCTCGGACCAGTCGCCGAGCACTATGCGTTCACCTTGACCTGAGCCGATCTGGTTTTGGTGGATATTCGGGCGATGGGTATGGCCATGGATAAGCAACTCGACCCTGTGTGCCAGCATGGTATTGCGTACTGCATCGGCATTGACGTCCATAATTGCTTCGGCCTTCATGGCGCCCTGTTGCTGGCTTTGCTGACGCATCTGTCGCGCGATCGCTTCTCGCTGTTCTATCGGCTGTGACAGAAAGCTTTGTTGCCATTCCGGGTTGCGCACCTGGGTACGAAACTGCTGGTAGGCGCTATCGTCGGTACAGAGTTGGTCACCGTGCATTATCAACGCGGCTCCGGTGGGTAGCTCGATGCGTTGAGCTTCAGGCAGAAGCTCCGCGCCCAGCTGCACCATTAACGCCGAACCGACGAGAAAGTCTCGGTTGCCGTGCTGGAAGTATATGCGGCTTCCCGCGTCGCTCAGTGCTCGCACTCTCTGGAAGATGGGCTCAAGTCCGGGAAGAGGGGCGTCGTCGCCGATCCAGTATTCGAAAATATCGCCCAGCATGTAGAGCGCATCGCCCGGTCTGGCGATATCGTCGAGGAAATAACGAAACGCCCGGAACAGTTCCGGGCGCTCGGGTTGCAGGTGGAGATCTGCAATAAACAGGTGGCGCATGATCAGGCTTTGTCTGACTCTTCGCCGGCGTCGTCGCTGACCACTGCGCGTTCGATGATGACATCTTCAACCGGCACGTCCTGATGGCCAGCGCGCATGGTGGTGCGTACGGATTTGATCTTGTTGATCACTTCCATGCCCTCTTTGACTTCGCCGAACACGGCGTAGCCCCATCCCTCGGTGGTTTTGGCGGTATGGTCGAGGAAAAGGTTGTCGGAGACGTTGATGAAGAACTGAGCAGATGCCGAGTGTGGGTCCATGGTGCGTGCCATGGCGACGGTGCCGGTTTTGTTGGAGAGTCCGTTGTCAGCTTCATTCTCGATCGGCGCGTTAGTCTTTTTGTTCACCATGCCGGGCTCAAAGCCTCCGCCCTGGATCATGAAACCGTCGATCACGCGATGGAAAATCACACCGTCGTAGAAGCCCTCGCGTACATACTGCTCAAAGTTGGCTGCCGTTTTGGGGGCTTTCTCATAGTTCAGCTCAAGCTTGATATCGCCATGGTTGGTGTGCAGGGTGATCATGTTAGGCTGGTCCCGTTCCGCAATATTTAGTTATTAGACGAGACATTATACTCAAGTCGCAATTGTATACGTCAATATAACAACGGATATCAGCCTTCTGCCGGCAGTGCGTTGGCGTCGAATCTACGGTTATAATGTCGCGCTCGGGTTTCAGCCGCGTTGATAATTGGACGCGGCTGCGTCAACACAGTATCGATAAGACGCGGATATGACCAAAAACGATAGCTCCAAGCCGACCAACTTTATCCATCAGATCATCGAAGAGGATCTTAAAAACGGCGTGAACGACGGAAAGGTCGTCACACGTTTTCCGCCTGAACCCAATGGTTATCTGCATATCGGCCATGCCAAGTCGATCTGCCTCAACTTTGGTACCGCACTGAAATACGGTGGGCAATGCAATCTTCGTTTTGATGACACCAATCCGGAAAAGGAGAGTCAGGAGTATATCGACTCTATCGTGTCCGACGTACGTTGGTTGGGCTTTGAATGGTCGGGCGATATCCGCTACACCTCCGACTACTTTGATACGCTGCATGAATGGGCTTTGCACCTGATCAATGAGGGTAAAGCGTATGTGGACAGCCTCAGCGCCCATGAGATGCGTGAGTATCGCGGCACTTTGACCGAGCCGGGCAAGAACAGTCCCTATCGTGACCGCAGTGTTGAGGAAAACCTGGACCTGTTCGAAAAGATGCGCGCTGGCGCGTTTGACGAGGGTGATTGTGTGCTGCGTGCCAAGATCGATATGGCGGCAGCCAACATCAATCTGCGTGACCCGGTGATCTACCGTATCCGCAAGGCACATCACCATCAGAGCGGGGACAAGTGGTGCATCTATCCCTCATACGATTTCGCCCATGGTCAGTCTGATGCGCTTGAGGGGGTAACTCACTCGATCTGTACGCTGGAGTTTGAGGATCATCGTCCGCTCTACGACTGGTTCGTCGAGAACCTGCCGGTGCCGGCCAAGCCGCGCCAGTACGAATTTGCGCGTCTGAACCTGAACTACACCGTCACCAGCAAGCGCAAGTTGAAACTGCTGGTGGACGAACAGAAAGTTAATGGGTGGAACGATCCGCGGATGCCGACCATCTCTGGCCTGCGTCGTCGTGGTTATACTCCAGCATCGATCCGCAACTTCTGTGACATGATCGGTGTGACGCGCTCCAACGGTATCGTCGATATGGGTATGCTGGAGGCGGCGGTGCGAGAGGATCTTGACGCCAATGCGCCGCGAGCCATGTGCGTCCTCGACCCGATCAAGCTGACCATAACCAATATGCCCGAGGGTGAATTGGCGTGGTTCGAACTGCCGGCGCATCCGAAGGATGAAGCGATGGGTATTCGCAAGGTCCCGTTCACCCGCAATCTGCTGATCGAGCGTGAAGATTTTGCCGAAGTGCCGCCGAAGAAGTGGAAGCGTCTGGCGCCGGGCGAAGCGGTCCGCCTGCGTGGTGCCTACGTTATTCGTTGTGAAGAGGTGGTACTTGATGAGACTGGCGAGGTGGTAGAGCTCAAGGCCAGCTTCGATCCGCAGACGCACGGCGCCAATCCAACCGATTACAAGCCCAACGGTGTAATCCACTGGGTATCGGCGGATAACGCTGTGCCCTGTGAGGTGCGTGCCTACGAGCGGCTGTTTACCGAACCGAACCCGGATGGCGATAAAGAGCGTGATTTTCACGAGTTTATCAATCCCGAGTCGCTGGTCGTCTATCCCAGGGCTCATGCCGAGATCGGTCTCAAGCACGCGGCGGTCGAGAGCCGTTACCAGTTTGAGCGTCAGGGTTACTTCTGTGTCGACCCCGATACCACCGAAAACCGCATGGTATTTAACCGTACCGTGGGGCTGAGAGACTCCTGGGCCAAGATTCAGGGTAAGTAATATCCAGGGTGGATAGAATGTTACGCCGGGCTTTATCTATCGCGTCGATGCTGGTGCTGAGTGGTTGCTCGGCACTGCCGAAGGCGGATGGTCAGGGGTACCTTGAGGTGGAAACCCTCGGTTCTCTCAGCAGCGAGATCGGTGAAAGCTCGGCGTTGGCGCTTGATGGGCATCGGGTCTGGACGCTGAATGACAGCGGCAACGGGCCATGGCTCTATCGCTTGGGCCTGGGTGGACAGATCGAACGACGGGTTCGCCTGGCTGGTACGACCAATATCGACTGGGAGTCGATGGCGGCGGACGAGGATCGGCTGTTCGTAGCGGATTGTGGTAACAACAGCGGGCGTCGCGACTGGCTGCAGCTCCATTCGGTTGGCTGGGATCAGTTGCGTGAAGCGCAGGATGGCGCTGAGGTCGAAGCGCAGACTATTGCGTTTCGACTGGCTGATCCGGCACCGGTGAGTGGCCCTCAGGCGCATGACAACGACTGCGAGGCGATCGCGAGTGTAGAAGGGGAGGTCTGGCTGCTGACCAAGGGCTGGGCCAGCTCAGCCTCCAGACTTTATCGCCTCGATATCAGCCGTGATCAGCAGTCGATAGAAGCTGTTGCGACCTGGCCAGTCAAAGGGCTGGTGACCGGGATGGATTACAGCCCCCAGCGCAAGGAGTTGGTGGTGCTGGGTTACACCCTCGGACGGCTGCATAGTGATACTTTTATTTGGCGTGTTCCGGTCAGCGGGCATGAGCCTGATTGGTCGGGCGCCAGCCGTTATATTCTGTGGCCGTCGGGTCAATGGGAGGCGGTGGTCTGGCAAGGTGACGAGTTGCTGCTGACGCGAGAGAACAGCTTGCTCGGTGAGGCTAGACTTGGACGGGTCCGTATCGAATAACCGGTACGAAGACTGAACATTTATCTGCGATTGGCGAAATTTGATGCTGCAAATCCACAACACACTGACCAAATCCAAATCTCCGTTCACGCCGTTGGAGAAGGGCAAGATACGGATGTATGTCTGTGGCATAACCGTATATGACTACTGCCACATAGGTCACGCCCGTGTAATGGTCTGCTTCGATCTGATTACGCGCTATCTGCGCTATCGAGGCTGGGACGTCACCTATGTGCGCAACATCACCGATGTCGATGACAAGATTATCAAGCGCGCGGCCGAGAACGGTGAGCCGGTCGATGCGCTGACCGAGCGCATGATCGCAGCCATGCATGAGGATGAGGACCGCTTGGGTGTTCTGCGCCCGGATATGGAGCCACGTGCAACCGGTCATATGGGCGATATCATCGACATGGTGCAGATCCTGATCGACAAGGGCTACGCCTACGTCGCCGGCAATGGGGACGTGTACTATCGCGTCGAGAAGTTCGAGCACTACGGGCGCCTGACCAACAAGGTGGTCGAGGAGTTGCGCGCGGGGGCGCGTGTCGAGGTTGGGGAGGCCAAGGAGAGCCCGCTCGATTTCGTGCTCTGGAAAGCCGCCAAGGCGGGCGAAGTCAGCTGGGAGTCGCCCTGGGGGCCGGGTCGGCCGGGATGGCATATTGAGTGCTCGGCGATGTCCAAATGCTGCCTGGGCGACACCTTCGATATCCATGGCGGCGGTCCGGACCTGCCGTTCCCCCATCATGAAAACGAGATCGCCCAGTCGGAAGCGGCCAACGGCAAGACGTTTGTCAATTACTGGATGCATGCAGGCCCGGTGCGGGTAAACCAGGAGAAGATGTCCAAGTCACTGGGTAACTTCTTTACCATTCGTGACGTGCTCCAGGTGTATAACGCGGAGGTGGTGCGGTACTTCCTCTCCTCGGTGCACTATCGCAGCTATATCGACTACTCGGAAGAGAGTTTGCGCGAAGCGCGTCAGGCGCTGGAGCGTTTCTATCAGGCCCTGCGTGATGCTCCTCAGGGGGAGGAGACTGGCCTCGATAACGACTACGAAGCACGTTTTCAGCAGGCGATGGATGACGACTTCAGCACCCCACGTGCGTTGGCCGTGTTGTTCGATCTGGTCACTGAGTTGAACAAGGCTGTGCGTGAACAGAGTGCAACGGCTGGCGCCCTGGCGGCCCAGCTGAAACGCCTGGGTGGCGTGCTGGGACTGTTGCAGCAGACGCCGGAGGCTTTCCTGCAAGGGGAGGATCGGGCTGGTGAGGTCACTGCCGCCGAGATCGAACTTCAGATTCAGGCGCGCAATCAGGCGCGTAAGGATCGTGATTTTGCCGAGGCGGATCGTATCCGTGACACGTTGGCGGAGCAGGGCGTTATACTCAAGGACAGCCGTGAGGGTACCAGCTGGTATCGAGAAGGTTGAGGGCGGCTTTGGAAACTCCCGGCGAATCAGGGAGTTGTGCATAAATCGCACAGCTCCTTGTTTCTGTTAAAAAAATTGTATCTCGCTATTGACGGCTCCGGCCGCCTCCCTTAGGATACGCACCACTTCGCGGCCGGGCCGTCAGGTTGGTTGCGAAGGCTGGACTGCAAGAGGCGCCCGTAGCTCAATTGGATAGAGCAACGGCCTTCTAAGCCGTAGGTTGCAGGTTCGAGCCCTGCCGGGCGCGCCACTTGCACGGCAGATGCGTAGTCCGGTAATGCGAAGGTTATGGTGGATGTAGCTCAGTTGGCAGAGCTCCGGATTGTGATTCCGGCGGTCGTGGGTTCAAGCCCCATCATCCACCCCATTCCCTAGCATATTTAATGACGCGGCTTCGGCAGCGTACGTGTCGCGGAAGTGGTGAAATTGGTATACACGCCGGATTTAGGTTCCGGTGCCGCAAGGCGTGAGAGTTCGAGTCTCTCCTTCCGCACCATTTCCATACAGTGGTGGATGTAGCTCAGTTGGCAGAGCTCCGGATTGTGATTCCGGCGGTCGTGGGTTCAAGCCCCATCATCCACCCCATTCCTTTTTTTGATCTCTTTCCTGAATCGACCGGTGCTTTAGTGCCCGTTTTCGCACGTCTGCTACTTGTTGTAGAGCGTATGCGGTATGGGGGCTTTGGCTTGACTAATCCCCTTGATTGCCGGACAATTTTGCGCTTTACGATTTTAGGCTCTGTGGGTCGGATGTCTGGTTCCAATGCGATTTGACTGGGGTAGTAACGCTGGTCGAAAAGGGAATCGCAGGCGCGATCGCAGGTCGCTATAAACGCTGCAATGTATTTGTGAGGAATTTCATGCAAGTTTCTGTCGAAACGACTTCCGGCCTTGAGCGTCAGATGACCATTACGGTCCCCGCCGAACGAATTGACCAGGACGTGAATAAACAGGTGATGCAGCAGGCCCGGACTCGCCGCATGGATGGTTTCCGCCCGGGTAAAGTGCCGCCGAAAGTGATCAAGCGCATGTACGGCGATGCGATCCGTTACGACGTTCTGAACCGTGTCGTGCAGGAAAGCTTCTACAAGGCGGTCCAGCAGGAAGAACTGAAGCCGGCTGGTGGCCCGAGCATCGACCTGAAGAACGACAAAGAGGGTGAAGATCTGCAGTTTGTAGCGACATTCGAGGTTTACCCGCAGATCGAACTGGCAGACTTCTCATCCGCTGAGATCAGCAAGCAGAGCGCTGAGATCAAGGATGCAGATCTCGACCAGATGATCGATACCCTGCGCAAGCAGCAGTCAACTTGGGCAGTCGTTGAACGCGCAGCGGCAGACGGCGATCGCGTCAAAATCGATTTCGAAGGTTTTATCGATGGTGAAGCCTTTGACGGTGGCAAAGCAGAAGGTCATGACCTGGTGCTGGGTTCCAACTCCATGATCCCGGGCTTCGAGTCTGGTCTTGTGGGTGCCAAGGCAGGTGATGAGGTCGAGCTGGATGTGACCTTCCCCGAGGAATACCACGCGGAAAACCTGAAGGGCAAGCCTGCCAAATTCAAGGTTAAGGTGCAGAGCGTTTCCGCATCTGAACTGCCGGAGCTGAACGCCGAGTTCTTCGCCAAATTCGGCATCGAAGAGTCCGAACTGGACGGCTTCCGCGCTGAAGTGCGCAAAAACATGGAGCGTGAACTCAAGCACTCGCTGAAAACCAAGCTCAAGGAGCAGGTGTTCAACAAGCTGGTTGAGCTGAACGCTATCGATGTTCCTGCTGCACTGGTCGACGACGAAATCGACAATCTGCGTCGCCAGGCGGTTCAGCAGTTCGGTGGTCCGAACTCCCAAATCGATCCGAACACCCTGCCGAAGGAGATGTTCGAAGAGCAGGCCAAACGCCGTGTGACTGTGGGGCTGTTGGTGCAGGAAGTGGTCAAGGCCAACGAGATCAAGGTTGACGACGCTCGCGTGCAGGAAACCATCGCAGAAATGGCTGAAACTTATCAGGAACCTCAGCAGGTTATCGAGTGGTACAACGGTAACGAGCAGATCCTGAATCAGATCAAAAACATGGTTCTTGAAGATCAGGTAGTTGATCAGCTGGTCGCATCTGCTAAAGTCTCCGAGACAGAAGTCAGCTACGAAGAGGCGATCAAACCGGCTCAGCAGGCAGCAGAGACTGCCGACGCTGAAGCTGGCGAGTAAGCCATCGCGACAAAAGCGCTCAAACGTCCACCCCGGTGGGGCGCCGAAATCTCGAAAACGACAGTTGGCCACGGCTAACTGTCGTTTTTGCTTTCAACGGCTCTAAGGAGAATTGATTATGACGGACATCTTGAATGGGCGTTCCAGTGGTATCACCAACAGCGGCCTGGTGCCGATGGTGGTCGAACAGAGTTCACGCGGCGAGCGTGCCTATGATATTTACTCCCGCCTGCTGAAAGAGCGGGTTATCTTCATGGTCGGCCAGGTAGAAGATCACATGGCCAATCTGATTGTTGCTCAGTTGTTATTCCTGGAAGCTGAAAATCCGGACAAGGATATTCACCTTTACATCAACTCGCCCGGCGGGTCGGTAACCGCAGGTCTGGCTATCTACGATACCATGCAGTTCATCAAGCCCGATGTAAGCACCATGTGTATCGGTCAGGCGGCCTCCATGGGCGCGTTGCTGTTGGCAGGCGGCGCAGCGGGTAAGCGTTATGCGCTGCCAAATTCGCGCATGATGATACATCAGCCGCTGGGTGGTTATCAGGGGCAGGCTACGGACATTGAGATCCATACCCGTGAAATTCTCACAATCCGTAATAAACTGAATAGCATACTGGCTCAACATACCAGTCAGGATGTTGAGACTATCGCCCGCGATACCGACCGTGATAACTTCATGGATCCGGCTGCGGCTGTGGAGTATGGGCTGATCGACGCGGTGCTCGATCGCCGCACAATGGCAGAGTAAGGATTGCTCTGACAGCCCTCTGCCCGCCTTGAAAAGTGGGTAGAGGGCCGCATATTGCAAATGGAGATCAAAGGTTTTTGAGGTATCAGAATGTCGGATGAGATCAGCGGTAAAGGCGGAAATGGCAGCAAGCTGTTCTGCTCTTTCTGTGGCAAAAGCCAGGATGAAGTGAGAAAGCTGATCGCAGGCCCGTCTGTTTTTATCTGCGATGAGTGTGTCGATCTCTGTAATGATATTATCAGTGAAGAGATTCAGGATAACGAAGAACAGGCGCCCAGCGAGCAGTTGCCGACGCCGGCCGAGATCAAGCATACGCTTGATGAGTATGTGATTGGCCAGGAGCGGGCCAAGAAAGTGCTCGCGGTTGCCGTGTACAACCATTACAAGCGTCTGCGCTTCCAGGATAAGGGCAAGGGGGATGTTGAACTCGGCAAGAGCAACATCCTGCTGATCGGGCCTACCGGTAGCGGCAAGACTTTGCTGGCCCAGACTCTGGCGCGGTTGTTGAACGTGCCGTTTACCATTGCCGATGCCACCACGCTGACCGAAGCGGGTTATGTCGGTGAAGATGTGGAAAATATCATCCAGAAGCTGCTGCAGAAGTGTGACTACGACGTGGAGAAGGCTCAGCTGGGTATCGTCTATATCGATGAGATCGATAAGGTGTCCCGCAAGTCCGACAATCCGTCGATTACGCGCGATGTCTCCGGCGAGGGTGTTCAACAGGCTCTGCTCAAGCTGATAGAGGGTACTGTTGCGTCGGTACCGCCTCAGGGGGGGCGTAAGCATCCCCAGCAGGAGTTCCTGCAGGTCGATACCTCGAACATCCTGTTCATCTGCGGTGGTGCGTTTGCCGGGCTCGAGAAGATCATTCGCGATCGTAGCGAGCGTAGCTCCATAGGTTTCAGCGCAACGGTGAAGAGCAAGGATGAAAGCCGTCTGGCTGAAGTGCTGCATGACGTGGAGGCTGAAGACCTGGTCAAATACGGTCTTATTCCCGAGTTTGTCGGTCGACTGCCGATGGTGGCGACACTGTCCGAACTTGATGAAGAGGCGCTGATCCAGATCCTGACCGAACCGAAAAACAGCCTGGTCCGTCAGTATCAAGCGCTGTTCGACATGGAAGGGGTCGAGGTTGACTTCCGCGCGGATGCGCTCACGGCGGTGGCGCGTCATGCGCTTGAACGTCGTACCGGCGCTCGCGGCCTGCGCTCCATTCTGGAGGCGACGCTGCTGGAGACTATGTACCAGCTGCCGTCGATGGATGGTGTGGGCAAGGTTGTGATCGATGAAGGCGTTATCGAGGGTACCTCAGAGCCGATTTTGATCTACGAGCAGCAGGAGCAGTCAAAGGCTGCACCTCAGGACTAAGGTCCAAACCAAGGCTCATAAAAAAGCGACCTGCGGGTCGCTTTTTTTGTCTCAATCCTAGCTACTCGTACATCGCCTGCATCGATTCTTTAGCCCAATGCAGGCTGTTGCGATAGGCGCTTTCGAACAGGGTGACGTTGAAATCTGCCGGCAGCTTTTCCCAGTCGCCGCTTTCATAGGCTGTGGCCTGTTCGAGTATGCGTCCCATGTCGCCCTCATGGTTGGCGATCGCGGCCTTGATATCATCGCCCAGCGGTACCTGTTCGAGCATCGTTTGCTGGTCTATATCGAGCATTACATGAAGCCCTGACATCATACCGGTCATAAAATAGGAGCCTGCGTTGGGGCGCTTTTCCCCTTCAGCGATCAGTTCGCACATGCGGCCCCGAATAAGCAGGGCGCGTGACAGCTCCTCGGGCTTGTTGTCCTGATTGGTCATCGCGATCAGGGTGGCCCATTTGCGCACCTGGTCCATGCCGAGGAGGACCACAGCTTCGGCGATCGACTCCACTTTGCGTACCAACGAATAGGCTGCGGAATTGACGATACGCAGCAGCTTGTAGGTCAATACAGGGTCGCGAATGATCAGCTCTTCCAGCGCTTCCGGTTTTGTATTCGGTTTTTGCAGCTCCTGAATCAACTGCATCAGGGTCACTTGGTTGGCGCTGACCCGGCGGCCCTTGATCACTTTCGGGCGGCTTAGGAAAGAGCCCTCAAACAGTTTGAAACCGGCGTCGATACAGTGTTCGAGCTGCTCGATAGACTGGATATTGGAAGCAAGCAGTGTGACCTTGTGGGGCTGTAGTTCACGCACCCGGGTTTTGAGCTCAGCTTCCTGCATCAAGCTCACGTCCAATTTAACGATATTTGCCAGCTTCAGTAGAGGCTCCAGGTCCGGCGTATAGGTGCCAATTTCGAGCGTTACGCGATAACCGTCCTTCAGTATCTGCTGAAGTGCGCTGGCACACTCCGTATGGCGGCCTGCCGGCGCGCTGATCATCAACACCACCTGCTTGGCCGGCAGCTTGGGCATGGTGCCGCTGTTGATCATCTCCAGTGGTACAGGCAGGAAGGCGGGAACGCGTTTGACTTCACCCTGGTCACTGATGCTGGTGTAGGTGCTGAGGATCACTTCTGAGCTTGAGCTGGCATCGGGGTCCATTGCCATCATATCGCCCAGATTGGTGTCCCGATGGTAGTTCAACTCGTAGGCAATAACGCGTTGCTGGCTGTCAAAGATCGGGTGGCGCGCGATCAGCGCCTGGCCTGGATCGAGTTCATATGACATGGGTGGTTGGTCCTTCCCTTGGTGTAGGCGGTGAATTTTAACGCGCTATTAACCCTATGACACCCGTTGAACGGCTGATTGCGATGAATATGCAGAGTATACTATGCGGCCTATCCAAGAAATTTAGTCTATATGACACGTATTAACTGGTTCCCTGGCCACATGCATAAGGCTCGCAAAGAGATTGCCGAGCTGATGGATGAGGTCGATGTGGTGATAGAGGTGCTGGATGCGCGGCTTCCTCGCTCAAGTGAAAATCCGTTAGTCGATAAGCTTCGCCGTGGTAAGCCCGTCATCAAGTTATTGAACAAACAGGATCTGGCCGATTCTGTGCGTACACGTGAGTGGCTGTCGTACTTCAACGCCCAGGATAGCGTTACGGCGATCGCGATGGATACGGCACAGAAGAGGTTGGTGCAGAATATACCGGCTCTGTGCAAGGAGGCTGTGCCGGCGCGGGTTCGCGCCGGTCGTCCGGTACGGGCGATGATCATGGGCATCCCTAACGTCGGCAAGTCAACGCTGATCAATGCGTTACTGGGGAGGCGAATTGCCAAGGTGGGTAACGAACCGGCGGTAACCAAGGGCCAGAAGCGCTATAGCGTACACAATGGCATGGCGCTATCCGACACCCCGGGGATATTGTGGCCGAAGATCGAGGATCAGGACTCTGCCTACCGTTTGGCGGCCAGTGGTGCGATCAAGGATACGGCTATCGAGTATGAGTCGGTTGCGACCTATGCAGCGACTTTTCTGCTTGCAGCATACCCGGCGCTGGTTGCTGAGCGTTACCGGTTGGCGGAGTTGCCGGACGGGGCGGAGGCCTTGCTCGACCAGATCGGGCGCAAAAGGGGATGCCTGAAACCCGGTGGTGTGGTGGATCTATACAAGGCTGCGGATATCCTGCTGACGGAGCTGAGGGCTGGCAAGCTCGGTGCGATCACGTTTGAGACGGTGGCCGAGTGGGAACAAAAGCGTATTGAGGCTGAACAGGCGGCGGCTGAAGCCGCGGCCGAGGAGAACAAAGAAAGTGAGTCGTAACAAGAAACAACGCCGTACCGGCAGCTTCATGGCGGTGCTCGAGCAGAAACCGAAAAAACAGGAGCGCCTCGCTGATCCCGACAGTAAGGAGAGTCGCAAGCAGCGTGCGCTCCGCAACAGCAAGAAGCACAAGTCCGTATACGAGAAAGCGCAGGCAACGCAATCACGCTTGGAACGCGACGCTGAAGCGGGTCGTAAAGGCACTCGTCATGGCGGTCCGCTAGCGGAAAAAATCCGCCGACTGAATAGCGACAAGCAGGAGTCGGAAGAGTCCTGAGTTTGACCGCTCTCCCGGTGTCGCCTAATTTTAGCGACAGAGCGGGAGGATCGGTCATGAGCCACTCACCAGTCCACCGCGCAGGGAACGCGCCGGTGAAAGTTGAAGTTAAAAAGGACGAAATCTACACATGGTGCGCCTGCGGACGCTCTTCGAATCAGCCATTTTGTGACGGCAGTCATGTGGGAACCGGGCTGGATCCCTTGGTGTTCGAAGCGGAAGAGGATGCCGAACTCTATCTCTGTACCTGTAAGCAGACCCGAACACCGCCGGTATGTGATAACAGTCACTGCAAGGACGAGGGCGAGGTTGGAGTGTGAGTCCTATTGACGCGACGGCACAAACCATCTCGATGCCCAAAGGGCTGCTATTGGATCTGGATGGCGTGCTCTACGTGGACGATGCGCTTATCCCGGGTGCCATTACCGCCATTGAGTGGTTGAACTCCCATCAGCTACCTTTTCGCTATATCACCAACACATCGACGAAAACCCGCGACCAGTTATTGGCCAAGCTGGATAGGTTAGGCCTGCCTGCGCGTGCAGAGCAGGTGTTCAGCGCGGTGCAGGCCAGCGAAGCCTGGCTGGAGGCGCAATCGATTACCCGAATTGCAGCGTTGGTCAGCGAGAGCGTACGCCTGTCGCTGGAGGAGCGGTTCGAGCTCGATGAATCGACGCCTGAGGCGGTGCTGATCGGCGATATAGGCGAGGCGTGGAACTATAGCCGACTCAACCAGGCATTCCACTGGTTGCTGAGTGGCGCGAAACTGGTGTGTGTGCACCGCAATCGGTATTGGCGCACGGGGGAGGCGTTGTCGCTGGATATTGGAGCGTTTGTCGCTGCGCTTGAATACGCCGCCGATATACAATCCATCGTAATTGGAAAGCCGTCAGCTGCGTTCTTTGATGCTGCCTGCGCCAGCATGAGCTTGTCCCCGGGGGAGGTAATGGTGATCGGCGATGATGTGGAGACCGATGTCGGGGGCGGTCAATCCTGTGGCTGCCGGGGTGTACTGGTCGAGACCGGCAAGTTTCAACCCGACCTGGTGGCGCGTAGCGCCGTTGTGCCTGATTATCAGATCCCGTCGATAGCAGAGCTCCCGGCTCTGCTCGGTGGCGGGGCCGGGAGCGGCGGCTGAGTGGATCTAGCCAGCTTTCTTGGTGCAGATGCCCAGCACGCTATAGAGCGGGCAGAAGCTGAACAGGCCTGTAGCCAGAGGGATGATGCCGATCCAGCCCCATACGGGTAGTGCCCCAGCCAGCGTGGCTGCTATTAGCGCGACACCCAACAGGATGCGAAGTATCCGGTCAATACCACCAACATTTGCTTTCATTTGAACTCTCCTCATTGATATCCCTTTGATCTAACTTTAGATCAACGCTGACAGCAGTTCAGTGACTTAGTTACAGAAGCGGATTGTTACATCAGGCTCAGCTGACTTAGCTTTTCGGGCTCGAGTATCTCAATCGACGCGCGTGAGAGTTGGAGCCAGCCTTTGCGCTCGAACTCCTTCAGCGTACGACTGACCACTTCGCGGGCGGTGCCGAGTTCGCGGGCGATCTGCTGGTGTGTGATCTTCAAGTGACCGGGGTGTTGATTGAGCAGGTAGGCCGCCAGGCGACAGTCGAGCCGGCCAAAGGCGATCGCTTCGATCAGCATTAGCAGCTCGGTAAGCCGCTGGCCGTACCCGGAAAAGACGAACTCGCGCAGAGCTGAACTGTCCTCCATGGCCCGCTGAAAGGCGGCTGAAGGGATAACGACAGCCTTGACCGGAGATTCGGTAAAGGCCTCTGCTTGATACTGCCGGTTTCCTAGCAGGCAGGCGGTGGTCAAAATGCAGGACTGGCCCGCTTCAACGCGATAGAGCAGTATTTCGCGCCCGCTGTCAGACAGTTTCTGTACCCTCACCGATCCCTCCAATACGAGCAGAAACTGGCGACAGCTGTCTCCTGTTTGAAATACAGGCTGTTCTGCTGCTAGTTCCACCACCCGAGCCTGGGCGCATGCCTGCTGCCAACCACTGCTGTTGATCATTTGCAGTGCGGGAAAATGTGCCAGCCAGTTACTGCTCATCCTTAGCTATACCCTTTGGAGGCTATCGATGAGGTTCAGTGTATCTGGAATAGGCGGTGGTAGTAATGGGCTCTATGAGAGGACTGGGTGTAAAAAACCCGCGGTGATCATCACTGGGGAGAGATGACCTACCGCGGGTAATCAATGGTGCAGCAGTTTCGAACTAATCAGTAATCAGTGCCTTGTGGGCGGTGATTAGAACTGGTTCATGGTGTTGTCTTTACCGGACGCCTTGAGTGCGGCATCACCGGAGAAGTACTCTTTGTGGTCGTCGCCCATGTCGGAGCCGGCCATGTTCTGATGCTTGACGCAGGCAATACCCTGACGGATCTCCTTGCGCTGCACGCCGGCCACGTAGCCCAGCATGCCGGCTTCACCGAAGTACTCTTTTGCCAGGTTGTCGGTAGACAGGGCGGCAGTGTGGTAGGTCGGCAGTGTGATCAGGTGGTGGAAGATACCTGCTTCACGGGACGCGTCACGCTGGAAGCTCTGGATGCGACGGTCAGCTTCAACAGCCAGCTCGGTTTCGTCGTACTCAACGCTCATCAGGTTGGCGCGATCGTAGGCCGACAGGTCTTTGCCCTCTTCGGTCCAGGCATCAAATACCTGCTGACGGAAGTTCAGCGTCCAGTTGAAGGACGGACTGTTGTTGTACACCAGCTTGGCATTCGGGATCACTTCGCGGATGCGGTTAACCATGCCACCGATCTGGCCCACGTGCGGCTTCTCGGTTTCGATCCATAGCAGGTCGGCGCCGTTCTGCAGAGAGGTGATGCAGTCCAGTACGCAGCGATCTTCACCGGAGCCTTTCTTGAACTGGAACAGGCCTGATGCCAGACGCTTGGGCTTGAGCAGCTTGCCGTTGGCTTTGACTACCACATCACCGTTGGCGATATCGTCAGCACTGTCGACGTAGTCGCCGTCCAGGAAGGCGTTGTACAGGTCGCCCAGGTCGCCCGGTTCGTTGGTGACCGCGATCTGCTTGGTCAGGCCGGCACCCAGGGAGTCGGTACGGGCCACGATAACACCATCGTCAACGCCCAGTTCCAGGAAGGCGTAGCGTACGGCACGGATCTTCGCCAGGAAGTCTGCGTGCGGAACGGTTACCTTGCCATCCTGGTGACCACACTGCTTCTCGTCGGAGACCTGGTTCTCGATCTGGATCGCACAGGCACCAGCTTCGATCATCCGCTTGGCCAGCAGGTAGGTGGCTTCTTCGTTACCGAAACCGGCATCGATATCGGCGATGATCGGCACTACGTGAGTCTGGAAGTTGTCGATCTTGTCCTGAACGGCCGCTTCTTTAGCGCTGTCGCCAGCTTCACGTGCGGCGTCCAGTTCGCGGAACAGACCGCCCATTTCACGAGCGTCTGCCTGACGCAGGAAGGTGTACAGCTCTTCGATCAGTGCCGGTACAGAGGTCTTTTCGTGCATGGACTGATCGGGCAGCGGACCGAACTCGGAACGCAGGGCTGCGATCATCCAGCCAGACAGGTAGAGGTAACGCTTGTTGGTGGTGCCGAAGTGCTTCTTGATCGCGATCAGCTTCTGCTGACCGATGAAGCCGTGCCAGCAGCCCAGGGACTGGGTGTACTGAGAGGAGTCAGCGTCGTATTCAGCCATATCCTGGCGCATGATCTTCGCAGTGTAGCGTGCGATGTCCAGACCGGTCTTGAAGCGGTTCTGTACTTTCATACGTGCAGCGTATTCCGGGTTGATAGCTTCCCAGGGAGCACCATTGACCGCCTTCAGGCTGGCAACTGCATCGATCGCTTTCTTGTATTCTGACATGGCTTTTCCTCTACAGATTGACTGTTGGGTTAATCAAAAGCTTCGCGTTTTGTGCTGCATCCTGTTGGGGTTGGTGCAGCGCTATGGGACGAATGATGTGTTGTCGTGGAGGGGGTGTCAAAGCGACTTTGTGCATAGCAGCAAAGTATGTATTAGGACTACAAAGTGAATGTGTCGGGGGGTGTAGTATTACTACCTCGCTGTTTTTATGCTGCGGCGCAAAATACCCTGTGCTGACAGGGGCTGGAGTCTCTATTTCCTTGGTATGAAAGACTTTGGTCGTAGGGTGAAAAATCACTTTTTACATAAACTTATAGTTATAAATAAAAATATTTATAGATCATAAAAGTCTATAAAAACTTGACTACAAAACGCCTGTATTTATTGATTTTTAGTGGTGTAGATTTTAGGTCTTTAACTAAAGTCTAAGGTTCGCTCTCTAAATAAGAGTGAATATGAACGATATTTTATCTGGCGGGGTGTAGCCGAACCCGCTTTCGGGGCGGGTTGGGCATATCGCTAAGAGGGGCTTCAGCCTTCGGTAAGGTAACAGCAGCCCTGTTGGAGCAGTTTCTTCAGCAGGGACAGGGCGTCGGGAGTCAGGGGTGATAACTGCCCAACGTCGAGTTCGCGCTCGCGGCAAAGTTGACGGGCAAGAGTCGCCGCCCCGCTTTGGGCGAGATGCTGCTGACTGTCAGCAAACAGCAATACAGTTTCGTCGTCGTGATCGACAAAGGCCAAGCGCGATCCCTCCGCACGTCTGATCGAATAGCCCTCGGCCAGCGCGCCGGCTATCTCTGACTCCTCCAGCAGTTCACCCTCTTCCGCCAGTTCGGGGTACTTTGGCTCAGTCATATATTGGCCGAACCAGCTTTCAAGCTGGTCCCGGTTGCCAAGATAGCCACGCAGTATGTCGGCGACGCGGTCCAGAGCGGCAGCTGAGATCTCTCCAGGGTTGGCCTGCAGCGTCAGGTCTGCATCGGAATAACGCTGCTCGCGGCCGAGTTGCTCGCCGATAAAGTCGCTGAAACTGCGCAGAATCTCATTATGGGCCGGTGCACGAAAGCCAATCGAATAGGTGACGCAACCATCGCCGACGGCGACGCCGTTATGGGCAACCTGGGGCGGTAGGTAGAGCATATCGCCCGGGTTCAGCTCGAAGCTCTGCTTGACCTCCCATTCGGGCAGGATCATCACCGGTGCATCCTCTCGCCTTGGCGAATGCTCGTCGCAGATACCGCCGAGCTCCCAGCGGCGGGTGCCCTCGGCCTGCAGCAGAAACACATCGTAGTTGTCGTAGTGGGGGCCGACGCCACCGCCGTCAACGGCGTAACTGATCATCAGGTCATCTACTCGCCAGTTGGGGATGAAGTTGAACCTATCCATCAGTTCGGCGGCTTCCGGTACCCAATGGTCTACGGCCTGCACCAGTAACGTCCAGGATGTAGAGGGAAGGCTGGAGAAGTGAGTCTCATCGAAGGGGCCCTTGGACAGCGTCCAGCTGTCGCCCTTGGCGTCGAAGCGGATAAGGCGGGATTCGACATCCTGTTCGCAAGCAAGGCCAGCCAGCTCGTCTGCACTGAGCAGAGGCTCAAAATCGGGGAGGGCGTCGCGGATCAGCAGGGGTTTTTTCTGCCAGTAATCACGAAGAAACTGTTCCGGCGTCAGCTCTCCCAGCGGTACCTGTTTGTTCACTTGACCAATAGCTCCATCAGTTCGTTGGTTGCGGCTTCGAGTTGATCCATCACCTTGCGGGTATCCCGGGCCGAGAGCGCGGCGGTGCGGTTGTTGCCCACCATCTTCACGCATTTCGCGATCTGTTCGGCGCAGCGCTGAATACCCTGTAGGTTGTACTCGTACTGCTCCATGCTGTCGGCGGCGCCGGCTAAGGCTTGCTGCAGCTGCGCGGCTTGAGCGGCGAGCTGATGAAGTGTCTGGCTCATGGTCGTCTCCCCGGTCGGTTGTTGTGGCTACTTTATCAGCGCCGTGGGGACGATGTAATGCCGGGGCTCAATCCTTGGTCAGCCTTGCCACCGTTTCTTCCACCGATGCCAGAATGCCCCTGAGCATACCGAGCTCGGATTTTTCCGGCCGGGAGCGATTGAAATAGCGCTTGAGCTTATCCATCACGCGCCCTTCATGCTGGGGGATAATGAAATTGGTGACGCGCAGTACCCGTTCCAGATGCTCGTAGAACAGCACCATCTCCCGCTGCCGGGGGTAGGGGGCGGGCTCCAGGGGCGCGTTTTCTGTCCTGCCGACCGCCCGGCGCAGTTCATAGCAGACCAGTTGGATCGCCTGGGCTACATTAAGTACCGGGTAATCGGGGTTGGCGTCTATGTAAAGGTGGCGGTTGCAAAGCAGCATCTCGGCGTTGTTAAGTCCCATTGTCTCTCGGCCGAATAGAATGGCGATCTGGCCACTGGCCGCTTCGTGAACGGCGACTCCGGCCGTTGTTTCAAGATCGAGCAGGGGTAGGTCGTAGCTGCGCTCTCGGGCACTGGTACCGATTACCAGTTGGCAATCGGCGATCGCCTCTTCGACGCTGTTGACCACTACCGCATCGGCGAGCAGGTCCTTGGCGCCGGCGGCACGCGATTCTGCTTCAGGATCAGGAAAGACGCGCGGATCGACCAGATAGAGCTGGGATAGCCCCATGTTCTTCATGGCGCGGGCGGCGGCGCCAATGTTACCGGGGTGGAACGTCTGGACCAGAACGATACGGATATTGCTTAGCATTGCTGTAGTGCCGTGTGCCGGTGGTTTAAGGTTTCCCGCCCCTCTGCAACCATGCGTCTGCGGGATAGTTGCTACTGGTAATAAAAGAGCCGGCAAATTGCCGGCTCTTTTATGGATTGGCTGGCGATCAGATCCGCTTGGCCTGCTCGATCGCATTGCCGATATAGCTTGCCGGGCTTAACGCCTTGAGTTCCGCTTTCGCCTGCTCGGGAATCTCCAGCGTGTCGATGAACTCCATCAGGGTATCCTTGGTCATCGCCTTGCCGCGAGTCAGGGCCTTGAGCTTCTCGTAGGGCTCTTCGATGGCGTAGCGACGCATCACGGTCTGGATCGGCTCGGCCAGTACTTCCCAGGCGTTGTCCAGATCGGCATTGAGGCGCTCGGCGTTCATCTCCAGTTTGCTGATCCCCTTCAGGCTGGCCTGATAGGCGATCAGGCTGTAGCCGAAGCCAACACCCATGTTGCGCAGTACGGTGGAGTCGGTCAGATCGCGCTGCCAGCGGGAGATCGGCAGTTTGACCGCCAGGTGCTGCATGATCGCGTTGGCTAGCCCCAAGTTGCCTTCCGAGTTTTCGAAATCGATCGGGTTGACCTTGTGCGGCATGGTGGAGGAGCCCACTTCGCCGGCGATGGTCCTCTGCTTGAAGTAACCCAGGGAGATGTAGCCCCACACGTCGCGGTCGAAGTCGATCAGGATGGTGTTGAAACGGCAAACGCAATCAAACAGCTCGGCGATATAGTCGTGCGGTTCGATCTGAGTGGTGTACGGGTTCCAGTTCAACCCCAGTGTCTCGATGAAGGACTGGGCATTGGCTTCCCAGTCGATCTCCGGGTAGGCAGACAGGTGGGCGTTGTAGTTACCCACCGCGCCGTTGATCTTGCCGAGGTACTCAATGGTGTCGAGCTGCTTGAGCTGACGTTGCAGGCGGTAGGCAACGTTGGCCATCTCCTTGCCCAGCGTGGTCGGTGAAGCGGTCTGGCCATGGGTGCGCGACAGCATCGGCTGCTCGGCGTGCTTGCGGGCCAGCGCCGCGATCTCATCGGCCACCTGCTGCATCTGAGGACGAATGACGGCAACACCGTTTTTCAGCATCAGGGCGTGGGAGAGGTTGTTGATATCCTCTGAGGTGCAGGCGAAATGAACGAATTCGCTGATCGCGGCCAGTTCCGGCAGGTCAGCGATACGCTCCTTGATAAAGTATTCCACCGCCTTGACGTCATGGTTGGTGGTGCGCTCAATCTCTTTGATACGGGCGGCATCCTGCTCACCGAACTGGTCTACGATGGCGTTCAGGCGGGCGCCGGCTTCGGCGCTCAGCGCAGGTACTTCGGCGATCTGCGGGTGGGCGGCAAGCTGCTGCAGCCAGCGGATCTCGACCTCTACACGGAAACGGATCAGGCCGTATTCGCTGAATACGTTGCGCAGGTCGGCAGTCTTGCTACCGTAACGTCCATCGACCGGGGAAATAGCGGTGAGGGCAGAAAGCTCCATGTCACACAGTCTCACTAGTTGGCGGTTGTTCGAATAAGGGCGAAAAGGGCGCATATTATAGCGGAAATCGGCGCTAATGTTTAACCGACATCCGCTCGTCGCAAAATTAGGTTGTGCTGCCGATCTTGTTTAATGAGGGGCGGACACGAGATTTGAAGAAGAACAGGTGCCAGCGCTTGCCGCCGACCTGGCGCCACAGGATCACGGCACGAATCCCGGCCAGCAGCAGGGCTCTAATTCTGGCTGCATTCTCGCTGTTCTGCAGGTGGCGAGGATCGCCGCCGACCTGGATTCGGGTCGAGAAGGTGCTCAGCGTGTCCTGATAGAGCGCTGCTATACCGGCTATGACGTTGGCATGGGTGTAGATCGACGGGTCGGGCAGGTTGTCAGGCTGCGCCTGAGTTTCACTGCTACCCCCGAAGTACTGCGCCTTCCCGGCAAGCTGATCCAGGCGTTTGCCGATCTCATCCAGCATATCGGGCCTGGCACTGAGCTTGCGCTCCAACTGGATCATCGACAGTGCGTAGCGCATCACATCCTGGTTGAGCCCGCCCGCGCGCTTATCAACCAGCTCCTGCATCTGTTTCAGCCCGAGGCTCAGATTGAACGGCAGGTCCCGGGTGCCGCCGTAGACATCCTCCGTGGTTTTCGGGTCGGAGACAAACAGGCTGGCAATCGATGCTTCATAGCTGTTTTGTGCCACCATGCCACGTCGGGCGATCTGCTCAACCAGGCTGGCAGCCTGAAACACGCCGGCCAGTGCTATTGCTTGCTCATCATGTGCTCGAGCCATCAGCAGGTCTCCTCAGGATGGGTGCGAGACGTGGTTTCGATAACGCCACCGCCTAGACACAGGTCGTCAAGGTAGAACACCGCCGACTGCCCCGGGGTAACTGCACGCTGCGGCTCGTCGAAACGGACCAAATAACCAGATCCGGAGCGCTCGATGACACAGCCCTGATCGTTCTGGCGGTAGCGCACCTTGGCCTTGCAGCGTAGCGGCAGCTCCGGTACTGCGCCATTGATCCAGAAAATGTCGGAACAGGTCAGCCATTCGGCGAACAGAAGCGGGTGGTTGGTGCCCTGAACCGCGATCAGGACGTTGCGCTCCAGGTCTTTGTCGGCAACGAACCAGGGCTCCTCCGGGTAATCGGCAAGGCCGCCTATGCCCAGTCCCTGACGCTGGCCGATGGTGTAATACATCAAGCCCTGGTGGTCGCCTATGACATCGCCATTCGGTGTCTCAATTCTTCCTGGCTGAGCCGGCAGATATTGCTTGAGGAAGTCGCTGAAGCGACGTTCGCCGATAAAGCAGATGCCGGTGCTGTCTTTCTTGTCGTGGGTCACCAGGTCGTGCTCTTCCGCCAGCGCCCTGACCGCCGGCTTTTCCAGTTCGCCAACCGGGAACAGTGTTTGTGCCAGCTCGGCCTCGCCCACCTGATGCAGGAAGTAACTCTGGTCCTTGTTGGCGTCCAGCCCCTTGAGCAGCACGGCGTGACCATCAATCGTGCCTCTGCGAACGTAGTGCCCGGTGGCGATAAGTTCGGCGCCCAGCATCTGGGCGTACTCAAGGAAGGCTTTGAACTTGATCTCCCGGTTGCACAGGATGTCGGGGTTGGGCGTGCGTCCGGCCTTGTATTCGGCAAGGAAGTGCTCGAACACGTTATCCCAGTATTCCGCGGCGAAGTTGGCCGTGTGCAGATGGATGCCCAGTTTGTCGCAGACTGCCTGGGCATCGGCCAGGTCCTCTTTCGCAGTGCAGTACTCGGTGCCGTCATCCTCCTCCCAGTTCTTCATGAACAGGCCTTCGACCTGATACCCCCGCTCCTTGAGCAGCAGGGCGGATACAGAGGAGTCGACACCGCCGGACATGCCGACGATCACTTTGATAGCTGAGTTTTCGCTCATTGGATCGAGTAGTTCCGTTCAGGGTTCATGAATCAGTGACAGCGGAAAACGTGTTCCGGCCAGATAGTCATCGATGCACTTTAGCACCAACTGGCTTCTAAGCCTGTCAGCATTGGCGGCGATTTCGTCGCGCGTCATCCATAGGGCGCGCACTATACCCTCATCGAGCTGGCGATGGGGGTCCTGCCCAACGGCTCTGGCAATAAAGCAGGCCCGGTGATAGGTGACGCCATTGGACGGTGCTTTGTAAACATAGAGTCCCAGCAGATGCTCGGGTTCGACGTGCCAGCCGGTTTCCTCCAGCGTTTCGCGACGAGCGGCATCGAGGAAGCTTTCATCCTCTTCGAGATGCCCGGCGGGTTGGTTCAATACCAGTGAATTTCCTGCTTCCTCTTCTACAATCAGAAAGCGTCCGCTGTCTTCCACAATGGTGGCGACAGTTGCATGAGGTGTCCAACGCATGAGTGAATTTTCAACTACTGTCTTGGTCGATTACTGATGCAAACCTGCTGCGGTTTAGCTATCTATAGGTTGGAGCAGATAGTACCATTTTGCAGGACTGTAAGCTGCCCCGGGAGTGATAAGAGAGTATGCCACTGGATGATGTTGCCGTTCAGGCCGAAGATTTTGATCTGGCCCTGCTGAGTCAGCGCCTCAGGGGGGAGGGAGCTGCGCAGGGGGCTATTGTAACGTTTACCGGCTTGGTTCGAGAGCTGATGGGTGACCATCTGCTGGCGCTCGAGCTCGAACACTACCCCGGAATGACCGAGAAGTCGCTGCACAAGATCGTCGAGCAGGCTCGTGAGCGCTGGGGGCTGGGGCGGGTGCTGATCAGGCACCGTGTGGGGCGCCTGCTGCCGGGTGACAATATCGTGTATGTCGGCGTGACCAGTGCCCATAGAAAAGCGGCCTTCGAGGCTGCTCAGTTCATCATGGACTACCTCAAGCGCGATGCTCCGTTCTGGAAGAAGGAGATCCTGGATAACGGTGAACACTGGGTAGAACAGAAAGCGAGCGATCTCAGCGCCGCGGCCGCCTGGCAGGGGGACGATTCGGGCGACTCCTAGCTGGTCGGGGAGGATTGGCTGGCAGGTTAACCTGCTCCACGCGGTACTCGCCTGGGGAGAGGTTGTCTAACGTCCAGTGGCCTATCGCAACCCGGATCAGTCGAAGGGTCGGGAAACCCACCGCTGCTGTCATTCGGCGCACCTGGCGATTGCGTCCTTCACTGATCTTGAGCTCCAGCCAGCTGGTTGCTTGATTGGCTCGCTGGCGAATGGGTGGCGTTCGTGGCCAGAGCTCAGGTGTAACGAGTCGCTTTGCCTTGGCTGGTCGGGTTGGGCCGTCCTTGAGTTGGATACCGCATCTTAGTTGCTCAAGTGCCGCTTCGGTTATTTCGCCCTCGACCTGCGCCCAGTAGGTTTTATCCAGCTTAAACTTCGGGTCTGCCAGGCGGTGTTGCAACGCACCGTCATCCGTCAGTATCAGAAGTCCTTCCGAATCGTAGTCAAGGCGGCCTGCTGCATAGAAACCGGGTTCTGTGATGTAGTTTGCCAGTGTTGCGCGCTCATCGTTGTCAGTAAACTGGCTTAGAACGTTGAAAGGCTTGTTAAACAATAGGATGCGGGACATTGTTAAACTTAACTTTTGCCTTGATGTCCTGCTCGACTGGGCGGCAAAACGGTGTTGGTGTTAAACGGAGTGGTTGAGCTGCGCAACGACCTGAGGGCCGGCGCAGTGAGCAGCGGTATTGGCTGCCCAAGGGGCACAATACACCCGTTGGGATAAGGCGGGCGCCGAATCCCAGAGTGCTAGCGGATAGTGCGGCGGTGTTCCGTTACCTGTTCAATCCAAAGTGCGGATGTTGACCGCATGTATCCCTTTCGGGCCCTCTTTGGTCTCGAACTGCACCGTTTGCCCGGCTTTCAGGCTTTTGTAGCCTTCCGCCAAAATCGCAGAAAAGTGTGCGAACAACTCCTCATCAAACTCCTCTGAGAGGATAAAGCCGTAACCCTTGGCGTTGTTGAACCACTTTACTTTCCCTGTTTGCATATGCTGCTCCCATTGATTTCGCTCTTCGCGAACCTTCGCGCCCTGCGTGGCGCGAAAGGTACTCCTTTACATCATTGCAGGGACTGCTGATACTGGAGGGACCACTCCTGCTCGGGGCAGTATAACACTTGGTCGGCCCGACACTAGGGCTGGATATCAGAATTTAGTATTGTTTATTGAATCGTAGAGAAATCAGCTGGTTATGTCGTTCTACAGTAACAGAACAGTCAGAATGATGGCGGATGACGCCGATGGAGAAGATCAACGAGACGATCACGGCTCGGTGGCTGCTGAGGAGGTCAAGCCGGCGCTCAAACGCCCCCCAATGTATCGTGTCGTATTGATGAATGACGACTACACCCCGATGGATTTTGTGGTCGAGGTCTTGATGATATTTTTCAATATGAATCAGGAAAAGGCGACACAGGTGATGTTGTCGGTCCATACTCAGGGAAAGGGGGTGTGTGGTGTATTTACTCGAGATGTAGCGGAAACTAAAGCGGCGCAGGTGAATCAATATTCTCGTGAGAATAAGCACCCGCTGCTTTGTGAAGTAGAGTCGGTCTGACAGGAGGCTGCAGCCATGTTGAATCGCGAGCTTGAAGAAACCCTCAGCACAGCTTTTAAGTCTGCGCGGGACAAGCACCATGAGTTTATGACGGTCGAGCATCTGCTGCTGGCACTGCTGGATAACCGTCAGGCTGCCGAAGTGTTGCATGCATGTGGGGCTGATTTTGACCGTTTGAGACAGCAGTTATCGGTGTTTATCGATGAAACCACACCGTTGCTGCCGCAGAATGTACCCAACCTGGAAACTCAACCTACCTTAGGTTTTCAGCGCGTTCTGCAGCGCGCCGTGTTCCATGTCCAGTCCTCCGGTAAGTCGGAAGTCAGTGGTGCCAATGTTCTGGTCGCGATCTACAGCGAACAGGAGAGCCACGCTGCCTACGTTCTGCAGCAGCAGGGCATAGAGCGTATCGATGTCGTCAACTACATCTCTCATGGCATCTCCAGAGTTGGAGAGCAGGAGGGGCAGGAGTCCGAGTCTGTCACCGATGGTGAGGAGGGGGGCGAGTCCGGCAAGAGCCAGTTGAGCCAGTACGCCGTTAACCTCAATCAGCAGGCGGCTCTGGGCCAGATCGATCCTCTGGTCGGGCGTGATGCCGAGGTCGAGCGAGTGGTACAGATCCTGTCGCGCCGCCGCAAGAACAACCCGCTGCTGGTCGGTGAGGCCGGAGTGGGTAAAACCGCGATTGCAGAAGGTCTTGCGAAGCTGATCGTCGAAGACAAGGTGCCCGATATCATCTCGAAGAGTGTTGTATATGCTCTGGATCTCGGTGCGCTGCTTGCCGGTACTAAATATCGTGGCGATTTCGAGAAGCGTCTCAAGGGGCTGCTGGCGGAGATCAAGCGACAGCCCAATGCCATCCTGTTTATTGACGAGATCCACACCATTATCGGTGCGGGTGCTGCATCAGGTGGCTCGATGGATGCGTCAAACCTGCTTAAGCCGCTGCTGAGTTCGGGTGGGATCCGTTGCATCGGCTCCACCACCTTCCAGGAGTTCAGGGGAATTTTCGAGAAGGACCGCGCCTTGGCGCGTCGTTTCCAGAAGGTCGATATTCTGGAGCCGAGTGTCAGTGATACCTATCAGATACTGCGTGGCCTCAAGTCCCGCTTCGAAGAACACCATAACATCGAGTACACCGATGAGGCGCTGTTGGCCGCATCGGAACTCGCCGATCGGTATATCAACGACAAGCATATGCCGGACAAGGCGATCGATGTGATCGATGAGGCGGGCGCCTATCAGCGCCTGCTGCCGGAAGAGAGGCGTAAAAAGATTATCGATGTCGGCGATGTGGAAACGGTGGTTGCGAAGATTGCCCGCATACCGCCGAAGAGCGTCTCGGTATCGGATAAGGAGCAGTTGGCTAAGCTCGAGCCTAACCTGAAGATGGTTGTGTTGGGCCAGGATGAAGCGATCGGCACGCTGTCGGCGGCGATTAAGTTGTCCAGGGCAGGGCTCAAGGCGCCGAACAAGCCGGTTGGATCCTTCCTCTTTTCCGGACCTACAGGGGTCGGTAAAACCGAGGTTACGACGCAGCTGGCCCGCGTGCTGGGTATCGAGCTGGTGCGCTTCGATATGTCCGAGTATATGGAGCGGCACACGGTTTCCCGTTTGATCGGTGCGCCTCCGGGTTATGTCGGTTTTGATCAGGGCGGCCTGTTGACCGAGGCGATCACCAAGTCACCGCACTGCGTATTGCTGCTTGATGAGATCGAGAAAGCTCATCCTGAAGTTTTCAACCTGCTGCTGCAGGTGATGGATAACGGCACACTGACCGACAACAACGGACGCAAGGCGGATTTCCGTAACGTGATTCTGGTGATGACCACCAACGCCGGTGCCGAGCAGATGAGCCGGGCGTCGATAGGCTTTACCCGTCAGGATCACAGCACCGACGGCATGGAGGCGATCAAGCGCCTGTTTACGCCTGAGTTCCGTAACCGCCTGGATGCGATCATCCAGTTCAAGCCGCTGACAGTGGATATTGTCAAAGGGGTGGTCGACAAGTTTCTCACCGAGCTGCAGGCGCAGTTGGATGAGAAACGCGTCGTGTTGCACGTCGATGATGATGCCCGTAGCTGGCTGGCTGAACATGGCTATGATGAGTTGATGGGTGCCAGGCCGATGCAGCGTCTGATCCAGGAGAAGATCAAGAAGCCTCTGGCGGAGATGATCCTGTTTGGAGAGCTTGCCGAGAACGGCGGAGATGTTGATATCCGCGTCGGCGATGATGGGGAGTTGGAGCTTGAGGTGGCCACGGTGGCAGCTTAAGGGCTGCTCACCGTCTCGTGTGCCGCGTTCAAGTCAATTAACGAGCGCGGTATACGATGCGGCCTTTGCTCAGATCGTACGGTGTCAGTTCGACTTTGACCTTGTCGCCGGTCAGGATGCGGATATAGTTCTTACGCATCTTGCCTGAAATGTGCGCTGTAACGACGTGACCGTTTTCCAGTTCAACACGGAACATGGTATTCGGCAGGGTGTCGATTACGGTGCCTTCCATTTCAAATGAATCTTCTTTGGCCATTCACTCTTTACCTCAGGGCTGTTTTTTGTACCCGGCAGGATACGCGCCGGTCGGAAAGCGCATTATTTTGCCTGATTCCTGCTTCTATATCAAAGAGATTTGCGGCTTTCTAGGAAGTGGAGAGGCGGCTCAGACGCGAATCCACTGGTCTGCTATGAGCATATCCAGTGGTTGGTAGGCGGTCTTGTAGTTCATTTTGCGGCAATCGCGAACCCAATAGCCCAGATAGAGATAATCAAGCCCCGCTTGGCGGACAGACTCAATCTGCCAGAGGATGGCATAAGTGCCGAGACTGCGTTTCTCCTGTTCGGGAGCGTAGAAGGTGTACAGGGCCGAGAGTCCCTGGTCGAGCTGATCGGTTACAGCGATAGCGACCAGCTCATCCTGGCGGTCGCGAAATTCATAGAACGTACTCGGCTGACGCCCCTCAACCAGAAAGCTCATAAACTGGCTTGGCGATGGGGGATACATATCGCCATCGGCATGGCGCTCGGTAATGTAGCGATCATAGAGGCGGTAATATTCTATGGTCAGTTGAGGTGCCACGTTCCGAACACTCAGATCCGAGTTGCGGCGCCATATTCGACGCTGGGTTTTCGAGGGTTTGAATTCGCGTACCGGTATTCTCACCGAGACACAGGCGTTGCAGCTGTCGCAATGAGGTCTGTAAATATGTGAGCCACTGCGTCGGAAGCCCAGGTCGCTGAGTTGACTGTACAGTGTGGCATTCACCTCGGCCTGAGGATCTACGAACAGTGTTTTGGCCTTGCGCCCCGGCAGGTAGCTGCAATCGTGAGGCGGAGTGGCGTAAAAACGAAGGGTTTGCAGGTCACTCATGGGGTTAACCTTTCGTTTGAAAACTGCGTGTTGCGCGCCATTCGTGCTCCGGATGTCGCTCAAGCAGAATGGTTAACTGGTCGATAAAGTCCGCTCGTGGGATCTCCCGGGCACCCAAGCTGGCCAGGTGGTCGTTGTAAACCTGGCAATCAATCAAATCATAGCCCCAGATTTTCAGATGTTCGACCAGATAAGTGAATGCGATCTTCGAAGCATCCGTGCGTCGGCTGAACATCGACTCCCCGAAGAAGACGCTGCCGATTGCGAGGCCATACAAGCCGCCAACCAGTTCATCGTCCATCCAGACCTCGACGCTGTGGCCATAGCCCAACTCATGAAGCTCGATATAAGCGCGTTGCATGGCAGGGCTGATCCATGTGCCGTGGCTGTAGCTGCGCGGCGCCGCACAGGCCTCGATCACTTGGCGAAAGGCGGTGTCGAAGCTTATGCGGTAATTCGGCTTGCGCAGTGCCTTGAGCAGGCTGCGCGAGATGTGTAACTCGGATGGGGTCAGGACGCAGCGGGGCGCGGGGCTCCACCAGAGGATAGGCTCGTCATCGTTGAACCAGGGGAAGATGCCTCGGCGGTACGCGGCAAGTATGCGCGCGGGGCGAAGATCGCCGCCCGCTGCCAGCAACCCGTTGGGTTCATCCAGCGCGGTATCGACCGGGGGGAATTCAAGGCGTAGCGGATGAAGCCATGGAATCATGCGTACGCCTTGAACGGATGTGCAGGATTATTTGCTGAGCTTATCAAGATAGCGCTCGGCATCCAGAGCCGCCATGCAGCCGAACCCTGCCGACGTCACCGCCTGGCGGTAGACGTGATCGCAGACATCGCCGGCAGCGAAGACGCCTTCAATATTGGTCTGGGTGGCGTTACCCTCCAGGCCTGAGCGTATCTTCAGGTAGCCGTTGTGCATCTCCAGCTGGCCCTCGAATAGCTCGGTATTGGGGCGGTGTCCGATGGCGATGAATACGCCCTGCAGCTCCACGTCGCGAGTGCTGTCGTCCTTCGTGCTCTTGATGCGCATACCGGTTACGCCGGTCTCGTCGCCAAGTACTTCGTCGAGCTGATGGTTCCAGATGATATTGATGTTGCCATTCTCAGCACGCTCAAATAACTCATCCTGCAGGATCTTTTCGCTGCGCAGGCTGTCACGGCGATGGATCAACGTGACTTCTGCTGCGATGTTGGACAGGTAGAGCGCTTCTTCAACAGCGGTATTGCCGCCGCCAATGACGGCAACTTTCTGGCCGCGATAGAAGAAACCATCGCAGGTGGCGCAGGCGCTGACACCCTTGCCCTTGAATGCCTCTTCCGAATCCAGGCCCAGATACTGGGCAGAGGCGCCGGTGGAGATGATCAGCGCATCACAGGTGTACTCGCCCATATCGCCCTTGAGCCTGAACGGGCGGCTCTGCAGATCGGCTTCGTTGATGTGGTCGAAGATGACCTGGGTATTGAAGCGCTCGGCGTGAGCCTGCATGCGTTGCATCAGCTCGGGGCCCTGTACGCCTTCGGCATCGCCGGGCCAGTTATCAACATCAGTCGTTGTCGTCAGCTGACCGCCGGCCTGCATGCCGGTGATCACGACCGGGTTAAGATTGGCGCGCGCCGCGTACACGGCAGCGGTATAACCGGCCGGGCCAGAACCTAGGATAATAAGACGGTGGTGCTGTAATTCGCTCATGATGATCTGAGGGTCCGTTTCAAATGGAGGTCAGTGATAGCATTAGTATCTTGGGGCACGCAGTGGGATTTCAACGCGCGCAGATGATCGGGAATGTAACTCCTGTGCCGGGCAATGTCCATGGAGCAGTATTGGCGTTACAGGCTCGGCGAGTGCCGAGTAAATATGGTATTTTTCACCCTCAATTGCGTGGGTGATGCAGTAAGGAACAAGGCTTGAGCGAAAAGCGTATCGATACTCCGACAGCACTGGGCGTAAAACTGGCCCGAGCGGGCAAGGAAGCGGGACTGGTGCTGGCAATCGGCTGCAATCTCTTCGTGTTGTTGGCGATATTCAGTTATGACGCACGGGATCCGGGCTGGTCTCATCTGGGCTATCAGAGCCAGGTATCCAATCTGGCCGGCATCACCGGTGCCTGGATCGCGGACGTTGCAATCTCGATGTTGGGCGTGGGCGCCTACCTGGTGCCGCTGTTGGTGATCTGGCCCGCTGTGCGCTTCCTGCGGCGACGAGGCGAGGGTGTGCTCGATGCTATCCCCTATATCATGCTGCGTACCACTGGCGCGGTACTGATGCTGGTAGCGCTGGCGAGCCTCGCCTCGATGCATATCTCGAATGAGGTGTTGAAGTACCCTTTTACCGCCGGCGGCCTCGTTGGACAGGCGCTTTCGGATCTCTCCGTGATCTGGTTAAGCCTGGCCGGCGGTTCGGTGGTGCATTGGACGCTGATGCTGTTTGGCCTCACCCTGTATGCCGACATCTCCTGGCGGGTCGGGCTGGAAGCGTGCGGTGGGCTGCTGCTTCAATCCTGGGAACGTGTTTCGGCGCTTTTCGTGAGAAATGCTGACACTCGACATGAGGTTCGCGAACACTCCGAGGAGCCGGTAGCCCGACCCAAAAAGCCACTGTCTCCGCACACGTCGGCCGACACCCGGCATGAGGCGAGGGTAGAGCCGACCCGGGCAAGCAGGGAATCCGAGGCCACTATCCGCTCACGAACCCAGCCTATGCCGGAGATGGCCGATCAGGATGGTCGTCTTGAGCCTTCTTTTTCTTTTGGTGACCTTGGCGGCGCTGATGCTGATCCATCGGAGCAGGATTCGCCACCCTGGAAAGACTCATACGCCGAGACGGAAGCCGCTAACGTATCGCAACACGAGAGTTCCAGTGGCGCTGAGGACCCTGTCGCGCAGATGGGTAGCAGCAGGCGTGGGTTGAAGATCGTGCCTCTGTCCGAGTCGCACAAGCCCCTGGTCGACGACGAGCCGATGGAGGCAAAATCGACCGAATTGCCGCGTAAGCCCAAACATGTGCTGCCATCCCTTGATTTGCTTGACCCGCCCGAACTGCAGACGGAGCAGGGCTACAGCGAAGATGAGCTGGAGGAGATGTCGCGCCTACTGGAGCAAAAGCTGAAAGACTTTGGTGTTATCGCCGAAGTGGTTGAGGTGAATCCGGGCCCGGTCATCACTCGTTTTGAGCTGCAGCCTGCTCCGGGGGTCAAGGCGAGTAAAATCTCCAACCTTGCACGTGACCTGGCACGCTCGATGGCGGTGTCCGCCGTGCGTGTGGTGGAGGTTATTCCGGGTAAATCGGTGGTGGGTATCGAGATCCCCAACGCCTCCCGGCAAACGGTCCGTCTCAGCGAAGTGCTTAACGCCAAGCCTTATCTTGAGGCGGGCTCCCGTCTGACCCTGGCGCTCGGTAACGACATCGCCGGCAATCCCATGGTGGCCAATCTGGCCAAAATGCCTCATCTACTGGTGGCCGGTACCACCGGCTCCGGTAAGTCAGTTGGCGTTAATGCGATGTTGCTTAGCCTGTTGTTCAAGGCCACTCCGGATGAGGTTCGACTGATGCTGGTGGATCCGAAGATGCTGGAACTGTCGATATATGACGGTATACCGCATCTGTTGACCCCGGTTATCACCGATATGAAGGAGGCTGCCGGTGGTTTGCGCTGGTGTGTCGCGGAGATGGAACGCCGTTACCGGCTGATGGCTAAGATGGGCGTACGTAATATTGCCGGTTTCAACGAAAAGCTGGTGCAGGCGCAGCAGCGTGGCGAGACTGTGCCGGATCCGCTGTGGAACCCGCAGGAGATGGGGTTCGACCCGGATGAGCCGGCGCCCGCACTGGAGACGCTGCCCTATATCGTGGTGGTGATCGACGAGTTCGCCGACATGATGATGATGGTCGGTAAAAAGGTAGAGGAGCTGATCGCACGTATCGCTCAGAAAGCGCGCGCCGCGGGTATCCATCTTATCCTGGCCACGCAGCGGCCGTCCGTGGATGTGATTACCGGCCTGATCAAGGCGAACATCCCGACCCGTATCGCGTTCCAGGTTTCGTCCAAGATCGACTCGCGTACGATTCTGGACCAGTCAGGCGCGGAGAACCTGTTGGGGTATGGCGATATGCTTTACCTGCCGGCAGGTACCAGCGTGCCAAACCGGGTGCATGGCGCATTCGTCAGCGACGACGAAGTGCATAGAACCGTCGAGGCCTGGCGTGCGATGGGTGAGCCGGTTTATATCGATGATATTCTGAACGACCCGGGTGGCGAGGGCGGAGCCGGTGGTGGTAGTGGCAACCTGTTCGATGACGAGGCCGATCCGCTGTACGACGAGGCGGTGGCGTTCGTGACCGAGTCGCGTAAAGCGTCGATCTCGTCGGTACAGCGCAAGCTCAAGATCGGGTACAACCGGGCCGCACGCATGATTGAATCTATGGAGATGGCCGGTGTCATCACTGAGGCGGGTACCAATGGTCAGCGCGAAGTGCTGGCCCCGCCACCACCTAGGGATTGATGAATATGTCACACTATTTCAAGGGCGCCGTATTTGGTGCGCTGTTCAGTATCAGTACGGCCCTGCATGCCGCCGCCGTCGACAGGCTCAGTGAGCTGCTGACGCGGCACCAGAGTTTTGGGGCCGAGTTTGAGCAATACACCCTGTCCGAAGAGGGCGGGCGTCAGGAGCACTCAAGCGGCGAATTTGTACTGGCCAGGCCAGACCGTTTCGACTGGCTTACCCATACCCCCTTTGAACAGCGTATCGTCAGCGACGGCGAGTATATCTGGATCTATGATCCCGACCTGGAGCAGGTCACGCGCAAACCTGCCAGCGGGCAGACAGAAAGCGCACCGGCATTGATCCTCAATGGCAAGATCGACGCGTTGAGCGAGCGATTTGATATTCGTCAGATTGAGCAGGGGAATGATCGTGAGGTGTTTGAACTCCTGCCACTGACCGCTCAGCGCAGCTTCGAGCGTATTCGTCTGCTGTTCAAGGATGAGGTGCTCAGCGAGCTGCTGCTCGAGGACAGTCTTGGGCAACGCACATCCATATTGCTGAATGCGATTGAACTGGATGCAGATCCCGATCCGGAGCGGTTCGAGTTCACGCCCCCTGAAGGGGTGGATCTGATTCTTGATCCGGGGGTCTGATGCAGGATCTGTTTTCGGAGCAGACAAGCGGCTATGAGCCGCTGGCCGCACGGATGCGCCCGCGCACGCTGGATGAATATGTCGGCCAGACCCACCTGTTCGGTCGTGGTAAGCCGCTGCGCCAGGCGCTGGAGCAGGGACTGGTGCACTCCATGGTGCTCTGGGGGCCGCCGGGCGTGGGTAAAACCACGCTGGCTCGTCTGATCGCCCATCAGGTGGATGCGCACTTCGTGACTATCTCGGCGGTGCTCTCCGGGGTTAAGGATATTCGCCAGGCTGTCGATCAGGCATCGTTGATCAAGGCGCAGAGCGGGCGTAAAACCATCCTCTTTGTCGACGAGGTGCATCGCTTCAACAAGTCGCAGCAGGATGCCTTCCTGCCCTATGTCGAGGATGGCACGGTTATATTTATCGGCGCCACTACCGAGAACCCGTCGTTCGAGCTCAACAACGCGCTGCTCTCCCGTGCCCGTGTCTACCTTCTACGCGCGCTGGAGCACGACGACCTGCGGGGCATGCTCGACAAGGCACTTAAGGATCCCGAGCGCGGTCTGGGGGCAAGGAACCTGCAGTTTGATGAGGGGGTAATCGATCAGCTGGTTGTAGCCGCTGACGGTGACGGCCGGCGAGCGCTGAATCTGCTGGAGATCGCGGCGGATCTGGCGCAGACGCAGGGCCAGGTTGAGCGGGTCACGGCGGATGTGTTGGCTGAGGTGCTACAGGCCGGAGGACGGCGCTACGACAAGGGTGGCGATCTGTTTTATGATCAGATCTCTGCGTTTCATAAGTCGGTACGAGGGTCCTCGGCGGACGGTGCGTTGTACTGGTACTGCCGAATGCTCGATGGCGGCTGCGATCCGCTCTATATCGCCCGGCGGCTGGTGGCGATTGCGTCAGAGGATATAGGCAATGCTGATCCCCGCGCCATGCAAGTGGTGCTATCCGCCTGGGATGCGTTCGAGCGTGTCGGGCCGGCAGAGGGGGAGAGAGCCATTGCTCAGGCGGCTGTGTACTGCGCACTCGCACCGAAAAGTAATGCCCTTTATCGTGCCTTCAATCAGTGTCGTGCGGATGTGAAGACCGATCCGAGTTACGAGGTGCCGGCGCACCTGCGCAACGCGCCTACATCGCTGATGCAGGACATGGGCTACGGTGCCGAATATCGTTATGCGCATGATGAACCCGGCGCCTATGCCGCCGGAGAGGCGTATCTGCCAGAAGATATCGCTGAGCGACGCTACTACCAGCCGGAAGCACGAGGCCTGGAGATCAAACTGGGCGAAAAACTGGAGCGTCTGCGGACGCTTGACCAACAGAGCGCACGCAAACGCTACGGCCAGACCAACAGATAAGGACGGCGGATGATTCACTGGATACTGGTGGCACTGGGGGGCGCAGTGGGCGCGATGGGGCGCTACTGGGTCAGCGGGGTGTTAAATAACGCTGAACACAAGCTGCCCCTGGGTACCCTGACGGTCAACGTATTGGGTTCGTTTCTGATGGGGGTTTGTTTCGTGCTGGTACTTGAGCGAGCCAAACTGTCGCCCGAGATGCGCCCGCTACTGATGACAGGCTTCATGGGCGCCTTCACCACTTTCTCAACCTTCTCCCTCGAGGCGGTCGCGCTAATTCAGGAGGGGCATATAATGTCTGCCCTGATTTATATATCATTGAGCCTCCTTTTGTGTCTGGCTGCGCTATATGCGGGGCTGGTGCTGACCCGTCTTATTTGACACGGCGGGCTCGGCGGTTAATCGATTATCTGAACATTAAGGTACCTTTTCTCCATGCTTGATCCGAAACTGGTCCGGGCCAACCCAGAGGCGGTGGCTGAGGCGCTAAACAAGAAGGGTTATGATTTCCCTGTCGCGCTATTTATTGAACTGGACAATAAGCGTAAGTCGATCCAGGTCGACACGGAATCGCTGCAGAACGAGCGCAACACCCGCTCGAAAAGTATCGGAAAGGCGAAAGCATCGGGAGAAGATATCCAGCCGCTGCTGGACGAGGTGAAATCACTGGGTGACCGTCTGGATGCGGCCAAGGCGGAGTTGCACCAGGTGCAGGCTCAGCTGGACGCTCTGCTCATGGGGGTGCCCAACATGCCGGACGCATCGGTACCCGAGGGCGAGACAGAAGATGACAACGTTGAGGTTCGCCGCTGGGGTACGATACCTGAGTTTGCATTCGAACCGCTGGACCACGTTGCGCTGGGTGAGCGAAACAAGGAGCTCGACTTCGAGACTGCCGCCAAGCTGACCGGGTCGCGCTTTTCGGTGATGAAGGGCGGTATTGCGCGCCTGCACCGCGCCCTGATCCAGTTTATGCTCGACACCCATATTACCGAGAACGGTTACAGCGAAGTTTATGTTCCCTACATGGTCAATGCAGAGTCTTTGGAGGGCACGGGGCAGCTACCCAAGTTCGAAGAGGACCTGTTCAAGCTGCCATTCGGTGATCGTTATTACTACCTGATTCCAACCGCGGAAGTACCGGTAACCAACATCGTGCGTGACGAGATCGTCGAAGCAGGGGAGCTGCCGATGCAGTTCGCTGCGCACACCCCCTGTTTCCGTTCCGAGGCCGGCTCAACCGGCCGCGATACCCGCGGTATGATTCGCCAGCATCAGTTCGAGAAGGTCGAACTGGTGCACATCGTCGAGCCGTCCAAGTCCTGGGAGGCGCTGGAGGCGCTAACCGGCCACGCCGAGGCGATCCTGCAGAAGCTGAATCTGCCGTACCGCCTGATTACGCTGTGCGGTGGCGACCTGGGTTTCAGTTCCGCCAAAACCTACGACCTGGAGGTGTGGCTGCCGGGGCAGGGCAAGTACCGCGAGATCTCCTCCTGTTCCAACATGCTCGACTTCCAGGCCCGTCGTATGATGGCGCGCTGGCGTAACCCTGAAACCGGGAAACCGGAGCTGCTGCACACGCTGAATGGATCCGGTCTGGCGGTGGGCCGCACCCTGGTGGCGGTGCTGGAGAACTACCAGAACGAGGATGGCAGTGTCACCATACCCGAAGCGCTTCTGCCCTATATGGGCGGTATGACCAAGCTGGGCTAAACCTGCGGCCGAATCGACGAAGCCCCGTGAATTCGGGGCTTCTCTTTTTAAGCCAATCGGCCCGGTTGCTGCAGCGTTTGACCTGTCACAAGGTTTCATTTCGGTTCTGCAGTATACTGCGCGCAAACCATGAGTAAGGGTTGGGAATGAACCAGCGGTATGATGTTTTGATTGTCGGTGGCGGTATGGTCGGATCGACCATTGCGTGCGCATTGGCTAACAGCGATCTATCGGTTGCCGTAATCGAGCAGCAGTACCCTCCCGCCTTTTCGCCCGAGCAGCCGCATGACCTCAGGGTGTCGGCGCTGAGTCTGGCCTCGGAAAATATCCTGCGTAATGTAGGCGCCTGGGATGGCATCCTGTCCCGTCGCTTGTGTCCCTATCGACGTATGCGGGTATGGGAAGCGAGCGATGAACGCGCGGCAACTGAGTTTGATTCATCGCGGATCGATCACCCCTATCTGGGCAATATCGTCGAAAATCGCGTGGTGCAGCTGGCGCTTTTGGAGCGCTTGGGACAGATAGACAATGTGGACCTGATCTGCCCTGCGCAGATCGAGTCTATCGATTATTCGCCCGGCGCCAGCCTGGTTCAGCTCAGTGACGGCAGGGAGCTGGTAGGGAGGCTCCTGGTGGCCGCCGATGGTGGTCAGTCACGTGTTCGCGATGCGGTCGGCATCGGCACCCATAAATGGGATTATGACCAGTATGCGCTGGTGGCATCCGTTGAAACGGCCTATGAGCAGCAGGACATCACCTGGCAACAGTTTACCCCGACCGGTCCCCTGGCGTTCCTGCCGTTGTCCGGACACAACGCTTCACTGGTCTGGTATAACACGCCAAATAACGTGCGCAGGCTAATGGAGTTGTCGGAGCGGCGCTTCATGGAGGAGCTGGTCGCGACCTTCCCGGAACGGCTGGGTCAGATCGACCGCTTGCTCGAGCGTGGCTTTTTCCCGTTGCGACGCCAGCATGCTCAGCGCTATGTCGGCGAAGGCGTGGCGCTTGCGGGCGATGCGGCGCATATGATCCACCCGTTGGCAGGGCAGGGCGTGAATATCGGCCTTCTGGATGCGGCAGCATTGGTTGAGGTAGTGCTGAACGCCAAGGCGGCTGGCGAGGCTTGGGATTCGTTAGAGGTGCTGCAGCGGTATGAGAGTCAGCGCCGGCGTCACAACCTGCTGATGATGCAAACCATGGATGCGTTCTATCGGGTATTCAGCAACGACTCCGCGCCACTCAAGCTGGTGCGCAATATCGGCTTGGGCTTGGCTGGCAAGCTACCTTTTGCCAAGGACAGGGTGATGCAGTTTGCGATGGGACTCGAGGGTGATTTGCCTCAGCTTGCCCGCTGACTACACGTGCTGGAATAAAAGCGCTCTGAAAGAAAAAATGGCTGCCATAGGGCAGCCATTTTTATTAGAACTCGGCGTCGATCAAGAAGCAGCGGTAGTTGCTGCGCTGGCCTTACGCGGAGTGGATTTAGCAGCGGCTTTCGGCTTGGCTGCATCCGGCATGTAGTTGCTCGGATCAAAAGCGGACAGATCGAACTTGGGCAGATCGAACTTGGGCATATCACCAAAGTAGGAGGGCATTTCAATCTCAGAAACGCTTTTCTCAATCAGAGCGGTCAGCTGCTCTTTGGCTTCGGTCAGAACAGCCACTTCTTTTTCGGCGGTGCCAGTGATCTTGCTTTCCAGCTCTTTGACGTATTTAACCTGAAGTTCAAACGCCTCTTTCGGCTCTTTGACTTCGGTCAGAGCTTTAACCTGAGCCAGTCCGCTGGTTACGAAATCGGAGAAGTACTCAGACTGCAGGGAGATCAGGGTCTCAGCAGTCTTTTTATTGATTTCAGCCATCTCTACAACCGGCGCCATCTTGTCTTTCATCTCTTTCAGCATGTCGTCGTACATGTTTGCATCCTCAGATAAATTTTATTTGGGTGGCGTTTGTGCAGTGCATCAATTCAGCCACACCTTAGTCGTGGAATACCCCGAAGTCAAGCACTGTTGGTGCGATGCACAATAAGTGATTGATCTCGAAATTGCTTAGTATTGGGGGTATCCGTCCCCGACCATTAACAGCGATCCCGCATTGCAAAAAAGATGGCCGACTAGCGGCCATCGAACGGATTGACTACTGGGTAGAGCAGGGAACCCGATCGTCTCCGGATTACTTCGCCTTGATATCCATCGGCTTCATGAACTTCTGGAGTTCAGCGAAGTAAGGAGAAGTGCTCAGCTCACTGGCAGCCTTTTCGATGATGCTGGTCAGCTCTTCCTTGGCTTCGGTCAGCGCAGCCATCTCTTTCTCGGCAACGTCGGTCAGCTTGGCTTCAACTTCTTTCAGGTACTTAACCTGAGCTTCGAATGCAGCCTTAGGCTCCTTGGTGGTGCTCAGGGCCTTCATTTGAGACAGGCTGGAGTTGACGAAATCGGAAACGTACTGAGACTGCAGAGCGATCAGCTTCTCAGTGGTTTTCTTGTTGATCTCGGCCATATCCATAACCGGTTTCATCTGGTCTTTGATCTCTTCGTACATGGTATGTACCTCTTGAATTGTGGTGGAGTCGTTTATGTTGCGTTGCAGCATTTATGTTCACTTTATGACCACGGGCGACAAGTGTCAATCGCTTTTTTGTGCACTGCACAACAATTATTTTGATCGCCCTGAGGGTGGTGATTGATTTGATTTATCAGATTCGGTGGATCGATATTGTGCAGTGCAGCATGATCTGCAGAGCTGGGATCCCGCTTGCTGTGCTGGAAAGGGGGGAGCGAAAGGATACAATGTGGGCAGAAGCGGTGCGAGCCACTGCGCCCAGATCAGCAATCGGAGTGAAGCCATCATTATGCAATCCGTATCGAGTCATCCAAGCTTTCGCTTCCTGCGTACTCAGCAGATCCACTCGCTGAATGTTGAAGTACAGGAGTTTGAACATATCGCCACCGGCGCCAAGCACTACCATATAGCAGCAGAACGTGACGAAAACGTGTTTCTGGTCGCTTTTCGCACGGTGCCGGAAGACTCCACCGGTGTGGCCCATATTCTTGAACACACGGCGCTCTGCGGCAGCGAGCGCTACCCGGTGCGCGACCCGTTCTTCATGATGACGCGCCGTTCGCTCAACACCTTTATGAACGCTTTTACCAGCTCCGACTGGACCGCCTACCCCTTTGCCAGCCAGAACCGCAAAGACTTTTTCAACCTGCTTGACGTGTATATGGATGCGGCGTTTTTCTCCCGCCTCGATCCGCTCGACTTCGCGCAGGAGGGACATCGCGTAGAGTTCGCCGAGGCCGGTAATGCGGATTCGGACCTGGTCTATAAAGGGGTGGTGTTCAATGAGATGAAGGGGGCGATGAGCTCTCCTGTCTCGACGCTTTGGCAGACACTGACCCGCTACTTGTTTCCGACCACCACCTATCATCACAACAGCGGTGGTGAGCCGAGCTGTATTCCGGATCTGAGCTACGAGCAACTCAAGGAGTTTTATCGTAGCCACTATCACCCCAGCAATGCGGTGTTTATGACCTTCGGCGACATCGACGCGCAGGAGCTGCAGCGCCGCTTCGAAGAGCTGGCCCTGCATAAGTTTCAGCGCAGTGAGCATGAGATCCATGTCGAAGATGAAAAGCGTTATTTTGCGCCCCTGAGGGTAGAGGAAGCGTATGCGCTGGATCAGGAGGATCTCAGTGGTCAGACTCATCATGTGCTTGGCTGGCTGCTGCCGAAGTCGATCGATCTTGACGAACTGATGCAGGCGCATCTGCTGTCGCGTGTGCTGCTCGATAACTCCAGCTCGCCTCTGCGCGGTGCTCTGGAGTCCTGCGACCTGGGCAGTGCGCCGTCGCCGTTGTGCGGTTTGGAAGACTCCAACCGCGAGATGAGCTTCATGTGCGGTCTGGAGGGAAGCGACCCGGAACACGCCGCCGCCTTCGAACAGCTGGTTCTGGATACGCTGGAACAGGTTGCCCGCGACGGCGTACCCCAGGATATGGTCGAGGCTCAGCTGCACCAGTTGGAACTGAGCCAGCGTGAGATCACCGGTGACAGCTATCCTTTTGGCCTGCAGCTGATCCTGGGTGCGCTCTCTGCGGGTATCCATCGGGGTGACCCCCTGGCGGCTTTGAACGTGGATTCGGCACTGGAGAAACTGCGCGAGGCGATCAAGGACCGAGACTATATCCCCTCCCTGATTCGGCGCTGGCTGCTCGACAATCCGCACCGAGTCCGCTTGACCCTTCGCCCCGACAACGAACTGGCTGTTCGACGTGATGCCGCCGAAGCCGAAAAACTGGCGGCGATCAAAGCGGCGATGAGTGACGAGGAGAAGGCAGAGGTCATCGATCTGGCCAGCAAGCTGGAAGCACGCCAGATGCAGAGTGACGATGAGTCGATCCTGCCGCGGGTAACCCTTGAGGATGTGCCGACGGAGATGCATCTACCCAAGGGTGAGCCGATGAACCTACCGAAGCTGGATGGTACCTGGTATTCGGCCGGCACCAACGGTCTCGTCTACCAGCAAGTGATCCTGGACCTGCCGACGATGACTGATGACGAGCAGGAGTTGATGCCGCTCTATACCCACTGCCTGACGGAACTCGGGTGTGGCGAGCGTGACTACCGCCAGAATCAGGCCTACCAGAGCCAGATTACCGGTGGTTTCTCCGCGTACACTTCGGTGCGGGGGCGCCCGGACAATGAGCAGGATGTTACCGGTTACCTGGTGATGTCGGGTAAAGCGTTGGCGGTCAATCGCGATGCCTTGGCTGACCTGATGCTGGAGACGCTGGATGGCGCTCGCTTTGATGAAACCAAGCGTATACGCGAGATAGTGGCGCAGATGCGCAGTCGTCGTGAGCAATCGATCACCGGTCAGGGACACAGCATGGCGATGCTGGCCGCCTGTGCGGGCTTTGCCCCCTCTGCGCAACTGGCACATAACGCGCGCGGCCTGGAGGGGGTGCGTCGCATCAAGGCGTTGGATAAGTCCCTCGATCAGGCGGAGGCACTGGATCAGCTGTCGCAGCGATTGATCGCTCTGCACCGAAAACTGCAAGGCGCACCGCGCCGTTTCCTGATGGTGGGTGAGGATGAGTATCGTGAGGCGCTGACCAAGGCTGTCGAACAGCGCTGGGTGGATATGAGTGTGGCAGAAGGGTTCAAGGCGTTCACCCTGCCGCAAACGCGCAAGGGTGTCAGTCAGGCTTGGCTTACCAGTACCCAAGTCAACTTCTGCGCCAAGGCGTTCCCCACCGTCACCGTGGATCACGCGGATGCAGCACCGTTGACGGTGCTCGGTGAGTTCCTGCGCAACAACTATCTGCACCGCGCCATTCGTGAGCAGGGCGGCGCCTATGGTGCCGGCGCCTCACAGGATAGTGGCGATGCCGTATTCCGTTTCTTCTCCTATCGTGATCCGCGTATCGGCGGTACGCTGGACGACTTCGATGCCTCGGCACGCTGGATCAGGGAAACGGAGATCGATCCGTTGAAGCTGGAGGAGGCGGTCCTCGGTGTGATCAGCTCTATCGATAAGCCGGGATCGCCCGCAGGGGAGGCGAAGCAGACCTACCATGCGAGCCTGTTCGGCCGTACCCCTGAGCAGCGGCAGAAGTTCCGCCAGGAGATATTGGGTGTCGGCATCGATGATCTCAAACGTGTCGCTCAGCTCTATCTGAAACCGGAAAACGCCAGTGTGGCGGTGGTCACCAGCAGCAAGGGGGCGGCGGAGCTGCCGGAGAGTTTCGCACGGATCGAGATTTGACCCGGACCCCCTCCTGAGGAGACCTTTCCAGCGCCGCCCCACCGATGTGGGGCGGCGTCATTATTGGAGCAGCGATTGAAAAACTCATTGGTAACCGCCGCGCTTTTTGTTGTGCTCGCCGAGTCGATGCTGGTTGGCAGTGGTCTGATCATCCGCCAGGTCAGTGATCAATTGCCGACACTGGTGATCGTGTTCATGCGCAACCTGATGGGGCTACTGATCATGATGCCGATGATGTTCAGAGCGGTTGACCAGTTGGCGACGGCGAATATCCACCTGCACCTGATGCGTGCGATCGTCGGCATCAGCGCCATGGCCTGTCTCTACTACTCCTGGTCGGCGTTGCCGCTCGGGCAGGCGGCACTGCTGAAGCAAACCGCACCCTTCTTTGTGCCCCTGATCGCGTACTGGTGGTTAGCCGAGGGGGTTTCCAGACGGGTGAAATTTGCGTTGGCGGTTGGATTTTGCGGAGTGGCATTGATCCTTAATCCACAGCAGGGCGTCATCGAGTTTGGGATACTGATAGCGTTGCTCGGCGCTGCACTCAGTGCGCTGGCCAAAGTGACCGTACGCAGGATGCATCTGACCGAGCCCCCCAGGCGTATTGTGTTTTACTTCGCTCTTTTTGGCGCCCTGTTTTCGGCGCTGCCGGCGGCACTGAATTGGGTCACTCCGGGCGCTGTCGAACTGCTATGGCTGCTCGGGCTGGGCGCGACCTCGACCGCAGCGCAACTGTCGATGAGTCGCGCCTATACTATGGTGCCAGCGGCGCAGCTGGGGCCATTTACGTACAGCTCCGTGGTGCTGGCCGCAGTGATCGGTTGGTGGCTATGGGATGAAAGCATCGCGCTGATGACCGTCGTTGGGATGTTGCTCGTATTTGCCGGCGGGATGCTAACCTTAAACCGGCCCGGCAAAAACCGGAGGGCCGACCCGGAAGTCAAGGAAACAGAGGAAACAACGAGAGTAGTGTAATGCGCAGGCTGATCTTATCTTGGCCCTTAGTCGTGGCGGTCTATTGCCTGCCGGTCGCTGCAGCTGAGCCGGTGTTGGAAGGCGAAAGCGCCGGCATGCGGTTCCGTGTCGAAGCGCTGGTCCAGGGCGGCGGTGTTCCCTGGGGGATGACGTTTCTGAACCGACACCGGCTGCTGTTTACCCGTCGTGAGGGGGGCGCGGCGATCCTGGATATCGACAGCGAAACACTGACCGAACTGACAGGTACTCCGAGGGTGATGAGCGGCGGTCAGGGCGGATTTCTCGATGTTGCCGTGCCGCCGGGGTACACGGAAGGTGGATGGCTCTATTTTACCTGGGTGAAGAACCGGGCGGGTCAGGGTGTAACCGTCCTCTCCCGCGCCCGCTTACAGGATACGCGCCTGACCGATTGGCAGGAGCTGCTGGAAACCAAGTCCGCCACCGACACCGGTCGACATTTTGGCAGTCGAATCGCGTTCGATAATGGCGGGCATGTGTACTTCACCGTCGGTGACAGGGGGCATCGCCCCAACGGGCAGGATCTGCAAACGCATGCCGGCAGTGTGCTGAGGTTGAAGCTGGATGGGACTGTACCGTCCGATAATCCCTTTGTCGGTCGCGCAGGGGCGCAGCCGGAGATCTGGAGCTACGGCCACCGCAATTCCCAAGGACTGGCCTGGGACGCCGAGCACGGTCGACTCTGGGAGATCGAGCACGGTCCGCGTGGGGGGGATGAGATCAATCTGATTCTGTCAGGCGCTAACTACGGCTGGCCAGTGCTCTCCTACGGCAAGGAGTATTGGGGGCCGTTCGATGTGGGTGAGGGTACCGAACGGGCGGGGATGGAGCCCCCGGTGAAGGTGTATATTCCCTCAATCGCGCCGGGCAGCCTGCTCTATTACAGCGGAGATGCCTTCCCCGCCTGGCGGGGTAACCTGATTGCCGGTGCGCTTAAATTGACGCACCTGAACCGCGTGGAGCTTAATGAAAAGGGAGAAGCGGTTGCCGAGGAGCGACTGCTAGGCAGTCTGGGAGAACGGATTCGGGCATTGATTCAGGGCCCTGAGGGCTGGCTCTACTTCTCCACCGACAGCGGTCGCATTCTGCGACTCCGCCCTAAATAGCGCTAGCGTGCGCGTTGCTGGATCACCAGCGCGATACCACCGAGAATCGCCGCAGACGCCAGCAGCAACCTGAGACTTAACACCTCATCCAGCAACAGGACTCCGGCGATGGCGGCGATAACCGGGGCGCTCAGTTGCACCGTGGCAGCATTGGTCGCGCTGAGGTGCGGCAGTGCCGTATACCAGATCCAGTAACCCAGTGCCGATGCCAGTGCGCCTGATGCGACAGCCCAGAGTGTGCCAGGCAGGTCGGCGTTGAGCATGCCTGCTGCCCACCCAAGAGCTAATAGCATCAGCGCGAATGGGATCGAGCGGATAAAGTTTCCGGCGGTGGCCAGTGATGGATCGCCGGCGCCTTTTCCGCGTAGTGAATAGACCCCCCAGGCAAACCCGGCAGCCGCCATCAGCAGGGACGCGGCCAGCGGCGGCGCCGTGAGCCCCGGCAATACCAGGCCGACCAGGCCGGCCAGCGCCAGAAACAGGCCCAGCCATTTCAACCCGGTAAAGCGTTCTCCGGTGTAAAGGCCGTAGCCGATCATAGTTGCTTGTACCGAGCCAAACAGAATCAAGGCGCCGGTACCGGCCGCCAGATCGATATACGCGAAGGAGAACAGCGCCGCATAGGCAAAGAGCGCCAGCGCGGAGGGCCAACTACCGGAATGGTTACGCTGCTGCCCGCGTATTACCAGCATCATCCAGAGCATTAACGCGCCAGAGAGCAGTCGCACGGTAGTAAAACTGGCCGCGTCGATATCGGTTTCGCGCAGTGCCACACGGCAGAGCAGGGAGTTGCTGGCGAACGCGATCATGGCGACCACGGTCAACAGTGCTAGTCGCCCTAACGACATCCTTGTAGCTCCATAGTTGCTAAGAATTAGTTGCCGAACACCTGCTTCAACAGATCGGTACTGCGGGCCAGCGGCTGCTCGCGGATCTTTTTCTCCTCTTCGGCCAGCATCAGAAACAGGCCGTCGAGGGCTTTGCCTGTGACATGATCGGCGAGGTCCAGATTCATATTGCCCAGCATTGGCAGCTTGGAGCCGGCGGAGTCGACCAGTAGCTGATAAGCACTGGTGACACCGTACTGCGCCATAGACTCCTCGATACGAGGCTTGAACTTCTCGCCGAGGCGGTCGTAGGTTTTGGTTTTGAAATACTCGGTTGCGGCGTTGTCGCCGCCGTTGTATATCCGGCGCGCGTCGTCGATCGTCATCGCTTTGACCGCCTCGACGAAGATCGGGGTGGCTTCAGTAACCGCTGCTTCTGCTGCGCGGTTCATGCTCAGCTCGAAGGTGTCCACCTGATTGCCCAGGCCAGCCGCTCTCAGCAGGCCGCTGGCGGTTTCTATATAGCCGGGCATAGGGATGCGCACTGACGGGTTGCCGAGATAGCCATCCTGTGCCGACAGGGTCTCGACGGCACGTTGTGTGCCTATCTCCAGTGCTTCGCGAAGTCCGGCCGAGAGAGTGTCGGTATCGAGATCCGTAGCGGTGGAGCTGCTACTCTGAGGTTGAGTGCTCTGCTTGATCAGTTCCTGCCCTTGGTTAAGCAGGTCTTTTAGGCCCGCATGAGCCGGGGACCCTAGAAGGGTGGTACAAATGACCATGACGGTCACTGAAAACTGGCGGGGCATGCGTCACTCCATTGTCGGGTAGCGAATCAGTAGAGAGAGTATAGTGAATCCATAACTTTGGAGCGGTGGAATTTTTGCCCAAGAGGTTAATCGAGGTTTGAAGAACCGGACATGAAGACCTACAGAATTCGCCACAGCACCTGGTATGGCTTCAATGGGGAGGTAAGACTGCAGCCCCATCGGCTGAGAGTGCGTCCGCGGGAAGATCACGACCAGCGGATACAAAGCTCTCAACTGGAGGTACGCCCGCTACCGCAAGAGGTACGCTGGTACCGCGATGTCGAGGATAACTCGGTAGCGACATTGCTGTTTGATACGCCCTGCAGGGAGCTTGAGATATTGAGCGAAGTGGAGGTTCAGCAGTTTGACCAGGCACCACTGGACTTCATGGTTGAAGAGTATGCGGTGAACTATCCGTTCAATTACATGCAAGACGATCTGGAGGTGCTAGGGCCGTTTATGAAGCGAAAGCCCGCCTCGAATGAGCTGGCCCGATGGGTGGCTGGATTATGGCAGTCCGATCGGACAATTCAGTCATATGCGCTGCTCGATCGAATCTGCCGTTCAATAAGCACTGGATTTAACTATCGGGTGCGCGAGGCTCCAGGGGTGCAGAGCGCCGAGGACACACTCGCCATTGGCAGTGGCTCCTGTCGGGATTTCGCCAACCTGTTTATGGAAAGTGTACGCTACCTGGGTTTCGCCGCCCGTTTCGTCAGCGGTTACCTGTATGTGCCACCCGGGCCGGAATCCTTTGGTACCACTCATGCCTGGGTGGAGGTGTATATACCGGGCGCTGGCTGGAAAGGGTTCGATCCTACCGGGGGCGAGGTCGTCGGCATCAACCACATACCGGTTGCGGTGGCGCGCAGTCCCGAGACGGTGACACCGGTCGAGGGGGCTTTTATCGGGCCGGAGGGTGCCGAGTTGAAAGTGGGTGTTTGGGTCACGCTGCTCGATCCGCCCGGATAGCTCAACGCCAATTGATCCAGTAGCTGTATTCGATGCGACTGGAGTTGCGCAATGTCTGTTGAAACTGTGCACTTGGAGTCACCTCGCACTGTACGCTCTTGAATTCCGCCTCGCTCCAGCCGCTCATGCTGTCGATAAACTCGCGTCGGTATCCCCAGCGTCCGCAGGAGAGCACGTTGTCATACCCCTGATTGCGCTGGCAGACGACGCAGGTCTCGAAACTCACGTCGATATCCTCGCCTTCGATGCCGAAACGGGCCGATACGAAAGGGGTGTCGTAAATCGCCACGGTGGAGGCCCTGATCGGTCGCCCGCTCCAGGGCTTGTCGCGATCATCCTCCGGCGCAAGGTGGGTGCCGTAGCCATGCTCCAGCCCGGGGTTGTCATAAAAGGGGCTGTTGAAACCTTCGGGTACATCGATCTGTACCGCCTCCTCGCCGTCAAATAGCCGCGCGGTTGTCTTACGAACCTGAAGTATACGGTAGCGGTCGCAACTGGCGCTGTTCTGGCCCTGTATATTGCCCGTCGCGTTGGCCAAAAAATGGATCTCCAGTCCCACGCCAGTGGAGTTGTCGCCGGGTATGTAGCGCGCGTCTTCGCGAGCGCTGTGATACCACTCTCTTGAGAACGCCAGTATGCCGACGCTTTGCTCGCGATAGAGGACAGGGCAGATTTTGCCGACAGTAAGCTCCTCCGCCTCCGCGACGGAGGTCGAGATATTGATGGAGCAGGCCGACAGCAGACTGGCAGGGAGGAGAATCCATTTCATCGCCGTTCCTCGTAAGGTGAACAGGATCGGCTAGCAGCAGCTTTCTCAGTATAGACAGGGGCCCGCCCATGTCAGAAAAACTTCTGAACGGTTACAGGTCGAGTTTGCACCGCGGTGGCGACCACTTCTATGGTTATTGAAAGCTCATTCGGGAGAAAGATTATGGCACTGCGCAACCAGGTACAGCTGATCTGCTATCCAAACCGGATGGGACGCAATCTCAGAGATCTGATCGGCATACTGGATGTTCATCTGAAAGACGCCATCGGCGGCGTACATATCCTGCCGTTCTACCCCTCCAATGCCGATGCCGGCTTCTCTCCGTTAACGCACAAAGAGGTTGATCCGATATTCGGTGATTGGAGCGATATCGAGTATATCGCCAGCCGCTATGATCTCTGCGTCGATCTGATCCTCAATCATATTTCCGACCAGTCGCAGGAGTTTCAGGATTTTATCGAGAAAGGGCGCGATTCAGCCTATGCCGATCTATTTATCGATGTTGATAAGCTCGAACCGATCAGGCACGACGATCTGGCCAAGATCCATATCCGCAAGGAGAGGGAGCCGTTTAGAGAGGTACGCTTTGCTGATGGAACCAAGGGACGCGTCTGGTGTACGTTTACCGAGCACCAAATCGACCTGAACTACGATGCCGACGTCACCCGAACGCTGATGGGGGATTACATCGCGTTTCTGGCAGCTAAAGGGGTGAAGCTCTTCCGTCTCGATGCCTTTGGCTACACCACCAAGCGAATAGGTACCAGTTGTTTCCTGGTCGAGCCGGACGTCTATCGCAACCTGGACTGGTTCAACAGCGTTGCGCGCATGCACAACGCAGAGCTGCTACCAGAGGTGCATGATCACTGCAGCTATCAATACGCGATCGGTCGGCGCGATATGCGCCCCTACGGCTTCGCACTGCCGCCGCTGATGCTCTACACGATGCTCGATAACAACAGTACCTACCTCAAACACTGGTTACGTATGGCACCGCGCAATATGGTGACCGTGCTTGACACCCATGACGGCATCTGCATCCCGGATGTGGAGGGTGTATTGCCGGACGACAAGATCAACGGACTGATCGATATCGTTGACGCCCATAGCGGCGATCCCATTCTGCGCCGCTCCGCGGTCAACGCGCACAGTGTCGGTGCCATCTATCAGCTGACCTGCACCTTCTATGAGGCGTTGCTGTGCAACGATGACGCTTACATCGCCGCCCGGGCAATACAGTTATTTGCACCGGGTATTCCTCAGGTCTACTACGTGGGCCTCCTGGCCGGACGCAACGATTATGAGCTGATGGAGAGCACCGCAGAAGCAAGAGAGATCAACCGCCACTACTACTCTCTGGAGGAGGTTGATGAGGCGGTCCGAACACCGGTGGTACTACGGCTGTTAAAGTTGATGCGATTTCGCAACAGCCACCCGGCGTTTAGCGGTCGATTTGAACTGCACTCATCGAGCGACAGCAGTGTCTCGATGGGATGGCGCCATGCAGAGCACTACTGCCATCTGTTTGTGGACCTTAACTTCAAGACAACCAGAATAACCTTCACCGACGCTGGCACTGAAAGCACTATGCAGTGCTAAGGCAGTGTGAAGTGGGAGGGCGCTCGTTTCATCTGTTCCCCCAAGGTGGTTTAATCGACGGCGCGTGCTAACGCGTTATCGACTGTATGAAAATAGGAGGTTTCATGCGTCACAGCTTCAAAACCGCTCTTCTATTCGCTTGTGGACTTTCGATGGGAGGCTGCGCCACACCGACAACTCAGTCAGTATCCCTCAACGCTAACCTGACCAACGACGAGATCCTTTATCAGCAGGAGCTGAAGTTGCGCAGGGTAATGGAGTATCAGCAACGGATCGAACGGATCGGGGCCCCGCTGTTGAAAGCGGCACTGCCATTTTGTGAGGACAACAGGACGGGATACCTTGGCTTAAAGGTCGACAACATATCCGCCTGGCCTGATGAGTATCGCAAAATCGCGCTGAAGACACTGGAGCTGGATGAAGCGCTGAAGGTTACCGGTGTTACGCCAGGCTCAGCGGCAGAGCGTGCCGATGTGCGTGTTGGTGATATGCTGCTGGCGGTGGATGGCAAGACGACCATCGGGGGGCCCGGCGCTGTCGATGACTACAAGCAAATGGTTCAGCGAGCGGGCAATGTGTCGATCAAGCTTGATCTGCTGCGAGGGGAGGAGCGGCTGACCCGGGAGCTGAAACCGGATCCCGCCTGTAATTACACCCTCCATGTGGTCATGGATAACGCCATCAACGCATACGCCGACGGGCAGAATGTCATAATCACCTCCGGCCTGATTCGCTTTGCCGAGAGTGACGCTGAGGTGGCTATGGTGCTGGCGCATGAGATCGCCCATAACGCGATGAAGCATCTGGAAGCAAAACAGTCGAATATCTCCGCGGCGAGCCTGCTGGACATCCTGGTTGCGGCGTACGGTGTGAATACTCGGGGGCTGTTCGCCAATCTGGGAGGGCAGGCATTTACCAAAGAGTTCGAGCAGGAGGCCGATTATGTCGGGCTCTATATCCTGGCACGAGCTGATGTGCCGATGAATGGCTTAAGCGATTTCTGGCGCCGGATGGCGGCTGAAAGCCCTGACGCCAATAGCAACTCGATCTTCCGTACTCATCCGATCAGCGCCAAACGCACTCTGGCGATTGAACAGGCGTCTGCCGAGATAGACGGCAAGCGAACAAGGGGTGAACAGCTGCTGCCCAAGGCGCGATAAGCCTGTGAACCGGAGATTAAAAAGGCTCCGCGAGGGAGCCTTTTTAATTGCGGGGAATACTTACTGTGTGAGCCCCATCTGTTTGGGCAGCACGTTCTGCTCAAACTGGGTGTTAACCCCCCTGGCGACCATCGATTTAAGCAGCTGCAGATTGTTGGCCTCAATCTCCTGCGGAGACTCCTGATAGTCCTGATTGAGCCAAATCATCGCATCGCCATCAAAGGTGATCGAACCGTCCCGAGTATCAACCACTTTGACATCGCTGCCGGAGATCAGCGTTACCTTGCTGATCAGGTCCAGCACCTGGACGTTGAACATGCCTTGAGAGATCAATATCAGGTACTTGGCTCCCTGGGCCGCCAGCGCGTCGCGATAATCGGTGGACAGTTGCAGGGGCGGTACCGTCTTGCTGGCGGCAATCGCTTCCGATGCCTTGAGCTGGTATAGCGCTATATCCTTTTGCAGATGTTCGTACTCGGTGGCGCTGAGCAGCTCTTTGGCGACCACGGCATTTACGCCGAGGCGTTTGAACTGCTGCTGATACTCATTGGATATGTCGGTATCGATATCCCAAAGGCCATCAAAGGACACCAGATTGGCGCGGTTTTCGATCCAGAGTACTTTATATACCTGCTCGGTATAGTTCAGCTTCTTGCTCGGATAGAGATAGGCAACGGCCACCTTGCCCTGGTTGAACTCGTTGACCGCTTCACTGGACATCGGCTTGACGCTACCGGCACAGCCGACCACGAGCACAGAGACCAGAAGTAGAAAAAGTGTCCTTATGTTCATCAAAATCATCCCTTTGTCTTGCTGAATTAATTCGGATAGCGCACGTCGATGAGCTTTTCGCTCTTGTCGAACACATAGATTGCCGCAGCATCCTTGAACTGGTATTCACCCGTGTCGCCGGTCGAAATACTGTCCATCTGTGCCGATGCGGGGCCGGTGACGACGGGGACCATGATCCCGGTAAGTTTGGCCTTCTCTCTGTAAGCCCAGTACTCCAGCCCCAGAGCCTCGGACTTGCTGATGTCAGCGGGGAGTCCAAGTACATCCGCGACCTCCTGTTTTGTCGTTTCGCCAACGAAAAAGGAGGTGGTCCGGACATCCTGTTTATTGCCAATGGTGGGGGCACAGGCGGTAAGCAGAAGAGTGCTGCATAGCAGCAATACACGCGGGTTCATATAGCCATTCCTTTGCCAGAAAATGATTTTTAATAATTTTATAAGCGGTGGTGCAATACTAACACAGCGATTATTTCATAAAAGTCAACGCGGCAGCTGAGCTCGGTTACCGTCCTCGCCTTGGCTAGCGAAGGCCAAGACGCTGCATCAGCCGATAGAAGTTGCTGCGGTTGAGCCCCAGGCTGCGGGCGGCGGCCGCCATATTGCCCCGGTGCTCGGCCAGGCGTTGCTCAATCAGTTCCTGTTGGAACCTGTCTGTGGCTTCCTTCATCGCCAGTCCCGCATCCACGGGCAAGGGGAGTGCTGCTGTCATGCTATCCTGACCGACGGGCATCGAGGGTTCCAGGTCGAGGTGAGCGCGCTGCAGGATGACAGTATCGCCCTGGGTGTGCGCCCGCGCTTTCAGCGCGGCACGGCTGAGCAGATGCTCCAGCTCGCGCACGTTGCCGGGCCAGTTGTAGCTCAGTAATGCCTGCTGCGCCTCGGGGGAGAGGCGCAGCGCTCTGATACCCAGTCGCCGCTGACTGGTCTCGAGCAGAAAACCCGCCAGCAGCAGCACATCGCGCCCGCGCTCGCGTAGTGGCGGCACCTCAACTGGGTAGACTGAGAGACGATGGTAAAGGTCGGCACGGAAGCGACCGTCCGCCACCTCCTGCTTCAAGTCGCGGTTGGTGGCGGCGATGATGCGCACATCGACGCTAAGGTGGCGGTCGCTGCCGACCCGCTGGATCTCGCCGCTCTGCAGGGCACGCAGCAGCTTGGCCTGGATCGACAGCGGCAGCTCGCCGATCTCGTCCAGAAACAGGGTGCCGCCGTTGGCGATTTCAAACTTACCCGCGCGGTCGCTGAGGGCACCGGAGAAGGCCCCCTTCGCATGGCCGAACAGCTCGCTCTCGGCGATATTTTCCGGCAGTGCCGCACAGTTCACATAGACCTGAGGCTCTTCCGCCCTGTCTGACTGACTGTGCACCTGGCGCGCTACCAACTCCTTGCCGACCCCTGTCTCACCCTGCACCAGCACCGTCAGGTTGGAGCGGGCGACAATGGCGATCTCCTGCCGCAAACGCTTGATCGGCTCACAGTCACCGATGATCTCGAAACCCTGAGTCTCCTCGCGAAGTGCCTTGGCGACCTGGTGTTCCCGTTCGGCTCGGGCGGCCAGTGCCGCCATGCGGTCGGCGGCCTTTACCGTGGCTTCGGTCAGGCCGATGAAGGTGCGCAGCTCAGTCGGATCGATGCGATCGAAGGTATCCGGTTGCATCGCATCCAGCGTCAATACTCCCCAGGGGCGGTCGTCTATGTAGAGCGAGGCGCCCATGCAGTCATGAACATGCAGCTGGTGATCTTCAGTTGGGATCAAGCCGTCATAGGGGTCAGGCAATTCACTATCGGCGGCAAACCGAACCGGCGAGCGAGAATGCAGCAGCCGGGACAGTCTGGGATGCTCGTCGATGCGAAAGCGGCGACCCATCGTATCCGGGCTCAAACCCTCTATCGCCAGCGGTTTCAACTGCTCCCCCTCAAGCTTGAGCAGCGCTGCCGCATCGCAGGGGAAGATCTTCAGCATCGCTTCGAGTAGGCGTCTGTAACGCAGGCTCACCGGTATATCGCGCGACAGGTCGGCCACGATACCAATCAGGCTTTCGCTGAAATAATGTGTAGTCATTTTGATATCTCGTTGTCTATCAGACAACTTTAACATAGATGTCAATATAACAACATACGATCTAAATTACTTTTAAAACAAAGAGATAATGGTTGGCACGCGCCTTGCGATAGCAGTGAACAACACTTTCCTATCAGCAAAGGGGCGTTTTATGCATCCGAACAGATTAAGAGCAAGGAGGGGCCAGCATGAGTGAAATCTTCACCAAGGGCATGGCCCGCAACATTTACTACGGCGGGGGATTCTTCTTCTTGCTGCTGCTGGTCGGGCTGACGTTCGACACCCTGCGGGAACTGCCTAAACGTGACCATCGTGAAAACATCACCGAATCCGTCGCACGCGGCAAGGCGGTGTGGGAGGAGAACAACTGCGTCGGCTGCCACAGCCTGATGGGCGAGGGCGCTTACTTCGCTCCCGAGCTGGCCAACGTCTACGACCGTTACGGTAACGGCAACGAGGCGGCGTTCACCCAGTTCATGCAGTCGTGGATGGCGATGCAGCCGCTGCCGACCGAGGGGCGTCGCAAGATGCCGCAGTTCCATCTCAGCCAGCAGCAGGTCGAAGACCTGTCCGCTTTCTTGATCTGGACCTCACGTATCAACGACAACGACTGGCCGCCCAACAGGGAAGGCTGAGCCGGAGGATGCCTGGATGAAATTCGAATCCCAACGGGTTGCCAAACCCTACTTCATATTTGCGCTGATGCTGTTTGTCGGCCAGATACTGTTCGGCCTGGTGCTGGGTCTGCAGTATATCGTCGGCGACTTCCTGTTCCCCTACATCCCGTTCAACGTAGCGCGGATGGTACACACCAACCTGCTGATCGTCTGGTTGCTGTTTGGCTTCATGGGTGCCTCCTACTACCTGGTGCCCGAAGAGTGCGATACCGAATTGCATAGCCCCTGGCTCGCGAAAGCGATGTTCTGGGTGTTTGCCGCCGCCGGCGTGATGACCATTCTCGGCTACCTGCTGGTGCCGTACTCCGAACTGGCCGAGCTGACCATGAACCATCTGCTGCCGACCATGGGGCGTGAGTTCCTGGAGCAGCCTACGATCACCAAGATCGGTATCGTCATCGTCTGCCTGGCGTTCATCTACAACATCGGCATGACCGTGCTGAAAGGGCGCAAGACCGTGATCAACATGGTGCTGATCACCGGTCTGATCGGACTTGCCGTGTTCTTCCTGTTCTCCTTTTACAACCCGAAGAATCTGGTGCTGGACAAGTTCTTCTGGTGGTGGGTCGTTCACCTTTGGGTGGAAGGCGTATGGGAACTGATCCTCGGTGCGATACTGGCGTTCGTGCTGATCAAGGTCACCGGCGTCGATCGCGAAGTGATCGAGAAGTGGCTCTACGTGATCATCGCGCTGGCGCTGATCTCCGGCCTGATCGGCATGGGGCACCACTACTTCTGGATCGGCCCTGGCCCGTACTGGCTCTGGCTCGGCTCCATCTTCTCGGCGCTGGAACCGGTGCCGTTCTTCATGATGGTGCTGTTCGCCTTCCGCGTGGTCAGCCAGCGTCGCCACCAACACGGCAATCGCGTCGCCACCCTGTGGGCGTTGGGTACTGCGGTAATGGCGTTTCTCGGCGCCGGCGTGTGGGGCTTCATCCATACCCTGGCTCCGGTGAACTACTACACCCACGGCAGCCAGATCACCGCCGCCCACGGGCACCTGGCGTTCTTCGGTGCCTACGCGATGATCGTGATGTGCATCATCTCCTACGCCATGCCGATCATGCGCGGCAGGCCGCAGGGCAATCCTGCCGTGGCGCAGAAACTGGAAACCTTCGCGTTCTGGACCATGTGCCTGAGCATGCTCGGCATCACCCTGGCACTGACCGTGGCCGGTGCTTGGCAGGTGGCGCTGCAGCGGCTGCCGGAAACCGGCGCGCTCAGCTTCATGAACACCCAGGCCAAGCTGATCCCGGTGTTCTGGGTACGTGAAGCGTTCGGTGTGGTGTTCGCCACCGGTCTGGTGGCCTACCTGGCCAGCTTCTTTGTCGGTCAGAAAGCGGCGGTTACTACCCCAGCGGTGGAAACCACAGCGACCGAAGCCGAAACCGAAATCAAGGCTCAGGGCGCCTGCTGCGGCAGCTGTAACTGAAACCTGAAGCCTTAAAGCAGAAAGCGGGCGGGGGTTAGACCCCGCCCATCGAAACTAAATCGAGGTGAGGCATGGAAGAGTTCGTAGGCGCTATCTGGCACCGTCTGGTCACCCGGCAATCGGCAACTGATTTTGCCGATGCGCGGGTCGATCTGGCCGAGCTCCAGCCTCAGCTCGCCCCCTTCTACCGTGGGTTGGGCGGTGCACCGGGCAAGTTGCTCGAAGCCGCCGAGCCCCGACCTTTCCGGGCACCGCGCAAACTGATCCAGCGTATAGCCGGTAGCCATAGACGCCATGCGGTGAGCTGGCAGGATGAGCGCAGCCTGCGCCTGCCACCCTCCATCGCGCTGTTCCCGGAACGCGAATTGAACGAGTCGCTCTATCTCTGGCTGACCGCCATGGCCGCGGTAACGCCGGTTATCCGACGCTGGTTCGGTGACAACCAGCGGGCCAGTCGGCATCTGCTGGAGGCGCGCCCGGGGTTGGGTAAACGCTACCGTGAGATGGTCGAAGCGGGTCTGCTGCTGCGGCCCGGTCCGGATCAACTGCAGGACGACGCCTGGGTGCGGGAGCTGGCAATCCGGCGGGCACTGCTACAGCCAGGCTCTGTCGAATCCCTGCCGCGTGCGCCCGGCGATGCCTGGCCGGTGCCGTTCTGGCTCTATCCGGCGCCCCTGCATGACCTTTCGGTGGTGGCCGAAGATGACAGCAGCGAACAGCAGGGTGAGCAGCCGCCCGCGCCGCCTGAGCAGGTGGACTCCGCCCGCCGCACCGCGCGCCGTCTGGACGACAGCAAGGAGACCGACGGCTTCCTGATCTTCCAGCTGGAGAGTCTGTTCAGCCGCGTGGAGCAGGTGGAGCTGGACCGCTGCCAGGAGGATAACCTGGACGATGACCTCGGTGCTGCCGAGGATCTGGACATCATCACCCTGTCGCGTCAGCGGCGCGCAGGTTCGGCCCGGGTCAAGTTCGATCTGGATCTGCCCGCGCCGCAGCAGGACGAGCTGGCGCTGGGCGAGGGTATCCGCCTGCCGGAGTGGGACTACCGCCGTCAGGCATTTAAAGAGGATTTCTGCCTGTTGCAACCGATGTTGGCCGACGATGCCGAGCCCGCCCCTCTGCCGGAGGCACTGAAGCCCGCCGCACGCACACTGCGCAACCGCTTCAGCTGCCTGCGGCCTGAGCGCAACTGGCTCAGACGGCAGCTGCAGGGCGACGAGCTCGATCTGGATGCCTGGCTGCACCTGATGACCGACGAGCAGCGAAGCACTGAGCCGGGTGCCTGCTATCGCCAGCGCCGCCCCAATCAGCGCGATCTCTCCTGCCTGCTGCTGGCGGATCTGTCGATGTCCACCGAGTGCGGCATCAACGAGCATGAGCGGGTGATCGACGTGATCCGCGACAGCGTCACCCTGTTCGCCGAGGCGCTAAGCGGTTCACGGGATCGCTTCGCGCTCTACGGTTTCTCGTCGATCAAGAACAAACAGGTGCGCTACCACCTGCTGAAAAACTTCAACGAGCCGTACGGCGATGCTGTGCGTGGACGCCTGCAGCGGATCAAGCCCGGCTTCTATACCCGGATGGGTGCCGCCGTTCGCCAGTCGGCGGCAATTCTGGAGCAGGAGCAGAGCAGCCAGCGACTGCTGCTGATCATCTCCGACGGCAAGCCCAACGATATCGACCACTATGAGGGGCGCTACGGCATCGAAGATACCCGTCGTGCAATCCAGCAGGCACGGGCGCTGGGGATACAGCCCTTCTGTATCACCATCGACGACGAAGGCAGCGATTACCTGCCTTATCTGTTTGGCGACAAGGGCTATGCCCTGGTCAGCGATATAAAACGTCTGCCCGAGATGCTGCCCCGTCTCTATCTGAACCTGACCGGGGCCTGCTGAGCTACCTGAATACTCCATACAAGGAGACTGACATGATCAAAAGCATCAACACCACGGCCCGCTACCTGCCGCAAGGCAACGAGGTCGATCTGTTTCACCACGCCGCGGCAAGCCAGTTGCCGGTGCTGCTGAAGGGACCAACCGGTTGCGGCAAGACCCGTTTCGTCCAGTACATGGCGGAACAGCTGAACCGGCCGCTGATCACCATCGCCTGTCATGACGACCTCACCGCCTCCGATCTGGTCGGCCGCCACCTGATCGGTGCCGAGGGCACCTACTGGCAGGATGGTCCTCTGACCCGCGCTGTGCGCGAGGGCGCTATCTGTTACCTGGATGAAGTGGTGGAGGCGCGCAAGGACACGACTGTTGTGCTGCACCCGTTGTCGGATCACCGTCGTGAACTGCCGATTGACCGCACCGGTGAACTGCTCAAGGCGCACCACGACTTCATGCTGGTGATCTCTTACAACCCCGGTTACCAGAACCTGATGAAGGGGCTCAAACCCAGTACCCGTCAGCGCTTCGTCGGTCTCAGCTTCGACTATCCGACGCCGGAGCGAGAGGTGGTGATCCTGTGTCAGGAGGCGGGCATCGACAAACAGACCGCTACCCAACTGGTCGCGCTGGGTAACGACCTGCGTCGACTCAAGGATCAGGACCTGGAGGAGGTCGCATCCACCCGCCTGCTGATCTACACCGCGCTGATGATCTGCTCAGGTTGCTCCGTGCGCGAAGCCTGTCGTGCCTGTCTGGCAGAACCGCTCAGTGACGACAGCGAAACGCTGGCCGCCATCGACCGCCTGATCAGCTGCTACTTCTGAGGTACAGATGAACACCGCTACGCAGGGAATCGCAGTCAAACCGCAGGTGCCGGGTAGTATCGCCGTCTGGGTGCTGATCTATGCCGAGCTGAGCGAGTTCGCGCTGTTCTTTCTCGTTTATCTGGTTACCCGCGCGCACAATACAGAGCAGTTTGCAGCCGGACCCGCGCAGCTGAATATCCTCGCGGGCACCCTGAACACCCTGGTGCTGGTCAGCAGCAGCTTCTGTGTTGCCCGCGCCATGAGTGCAATCCGGCGCAATGACCGGCAACGCTGTATCCGCTGGCTCGGCATGACCATCGCCTGCGGTGCGGCCTACTGCGGCATCAAGGGCTGGGAGTACCTGTGGAACGACGCGCAGGGGATCCACGCCCGCAGCAACCTGTTCTTCACCCTTTACTACTACCTGACCTTCAACCACCTGCTGCATGTGCTGGTGGGAATGGTGACCCTGTCCTGGCTCACCCTGCGTACCTGGCTGGGCAGCTATGACGCTGGGGATTACGAAGGGCTGGAGAACGGCGCCTGTTACTGGCACATGATCGATCTGGCCTGGATCATCCTGTTCCCGCTGGTCTATGTGATGGGATAGCCATAATGAAGATAAGTGACGTAAACAGCTGGCGCCTGCTGATTCTGATCACCCTGGTTAGCGCACTCATCGCCGAGACCGGCGGCATCACACCGGGCCTGATCCTGCTGATCTGTATCGCGGTGATCGTGAAAGGGCAGCTGGTGATTGATGTATTGATGTCCCTGCGTGGTCGCCACCGCGCCATCCGCGCCCCTATGCTGGCGTACTTCTATGTAATGATGCCACTGCTGGCGCTGGGACTGCTGTTCCCTGAATGGTTGGAGCGGTTGACGACGCTTTAGACCAACCCACAGCCCCATATCCTGAACCATGGTTGTCACTGTCGCGAAATAGGGGCAAACTCCACATAAGCGTCATACAGGCAGTAGACGCATATGCCATCGAGCAAGCATCCGAAGGGAATGAATATGGGTGTTCATCTAAACCATCCTCCGCTCGTAAACCCGTTTTCGGCTCGCACGGTTCCGTTGCGCCTGCCGTGTTTAGCCGGTATCCCGTGAGCTTTACACAATTACCTAGCAGTCATTTCGATACAAGAAAATAAGCACCTCATTGAATCGTCATGAGTAAAAATGGAGTTTGAAGAAATATGAAGTGTTTTATTCATCAAGAATCTGAATCCGTCGGTATATGCAAGGCATGCGGCAAGGCTCTTTGCGTCGAGTGTGCGATGGACACAGGTAGAGGACTGTGCTGTTCAGATGCTTGCGTCAAAGAAGTTGAAGAGCAGAATCAAATTATCGATAAAAGTAAGCGGCTATACGGCATAGGGAAAAAATCTTCAGTGATGCCTACTGGTCTGATAATGCATTTCTTCTTTGGTGCGCTATTTATAGGATTTGGTTTATTTCAAAGTAATCAAACGGGGGCAGTACAGTGGTTCTTATTACTGATGGGAATAGGCTTTTTAATCGTTGGTGTTATGGGCTGGTATAGAAACCGAAACTTAAATTTAAACTGTTGACCACAGCGTAAATTGCTCAAACTATCGCCATGGTTTACTTGGACTTCACCTGCAGTTTAGGTTCGGCACATTCATTATGCGTTCCTGAGGAAAATAAATGTACCAAAATAGACAAGCCCTGGCCTTGGGCTCCATCGTGTTTTTATTTATTGCCGGCGTCGTTGCACTCGTATCGGCTTTTTGGCTGTGGCCGAAATACAACGTGTATCGCCAGGAGCTCAATGGGCAGGCTGCACTCAGGGAGGCTGAGTGGTCGAAGCAGATTTTGATCGAGGAAGCGAAGGCAAGGGAGCAGGCATCCCTGATGCAGGCAAAGGCGAAGGTCACGCTGGCAGAAGCAGAAGGAAAAGCGATGATCGCGCGTGCCAAGGCGGAGGGGCAGGCGGATATCGAAAGGGCGAAAGCTGCAGCAGAGGCCAATCGAATCATTGGCGAGTCGCTCAAAGGGAATGAAGAGTACCTGCGCTACGTATGGATCAAGGGACTAAATGACGGCAAGGGCGAACGGATCTATGTGCCGACCGAAGCGGGCCTTCCGATTTTGGAAGCCGGCAAGGCAAAGTAAAGTCAATTTCCCTGCCTCGACAAGGAGTGTTCATGCGAAGAGTCGCCGTTGGTCTGATCAATCTCTACCAGCGTTATATCTCACCGTACAAGGGGTTCCGCTGTGCGCATGCGGCTCTGCACAAGGGGGACTCCTGTTCCGCTGCCATCAAGAAGATTATCGAGGCTGAGGGGCTTTGCCGCGGGTTTGGTCATATCCGGCAACGACTGAATAGCTGTAAACAGGCATACCTGCAACTGGTGGAGGAGGGAGAAAAGGAGAAACGGAAGAGGAAAGATAAAGAAAAAGGGCGATGGTATGACTGTTGTGACCCGAGTGCTGCATGCGATGTCGCCCATTGCTTCCCGGCTAGGCGTTGCGTCCTGCCGGATCTGCCATGCGACTGTTCACTGTTTTAAGCGCTGAGCCCGCAATTGGGCCTGGCCGTGGAGAGTCAGCCGCTAAGAGGGCAGCTGAACGCAGTGACGGCACCAATTCTGCCCCATCAATGTGCAATTGATGGGAAGGGCCGCGGTAATGGTGCGCCTGAGGGCACCATTCGATCCGGATACATTCATGCATATCGATAAGAAATAGATATAAAACATCTGTTTATAACGCTATCGCTGTACGCCGAGTGGTCATCCATAATATTTATGTGATTGGCATATTTCTTGTCTGCTTCCTGACAATTCTTATAAGGGGTTGCAGGAGGCATCGTGAAATTTATCAATGATTTAGGAAAATATCGCGCGATCGTGATCTCGGTCGCGCTCTTTATCTTTCTTGACGCGGGTGTATTGGTCCTCAACTTTTACATCTCCAGTCAGATTGCCGATGACGCGACCAACGTAAACTTGGCAGGCCGACAACGCATGTTGTCCCAGAAGGCCACCAAGGCGTTGTTTGATTATCGCCAGGAGTATCTGAGCGGCGGCTCAGGCGAAGCTCCATTCCGTGAGATGCTTGCGGCGGTATCGCTATTCGATAAGACCCTCCAGGCGTTCGATCAAGGAGGCGAAACACTCAACGCCAGCGGTCAACCGATCTATCTCGCGGCTGTGACAGGGGCTGAATCGCGTGCCACGGTGGCGCAGAGTCTGGAGATCTGGCAACCGATACTCAGAGACTTCCATGCACTGGAAAAATTGCACGCTGATCCCTCATCCTACGCCGTATTCCTAAATCAGCTGGTCGACAGCGCCAGAGCCAACAATCTTGGTCTGCTGAAACTGATGAACGACCTGACCAACCAGTTGGAAACGGTTGCGCGAAACAAATCTGAAACCCTGCGCATGATTCAGGCAGCGGCCATTACCCTGGCGATACTCAACTTCTTCCTGATTCTATTTCACTTCATTGGTCAGCTGAGACGAAGCGATGCTGTGGCCGATGAGGCGCGGCGGGAGACGCAGGAGATTTTGAGCACTGTGCGTGAAGGTCTGTTGCTGCTGGACGACCAGTTGGTGATCGGCAGCCAGTACTCAGGATCGATCCCCGAGATCTTCGGTGAACAGGAGGTGGGCGGCACCTCCTTCCGGGACCTGCTGCAAAGCCTGGTATCGGAAGGCGACATGAACACCACGGAGGAGTACATCAAGCTGTTGCTTAACCATGAGGTGAAAGAGAACCTGATCGGCTCCCTCAACCCGCTGTCGGACGTGGAGGTCAGCGTGCCGAGCCGTAGTGGTGGCTTACAGGTGAAACACCTGTCATTTCGTTTCAACCGCGCCATCGAAGCGGGGCGTATCCGTCACATTCTGGTCACGGTGCTGGATATCACCGAGACCGTACGGCTGCGCGATGAGCTGGAGCAGGCGCAGGCGCGTCAGAGTGGTGGGTTGCAGATGGGAGTGCTCAAGGAGCTTTTGAAGTTGGATCAGACTGCTTTGGCCGGTTTCCTTTCGGAGACGGAGGGCGCATTGCTGGCGATCAACGAGATTCTCAGGGAGAAGGTTGAGGATATGTCCGGCTACCGTGACAAGGTGAACGGCAGCTACCGCATCATGCATAAGATCAAGGGCGATGCCGGTACCCTCGGCCTGCCTCATATCGTCGATGCTGCGCACAATTTCGAGGATGGACTGGAAGCGCTGCGCAACAACTCGGGTTTGAAAGGGGGGGATTTCCTGCCGCTTACCCTGTCGCTGAATGCCTTTCTCGAGCTGATCGCAGAGCTTAAGGAGATGGTTGCGTTGTTCCCGCAGCGCAAGGCGCCGGTGGCGGTAGTGGCGCCGTCGCGGTTGGAGGCGGACAAGATCGAACGGCTTGCGCGGCGTATAGCGCAGGAGCAGGGCAAGTCGGTGGAGCTGGATTTTGACTTGACAGGCCAGGAGCGCCTCTCTGCCGAACAGCTGAAACAGGTGCAGGAGTGTCTGATACAGCTGGTGCGTAACGCGGTGGTACATGGTATAGAGCCTGAGGTCGAGCGGCTGAGCGCCGGCAAAGGTGCAGTAGGGCGGATCGCCGTCAGCCTGCGGATGGAGGAGGAGGGGGTACGGATCGGTGTGCGTGACGATGGCCGGGGTATCGACCTGAAACGTCTGCGTGACAGGGCGCTGGCCAAGGGGCTGTATAGCGAACAGGAGGTGGAGACGCTGCCGCGTACGCGCCTGCTGAGCCTGATCTTCGAGCCGGGATTCTCCACCGAGGATAGCGTCCACGAACACGCCGGGCGCGGTGTCGGCATGGACCTGGTCCGCGCCGGTGTCAATCGGCTCAAAGGTCGCCTGCGTATCGCCAACAAGGCACGTCAGGCGTGCGAAATATCCTTCCTGATCCCCAATGAATCGCTGATGGAGCCGTCTCTGGCGGAGGTCGTATGAAACGGATGATGATTGTAGACGACTCCACTGTGATTCGGCGCCGGATCGAACGGACGCATGGCCTGGACAACTATGTGGTAGTGGGTTCGGCCAGCGATGGGCTCCAGGCAGTGGAGGTGGCACGGCAGCGAACGCCCGATCTGATCACGATCGACCTGACCATGCCCAACATGGATGGCATCGACGCCATCCCGATATTGGCAGAGGTCTGTCCGGGGGCCCGCATACTGGTGGTGTCTGCGCTGGCGGACAAGGCGACCGCCATCAGGGCGCTGAGCCGGGGCGCCCACGGCTTTCTGTGCAAACCTTTCACCGATGACGAGTTGCGCGATGCCCTGCATGAACTGGTGTCCGACTGACGATAAGGAGCTGTAGCCATGAAATCGGAAACCTTAAGCCAGAACCTGGATCAAGAGGCGATCGAGGTCTTTATCGACAGCCTGGCCCATTTCTACCGCCAGATCGGTGTGGATGAAGCGCAGATCGGCGTGCCCTACCTGCTGGACTCGAACAAAACGATCATCTCCGACTTTACCGGCATAATCGGCGTCTCCGGCAAGCGTAAGGGGTGCGTTTACTACACCTGTCCAAAAGCGATGCTGAGCTATATCTTGCTGGCGATGGGTGAGAAGGAAGTCAGCTCCTCCTACTTGTGCGATCTGGTAGGAGAGATCGCCAATACCATTGCGGGGAATGCTCGCAAGGCCTTCGGTTCAGACTTCATGATCTCTGTTCCGGTGGTGGTACAGGGTAAGCCTGAGCGGATTCAGTTACCGGAGTCGACGCGCAGCGTGGTGATCCCCGCCAAATGGAAGTTCTACGAATCGATTATCGTGGTTGCACTGGAGTAGTGCACCTGCCGATGCATCGACACTGTCTCGACAAATATCGGTAATAAAAAGCCAGTTGGAGTTCCAACTGGCGGTTTTCGTTGTGGCGTTTGTTTTTACTTTTGCGACTCGAACACCTCGATATAGCCATTCACTGGAAATTGCCTAACGAGGCTGCGAATACCCTCGCCGAATACCACTCAGCGTGAGACAACCTCGCTGCCTTCTCGCACAAAAGAGCATCCGACTTTGCGTGCTCGATTATTAAGGATTGCGTCATCGACTCCGATATAGACGTTTGGATAGATCGCCCCCTTTACGGTTACGATGGCATCGCTTTTCGCCTGATTACGTGCGTTTAATCGCACTCGGATAGATTTGATTCTCTTGGCTTTCTGCTCATAAGACTGCAAGGTTGCCTTGATCTTACGGCTCATATCGTTATTGATTGACGCCTTTTGCGCCGGGTTTTCGGATGCTTTGAGCAGTTTTGCCAGTTTTTCGCAGTTCTCCAGGCAGTTTTTGTGTTCCGCCCGGAGTTGCTCCTCCAGCTTGCGCTTACAGTTGATTCTGCCCGCTCTAACCACTGTGGGGACATTCGCATCACTACCCAGACTGTTGACGGCAATTTCGTTTCTGGCCATGGTCTTGCCGCCGATGATACAGCCTTTACTTCCGGGTTGAGTCAGATAGACACTGCCTTTCGCAGATAGATGACTTTGCATCACAAACTCACGAATGATGATATCGCCGGCAGCATGAAGATAAGCCAGATTGGCATATTTGGCTCTGATATTGCCTCCCGCCACGACATGCGCCTTGAGAATAAGCTCTTTGTTCTGATCGCGCCCCAGATCCTCTCCGGCGACACCGCCGACAATGGTTAGATTCCGACCGGCAATAACGGTCGCTTTTTCAACCATGCCACGGATAAAGATGTCGCCTGTCGCCTTGAGTGAAAAGCCGCTGGTGATATCCCCTTTCACTTCAACAGAACCATCGAAATCGATATTGCCGCTTGCGATATCGATCGCATCGACTCTTAATGTCGGATCTACAAAGACACCTTTGTCGATCAGTATGGGGTGTCCTTTCACTGCTGCGATCAATTGATCGGGGTTATCCGTGTCGATAATCGCGCCATCTGCGTCAGGATTAAACTCCAGCTCACAACCCGGCTCGGGCGGGAGCGTCTCACCCACCACGTTCAACCCTGGTACACCAAGCGTAGGCGGCGTTCGCCGCATCAGGATTTCACCCTTTTCAACTACGATAAAATCCTGCACCTGGTGAAAATCGACTTGATCCTCTTCCGAGTAACCTTCAAGCAGCTTCTTGCACCCTTCAACGAGCCCTTCGAACTGACTGTCAACTCCATGCTCCGGTTCAATGCCACGCGCGACACAAAGACGCTCTGCCTGACCTGCTTTAATTACCTGATCCAGTACCGCATGGTCGATACATTTCTCTTGAATTCCCCGCTCCTGCAGCTCTTCAAGCAACCATTCACGGGTAATTTTCTTGCCGCCATATGCGGGCATCGCAGTGAGGTAAACCGCCATCTTATCGGGCTGCACCACCCATTCCAGCTCGGCATCGCGCCGGTGAGCAATGGTTGCGCTGCCCTCCTTACCCTGAAGGGCTAGAGTAATCAGCTCCTGCATGTCGGAGTCCGACGTATAAAACTCTCCGTAGCCTTGCTCTTGCAATAGTGACTGAAGCGTGGGTAGGTCGAGTTTTTGAGCAGTCGGCGCGGGCGCTAGCGTTGCCAGCACAGACTGAGTGTCTGGATCGAAAGTGAGCATCACCGCCGAAACCGTAGATTGGTTTACAGCAGCGGCATCGGTAGGGGGATCTGCCGCGGATGTAGACATGGGGCCTTTATAATTTTCTTAGTGGCTAAAATTGGTTGATTAATAAACAATCAAACGTTCTATGTCTCTTTTATCATACAAAAGTCTAATGAGCAAACTGATGCTGGGGAGAGCGTTATAAAGGCGCCATTTTCCGGCTCAACACTCTCCACCTAAACGCTCAAGATCCGGTTCGTGGCAGTGGCGCAGTATATGGGCGCGGGTGGCGTCGCGCAGCGATAGCGCCTGAGTCCAGCGGTCGCCTTGCTCGGGGGCATGGAGTGGCGCGCCGATCTCTACACCGATCTCGCCCCGATAACCGTACCAGCGCTGTCCGCGCAGGATCGAGCGGGTACCGCTGAGTGCGATCGGTACGACCGGTATGCCTGCCTCGACGGCGCAGATAAAGGCGCCCATCTTGAACGGCATCAGGCCGGGGCTGTCTTGCAGGGTGCCTTCGGGAAAGAACAGCAAGCGGTGCCCTTGCTGCGCCATGTTGTTGGCCTCGCGGGCGTCGCTCAGGCTCTGCTGCGGATCCTGACGATTGATGTAGCGCACTGCCAGCCGGTCCAACAAGGTGCGCAGCAGCGGCTGGGTACGCAGCTCCGCCTTGGCGACGAAGTGCACCGGCTGCGGCATCGTCGCGACCAGAACGAAGGCATCCAGGTAGCTGGCGTGGTTGGCGACCAGCACGCAGGCGCCGTTCGCCGGGAGATTTTCGGCGCCCCGGATCTCGAGCGGGGTGCGAGTAAGCCAGGCCCAGCATCGTATGATCCGATGCAGGGCTTGCCAGCGCCTTGTCAGATTCGGCAATAGCAAAATCGCGGCGAATGCCGCCGCGGACAGTGACAGCCCGGTCAGCAGCGCATAGCCGGCGAACAGGTGGCGACCGAGGACTCGGCGCAGACGCTGCAGTAGAGGTGAGGCGGACTTCAGCAGCAGGCGGAGTAATTGGTGTCCGGGGGAGTGGGTGCGATAGTCGCCGCGGCTGTAGCGTTCGCGGCAGTCGGAGCGGCGCAGCTTGCCGCTCGAGGTCTTGAGCAGAACCCCCGGCGGAATCAGCACCACTTCGTCGGGCGGCTCGCCGATCAGGCGGCTGACGGCGCCGGCTGCTTCGCGTCTGAGATGTTCGCGTTCGCCGTCGTTGTCGGATCGGGTCTCTGCCATGACGATCAGCCGTTCGGTGCCGCCGGCCTGGTCGCACACACCGAAGGCGGCGACGCGCCCGCGGCGAAAGCCGTCGATGGCTCCCACCGCGGACTCCAGCTCTTCGGGATAGAGGTTGCGTCCGCTGCGGATGATCAGGTCCTTGCTGCGTCCGGTAATGTAGAGGCCACCTTCGGCCAGGTATCCCAGGTCGCCGCTGTCGAGCCAGTCGCCATCGAAGAGCCGTGCCGTCGCCGAGGCATTGCGGTAGTAGCCGCTGCAGGCCGACGGGCCTTGGAACTGCAATCGGCCCTGGTGCCGCTCCGGCAACTCGCGCCCGCCTTCGTCACAGATGCGGATTCGATGCGCCGGTAGTGCCTGACCGCAGCCGACGAACTCGAACGCCTCGGTGTCTGAGTCCGCTGCGGGTAGGGCCTGGCCGTCGCGCATCAGCGGGCCGCGCTGTACCCGATCGATCCGGGGTTCGCTGCCGGGCGTGGGGAAGACCAGGGCTACGCTGCTCTCAGCAAGGCCATAGACGGGATAGATCGCCTTGGCGTTGAGGCCGCAACGGGCGAAGCGCCGCTGGAAGGTGCGCAGGGTACTGGCGTTGATCGTTTCGGCACCGTTCATGGCGAGGCGCCAGCGGCTCAGGTCGAGTTCGGCCAGCAGGCTGTCGGGGACCTTGTTCAGGCAGAGTTCGTAGGCAAAGTTCGGTGCTGCAGAGAGGGTGCCGCCGTGGCGGCTCAGTGCCTGAAGCCAGCGTGCCGGACGGCCGAGAAACGCCTCGGGCGGCAGGCTAACGAGCAGTGCCGCGTGGTAGAGGCTGCCGAGCCAGGCGCCGATCAAGCCCATGTCGTGATAGAGCGGCAGCCAACTGACGAACACATCCCGACTGGTGGCGTCGATCGCCTTGCCGGCGGTGCGGATGTTGGCCAGCAGGTTGGCGTGGCTCAGGATCACCCCCTTGGGGCGGCCGGTACTGCCGGAGGTGTATTGCAACAGGGCGATATCGTCGCGCTGCGGTATGACCGGCTCTGCGATGGGCGTCCCGCCCTGAGTAACGCGCTCCAGCGTCGCCGTGGTGACCACGGCTAAAAGGGTTGGTACCTGCGCCTTGAGCAGTTGGCACAGGGCGGTTGCTTCGACCGGTGCGATCAGCAGCTTGGCCTGACAGTTGTCGAGAATCGATGCCTGGCGGACGAGATGGTCCTCGAGCTGGCTGGGGCGCATCGGCGGGTAGATCGGTACCGGTATGGCACCGGTCATCAGAATGCCGAAAAAGCTGACGAAGTAGTCGCGCCCCGTCGGCAGCATCAATGCTACGGTCTGGCCGGCTGCGAGTCCGTGCTGCCGCAGCCCGGCGGCGACGCAAGCGGCGCCCTGCCACAGTTCGCCATAGGTCAGATCCGGGCTGCTGCCCTGGTCGTTGTAGAAATGGATGTGGGGTCGGTCGGGATGCCGTTCGACATGCCAGGCCAAGACCTCGACAAGGCTGTCGGCCTGGCTTGGCAGCCCTTCGGTGCGCTCCAGGGGAGTCGAAGGGGCGGGGTGGGACTGTGGTCCGGTAGGGGAGGCGCGCGCCAGCAGGCGCAGCAGGTCGCGGGGTGTTTCGATTTCGGCGAAGGTGCGCTCCGGCAGACTGACCTCGAACTGTCTCTCGATGCGGGACAGAAGCTCCGCCCGGCTCAGGCTGTCGAGCCCGAGATCGCCGTCGAGGGTGCTGTCCAGCGTTGCCGGATCGGTCCTCTGATTGGGGTGCAGCTCCGCCCCCAGCTCTTCGATCAACTGCAGCAGTGCCGCCTGTCTTTGCCGCGCGTCGGGGCGCTCCGTCGGCATCACCGGCTCCGGTGTCTTCTTACGTTATCTCTAGCATAGGCGATCGGGCAGTATCGCGGTCGGCGTTGTTCGTGAACTGCCTGCCCATACCTCGGCGGGTATCGATTCTTGACTACGCTTTAGTGTTCCAGGTGATGCTTGGACAAAAGGCATGTCCGATGAGATGAGTGGGAAGGATAAGTCATGAGCTTACCAAGTATCGTACAACGGGGTTGGGATATGGTCGTGCAGGAGTTCGATGGCCGGGCGGTTTGATGCCATTGTTCCATCCACGCAAGAAAGGACGTATGGCTTATGGCCAGGAAACGGCCACAGTTCCGATGATGCCGTAGCAGCACAGCCCCCCGTTAACCTCTGGAGAGCGCTTGGATGATGGGGCAATCAGTACCGCTCTCGGCATCGCACTGCTGTATCAGTCCGGCCAGAGCCTGCTGCATGGAGGCTAGGTCGGCCATCTTCCGCTCGATCAGGGCAAGCTTGCGGGTGGCCATCTCCTGCGTATTCGCGCAGCGGTTGGAGTTATCCAGCGCCAGCAGTTCATCGATCTCGGACAGGGTGAAGCCCAACGCCTGCGCACGCTTGATAAAGCGCAACCGCTCGACATGCTCGATCGGGTACCGCCGATACCCGTACTGGGGTTTGGGCGGTTCGGTCAGAAGGCCGCGCCGCTGATAGTAGCGGATCGTTTCGACGTTGACGTCCGCCGACTTGGCCAGTTGGCCGATGCTGAGTAGATCCGACATTGCGCTCTCCTTGATTCCGTACTTGGGTACGGAGTTTATACTAGTAGTCGAGCAAAAGACTTCAAGGGGCTGACCATGCCGCTGCTCTCCGGCAAAAACTCACTGATAGCGAGCGCTCTGGCCGCCATCGGGGCGTCTGTCTGCTGTGTCGGGCCGTTGGTTTTACTGATACTCGGTATCGGTGGTGCCTGGGTGTCCAATCTGACGGCGATGGAACCGTTTCGACCCTACTTTATTGCGTTGACACTGTTGTTTCTTGCAGCGGCGTTCCATCGGCTCTATCTGGTACCGTGGCGCTGCGAAACCGGTCGCATCTGTGCCGATCCCGGCGTTCTAGGCAAGCAGCGGCTGCTGTTCTGGATCGTCACCGCGCTGCTGCTTGGCCTGCTGGCGGTGCCTTGGCTGGCGCCGCTATTCTACTGAGAGGAGATTCCCATGCGTAAGCTTCTGTCAGCCGTACTCCTGAGCCTACCCTTGGCGACCCTGGCCGGACCACCGGAAACGGTCACTCTGGCGGTGCAGAACATGACCTGTGCGCTCTGTCCGATCACGGTGCGAAAGTCGTTGGAAAAGGTGGAAGGGGTCAGTGCGGTCGAGGTCGATTTCGACAGCAAAACGGCGACCGTTACCTATGATCCGGAGCAGGCCCGACTGCAGGCGCTGACGGAAGCAACGACTAATGCGGGCTATCCGTCCACGGTGCAAGAGTGAGGGGCGAATGAGCGAGATACAGCTCGAGTCGGTGCTGACCTGTCCCCACTGCGGTCATGCCGTGAAGGAGGTGATGCCTACCGATGCCTGCCAGTACTTTTACGAGTGCCGGAACTGTAAGCAACTGCTGCGGCCGAAGCCCGGCGACTGCTGCGTATTCTGCTCCTACGGTTCGGTCAAGTGTCCGCCGGTGCAGCAGCAAAAAAATTGTTGTGAGGGTCCTGGGTAAGATATCGCCGGCCGGTCAAGTATCCTGATGTGGCCTCGGTGGTACTGAACATTACGCGTGACATAGAGCAAGGATAGACGGGTGGCGTTACACGGATCGAGGACCGCCGTTGAATCGGGACAGGCGCCAACTACACCTGTCCGTGTGGATTTAGCGTTCGATCAGGGAGATCTTTGTACCTTCGATCGTGATGCCGGCCATCAATCCCTGTTGACTGAAGATGAATGCGTACGCGTCATCTTTCAGGGATGTCGTCGATAGGTTCTTGGCAATACCTTCATCCACCAGAACGACGGTAGGACCTACGCCGAGCTCCCAGCCCTTCGATTCTTCAAGATACTTCACGGCATTGTCGCTCATCAGAAAAACGGCGTAGGCATAGGTCTGCGCGCCGATCTGCAGTCCCCAGGAGCCGCTGACCGAGTTGTAATAATCGACCACGGTCGAGCCTTTCATCAAAGCGCCTTCCCCGTAGCTGCCGCCGAATACTAAACCGGCCTTGAGCATATTGGGGAACACCAGTACCGCCTTGGCTTTGCGTGAAAGGATCTCGGCTACCGGTTGGACTCTATAGAGTGTCTGCAACGCCTGTCGGCAGTCCTGGTTCAAGTCCTCTGCTGTCGCAGCCCGTGCCGAGTTTATCAAGGCCATCGGTAGTACTGACGCCATCGCGAGCAGTAACACGAAGAGATAACGTTGAATTCCAAACATTTTTTGTCCCTCCCGACTTGGGATGTGTTCGAAATGGGCTAATGAAAAAGTGAATTTACCCACTTACAGTCTAAGCGCTAGTGAGTATTGAGTCAGGGGTGGTTCGTTGCGAGAGCGGGGGAGCAGCAAAAGAAAGCCGGTGGAATAGTGCAATTCCACCGGCTTCTATGTGTTTCGGATAAGTCGCTTTGAAAGAGCTTACCGGTTAACCTTGCTCCGGCTCGTAGCCCAAGTTAGGTGCCAGCCAGCGCTCGGCGTCTTCCATACTCATGCCCTTACGCTTGGCGTAGCTCTCCACCTGGTCTTCGCTGATCTTGGCGACACCGAAATACTGCGACTGCGGGTGGCTGAAGTACCAGCCACTGACGGCAGCCGTGGGTAGCATGGCAAAGCTGTCGGTGATGGTCATACCGACCTTTTTCTCCACGTCGAGCAGTTCCCAGAGCAGACCTTTCTCGGTGTGATCGGGGCAGGCGGGGTAGCCCGGCGCCGGACGAATACCGGTGTACTGCTCCTTGATCAGCGACTCGTTGTCGAAGCTCTCATCGGCGGCGTAGCCCCAGAACTCCTTTCGTACCCGCTCATGCATCCGCTCGGCGAACGCTTCGGCGAGACGGTCGGCCAGCGCCTTGATCATGATGCTGTGGTAGTCGTCGTGGTCCGCTTCATATGCAGCGACGATATCGTCGATGCCGATACCGGCGGTGACGGCGAAGGCGCCGACCCAGTCCTCCTTGCCGCTCTCCTTGGGCGCGACGAAGTCGGTCAGGCACATATTGGCCTTGTCATTAACCTTCTGCATCTGCTGTCTGAGGTGGTGAACACGCATCAGGCGCTTGCTGCGGCTGTCATCGCTGTACAACTCGATATCGTCGTGTCCCACCGAGTTGGCCGGGAACAGGCCGATCACGGCGCGCGCTTTGAGCTTCCTGTTGTCGATGATATCGCGCAGCATCAGCTTGGCGTCTTCATACAGCTTGCGCGCTTCCTCGCCGACGATCTCGTCATCAAGGATGCGCGGAAAACGACCGGCCAACTCCCAGGACTGGAAGAACGGCGTCCAGTCAATGTACCGGGTCAGCTCTTCCAGATCGTAGTCATCGAAGACGTGGATGCCGGGCTTGATCGGCTTGGGCGGGGTGTAGTTATCCCAGTCGATCTTGAAGCGGTTTTCGCGGGCCGCTTCCAGCGTGACACGGCGCTGGTCGTTCTGGCGCGCGGCATGGCGCTCGCGCACCGCCTGGTAGTCTTCCTGAATCTCCTTCACGAAGGCTTCGCGGCGGGTGTCGGAGAGCAGGTTGGAGGCGACGCCCACCGAACGCGACGCGTTGGTGACGTGTACCACCTGGTTGTTCTTGTAGTTGGGCTCGATCTTCACCGCCGTGTGTGCCTTGGAAGTGGTGGCACCGCCGATCAGCAGTGGGATATCGAAGCCCTGGCGCTGCATCTCCTTAGCTACATGCACCATCTCGTCCAGTGACGGGGTGATCAGGCCCGAAAGTCCGATAATGTCGGCGTTCTCTTCGCGGGCGGTCTTCAGAATTTTTTCTGCGGGCACCATGACGCCGAGATCGACGATCTCGAAGTTATTGCACTGCAGGACCACGCCGACGATGTTCTTGCCGATATCGTGCACGTCGCCCTTTACGGTTGCCATTACCACCTTGCCGGCGGAGCTGCTGGCACTGCCGGCCTTCTCCTCCTCGATGAACGGCATCAGGTAGGCCACCGCCTTCTTCATCACGCGGGCGGACTTCACCACCTGGGGCAGGAACATCTTGCCGGAGCCGAACAGGTCGCCGACGATGCCCATGCCGTCCATCAACGGACCTTCGATCACCTGCAGCGGGCGCTCGTAGTTGTGGCGGCACTCCTCGACATCCTCGTCGATGTAGTCGGCGATACCCTTGACCAGTGCATGGGACAGGCGCTTGTTGACCTCCCAGCCGCGCCATTCCAGATCCTGTTGTACCGAGGAGGCGGACGCGCCGCCGCGGTATTTCTCGGCCAGCTCCAGCATCCGCTCGGTACCGTCTTCGCGACGGTTGAGCACGATATCCTCGACATGCTCGCGCAGATCTTCCGGCAGGTCGTCGTAGATCGCCAGCTGGCCGGCGTTGACGATCCCCATGTCCATACCCTGCTTGATGGCGTGGTAGAGGAATACGCAGTGGATCGCTTCGCGTACCTTGTCGTTGCCGCGGAAGGAGAACGACACGTTGGAGACACCGCCCGATATCTTGGCGTAGGGCAGGTGCTGCTTGATCCAGCCGGTGGCGTTGATGAAGTCCACGGCGTAGTTGTTGTGCTCTTCGATACCGGTGGCGATGGCGAAGATGTTGGGGTCGAAGATAATATCTTCCGGAGGGAAACCAACCTTGTCGACCAGCACGCGGTAAGAGCGCTCGCAGATCTCGATCTTGCGCTGATAGGTATCGGCCTGACCGGTCTCGTCGAACGCCATCACTACAACGGCGGCACCGTAGCGGCGGATCTTGCGCGCCTGCTCGATGAACTTCTCCTCACCCTCCTTGAGGCTGATGGAGTTGACCACGCCCTTGCCCTGGATCCGTTTCAGGCCCTCCTCGATCACCTCCCACTTGGAGGAGTCGAGCATGATCGGTACGCGGGAGATATCCGGTTCGGAGGCGATCAGGTTGAGGAAACGGTTCATCGCCGCGATGGCGTCGAGCATCCCCTCATCCATGTTGATGTCGATGATCTGGGCTCCGTTCTCCACCTGCTGGCGCGCCACGTCGAGTGCGGTCTCGTAGTCGCCCTCCTTGATCAGGCGGCGGAACTTGGCGGAGCCGGTGACGTTGGTGCGCTCGCCCACGTTGACGAACAGCGTCTCGGCACCGATGTTCATCGGCTCCAGGCCGGACAGGCGACACTCGACGGCTATCTCCGGGATCTGGCGTGGCGCCTGGTCGAGCAGACCCTCGCGGATCACGCGGATATGCTCCGGCGTAGTACCGCAGCAGCCGCCGACGATGTTGACAAAGCCAGACTGCGCCCATTCGCGGATCTCGTCGCGCATCTGCTCCGGAGTCTCGTCGTACTCACCGAAAGCGTTGGGTAGACCGGCGTTCGGGTGCACGGAAACGAAGGTGTCGGCAACACGGGAGAGTTCCTCTACGTATTGGCGCAGCTCCTTGGGACCGAGTGCACAGTTGAGTCCGATGCTGATCGGGTTGGCGTGACGCACCGAGTTCCAGAACGCCTCGGTGGTTTGGCCGGACAGGGTACGGCCGGAGGCGTCGGTGATCGTGCCGGAGATCATCACCGGCAGACGGATGCCCTGGTCGTCGAAGTACTGCTCCACGGCGTAGATCGCCGCCTTGGCGTTCAGCGTATCGAAGATGGTCTCGATCAGGATGATATCGGCGCCGCCCTCGACCAAACCGTCCACCGACTCGGTGTAGGACTCCACCAGCTGATCGAAGGTGACGTTACGGAACCCCGGGTCGTTCACATCCGGCGAGATGGTCGCGGTGCGGTTGGTCGGGCCGAGCACCCCGGCCACGTAGCGCGGGCGGTCCGGCGTCTGTGCCGTCATCTCGGCGCAGGCTTCCTTGGCCAGACGGGCGGCGGCCACGTTGATCTCGCGCGACAGCGTTTCCATCTCGTAATCCGCCATCGCGATCTGTGTGGCGTTGAAGGTGTTGGTCTCGATGATATCGGCACCGGCCTTCAGGTACTCCAGATGGATATCGCGGATCAGATCCGGCTGGGTGAGCACCAGCAGGTCGTTGTTCCCCTTTACATCCAGATGCCAGTCGGCGAAGCGCTTGCCGCGATAGTCCGCTTCCTGCAGGCCGTGTGACTGAATCATCGTACCCATACCGCCGTCGAGAATCAGGATACGGTCGGCCAGGGTTTTACTCAGGGTGTTGTATAGGGAGTTCAGCAAAGTGGTGTCGCTCACGTGTCGCTTTCCATCCGGGTGACTTCAAAAAGGGGAATATTGTACTGCAAATAGGTTGGGCTATGTCTGAGACCGCTTCATCTTTCTTTGAATATGGCTCACGTGGAGAGGAGCTGCTGTCGGTTCGAAATCTATTTAAAGAAGGCTGTTGTTGACCCCAAGATTTAAACCTATCGGTCAAGATCGGCGACTTTCTGGAAATCTGTACCGTAACCGCCTAATATGTCGCCCCGTTTGGCCCGGTTAAGCGGTGCCGTTTCGGATAGAGCCGTCATGCTCTCCATTTTGATATTCAGGGGGTAGAAAGATGCTGCAGACCTTCCTTAAAGCCAAGTTGCACCGTGTAACCGTAACCCACGCCGAACTTCACTACGAAGGCTCCTGCGCCATTGACGGCGACCTGCTTGATGCCTCTGGCATCCGTGAATACGAGATGGTCCATATCTATAACATCAACAACGGCGAGCGTTTCACCACCTACGCTATCCGTGCCGAAAACGGTAGCGGCGTTATCTCCGTCAATGGTGCTGCCGCGCATAAGGCAAGCAAGGGCGATCTGCTGATCATAGGCGCCTATGTGCAGTTGACCGAGAAAGAGATCGACACCTTCCAACCGACTCTGTGTTATTTCGAAAACGCCGAGAATGACAGCGGCGTTGGCGTCAACGATGACGCGTTGCGTGCCCGCAACAAGATGACCGGCATGAAGTCGGCCATCCCGGTGCAGACTGCGGATATGTGATAGCTTCTCTGCTCACATTCTGCTCAAGTAAAAGCCGCTTTTAAGCGGCTTTTTTGCACAATTCTGTAAGCAGAAATGCAATGCTAACTCCTCTCGTGGTAGTACATTGCCCAATCCCCAGAGGTCACTCGGGGTGTGTCGCCAAGGTACTGGTTGTAGATATACAGCCAGCTCGCACCACGGGAGGTCTGGACCTGTTCCCTGATATACAGGCTCCCCTCTATATTCTCGGGGTAGTACCACTCCAACCGATCCAGCTTTTCAATATGGTGATGCTGCACTTCATACAGCTCAACCACGATCTGCGTATGTTTTGCTCTGACCGCCGCGGGAAAATGACCAAGGTCGTACAGCGCAAAGCCGGAAAGACACTCCCTGCCGACCAAACGTGCCTCATGAAGTAGATGATGGTTGTGTAGCCCTGCCCGGAGGCTGCCGTATACGGCGACTAAGCGAGTCATACTGCAAAAACTCAATCGAAAAAGAACGGTGATCTGACCCTGCACAGTGATACCACCGACGCCGTTAACAGTATGTACCGCCTAATGGGTAATTACCGCCAACGTTTAGCATTGGCCCCGTTTTGACACCGGGAGATGCCCGTCTATGCTGAAAGCCACAACCGATGTAAGGACTAAACAAGGTTCCCGCAATGGCTTCCAGTACGCACAACCCGGACCGCCCCGATGCCGCTTCCGACCGGTATCCGGTTATCCATAAGGGACCTGTTCCGGGTAGGGTGGAGCCCAATCTACAGGACTATGACGCGACAAGGGCAGGTTTTACGTGGCAGGCGATCCGTGCGGAGTTGAACGGTCTGCCCAACAATCAGGGAATCAATATCGCCTACGAGGCGGTGGATCGCCACCTCGCGAAGGGGCGGGGCGACAAGATCGCTCTGCGCTGGCTCGGTAAGACGGGCGACTGCCGCGAGTTCAGTTTTGATGACCTGTATCGCCAGACCAACCGCGTTGCCAACCTGTTACAGACACTCGGTATCCAAAAGGGTGACCGGGTATTCGTGCTTTGTACCCGTATACCTGCACTCTATATCGCGGCCTTGGGTACGCTGAAGCATCGTGCCGTATTCTGTCCGCTGTTTTCCGCCTTCGGACCTGAGCCGATCGCCGAGCGGGTCAATGCAGGCGACGGCAGGGTGCTGGTTACCACGCGTCGGTTATATGAGAAGAAGATCGCGCCTTTTCGAGACAGCATGCCCAAGCTGGAGTTTGTGCTGCTGGTGGATGAGGCCGGCGAAGAGGTAGACATTCCCGGCACTCTCGATCTGCTCGCCTTGATGGGCGAGGCCAGCGACGCGTACACCATCGGGCCCACCGACCCTGAAGATATGGCGCTGCTGCATTTCACCAGTGGTACCACCGGCAAACCCAAGGGGGCGATCCATGTGCATCAGGCTGTACTGATGCACTACATGACCGGCAAGTATGCGCTGGATCTGCACGAGGACGATATCTTCTGGTGTACCGCCGATCCCGGCTGGGTAACGGGTACCTCCTACGGCATCATCTCACCCTTGTTGCACGGCGTGACCATGTTGGTGGACGAGCCCGATTTCGATGGCCCACGCTGGTATAGCATCCTTCAGGAGCAGAAGGTGACGGTGTGGTATACGGCGCCCACGGCGATCCGCATGCTGATGAAGCTGGGGACCGATCTGGCCAAACAGTACACACACCCAAGTTTGCGTTTCGTCGCCAGTGTGGGTGAGCCGCTTAATCCAGAGGCTGTGGTCTGGGGCCAGCAGGCGCTGGGCCTGCCGATCCATGATAACTGGTGGCAGACCGAAACCGGCGGCATCATGATCGCCAACCTACCGGCGCTGGATATCCGTCCCGGCTCCATGGGACGCCCGCTGCCTGGTGTCACCGCCTGCATCGTGCGTCGGCTGGAAGGAGGCGGTATCGAAGAGGTCGACGCGCCGGGCGAGGAGGGGGAACTGGTGCTCAAGCCGGGCTGGCCCTCCATGTTTCGTGGCTATTTGCACAATGAAGAGCGTTACGATCGCTGCTTTGTCGACGGCTGGTACCTGACCGAAGACCTGGCGATGCGTGATGCCGACGGTTACTTCTGGTTTGTCGGTCGTGCCGACGATGTGATCAAGTCTGCCGGCCATCTGATCGGCCCGTTCGAGGTGGAGAGTGCGCTGATCGAACACCCGGCGGTGGCAGAGGCCGGGGTGATTGGCGTGCCGGAACCGACGCTGGGTCAGATGGTGAAAGCCTTTGTCAGTCTCAATCCCGGTTACGCGCCGAGTGAGGCGCTCAAGCGTGAACTGCTTGGCCATGCGCGCAAGCGATTGGGCGCCGCGGTGGCGCCGAAGGAGATCGCTTTCGAGGAGAAACTGCCGAAGACGCGCAGCGGAAAGATCATGAGACGCCTTCTGAAGGCGCGGGAGACCGGTGAAACCCTGCGCGATACCTCGACCCTTGAGGATTGAGGTCGAGTGCGTCAATTGGAGAGCCGTGCGATGAACGAAGCGCCTAAACCACTACCGGATAACGTCGATGGCGAGCATGCGCTTGCGCTGTTTACCGAGATGGTGCGTGTGCGCCGTTTCGAGGAAAAGTGTGCGGAGATGTACAGCAAGGGGGCGATTCGCGGCTTTCTACACCTTTATATCGGCGAGGAGGCAGTGGGTACCGGCATCATGCAATCCGTAGCACCCCAGGATGCGGTGGTTGCCACCTATCGCGAACACGGCCACGCCCTGCTACGTGGTATCCCGATGAACGTCGTGATGGCGGAGATGTTCGGCAAGCAGGAGGGCTGCTGCCGTGGCCGCGGCGGATCCATGCACCTGTTCGACAAGGACACCCACTTCATCGGCGGTAACGCCATCGTTGGTGGCGGAATGCCCGTGGCTGTGGGGTATGCGCTCGCGGCCAGTATGCGCGGCCAAGACGCGGTAGCCTGGTGTATCTTCGGTGAAGGCGCCATGGCCGAGGGCGAGTTTCACGAGTCGATGAACCTGGCTGCGCTATGGCAACTGCCGGTGGTGTTCTGCTGCGAAAACAACTTCTACGCCATGGGCACAGCACTGGAACGCTCCGAGTCGGAAACACGTCTCGTGGAGAAGGCACGCAGTTACAAGGTGACCGCCGAGGTGGTCGACGGTATGGATGTGTTGGCGACGGAAGCGGCGGCAAGACGGGCAGCAGAAAGTACCCGTACCGGCAATGGTCCCTATTTTATCGAGTTCCAGACCTACCGCTTCAGGGCGCACTCCATGTTCGACGCCGAGCGCTATCGCTGCAGGGAGGAGGTGCATGAGCATGAGCTGCACGGCCCGTTGCGCATCTTTGCCGCTCGTCTGCAGGCATCCGGTCTGCTGGATGACGAGAAGCGTGCCGCGCTGGAAGCGGAGATCGCCGCCGAGATCGATGCCGCCGTAGCCTTTGCCGAGGCGGGTACGCCGGAGCCGGTCGGCGAGTTGACCCGTTATGTCTACTCGGAGGCGCATGTATGAACAGCACGGCAACCGAGGGGATGCGCGAGATCACCTACCGCGAAGCGGCACGGGAGGCCCTGCACGAGGCACTGACCAACGACGACCGCGTTTTCTTGATGGGCGAGGACGTGGGCCGGTATGGCGGTTCCTATGCCGTGAGCTTGGGCTTTCTTGATGAGTTCGGCCCCGATCGCATCCGTGACACGCCGCTCTCCGAGTCCGCCTTCGTCGGAGCGGGGATAGGCGCTGCCATCGGCGGCATGCGCCCTATCGTCGAGGTGATGACGGTCAACTTTAGCCTGCTGGCAGCCGACCAGATCATCAACACCGCCGCCACCTACCTGCACATGTCCGGCGGCCAGTTCAACGTGCCGCTGGTGATCCGCATGGCCACCGGTGGCGGTCTGCAACTGGCAGCGCAGCACTCGCACAGCCTGGAGAACCTATATGCCCATGTGCCGGGGCTGAAGGTGGTGGTTCCCGGCACGGTGGAGGATGTGCGCGGCATGCTGCTTACCGCGCTGGCCGATCCGGATCCGGTGCTGATCTTCGAACATATCCTGCTCTACAACCGCAAGGGCGTGCTACCGGTGCAGGCCGGTGCCGTCGACATCGATCAGGCCCGGGTGCGTCGTGAGGGTACTCAGGTGAGCTTGATCACCTACGGCGGATCCCTGTGGAAGTGCCTGGACGCAGCCGAGGTGCTCGAGCAACAGGGTATCGATGCCGAGGTACTGGACCTGCGGACCCTTCGGCCGCTGGACGATGCCAGCATCATGGCGACGGTGACGAAAACGCGCCGCGTGGTGATCGTTGATGAAGGCTGGCGCAGCGGCGGGATCTCGGCAGAGATTACCGCCCGTATCCACGAGCAGGCGTTCTATGAGCTGGACGTGCCGGTACAGCGAGTCTGCACCGCGGAGGTGCCGATCCCTTATGCCAAACAACTGGAAGAGGCCGCTCTGCCGCAGGTGAGCGATATCGTTGCAGCAGCGCAACGGGTGGTGAACGGCCATGGCTGACTTCATCATGCCCGCCCTGGGTGCCGACATGGAGGAGGGCACGCTGGTCGAGTGGATGGTAAAGCCCGGTGACCAGGTGAAAAGTGGCGACGTGGTAGCGGTGATCGAGACCGTCAAGGGCGCCATCGAAACCGAGATTTTTGAAAACGGTACCGTCGGTGAATTACGGGTGAAGGTAGGAGAAACGGTGCCGGTCGGAACGGTTCTGGCCACCATCCTTGGCAACGAAGAGGAGAAGGCCGAAGCGGCTGCCTCCGCACCGGCAACGCCGGTGCACGCGGCGCCGGAGACAGCGCCGAAACCACAGGTTCCCGTCGCCCCTAAGGCGCCTGCCGGTGCGGTACGTGCGTCCCCAGCGGCGCGCAAGCTGGCCATGGAAGCCGGAGTGGACCTGGCGCGGCTAAAAGGTACTGGGCCGGGCGGTGCCGTCACGCTGGCTGACGTACAGGCCGCGGCTGGGGCCAGCAGCGTCGCCGAACCGCCTTCAGCGCCCAAGCGAGGCTTCGACCCCGAGGCGATGCGCCGGGGCATTGCCGCCGCCATGGCGAAGTCGAAGCGTGAGATTCCGCACTACTATCTCTCTACTCAGATCGATATGACCCGGGCGCTGCAGTGGCTCTCCGCGGCCAATGCCAAGCGCAAGATTGGTGATCGTCTGCTGCAACTGGTGCTGCCGTTGAAGGCGCTGGCATTGGCGCTGCGTGAAGTACCGGAGTTGAACGGCTTTTACAGTGAAGGTGCGTTCCAGCCAAACGAGCAGATCCATATCGGCGTGGCGATCGCGTTACGCGGTGGCGGGCTGGTGGCGCCGGCGCTGCACGATGTGGATAAAAAGTCACTGGATGAGCTGATGCGCGACCTCAACGATCTGATCACTCGCGCGCGCACCGGCATGCTGCGCAGCTCGGAGATGACGGATCCAACCGTTACTCTTACCAATATGGGTGATACCGGTGTGGAGGGGATCTTCGGCATCGTCTATCCACCCCAGGTAGCGATCGTTGGTCTTGGGCGGGTGGTTGAGCGGCCCTGGGTGGTAGAGGGCACGCTCGAGCCACGGCCTATCATGCTGGCGTCGCTGTCTGCCGATCACCGTGCCAGCGACGGCCACAGAGGCGGCATCTTTTTGAACACCTTTGACAAACTGCTGCAGAAACCGGAGGCGTTGTGAGCGCAATGGAAAATACCCCTGACCAGGTCCGCGCCATCCTGCAGCGGGAGCTGGGTAATATCGCCCCCGAGGCGGACCTTGACACTCTGGCGCCGACGGTAGATCTGCGCGAGGAACTGGATATCGACTCCTTCGACTTCGTCCGTTATATCGCGGCAGTGAGCGAGGCGTTAGACGTGGATGTGCCCGAACAGGACTATATGCAGTTCTCCACTCTGCAAGGGGCGCAAAACTACCTACTCAATCTGCCTTGAGAGCGAAGCTGGCCCCAGCTTGTGTGAATCGCTTCCACGCGCGGCTCGGTACAATTGTTACCCCCACAATCGATTGTCGCACTGACAAAAATGGCGCCGGATCGTCTCGACCGCCGTATATCCCGCTTGTAAGCTCAAAGAACGTCAGGTGAGGTGAACTGAACGCGCCGTTCATATGGAGGCGCCAATCGGGAGGCTGGGATGCGCAAAACGGAAAAGCTTTATTATCAGGATCCCTATCGGGTTTCGACAACGGCGACAGTCGTCAAGATCGATGAGGAAGGGGTGGAGCTGGACAGCACGGTGGCCTACCCCGAAGGAGGCGGACAGGAGGCCGATACAGGACTAATCGAGCACCCTGCCAGCGGAACCATCGTGGCGTTCGCCGATGTCCGGCGCCGATTCGGGGCCGACGTGAGGATCGAGGGCGATAAGTATATCAACGTGGATGGCGTGATCTCGCATATCGTCACCGAGGTGGATCGGCAGCTCCTAGGCGGCTTTTCGATCGGCGATCAGGTGATTGTTCGTATCGATCCGCTGCGGCGTGAGAAGCTGAGCACCTCCCACAGCGCCTGTCATCTGCTCTATCTGGCGGTGATGGAGGTGCGGCCTGGTATAGAGCAGAACCTGATCGGCTGCCACGTGCGTGAGGGTCAGGCGCGGTTCGATATGCTGACTGACGAGCGCTTCGATGAGGAGGAGATCAGCCGCATCGGCGAGATCGCCAATCGCTATGTCGACGGGAATCATCCCATCAGTCTCTATGCGAGCGATAGCCACCCCGATGCGCGCTTTTGGGCGTGTGCTGGGCAGGTGGTGCCCTGTGGCGGTACCCATATAGAACGTACCGGACAGATCGGTCGCCTGACGATCAAACGCAAGAATATAGGTAAGGGCAAGGAGCGGTTGATTTGCGTGCTTCCAGAGCTGGAGTATTCTGTGGCTCGTTATCGATAGCGCCTGTTAAATAGAGCTGCGCTAAGTCGATGGAGGCTAGATCAGCAGCACGACCAGCCCCAGTGCGTAGAGCAGCAGGACGGCCAGACTCTCGAAGCCGATCCGGGCAAACCCCTGCTCCTCCCGCCGGATCAGCCCCATCATCAGAAAGGCGGACATCAGCAGCGTCAGCACGGTCCAGGCGAGCGTAGTATCGGAGATGGCGTGGTAGATGGAACCGTCGCGGTAGGCGATATCGGAGGCGGCAGTAAACAGGGTATCGAAGGCGTTGCCGCCGATGATGCCGCCCACCGCCAGCGTCAATGCTCCCTGTCTGACGGCGGCCAGGCAGGTAACCAGCTCCGGTAGCGAAGTGCTGGTCGCGGTCAGCAGTACACCGATCATCGTTTCGCTCAGCCCGGTCTGCTCGGCGATCCCCGAGGCGACGTGTTCCAGCAGCCAGCCGGAGGTGCCCAGTACCAGCATCAACGCCAGAAACTTCACTAGCAGAAGGGGCAGTGAGAGCCTGATGTTGCGAACTTCCGGTATGTCCGGGCGGGTCGAGCGAGTCTTGGTTGCCCGCCATAGCGGCGTATCGCGCACCCGTTTGACCAAACCAAGGCCGTATAGGTACAGAAGGAGCAGGCAGAAGGTGATCGGGTGGATCTCCCACAGCGTAAAATCGGGCAGTAGCGGCGCCAGCGCGATCAGTGCCAGCAGCGCGATCAGTAGCGAGGTCTGCATCATGTTCTCCGCCGAGGCGGCGGCATGTTCCAGGTTGGCGCGGCGGTAGGTGATATCCGCAATCGCCAGAAAAACGGTCTGCACGGCGATTCCGCCCAGCGCATTGCTGACCGCCAATTCGGGGTGACCGTTCCAGGCCGCCGTTACCGACAGCACCGATCCGGACAGCGAGGTGGCGGCGCCCATCAGCACGCCGCCGGCTAACGCCTCACCGATGCGGATTCGGTCCGCCAGCTGATCGACGATACGGGTAATACGGGTGCCTGTTCCCAGTATTACCAGGACGCAGGCCGCAAAAAGAACCAGGTTGAACGTGAGTGATCCAGTCTCGAGAAAAGCCAAGCAGCTTCGCCTCCTGTTGCATCCAGTCCAATCAAGTGTAGTCCGGACCGATTCGGATGGTGCATAGAGGCTATCCCGAGCTGGATCGCCGGTCGGCGATATCAGCTGAATTGTTGCGCCAGTAGCCGGTAGCTCTCCATTCTATCCGCCTGGCTATGGGTCACCGTTACCAGCGCCATCTCGTCACACTCGAAGGCCTTGGCCAGCGCTCTCATCTCGTCCCAGCACTGCTCCGGGGTACCCACGGTGTAGCCACCGAGAATATGGTTGTATTCGGCTTGCAGCGACGGGGGCAGGTCACGGTACCGGTCCTGCACCTGCGCCGGGGTCAGGAAATCCTCTCGCTGCCCCATCTGGGCTGCGAGTTTGCGGTAGACGGCGGTCCCTGCACGAAGCCTGGCTTCCTCCTCGGTTTCGGCGCAGATACAGGCAATGGCCAGCATAAGCTTTGGCTTACCCTCGTGACCCGCTCTTGTCCACTCGTCACGGTACTGAGCGAAGATAGAGGGATGGCAGTTGTCGGGATCGATAAAACGGGCCAGTGCCAGATTGTAACCCAGATGACCCGCCAGACCCGCGCTGCCTCCGCTGGACCCCAGCATCCAGAGCTCCGGAGCCGGCCGGCTGTCCGGCAGCACGTTGATACGGCTGTAGGGATGATTGTCTGGAAGGCTGCCGTTTATGAATCCCTCCAGCAGTTGTGCCTGCTCCGCGTAGCCATCGCCGTGCAGCGGCTGATAGGGAAAGGCCAGGGCACTGGAGGTGAGACCCGTGCCGCCGGGGGCGCGACCTACCCCCAGGTCGATGCGCTCAGGAAACAGGGTGGCCATCATCTTGAAACTCTCGGCCACTTTCAGCGGACTGTAGTGGGAGAGCATGACGCCACCGCTGCCCACGCGAATGTTGCGCGTGACGCTGGCGATATGCGCGACCAGGATCTCCGGGCAGGGGTTGGCGAAGTGAATGCTGTCGTGGTGTTCCGCCACCCAGTAACGGTAATAACCCAGCTCATCGCAGAGTCTAGCCAGCTCCACCGTCAGCGAGGGTGCTTGATGTCTGGCATGGGAGCCGTGTACAGGGGACTGGTCGACAACAGACAGCTTGAGTTTCATTCAAACCTCCTCAATTAAGTTAATATGTTAACTTAATGCGATGGAGAGATGAAAGTGTATCCTGCTCAGCCGTACAGGAATCGCCCGCCCGAGGCGTTGAGCACGGTAAACAGGCCCAGTGCCAGGTTGATCGCAATGATCTGCCGGATCTGGTTAAGTGCTTTGCCTCCCGCGGGCCAGTCCTCGGCATCCACCGCCTTTTTCAGACGCTGGAAGGGTGCAAAGTATAGGTGCAGGAAGAGCAGGACCATCAGGTAGCCAGTTCCGAGCATGATATGGACATGGAGACCGGCATTCTTGAAACCGCCCATCAGTGCGATCATCCAGTGGCCTGTGACGGGCAGGGCGATAATGGCGACCCAGACCCAGGGGAAAAACCGCTTGAACAGGTTCGCCCAGAGCGGCAGCCGTTGCGGTGGTTCAAGAAGAGCGCCCGCTACCGGACGCAGGCAGACGTATGCCAGAAACATGCCGCCGACCCAGATTACTGCCGCCAGCATGTGCAATGAAAGCGCGAAAGCCATAAGAGTATCCCTGCTCGATAGATTCCCTGTTGATACTAACAGCAACCGTCAGGGCTGCTGAGATTATTTGTAGACGATCAGGTTTGACGCAGGTCGCGTGTTTCGTCGAAGTTGCTGCCCAGCTGTCGTCGGATCTCCTGTTCAATCAACCGTTCTATTCGCTGCCGCTCATCGTAGGGCAGCGCGGCTAACGACTCCTCGGTCAGCCCCATATCCTTGAGCATCAGGTAACGAATCCTCTCCGCGGTGCTCATGCTGAGGAGCTTTATCAGCTCTTCACGGGCGTCGGGTGGCTCTGATGGAGAGGCCGCCGTTTGCGCCAGCATATCGCCCGAGGAACGCTGCTCCTTAGCGTCACGCCGTTGCCTCTCCGCCTCCTGCGCCAATATATCGGCAAACACACTGTCAGCAGACGACTTGCCTGTTGTGTTCGAGCTGAGAACCGGTGAGGGCAAGGGTGGTTTGTTCACCTTGAGCATGCTGCATACCTCCTCATTAGGGTTAGGGTACAAGGTAAACAGCAAAAGATGTGCCCGACCTGGTTAATTCAATTTTTCAAATATTTAGCTATAACTCCTATAGCTGATGCGGCAAGTTTCTTCAGCTGAGGGGCATGCACTTGCCACCTTCATTTCAATTAACTTCACGCGGAAGTTCGGTTATCCGTACTGACGGTTAGTCCTTGATGTGCAAAGCAATTAATGCCGGAAGGTGATAGCTATGCGACCGACAATTGGAGTCGGCATACCATTAAAATATGTCGTATATCTGCTGCCGCTGTTTTTGATAGTGGTGGGTTTGTTCCTATGGTTCGGCGGGCTGGGCTCGGACGCGCAAAATAGCAGTGGCACTGGCTCGGTTGAGGTCCTGAGCGATTCGGACACGGCCCGGTGGTTGAGGCTACCGCCCGTTGATGAAATCGATGAACTGAGCAGCGCATATATCGCTGTCGATGAGAAGCGACGGGCTCGTGTATTGCAAAATCTTGCGGAGTTCAGAGCGACTTACCAGCAGCTGGCGCCCTTTCTTGAGATAAAGGCTGTGCCGGGAGAGGCGAGAGAAAAGCTGGCGCAGCGGCTCGGTCAGGCTCTGGGCCACTACGGATTAGGCCGGGCCGTAAAAGATGATGCAGATTCGTTTCCGGATAGACGGCGGGCGGCGCTGGTGCTGCGTGGTGCTCGGGACGATGCGGAGATCATCAAGCGTCTGCTCGCTGCGCTTTCGCCCTACCTGTCTGGCGATGTGCTGGTGCAATTCAATGACGACCAACGGATAGATCGCCTTCAGCTATATCTGCTTGGCGATCCTGGGTTTACCAAGGAAGGGGTGGCCGTGTTCAGTAATCTGGTCAGTGGGACAGGGGGGATGCCCTAGCCCCTATGGGACTAAGGCTATGCCTGGCGTCTCATCGCCGCGGATATCGCGTATCCGGGTTGGTATTGGTTGAAAGTTAAGGCAAAGTGTCGGAGCGTTCATCAACCTTGGAACAGCCATGAGCTCGAAAAACGCCGCGGCCGCAATCGATACCGCATCTATCGAGGACCTGCCTGATCTGATCGATCTGTTTGACCTGTATCGTACCTTCTATGATTACGCATCGGACAGGGACAAGGCGGCGCTTTTTCTGCGTGAGCGACTGGAGCAGGGCAGTAGCATAATCCTGCTGGCCCGCCTGCAGGAGCAGGCAGTGGGCTTCGTACAGTGTTACCCCGCACATTCGTCGTTGGAGTGTCGGCCCAGTTGGCTACTGAGCGACCTCTATGTTGCTGAAACGTTCCGGGGACTGGGGATAGGTTCAGCACTGTTGGAGGCGGCCCAAAATATAGCCAGAGAGGCTGGCTGCTGCGTGGTTGAGTTATTTACAGCCAAAACCAATACGGCGGCGCGTCAACTCTACGAGATGCAGGGCTACCGGGAGGACCGGGAATTTCTGCATTACGAGCTCTTTCTCTAATGCAGTCAGCGTTGTCCGGCGATCATGAACTGGCTTTTACCGTTGTGCTTTGACCGGTACATCAACTGATCGGCCAGCATGAGCAGCTCACTACCGTTTTCACTGTGATCAGGATAACAGGCCGCACCTAGGCTGAGTGTGACACTGAGGTCGCGGTAGCGCGTCGCGCCCTCTTGTGTAATACGCGCCAGGATATCCGATAGCATCTCGTCATCACCGCAGTTCGACAGCAGAAAGGCGAACTCATCGCCGCCAATACGAGCCAGTACATCACACTCCCGGACAAGATTTTTCAATTTCGAAGCGAGCAGGCAGAGCAGCTCATCTCCCGCTTCATGGCCGAAGTGATCATTAATCTGTTTGAATCCGTCCAGATCGATATACACCACCGCCAAGCGGTTGCCGGTTCGTTTGCTTGCTGCAATCGCCTGATTAAGGTGTTCGGCTAAAAGCCTGCGGTTTGGCAGGCCGGTCAGAGAGTCGTGCATAGCCATGTGGCGAAGCTGTTCCTGCTGCCGCTTAATCTCGCGTATATCGGTACATACCAGAATGTACTCGCACCTCTCGCCCTGAGGTTCGCCTATGGTGGATACCGACGCCAGTACCGGGATGGTGTCTCCAGTGTGATGCTGAAGAGTCAACTCGCCTCTCCACTCATCGTCGCTTAGCGGTGCCGAGCGCATCAGGTCCCTGAGTGATAGCGGGCTTTTGTCCTGTGGGTCGAGAAACAGTTCGCCGGCGCTCATCGCTGTTACAGCGTCGGAATCGTAGCCGGCCATTTCGAGCAGTGCCGTATTGGTACGCAGCAGTTTCTGTTGATGGTCGAAAACGAGAATCCCCTCCGCGCAGTGTTTAAACACCGCGTCAGCCAATTGCAGCTGTGCCTCCGCCAAGCGTTTCTCGGTGATATCGATAACACTGCCCCACATGTACTTGATCTCACCATGCTGGTCGAGATGCAGGTAATTGCGCTCCAGCAAATGACGAATCTCCCCCTGGCGCACTATGCGATACTCAATCTCATAGGGGCTGGACGAGGCGTGGGACGTACTTATCGCGTGATCTACACGTGCTCGGTCATCTGGGTGTACCACTTGCAGATAGGCTTCGTAGCTGGCACTGAAACGCTGGGGATCAAGACCGAACATCTCGTACACGCTGTTGGACCAGCTGAGACGGTCTTTTTCCATATCCCACTCCCAGGTACCCACCCCAGCATCGCGTTGAACTTGTGCCAGCATCTCCTCGTTTTCAATGGCAGGATACAGGACCGCCAAGACGCTACGCCGGGAACTGTTCTCATGAAAGAGTGTAGTAAGCTCGATTCTGACCGGGATTGAACGACCGGACTTGTGGCGGGCGGCCAGGGCGTTCAACTGACCCATGGCCCTGGCATTGGCGGACTGGATAAACATCTCCCGCCAATGCTTGTGGTGGTGGCGCTGCTGTTCCGGCACCAGCATCTCGACACCAAGTCCGATCAGCTCTTGTTCATCGTAGCCAAGCAGGCGTGACGCTGCGGCGTTGGCGTAACTGATGGTGCCGTCGCTCTCGACCTTCATTACGGCGTTTGGGAACCGGTTGATGAGTGCAACTGCTCCAGCGTTGCTGCGCTTAGACCTGATCCAGAACCATAGTTGCAGGGCTGCAACCACGCACAGAGCGCTTAACGCTAACCAATCGAAATCCATCTGTCGTTTGCATCAACACTATTGTCCATGAAGCGCGAGCATAGCGGCAAGATCCGGGGTATTACAACCTTACTGTGTGCTATCCGGTACAGAATCTTCATAGGGTTCAATTTGATAGGCTTCCAGGCGGTAGCCGGCGGTACCCAGTTCATTGCTGAAACGTTCCACGGTCAGACGACCGGTGATCCAAACGGCGTCATACAGACTTTCAATACGGGTGCCCGGTTCGAAATGGGTATCGATAATCTGGTTTGCAGGCGGCGGCGGTGTATGTATGCAGGCGCCGAAGTAGGGCACCAAAAAGAAGCGGTCTATACGCTGGTCTTCGCCACCGAGGGGAACGACGAAACCGGGGATACGCACCATGCGACCGTCCATCTCCTCAACGACAGGCGCAGAACTGAGCACTTGCTGCATATGATCCAGCATCGACTGGGCGCCGCTGTCGAAGTCGTCCAGGTTATTGATGTCCACGTCTGAGCCGTACAGATCCTCGTAGGAGAGGTCGTAGTCCTGTGGCATCAGTTCGTCCCAGGTAATCTCCGTGACCTTATTGCCGTTAAGGTTGGCGGCCTGTGCAGATGCGGCCAGCCAAAAAGCGAGGAACAGGTGGATCCATTTACGCATAGTAAGATGTCTGCAAAGGTTCAGGTTCGGGGCGTCAGCCCATCCGCGAGAGTATAACGCCAGGCTTGCCAGGCGGGTATGGTGCCGGCCAAGGCGCCTGCCGCGAGCACCATAGCCAGTATCTGCCAGAGTCCGTCTGGCCAGCCCAGTGTCAGGTAAAGGCCAAATGCTTCTGATAATCCCTGTTGAGCCAGTATCAGCAGGGTCCACAGCAGTGACAGACCGACAGCGATACCTGCCGCTGTCAGCAGCACCGCTTCCATCACCACGAGACAGAGCAGATTAAACGGCGACGCGCCGATGGCGCGCAGTAGCGCCAATTCGCGCCGCCGTTGCTGCAAACCGGTCAGCAGAACCCCAAGCATCCCGGTCAGGCCCGCCAGCACGACACAGGCCGATACCGCCAGCAGTGCTTTTTCCGCACTGCCGATCACCTGCCACAGCTCCTGCAGGGCGACGCCGGGCAGGATAGCAAGCAGCGGTTCCGCCGAGAACCGGTTGATCGCACGCTGCATCTGAAATACCTGGGTCTTTGACTTCATGCCGAGCAGAAACGCCGTGATCTCCTTGGGCGTCAGGTCTGTTTCGGACAACGTGCTCGGGTCTACCGACAGCCCCGGCATCGGAACGCCCGCGCGCCAGCCCAGATGGATGGCGGTTATCGACTCCAGGCTGACGAGCAGCGACTGGTCTACGGGGGTGCCCGTGGGTTCGAGGATACCGACAACGGTAAAGGGTTGGTCTTTATGCTGGGCAAAGCTTGTGCTGCCAAGGCCATGGGCTATGACCACTTTGTCCCCGGTATGGTATCCAAGTCTGCTGGCGGCCTCCGCTCCAAGTGTAACCTGGTGGATACCGTTGAAGGCACGGCCGGCGCTCAGCTTGAGTGCGTTTTCACGCCCGTACCGATAGTGATCGAAGAAGGCGCTGGTGGTGCCCACTACGCGAAACCCTTTGTGCGAGTCGCCCAGCGACAGAGGGACGCTCCATTCAACTGCAGGATCGTTGGCAACACGCTGGAAGCTTTTCCAGCGGATATTGTTGGTGGCCGAGCCAAGGTGGAACACCGAGTATAGAAGCAATTCGACCTGCCCGGTTCGTGCCCCGACGATCAGGTCGGTGCCGGAAACAGTGTTAAAGAAGCCTTCGCGCATATCCTGGCGCACTTTCTCGACACCGGCCAGCAGCGCTACGCTGAGGCCGATCGTCAGTATGCTCAGCACAGCGGTGGCGCGCCGGTTCAGCAGGCTGCGCCAGAGCAGGTCGATCAGCATGGCCGTGTCTCCAGGGAGCTGCCGGTAATCCCGTCCAGCTGGAGGGTATTATCGAAGTGACTGGCGAGCGCCGGATCATGGCTGACGAACAGCAGGCTGGTGCCGTTGGCTTGGGTTTCCTTCATCAGGAGATCGACGAAGCGGTCGCGGTGCTCGGAGTCCAGCGCCGATGTGGGTTCGTCGGCGATGATCAGTTCCGGGCTGCCGATCAGGGCCCGAGCCGCGGCGACCCTCTGCTGTTGACCGATGGAGAGCGCCGAGGTGTTGCGGCGGCTGTTCAACACCTCAGCGAGACCGAGTTCGCGAAGCAGGCGGATCGCTTCGTCTTGGACCGAACCGCTGCGCGCCTGGGCACGGTCGCGTCTACGACGGGAAAAGCGACAGGCCAGTGCGACATTCTCCACGGGTGACAACCAGGGAAGGAGATTGAACTGCTGGAAGATCAAACCTATATGATCGGCCCTCAACCGATCGCGGCGATGGGCTGACAACGTCTCCAGACGCTCGCCGCAGATCGAGACGGAGCCTGAGTAACCCGCCTGGACACCCGACACCAGATTAAGCAGGGTACTTTTTCCGCTGCCCGATGGACCGCGCAGGAACAGGCTGCTGCCAGCTTCAAGGCGTAACTGGGGTATATTCAGCAGTTGCCCGCGCATGTCGGGCCAGCTGAAGCGTAATTGGTCGATTTCAACGATATGGCTAGTCGTCATTTGAGTTTCAGATATGGATTGGCGGCGTTCAGCAACTGGACCGACTGGGTGTGGGTAATGACCTGCGCTAGCAAGGACTCCAGCAAAGGGTACTTGCCGAACAGGGTGAGTTTGATTCGATCCAGCAGTTCAGGGGCAGCACACAGGAATCGGTAGTTGAAGCTCAGATCCATATGTTCGTCAATCAGATCGGCATGATCATGTTCGTGCTCGTGCTCGTGCTCGTGCTCGTGCTCGTGCTCGTGCTCGTGTTCTTGATCATGTTCCTCTTCATCTTCTTCAAGTTTGAGCTCATGGTGCTGGCCGATCTCGACCTGGCTGAGCGCACAGTCGGCTTCGGGTGGAAGTTCAATCCAGTGCTCGGGTGTACGCATCGCTGAGTCGATGGCCTGAATCCTGGCCTTCTCCTGATCGGTTTGTGCCGGGTGTTCGAATCCGACCAGATTGTATGCCGGTGAGTTCAATGTGAGGCTCAGTGTTTGACCATCGGTCACCACATCCAGTTGGGCCTCGCCATGTTGATGCGGAGCGAGCGCGGGTTGAGCCTGTGCCCCAATAGCGAAAATACTGATTACCACAGCGGTGCTGGTCAGAGTTAGGCGGGTCATCTGGTTCTCCATCTCCATTAGCGAGTCTGATATTTTGGTAATGTTATAATATAACCATTTGATAGCCAATCATGCTGAACTGATTTCAAACCGCGACGGATTGGGTGGTTCAAAGTAAGTGTCGACAATTAAAAGATTCTAAAAGAGATGTCCGTGATACCGAAAATCACAAGATAGTTCCGGTGTTATAGCTGTTTCAGGTCAATATTCCATTCTGCATCACCTAAGGTTACGCCTTTTGTCGTATCTCATTTGTCGACAGATTCAGCTAGAGTGACTGTCGATAACGGGGAAGTGTCAACAATAATCGATAAACCCCGAACCCCAAGCGACCACAAACTCAAGAATAAAAGGACCTGTGCCATGTCCTACCAAGCCGAATACAGCAACGCCATCGAGAACCCGGAAGGTTTTTGGGCCGAGAAAGCCGCTGATCTCCCCTGGTACGCTCCGCCGCAACAGATACTCTCCACCGATGACAACGGTATCTACCGCTGGTTCGCCGATGGTGAGATGAACACCGCCTACATGGCATTGGATCATCATGTGGAGAGCGGTCGTGGTGACCAGGATGCCGTGATCTACGACTCACCGGTATCGGGTTCCAAGCGCAAGCTGACCTACCGAGAGTTGCGCGATGAAGTGGCCAAGTTTGCCGGCGTGCTCAAGGCTCAAGGTGTCACCAAGGGAGACCGTGTCGTCATCTACATGCCGATGGTGCCGGAAGCGTTGATCGCGATGCTGGGTGTAGCCCGGCTTGGTGCCATCCATTCGGTGGTATTCGGTGGCTTTGCGCCGCACGAACTTGCCGTGCGTATCGACGATGCCGAGCCGAAGGTGGTGGTATCCGCCTCCTGCGGCCTCGAGGTCGCCAAGGTGATCGAGTATAAACCGATGCTGGATCAGGCGATCGAACAGTCCGCGCACAAGCCGCAGGCGTGCATCATTCTGCAGCGCCCCGAAGCGAAGGCCGAGCTGACCGAGGGGCGTGATATCGACTGGGTCGAGGCGATGGCCCAGGCCGAACCGGCTGACTGCGTTCCGGTCAAGGGCACCGACCCGCTCTACATCCTGTACACCTCCGGAACTACCGGAAAGCCGAAAGGGGTGGTGCGCGATAACGGTGGCCATGCCGTCGCCCTCAAGTACTCGATGAAGGCGATCTACAACATGCAGCCGGGCGATGTGTTCTGGGCTGCATCCGATGTGGGTTGGGTCGTGGGCCACTCCTATATCGTGTACGGGCCTCTGCTGGCCGGGTGCACCACCATCGTGTACGAAGGCAAGCCGGTGAGAACACCGGACGCCGGTGCCTTCTGGCGTGTGGTGCAGGAGTACAAGGCCAAGGCGCTGTTCGCCGCGCCGACCGCGTTCCGTGCGATCAAGAAAGAGGATCCCGAAGCGTCTCTGCTGGCCAACTACGATATCTCCTCTCTGCAGACCATCTTCATGGCCGGCGAACGCCTCGATCCGCCCACCTACGACTGGACCGTCGGCAAGACCGGCAAGCCGGTGGTTGATCACTGGTGGCAGACCGAAACCGGTTGGGCGATCTGCGGCAACCTGATGGGGATCGAGCCGAAAACGCCGAAAGCGGGCTCCTCTACACTGCCGGTACCGGGCTTCAATGTGCAGATTCTCGGTGTCGATGGCCAGGAGCTGCCGCCGGGCGAGCAGGGCTCAATTGCACTCAAGCTACCGCTGCCGCCGAGCTGCCTGCCAACGATCTGGGGCGATTTCGAGCGTTTCCGCACCGGTTACCTGTCCGACTTCCCGGGTTACTACACCTCCGGCGACGGCGGATACAAGGATGAGGAGGGCTACGTCTTCATCATGGGGCGCACCGACGATGTGATCAACGTGGCCGGTCACCGTCTCTCCACCGGTGAGATGGAGGAGATCGTAGCGGCGCACCCGGCTGTGGCCGAGTGTGCGGTAATCGGTGTCAATGATCCGCTCAAGGGCCAGGCGCCGATCGGTCTGGTGCTGCTGAAAGATGGTGCCGAGGTGGAAGAGAGCCAGCTGCAGAGCGAACTGGTGGCCATGGTGCGCAAGGAGATCGGGCCGATCGCCTGCTTCCAGCGCGCCATTATTGTGCAGCGCCTACCGAAGACCCGCTCCGGCAAGATCCTGCGCAAACTGTTGCGCCAGATTGCCGATGGCCAGAGCTACACTGTGCCGTCGACTATCGACGATCCGGCCAGTCTGTCCGAGATCGAGTCGATCATGGACAGCCACGGGCTGGTGCAGCGTAACGGTTAAACCTGACTGCGATATATAAAGAACAACAACTCCAACGGCGTCAGGTTGCATACAGGGATGTAAAAAACCCGCCTGCGTATGGATGCGCAGGCGGGTTACATGGACGTTGCCGATTCAGGTTATCCGCGTAATCGACGACTCTTCCTCAGGCCTCTGTTCTGACCAGAGCCATCCCGTCCTCTTCCTCCAGATCCTCATGCTCGTGCTGGCGCGCAATCAGCATGTACAGTGAGGGCACCACGAACAGTGTGAAGATCGTGCCGATCGTCATACCGCCCACCAGCACCAGACCGATTGAGTTACGCGCCGCCGCTCCCGGACCATCCACCAGTGTCAGCGGGAAGTGACCGGCAATGGTGGCGATGGAAGTCATCAATACTGGACGCAGTCGGGTCATGGCAGCCAGTCTGATAGCGTCCAGCTTCGCCTGTCCCTGCTCCTGCAGTTTGTTGGCGAACTCGACGATCAGGATACCGTTCTTCGAGATCAGCCCTACCAGAGTGACCAGACCGACCTGGGCATAGATGTTCATTGTCGTGGTCCAGCCATCGGTCCAGAACGGAATATCCGGGTTGGGCATTTTCAACACAGTGAAGGTGAGGGCGCCGAACATCGCCAGCGGCACCGAGCCGAGCAGGATCACGAACGGGTCGCGGAAGGAGTTGAACTGCACTGCCAGCACCAGGAAGATCATCAGGATCGCCAGCCCCAACGAGGGCAGGAACTTGTTGCCCTCGGTACGCAGCTGGCGCGACTCGCCGGTGTAGTTGACGGTGTAGTTGGCCGGCAGCAGTTCCGCAGCGGAGTTTTCCAGTACCTTGAGCCCCTCGTCGATCTGCGCCGTCATGCCGGAAAGCTTGATCGCATTGAGCTGCTGAAAACGGTTCAGCGAGCGTGGTACGGTGGTATCGCTGAGCGTCGCTATAGAACTCAACGGAATCAGCTGGCCATCAGGTCCAGAGACGTAGATCTCGTTGAGCTGCTCCGGGTTGAGCCGGTCGATGCGGGCGATCTGCGGGATCACCTTGTAGGCGCGCCCCTCCACGTTGAAGCGATTGACGTAGTTGGCCCCCAACGCGGCTCCCAGGTCCGCACCGATCTGCGCATTGGTCAGTCCAAGGGCGGCGACCTTCTGGTGATCGATATGGATCTCGGACTGAGGCTGGTCGAACTTCAGGTCGATCTCCGGCGGGAAGTAGAACAGTCCGCTCTCCATCGCTTTCATCTGCAGCTGCTGGGCGTACTCCAGCATCTGCTTCGGATCGTCGGTGGAGGTGATGACGAACTCCACCGGGAAGTTGCTGCCGCCGGGCAGGGCCGGGGGCTGGGTGACGAAGATCTGCAGCCCGGGAATGGTCGACAGCTGTCCCTGCATCTCGCGAATCAGCTGATTGACCGACTTGTCGCGCTCATCCCAGGGCTTGGTAACCATACCGCTGAAGCCGCCGATACCCAGTGCAGCCGCGAATGGGTCGGATGGCGCCAGCAGGATCTGGAAGGTCAACTCGCGCGCGGGGGCGTTGTAGAACATCTGCTCGGCGGTTTTACCGAAATGGACCTTCTGGTCCGCCGATGCGTTGGCTGCATTGTTGATGATGCCGAACATGACGCTCTGGTCCTCCAGCGGCGCCAGCTCCTTGGGCGAGAACATGTACATCGGCACCACCATGATGCTGAGCGCGATCCAGACCACGTAGACCACGGGGCGGGCATGCAGAATGCGCTGAAGCAGGGCGCCGTAGCCATCACGCAGGCGGTCGAAAAAGTGGTTCACCCGGCCGGTCAGGCCGTGCTCTTCGCTTTCAGCGCTTTTCAGCAGGTGTCCCGCCATCATCGGCGACAGGGTCAGGGCGACGATACCGGAGATGGTCACCGCACCGGCCAGGGTCAGCGCGAACTCGCGGAACAGGGCGCCGGTCAGACCGCCCTGCAGACCGATTGGCGTATAGACCGCGGCCAGGGTGATGGTCATCGCGATTACCGGCCCGATCAGCTCACGGGCACCGATCAGTGCGGCCTGCATCGGTGAGCGGCCCTCGCGTAGATGGCGCTCCACGTTCTCCACCATGACGATAGCGTCATCCACGACTAGACCCACCGACAACACGATTGCCAGCAGCGTCAACAGGTTCAGCGTGAAGCCGAACACCTGCATCAGGAAGATAGCGCCGATCAGCGAAACCGGGATCGCCACTACCGGTACCAGCACCGAGCGCATGGAGCCGAGGAAGATGAAGATCACCAGAACGACGATCGCCAGCGTCTCGGTTAGCGTGCCGACAACCTCATGGATCGCATCGTTGATATAGGCGGAGGCGTCATAGCCGATCTCGGCCTCCATACCTGGCGGCAGACCCTGTTTGATCCCCTCCAGATCCTTGCGCACCAGGCCAATGACATCGATGGTGTTGCTGTCAGGCAGGGGAAATATCCCCATGAACACGGCGGTCTGGCCGTTGAAGCTGACATTGGTTTCGTAGTCCTCGGCGCCGAGCTCCACCTCGGCGATATCGCTGAGCCGGATGATGGTGTCATGCTGGTTGCGGATCACCAGTTGTGCGAACTCCTCCTGCGAGTGCAGGTCGGTGTTTGCGGTCAGGTTAACCTGAACCATATTGCCCTTGGTGTTGCCCACCGCTGCCAGGTAGTTGTTGGAGGCCAGCGCCGTGCGCACCTCTGTCGGACTGATGTTCAGTGCCGCCATTCGGCCGGGATCAAGCCAGACCCGCATGGCATAGGTACGCGCACCGAAGATCTCAGCGCGCTGCACCCCCTCCAGAGCCGACAGACGGGGCTGTACCACCCGTACCAGATAATCGGTGATTTGGGTTTGCGACAGGGTATCCGAGGAGAAACTGAGGTAGGCGGCAGCGAATTCGGAGTCCGCCGACTGGATGCTGATCGACGGCACCTCCGCTTCGGCCGGCAGCGAGTTGCGTACCTGGTTCACTTGGGCGGTGATATCGGTCAGCGCCTTGGTGGGCTCGTAGTTGAGCTCAAGTCGGGCGGTGACCATCGACAGCCCGAGCAGGCTTTTCGACTCTACATAATCGACACCCTGAACCGCGCCGATGGCGCGCTCTATCTCGGTGGTGACGAAGCCCTTCACCACTTCGGCGCTGGCGCCAATATAGGGAGTGGTGACGGTTATGGATGCGTTTTCGCTCTGCGGGTACTGGCGCACGCTCAGTGACCACCAGGATTGCACGCCCGCGATGATGATGACGACGCTGACCACGATGGCAAGCACGGGGCGGCGTACGAAAATATCGGTGAAAGCTTTCATGATCGATTGTTCCGGCGCAGTAACGGGTTAAAAGGCGCAGGCGCAGCTATTGCCGCAAGCCTCAACTGTTGCCAGGAGCCTCAGCTATTATTAGGAGTCGGCTCGAACTTGAACTCAGGCGCGAGGCTGTTATCGACCACAACCGTCATCCCGGGACGCAGCTTGAACACGCCGGTGGACACCACTCGATCACCCGCCTTTACCCCCTGCAGAACCTCCACAAAGTCACCCATGTGCTTACCCAGCGTTACGCTTTGCTGTCGGATTACCAGTGATTCCGGGTTCTCTTCGCTGGCTTCGATGACAAACAACGTGGAGCCGTAGGGGCCGTATTGAACCGCCGTGGCGGGGAGCATCAGCACCTTTTCGGTCATCCCCTTAAGTACTTCAAGCGAGACGTACATGCCGGGGCGCAGAAATCCCTGGGGATTGGACAGGGTGGCCTGCACGCGGATATTGCGTGTGGCGGGATCCACATCGGGGTTGAACGCGGTGATGCGGCCCTCGAACGGTTGTTCCGGGTAGGCGTCGGCTTTGACCTGCACGGTCAGTCCGGTGCGCAGCTCCCCCTGGTGCTGCTGCGGGAGCGAGAAATCTACATACACCGGATCAAGCGATTGCAGGGATACGATCTCGTCGCCCTTATTGAGGAACTGACCGACGCTGATCTGGCGAATGCCCAGCGTACCGGAGAAGGGGGCGCGGATGGTTTTCTTGGCGATCACCGCGCGCACGTAATCAACCTGGGCGTCGGCTTGCTTTACGCCGGTGCGGATAGAGTCGAACTCGGACTGAGCGATATATTTGCTCTTGCGCAGCTCCTGAGCTCGCTTGAGCGAGATCCGCGACAGCTCGGCAGTGGCTTCCGCTTCGCGCAGCTGTGCCTGTTCGAGCTCGGTGTCCAAACGCACCAGCGGCTGTCCCGCTTCGATATTGCTACCGGCCTCGAACAGTATCTCACGCACCAATCCCTCGACCTCGTTACGTACCATGGTGCCCTGTACTGACATCACCGTACCGACAGCGGGTATCTGCGGTTGTCGCGTGTATTCAAAAACCTCGGCCGCGTTTACCGGCTCGGGCGGCATGGTCATCTCTGCGAATGCATCGCCCATGGTTTTGAACTGCAGCAGCTTAATGCCTGCCAGGCCTGCAATCATCGGCAGCGCTATAACAGCGCCAAGCAGCACCAGCAGTAGTTTCCTTAACATCTAAATACGTCCTTTTTCTGGTTTTGCGAACAAGCGATTATAGTTGATTATTTGGTCATGTTTATTAAATCTTATTACGAAAATCGGTTTATTAAACCCTGCTAAATATAAGGGTGTCGCGGGGGGCATTGATTTTTTTGCGGAATCGAAGAAAGTGTTACGTCATGGTATCGAAAAAAATGTATTGCAGCGTTGGCGCGGATATGCCGCGGCCTTGTGACGCCGGTCGCGGTTAGCGGTCATATCTGTGTAAAGGGGGAGGGCGTTGCAAGCAATTTGCCGAGATCATCTCCAGGTAAGGGGCGGCTGAACAGGTAGCCCTGTACCAGATTGCACCCCTCGTTGCCCAAAAACTCGGCCTGCTGTTTCGTTTCGACGCCCTCCGCTATCACGTTAATATTGAGGCGGGCCGTCATGGCGATGATCGCGCGTGTAATCTCGATGCTGTCCCGGTCGTCGGGTATATCTCTGATAAAACTCTGGTCAATTTTCAACATGTTGACCGGGAAGCGCTTGAGATAACTCAGGCTGGAGTAACCGGTGCCGAAGTCATCCAGGGAGATGGATACGCCGAGGTCTCTCAGGCGTTTTAGAATACGCTGAGTCGTGTCCGGATCCTGCATAAGAGCGGTTTCGGTGATCTCGATTTCCAGTTGCTGCGGCGGCAACTGAAGGTGCTCCAGCAGGTTTTGAACGCTTTCCGCGAGATCCGGCTGACGGAACTGAAAAGCGGAAAAGTTCACGGCGACTCTGGGGGCTGTTTCCCCGTATCGAGACGCCCACTCTTTGGCTGCGCTGCAGGCCTGTTTCAACACCCATTGCCCGATTGAAAGAATATGGCCGGTCTCTTCGGCGATTGGGATAAACAGATCCGGGCGTATCGAGCCCCGCTCTGGATGATTCCATCTTAGCAACGCTTCAACCGCTACCATCCGCCCGCTCGAGAGCTCTACCTGCGGTTGGTAGTGCAGAATAAAGCCCTTGTTGATTGCCGCGGTGCTCAGTTCATGCTCAAGGGTTAGCCGTTCATCGCGAAGTTGCCGCAGCTCGGGAGAGTAGAACCTATGGTTGCTACCGCCGTGCCGGATCACCTTCTGCATCGCCAATGCCGCATTTCCGTGTAAGCCATCGGGTTTGTCCGCGTCATCAGGAAACAGGCTGATCCCGATGCTTGGATTTATCCTCAATGAGTAACCGCTGATATCCAGGGGTTGTGACAGGGTCTGATACAGCCGCATACAGGCAGCAAGCAGTTCATCATTATCGGAATAACCGGTGACTATGGCGGCAAACTGATCGCTATCCAGACGGGCGACAAAATCATGGCTCTGCACTGACTGGCCGACACGCGCGGCAAAGGCCTTGATGAGCCTGTCGCTTCCCTTCGGGCCCAGACTACTGCTGAGTTCATAGGCACGGTCCAGACGGATCAGAAGCAGCCCGATCAACCCACCGTTATGCTCGGCTTCGATCAGTGACTGTTGAAGCCTGTCCTGGTACAGATTCCGATTGGGCAGGTTTGTCAGCTGGTCATAATTTGCCAGGTACTGAATGTGCTGCTCCGCCTCGCGTCGCTTGCGGTGTACCTCCGCTTCGCGCAGCTCTCTCGGTACCGCGGCGGAGAGACGCTTGAGATTGTCTTTAAGTATGTAGTCTTGTGCGCCGGAACGAACCGCGCTGACCGCCAGTTCCTCGCCGATAGTGCCGGATACGAAAATAAAAGGTACGTCCTTGTCATAGCGGCGAACCAGATCCAATGCGGCCATGCCGTTGAAAGAGGGCATGGTGTAATCGGAGAATACGATCTGCCAATTTTGCGAGCCAAGCAGCGCACGCTCCAGTGCTTCGGCGGTATCAACCTTGACAGCATCGACGTCATAGCCGCACTTGCGCAATTCGCGCAGCAGCAATGCGGCGTCATCCGGTTCATCCTCGATGATCAATGCGCGCAGAGGTTGGGTGTCCATGATCGGTGTAACTCCTCCCAACGATACCTAATTAAGTATGTTCAGATTTTAGTGCATCATGTTGCTCCGGGAGCTCATTGAGCAGCAGCCAATACATGCCGAGCTGGCTAACCGCTCGCGCGAACTCGTTGAAGTCGACTGGCTTGCGGACGTAACTGTTGGCGCCAAGTTGGTAGCCCGCAATCAGGTCCTCCTCGTGCTTGGAAGAGGTGAGTATTACCACGGGCAGGGTTTTGGTATGCGGATCGTTGCGGATCCTGCGTAATACTTCGAGCCCGCTGATCTTCGGTAGGTTTAGGTCGAGCAGCACCACGGCGGGCAGGTGCCTGTATTCGCTCGTTTCCGTATCGGATCCCAAAAGCAGATTCAGCGCCTCTTCTCCGTCACGTGCTATCCATAGCTCGTTACTGATATTGCATTTCTTGAACGCTCTCAAGGCGAGCGCTTCGTCGTCGGGGTTGTCTTCAACCAGCAGAATTGGGCGTCTTGTCATGGTGGAGTTCCTCGGATGGGGTTAGCGTGAAATAGAAGGTACTGCCTTTATCCAGTTCGGATTCGGCCCATATTCTGCCGCCGTGGCGACGGATCACACGCTGTACGGTAGCCAGGCCCACACCGGTGCCGGGAAACTCACGGTTGTCGTGCAGGCGCTGGAACGGGGTGAAAAGTCGATCGGCATATTTCATGTCGAATCCGGCACCGTTGTCGCGGACAAAGAAGTAGCTTCGCCCTTCGAACTCGACCTGGCCGAACCGGATCTTGGCGTCGTCCCGTTTTGCCGTGTACTTCCAGGCATTGCTGAACAGGTTTTCCAACACCACGCGGACAAGGCGGCTGTCACCGTAAGCCAGAAGCTCCGGCTCGATCTCGGTGTATACGCTCCGCTGTGGTTCGGACTGGCGCAGTTCGTTCAGCAGTTCCGCGGCGACTTCGCTGAGGTTTAATGGGCGGCGGACCAACTCCATGCGGCTGACTCTGGACAGGTTCAGCATGTCATCGATCAGTCGGCCCATCCGCTGGGCACCATTGCGTACTCGATCCAGATACTCCTTGGCTTCTTCATCAAGTTTGTCTCCGTAGTCCTCGATCAGGGCTTGGCTGAAGCCGTCGATTGAGCGCAGCGGAGCTCGCAGGTCGTGTGAAACGGAGTAGCTGAACGATTCCAGCTCTCTGTTGGCGTTTTCAAGCTCTGCAGTGCGCTCCTGCACGCGGTGTTCGAGTTCGGCATTCAGGCGCTGTACCTCCTCAGTCGCCTGCATTCGTTCGTGAATATCATCGACGATCCCCATCCACTCCATGGTTTGACCACCGGGGTCAATAAGAGGGGCGGCGCTGAAGTTGACGTAACGGTACTCGCCGCCGGGGGCATACCAGAGCCTGAATACCTGCTTGAACGCTACACTCTCTTCGCAGGCCTGATTCCAAAGCTGGCTGACCAGCTCCCGGTCATCCGGGTGGACCGCCTGAAGCCAGCCACGGCCTGCATGACTTCGGGGCGTTTGTCCGGTAAAGCTGTCCCACGCAGTCTGTGTGGCGCTGAAGTCGCCATGCGCATCGGCCCGCCATGTCAGTGCCGACAGCGTCGTGATCAGCGTGCGGTGCCGATATTCGCTCTCGCTGAGGGCTTTTTCAGCCTGCGACCGTTCGTGGATCTGCTCGGCCAACTCGCTGTTGGAGCGCTCAAGTTCTGACGTGCGAAGCCCGATCTGGGACAGCATCTGGTTGAACGCTTCGATCAGAAAGCCGATTTCATCGTCGGTGGTTCTATTGGCGCGCAGGTTATAGTTGCGCTCGTTGACTACCTGGCGGGCCAGCTCCGTCACCTCCATTATCGGGCTGGTGATACGGGCCTGAAGCCAGGAAGAGAGCAGTGTCGAGGCCGCCAGCGCGACAATGGCGATGGATAAGAAAATCAGTAGTACACGGAAGGTGCGCTCCTTGACACCGCTTTGCGCCAGCATGAATACGCTGCCGATTATCTCCCGATCGTTATAGATAGGCCTGAATAGCCGGATTGTATCAGCGTCGACACCGATACTCGGCTGTTCGGCACGAACCGGTATTTCACGAATATGGGCGGGGGAGGCGTAATAGCGGGCGAAGAGATTGCCGTTCCTGTCATAGATTGCGGCGGCAAGTATCTCAGGTCTCAGCCGGAGTGAGGCGAGGGTCTGCTTGGCGGTTTCCCGGTCCTCAAACTCCAGTGCCGCCGTGCTGCTTAGACTTATCAGGTCAGCCTGGGTGGTCAGCTCTTCGACAAGGCGATCGCGGTAATCTCCCAGATCGTAGATGATGAAGATCGCACCGAGGATTGCCAGTGCGGTGGCGGTCGTCAGCAATACGCCGACTAGCAGCTTGTGGCGGATTGAGCTTAGAGCGAAAAGGGCATTCATGGCTCCGCCCCCTCGATCTGTCGTGCTACGGTCAGGAGCCGCGAGCTGATCTTGAGTCGATTGGACTGTGCGGCGGTCAGCGAGATATCAAAGCGGATGCGGTCGTCCTCGCGGCGGAAGTTAATACCGCTGCCGAACTCAAGTCCCCTCGGGAGATCGGTAACAATCAATATCGGCTGCCCCTTGACGCTCTCTATGCGACTGCGGACCAACCGAGTATCGTCGCCCAGGTAAAGCACATGTATGCCTTCCGTTACCTCGTGCTCGGATAGCGTGCGGACCTGAACCGGTCGTTCACCCACTCGGCGACCCCGAACCGTTTCCGTTAACAGGTGTGCCATCGATGCGTCACGCTCAAAGGTCGCAATGACGATTGGGGATTGAGGCGTGGAAAAAATCTCGGGCGGCCACTCGATATAGCTGCAGAACTTGAAGATGAAGGCAGCCTTGACCTGGTCCGCCAGCGGTGGGCGAGAGGTATCGTTGGCGGCTGCAACCGACCCATGAAGTATTAGAAGCGCCAGGAGTATCCGAACTGCTCTCATAGCGACCTCAATATCTATGCACCAGCTTCAGCAGCACGTTACGACCGACCTCACTGCGCGAGGCCGAAGATCCATACTCCGGGTGGCGAGAGTCAAACAGATTAAATCCGGACAGAGAAACATCTGTACTTTCGCCAAGGCGCCAACCCAGTCTGATGTCCACGGCGGTGTAGCCCGGTGCTCCGCTGTCCGAAAGTTCGCCTACCCGCCGCAGGTTCAGATCAAATTCGGTATCGTTGGCGAGGTCGATATGCGAGCCAATTCGCCACTGGTAGTTGGGGTCATTGCCAGAGCCACCGTCCATGAAGTTAGACGATTTGAATTCCAGGTCCCGGTCCATCAGCAATCCGCCGGCGTTAATGCGCCAGTTATCGGTGAGCTGCGCAACCCCCCAAACCTCCAGTCCATGAATGCTGCCCTTGATGCCGTTGCCGATTTCGAAGGCGCCACCAGGGGTGGGGTTTAGAGAGCGGATATCGTCGTAGTCGTGATAGAACAGCGTCAGATTGTAGTTCAGATTGCCGGCCTGGCGGGCACGGTACCCGATTTCGAACGCGTTCAGGATTTCCGAATTGAACTCGGGACCTCCCGCCAGCAGTGAGCCATCAGCGGGAGCATACAACTCCCGGTCAAGTCGGGACGGGGTGCGTACTGCCCTTGAAACCGCTGCCCAGAGTAGTCGGTCATCCGAGAGCAGCCATGCGATTCGGGCGCTGGGCATCGCTTCCCAGCCGGTGTAACTGTTGTGTTCCAGGCGACCGGCCAGGGTCAGGCGAAGCGCATCGTTCAGCTCGATCTTGTCCTGTATGAACAAGTTGCTCCAGCTCAGCCGCTTGTCCGCGGGCAGGAACACAAGATTGGAGGGGTTACCGACCTCATCCCACGCAGTGCGGTAACCCATGCCCCATATAAGCTGCTGCCTGGCGGTTGGCTGCAGTGTGTGCTGCATCTCCAGATCCAGTATGTCGAGCGTTTCGCTGTAACTGTCGGGAAAGTCTCGCTCGCGATGATCCAAATAGGCACTCAGGGTTAATTGTTCGCCCCCGGCGAGCTGCGGCTTCCAGCTCGTGAGCAGGTTGAACCCGCTGATGCTCGCATCATCGGCGTCGGCATTATCCAATCGGCCGCGGTAGGCATCGCCCTGTACCCTTAAGTCTCCCTTGGCATCGAGATCCAGCCTGAAGCCTGCCTGAGAGCTGGACCAGTTGTCGTCGGCCCCCGGGCCCGATTCCAAAAGGGTTTCGTTGTCATGAGAGGCCTTGGCATAGGCGCGATACTGCCCGCCGGAATCGAGTGTGCCGCCATAGCGATAGGCGGCATCCTGAGCGCTGTTACCGCCTCCGAGCGAGACAAGCCCGCCCTGGGATTGGGCGGAAGGGAGGGTGATGATATTGATGACGCCGTTTACCGCGTTGCTGCCCCAGGAGGTAGAAGCGGGGCCGCTGATCACCTCAATGCGTTCGATATCCTCCAGTAACACCGCGGGCTCATCCCAGAATACGCCGGAGAAGAGCGGGGTGTAGATGATGCGCCCGTCGATCAGCACCTGGAGCTTGTTGGCCGTCGTGGAGTTGAATCCACGGGCACTTATCACATAGGTCTGAGCATCCCGTTGTGCGACCTGAAGATTCGGCGCCAGCCTCAGTACCTCCGGCAGGCTACGGGCGCCGCTTCGGCGTATATCCTCGGCCGAGATGACGAATATGGACGCGGCAGCATCGGATAGCTTTTCTCCGTCCCGCGAGACGGAGGTGACCTGGATGTCGCTCAGCTCCTCCAGGCTCAGGTCAGCCAGGCTGATTTCTGGCGCTGTAGTCGCGGATTGCGCAAGGGAAGAGAGCGTCACTGCAACGAGCAGTGTGGGTGGCCAAAGTGTCCTGACGTAGCGTGCGACCCTGGTGCTGGGGGAGGAATACGGCATAGCACTCATCCTGTTGCTATCGAATGGTCAGCACGACAAAGGCCGACCGCCAATAATTCACTCCAAAGCCGTGCCTTTGGATCCCTTTTTTAGACGGAATAACTTTTCCGACTAATTGAGTCAGGATAATCAAAAAACGTGAATTTGCTAACTCGTATGAATTTTTTTCTGGTCGTAGCGGTTTGCCTGAGCAGCGTCGATTCAGTGGTTTTGCGCTGACAGCAGACGGGACTCAAGGCGCTGGAACAGCGCATCGAACAGCATCGCCATCAGCGCGACGATAATGCCTCCCTGCAGAACGAAGGAGAGGTTGTCGGTGAGCAGGCCGGCAATGATCACTTCACCAAGTCCTTTGGCAGCAACCGTCGAGCCGATGGTGGCGGTGCCGATACTGATGATCACCGACAGACGCACCCCGGTTACGATAACCGGCAGCGCCAGTGGTAGCTCAACACGCCAGAGCACCTGCATCGGCCCCATGCCCAACCCCTTCGCCGCCTCCTTGATCTCCGGCCGGACCTGTCCGAGCCCGGCCAGGGTGTTTTCGAAGATCGGCAGCAGGCCATAGAGAAACAGGGCGATCAGCGTCGGCCAGGAACCGAAGCCGACGGCCGGTACCGCCAGTGCCAGCACCGCCACCGGGGGCAGGGTCTGGCCGAGGTTGGCCAGTGATCTCGCCAGGGGCAGGAAATCGGCCCCGCCGGCTCGGCTGACCAGTATCGCGGCGGCGATCGCAATCAGCGACGCGGCGGTAATCGCCAGTACAACCAGGAACAGGTGCCAGCCTATCAGGTTGATAAAACTGTCTCGGACGTAGATGACCGGTGCACCCACTGGCGTCAGCGATACCAGTAGCGGCTCAAGAGTTGAGGTAAACAGTGCGAAGTAGAGCAGCAGGAGCAAGGGCACCAAAACGCCTCGCCAGTCGCGCAGGTATTCAAAGGAAGCGGGTGACGCCGCAGGGGTGTTAACAGGCATCAGTCACGTCCTCCGGCGTTGATCAGCTCCTGCAGACTGACGGCGCCGCAGGTTGCGCCGGTCTCATCCACCACCCTCAGCACAGCGCTGCGCTGCCAGATCTGCCGCGCCAGGGCATCGCGCAGCGACATACCCGCGTCGATGCAGGGGGTGTCATCGCTCAATTCGAACTGGTCGGCGGGCTGTGCCAGATCACCTACGCTGCGCAGCGACAGCAGACGCAGGGCACGCTCCTCGCCACCAACCAACTGGCTGACAAAACCCTCTCGCGGATTGCGCAGCAGCTCAGCGGGACTGGCCACCTGCAGCAGCTTGCCGCCATCCATCACCGCGATCTGGTCAGCGAGTCTGATCGCCTCTTCGATATCGTGGGTTACCAGGATGGTGGTGATGCCGAGCATGCGCTGGATCTGCTTCAGCTCGCCCTGCAGCCGCTCGCGGGTCAGCGGATCGAGCGCACCGAACGGCTCGTCCATCAGCATCAACTCCGGGCGTGCAGCCAGGGCTCGGGCGACACCGATTCGCTGCTGCTCGCCACCCGAGAGGCGGTGAGGGTACTGGTACGCAAAGGTATCGAAATCCATCTTCAACAGGTCGAGCAGTTCATGCACCCGCTGATCAATCTGTTTGGCGGGCCAGTTCAACAGCCGGGGCACGGTGGCGATGTTGTCGTATACGGTGCGATGGGGGAACAGGCCGACACCCTGAATCGCGTAACCGATACGGCGTCGCAGCAGCTCCGGTTGCTGGTCGCGGATATCCTCGCCATTGATCAGCACGGTACCGCTGGTCGGCTCGATCAGCCGGTTGATCATCTTCAGCGTGGTGGACTTACCGCAGCCCGAGGTGCCGATCAGTGCACAGATCTGGCCCGACTCCACCCGCAGGTTCAGGTTGTCGACCGCGGTACGTTCGCCGAATACGCGGGTCAGCCCCTGCAGTTCGATCATTGCGCCTCCCTAGTTGTCATCGCGATCAGCGTGTCGATCAGTAGCGCCGCCAGAAAAGCGAGCAAGATGGTGGGCAGGGTGCCGAGCAGTACCAGATCCGTTGCCGTCTGCCCCAGCCCCTGGAAGATATAGGTGCCGTAGCCTCCACCGCCGATCAGCCCGGCCACCGCCACCAGACCGATATTCATGGTGACGACGATGCGCAGCCCCGACAGCATCACCGGCAGCGCCAGCGGCAGTTCGATCTGCCACAGCATCTGGCGGCGGCTCATGCCCATGCCGCGTGCCGCCTGCAGCACCGCCGGATCCAGGCCGTCAAATCCGGCCGCGGTATTGCTGACGATGGGTAGCAGTGAATAGAGAAACAAGGCCAGTACCGCAGGCGCGACCCCTATGCCACGGATACCCAGATCTGCGAGCAGAGGGAAGGAGAGGGCGAGCAGGCTCAGTGGAATCATCAGCAGGCCAAACATCGCCAGGCTGGGGATGGTCTGCAGCAGGCTTAGTACCGGTATCAGCGCGGCACGAACTCTGGGTGAGCGGTGGCAGCGAATACCAAGTGGGACACCGATGATCAGGGCCGGCACGATGCTGCCCAGTGCCAGCAGCAGATGGCGCGCGCCCTGCTGCCAGAACGCGGGCTGATTATGGTACTCCAACATCAGCGAGAGACGGTCCCAGACTCCGCCCGCAAGCAGCACGAACAGCACTGCCAGATACCCGACAACCAGCAGCAGACGCGGCAGTGCGCTGAGCTCCAGCTTGATCAGCGCATCGGTCAACATCAGGCCGAGCAGTAAAAGCAGTGCCCAGAAGCCGCTACCCAGCGCCAGTCGGGCAAAACCACTTTTGTCAGCCAACAGGGCGGTGCTGTCCGTGCCCAGAGCATAGATCAGCGCGAGCAGGCTGAGAGCACTGAGCCCCAGCTTGAACAGGGCTTGGGTCCGTAAGCAACTGACGATAGCCGTTGGAATCAACAGCAGCAGAAACAGCTGCATACCCGACTGCTTCAGCAGCTCACCAAGGGGCACACCGCTGCCGGGCAGGATGCGATTAGGCTGCAGGTTAAGCAGCGGCAGCAGCACCAGTACCAGTGCAACCGCCACCGCAAGGGTCAGACCCAGCCGGTCGATACGAAAGGGCATAGGGTTGGTTCGTGGTTAAAGCCCCAGCTGTTCGAGATAGCTGGCCGCCACATCGCTGGCGTTCTCGCCGCCAACGGCGATGCGACCGTTCAGTGATTGCAGGGTTTCCAGATCCAGCGAATCGAACACCGGCTTGAGCAGCTCCTCAATCTCGGGATGGGCGTTGAGTACCTCCTCGCGGATGATCGGCGTCGGCGCGTAGACCGGCTGTACCCCCTTGTCGTCCGCCATCACCAACAGGCCCACGGCCGAGATCGCACCGTCAGTGCCGTAAACCATCGCCGTATTGGTGCCATCGGTCTGCGTTGCGGCCGCCTTGATTGTGGCGGCGGTATTACCACCGGAAAGCACCAGCAGTTGCGACTCCTCCAGCTTGAAGTCGTACACCTGCTGGAACGCGGGCAGTACTGCCGGGCTGGAGACAAACTCGGCCGAGGCCGCCAGCTTGATGTCGCCGCCTTCACGGACATAGGTACCGAAATCGGTCATGGTCTTCAGACCGGCCTCATCCGCGATCTCCTTGCGCACGGCCAGCGCCCAGGTGTTGTTGGCGTTGGCCGGTGTCAGCCAGACGATCTTGTTGGCTTCGTAATCCAGCTGTTTGGCTTTTTCATAGCCCTCCTGGAACGATTTCCATACCGGATCTTCCGCCTGATTGAAGAAGAACGCAGCGTTACCGGTGTACTCCGGGTAGATATCGATCTCACCCGAGGTGATCGCCTTGCGCACGATCGGTGTGCCGCCAAGCTGCACCCGATTTTCCACCTCAAGCCCCGCTTGCTGCAGGCGCTGGAAGATCATGTTGCCGAGCAGACTGCCCTCGGTATCGATCTTGGATGAGACGACGATAGGGTCGGCTTGGACCGACAGACTGAACAGTGCACAGAGCGTAACTAGCAGCCGGATCATGGTGGGAGCTCCGAAGTCAGGTTCGATTGAGACTGTCTCATAAGACTAACACAGAGGCTTGAATCCTGCGGGGAGGGTGCTCGCAGCGCACCTTTTCTGGCCCCGTACGACTGTCCAAGTCAGCATATAAATACGTATGTTCCCGTATTTTTGTCGATTCATCAGTAGCTATCACTTCTACCAATTGGCTAATAAGGGTAATTGCTTATCGATGTGAAATCGGTAATATAGGGGAAAGTACTTATTTAGTGGGCGTGCTTAATCAGCGATAGCGCGCCCTGCCACATAACGATTAGAAAAGGTTTCTGCTGATGAAGGTACTCGTAGCCGTCAAGCGTGTGATCGACTACAACGTCAAGGTGCGCGTGAAGTCGGACAACACCGATGTGGATCTGGCCAACGTCAAGATGGCGTTGAACCCGTTTTGTGAGATCGCCGTCGAGGAGGCGGTGCGCCTGAAAGAGTCCAATGTCGCCAGCGAGGTGGTCGTGGTCTCTGTCGGACCCAAGGCGTGTCAGGAGCAGATCCGCACCGCCCTGGCCCTCGGCGCCGACCGCGGCATCCATATCGACACCGACGCTATGCCGGAGTCGCTGTCGGTGGCCAAACTGCTGGCCAAGGTAGTCGAGCAGGAGCAACCGGGGCTGGTGATTCTCGGCAAGCAGTCGATCGATTCCGACAACAACCAGTCCGGCCAGATGTTGGCGGCGCTGACCGGCATGTCCCAGGGTACCTTTGCCTCCAAGGTGCAGGTGATCGACGGCTCGCTGAACGTGACCCGTGAAGTGGACGGCGGCCTGCAGACCCTGGCATTGAAACTGCCCGCCGTGGTCACCACCGACCTGCGTTTGAACGAGCCGCGCTACGCCAAGCTCCCCGACATCATGAAAGCCAAGAAGAAACCGCTTGAGGTGAAAACCCCGGCCGACCTCGGCGTCGAGCTGCGCGATCACACCAGACTACTGAAGGTGGAAACGCCACCGACGCGTCAGGCGGGGATCAAGGTCGCCAGCGTCGATGAGCTGGTCGAAAAACTGAAGAACGAAGCCAAGGTAATTTAAGGGGTGATCTGATGGCTATTCTGGTAATTGCGGAACATGACAACAGCACCCTCAAGGGCGCGACACTGAACACAGTAGCGGCGGCTGGCCAGATCGGCGGTGATATCCATCTACTGGTAGCCGGTAGCGGCTGCCAGGCCGTCGCCGAGCAGGCCGCGGCGGTTGCCGGCGTGGCGCGGGTGCTCTGCGTCGACGCCGCGACTTATGAACATCAGTTGGCAGAGGATCTGGCACTGCTGGTTGCCGAGTGCGGCCGCGACTACAGCCATATCCTGGCGCCGGCCACCACCAGCGGCAAGAACCTGCTGCCCCGCGTGGCGGCACTGCTCGATGTGGCGCAGATCTCCGATATTATCGGCGTCGAGAGCGCCGACAGCTTCCGTCGTCCGATCTACGCCGGTAACGCCATCGCCACCGTGCAGTCGCTGGATCCGATCAAGGTGATCACCGTGCGCAGCACCGGTTTCGATGCCGTGGCGGCCAACGGCGGCAGTGCCGAGATTGTTACGCTGACCGCGGTCAGCGCCGCAGGCATCTCCAGCTTCGTCAGCGAAGAGGTTGCCGAGTCCGAGCGTCCGGAGCTGACCTCAGCGCGCGTGGTTGTCTCCGGTGGTCGCGGCATGGGCAATGGAGAGAACTTCGCGCTGCTGGAGAAAGTGGCCGACAAGCTGGGTGCCGCCATCGGCGCCTCGCGTGCCGCGGTGGATGCGGGCTTTGTCCCCAACGATATGCAGGTGGGGCAGACTGGCAAGATCGTCGCGCCGGACCTGTATATCGCCGTGGGTATCTCCGGTGCGATCCAGCATCTGGCGGGCATGAAAGACTCCAAGGTGATCGTGGCGATCAACAAGGACGAGGAGGCACCGATCTTCCAGGTCGCCGATTACGGTCTGGTGGCCGACCTGTTCAAGGCGGTGCCTGAGCTGGAGCAGAAGCTGTAAGCAGGGCTCGGGTTGTCGATAGTAGGGCGCTTAGGCGCCCTGTTATGTACAGGACGTACGGTATGCCGCGCGCAGGGACGTGCAGAAGCGGCGGTGTCAGGGGAACAACAGCTGATGATGAATTTCGATGAATTGGTCGCCTTCCTGCAGGAGCACTTTCCGCAGGGCGCGCAATATGGCGAGCTGATCGAGCTCGGCGAAGGCTGGGCGAAGATGCGCCTGCCGGTGGACGATCAGCACCTGCGCCCCGGCGGCACGGTCTCGGGGCCGGCGATGATGGGGCTGGCGGACGTGGCGGTGTACGCGGCGCTGCTCAGCCGAATTGGCCCTGTACCGCTGGCGGTGACCACCAGCCTGAACATCAACTTCCTGCGTAGGCCGCACTCTGGCGCGGACATTATCGCTTACGCCAAGATGCTCAAGGTGGGCAGGCGCCTCGGCGTTGGCGAGGTCTATATCAGCTCGGACGGTGATGAGGACCCAGTCGCCCATGCCACCATGACCTACTCGATCCCGGAGCAGCGCACGTGAGCATCCAGTTTGAAGACCTGATGCTGCAACTGGCGGATGGGGTGCAGATCCATGCCCTGCACGGTCGCCACCCGCTGGGAGCGGGGCGGCCGACACTGGTGTTCCTGCACGAAGCGTTGGGTCATATCCGCATGTGGAAGCAGTTTCCGCAACAACTGGCGGAGCGCTGCGGCTGCGACCTGCTGATCTACGAACGCCAGGGCTATGGCGGGTCGACGCCGATCGAGCTGCCGCGCAGCGATGATTACCTGCTGGTGGAAGGGGAGTACTACCTGGCCCAGGTAACAGAGGCCGCCGGGATTGAGCGGATGATTCTGATCGGCCATAGCGACGGTGGCAGCATCGCGCTGCTCGGTGCCGCCTGTCTCGGTGATCGGGTGCGCGGGCTCATTACCGAAGCCGCCCATATCAATGCCGATGAGCTGACCCTGGCGGGTGTACGCAAGGCGGTCGACATCTACCGGACCACGGATCTGCATCAACGCCTGGAGCGCTATCATGGCGATCGTACCGAGCTGCTGTTCCGGGCCTGGACCGATACCTGGTTGCGTGAGAGTTTCCACCTGAACATCGATCTCAGCCCCTGGCTGTCGCAGATCCGTTGTCCGGCGTTGATCATGCAGGGAAGGGATGACCAGTACGGTCTGCCGCAGCAGGTGCAGGATATCTGCCAGGGCATCGGCGAGCAGGCTCAGGCGGCGTTTATCGACGACTGCGGCCATATACCGCACTTGGAACGACCGGATGCGGTGCTCGATTTGATGGTGCCGTTTATCCGCAGCTTAATTAACTGATAGATCGACTGAACCATCAATACGCAGATCAGGCGCTCGGATTAAGCACTTGGATTAAGCCGGGCCGCCTGCTGCACCAGCTCGGCGATACTGCCCGCACGCATCTTGCCCATCACGCGGGAGCGGTGTACCTCGACGGTCTTCGGACTGATACCGAGGGTTTCAGCGATCTCGCGGTTGGACTGCCCCTCGACCACCAGTGCCATCACCTCTTTTTCGCGACGGCTCAACTGCGCGTAGCTGTCATGGACCTGGCTGGCCTGCGCCTGGGATTGCTGCAGTTTCGCGGCCTGGGCCAGCGCCTGGTTGACCAGCTGCAGCAGCACCTCGTCGTCGAATGGTTTCTCGAGAAAATCCACCGCCCCGTTCTTCATTGCGCTGACCGCCATCGGGATATCGCCGTGACCGGTCATGACGATGGTGGGCAGGTTGATCCCGCGCATGCGCAGAATCTGCTGCAGTGCCAGGCCGTTGATCTCCGGCATACGCACATCGAGCAGCAGGCAGCCCAACTCGCCCTCATACTCGTCGAGAAATGCCTGCGCCGAATCGAAGCCGGCGACTTTCAGGCTGGCCGATTCCAGCAGCCACTGCATGGAGTCACGGAAATCGTCGTCGTCATCAATGATATAGACGGTGCCGGGAGCGGGGTGCTGCATCATGTGTCCTTCAACGGAAGTCTGAGGTGGAAGCAGGTGCCGGAGTGACCGTCACTCTCGGCCCATAGCTGGCCACCGTGGGTTTCAATAATGGTGCGGGAGATCGGCAAGCCCATACCGAGACCGGTCGCCTTGGAGGTGTAGAACGGCTCGAACAGCTTATTCAGCCCCTCGGCCGTGATCCCCTTCGCCCGGTCGGTAACAGTGATATGCAACTCGGCTCCGCTCCTGCGGGTAGAGAGGATAACGGGTCGCGGGGCATTGCTACAATCGTCACTGTCATCACAATCTCTATACGCCTCGATGGCGTTACGCATCAGGTTCAGCAGCACCTGTTCGATCTGGATCTTGTCCGCCAGCAGCGTGGGGTTGGACGGGTCCAGATCCATCTCGAAGCGGATATTGTGGTCCTGTGCCTCCTGATGCAGAAACTTGCTGACATCCACGCAGGCGTCGTTGATCGGGAAGCGCAGGCGTTGATACTCGGTCTTGCGCACGAAGCTGCGCATCCGCTTGATGATCTCGGCTGCGCGTTTGGCTTGGCGCGAGATCAGCTCGATCGCCTTGTTGGCGGTGCCGACCGGATCCTCACACCCCTCCTCGAGACGGCGCTGGGCACCGCGGCTGTAGTTGAGAATCGCCGCCAGCGGCTGGTTCAACTCATGCGCCAGTCCTGTGGCCATCTCGCCTACGCTGAGCAGGCGCGACAGGTGGGCCATCTCCAGCTGGTGGCGTTTGACCTCCTCCTCAGCCTTGCGCTTGACTGTGATGTCGCGCGCGATGATCGAGTAGTACTCCACCTTCATATTCTCGCGCCGATTGCGGTGGGCGATGATCTCACGCACCTCGGCGTTGCGCTGCTGGGTCGACAGGTGCATCTCCAGCGCGCCCTCCCAGCTGCCTTCGCGGGCAGCCTGACTCAGCGCTGCCTGCAGCTCGGTAGCGGCGGTGCTCTCATCAAACAGCTCGGGCAGATGCAGCGCCCCCGGGTTCTCAGGGCGCGCACCCAGTGTCTGGCATGCGGACTCGTTGAGGTAGGTCAGCTGCAGCGCATCGGGGCTGCAGAACAGGATCATATCGCTGGATGCCTCAACCACGCGGGCCAGACGGCGCATCGACTGCAGCGCCTGCTCCCGTTCGGTAACATCGCGCGATACGCAGATGATCTCCAGCGGCTGGCCATCTTCATCACGGATGGTGCGGCTGGTGGTCTCCAGCCAGACGTAATGGCCCAGCTTGTGTCGGTAGCGGTAGACGTTGGTGTACATCCCCTTGGCGTAACGCACCGACTCTGCACGGCTCGACAGGTTGTCGGCATCATCCGGATGGAACAGATCGCGTGCGGGTTTACCGATAATCTCCTGCGGCGTGTAGCCGAGCAGGCGCTCGACCGCTGGGCTGACATCGATATAGGTCCAGTCCGGCGCCGGTGTCTGGCGCGAGATCATATCGGTGGACTGCTCGGCGAGAAGCCGATAGCGATCCGCCTCGGCGCGGCACTGCTCCAGCGCAGCTGGCATTGGCACAGACATGACGCTCCCTCGGGTATACCCGGAGTAAGCTCCGGAATTTCAATTACATGACTGTAGAATACTGCAAAAAATAGGTGAAAACACTTATCTAAGCCTAAGGCCGGGTATTCAATGCAGCTAGGGCTTGTGCGGTTATGCAGACAGTAGCAAACTTGGGGAAAGCGTCAGACAGGCAGTAGACGCATGCGCTAGCTCGCAGAAGATCCAAAGGGACTGATTTATGGATGCATCAAACATCTCTCAGCCGACAGCGGCAATTATTAATACACATACCCGTTCATGTGCTGTGCTACCTGAGAACGCCGTAGCGGGGCGAATGCAGTTGTTACCCCTTTTTATGGCGAGAACTAGGTTGAAATACCCCTTTTCGCCAGATTATTCGTGGCACTTCCAGAAAAAATCTCATTTTTTCAACCGGTTAGATGTGAGAAGTTTCGGTGTATCCGAATTAGGGGGCATACTCCCTAATAATTATTATGGGGCCGACAGGACCCATTAACAGACTGTTAAGTTTCTATGAATCTATTAGGTCCCAAGAAAGATCTCGATATCGCGAATAAAGCGATCGACTGTATGAAATCCACCACAGATTTTTCCGAGTTTCAGGAAAGCTGGGAGAATTTTCTATTTCGGATAGAGAGAGCCTGGGAATTCACCGAAAGAACGCTCAAATCGGAGAAGGGCTTCCAGCAATGGCATAAGCCATATACTGACCTGCGGAAAAAGGACCCTTTGCTGGTGTTTTTACGGCAGGCACGAAATGCAGAGATGCATAGCGTTTCGCCCACAGTAACGAAGCCTCTTAAGATGGCAGTAGTTGATAAGAGTGGACGTGGCTTTCAGCTCAATTCAATTTCATCACGGCTGGAAAATGGGACTTTGACGATTGATTTGGATTCGCCCGATATATTGCTCGATCTGGATACCAGAATCGTGCCTACCGATCCTGAAGTTGTTCGTTTCAAGAATAGAGGAAAGTGGTACAACCCACCATGGCAGCATCTCCGGGAAAGAATCCGTGATCTCCACCCAGTCGCCATAGCAGAGCTTGGCCTTGTGTTCTATCGAGCCTATGTCAATGAAGCTGAGCTTTGGAGTCAGAAAACTTAACAATGTGGTCAACGGGACGCTGGTTTTTCGCTGCGCTCCAAACCAGCCGCAAATGCGGTCGTTAACTTTGTAAAGAAGTCAGTTAGTGTAGTCAAAAACTTGAGTCTGTATAAAAGGACGATTATGGAATACTCGGTCACTTATGAAGATGGATTTCTAACCAGGGAGATTGGTTCTATTGCCACAAAGGCCGATGTAGCCATCACAGAACTAATTGCAAATGGTCATGATGCAGGCGCGTCTGAGGTAAGGATCATTTTTCCCGAGGAGAAAGGAAGCCTCATTACAGTCGAAGACAATGGAGTTGGCCTGACCGAATCGCAATTCGAACAAAGGTGGTTGAAGCTACGCTATGACAGAAAGAAGCATCAAGGCTCATTGGTAGAGATACCTGAAGATAATAATCTGCGAAAGACAAGACTCGCCTTTGGAAGAAACGGAGTCGGACGGCATGCAGGTCTCTGCTTTGATGATGGGTACACCGTCGAGACTTGGCGTAATAAAGAGTGCAATATCTACGAGCTGAAGCTTTCATCCGGCAGGCAACCTATTGAGGTTAAAGAGCACCGCAAGGAGGATAAGTCAGGTCATGGAACAAAGATAAAGGTAATTGCTAATAAAAACTTGATTCCGGTTGAAGAACTGACCGAAACGATATCAGCCAGATTTTTGTTTAACCCAGAATTTAAAGTATATGTAAACGGGAAGCTTATAACGCTATCCGAGCACCCCGGTATCGTCAAAAGAACAGAGATCAATCCTGTCGGAAGCATAAATATTAAATTGACTCTGGTTGATTCATCAACAGCTTCCCGAACGGCTAGACAGCATGGCGTAGCTTTTTGGCTGGGAGGTCGTTTGTTGGGCGATCCTTCTTGGTCAATAAATGGACAGCAAGTATTTGACGGGCGGAGATCTTTTGCTAAAAGATACACCGTGATCGCAGAGTCTGAGGATCTTTTTGACTTCATTGAGGCCGACTGGTCTGGCTTTAAATCTGATTTTTCCGCCCTAAATTTAATAGCGGAAGAAATTTCTGACTTTGTTAAATCATGCTACTTATAGCTTTCCAAAAACGAGATAGAAACAACTAAGCGTCAAGTTTTTGATTCGCATAAAAGTGAATTAAAAGAGCTGCCAAGGCTGGCTCGCAGAGAATTGGTTAATTTTGTTGATCAGATGTTAGCCGGAAGTCCTGATATAAAGATTGAACTTCTTGAGCTTGCATTTAAAGCGGCTCTTAATCTTGAAAAATCTAGAGCTGGTATATCGCTACTATATAAGCTGACGAATATATCACCAAACGATTCTGAATCGCTGAACTCATTCTTAGAAGAATGGAGCGTGTCTGATGCAATGTCCATTCTCGCTGAAATAGATTCTAGAATTAAAGTAATCGAGGCTATAGATAGGCTGAGTGGTGACCACAGTGTAGACGAGCTGCATACGTTGCACCCCCTGATCGAAAAGGCTCGATGGGTATTCGGCCCTGAATTCGATACGCCAGAGTATGCAAGCAATAGAGGGCTAATCAAGACGATGAGTTCTGTTTTTGGAAGAAAATATAAGAAAGAGGATTTTACGAATTCTGCGAGGAGACCAGATATTGTGGTTGGTGAGAATTCCTCTATTAGCTCATTAGGTCTAGAAGAATTCTCGGGTGAGATAAGAAAAACAAAAAGAGTTTTGTTAATCGAGCTAAAGAAAGGTGGTTTTGAAATTGGCCGTGGAGAAATGGATCAGGCTAAATATTATGTCGAGGATATTTGGCATGCCGGTGTTGGGTCCTGTCAACCATATATAAAAGCTTTTGTAGTCGGTGACAGTATTGATCATCTTACAGGAAAATACCAAACAGTAGGAAAGTCAAAGGATGAACAGTTTGGTGAAGTTCATGCGATAACATATTCGGAATTGGTACGAAGCGCTGAAGCTCGATTGTTTTCGCTAAAAGAAAAAATCGAAGGTCGGTATGATAGCTTGGAGGATGGTCCACTTATAAATGAGCTTTTGGGGAATCCAGAGCAGAAAGATTTAGATTTTGCAGCGGGCCAAGAGTGAGACAAAAGTTAACAAGGGGCTTCAGCCGACCAGTTTCCGCTGCCGTTCCAAACCGGCGGCTGAGCCAGGCGTTAGCGTTTTCCGGATCTCAGACCTTAAGGTGAAGGATGCAAAAAGAATATCACTCCAAAATTGAAAAAGAGTTTGCGGAATATCTTGTCACTATTGGCTACCCTAAAGACTCAATTGTCTATGAGCCTGCGTTTTTGGCCGCTGATGGCAGAAAGCAATATCGGCCCGACTTTTTAATCGTTGATCCGATTAAGAAGGAGAGGTTGGCGATTATAGAAATAAAAGGATCTAGCTAACTCAGTGCTGAGAGTACCTATAAACAACTGAAGGCCTACAGTAAATCAGTGGGTGAGGACAGTATTCCTGTTTTCCTAGTTACGCCATCAAGCAATCAGATTTTCCCCTTCGACTTGTATATCTTTGATATTGATGGTGGGCTTATTCCTACTGATTTTGCTCTCTTCCCTACATTTCCTACACTAACTGCAGAGGACGCCGCAGAACGAAAGAGCGGGTTACGAATAGAAAAGGTCGAGGCCGTTGAGTCGTTCCAAAAGGTTTCGTGGGTGTTGGCGTTTATCGTTTTTGCTATCGTCGTAGCAGATTTCATCTGTGCGCAAAATGATATAGTGTTACTTACGACTGAGCGGATGGCACTTATCGGTGCTGTAGTGGCGCTGATTGTTATTCCCTTTGCCCAGAAATTTAAGGGGCTAGGGATTGAGTGGGAAAAAGCTACGAAAGGAGACCATGGCAGCTAATAATCGTAGTCACGGCGACGGTTTTTATATTGCGGCTTCGCCTTCATTACAAAACCGCGCGTGCTGCGGGCGTTAACGGCTTACGTTACGGACATGGAAGGCTAAAGTGACTTTTAAAAGTTTTGGTATTTCGTTAGGGATAGGAATAGGGCTGGTTGTTCTGTTGTGGTTACCTGTCTTCTGGAGCTACATCTTCGCTAAGTGGAAAAGATTGGCTTATCCAAAGCGCTTTGCGTTTTTCAGTGGTTGCACGAGTTACGGTATCCAAACTCTGATCGGGGCGTTGCTGTTATGTCCATTTGCTGCTCTAGCGGTCATGGACGCACCACTGTACTGCGAAGATTATCCAGAAGCTTGGGTCTGTTACGGACTAGGTTTTATCGAAGATTGGTCCAGTGTGTTGAGTTTGATATCTGCTGTTGTTGTTACAGCATTGACTCCGGCGGTATTCAATAGATACGTGTGGAGTAGTGGTAATGGCCGTTAACAAGTGACTGTGATGTCCAGTCATAATATTTAAGCCGTTTTTTCACACCAGCGCTCCTCGTTTTTCAGGAGCGTATTGAGCACCACAATGAGCTTACGCATGCAGGCGATGATGGCCACTTTGGGTAGCTTCCCCTGGGCCTTCAGGTGCTCGTAGAAGCGTTTAAAAACGGGGTTACATTGGATGGATGAGAGCATCGCCATGAACATCACGGTGCGGATGCGATGGCGACCAATGACGCCACAGTGATCTTGTTGTGCTGGCCGCGGCGTATTCGCCCTTTGATCCGGGGTGTGAGCCGCGAAGAGATCGAGGCCGCCTTTGTCGGTTGGAAGATCACCGACGTTGAACCCTCTTTCTTTAAGCTGCCAGCACCCCTGGAGTGGGTCTTGCGCCCAGACGAGCACTGGTATGTCCTGCATCGTGTCTGAGGTTACAAGCTCAAGCGGGTGAACAACCTCCTCAGCACCCACACCTAGCGCCGACGCGGTTTGCCTGTTTTGGTTTTGTTGCTATCACTTTGCCCAAGAGATTTAGCGCGTGAGTAAATGGGGAAAGAGTAAGAATGAGCAGAGCTAATAAGACGCAGTGCCTGCAAGACTGCGGATCCGGGTTTGATCAGTTTGCCTGAAAGGCCCGATTATAAGTTATTCGATGGGAAAAGGGCGGCATATTTGGCTATCCATTCCAGTGCGGCCTCTTCGTCGCTCAGGGTGCGGCCCTGATGCTCCTTAACGGACTGACGATAGTGACGGATATGGCAGACCTGCTCAAACATGCGCATGCGCTGGGCGTGTTCAGCGCTTGAAAAGCGGATATTCAGTTCGTAATGATCGTAGCGTGCGCGGCACCACAGGATCTGTCCGGTGATGAACGGCGCATTCAGCAGGCCGTCGGCACTGATGCTGACCTGCAATCCCGAGGCAAGCATGGCTGGGGATTTGCACACCAGGTCCAGGGGCATGATGTTGCTGTCGGGCATATGGGATTGTTCGACGACCTGAAGGTCGAGGGGAATCTCGTCTGGGTGGCGGATAACTCGTTGCTGGTTGCGCATTACAACCTCCGCAGATCAGATGACACAAGGCCCTTGTATCAGCATCAAGGGTTCTTGTAGTCCCTATATGCTTTTCCAGTGGCGCCTTGTACTTAGAGCAGGGCAGACGCATGAACATAATTTGTACAGCGAATGCGACTGTTTTTATGGGTAGGACCAATCTCCGAATGCAAGCCCAGATAATAATCCAGTTCGATTCGGCACGGGGGCCGCTCCGGGGGCTTGCTGTAATGCCGGAGCTCGTTTACGCAACGACTTCCGCGGTCACCGGTGCCTGCCCCCAGTATTAGTGTGCAGGCCTTTTCCTGGCGGTCCCGACGGTTTGGCGTCTATGCCATCCAGGCTTGAGTCCGCTGGACGTCGTCTCGATCTAATTCAAAATTGCTCCCAAAGCGGGCTCTAGTCTGTACGCCAGCGCACACAGTGCCGCGGGCAGGGCTCAGTGAGGAGAGCGCATTGCTGAGCGCCTGTCCCGGTGGCGGCATCAAGGCGCCTCTACGTGCGCCGCCGCACCGACGGCGATTCGGATTGTGCTTAGGCTTGTATCGCGACAGGGAGAAATCGATTGGCGACTTCTCCACTAAGATCCGGAACAGGAGGCGTTCTATATGAACTGGGATATCGTTGAAGGCAACTGGAAGCAGTTCAAGGGCAAGGTGAAAGTACAATGGGGCAAGCTCACCGACGATCAACTCGACAAGATGTCCGGCACGCGTGACGAGCTGGCGGGCAGGATCCAGGAGGCTTACGGCGTATCGAAAGATGAAGCCGAAGCGCAGATCAAGCGGTTTGAGGATCAAAACAGGGATTAATCGAAATAATTGGGGTCAAAATAATTGTGGTCAGAGTAATTGGTAATCTAACTTTATTTTCAATTATTTCTCTGACCCCCAATTATTTCTTTTCTCGAAACTCTTTAGAAACCTAGCGACGACGCGGTTTGCCTGTTTTAGCTTTGTTGCTACCGCTTTGCCCAAGCGCTTTGGCGCGTTGGGTTTTCTTGGACGGTTTACGCTTAGCGCTACTCGTCTCTTCTTGCGCCATTGGATTCGGCTCGAAACCTTCCATCCACTGCAGGATAAAATTCTCGCCCGTGAGTTTTTCTACGTCTTTGAGTAGGTATTTCTCTTTATTCGAGACCAGTGAGACGGCCGAGCCCGCCTGGCCTGCACGGCCTGTTCGACCAATACGGTGAATATAGTCTTCGGCGTTGTAGGGCAGCTCATAATTGATCACGTATTGCAGTTGCTGGATGTCCAACCCGCGCGCGGCCACATCGGTGGCGACAAGCGCACGCACCTGGCCGGTTTTAAACTCTTCCAGGCCGCGATCGCGGGCGCCTTGTGACTTGTCGCCATGTACCGCAGCCGCACTGATGCCATCTTTCTCAAGCTCTTTGGCAAGCTCATCCACCGCTTGTTTGGTACGCGTGAAGATAAGCACCTGGTGCCAATTTCTGGAGCCGATCAGGTACGCCACCAAACCCGCTTTGCGTTTGTTGTCGACTTCGTAAAAGCGTTGTTCAATTTTCGCCGCCGTCGCATTGCGTTCGGCGACTTCGATCAGTTTCGGCTGCTTTAAGATGGTTCTGCTCAGGGCAAACACTTCATCGTTAAAGGTTGCGGAGAAGAACAGGGTTTGGCGGGTTTCGGGTAGGCGTTTCAGGATGCGCTCGATATCGACAATAAAGCCCATATCCAACATGCGATCCGCCTCATCGAGCACCAGTGTCTCAACCCTGCTCAGGTCGATCAGCTCTTTGATGGCAAGCTCCAGCAAACGGCCCGGTGTCGCCACGAGCACATCACAGCCTTGGTTTAACGCATCGATCTGCGGGTTAATGCTCGCCCCACCATATGCCACGACTGAGTTGAGACCCAAGCCTTGACTGTATTTCACAAAGCTTTGGTGTACTTGTTGAGCCAGCTCCCGAGTTGGCGTCAGCACCAACACACGGATGGCCTTTGCGGATGTTTCTCGAACGAGGTGACGTTGAATCAATGGCAAGGCAAATGCGGCTGTTTTACCCGTGCCTGTTTGCGCCCCCGCCATGAGATCGTGACCCGCCAGGACTTCCGGGATCGCCGCTTGTTGAATCGGCGTTGGCGTGTGATATCCAAGCGTATCGAGGACAGCCAACAGATCCGTGTGAAGACCCAGGGTAGAAAAACTCATAAACCAGCACCGCTTTCAATAAATCGAGACGGCGCTAGTGTACCGAGTTCCCCACGAACAGTAGACACCTTCTAGAGGACACCGCGAAAAACCTGCTGCGCGATTCGTGAGCTGCGTTGCGCGGTGCTCGGAATCCTCATGTATACCGCATACACTGCGGTTCCTGTGCTCCGTGCGCCTTGCTCACAAACCGCTCGCTACGGTTTTTCGAGGTGTCCTAGAGTCAGATTTGCGCGTCAGATCCAGTTGAACGCGCGCCAACACTCAGACAAAGCCTGTGCTGGCGATCTTGACCACCTCATTAGGCAGTTTATGCGGCAGCGGTAGCTGCGTTGCGCAGTAGATGGCTATCGCGAGAAAGATGCCGCTGGCCCACCAGTTGTCGATGCTTATCGGCTTTAATGCGCTCCCGAATGAGCGTTTGAACTCCATATCGGAAAGGTCCACTGCGTAACACTCATCCAGAATCAGGTGCACCAGATAGCCTGCGAAGACCATCCCGCCCAGCGCCCAGGAGAAGTCGATGCCCTGGCTGGTAAACCGCCAGCAGAGGAGGGTGGACAGTAGCCCAATGCTCACCGCCGCCATCAGGGAGTGAAATGCGCCGCGATGTTCGGTCAGATGGGCGAAGATTTGCAACAGGCCAAAGCGGACCAGCAGGAATGCGGCGAGCATGGCGCCCCAGAGGTGCAGTAACGGCAGGTTGGGGAATCTGAATAGCACACCAAAGGATGCCATCACGCCGAGGGCGCTGAAGAGTCCTTTCAGTATGCCGGTTGTGTCCGAGTCAAGATCCGGGGCCAGGCTGGCGACGGTGCCCGCGACCCAGAGGCTCATGCCTTGGCCGGGTGTAAATAATCCAGTGAGTAGCATAGTGGAGGTGAGCACACAGGAGGTGACGGCACCGCCAAGAAAATGGGTATTGAAATTAGCCATTGCGTAATCAAGTTCCTTATCGAGGGCAGCAATATCGAGCGTCCCTGCCATAATGTGCCACGGCACTTAAGCCGCGATACGCTCTGACCCCCGCAGGTAGATCTTGTTCCGCCGGCGTAGCTCTGCCCATCGCCTGACTGTAATGACCTGGCAATAAAAAACGCCAGCAGCTCAGCTGGCGTTTTGCGGCTTTTAGAGGGGGGCTTACTCCTTATCCAACCCCAGCTCCTCAATCGAGATCTGGCGCATCTTGAACTTCTGGATCTTGCCGGTCACGGTCATCGGGAACTCCTCGACGAACTTGAAGTAGCGCGGGATCTTGAAATGGGTGATCTGGCCCTTGCAGAACTCCCGCAGGGTTTCCGGTTCGATCTCGTCGATACCCGGTTTCAGCTTGATCCACGCGATCAGCTCTTCGCCGTACTTCTTGTCCGGTACGCCGGTGACCTGCACGTCGGAGATCGCCGGGTGGGTGTAGAGGAACTCCTCCACCTCCTTCGGATAGACGTTCTCGCCGCCGCGGATCACCATATCCTTGATGCGGCCGACGATCTGCACGTAGCCCTCGTCATCCATGGTGGCCAGGTCGCCGGTATGCATCCAGCCCGCTTCGTCGATGGCGCTGTGGGTGGCTTCATCGTTGTTCCAGTATTTCAGCATCACGCTGTAGCCGCGAGTACACAGCTCGCCGATCTCGCCGCGGGGCAGGATATAGCCGGTGGCCGGGTCGATGATCTTCGACTCCAGGTGCGGCTGTGTGCGGCCCACGGTGGTGACGCGCTTGTCGAACGGGTCGTTTGCGGCGGTCTGGGTCGAAACCGGGCTGGTCTCGGTCATGCCGTAGGCGATCTGCACCTCCTGCATATGCATCTTCGAGTTGACCGCTTTCATCACCTCGGCCGGGCAGATGGAGCCGGCCATGATGCCGGTGCGCAGGCTGGACAGGTCGTACTGGGCGAAATCCGGGTGGTCCAGTTCGGCGATGAACATGGTCGGCACGCCGTACAGGGCCGTGGCGCGCTCCTCGGCCACAGTCTCCAGCACCGCGCCGGGTTCGAAGCCTTCGCCGGGGTAGATCATCGTCGCGCCGTGGGTGATGCAGCCCAGGTTGCCCATCACCATGCCGAAGCAGTGGTAGAGCGGCACCGGGATCACCAGACGGTCCTTATGGGTGAAGCCCATCGACTCGGCGACGAAGAAGCCGTTGTTGAGGATGTTGTGGTGGGAGAGAGTGGCGCCCTTGGGGAAGCCGGTGGTGCCGGACGTGTACTGGATATTGATCGCGTCGTCGAACTGCAGCTCGCGCTGCGCATCGGCCAGCTGTTCTGCGTCGATCTCGCTGGCTCTCTCGACGAAATCGTTCCAGCGCCACATGCCGGGGTAGACGGTTTCCGACAGGTTGATGACCCCCTGCAGGTGCGGCAGGTTGCGGGACTCCAGCTGGCCGGGCTGGCTTTGCGCCAGTTCCGGTGCAAGTGTCTGCAGCATCTCGGTGTAGTTGGAACTCTTGAAGCTGTCGGCGGTGACCAGGAAACGGGCTTCCGACTGGTTCAGCGCGTACTCCAGCTCGTGCAGGCGATAGGCCGGGTTGATGTTGACCAGGATGGCGCCGACCTTGGCGGTGGCGATCTGGGTCATCAGCCACTGGGCGTTGTTCGGCGACCACATGCCGACGCGATCGCCACGGCGTACGCCGATAGCGAGCAGGGCGCGGGCAACATTGTCGACCTGCGCTTTCAGCTCGGCGTAGGTCAGGCGGATCTGTTGGTGGCGTACGATCAGCGCCTCGTTGTCGGGGTAGGTGGCCGCAATCTGGTCAAACTTGTCGCCGATGGTCATGCCGATCAGGGGCTGGGTGCTGGTACCGCTGGTGTAGCTTGGAAGCTTTTGGGGCTGCGTAGTCATCTGTGTATTCCCAAAGAGTCGTTTATTGTTGTTGTCTCGGTCCGGGGTGCAGGTCATTCAGCGATGCAGGCCGTGGTACTCAGGGTTCGGTTGCATATCCACGGCGCTGGCGACACGGTTGGTCATGTTGTAGAAGCCGGCGATGTTGGCGATATCCCAGATCTCGCCATCGCTGAATCCGGCATCGCGCAGTGCCTGACGGTCGGCTTCAACGATGCGGTCCGGGGTCTCGGTCAGCTTGACTGCAAAATCGAGCATGGCGCGATGGCGCGGCGACAGCTCGGCGGTGCGGTAGTTCATGACGATCATCTCGCCGAGTTGGGGCGATTCGGCGTATTCACGTACCGCGGCACCATGGGCGACCTGGCAGTAGTAGCAGCGGTTGCTGGAGGAGACGACGACCGCGATCATCTCCCGCTCCAGCGTCGACAGGCCGCTCTCGCCGAACATAAGTTCGTTATAAAGCTTCGAGAAAACATCAAGTTGCGTTGGGCTTTGACTGTAAGCCTTGAGTACGTTGGGCACCAGTCCCAGCTTCTCCTCGCAGATCGCGAAGTACTTCTGAAACGCCTCAGGCAGACGATCCCGCTCCGGGATCGGCAGATCCAATGCCGTGATATGGTCCGGTTGGGTGTACATGCGATTCTCCCTAGTGTTGGAGGTTTTCAGTTTTTAAATAGGTGTTTTTGGATTCGCTGTTTTTCGCCAGTTCGGCTCGGTTCGGTTAGCTGCAACCCAGCGCTTGCGCCACCCGAGAGGCCGGGGTGCGCCCGAGCTGTTCGCTGATCCAGCAGCTGGTGGCGACCAGCTTGTCTAGGTCCACTCCGCTGTCGATGCCGAGGCCGTTGAGCAGGTAGAGCACATCCTCGGTGGCCACGTTGCCGGAGGCACCTTTGGCATAGGGGCAGCCGCCGAGGCCAGAGACGGAGGAGTCGATCACCGCGATGCCTTCCTCAACTACGGCATAGAGGTTGGCCAGTGCCTGTCCGTAGGTGTCATGGAAGTGTGCCGCCAGGTTGCCGACCGGCACCTCGCGGGCGACCGCCTCCAGCATCCGCTTGGCCTTCAGCGGGGTGCCGACGCCGATGGTGTCGCCGAGCGAGATCTCGTAGCAGCCGAGCTGATACAAGTCGCGGCAGACGCCTGCCACCTGCACCGGCGCGATCTCCCCGGCGTAGGGGCAACCGAGCACGGTGGAGACGTAGCCACGCACTGGCACGCCCGCATCACGGGCGCGCTCGATCAGCGGCGCGAAGCGCTCCAGACTTTCGGCGATGGAGCAGTTGATGTTCTTCTGCGTAAACGCATCGGAAGCGGCCGTGAACACGGCGACCTCCGACACGTTGGCGGCCAGCGCCGCCTCCAGCCCCTTGAGGTTGGGCGTCAGCGCGCTGTAGATCACGCCGGGGCGGCGGTCGATACGCGCCATCACCTCGGCGCCATCGGCCATCTGCGGCACCCATTTCGGCGATACGAAGCTGGCCGCTTCGATATGGCGCAGGCCGGCGTCGGCCAGACGCTCGACCAGCTCCACCTTGATCGCGGTGGAGATCACCGCGCCCGGCTCATTCTGCAAGCCGTCGCGGGGGCCGACCTCGACCAGGCGTACCTGTTGCGGAAAAGCCATCAGGCGGCCTCCTCGTCGCCGGAGGCCAACGCGATCAACGCGTCACCCTCTTTGACCAGCTCGCCCTCGGTGAAGAAGATATCGCTGACGCAACCGTCATGGGGCGCGTGGATGCTGTGCTCCATCTTCATCGCTTCCATAACCACCAGGGTCTGGCCGGCTTCCACCTGCTGCCCCTTGCTGACCAGTACCGCCACCACGGCGCCGTTCATCGGTGCTGACAGCGAGCCCGCCGTGCCCTGATCGGATTCGGCGAAGGTGTCACGGTGTTGGCGGCAGCTGAACTGGTCGCCCTCGTGGAACAGCGTCAGGTTGTCGCCATCCTGGTAGCCGTGCAGCGTCAGCCGGTGGCCGTCGACCACCAGATTCAGCGCATCCCTGTCGAGCTGGGCGCTGACACGGTGGCTGGCGCCGTCGAGGGTGATCTCGTACTCCTCCTGCAACTCGCGCACGCTGAGCTGATGGATGGTCTCGCCGACCACCAGTTTCAGCGGACGGGCGTATTCGGAGTTCAGCCGCCAGCCGTTCTGGGCGGAGAAGGGGGAGTGCTCGTCGCCGCGGATGCGGTCACCCTTGCGCGCCAGCTCCAGGAACCAGGCGGCTGCGCTGACCAGGCAGCGGTCCTGGTCGAGACGGCCCGGTGCAAACAGCAGCTCGCGGTGGCGCTCGATAAAGCCGGTATCCAGCTGCGCCTCGCGGAACGGGGCGGCATCGGCCAGGCGGTGCAGGAAGCGGGTGTTGGTTTTCAGCCCGCCGATACGGTACTGCTCCAGCGCCTGCACCAGGCGGTTGATCGCCGCTTCGCGGTTATCGTCCCAGACGATCAGTTTGGCGATCATCGGGTCGTAGTAGACGCTGACCTCGTCACCCTCGATGACGCCGGTGTCGACGCGCACATGGGCGTTCTCATCCGGTGTGCGCAGGTAGCGCAGGGTGCCGGTGGCGGGTAGGAATTCCTGATCCGGATCCTCGGCGTAGATACGCGCTTCCAGGGCATGGCCGCGGATCTTGATCTGATCCTGTTTGAGCGGAAGTTCGTCGCCATCGGCCACGCGCAGCTGCCATTCGACCAGATCGAGGCCGGTGATCATCTCGGTGACCGGGTGCTCCACCTGCAGGCGGGTGTTCATCTCCATGAAGTAAAAGGAGCCGTCCACGTCATAGAGGAATTCGACGGTGCCGGCGCCGACATAGTCGATCGCCTGTGCCGCGCGTACGGCGGCTTCACCCATGGCACGGCGTGTTTCGTCGGACAGGCCCGGTGCCGGAGCTTCCTCGATCACCTTCTGGTGGCGGCGCTGTACCGAGCAGTCGCGCTCGGCCAGGTAGACGCCGTTGCCCTGGCTGTCGCAGAACACCTGGATCTCCACGTGGCGCGGCTGGGTCAGGTACCTCTCGATCAGCATGTCCGGGTTGCCGAAGGCGTTTTTCGCCTCGCGGCAGGCGGAGGTCAGCGCCTCGTCGAACTGCTTCAGCGACTCGACCACGCGCATCCCTTTGCCGCCACCACCGGCGACCGCTTTCAGTAGCAGCGGGAAGCCGCACTTTTCCGCCTCTCTCTTCAGCGTGTCCGGTGATTGGTCGTCACCGTGGTAGCCCGGTACCAGCGGCACGCCGGCGGTCTCCATGATCGCCTTGGCAGCGGACTTGGAGCCCATCGCGGCAATAGCGCTGGAGGGCGGGCCGATGAAGACGATGCCGTTACGCTCGCAGGCGTTGGCGAACTCAGTGTTTTCGGACAGGAAACCGTAGCCGGGGTGGACCGCCTGGGCGCCGGATTCCTTGCAGATCTCGATAATGCGCTCAGCGCGCAGGTAGCTTTCGCTGGTGGGGGCCGGGCCAAGCAGGAAGGCTTCGTCGGCCATCGCCACGTGGCGGGCGTTGCGGTCAGCTTCGGAGTAGACCGCGACACACTTGATACCGAGGCGGTGCGCGGTCTTGATAACCCTGCAAGCGATCTCGCCGCGGTTCGCGATTAGTATTTTATTGAACATTGGTAGTCTCCGCGTCGAGATCGTTTGCACGCGCTGCGCGCGTCGGCAGTCGATTTGGCTTCGCCGCCAGTTGCTGGTGCAACTGGTCACCGCGGTTAGCTATCAGAATCTTGTTAAACATGATGCTTATTCCTCGACCCAGTTGGGCTGACGCTTGTTCAGGAAGGCGCTCAGCCCCTCCTGACCCTCGGCGCTGACGCGGATATCGGCGATGCGCCGGGCGGTGTCGTCGATCACCGCCTGGTCGATCGGTTTCTGGCTCACGGCGTAGATCAGCCGTTTCGCTTCCGCAATCCCCTGTGGGCTGTTGCGGCGCAATTGAGTCAGCAGGCTGTTCGCGATCTCGGCCAGCTGCTCCATGCTTTCGGCCAGTTCATGTACCAGGCCGAACTGCTGGGCGGTGGCGGCATCGAACGGCTCTGCAGTGATAAAGTAACGCCTTGCCTGGCGCTCGCCGATGGCGCGTACCACGTAGGGGCTGATCACGGCCGGGATCAGGCCGATCTTCACCTCGGACAGGCAGAAGCGGGTTTCGCGTGTGGCGATGACGATATCGCAGCAGGCGGCAAGGCCAACGGCGCCGCCGTAGGCCGCGCCCTGCACCAGTGCCAGCGTCGGCTTGGAGTGGTTGTTTAGCCGCTCCATCAGCCGTGCCAGCTGGCCGGCGTCCTCCAGGTTCTGTTGATGGCTGTTCTGCGCCATCCGTTTCATCCAGGCCAGGTCGGCACCGGCCGAGAAGTTCTTGCCGTTGGCGCGCAGGACCAGTGCCCGCACCGCCGGATCACGGTCGGTGGTTTCGAGCGCGTCGATGATCTGCGCGATCATGCTGTCATCGAAGGCGTTGTGTACCTCGGTACGGTTCAGCGTCAGCCAGGCAACGCCCTGGGCGTCGCGGGTGAGTTCTATGTACTGTGCTGTCATCTCAAGCCCTCCTTACATTCTGAACACACCGAAACGTGTCTCGGTCTGAGGTGCATTGAGTGCCGCCGACAAGCCCATGGCGACCACTTCGCGGGTCTGCGCCGGGTCGATCACGCCGTCGTCCCACAAGCGAGCGGAGGCGTAGTACGGATGGCCCTGGTGCTCATAGGTCTCGATGATCGGCTTCTTGAACTCGGCTTCCTCCTCGGCGGACCAGTTCTTGCCCTGGCGTTCCAAACCGTCGCGACGCACGGTGGCCAGTACACCGGCGGCCTGCTCGCCACCCATCACCGAGATGCGGGCGTTGGGCCACATCCACAGGAAGTTGGGGCTGTAGGCGCGGCCGCACATGCCGTAGTTGCCGGCACCGAAGGAGCCGCCGATCAGCACGGTGAGTTTAGGCACGTTGGCGCAGGCGACGGCGGTGACCATCTTGGCGCCGTGCTTGGCGATCCCCTCGGACTCCGCTTTCTGACCGACCATGAAACCGGTGATGTTCTGCAGGAACAGCAGCGGAATGTTGCGCTGGCAGCACAGCTCGATGAAGTGCGCGCCTTTCTGTGCCGAATCGCTGAACAGAATGCCGTTGTTGGCGATGATGCCCACCGGATAGCCGTAGATATGGGCGAAACCGGTGACCAGGGTGGTGCCGTAGAGCTTTTTGAACTCGTCGAACTCGGAGCCGTCGACGAGGCGGGCGATCACCTCGCGGGCGTCGTAGGGCTTCTTCAGATCGGTACCGACCACGCCGTACAGCTCTTCGGCCGGGTAGAGCGGGGCTTCCGGCGTACGCAGGTCAAGCTGCGGATTCTTGCGCCTGTTCAGGTTGGCGATACAGCTACGGGCGATCTGCAGCGCGTGGGCATCGTTCTCGGCATAGTGGTCGGCCACGCCGGAGGTGCGGCAGTGTACGTCGGCACCGCCCAGATCCTCGGCGGAGACCTCTTCACCGGTGGCGGCTTTCACCAGCGGCGGACCGGCCAGGAATATGGTGCCCTGGTTGCGCACGATGATCGACTCGTCGGCCATCGCCGGCACGTAGGCGCCGCCGGCAGTGCACAGACCCATGACCACGGCGATCTGCGGGATCCCCTTGGCGGACATGCGTGCCTGGTTGTAGAAGATGCGGCCGAAGTGATCGCGGTCCGGGAACACCTCATCCTGACGCGGCAGGTTGGCGCCGCCGGAGTCCACCAGGTAGATACAGGGCAGGTGGTTGCGCTCGGCGATCTCCTGGGCGCGCAGGTGCTTCTTCGCCGTCAGCGGGTAGTAGGTGCCGCCCTTCACGGTGGCATCGTTGGCGACGATCATGCATTCGACGCCGCTGACGCGGCCGATACCGGTGATGATACCGGCGGCCGGTACGTTGTCCTCATAGACCTCGTAGGCGGCCAGTTGTGAAAGCTCTAGAAAGGGGGAGCCTTCGTCGAGCAGGGCGTTGATCCGCTCGCGCGGCAGCAGCTTGCCGCGGGACAGATGGCGCTGCTGGTATTCTGGGCCGCCACCGAGTTCGACGGTGGCAACCTTGTCGCGCAGGTCCGCAACCGCCTCGCGCATGGAGGCGTCGTTGCGGAGGAACTCGTCGCTGCGCGCGTTAATCTTGGTGTGCAGAACGGGCATAGCGTTCTCCCGAAGTTATCGTTTTTGTGCGGGCCGTATTGGGCTTAGCATAAGTTGGTTCAGTCTGAACTGGTCTATAGGCTCAGTTGTTCAGGAACAGCTCGCGCCCGATCAGCATGCGGCGGATCTCCGAGGTGCCGGCACCGATCTCGTACAGCTTGGCGTCGCGCAGCAGACGTCCGGTCGGGAATTCGTTGATGTAGCCGTTACCGCCCAACAGCTGGATCGCATCCAGTGCCAGCTTGGTGGCGTTCTCCGCTGAGTACAGTATGGCGCCGGCGCAGTCCTTGCGGCTGGTCTCGCCACGCTCGGCGGCACGGGAGACGGTGTAGATGTAAGACTTGGACGCGTTCAACAGGGTGTACATGTCGGCCAGTTTGCCCTGCACCAGTTCGAACTCGCCGATCGCCTTGCCGAACTGCTGGCGGTCGCGGCAGTAGGGCACAACGATATCCATCGCCGCCTGCATGATTCCCAGCGGACCCCCGGACAGCACCAGACGCTCATAGTCAAGGCCGCTCATCAGTACGCGCACGCCGCCGTTGAGCTCACCGAGGATGTTCTCCTTCGGTACCGGGCAATCCTGAAACACCAGTTCGCAGGTGTTGGAGCCGCGCATACCGAGCTTGTCGAGTTTCTGATGACGGGAGAAACCGGGGAAGTCACGCTCGACGATGAACGCGGTGATGCCGCGCGGACCGGCATGAAGGTCGGTCTTGGCGTAGATCACGTAGGTGTGGGCGTCAGGACCGTTGGTGATCCACATCTTGTTGCCATTGAGCAGATAGTGGTCGCCGTTGTCGCGGGCGTGCAGCTTCATCGACACCACGTCGGAGCCGGCGTTGGGCTCGGACATCGCCAGCGCGCCGATATGCTCTCCGCTAATCAGCTTGGGCAGGTATTTCTGCTTCTGCTCTTCGGTACCGTTGCGGTGGATCTGGTTGACGCAGAGGTTAGAGTGCGCTCCGTAGGAGAGGCCCACCGACGCGGAGGCGCGGCTGATCTCCTCCATGGCGATGACATGGGCCAGGTAACCCATGTCGACACCGCCGTACTCCTCTTTAACAGTGATGCCGAGCAGGCCCATATCGCCGAACTTCCGCCACAGATCGTTGGGGAAGGCGTTTTCACGGTCGATCTCTTCAGCACGCGGGGCGATCTCGCGGCTGGCGAAGGTGTTGATCTGCTCGCGCAGCATGTCGAGGGTTTCGCCGAGGCCGAAGTTAAGGCTGGTGAACTCTGAAATCATCGTTTTTTACCTGTCTGTATTGCTTTGAAAACCGTATGGCAACCCGCTATCCGGCTGCTTTCAGGTGTCCTAGCTGGCTTTTTGTTTTTGTGTCCGTAACTCGTCTAAAGCGTCGCGGCAGCGGCGCTCTGCGTTGTCCAGTTCCAGTTGCACCATCGCGATATCTTTCAACTGCTGATCAAGCTCGGCGCGTTTCTGGTGAATGATCTCCATCAGCAGGTTGAGCTGCTTTTGGCTGCCACTGGGGGTCTCGTCCCAGAGTGAAAACAGGTCGCGGATCTCGGCGAGGGAGAATCCCAGGCGCTTGCCGCGCAGGATCAGCTTCATTCGGACCCGGTCCTGGCGGCTATAGATGCGGGTCTGGCCACGACGTGTCGGATGCAACAGTCCCTGGTCTTCGTAGAAGCGGATGCTGCGAGTGGTGACATCGAACTCGCTGGCCAGCTCGCTGATGGAGTAGCTGTTTTGTTTAGGTGCCATTGTCCCGTTCGTTTCCTTGCGCTTTTTATTCAGGCTAGAGGAAGTTTACGTTAACGTAAAGCAAAAATAAGGGTATACACCTATTCGTAATCATTGGTTACATTTGTATGTAACCTATTGATATTAAAAATTCTATGTGGTGATATTTGGCGAAAAACAGGGGTGTATTAGACTAAAGTCGTACTGGTAACTGCGTATTCGTGGTTGTTAAGTTCGGTTCCGAGCTTACGTTGACGTAAGCGACGTTCCGGGCGTTTTAGCCTGGTGAAAATAACAATAAGAACACAGGTTCCGATTACGACATGAGTACCGACTACGTACTACAAACCACTGATCTGGTTAAGGAGTTCAAGGGCTTTACCGCCGTTGACGACGTCAGTCTCAATATCGAACGAGGAAGCATCCACGCCTTGATCGGCCCCAATGGGGCGGGCAAGACCACGGTGTTCAACCTGCTGACCAAGTTCCTCAGTCCGACCCGCGGTCGGATTCTCTATAACGGACGCGATATCACGGCGATGAAACCGGCCTCTGTGGCCCGGTTGGGCCTGATCCGTTCGTTCCAGATCTCGGCTGTGTTTCCCCATCTGACCGTGTTGGAGAACGTGCGCATCGCACTGCAGCGCAAGGAATCCAACAGCTTCCATTTCTGGCGCTCGGAAAAGGTGCTGGAACCGCTGAATGCCAAAGCGCTTGAGCTGCTGGATCAGGTGGGACTGGCCGAATTCGCTCGCACGACTACCGTCGACCTTTCTTATGGCCGCAAGCGCGCGCTGGAGATCGCCACCACACTGGCGCTGGACCCGGAGCTGATGCTGCTCGACGAGCCGACTCAGGGGATGGGGCACGAGGATGTGGATGTGGTTGCGGCGCTGATCAAGAAGGTGTCGGCTAACCGCACCATTCTGATGGTCGAGCACAACCTGCATGTGGTGTCCCGTCTGGCCGATCGCATCACGGTGCTGCAGCGCGGTGCGGTGCTGACCGAAGGCGACTACGACACCGTCTCCGCCGATCCTCGAGTGAAGGAGGCGTATCTCGGTGTTGCCGCCGATGAGCAGGAGGGGGTCGAAGCTGACGCAACCTCTGGCGAAGTTGAACAACAGGAGAGGGTGACGGCATGAGCACTTACGGCGAAAAGATCCGCATCAGCGACCTGCACGCTTTCTACGGCGAGTCGCACATCCTCCATGGCATCGACCTGAACGTGAAACAGGGTGAGCTGGTGACGCTGCTCGGTCGCAATGGCGCGGGCCGTTCCACGACGCTGCGCTCGATCATGAACATGGTTGGCCGTCGCAGCGGGACGATCAATATCAACGGTCGCCAGACCATCGGTATGGCCTCCCATCGCATCGCCCACCTCGGCATCGGCTACTGCCCCGAGGAGCGCGCCATCTTCTCCAGCCTCAATGTGGAGGAGAACCTGATGCTGCCGCCGGCGGTGCGCAGCGACGGCATGTGCGTAGAGGAGATCTACGACATGTTCCCCAATCTGTACGAGCGCCGCTACAGCCAGGGTACCCGCCTCTCCGGCGGTGAGCAGCAGATGCTGGCGCTGGCCCGTATTCTGCGCTCCGGCGCCAACATACTGCTGCTCGACGAGATCACCGAAGGCCTGGCCCCGGTGATTGTGAAGAAGCTCGGCGAGGTGCTGCAGAAGCTGAAGCAGCGTGGGCTGACCATCCTGCTGGTCGAGCAGAATTTCCGTTTCGCGGCGCCGATCGCCGATCGGCACTACGTCATGGAGCATGGCCACATTGTGGAGGAGGTTGGGGCGCATGAGCTCGAAGCCCGGGCCGACATGCTGCACACCTATCTGGGCGTTTAGCCCTGTTACACCCGTTCTACCCCTTAGTGTGTTTCACCCCCTTAAGTGCAATTTAAGTGCAATAAAAATAAAAACCTCATGGAGGCGAAAAGGATGAAAGCAATCAAGAAAACCCTGCTCTGCACCGGTATCGCAGCAGCAATGACCGTATCAGCAGCCCAGGCGGCCGGTATCTCCGACGACAAGGTGAAGATCGGTGTGCTGGCGGATATGGGCGGTGTATACGCCGACATCTGTGGCGAGGGTTGTGTCACCGCCGTGCAGATGGCGGTAGAGGATTTCGGCGGCACCGTGCTTGGCAAGCCGATCGAGATCGTCAGCGCCGATGACCAGAACAAGCCGGATGTGGGCTCCAGCATTGTACGTAAGTGGATCGACAACGAGCAGGTGGACACCGTGACCGGTCTGGTGGCCAGCTCCGTTACCGGCGCCGTGGCCAAGGTGCTGACCGATTCCAAGAAGATTGCGCTGATCTCCACCTCAGCATCACATGCGTTCACCACCAAGGCCTGTTCACCCTACAACGTGCAGTGGACCTACAACGTGGTGGCACTGGCCAACGGTACCGTGAAGCCGATGGTGGGTGCCGGCAAGTGGCGCTGGTTCTTCATCACCGCCGACTACGCCTTCGGCCATGCGCTGGAGAGCGTGGCCACCGAGGTGGTCAACTCCAACGGTGGTGAGGTACTGGGCGCGGTGCGCGCTCCGCTGGGAACCACTGACTTCTCCTCCTACGTGCTGCAGGCGCAGAGCTCAGGTGCGGACGTGATCGCGCTGGCGAATGCCGGTACCGACTTCACCAACTCGCTGAAGACCGCCGCCGAGTTCGGCCTGACCCAGACCGCCGACGTGGCGGGCCTGCTGGTATTCACCTCCAACGCTCAGGCGCTGGATCCGGAGATTGCAGGTGGTATGAAGCTGACCACCGGTTTCTACTGGGACATGGATGAACAGACCCGCGAGTGGTCCAAGCGCTTCAAGGAGCGTCATGGTGCGATCCCGGCTATGGGCCAGGCGGGTGCCTACTCCATGACCATGCACTACCTGAAAGCGGTTGAGGCAGCCGGTACCGACGACTCCGATACCGTTATCCGCAAGATGAAGGAGATGAAGCCGGACGACTTCTTCGCCCGTAACGCGACGCTTCGTAACGATGGCCGCATGGTGCACGACATGTACCAGGTGCGGATCAAGCGCGCGGATGAGCGTGCCAATCCGGATGACATCTTCGCCATCGAAAACGTGATTTCCGGAGAGGAAGCGTTCGGGCCGATGCTGGCCGAGTGCGACTTCAAGTAACGGAAAACTGACGTAACAGAACGACGGCGCCGACAGGCATGTCCGGCCGGCGCCCGAGTTCGAAGAAAACCCGAGTGCAGTGCTGTAACGCTGAGCTTCGGGTCATATTCGGAATAAAACGCGGGTAGTGGGATATGGCAACATTTCTCGGCATCAATCTGTTTGGCCTGTTCGGTCAGTTGCTGGTCGGGCTGATCAACGGCTCCTTTTACGCCTTGCTCAGTCTTGGGCTGGCGATCATCTTCGGTCTGTTGAAGATCATCAATTTCGCTCAGGGTGCGATGTACATGCTGGGTGCATTTGCAGCCTGGATGGCGCTGAACTACTTCGGCATCAACTACTGGGCGGCGCTGATCCTGGTGCCTCTGGCGGTGGGATTTGCCGGTGTACTGATCGAGCGTGTTCTGCTGCGGCCGATCGCCGGTGAAGACCATCTCTACAGCCTGTTGCTGACCTTCGGTATCGCGTTGGTGCTGCAGGGTCTGTTCACCCAGATATACGGTGCGTCGGGTCAACCCTACTCGATACCCGATGCGCTGAAGGGCGGTACCAAGCTGCCGTTCATGTATCTCCCTGATTATCGCGCCTGGATCATCGTAGCCTCGGTGGTGGTCTGTGGTCTGACCTGGTTCATGATCGAGAAGACACGTCTTGGCGCCTATCTGCGCGCTGGTACCGAAAACCCGGCCATGCTGCAGGCGTTCGGTATCAACGTACCGCTGATCGTGACGCTGACCTTCGGCTTCGGTGTTGGACTGGCGGGCTTTGCCGGAGTGATGGCGGCGCCGGTTTACTCGGTATCGCCGGATATGGGCTCCAACATGCTGATCGTGGTGTTCGCCATCGTCGTTATCGGCGGCATGGGTTCCATCGGCGGCGCGATCCTGACCGGGCTCGGCATGGGCATCATCGAGGGGCTGACCAAGTACTTCTATCCCGAGGCCTCCACCACGGTGATCTTTGCCGTCATGGTGATCGTGCTGCTGCTCAAACCTGCCGGCCTGTTCGGGAAGGAGGCGTAACAATGAAAATGACAAACACAAAAATAGCACTGCTGGTCGGTCTCGGTCTACTGGCACCGCTGGTGATCTACCCGGTATTCCTGATGAAGGTGCTCTGTTTTGCACTGTTCGCCTGCGCCTTCAACCTGTTGCTCGGGTTCACCGGTCTGCTCTCATTCGGCCATGCCGCGTTCCTCGGTACCGGCGGCTACGTCACAGGCTACCTGATGATCAATACCGGATTGACGCCTGAGCTCGGTATTCTGTGCGGTACGCTGGCGGCCGGTGTGGTCGGCGCCGTGTACGGCAAGCTGGCGGTCAAGCGTGAGGGGATCTACTTCGCCATGGTCACTCTGGCGCTGGCCCAGTTGCTGTTCTTCGTTTATCTGCAGGCGCCGTTCACCGGCGGAGAGGATGGGCTGCAAGGTGTGCCGCGAGGCTTCCTGTTTGGCCTGATCGACCTGACCGATAACACGTATCTCTACTATGTGGTTTACGCGATCTTCCTGTTCGGCTTCTGGCTGGTGTACCGCACCGTGCACTCGCCGTTCGGACAGATCCTGAAGGCGATCCGCGAGAACGAGCCGCGGGCGATCTCGCTCGGCTACAACGTCAGCCAGTACAAGTGGGTTGCGTTTGTGATCTCGGCGGCGCTGGCGGGGTTGGCCGGCTCAACCAAGACGCTGGTGTTCCAGCTTGCGTCGCTGAACGATGTGCACTGGCATCTCTCCGGTGAGGTGGTACTGATGACGCTGCTCGGCGGCATGGGCACTATCGCAGGTCCCCTTGTCGGTGCCGGCGTGGTGGTCACGATCCAGAACTACCTGTCCGGTGGCGAGCTGGGTAACTACGTCAGCATCATCATGGGTGTCATCTTCATCATCTGCGTGCTGCTGTTCCGTAACGGCATCGTCGGCGAGCTGCAGCGGCTGATCAAACGTAACTTCAGTTAGTGTAAAAGGCATATGGCACGGGGTGTGGTGCCCCTTATTTTGCGGGCTTCGGCCCGCCTTTTTTATGTGCAGGATGTACGGTTACCGCGTTGAACCACCCCGATAAGCATAGGCCCCGGTACGCAGATTGCGGTACTGACTGGGTGATACGCCCATGATCTTCTTGAAGATACGGGAGAAGTAGTAGGCATCCTCGTAACCGACGGCAAAGGCGATCTCGTTGATACTGTTGCTGGTGGTGTCGAGCAGGTGGCAGGCGCGCTCGATCTTCAACTGGATGAAGTGGTTGATCGGAGTGGTGCCGGTGAGCTCCTTGTAGCGTTTGACGAAGTGGTACTTCGACAGGTTGACGCTGTCGGCCAGGGTATCGAGCGCCAGGTGTTCATGTACATGGGCCTGCATCAGGCTGTGTACCCGCTCCAGATCCAGGCTGTCGCCTTTTTGACGATTGCGCGCCAGGGGCTGCAGCAGCGCAATATGTGTCAGGATCTGGCGCAGTTGGTTGGCCGCGCAAAGGTAGGCGCTGAGGTTATAGGTGGACTCACGCAGCTCCAGCAGCGCTTCGAAGTCGCTGGCCAGCCGAGACTGTAATCCGAGCGGGGTTAGCAGTATCGGCGCGCTCTGCCGAGGCTCGCTAAGATGCGCGTAAAACGCATCGGCATCATCGCCGTGAAAATGCGCCCAGTAGATGGTCCAGGGGCGGCTCTTCAGTGCCCGGTAACTGTGGCTGACCCCTTTGGGCAGCAGTACCAGATCTCCGGCATGCACGCTGTATTTCAGTCCTTCCACCTGTAACAGTCCCGCGCCCTCCAGGCAGTAGATCAATAGGTAGTCGTCGTGCTCGACGCGCTCCATATGGTGCCCGGACGCCTGGTGATAGTAGCCGATACCCAGCGGATAGAGGCCTCGGCTGAGGGGGTGGTCGGCCAGTTGCTGCACGATTCGGCGTGGTACCACGAAGCGGATGCTCTCGGGCGGTAACGGCCAGTTTGACGGGTTGCTCATAGCTACTTTTTTCTAATAAGTGAAAATCCTAACGTAATCACAATATAGTCCATCAAGTGAACAACATTATCAATCCTGAACTCTCTGGGCGCGTGCTAAAACTACAACAAATATAACGATAACGAGGATAGAACCATGACCCAGCAAGTCCCCCTCCTGATCAACGGCGAACTGATACAGAGCCGCTCGACAACATTGATCCAGGTAACCAACCCGGCGACGCAGGAGGTGATTGCTCAGCTGCCTTGTGCCACTAGCGAAGAGGTTGAGCGCGCCGTTGCCGCAGCCAAAGCGGCGTTTGAATCATGGAAAGACACCCCGGTTGGTGATCGAGCCCGTCTGATGTTGCGTTACCAGGCATTGCTGAAAGAGCATCACGATGAACTTGCCGAAACGCTGTCGCAGGAGACCGGCAAGACCTTCGAAGACGCCAAGGGCGATATCTGGCGCGGTATTGAGGTGGTCGAGCACGCCTGCAACATCGCCTCGCTGAGCATGGGCGAAACCGTGGAGAACGTGGCACGCAAAATCGACTGCTACAGCATCACCCAGCCCCTGGGCGTCTGTGTCGGTATCACCCCGTTCAACTTCCCGGCGATGATCCCGTTGTGGATGTTCCCGATGGCGATCGCCTGCGGTAACACCTTTGTGCTCAAGCCCTCGGAGCAGGATCCGCTGACGCCGATGCGTTTGGCCGAGCTGTTCAAGCAGGCGGGCGCGCCTGACGGCCTGCTGCAGATTGTGCACGGCGGCAAAGAGGTGGTCGACCAGCTGCTGACCCACAAGGATACTCCGGCGATCTCCTTCGTCGGCTCCGTCGCGGTCGGCGAGCATATCTACCGTACCGGTACCGAACATCTGAAACGGGTACAGGCGTTCGCCGGTGCCAAGAACCACATGGTGGTGATGCCGGATGCGTCCAAAAACCAGGTGATCAATGCGATCGCCGGTGCCTCTGTCGGTGCGGCCGGTCAACGCTGCATGGCGATCTCCGTAGCGGTATTCGTCGGTGAGTCGCGCGAGTGGATCCCCGAGGTACGCGATGCCCTGGCCAAGGTTCGCCCGGGTGCTTGGAACGACCCGAAGGCCGGCTTCGGCCCGTTGATTAACCCGCAGGCTAAGGAGCGTGTGCTGCACTTTATCCAGGAGGGTAAGGCCTCTGGCGCCGAGTGCATTCTCGATGGCAGCGAATGTGTGGTCGAAGGTTACCCTGATGGCAACTGGGTTGGCCCGACCATGTTCCGCAACGTGACCACCGATATGTCGATCTACCGCGAAGAGATCTTCGGTCCGGTACTGGTCGCGCTGGAGGTGGACTCCATCGAAGAGGCGATCGAGCTGATCAACGAGAACCCCTACGGTAACGGTACCTCGATCTTCACCTCGTCCGGTGCGGCGGCACGCAAGTACCAGCACGAGATCAAGGTGGGTCAGGTCGGTATCAACGTGCCGGTGCCGGTGCCGCTGCCGATGTTCTCCTTCACCGGCTGGCGCAAGTCGTTCTACGGCGATCAGCACGCCTACGGCAAGCAGGCGGTGCGCTTCTATACCGAGACCAAGACGGTAACCGCACGCTGGTTCGAAGAGGATATCGACCACGGAGTGAATACCAGCATTCACCTGAGGTAACAGACTTAATCCATTGAAATAAAATATAAAAGCCGGGGCTGAATGCCCTGGCTGCATAAGAAGGAAACCTCTATGGATTTTGAACTGAACGAAGATCAGATCGCCTTTGCCGACATGGCGCGCGCCTTCGCGCAGAACGAGCTGGAGCCCAATGCGGCACAGTGGGATCAGGAGAGTTTTTTTCCGGTCGACGTCCTAAAGAGCGCCGGTGAGCTGGGCCTGATGGGCCTGTACACGCCGGAGGATGTGGGCGGTCTGGCACTGAGCCGTCTCGATGCCAGCATCATCTTCGAACAGCTGGCGATGGGCTGCACCTCGACCACCGCGTTCATGACCATCCACAACATGGTGTGCTGGATGATCGCCAGCTATGGCAATGCGGAAACCCGCGAAACCTGGTGCCCGCAACTGACCAGTGCCGACAAACTTGGCTCTTACTGCCTGACCGAGCCCAACGCCGGTTCCGATGCCGCCTCGTTGAAAACTACCGCCCGCCGTGACGGCGACCACTATGTCCTCAACGGCAGCAAGATCTTCATCTCCGGCGCCGGCAGTACCGACGTACTGGTGGTGATGGCACGTACCGGCGGCGAGGGTCCGAAAGGGATCTCCGCGTTCGTGGTCGATGCCAAGGCTGAAGGGATCAGCTACGGTCGCAAAGAGGACAAGATGGGCTGGAACAGCCAACCGACCCGCGCCATCACCTTCGACGGCGTGCGTGTACCGGCTTCAGCTTTGCTGGGCGAAGAGGGGCAGGGTTTCAGCATCGCCATGAAGGCGCTCGACGGTGGCCGTATCAATATCGCTACCTGCTCCATCGGTACCGCCCAAGCGGCGCTGAACCGCGCCCGTGATTATCTGCATGAGCGCAAGCAGTTCGGTCGCGAGATCGGCGAGTTCCAGGCCCTGCAGTTCACCCTGGCCGACATGGTCACCGAGCTGGTGGCAGCGCGGCAGATGGTGCGTCTGGCCGCCAGCAAACTGGACGCCGGTGATGCTGACAAGACCGCTTACTGTGCCATGGCCAAGCGCTTTGCCACGGACGTCGGTTTCCGCGTCTGCGATCAGGCGCTGCAGCTGTTCGGCGGCAACGGCTATATCAAGGAGTATCCGATGGAGCGTTATGTGCGCGACAGCCGTGTACACCGCATCCTTGAGGGTACCAATGAGATCATGCGTGTGATCATCGCGCGCCGGGCGCTGATGCAGGATGCCGCGGATCTGCTGTGATCGCGATTTAGAAGGAGTCACGAATATGACAGATGCACTGATTATCGAAAAACAGGGCCACACTGCGGTCATCACCATGAACAACCCGCCGGCCAACACCTGGACCGCGGAGAGCCTCAAGGCGTTGACCGAAGCGGTGAAGTCACTGAATGCCGACCGTGATGTCTATGCGCTGGTACTGCGCAGCACCAGTGACAAATTCTTCTCCGCCGGTGCCGACCTGAAGCTGTTCGCCGACGGCGACAAGTCGGTCGCCCGCGATATGGCGCGTCTGTTCGGTGAGGCGTTTGAGACGCTGGCGCAGTTCCGTGGCGTGTCGATCGCGGCGATCAACGGTTTCGCCATGGGCGGAGGTCTGGAAGTGGCGCTGGCATGCGATCTGCGCGTGGCTGAGGAGCAGGCACAGATGGCGCTGCCGGAAGCGAAAGTAGGCTTGTTGCCCTGCGCCGGTGGCACCCAGAACCTGACCCGACTGGTGGGCGAGGGCTGGGCCAAGCGGATGATCCTCTGCGGCGAGCGTATCACAGCAGCCAAGGCGCTGGAGATAGGTCTGGTCGAGGAGATGGTTAGCAAGGGCCAGGCCTACGAGCGTGCACTGGAGTTGGCCAAGCAGGTGGAGCAGCAGAGCCCGATCGCCGTGACCGCCTGCAAGCAGCTGATCCAGAACAGCCGCAGCGCACATCTGAACCAGGGTTATATCCTTGAGCGTGAGCTGTTCGTCGACCTGTTCGACAGCGAGGATCAGCGCGAAGGGGTCAACGCCTTCCTGCAGAAGCGTGCACCCGAATGGAAGAATCAGTAACAGGCCAGACGAGAGAGGATTGCCGATGAGCTGCGTACTGTTTAACGAGATACCGACACAGGATGGCAAACGGATCATCGAGATCCGCCTCAATGCCGAGCGCTCGCTGAATGCGCTGACCATGGAGATGGTCGAGCTGATCCAGCCGAAACTGGACGCCTGCCGTGACGATGACAGCGTCGTCGCACTGATCCTCGACAGCGCCGGCGAGAAGGCGTTCTGCGCCGGTGGCGATATCGTCAACATGTACAAGTCGATCAAGGGTGAGGGGGCAAAGGACTTCGCCGAGATATTCTTTACCCGCGAGTACAAGCTCGACTACACCCTGCACACCTACCCGAAGCCGATCATCTGCTGGGGCAGCGGTATCGTCATGGGCGGCGGTATGGGGCTGATGAACGGCTGCAGCTACCGCGTGGTTACCGAAACCACGCATATGGCGATGCCGGAGGTGACCATCGGCCTCTACCCGGATGTGGGCGGTAGCTGGTTCCTCAATCATATGCCGGGACGTACCGGCCTGTTCCTCGGCCTGACCGGCAACCCGATCAACGCTCCCGACGCGCTCTACCTGGGTCTGGCCGACCGTTTCATCCTCTCCGAACTGCGCACCGCGCTGGTGGAGCGACTGCAGCTCGCAGACTGGCAGGGCGACGCAAAGACAGCCGTGAACACTGTGCTGCGGGAGCTGGAACAGCAGTCCCAGCCCCAACTGGCCGAGATGGCCGGCCCGATCCGCCAGCACGCGGAGTTGATCCGTCGTGTCACCGACCACGACAACCTGGAGGCGATGCAGGCGGCGCTGCTGGCCGAGGACGGCAGCGACAAGTGGGTGGTGCGGGCGCAGAAAGCACTGAGCCACGGCAGCCCGCTGTCGGTGCGGATCATCGCCCGCCAGTTGGAGCGCTGCCGCCACCTGTCACTGAAAGAGGTGTTCGAACGTGAACTTGAGCTGTCGGTGCAGTGCTGCCGTCACTCCGAGTTCCCCGAAGGGATACGTGCACTGCTGATCGACAAGGACGGCAAGCCGGACTGGATGTTCAAGTCGGTGGCCGAAGTCGATCCAAGGGTGCTGGATAGCTTTTTCGAGTCGCCCTGGGCGGTCAATCCGCTGAGCGAACAGCTGAATTAACCAAGCGGGCACCGGTAAACCCCGCCGGCGCCACCAACAGAATAAGGATAAGAGAATGGCAACTATCGCATTTATCGGCCTCGGCCACATGGGTGGCCCGATGGCGATCAACCTGGTCAAGGCCGGGCACAACGTTCACGTGTTCGACCTGGTCGACACACAGGTGCAGGAGGTGGCCGCAGAAGGTGCCCAGGCAGCGGCCAGCGCCGTTGACGCGGTTTCCGACGCGGATTTCGTGATCTCCATGCTGCCGGCCGGCAAGCATGTGGAGACGCTCTATGTCACCGGCGATCAGCCGCTGTTTGATGCGGTGAAGAAAAGTGCCTTGATCATCGACTCCTCCACCATCGATGCGGCCACCGCGCAGCGTGTGGCCAAGGTCGGTACCGAGCGCGGCCTCAACTTTATCGATGCGCCGGTTTCCGGTGGTGTCGGTGGCGCCAAGGCGGGCACGCTGGCGTTCATGGTCGGCGCTTCGGATGCGCAGTTCGCGCAGGCCAAGCCGATCCTTGAGTGCATGGGTAAAAACATCTTCCACGCCGGTGACCATGGCGCCGGTCAGATCGCCAAGGCGTGTAACAACCTGCTACTCGGCGTACTGATGACCGGCACCTGTGAAGCGCTGAATCTGGGCGTCAAGAACGGCCTGGACCCGGCGGTGCTGTCCGAAATCATGAAGCAGAGCTCCGGAAACAACTGGGCGCTGCAGGTCTACAACCCCTATCCGGGGGTGATGCCGGGTGTGCCCTCCAGCAACGACTACCAGGGCGGCTTCATGGTCGACCTGATGTACAAGGACCTGGGGCTGGCGATGGAGCTGAGCCAGCAGAGCGCCTCGCCGGTGCCAATGGGCTCCAACGCGCGGGCGCTGTTCAACCTGCATAAGGCCAAGGGCAACGGCACGTTGGATTTCTCCAGTGTACTGCGCCTGTACCAGGACAAGTAATCGCTCAAGCAGTTAATTCGATCACTCGGCTGTCGTCGCTACCCCCTCTAACGGCGCGGCAGTCGATGCTATCCATCGGGCGATGGTCGAGGGTGGACCGTGCCTAAAAACAACAATAACGAGGTTGAACGATGGGTTACACCGACGAGTATCAGGCCGCACTTGAGAATGGTGAGCACTACTGGGCCGAGCAGGCCGAGCGCATCCATTGGTTCCGTAAACCGCAGACAACGCTGAAAAAGACCGAGTCCGGCACCTGGAACTGGTATCCGGACGGCGAACTGAACAGCTGCTACCTGGCGTTGGATCATCAGATCGCCCAGGGCCGTGGCGAGCAGGTGGCGCTTTACTACGACTCCCCGGTCACCGGCAGCAAGCAGGCGATCAGCTACAACGCGCTACGCGACAAGGTGGCCCGCTTTGCCGGTGCACTGCGTAGCCACGGGGTGGAGAAGGGCGATACGGTGCTGATCTACATGCCGATGATCCCGGAAGCGGCGGTGGCGATGCTCGCCTGTGCCCGTCTCGGTGCCGTGCACTCGGTGGTGTTCGGTGGTTTCGCCCCGCATGAGATGGCGGTCCGCATCGACGACGCCGAACCCAAGGTGATCCTGACCGCCTCCTGCGGTATCGAGTTCGACAAGACTATCGCCTACAAGCCACTGGTGGACCTGGCGATCGCCACTGCCAAGCACAAACCACGCTGCACCATCGTCTGCCAGCGCCCGCTGCTGAAAGCCGAGTTGAATAATGCTCGGGATCTGGACTGGGAGCAGGTGCAGGAGGGCGTCGAGCCGGCTGAGTGTGTGCCGGTGCGCGGTGAAGACCCGCTCTATATCCTCTACACCTCAGGTACCACAGGACAGCCGAAGGGGATCGTCCGCGATAACGGCGGCCACGCGGTGGCGCTCAGCTATGCGCTGAACAACGTCTACGGCATGAACGAGGGTGATGTCTGGTGGGGCGCGTCCGATATCGGCTGGGTGGTCGGCCACTCCTTCATCGTCTACGGCCCGCTGATGGGTGGCTGTAGCAGCATCTTCTTCGAGGGCAAGCCGGTACGAACCCCGGATGCCGGTACTTATTGGCGCGTGATCGCCGAGTATGGCGTCAACTCCATGTTCTGCGCGCCCACTGCGTTCCGCGCGATTCGCAAGGAGGATCCGAACGGTGAGCTGGCCAGGCAACATGACTTGTCCAGCCTGCGCTGGATCTTCGTTGCCGGTGAGAAGCTGGACTCTTCCACCTATAACTGGCTCTCCGAACTGCTGAAGGTGCCGGTGCTGGACCACTGGTGGCAGACCGAGACCGGCTGGCCGATGACCGCGCCGATGATGGGCTTGACCGACCCGGCTGAACCGCGCCTTGGCTCTACCCATAAACCGCTGCCCGGCTATGACATCCGCGTGGTGGATGGGGAGGGCAACGAGGTGCCGGTGGGCGAGGCAGGGCATATCTGCGTCAAGCTGCCGATGCCGCCGGGCGTGGCCTGGAGCATCTGGAACAACGATGAGCGTTTCGTCAGCTCCTACCTGACCGCCTTCCCCGGTTACTACCACACCGGCGATGGCGGCTACCGCGACGACGAGGGCTACATCTACATCACCGGGCGTACCGACGATGTGATCAACGTGGCCGGACATCGTCTTTCCACCGGTGAGATGGAAGAGGTGGTCTCTGCCCATCCGGCCGTAGCCGAGTGCGCGGTGATAGGGGTGAACGACGAACTGAAGGGGCAGCTGCCGGTGGGGTTGGTGGTGATCAAGGCCGGTGAGGAGATCGACGAAGCGCAGCTGCAGGCCGAGCTGGTACAGCGGGTACGCGATCAGGTCGGTGCACTGGCCTGCTTCCGTCGAGCCGTGGTGGTCAAACGACTGCCGAAGACCCGCTCCGGCAAGATCCTGCGCGCGACACTGCGCAAGATCGCCGCTGCCGAGCCCTACAAGATGCCGTCCACTATCGACGATGCCAGCATTCTGGATGAGATCACTGAGCGCCTGCAGCAGGCAGGATTTGACCGCGCGAAGGCACCAGAGTAGTACGAAAAAATACGTTAAAACAGGCGGATAAGTATGGAACTTAAACAAGTACCGGCAGTTGTGACCGGTGGTGCGTCGGGTCTTGGTGAGGGGGCGGCACGCGTGCTCGCCGCAGCCGGTTGTCGCGTGGCGATCCTCGACCTGCAGCAGGAGCGTGGTGAAGCGGTCGCGCGTGAGATCGGCGGCATCTTCGTCAAGTGTGACGTTACCTCTGCCGAGAGCGCCGAGGCGGCATTTGCGGCCGCCCGCGAGGCGCATGGCCCCTGCGGTATCGCGGTGAGCTGCGCCGGTGTCGCACCAGCGGGGCGAATTGTCGGCAAAAAGGGGCCGATGCCGCTGGATGATTTTGCCCGTGTCATCCAGATCAACCTGATCGGCACCTTCAATATCCTGCGCCTCGCCGCTGCCGATATTGCCGAGCGCGCGGCGAATGACGATGGCGAACGTGGTGTGATCGTCAATACCGCCTCGATTGCCGCCTACGAGGGGCAGGTCGGCCAAGCCGCCTATGCCGCCTCCAAGGGTGGGGTCGTTTCGCTGACGTTGCCGGCAGCACGTGAGTTGGCCCGGCAGGGGATCCGCGTCAACACCATCGCCCCGGGTCTGTTCATGACGCCGATGATGGCGGGATTCAGCGAGGAGGTGCAGCAGAGTCTGGCCGCTACACTGCCGTTTCCGCAGCGTCTGGGTAAGCCGGAGGAGTTCGGCATGCTGGTGGAGCAGATCGCACGCAACCCGCTGCTAAACGGTGAAACTATCCGTCTCGACTGTGCGTTGCGCATGGCGCCGCGTTAATAGAGGAACAATAGAATGTCCGATAATAGCGTTGTAATTGTTGGTGCGGCCCGTACCCCGATGGGCGGCATGCTGGGCGAGCTCAGTGATGTGCGCAGCCCCGATCTGGGCGCCGTGGCTATCGGTGCCGCCGTGGATCGCGCCGGGCTGACAGCGGATGCTATCGACGAGGTGGTGATGGGCTGTGTGCTGCCGGCCGGTCTCGGCCAGGCACCGGCGCGCCAGGCCTCGCGCAAGGCGGGTATCCCCGACAGCGCGGGTTGCACCACGGTTAACAAGATGTGCGGTTCCGGCATGAAGGCGGTGATGCTGGCCCATGACCAGTTGCTCGCGGGAAGTGCCCGGATCATGGTCGCCGGTGGCATGGAGAACATGAGCCAGGCACCCTACCTGTTGCCGAAGGCGCGCGCCGGAATGCGCATGGGGCACGGTCAGGTGATCGACTCCATGTTCTTCGACGGTCTGGAAGATGCGTACGAGGGCGGACTGATGGGCGTGTTTGCCCAGCGTACCGCCGATCTCTGCGAAGTCAGTCGCGAAGAGATGGACCAGTTCGCCATCGGTTCGCTGAACCGGGCGCTGGAGGCGATCAACAGCGGCGCGTTCCGCGACGAGATTGCACCAGTCAGCGTCAAGACTCGCGCTGGAGAGGTAGTAGTCGATACCGACGAGCAGCCCGGCAACGCCCGCCCGGAGAAGATTCCGCAGCTGCGCCCGGCGTTCAGCAAGGACGGCAGCGTTACCGCCGCCAACTCCAGCTCAATCAGCGACGGCGCCTCGGCATTGGTGCTGACCACCCAGGCGGAAGCCGAGGCGCGGCAACTCAAGCCGATGGCGCGCATCGTTGCCCACGCAACTCATGCCCGTTTGCCAGCCGAGTTCACGCTGGCGCCAATCGGCTCCATCGAGAAGGTGCTTCAGCGCGCTGGCTGGAGCAAGGATGACGTGGATCTGTTTGAGATCAACGAAGCCTTTGCCGTAGTGACGTTGCTGGCAATACGTGAACTGGGGCTTGATCCGGACAAGGTCAACGTCCACGGCGGTGCCTGCGCACTGGGCCATCCGATCGGGTCCTCCGGTTCGCGCATCATCGTCACCCTGATCCATGCGCTGAAGCAGCGAGGGCTCAAGCGTGGCGTGGCGTCGCTCTGCATCGGCGGCGGTGAGGCGACGGCGGTGGCGATCGAGCTTCTCTAACTCTTCGATCTTTCCCGTAAAAGCGAGTCAGCAGCGCTCCTCCAATGGGAGGCGCGCCGGGCTGCCCTTATGCCCGAACTCCACTCGCAACATAGGGATAGTCGATCACGAATAACAACAATAAGCAGGTACTGCGATGAACAACGTTAAATACAGCGACTTCATGCGCGACTTCAGCGTCGACACCATACTGAACCGCTTCGTCGGCGACTACGAAAACGGCATCAATGTTTGTCAGGAGATCTGTGACCACCACGCGGATGATCCGAGCCGCGTGGCCCTGCGCTACGAGCGCATCGACGGCTCCACTGGTGAGTTGACCTTCCACGAACTGCTACAGCGCTCGGCTCAGTTCGCCAACTTCCTCACCAGCCAGGGGATAGGGCGGGGCGACCGTGTGGCCTGCCTGCTGCCGAGAACACCTGAGCTGCTGATCAGCCTGTTGGGTACTCTGCGGGTCGGTGGTGTCTACCAGCCACTGTTCACCGCCTTCGGCAGCGGCGCCATCGAGTACCGCCTGGAACGCGCCGATACCAAGCTGATCATCACCAATCCGGAGCAATGGACGAAGTTGAAGGATGTGGCCGGGCCGCCGCGCACCATGTTGGTCGCCGACGCTTACCATCCGCTCGCGGGCGAAGCGAACTTCCTGTTCGATGAGGCTCAAAACGGGCAGAGCACCGAATTTGAGCCGGTACGCCTGGGGCCCGATGAACCCTTCCTGCAGATGTTCACCTCCGGTACTACCGGCAAGTCCAAGGGCGTGTCGGTACCGGTACGCGCACTGCCGGCGTTCTGGGTCTATATGCGTTATGCCATCGGTCTGCGCGCGACTGATAACTTCTGGAACGTGGCCGATCCGGGCTGGGCCTACGGTCTGTATTACGCCATTGTGGGCCCAATGCTGCTCGGCTGCACCACACACTTCAACGAAGCGGGGTTCAGTGCCGAGAACACCTTCAGTTTCCTCGAGCGCTATAAGATCACCAACTTTGCCGCCGCGCCGACCGCTTACCGCATGCTGATGGCCAACGACAAACTGCTGGCGAACTACCCCGGCATCAAGCTGCGTGTCGCCAACAGCGCCGGCGAGCCGCTGAATCCGGAGGTGGTGAACTGGGTGCGCCGCGCCTTAAGTTGCCGTGTCTGCGACCAGTACGGCCAGACCGAGACCGGCATGACCGCCGCCAACTTCCATGAACTCAGCCATACCCACCGCGACGCGAGCATGGGCTACGCACTACCCGGTTACCGTCTGGTGGCACTGGATGCGGACTTCAACGAGGTGGGCGAGGGGGAGACCGGCGAACTGGCGATCGATATGGAGAATTCGCCGCTCTACTTCTTCCAGGGCTACACCTGGGGCGAGAAGAGCCCCTACCAGGGCCGCTATTATCTGACCGGCGATGTCGTCATCAGCAACGGCGACGGCGCACACTCCTACACCGGTCGAGATGACGACATCATCGCCTCGGCGGGCTACCGCATCGGGCCCGCCGACGTGGAGAACACCCTGCTCGAACATGAAGCGGTGATCGAGAGCGCGGTGGTCGGCAAGCCCTGCGACAAGCGCGGCTATATCGTCAAAGCCTACGTGGTGACCCACCCGGAATATGATGCCGATGAAGCGTTGATCGAGGCGCTGCAGCAGCATGTACGCAACCGCCTGTCGACCCACGCCTTCCCACGTGAGATCGCCTTCGTCACCGAACTGCCGAAGACCTCCAGCGGGAAACTGCAGCGCTACCTGCTGCGTCAGCAGGCGATGGAGGAGTTGAAGGGCTGATTGGCTGATGAATAGGCCCGGGGTTACCGGGCCTATGTCGATTCTTTTTCAATTTGTCCCGCTTTGTTACGCACCGACTTCACGATCCGCCCGAGTAGCGGTATACCATCCATGATCCGGCTACCGTCCCAGTAATCCTGGTGGTGGCTTATTTTGCCTTCCGCATTGATCAGTATGTGGCTGACTCCTTCAGCGTGTATCGCTTTGGTGATGTTGCTGAAGGCGCTGAACTCCCAGATCAGATAGCCGCCGGTCGGGGTGGCATCGATCTGTTTAACCCTGAACTGGATATTGTCGAGACTGGCGAACATATCCATCATCACGGCGCGGTAGCCTGCCTTGCTGGTGGTGTGGTTAAACGGGTCCTTGAACTCGACATCCTCAGCCAGCAGTTGCAGCATCTGATCCACTCTGTCGGGAGTGAGAGTCTGCAGCAGATCGGCGTATCGTCTCAGCAGCGTTTCGTGTTCGGTATTGGTCATTCAGTGTGACTCAAGGTTTCAGGCTGTCAGTTTCCGTACCAGAGGAAAGTACCATGCATAGGGCAGGCAGCGGAGCAGTTTGAGCACAGAGGTAAAACGGGCCGGAAAGCTGATCTCGAATCGGTTTGAATCGAGCCCTTTGATAATCCACTCCGCTGCCTGCTCCGGCTCCACCAGAGCGGGCATGGTGAATTCGTTCTTGTCGGTGAGTGGCGTGCGAACAAATCCGGGATTGATCAACCGCAGGTCGATATCGCTGCCGACCAGGTCGAGCTTCAGCGATTCGGCCAGATTGATCAGTGCCGCCTTGCTTGCGCCGTATGCAGCAGCGGTTGGCAAGCCGCGGTAACCGGCGACTGAGGCCATGATCGCGATCTGGCCCCGACCACGCTTAAGACAGCATTTCAGGCTTGGATCGAGCGAGCGTAGCGTGCCGCTGAGGTTGGTGTGCATCAGTGCTTCGACCCGCTCGGCGCTGAACTCCTGGGCGGTGAAGGGGTCGTGCGTGCCGGCGTTGAGGATGATCAGATCCGGCAGCCTGCTGTTGTGCTCCCATTTCTCGAAACAGCGCTCTATCGCCGCTTGATCGGTAACATCCAGCGGGCAGGGGGTCAGCACTCCCGGCATATCCTTGAGCTCGTGCGCCAGCGCTTCGAGCACATCACTACGTCGCGCGCTGGCATAGACGTTTACGCCCTGCCGGCAGAGTGTCACGGCCAGTGCCCGGCCAATACCCTGGCTAGCCCCGGTTACCCAGGCAGTTTGCCTGATGTGTTTCGTTTTCATCGTTTACTCCTCCACTCGGCAATTGGGCCGGAGGGGCCGGGAAGGCTTATCACTGACACGGTGTATAGCCAGCGTGATCTCGCCCACTTCGAAGCCAAACTTGGTCATGCGGGTGCGGTTAATCAGGTGATCTTCACTGACCAGATAGAGCCAGTCGTCGAGGGTCAGGTCGATGCTGTCGCCGTCGTCCAGCGCGACTCTCAACACATACTGCCAATTGAGGGTATTGCCGGCGATTATTCCTTGGGCGTCTCCGATGACATCGCCAGCACTGCCGGTCAGCCGGTTGTCGGTCTGCTCAAGTCGCCAGCAGCGCCACTGCTCTTCGCCGTCATTGAAATGGAACTGCTCATCAAGGACGCCCCGCGTGCCGTTCCACTTGCCGACGATGTTCGCAGTGAAGCGGCGTGTAACCTCGCCGGAACGGTCCTGCACGATGCCCACAGCCAGCAGTTGGCCATTAAAGAAGGTCGCGGGTACGAATGCCGGCTCGCTATTGCGATACTGTTCAATCCTGGTGCTACAGCTCGCCAGGGTCAGCAGGCTCAGCAGTGTCAAACTGCGGGTCAGGATATTCATGATTCTCCCTTAAGCTGTCGGCTTAGGTGTGGAAACGAGCTGTTTTCCGCCAGCCAGATCGCCAGAAAGGCTTTGGCGAACTGGCTATCGTCGATCTGGCCGATCGGTTGCTCGTTGAAGTGGAAGGTGCCGCCGCTGGCGGTGAGCTCGAAACTGAGGCTGTCGCCGGGCCGGATCTCGCTAGGCCAGAAGCGGGTTAGGCTCTGCAGTTGTCGTTCGGTCTGCTGCGTTGGCAGGCCGGGAGCGACCTGTTGTAACTCATTTCGGGTTGCGTCGATCAGATCATCTCGTTCAATTGCACGCAGGTAATCCAATTTGAGCAGCAAGGGGACAGTGATGCCGTGGTAGCGCCCATCGGCCGTGTACAGCTTTACGTCGTAGATCTCCCAGAGCAGCACCCGGAGCCTTGCTTCACCGACCAGTTGGTACTGGGTGTTGGCCATTAATGGGCTACTCATCACCGCCAGCAGCAAGAGAAGTAGATGAGCTGTGATCTTCATAAAGCCCCCGATGCCTGGTTCCTGGTGCCGAAGTTTTGCCCGAGCCAGAGCAGTGCCGGCAGCAGCGCTGCCCAGAGCGGCACCAGTATCAGCAGACTGGTCGAAGTGGTGTATCCCAGCTTCACCGCCCCCAGCTGGGCGCCCAGCAGATAGCTACCGCTACCGGCCACACCGCCCAACAGCCCGGCGAGATAAGGGTGAGTCGCGAGCGGTTTGAGTCCCTGGCGCAGGGTGGCGGCAAAGCAGCACCACAGCAGTGCTAGCCAGAGCGGAGGTACGGCCGGGGCGCGCTCGAAATGAAAAACACCGCTGAGCAGCAGCAGCGTGTCGAGAAGGTAGCCGAAGGTGGCGGTGATCAAAATTAACTGTAACTCGGCCAGTCGATCGCTGTGCAGGAGAAGGTGGCCCGACAGCAGCAGAATCAACCAGGGCAGGCTCTCGTTTTGCAGCAAAACCGCGAGCCACCAGCAGAGCTGAAAACCCACCAGATTGATAATGATGTGTTCGCTGATGCCAGATTTCATCCGCCGCTCCGATAGTAACTCTGTTAATTAGCTACGTTGTAGCGCGCGCTTTGGATCAGCTGAACTCGACAATCACCGCCGTGTAAACGCCAGCGTGACACTGCCGACATGAACGCCCCATTTGCTCAATCGAGCGCGGTTGATTAGCACCCCATCGGCCATCAGGAACATCTGATCGTTGAAATCGATACGGACTGTGCGTTGTCCTACCGAAAGGTTAAGCTGATAGCGCCAAAACAGCCGGTTACCCTCGATCTTGCCTGCAGCCGGCTTAGAAAGGTCTGCGGCCACGCCACGATATTGGATGGAGCTGAGTCGTTGGATTCGCCAGGTACGCTGCTGGAGTTCGCCATTGTCATATTCGAACGACTCATGGAGAACCAGGGTGTCGCCCTCGATACGACCCTCCAGATCGACTACCAGTTGCCGTCGGCAGCGGCCAAAAGGTGTTTCGAATATTCCATAGGCGCGGGTTGTGCCCTGGAAATAGTCAAACAGATCGAAGTGTTCCGGAAAGCTCATCGCTAATGCCCTGTGCTGTGCAGTCACCTGTTACTACGTGGCTGCGGGGCAATCAGATCATCTCCGGGATCGGGTGCCAGCGTCTGAACGATCAGAACCCGGTCAGGGGTTGCACGATCCGCCCCAGCAGCGAGGTGAAGCGCAGCGGGCCGTCGGTGGCAATGAGACAGATACAGGTCTCAGGGCTGTCGACCAGCGGTTGGTGCTCGATAGCATCATCGATATCGGCGATATCGCCGCTGGCGAAGCGTCCCACCTCGTCGACAAAAGAGCCGCGCAGGACCATGGTCAACTCGTTTCCGGTATGGGTGTGAGGCAGCACCGATTTGCCGGGCGCTATCCGCAACAGTTTACTGGCGCCTGTGCCCTGGCAGGGCAGGTCAACATAGGCAAAGCCGGGTGCCAGACTCTTCCACGCCAGTTCATCCAGCGGTTTGTCGATGTAGGGCCAAAGCGGTGCAGGAACATCGGCAGGTGGGGGGCTCGGGGCTTTCGGTGTCGGCTCGGAAGCCTCCTCACCGTCCAATGCGTCGAGCAGGTTTTGCAGCGCAGCGTCGCTGAGATCGACCGGTTGCAAGCGCTCCAGCATCTCGCCTCCTAGAACCTCCATCTCGCCGCATCGCTTCCGGCACTCCCCGCAGACCGAGAGGTGACAGGCGACAACCAGCGCCATGGAGTTGGTCAGAGCGCCCGAGGTATAGCTCACCAACGTGGCGTCATCGAGATGGTGACGTATCGTCGTCATTACTCACCCTCCCAAAAGTTACGCAGTTTCGCGCTGGCGAGGCGGATGCGCGCCTTCACGCTGCCCAATGGAATGCCCAGCTTGGCCGCGATTTCGGCGTGGGCTCGACCCTCGAAGTAAGACATGTAGATCACCTGCGCCTGCTCGGGCGGGAGTTCATTGATAGCTGTTTTCATCTTGTGTCGTATCAGGTGCAGCTCACCGGGCTCGTGGTCGCTGTCCTGTGTATCCTCTTCGTAACCGTCCAGCGAGCAGGTTGGATATTTCTGCTTGCGCATCCAGTCGATCGCCTTGTTCCGTGCCAGGGTATAGATCCAGGCACCGGCTTCGGCACGTGCGGGGTCGAAGCTTCCCGCCTTACGCCAGATCGTCAGCATTGACTCCTGTACGAGCTCCTCAACGACCGACTCCAGCACACCCAGCCGCAACATGTAGCTTTTGAGCAAAGGAGCGTAGTGCTGAAAGATCTGCACAAACAGCGCCCGGTCACCGGTTTTGGCCATGCTGGCCAACAGTTGTGACCAGTCGGTATCACCATGCGCTCTCAGTGAAGGCAAAGGCACAACCTTTTTCACGCTGACTCCTGACAGTTTTTCTTTGTCAATGTTTACGACCCCGGATGCGTTTTGGATCACTGGTTACTGGATTTAATTGGAGAGTGATCCAAACCCCTTGCTGCTGCGTTAAAGCGTAAAAACCGGCAGATGAATCTCATAACCATGAATATTAGAGCACTACACCCGAAGAAGATCGCTGTAATTGGTTCAGGTATCTCCGGGCTCAGCTGCGCCTGGCTGCTAAATCATTACCACGATGTCACGCTGTATGAGAAAGACGATCGGCTCGGCGGCCACAGCAATACGGTCAGGTTCGATCTGGACGGGACTCAGGTGGATGTGGATACCGGCTTCATCGTGTTCAATCCGCTCAACTATCCGAACCTGGTGGAGCTGTTCAAACTGCTCGGCGTTGAGTGTTGCGATACCGAGATGACCTTCGCCGTATCGGCCGATAACGGGGAGCTGGAGTACAACGGTACCAATCTTGGTGGGGTGTTCGCTCAACGGAAAAACCTGCTGAGGCCGCGTTTTTGGCGCATGCTGGCCGATCTGCTCCGCTTCTACCGCAATGCATCGCAGATGGCCGGTCGAGCGGATATCGAACAGCTAAGCCTCGGTGAGCTACTCAGGGACGGAGGCTACGGCAAGCCATTTATCTACGACCATCTTCTGCCGATGGGAGCGGCGATCTGGTCGACACCGGTGGATCAGATGCTGGAGTATCCCGCTAGCAGCTTCCTGAATTTTTGTCGGAATCACGGCCTGGTTCAGCTCAGTGATCGGCCTCAGTGGCGCACGGTAGTTGGTGGCAGCCGCCGCTACGTGGACATAATCGCCGCATCCCTGCGCAATCCGGTGCAGCTGAACCGCAACGTGCAGCGTATCGTGCGTGAACGGGACCGGGTGATCATCGAGGATCTGCACGGTCAGCGGGACTACTATGACGAGGTGGTGCTGGCCTGTCATTCCGATCAGGCACTGAAGCTGCTCGATGCGCCAACGCCGGATGAGGAGCGCCTGCTTAGCCAGTTCCCCTACCTGCGTAATCGGGCCTACCTGCACATGGATCCGCGGCTGATGCCGAGCAACAGGGCGGTCTGGTCAAGCTGGAACTACATGGCGACCGGTCAGAAAGCGAGTCAGCGCAAGGTGTCGGTGACCTACTGGATGAACCGTCTGCAACCCTTGCCTACCGAGCGCAATATTTTTGTGTCGCTCAATCCTCTGGTGGAACCAGCCCAGGGCAGTATTGTCCGCACCTTCTTCTACGACCATCCAGCCTTTGGTGCCAACTCGGCTGCGGCGCAGCGTGAGCTATGGAGTCTTCAGGGACAGCAGCGCACCTGGTTCTGCGGTGCCTATTTCGGCTACGGCTTCCATGAGGATGGTTTGCAATCGGGGCTGGCCGTTGCCGAACAGCTTGGCGGTGTGCGCCGTCCCTGGCAGGTAGAAAACCCGAACGGTCGCATCCACGTGCAGGGCTGGCAGGAGGTTGCGGCTCATGGCTAACCGAGAATTGAACTCCAGAGTCTACTGTGGCCAGGTGATGCACCACCGTTTCAGCCCCAAACGGCATCGCTTCGTCTATTCGGTCTTCAGCCTGTTGCTCGACCTGGATGAGCTGCAGGATCTACCGCGCAGGGTTAAAGGCTTTTCGCTGAATCGATTCAATCTGTTTTCGTTACATGAAAAGGATCATGGCGCAGGGCAGGGGCAGTTGAGGGACGAGATCGAGTGCCTGCTGCGCCGACAGGGTTACGGTGATGCTACTGCACGTATCCTGCTGCTCTGTTACCCACGTATCCTCGGTTACGTGTTTAACCCGCTAAGTGTCTATTTCTGCTACGACAGCCAGCAGCACCTGGCCGTGGTGATCTACGAGGTGAGCAACACCTTCGGCGAGCGGCACAGTTATCTGATCAAGGTGGACGAGGGCGACAGGACGATACGACAGCAGTGCAGCAAGTCGATGTACGTAAGCCCCTTTACGCCGCCGGTATCCGACTACAACTTTCGCATCCAGCCCCCTGCAGCGCGCATCGCGGTATGCATCAGCCAACTTTCGTCTGAGCAGCGCCTGCTGCACGCAACCTTCACCGGCAAGGCGGAAAATCTCGGTTGTTGGAGTGCGGTAAGTCTCTTTTTTCGTTACCCGATGATGACGCTTAAGGTGATCGGTGCCATCCACTGGGAGGCGCTGCGGCTCTGGCTCAAGGGAGTGCCTGTTTACCGGCACGAAAGCGGCCACCGTTTCAGCGTCAGTTGGCAGGATAAGGATGGAGTCAGACACTATGAAATTATTTGAATACAAAACCGCCGAAGTGCAGGGCCAGCGCTGCTCCGAGCAGATGCGTGAACGGGTCCCCGGCGTGCTGGAACGGTGGCTGATCGCTTGGCTGCGTCCCCGTATTGATGGCAACCAGGGCACCCTGCAACTTCAGCTTCCCAGCGGCAATTGCTATCGATTCGGCGAGCAAGAGCCTCACGCCAGTCTGACGCTGAACAGTTACCGGGGGCTTCGTAAACTGATTACTGGTGGTTTGAACGGCTGGTCTGAAGCGTACCTGCAAGGTGATTGGGATAGCCCGGATCTTACCGCGTTGATTCGCTGGGGAGCACGTTACGAGTCATCGCTCGAATCCATGGGCAAGCTGCGCCTGCTATCCGATCTGCAGCACAACCGCTACCATCGCAGTCGCGAAAACCATCGAGAGGGCAGCCGTCGCAATATCGCCGCCCACTACGATCTGGGTAACGCGTTCTATCAGCAGTGGCTCGATCCCTCCATGACGTACTCCGCGGCCCTCTTTACCGAACCTGGCATGTCGCTACAGGCGGCACAGGTCGCGAAGAATCAGCGCATACTGGAACTGACCCAGACCCGGCCCGGCGATAGCATCTGTGAAATTGGCTGTGGCTGGGGCGGCTTCGCCGAGCAAGCAGCGCAGCAGGGTAGGCGGATACACGGTGTGACTCTGTCCAGAGAGCAACTTGCCTGGGGGCAGCAGCGGATTCAGTCCGCCTCACTGGCCGACCAGGTCGAGCTGAGCCTGACCGATTACCGCGATCTTGATGGACAGTATGACGGGGTAGTGTCTATCGAGATGTTCGAGGCGGTGGGCGAGCAGCACTGGGATACCTATTTTCAGCAGCTGAAAAATATCCTCAAACCTGAGGGGCGGGCAGTACTGCAGATCATCACCATCGATGATCAGCGCTTCCGCAGCTACCGAAAGCAGGCTGATTTCATTCAGCGCTATATCTTCCCCGGCGGCATGTTGCCCTCGGTGGAAGCATTGCACTACAAGTTCAAACAGCATGGTTTTAGGTTGGAACATCAGCAGATGTTCGGCCTTGACTATGCCCGTACCCTAAAAATCTGGACGGACTCATTCGAGCGCAACTTTGACCACAACATCGCCCCGCTGGGCTTTGATCGCCACTTCTACCGCATGTGGCGCTACTACCTGGCCTACTGTGAGGGTGGTTTCCGAGAAAAATGCATCGATGTCGGTTTGTTTGTGCTGACGCGTAACTGAGAGGAATGAGCGAAATCGAGCGGAGCTAATGCGGGAGGAGATCGATTACGGCATATAGAGATCACCGTAGAAGCCGTAGGTTTGCAGGATGACGATAACCGGCTCGGTGCCGGTGTTCTCCCAGTACCAGCCGTGTGAGCCAGCGAAGGGCGCGGTGAATGATCCGCTGGCTTCACGTTGGTTCGCGCCAACCCAATAACTGGTGAAGGCGCCACCGGAGTCCGGTCGTTCTCCATGCATATCGAAGGACACGATACCCCCTTCCACATGCCAGCTGAACATAAAGCGGTCGCCGGGAGTCATCACCGACTTGATCTCCGCCCCTTGGCCCGGCATCAAGGGGACCTTAATTGTATCTGATCTAGGCGTACTGCTGGCTTTCCACAAGGTGAACGCCGTGTTAAGCGCGGTGTCAGCGGTTTGCGTCAGCGCCGAGTCTGGCGTTGGGCTACTTTCCAGGCGCAAGCTATCCAACCCCATCACCCTGCCCAAACCGGTAGGATCGAGGCCGAACTCTGCGGGCAACACGGCTGTGACAAGAATGGCGACGGCTGCAACAAATGCACATAAGGTGGTCTTCAGCAGGCTGGCTGCTGAGTGCTGCCCCTTGGGGTTCAGCCTCGAGATATTGGACATCAGGTCACTCCTGGGTCATCAGCCAATAACCGGTCAGTTGGTAGCCGACCAGGATAAAGCCGGCGGTCATCAACACCACATTGGCCGAGATCGCGTGCCGCTCGAATGCGCTAGAACGGCGCCAGAGGTTCATGACGATCAAAATGCAGGTGAGCGCGAGAAGCTGGCCGATCTCGACACCAATGTTGAACGCCAGAATGTTGGGTACCAGCCCCTGCTCGGAGAGGGAAAAATGCTGGAGCTTGGTAGCCAGGCCAAATCCATGAAAAAAGCCAAATATAAGCACCGCAGCCCTGACGTCGGGTTGGAAACCGAACCAGAGACGGAAAGCGCCAAGATTATCGAGCGCCTTGTACACCACGGAGAGTCCAATTATCGCATCGACCAGATACGGGTTTACCTCGGTACCACTGAGTACACCAAACAGCAGCGTCGAGCTGTGACCCAGCGCGAAAAGGGTCACGTACAGACTTACGTCCTTTATCCGGTAGAGAAAGAAAATAACCCCGAGCAAAAACAGCAGATGATCGTACCCCGTCACCATGTGTTTGGCGCCTAGATAAGTGAAGGGTAACAGGTGCATCCCACTCACGTTCTCGATAAAAGTGGCGTCGCCTGCCGCTACCCCATGTGCCCAGACCTGTGTTGAAAGGCCGCAGCTAATAATAACGAGGAGTAGGCAGAGTCCCTTACGGACCGTCGTCACGGCCAATGAAAAGTGGTCGCTGACGAAAGTCTTGATGTCGGCCTCAACGTTCGATAAACGAGCTCGATTCATGGAGCCTGCCCGAAGTGTGTGTTGCAAAAGGCTCAAGGTAGCCAGTTCTGCGGGGCAACTGAATTCTACTTGGGTGCTATTTTAGACGCGTAACTCAGTACTAAAGCCGGTATTGGGAGCAATTCGCGCAATCTTGTCGATCCCAGCTCGATCAGTGTCGAATCAGGTCCGCATGACGAAACAGCGGGCTCTCTTCGATGGTTTGCGCCAGTCGCGCAGTCGCGGCATTCACCTTATCGGCGATGAATAGCGTTGTATCGGTCTGTGGCAGAGCAGGGAGGGCATCGTCGATTACCACCAGCCCCGGCTCCAGCGCAGACTCCGGACACACCCCGATACCGATGCCGGCCCGCACTGCGGCGAGTACACCTGCCCGACTGTGGCTGGTAAAGGTGATGCGGTAAGGCGCATCGATTCGTTGCAGCGCCTTGGTCGCAGACTCCCGGTAAAAGCAGCCATCCGGAAACACCGCCAGCGGGATAGTCTCTTGCGTGTTCAGCGGATGGGCTTCGCCTCTGACCCAGACCAACCGGTCGCGGCTTAACCGCACGCCACCATCCGATAGCGTCGGCATCTCGACCAGTGCGAGATCCAGCCGACCGTCTGCGACGAGCGAGGCGAGATAACCCGGACGATGGTCGCAGGTAACCTCAAGCTCCGCTTCGGGATAGCTCACACCATAGCTCTCAAGCAGTGGCGTCAGCGCGCGTGTGATGTAGAGGTCATGGGTGCCGAGGCGTACCTTGCCGGTTATATCGGCGTTCTGGAACCCGCCCAGTATACGATCGTGCAGTGCGAGCAGTTGTTGGGCATGGGACTTGAGCTGTTCACCTGCGACAGTGAGCCTGACACCGTACTGGCCCCGCTCCAGCAACGGAGCCGTTACCAGACTCTCCAAGCGGTTCACTTGCATGCTGATGGTGGATGGAGCGCGATGTAGCCTGCTTGCAGCAGTGGTCAGGTTGAGAGTTTCAGCAACCACGACAAAGGTGCGCAGCAGAGGGATAGGGAGATCGGTCATGTCCAGAATTCAATATAATCGAATGTAGTGATCAATATATATCGCTTTCGTGAAGTCTGGCAAACGATTATTGTTGCTTCCTCGGTGCTATCTGGGTAGCGCCTGTCCTATTTGGAGGAGTCGCTCGATATGCGAATGGCCGTAGTCTTCGGTATGAACCAGGTGGTCAGCCATGGTTTCGGAATGTTCCTGTTCGCTGCCCTGGTGCCGCTGATGCGAGAGTCGACTGGACTCAGCTACTGGCACCTGGCGCTGGCCGGTGCTTCGACCCAGCTGGCCTATCTGGCAGGTGCGCTGATTCTGGGCATTATTGGGCATCGGTTGGGGACCCGTGCAGTGGCGCTGGTCAGTGGTGCCATTTCAACCTCCCTGCTCTTCAGCATGCCGCTGCTGCGTGAACCGGTGGCTATTATTATTGCGCTGATCTTCCTGGCTGCCAGCGCTGCTATGAGCTGGGGGGCCATCGTCGAGATCATCAGCCGCTGCGCACCTCGCGAGCGGCGTTCAACCTATCTCTCCAGTGCCTCAAGCGGAACCGCTTGGGGATATGGCATCAGTGGCCTTGTCATCCTCTGGATCGTACCGATCTGGGGCTGGGAAAGCAGTTGGCGGTTGGCTGGAGTGTTCGGCGCGCTGGTGCTTGTTGTAACCTGGTCTATGCTGCGTCGACTTCAGGAACCCGAGCCGCAGACCGTCGTGTCCGGTGAACACTCTATCGCCGTATCGAAACTCCTGCGTACGCTGTTCACCGAGCGAACCGCGTTTTTCGCCTGTGCGATCTGCTTTCTGGTCGGTTTTTGCACCATGCCGTTCTCCAACTGGCTGAACACCTATCTTGAGGAGTTGGGCTTGCCTGCTGAGCTTGGGGGATACAGCTGGACAACCGTGGGCGTTACCGGAATGGTGGCGGGTTTCGTGACCGGTAAATTTGCCGATCAGAAGGGGCACGCAAGCGCCTTGCTACTGATCTTTGTTGTGTTCGCCGTGGGCCAGATCGCCTTTGCGTTCAGCCCCGCCAAGACTGTGCTCCTCGCCAGCTTTGGTTACGGCCTGATGTATTTCCCAATGTGGGGAATCGTTGCCGGCTGGGTCAACCAACAATATTCAGCAACGGCGACCATGCAGATAAGCGGTATCTGTATGGTGACTTTCGGACTTGGTGGCACCCTCGGTAACCTGTTGCTCGGCACTATCCGCGACGTAAGCGGTGTGCTGCAGCCCGGTTTTATCCTGCTGGCGGCGGTATCGTTGCTGCTGGTAGGGCTTGGATTATATATTCGTCGCGGCTCTCTTGCGCCTGTCGGCGTAGTGGCTCAATAACCCGAAACACTCAGAGTAGTGGGATCGGTATACCATCGTTGATGGACCTGGCGAGCTGAGTCGTTACATCAACTCAGGGCGTCTTGAAACGATAAGACCCGGAAGAGGGGGTGGTTAGTCTCTCATGAGCTGACAGATTCACCGCCCCCCATTCCGTTACTCTCTCTCGACCATTCAGTTCAAAGCGGGCCCGGATACTCCAGAAGTAACGGGCGTCCGCATTAAGGCTCTGCGTCATTGTGTGGTGGTTGTCAGGTAGTCCTTCCCGCCAATACACGATCTCGCCGGGAGCCAGATTCCTTTCGCGGGCGATAATCAGGTCGTAACGCACATTGCGGACCGCGGCCATCTCTTCCGCTGCCATCGCTTTATCTCCGTCGCGAGGAAACGCTTGCCAGCGCATCGTCGGGCGAAGACTGGTGGCACGTGTCCACTCCAAGGTATCGCCTATAAACTTGTCTCCGGTTAACTGGCCCCTGATTGGCGGCTCTTCGGGGGCCAGGCCAAACGCCGCCACCAAAAAACCAACCATGTGTGGCTTACGGTCCGGAAATGGATAGAGCAGCAGGAGACTGTCGTGAATATGATAGGCCAGCGCGATATAGCCTGCTTGAAGGGCTTGTAAGAGGCGTTGGGCCCTGTTGGTAGACCACTCCTCCAAAGTGTAACTGGCACCCGCATGGGTGTATTCAACTGACGTTATCTCCGTGTTGTCCCGGGTTCGCACCAGTCTTACACGGGCAGTCATGGTCAGTTGCAGCGGCGGATTAAACCCGCCACCTTGCGTTCCCACATGTGTCAACGCCACTTCCAGCACAGTGTCCGCTTCAGAGGTCAGTGAACGATAATCCTGTTTATCGCCGGACGCTCGCAGCAGTCGTAGATCGGGTAGCGCGAGACGGGTGCCCCGTACCTGCGCCACGTCCATCAACTCTTCGCCCAGGGCATGCTGAATCGACTCGGCACTCAAACGCTCACTCATCCGGCTCTCGGCCTCATCAACGTCTTTACCTGAGGGGGCCTTGGCGGCACCGACGACACCGCCAACTACACCGCTGACTCCGCATACACCGAGCCAGGCAAGATAAAAGGCACCACAAATAGAGCCCGTACAGCTGCCTTGTCCGAGCATCTCAACACAGCCAAGAAAGCCGGTACCGGCGCCTTTCGCTGCTCCCGACGGTTTATTACGGGTAAACCCGTCGAATTCGATATCCGGTTGCGTATTGAGTGAAATGATAGCCACCCGCCCCAGCGATTCCTGATAGCCGGTGTGGGGGATAGGCGGTGCTACGCTGCAACCCGTTTGCAGAGTCAGGGCCACTACCAGAATCCCGGCGATAAGGCGCGCAGCCCCTTTGGGGATGAAAGCGCCGAAGCGCTCGATTATGTTCACACATATCCCCCGTCAAGGTGTTCACGTTGGAAACGTTAAATAAAGTGTCGTCTAAGCCAGCCCTCTCTTCCATGTGGCTGCTCGCGTAATGCCTACGAGGGGTGACGCCATCTCGAACGTGATCCTTCCCAGGCAAACTCAGGCTTTTCAGTGTTTCATCACATTGGGACTAAACTATTAGTCCAAAAGAGAGCTCAGGGTGTGGTTGGCCTTGGCAGCAGAGGCTCGATAGATGATCCACTCGCGCACCGGCAACAGCATGACAACGGCGTCAATTCAGGCCGCACAACTTTACCTCGATGCATTGGATCTCATTCTGGGTTCCGAGTCCGGTGCTAAAGAGCTACTCGACCGGACCCTGGAGCAGGACCCCAACTTCGCGCTGGCGATGGCGGCCCGCTACACGCTGGCGAAAGATGCGAACGATCCCGAAGCCGATCGCTTCAAGGACAAAGCTCAAGCGTTGGCTGAACAGTCCGAGCCCTGGGAACAGGCTCATATCGACGTGCTGATCGGCCTGCTGGCCGATCCCTATGGGAACCTCCAGCGTACGCAGGAGTATGTTGCAGCTAATCCAGGCGATCTTCTGGTTATCTCTCAGCTGTGCGGATACCTGATTTTTTATGGCGGCGAGGAAAAGCTTTCCCGGGTTCTGAATATCCTCAAGGCCTCGGAGTCGACACTCGCCGATGATTGGGCGTTCCTGGCGCGGCTCGGGTTTGCTGTCAGCGAAGCGGGCGATCCCGAACAGGGGAGACGGATTCAGGAGAGGGCGCTTAAGCTGCGACCTCAGTCTCTCTACACGATCCACGGTTACGCGCATATTTTGCATGACCTGGGCGTACCGGATCAGTCGGTATCGCTGATCAATCGCTGGCTTGATGAAAATCGAGCGTCTGCCGAAGGCGGGGCTCTCTACGGCCATCTGCAATGGCATCTTGCGCTGGCTGAATGGCAGGTCGGATACCGGGAGGATGCCTGGGCTCTGTATCAGCGATATTGTGCGCCGGAGACGACGACCTGTGGCCCCGTGCTGACACTGGCCGACTGTGGCGGTTTCCTCCTTCGCGACTATCTGAAAACCGGCGACATATCTGCTCTGAGTTCGGCGGTTACCGAACTGACGTCGCGCTTTGAGGGCATGTTGGCGCATCCGTTTATCGCGTTGCACGTGGCGGGTATACATGCGGCCACAGGCAACCTGGCAGGGTTGGAGAGCTGCGAAGCGCTTATTCGCGATAAAGAGGCGAGTACCAATCGCGATCTGGCATTGCAACTGGTGGCGGCGGTTAGGCATTTTGCCCGATCCGAGTACCAGGACACGGCTGAAATCCTGAACGGGATAAGCGCAGCACAGCGTATCGGCGTGGGTGGAAGCTATGTAGAACGCATGCTGATCGATCTGCTGGAGGCTAAAGCGCAGGAACGCGCCGCCTCAACAGATGACATCTGATGAGGCGGGCACCAGGTATCGCTCGCCGGTCTTGATCAGGTCGTGCTGTTACTTGGCAGCACTGTGCCGGCAACCTCGCCCAAACTGATACGCAGTTGATCATCGCCGCAGTAGGCCTTGAGAATGATGGTGTCGCCATCTTCCAGAAAGGTGCGCGATTCACCGTTGGCCAGTTGAATCGGGTGCTTGCCGCCCTCGGTCAGCTCCAGCAGAGAGCCGGAGGACTCAAGCAGCGGTCCCGACAGGGTGCCGCTGCCGAACAGGTCGCCCGGCTGCAGATTACAGCCGTTTACCGTATGGTGCGCCACCATCTGGCCAACCGTCCAGTACAGATCCTTGAAGTTGCCCAAGGTCAGGCGCTGTGCGTCCATGCTCTCGGCACGCATTCTCTGCGTCTGTATCCAGACTTCCAGATTGATATCGATGGCGCCCTGGCGGCGGTTACGTTCCGATTCCAGATACGCCAGAGGCTGCGGGTCAGCGGCATCGCGCGTCCACTCGGTGCGGTAGGGTTCCAGCGCCTCCAGCGGTACGATCCAGGGGCTCAGGCTCGAGTAGAAACTCTTCGACAGGAAAGGTCCCAGCGGCTGATACTCCCAGGCCTGTATATCGCGGGCAGACCAGTCGTTGAGCAGGCCGACACCGAAGATATGGCGGTCACTATCGTCCAGCGCTATCGGCTCGCCCAGCGCGTTACCCTCGGCTATAAAGATGCCGAGCTCCAGTTCGTAATCCAGCCGCTTGCAGGGTGCCACGACTGGCCTTTCCTGGTCGGGAGGCTTGAGTTGGCCGACCGGACGCCTGAAGTCGCCGCCCGATACCTGCAGTGACGAGGCTCTGCCGTGGTAGCCGATCGGGACCCATTTGTAGTTTGGGAGCAGGGGATTGTCAGGACGGAACAATGCACCGACACGGGTCGCGTGGTGGATCGATGCATAGAAGTCGGTGTAATCACCCACACGACAGGGCATACCGAACCGGACGCGGTTCTGAGCGATAAGGCAGGGTTTCACCCCGGCGCTGTATCTCGGGTCCGACAGCAACTCGGTGAGCCGTGCGCGCAGTTCAGCACGTGACGCCTGGTCAAGCGCCATCAAGGCATTCAGTTGCGGCTCACAGGCGGCCTGTCGAGTCGCTTCAGTGAGCCCCGCCAACAGTCCGCGATCCGCCAGGGCATGCAGGTCCACGATCCTATCGCCGATGCCTACGCCGATGCGCGCCGTGGTACCGTCGGTGACAAATGAACAATAGGGCAGGTTCTGCACCGGAAAGCCGTTGCCCGGCGCGTTGGCGGTGTCCAGCCAGGCGTTTAGCGTCTGATCAATCCTCACGGAACTCCTCCTCGTGTAGCCAGGCCGCCATCTTCGGTGCGCGTTTGGTTCTCGACCACTCTTCGATCATCGCCGGGGCGATCTCCTTAAGCTTTTTCAACTGCTCCTCAGTACCGCAGCGGTAGGTCAGCTCGAGGCGATGGCCATTGGGATCGAAAAAGTAGATTGACTGGATAATGCCGTGATTGGTGACACCCAGAACATCCAGTCCCTTGGCTTCCAGCTCGGCTTTCGCCGCCAGCAGGGCATCCAGGTCTTCGACCTCGAATGCGATGTGCTGAACCCAATCGGGGGTGTTGGGATCCTTGCCCTGTTCCGGGTAGGTCGGCAGCTCGAAAAACGCCAGGATGTTGCCCTGGCCCGCATCCAGGAACACGTGCATGTAGGGGTCGGGGGCTTTGGTCGATGGCACACGGTCCTCCGAGATCGCGACCAGAAAATCCATGTTCAGGTAGTGTTTGTAAAATTCCACTGTCTCTTTTGCGTCTTTACAGCGATACGCCACGTGGTGGATCTGCTTGATGTTTATCATTCTTCGCTCCTCTACATAACGCGTACATAACGCCTACATAGTGCCTCTATGACTGCGCATCCGGCTGGGCGGCGGGCGCTGCGAGCCTGAAGGCGTCCAGCGCCAGGCAGTTCGATTCGATCGCCAGCAGCCTCGGGTAGAGATCCAGTGAAACCTCGAAACGTCGGGCGTTATAGAGCTGTGGTACCAGGCATAGGTCCGCCAGCGTCACCGAGTTGCCGAAGCAGTAGCCCCGGTCGCCGACACTCTGCTCCAGCGCGTCGAGTCCGATCTCGACCCAGTGTCGATACCAGGCGTTGATCTGTTCATCCTGGGCGCCCAGCTCGTGACGCAGGTACTTGAGTACCCGGAGGTTGTTGATCGGATGGATATCAGTCGCCACCGCCAGGGCGAGTGCGCGTACACGGGCACGATCATAGGATTGCCGGGGCAGGAGCGGAGGTTCGGGGTAACACTCATCCAGGTATTCGACGATTGCCAGTGACTGGGTCAACACGCCGTTGTCGTCCCGCCAGGCCGGCACCAGTTGCTGTGGGTTGATCGACCGGTAGCGATCCAGCCGCTGCTGGCCGCCATCTTTCACTAAGTGTATGTACTCGTTGCGGTGCGCTATCCCTTTCAGGTGCAGGGCGATGCGTACCCGGTAGGCCGCGGATGAGCGCCAGTAGGTATACAGGGTGTTGTCAGTCATGCTCGTACCGATCCTTGTTAGCTGTCCTTGTTGCCGATGACACCGCGCGCGATCTGGTCGCGCTCGATCGATTCGAACAACGCCTTGAAGTTACCTTCGCCGAAGCCTTCATCTTTCTTGCGCTGGATAAATTCGAAGAACACCGGACCAAGCAGGTTGGCGGAAAATATCTGCAGCAGCAGCTTGGGTTCACCCTCGGTAGAACCATCCAGCAGAATGCCTCTTGCCTTGAGTTCCTCGGTCGGCTCGCCGTGGCCGGGCAAACGCTCCTCGAGCATCTCGTAATAGGTATCGGGCGGTGGCGTCATCAGCTCGATGCCGCCGGCTCTGAGCTTGTCGACGGCCTCTATCAGGTTGTCACAGCGCAACGCGATATGCTGGATACCCTCACCATTGAATGCCATCAGAAACTCTTCAATCTGCCCGGTGCCGTTTGAGGCTTCTTCATTTAGCGGAATACGGATCAGGCCGTCCGGCGCGGTCATCGCTTTCGACGTCAGACCGGTGTACTCGCCCCTGATGTCGAAGTAGCGGAGCTCCCTGAAATTGAACAGTTTTTCGTAGAAATTGGCCCAGTAGGCCATGCGTCCTTTGTAGACGTTATGGGTCAGATGATCGATCACGTAGAACCCGTACCCGGGCGGATGGCGATCGATACCATCGAGAAACTCGAAATCGATATCGTAGATCGACTGTCCATCTTCAAAGCGATCGATCAGGTAGATCGGTGCGCCGCCGATACCTTTGATCGCCGGCAAGTGCAGTTCCATCGGACCGGTTGGAATGTCCATCGGTCTGGCGCCATGATCCAAGGCGTAGCGGTAGGCTTTATGGGAATCATGCACGCGAAACGCCATACCCGCCGCAGAGTTGCCATGCTCCTGACCGAAGTAGTATGCCTCGCTGTTAGGCTCCCGGTTCAGGACAAAATTGATGCCACCCTGACGGTACAGCTCAACAGCCTTGGAACGGTGTTTAGCGACCAGGGTAAAGCCCAGCAGCTTGAACACCTGTGCGATCTGGTCAGGTTCAGGGCCGGAAAACTCCACAAACTCGAAACCGCAAAGACCAACAGGATTGTCAAATAGATCCGTCATGTGTCGATCCTCTCAATCAGCTGTACCCCGCCGCTGTGAGGTAAATGATCAGTGGATTACCCTTGATGGATAACGGCGCGGGCGGCATGCAATACCCCCGCACTCAGCGTGACCATCGTCGTTAAAAGTATAGGTGTTGTGCTCGGTATGAGGGCGATCAATCTCTTTGCTTGCAGTCCATGCACCGATCGTTTCCTGATCCTTTGGGCTGAGGCTTTCAAACACATCGGGGTTCATGAGGATGGTAAACGCGGTGGTATAGAGCCCTTTGGGGAACAGGGTGAGATCGGTGCTGTCCTCAGCAATGTGCAGAAACTTCTGATCCATCGCCGGCAGAAAGGTACCGTCGACCACACCTTGCTGCATCAACTCGTGGGATTTTGGCGCAGTTGCGCCCACCGGGGTATCGCCGATACATCACATCTTAGAGAGCCGTTATGCGGGCCTTTACAGGTATCGATATAAACAATGTGATGAATAACAGATGTGGTTTAAATATATTGCTGGCCTTGGGTAAGGAAAGCGAGATGATTCTGGAGGGTGGGCGTAAAGGTCCAGCGGCAGCGGACCTTTACGATTTCTGTTTGATACCTGAGCAGGATTACTCCGGCCAGGCGTGGGTGAAAAGTCCGTTGGTGGCAGTCACCCAGAAACTTAATGAGGTATCGTAGTATTTATACTGACGGTCGGCGCCGCATCGCACGGTGTGCCGGTCCCATGTCGTTCGTATGCGCGGTTGGTAATTCGCGATCGTCTGCAGTACTTCATCAGAAGGCTTATAGGCATCCAGCGCCGAACACTTGGGATGGTAGTATCGATCCCCGGAGCTAAAAATGACCGCCTCTGGCAGGATCGCCTTTCCAATCAGGACGCTGTTCGAGCCAGCGGTTGAGGCGCCATGGTGTGGCGCAATCAGAATGTTGCTTTCTAGCCCCTCTGCACTGTTGTTCAACGCGCTCAAGATAGAGTTTGCCGTGGCGTCGCCGGTCAGTAGTACCGAAAAATCATCGCTTTCGTAGCGGGTAACGATGGAGTCTGAATTTTTATCCTCCTCAACGTCCGGCAGGGGAGCGGCGTTGGCGGTAATCACCTCGAAGTACACTGAGTTGCCATTGACACCATTGGTGTACTCCAACAGATTACCGCTGTAAGTTTTCAGCAGGTTGGCCATGACTGAGTCTTGACCGTGGTGTTGCTTAATTCCATCAAGCCATTGGCGCATGTCATCCGAGTAGTCTTCAACTCTCCCACCAAGTACCGCATTCGTGACCAGGTCACTGGGCAATAATGGCAAGATGTTGTAGTGGTCGATGTCCGCATGGCTGACGACCGCAAATACAACCGGCTTGTCATAGAGATCATAGATATGGTGTATATAGTCGACCGCGCTTTGCTTTGACCAACCATTTTCGCCCTGGCCCGATGATCCACAGTCGTTGATGAGGATAGGGGTTACGCCGTCATCTTTGGCAGGCAACTCCAATAAAATGCAGTTGCCTGCACCTATAGGCAATACCGTAATGCGGGATTGGTCCGGCCGCTTTGCTTCAACCTGAAGCGCGATCTCGTACTCTGCCAGGTATGAGGGCGCTGCACCGGTGACCGGAGCCTGGTTCAAACCCGAACAGGCGGACAGGAATACCGCGGCGCCGATTAGCGCCGCATAACGAAGTAAGGTTTTCATAATGCTCGCTCCCTTAATTGACGCCGGCAGGCGCCTTGATCATCTTGGGTAACGGATCGGTACGGTGGGCCATGGCAAGGTCCTGTACAAAACCTATTGCCTGGCCGATCTCCTTAACCCTCGCTTCAGTTAACGGCGTGGACTTATCGGGCGGCAACATCTGCACGAAGTAGCCGATAATCTGCGGAGCGGGAGCGCGGAGAATCATCTGTCCGGCCATGGCGTAGCTGTTCAGTGACTCGTTTTCACTGGATTCCGCCCGCGATTCCGACACCGAGAAGCAGAACAGACCACCGCCGGCAGTTTTTTTCGAATCCCAGGTGTCCCGCAATGCCTTGGTTTTGGAGGCGTCCAGGGTCACTTTGACGCAGAGGTCTTTAACCACCACGAGGGCGACGGGATAGGACGGGAAACTGTTTTTACTGAGTAATTCGAGCAGTTTGTCCTGGTTGGAGTATTTCGATATCTCCTTGATGTTTACCTGGTCGGCCGGAGACAACGGCTTGTCCAATACCCGCACCATATTACCGGTATGCAGGAAGAGTTCCGGCTTCATCCACTCGCGTTTTATCAGTATCTTTTGTGCGAGAAAGCCCATCTCAATCTTGCTCTCGGCGCTCATGAACTCTTCGGCAAACTCCGTGCTCGACTCCACATTGCTGCCGCTGGCGCTGCCCAGGAAAAGATTAACCCCCCAGTCAAGCTCCGAGAAAAAGGTGCTTAGAGAGCGAGTGGACTCCATCTGTTTCTGATCGATGGAAATCTTTATCTCGGTCCAGGTACTGGCATTGGCGTCACTGGTTGGCGATGGGTATGCAGTGTCTCCGAACGAGGGAGAAAAATTGGGGTTTTTGCCCTGTTCTGGTTCTACCGCGGAGAGATACTTGTAGTAGTTGTTGGCAGAGGAGGAGAAGTTCTTAAGCTGCTCCTGCGCCCGTGCACAACATGTTTCAAGTTGTGAGATGTAGCTCTCTAACCAGGTAAAGCCGGACTTAGGCCCTTTGTTTTTCAGGAACTCGGTTGCAGCGGTCGCCAGATCCAGACCCGATTCGATCATCTCGCTTTGCGCCGCATTCAGGGAATCCTGTCCTTCACCGATCTTTTTAGCGGCCTCTTTTATCTTCTCCCAGTCCAGTTCATCTCCCGGTTGACCGTTTTCCTGGTTAAGGGCTTCAGTCAGGTTGTTAACGTCTTCGGTTATCTTTTGTCCCTCCTGTTCATCCGCTTCATCCAGCTTTTTGCCGCGGCTCGAGTAGATGTCGATGAAGATCTCGACCGCCGTGACGGCGTTGGCCGTGTACACGTCACGCAGATTTTTCTGGTCCTCCCGCCACTTTTTGCTTTTCGCGGCGAGATTGTCTGCCAGCTCCTGTATCGCCTTATCGTCGACCTGGGGAATGATGGCGCGCCACGCCATCAGCTCATCCTCAAGGCGCAGGAGTGCCGTCTCCAGTGTGGCCTTTTGTAGCTCGGGATCGCTTAAGAAATCGATGAAGCCGGTGGTCGGTTTTAACTGGGTTGTCCAGAACAGCGGTTGCCCCCTGGTCGGCACGTAGGAAAACCCTTCATTGGGCGGCACGGGTATGGTGGCGCTATTCAGCAACTGTTTGGCCTCATTAAGGCCGGCATCATCTTTGGTATCTAAAATCGCTATCGCATCGTTCCACTGTGTTAATGGAAATTGGGCTAGCATTTCGTAATAAGCCGCGTGGATCTTCTCTATCCAACTGTCGGCATTGGTTTCATACCATTTTATGTAAGCGTTATATTGTGCGGAAGGATCGTTTGGAAATTTATTCTCAAAGCGTTCAATCGCTTCCTGTTGACGCCGGCTCCAATCCTCTTTTGCTCGTATCCAGTTGCTGAACAGGTAATAGAAATAATCGACTAGTTTCATCTCTTTTTCTTTGCCGTCAATTTCAACTTGTACCTTTATGTTGATGCGTTCGCGTAGGATGGTCTGGAGTTTATTGAGGTGTTCATTTGGCACAGGAGCCAACTGCGATATGGCCATTTTGTAGCGGTCGGATACTCGGGTACCGTCAGGTTGGGTAATGGGCGACGGCGGTACATACTGATCCAGGAGCTGCGCAATGCGGATATTTTGCGTAGGAGGAACAGTTGCTTCGCCGGAATCCTTGTCCCAACCCAGCTCCTCATAATCAAGCACTGTGCCGGGCCAACATAAACTGAACATCTGGGAAGGGTTCTGGTTACCAAATACTTTCGTGAATGCGTCGTATATAGCGCTTGCAAAGTCGGATGGAACGGTTGCTTCTTCCTGGGGGGGCTCGCTAATTTTTGCTTTTCTTATCGGTGTCTTTTTATCTTTATCTTGAGACGGAGTTATTTTTACCGCGCTTCCGTTCGACATGACCAGTACCTCACTCTTTTATTAAATCTATATTCCTGTAATTACAGGATTGATTTAGGGAGTGGACTACTGGTTTATGAATGCGTTACAACATGCAGCTAAAACACTCACTTCCCTGTGCAACTGAACGATAGGATTACAGGTTGAAGATTTAGGTAATAGGTGTGGATAGTGTCAAGCTGGCAAGTAGTTATTTTGTTTCCACAATAAAAAATGTACATATTTAATCATCGTAAATCATTATTTTTTATATGGTTTTTGCGCGATATCAGATTATTTAAAATATACTATTGTATTCCTGGTGTTCGCCTTCACATCGTTTGTCTTTTTGTCATGAAAATATGACACAACTGCTTTCCTTATTATGAATAAGAACATCTCTATGATTTTTGATTTTTATGTCACCCAGTTGATGCATGCCGAAAAGTCGGGGTAATGCCGCAAGAGCTTTGTGTTTACGCTCTACACTGTAAGGAAGTAAGCTTCGCAAGAATCTTGAATCCTGAGTCGAACGCCGGAATCGCCTCGGTATGGAGCGTTGAATAATGAGCACTAAACAAAAGTCTAGAAAGAGCTTTGAGGAGTGGCAGGCGGTAGCAGATGCACTGGTTATCAATGGCCAGGCCTTTATCGACGGTCGCTATCAGCCGGCGCAGTCGGGCAAGGCTTTTGATTGCCTGAGCCCCATCGATGGTCGACTGTTGGCAAAGGTCGCGGCCTGCGACGAGGCGGATGCCAATCTGGCGGTGGCCAGCGCCCGCGCCGCATTCAATGCCGGAGCCTGGTCGCAGATGGCGCCGGCGCGACGCAAGCAGGTCATGATCCGCTTCGCCGATCTACTCGAAGCCAATATCGAAGAGTTGGCGCTGCTGGAGACCCTTGATATGGGTAAGCCGATCCGCGACTCCAGCCGGGTGGATATTCCCAATGCCGCTAGGGCGCTACGCTGGTCCGGTGAAGCGGTGGACAAGATCTACGATGAGCTGGCACCGGTACCGCATGACCAGATTGGTATGATCACCCGCGAACCCGTCGGCGTGGTTGCGGCTATCGTACCCTGGAACTTTCCGTTACTGATGGCCTGCTGGAAGCTGGGTCCGGCGCTCGCTGCCGGTAATTCGGTAGTGCTTAAACCGTCGGAGAAATCGCCGCTGACCGCTATCCGTGTTGCTCAATTGGCGGTGGATGCAGGTATCCCCCCGGGGGTGCTGAATGTGGTACCGGGCTTCGGTCATGAGATCGGTTCGGCGCTGGCACTGCATATGGATGTGGATACGCTGGTGTTTACCGGCTCAACCCGCACCGCCAAGCAGCTGATGATCTATGCCGGACAGTCCAACATGAAGCGGGTCTGGCTGGAGGCGGGCGGCAAGAGTCCCAATATTGTGTTTGCCGATGCGCCCGACCTGAAAAAGGCTGCTCAATCCGCGGCTTCGGCAATTGCCTTCAACCAGGGCGAGGTGTGTACCGCCGGATCACGCTTGCTGGTGGAAGCGTCAATCAAGGACCGGTTTGTCGAGATGGTGATCGACGAGCTGAAGGGTTGGAACCCTGGCAATCCGTTGGATCCGGCAACCAACTGCGGCGCCGTGGTCGACGAGCAGCAGCTCAATACCGTATTGGGTTATATCGCGGCTGGGCGCCAGGAGGGGGCGAAGCTGGTGATTGGCGGCGAGCGGGCGCATGGCGAGAGTGGCGGCTATTATGTGCAGCCAACCCTGTTCGATGGTGTGTCCAATGCCATGAAGATCGCCCAGGAGGAGATCTTCGGTCCGGTACTGTCGGTGATCAGTTTCACCGACATGGAGGAGGCAATCGCGATTGCCAACGACAGTGCCTACGGCTTGGCGGCAGCAGTGTGGACCTCAGACCTGAGCCGTGCGCACAGGATGGCCAAGGCGCTGCGTACCGGCATGGTCTGGATAAATCAGTACGACGGCGGCGATATGACCGCCCCCTTTGGAGGCTACAAGCAGTCGGGCAACGGTCGCGATAAGTCGCTGCATGCGTTCGAGAAGTACACCGAGGTCAAGGCCACCTGGATAGCCCTGTAAGCGTCTGGCAAAGGTGACAAGTACTCTGCCGGGGTGTCACTCTTCGCGAAGGTTCGGCTCCGTGACCGGTCTTCTATCGGGGCTGACAAACTGCTGGCGGATCGCCTCCAGTGCCTGATGGGAGTTGGCTGCAACCACGCAGCCATCCCTGATGGTCGGCGCGTAATCGCGTCCATCCATCATGCCAACACAGCCGCCGGCTTCCTGTACCGCCAGTGCGCCCGCGGCATGATCCCAGGGTTTGGCACTGGCGTTGATATAGAAATCCACGTTGCCCCGAACCAGCAGCCGGTACTCATGGCAGGCGCAACGCAGGGTATGGGCACGGGCGAAACTCAATATTGCGTTGCTGACGTGCGCACGTTCAGCCGCCGCAAAACTGAAGGTTGAGATAAAGCCGACCATCGCATTGAGCGGCTTTTCAGCACTGACGAACAGTTGAACCGGTTCGCAACCGGGATTGCAGTACCAAGTCCCGCCACCGCGACGGGCAAGGATCCAGTCATCCAGCACGGGATCGTACAGCAGGCCGAACTGGGTTTCGTCACGCTCGGTAACCGCAATCAGTACACCGTGGGTGGCAAGTCCATTCGCGAAATTCCATGTGCCGTCAATCGGATCGATGATGACGGCCAGATCCGCTCCGGGTAGACCGTCGAGCACGGCTGGGTTGGCCGCCACTGCTTCTTCACCGATGACCACGGCATCGGGCAGCAGCCGGTTGATGCCTAGCGCAATAGCCTGTTCGGAACAGAGATCGGCCTCGGTTACCAGATCGTCGAATGCGGCTTTCGTGCGCACGGCATCCGGGTGTAGCCGCCGAAAACGCGGTGTTATCTCGTTACGTGCGACGTCGCGAATCAGTTCTATCAGTTCCTTCTCTGTCGTGAGATCCAGTGCCATTACATGCTCCGATGCTTTTCGTATTGTTGCCTTAAGGTTAGTTTAGGTGACCAATGAGTTAAGGGGCTAAGATATGTAGGAGCTGCACTGGCCAGTATGGAGGCTTACACATGACAAAAGCGGTTGATCCTTACAATCTGAAGCGATTCTTGGAGCCGCAGGCGCGCGACTATAAGGTAGCCTTGTGGGAGCTAAAAAGCGGGCGCAAACGCTCGCACTGGATCTGGTATATCTTCCCGCAGATTTCCGGGCTTGGCCGCAGCGTCAGGGCTGATATATATGCCATCGGATCCCTGGATGAAGCGCGAGCCTATCTCGAACACCCCTTACTGGGACCGCGGTTGATCGAGTGCGCGGAGACGCTGCTTGCGGTCGAGGGCCGGAGTGCTCGCGACATTCTCGGTATGCCGGACGATATGAAAGTGCGCTCCTGTGCGACACTCTTTGCCGGAGTTTCGCCCAAGGGAAGCGTGTTCGAGCAATTGCTTGATAAGTACTACGGGGGCGAACCGGACCAACGCACGCTCGATCTCGCAGGCCTTTAGACGGAATAGTCAGCTTGCCTCTGGCAGGTGTTGCGCCCAGGCCTGAGCCCACTGCGCAGCCGCCATAGGCTGATTTGCAACATGCGCCGCATCCAGCGTAAATATCTCTCCGATGCGCTTGGCGCCGGACAGATAGAACGCATTCTCCATCATGTAACCCGCTTGAGCGAACTGTCGGTAACGGCTGTCACCCAGTGCGACTACCGCGAACGCGCGGTCCCGCATGTCGATAGACCGATCTTCCAGCGCGAGATACAGGGGATACAGGCTTCGTGGCAGCTCGCCATCGCCGGTGGTCGAGCAGCAGATCAGCAGGACCTCTTCGAGATCCTGCACCAGATCTGCAGCCTGCGGTGTCTCATTGAGGCGCGCTACGTGGCCCAGACGTTCGAGCAGGGCCCCCAATACCTTGGCGATTTGCAGCGCTTTGCCATTGGTCGTACCGACCAGAATCTGTACTTTCGCCATCGCTCGGGGCTCCTGTATGTGGCTCTTTTCCTCAGGTATGCACCATCCTGGCCAGGACGGCCGAACCTCTATTCTCACACCGTTCTTGCGCTGGATACGGGCATGAGAGCACTGGCATAACCGTTGCTCGGTACTCCTGAGCCGGCCCGATTAGAGGCCGATTGGCTTGAAAAATGTCGTATTCCCAACAGAGGCGAGGCGTTCAATATGAAAGTAGCTGAGATACCTTTTGAAGATGACGCTTTTAAACAGTGTGTTCTGGATACGAAAGCGGAAAATGCTGAAGAGGTGACGCGCTTGATCTGTCGTAAAAAACAGATCAAGAGTCTGGCTGGTATCGAGTATCTGACTGCGTTGCGTGTACTGGATGTGACGAGAAACCAACTCACCAGGCTTCACCTGTCGAAAAACACCCAACTGACTGACCTGTTCGCCGGCAATAACGAGATCAGCGAGCTCGACATCAGCAATTGCACGCAACTGGAGACGCTTGAGTTATTCACCAACAATCTGGAAGTGATCGATCTGTCGAACAATCCGATGTTGGAGGAGTTTTTTGCCAGCGATAACGATCTGTCCAGCATCAGACTCAGTGCCAACACCGAGCTGCGGAAGGTACGCCTGAGCGGTAACAATATCAGCACGCTGGAGTTGCCCAGTCCCTGCATGCTGCAGGAGTTGGAGCTGAAGGAAAACCCGCTCCCCGATGCTCTGTTGGCGCAACTGCAGGCGTTGCCGGACACACAGGTAAGGCTCTGAACAGGCAAAAGAGAGCCGGGCTGTGCCCGGCTGCTCTGGATCTACGACGCTGGCTGCGAAAGTGCTACACCGTATGCAGGTACCAGGTGTACTCGAGGTCGGAGATGGTGCGTTCGAACTGCTCCACCTCATGCTCTTTACAGGCGATAAATACGTTGAGGAAGTCGTTACCGAAATACTCTCGCATCATGCCCGAGCTTTCCAACTCGCGCAGCGCATCACGCAGATTGTTGGGCAGGCTGGTCTCCTGCTGCTCGTACGCGTTGCCCTCTATCGGGGGTGGTGGTTCGATCTTGTGGGTGATCCCGAAATGGATCGCCGACAGCATCGCGGCCATCAACAGGTAGGGGTTGGAGTCCGTGCCGGCCAAACGATGCTCGATACGGGCCGCCTCCGGTTCGCCAAGCGGCAGGCGCAGGGCGGTGGTGCGGTTCTCGACCCCCCAGCAGGGCCAGGTTGGTACGTAGAAGCCCTGGCTGAAGCGGCGGTAGGAGTTGATGTTGGGACAGAGGATAGCGAGATAGTCATCCATCGCCTCGATCAACCCGCCCACGGCCCAACGCATGATGTCGTTAGGCTGTTCGCTGTCAGGGTCGAGTTCGAATACGTTTTTCCCCTCTTTGTCGATCAGGCTGATATGCAGGTGCATACCGTTGCCCGCCTGGTCGGCGTAGGGCTTGGCCATGAAGGTGGTATCCATCTCATGGTCGTAGGCGACGCTCTTGATCACCCGACGCAGCAGCGTGGCGTTATCGCAGGATTTGATCGGGTCCGCCACATGGTGCAGGTTGATCTCGAACTGGCCCGGCGCGGATTCCGCAACGATGGTATCGGCGGGGATCCCCTGATCACGCGCGGTTTCGATCACGTCCGAGAGAAAATCGGCGTACTCGTCCAGCTCGTCGATCGAATAGACCTGCACGCTTTCCGGTCGTTTGCCGGAGATCGGTGATTTCGGCGGTTGCGGTCTGCCGGCGATGTTCTCCTGGTCGATCAGGTAGAACTCAAGCTCGAACGCGGTAACCGGAGTCAATTCCAGTTCGCCGAAGCGTTTGAGCACTCGCTTGAGTACTGTCCGTGGATCGGCATAGAAGGGGGTCTCGTCATCTTCATACATGGTCATCAGCAGCTGCGCGATAGGGCGCTTCTGCCAGGGTTCCATGCACAGGGTGCCGGCGATCGGATAACAGATATTGTCGGCTTCACCTATCTCCAGTCCAAGACCGGTGCTTTCGACGGTCGCGCCCAGAATATCCAGACCATAGAGAGATGCAGGTAGGGCGACACCTTTTTCAAACACCTTTTTCAAGGCTGAACGATCGATTCGTTTACCTCTGACGATGCCGTTCATATCCGCGATCAGGAGATCGACAAACTGCAGGTCAGGGTGTTGTTCGAGGAAGGCTTCGGCTTCAGCCGGTTCGGGTAGCTCCAACCACCCGTTAGATTGTTTAGTCATGTTTCACCATTTTACGCTCGGGATGCTTCAGCTCCCGCTAATATCGAGTGAATGCCATGCCCCGAATAAAGTCAACATATTAATTTTATTAAGGCTGAACCGGTGCGATTGCGCGTGTATGGCTTTGGTTGTAACGTCGTTCGCACATGCACCCGCTGAAGCAGGGTGCGGCCTGTTTAACTATGCTTTTCAGGTACTCGACGCCGTCGTGGCGGAGATGTTTGGCAATTCGAGACCTATATAGGGGGATCAGATGCAGCGGCTTGAAACCTGGCTCAAGGAGAACCGGGTGACTGAGGTAGAGTGTGTTATCAGTGATCTGACCGGTATCGTCCGTGGCAAGATCTCGCCGGTCGATAAGTTTCTTTACGAGCGCGGGATGCACCTGCCCGAGAGTGTACTGTTGCAGACCGTGACCGGCGACTGGGTCGACGATGATATCTACTATTCACTGCTCGATCCCGCGGATATCGATATGGTCTGCCATCCCGACCCGGATGCTACCTTTCTGCTGCCCTGGACACAGGAGCCGACCGCTCAGGTAATCCATGACACATACGACCGTGACGGCAACCCGATCGCGCTGTCGCCGCGTAACGTGCTGAAGAAAGTACTGGCACTCTACGACGAAAAAGGCTGGAAACCGGTTGTGGCACCGGAGATGGAGTTCTACCTGACTCAGCGCTGTGCCGACCCGGATGTGCCGCTGGTTCCGCCCATTGGACGCTCCGGCCGTCCCGAGACCGGGCGCCAGTCCTTCTCCATTGAGGCCGCTAACGAGTTTGACCCTCTGTTCGAGGATATGTACGACTGGTGCGAGTACCAGGGCCTCGAGATCGATACGCTGATCCACGAGGAGGGTACCGCACAGATGGAGATCAATTTCCTCCACGGCGACCCGTTGATGCTGGCCGACCATGTTCAGGTGTTCAAGCGCACCATGCGTGAGGCGGCGATGAAGCATGGCGTATTGGCCACCTTTATGGCCAAACCGATCAGTAACGAACCTGGCAGCGCCATGCACCTTCATCAAAGCGTGCTGGATGTGAAAACCGGCAAGAACGTGTTCAGCGATCCCGATGGCAGCATGAGCGAGCTGTTCAAATACCACATAGGGGGAATGCAGCGTTATATCCCTGAGCTATTGCCCCTGCTGGCGCCTAATGTGAACTCGTTCCGCCGCTTTCTGCCGGATACCTCGGCACCGATCAACGTCGAATGGGGCTACGCTAACCGCACCTGTGGCTTGCGTATCCCGGAATCCAACGCTGACAACCAGCGCCTTGAGAACCGTCTGGCCGGCGCCGACGCCAACAGCTACCTGGCGATCGCCGCCAGCCTGCTGTGCGGCTATATGGGCATGATGGAGAAGATCGAGCCCTCAGCAGCCTGCATGGGGCGTGCTTATGAGCGCAAAAACTTCAGTTTGCCGACCACGATAGAAAGCGCGGTGGAACGGATGGAACAGTCGGCCGCGGCACGCAAATACCTGGGCGATGCCTTTGTCGATGGCTATATCGCAGTGAAGCGTGCGGAACATGAAAACTTCAAACGGGTTATCAGCTCCTGGGAACGTGAATTCCTGTTACTGAGCGTGTGATTATGAACGAACTGGATCTCAACTATCCCCCGTCCTATTACGCGGCGTCGGCCAATGTTCATCCTGAATATCCGCAGTTGGCGGGTGACATCGACTGTGATGTCTGCATTATCGGCGCCGGTTACACCGGTCTGTCGACGGCGCTGCATCTGCTGGAGCGCGGTGTCGATGTTGTGATTCTGGAGCAGGCGCGTTTGGGCTGGGGAGCCTCCGGGCGCAACGGCGGTCAGATCGTCAATAGCTACAGTCGCGATATCGATATCATCGAGCGTACCGCCGGCAAGCGCATCGCCGATCAGCTGGGCGCCATGGCGTTCGAGGGCGGTCGCATTATCCGTGAGCTCGTCGCACGCTATTCTATCCAGTGCGACTTGAAGGATGGTGGCGTGTTCGCCGCGCTGAACCACAAGCAGATGGCCGAGTTGGAACACCAAAAGGCGCTCTGGGAGCGTTACGGGTATGACAAGCTCGAACTGCTCGACGGCAACGGCATCGGCGGCGTCGTGGCGAGCAAGCGTTATGTCGGCGGCATGCTCGATCACGGTGGTGGCCACATGCACCCGCTCAATCTCGCGCTCGGTGAGGCCGAGGCGGTGCGCAAACTGGGCGGGCAGATCTTCGAGCGCTCGGCTGCAATCGCCATCGCTCGCGAGGAGCAGCCGATAGTCGTCACCAAGGGCGGTAGCGTCAGGGCCAAGACCCTGGTGATCGCCGGTAACGCCTACCTGGGTGGACTGGTGCCGGAACTGAAGGCCAAGTCGATGCCTTGTGGCACACAGATGATCGCCACAGAACCTCTCAGCGACGACCTGGCGAAAGCGCTGATCCCGCAGGATTACTGTATCGAAGACTGCAACTATCTGCTCGACTACTACCGCCTTTCCGGCGACAAGCGCCTGTTGTATGGCGGTGGCGTGGTCTACGGTGCGCGTGACCCACAGGATATCGAGCGCCTGGTCAGACCGAAGATGCTGAAGACCTTCCCCCAGCTCGACGCGGTCAGGATAGAGTACCGCTGGACCGGCAACTTCCTGATGACGCTGTCACGTCTGCCTCAGGTCGGCATGTTGGATGACAATATCCTGTATTCACAGGGGTGCAGCGGTCATGGCGTGACCTATACCCATTTGGCCGGTCGGCTACTGTCCGAGCGCATATTGGGCAATTCGAATCGATTCGAAGCTTTCGCGACGCTGAAACATTACCCCTTCCCGGGTGGGCATCTTTTCCAGGCGCCGTTCAGCGCTATCGGCGCCTGGTACTACTCGATGCGGGACCGCTTGGGCATCTGATCACAAAGTGACTCGTTATGGTGCATTCATAGTGCGCCATGGCAGGGCCTGATCGGTTAGATTTAGAACGACGCTGTCGGTTGCAGATACGCCTTATCAGAAATAGCCTTTTGTGCACCGACATTGGGCGTCGCTTGTTTAATTAATAAACATTGTGCACCGCAATGGTGCCTAGTTTGTTTTTTGCTGCCTGAACTTAAAGGTTTTCGCTATACACACTTGGCTCGCCGATTGCTTAAACACTTCCGACTTTTGATTCGGGAGGGAGTGAATGAAGCAGTTCAAAAGCCACCAGATGCACCTTTCCAGCGCTGAACGCCGCTGGCTACCCTGGTTTGGTACTACGGGCAAGCTGGCCATGCGTTGGTCGTGCATGCTCAATCGTGATGCGACCGAGGTACTTGAGCATACCTTCGAAGGCGTCGCACGTATCCGTGTGGCAATACTTGAACGCTGGGCAAAGAATCAGTGGAGCCATGTCGAGAACCTGGCCGAACAACTGGTCGATCACTACCCCAAAATCGATTCCTCGCTGTTCCAGGCCAAATTGAGCCAGGCGGACGATTTTTCTGAACTGTTCTTTGTCACCGCTGAGGGCGAAATCTCCTTTTCAACTACACCCGGACGCATCGGCGCCGACGATATCGATCTTCGCGCGCTGAGCGAGGGGTTGAGAAAGCCGTTTCTGCATGGGCCCTACCGGGATCCGGTAACCGAATCTCTCGGACCATCAAGCTCAAGATTTCACGACCAGGTTACGTTGATGTTCTACCAGCCATTGGTCATTGATGGGGTGGTCAAAGGTTGTATCTGTGGACGGGTACCAAACGATGTAATTGGTGACCTGATCCAGCGTGAAGCGGGGCACATCTACCCTGAGTCCGGCGACAACTACCTGTTTATGGTCGAGTCACACTTTGACCGGACCATACAGCAGGGGACCGCACTGTCCCGTTCCCGTTTCGAGGACAACACCTTCTCCCACGGCGAGAACCTTAAGGGTGGTATCCATACCGGTTTCGGCACCGTGCGTATTCAAAAGCACACGGAATTCGAGATCCGCTTTACCGACCCGGCTACCGGACAACTGCATCCCGGCGTGCGGGAAACGATCCGCAAGGGGGAAAACCTCTACGTCCTTTATCCGGGCTATTCCGACTACCGGCATATTCCCGTGATCGGCAAGGGCGTGACGTTCCAGATGCCGGGCTCGCCGGATCGCTGGGGGATGATGTGCGAGGCGGACCTCGAAGAGGTCTATCGCCGTCGCTCATTGACGTACAAGCAGACCCGATTACTGACGTTGACCATGGGCGGCGCCTGGGGGCTGGGCATCGCCGTACAGCAGTTGATCGCCCTGCCGGACTTGGCCACATATCTGGTTGAAGCGGGGCTGCTGCTGGCGGGAGGGCTCACCTACCTGGCCTGTGGACCCAAGCGTTTGTCCCGGCGGATGGAACGGATGACCAAGGTGATCCGCACCCTGGCCGAGGGTGAGGGTAATCTGCGTCAGCGGATCGATACCGACAGTATGTCCAACGACGAGACCAACGACCTGTCCCGTTGGATCAACAGTTTCGTCGATAATCTGGATGCGATTGTGGGCCAGGTGATCCGGGCCGCCGATGGCGTCGAGCAAACCAGCAACACCATGCAGGCGCGTAACCAGGTGGCGCACCACTCTGCCAGCCGGGTACGAAGCGCCATCGATGAAATGATGGCGCTGGTGTCGGCGCAGCTGGAGGATATCTCCCGAGCGTCGATGACTGCAGAAGAGATGCGTGCGGCGATGGAGCGGGTGGTGGAAGAGGCACGGCGCAGCTACGAGAGCGCCCGCGAGGGCACACAGACAATCCGTGACGTGGTACTGACCTCTACCGAGCGTATGCAGGGGCTGAATCAGCGCACCTCGGAGATCGGTGAGATCGTCAACGTGATTACCGAGATAACCGCGCAAACCAATCTGCTGGCACTCAATGCCGCAATTGAGGCGGCGAGAGCGGGGGAACATGGTCGCGGCTTCTCCGTGGTGGCGGACGAGGTGCGGGGCCTTGCCGCACGAACCGAAGCCGCAGCCCAGGATATCGGCAGCAAGATAGAGCGGATCCAGGTCGAGAGTGGTGAAGCGGTCCGGTTTATGGAGAAGGGGGTCGAAGAGGTGGATCAGAACCTCAGGATGACCCAGAGCGCCTCCACCGATAACGCCCAGCTACACGATCTGGTCGAACAGATGTTCTCCATCATCAAGCATATCGATGAGAGCAGCCAGAAGAACGGTAAGACCGCTGGCGATGTGGCGCACATCAGTGCCGAGATGGGGGATGCGATACGCTCGCTGAATGTCAGTTCCGACCAGGCGCGTGTGACAGCATCCAAACTTCAGCAACTGGTTGGCTCGTTCGAGGTATCCCATGCCTGAGTGGCTGATCTAAGTAGCGCGGGGGCAAGGCAACAGCATGTTACCGTCGCAGACGATCCTGAAAGTGCGGCGCCACTATAACAAGTGGGTCGCCGACCAGACGCTTGAAGACTACGCGCTGCGCTTCACCGCCAGGGCCGGGCGGCGGATGTCGATCGAACGGGTCGCCCAGACGGCGCTGGGCGCCACCGCCTTTCTCGCGCTGGAGGGGATCGCCGCGGCGGTCACGCTGAGCTACGGCTTCACCAATACGCTGATCGCTATGTTGGTGGTCTGCCTGGTGTTCTTCATTACCGGCTTCCCGATCAGCTACTACTCGGCCAAGCATGGTCTGGATATCGACCTGCTGACGCGGGGGGCCGGTTTCGGGTACCTGGGCTCGACCATCACCTCACTGATCTACGCCTCGTTTACCTTTATCTTTTTCGCCATCGAGGCCGCAATCCTGGCCTCGGCGCTGCAGGCGCTGTTCGGTATTCCGCTGTCGGTGGGGTATGTGATCTGTGCCGTCGCGGTCATCCCCATCGTTACCCACGGTATCTCGGCGATCAGCCGGTTTCAGGTCGGGACGCAGACCCTGTGGCTGCTGCTGCAGTGCACGGCTCTGGTCGTGGTGGTGGTCTATGAGTATCAGCGCATGGCGGACTGGGTCAGCTTTGCACCGATCAGCCGGACCGGAAGCGACCATTTCGATATTCTGCTGTTCGGCGCGGCGGCATCGGTGTTTTTCGCCATGGTGGCGCAGATTGGAGAGCAGGTGGATTACCTGCGCTTCATGCCACCGAAGACCGAGTCCAACAAGCGCCGTTGGTGGTTCTGGCTGATACTGGCCGGCCCCGGCTGGGTATTCGTCGGCCTGATCAAGATGCTGCTGGGCTCGTTCCTGGCCTATCTTGCCATCAGTCAGGGCGAATCATTCAGCCGAGCCAGTGACCCCACCTACATGTACCAGATGGTGTTCACCTACCTGACCCAGTCGCCATCGGTGTCACTGGTACTGGCGGCGTTGATGGTGATCCTGTCGCAGATGAAGATCAACGTGACCAACGCCTATGCCGGCTCCATCGCCTGGTCCAATTTTTTCTCTCGGCTGACCCACAGTCATCCGGGACGAGTGGTCTGGCTGGTGTTCAACGTTGCCATAGCCCTTATCCTGATGGAGCTGGGCATCTACCAGGCGCTGGAAGCGATCCTCGGTATCTTCGCTATCGTCGCCGTCAGCTGGCTTGGCTCCCTCTCCGCGGACCTGCTAATCAACAAGCCGCTTGGCTTGAGCCCCTCCTACGTGGAGTTCAAGCGTGCCCACCTGTATGACATCAATCCGGTCGGCACGGGCTCCATGCTGCTGGCTACCGTTCTCGGCATTCTCTGCTACCTGGGCTGGTTCGGCGAGGTGGTCAAAACCCTGTCCCACTTTATCGCCCTTTTGATCTGCTTTATCGCGGTGCCGCTGATCGCCTGGCTGACCAAGGGGCGGTTCTACCTGGCGCGGCAGCCCGCCGAGTTGGAGATGATTCCTCACGGCGGTGCGGAGGCTACCGCGCATATCAACTGCGGTATCTGTGAAAATCACTTCGAGCGGGAAGATATGAGTTACTGCCCGGCCTACGGGCAGCCGATCTGTTCTTTGTGCTGCTCGCTGGATGCGCGCTGCATGGATAGCTGTAAGCCGAGAGCACGCTTCTCGGCACAGCTGATCGCGTTCCTGCGCCTGTTCCTGCCACGTCGTGTGGTGCGTTCGATCAACTCCCGCTTTGGGCGCTTCGTCGGCATGTTGCTGCCGGTGAATCTGCTGCTCGGGGCGCTTCTGGCGTTGGTGTATCGCCAGATGCAGCCAGAGGACCCGGTACAGATCGAGCTGCTCAGCCAGACGTTATGGACCCTCTTCTTTATCCTGCTGATCGCCTCCGGCGTCATCTCCTGGTTCTTCCTGCTGGCGCATGAAAGCAGGTTGGTTGCGCAGAAGGAGTCCAACCGGCAGACCCGCAAGCTGATCCGCGAGATCGAGGCGCACGAGCAGACCGACCGGGCACTGCAGTTGGCCAAGGAGCAGGCTGAACGGGCCAACGCCGCCAAGAGCCGCTATATCAGCGGCATCAGTCATGAACTGCGCACACCCCTGCAGTCGATTCTCGGTTATGCGCAACTGCTCGGGGATCGACAAGACACGCCGGAACGGCTGCGACCGGGGCTGAGCACCATCCACCGCAGCGGCCAGTATCTGGCCGATCTGATCGAGGGGCTGCTGGATATCTCCAAGATAGAGGCGGGCAGATTGGAACTCTACCGCAACCAGGTCCAGCTCCCCGAGCTGATCGATCAATTGGCCGATATGTTTGCCATGCAGGCGCGGGGCAAGGGGATCGGCTTTAGCTGCCGGATACACGATCCTCTACCGCAGCTGGTGAGTGCCGACGAAAAACGACTGCGGCAGATCCTGATTAACCTGCTCTCCAACGCGGTGAAGTACACCGCCAGCGGCCAGGTGGAATTCGAAATCCACTATCGCAACCAGGTGGCCGAGTTCAGTATCCAGGATAGTGGGCCGGGCATACCGGAGGAGCATCTGACCCGGATCTTCGATCCCTTCGAGCGGGTGCGCACTGCCGACAGCCCGAATCTGCCCGGCACCGGCCTGGGTCTTACCATCGTCAAACTGTTGACCGAGATTATGGGTGGCGACCTGCGGGTGCAGAGCGAGCAGGGCCAGGGCAGCCGTTTCTCCGTCAGCCTGATGCTGCCCTGGCTCGACCCGCAGAGCCGCGAAAAAACCAAGGCTAAGCATCTGATTGGCTACGACGGTGATCGGCGAACAGTTTGTCTGGTAGATGACGATCCGGTATTGCGGGGGCTGTTGGCTGACCTGTTGGCGCCGCTTGGTTTTCACACGCTGGAAGCGCACGACGCCGAGGCTTGTCTGGCTCTGCTCCACAATAGTCGTCCGGACCTGTTCCTGCTGGATATATCGATGCCCGGAATGAATGGCCTGCAACTGGCACAGGAGCTGCGTCGGCGCGGGATCGATTCCCCCATACTGATGTTGTCGGCAGATGCACGGGAGTATCGCACTGAGCCTGAAACCGATCCCGTCTATAACGATTATCTGGTAAAGCCGGTCGAAAACCAGGCGCTGCTGGACAAGGTTGGGCGTCACCTGGAGTTAGTGTGGATCTATCAGTCCGATGAGCCGGCGGCAACCAGCACGGTGCTCGCCGAACCGGCGGATGTGAAAGCGTCGGTGGAGGCTGATTTGCAGATCCCCGACCATGAGCTGATCCATGAACTGCGCGCCTATGCCGAAATCGGTTATCGTAAGGGGGTGCGCGAGACCCTCGCACAGTTGAACGAGCAGGGGGTACTTGATGCGCAAACGTTACATCACCTTAACCAGCTAACCGCCAACCTGCAGTTCGCGCAGCTGGCCCAGTGTCTGGAGTCTTCAGACGTATGACTAGCGAGAGCACACGTACCGATATAGCACTGGTGGTGGACGACTCCCCCGATACGCTGAGCCTGATCAACGACGCGCTGGAAGCGGCCGGTATTGATGTGCTGGTGGCGTTGGAGGGCCGGCAGGCGCTGACGATCGCCAAGCGGATGCGGCCCGACATCATCCTGATGGACGGGATGATGCCACATATGGACGGTTTCGAGGCTTGTCGTGCACTAAAGGCTGACCCGGAGCTGGCGTCTATCCCGGTTATCTTCATGACCGGGCTGGTCGAGACCGGCGACGTGATCAAGGGGCTGGAAGCGGGGGGAGTGGATTACCTGACCAAACCGATAAAGCCAAACGAGCTACTGGCGCGGATGAAGGTGCACCTTGGTAACGCTCGGCTGGCACAAAGTGCGCGTACCGCGCTCGACAGCCTCGGCCAGCACCTGCTGACAGTTGGTGATGACGGCCGGATCAAATGGGCTACACCACAGGCCCATGCCTTGCTGGCCCGCGCCCGACTAGATGAACAGTGGAAGAATGCCAACTTCGCCCCGCAGGTGCGTTACTGGCTTGAGCACAAACCGCAGTTGGAGGAACAGCTGGAGCTTGACGGCCTGGACTATCCCTTGGCGGTCAAGCTGGTCAGCCGACAGGAAAATGGCGAAACGCTGATGAAACTGCTCGACCTGCAGCGCACGGATGGCGCGACCTTGCTGCGGCAGAAGCTGGATCTCACTGAGCGCGAGTCCGAGGTGCTCTACTGGATCGCCAACGGCAAGACCAACCGCGAAGCCGCCGAGATTCTGGAGATGAGCCCGCGTACCGTGAACAAGCATCTGGAACAGATCTTTCCGAAGCTGGGGGTGGAGAACCGTACTTCGGCGGCCGGTGTGGCATTAAGGATACTGGTTGCCATTCAATAAGCTGACTTTATTGAAACGCTGTGGCAGGTTCGGAGGCTTGCCCCCGTTTAGCAATCAGGCGCATCAGTTATCGATGTACAGGCAGCTTAGTTACTGATGCGCAGATTAGCCGGTTTACTTGCCTCCAGGGCTGTGAATCCCCCGGCGTTGAACACCTGGGTATACCCCGCCTCACTCAACGCGCGCTCTGCGATACCGGCGCGGTTACCACTGCGGCAGTAGAGCACAACCGGCTGGTCTTTCGGGATGTCACGGTCGGCAAACTGCTGGACGATCTGCTGGTAGGGAATCAGTAGGGCACCATCGAGATGGCCGCTGGCATATTCCTGCTCTGTACGCACATCGACCAGCAGCGCGCCGTCTGCAATCTTTTTCCAGCCGGTATCCTCCTGAGGGCCGGCCTGGGCAACCAGAGTCAGCAACAGGGCCGGCAGCAGGGTCATCAGGGCAATCAGTTGTTTTACCATCATTCGATCCTGTAATAAGAAATCGGTTAGTACTCTATATATATCAGAAGACTCTAATGCTGGCGACAAATCGGCGGCAGCGTACAAGTCGTCGTTCAGGGGCGCTGCCGAGAGAAGCACTGACGGCAGCTACGTGCCGATAGTAGCTAAAGCTATCGCCTGTAACTGCTTTGGCGCGAATATCAGCGTTCACGGTACCCGGTTCAGCTACGTAGGGCAGGTTATCCGTTACGATAGAGCGTTTTTATCAGGCGGTAACCGAAACGGCTTTTAACCGGGCCGTGCACTTTGGTTACCTCTTAAAGACCATCTAGCATCAGGTTACACGTCGCTAGTGGAGCCGCGAAAGGGGAGAACTCCGTAGCATTAACCTGCGCCTTTACCGCTTTTCCACCCTCAAAGGTAATTACCATCTCGCACTGACCTTGAGTCGCTTTTTTGTTCTGAATCATATCTGAGTGGTAGGTCCACACCGTGGTATTGGGATCGATATGCTTTATGGTACGTGGCGTACCCAATACTCTTTTGATATCCGCAGGTGTCTGCTCGATCAGGTAGTCACTCACCTCATCGGGCGTTACAAACCGGCTAGTTGTTGAAGCACAGCCTGCGACAAAGAGTCCAAGCATGCTGACTGCAAAGAATTTCGTAACATTAACCATCAAACCTGATCCTTTTGACCGTTCCGAGGGCTTGTAGACTTTGCGGAGATGGAGGTTTCGTAGGGCGTCGCATTATATAGAAGCTCTGATCATCCTGACGATTGAATTTTTCTGAACAGCACAATGTTAGCCACCGTGTTGTACTGACACCGGAAGCCGTACTCGAGTTCTGTCACGCCATCATAAAGCTCGGTCCTGCTCCCATACGTCAAATGACGTACCCCGCCTGGCCGATCAACGCATACCGCCTCTTGTTCCCTTCAATGACAATCGATAGCAGGTGTTGTTGCGAATCTAAAAACCGAAGGGGATACGAGATGAGAATGAAGAAGCTGGCAGCGGGTGTGGCTCTGGGCCTGGGTGCGTCAATGTTGAGCTTTGCTGCAATGGCGGCCGATACCATCAAGGTGGGTGTACTGCACTCGCTCTCCGGTACCATGGCGATCAGTGAGACCACGCTCAAAGATACCATGCTGATGCTGATCGATGAGCAGAACAAGAAGGGCGGTCTGCTGGGTAAACAGCTGGAAGCGGTAGTCGTCGACCCTGCATCCAACTGGCCGCTGTTCGCGGAAAAGGCGCGTGAGCTGATCGAGAAGGACAAGGTGTCCGCCGTGTTCGGCTGCTGGACCTCCGTATCGCGTAAATCGGTGCTGCCGGTCTTCGAGGAGCTAAACAGCATCCTGTTTTATCCGGTGCAGTACGAGGGTGAAGAGTCCTCCAAGAACGTGTTCTATACCGGCGCCGCGCCCAACCAGCAGGCGATCCCGGCGGTCGATTACCTGAAAGAGGAACTCGGCGTCGAGCGCTGGGTACTGGCAGGAACCGACTACGTTTACCCGCGTACCACCAACAAGATCCTCGAAGCCTACCTGAAGTCCATGGGCGTGGCCGAAGAGGATATCATGATCAACTACACGCCGTTCGGTCACTCCGACTGGCAGTCGATCGTCTCCGATATCAAGAAGTTCGGCGCTGAAGGCAAGAAGACTGCCGTGGTTTCTACCATCAATGGCGACGCCAACGTGCCGTTCTACAAGGAGCTGGGCGCTCAGGGCGTAACCGCTGACGATATCCCGGTAGTTGCGTTCTCCGTCGGTGAGGAGGAGTTGGCCGGTATCGATACCGCACCGTTGGTCGGTCATCTGGCGGCATGGAACTACTTCATGAGCGTCGATAGCGAGCAGAACGACGAGTTCATCGAGTCTTGGCATGAGTTCATCAAGAACGAAGAGCGTGTCACCAACGACCCGATGGAAGCACACTATATCGGTTTCAACATGTGGGTAGAGGCAGTGAAGAAGGCGGGCACCACAGACCCAACAGCAGTGCAGGACGCGCTGATCGGTGTTGCCGTTCCCAACCTGACCGGTGGCTACGCGACCATGATGCCGAATCACCACATCGCCAAGCCGGTGCTGATCGGCGAGATCCAGGATGACGGCCAGTTTGCCGTGGTGTCCAGCACTCCGGGTACCGTGGTCGGTGATGCCTGGTCCGACTACCTGGAAGGCTCCAAGGATATCGTCTCCGATTGGCGTGCACCGCTGTCCTGCGGTAACTACAACGTCAAAACCGGCAAGTGCTCCGGTCAGAACTTCTGATCCGTCTGCGACTTGGGCCGGAATCTTGTTCCGAGCTCTTGTTACAAACGCCGGTGCCCGTTTGACGGGCACCGGCTCCCATCTTCTTGTTTCCAGGTAATGACCCATGACAGTACGGACATTTGGCGCACTATGCCTGCTCAGTCTGTTGCTTCTGCTCGCACCCTTGCGTGCTATGGCCGCTAGCGAAGAGGAGGTCTACAGCCAGGCGGCCGAACTTTTGATGAGTCGTGGCTTTGACGAAAAGGGGCAGGCAATTCAACTGCTGGCCGAGAACGATCATCCCCAGACCCCGCAGATCCTGACGCTGTTGATGGATAGCCGCCTCTACTACAACAAAGATGATGACCGGCTTTATCAGATCGATGACTACGACAGGGGTAAACCCGCAATCTCGATCGCGTCGGGCGACCAGATCGTTATTGAAAAGAAACGAGATTTCAAGAAGATAACGCTGAATAATCAACTACGATCGCAGGTAAGGCAGATCCAGGCCGAGCTGGGTCTCAAAGCCGCCGATCTGTCGCGCCGCTTGGCAGCGGTGCGTGCGATGCTCGGCAGTATGGACAGCGAGACACTATCGCTGATGCGTAAGGCCTATGCCGAGGAGCAGAGTGCCGCGGTACGCGATGTGATGCAGATCGCCATTGCGATCGGCGAACTGCCCGGCGCGGACGAAGCCCGCGCTCGCGATGCCATCGATACCCTGGCCGGTTCATTGGAACCGGATGCGCGCAATGCGCTGAGTCAATACGCCGCTGCCACCGACAGCAAGTCGCTGAAGAGCGCTGCGGAAAAGGCGCTGGCCGATATCGAGCAGCGTGCAAGCTTTTACGGCGGGATAGAAACCCTCTATTTCGGGCTGAGCCTCGGTTCAGTGCTGGTTCTCGCCGGTATCGGTCTGGCGATCACCTTCGGCGTCATGGGCGTCATCAACATGGCGCACGGTGAGCTGATCATGCTCGGAGCCTACACCACCTACGTGATTCAGCAGCTGATGCCCAACCATATCGGCATCTCGATCATCGTGGCGATCCCCTGCGCTTTCCTGGTGTCGGCACTGGTCGGCATCGCCATCGAGCGCGGCGTGATCCGTTTCCTCTATGGTCGTCCGCTGGAGACCCTGCTCGCTACCTTCGGTATCTCACTGGTGCTGCAGCAGGCGGTGCGCACCATTTTCTCGCCGCTCAACCGCAGCGTGGAGACGCCGGAGTGGATGAGCGGTCTGATCGAGATAAACCCGGTGCTGTCGCTGACCACCAGCCGTCTGTACATCATCGTGTTCTGCCTGATGGTGTTCTTTGCCCTGTTGCTGGTGCTGAAACGCACCTCGCTGGGCCTCCAGGTGCGCGCGGTATCGCAGAACCGTGCCATGGCCCGCGCCATGGGCGTGCGCTCCGAATGGGTGGATGCGCTGACCTTCGGCCTGGGCTCGGGTGTGGCGGGCGTCGCAGGCGTGGCACTGTCGCAACTGACCAACGTCGGTCCCAACCTGGGCCAGTCCTACATCATCGATTCTTTCATGGTCGTGGTGTTCGGCGGTGTCGGTAACCTCTGGGGCACACTGGTGGCGGGCCTGAGTCTTGGGGTAGCCAACAAGGTACTCGAGCCTTGGGCCGGTGCGGTGCTGGCCAAGATCCTGGTACTTGTTTTCATCATCCTGTTTATCCAAAAGCGCCCGCGCGGACTCTTCCCGCAGCGTGGCCGGGCAGCGGAGGGCTGATCGATGTTTCTGTGGAGGATAATGAAGGATGACCGCGGCGGGCAGATACTGCTCGCGCTGCTGGCACTGTCCATCGTACTGGTGCCGATATTGAACTCGCTGCCGCCGGATTCGGCGCTGTACCTACCCACCTATACCGTGACCCTGATCGGTAAATACCTGACCCTGGCGCTGTTGGCGGTGGCGGTGGATCTGGTCTGGGGCTACCTGGGGATTCTGACCCTTGGCCACGGCGCCTTCTTTGCCCTGGGTGGCTATGCCATGGGGATGTACCTGATGCGCCAGATTGGCGACCGTGGTGTCTACGGTAACCCGGAACTGCCCGACTTTATGGTGTTCCTGAACTGGCAGGAGTTGCCCTGGTTCTGGCAGGGCTTCGACCAGTTCTGGTTCGCCGCGATCATGGTGATGTTGGCCCCGGGTGTTCTGGCCTTTGTGTTCGGTGCGCTGGCGTTCCGCTCCCGCGTGTCCGGCGTTTACCTGTCGATCATCACCCAGGCACTGACCTTTGCCCTGATGCTGGCGTTCTACCGCAACGAGATGGGCTTCGGCGGTAACAACGGCCTGACCGACTTCAAGGATCTGCTCGGTTTCAGCCTGCAGTCAGACAGCACTCGCATCGGGCTGTTCATCGCCTCGGCGCTGGCGCTGGCGTTCGCCTATCTGCTTTGCCGCTACCTGATGCAGAGCCGCCTGGGCCGGGTCTGTGTCGCGGTGCGGGATGCGGAATCCCGTGCGCGGTTCATGGGCTACCGGGTCGAGAACGTCAAACTCTGGATCTTCACCATATCGGCGATGATCGCTGGTGTCGCCGGTGCGCTCTATGTGCCGCAGGTCGGGATCATCAACCCCAACGAATTCTCGCCGCTGAACTCCATCGAGGTGGTGGTCTGGGTCGCAGTGGGTGGCCGTGCAACGCTCTACGGCGCCGTGGTCGGTGCCCTGGTAATCAACTATGCGAAGAGCTATTTCACCGCCGAACTGCCCGATATCTGGCTGTTCGCGCTGGGCGGCCTGTTCGTGCTGGTCACCCTGTTGCTGCCCCGGGGTATCACCGGACTGCTCAGACCTAAGGAGGCGGTGTGATGAGTCTGCAATCAACGATGGCGGAAGTGCTCGACCGTGACCACGTATTCTCGTTCATGGCGCCGCAGAGCGCGGCGAATCTGAACGTCGAGAAAAATGTGCTGCTCTATCTGGAGGGGATCTCGGTCAGTTTTGACGGTTTCAAGGCGATCAACGACCTGAACCTGTACATCAACGATGGTGAACTGCGCTGCATCATCGGCCCCAACGGGGCCGGCAAGACCACGATGATGGACATCATCACCGGCAAGACCCGCCCGGATAGCGGCGCGGCCTGGTTCGGCCAGACCATCAATCTGCTGGATATGGATGAACCGGCGATCGCCCAGGCGGGGATCGGCCGTAAATTCCAGAAACCTACGGTGTTCGAATATTTGACCGTATTCGAGAACCTGGAGCTGGCGATGGCAGGGGATCGTGCGGTATTGCGGATCCTCGGTGCCCGGATCAGTGGCGAGCAGCGCGATCGACTCGACGAGGTCATCGATCTGATCGGGTTGAAGGAGTTGCCGCAGATGCGTGCCGGAAGCCTGTCGCATGGCCAGAAGCAGTGGCTGGAGATCGGTATGCTGCTGATGCAACAGCCCCGGCTTTTGCTTGTGGATGAACCGGTGGCGGGGATGACCCACCAGGAGATGGACCGTACCGCGGAACTGCTGACCTCGCTCGCCGGCAAACACTCGGTGGTGGTGGTCGAGCACGATATGGATTTCGTCCGCAGCCTGGCGGGCAAGGATCGCACCGTAACCGTGCTGCATCAGGGCAGCGTATTGGCCGAGGGGCGGATGGAGCAGGTGCAGAACAATCGTAAAGTGGTTGAGGTTTATCTTGGTGAGTAATGCAGAGAGGGGGGATGGATCGATGCTGGAGATTCAGGGACTCAACCAGTATTACGGCCAGAGTCACACACTTTGGGATGTAGAACTTAGCGTACCGGCGGGTGAGTGTACGGTGTTGATGGGGCGTAACGGCGTCGGCAAGACCACGCTGCTGCAATGCATCATGGGACACCACTCGGTGAAGAGCGGCAGCGTCCAGTTCAAGGGGGAAGATCTGCTGAAGAAGTCGGTGGAGCAGCGTCCCCGGGTCGGGATCGGCTACGTGCCCCAAGGGCGGCAGATCTTCCCGCTACTCACCGTCGAAGAGAACCTGCAGATCGGCTTGCCGGTGCTGCCGCGCGGCAAGCGCCGGATACCCGACTTCATCTTCGACCTGTTCCCAGTACTGGCGGAGATGATGAAACGCCGGGGCGGTGACCTGTCCGGCGGTCAACAGCAGCAGTTGGCGATTGGCCGTGCACTGGTGGTCGACCCGCAACTGCTGATCCTGGATGAACCGACCGAGGGGATCCAGCCCAACGTGGTACAGGAGATCGGCGATATCATCCGACGGCTGAACCGGGAGATGGATCTGACCGTGCTGTTGGTGGAACAGAAGCTGCCCTTTGCGCGTAAGGTTGGCGACAGATTCTGTATACTGGATCGTGGACGGGCGGTGGCCAAGGGCGCCATGGCCGAGCTCGACGATCAACTGGTGAAAGAGTATCTGACGGTATAAGGGTCTGTTAAGGAGACGCGATGAACCAGGCGGTAACCGCCCAGGGATGGGAAGCGTTGTTGAGACTGCGTTATGCGCAACGTGGCGATAAAACTCGCATAGTCGAGCGTGAGCGATGTGGCCCTTTGGCGGTGCAGCGTCCGTTCTACCCCGAACAGACCGGCGTTTGCCACACCTATCTGCTGCATCCTCCGGGTGGTGTGGTGGGGGGGGATAGCCTGGATATCCAGGTAAGGGTGGAGGCCGGGGCGCAGGCGTTGATCACCACGCCCGGGGCGACCAAGTTCTACCGCTCCGGCGGTCGCCTGGCGACCCAAAGGCAGACCCTTAGCGTTGAGTCTGGTGGTGTGTTGGAGTGGCTGCCGCAGGAAAATATCTTCTTTCCCGACGCCTGCGTACGGGTTGAAACTCATGTGGCGCTGGAGTCGGGTGCTGGCTTTATCGGTTGGGATCTGCAGTGCCTGGGACGACCGGTGAACCATGAAGCTTTCGATATGGGCGAGGTGAACAGCCTGACCCGCGTGAGTATCGACGGCGAACTTATCCTGATCGATCAGCTGCGGACCAATGGGCGGCGGCTGGTCGATGCCGCGGCAGGGCTGCGGGGCTACCCAATGCAGGCCAGCCTGTTTATCGTTCCCGGTCGCGATTGTGTAGCCTCGTGCCAAGACCTGCTGGACCAGATTCGGGCCGTTATTGCCGCTACCGACTGTAGTGCACTCGAGGTGGGGGCGACGCTGATTGACGGGGTATTAGTTGTTCGTGCATTGGGGGCGGGAACAGAACCGATCCTGCGCCTGTTCTCCGCCATCTGGTGTTCGATCAGACCTTGCGTAAGCGGTTTAGAGGCTGTACCCCCTCGGATTTGGGCCACTTGACGCTCTCGTCAATGCCCATGTCGGTTAGCAGGTCGTTAAGAATTCGTTTGGGTGAATAGTCCAGGCAGCGGGCCAAAGCTCCCACCCGCAGACGACCCTGATAAGCCGGGTCACTGAGATAGTTGATGGCATGTTGCGCCATCGTCTCCGTGTCTTCGGCCAGCAGTCCACTGCGTCCATGCTTGATGATCGATTTCGGTCCCTTGCAGTTGTACGCCAGCGTCGGCAGTCCCGAGCTCATCGCTTCCAGGATCACGCAACCGAAGGTATCGAACCGTGAGGGTAGCAGCAGAAGGTCGGCCTGCTGGTAGATCTGCGGCATCTGCGACTGTTCCACCCAGCCGAAGAAGGTGGCATCGGGCAACGCCTTGCGCAACTTTTTCTCTGCCGGCCCACTGCCGGCGATCCACAGCTGGGCGCCAGGATGAGCCGAACGGACCCTGTCCCAAACGTGCTGCAGGTCCATGACTCCCTTCTCCTCGCTGAGGCGGCCCACATAGAGCAGGATAGGGGCTTCGTTGTGCGGTTTGGGCATCAGGCTGGCGACCTCTGAAGCGACACCGGCCCAGTGCGCGGTCAGTTTTACCCTCTCTTCCGGCAGCGCCATGTCGGGCCCGATCAGCCACTCTCGATGGTCTTCGTTGAGCACGAAGGTTCCGTCGAACTGCTGATAAAATGCGCGAATCAGTCGCCGTATGCGATCCTGGGCATGGTGGTCGATAGCGGTTTTGCGGCTGAGGAACTCGAGCCAGTCGGTATGCATGTAGAACCAGGCGGGCACCGAGTAGGCCTGCTTCAGGTATAGGGCGATCGGTCCCATGCACAGTTCGGTTGAGCAGATGATGCGGTCGTAACCACCGCGTTCGAACAGTTTCTGTACCTCGAGCAGGTCCGGCACATGGATTGTCTGCTCGCCCAGCTGGTTGAAGTGAAACGCCGTCAACGGCCGAATTACCTGCAGGTGAGGTTGGGATTTCAGAGTCGGGTGGCAAACCAACAGGTCGATCGGTAGCTCATGTTTCTGGACCTGGGTCAGCACGTCCCTTAACGCTGAAGAGACGCCGTTGCGATCGACAAAGGTGTCGGTCAGCCAGAGAATACGCTGGGGGTGGCGGGTGGCGCCAAGCTGGCCGGCCAGGCGGTCGAGAAACCCGCGATTGGAGTAAAGCACACGGGTGCTGGCAAAGGCAGCCCCGGCCAGTACGCCGGCCGACAGGGCTGGGAAGGTCAGCTTGTCCATCAGTTGGCCCAGGTTGACCTGTGACATATCGGAGCCATTGCTGCGCTCGCTGGAGAACAGGGCGCGGAAGTGGGTTGGCACCTCCAGCAGGCGCACCAGCTCGTCGACCGGCATGTCGCTTAGACTGTCATGATCTATGCGTGACAGTTGCTCGTGCACGCGGCTGAACAGGGTATGGCTGATCTCGCGGTGAAGCTGGGGTATCGCCTCGCGCAGTATTTCGGGGAAGCGCTCGGGTTCCTTGCGCTGGGTGCGCGCGATCTGCTTGATCAGCTTCAGTGTCGGTTTGAATTCGCGCGATACCCCCAGGTTGATCAGCAGGCTGGGCTTGCGCCCCTTGAGCGCATGATGGAAGGTCTCCAGGAAGCTCAGGGTATATTTGTGTCGGCGTAACTCCTGCAGCAGGTTGGATAGGGCCAGGCAGAGCATCTTGTCCTTCAGCTCCCCCTTGTGCAGCAGCATGCGCAGCAGCCCCGGATCCTCCATGTTCAGCACGACCTGGGCGAAATAGTCGAGGAAGGTGGTGGTCAGCTTCTCCTCCTCGCCGACAAAACCGTAGGGCGCGGTACGTCCCTCGCGAATCGCCTCCAGTGCCAATGCGGGAAGCGATTCCCCAGCTTCCACGCGCTGCTTGAGATTTGGCACCTCCAGCAGGGTGCCACAGCGCCCAGCGAACAGGCCGTTGTGATCATCGGATCCGCCGGTCAGTGATTTGCGGTAGGGGTCGCGGCAGTAGTCGTAGGGGTTGATGCCATGCTTGCGGGACCAGGCATCGATCCGCTCCGGTGTCAGGCTCTGGATCCAGCGCAGCGTTAGCAGGTTCTGCCAGTAGCCGCGCTGGCCGTTGAGCGCCTCGAAGCGCTCGAACAGCAGCGCGAATCGCTCCAGAATCTCCGGATCTACCTCCCGCCCATGGGTGTAGAAAAACAGCGGGTGCGGCAACACTGTGGGCAGATCTTCATGTTTGGCATAGGCGCAGAAGGCGTAGATGTCATGGCGCAGATCGTTGAGCGTGCGCTCCTGCTCGCGGTCGAAGCCGTAGATCAGTACATGGACGCTGAGTTCGTCGCCGGGGAAGTGGCAGGTAAACTCGGTACCGCTCAGTACCCTGGGGTTTTCCCGCTGCAGCGCCCAGCAGGAGCGGGCGTTGTTGTGGTTGGTAATGGTGATCAGGTCGGTGCCGGCGCGCTCGAGTGCGCCCACCAGCTCTTCGGTTTTCAGCCAGGTCTCCGGCAGGCGTAACAACCGCCCCCAGAGTTCATCCGGTACGTCGCTGTTGTAATCATGGCAGTGCAGGTCGATACGCAGGGTGTCATGGGGATTGAACTTCCGGGCTGACTGCTGCAGGAAGGCGTCGTACTGTTCGCGTATATCCTGGTAAAACGGGGAAAGGGTCATGCGCTGGCTCCGCTCTTTCTTACGCCTGCGCAGTGTATTGCGTTTAGGTTTCGGGCAGGTGACAGTGGTGCCGGTGCCCAGTTCAAAAAAGCTGCGGGTGTTAGCGCGGCATGACGCGCACCCGTCCCAGTTGCTCCAGCGGCGCCGGTTCACCGATCAGGTAGCCCTGGGCGTAGTCAACGCCGATCTGGCGCAGCAGCCCCATGGTCTTCCTGTCCTCGACGAACTCCGCTACGGTCTTCAAACCCATGATATGGGCGATGTTGTTGATCGAGGCGACCATCGCCTGATCGATCTCATTGTTGGCCATATCGCGGATGAAAATGCCGTCGATCTTGACGTAGTCAACGGGAAGCTTTTTCAGGTAGCCGAAGGAGGAGAGGCCGCTGCCGAAGTCATCCAGGGCGAAGTGGCAGCCCAGGGATCTGAGCTCTTCGATAAAGCTGCAGGCCGCCTCCGGGTCGAGCATCGCGGCGGTCTCGGTGATCTCGAAGCAGAGGTAGTGGGCCGGGATCCGATGGCGCTCGATGTCGGCCTTGATCCGTTCCAGGTACTCCTTGCCCCCGATTGATGCGCCGGACAGGTTGATTGCGCAGTGCAGCGGGCTGTTATCGACGTGGAGCCGGTCACCCAGCCAGGCCAGGGTATTGGAGATAACCCATTGGTCGATGCGCGGCATCAAGTCATAGCGCTCGGCGGCCGGGATGAAGGCGCCAGGCGGCACCAGTTGCTCATGCTCATCGAGCATACGCACGAAGATCTCGATGTGGGGTACCTGACCGGCCTGGACACTCAATGGCTCGATGACCTGGAAGAAGAGCCTGAACCGGTCACAGTCGATAGCATGCTGGATGTTCGCCGCCCACTGCATCTGGTCCTGCCGATGACTGAGCTCCACATCGTCTGGCTGATACAGGTGCACCCGGTTACGCCCCATATCCTTCGCCGCGTAGCAGGCGGCATCGGCCACGCTCAACAACTCATCCAAGCTGGGACAGTCCTGACCGAAGGGGACCAGGCCGATACTGACGCCAACGGAGAAGATTTGGTTCTCCCAGGAGAAGCGGAAATCCTTTATGGTTTGACGTAACTGTTCTGCGATCATTCGCCCCTGTTCCACCGGACAGTTGGCCAGCAGTATTCCGAACTCATCTCCGCCAAGACGGGCCAGCGTGTCACCCTGGCGCACCAGCGCCTTGACCTCCTGCGCCAGTTGGCGAAGCAGTGCATCACCGGCGCGGTGGCCGCAGGTATCGTTGACCAATTTGAATTGATCGAGATCCAGGTAGCAGACCAGATGAGAGCTGTTGTCGGTGCGTGCTGAAAGTATTAGCTGTTCCAGCCTGCGCTCGAACTCGCGCCGATTGACCAGGCCGGTCAGTGCGTCATGTACTGCCTGAAAGGTGAGTTTGGCCTGTAGCTCGCTGTTGCGGGTGATATCTTGCATCGCCACCACCCAGCCCACGGGCGTGCCTTTAGCATCGTGCAGCGGGGCGCAGTTGAGCTGTACCTCCGAGCGTCGACCTCGCCAGCCGAGTAAACTGAGCTGCCGGCTTTCATCGTCGGAACTACTTTCCCTGCACAGCGCGGCGATAGAGACATTGTCCCGGTTGGCATCCTGCAGCCGGACCACCTGGTCTATCGATTGACCGAAGGCATCCTCGACTCGCCAGCCGGTCAGATGCTGCGCCACCGGGTTGAGGTAAACGGTGTTTAGCTGGCCGTCGCAGGTGATCACCGCTTCGGTGATCGCCTCCAGGGTAACCTGCGCCAACTCGGAGTGGCGGTGCAGACGATCCTCCATCCGTTTCCGTTCACTGATATCCCGGATGACCGCACTGTACTGAACCCCTTCGTCGGTAGGGCTGGCTGACGTCATCACCTCTATAGGAGTGGCACTACCATCCTGCTTGCGTCCGATCAGCTCGTGGGGGCCCTCGTTCTGACTGGCGGCGATCAGTGTCAGCAGGCGCTCGATCTGGGTGTGAGGGTAGAGGGCCTGATTCTCGCCGTGGAGCAGTACACTGACCGACTGACCGACCAACTGGTGTCGTCTACGGCCGAAAATCTCCTCCGCGCCAGGGTTCACGCTGGTGATGATCCCCTGTTCGCTGAAGGTGATGACGCCATCGCGCATATCCTTGAGGATCAGCTGGGTACGGGAGATCATCCGGTTCAGCTTTGCCATCACCTGGTTGTATTTTTGTGCGATCTGTCCCACTTCGGTGAAGGGTTCAACCGGCATCTTCCGGTTCATATCGCCGGTACGCTCCTGCTCGTTCATGGCGTACAGCAGATCGGTCAACTCGGTACTGGCGCCATGCTCTGAGCTGTTGAGCCCCTCATGCTCCGCCTCGGAGGAGACACGTAGCGGCATGAAACGCCGAAGTATCAGTAGAAATACAAAGCTCAGGGTAAAAGCCCAGACTGCGCAGATGGCAATACCTTTAACCTGGGCTAGAACCTGCTCGTACCAGTCCAAGCCAGTGCCGAGTTTTGCCGGGTCACCAAACAGACCTACGGCAAGGGTGCCCCAGATGCCGGCGCCAAGGTGGACCGGGGTGGCCGAGATGGCGTCGTCGAGCTGTAATCTCAACAGCAGCAACTCCATGCCTCGCATGCAAAGCGCACCAACAAAGCCGATTACCGCTGCTTCTGTCGTCGTTACCGCGTGGCAGCCGGCGGTAATGGCGACCAGACCGGCCAGAGTGCCGTTGATCGTCAGTTGCGCCCCCTGGTTGTTCTGGCTGCCGGTAAACCCCATCAGCATGCCGGTTATACCGCCGAGCGTTGCGGCGACCAGAGTATTGACGATGATGCCGGGAATGGCGGTGGTGAAGCCGAGGGTACTGCCACCGTTGAACCCTATCCAGCCGATGATAAAAAACATCATGCCCAGCATGGCAAAGGGCAGGTTGCTGCTCGGAATCAGCTGCGCCTTTCCATTGACGAAGCGACCGTGACGGGTACCCACCAGCACGATAGCGGCCAGTGCCACCCAGCCACCAAGACTGTGCACTACCGTACTGCCGGCAAAGTCGACAAACCCCTGCTCAGCCAGCCATCCCGGTGCGCCCGTAAGTGAACCGCCCCAGGCCAGATGGCCGAACAGCGGGTAGATCATCACGGCGATCAGTGAGGTGAGCAGGATGTAGGTACTGAAACGGGTGCGCTCGGCGATTGCGCCGGAGACGATCGTTGCGGCAGTCGCGCAAAATGTAAGCTGGAAAAAAAAGAAAGCGGCATCCCAGAAGGGGCGCTCGCTGAAGTCCGCAGCCATCAGGCCCAGGTCCGGTGCCCAGCCGTCGTAAGGCCCGAACATCAGGCTGAAGCCGATCAGCCAGAAGAGGGCGGTGGTAACGAGGAGGTCGAAGGCGTTCTTAAGCGCGACATTGATCGCGTTTTTACTGCGGGTAAGTCCGGATTCGAGGCAGAGAAACCCGCCCTGCATCACCAGCACAAGAACTGCGGCGAGCAACAGCCATAGGGCATCGAAAGCTTGATGATCTGTCACCTCGTCCCCCTTGCAGAGCCGCACAGCGGCAGCTCGGCTTACTTCCTTGTGCGGCAGCAATTAGTGCGCCAACCAGAACGAGCTTTATCGATACTTCCTAAGGCGTTGCCCGGGACCGAATAAAAAGCTGTAGCCATTAAAATACACCAATTGATGGGGAGCTAAACAGATCAAATTGACTGTTTTTTCATCAAACAGCAGGGCGTCTGGAGCCTTGTTTTTGGACAGGTACCTGTTCAGCAGGGTGAATATATCGGCAGCAAGGTCTGCCACATATACCAGCCTCAGCTCGCTGCGCACCAAAACGGACCGGCTGCGGAAAAAGATTGCACCGTATCGGGGCGCAATACTTAATGCTTTAACTCCATACCTCGGGCTGAGCTAAGCTGTAGCAGTCGTCTGACTCGAGCTGTAGTGGGCCCGGAAGACGGAAGAGGTGCGTTTTACACCCATCAGGGCTGAAAACTACTCCCGATTGAGGCACCAGCCGACCTCGTCTACACATAGGGGGTAAGCGCTACATCTTTGTTTGGGAACGCATTTTGCTTTATATGCGTGAAGTGGGCATGAGCTGGTCCCGCTGCGGGTAGCCGGATACAAAAGCAAGTAGAGGACGATCATGGAACTGTCACCAAGAGAGAAAGACAAGCTGTTGCTGTTTACGGCAGCACTGCTGGCCGAGCGGCGTAAGGCTCGCGGACTTAAGCTGAACTATCCAGAGGCGGTAGCCTATATCAGTGCTGCAATCCTTGAGGGTGCGCGCGATGGGCGTAGCGTGGCCGAATTGATGGACTACGGACGCACGCTGCTCAGTAGCGAGGAGGTGATGGACGGCGTTGCCGAGATGGTGACTGAAGTACAGGTCGAGGCCACATTTCCTGACGGAACCAAGCTGGTGACTGTGCATGAGCCGATTGTCTGAGGAGGCACGATGAAACCCGGAGAGATTTTAACCGAGCCTGGCGAGATCGAACTGAATGCCGGCCGTGAAACCCTGACGATAGAAGTTGCCAATACCGGGGACCGTCCGGTGCAGATCGGCTCTCATTACCATTTTTTCGAAGTGAACGACGCGCTGCAGTTTGATCGCGATAAAACACGCGGATTCCGGCTTAACATCGCCGCCGGTACGGCCGTGCGCTTTGAGCCCGGTCAGAGTCGTACCGTCGAGTTGGTCGCTTACGCTGGCGCTCGAGAGGTATACGGTTTTCAGGGTCGAGTCATGGGCGCACTCTAAGCTCGCCGATTAAAGGAGTTCAATATGGCTACTATTTCCAGACGCGCCTATGCTGAGATGTTCGGCCCAACCACTGGAGACAGGGTACGGTTGGCGGATACCGAACTGCTGCTTGAGGTGGAGAAGGATTTCACCACGTATGGCGAGGAGGTGAAGTTCGGCGGCGGCAAGGTGATCCGCGACGGTATGGGGCAGGGACAAAGGCCCAGCTCCCGCACCATGGACCTGGTCATAACCAATGCCCTGATCATCGACCATTGGGGGATCGTCAAAGCCGACATCGGCATCAAGAGCGGGCGGATCGCCGCGATCGGCAAGGCTGGTAATCCCGATATACAGCCCAACGTGGATATTGCCATTGGGGCCGGCACGGAAGTGATTGCAGGAGAGGGGCAGATCCTTACCGCCGGCGGTATCGATTCGCATATCCACTTCATCTGCCCGCAGCAGATCGACGAAGCGCTTTGCTCCGGTATCACCACGATGCTGGGGGGCGGTACCGGACCGGCAACCGGCACCAATGCCACGACCTGTACTCCGGGTCCATGGAATATACATCGCATGCTGGAGGCGGCCGATTCACTGCCGATGAACCTTGGCTTTCTCGGCAAGGGTAACGCCAGCAAGCCGGAGGCGCTGCGCGAACAGATAGAGGCGGGTGCCATCGGCCTGAAGCTGCATGAGGACTGGGGTACGACACCCGCGGCTATCGACTGCTGTCTGACGGTCGCTGACGAGATGGATGTGCAGGTTGCGATCCATACCGACACGCTCAACGAATCGGGTTTCGTCGAAACCACGCTAGCGGCGATCGACGGCCGAGTGATCCACACCTACCACACCGAAGGCGCTGGTGGTGGGCATGCACCCGATATCATCAAGGCCTGTGGTGAGTCCAATATTCTGCCGTCATCGACCAATCCGACCCGGCCCTACACGGTCAACACCGTCGATGAGCATCTGGACATGCTGATGGTTTGCCACCACCTGGACCCCTCCATTGCCGAAGATGTGGCCTTTGCCGAGTCCCGTATACGCCGGGAAACGATCGCCGCGGAGGATATTCTGCACGACCTGGGCGCGTTTTCTATGATCTCATCCGACTCCCAGGCGATGGGGCGGGTGGGTGAGGTGATTACCCGAACCTGGCAGACCGCGCACAAAATGAAGGTGCAGCGTGGTGCGCTCACAGGCGACTCCGAGCGCAACGACAACAACCGGATCAAGCGCTATATCGCCAAGTACACCATCAACCCGGCGTTGACCCACGGTATCGCCCACGAGGTGGGTTCAGTGGAGGTGGGCAAGTTGGCGGACCTCGTGCTCTGGCGTCCCGCGTTCTTCGGTACCAAGCCGAGTATGGTGATCAAGGGCGGCATGATAGCGGTGGCGCCGATGGGGGATCCCAACGCCTCGATCCCGACTCCCCAGCCGGTGCACTATCGGCCGATGTTCGGCAGCCTTGGGCGGGCGGTTCAGAGCACGTCGATGCTGTTCATGTCCCAGGCTGCACTGGCTGCCGGCATTCCGAGTCAGCTGGGGCTGGAAAGCCTTATTGGCGAGGTGCGCGACTGCCGCTCCGTGACCAAGGGCAAGATGGTACTGAACAGTTACCAGCCTAAGATCGAGGTCGACTCGCAGACCTATGAGGTGCGCGCCGATGGTGAACTGTTGGTGTGCGAGCCAGCGACAGAGTTGCCGATGACTCAGCGTTACTACCTATTCTGAGCGTCACACTTACGTCGATAGAAAAGGACTGTAAATCAATATGATAAGAATTATATCAAAAGTGGAGTCTGATCGTGAGGCTACCGCCAGCCTGTGCCTTCCGATCGATTCGCGCATCCGCAGCCGACTGCGCGTCGAACTGGAGGATGGACGTGAGGCGGGACTGTTCCTGCCCCGCGGCCTGATCCTGCGCGGCGGCGACCGGTTGCTCAGCGAGTGCGGTGAAGTGGTCGAAGTGGTCGCGGCCCCCGAGTCGGTCTCGACCATCCGCAGTGCAGACACCTTACTGTTGATGCGCTGCGCCTATCACCTGGGTAACCGTCATGTCCCGTTGCAGGTTGAAGCCGGCCTGCTGCGCTATCAGCACGACCATGTTCTGGACGATATGGTACGGGGGCTAGGTGCCGAGGTAGTCTGCGAGCGGGCACCATTCGAACCTGAGGCGGGCGCGTATTCCAGTGAGGGCCATGGTCACCACCATCACGATCATCATGCTTCGCATTCCCATTGAGTTAAGCTGCCGGAAATTGAACACAAGGAATAAACTTTTATGCGCATGTTTAAAGAGCTATCTGTTGCCACAGCAGTACTGATGCCCTCGCTGAGCTTTGCTCATGAGGGGGAACACCCCGGATCTTTTCTTGCTGGTTTCGGGCATGTGTTAACCGAACCGGATCATCTGGTAACAGTCACGGTGCTGTCTGCCGTGATCGGGGGCGCCGTCACCTTGCGTCGTACTGTTTCCAGAAAGAAAAAGGCGATCGGCAAGCAAGCTACGCGTATTCAGGAGTGAGGCGGTGCTAGCGGAACTGCGGCTGTATCAACTGATCAGCCCCGCATTGCCTGTTGGCGCATTTACCTATTCCCAAGGGCTGGAGTGGGCCATCGAATGTGGATGGGTGTCCGATAAAAAGAGCCTCAATGAATGGTTGTCTTCGGTACTCGAGCACAGTGTGGCGAGCCTTGAGGCCCCGGTACTGTTCAGGCTGTCCGATGCGCTGGAAAACGGTGATAACCAGCGCTTCAACGATTGGTGTCGCTACCTCATCGCCAGCCGCGAGAGCAGTGAACTCAGAGCCGAGGAGCGTCAACGCGCTCAGGCGCTGATGCGGTTGCTGCCGGCACTGGAGGTGCCGTTGCCGGAAACGATTCGACCAGGTACCGAAACTACCCAGCTGGCCGGAATGGCGCAGGCTGCCAGGCACTGGGGTATCGACAGTCGCAGCCTGTGTCGAGGTTATCTGTGGAGCTGGCTGGAAAATGCCGTTATGGCCGGCGTGAAGCTTGTGCCCCTGGGGCAGACTGATGGGCAACAGTTACTGATGCGGCTCTCGGAAACCCTGCCGGCGCTACTGGATCAGGCGGCAAAGATTGAAGATCGCGATGTGGGCAGCTCCACGCCGGCACTGGCGATAGCGAGCAGTCTGCACGAAACCCAATACTCCAGGTTGTTTCGTTCTTGAAACGGCAACCCAAAACGAATCGACAGACAGAGTAGAGTGAACCTATGAGTGACTATAAAGCGCCTTTACGTATTGGTGTCGGTGGCCCAGTGGGCTCGGGAAAAACCGCATTGCTGGAAGTGTTGTGCAAAGCGATGAGGGACAGTTACAGCATCGCCGTGGTGACGAATGACATCTATACCCAGGAGGATGCGAAGATCCTGACTCGGGCCCAGGCACTCCCGGAAGATAGGATCGTGGGCGTCGAGACGGGTGGTTGCCCACATACCGCGATTCGTGAGGACGCCTCGATGAACCTGGCGGCGGTAGAGGATCTTGCGCGTCGTCATGGAGACCTGGACGTGGTGTTCGTCGAGAGCGGCGGTGACAATCTCAGTGCCACGTTCAGTCCGGAGCTGGCCGATCTGTGCATCTATGTCATCGATGTGGCAGAAGGGGAAAAAATTCCACGCAAAGGCGGACCGGGCATCACCAAGTCCGACCTGCTGGTCATCAACAAAATCGACCTTGCACCCTACGTTGGTGCCGACCTGGCGGTGATGGAAACAGACACCCGCAGAATGCGTGGCGAGCGCCCCTACGTATTCACAAATCTCAAGGAAGGCAAGGGGTTGCAGGAGATAATCAGCTTCATCGTGCGTCAGGGAATGCTCGATGCGGCCTAGGCCGCGAGTCTAATATGACTTCGACAAAGGAACAGTTGTAATTATTTTACAGGGAAAGCATTATGGTCCTCCTGCCAGTGTATGGGACAACTCGGCGATGAATTTCGCGGGTGGCTGGCGGGGTGACCACGGATTACAAAAATATAAAAACAGGATCCGATTTTATGCTGCTCAAAGCTCCGCTTTCAGCTGGAGTTCTGCCGTCGATACAGGACCGTTGCGGTTATTACCACCGCCACTTTGCGACATCAGAGAGTGTTGCGAGCCGGAGCCTGCCAGTTACTGGAGGGGCCGGCAATGGCAGTTAATCCCCCTCGTTTACATCGCTATCTCTCAGCTCATAGCAAGCTCTCGTTATTGCTGATCGGCTGCATCATCCTCGCCCTGGGCGCGAGCTTTTTGTACACCAATTACACAGCGCGTGATGCGTTTCGTTACGAGCTCGACGATAGATTTAGCTCGCTCCAAACCTATGCAGACGTATTGTTCGATCCGGTCGTTCGGGAAGACGGACGCCAAGTGCTTGGCTTGCTTGAACTGATCAGGAACGATCCCGATGTTCTGAGAGTGGAGGTTCTCGATGCCGAAGTACACTCCGTCGCCAGTAGTGAATCTGAAGAGTATGGCCGGGTGCAGGTCGAAAGCCGCATCGTGGTACCTATCAAAACGCAAGATTTTGATACGGAAGCCGGCTGGTTGGTGGTGGAAGTCGGCGCGGAGAGCTTCTACCAGCAGCAGCATGAGCGAATCAGAGATAGCCTGCTAACCCTGTTCCTGATAATCGCAACAATTGTCCTGTCGTTGCTCATATTTCAGATGCGGGTAGTCAACCGTCCTCTGCAGAACCTGTTGAACTCCATACGCCGATCCCGCGAGAGCGGCGAGTTCGTGCGGGTGAGTGATCGGCTGCCCAACGATGAGTTCGGTATCATTATCAAGGCTTACAATGAACTTCTCGAAGAGGTCGATAGAAAACATCGGTCTTTGAAAGAGAGCGAGTCCCGCTATCGCCATCTCTATAACCAGACTCCGGCCCTGCTGTTCAGCCTTTCGCCTACCGGGGTGATCGACAGTGCCAGCGAGCACTTTCTCAGCCATTTGGGCTACGCGAGCGACAATATTGTCGGCCAGCCATTGAGAGCCCTGGTGTGTGAGGCCAGCGAAAGACCGCGTATCGATCATCTGTTGGTGGAGATATCCACGCGACAGACCGCCCAGGCATACCTGAAAATCCTCAATGCGGATGGTGAAATTCACTCCATGCGTATCGATGCGACACCGCGCCCGGATGGTCTGGGCGCCCTTGGGGTGATGACCGATATCACCAGTCTGGATGAAGCACTGAGTACCATAGAGCGCCAGGCTAACTTCGATGCGTTGACCGGGCTGCCCAACCGCCATTTCTTCAAACTGTTGCTGGATGAACAGCTGTCAGTCGAGGAGATTCGTGAGGAGGGGCTGGCACTACTGTTCGTCGATCTGGACAGGTTCAAGTACGTTAACGACACCCACGGACATCATACCGGGGACAAACTGCTCACCGCCGCCGGCAAACGCATTCAAGCCTCACTGCCAGGTGGCGATTTCGTAGCCAGGCTCGGTGGCGATGAGTTTGCGGTCCTGGTTCATGGAAACACCGATGAAGAGTCGCTGATTCAACTGGCACTACAGCTGATCAAGGAGCTGGAGGGCTCGTTCCTGATCGATCAGTGCACCATGCATATATCGGCATCGGTTGGTATCGCGATCAATCGCGGAGAGTGCAGCACGCCCGATACCTTGCTCAAGAGCGCCGATCTCGCTATGTACCGCGCCAAGTCGGAAGGTCGGGGACGGGCGTGTATTTTCGTTCCTGAAGATGAGCAACGCACCCTGCACCGGGTAAATATCGAATCGATGATACGTGAGTCGTTACTCGAGGGGCATTTTGAACTGCACTATCAGCCCGTAGTGTCGATGGGGCATCAAATGATTGTAGGAGCCGAGGCGTTGGTGCGGTTACGGCATCCAGAACGCGGACTTATGGCCCCGGGTGAGTTTATCGATATCGCCGAGGAAACCGGACTGATTGTACAGCTCGGTGAGTGGGTGCTCGAGGAGGGACTTCGTCAGCTCAGTATCTGGCACCGGGAGCATGCCAGCGCGATCTATCTGTCGATCAATGTGTCTGGCAAGCAGTTACAGGATTACCGTTTTGTCCGTACTCTGGAAAACCTGCTCAGCCGTTACCGGATCAGGCCGGGATACCTGATACTCGAGATAACCGAATCGATGCTGATGCATCACACTGATCATACCCTGGAGGTGATGAACAGGCTGAAACGTCTCGGTTGCTTGCTGTCTATCGATGATTTCGGCACGGGATACTCCTCTCTCAGTTACTTGCAGAAGTTCCCGTTGGATATCCTGAAGATCGACCGGTCATTCGTAACCGATATTGAAAGTAACAAGACGCACCGTGCTCTGGTCACAGCGATCATCACCATGAGCCGGTCACTGAACCTGAGGGTCATTTGCGAGGGAATCGAGACCGCGCAACAGATGGAGATACTGAAAGGTATGCGCTGTCAGATGGGGCAGGGCTACCATTTTTCGAAACCCCTGCCTGCCCACCAGTTCACAACACAGTATCTGCCCGGTTCATATCAGGCGACCTCGGCTAGCTAAAAAAAAAGCCTACCCAAATTGGGCAGGCAGTAATGCCGTGTTTACCGGAGAAACAGGATATTGAGACACCTGTGTTTCCGGTGAAGCCTGTCAAAGCACGATCATGGTAATGCGAATCACTATCATTAGCAATAGTTCATTTTAGTTAAATCATAGCCATACTGTTGCGCTAATATCTTATTCGATACGGTTGCGTCCGTCAGAGTAGGTACGTATATCGGCACTCATCTTACTAGCCTCCGTTTCTGCCCGAACACGCCGCAACTCGCCTGACCGATCTCCATTCAGCGCTAGCCTGCTTTCCGTATTGAGTTCAGTCGGAATATCGACTGTCATACGGTTTCCCCGGCGTGTCTGTTCCGTCGAAATAGCGTCATCCGTCAGTGTCTCATCACCAAAGCGGTTCTCGGTGGGAAGAAGGATAGCTACACAAAGAACAGCAGCAGCCGCTGCCAGGATTCCCTCAATCGCGTACCAACGGCCATGCAGGATCATAGTACTCATGATTGTGCCCCTCAGTGTATTTATTGTGTCTGCATCGGGTTTAAGCGTAGAAGTCGGATCCGGGGGCAACCATCCCTAAAATAGGGGGTAGGGGATTAGGGGGACCGTCAGTCGGAAAGCCCGTGATCTATCGCGATACGTGTGGCTTCGACCCGTGAAGTTACCTTGAGCTTGCGGTAGATCGATTTGATGTGGTCGTTGGTGGTGTTTATCGAGATGTCGAGCGCGCGCGCGATCGCCTTGCGCGATGCGCCTTTAGCAATAAGTGTCAGAACCTCCTTCTCCCGCTCCGTCAGATGCGCTTCAAGTGGCTTTTTGCGACTACCGTTGGTGTTGAAGTAGTTGATTACACGGCTGGCCATCCGAGGCGATAGCGGTAACTGGCCCTCAAGTAGACCTTGTAGATGGCCAGCCAGCTCTACCGGAGACTCCGTTTTCAGCAGGTATCCCTTAGCGCCGTTGCGCAGTGAATCCAGCAGACTTTCGTCGTCATCTGCAATCGTGGCAATGATGCAGATTGTCGAGTCATGCTCCCGGGTAATGAGCTCCAGTATCTCGATGCCGCAACCATCGGGCAGATTGAGGTCCAGTATTGCCAGCCCGTAGGTCGACTGTTTAAGTAGCTGCCGCGCTTCGCCCAAAGACGCGGCACAGTCTACTGTTACCGAGCCGAACGCCCGTTGCAGAGCTATCTGCAGCAGCACGCGGGACTCTTCGTAATCTTCGAGTAGGAGTATTCTATCCATTCTCCGCCTCGGGCAGGTCCTGCTGTGCTTGTGATGGTGGTGCACACTTCAGCCGCAAGGTAAAACAGCAGCCTACCTCCGGTTCTGAATGTACGTCTATCTCGCCCCCTCCGGCTCGAATCAACTTGCGCACATGGTAGAGACCCAGACCATATCCTGAGCGTCTGGTATTGGCCGAATGCAGTCGCGAGTGCTTTTCGAACAGTTTAGTCAGTTGCTCTTTGGGGATACCGATGCCCCTATCCTCCACCTCTACCAGGTCGTAATCGCCCTCCTGCCGACTTCGGATCGTGACCTGCGGCTGCTCATCTTCCGGTGTGTATTTGATCGCATTGCTGACCAGGTTGACCAAGACCTGCTGAAGAGCAAAGCTGTTGAACCACAGCGTTCGCTTGCTGCACTGGATATCAAACTGAGGTTTGCGCTCTGCAATCAACGCATCTAACTGAATTTTGGTGTTGTAGATCAACTCTTGCAGATCGATCGATTCCGCCTGGTCTATTTCGTTACTGGCTCTGGCGAAATTCAGCAGCTCGCGAATAATCTGTAACGCATCTTCAGATGATCGCCGTATCCGCGCTACGTACTGCTGCCGCGCCTGGTGGTTTTCACCATCCGCCTCGATCATTGCGGCATAGGAGTGGATCACAGAAAGCGGGTTCTTCAGGTCGTGTGCGACCAGGTGATCGTAGGCGCGCAGCTCCTCATTGGCAGCCTCGAGCAAAGTATTGGACTCCCGCAGCCGTTCCTCCTTGATCCTAAGCGTGTCCATGACATGGTTGTAGGCCATGCCGATAATGCCCGTTTCGGTGAACTGGTCGGTGGGCGCATCGCTCGACATATTGCCGGTATCGGACTGGTACTTCATAAACGCGATTAGCTCGTACAGCTCGGAACTCGCGCCATGCTCACTGATATTGAGACCGACACTCTCATCTTCACGCGGCACACGGAAGGGGAATACACGGTTTATCGCGCTGATGAACAGGTAGGATGTTCCGAACGCCCAAACGGCAATAAACAGGATGCCCATCAGTTGAGCCTGAATCTGCTCCAGCCGGGACAGGTCGCTGGCTATGATCTCCAGATCGCCAAACAGCCCCACAGCCAACGTACCCCAGATCCCGGCAGCGAGGTGAACCGGCACTGCTCCGACCACATCGTCGATTTTAAAACGCAGCAGCAGCCGCGAGGCCAGTAGGGCGCTTAATGCAGAACCCGCTCCGATCAGCACAGCTTCGAGGGACGACACGCAGTTTGCCGAAGCAGTGATTCCCACCAAACCACCGAGGGCGCCATTGAACAGATCCTCTGCTGAAGGCGATCCACTGCGCTGGCTTATGATCAACAGGGTGATAACCAGCGAGGCGGAACCGGCGATCAGGGTATTGCTGAGAATAATTCCGATATCCGAACTGAAGTTATAGGCACTGCCACCGTTGAAGCCCATCCAGCCGAACCAGAGAATCAACACGCCTAGAGATGAAAGCGTCAGATTGCTGCCCTGGATCTGGCGCACCTGACCATCCCGGCCGAAGCGCCCGATTCGGGGGCCAACGATGATCACCAATGCCAGTGCTACCCAGCCGCCGGTGGAATGCACGATCGAAGAGCCTGCAAAATCATAGAACCCCAGGTCCACGAGAAAGCCTTCACCGTTGTGAATCAACAATCCGCCCCAGCCGGCGTTGACGGCGACGGGGTAGATCAGACCGGCGATTATCGTCACCAATACCGGGTACATGATAAATCGCAGGCGTTCGGCAGCCGCACCCGACACAATGGTGCAGCAGGTGCTACAGAACACGGCCTGAAACACGAAGAACGCGTTGAGATGGTTGTCCGTCGATTGAAACAGGTAGAAGTTACCCGAGACTGCGAAAGGGGCGGTAAAAGGGGCTCCAAAGGCGATAGAGAAACCGACCAGCCAAAACAAAAAGATGGAGGTGGCGTTATCGCAGATATTCTTCAGTGCAACGTTAATGTTGTTCTTTGATCGCGTCAGACCGGTTTCCAGGCAGAGGAAGCCAGCTTGCATGATCCAGACGAGACAGGCACAAAGCAGTACCCAGAATACATCGATGTCGTCGATCGCCATCTTGAATCGTTCCCTGAACACCCCTGTTGTGGTCATCCCCCTAGAATGCAGGTGGCTGTACCCAGAGCATCAGTGTAGACCCTTTTTAACCCTGTAATGTGAGTGGTTAAGATTAAGATGAGCTGTAGTACTCAAACACTGTTGCATTATGCATTTCTGTCGATAGGTGGCGACGTACTGGCGATCTGGCACTGGGGATGCGGCGGCAAGGAACGAAAGAGGGCTGCGGATTGCAGCCCTCTTTTTCGGTGGTTCAGGCAGTGCGGTGGTCGCCGGTATTATTTCGGCAGTTCACCGTTAACGCCTTCAACGTACCAGTTCATCTTTTCCAGCTCTTCCCAGCTCAGTACCTCACCCTCGGCCACCTTGAGCTCGCCGGCCTGGTTATTGATCGGTCCTGCGAAGGGATGAACGCTGCCATCCTTGATACCGGCAATCAGCTCCTCTGCCTTGGCCACGACGTCGGCCGGGATCGCTTCGTTGAATGAGGGGATCACGATCGCGCCTTCCGCCATCCCTTCCACCATCGGAGCGCTCTCCCAGCTTCCGTCCATCACCTTCTGGGTTTCAGCGATATAGTGAGGGGCCCAGTCATCGATAACCGACAGCAGGTGCGCATTAGGACCAAAGCCCGACATATCGGATGCCTGGCCAACAGCGAACTTGCCGCGCCGTTCCGCGGCCTGCATTGCGGCCGGGCTGTCGGTATGCTGCAGGATGACATCCACGCCCTGGTCCATCATCGCGTTGGCGGCATCGGCCTCTTTGCCCGGATCGAACCAGCTGTTGACCCAGATAATCTTCAGTTCGGCCTCCGGGTTGTATTTGTTCAGCGCCAGCTGTACGGCGTTGATATCGCGGATAACCTCCGGAATCGGGAAGGAGGCGATATAGCCGATCTTGTTGCTCTTGGTCATCTGAGAGGCTACGTAGCCGGCCACGTAGCGCCCTTCGTAGGTTTTACCGATGTAGGTCGCCAGATTCTTGCTTAACTTGTAGCCGGTGGCGTGCTCAAACTTCACTTTGGGATACTGCTTGGCCACTTTCACCGTCGGGTTCATGAAGCCGAAAGAGGTGGTGAAGATCAGCTCATGTCCGCTCTGGGCCAGGTTGCGAATCACCCGTTCGGCATCGGCGCCTTCGGGAACGTTCTCGACGTACGTGGTTTTCACCTTATCGCCGAAATGCTCCTCTACCGCCAGACGCCCCTGGTCGTGCTGATAGGACCAGCCGTGATCACCGATCGGGCCGACATAGACAAAGCCGATCTTGAGCGGCTCTTCTGCCGCTACCTGTCCGCTGAGCAGTGCTGTACCCAGTCCTATGCCTGCGGCGATGCCGGTCAGCAGTTTATTGAATTGACGACGTTTCATGCAGCGATCTCCTTTGCGTTGAGCTATCTACCGCCGAGCGGCTTTGGGATATGTTAAGAAACAGTGTCTATTTTTCGCGATCAGCCAGTGGAGTGACGAAGGTATACGCCATGTCCCAAGGGAAGCGGATCCAGGTGTCCTGACTCACCTCGGTGATAAAAGTGTCCACCAGCGGTTTGCCGGCGGGCTTGGCGTAGAGTGTGGCGAAGTGCGCTTTGGGCAACATCTCACGAACGTACTTGGCGGTTTTACCCGTATCCACCAGATCATCGACCAGCAGCATACCCTCACCGTCGCCCTCAACCGACTTGAGAACATTCAGCTCGCCCTGGCTGGCTTCAGTGCCGGCGTCGTCGCTTTTGCCGTAGCTGGTTACACAGACCGTGTCGATCAAACGGATATCCATTTCGCGAGCAAGGATCGCAGCAGGCACCAGCCCGCCGCGTGTAATGGCAATGATCCCTTTCCACGGCCCCTTGTCGAGCAGACGCAGTGACAGGGCGCGGGCGTTGCGATGAAGCTCCTCCCAGGACACCGGGAAATCCATGTGGTAGGGATGGGTCATCTTGTTTCTCCTTGAAGCTGAAAACGACAAATACTAACCAAGTGGTCAAATAATGCTACTGAGATTGCTGCTACCCCCTGTGCCGCCAGACGGCCGGAGTTGTCCCGATCCTTGGCGTTAGGTACTGCTATCCAGAGACGTTGTGCCTTGCTCATAGGTGACTAACCTTTTCCTCAGCCGCTCTTTATCTGAATGGTGCTATATCTCAACTGCTGGCATGGAAGGGTTTGCCCAGCGAGATCGGAGCCAGCAGCCGCGCCCTGATCTGGTTACGCGACAACAACACCAATACCAGGATGGTCGCAGCGTAGGGCAGTATCGCCAGAAGATTGGAAGAGATAGAGAATCCCAGCCCCTGGAATACCAAGTGCAGAATACTGGCCAGGCCGAACAGCCAGGCACCGAGCAGTACACGCTCCACCTTCCAACTGGCAAACACCACCAGTGCCAGTGCGATCCAGCCGCGCCCGGCGCTCATGTTTTCCACCCAGAGGGGAGTGTAGGCGATCGACAGGTAGCCACCTGCGAGGCCCGCCATGGCGCCGCCGAACATTACCGCCAGGTAGCGGGTGCGCATCACCGGCAGACCTATGGCATTGGCCGCGTGAGGGTTTTCACCCACCGCTTTTACCACCAGTCCCGGGCGTGAGGAGCGGAAGAACCAGTACACGGCGATAAACAGCGCGAACGACAGGTAGACCACCGGATCCTGGGCAAACAGCATTTTGCCGATCAAGGGGATCTCACTGAGCAGGGGCAGGGCGATCGGGTCCAACCCGTCGATCGGCTTGCCGACGAACTCGCTGCCGATAAACGCAGATAGCCCGGTACCGAAGATGGTCAGGGCTAGGCCCGTAGCAACCTGGTTGGCGCTAAAGCCCAGGGCGATCAGACCGAACAGCAGAGACATCGCCACACCGGCGAGGATCGCCAGCAGGAAACCGAGCATCAGGCTACCGCTGAGCAGCGCGGCGACGAATCCCACCACGGCACCCATCAGCAGCATCCCCTCCTGCCCCAGGTTGAGCACACCGCTCTTTTCGCAGACCAGTTCGCCGAGCGCCACTAGCAGCAGAGGCGTGCCGGTTCGTACCATCGCGTAGAGAATGTTGGAAAGCAGATCGATATCCATCAGCGAGCAGCCTCCTCTTGGATGGCGATGGTGTCGGCTACCGGTTTCGCCAGTGCCGGAATTCGGATACGGAAGTTGATCAGGACATCGCAGGCGAGTAGGTAGAACAGCAGCATGCCTTGAAACAGGCCGGTCAGCGCAATCGGCAGACCGAGATTGATCTGTGCCATCTCGCCGCCCATGTAGATCAGCGCCATCAGCAATCCGGCCAGCAGGATGCCGAACGGCTGCAGCCGACCGAGAAAGGCTACGATGATCGCCGCATAACCGTAGCCTGGCGAGATCTGCGGCACCAATTGACCGAGCGGGCCGGTAACCTCACCGACGCCGGCCAGACCAGCCAGGGCACCGCTGATCAGTAGCGCTATCCAGGTCAGGCGTTTTTCACGAAAGCCGGCCAGCCGGGCCGCTCTGGCATCCAAACCCAATACCTTGATCTGAAAGCCTAAAAAGGAGCGACTCAGCAGTACCCATATCGCGACCAATGCAAGCAGCGCGAACAGCATGCCGTAATGGACACGGGTGCCCTCGACCAGTGTCGGTAGCAGAGCCGAATCGGAGAACATGGCCGATTCCGGGAAGTTGAACCCCTCCGGGTCTTTTAAGGGACCGTGCACCGCCCAGATCAGCAGGTTCAACGCGATATAGTTGAGCATGATCGTGGTCAGGATCTCGTTGGCGTTGAAGTGGGTCTTAAGCCAGGCCGCCAGCGCCGCCCAGAGCGCGCCGCCGAGCATGCCACTGAGCAAAACTATCGGCAGCACCCAGAATCCTTCGGCGTCGATCAACTGCAGTGCACAGGCACTACCGATCAGACCGCCCATCAGCAGCTGTCCCTCAGCGCCGATGTTCCACACTTTGGCTTTGAATACCACCGACAGCCCGATGGCACAGAGCAGGATCGGCGCTGCCTTGACGAACAGCTCAGAGATACCATACAGATCCGCTACTGGCAGGATCAGCAGGGTATGCAGCGCCTCGATCGGGTCCTGGCCGAGCAGCGCGAACAGAATGGCACCGCTGATAAGTGTCAGCACGCCGGCGAGAATCGGCGACAGCCAGGCCATCAGCTTGGAGTGTTGGCCACGGGGTTCCAGTTTGATCATCATCTATCCTCTTGGCCGCTGCTCATGCACTGATGGTTTCAGCTGTTGCCTGGGGCTCGCTGAAATCGCCGGCCATCCAGCGTCCGACCTCATTGATACTGGTTTGCGGTGTGGCTTTGATCGGCGACAGGCGGCCATGGCACAGGGCACCGATACGGTCCGAGATCTGAAACAGCTCATCGATATCCTCGGACACCACGAGAATGGCGGCGCCCTGGTCGCGGAGCTCGATCAGCGCCTTGTGAATCGCCGTTGCAGCACCGATATCCACACCCCAGGTCGGGTGGGCCGCGATCAACAGCTTGGGCTGTTGCATGATTTCCCGTCCAATAATGAATTTTTGCAGGTTGCCACCGGAGAGGCTGGCGGCATGGGTTTCCGTGCCCGGTGTCTTGACGCGGTAGCGTTCGATAATCTGCTCGGCAAAATCACGGGTCTTGCCGTGAGCGATCAGCCCGCGTTTGACCAGACCCGTCAAAAATCCGGTAAGCAAGGCATTATCTTTAAGGCTCATATCCGGCACCGCGCCACGACCAAGCCGCTCCTCGGGCACGAATGCCATGCCTGCAGCACGGCGCTCGCGTGGCGACAGGTGCCCCACTGCGCCGTGCGGAAAGTGGATCGCATCATGGTTATCGACCTCGTCTTCACCGCTGAGCGCCCCGAGCAGCTCCTCCTGCCCGTTACCGGCTACACCGGCGATGCCGAGGATCTCACCAGCCTGGACATCAAAACTGATCGCTTGCAGGTCGACACCGAACGGATCGTCGCTGAGCCGGGTCAGCCCTCTGACCTGGAGGAAGGGCTCCTGCCCCTGCACCTTGGGATAGTCGGTGCTGATCGGTGTATCATCGCCGACCATCATGCGAGCCAGGCTTTCGGAGCTCTCCTCGGTTGGTACACACTCGCCGGAGACCCTGCCTGCGCGCAGAATGGTGGCGCGGTGGCAGAGTGCCCGTACTTCGTTGAGCTTGTGGCTGATAAAGAGGATGGAACAACCCTCTTCGGCCAGCTGGCGCAGGGTCACGAAGAGTGTCTCCACCTCCTGCGGCGTCAGCACGGAGGTGGGTTCGTCGAGTATCAGCAGCTTGATCGGTTGCACCAGACAGCGCACGATCTCGACCCGTTGACGCTCGCCAACAGATAGTGTGTGTACCTCGCGATCGGGGTTCAGTGCCATGCCATACTTCTGCGATACCGCGCTGATCCGCTCGGCCAGAGAGGGCAGATCACCGGCATCCTCACCCAGGGCCAGCGCGATGTTTTCGGTTACGGTCAATGTCTCGAACAGGGAGAAATGCTGAAACACCATGCCGATACCCAGTTTGCGTGCATGAGCCGGGTCACGGACATCGATCGGCAGACCATCCCAGAGCAGTTCGCCCTGGTCGGGTTTGACCAGACCGTAAATCACCTTCATCAAGGTGCTTTTACCGGCTCCGTTCTCACCCAGCAGGGCATGAATTTCAGCCGCTTCGATGCTGAGATCTATGGCATCGTTGGCGACGCAGCCTGGATAGGTCTTGGTAATCCCGCGCAGCGTCAGACGGGGAGGGGTAATATGTGGTTCAGCCATGGACTCCGCTCTTCTGATTCAACGTACACGCCCCTTGCCTTCATGTGATGACGGATTGCGCGCTCTCTCGTATGCAAAAAGCTGACCATGTGGTCATGTTTATTTTTGTCGGACTCTTTATCCCGCTAAACGGTAAGCAGTGGCAGGCTTGATGCAAAGGCTCGCGATACCTGACTAGCCGGACAATTTTTACGATGCGAATTATACCGGCCTTTAACGCGAATGACTCCACTTCTGACGCAAACCGGCGGGGCGCGTTAGACTCAACTATAAACTAGTATATAAACAGGCATTTAGTGCGCGCTCATCAGCAGATACCTGAGCATTTTTTTCAATCGGGAAGAGACCAGTCCAGATGATCCGCTTTCTATTCAATGAGCAGGAAGTTGTCCTTGATGAGTGTTCCCCGGAACTGACGATTCTTGAGTATCTGCGCACGGTATTGGTGCGCAGGGGCACCAAAGAGGGGTGCGCGTCAGGTGATTGTGGCGCCTGTACCGTGGTTGTGGCGGAACCCGAAGGGGAGCGACTGCGCTATTCGACGCTGAACAGCTGCATCACCTTTGTTGGTACTCTGCATGGCAAACAGCTGCTGACGGTGGAGCATCTGGAGAGTAGTGGCCGGCTGCATCCGGTGCAGCAGGCGATGGTCGACCTGCACGGCTCCCAATGTGGTTTCTGTACACCCGGTTTCATCATGTCGATGTTCGCCCTGTATAAGTCCACCGCCTCGCCTGCGTACGGCGATATCGAGCGGGCATTGGCCGGCAACCTGTGCCGCTGTACCGGCTATCGCCCGATTATTGATGCCGCACTGAGCCTGTCTGGCCAGGGCGGCGAGGACGTTTTCTCGTCGCTTGAATCCGCCACCAGTGCAAGGCTGCGCAAGATCCGCAACGACAATCCGAACGGGTCTCTGCAGCTTGGCGATCGCCGTTTCTTTCTACCCGCGACCTGTGATGAGCTGGTCGCGCTGCTACAGGCTTACCCCGAGGCACAGCTGGTTGCCGGTGGTACCGATCTGGCGTTGAGCGTTACCCAGCAACTTAAGCAGCCAGCAGTGTTGATCTATACCGGAGCTGTGGCCGAGCTCAATACGATTCATGAGACGGAGCACTGCCTGCAGATCGGCGGAGCCGTCAGTTACAGCCGGCTTGAACCTCAGCTTAAACGACACTATCCAGAGTTCGGTCTGCTGCTCGACCGCCTCGGCTCCCTGCAGATCCGTAATCAGGGTACGTTAGCCGGTAACGTCGCCAATGCCTCGCCGATTGGCGATACACCCCCGGTACTGCTGGCCCTGGGGGCAAAGCTGCACGTGCGTAGTGGTAACCGATGCCAGGCGATCGAGATCGATGACTTCTTTACCGGCTACCGGCAGACCGCGCTGCCAACGAGCGCGTTCATCGAACAGATCGAGATCCCACTGCAGCAAGATCGTCTGCTGAAAGTGTTCAAGGTCTCCAAACGCCTGGATGACGATATCTCGGCGGTTTGTGCAGCATTCAACCTGAGGTTGGAGCAGGGGGTGGTGACCGACGCGCGCCTGGGTTTCGGCGGTATGGCCGCGGTACCTGCCCGAGCGCTTAATGCGGAGCGGGCGCTGATCGGGCAGCCGTTTACCGAGAATGGCGTAAGGGCCGCGCAGCAGGCGCTGGCGCAGGACTTTTCCCCTATCGATGATGTACGCGCAACCGCCGAGTATCGGCTTATCGTTGCCCGTAACCTGCTATTAAGAGCGGTACTGGAGCAGGACCAGCGCTTTACTGGCCAGCCCCTGGAGGTGGTTCAGTATGCATGATTCCGCACCCCTGACCGACAGCACGACGAACACCACCGGCGCGACAGGCCTGCCGCGCGCGCACGAAAGTGCGACCAAGCATGTCTCCGGACAGGCCACTTATGTGGACGATATTGTCGAGCCACGCGATACCCTGTATGCAGCGGTTGGCGTCTCCAGCATCTCGCGTGGCCATATTCGTTCGCTTGATCTCAGCGGCGTATGGGCCAGCGAGGGAGTGGTCGACCTGCTGGAGCTTTCCGATATCCCCGGACACACCGATATCGGTCCGGTATTCCCCGGCGACCCGCTGTTAACGGCAGACGAAATTCGTTTCGTGGGGCAGCCGATATTTGTTGTCGCCGCAACGACTGAACTCCAGGCGCGTCGCGCGGTGCAGCGTGCCGTGATCGAATACGAAGCCCGTGAACCTTTGCTCGATGTGACACGGGCACTGCAAGAGCAGGCGTTCGTGCGGCCCTCTCATAGAATGCAGCGGGGTGACGCGCCTGCCGCGGTTGACGACGCGCCGCTAAGGCTGGACGCCGAGCAGCATCTGGGCGGCCAGGAGCATTTCTACCTCGAGGGCCAGGCGGCGTTAGCGGTACCGGCCGAGGATGGCGGTATGCTGGTGTACAGCTCCACCCAGCACCCCAGCGAGGTGCAGAAGTTGGTGGCCGAGGTGCTTAACGTGCCGGTCAACCGTATAACGGTCGATATGCGCCGTATGGGCGGAGGCTTCGGCGGCAAGGAGACCCAGGCAGCACCTTGGGCCTGTCTGGCCGCGTTACTGGCCAGTAGCACGGGAAAAGCGGTCAAACTGCGGTTGCCGCGTTGCGATGACATGCCGATGACCGGCAAACGCCACCCGTTCTACAACCGGTATCGGATCGGCTTTGACCTGCAGGGACGTCTGCTCGGTGCACAGATCACGGTCACCGGCAACTGCGGGCATTCACCCGATCTGTCGGATGCGATTGTCGATCGTGCCATGTTTCACGCCGATAACGCCTACTATATTCCGGCGGTCCGCATCGATGGTCACCGCTGCATGACCCATACCGTATCCCACACCGCATTTCGTGGCTTCGGTGGACCGCAGGGGATGATGATCATCGAGCGCGCCATGGACGATATCGCCAGAACGGTGGGCCGGGACCCGCTGGATGTGCGCAAGCTTAACCTGTACGGCGGACCCGGGCGGGATCTGACGCCCTATCATCAACAGGTCGAGCACAACCTGCTGCCGGAGCTGATCGAGCAGCTGGAGGTAAGCAGTGACTACCGTCAACGGCGCAACGAGATACGCGAGTGGAACCGGTCCAACCCGGTACTTAAGCGGGGGTTGGCGTTGACGCCGGTGAAGTTCGGCATCTCCTTCACCGTGCAGCACCTGAATCAGGCCGGGGCTTTACTGCATATCTATACCGATGGCAGCATCCAGCTGAATCACGGCGGCACGGAGATGGGGCAGGGACTGCATACCAAGGTGTTACAGATTGTGGCAGAGACGCTGTCGGTGGCGCCGGAGCGGATCCAGATCACGGCGACCCGTACCGATAAGGTACCCAATACCTCACCGACCGCTGCATCCAGCGGTACCGATCTAAACGGACAGGCGGCACGTAATGCGGCATTGGAGCTGAAACAGCGGATCGCACTCTGCGTCGCAGAACAGAAGGGCGCCGAAATCGGCGCTGTACGTTTTGACAACAACCGGGTGCACTGGAGCGACAGTGACTCGATCAGCTTCACCGAGGCCGCTGAGCTTGCCTATCTGAACCGGGTATCGCTGTCGGCCACCGGCTACTACCGTACGCCGAAGATCTGGTATGACCGTGAACAGGCTAAAGGCCGGCCATTCTTCTATTTCGCCAACGGCGCTGCCGTTTCCGAGGTGGTGATCGATACGCTGACCGGAGAGTACCGGGTACTGGCCGTCGACATCCTGCACGATGTGGGGCGTAGCCTGAACCCGGCAGTGGATATAGGCCAGATCGAGGGCGGCTTCATCCAGGGTATGGGTTGGCTGACCACCGAGGAGCTGAAATGGAATGCGCAGGGGCAGCTGGTCAGCAACAGTCCGGCCAACTACAAGATTCCGGCGATCAGCGATACGCCCCCCCGGTTCAAGGTCGAACTGTTCAAGCGCGACAATGCGGAGGAGACCATCTATAACTCCAAGGCGGTGGGTGAGCCCCCGTTCATGCTGGCGATATCGGTCTGGTCGGCACTGCGTGATGCCATATCGAGCCTGGCCGATTACCGTATCAGTCCGGACCTGGACACGCCCGCAACCCCGGAACGGGTGTTGCGCGCAGTTATGGCCACCCGTGACGCAAGCAGCGGAGGCCTGAAGCAAGCCGATGGAGGAGAGCCATGATCAGTTGGGGCGAAGCGCTGGCAGAGCTGCAGCGCAAGGGTGAAGCCTATGTCATGGTCACGCTGATCGGCACTCGCGGCTCTACACCAAGGGAGAGTGGCAGCAAGATGATCGTCACCGCGGAACACAGCTTCGACACCATCGGTGGCGGCAATCTGGAGTTTCAGGTGATCGGCCATGCCCGCGAACTGCTCTGCACCGATAGCGACAGTCAAAGCCTCGAGCAATACCCTCTGGGTGCAAGCCTGGGCCAATGCTGCGGCGGTCAGGTTTCGGTACTGTTCGAGCACTTCGCCGCTCGCGGAAACTCGCTGCTGGTGTTCGGCGCGGGACATGTGGCGAAGGCACTGGTGCCGATTCTGGCCGAGCTGCCGCTGAGGATCCGCTGGGTCGATAGCCGTGAACAGGAGTTCCCGTCACCGCCGCCGGAGCGCGTTACCATCAGCATCAACGATGATCCAGTCGAAGAGATAGAGCAGGCCGCTCCGGGGCACTGGATACTGGTGCTGACCCACAACCACCAGCTCGACTTTGAGCTGACCGAGGCGGCGCTGAATCGGGGCGATGTCGGCTATCTGGGCGTGATCGGTTCAGAAACCAAGGCACGCCGTTTCCGCCAGCGACTGGCCCATCGCGGCTTTTCCGAAGCGCAGATCGAGCAGATGATCTGCCCCGTGGGAATGCCGGAGATAGGCGGCAAAAGACCGATGGAGGTTGCGGTTTCGATCGCGGCGCAACTGATCTCTCACTACCAGTCGCGCATCGCGGCGACACCCAAGCGCTCCGGCGTCGAGTGGCGACAACTGCAGTCCCTATTGGCTCTGGATGCTGACTCGGCTGATCCAAACAACACTCAATCAGATTCGATATCAACCAGGAATCGGAATGACACTTGAACAGCTTAATCAGCTTGGCCCCGAGGCCTGTATTGATACCCTGCGCCGGTGCTGCGTCAGCACCCGCTGGCTTGAAGGGATGGAGGCTGCGAGGCCCTTTGCGACAGGTGATGCGCTCTATGACAGCGCCGCGCGTATCTGGTCGGAACTGTCGATGCCCGATTATCTTGAGGCGTTCGAAGGGCACCCCAAGAGTGGTGACCTTGCATCCTTGCAGGCCTGGTATGCCGATAGCAAAACGCAGGCCGCCGCTGAACAGTCAGCTGCCGTCGAGGCCAGTGAACAGGTGCTGAGCGCGTTGGCCGAAGCCAACCGGGAATATGAGGCCCGTTTCGGCTTCAACTTTATCCTCTGTTCCAGCGGAAAACCCGCACAGGAGATGTTAACTCTGCTCAACCAGCGCCTGGACAATGATCTGATCAGCGAACTGGCGATCGCTGCCGCCGAGCAGGCCAAAATTACGCGTCTGCGACTGGAGCAGTTGCTCGATGAGCAGTGATAAAGCGATCCGTGGCCAGCTACTCTACTTCGTCGATGATCCAGCAACGGCCGGGGAGGCCGCCTGGGTCTACCATGCAGACGGCATCATCTGGATCGAGAGCGGGCGAATCAGGCTCGCTGACGATGCACAGCAGGTGCTGCCGCATCTGCCAAGGGGAACCGAGATTGACGTGCTCGAGCATCACCTTTTGGTGCCGGGCTTTATCGATACCCATATCCACTACCCGCAGACGGAGATGGTGGCCGCCTACGGCGAGCGCCTGCTCGAGTGGCTGGAGACCTACACCTTTCCGGTCGAGAGCAAGTTCAGCGACCCGGACTATGCCGCTGAAATCGCCACCATCTTCCTCGACGAACTGCTGCGTAACGGCACGACGACGGCGCTGGTATTCGGCACGGTACACCCCGAATCGGTCGATGCCTTCTTCAGCGAAGCGCAGCGGCGCAAGTTGCGTATGATCGCCGGCAAGGTGATGATGGACCGCAACGCACCCGAGTATATCTGTGACGAGGCGGAGCAGAGCTACCGGGACAGCAAGGCGCTGATCCAGCGCTGGCACGGGATCGACCGCCTGCAGTACGCGGTGACACCCCGTTTTGCCCCGACCAGCAGCGACCGGCAACTGGCGCTGGCGGGTCGCCTGCTGCGCGAACACCCCGGCCTCTACCTGCATACCCACCTGGCGGAAAACCCGGAGGAGTGCGCCTGGGTGGCTGAACTGTTTCCGCATTCGAAACACTACCTGGATGTGTATGATCGGGCCGGACTGCTGACCCGGCGCAGCGTATTTGCGCACGGGATTCATCTCTGCGATGACAGTTGCAAACGGCTCAGCGACACCGGGGCGGCCATCGCGCACTGCCCAACCTCGAACCTGTTTCTGGGCTCCGGCCTGTTCGAACTGGACCGGCTGACGGAGCGGGGGGTCAATATCGGCATGGGTACCGATGTCGGTGGCGGCACCAGCTTTTCGATGCTGCAGACGCTGGCCGATGCGTACAAGATTCAGCAATTGCGGGGGCGTAAGCTCGATCCGTTTCGCGCGCTCTACCTGGCCACGCTCGGTGGTGCCAGGGCGCTGGACCTGGAAGATAAGATCGGTAGTTTCCGCAGCGGATGCGAAGCGGACCTGGTCGCGCTGGATCTTCACGCGACCCCGTTCTTGAAGTTCCGCACCGCTCGCTGCCGCAGCCTGTTTGAGATGCTGTTCGTGCTTAACACCCTGGGCGACGACCGAGCGATCGCCAGAACCTGGATACTGGGTGAGGTCGCCCACAGTAGGGAGGTATAGTGATCGATGCGCAACTGACCGCCTATCTGTCTGACTGGCTGAGCCTGCTGCTGCGGTTCCTGCACGTGGTCACCGCCATCGCCTGGATAGGCGCGTCGTTCTATTTCGTCTGGCTGGATAACGCCCTTGAGGAACCGCCGAAGTGGAAAAAGGATAAAGGGATCAAGGGCGATCTCTGGTCGATTCACGGCGGTGGGTTCTATGAGATCGCCAAATACACCCTGGCACCTGAGGCGATGCCCAAACACCTGCACTGGTTCAAGTGGGAAGCCTACTCCACCTGGATCACCGGCGCACTGCTGCTGACGCTGCTCTATTACGTCGGTGCCAACAGTTATCTGATCGACCCCAGTAAGGCGGATCTAACCCCGTGGCAGGCGATCGCTATCGGCGTCGGTTCTCTGCTCGGCGGCTTTCTGATCTACGAAGCGGCGGTACGCTCGCCACTGATCAATCACGGCCTGACCTTCGGCCTGGTCATGCTGGTGCTGGTTACGTTGTTCGCCTGGGGCCTGAATCAGCTCTTTGGTGCCCGTGCTGCCTACATCCATGTCGGGGCGCTGATCGGTAGCTGCATGGCGGGTAATGTGCTGCTTGGCATCATGCCGGCACAACGGGGACTGGTAGAGGCGGTCAAACGCGGCGTCGAGCCGGATCCCAAGCCGGCGCTGATCGCCAAGCTGCGCTCAACCCATAACAACTATGCGACCCTGCCGGTGCTGTTCATCATGCTCAGCAACCACTACCCCATGACCTATGGCCACGAGTATGGCTGGCTGATCCTCGGTGCGCTGGCTCTGATCGGCGGCTGGGCGCGCCACTTCTTCAACCTGCGTCACCGTGGCATTGTTAAGCCCTGGATCCTGGTTTCCGCGCTGCTGGCGTTTTGTGTACTGTTGATTCTGGTGCGACCGGCTCCGGTAGCGATATCGAATTCAGGCGAGGCATTGACGAATACCGAGGCCGTTGCGCTGGTACAGAAGCGCTGCGCTACCTGCCACAGCGCGACACCAACGGATAAGGTGTTTACCGCAGCGCCATCCGGCATCATCTTTGACAGAGAGGATCAGGTCAGGGGGTTAATCGACCGCATCGAGGCGCGTGCGGTACTGACGCACGACATGCCATTCATGAACAAAACCGGCATGACGGACGAGGAGAGGGCCAAACTGGGCGGTTGGATCGCCCGTCAGCGCCAGCAGCATTAATAATCAGCGGCTAGCGATCCGCTCGATCAACGCTCTGAATACACGCAGATGATCCTCCATGGCGCGCGGATCGCCGTTCTGGCGTAGCAGCTCACCACCGCTCTCTGCGATCGAACCGATCAGCATCAGATTGTCAGCCATGCCGAACGCTTCCACATGTTGCTGTTCGCCATCCCAGCCCGGCTCCACCTGCTCGACGCGCTCGCCGTAGTCACGGCTATCCAGTGTATAACCCCAGACAGGCTTGCCCTGAGCGCGCATGTAGCCCATCTCGAACGCAGTGCCGCCGTCCAGCCCAGGGCCGCGGAAAGGGGTCATATTGGCCACGATCAGGTCGCAGCGGTTCATCAGATCGATGTCCGCGCGGTAGATCGCGAGGCCCGACTGATAGGGGCTCAGGCCGGTAAGATCCACGTTGCTGTCCAGCGGGAACAGCCCATCAAAGCCATACTCGGCACAGATCGCCGCCTTGGCCTGACCCAACTCCTTGGCATCACGGCGGAACACATCGGGCCCGGCCAGATAGATCTTCAGGCTCATTTAGTGATACCGCATCCTTTGAGGATGATATGGGTGAGGGTGTCGGTGGCGTTCTGGTAATCGGCGTCGTCGAGTTCCTCCTTGCCCAGTGCCGCTTTTATCTGTACCGCGAAATCGGCGTAATGCTGAGTGGAAGACCAGAGCAGGAAGATAAGGTGCTCGGGGGTTACGGCCGCATCGATCTTGCCTTGCTCGGCCCAGGCGCGGAACACCTCGGTACGCCCCTTGAACCAAAGGTTGTAGTCCTCGCGGAAGTACTCCTTCATGTTCGGTGCGCCGTTTACCAGCTCGGAGGCGAAAATTCGTGAGGCTAGCGGATTCTCCGCTGAAAAGCGTATTTTACGGGCGATATAGTGTGACAGAACCTCGTACGGATCGTCGTCGGGGGTGATGGCGTTCAGCGTGCTGTCCCACAGCGCAATAATGTCGCTGATCACCGCCATGTACAGGCCGAGCTTGTTTTTGAAGTAGTAGTGGATGTTGGCTTTGGGGAGTTGGGCGCGCTGTGCAATATCGTTCATACTCGCACCCTTGAATCCTGCGGCGGCGAACTCGATTTCAGCGGCTCGCAGGATAATCGACTCGTTCTTTTGACGAATACGCCCGGCCGGCCGGCTGGTTGTTTCGGTATCGATTTTAAACAGCATCTAATACTCGCTCCGGAAAACCCATCTTGCACACAGTATAGGAACACATTCTCACGTGTGTTCTCCCACGGACAGTGGGGCATTATACGCAAAATGGCCACGCGAACATGGCCATTTTGGTTATGAGCTTATGCCTCTTTACTTTGTGGCTCCGCGGTCTCCGGTTTACCCTGGTCTTGCCGTTTGCTCGGCTCAGGCAGGAATAGGGTCAGCAGTATCGCGGCAAGACCGCCGCTGGTAATGGCAGAGCCAAAGAGATTCTGTACCAGGGTCGGCATCTTCGCCAGCGGCTCCGGTGCCAGAATGACGCCGAGGCCGATGCCAAAGGAGACTGCCATGATCAGCATCTTGCGCCGGTCCAGCTGCTCCGTAGCCAGAATCTTGATCCCGGCAGCGGCCACGGTGCCGAACATGACCAATGTCGCCCCACCCAAAACAGGTTTGGGTATCTGCTGCAGCACGGCACCGATAACCGGGAATAATCCCAGTATTACCAGCATGGCACCGATGTAGTAGCCCACGTAGCGGCTGGCGACGCCGGTCAACTGAATGACTCCGTTGTTCTGACTGAACGTGGTGTTCGGAAAGGTATTGAAGATCGCCGCAAGCGCTGAATTCAAACCATCGCCCAATACACCGCCCCGAATTCGGCTGATGTAGACCGGCCCTTTGACCGGCTGCTTGGACACGATGGAGTTGGCAGTGAGATCGCCGGTCGACTCTATCGCGGTGATCAAGTAGATCAGAGCGATCGGCAGGAATGCCGCCCAATCAAAATCGAACCCGTACTTGAACGGGATAGGAATGCTGATGAGCGGTGCACTGATACTGGCGAAGCTGACCTTGCCAAGCGCGATCGCAGCGATAAATCCAACGCCTAGCCCAATGATGATGGACGACAACCGCAGCCAGGGGTTGTTGGAGCGATTGAGAACAATGATCGTCAACAATACGCCAAGCCCCAGCGCCAGGTTAGCGCCGCTGCCAAAGTCCGGCGCATTGAAGCCGCCGGCCAAGTCGGTCATACCGACCTTGATCAGGCTGATCCCGATGATGGTGATGACAATGCCGGTTACCAGCGGTGTGATCACGCGTTGCAGCCGATGGATGAACTGGCTGAGAAACACCTCGATGAACGCCCCGAAAAAGCAGACGCCGAAGATCAACGACAGCATCTCGTCCGGGCCGCCCCCTTTAGCCTTGGCGATGAAGCCGGCTGCCAGTACCGAGCTGAGAAACGCGAAGCTGGTACCCTGCACGCAGATCAAACCCGCACCAACACCGAAGGGTCGGCGCGCCTGGATAAAGGTGCCGACACCCGATACCACCAGGGACATGCTGATCAGGTAGGGCACTTCGGAACCAAGCCCAAGTACTCCGCCGATGATAAGCGTGGGCGTGATTATGCCAACAAAACTGGCCAGCACGTGCTGGAGAGCAGCGAAGGTCGCCTCCACGGGGCCGGGCCTGGCATCAAGAGGGTAGAGAAGCTCGGAGTCTGTGGTATCAGACGGCATAGGCGATTCTCCTTGAGATCAAAAGCCTTCGTGGTATCCGGTTATTAACTTCATTCATATCAATCAACTTTAGTCTGCGGTTTATATCGAATCACTTGGAATGGACCAAAACCGTCTGAGCGGTTAAGTCGCGCTGAACGAAAGCAAAAACCTGACCAATTAGTCATGTATCGATTCGGTCTTTTAAAATCATCTTTAATATCAATGCAAAAAGGCAGATATATAATCTGATTTATAGGAATAGGAATGACCCGGCTGGCGGCAAAATAGGAGGTGTTTGCTTTATATTTGTGCCTTCAGATCCTTGCCTTCCACTACAAACCAGATGGTGTATCTTTTGTACGTAATATGTATCGACGACAATTTATCTTGCTCACACCGATTCAGTGCCGGTCCGTTAATTGCAACAGCCATCATCATTATCAGTGGTCTTTTGGGGAGGGGGTATGACGCTGAAGGTGGCGGTTGCATCAAAAACAGGAGTGGCGATCGATGAGCATTTCGGTCACGCCAAAGTGTTCAGAATCTATAACCTGTCGTCCGCAGGGGCTCTGCTGGTCGAGTCACGGGACGTTGAGCACTATTGCCTTGGTGGTCACGGCGATCGTTCGGCGCTGCAAAAGATACTCAACACCATTGAGGATTGCGCCGCTGTATTCGTTGCCCGGGTAGGCGATGGGCCCGCGGAAAAGTTGAAAGCCAGGGGTGTTGAAGCGGTTAGCGACCACCCATGGGAAGAGATCGAGCCGGCACTCGCCAGCTGGTATACGAAAAAGATGACAGCAGGAGTAATCGCGCCATGCTGACCTTCTATATGACACCCGGATCCTGCACTACCGGCATCCATATACTGCTTGAAGAGGTCGAGGCGCTGTTTATGGTTGAGCTGGTTAATCTAATGGCGGGAGATCAGAACAGCGAAGACTATCGGCAGATGAACCCCAAGGGCTCGATCCCGATGATCCGCCTTGAGAGCGGGCAGGTATTAACGGAGTTTGAGGCAATCGCCTGCTGGCTGGCCTGGCAACACCCAAAGGCCAGACTTCTCCCGACCGAACCAATCGCAGCGGCCAAGGTGATTGAGCTGATGTGCTATGCCGTCAGTAACCTGCACATGCAGGCGTTTGCGCGCCTCTTTACGCCCGAGAAGTTCGCGATAGAGGGGCATGGCCTTGATGCGATTAAAGCGGAAGGCTTGCGGCGCGTGCAGGAAGGCTTCGCGGTAGTGGAGCAGCAGCTTGCCGAGGCGGGGTATGCCTGCGGCGAGCTGTCCATCGCCGATGCTGCGCTGTTTTACGTTGAGTTCTGGGCGGATCGCAGCGATATCGAACTGCCTCCAAAGCTGCGCGCCCATTACAACCTCATGTTGGGCCGCAGGGCGGTACGTCAGGTGTTGATGGAGGAGGGGTATAGAGTTTAGGCGCGGCCGTTGCAATAACCCCATAGCCCCTGAGGCCGATAGCTGGATGAGGTGTCGATATACCGTTGGTGTATGCATCATACTCGGCGTTGGTTGTCAGTTTCCTTACATGACATGTTGAGCTTCTGGTCATTCAATCTCGTCCGAGGGTGGCGTTTCTTACATTTCAACTAGAATCGACTCATCGGAGAAAGAGAGCCATGAGCAGGTCCGATCAATATGACTGCTACTTCCTTACCTACACCGGCATCACTCTGCCGTTGCAACTGGTTAGCCCCCTCGAGAAAAGCGAGACAGAAAATCGGAATACCTATTTTGCAGCCAATCTGGATGACCAGGGGCGTGTGGTGCGCGTGCGCAAAATGGTTTACGGCGAGATTGAGCTGGAGCATCGCTACGGTTACCGGGATGAAGGATCGCTTGAGTGGGCAGAGATAGTCGACGACGAAGAGGAGGTTCAGCGGCTGGAGTTCAATGCAGACGGTCAGCGCGCCTGATTCCAGCTACTGGCTCTCAAAGGTGTCACTCCCCGGTTATCTGCACTATGATTTGCGCCTTGTTGTGCCAAATCATGGATGCTGATTGATGTCGAGTGACTCCCTTATTCTGCTGGCTATCGCCGTACCGGTAACCTTTCTGCTGGCCTGGGTGCTGGCGAGCTTGCGCGGCCAGCGCCTTGTTCATACCGAATCCGCCCGCGCCGATGCTGCCACCACTGAAGCGGTCCGGCTTCAGCAGGAGCTGGAAAACGCTCGCTCCGGATCGGAAAGAACCCGCGACGAGCTTTCCGGCCTGCGCATTGAGAAAGAACGCCTGGATGCCCGCCTTGAACATATTGAGGCCCAGGGCGCCGAGATGCGCCTGCAGTATACCCAGCAGCGTGAGCGGATCGAGCATCTCGGCAGCGAGCTGCAGCAGAGCCGGTCAGAGCTGGCCGCTGCCATAGAGCGGCGTGATCAGCTCAACGAGCGCCTGATCGAGCGGCAGCAGCGGCTTCAGCACGTGGAGCAACTGCTGGATACCTTGCGCACTGAGCATGGCGAACTGGAGTCAGCGCACACCGAGCTGCGAACAACCCTGGCGCAGAAGCAGGAGCATTTCGAGGCCCAGCTCAAACAACTGGAGCAGAGTCGGGAGCTGCTGAAGAAAGAGTTCGAGGTGCTGGCCAGTGAGATTCTCGAGCGTAAAGGCAAGGCGTTTACCGAGTTGAATCAGACCAGCCTGAGTGCGCTACTGAATCCAATTCATAGTGAAATGAAGGGGTTCAAGGAGAAAGTTGAACGTATACATGAGCAAGAGACTGCACAACGGATCCAGCTCAAAACCGAGCTGGAGAATCTGCAGAAGCTCAATCGCGATATTACCGATCAGGCGCACAAGCTCACCACCGCACTGCAGGGGCAGAAGAAAATGCAGGGCAACTGGGGTGAGCTGATGCTGGAAAACGTGCTGGAAAAATCTGGTCTGAGGGCAGGTGAGGATTATCAGCGCGAGGTCAGCATCAATACCGAGGAGGGCCGCCAGCGCCCGGATGCGGTGATCTACCTGCCGCAGAACAAGCACCTGATCGTCGATGCGAAAACTTCTCTGATGGCCTACACCCGGTATGTCAACTCAGAAGACGACGGCGAGCGTATTGCGGCCCTGGCGGAGCACACCCAGGCAGTGCGAGACCGCATCAACGAGCTGGCCGACCGTGACTACTACCGCCTTCCGGGCCTTAACTCGCCCGAGATCGTGATCATGTTTATCCCGATTGAATCCGCCTACGTCGAAGCGTTGAAATATGACGACACCCTCTACCAGCGGGCCATCGAGCGGCACGTACTGGTGGCAACGCCGACAACGCTGCTCACCAGCCTGAACATTGTGCGCCAGCTCTGGCGCTTCGAGGACCAGAGCAAGCACACGGCAGAGCTGGCCGATCGCGCGGACAAGTTCTATCGCAAGCTCAATGCCTTCCTCACCAGCATGCTGGATGTGGGCAAGAAGCTCGATCTGGCCCGAGGCAGTTACGATAAGGCGCTGGGCCAGCTGGCGGACGGTCGTGGCAACCTGATCAAGCAGGCTGCGGAGTTCAAGGATCTCGGCGTTGCCGTGCAGAAGGAGCTGCCACCGGAGCTGGTCGAGCGTGCGCAACTGGAGCTGGACCGCAATTCGGCCACGGTTGAGCAGGAGTAAGGCTGGACAGGATCACTCGGAACCCGCTTGATGCAAGGACCTATACTGTAAACATGGTAAACATAGGCGCATTTACGTTTCAGTTCGACCAGGTGGAGGATCGTATCCGCCTGGTCGGCAACCTGGATAATGGCCAGCCCCGCATCGACTTCTGGCTTACACGCCGTTTGGCAAAGCTACTGCTCGATGGCGGCAATGAGCTGGTGCAGAAAACCTCTCGGCGGGTCAGCGAGAGCCCCTCGGAGTTCAAAGACGCTACCGCCCAGTTCGAGCATGAGCAGGCCAAGGCGGTGCTGGAGGCCAGCAATCAGCCCGTCCCCACCAGCGCGGAAACGGTACCCAGGTTGCTACACCGGGTCGACTTCAGTTTTAAAGGTGGGCGTTACCGGTTGCGACTGTTCGCACACGACAACCCGGATGAGGTCGCTGCCGTCAGTGTGCTGACCTATCCTGAGCTGCATCAGATCCTTCACCTGATCCATACCGGCTGCGAGATTCTGAAATGGGATATCGCTGAGCCGTTTTCAGCGTTCGCGGGTAACGTGAGCAGGCTGCAGTAGCACGCCGATCAGCGGCAGAGGGAGAGCAGGGCAGCGACCAAGCGTTCGTTATCGTAGTAACCATCAGCCGAACTGCGAATCAGCTCGAGATCGATGACCTGAATACCCAAGGAATCGAGCAATCCGTACGGAATCCCCCCGGGATACTGCCCGGACCTGCTGTCTACGATAACGAAGTTGAGCAGGTCACTTACCCTCAAGTTGTCCGGATCGTCGCGCTTCAGATAGCGCACCAGTTTTTCAATGCTATCGGCCAGCGTCATGCCCAGCTGCTCGGGATCGGCGCCCTGATTCGGAATGAAGATCTTGGGGCCGTCGTTCTGTGCTATCGAACGGCCAACACCCGTGGGTAACAAATTGGCGATCAGACTGGAGTAAAAACTGCCCTGCGGATAGCAGATCAGATCCGCCCCTTCGATCAGTTGGCGATTGCGGCCGCGCACCTGGGCGGTTGCATCGACCGGCTCACTGAGCGACTCGCAGAGGCTTAGGGTGCGGATCGAAGACTGAAGCCGCGGTACCTCCTTGCCGGTGAGCCGATGCTGTCCCACGACCAGGCTGCCATCCTCCAGTTCGGCCTTCAAATGCAGATCGTCATCGACGATTGCGCGCACCGTCCCCTGTACATTGACCAGCTTGGAAAACAGAAACAGGATCGGTTCCAGGTCGCGATGGTTGTTGATATACCCACCGGCCAGGATCAGGTTGCCGATACTGGCACCGGAAAGATCGAAATCGTCCGGCATCGCATCCAAAAAGTAACCCAGGTTGTTGCAGATCAGGCGTCGCATGGGGTTGAGGATGGCCGCGACCAGCGGGTCTTTACCCGCCGCCATACCGTGAAGCCGATCAAGCAGAATCTCCTGGGGCTGCTCTTTTGGCAGACGATAGGTGAACAGCTCAAATATCTCGGGATGACCAAGCACGGTTTCGTCAGCCAGCGCCATCAATCGACTGCGCAGATCGCCAATCGCCGGCATTCCAAATGCAGCGCGCAGCTTGGCGGAGCTGCCACCCGAATCGAACGGGGTGACCAGATGAATCGAATTATGGGTGTAGTTTTTCAGCGTGCGTGACAGGCCGGTAAGCGCCGAACCGCCGCTGAAGAAGAGCACACGCGGGCCGAGCTCCGGTATCTTGCGGCAGCGACTGACGACAAGAGGGTCCGGAATGCTGAGACTACGGGTTACGCGCACTTTCACCATTGAGCCTATCCTTCACTGTTCTCGCCTTTTTCGGTTCAGGCGCTACGACGATAATACAGCAGACACCGATTGCTACTAACCCACTCAAGCCCCCCCCCAAATGAGAGCGGCAGTGCATCTGGGAGCGATTAAAAACCACATCACCAAAAGGCCGCACCCTGAGTTGGTGCGCCTTAACTTTATGCCTTAACGAATAGGTAATATAGTACCCATATATTAATTTATGCACAGATAGAGGTAATATATCACCTATTTAACATAGCCTGCAGCTTGATAGTAAATAGGTAACATACTACCCTAATTAACATCTAACGTGACTTTTTGGGTAGGAAGTTACTCATATGACACAAATTACAGCCGCCATGTCGGATGCCGCTGTCTCGGAAGCGCTGTTCCAGCGCCTGGAGGCACGCCGCAAGGCCCGGAAGATCAGCCAGAAACAGTTTGCCGAAGAGTACCTGGCGGTCAATGTCAAAACATACCGGACGCTGCGCGAGGGACGCTGCACAATGACCGTATTCCTGTCCGCAATACGTCAGCTTGGCCTGATCGACAACCTGAATCTGCTGGTGCCGGAACAGAGTGTCAGACCCACCGATATCCTCAAACCCAAGAGGCAGTCGCGCGGCAAACTGAATACCCCTGTTAACGCCACAGCAGCAGCTGATACGGCCAAGGTGCTTGGACACGGAGGTGTGAAAACCAAAGCCGGATCGGTGAGAGAAAGGCTGGCGCAGCGCAAAAAGCTGAAATCGCAACATGACATGGAGGAACAGTAATGGTCGCCAAAGCCTGTCAGGTCGAGTTCGACGGCATTCCGGTAGGGACACTGGCGTATACCGGAGACCCCACCTTTGCCAGCTTCGAATATGACCCCGCCTGGATCGCCGAAGGCTTCTCCATATCCCCTTTACACATGCCCCTGACAGCGGAGGTCTTTCATTTCCCGGCGATCCCGTTCGAGACCTTCAAGGGACTGCCCGCGGCCTTTTCGGACTCGCTTCCGGACGATTTCGGTAACGCACTGATCGACGCCTGGCTTGCCCGCGCCGGTCAGGACAAGGCCAACTTCAACGCAGTCGATCGGCTGCTCTATACCGGCACTCGCGGAATGGGCGCACTGGAGTACCAGAACGAGATCAACCCGTTCAATAACCCCGAGGGTGATCTGCATCTGGTCGAGCTGATCGAGCTGGCACAGAAAGTCCTGAACGACAGGGAGGAGGTCGAGATCCGCTCAGAGGATCAAAACGCCATGCAGCAACTCCTGCTGGTGGGCACTTCGGCCGGGGGTGCTCGACCCAAGGCGATTATCGCGGTCAACAAGGATCGCACCCGCATCCTGTCAGGACAGATCGAGGCGCCCGAAGGCTTTGAGCACTACCTGCTCAAGTTTGACGGCATTTCGGAACCGCACAAGGATCGACAAACCTTCGGCGACCCCAAAGGCTACGGACTGATGGAGTACACCTATTACAGGATGGCGACCGAATGCGGCATCGAGATGATGCCCTGCGAGCTGTTCAGGGAGAATGGCCGAGCGCACTTCATGACCAAGCGCTTCGATCGCGAAGAGAACCAGAAATACCACACACTAACCCTGTGCGGGATGGTTCATGCTGACTTCAAGAAGCCGGCCCACTACAGCTATGAAGAGCTGCTGATGGTGGCACGTCAACTGAATCTGACTACCAAAGAGCAGATCCAGATCTTCAAGCGCATGGTGTTCAACGTTATCGCCCGCAACCAGGATGACCACACCAAGAACACCACCTTCATCGTCGATGACAACCTGGAGTGGCGCCTGGCCCCGGCGTACGACATCGCCTTTTCCTACCGGCCCGACTCGCCCTGGGTCGGCCAGCACCAGATGACAATCAACGGCAAAAGTGACGGCTTTCTGCGAGACGATCTACTCAAGGTAGCCAGCCTGATCCCCGGCATGACCGAGCACAAAGCCAACGGCCAGATCGACGAGATCAAAACCGTTGTCATGAGCTGGCGGGAGAGGGCGGATGATACCGGCGTCTTCCCGGAGCTGCGTGATCATATACAGGATCATTTGCGGTTATATATCTGAACAACCGCTGGCCGAAACCCTGTATTCCGGGGGCATGGGACCTGGTCAAAGCCCCTGTTCGTGAATGAAAGCGTTCAGGCTATCGTAATCCCAGGGTTCGCCATCGGGCCTCAGGTGACCATGCTCATTGAGCTTGTCCACCATCACCTTCAGATTGTCACCCTTCTTGCGTAACCCGCGGACGAAATGCAGCGCCTCGTCGATCTTGCCCGCCAGTACCGGGTCCTGCGCCGCGTCCTCTCCCTTGCGTTTCACCACAACCTTGATCGACTTGCTCATGTTGTTGTTCCTGTGTCGAGCCCGTGAAGGTTTCATCATGGCGCGCAACGGACCGTGTAAGCAACCACCTATTCAAGCAGCAGGATCTAAAGCCCAAAAACGGGCAGGGCGAATACGGCCTGGGCCCCGGCGATGAGACAGGCTCAGCCAAGGCGGGGGACAGGAGAGAGGAGTTTTTCTCTACACCAGGTCAGGCTTTCCTGGGTGATTTCCCGAAAGCGGTCGATGATGCTGTAATGGGGAAGCTCGGAAGCACACCAGAATCAGACGATACAGATTCTAAGCAACCCGCAAGTGGCTCAAGGATTTTCACGGGTGGTGGTTGATCTACTTCTAGACCGGGAATGTTGATATATATTAATAGGTTATATTGCACTCATGAGAATCCACGCTACCAAAAAGCTGGCTGAAAAACTGAAAAAAGCAGGCTTTGATATCTCGGATTCAAGCGACGAAAATCCCTCCGCGCTGGGTGAATGGCAGCCCAATATCACCGTAATCCAGCGCCGCCAGTGCATCGTGTTTATCCACGACCAGACGCGATTCTCACTGGCACTTATCGGCGTGACCCAGAAAGAGCTCAAGGAGCTGACGTTCTGGTTAAGCGATATGCTGGGAACACCATGCTCAAGCTCGGTTTTCCTGCAGAGCTGATGGAGCGAGCGATTACCGCGGTCGGCGAGATGACATTCGATACCCAGTGCGACCGGTCCGTACAGGGAACGATGAGAGTCGCCATTGAGGATCTTGAATCCTACATCTGGGACGGTAGCAACATCATGGATATAGCGCCTTATTCTTTGTCAGCGAAACTATGCGATCGGCCGTGTAGCGTTAAAGGTATGAAGAAAGCTGAATTCCTATGGCCAGCCAGAGAGATGCGAAAGCTACTGGAGCAACTGCCTGACTCTAACGAGGCAGTTCACTTACCGAAGGTCAGAAACTGTGTCCAATCACTGAATCGCTCGTACGCTGCAAAGAGCGACACTCAGCCCGCAAAACTCAAATCTTCGAAGCTCTCCGCACGATAGAGAAGCGGCAGGCATTCAGAATGACCGCAACTTGAGCTACATGTATCAGTAACAGGGTGTATCCATTGTCTTTGTAAATATCTTATTTAACATAATATACATTATACGCATTTCACAAATCAGGTTTAGAGGGACCTGTGGCGTACGCAAGAGCCTACTAACCTGGGCTTAGATCATTTCTTTTTTGGGTCTGGATCGTCGTCTCACGGTGCTCTCGCAAGCATTCACTTGTAGGCATCGGCGAGATGATCCAGCGGTTTGTTCGCGGCGGACTCGTGGCGCTCTACTCGTGTGGTGTGCAGATACTGTGATGTGGTGTCGATGCTGTCGTGGCCGGCGTCGGCCTGCACATGGGACAGCGGTCTATTGTTCAGATTGATGTCGTGCGAGATTCCGGTATGGCGAATGCTATGTGGCGTCATTTGACGCATCTCCTGGGCGTCCTGCTGCAATCCGTCTGCAGCCGCCTCTGCCGATGCCAACTCGAACACACGAACGATCTCTTCGCGCAACTGACGGATGCCCAGGTTCGCATTCAGCAGTCCGGCGTCACGGCCGCGCCCGGCTACTCTATGACGTATGAACAACGGCGTCTCCTCATTTGGCGCTGGTAAAACACTGAGCCCCAGATGGTGTCTGTAGCGCTGTAATGCCTTTAACAACTGGTTGGATACAGCAACTGTACGTTTCTTGCCACCTTTGCTGCGCGGAATATGAAAGCCCCAGACGCCGGTTTTGGTGTCGCGACGAAACTGGCCCATGACGGGCGAAAAACCGGGTCTGGCGGCGGCCTCGGAGATCCTCAGGTAGCAGCTATACATTAGATTTATGAGAAACAGCGTCCGCTCGTGCTGATCCGGATCGTTTTGGGCCAGGCTCTCGGCCGTCGATACCACGTAGGACCACTGCAACTCAGTGAATGACCGGATCGACTCATCGTCCTCGCGCATCGTAAGGCTCTGTGAGCCCGATTTATAGCGACCGAGCTTCATCAGCATCATCGCCGGATTGCGCTCGGTATACTCTTCGTTGATCAGATAGCTGAAGAACGATGACAGGATTGCAAGCTTTGTTTTCAATGCTTTATCGGTTATTTTGTAAGTAAGTTCTACGCCATCGTGTTTTTTGCCTAGAAACGGTCGCCACATATGATTGGGTACCCGCTCGCCCAACTCCTTACTGAAAACAAACTGCGCTACATTGCGGTACGCGACCAGTTCTGCCGGCGGCCGGCAGCAATAGTCGATATAGCGCGGCAGGATTCGTCTGGTTATATCGGATACCGCGATCTGCTCCTCCTCGAAGGTCCAGTACAGGAAAGTCGTCAACTCACTGCGATAGGCTTTGTAGTTGTTCTCACTGAAACGCTGCTCCAATAACCAGTCGACGGCGAGCTCGTAGATCAAGGCAGCATCCGACACTCGATTCAGGGTGACATTGGCAAGATATTGGTTAACGGTTGGGTTACCGTCCTCAAGATGGTCGATTGCATCGAACAGCGGCATGGCCGGTGGTAGGTTCAGCATTTAACTCACACACTTAAATAATGCGCAGTTTAACAAAAACAATGAGTTAAGAGCGAATGCCGATAAATAGCATTATCGGCATTCAGAGCCTCAGGAGCGCCGAAATTGAATCATTCCGGATGCCTGTTCGAGGTAGGTCTGGGCATATTTGAGTTCACCGGATGTTTCGGCACAGAGTTCAATCAATGGATCGCCCCGAACGACCTTATCGCCTACCTTGACCAACAGGCGTACCCCGGCGGCGCGTGCATTCGGCGCTCCTGCCAGTTTGGCAAGACGGGCCAGCTTGCGGTTATCGATCGCTTTTACAACTCCGTCTCTATCAGCCAATACTGAGTAGCGATAGGAGGGAACCGGTAGCTCTCGGAAGCCGCCCTGTGCGGCACAGATCGCTTTGAACTTGTGCCATGCAGCACCACTGCTCAGAAGCTCTCTTGCCCTATTCTCTCCGCTCCCCGGAGCCTCAACCTTTGCCATCTCCAGAATCTGCCCGGCCAGAAACAATGCGCGCGCGCGTAAGTCATCGGGGGCATCATCCAGATTGCCTAGCACTGCAAGCACGTCTTCCGCTTCGAACGCGGGGCCAATTCCCCGGCCGATCGGTTGACTGCCATCGGTAATAACCGGCTTCACAACCAATCCCAGCCGTCCTCCCACCTGTTCGAATACCCGCTGTAGCGCCTGAGCAGCGGATTTTGAGCGAACCTTCGCGGTACGGCCCACCGGGATATCGATCAGGACATGGGTCGATCCCGCAGCGATCTTCTTGGACAGAACTGATGCGACCAGTTGGCCCTGGCTGTCGATATCCATCGCTTTTTCGACTCGGATCAGGATCTCGTCGACTGGACTGAGGCTCACATTACCGCCCCATGCCAAGCATGCCCCCTGCTCCCGGACAACTCTCCGGATACTTTCGAGATCAAGGTCGACCGGTGTGATCACCTCCATGGTATCGGCCGTACCGGCAGGTGATGTGATGGAGCGTGAAGATGTTTTCGGTATGGTCAATCCGGCCGCGGCCACGATGGACACCACGATGGGTGTCGTTCTATTGCCGGGCAGGCCGCCGATGCAGTGCTTGTCGACCACGATATCGGCTTCGGGCCACTCCAGTCGGGTTCCGACATCTACCATCGCCTGCGTCAGGTAGGCGATTTCATCGATATCGAGGTGGTTGGCGCAGGCGGTGAGAAAACTGGCGATATGAACATCGGTATAACGACCGGCTAGCACATCGTTGACGATAGCCTGTAATTGCCTCTGGTTGAGCGGATGCTCGAAGATTTTACTGCGCACATAACTGAGAGAATTTACCCATGCGGGGTGGCTTATTGAGACGCTTCCGCCCTCCTCCAGGCCCAGCCTGTCCCAGGCAATTTTCGACAAACCAATGTGGCCCGCCGGCAGTAAGTCGGCGAGAGATTCGACGACATTGAGTCTAGCAAGAATACTCTGCGCGCCTGCCTGAACCCTGACACGAGTCTGAACACCGAAGCCCTCCGCCCGACAGATATGACAGTCGTCGCGCATATACACCACCGACTCCTGATAGGTATCGATGCCGATGCGGACCGCTTTGAGACTATTGTGATTGTCGCTGGCATGTTTCGGCATATCACCTCCGAGTCTTACTGCGGAAAGGTTAGTACCTGTTTGCGCAATTAGTACCGGACGACTAAATGGTTAACTTGACCGGGTAACAACCGCGTAATGACTATTATGTGTATAACAGGTTAGCAGAGTGCTTAGTGCGCGATTTGGGCTATCAAATAGCGGGCGACAGCAAGGTCTACACAATGAATAAAACCTGGATATGGACGGCAGCGGCCGTTTGTGCTCTTGCCCTTGCATCCTATGTTCTTTACCGCGTGCTCAGTCCCGTGCCGCTGCCTGAGGCCATCCTCTATGGCAGCGGTCATATAGAGGGCACCGAGATCAGAGTCAGCTCAGAGACTATCGGGCGGGTGCTTGAAAATCGCATGCAGGAAGGCCGGCCTGTTACCACCGGCGACCTTTTGCTGCGCCTCGATGACAGCGAGCTTAAGATTCGCCAGGCGCTGGCCGAGGCGGAGCTGACCGCCATCCGCGACGGTATCGATGCACTGCAGGCCGAGTTATCGATCTGGCGCCACCACACCCGCACTGCCACATCGGACTACGAACGTTTTCGCGAACTGAGCCAAAGCGGTACTGCAACGCCCCAGCAACTGGGGCAAGCCGAAGACCGTTTGAAAGAGGCCGAAGGCCAGGTGAAGGTGTTGCAGGCAAAGCTGACGGAAAGCGATGCGCGCCTGCTGGCCGCGCAACAGTCACTGCGACTGGTAAAGCTGGAGCGCGAAAAAACCGAAATTACAGCACCGGCAGACGGCGTTCTGTTGGTCAAGGGTATCGAAACCGGCGAACTGGCGACTCCGCAAACCGCTGTTGCGGTGTTGGTCGACCTCTCGCGACTCAAACTCAAGCTGTACATTGTCGAACAGCAGATCGGCAAGATCAGGCTCGGCAACCAGGCCAGAGTACGGATCAATGCGTTTCCCAGCCGCTACTTCCTGGGCAAAGTCGTACGGATCGATCAGCGAGCCCAATTCACGCCGCGGGATATTCACCTTCCGGAAGAGCGCGCCCGCATGGTATTCGGCGTCGAGCTTGCGCTGGACAACCCCGACGGTCTGCTCAAGCCCGGCATGCCTGCGGATGCTTGGATTCGCTGGTCAGACGACCAGGCCTGGCCGCAAACGCTGGAGGTCCCGCGATAGATGGGGACACAGGATAGTGACAAATGGATTATCGAAGCAGAGGGAGTTGGCCGGTGCTTTGGTCACCATGAGGCGCTATCCCGCATCGATTTGCAGATAGGTCGCGGGGAGATTTTCGGTATCCTTGGCCCCGACGGCGCGGGTAAAACCACACTGATGCAGCTGCTGGCCGCGATTCTGGATCCGACTGCCGGCCGCTGCCGCGTACTCGGATTCGATACCGTACGGGATGCCGCTCAGGTGACCGCCCGAATCGGCTACATGTCCCAGGGTTTTACGCTCTACGATCGGCTGAGTGTGGACGAGAATCTGGCCTTTTCGGCCCGCATACGCAGTGTACCTGACGCGCTGTTCCAGCAGCGTCGCAAGGCGCTGTTGCAGATGGCAGGGCTGGAGAGCGCTTGCCGCCGTGAAGCCCGGGTGCTTTCAGGTGGGATGCGCAAGAAGTTGTCACTGTGTACCAATCTGATTCATGAGCCTTCGCTGTTGCTTCTCGACGAACTCAGCCTCGGCGTCGATCCGGTATCGCGGAGGGACCTGTGGAGGATGCTGAGAACCTTTCGCGCCCAGGGAACGACCATCGTTCTGACTACACCCTACATGGACGAAGCGAGCTACTGTGACCGGCTGGCGTTTTTGCATCAGGGGCAACTGCTGGCGGTTGACAGCCCGGACGCGCTGAAAGAGAGGGCGCGCGGGCAAGTGTATGAAGTAGTGACAGCCCGGCAGGAGGAGGTACAGCAGCTTACTGGCGAGTACCGCGAAATTGTCAGCGGACAATGGCTTGCCGACCGCTTCCGTCTGCAACTGGCGTCAGGTAAAGCGCCATCCGAGCCGCTAAGGCACAAACTCGAAGCCCTGGGCGCCTTTGGACCGGCAGCCCCCGATCTGGAAAATACCTTTGTCCAGCTTACAGCACCGCCGACTGACACAGGTTCTACGCCGGAACAGACTGGCTTCGAGTCCGTTCAAGTCGATGGCACCGATGCCATTACGGCTCGCGGCATCAGCGTGCGCTTCGGTAACTTTTCGGCTTTGAAGAATCTCTCGTTCCGTGTCGCCGCGGGAGAAGTGATCGGTTGGTTGGGACCTAATGGGGCCGGCAAGACGACCCTTATCCGGGTACTCTGCGGCCTTCAGCGTCCGAGTGCCGGCGAGGTGCACATCGCGGGTGTGGCGCTCAGAAGTGCGCCGATGGCAGTGCGCGCCCGTATTGGCTATATGTCACAACACTTCTCCCTCTACCCCGACCTCAGTGTCATCGAAAACCTGGTCTTTTTTGCCGGCTTATACGGCCTTTCCAGGCACAAACGCAGGGATGCCGTCCATTGGGTCAAAACCGTTGTCGGTATAGAGGGGATCGACGGACGTCAGGCCGGTGATCTATCGGGGGCTTTACGCCAGCGACTGGCGCTGGCCTGCGCCATTATGCATCGCCCCGCAGTGCTGTTCCTCGATGAACCGACGTCGGGCGTCGATCCGCTGGCACGTCGGCGCTTCTGGCAACTGATCCAATTGTTGGCACGCGCCGGCATGGCGGTCCTGGTCAGCACCCATTACCTCGAGGAAGCCTATTACTGCCATCGGCTCGGGCTGATGAACAACGGCCGCCTGATTGCGCTGGGTACGCTCGGCGAATTGCGGAGCGCCCTCGAGACTCCGCTGCACACGGCCGATATGGAAACCCTGTTCATGACCTACATGGCTCGGGCGTCGGCGGACGAAGGGGCGATCACATGAACCCTCACCGCATCAGCGCCGTCATCGGCAAGGAGTCGCGCGAGATCCTGCGCGACCCTATCACACTGGGCGTGGCGATTCTGATGCCTCTGGTCATGCTGTTTCTATTTGGCTATGCGATCTCGCTTGATCTGCGCAAGGCGGCCCTGGGCGTACTCGATGAGGACAGAACCCCGGCCAGCCGAGCGCTGATCGAGCACCTGACCAGCAATGAGTCGTTCTACCTGGGCCGGTTCCTCAACTCCGCCCGCGAAATCGAGACAGTGCTCCAGCGCAACCAGGTGGACCTTGTGCTGGTCATACCGTCCGGGTTACAGGAGAGCTTGTTACGCCAGGAACACCCGGACGTACAGATATTGGTGGATGGCACCTACTCCACAACAGCGCTGCTGGCGGCCGGTTATGCCGAAAACTTGGTATCAAGCTATGCCGCGGCACCCCCCGAGGGCCGGCTGCGGCTTGAAACGCGGATCTGGTACAACCCCTCACTGGCGAGCGCCAACTATGTTGTACCCGGCCTCTATGCCGTCATTCTGTTGGCTTTCCCGCCTCTTCTGACCGCACTTGGTGTGGTGCGTGAAAAGGAGACAGGTACGATTCAGTCCATATTCGCCTCTCCCCTGACCTCGAGCGAGTTCATTATCGGAAAGCTGGTGCCCTACAGCCTGATCGCGTTGTTGCAAATGCTGATGGTGGTGGCGGTCGGTTACCTCTGGTTCGGGGTACCCTTCCGGGGTAGTTTCGCCTTTTTGGTGGCCGCGGGTTTGATCTATGTGTTCTGTACCGTCGGAATCGGTCTGCTGGTCTCGACACTAACTCGAACACAGCTCAGTGCCATGCTCCTCGCGCTGATCGTGACACTGATGCCCTCTTTTCTGTTTTCCGGCCTGCTGTTTCCCATCTTTACGATGCCGGCGCTGCTACAGCTTTACTCGGGCATCTTCCCCGGACGTTATTTCGTCGAAATATCACGCGGCATCGTGCTGAAAGGCATAGGTATCGATATCGCCCTGACCCAGGTAACGGTGCTGGCCGTCTACACGCTGGCGGTATTTTTTCTCGCCAGTTGGCGATTGAGAAAGAAGGTGGCCTGATGAGACTTTCCAGCCTGCTGATCAAGGAGTTGATACAGTTCTTCCGTGATCGGGTGATCCTGCTGCTGATCCTATGGCTGTATACGGTCGAGGTGGTGATCTGCGCCTATGCGCTGGGACTGGACCTACGTCATCTGCCGCTGGCGGTGCTCGATCAGGATCGTAACGCCGCTAGCCGGCTGCTGGTCGATTCGCTGACCAGCAGCGAGTCTTTCCGGCTGACAGGGTTCCCCCAGGATATGCAGCAGGCCGAGCAGTGGCTGCAGTCGGGCCGCACCCGAGCGGTGCTGGTGATCCCCCCGGATTACGCTGCGGACCTTGTGCGTGACGAAGAACCAACGCTGCAATTGTTGCTTGATGGCAGCGATGCCAATACCGCCGCCACCGTACGAAACTACATTATGCGGGGGCTGATTTTCTATCAGGCCGGCCTTGGCCTGGACGTCACGCCCAGCGTGCAGCCGGTTATCCGCATCTGGTACAACCCGGACCTAACCTATACGCGCTTCATGGTATTGTCGATGATTGCACTTGCCGCACTGATGGTGGGCGTCATCCACCCTGCCGCAACCATCGTGCGTGAAAAGGAGTTCGGTACCATCGACCAACTTCAGGTCACCCCAGTCCGGATCAGCGAGTTATTCATCGCCAAAACAGTACCGACGCTGCTGATGGGTACGCTGTCGGTCTTTCCGAGCCTGCTGATCGTCTGGTGGTTCGATGTGCCGTTGCGGGGCAGCCTGCTTCTCTTCGTGCTACTGACCGCGCTCTTTCTGCTCAGCGCCATCGGTATCGGCGTGCTGATAGCGGCGGCCTGCCGCACGCTACAGCAGGCACTGTTGCTATCCTTCTTTGGGCTCTTCCCTATGATGTTCCTGTCCGGAACCCTGGCTCCGATCGCAAGCATGCCCAGTGCGCTGCAATACCTGTCGCTGTTGAGTCCATTACGTTACTACATGGACGTGATCCTCGGCATTTTCCTCAAGGGTAACGGGATAGCCGATTTGTGGTTGCAGGCGTTGGCGCTGGCGGGAATAGGACTGGCTCTGTACGCTATCGCCGCGGCAGTTTTTCATCGTCAGCGGACCTGACCCTGGGCTGGTTCAGGTTGTGCGGCGTGTCGGCGGCCCGCTGGCTAGTGTCTGGAAACTGCGTTGATGTTGGGACTTAGATGAAATAACCCGCAATAATCAGTCCGCTGACCACCAGACTGCCCGAAATAACGGCGCTGAGCCCATTGCCGGTCAAACGGGTTCCCAACTGCAGTTGGGCCAGTATCCAGCCGAGCACTGCATAGAGGACCAGTACCAGAACGCCATGGGTGACCCAGTGGTGGCCGGTCGCGGCTATCATCCAGGCAAGCACCGAGTCCTGGTTTTCCTCCTTGATGACAACCAATAGCGCGCTCAGCAGGCTGGTGATAGCGAGCGACAATGCGAATCCGCGGTTGTAGCGGCCGATTCCGGTATCGTTCATGGCGTTTCCCCCATCGATTGGGTCGCGAGCAGGGCCACCTTAGTGCCCATGCTGATAAAGGCGCCAGCGCCCTCCATAGCCAGCCCCAGCACGACGATCCAGGCCGACACCCACAGCACTACCGGTTTCAGGCCAACCCGGCCTGCGGTCAGGCCGAAAACGGCGATGGGCAGATAGGTCGACATCAGCAACAGGCTGAAAAACAGATGCTCTTTCACTTCCATGAAAAAGCTGTGTGCGAACGGCCAGGGACCGGCTTTGATCAACGCCTTATCGGCGCCGTAATAGACAACATACCAATACCCGCCTACCAGGTAACTCAGCCACATCAACAGGGTGCCCGCCAGGCTTAACAGCCTCAGCCTCCCGTAGCTGGTTGCTTGGTTATTGATGGTCTCGGCAAATACCCAGACCGCTGTGAGAATCGCAAGGACACCAAATGAGGGGTGCGCCAACAGTATGAGTTCGGATTGTATCGATTCCATCCTTGTCTTCCTGATTACCGGAGTGGATGCTAAAACCATAGTAAAGGGTTAGTTAAACGCAAACGCACCGCCCTGTATATTAGTGCTTTAACATTATGGTGTTATGCGACACAATCTCAGCTTCGCTGTCAGGCTTGACCTGAAGACGTAGGCCATCAATCCCGGTTACCCGTACCCTTTCCCCTATCTTTAATGAATCCGCGGACTCGGCTTCCCAGGTCTCGTTACCGACCCGGATCTGCCAATGGTCTGCTTCTTTTCTCAACACGGTGCCGACACTTCGCAGCATCGCTTCGCTGCCAGTGACGACAGGCAGACGCATCGCTTTGAATATCAATACGTACATCGCCACTGAAAGCACAAATATCACAGCGTATAGCGGCCCTGCCAGGCTCAAGGGCCAGATCAGAAAGACCGCCAGCCCAAGAAGCGGCATAAACAGAATCAGATGGCACATATCGTTCCTCCTGCTCGTTACCGATCTATCCCTGTTGTTGATCGGTATTGTGCCGCTAAGCTTCTTCGAGGCTGCTGCAACTACTTCCGCGGTACTTTGTTGCAGCAGTGGGGCTCGTAGCCCGCGTTGTCCTTCATGTTTTGATCGACAAAACGGTAATAACCGCGTTTGGTACGATTCCACCAACTGGCAGCGAACTGCGCACCGTGTTTGTTGACGATCGATTCCACCACATCCACGCTGCAGTGCGTGGCATCGTAAGCGAATGACAGGGTTGCTGAGTCTGAAGCGTAGTTCACGCTGTCCATACCAAACAACTGATCAAGCTCGGCGACCAAGGCGCTTATCCCCGGCTGATCGATGCCCGACAGTTTCAGCTTACGTGTCACCAGGTTCGCTTCTTTTACGCCTGGTCTGTGATCAAGATCGCTCATTGCTGCCTCCTTTTTCCTCCAACGTTTTACTCCACGATCAACTCGCCCCGATACATCTGCATCTGGCACGTGAAAGGATAGCGGCCCGGTTGCATCGGTTGCAGTCGTACATCCTTGGTCTTGTTCAGGGGGAGCTCCTGGCTGATGTCGAAATCGCTGAACACCACCACGCTGGCACAGGGTGACGGGTCCTTGCGCAGGAACCTGAGCGTCGCGGGCTGACCTGCCGGAACGCGGATATGCGCGGGATCGTAAACACCGTCGTTGACGTTGATCGTAATCTCCCCTGAATCAATTTGTGTGCTTTCGCCTTTGTGGAGCCAGAACCACCAGACGATCAGTGCGATCAGCAGCAGACCCAGCAGGTTGATAAGCAACATCATGGTGCTCTCCTCCTGATCAGTGTTCTTGAGGTTTAAATAAACGCAGGCGGTTGGCGTTGGTTACCACCGTCAGCGATGAGAACGCCATCGCCGCACCCGCTATCACCGGACTCAACAGTACCCCGATAAAGGGGTATAGAAGGCCCGCTGCAATAGGCACGCCAGCGGCGTTGTAGATGAACGCGCCAAACAGGTTCTGGCGGATGTTGCGTAACGTGGCGCGACTGACCGCGATGGCATCCGCGAGCCCATGCAGAGAACCACGCATCAGCGTGACATCGGCACTCTCGATCGCAACGTCGGTACCAGTACCGATGGCGAAGCCTACATCGGCCAGTGCCAGCGCCGGCGCATCGTTGATGCCGTCACCGGTCATACCTACAATCTCGCCCTGCTTCTGCAGTTCTGCAACCTTGTCGGATTTATCCTCCGGCAGCACCTCCGCGAACACCTCCTTGATTCCTACCTGCTCGGCAACCGCCTTCGCCGTGTCGCGGTTATCGCCGGTCAGCATCACCACGCGTATGCCGTCTTTCTGTAGCCGCCGGATTGCGTCGACAGAATCCTGCTTGATCGGGTCGGCGACAGCAATCAGCGCTAGCAACTGGTTATCCGCAGCCAGATACATCGGTGTCTGCGCCCGGGCGGCCATCGCCTGAGCCGGCTCCAGATGGGCGTCGATCGCTATCTGGCGGTCGCGCATCAACTTCTCATTGCCGAACAGAATTGCCCTGCCCTCCACATTCCCTTCGACGCCGTGACCGGCGATGGCGTTGAAGCTGTCAGTACTACCCAGGTTTAATCCCCTGTCCTTGGCCGACTCGACGATCGATTGTGCCAGTGGGTGCTCCGACCCCTGCTCAAGGGTTGCAGCCAGTCTCAGCACCTCCGCTTCATCGGCCCCGCCAATCGTTTTAATTTCGGTGACCTTCGGAGCACCCTCGGTGATGGTGCCGGTCTTGTCCAGGATCATCGCGGTGATCTTGGAGGCGGTCTGCAGTGCTTGACCATTTCTAATCAACACGCCGGCCTCGGCAGCCTTACCGACACCGACCATTACTGACATCGGTGTGGCCAGCCCCAATGCACAGGGGCATGCGATAATCAGCACAGTGGTGGCGGACACCACCGCGAAGGCGATGACCGGTTCGGGGCCAAAGTTGAGCCAGGCCAGGGCACTGAGTACGGCGATGATCATGATCGCCGGTACGAAATACCCCGAAATCACGTCAGCCAACCTCCCGATTGGCGGTTTGGAGTTTTGTGCCTGTTTGACCATCGAGATGATTCTGGCCAGCGCGGTATCCTTGCCCACTCGCGTCGCCTTGAATAGCAGGGTGCCGGATTTGTTAAGGGTGCCGCCCACGACCTCGTCTTCGGTGGTTTTCTCCACCGGCATCGGCTCACCGGTCAGCATCGATTCATCCACCGAGGAGTGACCCTCCTCGACGATACCATCGACCGGAATCTTCTCACCGGGGCGTACTCGGACCCGATCGCCCTGTAGAACCTGTTCTATCGGGATATCGACCTCCTGGTCATCACGCAACACACGCGCGGTCTTGGCCTGCAGTCCGATCAGCCGCTTGATCGCTTCCGAGGTACGCCCACGAGCCCGGATCTCCAGTGCCAGCCCGAGGTCGATCAGACCGATAATCATCGCGGTTGCTTCGAAATAAACGTGACGTGCCATATCCGGCACCGCCTGGGGAAAGAACACCACCACCATCGAATACGCCCAGGCAGTACCGGTGCCCAGCGCAATCAGGGTATCCATGTTCGCACTGTGGTTGATGAACGATTTCCAGGCACCGACGTAGAAATGGCGACCGGAAAACAACATCACCGCCAGCGTCGCCAGGCCCACCAGCAACCAGGCGATCCTTTCACCGGTGGTGGTTACCGTCATCTCACCGATGAAAAGACCGTAGAGCATCAGCGGTACGCCCAGTCCCAGCGCGATGGTCATCTCGCGGATAAGGCGTTTGTAGTACGCCAGGTCGGCTTGCTCCTTTTCGCTCAGCAGATCCTCTGTGGACTCTGCCTGCACCGGTTTTGCTCCATAACCCGCAGCTTCCACCGCCTCGATCAGGGTCTGGTCGGACACGTTACCGCTGACGCTGACCGTGCGCTGGGCGAAATTCATAGATGCCTGTTCCACTCCCGGCACCCTTTTCAGCGCTGATTCGATCTTGCCCACACAGCTGGCACATCCGGCCCCATCAATCAGCAGCTCGTGCATATTACCTGTGTCGCCTGCTGCAGGCTTGTTGCCTTGATCATGACAATGCTCGGTGTGATGTTTCGCTTCATGCATGACGAATGCTCCACTCTGGGAAAGCCTTTTTCCTGACTAACAGTATGGATGATCCGCCTCCACATGAGACTTACCGTGGGATTACATTTTTGTAATCTTGGCGATCAAAATATTGACCTTACCAGTGTTGGAAGGTCTATCTTCGTTATGTCCAATTTACCAAGGAGTTAAAAATGCACCACCAGCTCAAAGTTACCGGTATGTCGTGCGGCCACTGCGTTTCCACGATCGAAAAAGCGGTCAAAGGGCTCGACCCACAGGCTGAAGTATCAGCCGATCTTGCAAAAGGCGAAGTGACTGTCAGCAGTAATCTCGAAGTCGCATCCATCAGCGATGTCATTCGAGAAGCCGGTTACGAAAACCAGCAGGTTAGCGCCTGATACTCGCTTAGAGGCGTTCACATCGCTTCTGTTACGCATCAAAAAAGGCTGCATCGGAGAGATCCCCGGGCAGCCTTTTTCTTGGTTCCTGCGACAGACTTCGCTCTGGTCGTCACCTTGCTTGTCCGATCGATATCGGCGATTACCGCGACTGCCGCGGTTTGCGTCCGGTCTCTAGACCGGTCTTGCCGAAGCGTGGTCGGACGCCAACTCGAGAATCCTCAGCCCCTCCCTCCTCTGAAAGTTCACTGATTATCGGACAGTCCGGCCGGGAATCACCCTGACAGTGTCCAGCCAGATGCGCGAGCGTCTCGCTCATCTCCTGCAGTTCGCGCGCCTTGCGCTGCAGTTCGGCAACGTGTTCGAGTGCAATGCGTTTGACGTCTGCGCTAGCCCGGTCGCGGTCCTGCCAAAGTGCGAGCAGCTCCGCCATCTGCTCTACCGAAAACCCCAGATCGCGTGCACGACGGATGAAACGCAGGCGGTGTACGTCTTTATCGGAGTATTCGCGGTAGCCGGCATCCGTTCTAGATACCTCGGGGATCAGGCCGATCGATTCATAGTAGCGGATCATCTTCGCCGAAACGCCTGACGCCGCGGCCACCTTTCCGATGTTCATCGCTCTACCTCTACCTGTACAAATGGAAGGAATCTCTCGAAATCTCTCAGCTTCTATACCTATAAGACCAAAGCGAGCCTGCCGATAGCAGGCTCGCATGCCCTCATTCAGCCTGGACGGGGGCTCTGAACCTACGCAGCCTTAGTGCGTTACCCAGTACGAAGACCGAAGAGAGGGCCATCGCCCCTGCCGCCAGGATAGGTGAAAGCAGGATGCTAAACGCCGGATAGAGCACACCCGCCGCCAGAGGGATCAGGGCCGTGTTGTAAGCAAATGCCCAGAACAGGTTCTGTTTGATATTACGGATGGTCCCCTGTGAAAGCGCAATGGCATTTGGGATCCCCTTCAGGCTTCCAGACATCAGCACCACGTCCGCCGCTTCGATGGCAATGTCGGTGCCGGTGCCGATGGCGATACCCACATCCGCTTCCGCCAGTGCCGGAGCGTCATTGATGCCATCACCCACAAAGGCCAGCTTGCCGTGGCTGGACTTGAGCGCTTTCACCGCTTCGACCTTGCCTTCCGGCAGGACCTCGGCCACGACCTCATCGATGCCCAACTGTCTGGCGATCGCTTCGGCCGTGCGCCGATTGTCGCCGGTGATCATCGCGACTTTAAGCCCCAACTCATGTAATAGCGCGATCGCCTCCGGTGTGGAGCTCTTGATCGGATCGGATACGGCGATAATCGCTGCCAGCTTGCCGCCGATCGCCGCATAGAGCGGTGATTTACCCTCATCCGCAAGACGCGCAGCGGTCTCGGCGAAGGGCGCCACATCCAACCCGAGCCTGTTCATGTAGCGGTCGGCGCCGATCTCGATCGACACGCCTTCAGCCTCTGCCTTGACACCAAAACCGGTCACGGACTCGAAGCCGGAGACCTTGGGCAGCGTTAATGCCTCGGCTTCCGCCGCTTCAGCGATGGCGCGGGCGATAGGATGTTCCGACCGTGCCTCCACGGCCGCGATACGTACCAGTACATCGTTGCGGTCAAACCCCTCGGCAATCTCCAGATCGGTCAGCGCCGGTTTGCCCTCGGTCAGAGTACCGGTCTTGTCGACCGCGACGACTCTGGCGTCCTTCAGCAACTGCAGGGCTTCCCCCTTGCGGAACAGCACGCCCATCTCCGCGCCGCGACCCGTGCCCACCATGATGGAAGTAGGCGTCGCCAGTCCCATGGCGCAGGGACAGGCGATGATCAGCACCGCGACTGCATTGACCAGCGCGAGGCTCAGCGCTGGCGAAGGTCCAAAGAAAAACCAGACCAGAAACGTGAGCAGCGCCGCGCCCATTACAGCGGGTACAAACCACATCGTGACCCTGTCCACCAGCCCCTGAATCGGCAGTTTCGAGCCTTGCGCCTCCTCGACCATGCGAATGATCTGCGCCAGGACTGTCTTGCCGCCCACCGCCGTGGCTTTAAGTTCAAGCGCCCCTTTCTGGTTGACGGTGCCGCCCACCACCGGGCTACCGGTCGTCTTGGCTACCGGCACCGGCTCACCGGTGATCATCGATTCATCGACATAGCTCTCGCCTTCGATCACTTCGCCGTCAACAGGAATGCGTTCACCAGGTCTAACCTCCAGGATTTCGCCCGGCTGTACCTCACCAATGGCGATCTCCACCGATCTGCCGTCACGCTTCACGCGCGCCGTCTTGGCCTGCAGACCAATCAGCCGCTTGATTGCCTGGGAAGTGCGCCCTTTCGCACGCGCTTCAAAAAAGCGTCCGAGCAGGATCAGGGTAACGATGACCGCTGCAGCCTCGTAGTAGACGTTTGCAGTGCCTGACGGCAGCAAACCGGAGAAGAAGGTCGCAATGACCGAATACCCCCAAGCGGCCGATGTACCGAGCACCACCAGCGAGTTCATATCCGGAGCACGACGCAGTAGCGCGGGCACGCCCTTCTTGAAAAAGCGCAGCCCCGGCCCGAACAACACCAGCGTTGCCAGCGCGAACTGGATATACCAACTCATCTGCTGGCCAATCGTGTTCATCACGAAGTGATGAATGCCGGGGATTAGGTGAGACCCCATCTCGATCAGAAACACGGGAAGGGAGAGGATCGCGGCAATGCTCAGGTCCCGCTTGAGCTCGGCCTGCTCGGCATCCTTCTTCTCGGCAGTCTCATCGGCTTCCGACCCGGTCCAATCCAGTGGGCTGGCCGTATAGCCGGCATCCGCCACTGCGGCGATGAGGGCTTCCGCGCCGGCATTGCCGCGTACACTTGCCCGTTCGGTGGCGAGATTGACATTGGCCTCGATGACGCCAGGGATGGCTCGCAAGGCGCGCTCCACCCGACCGACACAGGACGCGCAGCTCATACCCTCGATGGAGAGTTCAGTGGTCGTTGCAGGCACCGAGTAGCCCGCTTTTTCCACGGCCTCGATCAGTAATTCACGATCGAGCGGCGCAGCGCTGCGTATGTCCGCACGCTCGGTTGCCAGATTCACCGCGACCTCAGCAACGTTATCTACCCTCTTGAGTGCCGCTTCCACTCGGCCGACACAAGAGGCGCAACTCATGCCTTCAATGGGTAGGCTTATCGTCGTCACGGACGACGGATTTTGTTTGACCTGAGTATTCACCATCTGCCTCCTTACCAGCATCTCATGATGATACTCCCGGAATATAAACCTTCCCACAATGGCAAGGTCAAGAAAGAATTGTTCCGCCTCATTTACCCTGACGAGTGGTCCGGAGCGCAGCTGTTCCTAAATGAGTTATCAACGGTGCTGCTGGTAAACAATGCCGTTGGCTTCCTGCATTTCGCGGATAAATTTCACGATAGCGGTGGACTCCATGAAGCCGACGCTCGTTTGTTTCGGCATATCGCCGTAGGGCCAGTGATGCTCGCGTACGCCATTTCGCATCGCATTGTAGATCGCTTGGTCACTATGGTGGCCCGGATTATAGATCTTGTGAACCAACGGAGGCCCCTTCATCGTGCCCGCACCGTTATCACCGTGACATTTGGCGCAGGTTTCATTGAACGCGCGCTGGCCGGTCGCGGCCATCTTGCTGAGAGTCGGCTCCGTGACATCGACATGTCCCTCGCGATGGTCCGCCAGCGCAACATTCGCCGAAAGCATCACAAACACCAGCAGGCTGGAGCGGAATTGTAGTAGTTTACTCACTGGCATTTGATATTCCTCTTGTCCATATGGCCTTCTTTACTGGGAGAGGCGACCTTCCCATACGCCCCTGCCCCGTTAAAACGCCCCCCGTCCTAACAAGCCTGCTACTTATCCAAGCGCTGCTCCAGCAGTTGCTGCATCAGATCAAGACGCTTATCCATCTGGCGATAGGCCTCCATCATGCCAACACAGCCCATCTGACCGCCCATCATGCCCATGCCGGCGCTCTGCTGCATTCCACCCATCATGCCCATCGTTTCCTGCAACTGTTGACGGTGATCTTTCATCAGTTTCATCCGTTTTTGCGGATCGTCGGTGTCCATGATCCGGTCCATACCCGCCTGCATCTCTTGCATGCGCTGCATCATCGGCATCATAGCGCCCTGACCGCTCATCATCTCCATGCCACCCATCATGCCCATGCCGCCGCCCTGCGGCATTCCCCCCATCATGCCACGGATATCCGTCATCGCCTTGCGGTGCTCCTCCATCAAATCGCGCCGTTGTGCCGCGTCCTCGGTGGTCGCCAACTGATCGGCAAGTGTTTGCATCCGATCCAGCCGCTCCTGCATGGACGACTGCATTGTTGTACCTGTCGTTGCCGCTGGCGCGCCGGCTTGGGCACTCGCATTCGGATGATGTTCCTGTTCGGCCCAACCAAGAGGGCTGGCAATTGACAGCGCCAGCGTCAGAATTAGCGTCGGTGTTTTCATAGTGTTTACTCCAGATCAATGGATCGTCGTTTTATGTTAGAAACCGTACCTGGCGACCTCTCCGCACTGTACGGAGGTGCCTGCTGCCAAGTTTCTATGCCTGTCCAGCCTGGCCAGAGCTATATCGAACCGATCACTAGCATCAATGATCGGGAACCACAGTGCGCTGAAAAACCTTCGGTATGAAAGCCGGCGTTCTCTTCCGGTACTGTAAGTACTCAGCACCAAAGGTTGCCAAGACGGCTTGCTCCTCCCGCTTTGCCAGTCGAATGTAGGCCACAACCAGTACCGGGAACATGATCAGGGTCAGTAAGGTCGGCCACTGCACCAGAAATCCGAACATGATCAGAATGAATGCCGAGTACTGAGGATGGCGCATCCGGGCATAGAGGCCAGACGTAGCAAGGCGGTTCTGCTGCTGCGCCCGATGCAGCACATGCCAGGCCGAAGCCAGCATAAAAAAGCCCGCGATTATCAATAGGTTGCTGATTATATGAAAAATGTCTAAATGCGGATCGCCTTCCAGCCCCAGAAGCGTATGCCAGAGATGACCACTTTCATGAGAGAACAGATCCAGCTCAGGGAATCTGCTCTGTAGCCAGCCGGACAGCAGATAGATGGTTAACGGAAAACCGTACATTTCGGTAAAGAGAGCGACCACGAAAGCAGCGAACCCACCCAGCCCACGCCAATCGAGTCCTGTTCTCGGTTTGGTAAAGCTGAACGCGAAAAAGATAAACACGGCCGAGTTGATAAACACCAGCACCCATAGGCCATAGGCATCATGCTCTTGCATAGGAACCTGGCTCCAGCTTTGCGTTGATTAAACTCCGCAATCAAATGTTACCGGACATATCTCACTTATCATCACGGTGCTTTGTATCGCCACCCTGGCTCGACCCATGGCCATGTCCGTGGTGCATAAACAGATGCATTAATGGACAGAGCAGAAGCATCAGGTAGGGCAACCAGGCCACCAGATGCGCCCGGTGCTCCATCACCAGAAAATAGCCCAGGATGGCGACCGCCCCTAGCGCGACCATACCTCGGCCACTCATCCAGAATGATTCAGGCTTGCCCTCGGTCATGGCGTGCTCCCCTCTTGTTACAGGCAAGGGTAATGGAATCGGTTACACCCCATCCCTTTTTCTCACTTACAGTATGGATGACAAAGCCCGACAGAAAACTTACCTGAGAATTACATTTTCGTAATCCGACGCTCATGCGGCTGATTTGCTGGCACACTGTATTCTGTCGGAGGTGTGTAGTGATGAAGATACTGCTCGTAGAAGATGAACTGAAAACCGGCGCCTACCTCAAGCAGGGGTTGACGGAGTCCGGCTATGTGTTGGATCTCGCCAATACAGGTACCGATGGCCTGCATCTGGCCATTACCGGGGAGTACGACCTGATCATTCTCGATATCATGCTACCGGGAATGACGGGTTGGCAGATTCTGCAAGGCCTGCGCAATAGCCACAACACCACCGCGGTGATCTTCCTTACCGCCCGTGACCAGGTTGATGACCGGGTTCGGGGACTGGAGATGGGGGCGAACGACTATCTGGTCAAACCCTTTGCGTTTTCCGAGCTACTGGCACGGATCCGTAACCAGCTGCGCCGTAATACCCCTTCCGTTGAGCCGACCACACTGCTGCTGGCCGATCTTGAGGTTGACATGATCAGGCGTCGGGTAATCCGCAGCGGACAGCGGATCAACCTGACCGCCAAAGAGTACACCTTACTGGAGTTCATGTTGCGCCGGCGTGGTGAGGTGCTGTCCCGGTCGCTGATCGCATCGCAGGTCTGGGATATGAACTTCGACAGCGATACCAATATTATAGAGGTGGCCATAAGGCGACTGCGCAGCAAAATAGATGACCCCTTCCCGACCAAACTGATACACACGCTCAGGGGGATGGGCTATGTGATGGATGAATCTACCCGACTATGATCTCGCTAACCACCCGATTGACTCTGTTGTTCATACTTGTATCTGTCGCCATTTTCACTGCGCTGGGTTTTTTGATTCAGCATTCGATCGGGCACCATTTCGAAATCCAGGACTATTCCGAGCTGGACGACAAACTGCGCGTCACGGCAAACATTGTCACAAACCTGCAAAGTCGCAATGCGCTGCCGGCGGTTGAGTCGGTCATCAAAAACTCCGTTGTTGACCATGACAGTATTGTCATCAAGATCGCCTCCTCTGCTGGAGACAGCCTGTTTTCCGCAAGCGCCATCGCGTTGCCCTATGACACCGATACATTGCTGCAAGCGCCGGGTAAGCCTCAACGCCTGGAGTGGCACGAGGGGGACGTTGAGTACCGGGGGGTTGCTATGGCACTACCCCGTAGCCAGCCCGACGGACAGCAGCTGATCATATCCGCCGCCATGGAAACGACTCGGCATACCACGTTCATGCACCAGTTTGCGCAAAAGCTATTGGGACTGATGCTTGTCGCGACAATGCTCAGCGCCCTACTGGGATGGTGGGTCTCGCGGCAGGGGCTGTCGCCCCTACGAGCCATGGAGAGCAAAGCGAAATCCGTCACCGCTAAACGCCTCGATCAACGTCTGCCGGTTGAATCAGTCCCGGTCGAGTTGGCGGCGCTGGCTATCGAGTTGAACTCGATGCTGGACCGTCTGGAGGAGTCGTTCAATCGTCTCACCCACTTCTCGTCCGATATCGCCCACGAACTGCGCACGCCGATCAGCAATCTGATGACGCAAACACAGGTATCCCTGTCCCATCAACGTTCTGTCGACGAGTATCGGGATGTCCTGGCCTCCAACCTGGAGGAGCTGGATCGGCTGTCACGGATGATCTCCGACATGCTATTCCTGGCTAAAGCGGAACATAACCTCGATCTCCCTTCCAGAGAGCATTTCATGCTGGAGTTCGAAATCGTCAAGTTGTTCGATTTTTACGAAGCACTTGCCGAGGAGCGCAATCTGTCAATGAGGATGCAAGGCGGTGGCGAGCTTAAAGGCGATCGCATCATGGTCGATAGAGCGATCAGTAACTTGCTGTCCAATGCTATACGCCACACCCCCGATGGTGGGTGCATCGACGTTGAGATCGTCCCCAAACCCGGTGAGTTACGGGTCCATATCAGGAACACCGGAGCCGCGATCCCCCCCAAGGAACTCCCCTACCTGTTTGACCGCTTTTATCGCTGTGATCAGTCTCGTTGCCATAGCAACCACGAAGGTACAGGGCTGGGCCTGTCGATCACCCAAGCGATCGTCAAGGCCCACAGCGGGCGTATCGACGTTCACTCAGATGCTGACGCGACCTGTTTTACCTTGAGTTTTCCCGTGTAGCGACGAACCAACCCTGATACCCTTTCCCAGATGCTACCAACGGCTGTATGGGAGGGTGACCAGGCTGTGAAGCTGCTGATCGTTGAAGATGAGATCAAAACCGGCGACTACCTGCAGAAAGGACTTGCGGAAGCCGGGTTTAGCACCGACTTGGTGCGAAGTGGTATTGAGGGCCTGATGCGGGCGACAAGCCAGGTGTACGACCTGATCCTGCTCGATGTAATGCTGCCGGAACTGGACGGGTGGCAGATACTGAAAACGCTGCGAGATCAGGGCAACCAGGTACCGGTGCTGTTCCTCACCGCCCGTGACGATGTGGAGGATCGAGTTAAAGGCCTGGAATTAGGCGCCGATGACTATCTCATCAAGCCTTTCGCGTTCTCTGAACTTCTGGCCAGGGTACGCACCTTGCTACGCCGTGGGCGAGTCTCACTGGAGCCGACACTACTGCAGGTGGCAAATCTTGAACTGGACCTGGTAAAGCGCCGTGCCATTCGGGCCGGACAGCGTATCGACCTGACCGCCAAGGAGTTCCTGCTGCTTGAGTTGCTGATGCGGCGCCAGGGAGAGGTACTGCCGCGTTCATTGATTGCGTCCCAGGTCTGGGATATGAATTTCGACAGCGACACAAACGTAATCGAAGTCGCTGTACGTCGCCTGCGCAGCAAAATAGACGACCGGTTCACGCCTGCGCTGATCCACACCGTACGCGGCATGGGCTATGTGCTGGAGCCGCGGGCGTGATCCTGCACTCCGATACTGCTTATTTTCCGGCCAGGATATCCTGCTTCATGGCAAGATAGGTCTCCCGATCGATCTCGCCACGGGCGTACCGCTCATGCAGGACATCAAGTGCATCCTGCCGCCGATTGGAGCCCTTCTCCTCTGCACCCCAAAGCCACTTCACCAGTGCGGCGATCCCTAGAATGATCAGCAGCCAGAACAGCAGCATGTGCAACCCGCCGAACAGCATCCAGCCCCAACCGTATTGTCCCCATTCACCCCACATCATCTGTAGCTCCCGTATCAGAACCCTATACCTAGCATAGAAAAAATAGGGCCGGCTGTTATGCCGGCCCCCGTTCAATCGATGTTAAGACTGCTCTGGATCAATGCTGCATGAACTGGAAGGAACCGTTCATACGGTGGCCGTCCTCGCCCATAGCGGTCCAGTGCACAGTATAGTTATCCGGCTTCAGCGTCGGTACGGGCACGTTGAAGCTTTTGGTATGCTCCTCCATCGGTTTGAAACCGATACTCATGGGCTTGTTGCTGGAGTCGATCACCTTAACGTTAACCAGGCGTACGTTCATGCCGAAGGTCAATTCCAGGTTTTGCGTTGGCTCCATTACCATAGCGCCGTCCATCGGATGTGAGCTCATCATGCCCATCATGTCAGACTGTGCAAATGAGGGTGCAGAGAGAGCAATCAGGCCTGCGGCAATCAGAGATTTCAGCTGTTTCATCGTGTTGTTTCCTCGTTTTGAGTAGTGTCACCAAGAAGTGTTTCCAGTGTCATGCGTTTGATTGTGCGCTGACGCCAGAGGTAATAGACGGCGGGCAATACCAGCAGCGTCAGTACCACTGCACTGACCATCCCACCCACCATCGGCGCCGCTATTCGGCTCATCACTTCCGAGCCGGTACCGGTGCCGTATAAAATCGGAAGTAGACCGATGATGATCGCCGCCGCCGTCATCATCACCGGACGTACACGCAAGCCGGCACCGTGCAGCACCGCGTGGCGCAGGGTCTCCTCGCGCGGCAGTGTCTGGTGGCTGGCACAGCGCACCAACATCTCCCGCCAGGCCTGGTTCAGATACACCAGCATGATCACGCCGATCTCCACCGCCACCCCGGCCAGCGCAATGAAGCCGACGCCGACAGCGATGGAGAAGTTGAAGCCCTGCCAATACATCAACCAGACACTGCCCACCGTCGCCAGAGGCAGCGTGCCCATGATGATCGCAACCTCGGTCAGGTTGCGGAAATTGATGAACAGCAGCACGACGATGATCGCCAGCGTCAGCGGGATCACGTAGGTCAGTTTCTCCTTGGCGCGCTGCATGTACTCGTACTGGCCTGACCAGGCGATGGAGTACCCAGCCGGTAACGCAATCTGATCGGCGACGATGGTCTGTGCGTTGGCCACATAGGAGCCCAGATCCACGCCATCGATATCGATAAAGGTCCATCCGTTCAGACGCGCGTTCTCGCTCTTGATCCCCGGCGGTCCCTCCTCGACGTACACATCCGCAACGTCAGCGAGCGCTATTCGCTGTCCCGACGGCGTCACGATCGGCAGCAGCGCCAGTTGCTCGGGCGAGTTGCGGTACTCCTGCGGATAGCGCACGTTGATCGGGTAACGTTCAAGCCCCTCGACAGTCTGCGACACGTTCATGCCACCAATGGCACTGGCCACGATCTGCTGGACATCGGCAATATTTAGGCCGTAGCGTGCCGCACTGTCACGCTGTATATCCACCTTGATGTAACGCCCGCCCGCCACACGCTCTGAGTAGACCGATGCGGTTCCGGGCACATCCTTGAGGATCGCTTCAAGCTGTTGACCGATCTGCTGGATCTGTTCAAGCTCGGGACCTGCAATCTTGATCCCCACTGGGGTCTTGATGCCGGTGGCCAGCATGTCGATGCGGGTCTTGATCGGCATCACCCAGGCGTTGGTGACGCCGGGCAACTTGACCAAGGCATCAAGCTCCTGCTTCAGACTGTCGGTGGTCACACCCTCACGCCACTCTTCACGCGGTTTGAGCTGAATAAAGGTCTCGATCATCGTCAGTGGCGCAGGATCTGTAGCGGAATCAGCCCGGCCCACCTTACCGAATACGCTTTCCACCTCAGGTATGGTGCGGATCAGCTTGTCGGTCTGTTGCAGCACCTGGCGAGCCTGCCCCACCGAGATACCGGGATAGGTGGTCGGCATGTACATCAGGTCGCCCTCATCCAGAGTCGGAATGAACTCGCTGCCGATCTTGTCCAGCGGCCAGAACCCGGCCGCCAGCACCAGCAGGGCGCCAAACAGCGTGACTTTCGGGAACCTGAGCACCCCTTTCAGCGTGGGCATATAGAGCGCGGTTAGCAGCCGGTTGAGCGGGTTCTTATGCTCTGGCAGCACCTTGCCACGGATGAAATAGCCCATCAGCACCGGCACCAGGGTGATCGCCAGCGCTGCGGCCGCCGCCATGGCATAGGTTTTGGTGAAGGCCAGCGGCGCAAACATCCGCCCTTCCTGGGACTCCAATGTAAATACAGGTACAAAGCTAACGGTGATGATCAGCAAGCTAAAAAACAGCGCTGGCCCCACCTCGCTGGCAGACTCGGTTACCACCCTCCACCGGTTTTCCGGTGTCAGCGGCGTGCGCTCCATATGCTTGTGCATGTTCTCTATCATGACGATAGCGCCGTCGATCATCGCACCGATGGCGATGGCGATACCGCCCAATGACATGATATTGGCGTTTATCCCCTGCAGATGCATGACGCCGAACGCCGCCAGTATCCCCACCGGCAGGCTGATAATCGCCACCAGCGATGAGCGGATATGGAACAGGAACAGCATGCAGACAAGCGCGACGACAATAAACTCCTCCAGCAGCTTGTGCCAAAGGTTCTCCACTGCACGCCCGATCAGGCCCGATCGGTCATAAACGGTGACCACTTCGACCCCTTCCGGAAGACCGGCCTTTAGCGTCTCCAGCTTGGCCTTGACCCCATCGATGGTCTTCTGCGCATTTTCACCGAAACGCATTACCACCACGCCGCCGACCACCTCGCCCTCGCCATTCAGTTCGGCGATACCGCGGCGCATCTGGGGGCCGGTGCCGATATCGGCCACATCCTTGAGCAACAGCGGCGTACCGTTGGGGTTAACGCCGAGCGGAATGTTCTCCAGATCCGTCACACCCTTGATGTAGCCTGTGGCACGTACCATGTACTCGGCTTCGGCCATTTCCACCACCGACGCGCCCACCTCCTGGTTGCCGCGGCGAATCGCATTCTGGACATGCGACAGCGGCATATCCAGCGCACGCAGCTTGTCCGGATTCACCCGCACCTGGTACTGCTTGACCATACCGCCGATCGCCGCGACTTCCGAAACTCCGGGAACGGTCTGCAGCTCGTACTTGAGGAACCAGTCCTGCAGTGAGCGCAACTGACTGATGTCGTGCCGGCCGGTCTTGTCCTGCAGGGCGTAGAGGTAGACCCAACCTACTCCGGTAGCATCCGGTCCCAGTTGAGGACGGGCGTTCTCCGGCAGCGATGGCGCTACCTGCGACAGGTACTCCAGCACGCGGCTGCGGGCCCAGTAGATATCGGTGCTCTCGTCGAAGATCACGTAGACGTAGGAATCACCGAAGAACGAGTAGCCGCGCACGGTAACCGCGCCCGGCACCGACAGCATTGCCGTGGTCAACGGATAGGTGACCTGATCCTCCACCACCTGCGGCGCCTGCCCGGGGTAGCTGGTCTTGATGATCACCTGCACGTCGGACAGGTCGGGTATTGCGTCCACTGGGGTATTTTTCAGCGAAAACACCCCCCAACCCAACAGAATCAGCGTTGCCAGCAGCACAAAGAAACGGTTGCCGACCGACCAGCGGATTATCGATTCGATCATGATGTCTCCTTACTGCTGACCATCGGGCTGTGCAGGTGGCATCGACATCTGGGAGTGATCCATCGTCGAGTGGTCCATGCCTTCCATCCCCGAGCTCGGTTCGACATCGGTGGGCACCTTGCCGGTAACATACACGTCGTTGATCTGGAAGCCGCCGCCCTCTAAACGGCTGATCTCGATCTGTGCCTGTGAGCCGGGCGCCAGCTGGCTCAGATCCACCCACTCGGCGAGCGGGAAATCCATCCGCATATCGGGCCAGCCCCACTCCGGAATCGAGGCATGATCGACGTTGATTTTCATCTCATCGGCCATCACCGCGTTGATAGTGGCTTCAACCCAGATACTGGTCGGATTATCCACCTCGGTTTCACCCGCTGTGTCAGCGGTCGCCAGGTGCATCCGTTTGAAATCGGATGTCTTGCTCGATTCGGAATCAAGCAGGAATTGGGCCGAGGTAACAACCCTCTCGCCTTCTGCAAGCCCGTTTAGGATTTCGATCTGCTCGTTATCCGCCCTTCCGGTCACCACGGCTACTGACTTGTAGCGGCCCTCACCCAACGCGAGCACCACCCGGTCACCGCGACCGCCGCGGATCACCGCCTCGCGAGGCACACTCAGCAGATGCTCATCACTCACCTTATGGATGCTGATTGCAGCGAACATGTTGGGTTTTAGCGCATGGTCCGGATTGGCAAAGCGCAGTCGCACGCGCAGCGTGCGGGTCTTCGGATCCAGTGTCGGGTAAACGTAATCGACCTGTCCCCGCCACTCTTGTCCTGGCAGGTAATCCAAGGTCATGGTCACCGGCAGCCCCTGCTCTATAAGGCTGGCCTGGCGCTCAAACACCTCGGCCTCTACCCAAACCTCATCCAGGTCACCGATCGACATCAGCGTCATGCCAGGCTGGACATAGAACCCGGCACGTACGGCAAAGTCGTCGACCACGCCGTCAGCCGGCGCGTAGAAGGTCACCGTCTGCAGTGCGCGCCGTTCGCGCTTTATCCGCTCGATGGTCCCGTTGGACACGTTGAGCGAGCGCAGACGAGTTTCTGCGGCTGCCGTCAGGCGCGAATCGCCACGAGTCAGCCCGAACAGCAACTCCTCCTGCGCGTTGACCAGTTCCGGCGAGTAGAGATCGTAGAGCGGTGCACCACGAGTTACTCTCTCTCCAGACGTCTTTACATGTAACCGTTCGATCCAACCGGCCACTCGGGGATGGATATGAACGACATTGTCCTGGTTGTACTGAATGTAGCCGACGGTACCGACCTCAAAGTTCAACGGTTGCTGCCGCGCCGCAGCCGTGCGCACACCCAGATTGTTCACCACCTCGGGGGAGATAGTGATGGTACCGGCGCCTTCATCGGGTCCTCCGGCGTCACTCTCTTCGTAAACCGGGATCAGATCCATCCCCATCGGCGACTTGCCAGGCTTGTCACGACGGTAGTTGGGATCCATCGGTGCCACCCAGTACAACGGCTGCGGTTCAGCGCTGGCAGTCGGGCCGTCTTCGGGGCTGCCCAGAGTCAGGTAGACAGCCCCGCCGCCTAATGCAATGCCGGCCAATAACAGTGCGGCGGGCTTAAACACTCCATTTGTCATTTACTGTTCCTCACTACTGATGCGGGTAAGCAGATAGTTGATCTGCGCTACCTGCTTCTGCTGTTCCGCGTTCAACTCGATCACCGCCAGTTGTGCATTGAGTTCGACTATGCGCGCCCGCACCACCTCGGCGAAGTCGCCGTTATCGCTGGTGTAGGCGTTGAGTGCCGCCTCTGCAGCTTCGTGGCTCTGCGGAAGCAGTTGTTGGTTATACAAGGCCAGACGCTGTCCGATGCGCCGGTGTGCTGCACTGGCGTTGTCGTAGCTGGCCAACATCTCGCGTAGCTTGAGTAGACGCTCGGTGCGGATCGCCTCCACCCGGGAACCGGCGGCCCTGACCTCACTGTCCTGCCTGTGAGTGGAAAACAGGGGCATATCGATGCTCACGCCCAGCGTCATCAGGTCGGCACGGTCCGCTCCCATCGCGTCCTCGCCGCGGTAGCCGTAGCTCGCATTCAGCCCCCACTCAGGCTTGTATTTCTGTTCGGCCAGATCCACATCGGTCCGTGCCAAATCGATCTGACGGTCGATCAGCCGGATGCTGGGATGGTTGATAAATACGCCGGCTCCGCTCATCTCGTCGGCCGCCGGTTTCCGATACTGTTCAATCTCGGGAATCGCAGCAGACAGCGGCAACGCCGGGGCTGCGGAGACCCCATCGGTGTCGGTCGTCATCAGCCACTCAGAGAGCCGCGCCAGCGCAGTGTCGCGCTGTTGCCCCAGCCGGGTAAGACGATCGTCTAGCTGGGTCAGCTCCAGCTGCGCCCTGACCAGATCCTGCTGGCGGGTACGACCGAGTGCCGACACATAGCTGGAGGTGGCCACATCCACCAGTTGTTCGAACAGGTTCCGGTTGTTGTCGATCAATGCCAGGCTTTGCTGCGCGCTCCAGGCATCCAGCCAGAGTTGGCTGACCTGCAGCCGCACGCGCGCGCGACGCTCCTCCCGCAGTAGCGGCTGCATATCGGCCTGCTGCTCAAAACGTGACGCATTCAGCGCCAGCGTATCGCCACGGGGGATCATCTGGGATACGCCCATCACCAGTTGGGTCATCGGTTCCTGGTTGAAGTCGAACGTATCGGTCGCCAGATTGGCCAGCGCGACATTGAACTTTGGGTCAGGCAGGCGCCCCGCCGCATCGCCCATCGCGCGTTGGGCGGTTTCGTTATGCTCACTGGATCTCATCCAGGCATCGGCCTGTAGGGCGCGTGCGACCGCCTGCTCCAGTGTCAGCTCCTGGGCCTGAACCATGGAGGTCAAGATCAGGCCGCTGGCCGCTAACACGCGCGCCCCTTTTATCGTTGCGGTAGAAAGGTAAGACATGGTTACTCCATAGCAACACGCCAAGACCGCCCCAGGGCGGGCCTTGCCGAATTACGAAAACATTGCGTCGCTTAAAGCTAAAAGAGTTCCCGCTACTCCAGGGTTAAGAGTTTCGGGTTGAGGTCAGTCTGATCAGACCACTTTTGGAGGAGGTCCCAGAGGTGGCGCCGAAATCTCGCGGGGGTTGGGAACGAGTCCCGGCCAGAGTGAAGCCGCACTGATAGGCGAAGGTTGATGCACGGCCTTGGTCAGCGCGTAGGCGCTACTGCAGTGTTCCAGAAGACAGCCGCTGTCTTGCACACAATCGGCGGTAACGTATTGCGCGGTTGAGCCAGGATCACCTTTCACGGATAGGCAACCCTGGGCACCCGAATCGGCATACACTACTCCCAACACGTCCACGGCAGTACTCCCCTGATCCGCCGACCCGTGCTGCATGGCATGTACTGCAGGGCCTGGGCCGAGGGTTTGAGCGTTGGTGACCGTCACCGCCAGCAGTTGGACTATCATAGCGATAATCAACAGCAGGGCGGATTGGGATTGAAAACTGTGCATTGAGAGCATTAACCATCCATTGAGTCGTCTCGCTAATCTAATGCCTTTCAGTGGCCGCCGCTAGCGGAATCGGCTCACCTTACAAAAATGTAATTCAGCCGTCAGAATCGTCTTTTTCACCAGCCCGCGGGCCCCCGCATCGGGCCGGGGCTGGTGTTCACACTCGGTTGAGTGAAATCGGTTACATCCATAACCTCAAGCCAGAACCCGGATCCAGCTGACCATCCCCGCCGCCTGATGTTCGATCATATGGCAATGGAGCAACCAGCTGCCTGGCTTGTCCGCACGGAAACGAATACGCGTTCCCTCACCTGCCGCCATCACCAGGGTGTCGTGCCAGATCCCCTTGGCGTAACGCGCCAGGTCGGCCTGGAAATGGTGCCCATGCAGATGCATGCTGTGCGGCCAGCGGGTGTTGTTGAGCAACTCTATCTCGATCAATTCACCGCTACGCGCTTCCAAAAGCGGCTGATCGGGCAAGTTGGCGACGCCATTAAAGGCCCAAATCTGCTTCCTCTGCACCAGTTCACGCACACCAAGCGTCTCCCCCTGGTATACCGCCTGACGCAGGGAACCCATAGCGCCACCGGTCATATCCAGTTGCACCCGGTGGGCCGGCTTTTCCGCACCAATAACCGGCAGATGGTTGGCGGGCAGAGCGTTTGGCACGCCGCTAAAGCGCCGTTCGGCCCTGTCGTCCACGCGCAAATAGGCGAGATCGACAGGGGCCTGATCGCTTTCCAGCTGAATCGGCAGCACTCCTGTTGCCTCATCCGGAATATCGAGCACCAGGTCATAGCGCTCTGCCGGAGCCAGTATTAACGAAGTTGTCAGCACTTCTGGCACAGCCAACGGTTGACCATCCTTAGCCCAGATCCAGCAAGGCAGATTGGGAAGGTTGACCAGCATGATGCGGGCATTGGCGGCATTAAGTAGACGCAGCCTGACTCTCTCCCCCGCTCTGACCTGCAGCTGAGGCTTGAGTTGCCGGTTAGCCGTCAGCAGGTTGCCGGTACGGCCACCATGGGCCCAGTCGTGCATGTCGCCAAGACTGTGAGTGTCAAGCTGCCGTGCCTCATTTAACCGCCAGTCGTCGAGCGCAAGCGTCAGTTCCCTGTCCACATCGGCGGGCTGCTGCTCCTCTACGATCAGCGGCATATACAAGCCACGCGCCAGCTGCTCATAGGTCTGGTGATGGGAGTGCGCCCAGAAGGTACCGGCGTCCTGAGGCGTAAACCGGTAGAGGAAACGCCCGCCAGGGGGGATCGGATCCTGGGTCAGCCCACTGACTCCGTCCATGGCATTGTCGATCCTAAGACCGTGCCAGTGCACGCTGGACGGGTTCGGTAGGCGGTTTTCAACCTCGATCTCCACCGCCTCGCCCTGGCGCAGTCGCAATACATCGCGATCAAAGCTCCAAAGGGCGACCGGCTCGCCCAATGGGGCGAACCAATGGCGCTGTTCCGGCTGTAGAACCAGGTTCAGACGGCGGGCATCCGGTTTGATCGATCCGTTGGCCAGCGTCGGTGCGGCCACCAGTCCTGCAGCCGTCAACCATAAGAAATCGCGACGGCTCAAAGTCATTGGAGTGCATCCTTCATTTTCTGCAGCATCCCCTCAAGGCGAATCAAGGGTTGTGCACCGCCTATCGGCAGCGCCTCGCCGCTGGCGTTATGACGCAGGAAGTTACCCGGTGTACCACTAACGCCTGACTCCAACCCGTTTTGGGTCTGGGCAAGCACCTTATCCTTGAAGCGCTCCTCCTCCATACAGGTATCGAATGCCTGACGGTCAAGACCGATCTCCTCAGCCAGCGGGCCCAGATTCGCTATGGGGAACCCCTTACCGTTGGAACGTGTACGCTCGAAAATCAGATCGGTATAGCGCCAGAAAGCATCACTCCCACCCAAAGATCCGGCGCACTCGGCGGCTTCCGCCTCTTTCTGCGCGCCGGGGTTATGGAAGTTCAGCGGGAAGTGGCGGTACACCCAGTTCACATCCGGATGCTTCTCCACGAATTCTTTAGCGGTAAGGTGGAAGCGTTTGCAGTAGGGGCATTCGTAATCTGAGTATTCGATCAATGTAAATGCCGCATCAGGATTGCCGCGGATATAGTCGGTTTCCGGGCTGACCGGAGCCACGTTCGCTACCTTCGCCTGTCGCGACTTCCGTTCCTGCTCCGCCCGTGCCTGGTTCTGCTCCTCGATGAATCGAATGATTGACTGTTCGACACGCTTATCAAACGCCTCGCTATTGATATAGGCCTCGATTTTGCTGTCGATCAGCTTATCGAGTGCTTCGTCGTTCTCCTGAGCCTGTCCGCTCAAGCTCCATAGTGACGTCAACAGGGTGAGCATCAGTAGAGGGATGGATGCTGTTTTCATGGGACTCTCCACGCAATATCAAGCCTCCGGTCGAAACCGGCTGTGTTTCCTTTCAATGATTTTGAAACGGAACGCTCAGGCGCGCGGAGGTGGCGTAGGCAGGGTGGTAAAACCGGGCTGAGTGGCCGGAACAGCATATCCGGCCGGTATCAGGAACCGCAATCGCCACCCTGTCTGCTGCTCAGACGCCAGGATGGGCAACTGGGCGGCACAGGTACGGGAGCACTTGGTCACCTGCTGACTACAGCATGCGTGGGTATTCGTCATTGCCGCATCTGCATGCGCGCCTGTCCCGCTATGTGGCAGAACGGGGGCCCCTGCCGATACAGATATCAGCAGGAGCAGTACAGTCAGGGTGGCAAGTAGCGTTTTCATTGCCTGAAGTGTGAATCAATGGTTCCGGTTTGGCCAGCCAATTCAGCGTTCTGAAAGCAGGTATGTGGCAATGGCACGACGATCTTCATCACTCAGGAATGCCGTTCCCTGCTGGATGACCTCGCCCATCGAGGCTCCCAGCACATCCCCATCCGGTGTAATCCCGGATCGCAGGGCATAAGCCAGATCCTGTACGTTCCAGCCACGTTGCTTGAGTGCATCGGCGTGAATCGCAGGCGAGGCCCCTCCGCCCGGCAGCCCATCGGCACCGGTCCACTGCTGATCTTCGTCCAACGCGCCAAGCAAGTTACGCGGCGTGTGGCAGGCAGCGCAATGGCCGGCCGCCTCGACCAGGAAGGCCCCTCGGTTGTAGAGTTCTCCCCTGTCCTGCTCAGGCTTAAACCGTTGGGGCTCAAAATAGAGCCCTTGCCACAGATGAAGAGCCGCGCGGAAGTTGAACGGGAAGCTTAACTCCTGCTCTTTCGACGGTTGCTCTACGGCAGGAACGGTGCGGAACGCGGCCCAGAGATCGGCAATTTCCTGATCGCTGAAGCGGGTATAGAAGCGATAGGGAAACGCCGGGTAGTATGGGTCCCCATTGGGCGACTCCCCTTCCCTGACGGCCCGGGCAAAGTCCTCTATCGACCAGGCACCGATGCCATGATTTTCGTCGGCGGTCAGGTTGGGCGCGTAAAAGGTGCCATACCGGGTCTCCAGTGGAGCCCCGCCCGCCAGTGGATTACCGCCGGCTTCCATGTTGGTATGACAGGCGATACAGCCGGAGGCGCGAGCCAGATATGCTCCGCGCGCCACATTACCCTCCAACTTGGCCAACCCGGGTGATGTCGGTCCAGTGTTGGTCATTGCGACACCACCCCAGCCAATCGCCACCACGCCAAGCAGAATGAAGAGCCTAAGCATCATTCGTCGCATGGCCTCACTCCTCGACACGGTACCGGGTATGACAGGCGGAGCAGGTGTCGGTCACCATCTGGAACACCATGTCGGCGGGCATTTCGGCCAGATGCTCTTCAGAGGGGCCCTGATCGCCCATCATATTGCCCATTGTCCCGGTTCCCATCATGGTGCTGTGGCCCATCATAGCGCCGCTCCCCATCATCGTGCTCGCGGCGCTACCGGAGGATGCCATACCGTTATCGGCGGCTTTCTCCAGTGCGCTGGTGTAGCGCTTCAGTTGATCCGCCAGTGACTGGAAGCGATCCCACTCCTGCCAGATCTCCGGTTTCGCCTCGCTCGGCCCGTGCGCGCTGCCCTCCGGGAACAGTTTCGTCATTGCGTCCCCTGAATAATGCTCGATGACCTGTGCCGCCTCTTTGACCGCCGATGCATCGTATTCCGCCTTGCCGCTGAACATGGCTGACATCGTCTTCATTGATGACTTCATCTCTTTCATCAGTTCCATGCGCTCCTTGACGATACCGGACGCACCACCATGTGCCATGACGACGCCTGAAGCCATAGAGATTGAGAGCGTCAGAGCTGCACCCATAACCAGTGTTGTTTTCATGTAAAACCCCTTAAATTCGATTAGCAATCCAGCGGGAAAAAAACCCGCGATGTTCCATAGCGGTCGGGATCAGACGATAGGGGGCGGTGTATCGAGCCCCAAGTGCGGAGCGTCGTGGCTTTGTGGAATATGGAAAGGTTGTCTTGATGGGGGCTTAACGCTGTCCGTCAGGGGCAACGTAAATACCAGACCGCTTGTGCCGGTATGGCTGATATCCGCGTGAAGATCGTTTTCGAAACGCTTGTGATCGTCGGCCTGGTCAATGGCATCGGATGGCGCGTGAAAATGTGCACCATGCTCGGTATGAAACTGCCAATGCTTCCAGGTCGCATCGTCGGCGGAGAGTGATCCACCTATCGCCGACAGAGACTGTACGCCGAACAGCAGTACCAGCAGAAAAGCCTGCAATGTGCGAGTCAGTCGAGTCATGGGCACCCAGTATGCGTAGAGTTGCTCCGATTGTAGGGAGGCACTGCAAGCATTTCAACAGAAGGAGCTTGCTGAATTCGTCTATTTATTGGTCGACGATAGGTCCAACCCAAAAGTATCGGACACCCGATCCAGGCGTTTCACCAGCTCACTAACCAGCTCCCTCACCCTGAATTTTTCTGGGCGCTCGTCATCTTCGCTGCGCGACCAGAGTGCAATATCCCGGCGAGGTCCGGGTTTGCCCTCTACTTCGATTAACTGCTCAGGTGCTATCTCACCGGTCAACAGCGCCAGTCGCGCCGGCAAGCGCACCAGCAAGCTGGATGTATTGAGCAGATGAAGTACGGAGCGGATACTGCCGGTGAAGGCCATACGGGCGGCCTGTGGACCGGCTAGTTCACCCTGGCCATCCAGAAAACCAGCGCTGGCACCGGCGATCATCCAGTTCTGTTGAGCGAGCACCTCGAGCGATACCGGCTGCTTTGAACCAACCAGCGCCGAATTTCGGCCGACAAATACGCCTGAGCGGTCCCGAAACAGCAACTCTCGCTGCAGTGAGCTCTGGGAAACGGTCAAGTGGGCCGGTGCCAACAGAAAGTCCAGTTTCCCCTCTTGCAACAGTTGAATCTGTAGCGCTGCAGACCCGGTGCGCAGATGGAAGACGTGATGCTTCTCGCGCAGCAGGTGTTCGGTCATTTCCCGGAAGGTGGCGAATTCCCAAAGCGGGTCGATGCCGAGCGTAAACTCGCTCTGGTAGCCGCTATGCCACTGTCGGATCACCTCCTCACCGTGTTCCGACTCGGCCAATATGCGTTCGCCGATCTGAGCCAGGCGCGCCCCTATAGCGGTGGGCGCGACGCCGTAACGCGTGCGGGTCAGCACCGGTGCGCCGACCTTGGCTTCGATCTGCTGGATCGCACGCGTCAGCGTGGGTTGAGTAATAAACAGCTGCTCGCAGGCTCGGCTTAATGAGCCCTGTTTTACGACGATGGCCAATTGCTTCAACGAGTTGGGATTCATATATGCATATTCTTTTAGTCTTAAAGCAAAAACCAATTATTACCCATATCAGGAATTTAGCTAGAGTTGGTACTACAAGAACATTACTAGAGAGCAGAGGGCCCCCAACATGCAGTTTCATCTCAATGGCTTTCATCCTGGCGACCCCCGTTTCAGCGATCCGCAGGACGCTGTCGTACCGCCTCCGGTGAAACGGCCTCTTCCTAAAGAGGTCGATGTACTAATCGTTGGCTGCGGGCCTGCAGGCCTCAATATGGCAGCCCAGCTTTCCCAGTTCGGCACTATCTCTGTAGCGATTGTGGACCAGAAGGATGACCGTCTTCTGGTGGGTCAGGCTGACGGTATCGCCTGCCGCACCATTGAGATGTTCCAGGCATACGGCTTTGCCGACCAGATCATTCAGGAAGCCTATCAGGTAAACGAAGCCTCTTTCTGGAAGCCGGACACCGAGAAGCCAAACCAGATCGCCCGTTCCAGTAAGGTTCCGGACGTGGCGGACGACCTTTCCGAGATGCCCCACCTGATCATCAACCAGGCGCGCGTGCACGACGAGTTCCTCAAGGTCATGAAGCAGTCCCCAATCAAGCTGGAGCCGCACTATCAGCGCAAGCTGCTGGGGCTGGAAGTGGATCCCAGCTGCGGCTCTTCAAATGAGTACCCTGTTACCGTAAAGCTGGAGCGCATGGTGAACTTCTCCCAGTACACCCAGGAGATTGAAACCGTCAAAGCCAAATACGTGATCGGCTGTGACGGCGCCCGCTCAAGCGTTCGTGCCGCCATCGGCAAGGAGCTGGTGGGTGAACCCCTGAACCAGGCCTGGGGCGTAATGGATGTCCTGCTGAACACAGACTTCCCGGACATCCGGCTGAAATGTCTGATCCACTCCAACAACGAAGGCAACATGCTGATCATCCCGCGTGAGGGCGGTTACATGGTGCGTCTGTACATCGAACTGGACAAGCTGAAGGAAAACGAGCGTGTTGCGCGCGATCAGATGACGCCGGACATCCTGATCGCTGCCGCCAACCGTATCATGCAGCCCTACAGCGTTGACGTAAAAGAGGTCGCCTGGTGGAGCGTGTATGAGATCGGTCAGCGCATCACTACCGCGTTCGACGATTCTACCGAAGAGCGTGCGGCCCGCGTATTTCTCGCCGGTGACGCCTGCCACACCCACAGTCCAAAAGCTGGACAGGGCTTGAACACCTCGGTAATGGATACCTGGAACCTGGGTTGGAAACTGGCACATGTTCTGATCGGCCGCGCGGATGAGAAGATCCTGAAAACCTATTCCGACGAACGTCGTGAATACGGCCAGGCGCTGATCGACTTCGACCGTGAGTTCTCCCGCATGTTCAGCGCCAAGCCAAAGTCTGCGGAGAATCCGGACGGCGTCGATCCGGCCGAGTTCCAGCGCTATTTTCAGCTGTTCGGCGAGTACACCGCCGGCGTATCGATCCAGTATCGCCCGTCGCTCATGGTCGGCAAGGGTCAGAACCAGGATCTGGCGACAGGCCTGACCGTAGGCAAACGTTTCCACTCAGCACCGGTGGTCCGCCATGGTGATGCCAAACCGGTTCAGTTGGGCCACTGCCACACCGCGGATGGCGCATATCGCGTGTACGCTTTCGCCGGCAACCAGGAGCCGATGTCTGCGCGGTGCGGCGTGAAGGCGTTATGCGAGTTCCTCGCCAATGACGCCAACTCCCCGCTGAAACAGTTCACGCCCGACGATGCCGATCCCGATTCTGTCATCGATCTCCGTGCAGTATTTCAGCAGCATCACCAGTCAATCGAGCGCGCCTCGCTGCACCCGACGCTGACGCCAGAGAAAGGCAGGTATGGCCTGCGTGACTATGAGAAGGTGTTCTGCGTCGACAACCGCCCGGAATCTTCGGGGGGCGGCAAAAACATCTACGACATGCGCGGCATCAACAAGGAACAGGGTTGTATCGTCATTGTTCGTCCCGATCAGTACGTCGCCGAAGTTCTGCCACTAAATGACCATGCCGGCCTCTCAGCTTTCTTCAATCAGGTGCTGGTAGCGGTATAAACCCATCGAAGCCCCCGCCCGATACTCAGGTCACTGTCTCCTGAGTGTTGGGCAGGTCTGGCCCCCTTCCCTCAATATTCCCAACTCCACTCCAACATCTCTCAGACTCCTTGGCGTTGATATATAGATGTTCAGCTGCCAATTGTTCAGAACTCCCCATAAAAGCCGACGACAACCAAGTAATTTGATACAAATCCTGTTCCGATAAATACCGCAATAAAATCAAAAGCCTATAATTGATATAAACCAGACGCCATGGGAAGCTTTCAGCCGGTCTCGTGACCGGCACAGTGCAGGCTGCTGGGAAAAGTTCGATGTGCCGATATCTGCACTATGCTTACTGCGAGGAAATAGCCTCCACATATGGATGAACAACCGATTAAAGGGAGCTTTCGGCTATGCCTTCCATTCATACCCTTCGTCGTTTCTGCCATTTGCTGCTCGGGGCTGCGGCTCTTGCCGCTGTGACCATACCCCAGGCGTATGCGACACCGGATTACATACGCCTCGACAGCTTCCTGGAACAGAATCCGGATCAAATGCGGACCGCCAGTCAATTTGCGGATCTGGTTCGCAAATCCGCTCAGCCAGTCGAAGATAGTGGTTTATCAACGATCAAGATTGCACTGGTCTACCCCGGCATTCAGGCGTCGGACTACTGGCGTCGAAGCCAGACCTCATTGGAGCGACGTCTGCGCAGCCTCAACATTCCGTTCGAATTGAGGTCCTTTTTCTCCCACCCCTCTGTGGATACGGCGCTGCAAAGTCAGCAGCTGGCGAGAGCACTGGAGTGGCAGCCGGACTATCTGGCGTTCACTCTTGATGTTGCCCCACAAGGCAGGATGGTCGAGCGATTGCTGGCTCAGGGTAAACCGAAACTGATTCTCCAGAACATCACAACCCCTCTGGCTAGGTGGCAGTCTCATCAGCCGTTTCTGTATGTGGGTTTCGATCATGCTCAGGGCACCCAGCTGATGGCGGAATGGATGCTTAATAAGATCGACTATCGCGGCAAATACCTGCTGCTCTACTTTTCACCCGGTTATGTCAGCCAGATGCGAGGCGATACTTTTGCCTCTGAGGCGGCCAAGTACGCGGATGTCCAGCAGGTCGGCGCCTATTACACCGACGGCAACCTGGAGCGCGCCTATCGAGCAACACTCAAAACGCTCGAACAACACCCTGATCTCAAGATGATATTTGCCTGCTCCACCGACGTGGCCCTGGGCGCCCTTCGCGCCCTTCGTGAAAAGAACCGCCTCGATGTGCTGCTTAACGGCTGGGGTGGAGGCGCCGCAGAACTGCAAGCCCTGCAGCAAAGCGAGCTGGATGTCACTGTTATGCGGATTAACGATGACAACGGAATCGCCATGGCAGAGGCGATCAAGCTTGACCTTCTGCAGCAACCCAATCGGGTTCCGCAGATTTTTGCCGGCGAGATCAAACTGTTGCCGGCAGATATACCGGAGGACCAACTCGAACAGCTGATCCAGCGGGCATTTCGCCTAAGCGGTGTCGAGGTAATGGCGCAATGACCTTCAACATGCGCTTTTCCACCTCAATACTGTCGCTCGTATTGCTGCTTTTAGCCGCAGCGGCCGCCACGTTAGTCGCGCCGGCCTACCTGGGCTCCGAGCGCGCACTGCAACATGAGATCCGGTTGGGTTATGAACGCGATCAACGGGCACTTAACGGCTTGCTGCAGTCCCAGTTCAGTTACATCGAACAGATTATCGGCGAGCTAAGCAGAATAACCAGCTTGAAGACAGCATTGCAGCGAGATGATTTCGAACAGGTGTCCCATATTATCGATCGGTTCTTGGCCAGCAATGGTGGGCAACAGGTCGATGCACTCGTGGTTGAGAACAGTGCCGGGGACAAGTATGTAGGCTCAAGCGCCAGCTTGCTGAGCCTGTCACTCCCGCTCGAACAACTCAGCGAACGCTATGTGGCACCCGGCGTCTGGAGCAGCTTGGACGCAAGAGTTGACGCCACAGATTACGCCCTTCTGCGCCTGAGCCTGCCTGTTACCAGCGAGGAGGATGGTGAAGTGGTTGGCCTGTTGCACTGCTTCGTTCTGCTCAATGACAACTTCTGGATAATCAATCGGCTGCAGCAGTTATTTGGGTCTGAAGCGATCTATCTCTCAGAGGGGGCAACCATCCTCGACAAGCTGGTTTACAACTCGGACATGAAGATGGACGAGAAAAGCCATGCGCCTTTGAGCGATGGGCTGAATATGAGAGGCGACAGCATAGTCAGAGAGCACCGCTTCCAGATTGACCAAAGCAAGAATTACAACGTTCGCTCTGTGCTGCCCAACAACGCATACCGGGATCTCCAGCAAGCCTATGTCTCGCACCTTTCATACGCACTGTTGCTGGTCGCAATATTGGGGGTTCTGACCATGCTTGCAATCCGCAAGTTGACGCGTGGCGCCCTTTCTCACCTGACCCTGTATGCGGAACAGGTGCCGGAAACCGGCACTCCACGGCCTTTTACCGGCGCTCAGTTCCAAGAGTTCGCCCGTGTGGGCAGTGCAGTCGAACGGATGCTTTTACGCATCCGGGAGCGGGACAAGCTGCTGTCGAGCATCGTAGATAACGCACCGGACGTGATCTTCATAAAAGGGCTGGATCGACGTTATCAGTTGGTCAGCAAGCAGTTCGCAGACACTCTGGCCGTGCCGGCCACTAAGGTTCTAGGCGCCCTGGATGAAGATCTGCTGGCTGGCGAAGTACTGCGGCGTGCTCAGGAAACCGATATGCAAGTACTCGAAAGTGGCCAGCCTCTGCAGTTTGAATCGATTTTCGGCGAAGGATCCGAGTCAAAAACCTTCCTGGTTAGCAAATTCCCGATCTTCGATGACTACGGCGAAGCTACTTCGATCGGTTGCATCGCCGCCGACATAACAGCCATGAAGAGGGTTCAACAGGAGCTGGACCTTGCACACCAGGTTGTCGCCGCAACCAAGGAAGCGATCATTGTGCTGGATGAGCGGAAAGGAGTGTTAACAGCCAACCGAGCCTTCCAAGCGATGTGTGGATCGGACGAGCAAGGCAGCCAGGCGGTATTGGACAGATTCATGTTCGCCCATCCACAAGTCAGGGACCATCTGTATGGCCGTGACGCCTGGCAGGGAGAGTGCGCACTGAGCCGGGCCGATGGTGAGTCGCTTCCCGTGCTGGTTTCGATTAGTCACCTGCCAAACACCGATGGCGTAAAGCGCTCTGCCATTCTGTTTAGTGACATCAGCAATTTGAAAATGGCGGAGCGCAAACTGGAGCAGCTTGCGCTCTATGACGCACTAACCGGACTGCCCAACCGCAGTCAGTTCTATCAACGTCTCGACAAACAGTTAGCGCACTCGCCCAACCATACAGCCATATTGTTTATCGATATCGACAACTTCAAGGTAATCAACGATACCCATGGCCATTCGCAGGGGGATGCGCTACTGCGTCAGGTAGCGGATCGGCTTCGCACCTGTGTCCAGGCCAAGGACACCGTGGCACGCCTTGGTGGCGACGAGTTTACGGTTATCCTTGCCGAGGTCGGTGATCGCGCCCAGGCCGAAAGAATTGCGAAACGTATTTTGCACGTATTGCACGAGCCCTATGAACTGGACAGTACCCACTGCTTCAGTTCGGCAAGTATCGGTATTGCGCTGGGCGTCGAAAGCGGCAAGAACTCGGAGACCTTGCTCAACAATGCAGATCTCGCCATGTACGAAGCTAAAATGAACGGCCGAAACGCTGTCTACTTCTTCGACCCCGACATCAATGCCCGTCACCAGCGGCGCCACCTGCTGGAAGAGGGGCTGCGGGAGGCGATAGCCGGCGCTCAGCTCTTTCTCCAATACCAGCCGCGGTTCGACATTTGCGCCAAACAGGTGCTTGCTGCGGAAGCGCTGGTGCGTTGGAACCATCCCAAGCAGGGCGTGATATCACCCGGCGAGTTTATTCCCATCGCCGAGGAGAGCGAGCTGATCGTCGAAATCGGCCGTTTCGTGCTGAATGAAGCCTGCTGCGAGGCAGCCGCGCTGTATAGGGATGGCTATGAAATTCTTATTTCAGTCAATCTCTCTCCACGTCAGTTGCGGGACCGTGACCTGCTCAGGGATATCCACGATGCCCTGAGCCGGTATGACCTCCCTCCCCGGCTTCTGGAGTTTGAAATCACCGAAACCTACGTGATGGAGAATATCGAGCAGTTCATCCCCATCCTGACCCAGATTCGCGAGCTGGGCGTTCGCCTCGCTGTCGACGACTTTGGAACGGGCTACTCCTCATTGATGTATCTGAAAAAGCTTCCGGTCAATACCGTCAAGATCGATCACTCGTTTATCCATGATGTGCCGGGCGATGTGGATGACGAAAACCTGGTAAGGGCGATCATCAGCATGTCTCACAACCTGCGTTTGCGGGTCGTGGCAGAGGGCGTGGAGACTGCCGAACAGTTACAGTTCCTGCGTGAGCTCCACTGCGATGAGATTCAGGGATTCCTGCTGGGCCGTCCAGGAAGCACCGATCAGCTGCGCAGACTATCAAGACCGTCGCTTATTGCGCCCTAGGCAGGTCAAGCGTGATGAGGCGGTGTGGAGGCTTTCTGATAGTCCAGTACAAATCCGGCAAACACCTCGACCACTTCGTCGGTCAGGTCAGACTGGACGTATAGGCTGTAGTGGCCGTTGCTACCGTCTGATTTTCCGATGACCTCGTAGTACCGGTTTGACCTTAACTGGGGACTGCCCTCATCCGACAACAGGTTCGCTTCGACCTGCACCAGATCACCAAGCTCAAGCAACTGCCATAGCGCCAGCGAGTCGTTGAGCTGCTGATCCTGCGAAGGCGGCACCGGAGTATTTGGCATAATATCTCCCGCTTCAACACTGGCTTGTATAATTAGACGTTAGCACGTCCTGGATCAGGTCTGCAGAATTCCAGCGCGCATGGCGATATGGATGATATCCGAGTTGGAGCTTATTCCGAGCTTGCGCATCAAATTGGCACGATGGGCATGGATAGTCTTAGGACTTAAGTGCATCACTTCAGCCACATGGTTTACCGAATGGCCTTCGGCGATCATCGAGAAAATCTCAAGCTCCCGGCTTGTCAACTGTGACAGCTGATTGTCTTCATAAAGTTCTTCTTTACTATCAACAAGGTGGGCAATAGATTTCGAGTAATAGCTTTTGCCTCGCGCGATATTCTCGACCGCCTGCTTAAGCTCTGAAGAAGCATTACGCTTGGTAACGTAACCCAGTACACCGGCCTGAACCGCTCGCTGGGGATAGGGATTGCTGTCGAGACCGGAAACCACAAGTATGCGCGCGCTGTTGTCGTAGCTGCGAATGCGGCGAATCGCCTCCAGCCCGCCTGCCGTCGACTGCACCTCCTCCGACTCGCTGTCCATCGGCATGGACAGGTCGAGAATAACCACGTCCGGAGTCAGCTTCCGATAGCAGCTTAGTGCCTCGGCACAGTTCTCCGCCTCTGCGACCACTTCGATAGCCGGATTTTGTGACAGAAGCTGCTGGTATCCATACCGAACAATCGAGTGATCATCTACCAGCAATACGCGAATCGAGCTATCCATATGCAAAGCCTCACAGCCTAAAGGCGGTTCCTAGCCAATTTTCGAATCAGCTTGAATTCTATTTATGGCAGGATGGATGAATCAATACCTTCCGCTCCTCGATAGCAGGCCGAAGAATCCACCTCCACAGCATAGGCCGATGCCAGATCACTGAGCGCAACATTAGCGGGTAAAGCAACCAGCTCGTCACTGTAGCCGATAAGGGCGATACCCTCTTTTTTACAGTGGGCGAGCACTTTTTCAAGCGCCTTGATCACCACGAGTTGCCTGTCGGTGAGCCTGGGACCATTAACCTGCGCCCTTTTTTTACTGGAGGTTTGGCGTATGACGTAGTCATCCTGGTCCAGCAAGCAGATCGTGATCCCCGCAAGCTTTGCCTCTACCAGCACGCTTTTGCAGATTTCGAACTGAGACTCGCGTTTACAGCAGATGGTATCACCACTGACCGCACTATTGATAAGCTTGACGATCTCATCACGCTCGCTGTTTATATCGATCTGATATTCCATATTAATCAATCCGATACATATAATAGCTCGAGAAATTGGTTAATTAGCCAGCCTGCTTTTGAAGCTGCTGGCGCAACATGGCATTTTCGCGATTCAGCTCATCGTTACGTGATCGCAGGCGCATCAGCTCCTCCTCCTGTATGCTGAGCCGTACCCTGGCCTCGATAAGCGCCTCACCTCCGCCCTGACTGCCGGTGGCGATCAGCTCCTGCTGGCGCAACTTGCGATTCAGTTCGTCGATATCGGTCTTGAGCCTGAACTGCTGCTCATCAGCCTTAAGCAATTTCTGCTCCAGCTCGTACTTCTCATCGGCCAGTTTTTCGCAGCGTGCCAGCAAGCGGCCGTTTTGGCTCTGCAGCTCCTGCATCGCCTGGTGACCGCCCTGCTCACTAAGAGCAACCTGATTGCGCAGTTCCATTTCGCTGCGCTTAAGCTGCTGGCGCTGCTCCTCAAACCGGTTTTCGGCGTAGGCCAGAGCCCTGTCCCACAACTGGTTGGCAATATTCAGCACAGGCTCAGGCAGCTCAGGGTGCTGCTGTTGCCGGGTAATGCGCTCACCCAGCGTTCGCCACCAGTCATTGAGCGCCTTGTTGATGGTGGTAAGGCTGCCGCTGCCGATCTGTTCGCGAACAGCCTGCTGAGTAGGGCGAATACCCTGCTCGAGCAGCAGGTCAGCGGCTTCGAATACGCGCACCCTGGTACTGCTGTTCTGTGTCATAAATACACCATATGTACTGTTTGATATGTATCGAACATCGATATTAGCATGTTTGCGGTCCCCAACCAGCCTTGAGTCGCGCATTTATTGATCTTCAGCTAGAATCGCGCGTCCTGAACACAAGATCTCCCCGGGTGGTAAATATGAGTACTCCTAAAGTCGGTTTCGTCAGCCTAGGCTGTCCAAAAAACACCGTCGATTCCGAACGCATCCTGACGCAGTTGCGTACCGAGGGTTATGACATAAGCCCGTCGTACGATGGCGCCGACGTTGTACTCGTGAACACCTGCGGCTTTATCGATAGCGCGGTTCAGGAGTCGCTGGACAGCATCGGTGAAGCGTTGAAGGAAAACGGCAAGGTCATCGTTACCGGCTGCCTGGGCGCAAAAGAGGACCTTATCCGTGAGGTTCACCCCAAGGTGCTCGCCGTCAGCGGACCGCACCAATATGATCAGGTGATGCAGCAGGTGCACGAAGTGGCGCCCCGCCCTACTCACAACCCGTTCACCAGTCTGGTGCCAGACACCGGTGTCAAACTGACACCCCGACATTACGCTTACCTGAAGATATCCGAAGGCTGCAACCATCGCTGCACTTTCTGCATCATCCCGTCCTTCCGCGGCGACCTGGTCAGCCGACCGGTGGGTGATGTGCTCAGCGAAGCGCGCCGCCTGGCAGAGAATGGCGTTCAGGAACTGCTGGTGATATCCCAAGACACCAGCGCATATGGGATCGATACCAAATACAAGCTGGACTTCTGGGATGGCAAGCCGGTCAAGACCCGCATGAAGGAGCTGTGCGAAGAGCTGGCCAAGCTGGGCGTGTGGGTACGTCTGCACTACGTCTACCCCTACCCTCACGTGGACGAAATCATCCCGATGATGGCGGAGGGCAAAATCCTCCCCTATCTCGATATCCCGTTCCAGCACGCCTCCCCCTCGGTATTGAAGAACATGCGCCGCCCAGCCCATGCCGAAAAGGTGCTGCATCGCATTGAGAAGTGGCGCCAGCAGTGCCCCGATATCACGCTACGCTCAACCTTTATAGTGGGCTTCCCCGGAGAAACCGAGACGGATTTTCAGACCCTGCTCGATTTCCTCGAGGAGGCACAGCTCGATCGCGTGGGCTGCTTCCAGTACTCCCCCGTTGAAGGCGCTACCGCTAACGAGCTGCCCAACCCGGTTGAAGAAGCGGTCAAGCAGGAGCGCTGGGAACGTTTTATGGAGGTACAGCAGCGCATCAGTGCCGCAAAACTCCAGCAGAAGGTAGGCAAAACCATCGAAGTGATCGTTGACGAAGTCGTCGAAGAGGGCGCCGTTTGCCGTTCACAAGCAGACGCTCCTGAAATCGATGGCCAGGTATTCCTGGATCACCAGACCCACCTCACGCCCGGCGAGCGACTTCTGGTCGAGGTCGAAGAAGCGGATGAATACGACATGTGGGCACACCCCGTCTAACAGACCCATACATCAGGCCCGCCTCTATGCGGGCCGCCTCCTCTCCTCTTTTTCGACGAATCTAGCTATCGCCTCCCTAATCCGCTCCTTAAGGTAATCCTGAGATCCCTGACAAGACTCCTCGCAACCGCGCCAGTAAACAGCACCGATGCGTTTGGGGTCATTGCCCTCCTCGGCCTGGGTAAAAATCCCGATATCAATGAGGACATTAGGATTGACGCTTGAACTTGAAGTATCACGCAGTTTCTCAGAATAGGCTTCGCTTCTGCTGCCGAAGATGGCTAAAGCTTAGTCTGCCTAAAGGGATTCGGAGAGAATGCTTATTAGGAAAAGATTTAGAGCAAGAATGTAGGATGGTGCCCCGGACCGGAGTCGAACCGGTACAGCCGAAGGCCGAGGGATTTTAAATCCCTTGTGTCTACCAATTTCACCACCGGGGCTTGGTGGATCACGCATCAGCGGGGTGCTGAAAGAATGGAGGCTGGAGTCGGAATCGAACCGGCGTACACGGAGTTGCAGTCCGCTGCATGACCACTCTGCCATCCAGCCATTCTTTGAATACTTGTTGGAGCGGGAAACGAGACTCGAACTCGCGACCCCAACCTTGGCAAGGTTGTGCTCTACCAACTGAGCTATTCCCGCGTCGTCTCAACAAGTGGAGCGTATTATAGAGCTATGTTTCGGTGTGTCAACCAGGTAAATGAAATATTTTTGCTTAAAGATTAACCACTTAGATCAAAATTCCAGCAATGCCCACAAACCCCGAGCCGGCTTAGATATCCTCTTTCAGGAATGGCCAAGCCGCCTTCAGATAGACGAACATCGACCAGAGCGTCAGCAGTGCTGCGCCGTACAGCGCAGCCACGCCAACCCAGGACAGGATCGTCAGCGGCGGGAATGCCAGCAAACCAATTATCGAAATCATCTGCAGCGTGGTTTTTACCTTGCCGATCATCGATACGGCGACGTTGGCGCGCTCGCCCAGCTCAGCCATCCATTCACGTAGTGCTGAAATTACAATCTCACGACCGATAATGACCACTGCCGGGACGGTAATCCAGGGCTCGGCAAAGGTTTCAACCAGCACCACCAGTGCCGCAGCGACCATCAGCTTGTCGGCCACCGGGTCCAGGAATGCACCAAAGGGTGAACTTTGATCCAGCTTGCGTGCCAGATAGCCGTCGAACCAGTCGGTCACGGCTGCGAGCGAGAAGATGGCTGCAGAGGCCAGTGGTGCCCAGGCGAACGGCAGGTAATAAACCAGGACGAACACTGGAATCAGGACGATCCTCAGCAGGGTAAGCATGTTGGGTATTTTCATCTGGGGATCTAAAGCCTGTCCGGATGGCGCTCAATGTTCGGGGTGCAGCGCGGCATGGATCTCCTCCGCCAGCGCCCGACTAATGGTAGAGACTTTTGCGATTTCTTCAACACTGGCGCTTTCGATCTCCCGTATACCGCCGAAATGGCGCAGCAGCTCGCGTCGGCGCTTAGGCCCGATACCGGGTATACCCTCCAGTTTGGACTGTTTGCGCGCCTTACCCCGCCGTGCACGATGACCGGTTATGGCGAAGCGATGCGCTTCGTCCCGTATATGCTGCAGCAGATGCAGTGCGGGAGAGTCGGCCTGTAACACCTGCTCTTGACCGGTATCACCGCTCACCAGCACCTCAAAGCCGGCTTTGCGGGTCGGCCCCTTGGCAATACCGATAACCAAAACCTCGGTGATCTGCAGGCTGTCGAGCACCTCCATCGCCTGAGCCACCTGCCCCTTACCGCCGTCGATGACCAGCAGGTCCGGCAGCTTGGCTTCGCCCTTTTTCAATCGTGTGTAGCGCCGGGTCAACGCCTGATGCATGGCGGCGTAGTCATCGCCGGCGGTAATACCCTCGATATTGAAGGTGCGATAGTCCGACTTGAGCGGTCCATTGCGGTCGAATACGACGCAGGACGCGACGGTCGCCTCGCCCGAGCTGTGACTGATATCGAAGCACTCCAACCGTTCCGGCAGGCTATCCAGCCCCAGCAGGTCCTGTAGCGCCAGGTAACGGCCGTGGATGCTCTGCTTGCTGGCCAGGTGACTGGCAAGCTGCTGCTCCGCGTTGGTTTGTGCCAGCCGCTGCCAGCCGGCCCGCTCGCCCCTGACCTTGTGGGCGATGCTGACGCTACGCCCGCGCTTTTCGCTCAGAGCCTGCTCGAGTGCTTCCCTGCCCTCCAGTTCGTAACTGACAATCAGGTGATCTGGAATCTCGCGTACGCCTGCCAGGTAAAACTGCGCGACAAATGCGGCCAGCACATCCGCTGGACTCTCCTCGATCGATACCCGCGGATGGTAAACCTTACTGCCAATAACACGTCCCTGGCGCACGAACAAGCCGTGCACCACGGTACCACCCGCCTGCATCGCGCAGCCGAACACATCGGCATCGCCCTGCATACCGGAGACATATTGCTGTTCCTGCACCTGGCGCAAACGGCTGATCTGATCCCTCAGTTCGGCGGCCTTCTCGAAATTCAGTGCCGCGGAAGCTGCATCCATCTGTTCCCCCAACTCTTCCATGATCGTCTGGTTACGCCCTTCGAGGAACATAATGGCGTGACGCAGATCGCTGTCGTATTGCTCAGGCGTAATCAAGCCCACACAAGGTCCGCTGCAGCGTTTGATCTGATACTGCAGGCAAGGCCGAGACCGGTTGCGAAAGAAACTGTCTTCGCACTGTCGGATCAAAAATACCTTCTGCAGGATGTGAAGGCTTTCGCGGACCGCCGAGCCGCTGGGGAAGGGTCCGAAATAGCGCCCCTTCCCTTTTTTGGCCCCGCGCTGAAATCGTACCGCGGGATACTCATCCTTATCGGTGATCAGGATGTAGGGATAGGACTTATCGTCCCGTAGCAAGATGTTGTAGGGCGGGCGCTGCTGTTTGATCAGGTTTTGCTCAAGCAGCAGTGCTTCGGTTTCGCTGTTGGTGATGGTGACTTCGATACGGGCTATCTTGGCCACCAGGGCCATCGTTTTGGTCGTCAGCCCACTGGCACGAAAGTAACTGGATACGCGGTTTTTAAGATTGCGAGCCTTGCCGACATACAGAATATTCCCCTCGTTATTGAACATCTGGTAGACGCCGGGGCGCGTAGTCAGGCGCGCAAGGAAAGCCTTGCTGTCAAAGGTGCTGCTGTTATCCGCTTCTGTCACTGTCGAATCTGGGGCTCTCAGGCCGAAACCTGATTGAACTGTTTGTTGGCCTGCATATGGATGTGGGTCGCCCGGCGGTGAATCTCCCGCAGCTGATCCCGCGTGTCGTCCGAAATCCCGGCACCACGTGACAAGGACACCTCGAGGTATACTCCAATTTCGGCAAAGTGGTAGAGCCGTGCATCGAAGGTCTTGGCGCGCGTGAGCTTGCTCAGGGAGATCTTGGCTCCGTTAACCAATATGTTGTTGATATCGGTTTCAGACAGCAGCGGATGACGCTTGCTCTGACGGTTATTTTGCTGCAGCTCTTGCTGGAGACGAAGTGCCTGACGTTTGGTCATCGCTGTCATTGTGCGCCCCTGTCTGTCAATCTATGTTTCGAATGCGGCATACTCTAGGCACTTTTGAGGCAGATGTGAATCGTCGTCCACCCTATCAACCCAGTTCTCACCCTCAGCGGCTGCAGGCCGAGCTGCAATGGCTGCTCTCTTCGCCGGACCTGCTTCTACCGCCCCCTGGGCTCGAACGTCCGCAACAACTGCCTCCGCTCCAGATCTCAAGCGAAGAACTTGTACATGATAGCGCTTATCAGCCATGTTGGCGCCTAGGCGAACATTTCGAAAATCTGGTATATGAATACCTTAGATTAAACCCGTATACGTATGATATTAAAAGAAATATACAAGTAAAAAGCGATAAGAAAACCCTTGGTGAGTTTGATTTTCTGATTCATCTGTCCCGGCAGTGGCTGCACTTGGAGGTGGCACTCAAACTTTACTTACTCGACGGTGACGGCAGTTCGCTTTCGCACTACATCGGCACTCGACGCGACGACTGCCTGGCGCAAAAATGGCACCGGATGCTCTACCATCAGCTCAAACTGGCTCAGCAACCCGCCGCTCAACAGCAGCTCGCCGAACTGGGCATCGAGCAGCCGTTGACATCGGCACTGTGGATCAAAGGCTGGCTGTTCTACCATCCGCTAAGACCTGCCCCCAAAAAGCAGCCAGAGCAGATCAACCCCTGCCACCTAAAAGGCTGGTGGCTGACCCAATCGGAGCTGAAGCTGATTAAGGCGCCGGGAAGGGTGTATATGCTGGTCAGAAAGCCGGACTGGCTGCTGCCGGTCTCGATGTTGGAGACCGGCGCGATCGATTTCGACCGGTTGCGAGACGAGATCGCTGGCGAGACGCGTGCGCACCTGGTGCTGATACTGCACCGGGCGGACGATGGATGGGTCGAGCGCTCAAGAGGGTTCGTCGTCGCAGACAGCTGGCCCGGATCAAAAATTCAATAGCAGCAGCTTGTTGGGAAGAGGACGTTCGACGCACAAAAAAGGCCGCTTACGCGACCTTTTCTACAGCAAGCACTCTGGCTTATCACTTACCCGCTTTCGCAGCATCCTGAGCGATTACCTTTTTCAGGACGCGTACGGCGACGAAGGTGCCGATGATCATCGCGGCCACAATAACGAGGCTCGGTGCGAAAGAAACCAGGGTGTACTTGTCGATATCAGTCATAGAACTAGAACCTCTGTTCGAGATTGTTAAGGTGCGGTGGTCCCGCACTCTGGTGAAATTTTGCGCATTATAACGGCTCGGGTTGCTATTTCCAGTACCTCCATAGTACTGAATAGCGCCTATTTGCCCGGCTCTAAACGCTTCAGTAAGCTTGATGTGTCCCAACGCCCCCCGCCCATCTGCTGAACATCAGCGTAGAATTGGTCAACCAACGCGGTTACCGGTAGACGCGCGCCGTTACGACGTGCTTCATCCAGAACCAGCGAAAGATCTTTCCGCATCCAATCCACCGCAAAGCCGAAGTCAAACTGGTCGTTCAACATGGTCTGATGTCGATTAGCCATCTGCCAGGAGCCAGCAGCGCCGTGCTGGATAACATCGAACACCGACTCGCCATCCAGGCCCGACTGCTTGAGAAAATGCGTGGCTTCAGCCAACCCCTGCAGCAATCCGGCGATACAGATCTGATTGACCATCTTGGTCAGCTGACCGCTGCCCGCCTCTCCCAGGTGTTTAATGGCCTTGGCATATACCGCAATAACCGGCTCGGCACGCGCAAAGCTCTCGCTTGCACCACCTACCATAATCCCCAGGACGCCGTTTTCCGCTCCCGCTTGGCCGCCGGAAACAGGCGCGTCGAGAAAACCACACCGCTGTTCACGGCAGGCGCTATCCAACTGGCGCGCGATCTCAGCGGAGGCCGTGGTATGATCGATGAGGATTGCATTCGGTGCCATACCCTTTAGCACGCCCGTCTCCCCCAGCGTCACCTGATACAGGTCTTCGTCATTACCAACGCAGGTCATGACGAATTCCGCATCCCGGGCTGCCTCCTCCGGCGTGCTGGCCAGACGATGCCCGAACTGTGCCACCCACTTCTCTGCCTTTGCCTGGGTGCGGTTATACACGCATACTTCGTGGCCGGCCTTAGCCAGATGGCCCGCCATGGGATAGCCCATCGTGCCGAGACCTATGAACGCTACCTTGGCCATAACAACCTCCTTAATACAAAGAGTTAAGCTACACTAACGGCGCAATGCTACCGTTATGCTGCTGCCCGAAAAAGATCCACGGATAAGACTGTACACTACTGAGGAACGTCTCAATGCTAAAGCACTTTCTCCTCTGCATGCTACTTGTGTCACTGGCGATACCGAGCCATGCGCTTGAGTCGGGTACGCCTGAGATCTATGCGCTGAGCTTTGAAACCCCGGGCGGCGAACCCTATGCGCTCGCCCAGCATCGGGGAGAGGTGCTTCTGGTGAACTTTTGGGCGACCTGGTGCCCCCCTTGCGTAAAGGAGATGCCGGAGCTGGATAAACTCGAGCAGGTATTTGCCGGCCAGCCATTTAGCGTACTGGCCATCAGCGCCGGTGAAACGGCTGCCGACATAGACACCTTTACCAGCGCGCTCGCTACCCCGCTTGGCCTTCAAATACTGCTCGACACGGAGGGGCGCACCTTCACCGAGTTCAACCTCAAGGGGTTGCCGATGAGCTATCTGTTCAACTCAGAAGGTGAACTGGTTGAGGTCGTAGCCGGCGCCAAGGAGTGGGCCAGTGAGGAGTGGCAAGGCAGAATCAGGGAGCTGTTGCCAGCAACCCCCTAGCCCGTCGAGATCACCTTACGTAGTTAAGCAACGTATTAAGCAACATGGTTACTCAGACACTCGGTAATCGCCATTACCATCTCTGCGGAGTGATGGGCCGCCTTATCCAGGAACTGGTCGAAGGAGACCTCGGACTGCTTACCTGCGATATCGGACAGTGCCCTAATGACGATAAAAGGCGTGCCGAAACGGTGGCAGGTTTGGGCGATGGCTGCAGCCTCCATTTCACAGGCCTTCATGCTGGGAAATAGAAGCCGCGTCGTTTCCACTCGCTGCGGGCAGTTCATAAACGCATCACCAGTGGCGATCAAGCCATTAACGGTTTTCATGCCCTTCATCTTGCCAATGCTCTGCTCCGCAAAGCGCGCAAGCAGTGGATCGGGAGTAAAAGCGGGCGGCAGGCCCGGTACCTGACCAGGCTCGTAGCCAAATACGGTGAGATCGACATCATGATGACGAACCTCCTGAGAGATGACCACGTCACCCACCTCGAGCTCGGCGTCAAAACCGCCGGCAGAACCGGTATTGATCACACAGCTGGGTTGATAGTGATAGAGAAGGATCGAGCAGCCTATCGCCGCGTTAACCTTGCCGATACCGGATTTCAGCAGCACAACATCGGTGCCGTTCAGCTTGCCCGTGTAGAAATCGAATCCGGCAATCACTTCGTGTTCGCGATCGGCGAGCGTTTCCTTAAGCTCTTCGATCTCCTGATCCATAGCGCCGATGATGGCTACACGCAACTGCCCAGAGGACTTGAGCAGATCAGCTAATAAGGGAGGTTTGGTCATTTCAGGTGTTTTCACTGACTTATTATCTTGTCTTGGTCGACCGGTGGGCCGAACCTAGTTAATTGTAATGTGCCGTTATTAATCTTTCGTAACAAATACAGGCACCTATAACCTTTCCCTGTGCCTGTCAGTCGTCACTACTCAGTTATAGCACCATTTCTTAGGCAAAATTGATACCACCCCCGTCGCTGTTGCGACAGGTCGGATACAACCCGCTCCAGCCAAAACGGCTAAACAGCCTGTCCACCTCGTCGGAAACCGGTGCAACAACTTTTATAACCTCGTCCGTTACCGGATGATTGAAGCTGATGTCGGTTGCCATCAATAGAAGTCGATGGACTCCAAGGTGCTCTCTAAACAAGCGGTTGTGGCGCCCTTCACCATGCTTGGTATCACCGACCAGCGGATGAAAGATATGTTTCATATGGCGACGGATCTGATGTTTGCGCCCCGTTTTGGGGCAAACCTCCACCAGGGAGTAGCGGGCAACCGGGTACCGACCAATAGGAATTGGAAGTTCCACGCACCCCAGGCGGCGATAGGAGGACACAGCCTCCTGAGCCGGCTTGTCCGGGTCGGAGTGAGCATCGGCGATACGATCATGGATCGGTTTCAGAGGGTAATCGATGACCCCCTGCTCTTCTGTCCAGCCTCGAGTTACGCAGAGATAACGCTTTTCGACCTGTCTTTCACTGAATGCCGTCTGCAGTGCATGAGCGACCTCTTTGCTGCGAGCAAACAGAATCACACCTGAGGTGGCACGATCCAAACGGTGCACCGTATGAATTTTTTCACAGGGAAAGTAAGCGCGTAACAGTGAAACCAGGTTAGGCGTTTTGGCAGGCGCGATCCAGCTGGGATGGACCAGAAGACCGGCAGGCTTGTTAACCGCAATGATCCAGTCATCTTGATAGAGTATTTCGGGCAGAGGATCGACTGTAGGGTTGGGGTCGCTCACCGGAATGGAAACTCTGTTGACGGATTCAGTGACAAGCGTCGTTGAGATAAAAAGTGGCGGAGGGACAGGGATTCGAACCCTGGGAGCCTCTCGACTCGTCGGTTTTCAAGACCGGTGCTTTCAACCACTCAGCCATCCCTCCGCAAACGCTGGGCAGTTTACGTGGAATCTTCCTGAAGTCAAATGGTCGAAACACTTGAAAAACTCGAAAAGATAACCATTATTGGTTCTAGTCAATTAAACGTGCGAGGAACGCTATGGCGAATGTACGCCCCCTGCCACATAACGCAAATGTTGCGGCAACTGATACCAATAAGGTGATCCGCAACACCTACATGCTGCTGTCGATGACGATGCTACTAAGCGCCGTAACGGCTGGCATATCCATGGCCGTGAATCCGCCGTTCATCGTCTATCTGGGCAGCGTCATATTAAGCTTTGTGCTGCTGTTCGTTCTGAACCGCAAGCAGAACAGTGCTGCCGCCCTGCCGATCACCTTCGCCTTTACCGGTCTGTTGGGATTCGGCCTGGGCCCGATCCTGAACCAATACCTGGCATTGCCTAACGGCGGCCAGATCGTAGCGACCGCGCTGGGCATGACCGCAATCACCTTCTTCGGCCTGTCCGCATACGCGCTCACCAGCCGCAAAGACTTCAGCTTCATGGGCGGCTTCCTGGCCGCAGGCATGATGGTTGTACTGATCGCCATGGTTGCCCTGTTCGTATTGCCGATGTTCGGCGTCAACGTTTCGGGCATGCATCTGGCGTTCTCGGCAGTTGTCGTGATGTTGATGGCCGGCTTCGTACTGTACGACACCAGCAACATCGTAAATGGCCACTACACCAACTACGTCATGGCCACCGTCAGCCTGTACCTGAGCATCTACAACCTGTTCGTACACCTGCTGGCACTGACTGGTGCGTTCAGCGACGACTGACATCCAGCCCCAAGTTGGGCAGCGGAAAGCCCCGCTCATCTGGTAAGATGGCGGGGCTTTTTTAATGGTCTGCATATTTGCGGGTTTCAAAACCAAACCTAGATCAATCGAGACGCGGATGATCTTTTCCATAGTCGTTCAGGCATCGCCCGTGCAAAACCAGGGCGCCGAAACTGCACTCCGCTTCGCACGCGCAGTACTTGCCGCGGGCCACAGCATTCATAGGATTTTTTTCTATCGTGACGGCGTGCAAAACGGCTCGGCACTCTCCTGCACGCCACAGGATGAACTCAACATCCCCCAGCAGTGGCAGGCACTGGCCAAGCAGCATCAACTGGATCTCGTGGTCTGCATCGCGGCCGCTGTGCGCCGCGGCGTCATCAACGAACAGGAGGCGACCCGCTACAAACGCGAACAGTGGAACCTGAACGATGCGTTTGAGCTGTCAGGCCTGGGACAACTGGTCGAAGCCTGTATCCAGTCCGACCGCGTCGTCACCTTCGGAGGTCGTTCATGAGTACTGACGGCATTCTGGTTCTGACCCGCAGCGCTCCCTACGGCAGCTCAGCTGCACGGGACGCCCTGGATGTTGCACTCACCTGTTCGGTATTCGAGCAGCCGGTTACCCTGCTGTTCCTCGATGATGGTGTGTTTCAGCTGTTAAAAGAGCAATCACCCTCCGCTATAGCGCAAAAAAATCTGAATGCGGTACAGCAGTCACTACCGCTGTACGATATCGAGCGACTTTGCGTCGGTAGATCCTCGCTGGAACAGCGAGGACTCAGCGGCGCAGAGCTGATCCTGCCGGTTGAGCTGATCGACGATGCAGACCTTCCCGCCCTGCTGGCACAACACCGACATGTACTGAGCATCTGAGATGGTTCTTCATACCCTGAATCAAGCCCCTGCCAACGCCGCCTGCATGGCAAGCGCACTCGCCGCTATGACAGCACAAGACACCCTGCTGCTGATCGAAGATGGGGTCTATTGGACCCTGCCCACCTTTGCATCACAGCTTGCGAATATCCCGGGAAGCGTAGTAGCGCTTGCACCCGACCTGCAGGCTCGCGGCCTGACTTCAGATGCGATCGAAAGCGTAGACGACGCTGGTTTCGTAGCCTTGTGCGTCTCCCATGACAAGGTCGTGAGCTGGTTCTGATGGCAACGGAAAACATAGCGGGGCAGGCGATCGCTTTCGACGACGAGGGGTATCTGGATGATCTCAGCCAGTGGAGTCCGCAAGTAGCGGAGTATCTCGCCACCCAGGAAGGACTCAGGCTGACCGAGGCGCACTGGGAGATTCTCTACCTGTTGCGCGATTTCTATTCTCGGTACGAACATTCTCCGGCCATGCGACCGCTGGTCAAAGCGGTAAAGCAGTCCCTGGGCGACGATAAGGGCCGAAGCATCTATCTCATGCAGCTGTTTCCGGGTAGCCCGGCCAAGGTCAGTGCGCGATTGGCCGGGTTGCCGAAGCCCGATAACTGCCTCTGACGCTCTTTTAACGTGTCCGGGGCTATGTGATACTGTGCCTGTCGCTCTTACAATACAGATCCGCCTGCCCGGAGCAATGTTGGCCCATCGCAGGACGATTCGAACTGAACTGACAGGGTACTCCACATGAGTCTAGAAGCCGCTGCCGAACAGTTGCATATGCTCAAGAAGCACGAACTTAAGAAACAGGAAACAAAATCACGAAAGGCCCAGCAGGAAGACGTGGTCTATCACCAGTGGGCGACCTTCCGTGTGGACAATGAGCTGTACGGCATCGACGTAATGCAGGTGAAAGAGGTTCTGCGCTACAGCGAGATCACGCCTGTACCCGGCGCCGATGCATCGGTATTGGGTATTATCAATCTTCGCGGAAACGTGGTAACGGTGATCGATACTCGTCAGATGTTTCGTATGCCGCGAGCACAGCCGGATGACGAAACCCGCGTCATCGTCGTTGAGTTCAATGAGTCAGAGGTTATTGGCCTGGTGGTCGATAGCGTCGACGAAGTGCTGAACCTGCCGCAGAATGATGTAGACCGGGCCCCTAACGCCTCAGGCGAGGAAACCAGTAAGCGCTTCGTTCAGGGCGTTTGCTACCACAACGGCCTGCTGATCATCCTGCTCGACCTGTCCAAAATGCTACTGAGCATTACCCCGGCAAACGATGATGAACTGGTCGGCAACCACATCTAAGTGCCGAGTATCGGATCAAAAAAAGAGGCCCCTTATTCAGGGGCCTCTTTTCGTCTCAGAGTACATTGACTGCTTACATTACCCTGTTGGTGGTCAGATATTTCGATGATGCATCCGGCCCCGTGCCATCGGCATAGAGTGTGACGCCGGAGCGCAGACAGATCGACAGGTTCCGATGCGAAGCCTCGGTCTCGACCGGTAACAGATGATTGACCGCCGCCTTCTCCTCCAGAAGTTCTGCTTCCGTCAGTTTCATACGCTCACGGCTCCAATCGGAGATCTCCAATCCACGCACGATCTGGTAACGGCCATAGTCGCAACGTACCGGAAATGAGTAGAAGATCCCCTTCTCGACGCCGTAACTGCCATCACTGACAATCCCCATGCTGACAATTTCACCCGCGTCGGTTCCCAGAATCCAGTCGTGCATATGGTCGACCACCGCCTGCGCCGCCGACGCTGCGCTGGACAAGCCTCGTGCAGCGATGATCTCGCCACCCCTGTTCTGGATTTTGGGAATGAAGACATTCTCATACCAGCCCATATCAATCTGCTTCATTACCGGCTCATCGAGCACGGCGGCATGATGCAGGTCCGGGTACTGTGTAGTGGAGTGATTTCCCCAGATCACGATACGGCTGATGTTACGTGGATTGGCGCCGGTGTGGTTGGCCAGAATCCCTTTCGCGCGGTTATGATCAAGCCGCGTCAATGCGGTGAACTGAGAGGGGCTTAGCTTGGGGGCGTTACGGCTGGCGATCAGCGCATTGGTATTGGCCGGGTTACCGACGACCAGCACCTTGACGTCACGGTTGGCGAAATCATTCAGCGCCCGGCCCTGACGGCTGAAGATAGCGGCGTTGGATTCCAGCAGATCCCTGCGCTCCATGCCCGGCCCACGTGGGCGTGCGCCAATCAGCAGCGCGTAATGAACGTTATTGAATCCGTCCTCAACGTTGTCGTGCAGCGTGATGGTGTGAAGCAAGGGATAAGCGCAATCCTCCAACTCCATCGCAAGGCCACGCAGCGCTTCCATACGCTCCGGCATCTCTATCAACTGTAGAATGACCGGCTGATCCTTACCGAACATCTCCCCACTGGCTACCTTGAACAGCAGGCTATTGCTAATGGCTCCCGCCGCACCCGTAACTGCAATTCGTACCGGTCTTCTCATAGAAAAGCTCCTATTATCCCGTTTTTATCCTGTTCGCAGCCGGGCTGCGGCAGCTAGTTAGACTTTAGTCTAAGTCCATTCAACGCGAGAAAGGGTTACAGATGCAAGCGCGAAAAACGCCTTTTCCACAATACGAATCGAGTTTTTCGGTATATGAATACGTTATAGGAAGGAGAGAAAGGTAAATACGGGTGCTGAATAGCACCCGTGTCGATCAGCGGGAGCGGGCTTTGGTAAACAGTTGATAGAAGTTCTCGCGTGTTGCCTCGGCAACCTCTTCGATACGCAAGCCCTTAACATCTGCTATACAGCGAGCAACCTCGGGTACATAGGTCGGCTCATTCTGCTTGCCGCGATAGGGAACCGGTGCCAGATAGGGGGAGTCGGTTTCGATCAGCATTTTGTCCAACGGTACCGCCCGCACCACATCGCGCAACTCTTCTGCATTACGAAAGGTAATAATACCCGAGAACGAGATGTAGAAGTTCAATTCAAGCGCGGCCAGCGCCATCTCGCGGGACTCGGTGAAACAGTGCAACACGCCCGCCACATTTGGATCGGCATGCTCACGGATGACGTCAAGGGTATCCTCACGTGCATCACGAGTGTGCACGATAACCGGCAGACCGAATTCGGAGCCCAGCTGCAAATGGCCGGCGAAGCTCTCGCGCTGCTGCTCTGCCAGCTCTTTGCTGTAGTAGTAGTCGAGCCCGGTTTCGCCCAGCGCGACGATACGCTCGCGGCTGGCGGCCTCCCGCAGACGCTCCTTGTCGAACGGGCACTCGCCGACATGACAGGGGTGAATTCCGGCCGAGGCATATACATTGCCGAACGGTTTTACCCGCCTGTACATCTCTTCAAACTGATTGAGATCGATGGCAACGCACAGCATCTCTTCGACGCCTGCATCGCCCGCCGCCTGTATAAGGTTGGCGAGGGAACCATCGTGACGGCCGAGATCCAGCCGATCCAGATGGCAGTGGGAATCTATGAACATGAAAATCCAGACATTATAGCGTGTTGGTACGGCGGCCTTTGCCCAGTGCTCCGGCCAGATAGGTTTCGAGTTTGCCGACGAGCTGCACATCCTCGCTCGACAGCTGGATTCCGATACCCGGAATACGCCCACCCTGGGCAGCCCTAGGGGTTACCCAGACCACCTTGCCGGTGACCGGGATCTTGTCCGGCTCATCCATCAGCGTCATCAGCATGAATACCTCTTCTCCCAACTGGTAGGAGCGAGTCGTCGGAATAAACAGCCCGCCATTATTGATGAACGGCATGTAGGCCTTGAGGAGTTCCTCTTTATTCCCGATAGCCAGTGAGAGGATACCGTGACTGATTCTGGGCACGATCGACATGAACAGCTGCACTCCTGCTTAACGAATCAGCGCTCTCCAGTCGAACAGAAGTTTCTCCAGAAGCAGCTGACGATTCGGGTTATGTCGCAACATGAGGCTTTTACGCTCATCCTGAACGCGATCAACCAAAGTGAAGATTCTAACCCTGTCGGCTCGATTCGCAACTGCCGAAAGCATTTTTGTCATATCGACATTGTTCAAGTCAGGGTTTGGCGCACCGGACTGCAGGCGCACCAGATCGGCCAGCAGACTAAGCCACCAGTCGAGTAGATGGATAAGCTCCTCCTTGTGCAGCTTCTGCGCCAGACTGATCGCATCGGTTCGATCGCGGAGCACATCGGCAAGTCCACTCATAAAATTACGCCGAAGATCGAGCAACTCTCCCTGCTTGAGTGAGACAGCGCCAAGCGGCGCCCCCTGCGCGATGGCCAGCAGCTTTTCGGCCTCATCTTCGTTCAAGTCCAACTGCTGTGCCAGCCACCCCCTGCTCTGATCAGGCGACGGCAAGCTGAACTCCATGCGCTGACAACGGCTACGAATTGTGGGCATCAGCTGTCCAAGCTGGTGACAGACCAGGATCAACAGCGTGTCCTGTCCGGGCTCCTCCAGCGTTTTGAGTAACGCATTGGCAGCCGCCACATTCATCGCTTCCGCCGGATCCATGATCATGATGCGGTAGCCGCCCTGCTGGGCGGTGCTGTGCAGGATATTGGTCAACTCGCGAACCTGGTCCACCCTTATGGGCTTACCCGGCTCCTCTGGGCGCAGAAACAGCCGGTCTGGATGATGTCCGCTGGCGATCAGCTCACAGCTCCGACAGCGACCACAGGGCTTACCCTCCAGTGGCTGATGGCACAGCAGCAGATGCGCCAGAGCCGCGCCGAAGGCAGCCTTACCGACCCCTGCGGGACCACTGAGCAACAGAGCATGGGGCAAGCGCCCCTTAGCGTTCTGCTCGACAAGATGAGCCCACTGCTCCGCTAACCATGGATAGATCTGCTCATCAACGTTCATGACCACTCCAAACCGGACAACGCGAGATCAATCTGCTGCTGCACCTGCGCAAGCGGCGGCTCTGCGTCGATCACCCTGATACGCCCTGGCTCCTGCGCCGCCCGTGCGAGATAGGCATCACGCACACGCTGAAAAAACTCTACCCGCTCCGTCTCGAACCGGTCGGGGGTCCCTCGGGAGTGCGCGCGGGCAAGTCCAATCTCCACTGGCAGATCCAGCAACAGTGTGAGATCCGGACGACGCTGGCGCTGAACCAGCTGTTCGAGTAGCGCGACCGGCTCGGAGGCCAGTTGGCGACCGCCGCCCTGATAAGCAAAAGTGGCATCGGTAAAGCGATCACAGAGGACCCAGGCCCCACGCGCGAGCGCCGGCTCGATCACGGCAAAAAGATGTTGTGCACGAGCTGCAAACATCATCAGCAGCTCCGCCATATCGGAGACCGGTTCAGTACGGGGCGTCAACAGTAGCTCACGAAGCTGCTCGCCAAGCGGCGTACCTCCCGGCTCCCGCGTCACGACAACCTCATGCCCTCTCCGCTCGAGGTATTCGCGCACGTAGTTAAGATTGGTGGTCTTACCGACCCCCTCTATCCCTTCCAGGGTGATGAAATAACCAGACATCGTCAGTTTTCCGGGCTCGAGCGGTAGTTTTCTGCGCGTTTCAGCTGAAAGCGTGAGACCGCCCTGTTATGTTCCACCAGCGTATCAGAAAATTGATGACTGCCATCCCCTCGCGCAACGAAATAGAGCGCTTTTCCAGGGGCCGGACTCACTGCAGCCTGTATTGCCTCCCGGCCAACCATGGCGATAGGTGTGGGGGGAAGTCCGTCGATCACGTAGGTGTTATATGGGGTGGCCTTGCGCAGGTCCGAGCGGCGAATATTGCCCTTGTACGCATCACCCATGCCGTAGATGACCGTCGGATCTGTCTGCAGTCGCATACCACGATCAAGACGGCGGGTAAAAACACCCGCGATGCGTGACCGCTCCTCCGCCACCGCGGTCTCCTTCTCGACGATGGACGCGAGTATGAGTGCCTCATAGGGTGTTTTTAACGGAAGATTCTCGGCACGCCCAGACCAGGCGGCCTCCAGCGTCTGGTTAAGGGCTTGGTGGGCACGCGACAGCAGATCGAGGGCCGACATACCGCGCTCGAACTGATAGGTCTCTGCCAGAAACATCCCCTCCGGCGAAGGCGCCTCTATGCCAAGCGCCTCGACAACCTGCTCATCGCTCAACTCATTGAGGTTCTGCGACAGCAATACCTCACGTGCCAGTGCGGCACGCACCTCACTCCAACGACTACCTTCGATGATGGTGAAATGGTAGCGCTGGGTGTCGCCGTTAACGATTTTCTGCACGATCTGTCGTGGTGTCATGCCGGGATCGAGCTGGTACTCTCCCGCTTTAATCCGGGTAAGGGCCGGCTCAAGACGCGCCATAACACGCATATACAGCGCATTATCTATGATTGAATTTTCTTCAAGATATGCCACCAAAGCATTGTAATACATGCCTTTTTCAACATGAACGATGCGCGTGTCGCTGATATTTGCGGCACTATTGATATAGCGCTGGTAGTCGCTCCACAGCCACAGCAGAGCGGCCGCGGCCGTCGCGACCAATAGAATCAGCGTTGCAGCCAAGCGCTTGATCAACACCCTTGATACTCCTTATCCAACAACGACTGAAGCGCGAGCGTTCTCTTGCCTATTCCAAGCTCGACACCTTCATATTCGATCACCGGCCAGATACCGATCAGGCTATTGCAGAGAAAAATTTCATCCGCCTGACTGAGCTGTTGGGGCGAGAATCTGCCGACCTGAACACACTCGCCTGCACACTCTTCAGCTTCCAGTACCCAGCGCCGAAGAATACCGGCGACACCGCACTGAGTAAGCTCTGGCGTACAGAGCACCCCATCGAGCACGAAGAACAGATTACTCATGGTGCCTTCAATCAGCGTTCCGCCGGTGTCACACACCACCCCTTCTCGGATACCGGGATCATTCCACTCAGCCCTGGCCAGCACCTGCTCCAAGCGATTGAGATGTTTGATACCGGCCAGAAGTGGCTGCTGGGCGAGCCGGGTCTGGCACAACCTAATCCTGACCCCCTTCTGCTTAGGCTGGTCAGGCCAATCAGGCATGGCCAACAGCTGAATTATCCGGGTTGGTTCTATCTCATCATTTACGGCGTAGCCCCTACCCCCAACGCCTCGTGTGACGGTCAGCTTGAGCACTCCCTGTTCCGGGAGCTCAGGGAGTTCCTGTTCCAGTTGCCGGATGAGTCCGTCAGCAGGGATAGACAAGCGCCGACAACCTTCTACAAGGCGTTCAAGATGCCATTTCCAGAATTGCGGCTGCCGGTGTTGGATCAGTATGGTTTCGAATACCCCCTGACCATAAGACAGGCCTCGGTCGCCAGTATCTACGCAGTGTTGAGGGGAACCGTTGATCAGGATAATCGGTGTCATTGTTTCCGGGGATGAAAGGTAAAACGGGAGGCAAAGCCTCCCGTTTCTTACAGCTTATTGAAGACCAATGTACCGTTAGTACCGCCGAAACCGAAAGAGTTCGACATGGCTGCATCAATTCTGCATTGTTGCGCCGTATGAGCCACATAGTTGAGATCGCAGCCTTCTGACGGATTGTCCAGGTTAATGGTGGGCGGTGCCACCTGGTCACGCAGGGCAAGCACACAGAACGCAGCTTCAACCGCACCCGCCGCACCGAGCAGGTGCCCGATCATCGACTTGGTCGAACTCATACGAACACTCCCGGCAGCAGCGCCAAGGACACGCTTAGCCGCATTTGACTCGGCTATATCGCCCGCCGGGGTGGAAGTACCATGAGCGTTGATATAGTTGATCTGCTCCGCATTGAACCCGGAATCCTTAATCGCATTGGACATGGCCAACGCGGCGCCGGAACCATCTTCAGGCGGTGCGGTCATGTGGTATGCATCATCGCTCATACCAAAGCCGGACAGCTCGCAGTAGATATCAGCACCGCGCGCCTTGGCGTACTCATACTCCTCCAGCACCAGTACACCGGCACCTTCCCCAAGTACGAATCCATCACGATCTCGGTCCCAGGGACGACTAGCGGCTTCGGGGCTGTCGTTACGCGTAGACAGCGCCCGCGCAGCGGAAAATCCGGCCACACCCAAGGGCGTGGTCGCCATCTCCGCACCGCCCGCAACCATAACGTCGGCATCACCATACTGAATCATACGCATCGCATGACCAATATTGTGCGTACCGGTGGTGCAAGCAGTGGTAATTGCGATGTTCGGGCCTCGGAAGCCATACTTGATTGCCAGGTTTCCGGCAATCATATTGATGATACTTCCAGGCACAAAGAACGGGGATACACGACGCGGGCCCGATGTATTCAATACATCATGGGTTTTCTCGATCATCGGCAAACCACCGATTCCGGAGCCCAACGCACAACCTATTCTAGTGGCGTTCTCTTCGGACACTTCGAGACCAGCATCTTCAACCGCCTGAATGGCGGCTACCATGCCGTACTGGATGAACAGATCCATCTTGCGCGCCTCTTTGGCGCTCATGTACGGCTCGATATCGAAATTTTTAACGGATGCGGAAAAACGGGTTCCGTACTGGCTGGCATCGAAATGCTCGATATTGGCCGCGCCACTCTTACCGTTAAGAATGTTTTCCCATGTCGCTTTGACAGTGTTACCAACCGGCGTCAGCAACCCTATTCCGGTCACCACCACTCTTCTGCGAGACATGTTTATCCTCCAGCACTACAAGCTGACAAAAGAAAAGCCGCACTATACAGGCATATAGATGCGGCTTTTCGATCAAACCTTGTGGGACAGATTACTGGTGCGCGTTGATGTAATCGATCGCCAGCTGAACAGTGGTGATTTTTTCAGCTTCTTCATCAGGAATTTCAGTTTCGAATTCCTCTTCCAGCGCCATAACCAGCTCAACAGTATCCAGAGAGTCGGCGCCCAGATCCTCAACGAAGGAAGCTTCCTTGGTGACTTCTTCCTCTTTTACGCCCAGCTGCTCAGCGATGATTTTCTTAACGCGCTCTTCAATGTTGCTCATATCTCTTCCTATTGTCTTCTCAACACCATCACATCCCAAGATGCGTGACGGAATTTTAGTAAAACCCGCAACGCCCTCGCAAGCGTGACGGCTTGGATTTTTTTCTCGTCAAGCTGACGGCCAATTATCCTCAAATCGGCGAAAAAAACAATTCTTTCTACATCAGTCATGACGACGGGGTTGAACATCGGGACCAGCCCGATCAACCCATGTACATCCCACCGTTGACCTGAATGGTCTCACCGGTGATATACGCACCACCCTCGCTACACAGGAATCCAACCACCGAGGCGATCTCTTCCGGCTTGCCAAGGCGATTCATCGGAATCTGAGCCTGCAGGTTGGCCTTGTGCTCCTCCGGTAGCCCCGAGGTCATATCGGTATCGATAAAACCGGGCGCAACACAGTTAACGGTCACGTTCCTTGACCCCAACTCCCGTGCCAGCGCACGGGTAAAGCCCTCCATGCCCGACTTGGCGGCAGCATAGTTGGCCTGGCCCGCATTACCCATGGACGCCACTACGGAACTCACGCTCACGATACGTCCCCAGCGCGCTTTCGTCATGCCGCGCAAGCAACCTTTCGCCAAACGATAGATCGAGGTCAGGTTAGTATCGATTACTGCATCCCACTCGTCATCTTTCATGCGCATCATCAGATTATCGCGCGTGATACCGGCATTATTGACCAGAATCTCGATCGCGCCGAACTCGCTCTGAATCGACTTGACGACAGCGTCGATAGATTCGGGGGATGCCACATTCAATACCAGCCCCTTGCCACCGTTACCTGCAGCCGCGAGATAGTCACTGATAGCAGCCGCGCCGTTTTCACTGGTTGCCGTACCAATCACCACCGCCCCCTGGGCAGCCAGGTTTTCTGCGATAGCCTTGCCTATGCCTCGGGTAGCGCCTGTAACCAGCGCAATTTTACCTTCAATACTCATTCAACCATTCCTTATTATTGCCCCGCCCCAACCAACCAGGCCGAGACACTTCGATCAAAGTGCCAGCGCTTTAGCCAGTCCTGCAGCATCGTTGATGGCAACCACCTCAAGCGCACGATCGATCTTTTTGTTCAAGCCGGCGAGAACCTTGCCCGGACCACACTCGATGGTGGTTTTGACGCCGCAGGTTACCATGTTCTGCACGCTGGCCGTCCAAAGAACCGGGCTGTACAACTGCGTCAGCAAGTTAGCCTTGAGCTCTTCGATGTCACTGGGTGCCTCCGCCGTCACGTTCTGGATCACCTTAATGATCGGCATCCGCAGTTCGATATCGGAAAGCATCTCGCCCATGCGCTCTGCCGCCGGTCTCATCAATGCACAGTGAGAAGGCACGCTGACGGGCAGCGGGATGGCGCGCTTGGCACCAGCCGCCTTACAGGCTTCGATGGCGCGTTCGACTGCGCCCTTCTCGCCGGCGATCACCACCTGACCGGGACAATTGAAATTAACCGCGGATACGACACCGCCCTGCGCCGCGCTGGCACAGGCGTCGGTTACAGCCGCATCATCAAGGCCCAGTATGGCGGCCATTGCGCCGGTACCCGCAGGTACCGCCTGCTGCATGAACTCGCCACGCGCACGCACAAGACGCACGCCGTCCGCAAAATTGATCGCGCCGGCACAAACCAGGGCGGTATATTCTCCCAGACTGTGCCCTGCCATGACCGATGGTGCCAAGCCGTCCAGCTGATCCCATAGGCGCCACAGAGCCACCCCAGAAGTCAGCAGTACCGGCTGGGTATTTTCGGTGCTGTTGAGCGCCTCTTCCGGCCCTGACTGCGCCAGAGCCCAAAGATCCTGACCCAGTGCCTCAGAGGCCTCCTGGAAAGTCTGTTCAATAATCGGATGCTGCTCGGCTAGTTCGGAGAGCATACCTAGATGCTGTGACCCCTGGCCGGGAAAAACAAAAGCAAGCGACTGCGACATGACATCCTCATTAAACCGTGTTTCTGCCACCCTGCGGCGCGCAAACCGCGACCAACAGGTATCGGGGGGCGTAGTTTACAGTATTCATTAATTTTTAGAACGATCTGCGGCATCCATCTGCCGCCCGTTTCCACAGCGCGCCATCTCACGGGCAACCTGGTCGCCAATCCTGGCCGGCACATTGAGCCTCGCCTCCTCGAACGCCTGATCAATGGCGTGGCCGAAATAGGTCCGGTTCGCCCCACCGTGACTCTTCACCACAACCCCTTTCAGACCGAGCAGAGTGGCGCCGTTGCGACGACCTGGATCCAACTGCTTCTTGAGCTCCCTCAGCATCGGAGTCGCCAGCAAGGCAACGAAACGGCGATACAGATTGCGGCGAAAGCTGCTCTGTACCTTGCGTACCAGCAATTTGGAAAGACCTTCACAGCTTTTCAACGCCACGTTGCCGACGAACCCGTCGCAGACGACCAGATCGGCACGCCCGGAGAACAGATCATCCCCCTCAAGATAGCCGATAAAATTCAAGCCGCCATGGGCCTGAATCAGACGACTGGCTTCGCGCACGCACTCGGTACCCTTGTTATCCTCGGAGCCGACGTTAAGCAGAGCCAATTGAGGCCGCTCCCGACTATCAATCGCCTCAACCATTACTGAGCCCATGATGGCAAACTGCAGCAACTGCTCGGCGCTCGAGTCGATATTCGCCCCCAGGTCGAGCATGTAGCTATAACCTTTAAGGGTTGGAATGGCGGCAACAATAGCAGGACGCTCTATTCCGGGCAGCATACCCAACACCAGGCGACTCATAGCCATCAACGCCCCGGTATTACCCGCGCTAATGCAAGCTTGGGCACGCGCCTGCGCGACCAGTTCGAGCGCCTTCCACATAGAGGAGTCGCGACGACTGCGCAGTGCGAGCGAAGGCTTTTCGTCCATCGCGACAACATCGTCGGCGTGGATTACTTCAAGTCGCTGAAGGTGTTTGCCGCGGTGACGGCCAAGCTGGGGGGTGATTGCGTCGGATTGACCGACCAACAGGATCTGCAACTGCGGGTGACGTTTGAGGGCATCACTGGCCGCAGCAACAGTAACGCGGGGACCGAAGTCCCCGCCCATTGCATCAACGCTGATGCAATACGATCCGGTCAAGCTTATTCGTCGCCCTTGCCTGCAACGACCTGACGACCGCGATAGAAACCGTCAGCGCTGACGTGGTGACGACGGTGAGTTTCACCGGTAGTCGCGTCGACAGACAGAGTCGGGCCGCTCAGCGCATCATGTGAACGACGCATATCGCGACGGGAACGAGATTTTTTGTTCTGCTGTACTGCCATGGTTATGTAGCTCCTGGTTCAACTCTTATCGGCCTTTTTAAGTTCGGCCAATACACTGAATGGGTTGGGTTTATCTTTCTGCGTCCGGGCCGCCTCATCAGCGTCACCAAAAGAGGTCTGAACAGAGCAGTCATCATGGTACGCAACCAGCGGAAGACTGAGTATCAATTCATCCTCTATCAGCGACAGCAGCTCGACATCTTCAGCCTCGACGATCAGCGGATCGTAATACCGGGGCAGATTTTTAGCCTGTTCCTCGTTGAGCACCATAGCCAGAACGACTTCAGCCTCAACATCTACCGCCACCGGTTCAAGGCAACGCTGACAGGTCAACATGACGCTACCGCTTGCCGATCCGGAGACGGTTCTTAAACGCTGCTCATCCACCGCAAACGATAGCGCGACCTGGATTTCGCCAGAGTCATTTGCAAGAAGCGAGACCAATCGCGGCATTGCGGATACACCAGCAACACCCTCAATTTTCGCTTCCCGCTCAGCCAATTTGCGCGGGTCAACTCTTTTCGGTAAAGGACCGTACGACATAAGCGCGCAATTCTAGGTGCCAAACAGATGCCTGTCAAAGGAAAGCGGGCGTTTTAATCTATAAAAATAGCGCTAATATGCCGGTTTTCTGAAAAGCGGTGTGCAAGAAGGAGATTCAGTATGTCCCGCCCTCTCGTTTTGGCTTCAGGCTCAGCCTATCGGCGTGCCTTGCTGGATAAGCTCGGAGTCGATTATAGCTGTGATTCGCCGGATATAGATGAGACTCGACGGGACGACGAGAACGCCGAAGAGCTGGTCGCCAGGCTCGCGCTTGAGAAAGCACAAGCGGTGGCCGCCCGGAACCCCAACGCGTTGATCATCGGCTCGGACCAGGTTGCCACCCTTGACGACCACATTCTGGGCAAACCCCTGACGCACGAGCGCGCAAGCGCGCAGCTTAAGCTTGCATCCGGCAGAACGGTCCGTTTCCTGACTGGACTGTGCTTACTCGATGCCGCCAGCGAGCAGTTTCAACTGGAAGTGGTGCCCTTTGACGTGGAGTTCCGCCAGCTGCGGGACTCGCAGATCGAGAACTACCTGCAGCGCGAGCAGCCATATGACTGTGCGGGCAGTTTCAAATCCGAGGGTCTCGGCATTGCCCTGTTTCAGCGACTGACTGGGGAGGATCCGAATTCACTGGTCGGATTGCCACTGATCTGCCTGATACAGATGCTGGAACGGGAGGGGATAGATGTGTTGAGGGGCGAATGACCGCCCCTCGTTACTGCATAGGGAGTAGGCTTAGCGTAGCTGTACGCCGCCGCCCAGGCCCACCATATTGGCCAGATGGCTGGCCATGCTGACACCCAGTCGATCGATCAGCTGCTCCAGCGGACTGCCCTTGGCGCTGTAATCCACCATGGAGTCCACGCCTATGATCTCACGTGCGACATAACCGGCACTTCCCAGTCCGTCGATCAGGCCCAGGTCCACCGCCTGCTCGCCTGTCCAGACCAAACCCGAGAAAAGTTCATCACTATCTTTCAGGCGATCGCCGCGTCCCGCCCTGACCTGCTCGATGAACTGCTGGTGTGTGGTATCGAGAATCTTCTGCCAGAACTCCTTCTCCACATTGGGTAATGGCTGGAACGGATCGAGCAACCCCTTGTGCTCACCGGCAGTCAGCATCCTCCGCTCTACGCCCACCTTCTGCATCAGATCGACGAAGCCGAAACTGGCCGACACCACGCCGATAGACCCGACCAAACTGGCCTTGTCTGCATAGATATCATCCGCCGCCGCGGCAATATAGTAGGCCCCGGATGCGCCGATATCACTGATGACGGCATAGACCTTCTTCTCCGGATAGTTTCCACGCAGGCGCTTGATCTCATCGTATACATACCCGGCCTGCACCGGGCTGCCACCCGGGCTATTGATACGCAAAAGAACGGCGGCGCTGTGCTTGCTATCAAACGCCCGGCGCAGCGATCCCACCAGCGAGTCGGCATTGGCCTTTTCACCTTCAGCGATCGGCCCCTCCACCCGTACTACGGCCACATGGGCATCCGAAGCCGGGGTTGGGATCCTGGGTGTGTCTTTGAATAGATAGAGCCCCAACAGCGTAAACAGGTAAGCAAAGGTCAGCAGCTTGAAGAAGATACCCCAACGCCGCGTACGCCGATGCTCGACGTGCAGACCATTTACCAGTTTTTCGATTAGGCGCCACTCCCGGCTATCGTTGCGGCTTGCGTTGCGACTTTCCGTCTTATCAACCTGTGCACCGGTGTCGACGCCGTTGTTCTCTTCTCCCCAAGGATTCTGTGTCACGATACCGTCCTCTGATGCAGTTCATCCGTGAGATTGTCGAGCCAGTTCTCCAGTTCCGGAAACTGATGAATCTCTGTACGCGGCTTGTGCTGCCGTAAACGATCGAGGTGATGGGCACCGTAGCTGACCGCCACTGTCGGCATTCCGATCCTGTACCCCATCTCCAGATCATATTCAGTATCGCCGATCATCAGCGCATCGCCAGCTGCCAGTCCGGTTTCCTCCAAAATTTCGATCAACATGCAGGGGTCGGGCTTGGATTTCGTCTCGTCCGCACAGCGGGTCAACTCAAACAGCTCCGTTAATCCGGTATCGTTCAGCGCGCGATCAAGCCCGCGCCGGCTCTTTCCTGTCGCCACGGCCAGGCGATACCCCCTATCCCGTAGCCTGGACAACGTATCCGTTACACCGGGATAGAGCTCGGTCGGCGTTTCGTTTTGAACAAGAAAGTGGTGCGCGTAACGCTCACGCATCTGTTCGAGTGCAGCCGCCTCGATCTCAGGGATAAGTGCCCGAATCGCCTCCGGCAATCCTAACCCAATGATATTGCGCACCGCTTCGGAACAAAGCGGCTGATGACCGAGCTCGTCGGCTGCTGCCTGCATGCTGGCGATGATACGCGCCTGAGAGTCGATCAGGGTTCCATCCCAATCAAAGATCAGCAGTTTAAACAAAAGGAACTCCTTGCTGTTGAGTACTTCTGGAGTCCCTGTATATAGGAATCGACTGTTAAAACACAACCCCGCGCTGACGATCAAGTGAGATGGCGAGCCAGCAACTCAGCCAGATGTATACCGCTGGGACCGCCAAGGCGGGCTACCTGCTCTCGACAGGAGAAACCATTGGCCAGCAGCTCCGACGCCGGGTTTTCGGCCAACCTGGGCATCAGTGCCAGCTCAGCCATGGCGCGGGAGTCCTCTGCGTTCTCTGCTTCAAAGCTGAAACTGCCAGCGCCACCGCAACAGGAAGCCTCGATAAAATCGAACTCCAGTTCCGGTATCAGCTTAAGCACCTTACGTACCGACTTCATGGCCCCTACCGCTTTCTGGTGGCAGTGACCATGTACCATCACCGGTTTGGCATCGGGCAACGCTCGTAGCGGCAGGTTCAACCGTCCAGCCGCAATTTCGCGCGCCAGAAACTCTTCGAATAAAAGGGCCGAACTCGCAAGATCATTCGCACGTGGGCCCAGCCCAAGGGTCTGTATCTCATCCCGTAGCATGAGCAGCGTTGATGGCTCCAGGCCGACCACCGCCCTGCCGGCCTGCAGGTGGGGCTCCAGCTCCTTTAAAAGTGCCTGCGCCTGCTTTTTTGCTTCACCAAGGAGCCCCTGGGAGTACGCACTGCGACCGCCGCAATGCTCTTGTAACAGGTGAACGCTGAATCCGGCTGCCTCCAACACTTTCAGTGCTGCCTCCGCTACGGCAGGCGCGAAATGGTAGGTAAAGCTATCCAGCCAGAGCACAACTTCGGGAGCATTCTCCTGCCACTGCCGTGGCTGCAGGTTGGGTAATCGCGAAGGCGCGGGCAATGGATGGTCTGTGTTCAAACCCAGTTTTCGAGCAAGCGCCGGAACGGCATTCATTAGCGACACCCCGGCTTTCATTACCCGGGGGTAACGCAACAGGTCCGGCAGTTGTGCGAACAACCGCTGCCTCAGGCGCGGCGGTCGGGACTTGAACCGCTGAGCAAGATATTCTGTGCGAATCGTCGCGATATCGAGATTGGTATCACATTCGCGCTTGCATCCTTTGCAGGCCACGCAGCCCTCCATGGCCCGATCCAGCGTCGCCAGCTCCTCTGCACTGATCTCTGAGTTCAGCATCCGCTTGAGCAATCGGCTCCGCCCGCCGGGCGAGTATGCTGCATCCTGGTGAACGCGAAAGCTAGGGCACATAACGCCCTTGTCGATGGGGCGCAAACACACCATGCTGTTGATACAAACGGCAACCGCCTTGGCGAAATCGCCGCCGCTCTTGGGGATGTCGGCATAGGCATCCCCCATCCCCGCGTTTTCGTATCCAGACCAGTCCAAATCAGGTTTCATGCGACGGCCTCCTCAGCGCTATGGAGGCTTTCATCCTCGAGAATACTCTCTGCAATACCGAGAAAATTACTGCCGCCGATCTCATCCGTGGGATCCAGCTCCAGCAACTTACTCAGCACCCCGTGCGCCAGCTTCACCCTCCCCCTGCGCAGGCGGATAACACCAAGCGCCTTGAGACTGAAAAGGTAGAGCCGCGCCACGGACTGATCTTCCAGCCAAGGTGCGCTCAAACGGCTTAGCAGTCGATAATTGCGCGAAAATCCACCCTGTCGTGACGCTTCATTTAGCGTGCGCCAGACCTGACACTCAGCCTCCCGGTAGCGAGCGGTACGAAAATAGAGTTTATACAGCGCGATGTAGGTATCGAGGACACCGGGCCAACGCGCCAGTGCGTCCAGCAGCATGTGCTCCTTTTCCAGGGGGTCGGATTTTGTCGATGCCTGGTAGAGCAGCAGACTCAATTGATCGGGCAAATTGTCGGAAAAGTAACGCTGTTTTCCTTCCAGTAGCGCAATGTTATCCATGTTGATCCTGTCTGAAAAACTACAATCGGATTTTCGCCAAGCCCTTACCGCACGCGCGCGACGGGAGACTTGGAGCCAGGCCTAACCAGAGCTGCGAGGCAGGAAGGGGAAACATCCTGAGCAGCTCCGGCACGCCTGTCAGACAGGTAACTGCAAGATCTAAACCATGAGGACCGCCCCGGGCGGTGACTCGATATCAGTGCAGTTTAAGACGTGGACGAATGACCTTGTTGATCCGGGACACCAGGGTCACCAGTGCCGTTTTGACATAGCCATAGAGCGCCACCTGGTGCATGCGATAGAGCGACACATAGACCACCCGTGCAAGATGGCCCTCGACCATAACGCTGCCTCGGGTCAGATTCCCCATCAGGTTGCCGACAGTGGAATACTTGCTCAACGACACCAGCGAGCCGTAGTCACGATATTCGTAGGCAGGAATATCCTCACCGTTGAGGATCCGCATAAAGTGGGTATAAAGATGGCTGGCCATCTGATGTGCGGCCTGTGCGCGCGGAGGAACCAAACCGCCCTCCTCATCCCGGCGCTCGCACGCCGCGCAGTCGCCTATGGCGAATATACGTTCGTCGCGGGTTGTGCGCAGATCCGAACCGACAACCAGCTGATTGCGGTTGTTGCTCTCAAGCCCATCCAGGGACTGCAGCAGCTCCGGCGCTTTGACACCGGCCGCCCAGACCATAAGATCGGCAGGGATCACCTCGCCCTCATTGGTAACCAGCTCGCCCTCACGCACTTCAACTACCTGGGTTTTTTCCCGCACATCAACACCGAGTTTGCGCAACTCGGTGCGTACCGCGGCGGAGATACGACTGGGCAAGGCGCCCAATATCTGCGGACTTGCCTCTATCAGAGTGATTTTCAGACTGCTTGGATCGATATTCGAGACACCGTAGGAGACCAACTCCTGGGCCGAGTTATATAGCTCGGCAGACAGCTCAACCCCGGTTGCACCACCGCCTACGATAGAGATGCGCAATTTGCTGTGATCGCCCTGCGCACTAAGCTTCAGACAGGTATCGAGAAGCTCATTGTGAAAGTTATCAGCCTGGTTACGGTCGTCCAGGAAACAGCAGTGCTGTTTGACGCCGGGAACGCCGAAATCGTTGGTTTGACTGCCAATGGCCAACACCAGGTAGTCATAGTAAAGCGTCCTGGCCGGCACCAGCTCCTCACCGTTACTGCTCAGCAGAGGCGCCAGATGCACACAGCGTTGCCCTCGATCGAGCCCCGCTAGACTCCCAATCTGAAATTGAAAATTCGCCTGACGAGCCTGGGCCCTGTAACTGAGCTCATCAATGCTGGAGTCGAGTCGCCCCGTCGCCACTTCGTGCAGCAGCGGTTTCCATACGTGCGTGGTTTCACGATCGACCAACGTTACTTTCAATCCCTTGCGACCATATTTTCGGCCCAACCGGGTAGCGAGTTCCAAACCTCCCGCACCGCCACCCACGATGACGACATGCTGGTAGAGGTTATTGGTACCTGTCATAAATTTTGTCCTTACAGCGATACTGACGTTCGCTGGGTAAGTTGGAATCGTCTTTTAAGTAGCCCCACACTTGCTACCAGGCGCTCATCTTCGTGAGCTCTTACCGCAGAGTACGATCGAGCTACTGTATAAAATTACGCGACTGCACTGAATAGTGCTCATCCTACTCTTTGCTCAAGCAGGTGATTCATGAGCGCTCTGAGTTTTCCTGGCTTGAGCGGCTTGTTCAATACCGTCAGCCCCTCTTCCCGGAACAGACGCCGGGTTTCACCGCTGCGGTCGGCGGTCAGAATCGCTGCCGGTAGCGACAGGTCGAAATGTTGGCGCAGAAGCCGAACCGCCTCGATCCCGGTTTCATCGTTGTCCAGATGGTAATCGGCCAGGATCATCTCCGGTGGCACGGTGTACTGCACCGCCTCATCCAGATTTCCAGCCGTATCGACCGTGCAACCCCAGCCTTCCAATAATGCCCGCATGCTGACCAGTATCTCGGGCTCATTATCGACGACCAACACACGGGCACCCCGCAATGAATCCCCTTGGCTGGGCGTAGCAGTGTACTTGCGCGTACTTTCCCCACCCTCGGCCAGCGGCACCATCAGACCGAAGCGCGACCCCCTACCTTCGATAGAGTCGAGCTGAATGGGGCACTCCAGTACACGGGCGATACGATCGACGATCGCCAGCCCAAGCCCTACACCACCGCGTTTGGCGCCGCTATTTTTAAGCTGCCGAAACTCCAGAAATATCTCTTCGCGCTGCTCAGCCGGGATGCCAGGCCCCGTGTCCCAAACCTGGATCAACACCATATCGCCGCGGCGGCGCATCGACAGCAGCACCTTGCCGCGGTCGGTATAGCGAATGGCATTGCCGATAAGATTGCGCAGGATGCGCGAGAGCAGGCGCAAATCGGAGCGTACCGACAGGTTGGGAGCCTGGATACGGAACTCCAGCCCCGCCTCCTCCGCCAGAGACTGAAACTCCGCTTCCATGTTGCGCAACAAGTGTGACAGCGGGAAAGTTTGAACATCCGGCTGTACTGCGTTCTGGTCCAACTTGGAGATATCGAGCAGATCGGAAAGCAGATGTTCAGCGCCGGACAGTGCACGATGCACACGTTCCACCAGATCGCCCTCATAGGCGGCCAATTCACGTTCTCGTAGCGTGGACACCAGCAGCCTGGCGGCATTCAGCGGCTGGAGCAGGTCATGGCTGGCAGCAGCGAGATATTTATCCTTGCTGCGATTGGCGCTCTCTGCCGCCTCCTTGGCCAGCGCCATCTGGTGCTCGGCAGTCTGGCGTTCTGCCACCTCCTCCCGCAGGCGCTCATTCAGCCCCAGCAACTCTTGCGTACGCTCACTGACCCGCTGCTCCAGGGCTTCGTTTATCGCCTGCATCTGGTTCTGCATCCGGACACGTTCAGTGATATCGGAGACAAAACCCTCAATGATGGTGTGATCCGCCTCCCGCCTGAGCAGCAGGTTCATCGAAACATGGATCAGCCCACCGCCAACACGCCTCAGCCGGGTCTGGTAGAGAAACAACTGGCCAAGCGCCAGCAGCCGTTGACGTATCTGAGCAAACTCATCAGCCCCACCCTCCAGCAACAGCGCCAGCTCGCCCCCCTGCTCCAGAGATGCTCCGGTGTCAGCAGCGCAGATTCGCGCCAGGGCGGGATTGGCCTTTTCAATGCGGCCTTGCAACGTCGCCTGGAAAATACCGTGCAGCGCATTTTCGAACAACCATTTATAACGGTTGCGTTCAGTTTCGAGCTCTTCGATCTTGCGCTGCAGAGCCGGGTAATAACTCTTGCGGGTGGACTGTCCACCCAAACCTATCAGGTCATCGACTGAAACAGATGGCTCAGAGGGCTTCTTCATAGACGATCTCGACGTCGCGCAGGTTCGAGCGACGCGGGTTGGTCAATATGCACGGGTCCTTAATGGCATTGGCACTGAGATAGGGAATATCGGACACGTTGACACCGTATTTGCCCAAGGTGTTCTTTAACCCCACATCCCGCTTCAGCGCCTCTACATGGTTATGCAGACGCTTCTGAATCTGTTTGCTGGTCAACCCCCGGGTGTCGATCCCCATGGTTTGGGCTATCACCGCGAAGCGATCCTGAGCCGAGGAGAAGTTGTAGTCGATCACGTGTTCCACCAGCATCGCGTTGCACAGGCCATGGGGCAGATCCAGGTAACCGCCCAGACTGTGCGACATGGCATGCACCGCGCCTAAAATCGCGTTGGAAAACGCCAGTCCCGCCTTCATGGAACCGAGCATGATCTGCTCGCGCAGATACTTGTCTTCCGGCTGCTCTACCAACAGCGCCAGGTGGTTGTTGATCAGGCGAATCGCATCCAACGCATGCATGTCGGTCAGCGGGCCGCTTCCGGTGGACACGAAGGCCTCAATCGCATGGACCAGAGCATCCACACCGGTGCACGCAGTAAGGAACGGCGACATGGTGCTGGTGGTATCCGGGTCAATCAGCGACACGTCTGGCACCACCGATTTGCTGACGATAGAGAACTTCACCCGCTGTTCAAGATCGGTGATGATCGCGAACTGTGAAACGTCCGCCGAAGTACCGGCCGTGGTCGGAATAAAAATTAACGGCGGGATCGGGTAGCGGGTCTGATCTATGCCTTCAAAGGAGCGAATCGTCTCACCATGAGTGCTGACGATCCCTATCCCCTTTGCGCAATCCATCGGGCTACCGCCGCCTATGGCCACGATGACATCACACCCTTTTTCTTGGTAAATCTCCGCCCCGCGCATCACCTCCTCGCTGCGAGGGTTGGGCGACACATCGGTAAAGCGCACTACATCCAGGCCCTGCTCATGCAGTAACTGTTCAATCTCCAGGACCCATCCTGCGTTCACCACGCCGGGGTCCGAGACCAGCATAACCCGGTGGGCTCCAAAGGTTTTTGCGTAGTTGCCAACCATCTTGCGTGCACCGCTGCCAAAGATGATCTCGGGCGCAACGAATTTCCGAAGACTGGAGACTTCGTGGGACATGGTTCCTGCCTCAACCTCGGCAGCACATTGCGTGCTGCACCGATCATTATTATTTTGTCGCTAAGACTCTAGAGTATGCGATAAAAAATCGCCAACGGCACTGGCTCTTTCGTACCATTCTGCGAAAGGCCCAGTCAGCGGCCCGGCGGCCACTCCTCATGCCGCGGTAGGTTTTCGTATGCCAGCCACGGCGCATCATGAGAGGTCCAGATATGATGAACCGGTACCAGACCTGGATCTTCATCCAAAGTAGCGACCCGCACTATCACATGGGGTTGCTGCTGCCGCTCTGCCACCAGATGTGACCCGCAGACTGAGCAAAAGTGCCGTAACTTACCCGGCGATGACTCGAATGATGACCTCGCATCTCCTCCTCTCAGCCAACGAAAGTGTTCCCTCAACACACCTGCGGTGGTGGCAAACGCAGCCGCATGCGCCTTACGACAGGTCCTGCAATGACAATGGCCTATCGGCATATCGATACTGTCTATCTCGTAGACCACCGCGCCACATAAACAGCTCCCTTTCATTCCACCTCTCCTTTAGCAACATTTCAGCATAGAACGAAGCAGGTTATCACTGTCCGGGGAGTAGATCTCGATCGGCCGAACGGCCGCGCGCACATGATTAAGCCACGGGCTTCACGTTAGTCACTTATTTCTCACGGATTGGCGCAATAGCTGTAGATAGAATGCCAACTCCTGCTCCAGCACCTGGGCCTGATTTTCAGCCTTTCTGAAACCGTGAGCCTCATCGTCGAAGAAGTGGCTTTCCACCGACAGCCCTTTGGCTGATAGCCGTTCGGCCATCAGGCGTGTCTGTTCAGGTAGCACGACCCTGTCCCGCTCACCCTGAAAAAAGATCACGGGGGCGCTAATACGCTCGGCATTGTTCAGTGGGGAGCGCTGGTCGTAGCGCATAGCGTGCACGATAGGATCCCCTATCAGCCAGTGCAGGTAGTGCGATTCGAACTTATGTGTAACTTCGTTGAGGCGCGCGGGGTCGGATACGCCGTATAGACTCGCCCCGCCGGTGAACAGCTTACTTTTCGTCAGCGCACTGAGTGTCGTAAAGCCACCGGCACTGTTGCCGCGGATGAAGATCGCCGCGGGGTCGGCCAACTGTCGCTCTATCAGGTCAAGTGCTACCGCTATAACATCCTCAACGTCGGCAACCCCCCACTGCCCTTCCAGTTGCATACGGTAGTCCCGGCCATAGCCGGTGCTGCCGCGATAGTTGATGTCAGCAATCATGAACCCCCGCTGGGTCCAGAACTGTATCCCGGGCTTGAATGTGGGCGCGGTGGCAGCGGTCGGCCCGCCGTGGGTATAGATCACCAGGGGCAAAGGGGTAACACCAGATGCATCTGGGCGGTACAGAAAGTACGGCACCGCACCGCTCGGTTGTAGCGGCGTCGCCCCTGGTTCTGGATTGGTTACCGGATAGTCCGGCACAGCGCCACCATACAATGCATCGCTGAATAAGGTCGCAGAACCGACCTCTCCATACAGGCACAGAACTGCCGGACAGCGGCTGCTGTATTCGGCGATGCAGCAGATCTTGTCATCCGCCAGTGTCAGCGAGTGTAGCCTCGTGGCCGGAACATCCAGGTGCAGTCTCTGCCACCTGTCGCCGGCATGCCGGAAGAGTCCCGAGTAACCTTGATGCTGCCCGATAGCATAGAGCTGGCCGGCGTCGTCCCAACCGTAGGTGGCGATACCAAACTGCCAGGGCGCAGTCGTAAACTCCGTGTCAGCGGGCTCATCGCCCGGCAAAGGGGTAAAACTGACGCCGTTGAAACGCTCTATCCGCCACCAATTCTGACGGTCTATCACCACATGAAGCTCACCCTCAGGGGAAAACCTGGGCTGCGCCCAGGCGCCCACGCAATCGGAAACCTCTCGACAGTCCATTGAGTGGCCGTTTTCAGTGAGTGCCGCTAGATATAGCCGGGTATAGGTCCAGGGCTGATTTGGATGGTTCCACTCCACCCAGGCAAGTTGCGAGCCATCGGGACTTAAGGTCGGAGAGGCGTAAAAATCAGCACCCTCGGCCAGTACACGCAGCCTGCCGTCACCGCCGATACTGACCAAACGATTCACCGGCTTTTCAGCGTCGGATTGATGAGTTTCGCAGATCGCAATCAGTCGCTGGCGGCAGGCATCGAATACCAGGTCGGCAAACCGACTGTCCGGCAGGTCGGTTAGCCTGCGAACAACACCTTCCTCCAGGCTCAAACACCAGACCTGTTGGTCGCTGTCGTTGACGAAGAAGGCGTTAGAGTTCGAAAGGCACCAACCGCCGCCGCCATACTCGTGCACGCGGCTGCGCACACTGAACGCCGATGGCAGCAGGGATATCGCCTCACCCTGTCTGAATAGGCAGAGCCGATTCTGCCCGCTGCGGCTATCGAAACTGATACCGTATACCCGACCGCCCTGAGTGCGCAGTGCGGCATACTCCTGTATCGCTTTGACTGCATCCGTTGCTGAAATCGGTTGTTCAACCTGAGCGGGCGAAAACACGGGAGCCGTCAGCTAAATTTTGAGAGCCGTCAGCTAAGGAATGAGAGCCGTCAGCTGATTTTTGAGAGCCATCAGCGCGTGGACGAGAACCAGCCGCGTACTGTCGAGAGTTACGCTCGTTTCTGAAGCTGATCGGCCTGCCGGAACTGTCTAACTCAGCCGCCTCGCGCGCGGCCAGTATCTTGCCGTGATCAGGTGACTTGCCGCACACAGGATCCGCCGCATGCATATCGCCGGTCATCATGTAGGCCTGACAGCGGCAGCCGCCATGGTCCTGCTCTTTCTCGTCACAGGATCTGCACGGCTCCTGCATCCATTCGTCGCCACGGAAGTAGTTGAATCCGTTTGATTCATTCCAGATATCGTGGATCGTTTGATCCTTCACGTTGGGAAACTCGATCGGCAGCATCCGCGCGCTGTGGCAGGGCAAGGCGGTGCCGTCCGGTGTCACGGTCAGAAAGATCTCGCCCCAGCCGTTCATGCACTTCTTCGGTCGCTCCTCGTAATAGTCGGGGGTCACAAAAATCAGCCTGATCGGGTTGCCTTCCGCCTTCAGCTTCTCACGGTACTCGTTGGTGATTCGCTCGGCACGCTCCAGCTGCGCCTTGGTCGGCAGCAGCTGCTCCCGGTTCTCGTAGGCCCAGCCGTAGTATTGGCAGGTGGCGAGCTCCACGTAATCGGCTTCCAGCTCGACGCAGAGTTCGATAATGCGGCCGATCTGGTCGATGTTGTGCTTGTGGGTGACGAAGTTGAGCACCATCGGGTAGCCCTGCGCCTTCACTTCGCGGGCGATCTTCAGCTTCTGCTGGAATGCCTTTTTCGAGCCGGCCAGCATGTTGTTGACCTCCTCGTCGGAGGCCTGGAAGCTGACCTGGATATGGTCCAGCCCCGCGTCGCGAAATGCGGCGATACGCTCGCCGCTAAGGCCGATACCGGAGGTGATCAGATTGGTGTAGTAACCGAGCTTGCGCGCCTCGGCGATCAGCTGTTCCAGGTCCTGGCGCACCAGCGGTTCGCCGCCGGAAAAGCCGAGCTGCGCCGCGCCCATCTCGCGTGCCTGGCGGAATACACTGATCCACTCTTCGGTACTCAGCTCGCCGCCAGCACCGGCGAAGTCGAGTGGGTTACTGCAGTAGGGACACTGCAGCGGGCACTTGTAGGTCAGTTCGGCGAGCAGCCAGAGCGGCTGCCCGTGGGTCTTGGTGCGAGCAAGCGCGTTAGCGGTAGTCGATCCAGCGTTGTTCACGGGCCACCTCCAGAAACTCCAGGATATCGCCGCTCAGGTCTCCGGCTTCGGGAAACTTCTCCATCAGCGCCGCACTGATCGCGGTGACGTTGCGCTGGCCATCCACCAGCGCCAAAATTTCGCCGGCGCTCTGATTGAGCTTGACCATCCCCTCCGGGTACAGCAGCACATACGCCTGCTGGGCCGGTTCCCACTGAAAACGAAACAGGGTGCCCAATACCGGCACGCGGAAATCGGTTTTGACGGCAGCGTTCATCGGAACAGTCCTCGGTGGTAGACCTTCTCCCTGGTAACGGTGTGATACGGCGGGCGTTCCAGCTCGTACGCCATGCTCATGGCATCGAGCATGCTCCAGAGCACATCCAGTTTGAACTGCAGAATCTCCAGCATCCGCTCCTGCTGTTCGCGGGTGTCGTAGAAATCCAGCGTGATCTCCAGCCCGTGCTTCACGTCGCGCCGCGCTTCTGTCAGGCGGTTACGGAAGTACTGATAACCCTCGGCCTTGATCCAGGGATAATGGCTGGGCCAGGTATCCAACCGCGACTGATGGATGGTGGGCGCAAACAGCTCGGTGAGCGATGAGCTGGCAGCCTCCTCCCAACCGGCACGGCGGGCGAAGTTGACGTAGGCATCGACGGCAAAACGCACGCCCGGCAGTACATGCTCCTGGGACAGGATCTCTTCCCGGGTCAGGCCTACCGCCTCGCCGAGACGCAGCCAGGCTTCGATACCACCCTCGGCATCGCCGTAGCCGTCGTGGTCAAGAATGCGCTGTACCCACTTGCGGCGCACATCGCGGTCCGGGCAGTTGGCCAGAATTGCGGCATCCTTGAGCGGGATATTGATCTGGTAGTAGAAACGGTTCGCCACCCAACCACGGATCTGCTCCGGCGTGGAGCGCCCCTCGTACATATCGACGTGGTACGGGTGGAAAATGTGGTACAGCTCGCCCTTGGCGCGCAGCGCCTGTTCGAACTCGTCGCGGCTCATCGGTGCTTGTGTGCTCATGCGAATCTCCTACAGTTCTATGCTCATACCGTCATACGAGACCTCGATGCCGTGGCGTGTCAGCTCGGCACGCTCCGGGGAGTCCTCGATCAGGATCGGATTGGTGTTGTTGATATGAATCAGCACCTTGCGCGGCTTGGTCAGGGTATCGAGGAAAGCGATCATGCCCTCCTCTCCTGACTGAGCCAGGTGACCCATATGGACGCCAAGCTTGTCGCCGACGCCGTTATGAGCCATCTCGTCATCACGCCACAGGGTGCCGTCCACCAGCAGGCAATCGGCCTCGGCCATCATCGCCGGCAGGTGGGGTTCGATCCGGCCAAGGCCGGGAGCATAGAACAGGGATTTGCCGCTCTGGGTATCGCGGATCAGTACGCCAATGTTGTCGCCCGGATGCGGGTCATTGCGGTGCGGCGAGTATGGCGGTGCGCTGGAGATCAGCGGCACGGCGATAAACTCCAGCCCCGGCGCACAATCGATGGTGAAACGGTTCACCGCCTCATCGACCGGGATCCGCTTGCGATTCAGACCGCCATTCCAGTGCTCAAGCATGTTGAACACCGGGAAACCAGTGGTCAGATCCTGGTGGACCATGTCGGTGCACCAGACATCGAGTGGGCAGCCTTCGCGCAGCAACAGCAAACCGGTGGTGTGATCGATCTGGCTGTCCATCAGTACGATGGCACCGATACCGGTGTCGCGCTTGGCGCGAGCCGGTTGCATCGGCGCAAAATCGGCCAGTTGAGCACGGATATCCGGGGATGCATTGAACAGCACCCAGTCGACACCGTTGCTGGAGACCGCGATGGAGGATTGCGTACGGGGCTTGGCGTTGAGGGTGCCGTTTCTGACGCCTGCGCAGTTGGCACAGTTGCAGTTCCATTGCGGAAAACCACCGCCGGCGGCTGAACCCAGAATCTGTATTTTCATTGTTATTCTTCTTTGCCCAGAGTGGATTGAGGGGATACAGCCAATCGGCTGCGAATCCGGGCTGGGAGGAAGGCTACCGACGAAAAGTCGGCAGCTTCACTCGGAGCGCATAACTTACATAAGTTAACGGTTAGCGAAGTACATGGTGACTTCGAAGCCGATACGCAGATCAGTGAAAGCGGGTTTGGTCCACATAGCTGTTTCCTCGATTGTTATTGTTGAACACACCTTGATCTTAGGAGTCGCACAGCCTGCGCCATATCGTACTTTGGAACTAAATCGGACCGGAAATAGTACTCCCTCCGAGGTGGCTCATGATCTCTAGCACTTGACCTTGGTCATGTGCCCCCAACCGTTGTTGGCGCATGATGCGGTTAAATATGAGCGATGAGGTGCACATTATGGGTTTGATGCAATTTCTCGAAAACCGTATGGATATGATGAGCGGCATGCTGGCGGCGTCAGGCGCGGACCTGTCTCGCCTCCCCCACAGCTCGTTTGAACAACAGTTTCGTACCGCCACCTTCCGCTGCCTCAACTGTAAAAATTGTCAGGACTGCGAACGCTGGCTCAGCGAGGGCCACTTGCAGCAGAAAGTACCGGGATTCTGTCCCAACGCCGAACTGATGAATAGCGTGCGCGATTGAGCCAAATCACCGCACTCGACTACGACACACCCCGATCCACACGCTTGCGCCGCACCTGCGCACCCCCTGCGCCCGCGGCATACCGTACATCCTGTACATAAAAAATCGGCTCCCGAAGGAGCCGAAGAATGCGCTTAGTGACGGCGGCCTCGTGGGGGACGAGGCCTTAGAAACCGGGAGCCTCTGCTCAGCCCCCGGCCACTTCCCTGTGCAAGCACAACGGACAGAGAAGGGTTTAGAAGAAGCCCAGCGGATCGGTGCTGTAGCTGACCAGCAGGTTCTTGGTCTGCTGATAGTGATCCAGCATCATCTTGTGGGTTTCGCGGCCCACACCGGACTTCTTGTAGCCACCGAAAGCGGCGTGAGCCGGGTAAGCGTGGTAGCAGTTGGTCCAGACACGACCCGCTTCGATGCCGCGACCCATGCGATATGCACGGTTCATGTCGCGCGACCATACACCGGCACCCAGACCGAATTCGGTATCGTTGGCGATTGCCAGCGCTTCCGCTTCGTCTTTAAAGGTAGTGACGGCAACGACCGGCCCGAAGATCTCTTCCTGGAACACACGCATGGTGTTGTTGCCCTTGAGCAGGGTCGGCTGGATGTAGAAGCCGTTGTCGAAGCCAGAGAGCTGCTCTGCAGCACCGCCGATCAGGCACTCGGCGCCTTCGTTACGGCCGATCTCCAGGTAACCCAGGATCTTGTCGTACTGCTCCTGGGACGCCTGGGCGCCAACCATGGTTTCGGTATCCAGCGGGTTACCGCGCTTGATCAGCTTGGTACGCTCGACCACCATGCTGATGAACTTGTCATAGATGGTTTCCTGCACCAGCAGACGGGACGGACAGGTGCACACCTCACCCTGGTTGAAGAACGCCAGCACGGTACCTTCAACGCACTTGCTCAGGTAGCTGTCTTCATGATCCATCACATCTTCGAAGTAGATGTTCGGAGACTTGCCGCCCAGTTCAACGGTAGACGGAATGATGTTCTCGGCCGCGCACTTGAGGATGTGCGAACCAACCGGGGTAGAACCGGTGAAGGCGATCTTGGCGATACGCTTGCTGGTAGCCAGCGCCTGACCCGCTTCGGCACCGAAGCCGTTAACCACGTTCAGCACGCCCGGTGGCAGCAGGTCGCCGATCACTTCCATCAACACCAGGATAGAGGCCGGAGTCTGCTCGGCAGGCTTGAGCACGATGCAGTTACCTGCGGCCAGTGCCGGCGCCAGTTTCCAGGCTGCCATCAGCAGCGGGAAGTTCCAAGGAATGATCTGACCAACGACACCCAGCGGCTCGTGGAAGTGGTAGGCAACAGTGTTCTCGTCGATCTCGCCGATAGAGCCTTCCTGCGCACGCACGCAGCCGGCGAAGTAACGGAAGTGATCGGATGAAAGCGGCACGTCGGCAGCCAGGGTTTCGCGGACAGCTTTACCGTTATCCCAGGTTTCTGCAACAGCCAGCTTTTCCAGGTTGGCGTCGATGCGATCGGCGATTTTCAGCAGGAGATTGGAGCGTTCGGTAACGGAGGTTTTACCCCAGGCGGCTTTTGCCTTGTGCGCCGCATCCAGCGCCAGCTCGATATCTTCTGCGGTAGAACGGGGAATTTCGCAGATAGCGCCACCAGTACACGGAGAGATGTTGGTGAAGTACTGCCCTTTGACCGGCGCCACCCATTCACCACCGATGTAGTTACCGTAGCGCTGCTGGAAAGTTACTACTGAACCTTCTGTACCTGGCTGTGCGTAGATCATTGTCGTAAGCCTCTTTGTTTTTATGTCCAGAGACTGCGCCCAGCGGGCGAAGCCATGTGTTATTCGACACTCGCATCTTAGTAAGACCACCGCCCTTCCCGGTATCGTCCCTTGGCAGCGAAAAACCGGTACTTTGGTATTGCGCAACTTGCATGCTTGTCATGTCATGACCGAGCAAAACGGTCGGATAGGCGATATACTCAGGTTTTATGTTTTTCACCCGCGTCTGAAAGGAAGATCTATGCCACTCCTGGACAGTTTTAGAGTCGACCACACCCGCATGCATGCCCCCGCCGTGCGCATCGCCAAAACGATGAACACACCGAAAGGCGACCCTATCACCGTGTTCGATCTGCGCTTCTGCCTCCCCAATCAGGAGATCCTGTCCGAGAAAGGGATCCATACTCTCGAGCACCTGTTCGCCGGATTCATGCGTGATCACCTCAACGGTGACAGCGTCGAGATCATCGACATTTCACCCATGGGTTGCCGTACCGGCTTCTACATGAGCCTGATCGGCACACCGAGCGAGCAGGACGTGGTCAACGCCTGGCGCGCGTCGATGAAGGATGTGTTGAATGTGGCGAGCGAGGGCGATATCCCGGAGCTGAACCAGTATCAGTGCGGAACCTACAGCATGCACTCCCTGAATGAGGCCAAGCAGATCGCCCAGAACATTCTTGATCGCGGCATCGACGTCAACAGCAACACCGAGCTCTACCTGAGCGAAGAGTACTTGCGCGAGCACAGCTGAGCGGACCCTGCTCAATAGCAGAACGCCCGCACATGCGGGCGTTCTGGTCGCTACTGGCCACTGGAAAGGCCGTTGAGCTAAAGCCGATCGATCTTGGCCGCCAAGATGAAGTCGTTTTCGTGCAGTCCATCGATCTTATGGGTCCAGATCTCAATCCGGGCATATCCCCAGCCAAATGTGATTTCGGGGTGATGGCCCTGCTCCTCGGCCAACTCCCCTACCCGGTTAACAAACCTAAGCGCGTCGCGAAAGTTATCGAAACTGAAGGCACGACCGATCCGCTTGCCATCCGCGGAGAGCGTCCATTTCGGTACCTGCTCCATGTAGCCCTTCGCCTGCTCCCCCGTCAGCGGCGGTGTACCACCTCGGCAGGGCGCACAACTCTGTTGATCTAACGCCATATCGCACCTCCGGTCTAAGCGTTGCCTGCTTTACCCTTGACTCACTATTCCCATGAGTCAAGTGTAGCCCGCAACCGCAACGGTTAAGGTGCGAAATACACGCTAAGCATCCTCCAGTTCTTGAGTTTCTGAACGGAACCGCTTGCGCTCCTCAGCCGACAAGCCAAGTATCTTGGCAAACCAGGGCGGAGGCGCTGCAAATACGGCCTGGAACTCGGTCAGCTTTTCGCTGGCATCAACCACCTCAGGTACCTTGATCGGGTAGATGTCCGCTCGGATCACCTTCGCCGCGGCGGGACCGCCCATGGTCTGCACGAATAGCACCTGACAGTCGCGGATCAGGTCGACACGGAACTGGTTCTTATCCGGCGCACTATCCGCCTCCAGCGCCGAGCGGATATCCACGAGTCTCATGTTTGTGGCTGAAAGTTGGTAGACCAGAAATCGCAAACAGGAGCCAAAGTGTCCGTTGAGCAGCGTACCGGCATTGGAGGCCACGGCGACACGCACCGAACCGGGAATATCTCCGTCTCGGTATGTCTCGATGGTTGGCAGCCCCTCATCGGACTCCTCCCCCCAGAGGTAGCGGACCGCAAGCTTGATGTTTTCGAGGCCGATTCCGATATCCTCACCGTCCTCCTCGCCATCGAGGCTGCCGATACCGGTTTTCAGGTTGGTAACCGTCACCGTTTTAAGCTTCTCATCATCCAACGGCGCACCAACACGGTCGTGCAGAATTTCGATAAGTTCGCCAATCTCGACACCCGGCAACACGCGGGTAGCAAGAGCGATACGCAAAGCCAGTTCTCGATCCAGTGGTTCCATGGAGACGCTCCGAATCAGGCGCGGACCGCGCGCAGAAGTTTAAAACTGGTCAGGCTCGCTGCCAGATCAAGGGGTGACATATCATCATCGTTACGGATGTTGGGGTCCGCACCGAGTTCCAGCAACAGGTGTACAACGGCGTCCTTACCGCTCGATGCGGCGTACGCCATGACGGTATTGCCAGAGGGGTTTCGATAATCCAGGTCACAGCCGGATTTAATCAGTTCGCGGATGGTCGCTTCCGACTCCGCATAACAGGCTGCCCATACCGCGTTATTTCCATACTGGTCGACGACACCCGTGTCAGTACCCAGCGCGATGAGCTCGCTGACCAGCTTGTCCTTACCCTGACGCGCGGCGAGGATTAGCGCATATTCACCATCGGCGTTGGGTGTATCGAGCGCCCCCATGTCGAATCGATGCTCGGTAAACCATTCGGGATCAGCCATTGTTTACCCTCCTCTTATTTCCACGCTTCGAAGCCACCTTTCAGGCTGTACACTTCCTTGAAACCAAAGTCAGTGAACATCTCGGCCACATGCTCACTGGCATGCCCGTGGTAACAGTAGATGATCATCGGACGCTGCTTGTCCCCTTTGAGCAGCAACGACTCTCTAAGCCCTTCATGCAGATGCATGGCGTTGTCGATATGGGCGACCTTGTAATCACGTACATCACGGCAGTCGAGCAGCATCGCATCCGTCGTCGACAACATCGGCTTCATCTCGTCAACGCTAAGTGTCTTGAACTTACCCATCCCTACTCTCCACTTTCACAGCCCACGCACCACAGCTGGGACTTTGCTTAATTGAGGATCCTGTTTATCGGCTGAATCCCACCAATGCGGTCGATTAACGCGAAGTATTCGTCACTGCTGAACTCGGTACTGCGACTATCGAAAAACTCTCGGGCGTTATCGACCGCGTCCTGCATCGCCGCGATAACGAAAGCCTCGGCATGGGAAGAGCCGATCATCCGACTGGGTACGGACGACTCGATACGCAGGGTATTGGAGCGGCTATCAAAGGAGTGAAAACGCATACCGTCGAACGGCGGCGCCTCCTCCCGTCCGGGCATCAGAAAGTGCAGGTCAAGATTGGGTGCCCTGGTCTGCAGCGGGTCCGTGCGCTGTTGCGCCAGTCCGGCAGCCACCCTGACGAGCGCTTTGTGAAAAGGGCTTTCATCCAGTTGCCGATCAGGCAGGTATGCACCTATATACAGAGCCATCCGCTCACCTCGCTATGCTGTTACAGCTTCGTTGGTCTGCACCAGCTAGTGCAGCAAAACGCCTGCCAAGCGCATTCGGTGATAGATAAATCCTCAGTTATTTATAAAAAAATCAATTTATTACAAATCCTTTATCGCGTGATTTCTATCTATCATTGCAACCGGTGATAACCGACAGTGTCGTGATACCTACAACAATTTGGAGCTGAAACGCCGACAGCACTAAAAACACCTCGCCATATCCGTTATGATCGCGGCGAGCCTCTGATAAGGATCCTCAATGTTCGAGCTGAAAGATCTGTTCTGGCTGGCACTGACAGGTGCAATCTGCCTGTTCTGGTGGCGAGGACAGAAAGTACGGGAGATCGCGCTGAAACAGGCGCGCAAGAGCTGCAACGAAATGGAGCTTCAACTGCTCGACGAGAGTGTCGCGCTGCGGGCGATCTGGCTGAAGCGGGATGAGGATGGTCAACTCCATATCTGGCGCCGTTACAACTTCGAGTTTACCTCCACCGGTGACGAACGTTATGCCGGACAAGTGGTAATGCTTGGCTATCGTGTGACAGGCATCGATCTGCCTCCTCACCGAATCGGCTAGGGTTCACAACGCAATTAATTGATCGAAGCGGTTATTCAACCGTCGAAAGCCGTAGTATCCTCGCCGTTATGCGATTCAAATCCGAATTTTTGCGACAGACAACGCTAGTACTGGCCATCTGGCTGGGGTTTTCCGCCCTTCAGCCGGGTATTGTCAGCGCCGGCGAGATCCGCCGTATTGTCCACCCGGACGGACGGGTTGAATTCACCAACCTGTCCTCAGGGCAATCGGGGCAGCGACTCTCTGGCAGCGGCTCAGTCGAAACCGTCTACAAATATCGCCGCCCCGATGGCACCCTCAGCTTCACCGATCAACGACCGCTGCATATCCGCGATGTCGAGGTGCTTAGATTCGATTGCTACGCCTGCAGGGTTGGCTCCACCGTCGACTGGCATAAAACTCCTCTGAACAATGACGCCTACAAGAGCGATATCGCCTCTGCTGCCAAGCAATACGGCGTCAACCCCGCGCTGGTCAGAGCCGTAATCCACGCCGAATCCGCATTCAACCCTCAGGCGCGCTCAAGCAAGGGCGCAATGGGACTTATGCAGCTGATGCCGGCAACCGCTCAGGATCTCGAGGTCAAAAACGCTCTTGACCCCCGGGAGAACATCTATGGCGGCGTACGCTACCTGTCGGCGCTACTGGAGCGCTACAAAGGCGATGTGAAGCTCGCAACCGCCGCCTACAACGCGGGACCCGGCGCAGTGGCCAAATATGCGGGTATTCCGCCCTACTCCGAAACACGGGCCTACGTGGAGCGGGTTGGCATACTGCTGAGCCGATACGCCGCTCTGACTCCCTAATCGACTAAATGCCAGCTCTGCTGCACACAACGATGGCGAGGTCAGCATGCAGTTATTGAGCAGTCAAAGGCTCTGGAACAGAGCCGCACATAACGCCTTTACCGATCTGGCGCGTTTCAACGGTCGACTCTACGTCGTCTTTCGAGAGGGCCTGCAGCACATTTCGGATGCAGGTGTCATCAGGGTATTGAGCTCCGCAGATGCTCAGCTGGAGTGGCAGGACACAGCACGGATAGCCTTGGATGGCGCGGATCTACGTGATGCCAAGCTCAGTATCACACCCGACAACCGGTTGATGCTGCTGAGCGCTGCAGCGAAGTCCGATGGCCCGGTTTCCCATCAAACCAAGGCCTGGTTCAGCGATGACGGCGAACAGTGGAGCGATCCCGTCGATATCTCCGAGCCAAATCACTGGCTCTGGCGGCTGACCTGGCACCAAAAGTTCGCCTATGGCCTGGCTTACGGCACCGCCGGCACGGGCGGACTGTACTGGTACCGGGTGGGCATGGACGGACAGTGGCATCAGCACCGTCTGACGGAGTTCGACGGCCAGTATGTCAATGAACACGACCTCTGTTTCGATCTGGATGGCACCGCCTGGTGCCTGCTCAGGCGTGACAATGCCGAAACTGTGAACAGCACCGGCCTTCTGGGTTACGCAGCGCCGCCCTATCGGGAGTGGACGTGGAAAGATATAGGGGTTCGCATTGGCGGCCCCTGCCTGATATGGGATGAGCAGCACTCCGGCTTCCTGGCCGCCTACCGGCGCTACCAACACCCGGCGCAGTGGCTACCGCAATGGACAGAGATCAGCCGGCTGAGCAAGGAGGCGGAGTTGGGTGAGTCGGTCGCACTGACTTCAGGAGGCGACTGCAGTTATCCGGGTTTACTACTCGAGGAAAACCATCTGACGGCGGTTTACTACTCCAGTCACGAGGAGGATCAGGGTACCGCTATCTATCTAGCGGATTTAAACCTGAGCTCGTAGTCTCCCACCGATACCGCTTAATAACCGGCAATATCAACTGAGGCGCCACAACAAAACCCCGGTCAAAATGACCGGGGTTTTCAGCAACTTGCAAGACCGCTTTAATCAGTGCTGCCTACTTGGCAAGTATCAGCTCGGTGATGCGGAGCTACCGTTTCCGCCATTCGCGTCGGGGGTGCTAATCGTCTGGATTGTTTGCGCCTGGGCGGTATCCGTTGTACCTGTGTTGGTAGTCGTAGACGACGCTACCTGCACAGACGAAGTAGCCTGCGCTACGACAACGCTTGAATTGGCCGCCGCCTCAGCAGCGTCTACGGCCCCCAGAGCGGCCTCACCAGCCACATCCGCAAGCGACTTCCCGGTTGCCGTCGACACTGCCACAATGGCTTGGGCTGTGCTGGTCCCTGAGGCAGCCGCGACGGTGGCCGCAATGGTACCGGCGTTAGCCGAAGATCCGGCCTGAGCGGCAGCAACCGCCACCTGAGCGGCGATCTGACTCGCAACAGACGGAATGGCCCTGGCCACTGATGCAGCAACCTGCAGTGCAGAGTTGGGCGCCGCACGTGTGACTGCGGCAGCTACCTGGGGTGCGGCACTCGGCACCGCCAGTGATACGGAGGTCGCTACAACGGCGGCGGACGCCGGTACTACACTCGTTACGGCGGCCGCAATACTGGCAGCCGCAGCCGGGTTCAACGACGCGGCTCTCACCGCAATCGCAGCGGCCAGCTCCGGGTTACTCTGCGCCAATGCAGCCGCTTTAGAAGCCAAGGTCGCAGGACTGGCCGCAACATCGGACAACTGAGTGGCGACAGTCTGCGGCAATCCTGCGCTTTGGGCCTGAGCGGCCATTGGCATCAGTGAGGCAGACGCTACAAGACACGCGATCGCCAGGAATTTTCTGTTCATATCGTCCCCTTGATATACAGTGAATAGCACCCCTGAGCAGACGCCTCAGTTCGCGACCAGCGCTCAGTCAGTGATACACCCGGCCAATCCCTTCGTACACTTAAGATAAGTATTACATATGGATGGAGCTTGAGATAATTTCCCAACTAATGCAATAGCTTAGGCGCAGTGTCGCGATTGCGAAACAAAAAAAGGGCCCGAAGGCCCTTTATTAACACCAGTTAATTAGTTACCGGCCATCGCCGCCTTGGCCGGCAGCTTGAAGGTCCAGACGGAGCCACCCTGGTTCAGGTGCTTGACGCGCTTGGCCACTTCGCCACCCCAGAGCGGTACCGCACCACCCCAGCCGGAGACGACGGAGACGTACTGCTCGCCATCCATTTCCCAGGTGATCGGTGAGCCGACAATACCGGAGCCGGTGTTGAACTTGTACACCATCTCACCGGTCTTGGCGTCGAACGCCAGCAGGTAACCTTCCGGGTTGCCGGTGAAGACCAGGTTACCGGCGGTTGCCAGAACACCACCCCAGAGCGGAGCGTAGTTCTCGTAGCGCCAAACCTCTTTACCGCTCTTCGGATCGATAGCGCGCAGGACGCCGATGTACTCATCGTTGGTCGGATGGATGGTGAAACCAGCCCCCAGGTAGGCAGCACCTTTTTTGTAGTTGACCGGTTCGTTCCAGATATCCATCGCCCACTCGTTGGAGGGAACATAGAAGTATCCGGTATCCTGGCTGTACGCCATCGGCATCCAGTTCTTGCCACCGAGGAACGAAGGCTGAGCAACAACAGTGCTACCCTTCTCTGCCGCTGCCGGGTTACCCGGACGGTTCTCGTCGATGAAGATCGGACGACCCTTGTCATCCAGGCCCTTGGCCCAGCTCACCTTGTCGACAAATGGGAAACCGCGGATAAACTCGCCGTTTTCACGGTTCAGCACGTAGAAGAAGCCGTTACGGTCAGCAGTAGCTGCCGCTTTAACGGTCTTGCCGCCGTCCTTGTAGTCGAAGGAGATCAGCTCGTTCACGCCATCGAAATCCCAGCCATCGTGCGGCGTGGTCTGGAAGTGCCACTTGATTTTGCCGGTATCAGGATCGATCGCCAGGCGAGAGGATGAGAACAGGTTGTCGCCAGGACGCATGTGGGAGTTCCACGGCGCCGGGTTACCGGTACCGATGAAGATGCTATCGGTATCAGGATCGTAGTAGCCGCCCAGCCAGGTTGCCGCGCCACCAGTCTTCCACAGATCGCCCGGCCAGGTTTTGCCCGGCTTGTCGCCGGAGATACCGTTTTCGACCTTTTTGCCGTCCTTGTAGATGTAGCCCATATGGCCCTCTACAGTCGGGCGGGTCCAAACCAGATCACCGGTCTTGGCGTCGTAGGCTTCAACCTTACCCACCACACCGAACTCACCACCGGAAACACCGGTGATCACCTTGCCTTTGACGATCATCGGCGCAGCGGTCAGAGAGTATCCTTCCTGATAGTCGGAAACGGTCTTTTTCCAAACGGTCTTACCGGTATCCTTGTTCAGGGCAACCAGCTTGGCGTCCAGGGTACCGAAGATCACCAGATCGTCGTACAGTGCCACACCACGGTTGATAACGTCACAGCAGGGCATGATGCCGTCCGGCAGACGCGCGTTGTACTCCCAGAGCTCTTCGCCGGTTTTCACGTCGATCGCGAACACACGCGAGTAGGAGCCGGTAACGTACATGACGCCATCTTTTACCAGCGGCTGAGATTCCTGACCGCGCTGTTTCTCACCACCGAAGGAAAAGGACCAAACCGGGCGCAGCTCCTGGACGTTTTTGGTGTTAAGTTTGGTCAGTGGGCTGAAACGCTGCCCCTGAGGACCGAGACCGTTGGAGACAACATCCTCAGTCGTCATCTGGTCGTTCAAAATATCTTTGTCGGTTACACCAGCCTGTGCAACGCTGGCCGTGGACATCGCTGCAACGAGGGCAGTAACTGCAAAGCCTGTACTGAGCCCGAGTCGTTTCATTGTCGTCTCCTTTACGGAATCATTCTTATTGGTTTGGGAAAGCCCCTGACAATCGGGTATTGCTCCCGATGCTGTAGCTAATTCTTGTGGTACCCCAGCTTTTCAACAATTAACCGGCAGAAGCAGTTTTCTCCTCACTTGGTAGTAATACCCGCTCATTTTTGAAGTCCAGCGACAACCAGGAATCGGCCAGTTCACGTGCATCGACCGGATCGTGAGACACCAGCACCATGCTCAACCAAGGGCGCTCTGCCAGCAGCTTTTTCAACAGCTGTCGCAGCTGACTGGCCATTTGCGGATCCAATGACACCAGGGGCTCATCCAGCAGAAGCAGGTCCGGCTTAATCGCCAAAGCTCGAGCCAGAGCGACCCGGCGCGCCATACCCAATGAAAGTTGCCGAGGATATAACCCAGCCACATCATGAAGCCCGACCTCCGACAAAGCTGAATCGACGGCGTCCGGCGATACTCCCGCCAGTACCAGGTTCTGCGCCACCGTGCGCCAGGGCAGCAGGCGGGGCTCCTGAAACATGTAAGCGATGAGCAGATCATCGCGCTGGACATATCGCACTCCGATGTAGTCGCTATCCAGCCCTGAGAGAATATTGAGCAGCGTGGTTTTACCGCAGCCAGAAGGCCCGATCAGGGCCAGCCGCTGGCCGGGCTCGATCTTGATCGTGAGAGGTCCGAGCAGACTTCGGTCGTAGGCTTTCGATTCCAACCTCAGTTCAAGCATGGCAGCGCGCTCCTTCGCCCTGCCAACGGCGTGCCCGTCGCTCCAGCGGTTGTAACAGCGTCCACTCGATCAGCTGCACCACCAGAATAAAGCTGAAGCTGTAGGCCAGGATCATCGCCACATCGAACATTTGAAACGCAAGGTGTAGCTGAAACCCTATACCGTCCGAGCGCCCCAGCAGCTCGACCACCAGCACGATTTTCCAAATCAGTGCCAGGCCGCTGCGCATCGCCCCCATCAGATAGGGAAAGAGCTGCGGTAACCAAAGATCAAAGACACGTTGCGACAGGGAGAAGTGATAGGCCTGGGCCATCTGCTCCAGTTGAGGATCGAGACTGCGCGCACCCTCGCGGATCGTCACCGCCACATTCGGTACTTTATTGAGAATCACGGCAAGAACGGCTGCCGACTCCACCAGCCCCATCCAGACATACAGCAGGATGATCAACACCAACGCCGGCAGGTTCAGAAGCAGAACGAGCACGGGATCCAGCCAGCGGTTGGATTGCCGATGTCGCCCCATGCACCAACCAAGCAGAATGCCAAACAGCATCGCGAAGACAAACGCGATCACGACCCGGCGTAGGGTCACCAACAGGTGGTGCAGCAGATTCCCCCTACTGACCTCCGCCCAGAGTAGATTCAGCACCTCGCTAGGAGACGGCAGCAGAGGTTCCTGCAACCAGAACGCAAACAGCTGCCACACCAATCCCAGGACAAGGATCACCATCAGGTAATCCCGCAGACGGCTGATCATCTGCGCTCCACACCGGCAAAAATTGAGATTGGTAAGGCCCCCTGCTCGTCGAGACCGGTTGCGTCAAACAGGGGCCAGGCGGCACGCGCGGACTCGATGAGCGTGCTATCCACATCGGACAACGGCTCCCCCTCTCGGAAGCCACGCTTTAAGGCTTCGAACACCGGATCGGTGTCAGCCCGCATCAGGGAACGGAGTTTCAGCCAGGGCGTATCACTGCGCAGATCTTGTTTGGAAGCGTAGACTGAGCGTTTAAAAGCCCGTGCAAGCGATTGATTTTTCTCGACCCATAACTCGTTCGCCAGGTACCCCAGGGTCGGAAGCCGAGGATCGATCCCAAGCGATGTCATAATCGTCTGGGCGCTGAACGCCGGCTTGAACTGCCCGCTGGCTTCCAGCCTTGCGGCGAAATGCCAGAATGTCAGCAACGCGTCGAGCCGGCCGGCTTCCAGTTCGCGGCTCAACAGTGGCGGTGAACCAAAACTGATCTGGGCACTCTGCTCCAGATCCATACCCTGCTGCCTCGCCGCCGCATTGAGCAGTTGCCAGCTTTTACCCTGGGGCCCGCCGGCAACGCCGATGCGTTTTCCGGCCAGCGAACCGATGGAGTCGATATCACTCTGCACTGGCACCATCAGCTGACCAATCTGGGTCGAGAATGGCAGGAAACGCAGGGGCTCACCATCACGGGTGCGTTTCGCGGCCCACACCCAGTCGCCGATGATCCAGTCGACACTGCCGCTGGTCAGCGCCAGCAAGCCGGCTGACGAGTTGGCCAGCGGCGTCAGCACCAGCTCATACCCCTCGGCCCGATCGAGCCCCGCTTCCTGGATATGGGCGAGCTCCCAGTGCCCGGTACCGAACTGCAGCATACCGACCCGCACCTGCGGGAGTGACTCGGCATGTAGCAGAGCCGGTAGATAGAGTGCAATCAGAAATAGAGTTCGAAGCAGTGTGGCGTTCATGGCGACTCTTATCGTTGTTGAAGTGACCAGGATGCTCATACCCTTCAACCTAGCGCCCCTGTAAGGCGGACGACATACTACTTTCGCGCCGCTGCCGGGCGTATTTGGTCTTAGTCTGATAGACAGCAACCCGGAGAATATCCGGGCTGTGGGATGTCCGCTTTCAGGGGGTTGTGACGTAGAGACTGGGTTTCTCGTAGGTCAGGCCGTATTTGGAAAAGAGGCCTGCCATCGAACCATCGCTGATCATCCTCTCGAACACGCCATCCACGGCGTAACCAAGATCTCGATCACCTTCGCGCACCGCGATACCGATATCCCAGGCCTGCTTGCCCATTGAAGGGAAGCCATTTTCGGCGCGGCGATAGCGGACGCTGCCATCCTCATGCAGTAACCAGTCAATTTCGCTACGCATGGCCATCACGGCACTGACCTGTCCACTTTTCATCGCATCGAATGCGACTCGGGGGTTGGCGAAGTGGCGAGTGTTTTCGCGCATCCGCCCCTGCAGCGCAGTGGTCAGATAGAAGGCGGGCAGGCTGTCGACCTCGACACCGATGGGGTGGTACTGGAACTTGGCCAGCGTCTTTACCGATTCCAGCTTCTGGCTATCGAAAGCCAGTTGCCAGCGCTCCTGATGGTAGGGTGAAGTCATTACCACCTGCTCATTGATCAACAGCCCCTGGTCGTCACGCTTGTAGGCGTAATCCCGGTCATAGGGAACCCGCATCATCACATCGGCAACATCCTTGAGCGCCAAGGGGTTTTCGTCGCTCTTGTCGAACACGCTTCCCCTCCAGACGTTGTTGCGCAGATCGTCCTCAAGCGTTTCGTCCGGGGTGATCCAGTGAACCCTGAATTCAACGCCAAGGTCCTCGGCTATCGCCCTGCCCAGATCCACATCGATACCGGCGGGCTGATCATCTTTAAGGTAGGAGTATGGAGGAAAATCTCGATAGACACCGATCCTGATGTAGCCGGAGGCGACCACGTCATCGTAGAGGCGCGCCTGCGCCTGTCCGCCGAGCACCAGCGAACAGAGCGCAAGCAGAGCGGAGAATTTACTCCATCTCATCATGTCGCACATCCAGGTAGGTCTTGATCGCCCACAGCGCTTCCTGGCTCAGGTAATCCGCCATCTTCGGCATGTAAACCTTGCCGTCACGCACGGCACCGTTGATGACGCGGTACTTGTACCATTCGTCACCGTCAAAATCGGGAGCCAGCAGGCGCAGATCAGGCGCGATACCACCGGAGATCGCTTCCAGGCCATGGCAGCGCGCGCAGTTCTGGTTGTAAGCGGAGGAACCGACCTCGACCGCACGTTCGAAATCATCGTTCGGCTTGCGGTAGGGGTTGGTATCGACCCACTCTTCACCCAACGGCGTCAGGCCTTCGGTATTAACGCCCTGCGGAGTCACATCACCATGAGCCAACACCTGGGTGCTGATACCGGTAGCCATCAGAGCAGAAAGCGCCAGTGCAGGAATTGTAAGTTGCTTTGCCATAATTTGATCACCCGTTTTTGTTATAAGCCTGTTGTGCTCCGAGCGTCATACACGAAAACACAGAACTGACTTTATGATGACTCAGCGTCCTGCTGCGTTGGATTACACCTTGGCAGGCAAAATATGGTCCGTTGGTAGTAGTCGATTACGACCATCCCCAACCCCTTATTTCACCTTGAATTCGCCAACCATGCCCTTGTTTTCAAGCCCTTCCGCATAAAACTCAAAGGTGCCGGGCTTGATCGGCACAAAGAAAATTTCAGCCTCAGACTCCTCCTCGAACTCCAGCTCGGTGAGCGTCATAGCCTTGATCTCCATATCCCCGGCTTCCACCTTGCGCAGGAAGATGGAGGTGAAGAAATCCGGCGCCTGTATGGCGTACTCTTTCAGCCCGCTGGAGATTATCTTCAGGCTGTAAGCCTTACCGGTCTCCATCTCATAGCTTTTCTGCGACATGGCGTAGTCGCTCTGCTCGTTACCCAGCACCAGATCAGGCAACGCCTGTGGTCGGGTGGTGAGATCTCCCTCTGCGAATACGGGGAACGATATGGAGGCGACCAGCAGTGACATCGCCGCCCTGTATTTCATGGACATTGGGTTATCTCCATTAGCATTTTGTTGTTATCGAGATCCCTTTCCATGCTAGAGCCCCTGCCGGGACGCAAAATGCTACTTGAGTACTATTTGATTGCGACCTTTCGCATATTTTCCGCCATAGCCGCCCTGACTAAGCTGAAGTAGCCGATAACAAAAACAACCGGACACTATGCTGAAGAAGACAATGCTGGGGCTGTTAGTCACTGCCCTGCTACCCATTATTCCCGCTCCCGCCTTCGCCCAAGGCGAACAGGCACTCGATATCCGAGTGGCCTATATCGGCCAGATCATCGACCGCGGCCCGGTACTCTCCAACCTGATCCCCGAACCTGAGGATGCGGGCTTACAGGGGGCGCGCCTGGCGATCACGGATAGCAACAGCACCGGGCGGTTCCTCAAACACCATTACCGTCTGGACGAGATCGAGAGCGACGATCCTTCTACGCTTATCACCGATAGCCGAGCCCTCTATGACGAGGGCGCAAGGTTGTTCGTATTGAATACCTCGGCCGACACCCTGGCCGCGCTTAGTTCGTCCCTGCCGGAGGATGCCCTGTTGATCAATAGCGGCAGCTATGACGATGATCTGCGCAGCGAGCAGTGTCTGTCCGGCATGCTACACACCCTGCCCTCGCGCGCCATGCTGGCGGATGCTCTGGCGCAGTGGTTGATCATGCGGCGCTGGAATCGCTGGATGCTGATCAGCGGCAACACCGACGACGACAGGGCATTCGCGCAATCGATCAAACGCGCGGCAAAACGCTTCGGTGGCAAGATCGTGGCGGAGAAAGCCTGGAGCTTCGATACCGACCTGCGCCGCACAGCACAGAAGGAGCTCCCCCCGTTCACCTCCGGCACCGAATACGATGTGGTTGTGGTCGCGGACGAGCGCGGCGATTTCGGCGAGTACCTGCCCTACAACACCGGCCTGCCTCGCCCGGTGGTTGGCACCCAGGGGCTCATGCCAACAGCCTGGCACAAGATGATCGAGGCCTGGGGTGCTGCACAGCTGCACAGCCGCTTCGAGAAGCAGACCGGACGCTGGATGAACGAGAAGGATTACGCCAGCTGGGCCGGTGTCCGCGTCTTCGCCGAAGCGGTCACCCGTACCGGCAGTACCGATGCTGCCGCCCTGCGCGACTTCATCCTCTCCGACCAGTTCGAACTGGCGGCTTTCAAGGGCCGCAAGCTGAACTTCAGGAGCTGGAGCGGCCAGTTGCGCCAGCCCATCGCACTGGTCCATCCCCGTGCCCTGGTCTCCAGTTCGCCCCAGGAGGGGTTCCTCCACCCCGTCACCGACCTCGACACACTAGGCTTCGATGCGCCGGAAAGCCGGTGCCGCGTCATCGCGCAATAGCCGCCGAATAATCGAAGGATAATGCCATGAAGTACGTTAAGCTGATCCCAACCCTCCTGGTATCCGCCCTCGCCGTTGCTGGCACCACTCAGGCCGCCACGGCTTACATCTCCAATGAGAAGGACGACACTCTCTCGGTGCTGGATCTGGATACCTGGAAGGTGACCGAGACCATCGACGTGGGCGAGCGTCCCCGCGGTATTGCCCTGTCCAAGGACGGCAGCAAGCTGTACATCTGTGCCAGCGACTCCGACACCGTGCAGGTGATGGATCTGGCCACACGAAAAATCATCGCCAATCTGCCCTCCGGGGCCGATCCCGAACAGTTCTCGCTGCACCCGGACAACCGCAAGCTGTATATCTCCAACGAGGATGACGCCCTGGTCACCGTGGTCGATACCGAGTCGCACGAAGTACTGGCACAGATAGAGGTTGGTGTTGAGCCCGAGGGGATGGCGGTGAGCCCGGACGGTCGCTGGGTCGTCAACACCAGCGAAACCACCAATATGCTGCACTGGATCGACACCCAGACCCATGAACTGGTAGACAACACCCTGGTCGATCAGCGCCCCCGCCATGTGGAGTTCCGCGAGGATGGCAAGCTGCTCTGGGCCTCTGCCGAGATTGGCGGCACCGTCTCGGTGGTCGATGTGGAAACGCGGAAGATCATCAAGAAGCTGAGCTTCGAGATCAAGGGTATCCATCCCGACAAGATACAACCGGTGGGTATCAAGCTGTCCGCTGATGGCCGCTACGCCTTCGTTGCGCTGGGCCCGGCCAACCATGTGGCGGTAGTGGACGCGAAAACCTACGAGGTACTTGACTACCTGCTGGTGGGCCGTCGCGTCTGGCATATGGAGTTCACACCGGATAGACAGTACCTGTTAACCACCAACGGCATCAGCGGCGATGTATCGGTGATCGATGTCGCAGACCTCAAGGTCACGCGCTCGATCAAGGTCGGCCGCTACCCCTGGGGAGTGGTCACCACCCCCTGATGGCTGGCAACCTATTACAGACAGGGTCGGCTCAGGGCCCAGGCGCAGTGCCAAAGCCACAGTCCACTCAGATGGGAGGCGTCGTGTCGTCAACTACGCTGGAATTAGAGTCCGTTTCGCACAGCTACGGTAACCGGGTGGCGCTGGATAACGTCAGCATCAAACTGCGCCCGGGTCAGTTCAATGCACTGCTCGGCCCCAATGGCGCGGGCAAGTCCACGCTGTTCGCGCTGCTCACCCGGCTCTACCGGTTGCAGCAGGGGGAGATTCTGTTCGATGGCGCGTCGATCAACCGCCAGCCCCGGCAGTTTCTGTCCCGCATGGGGGTGGTGTTCCAGCAGAGCACGCTGGACCTGGACCTGACAGTACTGCAGAACCTGGAGTATCACGGCGCGCTGCACGGGCTATCCGGGCGTGCCATCCGCGCCCGAGCGGCGCAGGAACTCGAGTGGCTGGGGCTCGCGGACCGGCTCGGTGACAAGGTTCGCTCATTGAACGGGGGCCACCGGCGCCGGGTCGAGATCGCCAGAGCCCTGCTTCACCAACCGTCGATTCTGCTCCTCGACGAAGCCAGCGCCGGCCTTGACGTCGCTTCACGGCAGGCAATCAATCGCGCGGTTCGCGATCTGTGTCGCCAACGCGGACTGACTGTCCTCTGGGCGACCCACCTGCTTGAAGAGGTCAAGCCAGAAGATCCGGTAATCATTCTGCACAAGGGCAGGGTTTTGGCCGATGGCCAAGGCCAAGCACTCTGTACGGACACCGGAGACACCTCGCTGGGTGATCTGTTCGAGCGGCTTACCGAAAACGGGGTACCGGCGGTATGACAGCTATCCAATACCTGCACGCGTTCAATGGTGTCGTCAAACGAGAGTTCTGGCGCTTTATCCAGCAACGCAGCCGTTTTCTCAGTGCCCTGGTGCGCCCGCTACTCTGGCTGGTCGTGTTCGCCGCCGGTTTTCGCGCCGCATTGGGCGTGGCGATCATTCCGCCCTACGAGACCTACATCACCTATGAAACCTATATTGCACCGGGCCTGTGCTGCATGATCCTGCTGTTCAACGGCATGCAGAGTTCGCTGTCGATGGTTTACGATCGCGAGATGGGCAGTATGAAGGTGCTGTTGATGAGCCCGGTACCACGCAGCTGGCTGCTGATCAGCAAACTGCTGGCGATTGCACTGATCTCGCTGCTGCAGGTCTATGCGTTTCTCGGCATCGCCTGGATCGCCGGAGTAGAACCGCCGCTACTGGGTATGATCACGGTACTGCCGGCTCTGGTGCTGGTCGCCCTGCTACTCGGTGCCATCGGGCTGTTCCTCTCCGCCCGTATCCGTCAGTTGGAAAATTTCGCCGGGGTAATGAATTTTGTCATCTTTCCGATGTTTTTCCTCTCCTCCGCGCTCTATCCCCTATGGAAGATGCGTGAGTCCAGCGAATGGCTGTACTGGATCTGCCAGTACAACCCGTTCACCCATGCGGTAGAGCTGGTCAGGTTCGCGCTCTACCAACAGGTCAACCTGGAAGCACTGGCAATCACCCTTGGCTGCACCACCCTGTTCACGCTGCTGGCGATCCTCAGCTTCAACCCGGAGCGCAATACGCGCACAGTACCGGCACGCGGCTGATCAGCGCGCGATTTTGCCTCTGCTCCAGGAGGTAATGGCGGCCACAAACGCATATCCGGCGCAGATGATAAACGCGATCTGCAGCGCCTTCATCAGCGCCGGATACTGTTCAGGTGCTATCTGCGCATTTCCGATCAACAGGTTGAATAGGAACACGACCACCGTCATCCCCAACATATTGCCAAGGCTGCGGGATATATTGAGTATGGCCGATGCTATGCCCAGGCGTTCAGGCGCCACCGACGACAATGCGGCGTTATTGTTCGGCGACGAGAACAAGCCAAAGCCCAGTCCCATCAGCAGCAGTGTAGCGCCCACCCAAAGCAGAGAACTGTCAGTATCCAACAGTGATAGGCTGACGAAACCGGCGCCGAACAGAATACAGCCGATGGTGGCCGAGATCCGTGGGTCTGACCTATCGGATACCCGCCCGGCTAACGGGGCCACAACTACCATCACCAGTGCCTGCAGCAGCATCAGCTGCCCCGCCTCGGCAGGAGACAGCGCTTGAATGTACTGCAAGTAAAGACTGAGCATGAACTGCAACGGATAGTTCGCGCTGTACATCAGGAAACTGGACTGGATAGAGCGAAAGAATACCCGGTTGGCCACCATGCGCCGTATCCGGATCAACGGCCAGGGCGAGCGCTCCTGCTGGTATATGAACAGCACCAACATCACGCCCCCCCCTAATGCCAGCAGCATACCGGTAGCACTCGGCAGCTCCGATATTCCGATGAACAGCGAACTCGCGGCCAGTGCAAATATGATGCTACCGACCCAGTCCAGCCTTTCTTCGGCGTTGCGTGACGACTCCCGAACGAAGCCTCCCACCATTGCTACGGTAACCACCGTCAATGGCAATGGGGCGATAAAAACGGCACGCCAGCCCCATAACTCTGTCAGCCACCCCCCGATCAACGGGCCACAGGTCAGGCCCAGATAGACGGAGCTGGAAGTAATCCCAAGTGCAGTACCCCGCCCGCTGTCCGCAAATGTTTTACTGACGATCGCCATCGCCGGGCCGAAAATCATCGCGCCGGAGATCCCCTGGGCGAGCCGTATCGCCAGCAAAGGCCGTATATCGTCGATCATCAGCACCAGCAGCGAGCTGATGGCATAAAGCAGCACGCCGGCGATGAAGATCCGCTTGTGGCCCAGAATATCGGCGATCCGACCGGATGGCAGTTGCAGCGCGATCGCCCCGAGCAGATTCATCGTCGGTACCCAGCTGACCAGTACGGCATCGGCCTCCAGTTCCGATGCGATAGCGGGTAGAGCCACATTGACCGCTGACAGGCTCATCGGCATCAAGAAGGTCGCCACGCAGATGCTGAGCAGAGTAAGCCAGCGCAGCGACTCCGGCACAGATGCAGCGTCAGCGTATTGGTTGGTCATGACCTGAGGGCTCCACGGAATGAGGTCCGTATTCTATCGCTAATCAGACAAAAACTGTAATCGTCATTACCAAACCATCTACACTGCTGCCTCACCGGCACGAGCACGATGAAAGTGAAAGAGGGAGCGTTATATATCCGGGTAAAAGAGAATTATTCATTCGCCGCTCATGTTCCACGATCGTCTGTTAACGAAGACTATACTCAGCTTAGACAGATCGATAACCTGAGCGGTTGAGATCGACGCGTTGTGATCCAAGATCGCTAAGCAGGCAACCACGGCATCCCGGTACTCGTTTAAGCATTTGAAGCTGCATACCGGGGTCCGCTGCCGGGAGTGCGCAATGAATGCCAAAAGCCCCAACCACATAGACTCCCTGCCGACTGATAACGGATTGAAGGCACCAAGATTGACGTTATCGGAACTAAGAGAGCAAAACAGACTCTTCAGCGGCAGTGGCGGCGTAAGCGAAGAAAACCGTGCCCTTGGCTTTCGCCCGGCCTTCTACGATTTTGAAACGGGCGAGATCCACCTCTCCCGCTTCGCCAATGGTAAAGAGGCACCGATGCACCTGCTCGACGGGTTACCCGATCAGCTTGTTGCCGCGCGGCAGAAAAGTGGCCGAGTCACCGAGGTCAAACCCGGCGTCATCACCGGTTTCGTTCTGCACGGTCAGTTCTACACGCGGGAACAGGCCGCGCGCGCCACCCAGCAGATGCTCAATCGAGCCGATCTGCTCAGTCACCCGGAACAGCACAATCAACTACTGGATATTTGGGAGCAGTTCGTCGTCGCGCAAAGCTATCCGCCAAACCTGATGAGGCCCGTGGTGGAAGAGTCCTGGCGTCGCTGTCAGGAGGCAAACGTCGACCCGCTGATCCATCATGCGCCATTGAGCGACCAGGGGCAGTTCGAACGCAGACAGATCGAAAACCGTGAACTGCTGGATGCCGCCCAGCCCGTCCTCAAACGTGCCGGCGAGCTGCTATACAAGAGCGATAGCCTGCTTCTGCTCGCGGATCGTGACGGCTTGGTGCTTCACACTGAAGCGGATGCCGAAGTGCTGAACAGTGCCGCCAAGGTGAATCTGATCGCCGGCGGTTTATGGGGTGAAGGCACGGTGGGAACCAACTCCATCGGCACCGCGCTTCAAGCCCGGGAGCCGGTTCAGCTCTACGGTGCGGAACACTTCTGCTACGGCATTAAACACTGGACCTGTTCCGCTGATGTCGTCCGCGATCCACACGATGGCAGCGTAATTGGTGCAGTTGATCTATCGGGATTGACCGACACCTACCAGCACGATGCGCTCGAGTTCGCCATTACCGTCGCCCGCATGATTGAATCGAATCTGGTTAAGGGTTATTTCCAGGTCCGCCAGGCGGTTCTCGATGCAACCCGTTCCATGTTCAATCAATGGCAGTCTGAAGGGTTATTGGCGTTCGATCGCCGCGGCCGGCTGGTCAAGGCGAACCGTATGGCATTCCAACATGTCCGTGATATGGATCCCGGATTTCAGCTGACACCGCAGACCCGTATCGATGCACTGGATATGGATGCCCCGGCCCAGAGTCGCGACTCGTTACCGAGCTGGCTGAGTAGCAATATCCACTACCCGATACAAGTACGCGGCGAAACTATCGGCACGCTCGTGGTACTCGCGGCAGCACACTGAGGAGGTCAGACCCATTGCCCTAGCCGGCCAGGTCCTTTTTCATCAACACCCAGTCCCCGCCATAGGGGCATCCGGGATACTCAATGATAGGCCGTGAGTCTATATCCTGATAACCCAGCTGCAGATACAGATGACGTGCCCGTTTATTGGCGGATGCCACAATAAGCGATGCCTCGGTACAACCCTGCAACTGCCCCATCTCCTGAGCCTCCAGCATCAGCATCCGCGCGACACCCTGCCCCCTGGCAGCGTCGTAGGTTGCGACCGCGTTGATATACAAGGTACCCGGCGCCAATGCTTCCAGTTGGATCAATGGGCGGACGATCTCGGGATACTCATTCAGTTCGCCGACCACATAAGGGTTGGGTAGTCGATACGCGACGATCATGCCGAGGACACTGCCTCGATCACGGCAGACAAGCGCATTACGGTAGCTGAAGCCGCCCTCCTCCCGGCCAGCCCGCGACGCACCAATCTCCAGCGCTGCCTGTCCGGGCTCAGCTAACTGGCTCCAAAGATATTGCGGCATCCCCTCGCCGGCAATATCGATCAGATAGGCCAGATCATCAGCATCGCTCTTAAGGGCACGTTCTACCTCCATACCACCTCCTGTTTCATAGCCCGGACACGCCCCGTGTCTCGAGCAAAACGTAACGCAGTGTTGGAAGTATAGATGCAAGCGTCAGAGGAACAGGTCCCGACGCCGTTTGGGGTTTTTGAAGCTGGCCAGCAGCAGGATGAAAGAGACAGTCACCCAAGCCAGCGCGATAACGACAAGCGCCTCCGCCATGGTGACGCCAAAAGGCAGTACCGGTGTATAGCCGCAGGGTTCCCAGGGCTCGAATACACTGGGCAACCATTGGTCCAGCGGCAACCAGGCGGGATATTGCGGGTCCATGGTGCAGCTGTCGATCACGGTGCCTCGCTCAACACCGAGTGTTATCCAGCTGCTTCGCAACAGTCCGAATGACAGTCCCAAGGATGCCAGGTGAGCCAGGATTGCGATCGGCCCGCCCAACACCATCATCAGCAGGGCAACGGCACCGAGCCCCGCTATCCAGGCTCGAATATGCACGCACAATACGCAAGGCCCGTAATCGAGCACATATTGATAGTAGAGGGCCGTTCCCTCCAACAACAAACACGCGATCAATACGAGAAACCAATAAACACGGCTGCGAGCGATGGCGGCGAGTGCGTTCAACATATATTTTCCCAACTGATTCAATGGGGTGCAGTTCGTCGTTAACGCATCCGATTATTGCGCGATATGAATAATCTGCAACCCCAAATGCAAAATCAGGGAAAAATAGTGTTACCCCTCCGGCAGCGGCGGTCTACCGGAAGAATACGGGATCAATTGGCGATCATGCCATGAGACTCATGCTCCATCAGGCGCATGAAGGTCGTCTTATCGATCTCTAACAGCTCCGAGTGATCGCCACTCTCCATGTAACAGACCTGCTCGTCAGCAAGTCGGTCATCCCAAATCATTTTCATGTTGTAGGCGATCCCAAGAGAGGGAACGGCCCCGGCTTCGCAATCGCGAAACAGCAGGCGCACATCCCGCTGCGTTGCCGGCTCAAGCAGGCGATTCATGGTATGGTTGACCGCCGCCACATTAACCTGACGATCGGAGGGTACCAGCGCCATGACAAAGCCCTCCTCATCCTTCAACACCACCCCCTTGGCCACTCGCTGAGCGGGCACCCTGGCTGCAAACGCCGAGGTCATTGCCGTCTCCGTATAGGGGTGATGCCGCAGGTGATACGGGATATGCTGCCGCTCGAGATAGTTCTGCACAGTTGATGAAATAGACATTTTTCCGTCCTCCATCCCGCGTTAATCGATGCACTCCTGATAATCCAGTTCAGTACTTTGCACGCTCAGTCATAGCGTGACATCCTTAGTCTCTCCAGTAGATATGCGCACACTCCCTGAGCGGCAAACTCTCTGGCGACACCTATCTAAGGATAGATGGTGATTCAGCAGCCCGCATTTGCCGAACGATTGATCTTTATTAAGCTGGACGCTCACCCGGATGAGACTTTTTCTACGCCTTGGATGGTTCTTTCGCGATCATAAAGCGACCTACACCGCCGCACTGCTGATGCTGACCGTGGTGGCAGCGTTGAATATGATCATCCCCTGGCTGGTGGCCCAGGCCGTCGACCGGCTGGTCGCCACACCCGATCAACCCGAGCGTACCTACACCCTGCTGATCCTGCTTGCGGCAGGAGCACTGATCATCTACCTGATGCGTGTAGGCTGGCGCCTCATGCTGTTCGGCACCTCCTACCGTTTGGGCCATCATTTACGCAAGGCGTTTTACGCCCGTCTAGCGGCCCAGGGACAGGCGTTCTATTCTCGCCACAACACCGGCGATCTGATGGCCCGTGCGACCAACGATATCGATGCCATCGAGGTGGCCGCCGGTGAGGGGATTCTGTCCGGCTTCGATGGTGCACTGACCTTCGTGCTGGTGCTGGTGATGATGTTCGCCGTGATCGACTGGCGCCTGACGCTGGTCGCGTTGATCCCTTTCCCGTTGATGGGCTACTACTTTTATCGGATTTCCAATCGCATCCATCATCAATTTCACGATGCCCTTGAAGCCTTTTCCGGCCTCAATGACATGACTCAGGAGTCGATGACCGGTATCCGCCTGATCCGCTCCATGGGGCTTGAGGAGGTGCAGAGCAACGAGTTCAACCTGCTGTCCAACCGCGCCGCCGACATCAACTACCAGGTCGCACGAAGCGAGGCGATGTATGAGCCAGTGGTATTCCTCAGCCTTGCGGGTGCCATGCTGCTAACCCTGAGCTACGGCGCCTGGCTGATCGTTCACACAGAACTCAGTGTCGGTGAGCTAACCGGCTTTACCCTCTACCTGGTGCAACTGATCTGGCCCATGTTCGCCTTTGGCTGGCTGCTCAATATTGTAGAGCGCGGCAGCGCCGCACTGAAAAGAGTTGAGAACCTGCTCGAAACCCCTGACAGCGTGCCGGATAACGGCAGTCTTACACCACAGTCGGTGCAGATAAGCGTGGACAATCTCAGTTTTCACCACCTTGAGGAGCAGACAGAGACGCTCAGCCAGATCGGTTTCGACCTTGGCGCCGGGCAGCGCCTGGGGATAGCGGGACCGACGGGCGCTGGGAAAACCACGCTGATCCAACTGCTGATGCGATACTGGGAGTTGGACGATACACAGATGATCCTGCTCGACGGCCAGCCACTCCGTGCCTATCGACTCGAGATGTTACGTCGCGCCTTTGCCTATGTACCTCAGGATCCGTTCCTGTTCAGCCTCAGCGTCGGCGAGAATATTGCGCTGTACCGACCCGACGCGACAATGGATGAGATCCGCCGAGCAGCATCTCTCGCCGCTATCGGCGACGAGATCGAGCACTTCCCGGAGGGCTATGACACCCCGGTCGGTGAGCGCGGCATTGCGCTTTCCGGCGGGCAGCGCCAGCGACTGGCGATCGCCCGCGCGATCCTGACCCAGGCACCGGTACTGATTCTCGACGACGCCCTGTCCGCCGTCGATTCACGTACCGAGCAGCAGATCCTGCAGCGGCTGCAGCAGGAGATGCGCAACCGAACCACCATCATCATCAGTCACCGCCTCTCCACGCTGCGTCAGTGCGACAACATCCTCGTGCTGGCCCACGGCGAACTGATCGAGTCCGGCCCGCATGATGCGTTGCTATCCAGAGATGGTTGGTACGCGAGGATGTGGACCTATCAGCAGCTGGAGGCGGACTTCGACGATGCAGCAGGATAAGCAGTCAATACAAAGCTCCAGTGCCTTCGGCCTGCTGTTTAGCTACATTGGCCGGGACAAGCCGCTATTGGTGCGTGCAGCCGTGCTACTGATGCTGGCCACCGGTGCCGACGTCGCTGGCCCACTATTAGCCAAGCTGTTTATCGACGACTACCTGATGCAGTCGCGTTTTGCGCCAATGCCTCTGGCGATGATACTGGCGGCTTACCTGTTCACCCAGATCGGATCTGCATGGCTACGCTATCAACAAACGCTGAGGTTTACTGATATCGCCCTCGCCGCCGTGAAGGAGATCCGCCAGCGCGTCTTCAGCCACGTGCTGAAGCTGCCGATCGCCTGGTACGATCGTGCGGCGACCGGACAGTTGGTCAGCCGGATCACTAACGACACCGAAGCGATCAAGGATCTCTATGTCCAGTTTCTGTCCACGGTGTTGACCAACGCCGTGCTGCTGATCGGTATCATCATCGCCATGGCGCTGCTCGACCTCAGGCTGATGGCGATATCCCTGCTGTTGATCCCCGGTGTGATTGGCTTGATCTACCTGTATCAGCGCTTGAGCGGCGCGGCGGTTGCCGCATCACGCCAGCACCGCTCAGAGATCAACAACCTGATCAGTGAGTCCATCGCCGGTATGCCGGTGATCCAGGCTGGCGGTCAGCAGGGTCGGTTTAGCGACTATTTCGAGCAGCTGAACACGCGCTACTATGCCAGCCGAATGCGTACCATCAGGGTGAGCGCCCTGCTGCTGCGGCCGGCAATCGACCTGCTCAGCATCAGCGTATTGATTGCCGTGATCTGGGGATTTGGCCAGGTTCAGGTAGAGGGGGCGATCGAGATCGGCGTACTCTACGCCTACCTCAACTTTCTGGGCCGATTTACCGAGCCCCTTGCCGAGATCACCCAGCGATTCAACCTCTATCAACAGGCGATGGTGGCGGGAGCCAGAGTACAGGCGCTGCTGCAGCAGCCACTGCCCGCTACGGAAGGCGCCGAGCCTTGTATCCCCAGGGGCGGCGTCAGGTTCAGTAACGTCAGCTTCGCTTACCGCGCTGATAAGCCGGTACTCAAGCAGCTCAGCCTGGAGATACCCGCCGGCAGTTTCATCGGCATTGTCGGTCACACCGGCAGCGGCAAAAGCACCCTGCTAAACCTGCTGCTGAACTTTTACCCGGTCAGCGCAGGGACCCTGACGCTCGATGACAGGACGATCGACCAGTACAGCCAGCAAGCGTTGCGGGACGGGATAGCATTGATACCCCAGGAGCCGTTCATCAAGTCGGCATCGCTCAGGGAAAATATCGATATGGGACGCAACCTCCCGCAGCTCCAGATCGAGAAGGCGTTACACGAGGCCGGTCTCGGCGCATTTGTCAGCCAACTGCCGCAGGGACTGGAAACACTGTTGGGCGAACGTGGCACCCGCCTCTCCACCGGACAGAGGCAGCAGCTGGTCATCGCACGGGCATTGGCCGCTACGCCCCGAATTCTGCTGCTGGACGAGGCAACAGCCAACGTGGACAGCGAGACCGAGTCGGTCGTGCAGCAGGCATTGAACAAACTTCATGGCCAGACCACACTGATCGTGGTTGCCCACCGTCTTTCGACCATCCGGCGGGCCGATCGCATCCTGGTGATGCGTCAGGGTGAAGTGGTTGAGCGTGGCACCCATGCTGAACTGATGCAGTCAGAGCACGGCATCTACCGCGGACTGTACCGGCTGCAGTATCAGGCGCAGCAGGTGGAGATGGCCGAGCATCAATAGCTCAGATTCTTTTTCACGTAGGTATCGATCACACGTTGCGTCGATTCGTCCATATTGATGATCTTAAGTCCCAGCGCGGCCTTATCGGCCGAGAGACGGCGCTTGTAGACCACACGGCACTGACTGGTCACTGTATGGTTCTCAAGTTCGAAACTGAGCCCGAACTCTATCGCACCCGTTACCGGAGACTTGGGGAGGTTCACCAGTCGACCACAGCCCTCGATCAGGAAACCGCCCAGGCTCAGGTTCACCATCTCGACCGCGAAACTCTCCTGCTCAAACTGAACTTGCGCCCCCAGGTTTGTTACCACACGGGGATACAGACGTCTTTCATCATGTACCAATGGAGCACCTTCTATACCGAGAACCTTTGCAGATCCGTCTATTATCGCAGATCGGTTGCCACGAAACAGTAATAAATACCATACTGATATCAATGCCCTGTAGAAAAACCAATACTTTGGTACTATATCGCTGCAACGATGGTTCAATTTCGCCGTGACGTGCATAAAGGTGTAATACGGACTATAGCCCCGATAATAAACACCATAAGAGGGATAAAGACGTGTATCGCATATTGATTGCCGATGATCACCCGCTGTTCCGTGAGGCGATCACCAACGTTATCCAGTCAGGCTTCCCAGGCTCGGAGACTATTGAGACCGAGGATCTGGAAACCGCCCTCAAACTGGCCACCGAAGACGAGGATCTCGATCTCGTACTTCTCGACCTGAATATGCCGGGCATGCATGGCCTCAACGGCCTCATCTCGCTGCGTAACGAGTCCCCTACCGTACCGGTCGTCATCGTATCCGCTGAAGACGATAAGCAGATCGTGCTGCAGGCGATCACCTGTGGCGCCGTGGGTTTCATCTCCAAGTCGGCTCCGCGCAAAGAGATGACCGATGCGCTGCAGCAGATCCTCAATGGCAACGTTTACCTGCCCAGCGACATCATCCGCTCCAGTGGCGGTGACAACCGTCGCAACCGGCGTCTTGGCGAGCCACAGATCCCACCCGAGCTGCTCAACTCGCTTACCCGCCGTCAGTTGCTGGTACTGGAGCGCATGGCGCAGGGCGAATCCAACAAACAGATCGCCTACAACCTCAATATTGCCGAAACCACTGTGAAAGCGCATGTCTCGGCGATCCTGCGTAAACTTGGCGTGCACAACCGCGTGCAGGCGATCCTGTCCGCCAGCGATATAGACTTTGCTCACTACCTGAGACGCTAACGCCCCTCCCCGGCTCTCGGCTTAGGCCGGGGGCTACGTCATGCAATCTTCACTCGCTGGATAAGCACTGGTTACGCGCATCGATTGCGCGCGGTAATAACATACCGATATCGTGGCACTGCGCCAGAATCTGCCGTTAACCGCATCACCCCTTCATCAGGTGACTGAGCATGGTCTTGAGTTTCAGTGGACGGATAGGCTTATGCATCAGCTGGTAGCCGAGCTCACGCATCTGCTGCTTCAGTTCGTTGCTGTAGTTTGCCGTAATCATCAACACGGGCGGTTCGTCCGGGCGCTGCTGCATAATCTCGCGCACCACATCGACACCAATCACGTTGTTATCCAAATGGTAGTCAGCGATCAATAGATCCAGCGGTGCGGTTCCAACCGCAACCTGTTCGCGAAGTTGCTCCAGGCTTACCGCCGTGGTTACCCTGCAACCCCAACCGTTAAGCAGCGTGGCCATGCCGTCGCAGATCGACTGGTCGTTGTCGATCATCCATATACTGCAACCCCGTAGACGCTCGCCAACATCGGCAATCTGTAGCTGCGGCACGGTGTGCTGAGGTGCCAGTTCGCCATAGGGGATCAATACCGAGAAGATGGAGCCCTTGCCCGGCTCCGAACGCACCTCGATGCTATGACCCAGCATCCTGACGATCTTTTCGACGATGGCGAGCCCCAGCCCCAGCCCCTTGTCCTGGCTGACGTTGTTCCCCCGTTTGAACTCCTGGAAGATCGTCTTCAACTGATCGGCGGGGATACCACTACCGGTATCACACACCTGCACCTCGAGACCGTCGGCACGGCGGCGACAGCCGAGCAGGATATGGCCGCCCGGAGCGGTGTAACGCACCGCATTGGAGAGCAGGTTACGCAGTATACGCGCCAGCAGTGCCGGATCGGTCTGCACCACCGCGGTGGATGATACCGAATTGAAGTGGATCCCCTCGCTTTTCGCGATATGCGTGTATTCGGGTGCGATGTTGTCCAGCAACTCGTTCACCCGGAATGCCGATACGTCAGGCTGAATCACCCCCGCATCCAGCTTCGAGATATCGACCAAGGTACTGAGTAGGCGCTCTACATCCTCCAGCGAGTTGCTCACCGAGCCGATCAGATGCGCGATGCGCTCCGGCATCGGCTGCTCCAGCAGCGCACCGGTGAACAGGCGCGCCGCATTGAGCGGCTGCAGCAGATCGTGACTGACCGCTGCCAGGAACTTGGTCTTGGACAGGTTAGCCTGCTCCGCTTCCTGCTTGGCCTCACGCAGACGTGATTCGATCGCCTTACGCTCGCCGATCTCCTGGCGCAGCTGCTGGTTAAGTTCGGTCAGTTCCGAGGTACGCTCGCGTACCCGCTGCTCCAGGTTCTGATAAGCCTGCTGCAGCGCCATGGCCGTGCGTCGACGTTCGGTGATATCGCGAATCATGACGAAGAAGCCGACCGGCTTGCCCTGCGAATCCATGTTGGGCACATAGGCCTTGAGCAGGTAGCGGTTCTCGCCGGCGGCGTTGGCCTCTTCGATCTCGAAGGTAACGCTCTCCCCTGCCAGCGCGCGCTCAACATAGGGTTTCAGACGCTCGAACTGGGCATCGCCATGCACTCGACCGATGGTCTCGCCGAGCAGCGATCCCCGCGGCCAGCCGTACCAGTCGTCGTACACCTTGTTGGTGAACTGGTAGCGCATATCCTCGCCGACGTAGGCGATCAACGCCGGCACATGGTCGGTGATCAGGCGGATCCAGCGTTCGCTCTCGCGCAGGGTTTCTGCGTAACGGGAGTGCTCGGTGATATCGGTATAGGTGTTGACGTACCCGCCGGTCGGCAAGGCATGGGTACGGATCTCAACCACCCGGCCGTCGCTAAGCTCCTGGGTCAACTCGTCCAACGGCTGTCCACTCTCGTCTTTCGAGCGCGGCGTCAGCAGCAACACTCCGGAGCTGTCCATCAAGCGTTCGAACTGCGGCGCATCCTCCATCTGTACTCGATCAAGCCCACACAGGGTCAGGAACAGGTCGTTCCAGATCTCTACCCGGCCCTCGGCGTTGATCAGCACCACCCCTTGCGACAGGTTGTCCACGGTACTCTTGAGCAGGCGTGATTTCTGTTCCAGCGCCTGCTCCCGCTGCGCGGCCTCGGACGCTTTAAGCTCGGTAATATCGGTATACAGCGCCACCAGGCCACCATCGCCCGTGGTGCGGCTGTTCATCTGCAGCCAGCGGCCATCACACAGACGGTAGATATTCGCGTCCTCGTTGCCGACCTGGGTCTCCACGATCAGCTTACGCTCCACGGCAAGCTCGAGGCAGCGTGCCAGGGTGGTACCGCGCTGGATATCGACACCGCACAGCGCCCAGATCTGGCGATACTGGTTGTTGCACAGCACCAACTGCTTGTCGGCGTCGAACAGGGCAAAGGCGTCGGAGATGCTTTCGATCGCATCGATCAGGCGCTGGTGGGCAGTCGCCGCCTCCTCGTTAGCCAGTTTCAGCGCTTGGTGAGAGTGTTTCAGGTCATGCAGTGCAGCGTTGAGGGCCTCGGTACGCTCGCGGACCTGCTCGGCGAGAATGACCGAGTGCTCAAACGCGGCATAGGGGGCAGCTCGTAGCGCACTACTGGCTTCGACACGCTCAACCAACGCGTTTCGAATCTTGTTTAGACGGGCGTTTTCGGATTCCAGCTCCGCTATGCGTGCACGCAGCTGCTCAGGTGTTGCATCATCCATGCCGGCTGTTTCGGCCAATGACAACTCCTGTGAAGGTCTGGTTGATGTGCATACCGTCATACTGTTCACCATAGGTATTAAAACCAACAACGCGGTGTTGTTGCAGGAAGCGGGACATCTCTTCGGCCTGGTCGCAGTACTCGAGCTCCAGGCGGCGCAGGAAACAGTCGCATCCGATGGTGATCAGCGGATCGCCCATTTCGCTTTCGATATTATCGAAGCGTGCCCCAAGGTTCTCGATCATCGACCCCGGCTCCATCGCCGTCAGCACAATGCCATTCTCGACCGCACAGTAAAACGTCAGGCTGCCATCCTCATTAACCCGTTGAATCGAACGCACGTAGTGTTCATTGCCGATACGTACCGCAAGCGGTTTAAAAGCGAACACCCGGTTATCGAGCTGCTCAACCGGTAGACCGACGATACGGGCGTACTCCTCGGCGGCGGGCACTGCATTGAGTTCGTACACGGTTCTGCTACCCGGGTCCGCCGCGGTGACCACCAGCTTTTCATCACGCGCGTGCATGTGATGGGTGGTAAACACCTCGAAATCCAACGGCGTGCTGATCATGATCACCACCGCAGCCTGGGTATAGAACCGACCGTTGTAATAGACATGGGTATTGGTCAGGTGGATATCGTCCCCGGCCGACCCGCCGAACTGAGGGATGCTGCCTAGCGCTGCATTTAGCGTCATCAGCACCATCTCCTCCTGACTGGAGAGACCATCAAGCAGCGTCAGCGCAAAACTGTGGCCCTTGATCGGGGCAACCCGGTCTTCACGACAGGCATTCACCAGACCATCCACCAGCTTCTGTGCATCGGCCAAAGCGAAACCTTCCAGCGACTCGATCAGCGCAACTTCAGCTGCAAACAGGTTGCGGTCAAATCCTATGGCGGTGATGCTGCCGCGTTCGTACCCCTGAGGCGTCACTTCACCCGCCGTGGTACAGCCAGTGATCTGGATGCCTTCGAAAGCTTTATCCAGCTCGGCACTGAGCTGTTCAAGCGGATATTCGGCCGAACAGAAAAAGAGCACGAAGCCAAGCTCCGGGTGCAGCAGACCTTCGGCCAACTCCCGCGCGGCAAGCTTTGGATTTTGCTCACGCGACACTGCGGTCACGACAGGCTCTTTTATCAGGGGCGCATTCATCCCGGGTACTCCCGTGGTTACTTCTATAGCAAAGAGATTATTTTGATTGTAGGCACAGCGGCCAATAGGGGGTAATGCTACTTGAGTACTGAATATACGCTGCGCAGGGCGTAGAGGGGAAAAAATAAAAGCCGCAGACCGGATGAAGGGGGAGCTCCAGTCTGCGGCCAGCTAATACGCTGAAAGGATGACGATTATTACCAGGTCAGTACTGCGCCGAGTGCGATGGTATCCATATCAGTACCGCCTTCCGGTTCATAGACACTGTATTCGGCAACAAGTTTCAAATTGTCGTTAACAGAGTAGAACAACGCACCTCCTGTCAGTTCACTGGTCGAACCGCCTGCGTCCACGTTGCCGTAGGAAAGCACGCCCCGGACCGCCTGATAAGTGTAGGAGGTCTGAACCAGATATCCATCCGAATCCGTTTCAGCAGCCAAAACGTCGCTGGTGAAGGTGGTCGGTATGCCCTGTTGGTCGAAACCGGACGCGGTCAGCTTGAAGCCGCCGACACCCACTTGAGCACCGTAGGCCACGCCCTGCGCGTCAACGCTGGAGGAACCGGTGGTCGCTTCGCCCGATGCACCACTCAACCAGGCATTGAAGCTGACACCGTCAAAGTCAGTACCATAGGTCAGCTCGGCTTCGAGGCGCGGCTCTTCACTGTACGTACTCAGGCTTGAGGTGTAGCTCGGATCGAGCATTCCGACGGCCAACTGGAAGCCGTTGGTTTTCGGCGTACGGTAGGTGATCTGCGCGTTGGGGTTGGCGTAGGGGTAACCGGTAGTGATGTTGCCGAAGGTGGTGCGGGAAGTAGACTGGGGCGCAAAGCCGACACCCAGCAGCAGCTCGTCATTGAAGATATTGCTGCGTGCGTACAGGCCGAAATCCTTACCGAACAATACCTGACCGAAGTCACCGTCGACCGTGGCATAGAACTGACGCACGTCGATCGCCGAGTCGGTCTCGCTGTCGCCATTGCTATCGTCATTATTGACGTCGTTGATGGTCACCCAGAATGAAGAACGGCCACCCAGCTTCAGGTCGCCCTGCTGCTTGGTCACGTTGAAGCCGATGTAGTTCGGCAGGAAACCCATACGGACGCGGGATACATTGGTATCGCCCTGGTCCTGATAGGTGTAGAAAGCGTTGAGCAGGCCATCTGCCGAGAAGGTTGTACCTTCCTTATCGTACAGCATGATCTCCGCCTGCGCGGTCGCCGCTGATGCAGCGACAGCCAATGCCAGCAGAGAACGGGTCAGTTTGTTCTTTTTCATATCATCCCCTTGTTTGTAGTCATGACGATCAGGCGGTTGGAGGCTCCTTCCTACCTGACGGGGAGTGATTATTGAGACAGGCGCTGAGTGTCGATATCAGGCTATGGGCGCGTTTTCGCCCTGCTTTGCATTCGATTCATAAGGCGATGAAACAGGTTGAGACAATAGTAACAGGCGAATGACAACCGAAGACTCTGGCCCGAAGGCCGAGGAGATTCGCGCCTTGGACAGGGAAAGAAGCACTACGAGGGGATGGAGCCATAGACAGTACCTAACGTACTGTTTCTAAAGTCGTAAATTAATACGCAAATATAGAAAAAAGAGAGCGCCTGAAGCGGCGCTCATCATGTCATGTTGCGGGGAAGTAGATCAGGCGAGTGCCAACTTCTGAGGAGACACCAGAATGCCGTTGTTGTCGGCGTAGAGGTATTCGCCGGGACGGAAAGTTACGCCGCCGAAGGTCACCTCAACATTGAGATCGCCAAGGCCGCGTTTATCGGTTTTCATCGGATGGGTACCGAGTGCCTGAACGCCGATCTCGGTCTCCCCGATCGCATTCACATCGCGAATGCAGCCGTAGATCACGATCCCTTCCCAGCCGTTGACACAGGCCTTCTCCGCCAGCATGTCGCCCAGCATGGCGCGGCGCATGGAGCCGCCGCCGTCGACCACCAGCACCTTGCCGGCCCCCGGTTGCGCGACCTGCTCCCTTACCAGGGAGTTGTCCTCAAACGCCTTGATGGTGACGATCTCACCACCGAAATTTTCCCGGCCACCGTAGTTGATGAACATTGGCTCGACCACGGTCACGAGTTCGGGGAACTGATCACAGAGTTCAGGGAGAAGGTCTTCCACAGCAGGCTCCTTTAACTGAATAGCAAAAAGTAACTGAATGGTAAAAGCCAATACTGGCCCAAGCGTTGTGCAATTGCACTACCACTTATGGCCAGTTTTCACCATCCGAACACGAAGCCTGCTGTGCAGCGCACAAAAACCCGATTAGGCGGGCGTGACCACGTCCAGCAACACCTGCACCGGGTGCGGCAAAGCCTGGTTATCCATCCGCTTAACCTGGGAACGGCAGGAGTATCCGGTCGCCATCAATTGGCCACGGTGCTCCTGCGTATTGACGATATTACGCCAGCTCAGATCGTAAATATCCTTGGAGCGCTCGTAGTTCGCTGTTTCGTGACCGAAGGTCCCGGACATGCCACAGCATCCGGAGGAGATGATATCCAGCTTCTGGCCGAGGGCGGCAAAGATCGCCTGCCACTGTTTCAGCGACGGCGCCGCCGAGGTCTTCTCCGTACAGTGCGCGAGCAGTTTGAACTCCCCGCTCGGCATATCCCGCTCCAGCTTAATACGGCCGAGCTCGCCGCTGAGCCACTCCTGGATCAGCGCCACCTTGGGTAGATCGCCCTCCACCGCGTCGGCGTACTCCTGGCGATAGGTCAGCGTCATCGACGGATCGATGCCGATCAGCGCTACCCCGGTATCCTCCAGCGCGGAGAGCATCCGGCTATTACGCTGTGCCGCCTTCTCGAACGCCGTCATAAAGCCGTGAACGTGCAACGGCTTACCGTTGGGCATGAACGGCGCCACCATCACGTAGTAGCCGAGATGGCCCAGCAGATCGACCAGATCCAGCACCAGCTGGGTTTCGAAGTAACTGGTAAACGCATCCTGCACGATCACCACGGCGCGCTCACGCTGGCCCGCGCTCAATGAGCCAATCAACTCCGGCGTTGCCCATTCGATACCACGCTGATCCAGCCCCTGACGCAGGCTATGGGTACAGATTACCGGGCTGTCCACCATCCCCCCGAATCGACGCATCACCGCACGCACCAGCGCATTGTTCATAGCCCAGTTGTACGGCGCCGGGAATCGGGCCAGGGTCGGGATCATGAATTCCAGGCTGCCGACCAGATAGTCCTTCACCGGCCGCAGGTAGCGACTGTAGTACAGCTCCAGGAAGCGGGCGCGGAAATCGGGCACATTGACCTTGATCGGACACTGCCCGACACAGGACTTACAGGCCAGACAGCCCATCATCGCCTCGTGCACCTCGTTGGAAAAATCGTACTCGCCCCGGTCACGACGCCAGGTATTTCGCAGCTTCATCGGCAGCGACAGCAGCGCATTGGTGCGGCGAGTCTCCCGCGCCTCAGCCACAGGGTCTACCCCCTGGCGTGCCATCAACCGCAGCCATTCACGGATCAACGACGCACGCCCCTTCGGTGAGTGGATGCGCTGGCGTGTGCCCTTCCACGATGGGCACATGGCATCGTTGGGATCGAAGTTATAGCAGGCGCCGTTGCCGTTGCAGTTCATCGCCGAGTCGTACTGCTCGCGCACGATCTCCGGTACCTCACGGTCGTACTGGCCGCGGGTCGCCACTGCATCGATCTTCAGCAGCTCGACCCCTTCGATCGCCGGTGTCGCGATCTTGCCCGGGTTCATCTGATTACGCGGATCGAAGACACCCTTGATCCGCTGCAGTTGCGGATAGAGCGGACCAAAGAACTCCGGTGCATACTCCGAGCGTACACCCTTGCCATGTTCACCCCAGAGCAGTCCCTTGTACTTCTTGGTCAGCGCGGCCACACCGTCAGTGATGGTGCGAATCAGACGCTCCTGCACAGGGTCCTTCATATCGATGGCGGGACGTACATGCAATACACCGCAGTCCACATGACCGAACATGCCGTAGGCGAGGCCGTGATCATCCAGCAGTTTGCGGAACTCCATGATGTAGTCGGCCAGGTTTTCCGGCGGTACCGCGGTATCCTCGACGAACGGGATCGGCCGCTTCTGCCCCTTGGCGTTGCCCAGCAGCCCCACGGACTTCTTGCGCATGCCCCAGATCTTGTTGATCTCACCTGCGCCGTAGGCCACGGTGTAACCGAAACTGGCGCCGGGCTGGCCGCTGACGCTATCCAGATGGCGGCACAGCGCCTCCACCTCTTCGCGCAGCTTGTCCTCATCGTCGCCGGTGTACTCCACCAGGTTGATACCGCGAATCTCCGGCTCCCCCGCCGACTGCGGGAAATAACTGGCCACGCTGTCCCAGACGATATCCTCCATCGCCAGGTTCAGCACCTTGGAGTCCACCGTTTCGATCGAAGTCGGACCCCACTCCATCAGCGCCTGCGCATCACGCAGCGACGCCTCGAAACCGTCGTATTTGATATTGACCAGTGCCGAATGCTTGGGGATCGCCAGCACGTTGAGTTTGGCTTCGGCAATGAACGCCAGCGAGCCCTCACCGCCGCAGAGGATGGAGTTCAGGTTGAACCGCCCCTGCTCGTCGCGGATATGAGCCAGATCGTAACCGGTCAGGCAACGGTTCAGCTTGGGGAAGGTGCTGTCGATCAGTTCCCGGTTATCGCCGAACACCTGATCGATCACCCGATGGGCTTCGCCGATGCGGTCGTCACGCGCCTTGACCTTGTCCAGCTCCGCCTCATCCATCGGCTTGGAGCTCCACACCTCACCGCCCAGCCAGACGCTGGTCAGCTCCAGCACATGGTCGCGGGTCTTGCCGTACATCACAGAACCCTGACCACTGGCATCGGTATTGATCATGCCGCCCACCGTAGCGCGGTTGCTGGTCGACAGTTCCGGCGCAAAGAACAGACCGTAGGGTTTCAGCGCGGCATTGAGCTGATCCTTGACCACCCCCGCCTGCACCCTGACCCAGCGCTCGTCGGGGTTGATCTCGAGGATACGGTTCATATGTTTGGAGATATCGACCACCAGACCGTCGGTCAACGACTGACCATTGGTGCCGGTGCCACCGCCCCGGGCGCTCAGCACCACTTCACGAAAACGGGGCTGCTCGGCCAGCTCGGCGATCCGCACCAGATCCTGGGTATTGCGCGGATAGAGCACCGCCTGCGGCAGTATCTGGTAAATACTGTTGTCGGTGGCGAGCACAACCCGGTTGGCGTAATCGGGGTTCAGATCCCCCTCGAATCCGGCGTGCTTGAGCGCCTCGATAAACTCAAGATAGAGATCCTTGATGGTATCGGTCTCGGCGATGCGTGGGATCATGCGGCTACCCGTTCAAACATAAGATGGAAACTGGTCATAATGATCGCAATGATGCAGAATCATCATTTATCAATCAAACGATAAAATTTGATAGATTAATTGATGATTCCGAATAATATATCGATTCGCCAGTTACAGGCCTTCGTTGAGGTCGCCAGCTGTGGCAGTTTCACCCGCGCCGCCGAAGGTCTGCATCTAACCCAATCGACCCTGACCGCCCAGATTCAGCAACTGGAAACCCAGGCCGGGCTTAAACTGTTAGACCGTACCACCCGACGCGTGCTGCTGACCGACGAAGGCCAGCGTTTCCTGCCAGTGGCCGAACGACTGCTGTCCGATTTCTCCACTGCCATGGCCGACCTGCAATCCCGTGCCGAACTGAAACAGGGCCACGTCAACCTGGCCGGATCGCCCTCCATCGTCACCCGTTTCCTACCCAGTGCGCTGGCGCGTTTTCGTACGCAGCACCCAACCATCAGCGTCCATATCCGCGACGACAGTGCCGGCAGTCTTGAACAACGGGTGCTGAATAACGAGGTCGACTTCGCCATCGCCGGAAACCACTCGGATCAACCGGATCTGGAGTACCAACCACTATTGCGCGACCGTTACGGTCTGGTCGTCCCACACCAGCATCCGTTGGCACAATCATCAAGCCTTGACTGGCTGTCCATCCCCGGCGATCAACTTATTCTGCTAAGCCAAGAAAACGGCATCAGGGCGCAGTTAGAGCGTTTTTCCGAAAGCGGACAGCTGCCGATAACGCTGGGCACGCCACCGATCGAAGCTAACAACCCGGCGGGACTGGCCGCGCTGATTGCACAAAACCTCGGCATATCGGTATTGCCGGCATTGGCAGCCGATACTCACTCATTCGCCCAGCTACGCTTTATCCCTCTCGAGCACCCAAAGCTTGAGCGTGAGATCTGCATCATTACCCGCCGCGGCCGCGCGCTGAGCCCCGCCGCCGCCGCGATGCTGGATTGCGTGCATGAGCATCTGGCCAGTATGACGCTACCTGAGGGGGTTCAAGGTACGTGATCGATTGCGAGCAGCTACAACTCCCACACCGGCCTATTTTTTGGCAACGATAAAGATCGAATCCTTGCCAGGCTGCCACTCCTTATCGATTTTAAAGCCGGCTTCCGTCAGTCTGGACAGTAGATCGTCCCGCCCTAGGCGGTTTACATAGGGCGCCAAACCAACAGACTGCATTAGTGGAATCACCAGGCGCCACACAACATTCATATCACTGACCAAAGCCGTGCTGGATACAAAAACGCCGCCCGGCTTCAACAACCGATACACGCGGGAGAGCGCGCCCTCTACATTCTCCAACAGATGCAAAATATTAAGCCCCAGGACCGCATCAAAGGACGCATCTTCAAATTCCAGGCTATCCAGAGTCCCTTGTCTGAAGGTGATATTCTCGACACCAGCGTCTTTCGCCTTACGCCTGGCTATATCCAGCATCTTGTCCGAGATATCGGTTGCTACCATCTGGCCAACAAACGGTGCATGGATGATAGCGGTACCACCGCTGCCGCACCCGAACTCCAATACCTTCCAGTCCGGATGAAAATACTCCTGGGTGATCGCCAGTTTCTTCTCATAACTGGCCATATCGCGAATAGAACTCTTCGCATAGCGTGCCGCGGTTCTATCCCAGAACTGTTTAGCGTCCTTCACTCTCTGCTCCTCTGGTTTCCCTTACGTTAGATTCATCGCCAGGCCATTGTGCGAACTGGGGTAACCCATCGGTGATCTCATCCCATGACGCTCTGGAGCCTACAAACATATTGGCCACAGGCTTTCACACCACACCCAATATCTCATACTTCACGCCTTTACAAAGACACATTCCTTTGATGTTCTCCATCATTCCCTCTCATTCATAAGGCTGCGTTAAATAATCGACTATGGCATCGAAAAGTGAAACAACCGAATTTTAACGTTTCACTAAATGCAGTCTTCCTCTTCCTTGAAAGACAGTTCATAGATCAAATTAACCAAGCCCACATACATGTAGCCAAAAATCAATATAAAGACGGATATTGGGAATATAGACTCAAACTCTGCGTGCTGGAACCAAAGCAGTTTTGCAAGAATAGCAATCAACAATAAGATGCCAATAAAAATAAAAGGAGCGAAATAAGACACCCTACGTATTTGACTCACGCTCATATTTCTTGTGAAAAACAGAACTGCCAATCCAAAAACCAGATATGCAGGCCCGGCATAAATTAAAGAAAAAAACAATACTGCAGCCAGCGTCTCAAGCAAACCAATGCCAGTATAAAAAAGCACAGGAGCACACAAAGGTACGATTAGAGGTGCTAAAAGTGATATCTGAAAGTAACGTTTCCCTGTCACAATTTCTCCATACGTTCTTATGAAAAATGTCTACTATTCGTATTCCTAGAGCCTCAATCTGACGACGCGTTGGTGGTTGACTGCATTGATCTATTATGATTTTCCAGGCATAAATAATACGCCCATGCAATTAATAGTATTTGAAGAGGAGCACGTATCCATAAATAAACAGGGCCCCACTGATGACCGCCAAGACCAACACCGTTTAAGGCGGCGTACACATTTGCTGGGAAAAACACAACAAATACCAAAATAGCTGATTTTGCTGCAATCGTCTGATACCTGGGGATGAAAAGCGCAACCCCTATTGCGAGTTCAAGGACACCGGTTGCATAGATAAGCTGCAAACGCAGCGGCACCCATGCGGGCAACATCTCAATCATCCCATCGGTCTTAACAATGTGGCCGACAAAGAAGTAGATAAAGGCTACTCCCAGCCCCCAACAGGCATACTTGCGAGTAGCTAATTTCCGGCCATTAGCCGTTGATATTATAAAAGCCACTAACAAAGGAGATGACAATAAACACAAAATAATGACTGGCGTTATCATAAAAACCTCATAGCGTCATAACATCGTTCGCACGGGTACAATTTTACGAGCACCCCACCGCCGCTAGCGGGGCGGGGGTGCTGTACTTTGCTACGCATATACCTATGACGCAAATGGATGCTCGTCGAATTGCTTTGCTTTATCGCCAATCTCAAGCCAGGTCGGTTTTTCCGAAACGAATTCGTGAAATTTGTTTTTGAGTCCAATATCTCCATCTATGCAATTGGCAGCCAAAGGAAAAGTCTCATCTTTTGAAAAAACCTCACCAAGTGCTGAACCACATACCGAGCAAAAGCAACGATTGTATTTGTACGGGGGCTCAGCCTTGAAGGTCGATATCTTATCTCGACCTTCAACTATCCGAAAAGACTCTGACTTTACAAAGACAAGAGTGCTGGCGCCAACTTTTCGGCATCGGCTGCAATGGCATGTTCCCATCATACTCGGGGCTTCAGTCAACTCGAATTGAACGGCCCCGCAACAGCAGCTTCCCTTAATCATATATCACCTCTGAGCATTGAGCGTTTACTTCAACTCAGCACAATACATAACAACTGTATACATATCCAGTACTTTGTAACAACTTCTCGCGGGATCAGCCAGCACTCAGGGGAATACACGTATAACGCTGACAACAGCCGACGAGCGTCGCGAGATGCAGCGAACGTATGCACGATCGTGCTTGTACTTTCTATGATTTAATTGCCTTGGTATATCTTAGGCAATTTCGTGTTTTATCATTTAAAACATAACCATGGTGTTCATAAAATCCTTTAGCAGTAGCGGTACTCTCAAGGCTCAGCGAGTTCAGACCAAGATCAATAGCACTCTTCTCGACTACTGGTTATGCAGTGCCCAGTCTTCGCAAGTCATACGATATAGCCGCACCGGCCTATTATGAAATTCTTGAACGGTGTACTCGCCGAACCCGGCCTTCTCAGTTACGCGAACTGAAGCTACATGTTCTGGTTCTATAATAACCACCACCGACTCACACTTTTTTTGGTCGAAGGCATACCGCAGCACGCCTCTAACAGCTTCGGTTGCAAAACCCTGACCCCAGTACCTTCGCGCCAATCGATAACCCAGGTTGGTTTCTTCAACCTCTCTGACTATTTCAGGCCCAACACCACAGAAGCCAATAAGCTCGCTCGAACCTTTCTCCCTCAATGCCCAAGGGCCTAGTCCGTGGGACTCATAACATTTGAGACACCAGTCTATAAATAGTCGAGTAGCCTCCGCGTCGCAAACTCCGCGAATGGAATACTTCATAACTTCCGGGTCACTCAGAATCTCAGTGAGCGCTGCAACGTCCTGGAGGGATAGTGGCGTTGCGACTAACCTTTCGGTTTCAAATAATTGCACCGTACTCTCCCTGTGCGTAATGCCCCAATAACGGGCTGACGAAAAGCGTAGCTTTTAGGCAGTCCGAGCCAGCTTGCTGGAGGGCGATGATTGGCTTGTCATAAGTTTTTGTATGCACTATTTACCAACCGGAATATAGTAGGTTGTGAAACACCGCCCTAACTGCTCTGTTTTATGAACCTTGCTCGAGATTTTATTTAGCGACTTATACTCAGGCCTACTATCGAGCAGATGAAATAGTACTTCTTTGTGCCCTATCTCATTAGCCCAACCAATGAGCGATTTAAAAATGGATATGCCAAATCCCCAAAATTCCTGAGAGATAACAATAGCCAATTCAAAACCATTATCATCGGGTTGAATTCCACACCATCCCGCTAATTCTCCATCGATAAAAACTGCCCGGATGCGACAACCTTGTATCGAATCTATATTGATTTTTTCATCCATCCAGGCTTGAAGGCTCGCGCTATCAAAATATGGATGATCAATTAAATGCGTTCTCAGGGAATCTTCGTTGACAATTGCCATGAAGTCGTCTGGATTTACTTGCTTAAAACTCAAAAACTCGACTTCACTCATACCTTGATACTTCTTTCTAGCCATCATACACCTCCTCGTCAGGCGTAAACCTAACTATAGAAGGTGTCTACTGTTCGTGGGTAACTCGGGCGCATAACGCCTAATTTAGGGGCCGGAGCTGCGTAGCTGCGGAGGTCCCAGCAACACGCAGTGTTGCGGCAACAGTGCCTTGTTAGGGCTTTTTGAATTTAGTATATCCAATGCTTATCCCAATTGATAAAAGGCAAAGAACTATTGATAGAGGCCAATATAGCATCCATTGTGCGGGTAGGCCCGAAGGATCACGTGGCAGGAGCCAAAAACTTGCGACCAATAGTAAAGACAGTGTTATACCAACAAATCCAAAGTGTACTAGTAAGTTAGAAGCCTTAAGTAGCATGGATAGAATGCCAAAGACGAAAAAAGGTGCGCCGTAGAAGAGAATACTGGAAAATAATAAAATCACATACTGAGCCTGATTATTTGTTCCGGTAAGCATGACGTAAGTTACAGCCCCTAAACTGAAAAGTATTGGAATAACCGAATATCCTACTAATAGTTTCATGGCTATTACCTTTAACGCCGCATTAAAGGGCCGAAAAAGCGTAGCTTTTGAGGTCCCAGTGAGTGAAACGAACGATTTGAATGCTTTGTTAAGTGCACTACCATGGAATACCCAAATACGTTCCATATATTAATAGCACTCCCAGCACCAAAAATGGTAAAGCTGTAGTCAGTATAATTTTATTGCTCAGTTTCTTTCTTAGTATATATACACTTAAAATGTATGGAATTACCAGTACTATTGAATACAGCCCCATAAAACCAACAACCATCAGACCTTCAACTCTAGTGCTGCTTTCTGGTTCACTAATAAAATAGTAAATTCCATTTATCGAAAAAACACAAGGTATCAACATCAAAGTTGATAATAATCCCATCCATATGTTTATAAATGACGTACGCATAAGCACTTAACGCCTGTAACACTTGACCGAAAAAGCGTAGCTTTTTTGGGTCAAGTGCTTACGCTTGTTAGGCCCTTGATGCATATTCCACAAAGCTATCAGAACCAGATTTCTGTATCCAATAATCAAAAACCAACTCATCATATTCATCACCACGTGAGTCATCTTTGATTGATATGATCTTTAAGGCAGCATAAATACCGTTCGTATTTTGAAGAATTACATATCTACCAATTTCTGGTTTTCTAACCCGAGATGTGTAGTCAAATATCGAGACTGAATCAAGGTTTTCTAATTCTGAATCTTTTGGAGCCAAAGCTACGCCCCTGATGTTGGGGGTATCTGTATAGCAATGTATTGATGTATTGCTAGCTTTTGACCATCTACTTGAAAATTCGAATGCTCCGCTACCGATTCTGAATAGACCATTGTTGTTTGAGTAGTCAAATTTTGCTCTACCGATTAGAAGTTCATTTTTTGGTGGAGGAACAGAATGAGATTTAACTTCAAATGGGTTTACCCCAAGCTTCTTCCCAACCATGACTGCAACTTCAACTGGCGACTTTTTCCTCAAGTCAATGAAGCCTGTCGTAGATAAGACACCTGGGATTTCTGTATCATCAAATCTAGCTGGAAGAATATATTCTGAACTTTCTTCAAAGGCTCTCGATTGTGCAGCTTTCCTTTCTAAATTAGTCCACAATTTATTTGCATAATTCTTTGATATAAACATCAAAGTAAACTTTGCTTGCTTCCGATATAGATCAGTTAGATGTACATATAAATCTTTACCCCACAAGTTTTCTTCTTCATAAAAATCATAAAAGACGGAAATACCACGGGCCTTAAGCTGTTCAGCAACCATTTCTACATATGCCCTATCTTCACCTGCAAAAAACAAAGCTATATCATATTTTACTTGCATTGAATCTCCTATTTTTACCTAGCAGCCCAATTATGAGGTCTTCGGCCTCATAATAGTTTTTAGACATTATAAAATCGAAAGCAGAAGCGCTATAACTGCGTACGCAGCAATACTGTATATCAGTACTTCTTCGACTATTATTACTATATTAAGACCGCTTCCTGCTTTAGAGAGATTTTTGTTGTAAAAATTTATCGCTCGAAAAACATCTATAGCATCATGCTGCGAAGCAGCAGTCATTGAAGATCTGAAGTCAAAATACAAGTCAACAAAAGACGGTATATTATTCCTTTTCATAACATCTTCAATGGCTTTTACTGACTCCTTCAACACTTTAATATCTCTATTGATATGAGATATTTTCGCTCTTCTTACGCTAGAATCAATTCGTCTAGACATCTCATAAAATATACCACTAGACACTATTGATAAAAGTACAAATATAATTAGCTTTTCGTGATTTCCACTTGCTAGCTTTAGCCCAAACAAAGTTAAATCTGTGTAATCCACCCCTATCCATGTTGCTGCAGCAACTAAAAGCGATGTGGACAGAAAGACTCTTTTTGATGTTAATGTCTTTTTTGTTTGCCAGTCACTAAATATTTCAAAAAGTCCATCTGTATCCAAACTTGATTTATCGAGTTTAGCAATAGAGTTTTCTACAATAGACTCGTCATCATCGCTTAAATCAATTTCTCTACGCGGTGCATGTGGATCCGGAAACGATGGTGCAGAGATACTGGCAAGCTGAGGAAAAGAATTATTTGGAAAAATACCATCTAAGTCCATGATCTATACTCCTGGCTGAGATATGCCTAACGCGCAATTAAGGGGCCGAAAAAGCGTAGCTTTTGAGGTCCCAGCCCGCTCGCGGGCGACTTGAATTTTTTGTTAGAAGCAAGGGTACTCATAGCTTGCCCCCTAACCACAAGTGCAACTGGCCAACCGCCAGAAAGGCCATCAAGAACCATAAGGCACTATAGGCGACTCCCAATAAAGCACCGCCACTTGTCGGCCGACCATGCTTTACCGAATAACGGATATTCAAAACAACAAAGCAGACTGTTATCAGGAGTACATAGGCAAAGTCGACTGGCTCATACAGCAGCACCGAAAAACCTGTACCCGGAACATGATTCGGATTTGCTGTGGAGTATTCAGCTGCGAGTGGAACCACAAGCGCGATGAGTGCCAATACTCCATTTACTGAGAATCTTTCCATGACTTTTGCTTCTAACGAATGAAATGGACTCCCCCTCCCTGGGTTGAGGTGCCACGCTTACCTGCGGGCATAAGCAGCGATCAATCGGAGGTGTTCCATGTCTATTTCAACTATCGGCGTTGATCTCGCCAAAACTTC
>NZ_BMIJ01000004.1:0-212529 GCF_014641945.1 Marinobacterium zhoushanense
ACCGAAATACCAATCACATCTTTGACGGCAGCCTGAAAGCACTCCGTATCAAAATCGTATGATTCGACCAGCGTACCGTCTATGTCAAACATGACTAGATGCACGAACTCTCCCTTGGCTTATAACAGTCCATTTATGAGGTATTTCTACCTCATAATAATTATTAGCAAGAATACCTTTTAATTACCTTATATGAACAGTCAGGTACTCTAACCCCATGATAATTAAAGGGTCTATCACCACTCAACAGACGCTCCGTCATGAAAAAGGTATACCTTTTCCCGTTCAATGCAGTTAAAGGGTATTTATTACGTACCTCATCGCGCGGGAAGAGTCGTGGCGTACAGCGTCGATTGGATATAACGGCAGTGAGGCAACAGCCAACAGGAGCGACACCGTCGATGGGTGTGTATTGTTGAACTGGGCTGCTGAGAAGTGTTCCTGTCATCATCCTGATTCCCGCTTGAGCGGCCGTCCTACCGGCGCAACGATTCCTGTACGGCCACTCCTTGTGACACGCTTATCGGACTATAAAACAGATTGAGCGCTGGTTGCCATAGCGCTGTTGTAGGAAGGGCTAGTGGTCCCCTGCAGTAAATACAGGGGATCGGGGAGAGCGATGATTAAGCTGCGGGCACCGTATTGAGCAGACGTACTTCACGCTGCGGGAAGGGAATCTCGATGCCCTCGGCCTTCAGCGCGTTGAACATCGCCAGGTTGGCCTTGTAGAGCAGGTCGTAGTAGCGCTCGGTGGGAAGCCAGATGCGGATGCCCAGGGTGATGCCGCTCTCGCCGAACGCTTCGATACCCACCTGAGGCGCGGGTTCCTGGCAGATCTCGTCGCTAAATTTGACCAGCGTGGATTTGAGCAGGTTGCAGGCGTGCTCGGGGTCGGCGCTATAGGCGATGTCGATGGAGACTTCGGCCAGGGTATTGGCGTGGGAATTATGGATGATCTCGCCGACCACATGCTTGTTCGGGATCGAGATCTCGACGCCATCTTCGTTGGTCAGCAGGGTATGCGACAGGTGCACCTCTTTCACCTGGCCGGTGACGCCCTGCACGCTGATAGTGTCGCCGACCACGTAGGGGCGCGTCAGCACGATGGTGAGACCGGCACTGTAGTTGGAGAGCAACCCCTGTACGGCCAAACCGGCACCCAGGCCGACAGCACCGATCATCGCCAGCAGCGGGGTGACGCTGATGCCCAGCTTGCCGAGGGCCACCACAGCGACCATGGCGATAATCAGTATCTTCACGCAGCTGGCAACAAAACGGCTCAGCGTGATATCCAGATTATGACGCTGCATCAGCGCCAGCGACCAGTTGGATACCTTGCTGGCGACCCATAGCCCCAGCAATAAAATAATGATCGCGCCGACGATCTGGAAGCTGTATGTGACGAAGAACTCGACCACCAGGTTATAGATCTCCTGCACCTGTTCCAGCTCCTGCTTTACCGACTCATCCATTCTCTTACTCCAGTTTCAAACACGACATATCCTGTTGCCGAGCCGGCTCCGCGTGCGCATGGCGACGCAGCCGGCGCGATACACTATCAACCAGCACATTAAGCAGCGCCGTCACCGCGATCAGCAGGAAGGCGCGGTCATAGTGGATCTCCTCGAACGCCGAGTCGATATAGAACCCCAGCGTAGTGATACCGAGGATGCCCATGATCGCACTTTCGCGCAGGATCACCTCCCAACGGTAGAACAGAAACGCCAGCATCGCCGGGAAGCGGCGCGGCGTTTCGATATAAGCGTAGCGTACCAGCCCACGCGGGTCGTCGGGGCGGTCACTACGGCTGCCCCGCTCGGCATCGCTGGCGTTAGCCACCAGAAACGCGATCAAACCGCCATTGTGCAGCGCCAGCGCCAGTACCGCAGGCAGCCCCGAGGGGCCGAACAGCAGCAGGAAGACAAAGGCGAGGATCATCTCCGGGGTCGAGCGCAGCACCAGCAGCAGAAACCGCCCCGGCCAGCGCAGCAGCGGACCGGCCATTGAGCGCGTCGCCAGGGGGTAGATCAGCAGGACCACCAGCGCCGTCAACACCAGCGCGATCTGCGTCAGCAGCAGCGTCTGCACCAGCCCCGGCCACACCTGCTCACTCAGCATCTCGCCATACCAGCTCAGTGCACCGCCTAGATCCCCCTCGCGCAACGCCGAGGGCCAGATATCCTGGCCGACGAACTGCCAGAGGTAGCCGCCGTTGCTGAAGCCCAGCGTTTCCGGCAGCAGCCAGATCGACAGCGCCAGATAGAGCGGAATTAACTTTGGCCGTACCCAGAAACGGATGCAGGCGATCAGCAGCACGAAGGCCCAGAGCAGCGCACCGGCTTCGGCGTACTGGCCCTGCTTGAACGCGGTCTCCAGGTGGAAGCCCAGCGTCGGCAGGCCAATAAAGCCGAGAATGGCACTGGAGCGCAGCGCGCACTCGAAGCGGTAGCGAGTATAGCTGAGCAGCGCCGGCCAAGACTGGGAGATCAGGGTGTAGACGTAGCGTTTGACCGGATTCAGCCCAACCGCCAGCGTCAGCCCCGGATCGCGGGACTGCTGCTCGAAGATCTCGGCGAACACCTTGGCGAACACGCCGGCAAAGGGCACCAGGATCGCCAGCAGCCCGGTGGTCGCGCTCAGCCCGTAGAGCTGCATGAAGATCAGCCCCCAGAACAGTTCGTGTACCGAGCGAACCGCCGCACAGAGCACCCGCACCGCGCGCCAGTGGAACAGCATCGCCAGCCCCAGCCCAAGCGGCGCCGCGATCGCCACCGCCAGCAGCGCGAAGGCGACGGTCTGGCCGAGCGCTTCCAGCAATACTCGGGGTTCCTGCCAGGCGGGCATCAGGATCCCCTGCCCGACGCGAGCCAACTCCTGCCAGGGATCCACCGGGTAGATGGCCAGATCGGCACCGATCAACGCGAGCAAAGCAACCGCGACCAGCAACAGGCAGACCCGGTTCAGGTTCAGGACACTGGATTGAGCAGCGCCGGTGAACAGCGAAGGCGCGCGGGCGGTCATGACTTGACCATCGCCCAGCCCTGAAGATCTTCGGGCGGCGGTTCGGGATGGGGTGAAGGCTCCTGTTGGTAATAGGCGTCCAGCCCCTCTTCCGACAGTTCGCCGGCCGGACAATCGCAGCAGATGCGCCCATCGCGCATGACGATGATGCGATCGAAGTGGTTCAGCGCGAGCTGGCGGTTGTGCAGGCTGACCACCGCCGTTTCGTGCTGGTGCAGCAGATGTTCGAGCAGCAACCTGGCCTGCAATGGATCCAGCGAGGAGACCGGTTCATCACCGAGAAATACCGGCTGCTGACGGTACAATGCGCGGCCGATCGCCACCCGTTGGCGCTGACCGCCGGAGAGCCGGTCCACCGATTGCCAGAGTTTCTCCTCCAGCCCCAGTGTCTGCACCAGCTCTGCTACTGCCTTCCGGTGCGCCGCGAGTGGCCGCACCAGGTTCCACAACGCCGGCAGGGTGCCGACCCGCTCCAGCGCACCGATAAAGATGTTCTGATAGACCGACAGCAGGTCGACCAGGCCGCCGGATTGCGGCTGTAAAGCGGTCTGCTCCGGCCGCTGCTGGAACAGCAGGTGCAGCAGCGTGGTTTTGCCCGCGCCCGACGGCCCCACCAGCGCCACCTTTTCACCCGCTTTAATCTGCAGGCTGATGTTGTCCAGCACCCGATGATCGCCATACACCAGCGACTGACCGGAGAGTTGAAACAGCGTGTGTTGCTCGCTCATCCAGGCTTTTTCTTCCAAGCTTATTCGTCCAGCAGGCCGATCGCTTTTGCCGTCGCTTCGATCGGACCATAGTCGTCATTGCTGGCCGGTACAAAGCTCTCACGTGGGAAGCTGGCCAGCAGGTCCGGATCCTTCATATTGAGCAGCGCTTCGCGCACCTTGACCTTGAACCCCTCACCAAAGTGCTGATCCACGTCGCCGCGCACGGTCCACTGGTAATCCGGATAGGTCGGGGTGGTCCAGATCACTTTGACCTTGCTGGTGTCGATCTTGCCCTCGGCCAGCTCGGTCTCCCAAACGGCGTAGTTCACCGCACCCACCTGGTAGGCGCCGGACTGCACCTGGGCAATGGTGCGGCTGTGATCGCCGGAGAAGCCGACCCGCTCGAACACCGCTTCAGGCGCCATACCGAACTGCTCGCGCAGGTAGAATTCCGGCATCAAGCGACCGGAGGTCGAGCCCTTGGAGCCGAAGGTGAAGGTCTTGCCCTTCAGCGCATCGCTCAGGCTGTCGGCCGCTTCCAGCCCGGTGCTGGTATGGGCGATAAAGTAGCTCTTGAAGAACTGATCCTCGTAGCCCTGAGCCAGCGCCTCGGAGTCGGGCACCAGGCGGCGTGCCTGCACACCGGACAGACCGCCGAACCAGGCCAGCTGCACCTGATTGTTGCGGAACGCGGTGATCGCTGCGGCGTAGGATTTCACCGGAATATACTTCACCTCCACACCCAGCTGCGCACTGAGGTAGTCGGCCACCTTGCCGAAACGCTGCTGCAAACGGGACTCATCAGCATCGGGGATGGCGGTAAAGACGAAGGTTTCTGCGTGCGCCAATGCCGGCAATAGCAGCAGGCTCAGGGCCAAAAGGCGGCGAATCAGTGACATCATTGCTCCTTGATTATGTCTAATTGAATCAGTGTATTACTGTTTACTCTCGAACCGATGCCAGATACTCCCGTACCGCATCGCGATCGCCACGGAAGACGACCCGCTCCTCGCGCTTTTCCAGCTGGTAGTCGTACATCGGATCGTAGTAATCGACCAGCATCGCCAGAATCCAGTCCCAGTGCCGATCGGGACTCCCCTGGCGATGCTCGCTCAACGCTACCTGCATCAACTCGGAGATCTCCTTGTAGCGAACGCCGCCCAGACGCTTGCGCACGCGGTACAGCGACTGGGTCAGGTCATCGGCGAACGCATCGAAGCCCGCCTCTTCACCCAGTGTCTGACGCCACTCATCCAGCTTGTTGAGGATGTAGTTGCGGTAGCTGTGCTCGACCCGCTCCTCCAGCGATACCTCCAGCACCACCAGCGGGCTCTCGGTCATTCGGCGCTGCAACGGCAGCGGCATGCTGCAACGTCCGACCAGCCGACCCTCATCCTCCAGCACGATGGCCGCACCGGCCTGCACGGCAGCACTGTGCTCCACCTTGAGCATCGCCACCGCCAACCCATTTTCGAAGCTGAGCTGGGTCGGCTGACCGCCCGGACGGCGGCCAAAGCTGGAGCCGCGATGGTGTGCCAGCCCCTCCAGATCCACCGCGTTGGGCAGCTGCTCGACCATCTCGGTCTTGTTACAGCCGGTGCGCCCGCCGAGCAGCAGCATCGGTCGCTGCTCGCATATCCGCTCGAACTCACGGATCAGAAACTGGCGCATCGCCTTGTAGCCGCCGCGGATGCGCGGGTAATCACAGCCCGCTTCGCGCATCCACTGCTGACAGATCTGGCTACGCAGGCCGCCGCGCCAGCAGTACAGGTAGCCCTCGGGATGGGCGTTGGCGAACTCGACCCAGGCCCGTACCCGCGCCTCTTTGACCTCGCCGCTGACCAGCTGGTGGCCGAGCTCGATCGCCGCCTGCTGCCCCTTCTGCTTGTAACAGGTGCCGACCTGAGCTCGCTCTTCGGTGGTCATCAACGGCAGGCTGTGGCTGTTCGGAAACGCGCCCTTGGCGAACTCTATCGGCGAGCGGGTATCGATCAGCGGCACATCGTTCAGGAACAGCGGCAGAAACTCGCTGCAATCGGCACGGCTCACAGGCTAACCTCACCCCGTACCCGGATGTACTGTTCACCGTCGGCCGGGCTCAACACGCCTATCGCCTGGTGACACACGCCCTGCTCTGCCAGCAGCTGTTCCAGCGCATCGGCATGCTCGGGGTTCACCGCGATCAACAGTCCGCCGCTGGTCTGCGGGTCGCACAGCAGGTGCTGCATCGCCTCCGGCATCGCGGCCAGCTTGTGGCCGTAGCTGTCCAGGTTGCGTAGCGTGCCACCCGGTACGCAGCCTTGCGCCAGGTAATGTATCGCCTCCGGGATCAGCGGTACGCTGCTGGCATCCAGCTCCGCTTGCAGCACGCTGCCCTCACATACCTCCAGCAGATGCCCCATCAGACCGAAACCGGTGACATCGGTGATCGCGGTGACGCCCTCAAGCTGAGCGGCCAGGGCACCAACGCTGTTGAGCTGACACATGATATCCCGCGCCAGGTGGGTATGTTCAGGCTTCAGTTTCTTCTGCTTCTGTGCCGTGGTCAGGATGCCGATACCCAATGGCTTGGTCAGGTAGAGCTTGTCGCCCGCCTGTGCCCGATTGTTCTGCTTGAGCTGCTCGCGGGTGGTCAACCCGGTGACCGCCAGGCCAAAGATCGGCTCCGGGGCATCGATGCTGTGGCCACCGGCCAGCGGAATGCCGGCATCGGCGCAGGCCTTGCGCCCACCCTCGACCACCTGTTGCGCGACCTCGGGCGGCAGCTGGCTGATCGGCCAGCCGAGGATCGCTATCGCCATCAGCGGTTTGCCGCCCATGGCATAGATATCACTGATCGCATTGGTCGCGGCGATACGACCGAAGTCGAACGGATCGTCGACGATCGGCATGAAGAAGTCGGTGGTACTCAGCACCACCTGTCCATTGCCCAGATCGTAAGCCGCCGCGTCATCCTTGCTGCTGTTGCCAACCAGCAGATTCGGCGCATCGGGCACCTCCAGCTGGGAGACCAGAATGCGATCCAGCACCTTGGGCGATATTTTGCAGCCACAGCCCGCACCGTGGCTGTACTCGGTCAGACGAACGGGGGTTTCGGACATGCCTGTGTATCTCCAGCATTAACTCAGGGGTGAGAATGATACGAAGTGACGAGCGATTTGTCAGTGAATCCTGACACCGACAATGTAATATAGGGCGCTGTAAACGGGGTTCAGGCAAGCGTACACCATGCATCGCGACTATATGCAAAGCGGCTCTATGCAAAGCGACTATATGCAACGAGATTATAGTCATCTGGTCCACATCCAGTCCCACGACGAACTGGCACTCTATGAGCTCATTCCCGATGTGGTGTGGATCTTCGATCTCGACAAACACGGCTGGTGGTGGGGCAACAGTGCGGCGCTTAGCTTTTGGGGCCTGGACACCCTTGAGCAGCTGATCAACAAGGATCTCTCCGGCGATACCCAGGGCGCCCGCGACCGTACCCTGCAAACCTTCGAGCTGGCGGCCAAGAACGGCCTCACCGTCGACCCCTGGACCACCTATCCCAACGGCAAACCGAAGACCCTGTACATGCGCCATCGGGCCGTATTGGTCGGGCCCGAGCGGCACCGCGCGATCATCGCCTACATCAACGAGGAGGTGAGCCTGGGTGAAACGCCGGAGAATCTGCTGCTGGTGGAAGCGATGCGCTACACCACGGTACTGGTCACCAGTTTCACCCTTGACGGCGATATCGTGATCGAAAACCCCGCGGCAACCGAAGCCTACAAACATATCGACCGACAGCCCCTCCCCGAAGGCCGCTGTTGCTTTGCCGCCCGTTTTCTCGATCCCCTCGAGGGCGAGCGCAGGCTCGCGGAAGCGCTGGCGCAGAAAGGTGGACGCTGGACCCATCTGATGAACACAGGTTTGGGGGTACGCCGCCACACCCTGGATATCCGCATGACCCGCCACCCGTTAAGTGGTGAGTTCCTCATTCTCGTCGCCGAATACGATGTAACCGATCTGCACACGGCACTGGACGAGGCCCAGCGCGCGCAAAGCGAACTCCAGCATCTGGCTCACCACGATGCGCTGACCGGTATCCCCTCGCTTCACTACCTGTCCGCCAGCGCGCGGAACCTGCTTGCCCACGCCCAGCGCAACGGGCGCAAGGCAGCACTGTTGTTCATCGATCTCGACCGTTTCAAGGAGGTGAACGACCTGTGGGGGCACGGAGCCGGCGATCAGGTACTGGTTGAGATCTCCAAGCGCCTGTCACGAAGCGTGCGTCGGTCCGATATTGTCGCCCGTATTGGCGGTGACGAGTTTGTCATTCTGCTCAACGATATCGACGACGAGCAGGACGTAGAGATCATCTGCCAGAAGGTTATCACGGCGGTACGACAGCCGGTGCCGATTACGCTGGAGGATAACCCTGATCTGCAGGCCAGCGTCAGCACCAGCATCGGCGTCGCGCTTTATCCGGATCACGGCCGGGAGTTGGAAAGCCTGATCAAGGCAGCAGACCACTCGATGTACGGGGTCAAGAAACGCGGCAAGAATGGCTACGCTTTTGCAGACACCCTCGGAGCAGGTAGCCGATAGTGTAAAGGCGCGGTATCAGATCGCTTGGTGCAATGTGGTTCCACACTTGTGTTGGCGTTTGATCGCATACATCCGCCGGTCGGCGGCATCGAGTAAACCGCTGACATCCGTCCCATCCTCGGGATAGTTGGCGGCCCCGATACTGGCATGCATGTGATAGACCCGGTGCTCAAACTGGAAGGGTGTTTCGATCATCTCGTACTGGCGTTGGATAGCGGCGTCAATCCCGTCGGGCAGCTCAACCGGCTTCAGCAGCACACCAAACTCGTCGCCCCCCAAACGGGCGACGGTGTCCGAGGATCGAGCCCCGGCCCTGCTGCGGATGGCAAACTCCTTTATAACGGCATCTCCAACTCTGTGACCGTAGGTATCGTTGATCTTCTTGAGGTCATCCATATCGATCATCAGCACACCCACAGGACGTTTATCGCGAGTACCCAGCGCGATGGCGCTGCGCAGGCGGTCGAGAAACAGCGCACGATTCGCCAAACCCGTCAGGCTGTCATGGGTCGCTTTGAAGAAAAGGTCATCACGACCGTATTTGGTGGCGTAGAAGATCGTCGCGCCCACCAGTTCGGATAAAAGCCCCAGCAGGGTCATCTGCGGGGTAGCGAACTGGCCGGGTTTTCGCGACAGCGCCTTGAGTACGCCGACGGTTACATCCTTGTATTTCAACGGCACCAGGATCATCGAGCGCGCGCCGATCTGACGGCAGTACTCCCGGTTCACTCGCGGGTCCAACTCTGCGTCGTCACAGCGCAGGGTCGCACCTGTCTCGACACATAACCCGGAAAGACTGCTCTCGCGGCACAGTTTCAACCCCTCGCGTGACCGCGCTATTCCGGACGCTGCGCGATAGACGAGGTATTCATCTTCGATCAACTCAATGACCGCACCGTCTGCACCGGTAAGCGATAGCGCCCTGTCGACGACCAGATCCATCACCTCACGCAGATCGAGCCCGATCTTGGCGATGTCAGTCTGCAGTTTGATGATTTCCATCAAGCTCGCTTGAGAAGGCATAAGACTACCCTCTTCGCGTTGATAATATCCGGCCGTAAACATAACCTCCCTATCCTGAAGACACAGAGGCTACGAAGCATTCCCTGCTGCGATGTACCATTCAAGTATAAGCGTTCACTGCTTTAGTACATTCGTGGGAAAGCGCTGAAAATCGGCTTACATGAATAGAATTCCTGATAAAACAAGCACTTGTATCTCAAGCGTTACAACGCGACTAGACAGCAGAGCGATTGTGTTAAAAAGTTGAAACGAAAATGCCCTGTCACTGCATCTCCCGCTCTTTCAGCCACTGCTCAACCACTTTGTTGTTAAGGATTGCTTCACCTTTCATGACCGCCGTATCAAAAATTTTTGATTCGGCACTCTCCTGTTCATCCGCAAGTTGGCGGAATTCCCGCTTCATCGCGATCAATTCCTTGGCAGCGGTGACGGCATCTTTTCGCAGCTTCAAATCCTGCGCCTTCAACTGCATGCGGCCACCAAAATAGAAGCTGATGATCACGCTTAACAGTGCCCAATAGCCCGGTGGCATCAACTCAAAGGATTTGGCGATCAGCAAAAACCGCTCCGGATCGATCGGTGCCAGCACGAAGAAGCTCAATACCGCCACCGTCAGCAATGGGCGCGGCAGTCGATTCAAGCCATCCACCAGAGAGTCCCACCAGGTGCGGTGCAGGCGGTTATGAAACTCAGCGGAAAACTGCTCCAGCGATGCGCGATCCCTTTCGACATCAGCCAGTTGCTGTTCATGTAGTCGCTGCCCGCGATTCTCCCTGTTCTCGACAAAGACTTCGGCAACCTCTTTTCCGCCACTAAAGATATCGGTAATGAAGTTCCACCAGGCCATCAGGCAAGCTCCTTCTCAAACTCGTTCACACGATTCATCCAGCCTTTCAGGAATACGCTCTGAGATGGACGAGATTCCACTATCACCCGATAGAAATTTCGTCGCTCCTCGATCAGTGCCTTGAGCAGAACACTGCCCATCTCCCGCTCGGCCCAGCTAGCCGCACGCCGGGTATTGGGCCCAACAGCGCCATCCTCGGATAGCCTGGGACTGTACCGAGCCTGGTTGCACACGCTTTGCAGAAAACGCACGGCGCGACGTGGCCCGTGGTTGACCGCACTGTCGAACAGGAAGGGTTGAATGGGATCGGGCAGGGTATTCAGACTGGGCGCTATGTAGTAGTTGCGCTCGTATATCTCGCGCGCCACGTCAACCGCCAGGGATTGTACTTCGGCGGCGGTGACCGCACGTCCGTAATAACGGGACAGGGTGGACTGGGTGATACCGAACTTGGTCGGGCCGCCGCGATCGTCGGGATGGTCCACATAGCCGCCTTCGCGGATCAGAATATCGTCGATCATCTCCTCAACTGTTTTCACCGCCACCTCCTGTGCGCCTTTCTTCTTGGATTTATGTCGCCTTTCAGCGTCATTTAAACAGGGAGAATAACGAAACCGGGCGCTACAGTGAAGACAGTGGCGGATATGGCACTAATCCCGCTTCAGCGCCATCGCCTCAGCCCAGGCGGGCCTCATGGATCGCCAGCTCAAATGGGAGATATCGGAAACATCCAACGCCACCCCCTCCACTTTTCGCTGCGCCAGCTGCGCGACCATCTGCGACAGCGATCGGCTCTCATCCACCTCGGCATAACGACAGTCGTCCGGAAACAGCTCGGGGTAGGCCAGGCGATCGGGCACCACCGGCCGACAGCCCGCCGCCACCGCCTCCAATACCGCGATCCCCTGGAAATCGTGCAGGGCGGTGGAAAGCACCACATCCGCCCGCTGCAGCAGCCGCCGGTACTCGCCGATCCCGTCGATATGCCCCCAACAGCCCAGCTGACCAGACTGTGCAAGCCGTTGGTGCAACTGCTCGAACACCGGAGGTGTGGAGCGAAACTGCTGCCCCACCACATGCAACCGAAACGGCACCTGCGCTGCCTGCAGCTCGGTGACGGCCGCCAGCAGCAGCTCCGGTCCCTTATCGAACTCCCAGCGATGGTTCCAGACCATCTCCAGCGGCCCGGTCACCGGCTCATGAGGTAAGAAGGCAACGTCGGGCAGGGGCACATGAAGCACCTGGGAACGGGCGCGGATCTGATCGACCAGTCCCGGCGGGACCTGATCCGGCAGTTTGCGCAATAAGGCGTCGGCACCGGACAGCAGGGTGTCGCGGTTATAGGCCGAGTTGAACAGCACCCTGTCGGCGCAGAGCGCGTTATACAGGTTGAGGATCTGGGGCTCGACGCTGCGGTACTCCCGGCCTGATTCCGGGTAGTCAAACTGATTCTCGTGGAAGTACACCAGAGTCGGAGTCGCGGCCAGCGACGGCACAAACCCGCGCAGTGCGCTCAGGTCGACCATCGAGGTGGCGATTACCAGATCATAGGGTTGGCTCAGCCGTTCTCGCTCACCGAATGCCCAGCTCAGACTGTTGCCGCGAATACGCCAACTGAAATAGCGCGCCGGCAGCGAGAGTACAGTCCACTGATGCTCGGGGAACGCATTTACCAGCCCCTGCCGCCAATAGCGGTGGCTTACCGCGTCATAGGCCGATAAAAGAAGAATCCGCATGCTCACCCCAGCTTCCACCATCCAGATAACTCGGAGCGGAGTCTATCAGGAGTGAACCGAAGGCGTGACACCGAGGCGAACGATTATTCTGCGATCAGCTGTCCGGCTCATAGATGCCACAGGCGATATAGGCATCGTTGCCGAGCTTTTTGACAAAGCTGTGTTTCGGTTCCGCCCTGCCGGTGTGAGGATTCATGAAGCTGTAGCTGTACCATCCCTGTCCCTGTGAGCGGGCGGTTTCAACCAAAGGCGGGCACAGCGGCTTGCCGTCCGCATCCTTGGACTGGGCCAGATTCTTGCCGACCAGATCGCTATTGCCGCCGTGAGCCAGCATGACACCGTTAAAATCCTGCACCAGCACGTAAAGTTCGCCCTGCACGAACTCGCCTGCGGGGTTGTTGAACTCGGCCAGCGCCTTCTCTCGCCCATACCGCTGTACGTATTCATACGCCCTGTGCACCAGTGCCTCCGCGTCGGCTTTGGTTACCAGGCGAAACTGACCGATCAGGTGTTTCATCTCTTTCGCCGAGCTGGACAGCCCGGTGACGATCTGGCCATTACGGTTGACGTTGGTGGCGGTCTCATCCATCAATTTCGCCACCTGGTGCAGGCTGTTGGACAGCTCCTCTGTGGTGGCGGTGGTCTGCCTGGAGGCAACGGCGATCTGCTCGATCTCACCGACCAGCGAGGCGATATGGCTCAAGATATCGCTGAGCGCAGTCTCGGACTTTTGCGCCTCCTCGGCGCCGCTCTGCACAATACCGACTCCCTGCTCCATTGCCACGACCGCGTCGTCGAGCTCCAGCTGCATCGCTTCGACGGTTTGGCGTATCTGCTCGGTCGCCTTTGCAGTCTTCTCCGCCAGCTCACGCACCTCGCCGGAGACCACAGCAAAACCTCGCCCCTGGTCACCGGCTCTGGCCGCCTCAATCGCCGCATTGAGGGCGAGCAGATTGGTTTGCGAGGCGATGTTGCTGATCAGGTCGATAATCTGACCAATTTCGCCGGAGCGCTCGCCGAGCTTGCGGATTACACCAGCCGACTCGGTGACGATGCCGGTGGTCTTATGCATCGTCTCGATCGTCTTATTGACGATAACCTGCCCCTGAAGTGCCACCTGGTTGGCTTCACGGGAATTTTCCGACGCGCCGGTACAGTTTCTCGCCACCTCAGCCGCGGCGGCCGACAGCTGCTCGCTGGCGGATGCCGACATATTCAGTTGGTTGACGATCTCATCGGTGGCATGATCGATACGGTTTAGATTGGCATCCAGGCCCTGCGCCGAATGCGCCAGCAGGACACTGCTGTGTGAGAACTGGCTAAGGGTCTGCTTGAGCTTGTCGATCGCTCTGCTCAAATCGGCAGCGTCCCCCTGCCCATCGTCTGCGGAGATCGAGCAAGTAAGATCGCCTCGAACCAGGCGTTCGACCATCGTTTTTAGTGCGTGCTGCGATCCCCGCTTGCCGCCATCTTTAAACCGGTAGCCGACAATGGCCAGCAACACCAGGCCCCAGGCAATCGAACTGATTGCGAAGGCATCAGGGATACTTCTCGAGTCAGGCGGGACAATATAGATCTGATAGGCCAGGAAGCACCAAGCCGTGATGGACGGGACGATAGCGAGCGCGATTAAGGGTCTCTTCGACAACATACATTCCCCGGGGACAGGCCCTATTTTTTATAATTCTTGGTGAATGTATATAACCACAACAGTTTTGCTACGTAAACATTGCAGATAAAAACATGATTAGACTTCGGCAAGCCGTGTAGATCAGACCGAACAAGCAGGCGCTACCCGCTGAGAATCTGGGGCAGCGCCTGCTTGAATCAAGACTGCAAGAAACTGACCTGGAGAGCATCACCTACGATGGCGAATGTCGGCTCCACGCCATCCAGGCTGTTGCCAGCGAACTGCGCCGCGCTGAAGCTGGAGAGGTTGGCGTTGGTCAGCAGGGTGTAGGGCGTATTGAAGGCGAATCCGCCACCCTGTTTTTTCCAGAACGAGAACACGACCCGGCTGGCGTTGATCGAGAGCGCCCCGGATACGTTGAGCCCGGTCGCCTCGCCGCCAAGCTGAACAGAGAGGATACCGCCGCTCAGATCGAGTTCACCAATGGTCAAACCGCCATTGTGATTACCGATATCCAACTCCCCGTTGCCCAGCAGCTGCACGCTGGCCGTTCCGCCCGACGCCTCATCGTAGAATGCGATCTTGCCGCCATAGCCGCCGTTAGTGCCACCGTAAGCGATCAGCCTGGCATTGCCGGCAGTCGATGCACCGGAGAATACCGTATAGCCGCCGGCTGCCCTGTCGGAATAGCCACCGAGGTTGAACAGCACAGCGTCGCCGGCGGTGGGCAGGTTGCTGCCTGCGCAGCCCTTGCCGTACACCGAAAATTCGGTGAAACCGGCAGCGGCCTCTGCGCCCTCAGCCGGATGGTTCCAGATACTGGCGTTACCGGCGGTGGGGAAGTATTCCGTAGGCAGGTTGATGGAGAAGATCGTATGGCCGGCGCTGGACTTGCTGGCGATAGCACTTCCGTAGTTGACGATGCAGGCATTGGCCCCGGTCGGGGAGCCGTAGCGGGCACTGAACTCCAGGTGGCCGCCACCGCCCTGTTCGCCCTGGCGCGCGCCGTAGTTGATATAGGTGCCGTTACCTGCGGTAGCCCCCTGGGTGTTCATGTGCGGCGGATTGTTGTTGAAGCTGGTCACGCCACCATAAGCCCCGGCAACAGGGGCCGCGAAGTTATGAAAACGTCCCTGGCCGCCGGTAGCCGTCGCATCGAACGCCACGTCGCCGCCGTTGGCCTTTGCGTGAGTACCGCCCCAGTTGTTGTAGACACCGTAGGCCGCCGTCGAATTGCCGTAGAATTGGGTGTTGCCGCCATCGCCGCCGGACACGGTGCCGCCCACATTGGTGAAGCTGGCATTGGCCGCTGTCGCGCTGTCGTGAAACACCACATTGCCGAAGGTATCGCCGTCGGCACCAAGCGAGCCGTAGATGGTAAAACTGGCGTTATCCGCAGAGGAGGAATCGCAGAACGCCACCTCGCCACCGACGGTGTTGTGTTCCGGCGGTGCCCCGGCGCCGGTCCAGACCTTGAACCAGGCTGAGCCGGCCGTCGCTTTATCGTGGAAGCAGATCACACCGCCACCGTAGCCCTGTTCCGATTCGGGTCCGGCGCAGTAGTAGGTATCATTCCCCCCGGCCGATGCCGAGTTGATGAACTGCAACTGCGGGTTCCTGAAGCCGCTGCTGGTAGAGGCGACGATAAAACTCTGCTGTTGTCCCGAACGGTTACTGACCCCGGCACCGGCGATGGTCAGTGCTGGGGTAGTGCAGGGCCCAAAAGTGAAGGTATAAGCTGAGGCGTCCTCGGTAAATTCGATCGCCTCAATCCTGGCGTTACTTGTCGCAGAGAAGCTGATCGCCGTCTGCGACGAGCTCCCAAATGCGGCACTTTGCGTTGGTTCCCCGGTAGGCGTCCAGTTGGCTGCCGTGTTCCAGTCGCCGCTTTCCGGCTGTGTATTCCAGGTCGACGTGGTCATCTACTCCTCCTGAGTTTGCTTGGTATTGTTATTTTGCAATCGCTGAATCGTCAGGTACCGAATGCACCTGGTTGCGTCCCATCCGTTTGGCCTGGTAGAGCGCCACATCCGCTGCACGCAGCAGGCGTTCCGCGCCACCCTTGGTTTCGGGCACCGCGGTGGCAACCCCGACACTGACGGTGACAACACTGCTCGCCGAGGAGTGGGCATGGCTGATAGCCCTTGCCTCCACTCCGCTACGAATCTTCTCTGCCACCAGCGCACCACCCTCGGGGCCGGTATCGGGCAGGATAACGATGAACTCCTCACCACCGTAGCGGGCCACCAGATCGGCCGGCCGCTGCATCTGGTTACGCAGCGTTTCGGCCACGGCCACCAGGCAATCATCGCCTGCCTGGTGGCCGTAGTTGTCGTTGAACGCCTTGAAGTGATCCACGTCGAGCATGATCACCGTCAGCGGCTTCTTCTCCCGACGCAGGCGCACCCAGACTTCCATCAGGTAGTTGTCGCCTCTCCTGCGGTTGGCAACGCCAGTCAAACCGTCGCGCTCGGCCAGCCCCTGCAACTCCTCATTGAGCTGTTCCAGTCGAGCGGTTCTTTCGGCGACCTTCTCCTCCAGCGTACGGGAGTACTCCTGCACCTGTTCGTACAGGCGTGCATTTTCAATCGCCACCGCCGCCTGGGCCGCCAGCAGCCGTATTACTTCCACCCGCTGTTTGTTGAACACACCGCTGGCCAGATTGTTTTCCATGTACAGGGCGCCTTCGAAACGCTCGCGGCGGATCGGCACGCAGAACACCGACACCGGCCGACGACTGACCACGTAGGGGTCCTGCGTGAACTGTCCCTCGCACGCCGCATCGTGCAAGACCACCGCTTCGCCGTTGTGCAATACCTGGCTGATCAGGGTCACCGGAAGAGGCACCCGGCCACCTTCGGTATCGGCAATCAGTGAATGGCCGGGAATGCCCTCTGTCGACACCCCGTGTTCCGGCAGCTTGGCCGCCTCGACCAGCAGACGTCCGTCATGGCGCACCACCAGACAGCCCCACTGGCCACCGGCGTTCTCAAGCAAAATATGCATACTGGTCTGGAGTAACCGGTCGATAACGATTTCACCGGAGATCTCCCGGGAAGCCTTCATCACCGACGCCAGATCAAGATCGCCAACGGCGCCCCTCTGGACCGCCACCTCGGCGGTGGCATCCAGTTCACGCAGTACAGGAAACTCGCCTGCCAGCATTTGCACCTTGCGATGAGCGCCCCAGCGGTCATACAGCCGGAAGGCGCCGCGTAGGTAGCCCTCTGCAGAGCGACGTCGGCCAAGCCCCAGTAGATAGCGGGCAGCACACTCGCAAGCGGTGGCCTCGTCACGCAGGAAGCCGCTTTCACGAGCCGCATCGATGGCAGCATCGTAACGCTCCAACGCGCTCTCCTTGCAACTGTCGAGCCGCTTCAACTCTGCCTCCATCAGGTATTGCAGGTGACGGAAGTTGGCTTCGCAGTTATCCGCCAGTCCTGTCATCTGCGCGAGATCCTGCTCCAGCCTTTGCCGCGTTTCGGCCTGCTCCTCTGGCAGCATCTGCGGAGTTTGTCTCGCCAGGGTCAGGAATGCGACGATCCGGAACCGCGTCAGTTGCGGCAGGGACATGGCCGACTTGATCAGCTTATCCTGAGCACGCACATGCTCGAGCGCACGCTCGTAATCGCCGTACAGCAGGCAGATCTCTGCACTGTAGATGTGGTAGTTGGCGATACCGGTCATGAAACGCCGCTCCCGCATACCGGCAAGGCAACGCTCCTCGTCGAAGCTGTCATCGCTCAGCGTGAACGGGTCGTGAGTCAGGCCCAGCAGATTGCGTTGCAGCTGCAAAAACAGCGTGCCCGAATCCAGCGAGTCCTGGTAGGCGCACTCGCGCACGATCTCCAGGTTTTCGGCGTGCTGTCGATGGGCTGTCTCCAGGTCCAGGGTCGGATCCCAGATCACGCAGTCCTGGGCGCTGTAGGCGAGGTAGAGCAGATCGCCGCTCTGGTAGCCCGCTTCGATCCCCTTGCGGAACCAGGGGGTCAGGCTTGTCCAGTGGTTGCTCCAGTGGTGTACAAACATGGCATAGACATAGATCACCCGCGCCCTCAGAGCCAGGTCGTCAAGCCGTTCATTGATCGCCAGGCCGACCTTGGCGTACTGATAACCCAACGCCGGCTCTTCCAGCTCGCCACACAACAGCATGCCGTAAGCGGCGTAGGCAAAGGCGGATTCCGGGCAGTTGCCATGCTTCAACGACAGGTTGACCGCCTTCAACACCAGGTAGGGAAAAAGGTTGCCACTGGCTGACAGGAACGCCGCCGCGAAGATCTCGTTCAGCAGCCGCATCGCGGTCAGGGTGGCGGGATCCTCTACCTGAGCGGCATCCACCAGCTCATCGATACTGCGCGCGCCCAGATACTCCACCACCCATCTGCGCTCCGCCGCGATATCCTCCAGTGTGGGTCGGTCGGTGAACTGCACACCAAGCATGACCAACCCCTCGATGGCGGACAGGATCGAGTCCTCCATACGTCCCAGAGTCGCATACTGGCGGGTACGGGTGGCGAGGATATTGGCGCGTTCCAGGTCCGAACCGGCATGCTCGAGCATCACATCGATCCAGCCGTCCGCCTCCTCCGTACGTCCGGTGAGATAGGCGCACTGCTGAGTCTCTGCCGCCAGATCGCGCATCAGTTCCGGTGTTTCCCGCCAGGGGTCTGTCGGCAACAACTCGGCCGCCACCCGCAGATAGTTCAGTGCCGCCTCATAAGCGGAGGAGTGCTTGGCGCGCACACCCGCCCGCAGGTTCAGTTTGGCCAGGTGCTGCCGCTCGTCCGCGGACTCGATCAGCGGGCGCCCCTCATTGAAATGGCCGACGATCTCGATCAGCCGCTCATCCGGTACTTCTCGACCAACGTGCTGCAACATCAAGCGACCTACGGAGAGATGCACCTCCCGCAGCTGCTTTACATCGATCAAGGCGTAAGCTGCCTGCTGTACGCGGTCATGCTGGAAACGATAGGTTGGATTCAGCGCCAGTGCTGCTCCGTCCGCTCCCTCCAGTTGCGTACCGACCAACCGATAGTCACTGTGCAGCGGTAAAACCGCGTGCTGTTTGAGGGCCGGCAGCAGCGCTGCAGCGGTTTCATCGACGGAGTGTTCATAAGTCACCGACAGTGTGTGCAGATCGAAGGTACTGCCGATGCAGGCCGCCAACTGCAGCACTCGCTGGGTGTCGAGGTTTAACCTGCGCAGGTTGGCCACCATGAACTCGACCACATCACTGCTGACGCTGGACCAACGCACCGCATCCAGATCCCAGTCCCATCGCCCGGTGAGCGAATTGGGAATCAGCGAACCCTCCTTGTACAACTGCCGCAGCAACTCGTTGGTAAAGAAGGGATTACCCTGGGCCTTGTCGTAGATCAAGTCGCTGAGCGGCCGCGCCTCGTCCACATCCCGGTAAAGAGCATCGGCCACCAGGTGCGCCACCGATTCCCGGTTCAACGGGCCAAGGGGAAGCTGGCGGATCTCTTTTTGTTCCTGCAGTTCGTCGAGCAGTAGCCGCAGTGGATGCCCCACACCCACCTCGTTACTGCGAAAGGCGCCGATCAGCAGCAGATGGCTCAGTTCATGGGAGGTCACCAGACGACGCAACAGCTCCAGCGTTGGCACATCGCTCCACTGCAGGTCATCAAGGAACAGCACCACCGGGTGCCCCTCTCCGGCAAACACGCGCAGAAAGCTGGTTAAAACAATCTGCAAACGGTTGCGCGCCTCGGCGGGCGGCAGATCAGCCACCGCGGGCTGAGGGCCGATGACAAGCTCCAGCTCTGGCACCAGATCCAGCACCAACCGGGCATTCGGTGCCAGCGCATCGAGCAATTGTAGTCGCCACTGCGCCAGCGCCTCCTCCGGCTCTGCCAGCACCTGCTGGACCAGCCCGCGGAAGGTGGCAGCAATCGCCCTATAGGCCTCGCCACGCTGAAACTGGTCGAACTTGCCCTGCACCAGGAAGCCCCGTTCGCGCACCAGGGGACGGTCTATTTCGTTGACCAGGGCCGATTTACCGACACCGGAGTAACCGTGAACCAGGCAGACTTCGGTGTTCCCTGCTACCGCCGCCTCAAACAGCCCGAGCAGCTCTTGCAGTTCACGCTCACGACCGTACAGCGCCTGGGGTACCAGGAACTTCTGCACCACATCCTGCTCACCCAGCTCAAACGGCTCGATCTCGTGGCCCGCGGCGAGCAGGTCGGCACAGCGTGCCAGGTCGTGCATCAGTCCGTCAGCGCTGTGATAGCGTGCATCGGGACTCTTCGCCAGCAACTTCAGCACGATAGCCGATACCGCCTTCGGCACCCTGGGTGCGATCTCGTGCGGTGCAGGTGGCATACGGCTGATATGGCTGTGCACCCACTCGAGCAGGGTGTCGGCCTGGAATGGCAACGTTCCGGTCAGCAGTTCGTACAGCAGTACACCGAGAGAGTAATAGTCCGAGCGATAATCCAGATCCCGGTTCATGCGTCCGGTCTGTTCCGGCGAGATATAGGGAAGCGGACCTTCTAGCCGCCGCGACATCTGTACCGCCTGGCGCTCCTGATCCAACTCGGAGGCGATTTCGAATCCGGCCAGCGCGATATCGCCACTGGCGGGATCAAACAACACATGCGCGGGCGTCAACGCCTTATGCACGATATCCTGGGTATGGATTTCCCCGAGAGTGCGCACCAGCCGGAGCGCTATATCCAGCACTTCATCCAGAGGAAGCCCTTCGCCGCTGCGCTTGCGCAACTGTGCCTGGAGAGAGCTTTCGAACAGCTCACCGACCAGGGCCAGGTTGCCGCTGCCGTGAGGCAACACGGCATGCACCTTGAGTACACCCTCGACCTCCGCCAGGCGCTGAGTAATCAGCCCTTCACGGCGAATCCCGGCTACCTGCTGGCGGTCGGGATATTCGGTATCCAGGGTTTCAATGGCCAGCTTGGCACTATCGCTGAGACGCCGTGCACGATACACGACGCGCCCTTCGGCCCGGCGTATAACTGCGCCGATCTCGTAACCGGGTAACTGCAATCCGGTCTCCAGCACGTTCTACCCCCTGGGTCCGGTGTCTTAAACGCCGAACATTCGGTTGAACGTGGCGAGGTAATCCTCGTGCGCCGTATCGCGCAGAGGTTCACCATGGCCGCACAGTGCATGTTTGAACGACAAAGATTTGAGGCGGGTGAAATCGTCGCCCTGGGGGGCGGCAGCCTGGGCCCAAACCGGGCCCAGATTGGCAGGTGTAAAGAAGCCCATGTTCTGCATCAGCTCTCGTGACGAGTTGGAGAAATACTCATCGGGGCTGAGCCAGTTCTGCAGCGCGTCGCAGGCAATGACGATACCGCCAGCTCGATCCAGGCGCAGAATCCCTTCCGGCAGTTGGGTGGTCTGGAACTGGAACAGGCTGGCATCCGAGATCGGTAACGGGCCATCCGGGGTCAGCGTACGTGCCTCCAGGCCCGCCTCGTGCTCCATACCGGGCATCGCCCAATATTGCGCGCCATAGCGCTGCACATAGAACTCATCATCGCGTCCGTGCAGGCAGCCGAGGCGAACAACATCGGTGACCCGTCCCAGACGATCCAGCTCCGCCAACCCCTCGTCGTTCAGCCGCACGCTGTTGACGAGAATGAGCCGCTCGCCGTCGCGCACCACGGTCATGTTGCGGCTAAACTGCCAGTCCATACCCTGCAGCACGGTCTCCATTGCGCCGCTGACGAAAAATACGTCGGGAAAGACCTCTTCGACACTGCCATGGGATAGAGCCGGTGGAAACTGATCCATATTTATGATCCTTACGCCTTGCTGTAATCAAAGCGGCCCACATAGCGATACTCTCTGGCATACTCGTTGAGATAGCTGTTGAGGTATTGCAATTGAGCCTCGTTGAGGCGTCCGTGCCGGATATCATCCATAGATTCATTACCGTCGCTACTATCCAACCTTTTGAGGTGAAACAGCGTCATGTCGCGTCCGCCGAAAAAGCCCTTCAAAAACTCATGCAGCGGGCGCGCCTGCGACATATCGAAAACCGCACCGTAGAGTGCCGTATATAAGGGGTGCTGCGCCAGCGAGCTATTATCGAAAAGCGGATAGTCTCCGGGGGGCGGCACGAAAGGCGGATAATCGTCTGGGTTGTGGATCGGGTGTGCCATCAGGTCGCGCACATAACCTGCATCTAAACCAGCTTTGCCTGCACCGTCGACGAGGATATTGAGATAGCGCTGACAAGGCAGGCAGCTGTCGTCGATGAACTGGGGCATACCGACATAGGTCAACGCGGTCAGTCGTTCGCCTTTGACCGGCTCCTCTACCTCGACCTCAACGCTGATACGATCATAGCCGTGACCATAGGCTTCGGTGGCATCCAGCGGCGCCAGTGCCTCGTCGGGGCAGTCGTGGAGAATTCCAAGCACCCTGTCATCAGGATCATCCGAGCGCTCTATATTGCCGACCCCACCTTCATGACGAAAGAAGTGCTGCACGTTAAAGCGCAGGCGCCACCCATGCAAAACCGCGCGCCGGGACGCCAAAGGCTCCACGCCCTTAGCCCGTAGCGAAGTGATGCTCATGTTGGAACCGAAGCCAAAATAGCGAAACATTCCGTTATCAATCACCGTCCGATGGAAACCGCGCCGCTTAAAGCGCTACCGACCAAACCCACAACAATACCCGGATCATACCCGAATTCAACATTTTGGCTTATGCCAGAGATCAAACCGCCTTGGCCCACTCAAACGCGGAAGCAGCCTATTAGGTTTGTCGGCAGGATCCGCTTTATATTGATACCCATCGCCATAATTACATGATTTGATAGGATTCCTGTTTCAACCAATAGGGATGGAGATGGATATCTAATGATCACGGCACAAGATCAACAGGGAAAACCGGTCGACTGGTGGTTCATCTATAAAACCCCGGAGCACACAGGCAGAGCGGAGAACCAGGGCTTCGATTTCCTCTATTTCGACCCGAATGCCGAGACGCTGGCGCTCTCCCCGGAGGGGCTGAACCAGGATAACCAGGCGTTGGGGCACACGCTGTCCGCCATCTTCAATACGCCGGAGAGCGCAGGCTACATCAGCTACAACGACGAGCATGTCGTCAAGGCGTCGAACAGCTCCGAAAAGGGTCACTGCAAGGGGATCCTGGCGTTCGACAAAGCCAGTGACTCAGCCCTCTTCCTGCTGCACTCCACACCACGCTTCCCGGCCAGCAATGAAAGTACGCTTCCGGCAGACGAGGAGATCTACGGCCAAACCTTTATCTGCATCACCCTGCCCGACTACCAAACCGCCAATGCCATCGCCGAGCAGATGTTGAGCCAGCAAAACCCGCAAATACTGGCCGAGAGTTCGCGTATTCCCCGCTCCCTGCAGGCGGATGAACCGCTATCGCGCCTGTTCCATGGCAGCGGGGTGGACGAGTCGTCGGAACCCTCGACGCTGAAATTCAACTCTCGCGGTGGCCAGGCGTTTACCCTGATCGCCAAGAGCCGGCTCTGGGGCAAGGACTTCTGGCTGGATCTGATTTCGCCAGAGTTGAACTGCGACCTGATCGTTGAAACCTGGCGACGCGGCGCGGTGACACCGGAGCAGGACGGCCTCTCCAAGGAGTTCGACGAGGACACCCTGAACCTAAACTTCAAGATCGACCCGTCGCTGAGCTACGAGTGGCACTACACCAAGGATCACGCCAAGTGGGCGGTGGCGCTGAAAAACAGTACCAATGCACTGCCCTGGGTCTGCGTCGCCGATCTCAACCGCATGGTGTCACAGGAGAAGCGTGGCGGCGCCAGCCTCTGTTTCCAGCAGCCGCGCCTGTGGCAGGCATTGCGGGACGCCGAAGAGAAACTGCACCAGCTGGCACAACCCTGAGCTGCACTACCGATACATGAGGAGGGCACCTATCCGGTGCCCTCCTCGCGTCTATTTCCCGGTTGCCTCGCCCGCCGACGGAAACGACTTGTCATAGGGTGGCGTCAACGTCGGCGCATCGCTCCTCGATTCGGTAGCCTGCAACACCGCCTCGAAGGTAGGCGCCACCTCCATACGATCGCCAAGCGCCCACAGAGACTTGGGTACACCGAACCAGTGCAGCAGCGTGGCGGCAAAGGAGGTGGAGTCGAACGGAATCTCGCCCTCGGCCCTGAACACTGTCTGCTGTTTAATCCAGGGTGAGACCATGATCGTCGGTACCCGCGGCCCCATCAGGTCGTAGGCGAAGCCGTCGTTGATGTCATGGGGCCAGGGTTTTCTGGCATAGGGCGGTGCCACATGGTCGTATATGCCGTTGTTCTTGTCGAAGGTGATCACCAGCAGGGTTTCATCCCAACCCGGCCCATTCTTGATCGCTTCATAGATATCGTTCAGCGCCTTCTCAGCCGGCACCAGGTCCGCGCCCGGATGGTATGAGGTGGCGCCGGAAGGCGCGATCCAGACCGGCTCCAGGAAGCTGAAGGCCGGCAGCGTGCCGGCCGCCGCATCCTGCTTGAACTGCTCGATATCGGCCAGATATTTGTCGGCATTGGCATCCACCGTCGGTATCTGCCCCTTCAGATAGAGCTGATAGGTGAACACCTCGTCCAACCACTTAATCGAGTCGTAGATCTTCCAGTCACTGATCCCCTGGCTCCAGAGTACCTTCCAGATCGACTGGCGGTGTGGCGAATCAGGCCAGTACTTGTAGGCGTTTCCGCCTTCCCAGGTGCCGAGCTTGTCAAAGGCCGAACCGGTGACCGAAAAGGCCCGGTTAATATCGGTGCCACCGGGCACGGAGCTGAACCAGCGGTCCGATATGGCGAAACTGCGCGCCAACCCGTTCAATACCGGCAATTGCTCCGGGCTGAAGGTTTCCATCACCTGAGGATTGGCGTTATTGAGGATGAAACCGCCCATATCCGGCTGCAGACGCCCCCAGTAGCCGGGTGACTCGGCAAACATCTGCTGCAGGCTATCGGTGGTATCGTGGAAGGGGTCCTGGTTCAGCGCAATCAGGTCGTACTGATCGCTGAGCTTGCCGCCCTGGAACTTGCTGACGTGAACCTTCTTTTCACCATCGAAGTTGAAGTTCTCGGTGCTGGCGCCATCGAACGGCTCGTGCGAGCCGATGTAGTGGCAGCCCTGGTCACCCTTCTCATACAGCCAACCGCATACGTTATCGAACGAACGGCTCTCCACCATGTAGTAGACCACATGCTTGATCTTCGAGCGCATGAAGTCGATGGTGCCCGGCGTCTGCGCCTTGTCCGCCTGAACCGGGATACGCGGCTGGTAACCGGTCAGCACCGCATCGGCACCGATATCGGACGGTAACTCGCCCTCCCTCAACGGCCCCACCAGCACATCCTTATGTTCTGGATCGAACGCCCAAAGCCTGTACCTGCCCTGTGCCGCATTCCACTCCAGCACTTGAGCGCCGAGAGCGGTCAGCTCACTGCTCTCGTCGATCTTGTCCCAACACCCCTCCTGCACTGCGGGCAGCGAGAGTGGCGGGTGCTGCTGTGGATCGAAGCTCCACAACCGGAACTGTTTGCGGTCCGGCAGCCGGTCCAGCACATAGTTGCCAATCGGGATCAGCGTATGCCCCTGCTTGATCAACGGAAATCCGCCCTGGCCGGTATAGGGGTAAGGTAGCGGATCAGCGTTGCCGGGCGTCGCCGGCTTGGGATCCCACTGAGGGTCGAAATTCCACAACTCGAAGGTGCCGCGCCCCTTCGCCGGAATCAGGCTCAACACGAAACTGGCCATCGGAATCAGGTCCAGATGCTGGTCTTCGTCAGGGTTGTCGCTGTAATAGGCGCGATAGCCCCAGAACTTTTTCTTCTCCCAAAAGCCGCTCTGAACGACCGGTGCGTTCAGCGGATCCGCCGCCTCCGGGTTGAAATCCAACAGCTTGAAGTTGAATCCGGGCTCGCCCCCCTGCTCGCACAGCGGGCTCCACTGCAGGAGATACCCCCCTACCTGAGCGATGCGATAGGAGTGGTCGAATGTTGCCGGGGTATCCGGTGACACCGGCGTCAACAGTTGCTCGGCATCAGGATCGACCCGATAGAGCCGGTAGACATCTTTGCTTTGGCTACGACAGATCAAAAAAACATAAGGCGATGTACTGGGGTTGTTTGGCATCGAAAGTCCCTTGTTTTTATCGGTTTTTGGGCCAGTATAGGCCGGGGTTCACTCTATTCCATGTAAAACAGATACTTCGGGCAACCGCTACACCTTCTTGCCGGCAACCGGCGTCTCGATGTCAGCCATATCGACCAGATTCCAGGGCAGCCCCTTTTGCCGATAGATGCGTTTGTTCAGGTTTGGATAGTCGCCCACGTCCTGGTCCAGACGCTGGCCGACCACGATGCAGCGCAGAACATCTGTGCCGTTGTTGAACAAGGTATGGGCCTCACCTCCGGCGCGATAGCCGATAAAGTCACCGGCACCGACCTGGTGCTCCTCACTGCCGATCCGGGCCAGCGCCTGCCCCTCCAGGATGTAGACGCACTCATCCTCGTGGTAGTGCTTATGAAACTCTGTAGTCTCGAAACCGGGCTGTACCTCAATTATATGGAAGCCAAATCCGGTCAGGCCTGTCAGATCGCCCAGCGACTTATTGTTCCTTTGTGCGTTCGAGTTGAGGAAGTGGGTCTTCTCAAGCCCTTCGTACTCCTCGATCTCCTGTCTGGTGACAATATACTTATCCATGAAAATCCCCTGTCGATCGGCTACGCGCCGTAGTCCCGTTCCACTTTCGCAATCCTGGTCCTGAACGCAGAGTACCATTGCTCACGCCCCAGCTTTTGCGCCAGTTGATGCTCCAGATTGGACTTCCAGTTTCTGATCGATTCAAGGTCCGACCAGTAGGACACCGTAATCCCCACCTCTTCACGCGCAGACTCGACACCTAGAAAACCTGGCTGCCTAGACGCCAACTCGACCATTCTGGCGGCCATTTCGCTGTAGCCGTTATCGTCTTCGGTGCGAACAGAGGTAAAGATAACCGCGTAGTAGGGAGGCTCGGGAGTTTGGGCAATAAGCGACATCGGATTATGGTTCCTTTGGCCTGTGGGGTTGGTATCAGCGCTACTCCGGCGTATGGCAGACCGCCTCTACATTGTTGCCATCCGGGTCGATCAGGAAGGCGCCGAAATAGTGTTCATGGTAGTGGGGTCGCAAACCCGGTGCGCCGTTATCCTTACCGCCGTGGGCCAGCCCCTGTTGATGGAACGCCTCTACGGCAGCTCGATTCGGGGCCGAAAAGGCAACATGCCGAGGCGTGTAATGCACCTTCGCTTCGATCACCCAGAACGCGGGCTGGCCCGCCGGACCGAAAGCACACATGCGGCGGGTCGGGAAATCGGCATCCCACTCAGCCACCAGTTCCATCTGCAGCGAGTAGCCCAGCGGCTTGAACGCCGCCTCGTAGAAGGCTTTGGTTGCCGGAAAATCGATGGTGTAGGTACTCAGATGGTCGATCATGACTCACTGCTCCTTGTGTTTTTGGTGGAGTGTACGCCTCAAGGGGATGGGTTAAAAAACCTAGTGCCACCAACCGTACAGAAACACCTACCGCTTCCTACGGCGCGAATAGGTTTCAGTCTGTATCGGATTGTGTTTGCGGGCAAGCCAATCGCCTGCAACTGAACGATGAAAGAAGTTAAAAGTGGTCGTAGATGATGCAGCAAAGACGGCTCCACCTGGAGCCGCCCTTGGATAGAGGCGGTTTATAACCGGTTACAGAGCTTTACGATCAGGCCTTCAGCGATTGAATCTCCAGTCGGTCCACCAACACCTCTCCCGCGGTAACCACCAGTGTCGTGCAATGCCCTGCCGAATTGAGCAGGGTATCGAACTGGATGCTGGTCAGTGAATAGAGGCCATCGTTGACCAGCAGTTCGAGGCTGCCGTGCTCGATAAACCACTCCAGTTGAATCGCATCTCCCTCGCCCAGGGCAAGAGTAAAGTCGTGAGGATAGTAGCGGTCGAATCGCACATTGCCGTTTTCGCCCTGGCGTTGGTGGCGCAGGCGCAGGCCCTGGTCGTTACGCTGCAGGGTCAGCTCCGGCAGGTTTGAGGGCAGCAGGGATAGTTCGACCTGGCTCTCAGGGGCGAGTCTCAGATTGAGACGGCCGCGGGTTGGGCCGGATTGCGCGGTCAGTTGCAGTTGCTCTCCCCGACTCAGAGGGGTCGGTTCGGCGCTCTGGGGAGCAGGGTCAAGGACGCTGTTCAGTTCCGCGGCAAAACGCTGCGCCAGTCGCACGCCCTGTTCGTTGGCGACCAGGCGCAGTTCGCGCGGCAGGCTCATGGCCCCGCGCCAGCCGTTTTCCGGGATCTGGTTGGCATAGAGCCAATTGTTGAGCCAGGCGATGGCGATGCGGCGGCCGTCGGGTGCATCGGACCAGCTCTGGATGGCATAGAAGTCGCGGCTTTCGTCCATCAGCAGCACCTGTTCCGGTGCGTTGTCGTTGTGGAACCGCTCGCCGTCGAAATAGCCGACAAAGTACTGGGTGAAGGAGCCCCAACTGTCGTCGCCGGCGCCGACGCCGACCACCAGCACCCAACGACTGCCTTCACCGCCGATGACCGGCAGTTCGAACAAGTCCGGGCACTCCCAGGGGCCGGGAGTGTGTCTGCCCTGCCCTTCACCGAACTCACTGGCCAGCGTCCAGTCGAGCAGGTTCGCGGATCGGTAGAAGCGGATCGACTGACCGCAGGCGAGCGCCATGATCCAGGCATTGGAGTCGGCGTGCCAGATCACCTTTGGATCGCGGAAATCGCGGAAGCCCGGTGGTGCGATGATCGGGTTACCGGCGTATTTGCTCCAGCTTCGGCCCCGGTCGCGGCTGTAGGCGATGCACTGCTCCTGCTCGTAGTCCTCCGGGCCATCGCCGGTGACACGGTGAGCAGTGTAGAACGCCAGCAGGCCGGGCTTGCCGTCGAACAGACCGCTGGTGTCGTTATGATCGACGATGGCGCTGCCGGAGAAGCACATGCCCCCTTCATCCGGGAACAACGCGGTATCCAGGTGCTGCCAGTGCAGCAGATCGGTGCTGACCGCATGGCCCCAGTGCATCGGCCCCCACTCCAGTCCGTGCGGATAGTACTGATAGAACAGGTGGTACTCGCCATCGAAGTAGACCAGGCCGTTGGGATCGTTCATCCAGCCTTGTGGTGGCGTAAAGTGTAGCGTCGGGCGCACCGGCGTCACGGCCGGTGCAGCCTGTTGTGCTGCAAGCGTCATAGGGTATCCAGTAAGTCTAAACCTGTGGTGTACGTCTTGTTCCTCAGCCAACCTGCGCCTGCAGTTGCATTGGCGCCTTCTCCGGCACGGGTTTGGCGCTGCGCAGGCTCTTGCCGTTGCAGTCGAACAGATGGCAGCGGTCCAGGTTGAAGCTTAGATCGCAACGCTGTCCGGGCTGGATCTTGCTCAGCCCTCCCGCCTGCAGGATCAGCTCCTTGTCGGCGTAGCGGGCATAGACGTAGGTGGTACCGCCCAGATGTTCGACCACATCGACATCGACGCCGATCGGCACCTCGCCGTTGCTCTCCTCCTGCAGATGCTCGGGACGGATGCCGAGCTTGACCTTGGTCATTGGCGGCGCGTTGCTGATATCCGCCTCCAGTTCCACTTCACGGCCGCAGGGCAGGCACAGTTGCAGGCTGTCGCCGCTCTGGCCGGTCACGTTGCACTCAAAGAAGTTCATCCGCGGCGAGCCGATGAAACCGGCGACGAACTCGTTGACCGGGTTGAGGTAGAGCTCCAGTGGTGTACCCACCTGTTCGATGTTGCCCGCGCGCAGCACGACGATCTTGTCCGCCATGGTCATCGCTTCGGTCTGGTCGTGGGTCACGTAAATCATGGTGTTCTTGAGCTGGGCGTGAAGTTTGGCAATCTCCACCCGCATCTGTACGCGCAGCTCGGCATCCAGGTTGGAGAGCGGCTCGTCGAACAGGAACACCTTGGGGTTGCGCACGATGGTGCGGCCGATCGCCACGCGCTGGCGCTGGCCGCCGGAGAGCGCCTTGGGCTTGCGATCCAGCAGCGCCTCGAGCTGCAGGATCTGCGCGGCCTCGTCGACGCGGCGCTTGATCTCCGCCTTGGGTTTCTTGGCCATCTTCAGGCCGAACGCCATGTTCTCGCGCACGCTCATGTGCGGGTAGAGGGCGTAGGACTGGAACACCATCGCCACGCCACGACGGGAGGCCGCCACGGAGGTGACGCACTCGCCGTCGATGTGCAGGTCGCCCTCGCTGATCTCCTCGAGCCCGGCGATCATGCGCAGCAGCGTGGATTTGCCGCAACCGGAGGGGCCGACGAAGACGACGAACTCGCCATCCTGGATATCCAGGTCGATGCCGTGGATGGTTTCCACCTCGCCGTAGCGCTTGAATACGTTGGTCAGTTTAAGATCTGCCATTTTTATTCTCCCGCCGGTCGCCTGCTTGTACGGGACCGGCTGTATCGATTCACACTCGTAAATTCAGGTCAGCCCTTGATGCCGGCACCGGCCAGGCTGCGCACGAACATCTTCTGGAACGCCAGGAACACCGCCAGCACCGGCAGGGTGACGAAGGAGGCGTAGGCCATGATCTCGCCCCAGCCGACCTGTCGGCCGAAGAAGATCTGGATGCCGGGCATCACCGGGCGTGCGTCTTCGCCCTGCACCGCCATGATCGGCCAGATGTACTGGTTCCACATCAGCAGGAAGTGCAGGATCGCCACGGTGGCAAACACCGGCCCGGACATCGGCACGATGATGTGGCGGTAGATCTGGAACGGCGTAGCGCCATCCAGTTCGGCAGCCTCGTCGAAATCCTTCGGGATATCACGAAAGAACTGGTAGAACAGGAAGATGAAGAAGGAGTTGGCCACGAACGGCAGGATCTGCACCTCCAGGGTGTTGAGCCAGGAGCTCTTCAGTACCATCACCCCCTGCTCCCAGCCGATGGTGGGCAGCTTGGAGACCAGCAGCAGCAGCGGCACCACGATCGCCTCCAGCGGGATGATCATCAGCGCGATCACCGCGGACAGCACATACTTGCGCCCGCTCCACTCCATCCGCGACAAGGTGAACGCCAGCAGGCTGTTGACGAACAGGCCCAGCACCACGGTGGCCGAGGTGATCAGCACCGAGTTGCGGAAGTAGAGCAGAACATCGCTCTTGGCGAACACCTGACGGTAGTTCTCCAGCGACAGCTCGCCCACCGGCAGGATCGCGCGGATGCTGTAGAGGTCGGCAAAGATCTCCTGTTCCGGCTTGAGCGATGAAACCAGCATGAACAGCAGTGGGAACAGGAACACGTAACCGATGGCGAGCAGCAGCAGGTACCAGCCCAGTTTTTTCAGTTGAGTCATCGCTTAGCCCTCCCGCTTGTCGAAGTAACGTTTCTGCAGCAGCGCAATCACCAGGATCACCAGGAAGAAGATCACGCTGATGGCGGAGCCATAGCCGATATCCTGCTCGCGGAACCCCTTGGTCACGGCGTGGTACATCACGGTGGAGGTGGAGCCCTGGGGGCCGCCGCGGGTCATCACGTCGACCTGGGTGAAGAGGCCGAACGCCTGGATGGTGGTGCTGATGATGACGAACACGGTGGTGTTCTTCAGTCCCGGCAGGGTGACGTGCCAGAACTTGCTCCAGGTACCGGCGCCATCCAGCTCGGCCGCTTCATACAGATCGGCGGATATCCCCTGCAGACCGGCGAGGAAGATCAGCATCTGCACGCCGGCGGCCTGCCAGGCGGACATCAGCACGATGGAGGGCATCGCCCACTGCGGGTCGCCGAGCCAGTCGATCGGCCCGATCAGGCCGAAGGTCATCGCCTGCAGGTAGTGGTTGAACAGGCCCAGATCGCGGTGGTAGAGGAAGCTCCAGACGATCGATACCACGACGATGGAGGTCACCACCGGCGAAAAGAATATGGTGCGGAACAGGTAGATCCCTTTCAGTTGGCGGTTGATCAGCAGCGCCAGCCCCAATGCCATGCCGCACTGCAGGGGCACCACCAGCAGCACGAACTGCAGGGTGTTCAGAAAGGATTGGATAAACAGCGGATCCTTCGCCAATACCACCAGGCGCTTATCGCCCAGCTGCCAGCTGGTCAGTTCCTTGTAGCCCTCATAGGCGGGATCCTGACGCAGCAGGGTACGCAGCCGCGGATAGGTCGGCTCGCCGTCGGCGTCTCGCTGCACCTCGCCATTGTCCGTTACCGGCTCCTGTACCAACCAGTTCACGCTGAGCAGGCGGTCGTAGTTGCGCATGCCGACCCATTCGGTCTCGTTCGGAGACAGCAGGCGCTGGTCGGTGAAGGACATCGTCACCGCCATCAGGAACGGCAGGATCAGGAACATGAACAGCCCCAGCAGCGCCGGCGTGCTCAACAGGAAGACGTAACGACGCCTGGGCGGTCGGTAGGGCTCAGCCGCACGCTCCGAGGGGGTCGGCAGTGCAGTGCACTTTAATGCTGAAGTATCCGCATTCATGGGGTAGGTCTCACTATTGATCGCTTGAATCCGCCGCCCCTCTTCCAGGGCGACGGAGGTTTAACGACCGTTTTTATTAGTTGAAGCCATAGCCTTTGTTGTCGGCTATGTTGCGCTCGATGGTATCGACCGCCTCATCCAGTGCGTCCTGCACATTGGCGCCATCCTTGATGTTGCGCGCCATGGTCTCGAAGGTGCTGGAGATGATCGGGTATGCCGGAGTCGCCGGACGCAGCTTGGCGTAGGCGGCCGAGTAGTCGTAGAAGAAGCGCCAGTCGCCGCCCTCGCGGTAGTGGTTGGTCATGCGTGCCGCAGCAGGAGTGGACGGGATCATGCCGGTCACTTCGGACATCTCGGCTATTTCGGAGGGCTGCAGGATAAACTCGACGAACTTCGCCGCACCTTCCGGGTTGGCGCAGGACTTGGTCACGCCCCACTGCCAGGAGCCACCACCTACGACCGGGCCATGACCGAAGTCCGGTACCGGCATCACTACCAGATCCTCGCCCCAGCGCTGCGAGTGGTTGCCCATCTCCCAACTGCCGACGTAGTCAAGCGCCGAGCGGCCCTGGATGAACGCCTTGTCGTCGCTCGGATTGCGGTCCACGTAGCCCTTCTCGAACAGGTCCTGGAAGAACTCGCCCCAAGCCAGCCCCGACTTGCCGTTCAGCACGCCCTCGGCTGCGAGGTAGTTGGCGCGGTCGATCTGATCGCCGCCGAAACTCTGCAGCATTGGGGTGTAGCCGTAGGAATACCACTCGCCGGTCCAGCCGGTACGCATCGACAGTGGATAGGGGTATTCGCCCGAGGCTTTCAGCTTGGCAAGCGCGTCAAGCAGCTCCTCCTTACTCCAGGGCTGCTCCATGGTGGCCTGACGGATGCCGTATTTATCCAGGATCGACTTGCGGGTGAACAGCGCCAGTGCCACGTCGAACTGACCTACAGAGTAGACCTGGCCCTTGTAGGTACCCTTGGCACTGTCGATCAGGCTGTCCAGCGCCTCCTTGGAGACCAGCCCCTCAAGCGGGCGCAGGTAGCCGGACCAGGCGAAGTTCGGCACCACCGGCTGATCCATGTCGAGGATACAGGGCAGTTCGTTGGCCAGCGCCGCAGCGGTAACGGTCTCGGTGTAGGAGCCTTCCGGAATCATCTCGGCTACCACGCGCCACTTGTCCTGAGACTTGTTGAAGCGATCAATGGCATCCTTGCTGACCTGAATCTCCGCGATATTGCTGGTCTCGTGGCGCCAGAGCTTGATCTCCGCCGGCGCAGCAGAGGCACCGACAGCGGAAACTGACAACGTTGTCATTACAGCGTAAGGCAGAAGAGAGAGGTAGGTGTTTTTCATCGTATGTCCTTTATTGTTATTTTGCCTTGTGAATGTGTACAGCGTTTCAGGCTTTCAGCCGATGCGACTCACGCACAATCGGTGAAAAGGGTATCAACCGGGTGCTCCTGTCATCCATCCGGTTGAACAGACAACGTAGCGCGGCTCGGCCCATTTCGAGATGCGGCAGCTCCATCGTCGTCAGGCCAGGAGTCAGGCCCGGCGCGATCAGGCGCTGGTTGTCAAAACTGGTAACGGCCAGGTCGCGACCGACCTGCAAGCCAAAGCGTGCAAGCAGGAAATAAACCTGCATCGCGAATTCGTCCTTGCCACAGACCAGCGCCGTGGGGCGCTTGTCCAACGCCATCAGACTGCCGACGGCAGACTCGACACAGGCGGACTCGGCAGGCTCATCGAAACGCGGCTCACCCCGCACGATCAGTTCGGCATCGAACGCGATACCCGCCTCGTCGAGCGCACGACGGTAACCCTCCAGGCGCTTCTGTGCCGCCACGATCTGCGGGTTCAGCGTGATCATGCCGATGCGGGTGTGCCCCTGCTCTATCAATAGCCGGGTCGCATCGTAACCGGCCTGCACCTCATCGGGCACGAAAGTGGGTAGCACCGCTTCGGTGGTGAAGCAGTTCACCAGCACCGACGGCACCTGTAGCATCTCTTGCGGCAGCTCAATCTCGCGGTGGTAGTAACTGGCGTAGACCAGCGCCTCGACCCGTCGCTCCAGCAGCATATCGATGGCGCGCTGCTGACGCTTGCGATCATGCTCTATATTCACCACCATCAGCACCTTGTCGTGCTCGCTGGCCACCTCCTGCGCGCCGAGCAACAGCTCGCCGGCATAGGGCTGGGTGACCACTTCGTCGGAGATAAAACCGATCACGCCCGACTTCTGGTTACGCATCATGCGGGCGGCACTGTTGGGGCGGTAGCCCAGAGCATCGATGGCTGCCTGCACACGCTCACGGGTCTCCTCGCGCACGCCGGCGTCGTTATTGATCACCCGGGATACGGTTTTGAAGGAGGTGCCGGCATGTTCGGCTACATCTTTGATCGATACCATCACAGAATCGCTCGATGAATGACAACGTTGTCGAACATTAATCCAATATCGACAACGTTGTCAAATCCTACTCACCTTAAACATGAGATTTTCTTCATCTGCACTCTATTTCAATTGTTAACAAAAAAAATCTTTGCCGACATTCGCCGTTCATTTCCCGGTCATTTAATCGATCCTACCCAGCGGCCAATCCGCTGCAAAACGCTCGATAAAAAATAAAACAACGGGAGTTCCACATGAAAAAGAAAGTGATCGTTTCCGCGCTGGCACTGGCCGGTGTTCTGTGCACCCCTCTTGCGTCAGCCGCCGACAAGCCAATCGTCGGCCTGATCACCAAAACCAACACCAACCCTTTCTTCGTGAAGATGAAAGAGGGTGCGGTGATGAAGGCGGAAGCCAACGGCATCGAGCTGCGCACCTTCTCCGGCAAATTCGATGGCGATAACGAATCTCAGGTACAGGCGGTCGAGAACCTGATCGCCGCCGGTGCCAAAGGGATCCTGATCACCCCGAACGACTCCGCCGCCATCGTCCCGGCCATCGACCGTGCCCGTGCCGCCGGCATGCTGGTGATCGCGCTGGATACCCCGCTCTCCCCGGCTGATGCAGCGGACGCCACCTTCGCCACCGACAACTTCAAGGCCGGTGAGATGATCGGTCAGTGGGCGGCGGCACAGCTGGGCGACAAGGCTGCCGATGCCAAGATCGCCATGCTCGACCTCAACACCAGCCAGATCAGCGTCGACGTGGCGCGCGACCAGGGCTTCCTCAAGGGCTTCGGCATCGACCTGGCCGACCCGAAGAAGATCGGTGACGAGAACGATCCGCGTATCGTCGGTAACGACGTGACCCAGGGCGCCGAAGAGGGCGGCCGTCGCGCCATGGAGAACCTGCTGCAGAAAGATCCTGGCATCAATGTCGTATACACCATCAACGAACCGGCCGCTGCGGGTGCCTATGAGGCGCTGCGTGCCGTCGGTCGCGACAAGGACGTGCTGATCGTCTCTGTCGACGGTGGCTGTCCGGGCGTGGATAACGTCAAGGCCGGTGTAATCGGCGCCACCTCGATGCAGTTCCCGCTGCGTATGGCGGCAATGGGCGTAGATGCGGTGATGAAGTTTGCTGCCTCTGGCGAGAAGCCGAAGGCCTCCGAGGGACTGGACTTCGTTAACACCGGTGTTCAACTGATCACCGATAAGCCGGTCGACGGCCTGGAGTCCACGAGCGCACAAGAAGGTCTGGATATCTGCTGGGGCTAACACCCAGCCTGCGCTGACGTGACCACGTGCGGAGATGGGGACTCCTTCATCGTCCGCACGTTCATTAACCCAACAGGAGACCTCTCATGGCAAGCTCCAACGCCAAACCTGCAACAGCCGAGCATGAGCTGGTCGCAGCCTCCGCCAGCGGCGACTTCGCGAAGTTCACAGCGGAGAAAGAGCCGCTGCTGACGCGTATTCACCACTTCTTCCACCGATACCCTACTGCAGCTCCGGCCATCGTTCTCATGATGGCGATACTGGTGTTCACCAGCATCGTCGGAGAGCGCTTCCTGCACCCGTTCAATATGTCGCTGATCGTGCAGCAGGTCACCATCATCGGCATCCTCGGCATCGCCCAGACCCTGATCATCCTCACTGCCGGTATCGACCTGTCGGTCGGTGCCATCATGGTCCTGACCTCGGTGATCATGGGCCGCTTCGGCGTCGAGTTCGGGCTGCCGCCGGTTCTGGCGCTGGGACTGGGCCTGTTCGCCGGTGCTCTGGCCGGCTATATCAACGGCCTGCTGGTGACCCTGTTCCGTCTACCGCCCTTTATCGTCACCTTGGGCACCTGGAACATCTTCTTCGCGCTCAACCTCTGGTACTCCGGCAGCCAGACCATACGCTCCCAGGCGATCGATGCCGCCGCGCCGATCCTGCACTGGACCGGTCAGAGTATTGAACTGTTCGGCGCCCGTCTGACCTACGGATCGCTGATGATGCTGGTGCTGTTCGTGATCGTCTGGTACGCGCTGAACTGGACCGCCTGGGGCCGCCATGTCTACGCCACCGGCGATGACCCGGCCGCTGCTCGCCTGGCCGGTATCCGGACCGACAAGATTTTGCGCTCCGTCTATATCGTTGCCGGCTTCTTCTGCGCCGTCGCCGCCTGGGCTCTGATCGGCCGCATAGGCTCCGTCAGCCCGCAGGCCGGGATGATGGCCAACCTGGATTCCATCACCGCGGTAGTGATCGGTGGCTGCTCCCTGTTCGGTGGCCGCGGCTCGATCTTCGGCACGCTGATCGGCGCACTGGTGGTGGGTGTGTTCCGCAATGGCCTGGCACTCTCCGGTGTGGATGTGCTGTGGCAGGACTTTACCGTGGGACTGCTGATCATCATCGCGGTCGGTCTCGACCAGTGGATTCGCAAGGTCTGATTAGGAGAGTGTGACATGACGACTGATACTCAGAAAATCGTGCTCAAGGCCAGTGGTCTGGTCAAGCGTTACGGCCACGTCACCGCTATCGACGGTGCCGAATTCGAACTGCGCGAAGGCGAGATCCTGGCCGTAATCGGCGACAACGGTGCCGGCAAATCCTCGTTGATCAAGGCGCTTTCCGGCGCGCTGGTACCCGATGCCGGGGAGATCCTGCTTGACGGCGAACCGGTGCACTTCAAGAGCCCGATGGACGCCCGCAAGGCAGGCATAGAAACCGTGTACCAGAACCTGGCGGTGTCGCCGTCGCTGGATATCGCCGACAACCTGTTCCTTGGCCGCGAAAAGCTCAAGCCCGGCATCCTCGGCAAGGTTTTCAAGATGCTCGACCGCAAGGCGATGCACGATGAAGCCAAGGCCAAACTGTCGGAACTGGGCCTGCTGACGATCCAGAACATCCACCAGGCGGTGGAAACCCTCTCCGGCGGCCAGCGCCAGGGGGTGGCCGTGGCCCGCTCCGCCGCCTTCGCCAAGCATGTGGTGATCATGGACGAGCCTACCGCCGCGCTGGGGGTGAAGGAGTCGCGCCGGGTACTGAACCTGATCAAGGATGTGCGCGATCGCGGCCTCTCCGTGGTACTGATCAGCCACAACATGCCACACGTATTCGAGGTAGCCGATCGCATCCATATCCACCGTTTGGGACAGCGCGTGGCTGTGGTAAAACCGGACACCCACAGCATGTCGGACGCGGTGGCGATCATGACCGGCGCGATGGACCCGAACGACCACCCGGCGGGGGCATTTGCGGCCTGAGTATCCCCTGCTCAGGAGAAGAGTCTGCACCATGAAAACGGTTTGGCGGCCCCTCGAGGCCGCCTTTTTTCGGTTTGCTGCCGAACAGTCTACGGCTCACGCCTGCCCGTGCCAAACCGCCACTCGATCAGATGCTCGTAGCGCTCGCCCGGCAACAGCCGTGGAGAGGGAAAACCGGCACGGTTCGGGCTGTCAGGGTAGGTCTGTGGTTCCAGTGCGATCCCGGCGGCCGGGTGCAACGGCTGATATTCGCGGCTAGTCAGAGCAGGGCTGAAATGCCGCGACAGGTAGAACTGCACCCCCGCTTCAGTAGTGGACAACTCCAGGCTGCGTCCGCTGCTCGGGTCCGTCAGTCGCGCCACCGGTCGCATTTGCCCACGGCGACTGTCGAGGCAGAAGTTATGGTCGTAACCGCCACACTCCGATAGCCGCTCGCCAATCGTTCTCGGCGTTCGAAAATCAAATGCCGTACCTGCCACCTGAGCAACCCCCGGCAGCGGAATCAACTGGTCGTCCACCGGCAGGTAGCTCTGCGCCTCGATCTGCAACAGGTGATCGGCCGCACTACGGCTGAAGTCGCCGGTCAGGTTCCAGTATGCATGGTTGGTCAGGTTAACCAGGGTTGGACGGTCGCAGGTCGCGGTTATTTGGCACTGCAGTCGATCCTCGTCGACAATACGGTAGATCACCTGCGTCTTAAGCGTACCGGGGTAGCCCTGATCGCCATCGGGTGAGGTCAGAGAAAAGGTGACCGAGCGGGAATCGACGGCAAGGGCCTCCCAGTTTCGTCTGTCGAAGCCCTCCGCACCTCCGTGCAGATGGTTGTCTCCCTCGTTCACACTCAGTTGCAGTGGATGGCCGTCCAGTTCGCACCGTGCCCGAGCTATGCGATTGGCATAACGGCCACAGATGGCACCGACGTAACTGTCCTGGGCCGGGTAGTCCTCGACCCTTGGAAATCCCAGGGCGATATTGGTTTCGCTGCCGTTGGGGTTGCGCAGATAGAGCGCCAGCAGACGGGCGCCGTGGTTGCAAAACAGGGCCCGGAACAGACCGCTGCGCAGTTCGGCGAGACCAGGCTCCCGATCTTGATTCATCAAAGTATCACCCTCGGCTCCGCCCGCCCCCTGACCTCGGTACCGACGATAAACGTGCGCCCGGCTGCGGGTTGACCGAGTAGAACCTGATTCGATAGTCCCTCACGCGCCGAGGTCACGAACAAGCGGCTGAAATCGACGCCACCGAAGGCGGGACAGCTGACCTGAGTGGCCGGAAAGGCGATAGCCGTTACAAACCCTCCATCCGCGTCGTAACAGGCGACTCGCGAGGCACCCCACTGTGCGTTCCACAGCCGCCCCTCGCTGTCGACCACGGCGCCATCCGGGTTCACCCCGTCACGCCGGCAGTCGATAAACAGCTCCGGCTCGTCTGCGGGCCAGCCGTGCTCCGCGTCCAGCGCCAGGCGCCAGATCGCCCCTTTCGCGGTATCGGCAAAGTAGCCGTGGCGCCCATCCGGCGAGAAGCAGATCGCATTGGGGATGGTCAGCGGCGCCAGCAGCCGTCTCAGCTCGCCTCGATAGTAGCGGTAGATCGCACCGGCATTGGGCTGTGCCGCCTTGCCCATGGTGCCGATCCAGAAACCGCCCCAGGGGTCGGCGCGGCCGTCGTTGGAGCGGGTCAGCGGGTTGTCGGCCTCGAGCGGGCAAACCGGTTGGCGCGCGCCGGTGTCGATATCGAAACGGAAGAGTCCGCTCTCGCTCGCGATCAGCAGCGTATCGAGGTCGACCCAGCCCGCCGCCGACACATGTTCGTCGAACTGCCACTCGTCGGTCAGCCCCTGGTCGTTAAGGGTCATCAGCCTGTTACCGAGGATATCGAACCAGAACAACTGCTGCCGCTGCGGGTGCCAAAGTGCGCCCTCCCCCAACGTACAGGCCCGCTCGTCGTAGGTTTTAACGCCGGTCTCTTTCACCATCTTGTCAGCTCCCGATCGTAGGTGGCCACCATCCGCGCCGCGTCCGCCACCACCTCTGCCACAGGCTTGCCCGGCCGATAGAGCGCGGAACCGATGCCAAAGCCGTTGGCCCCGGCTGCCAGCCACTGGCCGAAATTGCCCTCGTCCACACCGCCGACCATCAGCACCTGCGCATCGGGGGGTAGTACGGCGCGGATCGCCTTCAGCCCATCCAACCCCATCATACAGGAGGGAAACACCTTCAACGCCTTGGCTCCTGCGGCCAGGGCGGAAAAGCACTCGGTCGGCGTCAATACGCCGGGATAGACGTCCAGTCCCAGTCGAGCGCTTTCCTCCATCACGGTCGGATCAAAGTTGGGGGCGACGATGAAACCGCCTCCGGCATCGGCCACCTGCCGGGCGTTTTCGGCACTGAGCACGGTACCGGCACCGATCTCGGCATCCTTGCCGAAGCTGCGGGCCATGCCAGCGATGCTGCGCAGCGGGTCCGGCGAGTTCAGCGGCACTTCGATGCGGGTGATGCCCGCGTCGATCAGCGCGGCTGTTACCGCCCCCGCCTCTTCGGGGCGGATCCCCCTGAGGATGGCGATCAGGTTGCGTCTCATCGGGTTAACTCCTGTTGTCGGTGACTACCAGGTCAAACACCTGCTTCAGCCCATCCAGTGTGGTGCGTTGCGTGTTCAGGGCCCGCACCTCGATATCCAGCGCGTGTAACGCCTCCAGATAGAGCCCCGGCAGGCCGATGTTGCCGACCAGGGTGATCTTCCGCCCCTGCCAGAGGGTGCGTGCCGCCGCCAGTTCGGCACCTATCAGCAGTCCGGATAAACAGGCACGGCCGTTTGCAGCAGTCTGGCCTTGCAACAGCCCCTGCGCCCGCAGGCCAAACAGCTCCGCCCACACCTGTTCCGGGTGGTCGAACGCGTGCCGGGCGGCATCGACAAAGACGTTGTTGTCCCAGGCATCACTGCTATCGGCGTCGGGCAGCAGGCTGTGCCGCAGTACCGAGGATTGCGACAGCAGCGCATACAGCTCACCAGTCATGAAGGTGCGAAACGCGATTACCCGCCCCTCCTGCAATTCCGCCCATTTGCAGTGAGTACCGGGCAGACAGACCAGGCCGCCATAGCCGGGTTGTGCCGCCAGCACCCCGGCCAGTTGGGTCTCCTCGCCGCGCATCACATCGGCTGGCCTGCTCTGGCTCAGCCCCGGCACGATCAGCACCCGCAGTCGCGAATCGACTACCGGCGCCTCGACCAGCCGTTCGACCGAGAGCGGCCGACAGGGGACCGAACTATAGGGTGTTTCGATCCAGCCCTGACGCGCCCCGGCCATGCCGCAGGCGATAACGGTTGTTCTTTTTTCGGGCGTCAGCCAGGGTTCCACCAATTCCAGTAAGGCCGGTTCGAACTGCTCCGGAGCCAATCCTGCCGCGCCCTGGGCCGAATCGACCCGTTGCAGTATGCCGCCGTCGCGAGAGCGGGCCCAGGCACGCAGACGGGTGCTGCCCCAGTCGACGGCGATCCAGTCGATACTCAACGCGCTATCACTCAAACAACTGCAGATCGGCGGGCAACAGCTCCACCGGCAGGTTCTGATAACAGACCGGACGCAGGAAGCGGCGGATCGCCATGCTGCCCACCGAGGTGGCACCGAAGTTAGTTGAGGCGGGATAAGGGCCACCATGCACCATCGCATCACACACTTCGACTCCGGTGGGGAAGCCGTTGGCCAGCACCCGTCCGGCCTTGCGTTCCAGCATCGGCATCAGTTGCCGCGCCTGGTTGATGTCGCCCGCATCCAACTGCAGCGTGCAGGTCAATTGTCCTTCGAGCGCGGCTGCCACCTGCAGCATCTCATCGAAATCAGCCACCTTGACCACCAAACCCAACGGGCCGAACACTTCCTGGCTCAGAGTAGCGTCGCGCAGCCAGGCGGCACCGGTGGTAACAAACAGATAGGGGGTGGCGTCACGGTTATCGCAGGGGCTGCCCACCCGCTGCTGCACGCCGGCCGAGTCCTGCATATGGCCAACGCCTTCGCGATAGGCCTGGGCGATGCCATCGGTCAGCATGGTCTGGGCGCCTACCTCCGCCAAGGCTCCGGTTACCGCCTCGATAAAGGCATCGGCCTCCTCGCTGTCGATCAGGATCGCCAAGCCCGGATTGGTACAGAACTGCCCGGCGCCCATGGTCAGCGAAGCAACCCACCCCTCGGCAAGTTCGCCGCCGCGTCGGACCAACGCTGTCGGCATCAGGAACATGGGATTGACCGAGCCCAGCTCGCCGAAGAACGGGATCGGTTCCGGGCGCTGGGCGCAGAGATCGAACAGGGCACGACCGCCGGTCAGACTGCCGGTAAAGCCAACTGCCTTTACCAGTGGATGCTGCACCAGCGCCTGGCCCGCGTCACGGTTACCGCTCTGGATGAAGGAGAACACCCCCGGGTGCAGTTCGAGCGCACGGCGCGCGGCATCGATCGCCTGCGCCACCAGCTCGCCGGTGCCGGGGTGAGCGGAATGCCCCTTTACGATCACCGGGCAGCCGGCGGCCAGTGCCGACGCGGTATCGCCTCCGGCCACGGAGAACGCCAACGGAAAATTGGACGCACCGAACACCGCCACCGGACCCAGCGGGCGCTGCATCAGGCGCAGGTCGGGACGCGGCATCGGTTGGCGCTCAGGCAGCGCGGCGTCGTGCCGTCGATCCAGGTAATCGCCGGCCTCGATATGGCGGGCAAACATCCGCAACTGGCCAACGGTGCGACCGCGCTCGCCGATCAGCCGCGCTTTCGGCAGGCCGGTCTCCTGGCAGCCGATCTCGGTGATGGCATCGCCAAGTGCATCGATCTCGTCGGCGATCCGGTCCAGAAACGCGGCCCGTTGCGCCCGGTTTGAATAGCCAAAGGAGGCGAACGCGGCTTCCGCCGCCCGTGCCGCTTGCTCCACCTCCGTCGGTGTACCGACGGAGAAGGTGCGTACCGGCCCGGAAGCCGGTATCAGATCGAATGTCTCGCTGCCGCCCGACCAGTGACCGGCGATCAGATGTTGACCTGTCAGCATTGTCCTACTCCCACAGTTATTAAATTCAGTGACTGTCCCGCGGCACCGGTGCACCCCGGCAGCCACGTAGAAAATCGAAATCGGCTCCGGTATCGGCGCCCTGTACATGATCGAAGAAGAGCTTGGCGTAGCCGCTCTCCGGCGCCTTGACCGGCGACTGCCAGTCCGCCAGCCGGGCGGTCAACTCCTCGTCGGAGATATCCAGGTGCAGGCGACGATTGGCCACGTCCAGCTCGATGAAGTCGCCGTTGCGCACTACCGCCAGCGGCCCGCCGGCGGCGGCTTCCGGCGTCGTGTGCAGCACCACGGTGCCGTAGGCGGTGCCGGACATGCGGGCATCGGAGATACGCACCATGTCGGTGATCCCCTTGCGCAGTACCTTAGGCGGCAACCCCATGTTGCCCACCTCGGCCATGCCGGGATAACCCTTGGGTCCGCAGTTCTTCATCACCAGGATGCAGCTCTCGTCCACATCCAGCGCCTCGTCGTTGATGCGCGCCTTGTAGTCGTCGATATCCTCGAACACCACGGCGCGGCCGCGATGCCGCAGTAACTCGGGAGTCGCCGCCGAGGGTTTGAGCACTGCACCGCCCGGCGCCAGGTTGCCCCGCAGCACAACGATGCCACCGCTTGAGGTCAGCGCCTTGTCCACCGGACGGATCACATCCTCGTTCCAGTTGCGGACCTCCTTCACCTCGTCCCAAATCGCGCCGCCGGAGACGGTCAGCGCCTGCTTGTGCAGCCGACCGCCCTCGCCCAGCATCTTGAGCACCACCGGCAGACCACCTGCGTAGAAGAACTCCTCCATCAGGTACTTGCCCGAGGGCATCAGGTTGACGATGGTGGGAATCTCGCGGCCAAGGCGGTCCCAGTCGTCCAGTGTCAGATCGACACCGATCCGTCCGGCGATCGCCAGCAGGTGAATCACCGCGTTGGTGGAGCCGCCGATGGCGCCGTTGACGCGGATCGCGTTCTCGAACGCCTCGCGGGTGAGGATATCGGAGGGCTTGAGATCATCCTTGACCATCTGCACGATGCGCCGCCCCGACAGATGCGCCATGACGCGGCGACGGCTGTCCACCGCCGGGATGGCGGCGTTGCCGGACAGCGCCATGCCCAGCGCTTCGGCCATGCTGGCCATGGTGCTGGCGGTACCCATGGTGTTGCAGCTGCCGGGCGAGCGCGACATCGCCTGCTCCGCCTCGAGGAAATCCTCGGTGCTCATCTTGCCCGCCTTGATATCCTCGGACATCTGCCAGAGCGCGGTGCCGGAGCCAACCCGCTCGCCACGGAACCAGCCGTTGAGCATCGGCCCGCCCGAGACCACGATGGCGGGAATGTTGGCGCTGCAGGCACCCATCAGCAGCGCCGGGGTGGTCTTGTCGCAACCGGCCAGTAGCACCACGCCATCCAGCGGGTTGGCGCGCAGCGCCTCCTCCACATCCATCGCCGCCATGTTGCGGTACATCATCGCGCTCGGGCGCAGCGAGCTCTCGCCGGTGGAGAACACCGGGAACTCCAGCGGCAGGCCGCCCGCCTCGTAGATGCCGTGGCTCACCCGCTCGGCAAGATCGCGCAGATGGGCGTTGCAGGGTGTCAGCTGCGACCAGGTGTTGCAGATACCGATCACCGGCCGACCGTCGAACAGGTCCGCCGGCAGCCCCTGGTTCTTCATCCAGCTGCGGTGGTAAATATGGTCGCGGCTGGTGCCGCCGAACCACTCCTGCGACCGCAGTTTGCGCGGCCATTTTGCGGGCGTGAACTCGCTCATACCCAGCCTCCGTCGACAATAAAGTTCTGCGCCGTGCACATCGCCGAAGCATCGGATGCCAGGAACAGCGCCATCTGTGCGATATGCTCCGGCACTAGCGGCCCCGGCAGGCACTGGCTGCGCTTGATCAGTTCGCGGGCCTTGTCGTCGACCCAGAGCTTGAGCTGCTTCTCGGTCATCACCCAACCCGGCACCAGGGTGTTGACCCGGATGCCGTCGGCACCGAGATCCCGCGCCAGGCCACGGGTCATGCCATGCACTGCCGCCTTGCTTGCGGCATAGACCGGATAGCCGGCTGTCGCCATCATCCAACCCACAGAGCCGAAGTTGACGATCGAGCCCCGCCCTGCCTGACGCATCATCGGCGCCGCCGCCTGGGCAGCGAACATCTGGTGCTTGAGGTTCACCGCAATCAGCTCGTCGAACCTTTCGTAGTCGATCTCGTCCAGTGAGTGGCGCACATCGTTGGCGGCGTTGTTGATCAGTACGGTGATCGGCCCCTGGCGGTCGGCGATCTCGTGAATGGTGCTTTGGTAGCTACGCATCTCGGTGATATCGCAGGGGCGGAACAGGGTTTGATACCCGTCGGCGTTGAGCCTGGCTTCGAGCACCCGGCCCGCCTCGGTATCGATATCGACAAAGGCGGTATACGCACCCTGGCGGGCAAACGCCTCCACTAGCGACTGGCCGATACCGGTGGCACCGCCGGAGATCAGCACCGAGCGCCCCTCCAGATCGGGATAGATCGCCTTAAGATCGGCAGCTCTGTTGCTCATAACGGCGTTACCTCCAGGTTGTGGACGCTTTCCCGTGCCACCGGGTTGCGCAGGGCAAGGCCCAGTTGCGGTGCGTCGATCTCAAGGATATCGCCCGGCTCCACTCGCACCCCGTCGGCGAACGACAGGGTAGCGGTGCCGAACATATGCACATGCAGATCTCCGGGCTCACGGAACAGCGCGTATTTGAAGTGGTGATACTCCAGATTGGCGAGGGTGTGGGACATATTCTCCTCGCCGGACAGGAACGGCTTCTGCCAGATCGCCTCACCGTTGCGCAGGATGCGTGAACTGCCCCTGATATCCTGCGGCAATTCGCCGACCAGCAGTTCAGGACCGAACGAGGCCGGACGCAGCTTGGAGTGGGCCAGATACAGGTAGTTGATCCGCTCGGTGACGTGATCGGAAAACTCGTTGGCGAGCGCAAAGCCGATACGGAACGGCGTGCCGTCGGCGCCGATCAGGTAGACACCGGCGATCTCCGGTTCCTCGCTGCCGTCCAACGCGAACTCGGGCGACACCAGCGCATCCCCCGGTGCCACGGCGGCAACGCCGGTACCCTTGTAGAACCACTCCGGCTGCACACCGCTCTCGCCGGGGCCGGGTTTGCCGCCTTCGAGCCCCATGCGGAACATCTTCATCGAGTCGGTCACCCCCTCCATATCGCCGGCGCTGTGCATCGCGTCGCGGGCGGAAGCGGAGCCCAGGTGGGTCAGGCCGGTGCCGGTCAGGAACATATGCGCCGGATCGGGATGGCGCACCGGACAGTCCAGTCGTCCGTCGGCGGCCAGCGCCGGCAGGTCGACCGACTCGCCGAAGCCCAGCCGCGCCACGGTATCGGCCAGGCTCAAGCCTTGGCCTATCGCCAGCAGCGCCAGTTCATAGCTGCTGCTCACACCGCGAATCAACCGTGCTTGTTCGCCTTCTCGCCAGATGACACCACCGCTCTTGAGCTGGGAAAGATACATGACTACGCCCCCTTCAGCGTTGCTTGGTCTTGTTGTAGACATCGAAGATCACGGCGGCGAGCAGCACCAGGCCCTTGATCACCTGCTGCCAGTCGATGCCGATACCGAGGATCGACATGCCGTTGTTCATCACACCCATGATCAGCGCACCGACCACAGCGCCGATCACCTTGCCCACACCGCCGGACATGGAGGCACCGCCGATAAACACCGCCGCGATCACGTCAAGTTCGAAAGCAAACCCCGCCTTTGGCGTCGCCGTGTTCAGGCGGGCGGCGAAGATCAGCCCGGCCAGCGCCGCCAGCATCCCCATGTTGGCGAAGGTCAGGAAGGTCAGCCTTTCGGTGTTGATACCGGAGAGCTTGGCCGCCTTTTCGTTGCCGCCCAGCGCGTAGATGCGACGGCCGATGGTGCTTCTGTTGGTCAGGAAGGTGTAGACCGCGATCAGCACCGCCATGGTGATCAGCACGTTGGGCAGGCCACGGTAGGTCGACAGCAGATAGGCGATATAGATGATCGCCGCCGCCACCAGGCCGTTCTTGGCAACGAAGAACGCAAAGGGCTCATCATTGATACCGAATTTCAGCGAGCGGGCACGGGAACGGGCCGCCAACAGTACGATCGCGCCAGCCGCCAAAACGCCGAGCAGAATGGCGGTGATATTGGGCCGTTCATCGCTGAACAGATCGGGCACGAATCCGGTGCTCAGCAGCTGGAAACCGCCCGGGAAAGGACCGACCGACTGCCCTTCCAGCAGCGCCAGGGTCAGGCCGCGGAACACCAGCATGCCGGCCAGGGTGACGATGAACGAGGGTATCTTCCAGTAGGCGACCCAGTAGCCCTGAGCGGCGCCGATCAGCAAGCCGCAGACTAAACAGATCGGCACCACCAGCCAGGGCGACATGTGCCAGTTCACCATCATCACCGCCGCCAGCGCACCGATGAAGCCCACCACCGAGCCCACCGACAGATCGATGTGCCCGGCCACGATGACCAGCAGCATGCCGATCGCCATGATGATGATATAGCTGTTCTGCAGGAACAGGTTGGTCAGGTTGACCGGACGCATCAGCGTGCCGTCGGTCAGCACCTGGAACAGCAGCATGATGACGACCAACGCCGCCAGCATGCCGTAATCGCGCAGGTGACCGGCCAGATAGGCTTTGATCGACGGCCCGGTCGGCTGCTCGTCGACCGAGGTTTCGATGGATGTTTTGGCTTGTTGCATAGTTATTATCTCCGCGCACATCTTGTAAAGAGCATCTGCCGATCAGGCGTTGACGATCATCGCCATAATCTTCTCCTGGCTGGCTTCGTGGCCGGCCAGTTCTCCGGCAAAGGAGCCCTCGTTCATCACGTAGATGCGATCGCACATGCCGAGCAGTTCAGGCATTTCGGAGGAGATCATGACCACCCCCTTCCCCTGATCGGCGAGCTGATTGATGATGCTGTAAATCTCGAACTTGGCGCCGACATCGATCCCGCGGGTCGGCTCATCCAGGATCAGTACCTCGGGCTGGGCGTAGAGCCACTTGCTCAACACCACCTTCTGCTGGTTGCCGCCGGAGAGGTTGACTACCTTCTGGAACACGCTCGGCGTGCGTATGTTGAGTGCCTCTCGGTACTCTTCGGCCACACGCCGCTCCTGGGTGTCATCGATGACCCCGTGCTCCGACACGCCGCCGAGATTGGCCAGGGTGGTGTTTCTGAGAATCGTCTCGTCGAGAATCAGCCCCAGCTCTTTGCGATCCTCGGTTACGTAGGCGATGCCGTTGTCGACCGCCTTTTTCACCGTCGACAGATCGACCTCCCGCCCCCTGAGGCGAACCGTGCCGGAGATATTGCGTCCGTAGCTGCGTCCGAACAGGCTCATCGCCAATTCGGTGCGGCCAGAGCCCATCAGCCCGGCGATCCCTACCACCTCACCGGCGGCCACCTTCAGACCGATATCGTGGATCACCTGACGCTCGGCAGACTCCGGGTGCCAGACGTTCCAGCCCGACACTTCGAGCAGGGCCTCGCCGATGGCGGGCGTGCGTTTCGGATAGCGGTGCGCCATGTCGCGGCCCACCATGTCGCGAATGATGTCGGCCTCGCTGATCGCCTGCTTATGGCAATCCAGCGTGGATACCGAGGTGCCGTCACGGATCACCGTGATGCTATCGGCAACCCGGCTGACCTCGTTCAGTTTGTGTGAAATCAGGATCGACGAGATCCCCTGTGCCTTGAACTCCAACAGAAGATCGAGCAGCTTGGCGCTGTCATTCTCCTGCAGTGCCGCGGTCGGCTCGTCGAGGATCAGCAGTTTCACCTCCTTCGACAGCGCCTTGGCGATTTCGACCAGTTGTTGTTTGCCGACGCCGAGCTTCTCGATCAGCGTCGAGGGGTGTTCACTCAACCCGACCCTCTTCAGCAGCTCGCCGGTGCGCGAGTAAGTAGCAGGCCAGTCGACCACCCCCCGCTCAGCCAACTCATTGCCGAGAAAGATGTTCTCGGCGATCGACAGCAGTGGTACCAGCGCCAGCTCCTGGTGAATAATGATGATCCCCTCCCGTTCGCTGTCGACTATGCCGCCGAACGCCATCGGGCGATCCTCGAAACGGATCTCGCCGTCGTAGCTGCCGTGATGATAGACACCGCTGAGCACCTTCATCAGCGTCGACTTGCCGGCCCCGTTCTCGCCGCACAGGGCATGAATCTCGCCGCGCCGCACTTTCAGGCTCACGTTGTCCAACGCCTTCACGCCAGGAAAGGTCTTGGTGATGCCGCGCATCTCCAGAATGGTATCGTGCATGGAATTCGTCCGCTTGACCGCTCCTGCGCATCCATGCGCTCGCGGCATACCGCACATCCTGTACATGAACGGGCTCGCTTCGGCAGGCCCGCAACTGGGTCGCTTACTGAGTGTTCTTGACCTGTTTCAGCGTGTAGTAGCCGCTGTTCACGACCACCGGCTGCCAGTTGGAGGCATCCACCGGAACCGGCTCGAGCAGATAGGAGGGCACCACCTTGACGCCGTTGTCGTAAGTAGAGGTATCGTTGATCTCCGGCTCGCTACCCTTCAGCAGTGCATCGACCATGCCGACGGCGACACCGGCCAGTTCACGCGTGTCCTTGAATACGGTCGAATACTGCTCACCGGCCAGAATCGATTTCACAGAGGGCAACTCGGCGTCCTGACCGGTGACGATCGGCATCACCATATCGGCGGAACCGTAGCCGACACCCTTCAGCGAAGAGAGGATACCGATGGAGAGGCCGTCATACGGAGAGAGCACGCCGTGGATACGCTTGTCGGTGTAGTGCGCGGAGAGCAGGTTATCCATACGCGACTGGGCGAGTGCACCGTCCCAACGCAAGGTACCCACCTTGTCCATACCCATCTGACCGGAGACGATCTTGACCTCGCCGGAATCGATCAGCGGCTGCAGCACTGACATGGCACCGTTGTAGAAGAAGTAGGCGTTGTTGTCGTCCGGCGAACCACCGAACAGCTCGACATTGTAGGGCGGCTGGAAGCGGGTTTTCAGACCGTTGACCAGCGACGTCGCCTGCTGCACGCCGACCTTGAAGTTGTCGAAGGTGGCGTAATAGTCGACATGCTCGCTGTCGCGAATCAGGCGGTCATAGGCGATCACCTTGATGCCCGCGGCATTGGCGTTCTCCAGCGCGTTGGACAGAGTGGTGCCATCGATCGCCGCGATTACCAGCACATCCACCCCCTTCACGATCATGTTCTCAACCTGGGCGAGCTGGGTCGGGATATCATCCTCAGCGTACTGCAGGTCGGTCTTGTAACCGGCCTTCTCGAACTGCTCAACCATCGAGTGACCATCCGAGATCCAGCGTGAGGAGGAGTTGGTCGGCATCGCGATGCCGACATAACCGCTTGCGGCAGAAACGGCCGCACTCGCGGTCAGAAAGGTGGAGCCCAACGCCAGAGTGGCGACAATCTTCTTTATACTTCTCATCGGTTTCTCCCTGTTCGCGGCGTCTCCACCGATCGGTCAATCCGAACCGGCATACGGATTCCGCTGTTATTTTTATCTAGAAACTGAGCCAGCCTTGAGTGTCCGTTCGTCGCCTCCGCCGCGATATCCACGCCGAAAACCGGTCAAGACCGAGTCGACACTCAGGGGTTGAAGACAGAATGCGCCCGAAGAGCATAGCGATCAAATGAAAACTTAGGCGAATGACATACCATAAATGATATGCAAAAGAGAGAAGCATCTCTTATGTTGTGCAACACGCGGTCTCGGAAAGGCGATATGGGGCTCGTTTGAGGGAAATCGGTACACCACCCCTCCTGCGCCTCCATGCGCCGGCGGTATACCGTACATCCTGCACAAAACCGGAGCATAAACAGAGGAGCACGAGTAGCCCTACTCCCCTACCCTCTTAGGCTCCAACAAATGTGAGACTGATTGCATCGGTTTACGCGCTCTGAACTTCAGCACGCACCCCGGAAAAGGAGCGCGTGATCACCCGCTGCAACACGATAAAGCCGAACAGCAGTACGCCGATCATGATCTTGGTCCACCAGCTGTTGAGCGAGCCGTCGAACGCGATCAGGATCTGGATCACGCCCATGATCATGCCGCCGAAGAAGGTCCCGGCGATAAAGCCCATGCCGCCGGTCAGCAGCGTGCCGCCGATCACCACCGCCGCGATCGCGTCGAGCTCTACACCGGTCGCCGCCAGCGGGTATGCCGAGGCGGTGTAGAAGGCGAACACCACGCCGGCCAGCGCACTGAAGAAGCCGGACAACGCATAGACACGGATCAGCGTATGTTCCACCGGGATGCCGAGCAGCTGTGCCGAGTGACGGTCGCCGCCGATGGCGTAGACGTTGCGACCGAAGCGGGTGTAGTGAGCGATCAGGATGCCGACCACTACCGTCGCCAGCATCAGCAACGCCGAGGCGCTCAGCCAGCCGCGTCCCGGTAGCGGCAGCTTGAAGTCACCGACCGCGCCGACGAACGGGTGATCGATCGGCACCGAGTCCAGGTTGATGACAAAGCAGATACCGCGCAGGAAGAACATGCCGGCGAGGGTGACGATAAACGGCTGAATATCGAACTTCGCCACGATCACCCCCATGAAGGCGCCGAATGCGGTGCCGATCACCAGCGCCACCGCCACTGCCGCCAGCGGGTGAAAGCCGAAGCCGGTGACCAACTCGGCGATCAGCACGCCGACAAAGGCGATCATCGAGCCCACCGACAGGTCTATGCCGCCGGAGAGGATGACGAAGGTCATCCCCACCGCGGTGATAATCAGGAAGGCGTTATCGGTCAGCAGGTTGCCGAGCACGTAGGTGTCGCTGAACGCACGATGTTCGTAGATGCCGTAGCCGTACAGCAGCGCCAGTACCGCCACGGTGGCGAGAATTGGGTAGAAACGTTCATTAATCTTCATGCTGCCTCCTACGCAGAACCGCTGCCATTGAGCGCCTGAACTCCGGTGCCTGCATCAGCAGCACCAGCAGCACCACGCCGGCCTTGACCACCAGGGTGTACTGGCTCGGCAGGCCGGACAGCAGGATCCCCGTGGTCAGCGATTGGATGATCAGTACACCGATCACCGTCGCCCCGAGATAGAAGCGCCCGCCCATCAGCGCCGCGCCGCCGAGCACGACCGCCAGGATCGCGTCGAGTTCGAGCCAGAGCCCGGCATTGTTGGCATCCGCGCCACGGATATCGGCGGCGATGATGATGCCGGCCACGGCCGAACACACCCCGGATATCACATAGGCCAGCAGCGTGATGCCACGCGAGTCGATCCCGGCCAGGCGGCTGGCGCGGGCATTGCCGCCGACCGCTTCGATGAACAGCCCCAGTGCGGTTTTACGCATCGTCAGCCAGAGCGCCAGTATCACCGCCGCGGCGATCAGCACCCGCCAGGGGATGCCAAGCAGATAGCCGCTACCGATCGCCTCGAAGAACTCGCCGTGGAAGGTGACAATCTGACCGCCGGTGATCATCTGCGCGATACCGCGCCCGGCCACCATCAGGATCAGCGTGGAGATGATCGGCTGAATCTCCAGATAGGCCACCAGCACGCCGTTCCACAGACCGCACAGCACGCCGCTGCCGACCGCGGCCAGAATGATCAGCCAGGGCGGCAGCTCGGTCTCGCTGATCAGCACTGCCATAACGGCGCCGGAGATCGCGATCACCGAACCGACCGACAGGTCGATGCCGCGGGTGCCGATCACGATCGCCATGCCGACCGCCACCAGCGCCGCAGACGAACCGCGATGTACCACGTCGATCAGCGACCCGTAGAGATGGCCGTCGACAACACGAATGGAGAGAAAATCGGGCGATACCACGCCCATGCAGAGGATAATCAGCAGCAGCGCGCCAAGCGGCGCGAACCACTGCCGCTGCATCAATGCTCTAGGCAGACCCTGACGGTGCTGCACCGATGCTTCGGACTGCGTATGTAAACTGGTCATTGCGCTATCGCCTCGATGATATTGTCCTGAGTGATCTCGTCACCGCTCAACTCGGACACCTTTTTCCTGTCACGCATCACCGCCACCCGGTCGGCGAACACCTCGATCTCCTCCAGCTCAGACGAGGCGACCAGCAGCGCCAGCCCCTCGGCACACAGCGACTTGATCAGTTGGATAATGTCGGCGTGGGCCCCCACATCGATGCCGCGAGTGGGCTCGTCCAGCAGCAGGAACAGCGGTTTCGACACCAGCCAACGCGCCAACACCACCTTCTGCTGGTTGCCACCGCTCAGTTGGCCGACCGGTTTTTCGCTGTCCGGCGTGGCAATACCCAACGCGGCGATCATCTCGTCCGCCAACGCCTGCTGCTCACCCCGCGAAATCGGTCGTAGCCAGCCGCGCCGCCCCTGCAGCGCCAGCATGATGTTTTCGCGCACGCTCAGTTCGGCGACGATGCCGTCCTGTTTCCGGTCCTCCGGACAGAGCCCGAATCCTGCGCGGATGGCGTGCCTGGGGGAGCGCAGCGAGACCGGTTCGCCATCCAGCAGCACCCGACCGCTGTCGGCCTTGTGCACACCGAAGATCAACTCAGTCAGTTCTGTCCGCCCCGACCCCAGCAGCCCGGCCAGACCCACTATCTCGCCACCGGAAAGATCGAGCGAGACCGGGTTCAGCATCCGCTTCCTGCCCAGCCCCTCGACCTGAATCCGGTGCGTCAGACCGGCAAACTGCTCGCTGTCGCGACGCCGGTGGGCGCTGATCTCGGCCAGCTCCCGTCCCAACATCTGGTTGATCAGATCGACCCGATCCAGCTCGGCGGTGACGAAGGTGCCGACCCGCTGCCCATTACGCAGCACGGTGATACGGTCGGTCACGGCATAGACCTGATCGAGAAAATGGGTGACGAAGATAATGCCCAACCCCTTCGCCTTCAGTTCCCGCATGATGCGGAACAGCGTCTGGATCTCATCGCTGTCCAGACTGGCGGTGGGTTCGTCGAGAATCAGCACCCGCGCCTCCAGCGATACCGCACGGGCAATGGCCACCAGTTGCTGAACAGCCACCGAATAGGAGCCCAACGCCCGGTTGACGTCGATCTCGAGCCCCAGCGTCTTGAGCGCCTCCTTGGCTTGCGCGGCCGTTTGCTTCCAGGCGATCAGCCCGCCCCTGCGGACCTGACGCTCCAGCATCAGGTTTTCCGCCACCGACAGGGTCGGAATTAGGTTTACCTCCTGAAACACGGTGGAGATCCCGAGTGCCTGGGCCTCGCCGGGATGATCAGGTGCTATAGCCCTGCCCTCGAGCAGCACCTCGCCCTCATCACGGGGGTGAACGCCGGTGATCACCTTGATCAGGGTGGATTTGCCGGCACCGTTCTCGCCCAGCAGGGCATGGATCTCGCCGACTGCGAGATCGAAATCGACGCCCTGCAGCGCCTTCACGCCGGGGAATACCTTCCCCACGCCACGCACCGACAACACGGGCTGCGTCATATCCGCCATCTTGTACCTCTATCTGCCGCCATGACCGGAGGAGTGCGGCGGACACCCCCTTCGTAACGCCCGCCGCGCGAGGAATCGGCGACCCGCCCACGCGGGCCGCACTATCCCCAACTGCTGGCCTCAACTGCTGCGCTTCTTGTACTCCTCGGCAGCGGTGTCCGGTAGATAGAGCGGACCGTTGGCCTTGATCCACTTCGGCACCTCCCTCCCACTCTTGGCGGTCTTGATCGCATCGAACGCCGGTCCGCCCAGGTGCGGGTTCAGCTCGATGGTGGCATTGGTATCGCCATCGGCCATCGCCTTGAAGATATCGGGCACGGCATCAATCGATACCACCAGAATATCCTCGCCCGGCTTCAGACCCGCCTCCTTGATCGCCTGCACCGCGCCGAGCGCCATGTCATCGTTATGCGCGTAGACCGCACAGATGCTCTTGCCGCCGTTCTCGGCCTTGAGGAAGCTCTCCATCACCTCCTTGCCGCCGGAGCGGGTGAAGTTGCCCGACTGCGAGCGGATGATGCTGAGGCTGGGGAAGTTGCCGATAACGCTCTCGAACCCCTCCTTGCGATCGTTGGCAGCAGAGGAGCCGACCGTACCCTGCAGTTCAACCACATCGCAGACACCGTTGGTTTCGGCCGCCAGCCAGGCCGCGGCCAGCGCCCCCTCCTGCACGAAGTCAGACGCCACCTTGGTCAGGTAGAGGGATTCGTCGGCATCGACCCCACGGTCGATCAAGACCACCGGAATGCCAGCCCCCTTCGCTTCCTTGAGCACCTGGTCCCAACCGGTTTCCACCACGGGGGCCAGCAGGATGCCATCCACGCCCTGGGCGATGAACGAGCGCACCGCCTTGATCTGGTTCTCCTGCTTTTGCTGCGCATCGGAGAACTTCAGATCGATACCGCGGCGCTCGGCCTCTGCCTTGATCGATGCGGTTTCGGAGGTGCGCCAGCCGCTCTCGGAGCCGATCTGGGAAAACCCGATCAGCATCTCCGCCTGCGCCGTGGCCGACAGCCCCAGAGCGACAGCCATTGCCAGGGTGGAACAGACCCGTGTTTTAAGGTGCTTCATTGAGTAGCTCATAAACATCTCCTTGGTCACGGATTCGACACCGGCCCCTGTTGTCGCCGGCTATCAGCTCCGTTTTTTATTTTTTTTTGTGTTTCAACCTAGAGAGCCCGATGGCCCATCAACAACCTAGGCGCCTGCTTTATAACAAGCAAATAGAAATAATGACTTGCCACATACCATTATCGGTATAATACTGCGGTTATGAAAATCGACCTTTCCAAACACCTAAAAATCAATCAGCTACGCCTGATCGCCGCGATAGCGGAGTACGGCCAACTGAGCATCGCCGCTGACGAATTGGCGGTCACCCAGCCCGCCGCCTCGCGCATGCTGGCCGATATCGAACACACCATCGGCGCCAAACTGTTCGAACGCCACGCCAAAGGGATGGAAGCGACGCTGATCGGCCGCTCAGTGGCCCAGCGTGCGCACAACATGCTGGTGGAGCTGCGCGACCTGGCCCGCGACGTGGAGGAGCTGCAACGAGGAGAAGGCGGTGCCGCCACGGTCGGCGCCGTCACCGGTGCGGCCGTAGGCTACGTGATCCCGGCCGTGCGTCAGCTCAAGGCGGTGTCACCCAAGGCCGACATCCATGTCAACGTGGATACCAGTGACGTGCTGCTGCGCGATCTGGCCGCGGGCAAGAACGACTTTGTCCTCGCCCGGATCATCCCGGGCGTCGATGCCAACGAGTTTGAGGTCCACCCGGCCAAATCGGAGGATGTGCGCCTGGTGGTGCGGGAAGACCACCCGCTCGCAAATGCGAAAGAGGTGTCCCTCAAGGAGCTGACCGGCTATGAGTGGGTGATCCAGAGCCACCGGGTACCGATGCGCGATGCGATCAACAACGCCTGCCTGGCCGCCGGTATCCTGCCGCCTGACAACATCATCAACTCCACCTCGCTGCTGGTGATGATCTCGATCCTGGTCTCCTCCTCGGCCATCGCTCCGCTGGCCAGCGAGGTCACCGACCTGCTGATCGGACGCCAGGTGGGCGCGCGGCTGAAGGTGCTGCCACTGCGCGAGCCGATCCAGATGTCGCCCTACTACCTGCTGCAGATGAAGGGACGCCAGCTATCCCCGCTGGCCGCCCGGCTGCGTTCGCTGGTGTCGGAGGAGCTGAAGCGGAATAAGGGTGAGCAAAAATCTGGAAGTGAAAATTAACCTACGCGGTTCGGAGATATCGTCACAATACCCGAGTTATGCTCTCAACAAATTTCTTGATTTAGCGGCTCATCGATCGTAAATAGAGCACGCGCCTTTTTCTAAACAAGCGATCAAACTTCCTCCTCATACAATCCATATAAAACCAAGGACAGGTCTATGCTCAGAAAATCAGTAGCCACTCGTTTGATACTCGTTACATCACTCGCCATTGCTGTGGTGTTCTCACTCAGCGGTTGGCTGGTAACTCAGAAAATCGGTGACCGTTCGGTCGATCTCGCCCTCGCGGAGATGGAGAACCGAATCGATACCATCGGCAGTACCATCCACGCCTATGATAATCAGCTACACCTATCGGCAAATGCGCTCTCGGCGGTTTTCGGCGAGCTCTTCCCCGGCAGATTTTCACTCGATACCGCGCAAAAGGTCGACGTGGCCGGTCAGCAGGTGCCGCTGATATTGAGCCAAGGTCAGGCGATTGCAGGTGACTATTCCCAGGTCGACCGCTTCGCCAGTGCGACGGGCGGTAATGCCACCATCTTCGTCCGCCGTGGCGATGACTTCGTGCGCGTGGTTACGTCGGTCAAGAAACAGGATGGTTCACGCGCTGTCGGCACGCTGCTTGACCATCAGTCACCGGCGTACGCCACCAACCTCAAGGGCGAGGCGTTCACCGGCAAGGTGACCCTGTTCGGACGCCAGTTCATCACCAATTACACCCCGATCAAGGACCCGAGTGGCGCCGTGATCGGTATCCGCTATATCGGCATCAGTTTTGAGGAGTCGCTGCAGGGCCTGAAGCGCGAACTGGAGTCAGTACGCATCGGGCAGCAGGGGCAGCTATTCGTCATCGACGCCAAGCACGGAGATAATCAGGGGCGCTTCCTGATCCACCCGACACTAAAGGATCAGAATATCAGCCACAAGGAACAGGGGGCCTTTATCGGCCAGATGCTGCAACAGGGCAGCGGCTCCATGACCTACCAGTGGGCAAAACCAGGCGCCCAAGAGTCGGAAACCTGGCAGGCATGGTTTGCGACGGTACCAGAGCTGGACTGGGTGGTCGCTGTCGCCCAACCCAGCTCGGAGCTGCATGAGGTCAAGGATTGGCTGGCCCTGCAGATTCTGCTGTCGACCCTTGTCGTCATACTGGTTGCAGCGCTGCTGATCGCTCTGGCCGTAAAAAGGATGATTGCGCGCCCGTTGGAGCAGACAGTCCATTCACTGGATCGCATTGCTGCGGGCGACTATTCGCAACCGCTCGAAGTCGAGGGCGATGACGAACTGGCCCGCCTGCAGGGCGCCGTCAACAAGATGCAGCATCAGGTGTGCGAAGTCTTGCGCGAGATCTCGTCGATGGCACGGGATCTGAGTCAGGCGGCCGTGGGTATGGCCAGCGCCAGCGAGCAGGTTGCCAAAGGCTCCGCCGAGCAAAGTACGGCGTCGAGTCAGATCGCCTCTACGATCGAGGAGCTGACCGTAAGCGTCGATAGCCTGGCCAACCACTCCCAGGAAGCGAAAACGCTGTTCGACTCCTCCAGCGAAACCTCGGCCACAGGCGCAAACGTCATCAACAGAACCAGCGAGGAGATGCTCAATATAACCGACACCGTGCGTTCGGCATCCGATCGAATCGGTCAGTTGGGTGCTCTGTCGAACCAGATCTCCGGCATCCTCGAAGTGATCGAGGGTATCGCAGAACAAACCAACCTGCTGGCACTGAACGCGGCGATAGAGGCCGCCCGGGCCGGCGAACAGGGCCGTGGCTTTGCCGTGGTTGCGGACGAGGTGAGGACACTGGCCGGCCGCACCACCGAGTCTGCCCGCGAGATCACCGCCACGATCGAGAGTATGCAGAAATGTACTCAGGAGGTAGTCAGTGTGATGGCCGCCGGCGTCGAACAGGTCACTCAGGGTGCGGCTCTGTCTGCCGAAGCGGGCGAGTCGATCCGAGCGATCCAGCAGAGCGGTGAACGGGTCAACGAGGTGTTCATGGAGATATCGACCATGCTCAACGAACAGGCTCAGGCCAGCAACGAGGTCGCCCGCAACGTGGAGCGCATCGCCTCGATGACCGACATCAACAACGATTCGATCCGCCAGGTTGCGGGCTCAGCGAAGGAGCTGGAAAAGATGTCAGAATCGCTTACCGGCATCTTGGGACGCTTTAAGATCTGATTGCCGACAAACCGGTCCAGGAACCCCGCCTCGCGCGGGATTCCTACTTATCGCCATCGTTCAGGCCATGCAGCGTCTTGAGCTCCTGTGTCAGTCTCTGGACCAGAAGACGCTGCTCGAATAGCTCCTCATCACTGTGCTCGAGCCGCTGTTTTAGCCGCTCCAGCTGCGATTTCTGATCATCGAGCTCCTGTTGCTGCCGCTCTATAGTCTGTTGCAGTTCATTGACGAAGCTGTAGCGATCATCCGTCTGTGCCGGGCGCTGTTGCGGCTCCTCTATCGGGAGCGGTCCGCCCAGTTCCATCGCGATATGGCTGTAGATCGCTTGCAGATCGCGCTTTTCCCGCTCGCTGTAGCCAATACCGGTTTCGATGACCCGGTGGGCGCTGGCCGCCCCTATGGATCCGGAGAGCGTCATCTCCAACATGCGGTGAAACTCGACCAACTCGATGATGGTGATGCTGTCCTTGTCGCTCGTTCGCAGTAACTCCGCGATCTGTACAACCTCCCGAACCGCATGCTGTTCAGGCAGATAACGCGATAACAGACGAACCGCCTCCTTGTACTTGGGCTGGAAGGGAATGTACGCCTCAAGCCCGGTCGGGCGACCTTTGTGAACGTGGGAACCCGACGACAGCGTACGCAGAAACTCGACCAGATTGGTACGCTCCTCCTTACTCGGCGAATAGAGCCATGACCCGATTATCAGGCACACGATATTGAGAACCAGAGACCAGAACATGCTGTGACTTAGCGGGGACAGCGTGCTAACGCCGAACAGCGCTTCAGGGTGCAGCCAGGCGACCTGCCATGGCCCCGCGTCCAGCATCGTCGTTTCAATCCACCCCTGGCGGATGAATGCCGGTAACACCAGGGTGTACAACCATACCAACAGGCCGGCGCCAAGACCCGCGACCGCACCGATGCGGTTTGCTCCACGCCAAATCATGCCGCCGAACATTGCCGGCGCAAACTGCACCACCGCCACGAATGAGAAGGTTCCCATCGCCGCCAGCATGTAACTGCCACTGAAAGACCAGGCAAAGGCGTAGCTGAACAGAATGATCAACACGATCATCAACCAGCGCAGTTGCAGCAGGTGATGACGGAGAAAGTTGAGGGCCTCAATCGATTCGATCACCGGCAACAGCAGGTGGTTGGTGGCCATGGTCGACAGGGTCATGGTGCTGATGATGATCATGCCGGTCGCCGCCGAGAATCCACCGACAAAGACCAATAGGGTCAGCCAGTCCTCTCCGGCGTTATAGGGCAGTCTCAACACGAACTCATCCGCCTGTGCCAGCGGTAGCCCCTGGAGCAGGCCGGCTCCAGCAATGGGGATTACGAACAGATCGAACAGCACGTTGTAGGCAACGAATATCACGATTGCCTTGAGGATGTCCCGTTCATGTGAGTTTTCCACCACCAACAGGTGAAACTGTCGCGGCAAACACTGCACCGCCACCATGCCCAACACGATCAATGTCACCCACTCGGCCGCAACGGCCCCCTGCGAGGTGCTGGCACTCTTCAACCGCTCCAGGCCCGCCGCATCGATACGGTTAAAAATATCGCCGAAGCCTTCATACTGGCCGTAAGTAACGAAGATCCCGATCGCCAGAATGGCGACAATCTTGACCAGTCCCTGCAGCGCCAGCACCAACGTCACCCCCGGATGCCGCTCCGTCGGGTCCAGCCGGCGAGCGCCGAAAAGCACTGTGAATACCACCATCGCCAGCATCACCATCAGACCTGAGCCAGCCCAGTCCTCCTGGCTCACCGGCAGGATAATGCTGATGGTGCTGACGATCGATTTGAGTTGCAGTGCGATATAGGGCGGGATTCCGAGCAAAGCGATCAATGCGACCAGAGCGGCCACAGCCTGGGAGCGGTTGTAGCGTGCCGAGATGAAGTCGGCGATGTTGGTGATGTGGTATGTCTCCTTGATCCGCACCATGCGGCGAATGGTATACCACCAAAATAGAACCGCCGCGACGGAGCCGATCTCCGTGCCCAGATAGATCAAACCGGAAGAGGCGGCGAATCCAACATTGCCGTAGAAGCCCCAGGAGGTGAAGTAAACCGTCAGTGCCAACGCATAGATATAGGGAGTAAAAACGCTCCTGCCGCCCGGGCGTTTCTCCACTAGCTGCGCCACGGCAAACAGGAAGGCCATGTACAGCGAAATGGTAAGGATCACCAGGCTGGTGCTGAACATAGTATTGATCGCCTGCCTGCTTCGACGCCTTATGCGGCTTTTAGGTGTTATAGACAGGCATTCTTGTCTAGGTCAAACCGGCCTGGGATGTTGACCCCGTGTTGCATGCGCGCTCTTTGTCCAGCAGAGCGCGCTTTCGCTCAAGCCCCCAGCGATACCCGCCAAGACCACCATCGCCTTTCAACACCCGATGACAGGGGATCAACACGCCGATGCGGTTGCGGGCGCAGGCGGAGGCTACTGCCCTGACCGCCTTGGGTTGACCCATACGCTCAGCCAGCTCGCCGTAGCTGAGAATATCCCCTTGCGGTATCTGCAGCAGGAACTGCCAGACCTTCATCTGGAACGCGGTACCGCGCATATCCAGCGGCAGTTCCGGACACGGCGTACCCTCGCCGATATGGCGATTCAGCGCGTCGATCCAGGCATCCAACTCAGGTGTATGCTGCGCGTCGGACAGTATCAGCTGCGCATTGGGAAACTCACCCCTGAGTTTATCCAGCAGCACCGCCTCATCGTCGTCGAACTGCACGCAACAGACGCCCCTGTCCGTCGCCGCCATCAGCATCGGCCCCAATGCGGTCGTTCTGCAGGCATAGGCGATCGTCTCGCCCTCTCCTCCTGCACGGTAGGCTTTCGGTGTCATCCCCATGGTGCGCGCCGCTTCGCCATAGACTCGGCTGATCGAGCCGAATCCCGCCGCATAAATAGCATCGGTGACGCTGCCCTCCTCCTTCAACGAACGCTTCAGCTGTTGCAGACGTATTGCATCCTGATAGGCCTTGGGCGAAATACCGAAGGCGGCCTTGAACGCGCGCTGTAGCCTGGACTGAGACAGTCCGGCCAGTGCCGCCAGCCTAGCCAGGGTCAGACGCTCGTCGGAGTGGGACTCAATGTATCGGGCGACAGTTTCCAACTGGCCAAGACGCGTCACGTTTATTGTCGCCCTCTCTGCTGGCATCGACATTTCACAAGCTCACTACTATTACTGATACTCTCACTATGGACCCTCTGCCGCCCGCGTCTCCATCCGTTTCTTGCCATACCATCGACGGATGACTGTGTTGCAGCAGGCCGTTCAATTCGCCGCCGTAAACTTATACGGCGGTCGATCAGGGTACTGACAACCATCAGGGACGCTCTCCAGTCTCGTCAACGACAAAGGATAGGTTATGTCGTCAATACATAAGATTGCGCTGCTCATCGACTGCGACAACGTGAGCTACAAGTCTATCGAAGGCGTACTGCAGGAGCTGGCCAAATATGGCACGGTCAACGTGCGCCACGCCCATGGCGACTGGAATAACCCCTCGCTTGCCGGATGGATTGAAAAGCTGCACCCTCACGCCATCAGGCCCATGCAGCAGTTTGCCTACACCAAGGGCAAGAACGCCACGGACTCGGCGATGATTATCGACGCAATGGATCTGCTGTATAGCAAGAACGTGGACGCCTTCGCCCTGATGACCAGCGATAGCGACTTTACGCCTCTTGTCATGAGAATTCTGGAGAGCGGTTTGCCGGTATACGGTTTCGGCGAGAAGAAAACACCCCAGGCATTTGTCGATGCCTGCTCACCCTTTATCTATATCGAAAACCTGATCGAAGATGAAAGCGAAGAGGTAGATGCCCCCCAGGCATCACACAAGAAAAACAGGAAGGAGCTGCGCGGTGACAGCGGCTTGGTCAATCTGCTCAGGACCGCCGTCGAACAGACCTCGGATGACGATGGTTTCGCCCACCTGAGCATGGTGGCGAACTATATATCCAACAACAGCTCCTTCTCATCGGTGAACTACGGCTACAAAAAGCTTGGCGACCTGATTCGTGTCATCGATCTGTTCGAGATCGAGATGAGGCACACCGCCATGTACATCAAGGACAAGAGAAGCTAGGCGCTCGCCCGCTTCTCCTGCCCCTCCCCTCATAGCAGACGTTCTTCAGTTTCGGGATCGAACAACACCGCCTTCGACATATCGACCATGAACTCCATATCGGTGCCGACCGGGCGCTGTTCGCGCGGGTCGACACGGCAGTCCACCTCCTGACCGTTCAACTCCACCAGCACCAGGGTATCGGGGCCGGTGGGCTCGGCCACTTCAACACGAGCGGTGAAGTGCGCCACGCTGTCGGCTTCGCTCTTGTGTGGAATCACATGGGTAATCAGCTCCGGACGGATCCCCAGCACCACCTCTTTACCGACCCAGGGCTGCAGCCTTGCATCGGCATGTACCAGCGGCAACGCGTACTCCCGACCATCTTTGGTTATCGCGCGCACCGCATAACGGCCATCACCGCAGGTCAGCTCGCAGCGCAGGAAGTTCATCGCCGGCGAGCCCATGAAACCGGCCACAAACATGTTGGCCGGGTTATCGTAGATCTCCTGCGGAGTACCGAACTGCTGCACCATACCATCCTTCATCACGGCGATACGGTCGGCCAGGGTCATCGCTTCGATCTGGTCGTGGGTGACGTAGACGATGGTGGTTTTCAGCCGCTGATGCAGCTTCTTGATCTCGGTGCGCATCTCGACGCGCAGTTTGGCGTCCAGGTTGCTGAGCGGCTCATCAAACAGGTAGATCTTTGGCTGACGCGCCAGTGCCCGTCCCATCGCCACGCGCTGACGTTGACCGCCGGAGAGCTGTGAGGGTTTGCGATCCAGCAGGTGGCTGATCTGCAACAGATCGGCCACACGCTCCACCTCTTGTATCCGCTCCGCCTTGGGCACCTTGCGGATCTCCAGCGCAAAGGCGATGTTGTCGCGCACGCTCATGCTCGGGTACAGCGCATAGGACTGGAACACCATGGCGATATCGCGATCCTTTGGCGGCAGATGGGTTACTGCTCCACCGCCGATGCAGATATCACCGGAGGTCACCTCCTCTAGCCCAGCGATGGAGTTCATCAGCGTGGATTTACCGCAGCCGGAGGGACCGACCAGAATCAGAAACTCGCCATCCTTGATGCTCAGGTTGATCCCCTTGAGCACATCCACGTTACCGAAAGTCTTTTTAACGTTTTGAATATCCAGAGCTGCCATGATCTTTACCTTTAATTCTTATCATCAGCCTTTGACGGCACCTGCGGTGAGACCGCGCACGAAATACTTACCGGCCAGGACATAGACAATCAGGGTCGGAAGGGCCGCGATCATCGCTGCCGCCATATCCACGTTGTACTCCTTCACCCCGGTGGAGGTGTTGACCAGGTTGTTCAGTGCCACCGTGATCGGCTTGGTATCGCCGCCGGAGTACACCACGCCGAACAGGAAGTCGTTCCACACCTGGGTGAACTGCCAGATGATGCAGACCACGAAGATCGGTCCGGACAGTGGCAGGATGATGCGCCAGAAGATGGTGAAAAAGCCGGCGCCGTCGATGCGTGCGGCGTTGACCAGCTCGGTCGGCACTGCCACGTAGAAGTTGCGGAAAAACAGCGTAGTGAACGACATGCCATAGACGATATGCACGAACACCAGCCCAGTGGTGGTGTTGGCCAGCCCCAACCAGCCCAGGGTCTGCGCCATCGGCAGGATCACCACCTGAAACGGGATAAAGCAGCCGAACAACATCAGGCCGAAAAACAGGTCGCTGCCGCGGAACTTCCACTTGGTCAGCACATAACCGTTGAGCGCACCGAGGAAGGTGGAGATCAGCACCGCCGGGATGGTGATCTGGAACGAGTTCCAGAAGTAACCCTGTACGCCGTCGCAAGCGACGCCAGTGCAGGCGGAGCTCCAGGCCTTGATCCAGGCATCGAATAGGAACGCATCGGGCAGCGCCAGCAGGTTACCGGAACGGATATCGTCCATGCTCTTGAACGAGGTCAGCAGCATCACCAGCAGCGGCATCAGGTAGAACAATACGCCCAACAGCAAGGTGGCGTAGACAAACAGCCGCCCAATGGTGAAGCGCGGCTTATTCAGAGACAGCTCAGCCATTGTTCTTACCTCGCAGCTCAGAGTAGAGATAGGGGATCAGTATCGCCAGCACCACTCCCAGCATCAGCATCGCACTGGCGGAGCCCAGCGCCATCTGGCCGCGGCTGAACGCCGTGGTGTACATGAAGGTGGCCGGCAGGTCGGTGGAGTAGCCCGGACCTCCGCCGGTGAGTGCCATGACCAGGTCGAAACTCTTGATCGCGATGTGCGACAGGATGATGAAGGCACTGAAAAATACCGGGCGCAGATGCGGCAGGATGATGCGCCGATAGATAGTCGGCATGCTGGCGCCGTCGAGCTGCGCCGCCTTGACGATAGAGTTATCGACGCCGCGCAGGCCGGCCAGAAACAATGCCATGACAAAGCCGGACGATTGCCACACTGCGGCGATCACCAGGGTATAGATCGCCATGTCCGGATCCACCAGCCAATCGAAGGTAAACTGCTCAAATCCCCAGTCCTGCAGCAACTTCTCCAGCCCCAGCCCAGGGTTCAGAATCCATTTCCAGGCAGTACCGGTGACGATGAATGACAGCGCCATGGGATAGAGGAAAATGGTACGAATGGAGCCCTCGGCACGGATCTTCTGGTCCAGCAGTATCGCCATCAGCACGCCCAGCCCTAAACAGATCAGGATGAACAGTCCGCCAAAAATGACGATATTGAGCGAAGCCACGCCCCAGCGGTCATTGTCGAGCAGTTTTTCGTACTGCAGCAGACCGACGAAGTCGTATTGCGGCAGAAAACGGGACTTTGTCACCGACAGTACGCCGGTCCAGATCACATAGCCGTAGATGAACAGCAGTGTGGTCAGCATGGTGGGGCCCAACACCAACTTGGGCAGCAGACGCTGTACCCGTTCACCAAACCCCACGCCTCGACGTACAGGCTCGGTGCCGGCAGTAGCATCGTCCGATATGGACGCGGTAGCAGCGGATTGTGTCATTTCGTGAGCAGCCATGATCAACAACCTTCAGGCGAGTTTGGAGAGGGGTATCGTCGATGCGATACCCCGCTGCCTGTCAGATCAGATTAGAGTGATGCGGATTCAGATAGCCGCGCGAACAGCTTTGGCCAGTTTCTCGGCCGCTTGCTCAGGCGTCATATCGTCGCTGTTGAAGAAGTTGGTGACAGTGTCATAGATAGCACCCTGCACCGCCGACGGCACCGCCATACCGTGCGCCATACTCGGCACCAGCCCGCCCTGCTTCGAGGTACTGATGAAGTCGTTCATCGACATCTTCGCGCAGCTGTCGAACTTGTCCATCGGCAGATCGGTACGCACCGGAATGGAGCCCTTGTTCAGGTTGAAAGCCTCCTGAAAGGTGGGCTCCAGAATCAGCCGTGCCAGGTCAGCCTGAGCCTGCTTGTCCCCGGCATCGCTGACCTCGAACATGGCGAAGCTGTCCACGTTGAAGGTGAAGGTGTTCTGCGTGCCCGGCGCAGGTGCGCAGACGTAGTCCTTGCCCGGGATTTTGCCGGCAGCAGTGAACTCACCCTTGGCCCAGTCGCCCATCACCTGCATCGCAGCCTTGCCGTTGATAACCATTGCGGTGGCGATATTCCATTCGCGGCCGGCGGCATCATCATCGATCAGCGGACGCAGACGCTTGAAGGTATCCAGCACCTTGACCATGGTGTCACCGGACAGGGCATCGGCATCGGTCTCTACCATCGCCTTCTGGTAGAAGTCAGCACCGCCGACACCCAGCACTACGGCCTCAAACAGTGTCGCGTCCTGCCAGGCCTGGCCACCGTGGGCCAGCGGAATAAAACCTGCTGCCTTGATCTTCGGTGCAACTGCGATCAGCTCTTCCCAGCTGCTCGGCACCTCATCGACACCGGCTTGTTTCAGTACCTCGGGGTTGGCCCAGATCCAGTTCACGCGGTGAACATTCACCGGTACTGCAACGTAGTGACCGTCGTATTTCATGACATTGGCCACCACCTGCGGCAGCTGCTGATCCCAATTGTTGTTGCCGGCGACCTGATCAAGCTCGGTGAGAAAGCCGAGATCCGCCCACTCCTGGATATCGGGGCCTTTGATCTGGGCGGCGCTGGGAGGATTACCGGATACGGCACGGGACTTGAGCACGGTCATGGCGCTCTCGCCGCCACCACCGGCAACGGCAAAATCTTTCCATTCGTGCCCCTCTTTCTCCAGCAGATCTTTCAATACGGCGGCAGACTTGGCTTCACCGCCCGAGGTCCAGTAGTGGAGAACTTCGACACTGCCGGCGAGAGCTCCAGTGCTGAGCAGCCCGGAGATGGCGGTCGCGAGGATGGTACGCTTTGCGAAAGTGGTCAACATTGGCCTAACCCTTATATTTTTTATTCAGGCATTTGTTTGATCTCCCATGGGGAGCAGGTTGATTAAAACACGCGGCTTTACCACTTAGGGTTACTGGCGGAAAGGAAGTGTAACAAAGTGTTACAAAGCACCTGCATCCGCTTCTTGAACCGGTATTCGAAGCCTAAGAGAAGGTCTTAACCTGAGCTTATCTCAGCCAAAAAACAAATTTTAACATATTGATTTAAATCAAAAAAACCAAAAAACCTAAGTTTAACGCCAGGCTTGCCAAGTAATAACTTTGTTGGCAGACTCTGTTCTGTTGTTCGGTTCAGATCTCAAGGAAAGAGCGTATCGACCAGGATCAGGGAAATCGTCGAAGTCGAATATTCGTCAGCATCCAGTTACATATAGTCTTTGAACTGGTGTGAAGTATGTGCCGAAGACGAGCCAACCTGCCGTTGAGAACCTATCTTTTTTAACGGTCCAATCCGACTGCAACAGTTACCCTGATGACGGCTTGCCATATTCAGGAGTTTCGAATTTCGTGAAATTCAATAATTTGAAATGGATGCATAATGAAAAAAGCAGTTTCGATTTTAACAGCAGTGTTGGCCTTGGCAGTAATGTCCGGGTGTTCGATAAATCACCCTGTCGCAAAGGATTACCCCCAGTTCCTTGAAAAACATGCCAATAGCGTAGAGCTTCCGAAAACCAATATTCAGTCCGATTACTTTATTGATGGCGAAACTCAAAATAACCGATACGAGTTCCGCGCCGCTACCGTCGGTTATGCCCATCTGTGGATTGTGGAGTTTGGCACGATTCTCGACGAATCGCTGAATGCTCCCTACGTACAAAACGCTTTCGGCCGACTCACTAAAACGGACGAGGGCCACACCCAAGATGGCAACCTGATTGAGTTCAGTCTTGAAAACTACGAATTCAAGAATTATCACGCCTATGTATCGATGCGTATCAAACTTATGGACGGAAACAATGTTACGCTGGATAAGGTATATTCAGTAGAAGGCGCCTCGAAAGGGTCACAAATGTTTTGGGGCGGTCCTTTCGGAATGAAAAATGCCACCTTGGACTCTACCAAAACCGCCATCGATAAAATTCTGGCCGATTTCATAAACGATATTCCAAGCACCTGATAAAATTTCCAGTCGGCCGGTAAACGAAATCGATCAATAAACTCGTATTACCGGCCTACTATTCAACCTCCTCGCCAACCCTAGCTTGCTATTCAGGCATCTGTCGTAAGGCGCTGTAGAAGATCAGTTAACCGATTAATGGCGCGGTAGTGTTACGTCCACCTCCAGACCGCCGCCTTTGCGATTGGCAAGCCGCAACTCACCGCCATGGGCATGGATGATGTTGCGGGCAATACCCAACCCCAGCCCGGTGCCGCCGGTATTGCGGCTGCGCGACTGCTCGACGCGGAAATAGGGCTCGAACAGCTGCTCGATCATATCCTCGGGCACGCCGGGGCCGCGGTCGCAGATACGGATAATGAGCTGCTGATCGCTGTTTTCGACCCAGACCTCGGCACCGCCGCCGTAGAACAGGGCGTTGTCGATCAGGTTGCGCAGCGCCCGTTTCAGCGCCAGCGGCCGGGCCGATAGCGCCGGGCCCGCGTCGCCCTGCAGCGTCATGTCACGCCCCAGCTCCTGCGCATCCCCCTGCAGCGACTCCAGCAGTGCGAGGATATCCACCGGTTGCAGCGGCTCGTGGATATCGGTGCCACGTGAACACTCCAGCGCCCCCTTGACCATCTGCTCCAACTCCTCGAGATCGCGGCCGAAGGTGTCGCGATCCCGTGGATCATCCAGCATCTCGGCACGCAGTCTGAGCCGGGTAATCGGCGTTTTCAGATCGTGGGAGATGGCCGAAAACAGCCGCTCCCGGTCGTCGATAAAGCGCTGAATCCGCTCCTGCATCCGGTTGAACGCCTGGGCGGTGGCCTTGATCTCCAGCGGTCCTCGCTCCGGGATAGGTTCACGCTCCAGGCCCAACCCCAACTGTTCAGCAGCCCCGGAGAGCTGTGCCAGCGGCCGGGTCAACCAGCGCACGATGGCGCCGCCGAGCAGAAGCAGGATACCGAGCAGCAGCGCCAAAAACAGCAATCGGTCCATCGGCAGGTAGTCGCTCTTTACCAGCAGATCGGGTTTGGGCAGCAGCGCGGCCAGATAGAGCCATTCGCCGTCGCCCATACCGACCTGGGCCACCAGAATGGGCGGCGACTGGCTGTCGTAGATCAGGCTCTGTTGCGACCAGCGCGGCGGCAGATCGAGCAGCAGTGTACGGTTATTGAACACATGCAGGTTTTCCGGCAGCGAAAAGCTGACCAGGATCTCCGGGGCGCTGCCCAGCTTCTTGCGTAGTCCCTGAGTAAAACGCTCCAACACCAGCTGCTTGAGCGCCGAGTCCTCGATATCGGTAATCTCGATCACCTCGCGGTTGAGCGACACGAAAAAGCGAGTGCCCCCCATATCGCGCAGCTGAGACAGGACCAGGTGACGGTATTCGCTGGGCAGGGCGCGGAAAAAGGTCACCGTGGAGGAAACCCCCTCAGCCAGGTCTTCCGCCATGCGCGCCGCGACCTCACGCTTGTCGCGGCTGATCTGCTGCACCCAGATCAGGTTGCTAACCACCTGGGCCAGCAGCACGCCGAGCACCATTACCAGCAGCATGCGCTTGAGCAGCGAGCCGGGGATCAGTGTGCGGATCAGCTTCACGCCAGGCGCTCCACTTCGACCGCCAGCACGTAGCCGGCCCCACGCACGGTCTTGATAATATGCGGGTCCTTGCCATCGTCCCCCAATCGCTGGCGAAGCCGGCTGAGCTGCACATCGATACTGCGATCATAGGGGGAAGCTTCTCGACCGCGGGTCAGGTTCAGCAGGTCATCCCGGCTCAACACCTGGTTGGGATGTTCGAGAAACAGCTGCAGCAGATTGAAATCAGCACCGCTAAGCGGCTTGATCACACCTCCGGGATCGATCAGGTCGCGATTCACCCGGTCCAGGCGCCAACCGGCAAAGCAGAAGAAGCGCGGACTGTTGGCACTCTCCGGCACCGTCTGTACCCGCCTGAGCACTGCCTTGATCCGCGCCAGCAATTCGCGCGGGTTGAAGGGTTTGGCCACATAGTCGTCGGCCCCCATCTCCAACCCGACGATGCGGTCGGTCTCCTCCGCCGACGCGGTGAGCATAATGATCGGCAGTTCCGATTCGGCGCGGATACGGCGACAGAGCGAGAAGCCGTCCTCGCCCGGCATCATCAGATCGAGCACGACCAGGTCGATATCCTGTCGTGCATGCAGCAGCGCCATCAACTCGCTGCCGTCGGCAAGGGTCAGCACCGAATAGCCGTTGCGCTGCAGATAGGACTCCAGCAACTCGCGTATCTGCTGGTCGTCATCGACCACCAGAATCTGTTTGCTCTTTTCGCTAGGGGACATGCTCTCTCCGCGCCGCATCACAACTGATGGAAACGGCCGTACTGAGTTTTTATTATTCTGGCTCATCAGTGGATTTTATTCTTCTTCCAGCCAGTCCATGCAAAATGTAACAAAATAATGTAAGTTTACAACATTCAGTTTTCACCGAATCGCCCGGACTGGAGCCTATCAATGAATACCGCCGACCGCACCTCCCCAATCCCCACGGCCCTGATCGGATTTGGTTTTTCCGCCCGCGTCTTTCACCTGCCGTTTGTGCAGGCCCTGCCCGACTTCCGCCTGACGGCGGTGAGCACCAGTCGTGACGATAACCTGCACCTGATCGATGAGAGGGTCAGCCGGTACCGCGATGCGCAGACCCTGCTGGCGGAGGACGAGGCGCGTTTGGTGATCATCACCACACCGAATGACAGCCACTACACGCTGGCTCGCCAGGCGCTGGAGAGGGGCAAGGATGTGATAGTCGACAAGCCATTTGTCTGCAGCAGCAAAGAGGGACAGGCGTTGATCGACCTGGCCAAAGAGCGCAACCGGCTGCTCTCTGTGTACCAGAACCGGCGCTGGGACGGCGATTTTCTGACGCTGAAATCGCTGATCGCCTCCGGCCGACTGGGTCAGGTTCGCTTGTTGGAGTCGCGCTTCGACCGTTTCCGCCCAGAGCCCCGGGAGCGCTGGCGGGAACAGCCCGGACGTGGCAGCGGGATCTGGTTTGATCTCGGCCCACACCTGCTGGATCAGGCGCTGCAGCTGTTCGGCTCGCCACAGGCGATTACGGCACGGCTGGCCTGCCTGCGCGAACAGTGCGAGGTTACCGACTATTTCCACGTCCAGCTGCACTATCCGCAGCTCGAAGTGGTGCTCAACTCCAGTCCCTACTGTGCGTCGGCAAACCTGAGATTTCAGGTTGAGGGCAGCGGCGGCAGCTATCGCAAGCAGGGCCTGGATCCGCAGGAGGCTCGATTACTGGCCGGGGTTCGTCCCGACCGCGATGAGTGGGCAAAAGAAACACCGGAGCAGTGGGGCCAGTTCAGCGATGCGCAAGATTCCGAGGTCATGGAAACCCTGTGCGGCGGCTACCAGCACTACTACCAGGCGGTCGCCGATACACTGCTGCGTGGCGGGGACAACCCGGTGCCGGCCGAGCAGGCGCTGGAGGCGATCCGCCTGATAGAACTGGCACAACAGAGCAACGACGAAGGGCGCCGGATCAAGCTCTGACCAGCGCTCGCCGGGTCTAAAGCCCGACCTGTTTAAAGAGAGTGGCGATGCAGCGCCGCCGAAGCGCCGAGCAGCCCCGGCTGCGCGGCGATGACTACCTGAGTCGGAATCGCCGCCATATAGTCACGAAAGCGCCCCTTGGCTTCGAAGCGGGCTCTGAACTGGCTGGTCGCGAACAGGTCCAGCATGCGCGGGATGATGCCGCCGGTGATGAACACGCCGCCCTGCGCGCCCAGAGTCAAAGCCGTGTTACCTGCCACGCTGCCAAGCATGGCGCAGAAGATCTCCAACGTCTCCCGGCAGATTGCATCGCCCCTCTCCAGCGCACCTGCGCTGATCTGGGCCGGTGTCAGCGGTCCGCCCGTAGCGCCGCGAATATCGGTTAGGGCTTTATGCAGATTGGTCAGCCCCATGCCGGACAGCAGGCGCTCGGCCGAAACGTGCTCATGGTAGCGCAGCAGGTAACGCAGGATATCGATCTCCAACTCGGTGGTCGGTGCAAAATCCACATGACCACCCTCGGTCACCAGCGCCACCTGGCCCTGGTTGTCAAAAATCAACCCACCCACACCCAGCCCGGTTCCGGGTCCGACCAGGGCGATCGGATGCCCAGTCAGCGCTTCGCCGCCACCGACACGGAACAGTTCGTCCGCCTTCAGGTGAGGCGCGGCATAAGCCTGGGCGGCGTAGTCATTGATTACCTGCAGTTGCTCAAGCGCCAGACTCCGTTGCAGGGCTTCGCGGGAGAAGGACCAACCGTTATTGGTCATACTGATCCAATCGCGGCTGGTCGGGCAGGCGATGGCCAAACAGGCTTCGCGCGGCGTCTCATCATGGCCGATGCCGGCCTGTTCAAGATAGGCGCGAATGGCCGCGTCGATGGTATCGAAATCATCCACCGCCAGCGTGATCTGCTGTTCCGGCTGCAACTGCCCTGGTGCCACCAGCGCAAAACGTGCGTTGGTACCACCTATATCCGCTACTAACGTGTAGCGACCATTCTGCCCGGAACTCATCTAAACCTCCCCACCATAAGAGCGATCAGTGGACATCGCCACCCCCTGCTCCGCAATCGTCAGCAGAGCCTGACGAGTGATTATATGTAATAAAATTACGTAATGTCATGTAAAAAACTGTATCCGCACCAAGGATCTGCATCTATCAAGGTAGCTCCTCGCCACGTGCCGCAACATACAGTGAGTACCACTGCGCGCGTCCGAGCTCCACAGACGGCGCCACCGCACAGGCTCTGATTCGCTCTAAATCAGTAGTACCGATGATCGGCTGAATCTGCGCCGGATGGCGCATCAGCCAGGCCAGGACGACCGCCTCCTTCGATACCTGATACTGCAGTGCCAAGTCCATGACTAACGCCGCGGTGCGCCGTACCGAGAGCGGGTGCTCTGGCGTGACGGAGCCGCTATACAGGCCTCGACACAGGCTGCCCCACGCCTGGAGCTGAACCCCCTGCGTCCGGCAATAATCCAGGGTACCGGGAGAAAAACCGACCCGGCGCGCATCGGGATGCCCGGCGAATACCCCCTCTTCCAGCCACTGCCGATGATGGAGGCTGAGTTCAAGCTGGTTGGCCACCAGTGGCCGCCCGAGCGAGCCCACCAACAACTGCATCTGGTGGGCATGCATATTGGATACGCCGAAGTTGCGCACCTTGCCGCTCTCCAACAGCAGCTCGAACGCCTCGGCAATTGCCTCCGGCGCCATCAGCGGATCCGGCCGGTGCAGCATCAGCAGATCCAGGTATTCGGTCCCCAGTCGCTGCAAAATCCCATCGACCGACTGCAGTATCCAGCCCTTGGACAGGTCGTACCGTTTCGGGCCGGCATCGTCGGCGAAACGGATACCGCTTTTGGATTGCAGGTAGATGTTCTCCCTAAGACCAGGACACTGTTTCAGCACCTCGCCAAACACCTGCTCTGCCTTGCCCTGCGCGTAGATGTCGGCGTGGTCGAACAGGTTGATACCTGACTCGAGAGCGGCGTCAACACAGGCGCGGGCCTGATGCACATGCTCCGGTCCGATAGCATCCCTGTTCCAACCTCCGCCCAAACCCATGCAGCCATAAATCAGGCGGCTTGCGTTGGGCAGATAGCGCATCACAGGTAGTGCCTTCTCTCTCATCTCCCGGCGAGCCCCTTATCAATGATAAAAAAAGGGCCGCACTACTCGGCCCCAAACTCCGGGTGGGAACCCGGCTCTCTCCATTCAGAGTTTCAGCAGCACGAAGCCATTACCAGCGAGCTTAACCAGCCCAGACTCCCTATCGGCACCCTCACTGATCAGAATGCTCCCCTCAATGCACTCGATCTGCTGCGGTTCGGACGACAGGTTGAAGATACAGCGGATCTCGCCGCCGCGAACAAACGACAGTATCGGCTCCTCGGTATCCTGAAACACCGTCTCCCCTGCACGCAGGATCTCGTGCTCGCGACGCAGATGCAGCATCTGGCGATAGAACTCCAGCACCGAGCCCTGCACATCGAGCTGAGTATCCATGGCATGAGCTGCCTGCGTCGCCTTCACTGGCAGCCAGGGCGCGGCCTCGCTGAAACCGGCGAAAGGAGCATCGTGCTGCCATACCATCGGTGTACGGCAACCATCGCGCCCCTTGTCTTCCGGCCAGAAGGCGATGCCCTGAACATCGGTCAGTTCGTGGTACTCGAGCTCGGTATCGGTCTGGCCCAGCTCCTCGCCCTGGTAGATGCAGATCGAGCCCTGCATCGACAGCAGCAGTGCGCAGGCCTGTTTCGCCAGCGCCGCTTCACTGACACCGTGCTCGCGCCAACGACTGACATGGCGCACCACATCATGGTTGGAGAACGCCCAGCAGGGCCAGCCATCAGGCGCTTGGCTGAAGAAGGTTTCGATCTGGTCGCGGAAATGGCGTGCGCTGAATTTGGGGCCGAGCATCTCGAACGAGTACGCCATATGCAGGCGATTGCCCGAGGTGTACTGCCCCATCATCTCGACGGCGTGGTGGCTCTCGCCCACTTCACCGACCAGGGTGCGGGCATCGTATTGGTCCAGCAGTACCCGCATCTTCTGCAAAAAGGCCAGGTTCTCCGGCTGGTTCTTCGAAAACAGGTGGTACTGCATGTGGTAGGGGTGCCAGTCGCGCTTCTCCTTCTTGCGATAGTCCGGCGGATCGCTGCGCAGCAGCACATCGTGGAAATAGAAATTCACCGTGTCGAGACGGAAGCCGTCCACGCCGCGCTCAAGCCAGAAGCGCATGGTACCGAGCAGCCAATCCTGCACCGCCGGGTTGTGGAAGTTGAAGTCCGGCTGCTCCTTCAGGAAGTTATGCAGGTAGTACTGCTGCCGACGCGGCTCCCACTGCCAGGCAGCACCGCCGAACAGCGCCTGCCAGTTGTTCGGCGGTGTGCCGTCGAGGTTGGGATCGGCCCATACGTACCAATCCGCCTTCGGATTGTCGCGGCTCATCCGGCTCTCCTGGAAAAAAGGATGCCGGTCGCTGGAGTGCGACAGTACCTGGTCGATGATCACCTTGAGGCCCAACTCATGGGCGCGAGCGACCATGGCATCGAAATCATCCAACGTGCCGAACAAGGGGTCGATGTCGGTGTAATCGGATACGTCATAGCCCATATCAGCCATCGGCGAGGTAAAGATCGGCGATAGCCAGATCGCATCGACGCCGAGGTCGGCAATATAGGGGAGACGCGCGGTGATGCCCGGCAGATCGCCGATGCCGTCCTGATTGCTGTCCTGGTAGGAACGCGGGTAGATCTGGTAGGTGACCGAGCCTTTCCACCAATCATTGTTTACTGCTGTCATCTTAGAGCCTCAAACCAATATTCCGAGCAGAGACACGCAGGTCCCTGCCGCCTCCGCCAACAGGCGAAGACGGGAAGTTGTTGAATGTATAAGGGTGTTAACGGTGTGGTTCTATCTAATGCGGTACAGGGCGCCAACGGTTCTCCGCCTCGTCTGACGCCAGACAGGCTTCGATAAAGGCCAGATCGGCCACCGCGTCATCGACTCCCGGATAGTCGCCGCTGCCGCATTGCAGGGCAGCTCGAACTTCGCCGTAGATGTTGGCAAACGCCTCCAGGTACCCCTCCGGGTGCCCGGCCGGTACACGGCAGAGGTGCTGCAGGGAGACGGGATAGCCGGCACTGTTGCGGCTGAGCACCTGGGCCGGTTCACCGAAACGGGTGAACTGCAGCTGGTTCGGGTGTTCCTGCTCCCAGGCCAGGCTGGCGTCCTCGCCATACAGACGCAGGCGTAACGCGTTCTCGGCCCCGACCGCTACCTGCGAGGCCCAGAGCGCACCGCGCAGGCCGTCGCCGAAATCGAGCATCACCTGCACGTTGTCATCCACCTGCCGCCCGGCGACGAAGCGTTCCAGCTCGGCCAGCACCCGACCGGCACGCTGGCCGGTCACGAAACGCGCCAGGTTGTAAGCGTGTACACCGATGTCGCCGAGACACCCGGCACGTCCGGCCAGCTCCGGGTTGGTCCGCCAGGCCGCCTGCTTCTGTCCCTGCTGCTCGATATCACGCGCGAGCCAGTCCTGCGCATACTCGACCTGAACCAGGCGGAGCTTGCCGAGCGCCCCGGTGTCGACCAGTTGCCGTGCCCAGCGGATCATGGCATTGCCGGTGTAGTTGTAGGTCACCGCCAGCAACCGGCCGGACTCATGAGCGATATCGGCCAGGCATTTCGCTTGCGCCAGCGTGGTGGTCAGCGGTTTATCGCAGATCACATCGATACCGGCTTCAAGAAACGCCTTGGCGGCAGCGAAGTGCAGATGGTTCGGGGTCACGATCGACACCGCTTGGATGCCGTCGCTACGTTCCGCTTCCTGTGCCGCCATCGCCTCGAAGCTGTTGTAGATACGATCCTGTGCCACACCCAGCTCGATACCGGACAGGCGGTTACGCTCGGCATCGGAGGAGAAACAGCCAGCCTGGAGCACAAAGCCTCCGTCGAGCCGGGCTGCCATCCGGTGTATCTCTCCGATAAAGCCGCCGATGCCGCCGCCGACCATGCCCCAGCGAATTGTCTTTGCCATAGGGTCTCCCCCTCTCTCACTTACCCGGTTGAATAGCGGTTGTACAGGCTCAGCTGACCGTCACTTTGCCCTGACGCCGGACGGCATCCCCCCGTGCATCGAACAGGTGGCAGCGCTCTAGCGGCAGGTAGATCGAAAGAGCACTGCCGATCTCCGGCGACGTCTCACCCGACACGGCTACCACCAGCGGCTGCTCGCACAGGTCGGTAGTGAGGTAGAGCAGGGTTTCATTGCCCAAGTGCTCGACCACGCAGATCCGGGTCTCCACCGGAATAGCATCGGCCTGCGGCTGCAGCTCGATATGTTCGGGTCGGATGCCCAACGTCGCCTGTCCGCTGTAGTGGAACGGCATCGGGAAGCTGCGGCTGGCCTGCCCGTTGCGCAGACTCAGTTGATCATCCTTCGCCTCGACGTCGATGAAGTTCATGGTCGGTGATCCCATGAAGCCCGCCACGAAGGTATTGGCTGGCTCGTTGTAGATCTGCAGCGGACTCCCTACCTGCATGATCCGGCCCTGGTTCAGTACCACTATCTTGTCCGCCATCGTCATCGCCTCGACCTGGTCATGGGTGACGTAGATCGAGGTGGTCTTCAACCGCTGATGCAGCTTGGTGATCTCGATCCGCATCTGTACGCGCAGTGACGCATCCAGGTTGGAGAGCGGCTCGTCGAACAGGAACACGTTGGGCTGGCGCACGATGGCACGGCCGATGGCGACACGCTGACGCTGACCACCGGAAAGCGCCTTGGGCTTGCGATCGAGCAGATGGTCGATCTGCAGGATGCGGGCAACCTCCTCCACCTTCTCCTTGATCGTCTCGCGACTGCCTTTTTCCAAGGTCAGACCGAACGCCATGTTGTCGAACACGCTCATGTGCGGATACAGAGCATAGGACTGGAATACCATGCCGATGCCGCGCTCCTTCGGCGACAGGTCGTTGACGCAGCGGTCGCCGAAATAGAGCTCGCCGCCACTGATATCCTCAAGACCGGCGATCATCCTCAGCAGTGTCGACTTGCCGCAGCCGGAGGGGCCGACGAACACTACAAACTCCCCTTCGTTGATCTGCAGGTCCACGCCCTTGACGGCGCAGAAGTCGCTTAGGCCCTTGTAGACTTTTTCTAGTTTGACGAATTCGATACTGGACATAGTGATTACTCTCTTATTGTTGTCAGGCGATCAACCCTTAACCGCACCGGCGGTCAGGCCCTCGACGATCTTGCGCTGGAACACCAGCACCAACAGGATCAGCGGTACGGTGACGATCACCGAAGCGGCCATGATCGGCCCCCAGGGCATCTCGTACTGTGAGCCGCCGGAGATCATCGAGATCGCCACCGGCACCGTACGCTGCTCGTTGCTGAGGATGAAGGTGATCGCAAACATGAACTCGTTCCAGGCGCCGATAAACGCCAGCAGTCCGGTGGTCACCAGTGCCGGCCAAAGCACCGGCATGAAGATCCGGGTGATGATCTGCCAGGGCGTGGCGCCATCGACGATCGCGGCCTCCTCCAGATCCTTGGGAATACCACGCATGAAAGTGGTCAGGATCCAGACCGAGAACGGCAGCGAAAATACCGTGTAGGAGAGCACCAGGCTGCCCAGGTTGTTGTACAGCCCGAGCAGGCGCACCAGTTCGAACATACCGGACAGCACGGCGACCTGGGGAAACATCGATACGCCAAGCACGGTCAGCAGCAGCGTGGTGCGACCGCGAAAATGGACCCGGGCCAGAGCGTAGGAGGCGGTCACCGCGATCAGCAGCGAAATCGCCACCGTGCCGAAGGAGACCAGAGCCGAGTTCAGGATGTTGAGGAAGAACGGCTGCTCGCGGAACACCGAGACATAGTTGCCGAAATCGAAATCCTGGGGCAGGTAGAACGACCCCTCACCGCCCTGCAACGAGGTTACGATGGCGATATAGAACGGGAAGATCGTGTAGATCAGCAGCGCCAGCACCGCGAGGGCGAACAGCACCTGACCTGTACGTCGTTTGAGCGCTTTCATATCAGTGATCTCCTGAACCATCGAATTTCAGACGGGTGGCGAAGATGTAGCCCAGCGTCAGACCGAACACCAACAGGAACACCAGCGTGGAGGCAGCCGAGCCGTAACCGACCTGCTGGAAGTCGATCAACTGCTGGCGGGCGTAGATCGAGATCGACATGGTGTCCTCGCTGTTCGAGGTCAGGATGTAGATCAGGTCGAAAATACGCAGGGCATCAAGCATGCGGAACACAACCGCCACCACCAGCGCCGGCTTGATCAGCGGCAGAGTGACCTTGAAGAACACCTTGATCGGATGGATGCCATCGACACGGGCGGCTTCGTAGCAATCCTTCGGCAGCATCTGCAGTGCGGCCAGGGTCAACAGCGCCATGAAGGGGGTGGTTTTCCAGACATCGACCGCGACGATGGTGCCCAACACTGTGTCGGGGTTCACGGTCCAGGCCACAGGGCTGGAGATCAGGTGCAGCGACATCAGCAGGTCGTTGATGACACCGTACTGGTCGTGCAACATCCAGCCCCACATCTTGGCCGAGACCACGGTGGGTATCGCCCAGGGGATCAGGATGGCGGCGCGCACCAGGCCGCGACCGGGAAACTTGGCATGCAGGATCAGGGCGACCAGCACACCGAGCACCGTTTCCAGTGAAACGGACAGCAGCGTGATATAGACGGTATTGCCAACCGCCCTCCACCAAAGCGAATCGGCCAGTATGCCGTACCACTCTCCCTGGTCGTACACCAGGTAGTTCTCGAACCCGATGAAATTGGCACCATCGAGATTGGACAGTGAGGAGTCGGTAAACCCGAGGTAGAAGGTTCGCAGCAGCGGCCAGCCGGCCACACAAGCGAGCCCCAGAATCATCGGCAACAGGAACAGCCAGGCGGTACGGATGCGTTGCCGCGAGAAACCGCTGAGCCCGGTTGTCTTTTTGCCCTGCTGCGCGCCTCTCGGCGATCTGGACACCGGCAGGGTTCGCGCTTGAGGGCCACTAACGGTTGAGATATCCATGACACTCCCCTATCTCGTTATTTTTTGACTGGGAGGGCGGGCAGGCATAGCCTGCCCGCCAGGGTGAGAGGTTTACCAGCGACGTCCGCGAATACGTTTGAGCTTGTGCTCCAACTCGGCGACCGATTCGGCCCCGCTGGACTTGCCGGACAGGACCCGGTGAGCCGCGTTCCAGAACTCGTTGGAGACCTGGTTGTACTTCTCGCCGGTCACGGTAGAGGGGCGCGCAACACTCTCCTCAAGGGTTGCACGCATATAGGCAAAAAACGGATTGGCAGCGAGCACCTCTTCATCCTCATAGAGAGAGACGATGGTCGGCAGATAACCGTTGAGTAGGGCGTTCTGTTTCTGCGCCTTTGCACTCGTTACGTACATGACGTAGTCCGCTGCCGCTTCAACGTTTTCGGAGTATTTCGAGACAGCATACTGCCAGCCGCCCAGGGTGGCGCTGTGTTGTCCGTTCGGCCCCATCGGCAAGGGGACGATACCGACCTTGCTCTTGATGACACTCTCATCGCCATTGGCCAGCGCCCAGGCATAGGGCCAGTTGCGCATGAAGACGGCATTGCCGGACTGGAATACCCGTCGCGCACCCTCCTCGTCATAGTTCAGCACCCCCTGCGGGGTGATGCTGCCGACCCAACTTGCCGCCAGATCGAGCGCTGCAGCACTCTTGGGGTTGTTGACGCTGATCTCGCCATCGAACTCAACCAGAGTCCCGCCACCAAAGGAGTCGATCCATTCAAGCACGTTGCAGGTCAAACCTTCGTACGCTTTACCCTGGAACACGTAGCCCCACATCTTGTCGTTGCCGGCCGCACGCTCCTGCTCCTGGATACGTTTGGCCGAGTCGCTCATCCCCTGCCAGGTTGTCGGTACAGGCTCGCCATACTTTTCGAGCAGGTCCTTGCGATAGTAGAGCACCGGCGCGTCGGTATACGCCGGCATCGCCACCAGCTTGCCTTTGTAGCGGTTGTTGGCAATGATCGCCTGGAAATGTTCTTTTTCAACGCCCTGGGTGTAGGGGCTGAGGTCGGCGAAATGGGCACCAAGAATACCCGGCCAGACCACATCCACATCAAACACATCCAGGTCGGCGGATTTGCTGCTGAGGATCTGCTGGTACAGGGCCAGCTTGTCGGTCGACGAGAAAGGTACGGTGACGATATTGATGCTGTTACCGCTGGATTCGGCCCACGCCTGCGCCAACGCTTCACACTGTTTGAAGCCGGTTCCCGTGGTGCAGGGGACGTTCAGCGTGGCAGCCTGGCCGGCCATGGAGGTCAAACCCGCCCCGAGCAGGGAGGCGGTGAGAAAAGCTTGCAGAGTTTTAGTCATTTTTTCGTCTCTTATTGTTTTTAGAATCCTGACATCCACTGTCACGAATTAAGTCAGGCAAACGCTTTTGCCTGACCCTTTGAATCAGGCTAAAGCCGCCAGGGGCGCAGTTTTTTGCTCAACCGGCAGTGTGCGATCCTGCAGATCGGCGTCAAAACAGCGATCCAGAATCGACTGCAGGCGCGCGCCTCGCTCGAAGTCCGGCTGGTCATTGACGCCGGTTTCGATGCTCGTAATAAAGCGCTGGTAGATACTGGGTGTCGGCTCAACTTCGAGCCTTTCCCACTGCACCAGATCGACGTTATCACCGACACAGAGCGCTATTGTCTCCCAACCGCTTTCCATATCGATGTCAATTGTTAACGCCCCCTTGTCGCCGAAGATCCGCAGGCGCAAGGAGTTCTGGTGGCCGCTGGCCCAACGCGTGGTATGCACGGTGCCAAGCGCGCCATTGGCGAATTCGACACGGATCAGCGCGCTGTCGTTGACATCCAGCGGGTACTCGCCGATGCGGTTGCCCTCGGCCTTGTCGAAGCAGCGCAGCTTGCAGTTCACACTCTGAATATCGCCCACCGGAAAACTGGCGAAATCGAGGATGTGAATACCGACATCACCGAGCACACCCTTGCTGCCGTGCTCGCTGGAGAGACGCCACAGCCATTGAGGTTCAGTATGCCAGTCGCCCCATACCCTGCTGCTGAGCCAGCTCTGCAGATAGCTCGCCTCGACATGCATAACGCGACCTAGCCTGCCGTCGGCAATCAGCTCCCGCGCCCGCTGCAGGGCCGCGGAATCGCGATAGCTGAGGTTGATCATATTGATGACGCCCGCCCGCTGGGCAGCCTGGGCCATTTCGATAGCATCGGCCTCATTGGTGGCCAGCGGCTTCTCGCACAGGACGTGCTTGCCGGCGGCGATCACCTTCATCACGGCGTCTTTGTGAAACTTATCCGGTGTCACAACTGAAACGGCATCCAGATTCGCGCTGGCCAACATCTCATCAACGCCGGCATAGACCTGATCGACACCATGTTTGAGCGCAAATGCATGAGCACGCGAAAGATCGACATCACAGACCGCCACCAGCTCGCAGCCGGGGACGACCGCAAACTTGCCGGCCTGATGACCGCCCATGGCACCCGCGCCAACAATACCGAGCCTGACCATCACTTGAACCCCTCTTCGCCGGGCTTGTGCAGGCTTTCGCCCTTGATCTCGACCGGATTCGGCGCCTGATCGGCCGGTACATTCGGACAGCTGTCGACCCAGCGTGAACCCTCCGGCTGCGCCCACTTCACGGCGTTTTTCAGTACGCGACGTACTTTCTCATCATAGTAGATCGGGTAGGTTTCATGACCGGGACGGAAGTAGAAGATCTTGCCGTTGCCACGGCGGTAAACCAGCCCGGAGCGAAACACCTCGCCACCCTCGAACGCGCTGATAAAGATCACCTCGTCGGGGTTGGGCACTGCAAACGGCTCGCCATACATCTCGGTGTGCGGCAACTCGATATAATCGCCGACCCCCTGCACGATCGGATGACCGGGATTGACCACCCAGAGCCGCTCGCGCTCACCCGCTTCACGCCACTTCAGCGAGCAGGTGGTGCCGAGCAGGCGCTTGAAGATCTTGGCGTAGTGGCCGGAGTGCAACACCAGCAGCCCCATCCCCTCAAGCACACGCTTCTGCACCCGGTCGACAATCTCATCGGATACATCGCCATGAGCGGCATGCCCCCACCAAAGCAGAACATCGGTGTTCTCCAGCACCTCGTCGGTGAGGCCGTGCTCCGGGTCCTGCAGCGTAACGGAGATAGCTTCAATCCCCGCATCTTCATTTAACGCCTGGGCGATGCAGTTATGCATCCCGTCCGGATAGATCCGGGCAACGATTTCATTGGTCTGTTCGTGAACGTTCTCACCCCAGACCGTGGCTCGCACTGTCATGGCTCGCTCCTTATCAGTGATCTGTTTTTGTTGTTAGGCAACCACCTGCTGCCGCTCTTCCATTTAAAGTAAACGTTTACTCAAAAATAGTAAACGTTTACGTGATGAAAATAATGAAAGAAAAATACGTTTTTTTACAATTTTATTCTTTATGCCGGGTTGTGATTTGCAACCGTGAATAGCTGCAGATACGGCTCGGTCGGATCCCGGATCAGGACGAAGAGCTGCTCACTCCCACCTGATCGCCGCAGAAGGATTAGAACGCGTAGTTAAAACGCAGCCGCAATGCATTGGTGGTGTCATCTGTTACGCCATCGCCGTCTGCCTTAGAGGTAGAGCCTGCGAAGGTAACCGATGCATTTTCGATATCGAACAGCGGTAAGGTATAGGCCATATAGGCCGTCGTAACATCGGCATCGACGCCGTTGACGCTATCTTCGGAGTAGATCAGACCGGTACCAAAGTTACCGTAGATCATATTGGCGCCGTAACTTGTTGTCTTTTGGTCACTACCGGAGCTACTGTCATCCAGGCGCGCGACCGACAGGTTTACATCCGCTCCAGCCAGCTTGAAACTTGTTGTCAGACCATATCCTTGTTTATCTACGTCACCTCCGGCGGTCAGATCGTAACTCACGCGTTCATAGCCCGCGGTCACGCTGAAATCACCGCTGTACCAGGTGACAGCCGGACGTACGCCAGCAAAGGCTTTCGTATTATCCCCATCGACCTCAGGATCGCCAAAAACGGTTCCCAGTTCGAACCTGATGTTATCGCTGGCATTCAGGTGCAGTGCGAACTGCCCCCCTCCGTCGCCGACACGGCCACGCGCCAGATTGGCTTCATATACGTTGACGCCGCCGGCATGGACAACCAGAGTATCTTTGCCTTTCGGGAACAGGTTGACCGCCTCAAAACGCCCCGCCTGCAGATCCCACCGTGCGGAGCCGAATTGGATAAACGCATCGTCTACTGCAGTCTCGCCATCGGTTTTAAGCAGCACGGTACCCTTGCCCTGCACGAAGTAATCGCCCTTTTCACGGCGGGCGAAAGCATTCACTTCAACACGCCCATCCTGGTCATATGTCGTGCTACCGGTGGCAGTGTCGGTCATATCGGTATTCAACTCGATATTAGCGTCGAGACTTATTTCAGCCATCGCTTGTGCGGACAGAGCGGTCAGCAAAGCCAACCCAAGCGCATGTTTTACGTAGTAACTCTTATTTTTATTCATGATTATCCTGCTCCATTTACTACCTCTGGAAACGCGCGACAGGGCGGGCAACAGATCGCCCGAACAGCCCGGCTGCAAAGAGCAACCGATACGGCACCAGTGACTCGTCGTTTTTGCTATCCGGTAGTCACCCGCGACAGAGCGCAATTGAAACGTAAACGTTTACTACTAAAATGTAAACGTTTACGTTAGATGGAAAACAGGGATTACGAGCGTTTTTTATACTTTTTCGTTATTGAATCAGTGGCGGAGGTTATACCTCCCCGCCACAGTCGTTGCTGGTGCCGGAGGATAAAGGAGGGCAATGCGAGGAATCAGGCGCTCTCGCGCCGGATCAGAGTGACGGGAAGAATGACACGATGCGGCGCCGCACCGTTTATCGCTTCATTGAGCAATTTAACCGCTTCAGCTGCCAGCTGCGGGATATCCTGGCGCACCGTCGTCAAATCCTTGGCCAGCAGCGGCAAATCATCAAACCCTGTCACCGAGACCTGATCGGGCACTTTAATGCCCTCGTCTTCTAACGCGGTGATACAGCCGATCGCCTGCTCATCGGATTCGCAGGCGATCGCGTCGAAATCCAGTGGCTGGCTCTTCAGACTGGAGCGTAGATGGCGGTATGCGGTCAGAGTTGAGTTGTATGCAAAGGGGATATTGATGATCCGCGCAGGCTTCATACCTGCCTCATCCAGCGCCTTGTGATAGCCGAGAATACGATGTTCGGGCACGGGCAGCGGAAGTGTAGGGAAATCCAGCTTCCGCCCGATTTCCTCGCCTATGAAGGCGATGCGGGTACACCCTTTGTCGATCAGGTAACGCGTAGCCTGATAGAGACCATCCACACCATCGGTGGAGATGGAGAAGTTAGTGTCCCACTGGTCGATGCGAATATAGGGTATCCCCTGGCGTGCCAGCATTTCGGGACGATACTCATCTACCTCTTCACCAAGCAGGATCGCCGAGCCGGCCTGCCGATGTATCTTTTCGCTGTCGGAATAGCTGAAGAAAACCGGGGTCTTGCCCTGCTTGCCCAACTCCACAACCAGGCTCATATAGAGCAGGGTAAAATAGGGCCGCAGTTCGAAACCGTGTTCACGCATCGAGATGGCGACCACGGCATTTTTACCGCCGATCAGCTGTCGTGCCGCGGTGCTCGGCCGGTAATTGATCTCCTCACTGATCTTGAGGATGTGCTGGCGCAGCTTCTCACTGATACCCGGTTTACCGTTCAGCGCCCGGCTGACCGAGGCGATGGAGACACCGGCTGCCTCCGCAATCTCGTGGATAGTGGCGCTCTTGCCAAGGCCAGTTGTCGATTGCAACGAGGTGTGTTTCGCCCGTGGTTGATGGGAAGAAGCCATGTCACTCAATCCTTAACGCTTGAATCAGTCCTATACCGATCCGGTTATCATACCCGCTGACACACACGCGGGACAGGAGGCTTCCGACCGCATCCGGCCTCCCCCACATTACCACCGGCCAAACTCACCCACGTTTTCCGCCGTGATCAGCTCCGGCGGTATCAACCAGAGTTGTTGCTCCAGCGTTTCACCTCGGACCAGCCTCAAGCCCAGCTCAATCGCTTGTTTCGCTATCCGGCTGGGGAACTGCGCGGCGGTTGCCCGCAGCAAGGTGCCGGGCTGGGGGAGGCGCTGTAGCGCGCGAGGCGCGCCATCGACACTGGCGATGATGAAATCGTGTCGCTTTGCCTCGTTGGCCGCCTGTTCGGCCCCAAGTGCCGTGGGGTCATTAATGGTGAACACCGCGTCTATTTGGGGGAAGGCGGTCAATAGATGGGTCATCTTTTCGAATCCACCCTCGAAACTGCCACCACCGTTTTGATTCATCGACATCAGCTCGATCTCCGCCTCATCCGCCAGCCGATCACGGCACCCCTCGACTCGTTCAAGTACCGAAGAGACCGGGGGACCATTAATGATCACCACCCTGCCCCTGCCGTTCAGCTGCCGCACCAGATAGTCGCAGGCGAGGCGCCCGGCAGCCTCGTTATCGGTAGTAACCGTGGCATCGGCACCGGCGGCCTGCACATCGACAGCGATAACATAGATGCCCGCCTCATGCGCCTTAGCAATGGCGTCGTTCAAGCCATCGTAGCTAGCTGCCGAGAGCAGGATCAGATCCACACCGGCGGCGATAAAACGGTCGATCTGCGCAGCCTGGCGCTCCAGGTCATAGGCACTCGACATTACTTGCACCCGGACCTCATCTCCGGCTTGCAACCGTGCCTGCTGCTCAGCGGCACGGGCGATACGCTGGAAATAGGGGTTACCCAGATCCGATACACTGACGCCGATCGACAACGGCCCAGCCATGACCGGTAGAGCCAATACCAGCAGTGAGCAGAGCGAGAGCAGGGCTACACGCGCATTCATTAAGATTCCTTGTTTTCAGTGTTATCCAACGCATCGGAAACCGCTCTGGCCAAGGCCTCACGATGGTAGGGCTTGGCCAGCACATACTGCCCGACCGGTAGTCCGTAACGGCTGCTGAGCTGATCGGCCGGCAGGCCCGAGGTCAGCAAAACCGGCAGCCCCGGCAGCATCTCGGCCACATCTCGAGCCAGATGCAGGCCATTCTCTGCCGTGCCCAGATTGATATCGGTAAACACCAGGGCGAAGTCGGCACGTTCAGACAAGGCGGTATAAGCAGCCTCGATACTCGCCACCGACTCGACCCGATAGCCCAACGAATCCAGCATATCCTCCGCCATTTCACGCACCGGTTGGTCATCCTCGACCAGCAGCACCCACTGCCCCCGGCCGCTCGGCAGTGCGCCCTGCTTATCTTCATCAACCTCGTGCTGCCTCAAGTCGGCCACCCGCGGCAGTAAAATATCGATCCGGGTACCCTCACCCAGTTGGCTATGGATCCGGATATCGCCCAGGGACTGTTTGACGAAGCCATACACCATACTCAGGCCAAGACCGCTGCCCTCGCCCACCTCCTTGGTGGTGAAGAAGGGCTCGAACACTCGTGCCAGGTGAGTTTCGCTGATCCCGGCACCGGTATCCTGCACCCGCACCAACACCGCCTCATCGCCCGACTCCAGGCCGGCATCTGCGACATGACCGGTTTCGAAACTCAGTTTTCCGCCCCCGGGCATCGCCGCGGCACTGTTGATGGCAAGATTGAGCAGCGCGTTCTCCAGCTGCCCCGGATCTACATTGACCAGCCAGGGCGCCGCGTGTAACTCCAGGCCTATCTCGATCGCAGGCCCGACACTGTACTCGATCAGGTCGAGCATTTCGCCGATCAAGCGGTCGATGTCGATGGTTTCCGGCTGCAGACGCTGTTTGCGGGCAAACGCCAGCAGGCGCTGGGTCAGCCCACCGCCCCGCTCGGCGGCCGCCAGCGCCCGCCGCGCATTGTTCGCCGCCTTGCTGTCCGGCTCCAGCCGGGTTTCGAGCAGCTGCAGGTTGCCGATGATCGCCGCCAGCAGGTTATTGAAGTCGTGCGCCACACCGCCGGTCAGCTGGCCCAGCACCTCCATCTTCTGCGACTGCCGCAACTGCTCTTCGATCGCCTTGCGCTCGGTCAAATCGCTGTACAGGGTCACGAAGCCACCGCCGGGCAGTGGCGAGCTGCGGAACTCCACCACCCGGCCATCGGCGAAATGGCGCTCAAACCGCTGCACCCGATGACGGCGCAGGCTGTTGATCTCGTCGCGATCCAGCGCTACACCGTTGAGCGCCCAGCTGTCACGCGCCTCTTTCGGCAATAACTGCTGCACCTGCTCCAAGGTTCTGCCCGGTTTGAGCTGGCCCGGAGGCAAGTTCAATATCTCAACATAGCGTGGATTCCAGGCCAACAGGCGACCCTCGCCATCGAATACGCTCAGACCGTCGTTGATATTGGTGAACACGGTTTCCAGCAGCCGGCTCTGCTCCCGTAACGACTGACTGATACGGGTGATCTCCATCGCATTCTCCCGGAACACTTGGAAGGCACGGGCCAGGTCGCCGATCTCGTCGATCCGCTCCACTGCCGGCGTCTGCTGGTCGGTGTCGCCGGCGGCCAGCCGCGTCATCAGCCGGGTCACGGCGCCCAGGTCTCGGGCCAGCCGTCGCACCACCCAGATACCACCCAGGGCAACCGCAATCCCCAGCAGGGTTATGATCAGGATACCGCTTTTGCCGGAGGCCACGGCGATGCCGACACGCTGGCTTTGCTGTTCTATCCGACTTTCGACATGGTCGACGAAGCGCCCTACCTCGGTGCTCAGTTGCTCGCTGATGGCCCGCGTCGAGGCCAGCAGATACGCACTACGCTGCTCGAGCTCCAGTTGATTCAAACGCATCTCGAACAGGTTTCCCTCACCGGATCCAATCCTTTCCAGCTGTTCGACACCCGCCATCTCGGGGGCTGAAGTTTTCAGTGCAGTCAGCGCGCTGACATAACGCTGCTGCAGCAGATCAAGTTCCGCCGGGTTGTTGACCTGCGCCGCCAGCATCAAGCGCTCCGCCTGCTGCACAACCGCAGCCAGGTTGGGATCGGAACCGTACCGTGCGGCGAGGGTGCCGAGCTGGTATTCCGCTTGCCGCAGATCCTCGCGCAAGAACAACCGCTCCCGGGTCAGGTCGACCAGGTCGTTCACCGTGCGCTCCAGTTGCAGGAGCAGGGTCTGCAGTCGGGGCGCGGCCGCATCCAGTTGCGGAATCGCCCGCGCCAGCGCCAAGACCTTTGCAATGCGATCACGCAGGTTCTGGCTCTCACCCTGCAGCAGAAAAGGGCTACTGGCATTGGCCACATAAGGGGCAACGGCGGCCAGGTTGGCCGTACGCTCCGCCAGTTCAAGAGAGCGCGATATATCGGGCAGCGCCTGCTCCTCGAACTGGCTCAGTGCTGTGCCGGTATTGCTGAGCCCGCCCCAGCCGACCAGCGCGATCGCCAGCGTAGCACCGAGCAGGATACTGAAGGCGATCAGCAAGCGGGTGCGTACCCTGAGCCCGCGCCATAACCGGCCGGCTCCGCTTCGCCTTGCAGTGGGTGCGCCGCTGTTCAACCGCCGGCCCTCAACACTGCACCACGGCTTCGCTGAACTGGTAACCGATCCCGCGTTCGGTGCGGATATAGCGCGGCTGGCGGGGGTTTGGCTCGATTTTGCGCCGCAGGCGCAGGATCAGCACATCGATGGTGCGGTCAAACACCTCGGTGTCCATACCCCGGGTTGCCTCCAGCAGTTGCTCCCGGCTCAGTACTCGACCGTGTGACTTGATCAAGGCTTCCAGCAAGGTGAACTCAGCGCTAGTCAGTGGTTCTGGCTTGCCATCAGGGCGGGTCAACTGGCGAGCGGAGAGATCCAGAATCCAACCGTCAAAGCTCAAGCGTTCATGGCGGTACTGATCGTCTCGCGTGGCGGGTCCACTCAACTCGGTGGTTCGGCGCAACATGGCGCGCACTCTCGCCACCAGCTCGCGGTTGTTGAACGGCTTCATCAGAAAATCGTCTGCGGCGATCTCGAGCCCAAGAATACGGTCTGTTTCGTCGCCCTTGCCGGTCAGCATCATGATCGGGATGCTGGAGCGCTGGCGCAGCTCTTTCGCGAGTTGCATGCCATCCTCCCCCTTCAGACGCAGATCGAGAATCACCAGTGAAAACACGGCAGTGTTCAATGCGGTGCGCATCTCGTCACCACTGGATGCCGCGTGTACCTCATAGCCACTGTCCTCCAGCAGGTCGCGAAGCAACTCGCGCATATCCGCTTCATCATCGACCACCAGGATCCGCAGCCGGACACGGTCAGTCTGGACACGGTCAGTCTGCACGGTCTCGGACATTCTTACTCCTTGTTTATTGTTATCTGGCGCTCTACATATCACAGTTGAACGGACGAAAAATTTCAATTGTTACAAATTGCGTAATTTTATAACGTTATTTAACACAACACAGATGTGGCTTTTCTGTAGTATAGTAGGACCGTCAATACGGCCGCTCTACGGGACAACCCAACACAGAGCACGCTTGACCTTTTTGAACGATAGGTACCAAGCCGGGAGAAAGGATCACTCCGGTTCGGGCAAACAGATCGTCGTAGTAACATTACAAAAATAAATATAAATAGAGCTTGTCATGTTCAGCGATAACTCTTTCAAGATCCAACCGCGATCCGCCTGCCGTATGTCCCGGCTCAACCCGCCAGACGTACAAACCACCGCTCCACAGCGCTCGATGCCCAGTTTAGACCGGGAGGGCGCCTGATGACCGCCAAGGAAACCGAACTTCGGCGCATGACGATCAAAGATGTCGCCCGCCACATCGGTGTTTCGACCGCCACCATATCCAATGCCTTTAACCGACCAGACCAGCTCTCTGTCGAGTTGAGAGAACGGATACTGAACGAGTGTAAAAATTTGGGCTATCGCAGTCCCGGTCTGGCACCCCGCTCACCACGCCCCGGACGAACCGGGGTGATTGGCGTGGTGCTGTCGGACTGCCTCTCGTACAACCTCAAGGACTGCGTCGCTAATCAGTTTCTGACCGGACTGACCGAAGAGCTCGACAAGGCACAGCTCAGCATGCTGATGTTATCGGCCAAGGAGATCGATAGCGGCTGTCAGTTCAGGCAGCACGAAGCGATGGTGGACGGCTTCATCGTCTATGGTCAGATGAATAACCGGCAAGCCCATGAACAACTGCTGCGGCAACGTAAGCAGCTCGTCAGCGTCGACTGCATAATCGAAGATAGCAGCAGTATTCAAAGTGACAATTTCGGTGGCGCGCTTGTCAGCGCACGCCACGCCCTGACTCACCAACCTCAGAGAGTTGCTGTCTTGGGGCTCAGATTGATCGACTCCAGACACGTCTGCCGCGTTTATGATCCGTGCGAGCTGTTCGACGAAACTGAGTCGATCTCGGTTCAGCGCCTGCGCGGCTATAATGCGGCCTTTACCGAACGCAACCGACAGTTGCTGCACGACAATATCTGGAACATCCCCGTTAACAACCATGCCTGTGCCCAGCAAGCCGCACGTGAGGCTTTGCTATGCACTCCTCGTCCCGAGTTGCTGCTATGTATGAGTGACACCATCGCGATTGCAGCACTGCAGGAAGCACAGAAGCTTGGCATCCGAATTCCGGAGGACCTGAAGATTGTCGGCTTCGACGGCATTCCGGAGGCATTGAGCTGCTACCCGTCCCTGACCACCGTATACCAGAACAGTATCGAAAAGGGTCGCCAGGCAGGCAGGCTGTTTCTAGGCAATACAGATACCCAACAGATAATGCTATCGACAGAGCTGCTGATCGGTGGCAGTTGCCCCCGCCCCTCGCCCTAACGTAAAAAGCCGGAGAGCCCATTGGTGACTCTCCGCGCAGGAAAAGACCTTTAAGACAGTGCGAGACTCAGGGTAGAACCGGAACAGGAAGGGGGGCTGATCCGGTTCTGACGGGCCTGCCCTTAGAACGTGTAGTTGAAACGCATACGCAGCGCATTGGTGGTGTCATCGGTCACGGCATCGCCATCCGCCTGAGAGAACGAGCCCGCAAAGGTCACCGACGCGTTTTCGAAATCGAACAGCGGCACTGTGTAAGCCAGGTAGGCCGTAGTCACGTCGCTATCGACGCCGGCCAACTCATCTTCGGAATAGATCAAACCGGCACCGAAGTTGCCGTAGATCATGTTGGCAATGTAGGAGGTAACCTCTTCGTCCGCACCCGTGCTGTCATCTTCGAGATGGGACACCGCCAGATTCACGTCCGCTCCACCAGCCTTGAAGCTGGAGGTCAGGGCATAGCCCTGCTTATCAACATCGCCACCGGCGGTCAGGTCATAGTTGACCCGCTCATAACCGGCAGTCAGGCTGAAGTCACCGCTGGACCAGGTAACCGTGGGGCGAACACCGCCAAAAGCCGTGGTATCGTCGCCATCTGTGGTTTCACCATCGCCAAAAATGGTGCCCAGCTCGAACCTGAGGTTTTCGCTGCTGTTCAGGTGCAGCGCAAACTGGCCACCGCCATCACCGACACGACCACGCGCCAGGTTTGCTTCATAGACTGAAACGCCACCAGCATGACTGATCAATGTGTCCTTACCTTTCGGAAACAGGTTCACCGCCTCGAAGCGACCAGCCTGCACGTCCCAGGTGGAATCGCCGAACTGGATCCAGGCATCGTCCACCGCGGTATCGCCATCGGTTTTCAGCAGTACGGTACCGCGTGCCTGAACGAAGTAGTTGCCTTTTTCGTGACGGCCAAAAGCATTCACTTCGACGCGACCATCCTGGTCGTATGTGGTATCGGTGGTTTCAGTATCGGTCGCATCGGTGTTCAGCTCGATATTGGCATCGAAGCTGAGTTCGGCCATCGCCGGAGCGGCCATCACCGCCACTACCGCGGCACACAGGATATGTTTTACAAAACGGCTCTTATTCTTATTCACGACTCTCTTGCTCCATAACTACAGGATTCGTGCTGGATGGAGAAACTCTCCAAACCGACGGGATAGGGGCGAAAGTTACGCCCCTTACGATGCCCAAATCGGACAGCGTTGAGAGGTGATGGTAAAAGCCATTGGAGACAGGACTCAACAAAAAGTTGCTAAACTTACATACTTAATTCTCTTAAAAACTCTTAATTAAGCTAAAATCGTGCGTATACTTTTGTTTTTTTACATATTTACTCAACTCAAACCTCGTACCCGTCTACGGTCCATCGGGTTCTTGGCATCGCCGCCACAACGCTGACATACACAGCCTCTCAAAGATTAAGGGCGCAATACTTAAAGGAACTGGGAACTCGTCACGAACAGACGGCTTATGGATAGCTATACAAATTCGAGCCAAAACCGATACTTATTTGCTTTTATTACATAAAAAAAGACCCGCATAAGACCACGCAGGCCAAATGTATGTACTTTTACTACATATGTGGTAGCCTAAGCTTCAACTACTCGAACCGAGGCGAGATCTAGAGTTTGCGGGACACGTCAAACCGATTGCATAGCCGGCCCTTTCGGTTACAACTGTTACAAAGCCAGAGCTAGCCAGTCATCTTGCATTTACCTATTGACGTTATAACCCTGAAAACCGGAGCCCCCGCCTCCATACCAAAAATAAGAGACCAAGCCATGTACCAGCTCAGCTCTTCAGTCACCTGGAAAAAACTTCAAACCCTGGCGGAAAAGACCAAAGACGACCGTATTGCCGACTACTTCAGCAATGACCCGGAGCGCTTCGGCAAGATGAGTTTGCGCCTGGGCGATCTGTTTCTCGATTACTCCAAGAACAAGGTCAATGACGAGGTGCTGAAAACCCTGCTCGCGCTGGTCGAACACTCGCCGCTGCGCCAACGTCGTGCACAGATGTTCTCCGGCGATATCATCAACACCACCGAAAACCGCCCGGTGCTGCATACTGCTCTGCGTAACCGCGGGGACGAGCCGGTGACGGTCAACGGTAAGGATGTGATGCCGGATATCCGTTCCGGGCTGAAAAAGCTGGAGGCCTTCAGTCAGAAAGTACGCAGTGGAGAGTGGAAGGGATTCAGCGGCAAGCGGATCCGCAACGTAGTCAATATCGGTATCGGCGGTTCCGACCTGGGACCGAACATGGTGTGCCGCGCCCTGCTCAACTACAAGCATCCGGAGATGAACTTCCACTTCATCTCCAACGTGGATGGGCAGCACATCAAGAAAGTACTGAGTGCGCTCAACCCTGAGACCACACTCTTCATCGTTTCTACCAAGACCTTCTCAACCCAGGAAACACTACTCAACGCCAAGACCGCACGCCGCTGGTTCCTCGAGAACACCAGCCAGCAGACCGACATGAGCCAGCACTTTGTGGCCGTGTCGACCAATCAGGCCGCGGCGATGGAGTTCGGTATCAAGCGCGAGAACATCTTCGAGTTCTGGGCCTGGGTCGGTGGACGCTACTCGCTCTGGTCCAGCATCGGCCTGCCGATCGCGCTGAGCATAGGCTGCGACCGCTTTATCGAACTGCTTGAAGGCGCATACGAGATGGATCGCCATTTCATGGAGGCCCCGCTCGAGAAGAACATGCCGGTATTGATGGCATTGATCGGCATCTGGTACATCAATTTCCTCGGAGCCGAAACCCAGGCGATCATTCCCTACGACCAGGCTCTGCATCAGCTGCCGGCCTTCTTGCAACAACTGGACATGGAGAGCAACGGCAAGTCCGTCGACGTCGACGGCCAGCCGATCGACTACGCTACAGGCCCGATCGTCTGGGGGCAGACCGGCTCCAATGGTCAACATGCTTTTTTCCAGCTGCTGCACCAAGGCACCCGCTTCGTGCCGATCGACTTCATCGCCTCGCTGGAGCCGGACGAGAAGACGGAAGAACATCATTTCGCACTGCTCACCAACATGCTGGCCCAGGCCAACGCGTTCATGAACGGTGACCAGAAAAACGGTATGCTGGATTACGCCACCTGTCCGGGTAACCGCCCCTCCAACATCCTACTGATGGAGAGCCTCAGCCCGCACAACCTGGGTGCACTGATCGCGCTGTATGAGCACAAGGTGTTCGTGCAGGGTGCGATCTGGAACATCAACTCCTTCGACCAGTGGGGCGTACAACTGGGCAAGCGCCTGGCTACCGAGATCAGTCGTAATATCGAGCTGAAGAGTTCCGACTACGACCAGTCGACCCAGGGCCTGATGGAGATCGTACGCCAGCATATGCACGGCAAGAATACGACGGCTGAGGCAGTATCTGGCAACCCAGTGAAAAAAGCCTCGAAAAGTGAGACCGGTAAACAGGCCGAGAGCGTAAAACCATGAACAAAGTGATCAGTTTCGGAGAGGCGTTGATCGACATGCTCTCCAACCGGGTCGGCGGTGCCGACCTGGACGGCCCGGAAACCTTTACCCGCTACCCCGGCGGCGCTCCGGCCAACGTGGCGGTGGCCGTGGCCAAGCTGGGTGGCCGCTCCCATTTCGCGGGCAAGGTGGGACAGGACATGTTCGGCGACTGTCTGCACGACGCCATGGCGGACGCGGGCGTCAACACCGACTACCTGCTGCAGACGACGGAAGCGAAAACCGCGCTGGCGTTTGTCTCGCTGGACGAACATGGCGAGCGCTCGTTCGAGTTCTACCGCTCACCCTCGGCGGACCTGCTGTTCCGGCCGGAGGAGTTCGGCGCCGACTGGTTCGACGAACCCGGCATCTTCCACTTCTGCTCCAATACGCTGACCGAAGCCGGCATCCGCGAAGCTACACTGGCCGGCGTCGCCAAGGCGCATGAGAAAGGCTACCTGGTCAGCTTCGATATCAACCTGCGCCATAACCTCTGGCCGGCCGACCTGGATCCGACCCCCTTTGTCTGGCAGGCAATCGCGCAGACCGACCTGCTCAAGCTGTGCACTGAAGAACTCGCGTTCCTGTGCCGTAACCAGAGCGAAGCGGAGGTGATCCAGCGGATTCGCGACGCCGGCGTCAGCCTGATTCTGGTCACCGACGGCGGAAACCCGTTGCGCTATTTTGGCCGCACACTGAACGGAGAACTGCAGCCACCAAAGACCAAGGTGGTCGACAGCACCGCTGCGGGTGACGCGTTCACCGGCGGAACCCTCTATGCCCTGGCCAAGCATGGCATAGACCGCAGTCATCTCAGCGAGCTAAACGACCGAGCCCTGCTGGAGCAGGTGCTTGAGGTCGGCATGCAGTGCGGTGCCTTTGCGGTAACACGCAAAGGGGCGTTCGATGCGCTGCCAACTCAGGCCGACCTGAACCTCTAACCTCTCCCCCTCGAGCCTGCGGTCAGCTCGCTGATCGCAGGCTCTCTCCCGGCTCCAAACGGAACGGCAGATCGATCACCGACCGGTTTACCGGCTTACCCTGCAACCGTGCCAGCAGGTTTTCCGCTGCCAACCGTCCCATCTCCTCACGCGGTGTTACCACGGTGGCCAGTCTCGGCACCATCGCACTGACAATATCGTGTCCGTGGAAACCGGCGATACCGATCTGCTGTGGTACAGCTATTCCCTGACGCTGACACTCGTAGAAGGCACCAACAGCCAAGTCGTCGTTAGTACAGAAGATTCCGTCCAGATCCTTATGTTGCTCCAGCGCCTGGCGCAACAACAATGCACCGCGGGTGAACGAGGATGCCTGCTCGGTCTGCAGACTGAAAGGTTCAAGCCCATGTTTGCGCATCGCCCGCTCGTAGCCCTGGATCTTGAGCCGGGTGCGTGCGTCCATGCGCGCGGCGAAGTACACGGTGTTGCGATGACCACGTTCGATCATCAGTTCGGTCATCGCGAACGCCGCCGCCTCGTTATCGAACCCTATCGCCTGCTCAATGGCGGGCGAAATAGAATCCATCACCTCGATCACCGGGACACCGGCGGTCTTGATCATTCGCCGCACACGCTCGGTATGAAAACTCTCGGAGAGGATCAAACCGTCCACGTTATAGCCCAACAGGGTCGCTATTCGTGCCTCCTCCGCACTCTGGCTATAGCCATAGTGGGCCAGCATGGTTTGATAGCCCGCCGGCTCCGTCACCGACTCGAAGCCACGGATCAGCTCGGCGAAAACCTGGTTGGTCAACGACGGGACAAGCACTCCGATGGCATGACTTTTCGAGCTGGAGAGAATGTCAGGCACTTTATTGGGAATGTAGCCGAGTTCGTCCAGTGCGCCTTGGATCTTCTCCTGCAACACACTCGAAACCTGCTCGGGCTTTTTCAAATAACGGCTTACCGTCATTTTGGTGACGCCGACACGGTCCGCGACATCCTGTAGGGTGGGTCTTTTTCTTTTTTCGCTCATGGTGAGGTCCGGCGTCTCTGTTACGCGTAACATCATACCGACGAAGGCGTATCAGGCATAGGTCATTCCCCACGCCCGATACGGATCAGAGCTGGCAGATCATTTATCAGCCCTTTCACTCTGCGCCAGCGCAGCCAATACATCATCAAGCACCCGCTCCGCCGACTGATCGATAGAGACCTCTATCGCTTCACCGACCTTGGGCTCGATCAATTCGCGAAACTGACTTTCCAGCATCTCGCGACCGTTGAAGTAGTGCCCCTCACGACAGCTGTGCCGCGCCCAGATCGTCTCGACGCCCCCCTTCAGGTAGATCAGCTGCGCGTCATTGCCTTGCCGCAGCTGCTGCCGATACTGAGGCTTGAGGGCAGAGCATGCCAGCACCATCCCCTCCTCCCGGTTGATCAGATCGTTTAATGTCTGTAACCAGCCATAGCGATCCTGATCGTTAAGCGGTATCCCCTGGCGCATCTTCGCCACATTCTCCGGCGGGTGGAAATCATCACCATCGAAGAACGCCAGTCCCAGCCGCTTGGCCAGCAACGAGCCGATCAGCGATTTGCCACAGCCGGATACGCCCATCACGATATATCTCTTTTTCACCACGCCCTCCTCCTACTGCCACCACAACGCCAGCTGCGGGAAGATAATGACCAGTGCCAGCACCAGAATCTGTAGCACGATAAAGGGCACCAGAGCGGAGAAGATCTCGCCCAGACTGATATCCTTCGGAGCCACCGATTTCAGGTAGAAAGCGGCGGGGCCGAATGGCGGTGACAGGAAAGAAACCTGCATGTTCAGGCAGAACACCACGCCGAACCAGATCGGATCCAGGCCGAGGTTGGTGATGATCGGCACGAAGATCGGCATGGTCAGCAAGGCAACACCGACCCAGTCCAGGAACATGCCCAGCACCAGCAGGATCACCATCATGATCAGCACTGTGGTCATGACATGGCCGTCACTGAGCGACAGGATCACCGACTCCACGAAATCGATACCACCCATCAGGTTGTAGACACCTACCAGCGCACTGGCACCTATGCCGATCCAGATGATCATGCCGCAGGTCTGCATAGTCGCCTTGGCGCTGTCGCGGATCATCTCGAAATTCAGCTCGCCACGGATCAGTGCACTCAACATGATGCCGACCACACCCAGAGCCGAGGCTTCGGTAACCGAGGCGATACCGGTGTAGATGCTGCCAAGCACGATAACCACGGTCAGGCCCGGAAAGAACAGCGCCTTCATGTAATTGATGTCACGCTCATCATCGGCGGCCATCTCTTCGGCCGTCGGCAGCGGCGCCAGCGAGGGGTTCAGGTAACAGCGGATCAGCACGTAGGCGACGTAGCATCCCGCCAGAATCGACGCCGGCAGGAAGGCAGCCTTGAACAACTCGCCTATCGATACGCTGGCGGTCATGCCATAGATGATCAGCACGATGCTCGGCGGCATCATGGTGCCCAGGGCACCGCCTGCGCAGGTGGTACCGATCGCCAGTTTGCGGTTGTAGCCCAGACGCAGCATCTGCGGCAGCGCAAGTATGCCGAGCAGCACGGTTTCACCGCCGATAACACCGGACATCGAAGCCAGAATTACAGCCACGATCAGCGTCTGTACCGCAACGCCGCCGCGCAGCTTGCGGGCCACCTTCTTCATGGCATCGAACAGATCCACAGCGATGCCGGATCGATCCAGCAACGCCGCCATCAGCACGAACATAGGCACCGCCAGAAAAACGTAAGCGCCAACAAAGCTGTACATGCGACTGGTGATCAGCGGCATCGCATCGACGCCGAACCAGCCGATGGTAAAGATCAGCGCCACCAGGCCGGTAACGAAGGCCAGCTGCATGCCGGTCAGCAGCAGCAGGATCAACAGCCCCAGCATCAGCAGGCTGCCGTAAGCGATTCCTATAGCGGAGAGATCAAACATCGGCCTTACCTCCGCGCTTTAACCGTCCAAGCTGACGAAAATCGTCAAGCAGGTGAAGCAGAAACTGAACAAACATGACGCACACAACCAGCAGAATCAGCGCTTTTAACAGCGCCGGGAAAGCGGGATTCCAGGCCGAACCTGAGCGTTCGAGGCGCAGCTCGCCCAAAGGCGATAACCAGGCACTGCTGGCCATCATCCAGGCGCCATAAGCCAGCATTCCGGCAAAAACCAGGCCCGCCAGTGAGTGGAAGATATTCAAATAGCAGCGTGCACGGGACGAGACCTGGTCATAGATCAGCACCACGCGCACATGCTTGTTGTTGGCCAGCGCATAGGCGCCACCGATGACAAACAGAGAGCCCCCGATAAACGCAGCCGATTCGTGCACCCAGATCGTCGGAGAGTTGAACAGGTAGCGCATCAAAATTTCGAAAAAAGAGATAGCAACGGTAAACACGAACAACAGGCTAAGCAGATTACCCACCCAGAGGATCCAGCGATCGAGCCGCGTGCGGCCGTGCTGTTCCACTTCGTGAGCCTCCTCTTCGCGAATGCGATCTTGAGCTTTCATGACAATCAACCCGGGGAGTTAAGTGGGGCGGAACGCCCCACCGTTTAGAACAGGAGAGAGAAGGGGCAGCCTTAGAGCAGGCCGTTCGTTTCCAGATAGGCGGTCACCGACTGGTATACCTTCATCGCATTGTCCGACTCCTTGGCAAACTCCTCCCACTGAGAGCGCGCGATGGCGCGGAACTTCTTGCGCTCTTCGGCAGACCAGTCGTGGATGGTGATATCCGGGTTGTTGCTCGCCTCTTTCACCGCCTGCAGATCGGCAATGCGCAGCTGGGTAGTGATATCCTGCGCAAAATCACGCACCGACACGGTCAAGATCTCCTGCAGATCGGCCGGCAGCTTGTCCCACTTTTTCTGACTGACGGAGATATCGATCAGCGGCAGCGAGTGGAATCCAGGCTGTACCGGGTGCTGGGCAATATCGTTCATCCCCGCCTTCTGGTTGGTCGAGAACACGGTGTAGTCGGCGGCATCGATAACCCCCTTGCTCAGCGCAGTGAACACCTCGGAGCCCGGCAGGTTAACCGGCGCAGCGCCGGCTGCCGCAAACACCTTCTGTACCAGCCCTTCAGGTGCACGCAGCTTCAACCCCTTAAGGTCATCCACACCATCGACCGGCACCTTGGAGACAAAGGATTCGACGCCGGTGGTTGAGCCGCCGACAAATTTCACGCCGTAGGGAGCATAGAGCTCGGTCATCAGCTCATAGCCGCCACCGTAGTTAATGTACTGCAATAACTGAGTGGTTGAGGACCAGGCCCCGACGGTGTTGCCGATCAAACCGAAGGCGGGATCCTTACCGGAAAAGTAGCCGGTCGCGGTCACCTGACCATCCAGAATCCCCATCTTGATTGCATCCAGCGTCTCGGTGTGTTTGACCACGCTGCCAACCGGCAACAGCTTGATCTCCAGACGCCCACCGGACATTTTGCCGACACGCTCGGCCCACTGCTGCTGCACCTGGAAGTTCTTATCGCCCGAGGGATCGGAAGACTGCACCTTGAAGGTGAAATCAGCGGCGAAGGCCGAAACGGAGATGAGACCGGACAGGGCGGCGGTCAAGAGCTTGGAAGTGAGTTTCATCTATCTGTTCCTGTTTTTATTTTCTATTTTGGCCCGGCTCAAGCCGAACGCGAGAAAAACTTTACTGTTACCGGTAACAATTTCAACTTTACCGGTAACATTTGAACAAATCAATAGATATTGGCTTTATCGCGTCATTCAATAATCAGGCTGTGGGTCCAGATCAACCGGCGCTGGGGAAAGGCAGGAGCAAAGCCGCCGCGGTCAGGCAGATGGATGGAATCGAAACTCGCCATCGGCGAAGAGATAGCAATCCATACCGGCGGCGAACGCCGCCTGGCGACCGATCTCCGTATCTTCGAACACCACGCAGTCGCCCGGATTTACACCCAGCAACTGTGCGACCTTGAGAAAGGTGTCGGGAGCCGGTTTGCCATGTTCGACATCGCTCGAGGTGACCAGCGCATCGACCTGATCGAGCAGACCGACCGCGCTCAAGATGATCTCAGCCCCTTCACGCTTGGCACCGGTACCGATACCGATCTTTTTCAAGCCCCTATAATGTCGGAAGACGCCCGATGTCTCCGGGAAAAGCTGGGGCTTCAGTGCCATGCTCAGCCAGGCCTGATGCTTGTGCTGAGCAACCTCCTCAGCATCGTGGTTCAGGCCGTGTAGCTGGTTCAGAATCTCCACGGTCTGCACCGACGGCACCCCGCCAAGGCTGTGCATATAGGCCTTGTCGAAAGGAAAGCCATAGGCCTCACAGGCCCGCCGCCAGGCCTCCAGGTGCCCCTCCATGGTGTCGACTAGTGTGCCGTCCATATCGAAGACAATTCCCGCATACTTCTGAAGGTCGATCATTTCGCTATCCTTATGTCACGCGACGCTAGGTCGAAAACAAGCAGGGGCGTCACCGACGCCCCTGAGGGTTAGACAGACACTGTGATCAGGGCGCCCAGTAGATCACCACCGGCGTGCTCTTCTGGCGCAGCACAGAACGGATCGGCATCTCCTCTATGGCGCCATCCTCCAGCGCCTGCTGCAATACAGGAAGCTTGGCCTCGCCACAGAGATGCACGATGATTTCACCACTGGCCAGCAGGCGAGGCAGGGTCAACGTCATCCGCTTCCACGGGGCTTCCGGCGGCGTAACTGCCACACAGTCACTGGCCGGCTGAGGATCCAACGCCTGCGCCAACTCCGGCGCAGCGGGAAAGAAGGAAGCGGTATGCCCATCCTCGCCCATACCGAGAATCACTGCATCCACTCGCTCCGGCAGCATGCTCAGCAGCAGCTCCGTTTCGCTCTGCCCGTCGTGCGGCGTCGTCTCAGCATTCACCAGTGGCAGAAACCGCGCTGCGGCCGCGCAGTTCTGCAACAGGTGGCTACGGACAGAACGTTCGTTGGAGTCCTGATGCTGATGGTCGACCCAGCGCTCGTCCGCCAGCGTCACCAGCACCTTCGACCACTCCAGCGGCTGCTCGGACAGTCGCTGGAACAAGCCGGCCGGCGTGCGACCGCCAGAGACCACCAGCGCCGCTTCGCCACGGTTTTCAATACCCGCCTGGAGAAGCTTACAGATGCGCGCACAGAGATCCCGCTCGAGCTCCTCACGCTCGGCGAACTGCTTAAACTCCAAGGGCTGATTAAGCCCTGGATACAGCTCCAGCTCACTCATGCCAGGACCTCCCGTCACGCTCGATCAATGCGATGGAGCCTATCGGTCCCCAGCTGCCCGCAGGATAGGGCTTAACCTGATCCCCACTCTCATCCCAGGCCTTGATCAGCTCATCACACCAGCGCCAGGACGCCTCGATCTCGTCGCGACGCACGAACAGCGACTGGTTGCCGCGCATCGCTTCCAGGATCAGGCGCTCATAGGCCTCGGGAGTACGCACCCCCTCCTGCCCCTCGGAGAAGTTCAGGTTCAGGCCGCGGCTCTGCAGCGCCATCCCCTTGTCCAGGCTCTGCTCCTTGGTGACCACCTGCAGCCGTATTCCCTCGTCCGGCTGCAGGCGGATGATCAGCTTGTTGGTGACCATGCTCTTCTGCTTCGGATCGAAGATGTAGTGCGGCTGATTCTTGTAGACGATGACGATTTCGGCCATCCGGGTCGCCATCCGCTTGCCGGTACGGATATAGAACGGCACGCTCGCCCAGCGCCAGTTATCGATGTTGGCGCGCAAAGCGACGAAGGTTTCGGTATTGCTGCGCCCACTGCTGCCCTCCTCCTCTTTGTAGCCGGGACAGGCCGCACCGCCTACCGCCCCTGCAGTGTACTGGCCTCGGACGGCGCGGCGGGCCACGTTCTCGGCAGTGATCGGTCGCAGCGCCCGCAGCACCTTGAGCTTTTCGTCGCGGATACCATCGGCGGTGAGCTGACTGGGCGGATCCATCGCCACCATGCAGAGCAGCTGCAGTACGTGGTTCTGCACCATGTCACGCATCTGGCCGACCTTGTCGTAGTAACCCCAGCGCCCCTCGATACCGACGGTTTCGGCAACGGTGATCTGGACATGGTCGATGTAGTTCTGGTTCCACTGCGAGCCGAACAGGTTATTGGCGAAGCGCAGGGCGATCAGGTTCTGTACCGTCTCCTTACCCAGGTAATGGTCGATACGGTACACCTGCTCCTCTTTGAAGTACTGCGCCACCGTATCGTTGATCTCTTTCGAGCTCTCCAGGTCATGGCCGATCGGCTTCTCGATGATGATGCGCGTATTCGGCTGGATCGCACCGGACAGATGCAGGTTCTTGCAGATATCGGCAAACAGCGCGGGCGGCGTCGACAGATAGTTGACCAGTGTATTCGAGGAGCCTTCGGCAAACCGGGTGATCTGCTTGTAGTCAGCGGCCTTGGTCATCTCCACCTTGAGGTAGTGCAACCGTTTGCTGAACCCCTCCCAGCTCCCCTCATCATATTCGGCAGGCTTCACGTAACGCTTCAGCGTCGCCTGTACCGCTTCGATAAACTCCTCCTGGGTCGATTCGTTGCGGGCAACACCGATCAGGCGGGTATCCGAGTGAAGCAGGCCCGCGCGATGCAGCTGATACAGCGCCGGAAACAGTTTGCGCATCGCCAGATCACCCCGCGCACCGAATAGCACAAAATCGCAGGCATGATTGATCAGCTGGGCACTCATCTCGTCAGTCTCCTTAGGTCGTTATAGGTATTGTTAACCTAACCGTAGCTATGAAATAAAAAAGCCGCCTCAGGCAGGCGGCAAGAAAGAGACATAGGGCGCGTAAAAGCTGGCCTTGGCAGCTGCTGACACTACGGAGTTAACAGCCATACGCACCTGTCCTTTTCCAAAAAGATGGCAGTCCGGGTAGCAACCAATTACCCGGACCGGCCGGTAGGAGAGATCAGCCGCGCTCACCGACTCGCTCAACTGCAGCGGTCGCCAAGGCAGTGATGCCCTCCCAGTCCTGCTGGCGGATCAGGCCCGCAGGCACTACCCAGGAGCCGCCTACACAGCTCACATTGGGCAGATTCAGGTAATCAAGAAAGTTATCCGGGCCAATACCGCCGGTCGGACAGAAGCGCACATCCGGGAAGGGGCCGGCAATCGACTTCAGCATCGCCACGCCGCCACTAGCCTCAGCCGGGAAGAACTTGAACGCGCTATAACCGGCATCCAATCCATTCATCAGCTCGGACACCGTGCTGATCGCCGGGAGATAAGCGATGCCGGATTCCAGGCCCGCCTTTAACAGACCCGCGGTAGCACCGGGACTGATGGCGAATGTCGCCCCCGCGGCCTCGACCTCGGCCAATTCAGCCACCTTGGTCACGGTGCCTGCACCGACTATGACACCCTCGACCTCCGCCACGATGGCGCGGATTGCGTCCAGCGCTGCGTCGGTACGCAGGGTTACCTCCAATACATTGAGTCCGCCCGCCTTAAGCGCTTTGGCCAGGGGGACAGCGTCCTCTACCCGCTCGATCACGAGCACGGGCATCACCGGTGCGCTATTCAGAACTGCATCTACCTGTGTACTCATCTCAACTCCTCTCGCCCGGGCGACTTACCCATGATCAAATCGACTGACCCGGGTTATCTACAAACAACGAACAGGCACCCTGCTCGGCTCCAGACACCAGTCTGCGCATACCGGCAAACAGCTCTCGCCCCATGCCATGGTGATTGTGGCTGACATCGCTGATCGCCGGTTCGCGTTTGGCCAGTTCGGACTCGTTGACCAGCAACTCAAGCTCGCCGGTCTCAGCATTAACCCGAATCAGATCACCATTGCGCACCCTGGCCAGCATGCCGCCGTTGTAAGCTTCCGGCGTTACGTGGATCGCGGCGGGAACCTTGCCGGAGGCGCCGGACATACGCCCGTCGGTCACCAGAGCCACCTTGAAGCCACGGTCCTGTAACGTTCCCAGGAAGGGAGTTAGCTTGTGCAACTCCGGCATGCCGATGGCCGAGGGGCCCTGGAAGCGCACAACCACCACACAGTCACGATCAAGGTCACCACTCTTGAACAGCGGCTCCAGATCATCCTGATCGTGCAGTACGAGCGCGGGCGCCTCGACAATACGATGCTCCGGCTTTACCGCCGAGACCTTGATCACGCCGCGCCCAAGGTTGCCCTTCAGCAACCGCAGTCCACCATTAGCGGCGAACGGCTCGCCGACGCTGGAGATCACGCTGGAGTCGAGCGACTGTGTTGCCCCCTCTCGCCAGATCAACTTCTCACCATCCAGAAACGGTTCACTGGTGTACTGAGCCAGCCCCTGACCGGCCACGGTGAGCACATCCTCATGCAGAACTTTCGCGCTGAGCAGCTGATTGAACAGCAGTGCCATGCCACCGGCGGCATGAAAATGGTTCACGTCGGCAGTACCGTTCGGGTAGATCCGCGTCAACAACGGTACCGCGTCGGACAGATCAGAGAAATCGTCCCAGTTGACGATCACCCCTGCGGCCCGCGCGATTGCGATAATATGCATGGTGTGGTTGGTAGAACCACCCGTGGCCAGCAGTGCCACGATGCCGTTAACGATCGCTTTTTCATCAATCACCCGGCACAGCGGGCGGTAATCCGGACCCAGCTCGGTAATACGACAGGCCTGCTCGGCCGCCGCCTTGGTAAGGGCATCGCGCAGCGGTGTATTGGGGTTGACGAACGAGGTACCCGGCAGGTGTACACCCATCGCCTCCATCAGCAGCTGATTGGAGTTGGCGGTGCCGTAGAAGGTACAGGTGCCCGGACCATGGTAGGAGTCGGACTCGCACTGCAGCAACGCATCGCGATCCACTTTGCCCTCGGCGTAGAGCTGACGGATACGGGATTTTTCACTATTGGAGAGCCCGGTCGTCATGGGACCGGCCGGCACAAAGATCACCGGCAGATGACCAAAGCTGAGCGCGCCGATCAGCAGTCCAGGCACGATCTTGTCGCAGACACCTAGGCAGAGCACTGCATCGAACATGTTGTGCGACAGTCCCACCGCGGTTGCCATGGCGATAGTGTCGCGACTGAACAGGCTCAGCTCCATGCCGGGCTGGCCCTGGGTCACGCCGTCACACATAGCCGGAACGCCACCAGCGAACTGCGCGGTGCAGCCCATCCCGGATGCAGCCTCCTTGATCAAAGCAGGGAAGCGTTCCAGCGGCTGATGTGCCGACAGCATATCGTTGTACGCAGAGATGATGCCGATATTGGCCCTCTGCATCATCTTCAGACGATTCTTGTCTTCACCGCCACAGGCGGCAAAGCCGTGCGCCAGGTTACCGCAGGAGAGTTCCGTGCGGTGTGGTTTGTTGCGCCGAGCCTGTTCCATTCGCGCCAGGTAGTCCGCACGAGTTTGCCGACTCCGCTCGATAATGCGCTCGGTTACTGCCGCGACAATTGGATTCATGCTGTGTCTCCCAGGCCCATTCTGCAGGGCACTTTCAAACCTGTTATGTAATTTATTTACGTATTATCCATACATATAAGCCCTAAACAAGCCCCATATCTACAAATAATTTTGTTTTTATTACATCTCGTACTGAGTTTCTGGTCAGAATACTGACTAATAGGGTAGGACACTTTCAAATTCCGGTTGCCACTCGACAACCGGTCGATGCCAAAAACGGTCGAAATGACGCTTAAGAACAGGGATAGGGCGACACCGCCAAGGGTGCCGCCGGCGGGCGTGACACGCGGCTAACCCGCGTTCGGGTAAAGCTGAGACAGGTTTTTGCGATAGGCAAGGTAGGCTTCCCGATAATCGGCAACGGCGCTGGCTTCGGGCGCCACCGCTGTGGAGTGGTCCAGCGCTACAACCCGATCGCAGAGGTCGGCAAGCGCGATCGAGCCATTCCGGGCAGACTGCTCACACCAGGCCGCCTGTATAGCCGCTCCCAGCGCTGCCCCCTCACCCACCACCGGACAAACCACGTCAGTATCCATAACGTCAGCTACCATCTGGCGCCATAAGGCGCTTTTCGCGCCGCCGCCGATCAGGCGAATCTCCCGACTGCTGATGCCTGCTGCCTGTAAAAGCTCCAAACCGTAGCGCAGTCCAAATGTGGTGCCCTCCATGGCAGCACGACACAGGTTGGCGGGCGTCAGGTTCTGCATCCCAAGCCCCAGAAAGCTGCCGGTCGCCGCCGGCAAAGCAGGCACCCGCTCCCCATTGAGAAACGGCAGCATGGTCACCCCTCCTGCGCCGATACCCGCCTGAGATGCGGCCCGGTTGAACCGCTCCAGATCATAATCGAACAACTGTCGCACCTGATTGACCACGCCGGTCAAATTCATGGTACAGATCAGTGGTAACCAGCCATTACTCGACGAACAGAACGGCGCCACCAGCGGATGCATCTGCTCAGGTGCACGACCGGAACTGGCATATAACGCACCGGAGGTCCCCAGACTCAGGGTTACGATGCCATCCTGTATGTTGCCGGTACCGATGGCGCCCATCATGTTGTCGCCACCGCCGCTGGACACGATGACGCCCTCGGAAAGCCCCAGCAGGCGCGCAATCTCGGGACGCACCTGTCCCACCGCCTGCTCGGCGGTGATCAGTGGCGGCAGCGCGCGCTCAAGACGCCCCTCTGCATCGATCAACGCCAGCACCTCCGGGACCCACTGCCGGGTGCGAATATCGAAATAGCCAGTACCGGAGGCATCACCACACTCCGCGACAATCTCGCCGGTAAACCAGTAGTTCAGATAATCGTGCGGCAGCAGGATCGTCGCAATACGGGCGAATTGCTCCGGCTCATGCTGCTTCAGCCAGAGCAGTTTCGACAGGGTATACCCGGTCGCCACCACCAACCCCAGGCGTTCGATACTGCCGCTTACACCGCCCAATTGCTCAAGCAGCTCAGCGTTCTGCGTAGCGCTCTCGGTATCGCACCAAAGCTTGGCCGGGCGGATCACATCGCCCTGCGCATCCAGCAACACCATGCCGTGCTGCTGCCCGGAAACACCTATGGCGCGGATTGCCCGGCTGTCGATACCAGAACGATCCAGCGCTTCACGGTAGGCCTGCTGGAACGCGTCCGTCCACCACTCGACCCGTTGCTCACGCCGACCATTGGCGGCGCTGATCAACTCATGCGGGGCGTAGCCCTCACCGCAGATCTGTCCCTGTTCAAGGTCCAGAATCACCACCTTGGTGCCCTGTGTGCCGCAGTCGATACCCAGATACATCACTTAGCCCTCCACCCGAGCCTTAAGTCCGCGCCAGCACACGCTGCGCAGTCTCGACGACGGCAGCTACGGTAAAACCGAAATGCTCGAACAATATCTCAGCGGGTGCCGACTCGCCAAACCCATGCATCGCCACCACCTCACCATCCAACCCGACATAGCGGTGCCAACTCTCGGGCCGGGCCATCTCCACCGCCACTCTGGCGCGTACCGAAGCCGGCAGCAGCGCGTCGCGATACTCAGCCGGCTGCTGCTCGAAACGCTCGATACAGGGAACGGACAGCACGCGCACAACGATGCCCTGCCCGGCCAGCTGCTCACCCGCTGTCAGCGCCAAGGCCACCTCTGAGCCCGAGGCCAGCAGGATCAGATCGGGCAGCCCTTCACAATCGGCAACGGCATAGGCGCCACGCTCTATCTGCGCCAGCTGTGCGGCGTCACGGGGCAACGCCGGCAGGTTCTGGCGTGACAATACCAGGGCAGTAGGCCCATCCTTGCGCGCCAACGCCTCACACCAGGCCGTGGCGGTCTCGGTTTCGTCACAGGGGCGCCAGGTTTCCAGATTCGGGGTCTGGCGCAGGCTGGCCAGCTGTTCTACCGGCTGATGGGTCGGTCCGTCCTCACCCAATCCGATGGAATCGTGGGTATAGACAAAGATCGAGCGGATCTTCATCAGTGCCGCCATGCGCACGGCGTTGCGGGCGTACTCCATGAACATCAGAAAGGTGCCACCATAGGGGATAAAGCCGCCGTGCAGGGCGATGCCGTTCATCATTGCGCTCATGCCGAACTCGCGCACACCATAGTGAATATAGTTGCCGGCCCGCTGCTCGCTTGAGACGGCCAGCGAGCCGGACCACTGGGTCAGGTTGGACGGTGCCAGATCGGCCGAGCCACCGAGTAGCTCGGGCATCGATGGCGCCAGACGTTCCAACACCTGCTGCGAACTCTTGCGGGTAGCCTGGGTACGCGCCGCGAGCTGGCACTGCCTCAGCAGTTGCTCACGCTGATCTGTCCATCCTTCCGGCAGTTCACCGGCCAGGCGCCGCTGCAACTCGGCCGCCAGCTCCGGATAAGCTTGCGCATAAGACTCGAAACGCTGCTGCCACTGCACCTCCAGCGCCGCCCCCCTTTCACGGCTATCCCAGGCAGAGCAGATGTCCGCTGGAATCTCGAATGGAGCATAGGGCCAATCCAGCGCTTCGCGCGCCGCGGCGATCTCGGCCTCGCCCAAGGGTGCACCATGACAGTCGTGACTGCCGGCCTTGTTCGGCGCACCAAAGCCGATTGTGGTTTTACAGCAGATCAGCGTCGGCCGTCGCGTCTCCTCCTTAGCCTGCAGGATCGCAACATCCACTGCCTGGGCACTGTGCCCATCGACCGCCTCGATCACCTGCCAGCCGTAGGCGCGAAAGCGTTCCGGAGTGTTGTCACTGAACCAGCCCTCCACCTCGCCATCGATGGAGATGCCGTTGTCATCGTAGAACACAATCAACTTGCCCAGCTCCAGGGTACCGGCCAGCGAACAGACTTCGTGGGAGACCCCCTCCATCAGGCAACCGTCACCGACAAAAGTGTAGGTGTGGTGGTCGATGATCGGGTGACCGGGGCGGTTGAACTGGGCGGCCAACGTTTGCTCAGCCAGCGCCATGCCCACTGCATTGGCCAACCCCTGCCCCAACGGGCCGGTGGTGGTCTCCACGCCCGGCGTATAGCCGAGCTCCGGATGTCCGGGCGTCGCCGAATGCAGCTGGCGGAAACGCTTGAGTTCATCGAGTGACAGCGCGTAACCGGACAGGTGTAGCAGGCTGTACAGCAGCATCGAGCCGTGACCGTTGGAGAGTACGAAGCGGTCGCGATCGGCCCAACCGGGATTGCCCGGATTGTGACGCAGATGCCGATTCCAGAGCACCTCAGCGATATCCGCCATCCCCATCGGCGCTCCCGGGTGACCGGAGTTGGCTCGCTGCACGGCATCCATGCTCAGGGCGCGGATCGCATTGGCCAACTGGCGTGGAGATAAACCTCCTGCGTTTATACCCGTGGTCATGACCGACCTCCCCGTATCCGCTCACTTAGCAGCGCTTCGAGCTTGAGCTGATCCGCCTCAAACCCGCGAATCCCCTCCGCCAGCTTCTCCGTGGCCATGGCGTCTTCGTTCATCTGCCAGCGGAACTGGGCTTCGCTCAACGGTTCAACCGGCTCGCCCGCCGGCGAGGGTTCTGTGCCAAGCACTGGCTCGACTGCACCCTCGGCGGAGGCCAGCTCGTCAAGCAGCGCTGGACTGATGGTCAGCCGGTCGCATCCTGCCAGCGCCAGTATCTCGCCGCAGTTGCGGAAACTCGCGCCCATTACAACGGTTGGGTAGCCCTGCTGGCGAAAATAGCGATAGATCCGCTGCACCGACAGCACCCCCGGCTCCTGCGCCGGGGCATACGCCTTATCCGGCTGATCCCGCCGGTACCAGTCAAGAATGCGACCGACGAAGGGTGAGATCAGCCAGACCCCGGCTTCGGCACAGGCTCGCGCCTGGGCAAAGCTGAAGATCAGCGTCAGGTTACAGGCGATCCCCTCACGCTCAAGCACCTCGGCGGCGCGGATCCCCTCCCAGGTCGCCGCCAGCTTTATCAGCACCCGGTCACGACTGACGCCCGCTTGTTCATACAGTGCGATCAGTTGCCGTGCCTTGGCGATACTGGCATCGGTATCGAAGGAGAGACGCGCATTCACCTCGGTGGAGACCCGCCCCGGCACCAGCGCCAGGATCTTCTGTCCCATTGCAACCACCAGGCGGTCACAGGCATCGTCGACGGCCGCATCAATGCCCGCGCGCTCGTGGATCGACTCCTGCAGGATCTGCTCGAGCAGCCTGTCATACTGCCCCGACTGCACCGCTTTCAGTATCAACGATGGATTGGTGGTGGCATCCTCAGGCGCAAATCGGGCAATCGCGTCCAGATCGCCGGTATCGGCGACGACAACGCTGTACTGTTTCAATTGTTGCAAAAGCGTGGGCATAACCTGATTACTCCTCGACACAATCGGCCATTGTCAGTTCCAGCGTCTTCCGTACGCCCAAGGTCTGCAGGCGCTCAAGCTGCAGGCGGAAGGCATCGACGAAGGCTTGGCTCGCCGGGATCTGCCTACCGAACACCAGATCCAGCGCCAGCACGCGTTCCACCTGATCGGTGCCCGGACGGGTCGCCTGCCGCACCAGCTCCACACGCGGATCGCCCACCTGAAAAGCGTTGCCGTTCTCGTCAACGCCTTGCTGGTACTGACACCAGGCGGCAAAGATCAACGCAATTCTTTGTAGCGGCGCGCCCGCCTCTATCTGGCCAAGCAGTGTCGGTATCACGAATTTGGGCAGCCGCGACGAGCCGTCATAACCGATACGGCTGATCTGATCGCAGATGCCGGTGTTGGAAAAACGCTCGATCAGCGTGTCCTTGTACTGCTCCAGATCGATACTGGGCACAGCGGCCAGCAGCGGCGTCACGTCCCGGTCCATGTAGGCACGCACGTATTCGCGCAGCTGGGTATCCTGCATGGTCTCGTGGGCATACTGATGCCCCAGCAATGCGCCAAGGTACGCCAGCGCCTGATGGCTGCCATTGAGCAGGCCGATCTTCATCTCCTCGTAGGGGGAGACATCGTCGGTGAACTGTACACCGACCTCCTCCCATGCCGGGCGTCCATTGCAAAACTTGTCTTCCAGCACCCACTGAATAAACGGCTCTGCCACCACCGGCCAGGCATCCTCAACTCCGGTCTCGGCCTGTAGTTGCGCTCGGTGCGTCTGACTGGTCATCGGTGTAATCCGGTCGACCATGGAGTTGGGGAAGCTGACATGATCGGCAATCCAGTCGTGCAGCGCGCGGTCACGCAGTGCCGCAAATCCGAGCAGTGCATTGCGCGCCACCCTGCCGTTGTGCGGCAGGTTATCGCAGGACATCACCGTGAACGGCCCGACACCGGCATCACGGCGCCGGGCCAGCGCTTCTGTCAGGAAACCGAATACCGTAGTCGGCTTTTTCGGGTATTCCAGGTCGTGCCGTATCTCCGGCAGCTCTGACAGAAACTCTCCGCTGCTGTCATCAGTGCAATAGCCGCCCTCAGTGATAGTCAGTGACACGATCCGCGTGGCCGGATCGGCGAGCCGTGCAATCAATGCTTCCTGCCCCTCCTCGGCGAGCAGGAAGTCGCCAATCGAACCCACCACCTGGATCTGGGTATCGGCGCCGTCACCCAGCTCATACAGAGTGTAGAGATAATCCTGAGAGGCCAAGGCATCGCGCATGGCGCGATCCTCCGCGCGCAGGCCGACGCCACAGATGCCCCACTCCCGTGCACCGCCCTGATTCAGCAACTGCTCGGTGTAGATCGCCTGGTGGGCGCGGTGAAATCCACCCACCCCGATATGCACTATCCCCTGCCTGACCTGGCGGCGGTCGTAGCTGGGCTTGACCAGCCGTTGCGGCAGCAACTCCAGGTTTTCATTATTCAGTTTCATCGCATTTACCTTGGATCCCCGGATCCGCTGTTGTTCATCGAGCGGCGCCTGAAATCAGGCAAAGGCCGCCCTGACCTGCCGAAAGACAGGCCTGAAAATTTTGATTCTATAAGTGTTAGCTAGGGCTTCAGGCCGCCTGAGCCGGCGCGCCCGGCTTAGGGATTGCACGCCCTTCAGCATCAAACAGGTGGCAGTGCGCCAGCTCCGGCACCAGGCTGACCTCCTGACCGTAGCGGCCCATGTAATCCCCCGAGGCCCGTACCGTCAGTGTTTCGCCGTTCGGTGCTTTGACATAGCAGTAGGTATCCGCCCCCAGATGCTCGGTCACATCGAGCTTTACACTGAACTCACTGACACCGGCGTCGGCCACCTGAATATGCTCGGGGCGCACACCAAAGGTCACAACGTCCCCCACCTTCACCGTACGACCATCCAGCGGCAGGGTGTATACAGGGCCACTGTCCAAAGCGACAGTGACGCTGGCAGCGTCCGATGCCTTCACCTGGGCATTCAAAAACGCCATCTTCGGTGTGCCGATAAAGCCTGCCACGAACTGGTTAACCGGGTGGCGATACAGCTCCAGCGGCGAGCCCACCTGCTCGATGTTGCCGCCGTTCAGTACCACAACCTTATCCGCCAGCGTCATCGCCTCCACCTGATCGTGGGTGACATAGATCATGGTCGCATTCAGTTCCTGATGCAGTCGCGCCAGTTCCAGACGCATCTGCACCCGCAGGGCCGCATCCAGGTTGGACAGCGGCTCATCGAACAGGAAGATCTTCGGCTGGCGCACGATGGCGCGACCGATCGCGACCCGCTGACGCTGGCCACCGGAGAGCGCCTTGGGCTTGCGTTCGAGCAGGTGATCCAGCTCCAGGATCCTCGCCGCTTCAGACACCTTGGACTCCACTTCGGACTTGGCGACACCAGCCAGATCCAGCGCGAACGACATGTTTTTCTTCACCGACATGTGTGGATAGAGGGCGTAGGTCTGGAACACCATCGCCAGGTCGCGCTTGGCCGGAGCCATATCGGTGATCTCTTTATCATCGAGATGGATGTGACCGCTGGTGACCTCCTCCAGACCGGCAATCAGCCTCAGCAGGGTGGATTTACCGCAACCGGATGGACCGACAAAGACAACGAATTCGTGGTCTTTTATATCCAGGTCGATACCTTTTATGATTTCGATCCCTTCGAAGACTTTTTTCAGATTACGGATAGTCAGATTAGCCATGGGAAAACCTTTTTCTTATTTAACAGCGCCGAAGGAGAGACCGCGGACCAGTTGTTTCTGGCTCAGCCAGCCAAAAATCAGGATCGGAGCACAGGCCAGCGTCGACACCGCCGACAATTTGGCCCAGAACAGCCCTTCGGGACTTGAATAGGACGCGACCAGCGCGGTTAGCGGAGCTGCACCAGAGGCGGTCAGGTTCAATGACCAGAACGCTTCATTCCAACTCAGAATCAACGACAGCAGGATGGTGGACGCCAGACCTCCCTTCGCAATCGGCAGCAAGACACGGTAGATCTCCTGCCCCGGGGTGGCGCCATCCAATCGGGCGGCCTCCAGAATGTCCTTGGGGATCTCCTTGAAGTAGGTGTACACCATCCACACCATGATCGGCAGGTTGATCAGGGTATAGATGATCACCAGACCAAGCTTGGTATCGAGCAGACCAAAATCCTTGAACAGCAGGTAGATCGGTACCAGCACACCAACCGGCGGCAACATCTTGGTGGATAGCATCCACAGCAGGGTGTTCTTGGTACGCTTGGTTTCAAAGAACGCCATGGAATAGGCCGCCGGCACCGCCAGCAGCATGCCGATAAAAGTGGAGCCGAAGGAGACCACCACCGAGTTCCAGGCATAGTGGAAATAGTCGCTGCGCTCGTCGATATGGATGTAGTTCTCCAGCGTCGGCGCAAAGAACAGCTGCGGCGGGCTGGTGAAAGCATCGATCTCGGTCTTGAAGCTGGTCAGCAACATCCAGAAGATCGGGAAAAAGATGGCCAGCGCCACCAGCCAGGCCAGGGAGCCAATCAGCACGGTGCGCAGATGACGGGTTTGTTTTAGGGATAACATCATACAATCCTCCGCCTCAGGCCTTGTCGGTCAGGTTTTTGCCGATCATGCGTACCAGCATGAAGGCCGCGATATTGGCGATGACAACGGCGATCAAACCGCCGGCCGAGGCCATACCGACATCGAACTGCAGCAGCGCCTGGCTGTAGATCAGGAACGCCAGGTTAGTGGTCTCATAACCCGGACCACCGCCGGTGGTGGTGAAGATCTCGGCAAAGATCGACAGCAGGAAGATGGTCTCTATCATGATCACCACGGCGATGGGGCGCGCCAGATGCGGCAACGTGATATGCCAGAAGATCGCGATGGGACCGGCACCATCGAGGCGCGCAGCGTCCTTCTGCTCCTGGTCCAGCGACTGCATCGCCGTCATCAGGATCAGCACGGCAAACGGTATCCACTGCCAGGACACGATCAGAATGATCGCCTGCAACGGGTAGTCGGTGAACCAGTCGATTGGCGTGGCACCAAAGAAGCGCCAGACAGCAGCCAGCACTCCTGAAACCGGGTGCAGCAACAGATTCTTCCATACCAGCGCACTTACCGTGGGCATGATAAAGAAGGGCGAGATCAGCATCACACGCACGATGCCGCGACCGAAAAACGGTGTATCGACCAGCACCGCGATCAACACACCGGCGACGACACTTATCGCCAATACCGACAGCACCAGCCAGAGGGTATTGAATGCACCGGCGACGAAGCCCTCATCGGTCAGGAAGTAATAAAAGTTCTCCAGGCCGACAAACTCGTTATCTCCCGGGTAGAGCAGGTTGTATCGGATCAGAGAGAAGTAGATGGTCATGGCCAGAGGAACGGCCATCCAAACCAGCAGTGCCAGCACCGAAGGTGACACCATCGCCAGTCCGACACGGCTCCTGCGGCGCTTCTGCAACTTGGGACCAGCGCTCCCGGTCGCCATGTCGCTCGCAGTATTCACCCCTGCCTGCAGACTTGTGATACTCATGGATTTTCTCTTTCTTATGATTATTGGAGAAGCGGCCGGCGCCAAGCGCCGGCCGTTAACGCATTACTTGATATAGTGCGCGCGCTTCATCTCCCGCTCGGACACCGACTGAGCACTCTTCAGCGCTTGCGCCACCGGCATGTTGCCGGACAGCGCACCGGAGATCAGCTTGCCCACCTGGGTTGCAATGGACTGGAACTCCGGAATCGACACCAACTGAATTCCGCTGTAAGGCACGGGCTTCAGGGTCGGGTCGTTCGGATTGGCACGCTTGAGGGACTCCAGTGTGGTCTTGGCGAAAGCCGCTGCATTCATGTACGCATCATTGCGATAGGTAGAGAGACGGGTACCCGGCGGAATCGCCGTAATGCCGAACTTCTGCTCAACCAGTCCCGCGTACTCCTTCGACGTAGCCCAGGTCACGAACTCCCTGGCGGCATCCTTGGAATCGGAGGTTGCCGGGATCGCCAGGGCCCAGGACCAAAGCCAACCCGCCCCTTTCTCGGTCACCTCTTTCGGTGCCAGAGCAAAGCCGACATCATTGGACACCTTGCTCTGACTCTCATCGGTGACGAAGGATCCGGCGACGGTAGCATCTACCCACATGGCGCACTTACCAGAGTTGAACAGTGCCAGGTTTTCATTGAAGCCGTTGGATGAAGCCCCCGGCGGCCCATAATTCCCCAGCAGATCGGTATAAAACTCAACCGCCTTGGTCCACTCGGGACCTGTGAACTCCGGATGCCAGCTCTCATCGAACCAGCGCGCACCGAAAGCGTTGGCCAAGGTCGTAACCAGCGCCATGTTTTCACCCCAGCCGGCCTTGCCGCGCAGGCAAATTCCGTACTGCTCCTGGTCTGGCTTGTGCAGCGTTTTGGCAAACTCACGCATCTGCTCCCAGGTCGGCTGTTCAGGCATGCTCAGGCCCGCCTTTTCGAACAGATCTTTGCGGTAATAGGTCATGGAGCTTTCGCCATAAAACGGCAGCGCATAAAGCTTGCCGTGCACCGAAAGACCGTCACGTACCGACGGAAAGATATCGTCGACATCGTAGCTGGCAGGCAGGTTATCCAGCTCAGTCAGCCAGCCGCGCTCGCCCCAGAGCCCGGTTTCGTACAACCCGATGGTCATCACGTCAAACTGGCCGCCGTTGGTGGCGATATCGGTTGTCAGGCGCTGACGAAGTACGTTCTCCTCCAACACGACCCAATCCAGCTTGATATCCGGATGCGATTGTTCGAACTCATTTGAGAGCTCCTGCATGCGGATCATGTCGCCGTTATTGACTGTGCCGATGGTAACGGTAGTTGCAGCAGTGGCTGCCGTTGAGAGAGCGATGGCGGATGCCATCAGCGCGGGAGTAAAGCAAGTTTTCATTAGAGTACACTCCTTTGCCGAGCGAGTGGCCGGCTTATTGTTATCTTTTTTGTTACCCTTCCGCCGTCCGAAATCGGATCGCGCGGGGAGCGAGGGTGGGTTAATTACACTGCAGGCCCGGCATGCGAACAAATCCATATTCAACAAATTCCCTATACTTTTTTGCACATTAGCTAGCGACAAGCAAACTGCTAAATTTATTTAAGATATATTTAGTCTATTAATTTCATAATGTTATCTATATATGCATGATTTACCGGTGCAAAAAAGTGTACATGCCACGTACGATTTCCTATCATTGAAACAGTCTAGTAAAAATAATAACCGTTCACATTTAGGCCATGACTAACCGCCCTACTCGCCAATCCGATCCCTCCTATGAGCTGATCAACCACCGGACGAACGGCTCGATTCTGTATCGCCAGCACGGGTTCCCCGATGAGCTGGTTCGCTGGCACTATCACAAGGAGTACGAACTCCATCTGATCACCCACAGCACGGGCAAAGTGTTTGTCGGCGACTACATCGGCAACTTCTATCCCGGTAACCTGATCCTGACCGGCCCCAACCTGCCCCATAACTGGATCAGCCACACCGATGAACAGGAGGTCTACCCGGAACGGGACAAGGTGGTGGTCTTTACCGACGAGACGATCCAGCACGCACGCCAGGTTATGCCCGAATTCAGTGAGCTGGATGAGTTGCTGAACCGGTCCCGATTCGGCATCGAGTTTCTGGGCAGTGACACCATCCGCGAAGCCTATCGACTGATGCAGTCGATCTCGACTTCCGAGGGGCTTAAAAGCCTGGCCCACTTCCTTGAGTTCATGGATCTGCTGGCGAAAACTGGCGACTATCGCTTGCTGTCGAGCGAAAACTACTTTTCAGCAGCGGGGGAAAAGAACCAGCATCGTGTCAATCAGGCGGTGAACTACATCTTCGAGCACTTTCAAGAAGAGTTGAGTCTCGAGGAGGTCGCGGAAGAGCTGGGGATGCAACCCACCTATTTCTCACGTTTTTTCCGTCAGGCTACAGGCCGCCGCTTCGTCGAGTTCGTTAACAGCCTGAGAATCAACCGTGCCTGCGATCGACTGGCGCACACCGATATACCGATCACGGATATCTGCTTCGAAGTGGGTTTTACCAATATCTCCAACTTCAATCGACGCTTCATGGCACTGAAGCAGATGACCCCCTCCGAATACCGGAGACTGTCGCCGGTCGCCTGCCAGTTCGAACCGAGCGCTCGATTGGTCTGAATCCGACGCAATAGCAGAGCCAGAGCCCTACCCGCTATCGCCCTTCAACTGGAGATAAGCATGAAAAAGCCGCGCCCGAAGGCACGGCTTTTGTTTCAATGACAGAGCGACGGGCTCTTAACGCAGCACCAGGTAAAACACTCCGTTACCCCGCCTGACCTGGAGCAGAAGTTTATCGTCGACACGTGCCAGCACCTTGTTGAGGTCATCCATACCGTCCACCCTCTGCCGATTGACGCTGAGGATCACGTCATTCGATCTCAGCCCGGCGGCCGCTGCGCTTGACTGCGGATCCAGCTCGGCGATAACGACGCCACGACCATCCGGCGAGTTGGCGAAGGTCACGCCATCCAGCAGCTTGTGCAGCCGGACATCGGAGGTCAGGGTTGCGGACTTGCCGACCTTCACGTCCACGTCCATTTTCTTGCTCTCTCTGATCAGAGTGAGCCTGACGGTCTCACCGACGCCGGTAAACGCAATGCGATGCCGGAGCTGACCGCTGTTGGGCGTCGGCTTACCGTCAACTTCGAGGATCAGGTCGCCCGCTTTAAGACCCGCTTTCTCGGCCTCCGAGTCCTTGATCACATCGGTCACCAGCACGCCCTGTTGACCGTTGGCGATATCGAACGCCTGCTGCAGCTCAGGCGTCAGATCCTGAATCGCGACACCGATCTGCCCGCGGGTCACCTCCCCCACATCCAGAATCTGATCTGCAACATTGCGCATCATATTGACCGGAATCGCAAAACCGATACCGACGTTGCCACCACCCGGGGCGATTATGGCGGTATTGATACCGACCAACTCTCCGTTCAGGTTAACGAGGGCACCGCCCGAGTTGCCCGGGTTGATCGACGCGTCGGTTTGGATGAAGTTTTCAAACCCTTCAATTCCCAACCCGGTACGTCCCAACGCACTGACGACCCCGGTGGTAATGGTCTGGCCGAGCCCGAAGGGGTTACCTATGGCAACCACGAAATCGCCCACTTTCAGGCTATCGGAATCAGCCAGGGGCAGCGCGCTTAATCTATCGGCCTTGATATTGAGCACGGCGATATCGACCTCGGGGTCAGCACCGATCAGCTCTGCCTCAAAGGTACGCCCATCCAGCAGTTGCACCTGAATCTCATCCGCGCCCTTGATAACGTGATAGTTGGTGATGATAGTGCCTTGGTTCTGATCGACGATAACGCCGGACCCCGCACTGGCCTGGCGACGCTGATGCCGGGGCTGTGCCTGCCCCTCAGGAATGTTGAAAAAGCGACGGAAGAAGGGGTCGCTCAACAGGGGGTTATAAACCTGCTGGGTGGAGAAGGTAGCGATATTGACTACCGCTGCATTGACCTTTTCCAACATCGGCGCCAATGAGGGCAACTGCTTGCCCTGAGAGTCGCTGACTGGCAGCGCGGCCGAGGCATTCAGGGCCGCTACAGCCAGCAGCGCGGCCGCACCAAGTTTTAAAGCTCTTTTCATAATAAGCTCCTGAATAATTCAATGTATATCAGTTGTATGGGCATTAAATCGCTATTCAAGTCATTTGCGTCTGCGCAAACGTCGCACCAGTCCGGACCTCAACACTAAATGAAGCCGATCGAACGCATCGTCGATCGCCATCTCGGCCAGCCGTTTATCGGCATAGATATCCAGATCGCGCTTTTCGGTGCCACGGAACGAGATATGGCACTGGTAATTACACGCCGGGGCACCGCCGTGCGATATTCTGTCCAACACCACCTCGACGCGCCGAATACGGTCCGACTTCGACTCAAGTCGCTCGAGGCGCGAGCGGATACGCCGCATCGCTTCCGGGTTTTCGATTCCATGGCGGAACATGACTGCGGTGATCATCTGACCTCCTCAGGCACCGATAACCGGCTCAGGCCGATTATCGGCAAAAGCTGTGGTTTAACTGGAAAAGCTGGATTCAGACGACTGAGAGAGGAGGCGCACGGATCGAATAGTTCGACACCTCCGCCGAAGCGTGCGGATCGGTTTCGAAGGCCCCGGTGAGGGAGGCATGGCGGGGTAATGTAAAAACCTTTTCGGCGGCGACGAGACGGGGATCGGTGTCACTGGGTAAAGGCGGAAAATCGGGCAGCAGACCGAGGTGATCATTCAAGCAACGATCGTCGCCGTGCAGCTGATCCAGTACCTCTTCTGCAAGACGCACTTCGCCGGCCAGCACCTGTGCGGTGCCGCCCAACAAAGAGCCCAGCATCAGAAACAGATATAGCAGCACTCTCACGGCGACAGATCTCCCCTCACGCCGACCACGGTCATCGAAATCGATAATGGCTATAGAGTTACATAACAGCGCCAAGTTCAGTGAACCAGTCGATCCACCCTAGGCCTGGAACAGCGACAGCAGGCCCAATAGTACAAACAGGCCACAGGCGGTACGGCGAATCCAGTCCAGCGGCACCTTGCGCATCAATGCGCCGCCGAAGTAAGCCACCGGCACATTGGCCAACAACATACCCAGGGTAGTGCCGGTAACCACCGCCAACAGCATCTCTTCATAACGAGCTGCCAGGATCACCGTCGCTATCTGAGTCTTATCGCCAATCTCGGCGATGAAGAACAGAACACATGTGGCGGCTAAGGCGCCATATTTCAAGCTCTCACTCTCCTCGTCATCTTCCTTATCGGGAATCAGCACCCAGAGACCTACAGCGATGAAACTGAGACCGACGATCCAGACTATCCAGTTTTCCGGGATCAGATCAGCCAACCAGCCACCGAGCCAGGCTGAAACACCGTGGTTAACCAAGGTTGCCAGCAGAATGCCGAACACGATTGCACCACGCTGTTGCGCAAAGCGTGCGACCAGGAACAGGGTAAGCAGCTGGGTTTTATCGCCGATCTCGGCAATGGCGACGGCAAGCGTCGAGGAGAGGAAAGCATCCATCGAAAACAGAATCCTGGCGGGCATTGACCATAAGACACAACACGCCGGCCCGCCATGAGCAGCATGCAGTGTCTCAGGTCTCGTCAATCCACGATCAGGATCGTGGACGTGGCTGCCATGAGCATTGAGGCTCAATTATGTTGACAGCGACTCCGACTCGACAGGTATCGAGCGCGGAAGACTACTCCCCCAAGAGCGGGGTGGATCTTAACAACCTGCCCGCTGCGACACAAGTCACAACGGACAGATCAGGGGCACTCAGAGCTGTTCCAGTGCCCAGTCGAAAGCGATTTTGTCCTCCGCATCAACCAGCTCGCGCAGGGACTTCAGACTTTCCTTGAGCTGCTCGACAGTGGGACGATTGATATTGACGTGGCCCACCTTGCGCCCCGGACGCAGCGACTTGCCATACCAATGCACATGCACGCCGTCCACTCCTAGCCATTCCGGCTTCCAGCTGCGTCCGAGCAGGTTGTACATTACCGATACGCCCTTAATTTCCGGGGTAATCAGCGGCAACTCGGCCAAGGCACGCAGGTGCAGCTCGAACTGACTGATCGTCGCACCCTCCTGGGTCCAGTGGCCGCTGTTATGGACACGCGGCGCCAGCTCGTTAACCAGCAGATCGCCATCGACGACGAAGCACTCCATCGCCATGACACCGATATACCCCTGGTCGTCCATGATCCGGCTGAGCCACTCTTCCGCGTGCTGCTGCTGAGTCGCCGGCACCGGCAAATTGGCAACGCTGGTACGCAGAATACCGTTCTCGTGCCAGTTCCGGGTCAGCGGGTAGAACACCTTTTCGCCCTTGGCGTTACGCGCACCAACCAGCGACACCTCGTGACTGAACGGGATCATTGCCTCGGCGATGCAGCTGCCGGCCCACTCGGCGTCAACCTCAGCGCCACGCTGCCAGCGCCACTGGCCACGGCCGTCGTAACCACCGCGACGACGCTTGACCACGGCGCGCTCACCCAGGCTTTCCAGCTTTTCAGCCAACTCGGCTTCGTTTTCCAGAACGACCCAGGGTGCGGTCGGCACCTGCAGACGGTCAAGCAGGCTCTTCTGGCGCTGACGGTCGATCACCGCATGCAGCGCCGAAGCGTTGCGGAAATTGGGATGTTTCTTCAACTGCAGACCGGTGACCGTATCGGGCCAGTGCTCGATCTCGACGGTGATGACATCATCATCGTGTAGCGCGATCTCGATATCCTGATTGGGCTCTACCGGCATCACCTGCAACTGCATCGGTGCACCGGCCTGCTGCAACATCTGGCCCAACTGGCCGTTACCGGCCACGACGATTCTTGGCAACATCATTCAACCTGTCTTCTGTTAATCGCGGAGGTGTTAACCACGTGGATCGGGATTATCCAGCACGGACTGGGTCTGCTCGGCACGCCAGTTGGCGATGCGGACCGCCAGCTCCGAGTCCTCGACCGCCAGCATCTGTGCCGCCAGCAGCCCGGCATTGAAGGCACCGGCACCGCCGATTGCCAACGTGCCGACCGGTATACCTCGCGGCATCTGTACGATGGACAGCAAACTGTCCTTACCGCTAAGCGCCTTGCTCTGCACCGGCACGCCCAGTACCGGCACCAGCGTTTTGGCCGCGATCATGCCCGGCAGATGCGCGGCGCCACCGGCGCCGGCGATGATCACCTTGAAGCCGTTCTCAGCGGCCTGCTCGGCAAAGCGGAACATTTTGTCCGGTGTACGGTGAGCCGAGACAACCTCGGTGAAATACTCAACGCCCAGTGTATCCAGGATCCCGGCGGCCTCTTCCATGGTCGGCCAATCGGAGCGCGACCCCATCACGATAGCGACTTTTGCACCCATGTCTGTCTCCTGTTACTCCAGCTTCGGTAGCCCCGGGCAGACACGCGGCACTACGCAATATTCGATAGAGAAGCGATCGTTCGAAATTAGAGGCGGGCGATTATACCAATCTGTGACAGAAAGTGGACCTTACAACGACACTCTCGATCATCAGCAACGGCCATCAATTGCCGCAATACGGCATTTACCGGCCCACCGGCCTGTCGAAGTGACGACAGACTGATCAAAAACGGTAGAATGCAACCCTGGCTCAAGAATAACAGGGATCCTTCTCATATGACTTTCAGGCTCTTCGCCCGCGCCACTAGCCTCGTTCTGGCGACGGCACTGATCAGCGGATGTGACACGCTACCCTCCATCCCCTACATCAACCAAAAACCTGCACAGGAATCGTCGGCACAAACCGCACCGGCTCCAGCCAAAGCCAAGCCACTGAGCCGCAGTGAGAAGATCGCCAAGGGTTTGAGTGAAGAGCTGGACTGGTTTCCGAACCTTGACCAGCCGCTGGAGCAGCTTCGAGAAAGCTATGCAAACGACCCATCCCCCGCCAAGCGAAGCCAGACGCTATCCAGCATAACCTACCTTTACGATGCGCAACTGTTCCTGCTGTTTCAGGATATGCTCGACTTCCTGCCCAAAGACGCAAGGGTTCAGGAGCTGAAGGAGCAAAACGCCTGGTTGGACAAACGCCAGCAGTTGCTCACTCAGGCGTTTCTGCGCGAACAGGACAAGACCGCTGCCCGCGATGCCGCCAGTCAGGCCTTCATCAAAGCGACTCGTGCACGGATCGATGAGATAAAAGCCAAGCGTAAACTGATCGTTCTGCAATAAAGTTGAAACTTTTTGCCGAATGGCGGGACAAATGCGCTCTTAGGGTGTTACCGGCATGTTCGCCTGACCGCCAACGGGTTAGGGCGAATGCCGGTGCAGTAAACAGACTTACAAAATCGTTACCACTTTTAGTGGCGGATATCTATTGCACTGCAGAAATCGGCGTATAATAGGGCTGCCTGTTGGGTCTGCCCCCCAGATCCGCTCCTCCCACGTGTCAAATCACGTCGGGCAGGGACAGGCACAATAATTACTTAGCCTTGGCCTTAAAAACTGTTCGTCGCAAGTATGCATATCCTTGGCGCGCTCCCTGCTGGTGTCTGCACCACCGTCGAGATCGCCAGACAACGAGATTGTGATCCCGAGACGCGAACTACGCATGACTTCCAATTACAGAGCTTTACCGCTTGTTGCGAGCGGTCGCATTAGAATGTACCGAACCCTTCTGGCCAGTTTGCTGATCTTTTCAGTAACACTGTTACAGCAGGCCGCTGCTGCCGTGCAGTTTGCCAAAACCGGCGAGTTTTCCCGTGATACGGTGCAAAATATCGCCCGAGAGCTGGCAAAGCGCCCATTTAAAACCGTACCGACTCCGGTACCGGAATCCATTAAAAATCTGACCTACGACCAATATCGCGCTATCCGATACCGACCGGAAAAAGCGATCTGGGCCGAGGATGCCGTGCCCTATCGGATGCAGATGTTCCATCGAGGCTTCTATTACAGTGAGCCGGTGGAGATCGCATTGGTAGAGGGTGACCAAGCCACCCATCTGGCCTATGACCCGGAGCAGTTCACGCTCGACAACCGCTTCGAGTTTAATCTGCCGCTGGAAGATATCGGCTATGCAGGCCTGCGCCTGCACACGCCGCTGAACAAACCCAGTGTCTGGGACGAACTGGTCGTATTTCAGGGCGCGAGCTACTTCCGCTCATTGGGGCGGGATCAGGTCTATGGACTATCCGCGCGTGGCCTGGCACTTAAAACCGGCGCAGCTGAGGGTGAAGAGTTTCCGGTATTCAAAGCCTTTTGGGTGGAGAAACCGAGCAATCTGGCCAACTCCGTCGTTGTCCACGCCCTGCTCGACAGCAAGAGCGTGACCGGTGCCTACCGCTTTACCATCCGGCCGGGCGTCAACACCGTCATGGATGTGCAGGCTACCCTGTTTCCCCGCGTCAACCTGACCAAAGTGGGCCTGGCACCGGGCACCAGCATGTACTACTTCTCGCTCAATGGTCGCGAACAGATCGACGACTTCCGCCCCGAGGTGCACGATTCCGACGGTCTGCTGATGGTCAATGGCCGTGGTGAACGGCTGTGGCGACCGCTGGCCAATCCGGCCTCACTGCAGATCAGCGCATTTCTCGACACCTCGCCGATCGGCTTCGGTCTGATCCAACGCAACCGCAACTATGCTCAGTATCAGGATCTGGAAGCGCACTACGAGAAGCGCCCCACCCTGTGGGTAGAACCGTTGGGCGATTGGGGCCGCGGCGCCGTGGTACTGACCGAGATCCCGACCAACGCCGAGATCCATGACAATATCGTCGCCTTCTGGCAGCCGGCGGAACCGATTGCTGCTGGCAGCCAGTATAGCTACTCCTATCGCCTGACCTGGGGCGTTGAGCCGCGGCTGCAGCCGGGCGAGGTGCGCGTACAGGCCACTCGTAGCGGCCGCGCCGACGTGGCCAGTGCCACCCCGCGCCGTCTATTCGTGGTCGATTACAACATACCGGTGCCCAGCGACGATAAACCTTCGATGCTGCCAACGGCCCGGCTGTTCAGCTCGGCCGGTACGACGCGCAATCTGGTGGTAAGGGAGAATCCGGTCAACAATGGGTACCGCGTCAGCTTCGAGTTCGATCCACAGGAGGAGACCCTCTCTGAACTGCGGCTGGAGCTGCACTTTGACGATCAGCGCCCAGCGGAGACCTGGCTGTATCGCTGGACCGCGCGATGACCACTAGGCATGAACCGGGCATGCCGATGCTGCGCCCGGCATCGATGCCCGCGCAGAACCTGCGGCAACGTCCGGACGCGCAGGCGATCGTCACGCCACGCACGTCAAAGCAGCATCTGCGGCGCTGGACCCTGCTCGGTGCCGCTGCCGCGCTGCTCGGGCTCGGCAGTTACGAGATGTACTCGGTACTGGCACTCGGCGGCACCACCCCGCTGGAATACGCCATGCTGGGCCTGTTCATCTCCACCTTTGGCTGGATCGCGTTGGCCGCGGTCAGCGCTCTGTTCGGCTTTGTGCGGCAGTGCCGCCAGCTGCGTAATCCGCTACGCCATGAACTGTTCCGCCCCCGTGGCCGCACCGCGGTACTGCTGCCCTGCTATAACGAAGACCCCGCCCATCTGGCTGCGGCTGTCGAAGCGATGGTGCAGGAGCTGGTCAACTGTGGTGCAGCAGACTGGTTTGACTGGGTACTATTGAGTGATACCCGCGATCCTCGACGGGCCCTGGAGGAGGAGCAGGCGGTCACACTGCTGCGCCAGCGCCTGGGTCAGAAAACCCGTATCTACTACCGCAGACGTCGCTACAACATCGACCGCAAGGCGGGCAACGTAGCCGAGTTCTGTCGCCACTGGGGATCGCACTACGACTACCTGGTTGTCCTCGATGCCGATAGCCTGATGTCCGCCTTTACACTGACCGAGCTGGTCTACCGCATGGAACAGGATCCGGGAGCGGGTTTGATCCAGACCATTCCGCGCCTGATCAACGGCACCAGCCTGATCGCCCGACTGCAGCAGTTCGCCAACAGAGTATACGGACCTATCGTCGGCAGCGGCCTCGCCTGCTGGACCAACCCCGAGGGTAACTTCTGGGGCCACAATGCGATAATCCGCCGAGCGGCGTTCATGAACGCCGCCGGACTGCCTCGCCTCAAAGGCAAAGCGCCCTTCGGCGGCACCATCATGAGTCACGACTTCGTCGAAGCCGCGCTGCTGCGCCGGGCCGGCTGGAAGGTGGTGATCGCCGACGACCTGCCCGGGTCCTACGAGGAGTGTCCACCCTCCATTCTCGATCTGGCGATACGCGACCGCCGCTGGTGCCAGGGCAACCTGCAGCACATCAAAGTGATCGGCAGCCGCGGACTGCACTGGATCAGTCGCATGCACCTGCTGACCGGCATCATGTCCTACCTCTCCTCGCCCTTGTGGCTGGCGTTGATCCTGGTCGGTATTACCCTGGCCCTGCAGGCACAGTACATCCGCCCGGAATACTTTGGGGTCGACTTTTCTCTGTTTCCAACCTGGCCGAGACAGGACGCACCCCGAGCCGTGCGCCTGTTCATCCTGACCATGTTGATACTGTTTGTACCGAAGATTTTGGGCAGCCTGTTGTTCCTGTTGTCGAACCGGCTGCGCCGATCCGCCGGCGGACTGTTTCGCTTGAGCGGCAGCATAGTCACCGAAGTACTGGTATCCGCGGCCATTGCGCCAATCATGATGTGTATCCACTGCGGTGCCGTGGCCTCCATCCTGCTCGGTCGTGACAGCGGCTGGAACCCGCAACGGCGCCAGGATGGCAGCCTGCCCTGGCTGCAGCTGATCTACCGCCACCGCTGGCACACCCTGGCCGGCATCCTGCTGGCGCTGATCGCCTGGTCCAACTCCCTGGCATTGTTGGCCTGGCTATCCCCGGCCATATTCGGCCTTGTACTGGCGGTACCGCTCTCGGCGTTGACCGGATCGTTGGGCATTGGGGCCTGGTTCAAGCGCGTGGGGATTCTTCGCACCCCTGAAGAGACCCAGGCGCCCAGCGTCGTTGCGCTCAAGGATGATCTGCTGCCCTGGTACGAAGAACAGATTGCCGTAACACCAACTGTAGAGCAGTTACTCGATTCGCCGGAACTGGTGGCCCGTCACCTGGCGCTGACGCCAGACCCGGCACTGGAGGAGGACAGCGAACGATTCCAGGCCAATGCAGCACTGGCCCGGGTCAAGCTGCTCGATGCCGGGAGCCGCCAGCAGGCACTGGTATGGCTCAGCAGCACCGAGCTATCCCTGGTGCTGGCGACCCCCTTCCTGTTTCAGCAGTTGGTGGCGCTGCCCTGCCGCAAACTAAGCGCTGCCTGAGGTCTATTTCAATCAACTAGCCTAACCGGCCCGTGAGCAGATGCCGGTTAGGTTGGCAATGCAAACGCCGGGTCACAATCACCGGAATCAACAGGCAGAACACCAGCGCCAGAGTGTAAAGGCTAAACCATCCGCCCCCCTGAGCACGCACGGATCCCGTCGTGTATTGCATTGTGTAGAGCAGCACCGCGTGGAAGCTGAACACCTGAATTGAGTACCGGCCCAGCAGTTCAAAGAACGGTAGATACTGGTCAAGCCGGAACCGGTTCATCAGCCGCCAGCCGATCAGCACCAACAGCATGCAGTTGAACAGCCGTAGTGGGCCGAGGTTCGGTTTATCCAACAGCGCCGTGATAAATGGACCCGGCTGAACGTACTCCCGCCGCCATACCCAGAGCACCAAGGCACAGGCCAGGGCAAGCCAGAGCAGGCCGCGCTCGCGCACGAAGCCCGCGCTCACGCCGGTCAGGCGTGCATAGCCCAGCGTCAGCCCCGCCAGCCACAGCACCTGCCAGCTGAACAGGTTGAAATACCCGGGGTGAAGCTGAATCCCACGGGTTTGGTACAGGTCGCGTAGCGGATCGACCCACTGCCCGGCGCACCAGAGCATGACGCTTCCCCCCACCACCAGCAGAGCGCGGCCTTGATGCAGTGCCCGCAGTATGCTGGGAGAGATCATCACGAACAGCACATACATCGGCAGGATATCCAGGTAGCCTGGCTGGTGAACCAGCGCCAGCATCGCCAGCAGGGTGGTCAGCGGCTCCTCCCGGTAGGGCCGCAATGCCCAGTACCAGAGCGAATCGAAGAACGGCAGCAGCGCCAGTGCCGCGAGCAACAGCACCATCGTGGCGTGGTAACGGTAGATCAGCCAGGCGCGGGCCAGACTGCGACGAACCAGCTTCGACGGCTCATCCACATAGCGGGCGTAGATCTGCCCGAACATCAACCCGGACAGAAAGATGAAGCCCTCCGCCGCCGACATGAAGCCAAATGGCTGGTAGGTATAACTGGCGATAATTCCGCCAAGATGATCGATCAGCATAATCACCAGAAACACCCCACGCAGGGTGTCCAGGCGGCGATCACGCACGAGTGCAGGGGCCGACATGTTGGGCGCTTCTAATTAAGGTATCAAACAGGAGAAAACAGGATGTTCAACAGGGCAACCGTGGCTAACGAAAAAGGCAGAGACAGTATGATCAGTGCCGCGATATCGTCGACCGGCCCCTGGTATCGGGTAGCCAGTATATAGCTGATTACCGCCGTTGGCATCGCACATTGAATCATTAGCGTCAAACTTTCCAGCGGCGCCATGCCAAACAGGCGTGTAACCAAAAACGCCACCAACGCCCCGACAACCGGTCGGTACAGCGCCATCGCCAGTAACCGTCCCCAGCGCGTCGAGTGCCCGAGGCGCAGATTGCCGAGCGAGCGCCCCAGCAGTAACAGCATTACCGGCAGGGTAAAGCCCCCGAGCAGGTCAAGCGTGCGCATCGCAAACGCCGGCAGTTCGATCTGAAAGCCGATCAGCAGTGCGCTGACCAGTAACGCGATCGCCGGCATGTTTCTAAGCATTTCTCGCGGCTTGAAGCGACCGGACATCACCGACACCCCGAGGGTGAAGTGACTGACCGTCACCACCGACGAGATCACCACCGCCGGCGCCAGAGCCTGTTCGCCGAGCAGCGCATAAACCACCGGAATTCCCAGGTTGCCGGTATTCGGATTGGTCAGTACCGACAGATAGTCACGCACAGGAAGGTGTGTCAGCCACAACAGCAGCCAGGTTACCAGCGCGATAAGGGTCAGCGCCGACGCCATGGCCGCCAACAACTGCCCCATGCCGCCCAGGTCGATCTGCATCTTCAGCAGCGAATGGATCAACAGCGCCGGCAGGCCGATATTGGTGACCAATGTGCCTAAAGCGGGGTTGTTCAGCCAGTCGGTTTGTCGACTCAGAATCGCCCCCAATGCCGCAATCAGGATGACCGGCAGCATCGGGAGCAGGAAGGCCTGGAGCAAGATCAGTTGGCCTTTTTCAAGTACTGGGTCAACAGCACGATACGGACACCGTTGACTCGACCTTCGATCTGCTCAGGATTATTGGTCAGGGAGATGTTGCGCACAGCCGTACCGCGCTTGGCGGTGAAACCGGCACCCTTGACCGGTAGGTCCTTGATCAGGGTAACCGTGTCACCATTTTCCAGCGGTGTGCCATTGCTATCCAGCGTCGCTGCGCTACTTTCACCATCACTACCCGCTTGCCCCGCTTCCGCCCAGCTTTGCAGCTCAGGGTCCATATAGAGCAGGTCACGCTGATCACTGGCCCAGATTTCGGCCTGGCCGATCAAGCGGGTCAGCAGACGCCAGGCCATCACCTGAACCGCTGGCACCTGACTCCACATACTGTCATTCAGGCAGCGCCAGTGGTTAACATCCAGCGCCTCGCCGGATTCTACCTCACCCAGGCATTTGCCACACAGCAACAGCGCGCGGTCTTCGCTCTCTTCGGTCACCGGCGGTACCTGATACACCGAGAGATTTGCTTCGGAGCTACACAGTTCACAACGGTTGCCGCTACGTTCGATCAACGCCTGTTCAATACTCATATCGATATGCCTTACTGTCGGGAAACCGGGCACGGGAAGCACCCACGGAAAGCGCGCCATTATGCCCTAAATGAGGTTAAGTTTCAGCGGCTAACCGTTGCTCGGGATCTGCAGCAGGCAGGCTACTCGTCCCAGCCCTCACCCTCCATGTCGTCGAAACGGCTCTCTCCACCACTGCGCTTGCGCTTGATGATATTGGCCAACCAGAATTCGGGTTCCTCACTGTTAAGCTGAAGCTGCAGATCCTCAAGCAGCTCCTCCACGTCGGGACCGCCCTTGACCTGGATCGGGTTGATGCCCAAAGTGACTAACTGTCGGGTAGCGGAGCCGCCGATGGAACCGCAATACACTACATCGGCGCCCACCAAAAACCTCATCTTGGGTTTGAGCTTGTCCTCGTTACCATCCTTTTTCTCGTAGCCGAAATCCTGACTGGCAATAAGCTCGGCGCTGTCGGCCGTTACCGCCCAAACATAAAACGCCTGCGCTGATCCAAAGTGCTGGTCGACCATATCCCCCTCCTGGGAGGCAAAGGCGACGATCAGCGCCTGGTCGTTGGTAATGGCATCAGCGACACACTCAAAAGCGACCTCTGCTTTCATACTCTAACTCCTGACGGCGACTCTGGCCGATAACGGCGGGCTTGGGTGTATAGACCAATACTGCAAAGGCTGCACCAGAGAGATGCAAGCGATAGACAGGCAAATAACTATTGAATTTCAGATAGATGGGCTCAGCCAGATAAACGCGTCGAGCCAGGAGGAGGGCCATGGACGGGTAAATTGTCGTAAACCCGACAGCCCCACGGGGTCAGTTCAGGCGCTCGAACAGGGTAGCGACCCCCTGCCCCATTCCGGCACTGACCAGTGCCAGGCCCAGCCCCGCATCCCGCCGCTGCATCTGGTGCAACAGCGTGGTACAGATTCGGGCCCCCGAGCAGCCGGGAGGATCACCCAGCGCGATGGCACCGCCACAAAGGTTGACCCGGTCATCGAGCTTATTCAGCAGCTCCAGCTCCTTGAGCACCGCCAGCACCTGCGCCGCGCTCTCCTCATGCAGCTCAATCAGATCGATATCGGCAAGCGCCAGGCCGCTCTGATCGAGCAGTTTCTCTACCGCCGTGATTACACCCAGTCCGCCCACAGCGGGATCGCAGGCGGTAACCGCCATTGCCAGCACCCGGGCTCTCGGCTTCAACGATAACAGCCGCGCTTTCTCCGCCGACATCAACAGCAATGCAGATGCACCATCGGCCGGCGGGGCCATATTGCCACGCGTTACACTGCCGCCATCCCTGTTGGTCAGCACGGGCTTGCACGCTTCCAGCTGCTCCCGACCTATCCCATGATGCAGCCACTCGTCGTGCCGAATCTGGCGCAGATATCCATGCTCATCGACCCCCTCAACTGAAACCAGCTCCGCTTCCCAGTCGCCATCCCGCTGCATGCGACGAGCGCGCTCGTGGGAGCGTAGCGCATAGCTGTCCTGTAACTGCCTGTCGATGGCATGGGTGTGGGCAAGAAGTTCAGCCACCGCCGCCGGACGAGCTGCTGCCCGCGCCGTTACCCGTCCCAAGATCGGGTCAAGTTCGTGGTTAAGCGTTGCCCCCCCTTTACACTCGACGCCACCAACGATGTAGCAGTCTCCGGCACCGCTACGTATCCCTTGAGTACCGATGTGTAATGCGGTCATAGATGACGCCGCCAGGCGATTCACCGTTTGCGCCGGAACGGTTTGCGGCAACCCGGAGAGCAGCAGGGCAATTCGCGCCAAATTGCCGCCCTGCTCCGCAGCTTGATTGGTACAACCCCAGATCAGATCCTCTACCGCGTCGGGATCCAGCGCTGGATTCCGCAAGAGCAGCGCATCAACCACCGACGCGCTGAGCCGCGCGGCGCTTAACTCGCGGAAACAGCCATCGCCCCGGCGCCCCAAGGGCGAGCGCACCGCATCAATTACCACAACATCGGTCGGTTTAAGCCTCATGGCGCTGCCCCCACTCCCGATAACTGCGGCCACCGCTCGCCATCTCCCTTAGCTGCAGCCCTGGCAGGTAGATAGGCCCCAGGTCCTTGTACTTTTGGCATCTCGCCACAAATCGCCCCAGCCCCTCTCGATCCAGAGCGAAAAAGGCACCTCCGCGAAACGCCGGATACCCTATCCCCAACACCAACGCCACGTCCGCTTCGGCCGGCGAACCTATATTGCCCTCTTCGAGCACCCTGGCCGCTTCAATCTTCAGCGGAATCATCATCCGCTCGATAATCTCCCGATCGCTCACCTCCTGATGTCTCACCACCAGATCTTCGAGCTCTGCTGTAAAATTCAGATCGGGCAGGCCCTTATACTTGGCCCCGTGAACATAGCGATAGAAACCCAATCCACTTTTTCGTCCCAGCCGTCTCAGCACGCGCAGGCGATCAAGCGCGCTCTCTCCCGGAAAAGAGAGGCGCTCGGGATAGGCAGCGGCAAGCATTCGGCTGGCGTTGAGCGACGTATCGATGCCCAGTTTATCCAACGTACGCGCCGGACCAAGGCTCCAGCCATACTCCTCCATCAGCCTATCGACTCGGTAAGGATCCACACCATCGCGAAGCAGAAACAGAAACCCCTGCAGATAGCTGTGCAACACCCGGTTGACGAAAAAACCCGGGCAGTCACGCACAACCACCGGTGTCTTGCCCATCGCTTTGGCGAAGCCGAGTGCTCGCCTGACAGTCTCATCCGAGGTTTTCGCGGCACGGACCACCTCAACCAGAGGCTTGGTGGAGACAGGATTGAAAAAATGGATACCGCAGAACTGCTCAGGTCTTTTTAGCCCCCTTGCCAGCCCACCAACCGGGATTGCCGACGTATTGGTCGCCAGGATCGCATGCTCGGGCAGATACTTTTCGACAGCCAACAGTGCGGCGGACTTAACCCCCGGGTCCTCGATCACTGCCTCTATCGCCAGATCCACATCGACAAACTCCTCTCGACTGAGTGCTGGGCGGATACGGGTCAAGATCCTGACCCGCTCTTCAGCATCGAGCTTTTTCCGTTCGACCAAACGAGACAGCTTGCTGGATATCTCCTCCATGGCATCAACTAACTGCTGATCTTTGGCATCCAACATCACGACACGCATCTGACTCAGAGCGGCTTGCGCCGCGATTGCCCGACCCATAACCCCGGCGCCAAGCACGCCCACCCGTTTGAAATCCGATCGTTTCAGTTCAGCCCGTGCTCGCTGTTTGGTTTGCAACTCACTGCGAAAGAGGCTTGTCAGTGCGGGCGTGATCTCACTCCCCGCCAGCTCGGCATAGTGCTGGGCTTCGACCTCCATCGCCTGTTCCACAGACAATGGCGCCTGCAGCAGCAGGGTATCCAATGCCCTAATTGCCGCCGGATTGTGCTTGCCGGCGATACGGGCAATCCGACCACGTGCCGATTCAACCGCCAGCGTCAGCGCCAGCTTACTCAGAGGCAGCGCCTGCTGCTTGCTCTGGCGCCGGGCCTGAAAATCAAATTCGCCGTCAGCACAACGCCTTAGCAGGTCGAGGGCCGCCTCACGCAAGTGGCTGGGGGATACAACGACGTTCGCCAGCCCCGTTTGCAGCGCCTCCCTGGCATCGACATACCGACCCGTGCAGATCCAGTCGATGGCACTATCCAGACCGACTACACGAGGCAACCGAACCGTACCGCCCCATCCCGGTATCAATCCACGTCGTACGTGGGGCAAGCGCACGCGCGCATCGCTGCTCATGACGCGGTAATCGCAGGCCAGGGTCAATTCGAATCCCCCCCCCGACGCGTCACCACCGCATGCCGCAACGGTGGGGACCGGCAACTGTTCAAGACGTGTCAGCCAGTTTTTCATCTCCTCGAGCAGAGCAATCAACTCGTGATTGGGCATTCGAGCGTGCTGGTCAAACTCACTGGCATCACCGCCTAGAATAAAATCCTCATGATCACTGCTGATCACGACACCGCGCAAACCCTCAGCATCACGCAGCAACATGACGGCGTCGCCGAACTCGTTGATACAGGCCTGACTCAGCGTATTGACGTCATCCAGTCGATTGTCGAACACCAGCTCGTAGAGGCCGTCGCCCACTGACACAACGCGTACGTATTGCCCCTGCATCAACATCTCGGTTACCTCTTTGCAGCTCCCGCCTCGATACTGTCCTCTACCGAATTATCGCTTTCCCGCAAGTGGCGGCGGATCACCTTGCCCACAGGCGACTTGGGCAACTCATCGACGAACTCCACTTCACGTGGCACCTTGTAGGCGGTCAGATGTTCTCGGCACCACTCCCGTACCGCCGCTCGATCCAACGTCGCCGATTTACTGACGATGAACAGTTTTACCCGCTCGCCGCTATCCTCATCTGGTACGCCGATAGCAGCGCACTCCATCACCTCCGGATGGGAGGTCACCACGTCCTCCACCTCATTTGGATAGACGTTGAAGCCGGACACGATGATCACATCCTTGGCACGATCGATGATGCGCAGGTAGCCATCGCTCTGCCGTGTGGCGATATCGCCGGTTTTCAGGAAGCCATCGCTGGTCATCACATGCGCCGTATCCTCTGGGCGCTGCCAGTATCCTGCCATCACCTGCGGGCCACGCACACAGAGCACACCGTTGTCACCGTCGGCCACCTCACGCTCCTGTTCATCGATCACCTTCACCTCGGTAAAGGGCAGGGGAATGCCGATGGTGCCGGACTGAATCGCATTACGCGGATTGATCGAAACGGCCGGTGAGGTCTCGGTCAGGCCGTAAGCTTCGACCACAGGACAGCCGGTTACTTTCTGCCACAGTTCCCCTGCCTCGTGGGTCAGCGCCATGCCTCCGGAAAGGGTCAGTTCCAGCTCCGAAAAATCGAGTTCACGGAAGGATTCACGGTTACACAGAGCATTGAACAGTGTGTTCAGACCGATAAAAGCGCTCATGTTGCAATGCTTGATCTCGCGCACCAAAGCATCGATATCGCGCGGGTTGGCGATCAGCACCACATGCCCGCCCGAGGCCATGACGATCTGAGCCACAGTGAAGGCATAGATGTGATAGAGCGGCAATGGCAACACCACGGTACGGGCCCAGCCTGTTCCCCCGGCGTTGATGAACTCACTGCCCTGCATCAGATTGGCCAGCAGGTTGTTGTGGGTCAGCATCGCCCCCTTGGCAACCCCGGTGGTACCACCGGTGTACTGCAACACCGCAAGGTCGGTACCGCAACTGCCGACCGGGCTGGGCCGTTCTCCGATATGTTTCAACAGCACCTCCCTGAGCCCAAGCGCGCCTGGCAGATAGTAGTCCGGTTCCATGTGGCGGATATATTTGATCGTGGCATTGATCAGCGTGCGCTTGACGAAGCCGTGCAGATCCCCCACCTGGGTCACGAAAACATGCTGGATGCCGGTTTTATCCAGAATCCCCTGCGCCTTGTGCGCCATGCTTTTGTGGATCACAAGAGCCTTGGCGCCCGAATCGATGAACTGGTACTCCATCTCCCGCGAGGTATACAGCGGGTTGGTATTGACCACCACCAAACCGGCCCGCAAGGCACCGAAAAGCACCACCGGATACTGGATCAGGTTGGGCAGCTGTATGGCGATACGGTCGCCGGGCTGCAGATCGGTATGCTGCTGCAGGTATACGGCAAAGGATGCCGACAGCCGATCGAGTTCAGCGAAATCGAGCGTACGGCCAAAACTGGTAAACGCGGGTTGCGCGGCGTACTTGCTGCATACCTCATCGATGAAGTCGAGCAGACTGGAATAATCGGGCCGATTGAGTTCTTTGGGTAGGGCTGATTCGGGTCGATACCTGACGTTCATGGCTGAATCTCTATAGTTGTATTGATTCAGGAGACAGTGGGCATCACGAAAGCCCCTCCCGCCTTAACTACAGCTTAGCCCCATCTACTGCCCTGTCACGCTTTAGTGACACCGATGTTGTGTCCTGCGAATCGGGCAATGGTGGCCCGTAAGGATGGGCATGACGATAGCTGGGAAATCGGGACAAGGGTTAAAACGGATGATTATGAATATCGACAGCAAGGAATGAGAAAGGGCCGCATTCGCGGCCCTTATACTATGTTCAACAGACAGTATCGAGCGATGACGCCGGATTGATCAACGGCACTTGGGTCCGTTACCCTTACAGGTTCCCGTAGAGCCGCCATCGCTGCCGGAGCCGCTGGAAACTTTCACCTCTGCGATATTCGACGCTGCGGAGCTGCCGACATCATTCCACGCTCTCACCTGATACCGATAAGTGCCATCAGCGGGGGCATCGGCAAACCAGGTATCGCTACCGGTTGTCTGTGCAATTACCGTATAGCCGGACCAACTATTGCCCTTGTTTTTCTTGCTGCGCTCGACAATAAAACCGCTCTCGTTCGAGCTCTGATAACTCCAGGACAAACTGACGCTGCCATCCGCCAAAAGCATAGCAGTGAGCAGGTCAGGGGCGGCCGGAAGGATCGGCTCCGGTGTAATCGCACTTCCATCGGCATTGCGCAACGCCTCACCTGCGGTAAGGATTCCACTGCCGCATTGAGCACAGGCCCCCTCGGCGAAATCACGGGCAGTCCCTTTCAGTACCCCTTCCACTTCAGCCGGTGTAATACCCTCATTGGCAATGTAGAGCAGCGCCGATACCGCCGCCGTATGCGGCGTAGCCATACTGGTGCCTTGGTAATATGCGTAGATCGGCTCTCCCGGCACGGTTGTACCATCATTAAGGGTCGAGAGCACACCATCGCTGCCAGCGCTGCTCATATCTCCGCCCGGTGCCGCGAGGTCCACCACGTCGCCGTAGTTCGAGTAGTACGCTCTGGCGCCGGTTCGGCCGGTCGCCGCCACGCTAATCACGTTCGCGCAGCTGGCGGGCGAGTAATTCTTGGCATCCGCATTGGAGTTGCCTGCAGCGACCACCACGGTGGTACCGGCTTCAACTGCATCATTGATGGCAAGCTGGAACTCGGAGTCAGGCGCGCAGGCGCCACTGCCACCCAAGCTCATATTGATAACCTGTGCCGGCGTGCCGATCTCGAGCGTACCGACCGGCAGACCGGCCGCATAGCGGATGCCATCGGCGATATCAGAGGTATAACCACCGCATTTACCCAGTACACGCACGGGTACGACCTTGATCAGGTTGTAACCGATGCCGGCCACGCCGACGCCGTTATCGGTCATAGCGGCGATGGTGCCTGCTACGTGGGTGCCGTGCCAGCTGCTGTATGACGAGTAGGGGCCGCCACATTCACCAACAAATACCCAGTCGCCCGGATCCCGCGCATCGGCATCTCGACCATCGCCATCGTTGCCAACGAAAGCACTGGAGATCATGTCATAGCCGTTGGCCACATCGATATTACCGCCGTTTTGGCCCTCGCCGACCAGATCGGGGTGTTCGGTATACCCTGTATCCAGCACCGCTACGCGAACAGTCGCAGGCGCCGAAATAGCGCCGAGCTCTTGCCAGGCAGCGGGGGCATCCATCCCGCCTGTTGCCTCCTGGTAGTGCCATTGCAGACTGTAGATGTCGGTGCCGCTGCTGGTGACCCCCTCAACAGGATCATCGGGGAGCGCCACGCCAAACATCATCTGATCGGCTTCGGCAAACTTAATCCCCGAGGTCGCCATCAGCGCCTGGGCATAGCCTCTCACCTGCGGCAGGGACTCCTTGCCTGGAAGCCTGTAGACGTATGATCCCGAAGCCGTCTCGCGTACAAACTCCAGATGCTTACCGATCTGTTGGGACAAGCCGTTGGCCTTCAACTCGCCGTCGGTATAGGGATCGGAAAAACGAACAATCACCTGGTCGGTTAGCGTTGGGGGGGTATTGGCGGCCATTGCCATGCTGGAGAACGCAAGAGGTACACAAAGAGCTTGCACCAGCGGGTAACGATACTTCATGGCTTACTTCCCAATTCAGTTATGAGACGGTTCGTGCTTCGGTATTTAGAATTTTAGAGCAAAATCGCAGCACGCCTGTACCGAATATTCGGCCATGTTCCTCATTTATTAACCAACTAGAGACTTTTTCATCTTAAATGCTCTCAAGTTGTAAACCTTATGATACAGACCGTTCAAAACTGCTCTTCACCAATCGCCATTAAAGCTGACGCATTCGTCAAGATTGCATATTTCAGCGATTCACTGCGCGGCAGCAGCAAGTCGGCGTACAGTTCGGCACTGAGCTGCCGAGCCATGAGAAACGGCTCGTCCCCCTCCCCTTGCAGTAAAAGCTCACCGGCACACTGAGAGGCACGTAACTGCATCCAGCCGCCGCACAAGTAGCCGAGCTGCATCATCAGTCCAACGCAGCCGGCCCGAGCGCTCAGAGGATCGTTCTCACCTCCCTCCATGAGCAGCGCAATTGTCTCCCTCACCGTGGATAGCGCCTGAGCCATCCGCTGCTTCACGCGCTCACCTGCCCGGTCAGCTGCGGCCAGGCTGGCATCTATATCTGCAAGCAAAGCCTCCAGTGCCCGCCCCTGGTCGGCCAATATTTTGCGCCCCACCAGGTCCAGCGCCTGGATACCGGTGGTGCCCTCGTAGATCGGTAAGATACGCGCGTCGCGTACGTATTGAGCAACACCGGTTTCCTCGATGTAGCCCATGCCGCCATGAGTCTGCATGGCCAGACTGACCACCTCCTGCGCCAGTTCGGTAAGCCAGCCCTTGACGATGGGTGTATACAGTGCAACACGGGCCTCATGAGCGGCGCGAGATTGTTCATCTCCGGCCAGCCGCGCACGGTCTACCTCGGCGGCCGCTTCATAGGCCAACGCCCGCATCGCTTCGTTTGCCGCTTTCATCTGTGCCAGCATCCGGCGCACATCCGGGTGGTGGATGATGGTGACGCGCTGGCCGTCGATCTCCCCCTGTACCCGCTCGCGGGCGTATTGACGTGCCGCCTGATAGGCACGCTCCGCCACTGCCAGCCCCTGTAACCCAACCGCCTGCCGGGCAGAATTCATCATTGTGAACATACAGGCCAGCCCCTGGTGTTCCTCACCCACCAGGTAACCGATGGCGCCCTGAGTCTCGCCGTAACTCATGACGCAGGTGGGACTGCCATGAATGCCCATCTTATGCTCGAGCGAGACCGCACGCAGATCGTTTTTCTCGCCCGGCTCACCATTCTCATCGAGCAGATACTTGGGCACCAGAAACATGGAGATCCCTTTCACCCCTGGCGGCGCATCCGGGAGCCGGGCCAACACCAGATGCACGATATTGCTTGCCATCTTGTGGTCGCCCCAGGTGATGAAGATTTTCTGCCCCTTGATCCGGTAGTGGTCACCCTCAGGTTCGGCGCGGGTACGCAAGGCTGCCAGGTCGCTGCCCGCATCCGGTTCGGTCAGGTTCATGGTGCCAGTCCACTCCCCGCTGACCAACTTTGCCAGCCAGCGTGATTTCAGCTGGTCACTGCCGTGAGCCACCAGTGCCTCCATCGCGCCCTGGGTCAATAGCGGCGCCAATGCCCAGGACAGATTCGCCGAGTTCCAGATTTCATGTACCGCAACCGACAGGACGTTGGGTAACCCCTGACCACCAAACTCGGTCGGTGCAATCAGCGCGGGCCAGCCCGCGTCACAGAACTCCCGGTAGAGTTCGGCAAAACCCGACGGCTCCTGCACACCATCATCGGTCATGTAAGCCGGGTTAAGATCACCGTCGCGATTGCTCGGGGCCAGGCGTTCGCTGCCAAAGCGCGCGGCTTCACCGAGTACCGCTGAAATCAGCTCGTCGTTGAGCTCATCCAGGCCCGCCTGTTGGCATAGCTCGGGAATCCGCAGTACCCGATTGAACAGAAACAGCGCTTCGTTGTGCGGATAGGTGTACTCGCTCATGGCGATCGCTCCTCGGCAACCCGATTGCCTTTCAGGATAGACCGCTGTCCATACCCCGCAATGGGTAGACGCGTTTATACTTAAACAACTCGCTGCTACACTACAGCCTGTTTTCGACCGGGTTTCGACTGGTAAAACTCAATTCATAATCAAACAGGCAGAGTGGATGAAATTTCGTTTCCCCGTCATCATCATCGATGAAGACTTTCGCTCAGAAAACATCTCTGGCTCCGGCATTCGCGACCTTGCCGAAGCGATCGATAGGGAGGGGATGGAGGTTGTTGGCTTTACCAGTTACGGTGATCTGACCTCCTTTGCTCAGCAGGCCAGCCGCGCGTCATGTTTCATCCTCTCCATAGACGACGAGGAGTTCGGCACCGGAAGCGACGAGGATGTAAACCTGGCGCTGAAGGCGATCCGTGACTTCATCGCCGAAGTGCGCAAACGCAACAACGATATCCCGATCTTCCTCTACGGCGAAACCCGTACCTCGCGCCATATCTCCAACGATATCCTGCGCGAGCTGCACGGTTTCATCCATATGTTCGAGGACACGCCGGAGTTCGTCGCCCGCCATATTATCCGCGAGGCGCGTAAGTATCTGGATTGTCTGGCGCCGCCTTTCTTCCGCGCGCTGATGGATTATGCCAGTGATTCATCCTACTCCTGGCACTGCCCCGGCCATTCCGGCGGCGTCGCATTCCTGAAGAGCCCGGTGGGCCAGATGTTCCACCAGTTCTTCGGCGAGAATATGCTGCGCGCGGACGTCTGTAATGCGGTCGATGAGTTGGGCCAGCTGCTCGATCACACCGGTCCGGTATCGGACAGCGAAGCCAACGCGGCGCGCATCTTCAACGCCGACCACCTGTTCTTCGTCACCAACGGCACCTCCACCTCGAACAAGGTGGTCTGGCACTCCACCGTAGCGCCGGGCGATATCGTCGTCGTCGACCGTAACTGCCACAAGTCGATCCTGCATTCGATCATCATGACCGGTGCGATACCGGTGTTCCTGATGCCGACCCGCAACCACTACGGCATCATCGGTCCGATTCCGAAGAGCGAGTTCGACCCGGAGACGATCCGCAAGAAGATCGAGGCAAACCCGTTCGCACGCAAGGCGAAGAACAAGAAGCCGCGTATCCTGACCATTACGCAGAGCACCTACGACGGTATCCTGTACAACGTGGAAACCATCAAGGGCATGCTCGGCAATACCATCGACACCCTGCACTTCGATGAGGCCTGGCTGCCGCACGCCGCTTTCCACGAGTTCTACCACAATATGCACGCGATCGGCCCAGGCCGTCCGCGGTCGGACGAAACTCTGGTGTTCGCCACCCAGTCCACCCACAAGCTGCTGGCCGGCCTGTCACAGGCGTCGCAGATTCTGGTGCAGGACGGTACCAAGCGTAAGCTGGATACGCACAGATTCAATGAATCCTACCTGATGCACTCCTCGACCAGCCCGCAGTACTCCATCATAGCCTCCTGCGATGTGGCAGCGGCGATGATGGAACCGCCCGGCGGCAAGGCACTGGTCGAAGAGTCGCTGCACGAGGCACTGGACTTCCGTCGCGCCATGCACAAGGCCGATGAGGAGTTCGGTAAGGATGACTGGTGGTTCAAGGTCTGGGGACCGTTGCCGAAGTCCGAAGAGGGCGTCGGCGATCGCGACGACTGGGTAATCCATGAAGATGACACCTGGCACGGCTTCGGTCGCATCGAATCCGGATTCAATATGCTCGACCCGATCAAGTCGACCATCATCACCCCGGGGCTCAACCTGAACGGCGAATTCGACGACGACGGCATCCCCGCCGCCATCGTCAGCAAGTATCTGGCCGAGCATGGCATCATCATCGAGAAGACCGGGCTTTACTCCTTCTTCATCATGTTCACCATCGGCATCACCAAGGGCCGCTGGAACTCGATGGTAACCGAGCTGCAGCAGTTCAAGGACGATTACGACCACAACCTGCCGATGTGGCGCGTGATGCCGGAGTTCGCCTCCAAATACCCGCAGTACGAGCGTATCGGTCTACGCGACCTGTGCAGTGCGATCCACAGCGTGTACAAAGAGTACAACGTCGCCCGCATCACCACCGACATGTACCTATCCAACATTGAGCCGGCCATGACGCCGGCGGATGCCTGGGCCAAGATGGCGCACCGTGACGTGGAGAGGGTATCGATCGATGAACTCGAAGGCCGGGTCACGGCGATGCTGGTCACCCCCTACCCGCCGGGAATCCCGCTGCTGGTGCCGGGCGAGCGCTTCAACTCGACCATCATCAGTTACCTGAAGTTCGCACGCGACTTCAACTCGCGCTTCCCCGGATTCGAAACCGATGTGCACGGTCTGGTGCGTGAAGCCATCGACGGACAGGATCACTATTTCGTCGACGTGGTCAAAGCCTGACCCAGGCTCTTTCCGACTGCCGTAAACCCAGCCAAAGAGCGCCATCCGGCGCTCTTTCTCCATCTGCTATCCCCATTGTCAGATTCCGCACATTTTTTTGCTTGCATCCCTAAAAATTTAACCTACTTTTAATGTGTATTTATTAGCATTCACTTATGGCATTCCCGTATGCAAATCAAACGGGTAAGCGTCATAAGTGGGCTCTACCAGCTCGTAAACAACAAAAAAAAGGGAGCATCATGAAGGTAAACCTACCGGTAACTGACAAGGAGGTCCGGCTTCCGGACAACATCAACATCCTGTCCACCACCGATCTCAAAGGGCAAGTCACATACGTCAACAACGCCTTTATCGATATCAGCGGATTCAACAAAGAGGAACTTATCGGCAGCAGCCATAACATCGTGCGTCATCCCGATATGCCGCCGGCTGCATTCGGCCAGCTATGGGAGCGGATAAAGTCAGGCGGGTCCTGGATGGGCATCGTCAAGAACCGCTGCAAGAACGGCGACTACTACTGGGTCAACGCTTATGTCACTCCGGTGATGGAGGAGGGCCAGATCGTCGAGTATCAATCGGTCAGGACCACGCCCGAACCGGAACAGGTCAAGCGTGCCGAAGAGATCTACCGGCACATCAACGCCAACAAGCCCCTGCGCAGATCACTTCCCGGGTCGATCAGCCTTATCGAGCGCCAGTTGCTCAATGCCGGATTCTGCTCCTTTGCGATCATGTTGTTACTCGGTCTACTGACCGATCTGGCACCGGAAATGATCGCCCTTGTCTGTGCGACGATCGCGCTGTTCAGCGCTGGTGGCGGCGTGTTGAGTGTACGCCGGGTAGCCCGGCTGATCGGCTGGAGCCGCCAGATACTGGAGGACCCTATCGCCACTCGAGTATATACCGGCCGTGATGACGAAGCCGCTCATCTGCAGTTCGTTATCACCAGCCTGCAAACCGAAGCTCGAGCTATCGCAGGTCGACTTTTCGACTCATCGGAGCAGCTTAAAGCCAACGCCGACCGCGTTGCCGAAGCGGTGAAGCGAAGCGCGCTCAGCCTGCAACAGCAGCAAAGTGAAACCGACCAGGTCGCCACCGCCATGACCGAGATGTGCGCCTGCATTCAGGAGGTGGCAGAGCATGCCCAGATGAGCGCGGAAAGCTCGCAGCGCTCGAACCTTCTGGCCCGAAACGGCCATACCCGCGTGCACAAAGCCCAACAGAGCACGGAACGTTTGGCTCAGGAGATATCGACTGCCGCGACCATCCTCAATGAGCTGGAAAGCAGCACCGATAAAATCAACAACGTAATGGATTCGGTGAATACCATCGCCGAGCAGACCAATCTACTGGCGCTGAATGCGGCGATCGAGGCGGCGCGGGCAGGCGACCTGGGACGAGGATTCGCGGTCGTTGCCGATGAGGTTAGAACCCTTGCGATGAAAGCCCAGCACTCAACGGAAGAGGTTCAACACACGCTGACTCAACTGCGAGACCAGTCATTGGCTGCCGTATCGGCGATACGCGAGAGTAAGGAGTTGGCCGACTTGGCGGTAATCGAGGCACAGGAGGCGGCACAAGCACTGCTGGAGATCAGTGGTAGCGTGGACGGCATCAGCGATCGCAACACCCAGATCGCATCTGCGGTAGAACAGCAGAGCGCCGCCAGCGAAGAGATCAGCCGTAACGTGACCGCCATTCGGGACAGCTCAGATCTATTCCAGCAAGAGAGTTTAAGTACCGAATCCTCTGCCCTGGCTCTGGCTCTGCTGTCCACGGAGCTGCGAAAACTATCGGTCAACTTTTGGCAGCGAAAGCTCATTTAGCCCTCCTCTGCAATAGCACATTGACCTGCCGGGGCTGAGTTCGGACGCGTCTCACGCCCTCAGGGGACCGGGGCATTAAATCAGCGGAACAGGTGGGAAGATTGGGGTATGTCGCCTTTGTTGTGATTATTCTGTGCGACCGGACCAGCTGTCTTATTCACCCACAGTGGAGTGGGTGTCGGGCTCTGCCGTAATGTCCACGGACTCGGGTTTCAAACGATAGGCCTCAAGCGCCTCTTTCAGCGCTTTGCGATCCTCTTTATTAAGCCACTCGTCGATCCAATCCTGAATCTGAGAACGCTTGGGTGCGGTTTTACACCAGCCCTTGTATGCCTTCACATGGCCCTTGCTGACGCTCGGCTTACCCTCTTTGTTGTCGACCGCGCATTTCGACGGGAACAGCGGATTGTTCGCAAACTGGCGATCGATCCACCACATGACGAATGCTTTCTCTTCCTTGCTGAACTTCATGGGAAATCCTCAGCTCAATGTGATTTTGCGGAGGCCATTCTACCCTGAGCACCGGCCACCAATATTACATTTTTGTTAAATACGACCAATTAACTGTCTCGCTGTAAAAAGCGTGGTTTCTGGACGAAATGCGACTCAGGTTCATACTCAAACACATATGAACCTAATTATGAGGTGCGTCATGAATGAGGCGGAGGTAACCCGAGCCACCTTCGATCAGGTTATGGTGCCCTGCTACATGCCGCCGGATGTCATACCGGTTCGTGGCGAGGGGTCAAGACTCTGGGATCAGGATGATCGCGAGTATATCGACCTGGCCGGCGGCATCGCCGTCAATGCGTTGGGACACCGCCACCCGGCGCTGATGCAGGCGCTTCAGGAGCAGGCCGATAAACTCTGGCACCTGAGCAACGTGTTCACCAACGAGCCCGCGCTTAAGCTCGCCAAACGCCTGACCGAGTTGACATTCGCAGAGCAGGTTTTCTTCTGTAACTCGGGTGCCGAGGCCAACGAGGCCGCATTCAAGCTGGCCAGAAAATACGCCTGGGACCACCAGGGAGCCAACTCCGACAAGCATGAGATCATCTCGTTCAAGGGCAGTTTTCACGGCCGCACCCTGTTCACCGTCAGTGTCGGCGGACAGATGAAATACCGCGCGGGATTCGAGCCGGTACCGGCCGGTATCACCCACCTGCCCTATAACGATATTGCATCGCTGGAATCGGCCATGTCGGAGCGCACCTGCGCGGTGGTCATGGAACCCATCCTCGGTGAAGGTGGCATCATCCCCGCCGATCCAGCCTTTATGAATGCAGCACGCGCACTTTGCAACCAGCATCAGGCGTTGTTGATATTCGACGAGGTTCAAACCGGCGCCGGGCGCACCGGCGCTCTTTATGCCTATATGGAAACCGGCGTCACACCCGACATCCTGACCTCTGCCAAGGGATTGGGCGGTGGCTTTCCGATCGGTGCGATGCTCACCACCCGCCGCATCGCCTCGAGTTTCGGCTTCGGCAGTCACGGTACCACCTACGGGGGCAACTTGCTTGCCTGCGCTGTAGCCCTTGCCCTGATTGATACGCTGGATAATCCGGAGCTGATGGCGGAGGTGAAACGGAAATCGGACCTTTTCCTGCAGGAGCTCCATGCGCTGAACCAACGTCATGCGCTGTTTAGCGATATCCGCGGCAGAGGCCTGCTGATCGGCGCGCAGTTGGCGCACCATTGGCAAGGCCAGGCTCGGCGACTGCTGGACGCAGCACGCGATCAGGGCCTGATGCTGCTGATGGCAGGCCCCGACGTGATGCGACTTACCCCCTCGCTGATCATCCCCGACGATGACATCCATGAGGCGATGACACGGCTCGATCGCGCCATGAATCAGCTCATCAGCGAAGGTCCTGAGAGCTGACGGAGAAGCCCATGTCCGGACACCTGCTAATCAACAACCACTGGTTGCCAGGCAGAAACGACCCGTTTGAATCCCGGGACCCCGGCCGTGACCGCGTGCTGTGGAGCGGCCGTGCCGCCAGCGCCGACCAGATCGACGACGCCATCGCCAGTGCACGGCATGCCTTCGCGCACTGGACGAGAAGCAGCACGGATGGGCGCATGGCACTGTGCCGGCGCTTCGCCACACTGCTTGAGGAGCAGAAGGAGGATCTGGCTGCGGCATTGGGCGAAGAGACCGGCAAGCCGCTCTGGGAATCGCGTACCGAAATCGCCGCCATGATCGCCAAGGTAGAGATATCGATACGATCGCAGGAGGCGCGCACCGGCGACTCCGAACAGCCCTTGGCCGATGCACGGTCGGTTATTCGCCACCGGGCACATGGCGTCCTGGCCGTGTTCGGTCCATACAATTTTCCCGGACACCTGCCCAACGGCCATATCGTGCCGGCGCTGCTCGCCGGTAATACAGTAGTGTTCAAACCCAGCGAACTCACCCCCAGGTTTGCCGAAAAGACGATCAAGATATGGCTTGCTGCAGGCCTGCCCGCCGGCGTGATCAACCTGCTGCAGGGGGGCGCCGATACCGGACAGGCACTCGCCTCCCACCCGGGTATCGATGGCCTGCTGTTCACCGGTTCCTGTCGAGCGGGCCACCTGCTGCACCAGCAGTTCGCCGGCCAGCCGGAGAAGATCCTGGCCCTGGAGATGGGCGGAAACAATCCGCTGATCCTGGGCAGGATAAGCGACCAACCCGCGGCCCTCTATGAAACCATTCAATCCGCTTACTTAAGCGCGGGTCAGCGCTGCACCTGTGCGCGACGGTTGATTGTTCCCAACACCTCAGACGGCGATAGCTTCATCCACAGGCTGAGCGATGCACTTACCAACATAAGCGTCGGCTTCTACGACGACGACCCTCAACCCTATATGGGCTGTCTGATCTCATCAAACGCCGCGGGTCAAATGCTGGACGCACAACTGGCGCTGGAAACAAAGGGCGGCAAGGTGCTGAACCGGATGGATAGGATCAAGGGCTGCGGTGCAATGCTAAGCCCCGGACTGATCGATGTCTCCAGTATCGACATCCTGCCGGATGACGAGTACTTCGGACCGCTGCTGCAGATCCAGCGCTATGACAGCTTCGATCAGGCACTGACACTGGCTAATGCCACCCGTTTCGGCCTGGCCGCCGGCCTGTTCAGCGACGACCCGGAAGAGTATGACAGCTTCTGGCACGGTATCCGCGCTGGCATCGTCAACTGGAATCGCCAACTGACCGGCGCCAGCAGCAGTGCCCCCTTCGGCGGCGTGAAATCCAGCGGCAACCACCGCCCCAGCGCCTGGTATGCCGCCGATTACTGCGCCTACCCGGTATCCAGTCTTGAGCGCGACAGTCTGAGGCGCCCGGAGACATTAGCACCCGGAATTGATCTGCAGTTTGATTGAAAGCGTGTGGCCAAGCCTCGGCAGGATCACCCCTGAACCGCGCGCCCTCGATAGATACGTGCAGGCTTAACCAATTCGTCACCGGATCTAACCGACTGGTTATCGACTACAGGCTCCTCTATCGCCCGGCCACGGTAGACCCGCACCACCTGCTTCGACACGTCGCCCTCGCGGTGTATCAAACGCCCACTCTCGGCCCCATCCCTTACCAGATAGTCCGCGTATCCCAGGCCACGTAACAGGGCTGCGGCCTGCTCTGGCAGCAGTGTCTCAGCAACAGGAAAGATAAGGTCGGCCGTGAAGGAGAAGCGCAACTGTTGTGTAACGGTCAGGCGATCAATTGCCCGCTCACCATACTCGCCGGCATAACAGATACCGATCAAATGACCATTGTGCAGTACAACCTGGCCCGATTTGTTATCGGCACAGGCGAGGAAGAAGGTTCCGCTGCGCTCCTGGTGGCAGGTTTCAAACAGGGCATTCCATAGCGCCAGAACGTCGGTCGGGGTGCTCATAGGTTCATCCTTTCTGCCAGAACTCCGCCTGGCGCCGCAAACACGGTCCAGGCCATTTAAGCTCCAGCAAAAAGCGCACCAGTCGAAACACTTAGCCAGAATATGACGGAAAAGCGGTAATACCGGCGATTGGGGGGCCGTTTGAGCGATCGGCCTTTTACCAGGCCCTCCCCTCACGCACCATAAACAAACCTGAACGGAGCACGCGAACCAACTTGCAGCACCGGAAAACCCTATAAAAAACCAGTGTTTCCCGGCACTTACGCCTGTACTACGCCCGACTTTTACTCGCTTCCGGCAAGGTGACGTTCAGCTCCAGAATCGAGCAGTTCTCATCCAGATTAACCTGCACGTCATCCACCGACACGTCGACATACTTGGCGATCACCGCCAGGATCTCCTGCTGCATCTGCGGCAGATAGTCCGGCTGGTTGCGCTGATTACGCTCGTAGGCGACTAGCACCTGCAGACGCTCCTTGGCAACGCTGGCCGAGCTCTGCTTCTTGGCGCGGAAATAACTGAGTATACTCATTAGCCCTTCCGTCCGAATACGCGGCTGAGCAGCCCTTTGCGCTGCACTTCAAGAAAACGGTGCTCGCGCTCTTCACCCAGGAAGCGCGCAATTGCATCCAGATAGGCCTGCCCGGCATCGCTCTGCTGATCCAGCACCACCGGTTGCCCCTGGTTGGAGGCTTTGAGTACCGCTTCGGATTCCGGTATCACGCCCAACAGCGGGATGGCCAGAATATCCTGCACATCTTCGACACTGAGCATCTCGCCGGCCTGAACGCGGGCCGGGTTGTAGCGGGTCAGCAGCAGGTGTTCACGGATCGACCCGCCCTGCTCCGCCTTGCGCGACTTGCTCTGCAACACGCCGAGGATTCGGTCGGAATCGCGCACGGAGCTGACTTCAGGGTTAGTCACAACGATCGCCGTATCGGCGAAGTAGAGCGCCAGCTGGGCCCCCTTCTCGATACCGGCCGGAGAATCGCAGACGATGTAATCGAACATCTCGGAGAGTTCGTTCAGTACGCGCTCGACCCCTTCTACGGTCAGCGCATCCTTGTCCCGGGTCTGCGACGCCGGCAGGATGAACAGCCCTTCTGTCCGCTTATCCTTGATCAGTGCCTGATTCAGCGTCGCTTCCTGGTTGATCACATTGACCAGATCAAACACCACGCGACGCTCACAGCCCATGATCAGATCAAGGTTACGCAGGCCCACATCGAAATCGACCAGTACGGTCTTGTGACCGCGCAGTGCAAGACCAGTACCGATTGCCGCGCTGCTGGTCGTCTTGCCGACCCCGCCCTTACCAGACGTAACAACAATAATTTCAGCCATTTACACAGTTTCCATCAGTATGGATTAACAGAATTCTCATTCAGCCCCGACACTACAGCGCAGCCGTATCCAGGCGCGTTCCCGACAGCCAGGCCTGGGCCGGCTTCTGCCAGTGATCGCTGCGCAGATCTTCGCTCGCCTTAAAGTAACCTGCAATGGAGATCAATTCAGCTTCCAGGCTTTGACAAAATATCCGTGCCTCGGTATTACCGTTGACACCCGCCATGGCCCGGCCGCGCAACGGGCCGTAGATATGAATATTGCCATCGGCCATCACCTCTGCGCCGGCTCCCACCGACGAGAGCACGATCAGGTCGCCGCCCTGCACATACACCTGCTGGCCGGACCGCACCGGAGTGGTCAGTATCCGGGTACGACTTTCAGCCTTAAGCGTCGCGTCAGGCGCTTTTTCGGCTACCGCTGCAACCGGTTCAGCGGCCACCACCTCTTCTGACTCAGTCGGCGTTGTGCGTGACGGGTCGCCTCGCCCGCCCTGACCGAAGTCGGCCAGCCCCAGGCTCCTGCACAACTCTGCGTCATACCGGTTACTGCCTCGCAATCCCACCGGGTGCAGCTCACTCTCGCGGCAGATCGCCAACAGATCCTGCAGCGGCGGAAGCGGCCTATCGGCAGGCACCTGTTCCAGATTGAGCAGCACAGGCATCTGCTGAAACAGAGAGGGTAAACGAGCGGCATGTTGTGCCAGCTCCGTACGCAAGCGTTCAGCATCAAAATCGAGCAGTATCAGCTCGTTGAGTGAAACTCGGGAGTTCTTGAATCTGAACTGGGGGGAGTCGGTGAAGCGATTCTCTGAGGTCATACACCTGCTGTCCGGGCAGAGCCAATGCAAAGGTTAAAAGCGCGCTAAGAGTACCACGCGCGCTTGGGTGTCACTACAGCCATGACTCATTGGGACTCGATATAGACCGAAAGGTTCTCTCCTCCGTGCGCCAGGATTTCCGCTGAGCGCTATTGAACAACCAGCCTCCTGCTCCGACGCCACTTCGCACTGTGAACTGTCCGCTGTGGCGGTACGTTATCGGTTGCGCCTGGGCTTTTTCGGCTCTCCTGCAATTTTATTATTCACCAACCATTAAACCAATATGCAGTTATTTTCTCCGCGATCTTATCTATATTCAGAGAAATCCACCACACAAAGGAAACAACACTTGCCGCATAACGTTTTCTTATTGAAATCCTATACTAATAATAATTATCCGGGTATCGGTGTGTGTATTAGGGTTAATGCAAATGACATCGGTTGTCGACCTTTCCGGCGGAGTGAAAGAAGTTGAACTGGATAACGGATTAATACCAAAGACTCAACGGTTTATAGATATTTTGCCTCCCTGTGAGGCTCAGTTTAAATCTGGGTATCTGAATATAGATCCGGGGTTAGACGTCATGAACTTCAAACAGCTCGAAACTTTTGTTTGGGTCGCAACGCTTGGCAGTTTCAGAAAGGCCGCCGAGCGCTTGTTTACCACACAACCCGGAGTGTCGACCCGAATTGCCGGCCTTGAAGATGAACTCGGTGTAAAACTGTTTGAACGCGAGGGCGGACCGGGTCCAATTACCCTGACAGCCAAGGGCAAAGAGCTTCTCCCCTACGCCGAGAAGATCATCTTCATGTCCGAGCAGCTGCGTAAACATGCGGATAAAGGCGCTCTGTTATCCGGCACCCTTAGGCTGGGCGTATCGGAAACCGTGGTACATACCTGGTTGCCCGATTTTCTACGATGCCTGCACAAAGAGATGCCCAATCTCGACGTGGAGATGACGGTCGATGTGACAGGGAATCTACGCAACGGCCTGCTGGATCGTTCGCTCGACCTGGCCTTCCTGATGGGGCCGATTTCCGAGCCGACAATAGCGGACCTGGACCTCTGCAGGTTTCCACTGGTCTGGGTTGCAAGTCCAGAGCTCAAACTACCGGAACGGATGCTGTATCTGGAGGAGATGAGTGAATGGCCGATCATCACCTATGCGCGCAACACCCGCCCATTCGCGGAGATCAGTCAGCGATTTAAAGAGCTGGACAGCCTACCGCCAAGATTTTTTACCTCCAGTTCGTTGGCCGCCTGTCGAAGATTAGCCTTGGACGGCATCGGTATCTCAACCCTGCCCTACGAAATGATCGCACCGGCGTTGGAAGCGGGTGAACTGATAAGAGTTAGAGCCATCTGGACACCGTCGGAGCTGGCTTTTACCGCCTCATATCCGGTGACGCCTTTTAATCCGTTAGCGGAAATAGCGGCAAAACTGGCGGTGAACACCGCCCAAGAACACAAAAACAGATGACATAACTATTTTTTATTTAAATGCTGAACTAACGATAGAAAACCTAACAGATTAAAAATCACTGGTCCGCGTACCCTCAACGTGTTGAGCACCAAAAACCCAAGATGGCTATTCTAAAAATAGCCTTTCAAAACAAAAAGAAAGATGAACACAACACCACACAACAGCGGGAGAACATCATGACTTCGAAAAAGCTGCTCGCAGCCGCACTTCTCATTGGCGGTATAGCTGCCTCAACTGCCCAAGCTGAAAAATGGCACATGCCGACGCCTTACGGTGATGCCAACCTACCGACCCAGATCGCCTATGAATTCGCCGAAGAGGTCAAAGCCAAGACGGACGGAGCTATGGACATAACCGTGCACTCCGGCGCCTCGCTGGTCGAGCACCCGGAGATTCCGCGCGCGGTGAAGACCGGTCAGGTACAGCTCGGGGAGGTGTTCATCGGCATCATGGGCAATACTCACCCGGTGTTTAAACACGACAACATCCCCTTCCTGGCGACCACCTATGAGCAAGCCGAAACGCTGTGGCAGGCCGCCAAGCCCGAGGTCGAAAAGCAGTTGGCCAAAGAGGGTATGATGCTGCTCTACTCAGTTCCCTGGCCCGCCCAGAGCCTCTACACAAAGATTCCGGTAACCAGCCTGGCCGATCTCAAAGGGCTGAAAATGCGCGCCTACAGCCCTTCCACCTCACGTTTGGCAGACCTGATGGGCACCACCCCCACCACTATCCAGGTACCTGAGATTCCGCAGGCATTCAGCACCGGCATTATCGATGCGATGATCACCTCGCCCTCTACCGGCGCCAATGGCCAGGCCTGGGATTATCTGAACCACTACACCTCGATTAACGCCTGGATTCCGAAAAACATGGTGGTCGTCAACACCCGTGCGTTCAAACGCCTGGACAAGGGCATACAGGATGCGCTGCAGGAAGCAGCCGCCAACGCGGAGAGCAAAGGTTGGAATGGCGTCCGTGTGAAAGCGACCGAGGACACCCAGATCCTCGCCGATCACGGTATTAGCGTCTCTGAGCCCTCCGAGCAGCTGGTTAACGAGCTGAAACAGATCGGTGACGTGATGATCGGCGAGTGGAAGGAAGAAGCGCCTGAGGAAGTATCCGCTATATTGAGCAAGTACAACCAGTAATACGTACCATGCAACCCCGGCATTACGCCGGGGTCTCGCGAGCGAGGCTCCCACATGAAGTCGCTTCGAAACAGATTCTACCTCGCATCAGGATATCTGTCCGGATTGTGCATTATCCTGATCATGCTGATTATCCTGGCCCAGATTGTCGGTCGATATTTTGGCTTTATCGTACCGTCGGCCGAAGATTTTTCCGGATATGCATTGGCTGCCGCCACCTTTTTCGGGCTTGCCTATACCTTCCGCGAAGGTGGTCACATCCGTGTCATCCTGGTGATCCAACGTTGGCCCTTACGCCTGCGTTATTACCAGGAGCTGACGGTACTCTGCCTTGCCCTGGGCCTGGTCAGTTTCATGACCTTTTATTGCGGCCATATGGTCTGGGAATCCTACATCTTCGAAGAGGTCTCGTACGGTTACGTGCCTGTCCCGTTGTGGATTCCACAGGTGCCCGTCGCCCTCGGCATGCTCGCACTCAACCTGGCGGTACTCGATGACCTGATCAGCATGTTGCGCGGCCACGCCCCCTCTTACCGTGCTCACGAAGACGAGCTCAATCTGGAGGAGGTGTAATGGATACTTTACTGCTTTCGTTCGTCCTGGCATTCGCGCTGATCCTGATGCTCGCCGCCGGCGTCTGGGTGGCATTGGCACTGGTTGGTGTCGGTGTGCTCGGGCTCTACCTGTCGGGCAACGAACAGATCGGACTCCTGTTCGCCACCTCAAGCTGGGGGGCAAGCACTGGCTGGTCGCTCACCGCGCTACCAATGTTCATCTGGATGGGAGAGGTGCTGTTCCGCACACGCCTGTCGGAAGACCTGTTCAAGGGGCTGGCCCCCTGGCTGGGCGGTCTGCCCGGCAAACTTCTCCACGTCAACGTCTTGAGTTGCGGTATATTCGCCGCAGTCTCCGGCTCATCGGCGGCCACCGCTGCGACCATCGGGCGCATGACCCTGCCTGAACTCAAGGCACAGGGCTACAGCGACCGTATGGCCATCGGTACCCTGGCGGGCTCCGGTACCCTCGGCCTGTTGATTCCGCCATCTATCATTCTGATCGTCTACGGGGTGGCGGCTGAAGTTTCCATCGGGCGCCTGTTTATCGCCGGCGCGCTGCCGGGACTGCTGCTGGTTGTGCTGTTCATGGGCTACACCATGGTCTGGGCACTGTTCAATAGCGATGAGCTGCCGCACCACGACAAGCAACATATCTCCCTGTCCGCCAAGATCGTCGCCCTGCGCAAACTGCTGCCCATCGTCGGACTGATCGTCTTCGTACTCGGGTCCATCTATGGCGGCTTCACCACGCCGACCGAAGCTGCGGCACTGGGCGTGTTTGGCGCCCTGATTCTGGCGAAGGTGACCGGCAGTCTGAACAGACAGAGCTTTACCGAAAGCCTGCTCGGGGCGGTGAAAAGCTCCTGCATGATCGGTCTGATTCTGATCGGCGCCCATTTCCTGACCCTGGCCATGGGGTTTCTGGGCATTCCCAAGGCTCTGGCCAGCTGGATCGGCACCATGAGTCTTTCCCCCTACGAACTGCTGCTGGCGCTGACCGTGCTATTTGTGGCGTTGGGCTGCTTTCTGGATGGTATCTCGGTGGTAGTGTTGACCGTCGCCGTCGTACTGCCCATGGTACAGCAGGCCAATATCGATCTGCTCTGGTTCGGTATCTATATCGTGCTGGTGGTCGAGATGTCGCAGATCACCCCACCCGTCGGGTTCAACCTCTTCGTGATTCAGGCGTTGACCGGTAAGGACATTCTGTACGTGGCGCGCGCGGCACTGCCCTTCTTCCTGATGATCCTGACCGCCATTGTGCTGATCACCTGGTTCCCGGAGATCGCCACCTACTTACCCACTACCATGACCCAAAGGTAACCGGATGATGCATCCGTCATTCTGATCCGGTTTACGTCCTACTAAACGAACCGCCTCCTCAACGCTCGACTTATGCCCCCTAACACGGGGGCCTGGGAGGCTTTTGCCTGACGCAGGCGGCGGTATGGATTTCACATTCTGATCGGGGCCCGGCCCCACTCGAGGTTAGACAGCGGCTATGACTACACAGGTTCGTGCAGACGACGCAATAGCGGGCCATACGCTCATCCATCGCGGACAGTTCAGCGCGCCCGATGCCGATACACATAGAATCGATCTCTGGGTGGAAGGGAGCGGAGAGTTAATAGCGCTCTCATCTCTTTTGCCGATGATCGAAAATCTTGGTGTGGAGGTATTCACCTCCAGCAGCAAAAAGGAGGCTGGCTGGCGTGTCGACCTGCGAGTACGCCCCCTGTCATCCGCGCTACTCATTTCGGAAGAGATGCGTGCACGCTTTATCGACACCCTGTTGGCGGTCAGCCATGGATATGTGGACAACGACGGCTTCAACCGCCTGGTTACTCTGGGTGATTTCGATCTGCGTGGATGTGTGCTGCTGCGCGCCTTGGCACACTATCTAACCCAGATAAACCTGCCGTTCAGCAAGAGTTACATGGAAACGACGCTCTGTCGGCATCCGATGATCGCCCAAGCAATCGTGAATCTGTTCCATGTCAAATTTGACCCTGACCGAGAACGGGATAGTGAGCAGTTAAAGGCGGCCCGTACCGCAGTACTGCTACTGATCGACGATGTCGCCTCGCTGGATGAAGACCGTATCCTGCGCGCCTATATCGAGGTGATCGAGGCCATGGTGCGCACCAACTTTTTCCTCGATCAAATCTGGACCGAAGCCGACCACTGCCTGGCATTCAAACTTCTGCCCGGCCACATCTCCGCCATGCCCAAACCGGTGCCGACGTTTGAGATCTTCGTTTTCAGCACGCTGCTGGAGGGGGTGCACCTGCGTGGCGGCAAGGTTGCCCGCGGCGGTCTACGATGGTCCGAGCGGATGGAGGACTACCGCACCGAGATACTTGGTCTGGTGAAGGCGCAGATGGTCAAGAATGCCGTTATCGTCCCAACCGGCGCCAAGGGCGGCTTCGTGGTCAGGCGGCTGAGTCCCGAGGCCGGGCCGGAGCTGCGCATCGAGCAGGTACGTCGCGCCTACTCCAGCTATATTCGGGCCCTGTTGGACCTGACCGATAACCGCGACGAAACCGGTGTGCTGCCGCCACCGCGCGTGGTACGCCACGACGAAGACGATGCATATCTGGTCGTTGCCGCCGACAAGGGTACCGCGACCTTCTCCGATACCGCCAACGCCATCGCCAGGGAACGCGACTTTTGGCTCGGCGACGCCTTTGCTTCGGGGGGATCCCAGGGCTATGACCACAAGAGGATGGGGATTACTGCCCGCGGTGCATGGGAGTCCACCAAGCGCCTCTTCAAGGAGCTTGGTCAGGATACCCAGTGCACCCCGTTCCGTGTAGTCGGCATCGGCGATATGTCCGGCGACGTATTCGGCAATGGCATGTTGCTGTCCAGGCATATTCGTCTGGTTGCGGCGTTTAACCACCAGCACATATTTCTCGACCCGAACCCGGATCCCGTGGCCTCCTGCCAGGAGCGCCAACGCCTGTTCCGCCTACCCCGCTCCAGCTGGCTGGATTACTGCCCGTCCGCAATCTCCGAAGGCGGCGGCGTATTCTCACGCAACGCCAAACGCATCCCGTTGTCGCCACAGGTACGCCAGGCACTGGGTATTGAAGGTCTGCCCGATAGTCTCGACCCCAACAGCCTGATCCGGGCGATCCTGTGTGCCGAAGTGGATCTGCTCTGGAACGGCGGCATCGGTACCTATGTGCGCGCCAGCCACGAACGCGACAGCGAGGTTGGCGACCGCACCAACGACCCTCTGCGTGTGACCGCAGCAGAGCTGCGCACCAAAGCGGTGGTCGAGGGTGGCAACCTGGGACTGACCCAGGCCGCCCGAGTGGAGTTTGCACGCCGTGGCGGCCTGATCAGCACCGATGCGGTCGATAACTCGGCAGGCGTCGACTGCTCAGACCACGAGGTCAATATCAAGATCCTGCTCGACCAACTGGTACGCGAGGGTCGTATTGACCCCGAGCAGAGAGATCGGCTACTCAATGAGATGACCGACGAGGTTGCCGAGCTGGTTCTGCGCAATAACTACCAGCAGAGCAAAATGTTGAGCCAGTCGAACCGAACCGCACCGGAATTCATCACCCAGCATGCCCAACTGATCCAATTGCTGGAGCGAGAGGGTCGACTGGACCGCCAGTTGGAGCAGCTACCGGATGACGCCGAGATCGAGAGCCGGATCGCCAACCGGCAAGGACTGACTCGACCGGAGATCGCTGTGCTCCTGGCCTATACCAAAAGTCTGGTATTCGAGAAGCTGGTTGAAACCGACATCATTGATGACCCCCATATCGCCAGCGAACTGTACAACTACTTCCCTTCGCGCCTGCGACAGGAGTACGCGGACGCTATCGCCGAGCATCCTTTGCGACGGGAGATTCTCGCTGCCCAGCTCACCAATCAGGTGATGAACCGCATGGGCGCCACCTTCAGTCTCCGTCTGCTGGAGGAGTCAGGCGTCAACTGCGCCCGCTGGATACGATCCTATACGGTTGCCCGTGAAGCACTGGGCATTCCCGCCCTGATCAAGTCCATTGAATCCCTTGGGCTCAGCGTCAGCAACGATGTCCAGATGGATCTTCACCTGCGTATCCACCACCCTCTGCTGCGGGCGACACACTGGGTGCTGGAAAACGCTGATTGGAACCAGAGCACCCAATCGCTGATCGCCCTGTACAGCGACGCCGCGGCCCACACCCGAATAGAGTTGGCCCGGTTTCAGTTGCTGACCAGTCAGGATTCCACTCCTCTCGAAGCCGAGATCGATGCGCTTGAGTACCTTTACTACGCTTTCGATATCGCCGAATTGGCGCAGAAAACCTGGTTAAGCCAGTGTTTCATCGCTGCCGAATACCTCTCGCTCAACCTGCGCCTGGAGCTGTTCTGGCTGAGACGGGAGATTGAACAGCTACCTGCCTACGACCGGTGGCACCGCAAAGCCAAGCAGGCCGTTGTCGATCTGATCGATCGCAGCATCAAGCACCATCTTTATGGCTTGATCTGTTCGGCTCATCCAAACGCCGTGGATGAAAGTGACGGTCCGGTTGCCAGAGCGATCAGCCTGTTCCAGGAACAGATCGCCGATATCCGCTCTCAACCGAGCCGCCATCTGACGATGCTGGTGTATCTGGCCCAGCGCCTGAACACCCTGAGCCTCTCCGACTGTGGTGCCAAAGCCTCATGAAAACCAAATCGCCACCCGGCCACCCTACGCCGACCGCGCCTCACGCATCCACAAGACGAGTGATCGGCAACGCTGAACGCAAACCTCCCTCCCCGAATGGCCGGACCACTCGCAAGTCTCTCTTCCTGGGCGACCAGGAACTCAGGGAAGAGCTCTGTTTTATCCGCTCCTCAAACTGAAGCGGATAGGACCGACTGCACCCCCATGAGTCGCGTCCCTTGGACCGACAGCTTGCACCAGCTGCCGGTCCATTTTTATATTCCCTAAAGGCTCCTCCCTGCGACACTAGGCCGGCCGCTGAAACCCTTTCCGTGCCTGGGCCACCTGTTCACGTGTCACGCAGCCTTCGACATGGTCGTTGACCAATCCCATCGCCTGCATAAAGGCAAACACGGTTGTAGGACCGACGAATTTCCAGCCGCGCTTTTTCAACTCCTTCGACATCGCCACCGACTCGGGTGAGGTGGACACCGACTGCGGTGCACCGAGCTGCGCAGGATCCGGTTCATAACGCCAGACAAAAGCGGCTATCGACCCCTCACGCTCGACCAGTTCGATCGCACGCTTGGCATTGTTGATCACCGCCTCGATCTTGCCGCGATGGCGCACTATCCCCTCATCCTGCAACAGACGCTGCACATCCTGCTCGTCGAAGCATGCAACCTTGTGAAAATCGAATTGGTGGAAGGCGTTGCGGAAATTCTCCCGTTTGGCCAGGATCGTGCGCCAGCTCAGTCCCGACTGGAAACTTTCCAGGCAGAGCTTTTCAAATAGCCGCCGGTCATCGGTCACCGGAAAGCCCCATTCGTTGTCGTGATAGGGGAAAAACTCGTCCACTTCGCCGCACCAGCGGCAACGGGGCGCACCGTCGGGCCCATTCACGGTTCTGCTCATGCGTTGTCTCCCTAACTCGTCGGTTGATGTCAGTCTGAGGTATCGAGAAAGTGCAGGCGCTCGTCGAGTCGGGCCGGCTCGATCTCGATGATTTCGGCACTGACGACATTTTCCGCGACGAAAGGGTCATCGTTCACGCGCTGTGCCAGCTCGGCATGCGAGAGGTTGTGAGCGACAACGGCACCGCCCTGATTGGGTTTCAAGCTGCCGACGAGCAGAAATACACCATCGGCGAAGCCCTGCGCTATCCAAGCCTTGTGCCCCTCCATAAACTCACCCGCTTTCGCCATATGTTCGGTAAATCTGAGCATCACGATAAACATCTATCACCCTCCTCTTTTCGAGTTTCACTCTGCATGGCCAAGCGCTCAGCGTTAGCGTCCAACCAGGCGAACATCTGCCCGACCTCCTGCTCGATAAAACGCGTGTCATTGAACGCGTTGGCCAGCGTCGCCACTCCCTGACTGCGAGCCAGCAGATGCATCGCCAATTCGTCGGCATCCTCGCCACCACCCAACAGCCTGAACTGCTCGACCAACCAGTCTCGGAACAGGGTGAACAAGCCATTGGCATCGCTCTGCGCGACATGACCAAGCTTCGCCAATTCGCTGGTCAGCGTTCCCACGGGACAACCGTATCTGAGAATCTTGCTCTGGTTCATGATCAGGATGCGGATAAAACAGCGGATACGTTCCACCGGGCTCTGCCCTTCTGCCTCCCACTGCGCCAGCATCTGCCGGGTGTTTACCAAGCGCCGCTCGATCACCGCCTGCAGAATCTCATCCTTGGTCTTGAAGTGGTAATAGAAGTTTCCGCGCGATATCTGCACCGCCTCAGCGATGTGCTTAAACGAGGTGTGTTCATACCCATGCTCGTAAAATAGCTGATCAGCTGCGTCGATAATCTGGTCGCGGGTTGAATTGTTACTCATTGCACCTTGCTCACTCCACCTAGGACAGTCGCCCTACAAACGACACTTTAGGACATATGTCCTAAGCTGTCAAAAGCAGCGCCGCGCTCCGGTGGAGTCCGCATGCTTGTATCGGGATCTGTCCTGAAGGAGAACCGGCTGCCAATACCCGGCAACGGCGGTTTTTTGCCGCCGGTTCTATACTTTTTATGTGAGAGATAAGTATTACCACAGTCGGTATGTTTCTTTCGAATTACGGTCCCAATGCACGTTGTCTCCGATCCTGAGACATACCAACTGAAGGGAGCGAGCGATGAAAAAAGTGAGCCGCTACCAAGCCTATCAACCGGATGCTTCAGGCTATATTCCTTACAGCCGCGAGGACGACAGCATCTGGCACGATCTGATCGTACCCCAGAGGAAAAAGGCAGAACGTTACTGCAGCCAGGTTTTCCTCAAGGGGCTGGCGAAACTTGATCTGGACAATGATCGGATACCCCAGTGCCTCGCTTTGTCGGAACAGCTGCAAAAGGTCACCGGATGGAGCGTAACGCCGGTTCCGGCCTTGATCAGCTTTGATCGCTTTTACTCCCTGCTCGCGGAGCGACGTTTCCCGGCGGCGTCCTTTATCCGCTCCCGGGAGGAGATGGAATATCTGCAAGAACCGGATATTTTTCATGAGATCTTTGGCCATACACCGTTACTGGCCACACCCGACCTGGCGGAGTTTTCCCATCGAATTGGCCTGATCGGTTCTCGTGCCCGTTCCGAAGATCATGTCTGGCTGGCCCGACTCTATTGGTTCACCGTCGAATTCGGGTTGATCCGAGAGCACGGACAGATACGCTCCCTGGGTGCAGGGCTGGCCTCGTCCTCCAGCGAGCTGCCCTATGCCGTCGAAAGCGATATCCCGCTGCGCCAACCGTTCGACCTGCTTGAACTGCTGCGTACCCCCTACCGTATCGACATCCATCAGCCGACCTATTTCGTGCTCGACGGTGTTGATCAGTTACTCGGATTGAGCGAAAAAGAGATACTGTCCGCGATCAAGCAGGCACGGGCGAAGGGGCTGCATGCACCGCTCTATGCCCCTAAAGCGAGTTAAAGACGGCGGACCAGTGCGCCCCAACGGCAGTGCCTATCTCGTAACAGGCCGTTACTGGCTTGCCCCTTAAGATCGATACTATTGGTGAGCGAATCGATCTCTCTGCAGCGGCTCTTGTTCGTAACTGAAGATCTCGGCAGAATTAACCATCGGTCTGAATAGCTTGGCGATATACCGCTACAGTCGCACAACAGATCACCAGCCGTCCCGTTAAGACAAGGAGTCCAGATGTCCATCCCCCAAAAGCTCGGAACTGTACTGCTCGCGACGCTCATAGCCAGCCCAACATTTGCAGAGGACAGTTTTAACAGCCATGTCCACGGCAATGCGGCTCTACAATTGGCATTCAGGAACCAGGAGCTGGTTATCTATCTGCGCGGCGCCGCCGTCGATCTGCTGGGCTCCGAGCATCAACCCTTCAGTGCCGAAGCTAGCTCTCGAGACCAGGCACTGGAGCGCGCCATGCGCAGCCCGGCCTACTGGATCGAGCTACCGGCCGCTGCCGACTGCACCCTGAGTCAGGTCCATTTGGGCAAACATCATGTGATATCCGGACGCGGCGTCGCACCGGAGGTGATGGACAGCACTGCTGACTCGGTCGTCGCCGAGCATCTGGACCTCAACTTCACCTACAGCTTCCTTTGCGCGAATCCACAACGCTTCGATAGCGCGAAGATCAAGCTGTTCGAACACTTCCCCACTCTGGAGACGGTTCAGGTAAAGATCGCCGGTGAGAAGCAGACCCGCCAACAATTGACACCTGCCGACACCGTATTGCGGATGCCCTGAAGCATTGATCGAAGTAGCGGCCGGTGGTGAGTCACCGGCCACGAAATCAACGTATCGTTAATCAGGCCCCGTCCTCGCCCCCCTTTATTGGGGTTTGATATTTTGATTCTCACAGAAAAAGTTATCGGGGTCGTACTTAGCCTTCACCTGAGCCAGCCGCTCGAAGTTAGCACCATAAGCCCCCTCGATTCGCTCTTCGCCTTCACTGATGAAGTTAACGTATACCCCGCCGGTCGCCATTGGCCTCGTCGCCTCGTAGAAGTCACGGGCCCAATCGATACAGGTCTGGTCCTGTCTTGGATCGTCCCAACGGGTATGGACGTTCATGATGAACTCGGCATCCCGGTGCGGGTAGGCGGTGGCTGTCGAATCGACCCGGTTGGTTGCGCCCCCCATCTGGGCGACGAAGATCTCCGACTGTGGGCTCGGCAGGCGACCACCGTAGTCGACCAGCTTATCGATCAGCTCGTCGGTCAGAGCGGTAAAGTTGTGCGACTTCCAGTAGTTACGCGATCCCGGTGTCAATAGGGGATCGAACGCCTGCTGAAATCCGACAAAGGGATGCGGGGCAAAGCCATCGGCAATCAGCTCCCCCAAGCCCCTTAACGGCGCCAAGGCCTTCTCGCCCTCGGCGATGTCGCCGTTATAGAGCGCAACAATTATCAGCACACGTGACCCATGCACCTCTGGCGGCAGAAACGGCAAGGGTGGCGCATCACGAATCACTGCCCAAACAGTCAATTCGTCAGCACAAGTGGCGCAGAACTCCCGATACGCCCTAAGTATCTCGCCCGCCTGGGCGAAGGGGAATACCGCTGGCCCGCACATCACCTGGGGACCCACGGGATGCAGGCGGAATTCGAAGGAGGTCACGATGCCGAAGTTACCGCCACCGCCCCGTATCGCCCAGAACAGGTCCGGGTTCAGGTCGCTACTACAGCGCAACCGTTCGCCATCGGCCGTCACAACCTCCGCGGCGATCAGGTTGTCCACCGTCATACCATATTTTCGACTCAGCCAGCCGAAACCACCGCCCAACGTCAGTCCAGCAATTCCCGTCGTCGAATTGATGCCAACTGGGCAAGCCAGACCAAAAGCCTGGGACTCGTGATCGAGATCGCCCAGGGTAGCGCCGGGGCCGGCGATCGCAACCTTCGCCTCCGGATCGACCCGCACCAGCTTCATCGGGCTGAGGTCGATCAGCATGGCCTCGTCGGCAAGAGATTTACCGGCGATGTTGTGGCCGGCACCGCGTACCGACACCAGCAGGTTGTGCTGGCGGGCGAACTTCACCGCCTGTATAACATCTGCCGTCCCGCTGCATCTGACAATCAACCCCGGATTGCGGTCGATCATCGCATTCCAGATCTGGCGCGCGTCGTTGTACTCTGCATCGTTGGGGCTTATCACCTGTCCCCTGACACCGAGCTGAGCCAACTGTTCATCACTGAGACTGATTGAATCGCCGCTTAAAGAGCGGACCTGAAGTTCAGCCATAACACCATCCTCCGCGTTTGTTATTTTTGTTCGAGGATAAACCTCAACCCTACCCGGATAGATCAGTAAGCAGGGACGTGTGGGCTGATTGGTTTGGCAGGCTGAGGTAGCAACTCAGGGCAAGAACCAAACGTCCTGTAAATGCATATCCCGGGACGGGGCAACAGCACAGATGACAGGCGTAAACGACTCACACTTATTTTATTTGCAACAGCATTCGATACTGTTACGAAAAAGTGTAGCTAGCGGTGCCAGTATTGGGTGATGAACACCTTTACAAATATTCATTGCCAACAGTGATTTACAGAAAAATGATCATGCAGTGCCTGCCGAGCTGTGTTCTGCTTCGTTTGGCTTACTCGGCGAATGGTTAGAGAGCAACAGATCTTCGGTGGCCGCAGGGCACTGGGGCTACATCCCATCGCCTGAACGCAAAACGGAGGCCCGAAGCCTCCGTTTTTCTACCCGCCCGGGATCAGGCGTAGACCGGCGCAAAGGCCTCGCCCGGGTTTTCCACCGGACCGTTCTCGCCCCAGTAGGGCGACAGCTTGCGCAACTTGGCGACGATCGATGGCACCTCCTCGATCACCCGTTCCACCTCATCCATGGTGTTGTAGCGGGAGAAGGAGAAACGCACGGTACCGTGAGCGGCGGTGTAGGGGATGCCCATGGCGCGCATCACATGGGAGGGCTCCAGCGAGCCGGAGGTGCAGGCGGAACCGGACGATGCGGCAATACCCGCCTTGTTTAGCAACAGCAGGATCGCTTCACCCTCGATGTACTCGAATGCGATGCTGGCGGTATTCGGCAGACGGTTGTCCGGATCGCCGGTGACGAAACAGTGCGGCACGGCAGCGAGAATCCCCTGCTCCAGGCGATCACGCATCGCCTTGACCTGGGTGTTTTCGAACGCCATGTGCTCGGCCGCCATTTCACAGGCCTTGCCCAGGCCAACAATGGCCGGCGCGTTCTCGGTGCCGGCACGACGCCCGCGCTCCTGATGGCCGCCACGCAGCAGCGGACGGTAGCGAACGCCACGACGCAGGTAGAGCACGCCGATCCCCTTAGGCGCATGCAGTTTGTGCCCGGACAGGGAGAGCATGCTGATCGCGCTCTCTTTCAGATTGATGGGAATCTTGCCCACGGCCTGAACGGCGTCGGTGTGGAACATGATGCCCTTCTCGGCTGCCATCTGCGCCATCTCCTCGATCGGGAAGATGGTGCCGCTTTCGTTGTTGGCCCACATGACACTGACCACGGCGACCTTGTCGCTGAGCAGTGACTTGTACTTGTCCAGGTCCAGGCGTCCCTTGGAATCTACCTCCAGCTTGTGCACGGTGTAGCCTTCGGTTTCCAGATATTCGCACAGGGTCAGCACCGCGGGATGCTCGACCACGGTGGTGATGATCTCCTTGCGATCCGGCTGCGCCTTGAGTGCGGAGAGAATTGCTGTGGAGTCGGACTCGGTACCGCAGGAGGTGAAGATGATCTCGGAATCATGCTCGGCACCGAGCAGATCCTGGATCTGTTTGCGCGCCTTCTTCAATGCAAAACCGACCTTGTTACCAAAGCTGTGCAATGAGGAGGGGTTGCCGAACTGCTCGCAGAAGTACGGCTTCATCTCTTCGAAGACTGCCGGGTCCACCATGGTGGTGGCGTTGTTGTCGAGATAGATATCGCTCATGATCAGCCCTCCATGCTAACGAGTGCTTCTTTGGACGCCGGAATCACTTTGACGAATTCGCCCAGCTCTTCGATCATACGCTGCTGGATACCGCCCAGAGTCATTGCCGCCATCTGGCACCCGGTGCAGGCGCCGGTGAGGTGAACATAGATATTCTTGCCATCCACATCGACCAACTCGACGTCACCGTTATCGGCCTGCAGCGCGGGGCGGATAGAGTCGAGTACCGCCTCGATCTTGCGGATACGGGCCAGGGTGCCCATTTTCGGCGCTTCAGGCGCCTTGGCAGCTGCTGGTTTGGCAACAGCCGCACCACCTGCTACGAAGGTCTCCCCCTTCTCGGCCAGCACGCGGGTCAGGATATTCTCGATCCCTTCATGGCAGGATGAGCAACCGCCACCGGCCTTGGTGTAGTTGGTCACCTCTTCCACCGTGTGCAGGTTGTTGGCACGAATAGTGTCTTCGATCATCACTTCGTCAACCGCGAAGCACTTGCACACCAGCGCACCCTCTTCGTGATCATCTTCCCAGACTTCGCCACGGTAGTTGGCAACCGCCGCCTGCAGCGCTTCGCGCCCCATGACCGAACAGTGCATCTTCTCCGGCGGCAGGCCATCCAGATAGTCGGCGATATCCTGGTTGCTGATCTTCAGCGCCTCGTCCAGGGTCAGCCCCTTGATCATCTCGGTCAGTGCGGAGGAGGACGCGATAGCGGAGCCGCAACCGAAGGTTTGAAAACCGGCGTCCAAAATCACTTCGGTCTCAGGCTCTACCTTCAGTGTCAGCCGCAGCGCATCACCGCAGCTGATTGACCCTACGTCGCCTACCCCGTTGGCCCCTTCGACTGCGCCGGCATTTTTCGGGTTGTAGAAATGCTCTTGTACCTTTTCAGAATAATCCCACATCGCTTGAACTCCTGAGTCGATTTATGCCGGTTAGGCCATTAACACGCGAACGATTTGCCGCAACCGCAGCTCTGGGTGGCGTTCGGGTTTTCAAATTTGAAGCCGCTGCCTTCGAGGCCATCGAGGAAATCGACGGTCACGTTGTCGAGTAACGGCTGGCTGGCGGGATCGACCAGAATCTTGAGACCGCCGATCTCAACGACCTGATCATCTTCGGCGGCGCTCTCCTCCAGCTTCATACCGTACTGGAAGCCGGAACAGCCACCTCCATCTACACGAATCCGCAGCCCGACTACGGGCTTGCTGGCATTCTCAATGAAACGGGCTACTGCACCGATTGCGTTTTCTGTGAGCTGTATCATTGCTTTCTCCTCGCCGGATCGCGTTGCTTGATAAGACCGGTGCAATCGGGATGCCAGTGAAGAATCAACAAAATTAACCTTCTATTTCAGCATGATACAAATTCACATACATAATAAATGGGTATTATTGTCGGCGTTCAGAGAACAACATTGGTGGGTTTTGGCGGGCAGTGTCGGGTTTGCTACATGTCAGCCGAAGGCTCGGTTCAGTCGCCCAATAGCGCTTCGTAGGCATTGCGCAGCAACAGCCGTTCGGTCAGCGGAAGCTGCAACAGCTCCATCAGCGTTATAAAGCGTCCGCCCTCCAGCGAGGGCAACTGATCGCCGTCAATGCGTAACAGCGCCACCGGAGACCATTCCCCCGGCTGTTCGACCCAGCCCAGCATGGCGCTGGCGACACTCAGCTGCTCCGGCTTCAGCCCAATCAGTTCCGCAACCGGCCGGAGCATCTGTGCCGGATGCGGGAACGGGGCGCTGGGCTCGTGGTCGTCATGCAGTGTGGACAGCTTGGCCAGGGGTTTTGGTAGACAAACAGAGTGTCCGCTGTCGTACTCCACCATCCAGAAATGAAGTCGTGCGCTGATGGCGTGCAGATGGGCAACGATTACGCGCATGCAGGTTCACTCCGCCGATGCAGCACCAGCAGGCGATAGCCTACTGCGTCTTCAAAGATGCGTACGCCGCCGCCTTCGGACACCACCCGCCATAACAGCTCGGCATCGAGTACCTCGACACCGGCGAGGTAATCCACACCCCAGTCGCGCCATGTCGATGTCCAGGGCAATGACGGTCCCATCAACACCGTGCGGCTGGCACGTCCCAACTCAAGCAAGCGTGGCAGGGTTTTGTTGGCCAGTGCGCTGGCCGTTATAAAAGACCACTCACTGTCCGGCAGCAGATACTCCGCCGCCTGGTCGGGCAGATCGCCGTTACCGGGCATCCGCTCGATACAGACGAAATCGAACGGGGCAAGCACATCATCCAGCCCGGGATAGCGGCCGATCACGCTGATCCGACCGGAACCGAACTCAGCGGCCATCGCCCTGAACACGGCCAGGTTACCGCCACCAAGAGGCGTGGATTCACCGATCAGATCACGATACTGGGACGCGCCCTGCAGAACCGCATTGAGAGTCGCGATGGCGAGTGAACACTCATGGGGATCCCAACCGTCCATCCAGGCGATCAGGTCGGAGGCCGGACGGCCGGTCAACGTGCCGGACCACTCCAACGTGCGGGTGTAACGTTGCGGCGTCATGCACAGACCGGTATGGCCTGCCACCTGAACCAGCGTCCAGACCTGACCGATACAGACCCGTTCGACGGGCGCACGAACGTTCGCGCAGGTGCGAGCCTGCGCGACAAGAGCGGCATAGATGGGGTGTGGCACGACGACTCTCCCGATGATTAGCCTGCCAGGGTTCTAGCCTTCAAGCTGGGCCAGAAGTGCTATCTCCGACTTGAGACTGTCAATGTCGCGTCCCCAGATGCTGAGCTGTTCCGCCCAGCGCCCCTCGTGACCAGGGTGCGGACAGAGCAGGTCGCACTCCAGCATCAGCGAGCCGTCGGCATTGACCACCAACTGAGCACGTCGCTGGCTGCCATCCAGACTCCAGCGCCCGTTCAGCGTCGGCTCACCGGTGTACGGATCGGTCCGCTGTTCAAAGCGAAACTGATCCGTATCCGGCAACATCGCCATATCGATACCGGTCTTGTGCAGCCGTTCGCGTCCTGCTACGCAGGCGGCATCGAGCAGCGGCCTATAACTTTCAACAAGCGCCTGGGTGGCACTGTCCATCGTTGGTCCCCCTTCAAACGAGTGTGGCTATCACTCACCTACCACTCACTTACCATTCGGCTATTACCATTCCGCTTCGGGCGCAAGCAGCTCGGTCACCGGATTACCGCCGAGCAGATGCTCCTCGATAATGCGGCTCACGTCCGCCGGCTTGACCGCCTTGTAAAGGTGTGAACCCGGATAGATCAGCACATTGGCACCGAGATGGCAGGGGCCGAGGCAACCGGTCGCTGTTACCGCGAACTGTTGGAACAGGTTGCGTTTGGCGATCTCCTCGGAAAAGGTCTGCGCAACAATGGACGCTCCCACCGCGCCGCAGCTGCCACGTGGATGCCCTTCGGGGCGCTGCTGACTGCATACGAATACATGAGCTTGAGGTCTTGGCATGATCCTGTTCCTCTACACTGTTAGCAAATACGATCAGGCCGCAGCCGGTTCGTGGGTATGGCACTGCTTCGGACAGACGCGGAAGCAGGATTGACAGCCGATGCAATCGTCGGAGTTGGCGATCGCCATCACCATCATTTCGTCATCATCATCGAAATCGTCGTCATCATCGGCCAGCGCCTCACCACGCTCGACCAGTTCGAACACATCGCGTGGACATACCTTGTAACAACGACCACAACCGATGCAGGTATGCTGGTTCAGATCGGTGACGAAACTGGGCACCCACTCGGCACCGCCGCGGGTACGCCCTTTTATAAGCTCTGCAGACATTTCACGGACTCCTTGATCGGCCCTTCTAATCAACCTTCGAGGGCATCTAATTTTTCCTGGGCGGTTTTCCAGGCAAGACAGGCATCAACGGTTTTCTGAGCCAGCTCGGGCAGGCTCGAATAATCGGTCCACAGGCTGTCCTCGACCAGGTCATGGACCGCCGAGGCGCACTCGGTGGCGATTCGCTTCGCCTTGCGGGCCTCTTTCTGCAGTTTTTTCAATTCTTCGTCGGTCATAGGTCCCCCCTACTGCAACTTCAAAATCTGGATCAGTCCTCCGCGGCGGCGCGGAACTTTTCGATATTGGTCAGCGCGCGGGCAACCTGTTTTTCAGCCTCCTCGTCCAGCTTCTCGACGGAGTCGAAACCGAAGCGGTGCACATCCCGCAGTGCCTTGTCGATGACGACCAGCTTGCCGACCATGATCAGCGCACGGCCGAAACCTTCGTGACTCAGGTTGATCATCGGCACCGCCATCAGGCCGCACTCCTGCTCTACGCGCACGGCGATGGCGTTGTAGTACGCCTTGATACGGGAGACGACCACCTCATCCGGGTCGCCGACCACCGGGATCTCACGACGGCGCGCCTTGGTCAGGATCATCGGATCCAGCACCTTCTCGTCACTCCAGGTGTCATAGGTGCCGTAGCTGTCCATCGCCCGCAGCTGGACGATCATCTGCTTGATAAACGGCGCGGCCAAAGAGGCAGAGCCAGGCTCAATCGTCATATCGTTCATAGTTGTTCTCCAAAGGTTTGAAACCTGTTATTTGGAACCTGAAACCTGTGTTTCGGGACCGGTTACTCGTCCCAGCCATCGGCTTCCATCGAATCAAAACGTTTCAGCGCGTCCTGCTGCCGACGAATCGCCTTGGCCAACCAACTGGACGGCCCCTCACGCAGCTCATCCTGCAACGCGGACAGCAGGTCGCCGATCAGCGCCTCATCGGTCACCCTGACCGGCTGGATACCGTTCTCCAGCAGCTGGCGTACCGCCGATGCCCCGCAGGCACGGCAATACACAGCGGCACAACCGGACAGCTGTTCGATCTTCGCAGGCAACCGGTCCTCGTTGTCCTCCTCGCTGACGTCGGCAAACTCACACACCGAGATCAGCCAGGAGGTGCGGTCGTTGACGCCGTAGACGGCAAAGGCCAGCGCTGAACCGAAGTGCTGGTTCACCGTTTCCCGATCCGTTGTCGCAAAGGCGACACGCAGGATCTCCAGCTCCTGTGCACTACCGACGACCTCAAGCCGTCGTGTCAGCGGTGTCATATCACGCTCCCGCGGCCATCCTCATGGTTGGCTCGCCATCCTGTTTCTGGGCGTAGATCGAGTGATAGGGCTTGATCTCCTCATGCTGCGACAGCTTGAGGTTGGCGATATCGAACAGGGTTTGCTGGATGCCACGATAGCCACACCAGACACGCTGAAAACCACCGACATAGTCGTACTGCGGGAACCCCGCGCGCAGGTGCGGGGCGTGCAGCCGGTGCGAGGTTTCCGCCAGATGGCTGTTGCCGATCAGCAGTTCCGCACGATATTCGCGGGCGTCCTGCTCCAGGTCCTCCAGGTCGCCGATCTGCACCTGCGGCAGCGCCAGCTCGGTCAGCGCCGGTCCTCTTGCCGATGCAACAGCAGTGACCACCTCGGCGCCCATGCTGACCACCAGATCGTGCATCGCCAGCAACAGGTCGGGATCCGCGGCAATCGCGACACGCAACTGACCGAGCATGAAGTGGGTGTCGAGCATGGCGTCTTGCAGCTGGGCGCGATGCTTGCGCCAGCGGCCTGGCACCTCGCTACCGGAGATCTCAGCCAGCGTCATCAACCAGCGATCCACCATTTGCAGTGTGTGCAGATGGGAGAAGTTGTAGCTTTTCACACCGCTGCGCTGCTCCAGCAACTGGCCGGACTCGACCAGCGATGCACCGATCACCAGCGTGGCCCGGCTTTCGACGCAGGTGGCCAGCTCGTCCAGGGTGAGGCCACCGGTAGTCAGCGGGCTGTACTCCTCACTGGGCAGGTGGCCATCGAGAGAACCGGACAGATCGGGGATCAACAACGGGCGCAGGCCAAAGCTCTCGATCGTGTCGCAGATGTATTCAAGGTCGCCCGGTGTCAGGAAGCTGCCGCAGAGTACATTGACCTGACGCTGACGACGTCCAGCGCGGTCGGATTCAGGCACCAGCGACTCGATGATTCCTTTCAGCGCCAGCGCGTAACCGGTCTCGAAGCAGCCACTGAAATCGGGTGTATTGGCCGAAACCACCGCGACTTTGTCGAATTCCGGATGGCGGCGGCGGAAGGTGCCCACCGCACCGTTCAGATCGCAGCCCTGGGTTTCCGCCAGCCCGGTACTGCACAGGCCGATCAGCGCCGGTTTCTGTTTCTCGCTTATTGTCTTCAGTGCCTCGACGATGTTGTCGTCGGCGCCCATGATCGAGCTGACCTGATCCATCGCCGTGGTTTGCAGCGGGATCGGCTCGCGGAAGTGGCGTACGAAGAACACCTTGGCGAACGCCGTACAGCCCTGACTGCCATGCATCAGCGGCATGCTGCGGTTAAAGCCCAGATAGGCCAGCGCCGCGCCCATGGTCTGGCTCGCTTTCAGCGGGCTGACCGCCAACGCCTTTTTACGCTTGTTGATCTCAGCCATGGCTCACCTCCGGCACCTCGGTCAGTTGCAGCGGCTCGATGCTGTCGCCGTAGTCGCCCCAGGGCGCTGGTTCGCGCACCGAGGACCAGATCGGGCTCTCGATGGTCAGCGCCAGCTGACGGACCAGCTCCAACATCCCTGCGTAACCGGCGTATCCGAACTCGCGCTCCTGGTTGATATCGAGGAAGGGGATGCGCGCCTTCAGTGCGGTATACAGGTTACGGCCGCCAGCGATCAGGATGTCGGCCTTGTACTCATGCACGATGCTGATCAACTCCTTGGCCCCGCCCTCCTCGATCATCTTGGTGTCCTCGCCCATCAACTCGCGGATGCGCGCCTTGTCCTCTTCGGTGGACTTCTTGGTGCCGGTGGCAACCACCTTCATACCCAGATCCTGCAACGCCGAGACCACCGACCAGGATTTCACCCCGCCGGTATAGAGCAGCACGCGCTTGCCTGCGAGACGCTCACGCCAGGGCTCCAGCGCGCTACGGATGCGTTTCTCTTCGCGCTCGATCAGTGCCTCGGTGCGCTGGGTCAGATCGGGGTCATCGATCAGTCGGGCGAAATCGCGCAGCGCCTGGGAGGTATCGGTGATGCCGTAGAAACTGCCCTCGAACCAGGGGATGCCATACTTGTCCTCCATCTTGCGCGCCACATTGAGCATCGCCTTGGAGCAGACCATCATTGTCACCTCCGCCTTGTGCATGGTCTGCACTTCGCGGAAGCGGGCGTCGCCGGACAGGGTGCAGAGCACACGGATGCCCAGCTCGTCGAGCAGCGGCAGCACATGCCAGAACTCACCGGCAATGTTGTACTCGCCGACCAGGTTCACATCGTGCACCTTGATCCCCTCTCGCCTGCCCGCCTCGGGTACAGGGTCGGGATCGCGGGTGCCGATCACATGCTTGAACATCGCCTCGCCGGCGATGCGGTTACCCAGGTTCTTGGTGCCGTAGAAACCGGCACCGTCTACCGGCACCACCGGCACGCCCCAACGCTCGGTGGCCGTCTTGCACACCGCATCCACGTCGTCGCCGATCAGCGCCGGGACGCAGGTGTTATAAACGAAGACCGCCGCCGGACTGTAGTTGTCGATCGCCTGCTTGATGGAGTGGAACAGGCGCTTCTCGCCCCGGCCCATGATCACATCCTGTTCGGTCAGGTCGGTGGTCATGCCGATACGGTACAGGGTCGGGCCGCTGGAGCGGGTGCCACGGTTATCCCAGGAGCTACCGGCGCAGGCGATTGGGCCGTGGACGATATGGGCCACATCGGCGATCGGCAGCAGCGCGATCTGCGCGCCATCAAAGGCACAACCACCGGCAGAGGCGCCAGGCTTGGGCTTGGCACAACCGGATTTCTCCTTCTTGTTGTGCTCACATGCCGGTTCGTCCAGCAGTTCAGCAATATCCTTGGCTTTCATCTGACCCTCCGAGTGCACGGCGTTGATAGCTTTCAGACACAGCAAAAGCATCTGTCCATAACCAACTTGCAACCGATATGCCAGTCATAACCTATTGATTTAACGAGATACCCCAGCGCCAACACATGTTGGAAAGGCAACAAAGTCACATGCAGGACGTGGCATGGTAGGAACACAACAAAACCGACGGCCAACACACCGGCACAGGATCAAATAACCGGACAAGTAGCGATTCAGCGGGGATAGAGATGGACAAGCGAGGGGTATCAGTCCCCAGAACGACGGGATTATCCCGAGAGGTAAAAAGTCCGATAAAATAGCGCAGGAATGCAGGCTAACCCGTTTGGATTAGATCGAAGCCTTCATCACCTTACTGATGTAGATGGCAATCATCGTATCGAGATGGGCGCCGCCACCATTTTTATAAACCGTGATCTCGTCGGCAGATTGCCTGGCAGGCTTACCCTGCACCAGATCATACAGATCCCCTTTCACCGACTCTGCCGAAATGACGCCCGCCTCGATCGGTATCTTCAGTTCACCGATATGGCGGATCGTGGTCTCGCGGGAGTCAACAAATAACGAGCTCGATGCGATCAGCGCGTCATCGGCTTCACGCATGTCCGCTTTGAACGCACCGATCAAATCCACATGCGTACCTGGCGTTACCCACTCCCCTTTCAGGATCGGATCCCTGGCCATCGTGGCGGTGGAGACAATATCCGCCTGAGCTACGGCGTCCGCGAGATCCGGCACGGCAACGATATCGACATCGAGCGGCAGCGCGCGCATCGCCTCAACCAGCGCCTCCGCCTTCTCGTAGCGCCGGGCCCAAACGCTGATCTTCTCAAGCGCTGGAAAACCCTCCACATACGCCTTGATCAGGTTGGCTGCAACCGTGCCCGCGCCAACTATCAGCAGATGTCGGCTGTCAGGCCGGGCCAGCAGTTGCGCCCCCAACACCGAATCGCCGGCCGTTTTAAGCTCCGTGACCAGTCGGCTGTCGATCACGGCGCTCACGCAGCCATGGTCAGGTTCAAACACCAGCATGGCCCCCTGCACGGTTTCCAGTCCTGCTGCTGGATTTTGATCGAAGACAGTAACCGCCTTTACGCCGTAGCCGACCCCCTCGATGTAAGCGGCACGATTTAACAGTGTCGCATCGGACGGGCCGAGAAACAGATCCCCCACCCGGGCTTTAGGCATCCGATGGCCAGCGCGTAGCGCTTCGATCGCACCCGTCCAGGTAACAAGATCAATAGCTGAATCGTAGCTGATGATGCTGGGAATCATAGCGGTCTCTCGGGCAATGCTTGTGTCGAGTTTGATGCGGCCATTATTCGGCGCTTGTCTCCGTATATCCGTGTTTGAAGTAGAACCGCTCCAGTTCGTTCTGCTTCGGATACTTGCCGGTGAAGGTTTTGATGTACTCGGGTATGCGCTTCATTCTGATCTCGAGGGATTCATCCGTTTGCATGGAGATGTAACCGATCTGAACCAGATAAAGCGTCCTCGCATGAACATCGGCGGCGGTTTCCTCAAAGCCGTAGCGGATGAACATGTGGGTGAGCGCCTCCAGACGTTGTGTATCCGCCCGCTGGACCTCATCCAGTATCGCTTTCGACTGCAGCGCCCAGCTGCGCATGGCGAACTCAAACCTGGAATCAAACAGCGTCTTATCCAGCCAGCAATCGAACACATTGAGCGTGGCCTCAGCGAGCGAATCGGCATAGGCCTGCGACTGCCGGATGATGCTGCCGGTGTTCTTGTCTTTCCACTTCTGCACCAGCGCATCCAGCAACTCTTCCCGGTCCTGGAAAAACCAGTAGAAACTGGTCCGCGACAGCTTCAGTTTTTTCGCCAGGGCGGCGATTTTGACGGCCTCGACACCCGACTCGAGCAGGATCTCGCCGGCAGCATCCAGCCAGAGATCCGGCGATCCACGCCAACCACTCTCATTCGACATGTTCTTATTCATAGCCTTATTCATAACCGCCTTTATACCCAATCAACCCACGAAAAGTACACGCAACCGGCAATAATGAACACACCAGTACATATACTTGACAGACCTGTACATTCTACCTAGGATCGATCTCAACACCCCCTGACGACGTCCCGGTAAACGAGACATGGGTCCAACCAACAGACACCGAGCCGGAGCCCGATCATGTCCAATGACCCGCTTTTGCAGCCATATAAAATCAAGAACCTGACCCTGCGCAATCGCATCATCATGACGGCCCACGAGCCCGCCTACCCTGAGGACGGCATGCCCAAGGGGCGCTACCGCGCCTACCATGTGGAACGCGCCAAGGGCGGTGTCGCGATGACGATGACGGCGGGGTCGGCAGCGGTATCGAAGGACAGTCCGCCCGTGTTCAACAACCTGCTCGTCTATAAAGACGAGGTGGTGCCCTGGATGAAAGACCTGACCGATGCCGTCCACGAACAGGGCGCGGCGATCATGATTCAGCTCACCCATCTGGGCCGTCGGACACGCTGGGACAAGGGCAACTGGCTGCCCGTGGTATCGCCGTCCCACCATCGTGAGGCGGCGCACCGCGCCTTCCCGAAGAAGATGGAAGACTGGGATATCGAGCGCATCATTAGGGACTACGCCGATGCCGCCGAGCGCATGAAAGCCAGCGGTATGGATGGCATCGAACTCCAGGCCTATGGTCACCTGATGGACCAGTTCTGGTCACCGCTGACCAACGAACTGGACGGCCCCTACGGCGGTTCACTGGATAACCGCCTGCGCTTCACCTTCGATGTGCTCACCGAGATCCGTAAACGCGTGGGTCCCGACTTCATCGTCGGCATGCGCTACACCGGTGACGAGATGCTGCCCAACGGCCTCAATCGGGAGGATGGCCTGGAGATATCCCGTCGTCTCAGGGATAGCGGCATGGTCGACTTCCTGAATGTGGTGCGCGGCCACATCGACACCGACGCTGGGTTGACCGATACCATCCCGATCCAGGGTATGCAGAACAACCCGCATCTGGATTTCGCCGGTGAGATTCGTGCCGCCACCGACTTTCCGGTGTTCCATGCGGCGAAGATTTCCGATGTGGCCACGGCGCGCCATGCGGTCGCGTCGGGCAAGGTCGATCTGGTCGGCATGACCCGGGCGCATATGACCGACCCCCATATCGTGCGCAAGATCATCGAGAAGCGAGAAGATGAGATCCGCCCCTGTGTCGGCGCCAACTACTGCCTGGACCGCATCTACCAGGGCGGCTCCGCCTACTGTATCCATAACGCGGCGACCGGCCGTGAAGAGACCATGCCACATGAGATCGCCAAGGCCGAGACCCGCAAGAAAGTCGTCATTGTCGGCGCCGGCCCCGGCGGCCTTGAAGCCGCCCGTGTAGCCGGTGAGCGCGGCCATGAGGTGGTGGTGTTTGAAGCAGCGAATCAGCCCGGCGGCCAGATACGCCTGACGTCACAGAGTGAGCGGCGTCGCGAGATGATCTCGATCATCGACTGGCGTATGGCGCAGTGCGAGCGTCTCGGCGTGCGCTTTCAGTTCAACACCTACGCGGAAAGCGAAGAGATCGAAGCGGAAAAACCCGATGTGGTGGTTATCGCCACCGGCGGCCTCCCCCATACCGAGGTGCTTACCCAGGGCAACGAGCATGTGATCTCCGCCTGGGACATCATCTCCGGCGATGTAAAACCCGGCAAGAACGTCCTGGTGTATGACGATGCCGGTGATCATTCGGGACTGCAGGCGGCGGAGGTCATCGCCAAAACCGGCGCCAAGGTCGAGATCATAACGCCCGACCGCGCCTTCGCCCCCGAGGTGATGGCGATGAACCTGGTGCCCTACATGCGCACCCTGCAGAGGCTGGATACCCGCTTTACCGTGACCTATCGCCTGCAGGCGGTCGAGAAAACCGCGACAGGTCTCAAGGCGCTTATCGGCAGCGACTATCTTGGCAGTGGCGGGGGCGGCGTTGCCCAAGAGCGAGAATTTGACCAAGTGGTGGTGAACCACGGCGTGATTCCAATGGATGATCTGTATTTCGATTTGAAGCCGCAGTCATTCAACCTGGGGGAGGTATCCCACGATCAGCTGATCAACGGTACGCCGCAGTCCGTCGAACGTAATCCTGAAGGCAAGTACCAGCTGTTCCGGATCGGTGATGCGGTGTCAGCCCGCAACACCCACGCCGCCATCTATGACGCCCTGCGTCTGATGAAGGATATCTGAATCACCGGCGGGTCTACCGATGGGCAAGATGACTAGCGGTGGACCTAAACGCCCCTGAATACCCCGTTTTAGAAAGAAGGTTAACCGCATGAAAGTCTTAGCCGCCGTCAAACGCGTGGTCGATTACAACGTCAAGGTCCGGGTCAAGAGTGACGGCTCCGGTGTCGAGCTCAACAACGTCAAGATGTCGATCAACCCGTTCGACGAGATCGCCGTGGAGGAAGCCATTCGGCTGAAAGAGGCCGGCAACGCCTCTGAAGTGGTGGTGGTCTCCATCGGCAGCAGCAAGTCGGAAGAGACCCTGCGCAGCGCGCTGGCCATGGGTGCCGATCGTGGTGTGCTGGTGGACACTGGCGATACCAACATCGAGCCGTTAGCAGTAGCCAAACTGCTGAAAAAGGTGGTCGAGCAGGAGGATCCGGGGCTGGTGATTCTGGGCAAACAGGCGATCGACGACGACTGTAACCAGACCGGCCAGATGCTGGCGGCCCTGCTGGGCTGGGCCCAGGGTACCTTCGCCTCCGATGTTGAAGTGGTCAACGCGACCAGTGCCAAGGTGACGCGAGAGGTGGATGGCGGCCTGCAAAAGGTGCTGCTAAAGCTTCCAGCTGTTGTGACGAGCGATCTGCGCCTGAACGAGCCGCGCTACGCCTCGCTTCCCAACATCATGAAGGCAAAGAAGAAGCCGGTCGCCAAGCCAACTCTGGCGGACCTTGGGCTCAGCGAAGCCGATATCGCCCCGCGTCTGGAGGTGATCGAAACCCGTGCGCCGGAAACACGCTCGGCGGGCATAAAAGTCGCCAGCGTCACGGAGCTGGTCGAAAAACTGAAGCACGAAGCCGGCGTGCTTTAAGCGGGAGGACGCATCATGACCACACTGTTAATCGCCGATCACGACAACACCCGCCTCTCCAGCCATACCGCCAAGGCACTCACTGCTTCATCGAAACTGGGTGAGGTACACCTGCTGGTTGCCGGCCACAATATTTCCGCGGTAGCCAATGAAGCCGCACAGTTGACAGGCGTCAGCAAGGTGCTCTTGGTTGACCACCCTGAGCTGAACCACCAACTAGCCGAATCCATGGCCTCCACCATACTGGCCCTGGCAAAGGACTACTCCGCCATCGTCGCTGCCGCGACCACAACCGGCAAGAGCATCCTCCCCCGCGTAGCCGCACAGCTGGATGTGATGCAGCTGTCCGAGATTATCGAGGTGGTGTCCGAAGATACCTTCAAACGTCCAATCTATGCCGGTAACGCCATTCAGACCGTGCGCTCCCGCGACGCTGTCAAGGTGATCACCGTACGCACCGCCAGTTTCGACAGTGCGGCAATGACAGGTTCGGCGCCAATAGAACCGATCGACGCGGTGACCGGCGAGAAGCGATCCGCCCACCTTGCCGACCAGCTATCGACCTCGGACCGTCCGGAGCTGGCATCGGCGAAAATCGTCATCTCCGGCGGCCGCGCGCTAGGCTCCGCGGAAAAATTCAACGAGGTCATCCTGCCGGTGGCGGACAAGCTGGGGGCGGCGGTAGGCGCATCCCGCGCGGCAGTGGATTCTGGCTACGCTCCCAACGACTGGCAGGTGGGTCAAACCGGCAAGGTCGTTTCGCCCGAGCTGTATATCGCCTGCGGCATCTCCGGTGCGATCCAGCATCTGGCGGGGATGAAGGATTCGAAGGTGATCGTGGCGATCAACAGCGATGAGGAAGCACCGATCTTCCAGCTGGCGGATTACCAGTTGGTCGCCGACCTGTTCGAAGCCCTACCGGAGTTGGAAAGAAGTCTGTAAGCGCGACAAGGTTGAGGCTCAACCTGTTGCCAGTTTGAAAGCCAGCGCCTGCAACCATAGAGGTTCAGGCGTCAGGCTGCTGAAGCCGCGACGCCACCAGATCCCGCACCTCCGGGTCCGGGTCGTCGACCAGTGCTTGCAGCGCCTCCAGCGGCGCATCCATGGCGGCGGCCAGGCGTACGGTCCAGTCGTCGTCTTTCAGCATCGGCACCACCGCATCCCCTTCCAGACGGTCGGCGACGATACGGCGTACCTCCGCCTCCGGGTCGTGCATCATCAGGCCCAGGCTGACTTCGGGCAGGCGGCGTGCGACCAGTTTGCGCACCTGGCGGTCCTGGTCGCGAATCATGCGGAACAGGCGTCCTTCCGGTAATCGCTGGCAGACGTAGGCGCGTACCAGGTAGTCGGAATCCTTGGCCAGCTTTTCCAGATGCTCGACCGGAATGCGGTCGGCGACGGTGATCCGTACCTCGCGATCCTCGTCCTCGATCAGCGCCAGCAACTTCTCGCGCGGCAGCCGATAGGCCACGGCACGGCGCACCGCCTCGTCTGGGTCCTTGATCAGTTTGTCCAGCGCGTCCAGCGGTGCATAACGCACGGCGATAGCGCGACGTTCCCAGAACGCATCCTGCAAATAGTAGATCGCCAGATGCGGATTGACCCGCAGAAAGCGGTCGATCTGTCGACCGCTGTGCGCGGCGATGCAGACATCGCCGGGGACACAGCGGCCGGACAGCAGGAGATCCGCCTTGTAGCGGCAGAAGCGACAGTCGGCGACCGGTGTCAGGTCGCCGTCGTCACGTTCAGTCGTCATCCGGGAACACCTCCGCCAGCACGATGCCGGAAGCGCTGTCGGCGTCATTGGACAGTTTCGAGCAGTGATCGCTTGAATTGACCAGGTAGAGGTTGAAGGTTTCGCGCTCGGCCCAGGGTTTGGCGGTGGCGCCGATATCGTCCTCGAAACACCAGGTGAAGTGATAATCGGGGTAGCGGCGGCGCAGCTCGGCGATCAACACCTCGTCCAGTGCCTGGGTTGAGGCGAAATCACAGATCTCATTGAGGGTGGCTTCGGCGATCATGCGTACTCCTCCTCATCCTGGATAAACCTGATACGCTCTTCGGCGCCGACACCCATCACCTTGGCCAGCCAGGGCGGCGGGTTGTTGCCGATAACCCCCTTGAGGTCATCCAGCAACTCGGTCGCTTCACCGCCGTTGGGCAGTTTGATCGGATGCAGGCCAGCCCGGACCACCTTGGCCGCCGCGGGGCCGCCGATGGAGACGGTGTAGAGCAGCTGGCAATCATCGATCAGACCGGCGCGGAAGATGTTCTTGTCCATCTCATCCGGAGCATGGCCTGCCTTGCGGATATCGATCAGCCGCACTTCGCTATCGGATACCTGGTAGATCAGGAAGCGCGCGCAGGAACCGAAATGGCCATCCACGCGGGTCTCGTGATTGGACGCACAGGCCACACGGATGGAACCGGGCATATCACCCTCTGCATAGGCTTGCACCTCGGGCAGGGGTTGCGGCGCCTCGTCGACCGGTACGCCTATCCCTTTCAACAGACTCACCGCCTTTTTCAGGTAGTCGGTGTCGATATCGCCGAGTTCGCCGTCGGCGGCGGCCTTGAGACGGGTCACCTTGAGCCGCCCCAGCTTGGTCGGTGTGATCGGCAATCCGACCGCGTCGACCAGAACCATCATTAACCGTTTGGGATCAGTGTCGGGGAGCGCTCGGGCAGCTAGCCCGATACGCAGAGCAACTTCGGGGGAAAGTGTGTCTGCCATGGCTCTACCCTCTGTTTACCCGCGCTTGGCGCGCAGTGTAATCGGCAGTTTCGGCGGAGCATCCAACGGATCGATATAGTACTTGGTGCCGTCAGTCAGTTCGATGGTGCCGCCCCAGCTATCATCTGTGTTGAACTCGATCGATGCGATCTCGTCCTCCTGGTCTCGCTTGGCGACATAAAGGGTCATTTTGCCTTCGTTGTGACGGATCATTACGTTTGGCATGGAGTACCTCGGCTTACAGCTTGTGGAGAAACAACCGGGGCTGGTGCAAGCCCCGGTTTCGATCAACCTAACCGGATCGATTAACGAACCAGGTCGTAGTTGAAGTCGGTGGTCTGCATGCCGCGGGTATCGTCGTCGAGACGATCCAGGACAGCGTTGACGATGGTGGTCAGCATCTGCATGGCACCTTCGTAACCCAGGGTGGTCTGGCGATGCAGGTGGTGACGGTCGAAGATCGGGAAGCCCAGACGGATAAGCGGTACTTCGTGCTCCTTGCCCTTGTACAGGGTGTCGCGTGAAATATCCTTACCGTAAGAGTTTCCGATCAGGAAGTCCGGCTTGTTGGTGAAGCACAGGGAACGCATGTGCCACAGGTCCTTGCCGATATGGACTTCGCAATCAGCACCGTACGGAGACTCGGCCAGAATCGCTTCCATCGCCTTCTTCCAGCGCTTGTTGGCGTGGTTGCAAAGGATATGGATCGGCTCAGCACCCAGCTCCAGCAGGAACTTGGTCAGACCCATAACGAAGTCAGCATCGCCGTAGAGGGCAAATTTCTTGCCATGCAGCCAGGTGTGAGAGTCGGTCATCATGTCGACCAGGCGACCACGTTCGGTCTCCAGCGCCTTGCTGATCGGCTTACCGGTGATCTCGGATACCTTCATCAGCAGTTCGTCAGTCCACTCCAGACCCATCGGGATGTTCAGCTTCGGCACTTCGTGCTTCCAAGTGTTCTTGGCGTACTTCTCGGTTTTCACGAGCTGCCAGGGCTGAAGCAGGATGGTATTCAGAGCGTTCGGCGCATCCTTGATCTCGTCCATGGTGGTGCCGCCTTCATACATGCGGAACTTGCCATCGGCCGGAGTATCCAGCACTTCAGACGGGTCAGACAGCAGGCAGGCATCCACATCCATATCAGCCATCATGCGCTTGATGACGCGGAAGTTACCCAGGTAGGTTTCAAAGCCCGGAACGAAGTTCAGCTTGCCGTTAGAGCCGACAACCTTGTCTTCCATGTAGTTCAGGGTGAAGTAACGCGCGATACCCTCGAACATGTTGTCCCAGCCAGTGGTGTGGCTGCCGACAAAGCTCGGCGTGTGCGCGAACGGTACCGGGTAATCCTGATCGACGTGACCTTCCTTCTTCGCATTGTTGATGAACGCGTTCAGGTCGTCACCGATAACCTCGGCCATACAAGTGGTCGACACAGCGATCATGTCGGGCTTGTACAGTGCCTTGGCATTTTCCAGACCATCGAACATGTTCTTCTGGCCACCGAAAACGGCCGCATCTTCGGTCATGGAGTCTGAAACGGTTGCGATAGGCTCTTTGAAGTGACGGTTGAAGTAGGTACGGAAGTACGCCACACAACCCTGAGAACCGTGCACGTAAGGCAGGGTCTTCTCGAAGCCCAGTGAGCAGAGGACGGCGCCCAGCGGCTGGCAAGCCTTGGCCGGGTTGACGGTCAGAGCTTCACGAGCGAAGTTCAGCTCCTGATACTCTTTGGTGGTGGTCCACTCAAAGACGTCATCGATCTTGGTCTGCGGATGCTTCTCTTCGAAGTCGTCGCGCTTGCGGGCCAGCATATCCTGGTATTCATCTTCGAGGAACAGCGGATAGCTCGGCTTGATGTTATCAACTGACTGACTCATTTCATTCTCTCCTCCCGCGCCACCAATCTGTGAACAAACGGGTCAAAGTGGGTAGTGGGGTTCACGACCGACGGGCCGTGAACCATCAGCAGCCTGAATTAGGCGCTGGCAGCAACTGCGGCTTCTTCAGCTGCATCTGCTTTCCAAGGTGCCTGAATCTGCTTCCAGCACGGGTTGTTCAGGGTCATGTCCATATCACGGGCAAAGATGGCGAAGCCGTCGTAGCCGTGGTACGGACCTGAGTAATCCCAGCTGTGCATCTGACGGAAGGGGATACCCATCTTCTGGAAGATGTACTTCTCTTTAACACCAGAACCGATCAGGTCCGGCTTGATCTTCTTGACGAACTCTTCGAACTCGTAGCCGGTGACATCGTCGTAGATCAGGGTAGCGTTACCCATCTCCTTGATGGTGCGGTCGTAGTCGTCGTTATGAGCGAACTCGTAACCAGTACCGACAACTTCCATGCCCAGATCTTCGTACGCGCCGATAACGTGACGCGGACGCAGACCGCCGATGTACAGCATGACTTTCTTGCCTTCCAGGCGCGGACGGTACTTGGCGATTACGGAATCGTATTCAGCCTTGTACTTGGCGATCACCTCTTCAGCCTTCTTCTGGATAGACTCATCGAAGAAAGAAGCGATCTTGCGCAGAGACTCGTCAGTCTTGGTCGGGCCGAAGAAGTTGTACTCCATCCAAGGAATGCCGTACTTCTCTTCCATATGACGAGAGATGTAGTTCATCGAACGGTAGCAGTGAACCAGGTTCAGCTTGACCTTCGGCGTCAGCTCCATCTCAGAGATGGTGCCGTCACCAGACCACTGAGCCACGACGCGCAGACCCATCTCTTCCAGCAGGATACGGGAAGACCAGGCGTCACCACCGATGTTGTAGTCACCGATGATCGCAACGTCGTACGGCGTGGTCTGGAAGCTGTTATCGTCGTCACGCTTGTCCAGCGCCCAGTCACGGATCGCGTCGTTAGCGATGTGGTGACCCAGTGACTGAGATACACCGCGGAAACCTTCACAGCGAACCGGAACAACAGTCTTGCCGGTCGCAGCAGTAGATTTCTTGGCAACGGCTTCGATGTCATCACCGATCAGACCGATCGGGCACTCGGACTGGATAGAGATACCCTTGTTCAGCGGGAACAGCTGCTCGATCTCTTCGATCAGCTTGGCCAGCTTCTTGTCGCCGCCGAATACGATGTCCTTCTCCTGGAAATCGGAGGTGAAGTTCATGGTAACGAAGGCGTTCACACCGGTGGTACCGATGTAGTAGTTACGACGGCCAGAGCGAGAGTACTGACCGCAGCCGACCGGACCGTGAGAGATGTGGATCATGTCCTTGATCGGACCCCAGACCACACCACGGGAACCCGCGTATGCACAACCGCGAATGGTCATCACACCCGGCAGGGATTTTTTGTTGGACGTGATGCACTTCTTGGACTGCTCGATCTCGTGATCGTTAGCGGTCAGGTGCTTGGCACGATCTTTCTTAGCTTTAGCAGGATAGACTTCAAGCACTTCGTTAATGAGCGCTTCGGTCTCTTCGCGTGACATGACAGACATAACCTGTCTCCTTTACATGTTGGGTTGCGAACAGAGGCTAATCTGCCCCATGTCCGTCCTCGGAGCGGACGGTCAAGCGACCGCCCGTCCTGCCGACAACGTGCAGTACTTAGGCTTCGTCAGCCGCAGTCTTACCGATGATGGACGTGTCTTCTTCGTCCATGATGCCGAACTCCATCAGCAGAGCTTCGAGCTCGTCCATGGTGATCGGAGTCGGGATGACGAACTTGGTGTTGGCAACGATCTTGTTCGCCAGAGCGCGGTACTCATCAGCCTGCTTGGCAGACGGATCGTATTCGATAACAGTCATACGACGGATCTCGGCGCGCTGTACCACGTTGTCACGCGGAACGAAGTGGATCATCTGGGTGCCCAGCTTCTCAGCCAGTGCCATGATCAGCTCGTCTTCACGGTCAGTGTTACGAGAGTTGCAGATCAGGCCAGCCAGACGCACGCCACCGGAGTTGGCGTACTTCACGATACCCTTGGAGATGTTGTTGGCAGCGTACATAGCCATCATCTCGCCGGAGCATACGATGTAGATCTCCTGAGCCTTGTTTTCGCGGATCGGCATAGCGAAGCCACCGCACACAACGTCACCCAGTACGTCGTAGAAAACGAAGTCCAGATCGTCTTCGTAAGCACCTTCCTCTTCGAGGAAGTTGATAGCGGTGATAACACCGCGGCCGGCACAGCCAACACCCGGCTCCGGACCACCGGACTCGACGCACTTAACATCGCCGTAACCGGTTTTCAGAACATCTTCCAGTTCCAGATCTTCAACGGTGCCCGCTTCGGCAGCCATTTCCATGATGGTGTTCTGGGCTTTGGAGTGCAGGATCAGACGAGTAGAGTCAGCCTTAGGGTCGCAGCCGACGATCATTACTTTCTTACCGGCTTCGGCCAGAGCGGCTACCAGGTTCTGAGTAGTGGTAGACTTACCGATACCGCCTTTACCGTAGATTGCACATTGACGCATTGCCATGGTGTTGCTCCTCGTTTCGGACTTAGCTTCCGAGCCCAGACCCCTCAGCTTGCACTGTGAGCGCCTCGGCCTTCGTAACTTCGCCAAGAACGTTGCGAAAGCTGTACCAATTTTGGCATCAGATCATAACTACTTGTTTTAATTAGAATTTAATCGATGAAACGATGAAAGCGAGCTGTATTCGACCCGACAAACCCACCTCTTGCTGTCGCAACACCAACAAAAAGCCCTGAGCTTTGTCGGGCCTTATTGGCCTGTCGAAAATACGACAAAGCACCACATCCCGGCCCTCCTTTCCCTCAACCGACATACATTTGAACTCAATATCAATAACTTACGCATGGCTTAACTATTGCACTGGCTTGAGAAGTGCCCGTTGCTACTAGCAAGTTGCTGGATCGGTGGAGCGGCGCAGAAAGTCACACACTCTCGGGAAGGTACCGGTATGTATAAAGAGCTTATAGAAGGTATTCAGAGCGGTAAGATCGTCCCTTACCTGGGCGCAGGCGCGCTGAAGGATGTCACCAACACACTGGATGGCAGCCCCATCCCCGCAGACAGCGACAGTCTGATCCTGGCGATGAACAATGGACAGCCGATGGCGCCGCGCCTGATGTACGAATTCCCTCGTGCTGCCATGAGCATGGAGAACAAGAAAGGCCGTAACTTCGTCACCCGTTTCCTTAACGAAACCTACGGTGAACAGCAGTGGAGCCGTGGCCAGCTGCATGACTGGCTGGCCGAGATCAAGCCCCAGTACGTTATCGACATCAACCGCGACACCCAGCTGATGGACAGCTACGCCGATACCGAGCACACCCTGGTCATGGGCGTCGCCCGCATCATGGCCAGCGAATACCGCTTCAAACTGTTCCACTACGACGGCTCGGCATACAAGGAGATCGAGCTGGACGCGGTAAACCCCGCCCTGCCGATCCTGTTCAAGCCGCATGGCGCCCCCCGGCCAGAGGCCAACTACATCGCCGCCGACGCCGACTTTGTCGACTACATCACAGAGTTGATGGGCGGCTTTGCGATTCCGGCCTTCCTCAAGGAGTACCGCAAGCAGAAGCAGTACCTGTTCCTCGGTATGCGCTTCACCCGCGACACCCAGCGCATGGTGATGAGCGACATCATCTACGCCGCCGATGAACCCGCCGGCTGGGCCTTTATTCCCGAGCCCACCGACAAGGAGCGCCGCTTCTGCAAACTGAAGAAGATCGAGATCATCGAAGAGGACTGGGAAGCACTACTGAGCGCTGAAACCGAGCTGGCGACGGCCTAAGGCATAGCCCGCTCCGGTTTCCAGCCGGAGCGGGCACCAAAGGTTGTGCCTTGGCATACTTAACTGCGGATAAACCACATCATCCTCTGACATACAGAGGTGTCAGCAGATTAGAAACACCTCGATTTACTGCCCCTATCGAAAAGTAAATAACGCCATAACAAAGCGTTTTTTCACATGCTCGAATTCAGACAGCCAAATAAAAACTCGTCGGATAATCGATGCTGGTATTAGCAAGACAGTTTCGGTTTCACTCAAGATCACTCCTACGCTGAGCCAAACACAAGCGGTCCATGCTCGTTAGACTGCGGGCGAGAATTGAATTTACGATTATAATTGAATCACTTAGGCGACTACGTTGTTGAGGTAGAGGGATGGATAGCATAATGCCGGCATTGCCCGACGGGCATGGAATAGCGATCCTGTTGTTGATTGTAGTCGCACTGTTCATGTTCACCCGAGAAGAGATCCCGCTCGAAACCTCAAGCCTGTTGGTGCTCGTAGTACTGGCTGTTGGGTTCGCGCTCTTCCCCTACCGATACAATGGCGAACTTGTCGACCCCATAGACCTGTTCCACGGATTTGGACATGAAGCACTGATCGCGGTTTGCGCCCTGATGATTGCCGGGCAGGGTCTGGTACGCACCGGCGCGCTGGAGCCGATCGGTCGATTGTTGGCGCGTTTCTGGGCAGTCAGCCCGATGTTTTCCCTGTTACTGACCCTGCTGATCGGGGCTTTTTTGAGTGCGTTTGTCAACAATGTTCCGATCGTTGTGCTGCTGCTTCCCATTCTGGTCAGTGTCGCACTACGCACCGGCAAGCCCGCTTCAGGGATGCTGATGCCCATGGGCTTTGCCACCCTGGTTGGCGGTATGGGCACCACAATCGGCACCTCCACCAACCTGCTGGTCATTGCGGTGGCCGCTGATCTTGGCATGCGCCATTTTCAGATGTTCGATTTCTTTCTCCCTGCTGCGATAGCCGCCAGTGTGGCAATCCTTTACCTATGGCTGGTGGCTCCACGCATTTTGCCTGTGCGTGTTGCGTCACTGGACGACAGTTCACCTCGCCTGTTCACTGCCCAACTGCATATCGAGGAGGATGGTTTTAGCGATGGCCGCACGTTGTCCGAGCTGCAAGACAAGGTCGGCAGCAACATGAATATCAGCGCTATCCGCCGCGGTGAAACGCTGATCGTGCCGCTTCCCGATGCAATGCTCAGGGCCGGCGACAGGCTGAGAATCTGCGATACCCCGGAAAACCTGACCGAGTTTTCCAGCACACTGGATGCAGCCCTGTTTGCCGGGGAGGTTCGAGTGGATGATGAGAACCCGCTGCGAGCCGACGATCAGCAGATCGCCGAGATAGTCGTAACGCAAGGCTCATTGCTGGAGGGCTCCACCCTGGCCCATGCCAGATTGGCAGAACGTTACCATATGCTGATCCTGGCACTGCATCGTCCCGGGACCACGCTGCAGACCCTGAGTGCAGACTTAGGCGATTTGCGCCTGAGAATAGGTGATGTACTGCTGGTGCAAGGCAGTCAGGAGCAGATCGCATCACTTAAACAGAGTGTTGAACTACTGGTACTGGATGCGACCAGTGACTTGCCGCATACCCAGCTCGCTCCCCTGGCATTAACGATTATGGCGTCCATTGTCGTGGTCGCAGCGCTTGGCCTGATGCCGATCGCTATCAGCGCCGTGGCCGGTGTACTGCTGATGATCCTCACCCGCTGCCTGCGGTGGCAGGACGTGGTGCAGGCGCTGAGTACTCCCGTCATCATGATCGTGGTGGCCAGTTTAGCCTTGGGGATGGCGTTGCTGAAAACCGGCGGGGCTAACTATTTGGCAGAACTGTATGTTGCGTTATCCGCAGGAGCATCGCCGTCAACCATGCTGTCGGGGTTGATGCTGATTATGGCGATATTGACCAATATCGTGTCCAACAATGCCGCCGCGGTGATCGGCACTCCGATCGCTTTCAGCATCTCCCAGCAGTTGGGCTTGCCGCCTGAACCCTACGTGCTGGCTGTACTGTTTGGCGCCAATATGAGTTACGCCACCCCCATGGCTTACAAGACCAACCTCTTGGTCATGAGTGCCGGAGGTTACCGCTTTTCAGACTTTATGAGGGTGGGGATACCGCTCACGATTATCGTTTGGCTGGTACTTTCCTGGATACTGCCAAAACTCTATGGGCTTGGTTAAAGGTAGAAGCGGACGCTGGGCGTTATTCGACCTGCGACTACATATCCGGCCGGAACACTTTGACAAGGTTTCGCCCCTCGGCCTTGGCTTGGTACATGGCGATATCAGCCCTTTTCAGCAGCTGTTTGACCTCCTCTGCATGGTCGGGATAAAGCACCACACCAATACTTGATGAGATCTTCAGGCTCAGGCCTTCAACCTCAACCGGCTCGATTAAAGCGTGACGTATTTTCTCGGCCACTTCGACGGCGCTGTTTTCATCCTTCACCGATGGCAGGACAACAACAAATTCATCGCCGCCGAAGCGTGACGCAGAATCTGATTTACGTAGACAACCCGAGATCCGCTTCGCAATCGCTTTAAGCAGTACATCACCGACATTGTGACCGTAAGTATCGTTAACCGGCTTGAACTCGTCCAAGTCGACGAACAAAACCGCCACCCTCTCCTGCTCGCGTTCCGCATTGCTGATTGCCTGATGCAACCGGTCGATAATCAAGAGTCGGTTCGGCAACCCGGTCAGGGTATCGTGATAAGCCAGATGTTCAACCTGCTCCTCCATGATTTTGCGATCGGTAATCTCGTAGAACCAGCCGAGAATCGCTGTTCGCCCTTCATACTCGACAGGTGAGAACGATGCCAATACCCACTTGACCGGTGCTCGCTCGTCGAAGGTGCAGAGCTCGATCAACTTATCGCTAATACACTCCCCGTACCCCAACGTTTCAAGTATTTCATTATGTGTTTCCGGATTGATGTAGTAACCGGGAGACACATAACCAAACACCTCTTCAGCGGTTGATTCCACCAGGGAAACATAGCGGCTATTGGCGAACAGGACCCGCTTGCTGGAACTATCCTCTATACGTGTCGCTATCGGACTGGCTTCCAGCATCTGCCGTAACTGTGAAGCACTCTCGACCGCCCCCAGCCGCAGATCGAAGTTCTCCTCGAGCTGCTGGTGCAAGCTGTGCGTCGTCCCCAACAGGAAAAACATGAACAGCAGCAGCATGGTGCCCATACCCTGAGGGACCGTGTCGTCCTGACTGATGAGAAAGAGAGAATGTGGCGCCAAAGCCAACAACAGGAAAGCGAAACTTGAGACCCGATCGATCGCCAGGGTGGTAGCGGCACCTGAGCACAATCCGGCTAAAACGAAAGAGGTATAAACCATATGACTGGGATTCCAGGTCGGCACCAGGAAAACACCGGCAACTCCCCAGGTCGCCGCACCGGAAAACACACCTATGCGGAACAGCAGTAATCTTCGTCTCGCCTCCGTCGCGGGCAGTACGCCCACATCCTCGCGCCAGAGCAGCATCAGACCCGCTCGATAAATCAGGGTTGCACCGAGTAGCAGCGACCATAGCAGTAGCTTGTCAGGTTCCAATACAGCCCACTGCACACCGACAAAAATAACCGCGAGCGCGATGCTGATAAGAATGGCGGAACGCAGGTTGGAACAGAGGAGACGGACCTGTTCTGAGGTAAACGGGTCGGCTTCCGCTCTGGAGAGCGTGTGCTGTCGATAGGTTAGTCTATTGTCCTCGTCGACCGGCCCGACCGAAGCAGCTTGATCGGTACTATCCCGTCTCTTCAACATATGGCTTTTTGTATGAAACCCCATACATTTTTTGAGTATCGCCTTCCACTATAGTCGCAAACACAAAAGGCGTTCAATCGAAGCCCCGGACTGAAGCTGCCTTGTTGTCAGTATGAACCCTTTGGCCGTTGCTAGCGCTTAAAAAAGAAAAGGCGGCGCCCTTTCGGACACCGCCTTTTCTTACGCTACACAACTCAAGTCATCACTCTTCCGGAATCAGCAGCTGTACGCCAACGCCGGTGTTGGAGATTGGCGATACATAGTTGCGCAGACGCTCTTCCGGAATACCCTCGCCCAGCGCACCACGCATGGCCAGCCACATGGCCAGCTCCACCATCTGTGCGCCGCCTTTTTCGATCAGATCCACGTTACTGAATTTGCACAGTTCCTGAGGATCGGAAACCAGCTTGTCCATACAGTAGTTGTCGAAGTCACCGTTGAGGATACCGGCACGTGGGCCATCCAACTGATGAGACAGACCACCGGTACCGAGTAGCACGACCTTGGCATCCCGTTCCCAGCAACGGATCGCATCGCCAATGGCTTTACCGAAGGCGTAGCTGCGGCTTGGCTTGGGCATTGGGTGACGTTCACAGTTGATCGCAACCGGAATCACCTTGATGCCCTGGTAGCTGTGGTTTGGCCACAACAGGGTCATGGGCACGGTGGCGCCGTGATCCACCTTGATGTCCTGACACACGGTCGGATCAAAGTCGTTCTCGATCAGGTGGTTGACGATGTGCCAGCTCAGTTCGGTTTCACCGGTCACCGGTGGAATTGGCTTGATGCCCCAGCCTTCATCGGCGTTTTCGTACTTTGGCGCACAACCAATCGCAAAGGTCGGCTTCTTATCCAGCCACATTTCCAGACCGTGGTCGTTGTAGAACAACACGGCGATATCCGGTTTCTCTTCATTCAGCCACTGGCGAATTGGCGGGTAAATAGCGAACAGATCACGGTAGTACGGGGTGTCCTCCAGCCCCTTGTCGATGGCAACACCGATGGCTGGAATGTGAGATGTGGTAATACCACCGATTATTTTAGCCATTGGTTGTTTTCCCCCTGCCCTGACTGTCGAGATATGCCTGGAACTCTTCAGTGGTGCGACCGGACTGCATGCCACCGATCACCTGCATGTTCCAACCAAAGATTCCGGCCAGCTTCGCCATGTAGTAGATGCTGCCGCCCAGCTCGAGCAGCTTGTTCAGATCCTTGTCACGGAGGGCCTGCTTGAACTCTTCAGATAGCTCGAACTTCTCCATGTAGGCTTCCGGATCTGCCAGAAACGCCTGACGTGCGTCTTCGTTGTTGAACGAGAAACACATCTTGTTGAAGTTGAAACCCTTGGTCGCCTGAGCACCATCAAAATGAATGGTGCCTTCAACCGGCTTCATTTTGTAATCTGTCATTGTTGTACCCTCCTGTTGGGGGACGCGCCTGCCCGATTATCGTTATCTGTCACCGCGGTTACATCAGTTGTCACGGATAAGACGGGAATGGCGCTTATTTTGTGCAGACGCCCGGAATGATCCGGGCGATAGTTCCTCGCCGGCTCAGCGGTCGGCGAAGAACGATGGATAAACCTCAACGATCCCAGTACAGACGCATCGGATTATCGACCAGCAATTTCTGCTGCAGCTCTTCAGTCGGCGCGATCAGCGGGATCACGTCGACCAGCTTGCCATCATCCGGCACATGCGACTTCATGTTCGGGTGCGGCCAGTCGGTGCCCCACAGGCAACGATCCGGGAACAGCTCGACCAGCTTTTTCATGAACGGCACCACGTCGCTGTAATCCGGCGGCGTCAAGGTCAGTCGCTCGGGACAGGTGGTCTTGACCCAAACCTTTTCGTTGCTCTTCATCAGCTCGATGAAACGCTGAAATTCCGGATGATCGACGCCCTTCGCCACATCGGGACGGCCCATATGGTCGACAACGATCGTGGTGTCCAGCTCGTTCAGGAACGGGATCAGATCCTCCAGGTCCGGCGCCTCGAAGTAGACAACGATGTGCCAGCCCAGCGGTTTGATCTTCTCGGCAATCGACAGGAACACCTCTTTCGGCGTGGTGTCGACCAGGCGCTTGACGAAGTTGAAACGCACGGCGCGCACGCCGGCCTTGTCCATCGCTTCCAGCTCTTCGACAGTGATCGCCGGATCGACCACGGCGACGCCACGAGCCAGCTCACCTGCGCTTTCCAGCGCATCGACCAGCGCCGCGTTGTCAGTACCGTGGCAGGACGCCTGCACGATCACGTTGCGTTCGAAGCCGAGGTAGTCGCGCAGTTCGAACAGTTTCGCCTTCGGCGCATCGCAGGGCGTGTACTTGCGTTTCGGGTGGTACGGAAACTGGTCCGCAGGACCGAACACGTGGCAGTGCGCATCGACGGCACCGGCAGGAGCCTTGAACTCAGGCTTGCTTGGGTTCGGGTGGAACGGGAGGTAATCGGGATCCATCATCTTGCAGCACCTGCTTAATTATTTATCGTGAGCAATTGCTCTTAATTCTCATGCGCGAATACCTGGCCGTCGAACAGCTTGCGCGCGGTGCGCAACAAGGCCGCCGGGCCCAGTTTTCCGGCCTCATCTACTTCAAGTATTACCGTCATCTCGCCGATTGGGTGCTCCACCGCCAGCGTCTTGCGCGCACCCTCCGGTATGGTCGCCACTGCCGCTGCCGGCGAGCCGGTCAGCACGGCCGCGGTGGCCACGCTGACCGCGCCGAGCACCCCGATGGAGGCATGGCAACGGTGCGGTATGAAGGTGCGTGTGGAGAGCGCTCCGCCATTTGTGGCGGCGCTGACCATGGTCATCTTCGGTACCGACTTATCCTTCACATCGCCCAGATTCATCAGCGGACCGGCTTGAAGGCGGATCGACTCCAGCCTGGCGCGCAGGCCGTCGTTGGCTTCCAGCTCCTCGCGGGACTCAGTACCGCTGATCCCCATGTCGCTGGCACGCATGATCACCACCGGCATGCCGTTGTCGATCAGCGTGACCTCAACACCATCGATCAGGTCGACGGTGTTGCCGGTGGGCAGCAGCGCGCCACAGCTGGAGCCGGCGGTGTCGGCGAAGGTGATCGGTACCGGCGCGCAGTGCCCCGGTACACCGTCGATGCGGGCATCGCCGACATAACTGACCTTGCCGTTGGGCGTGCAAACTCGTGCGGTGGCGATCTGCCCGGTGTTCTCCATAAAGATACGTACGTCGGTTTCACCGTCGTTGGCATCGACCAGGCCGCGCTCGATGGCGAAGGGCCCGACACCGGCGAGGATGTTGCCGCAGTTCTGCGCGTCGGTGACGATCGGCTGGTCGACAAATACCTGCAGAAACAGATAGTCCACATCGGCATCGTCGCGCTCGGAACGCTTCACTACCGCCACCTTGGCGGTCAGCGGATCGGCACCGCCCAGGCCATCGATCTGGCGCGGGTCGGGCGAGCCCATTACCCGCAGCAGGAAGGCATCGCGCGCCGCGTTGTCGGCGGGCAGATCCTCAGCCAGGAAGTACCCTCCTTTAGAGGTACCGCCGCGCATCCACATGCAGCGGATCCCTTCAGCGAAGGAGTCAGACATACTTCAGGCCCTTCTCTTTCAGGCGCGGGCGCATGTCATAGATATCCAGACCCAGCTCGCCGTTTGCCATACGCACGCGCTTGGCCTCTTCCAGCTCCATACGCTTACGTGCTTTCTCCAGCACCTCGGCCGCGTGCTCACGGCGCACAACAACAACGCCGTCGTCGTCGGCGACAATCACATCACCCGGATTGACCAGCTCGTCGGCACATACCAGCGGTACGTTGACGGAGCCTACGGTCTCCTTGATGGTGCCTTCGGCAAATACTGCCTTGGCCCATACCGGGAACTTCATCTGACGCAGGTCGCGGGTATCACGTACGCCGCCGTCGATCACCAGACCGACCACGCCGCGAGCCTGGGCGGAGGTAGCCAGCAGGTCGCCGAAGAAGCCGTGTACGGACGGCGAGGTCGGTGCGAACACCATCATATCGCCCGGTTTACACTGCTCGATCGCTACGTGCATCATCCAGTTATCGCCGGCGGCGCCGGAGATAGTGACAGCAGAACCGGCTACCGCCACGTCCTGCTGAATCGGGCGCATGTAGTGGGCCAGCAGACCGACGCGGCCCTGCGCTTCGTGAATGGTGGCAACACCGCACTTGGCCAGGCCGTCGATCACCGCTTGGTCGGCGCGTTCGATATTCTGTACGACTACTGTCTCTTTCATCTTCTTACCCCTGAATTCCTGTCTCTGGCCTCAGACCTTCATACGGCTGAACACGCGGCGCGCGTTGCCTTCGAAGATCTGCTGCTTCTGCTCTGCGGAAAGTACGGTGTTGCCGTCGATATAACGCTTGGTGTCATCGAAGTAGTGGCCGGTTTCCGGGTCGATACCGCGCACGGCACCGATCATCTCGGACGCAAACAGGATATTCTTGGTCGGGATGATATCGAGCAGCAGATCGATACCGCGCTGATGGTAAACGCAGGTGTCGAAGTAGATGTTGTTCAGTACGCGCTCCTCGAGATCGAAGCCCTGATCCAGGGCCAGACCGCGGAAGCGACCCCAGTGGTAGGGAACGGCACCGCCGCCATGCGGGATGATGACCTTCAGGGTCGGGAAGTCCTTGAACACGTCGGACATCATCAGCTGCTGGAAGCCGGTAGTGTCTGCACCCAGATAGTGTGAGCCCGTGGTGTGGAAGCAGTCGTTGCAGGCCGCGCTGACATGCACCATCGCTGGGATATCGTACTCGACCATCTTTTCGTAGATCGGATAGAAAGAGCGGTCAGCGAGGGAGGAACCATTCCAGTGACCACCGCTCGGGTCCGGGTTCAGGTTGATACCAATAAAGCCCATCTCCTCGACGGTACGCACGATCTCCGGCACCGACTTGGCCGGATCGACACCCGGCGACTGCGGCAGCTGGGCAACTGGCACGAAGTTCTGCGGAAACAGATCGCAGACACGGCGGATCAGATCGTTCTGGTGCTCGGTCCAGAACTGGCTGGTGTGCTCGTTGCCAATATGGTGACCCATCCAGCTGGCACGGGGCGAGAAGATGGTCAGGTCGGTGCCACGCTCCTGCTGCAGGCGCAGTTGGTTCTTCTCGATCGACTCGCGAATCTCGTCATCGCTAATGACAATGCTGCCCTTTTCGCCAACGAAGTTCGGGTCTTTGGCGACCGCTGCTTTCTGCTTATCACGGTATTCACCTACCTGAGGCGGTGTAGTGGTGTAGTGGCCATGGCAGTCGATTATCATTGCTGGAACCTTCTTATTTACACTTGTTAGAGGTTATAGCGGCCCGGCGAACGCCTACCGCGCTGCACCGGCATCACCCGTAATCCAGGCACTATTCCGCTATTGACATGGCTACAGTATTGTCCTGCCCCTGTAAGTTGGCTATTTCAATTTCGCCGAAACCCTATTAGATTTTGATATAGCACTTAACAAGCACCGATACAGGAGGCGATCTCTGATGCAGCTTGTCATTCCAAACCTGAGACATCTGCGCGTATTTCTGGAGGTCGCCGACTGCAGAAGCATCAGCCAGGCTGCGCCGAGGGTTTTTCTCTCGCAACCCGCCATTACCCAGGCGATCGCCAAGGTGGAAAAAATGCTTGGCACGGAACTGTTTGAGCGACACACAGACGGCATGTATCCAACGGCCGCGGGCAAGGTCTGGTATAACCGCATCCAGCGCTGCATCGACTACATTGAGCAGGGTGCCCGCGACGCCCTGCGCAACAGCCCTGCACGCACGCAAAGCGCACAGACCAACATTCTGCCGATGCTGACCACCACTCAGTTACGCGCACTGATCGCGGTAACGGAGGCGGAAAACTTCAGCATTGCCAGCCGTAACCTGGGCATATCCCAATCGTCGCTACACCGCGCTGCACGTGAGCTGGAGCAGCTGCTGGAGGTACGTCTGTTCGAAAAGACCAGCACCGGAATCAGCACCACCAAGGCAGCAAAAGCGCTGGCCCGGGCGGCCAAACTCGGCTTTTCGGAGATCCATCAGGGGTATTTCGAGATCAGCGCGCTGCAGTTTCGCGAGGTGGGAAAAATCGTCGTCGGCAGCATGCCGCTGGCGCGCACCTCGATCCTGCCCAATGTCATCAACCGCTTTGCCAAGGAGCATCCGGATGTTGGCATCAACATCGTCGATGCCCCCTACAACGACCTGCTCCACCATCTGCGTCACGGCGATATCGACTTCCTGATTGGGGCTCTGCGTTTCCCGACACCGGTCGACGATATCGTTCAGGAGCAGCTGTTGGCACCACCGCTGGCGATCGTCGCCCGTCGCGGTCATCCACTCGAGTACGAGCAGAACCTCGATCTGAAGACGCTCGCACAATATCCCTGGGTCGTACCCCGGAGCGGAGCCCCCACTCGCACATATTTCGATACCCTCTTCAGCGAGAACGGCATTCCGATTCCTACCGGACTGGTGGAAACCAGTTCGCAAATACTTATTCGCGAACTGCTGCTCGGCAGCGACCGCCTGACACTCATATCCAGCCATCAGATAGAGCATGAACGCGCCCTTGGTCTACTTCGAGTGATCCCCTTCGCTCTGAGCCACACAAGACGGCCCATCGGCATTACCATGCGCCGAAACTGGCAAGCCACGCCAACGCAAAAAGCCTTCCTCGACATGCTGCGTGAGGCTGCGCAGAACTATGCCGACCTCTGACATCTTGAAAACGGATTTCAAAAATTGAATACCCCAAATGGTTATTCAATTATCCAACCCGGGTAGCCGGTGCTAAATTGAATACACTGAAAACGAATAGCACTGGCCTTTTTTCTATCCGTTGACCGGCTCCAGCAGCCTCTCAGCCCAGGAATAGAAGGGCCACGCCCCCTTTTCCCGCTGCGCCGGGTATAAGGTTTAGCGAATCTACATGAATGGAGAGAGGATAATGAGACTTTGTGTGGCAGGCGCGTCAGGCGCATTCGGCATGAAACATATGGATGCCATCAGCGCAATCGACGGCGCTGAAGTGACCTCTGTTGTCGGCACCAAAGAGGATGTGATCCGCGAGTTCGCCAAGGAGCGGGGTGTCGGTCACTACACCACCGATCTGGCCGAAGCCCTGGCTCGCGATGATGTTGACGCGGTGATCCTGGCGACTCCGACCCAGCTGCACGCCTCTCAAGCAATCCAGTGTCTGGAAGCCGGCAAGCACGTCATGGTCGAGATCCCGATGGCGGACAATATTGAGGATGCCCGCAAGCTGGTGGAAACCCAGCAGCGTACCGGCCTGGTCGCCATGGCTGGCCACACCCGTCGCTTCAATCCGAGCCATCAGTGGATCCACAACAAGATCATGGCCGGCGAGCTGAAGGTTCAGCAGATGGACGTTCAGACCTACTTCTTCCGCCGCACCAACAAGAATGCCCTGGGTCAGGCGCGCTCTTGGACCGATCATCTGCTGTGGCACCATGCCTGCCACACTGTCGACCTGTTCCAGTATCAGACCGGCGAAACCGCCAGCCGGGTTCAGGCACTGGAGGGGCCGATCCATCCTGAGCTGGGCATCGCCATGGATATGAGCATCGGCATGAAAGTGCCGGGTGGCGCGATCTGCACCCTGTCGCTGTCCTTTAATAACGACGGTCCACTAGGCACCTTCTTCCGCTATATCTGCGATAACGGCACTTACATTGCCCGTTACGACGATCTGTTTGACGGCCACGACAACAAGATCGATCTGAGCGGAGTGGCGGTATCGAACAATGGCATCGAGCTTCAGGATCGCGAATTTATTGCGGCGATTCGCGAAGGTCGAGAGCCCAATTCCAGCGTTGCGCAGTGTCTACCGGCAATGGAGACCCTGAACAAACTGGAGCAGTGCCTGCAGGCCAACGCCTGATTCAGCACTGCACCCTTGGGAGCCTCGGCTTCCGGAGCCAGCCTTCCCCCGGGCTGGCTCAACTACCACCAACAGGGTGACTCGAGCACGCGATACGAGGTCAGAACTGATGGCAACCGCTCTGAACAACTACTTTAACAGCCCCGGTATCGGGCTTGGCTGCATGAATCTCTCCCACGCATACGGCTTGCCGCTGGCGGAACCGGAAGCGATCAATGCCCTGCACGCCGCTTTCGATATGGGCTATCGCCACTTCGACACGGCTACCCTGTATGGCGGTGGCAAAAACGAGACACTGCTCGGTAAAGCGCTGAAAGAGAAGCGCAACTCGCTGTTCCTGGCCAGCAAGTGCGGCATGGCGATCAGTCAGGAGAGCGGCAAGAAGGAGATCGATGGGCGTCCCGACACGCTTAAGGCCCAGTGCGAAGCCAGCCTGCGCCGCCTGCAAACCGATCATATCGATCTTTACTACCTGCACCGCCTGGATCCGAATGTCGCCATTGAAGAGAGCGTGGGCGCTCTGGCCGACCTTGTAGGCGAGGGCAAGATCGGTGCTATCGGTCTGTCGGAGGTATCAGCGACTACGCTAGCCCGAGCCCAGACGGAACACCCGATTGCCGCACTGCAGACCGAATATTCGCTCTGGTCGCGCAATGCCGAGATCGCTGTGCTGGAGGCGTGCAAGAACAGCGGTACCGCATTCGTGGCATTTAGCCCATTGGCACGCGGCTTCCTGGCCAACGGCCTGCGCGATATCTCGGCACTGGAGCCCAAGGATATCCGCAACAACATGCCCAGGTTCGATGCGGACAACTATCCGCAAAACCTGCAGCTGCTGGATGAGTACCTGACACTCGCAGAATCCGCTGGCTGTACTCCGGCCCAGATTGCGCTTGCCTGGCTGCAATCACGTGGTGATCACGTCCTACCGATTCCCGGCACCCGTTATGTGGAGCATATGGAGGAGAACCTGTCGGCGGATACCGTCCGGCTGGACAGCGACACCTTGGCCAAGCTCGATAACCTGATCAACCAGAACACCGTTCACGGTCCGCGCTACAGCAGTGCCCAGCAGGCCGAGATCGACACCGAGGAGTTCGCCTGAACCGACGGCGGCTCTCAAGATAATCGCTAAACATCTAATAACGCTAACTAATACAAAAGCAATAACGATAACGACACGAGGCGAACACAAATGAAAAAAGCGCTCAAGGCGGCAGCACTTGGCACCCTGATTTCAGCAGCGATCAGCGCCCCGGCTCAAGCGGCCGACTACACCCTCCGATTCGCTCACTTCTGGCCGGCGGTATCGTCCGTGCACAAGGATGTATTCGAAGCCTGGGCGGAGTCGGTCAGCAAAGCGTCTGACGGCCGTATCGAGGTGCAGATCTATCCCGGTGCCACTCTGGCCAAGCCTCCGGCTCAGTATGACGCTGTGGTCAACGGCATCGCCGACATGACCACCACCGTGCTGGGCTATACCGCCAACCGCTTCCCGCTGACGCAGATCGTCGAACTGCCGGGCGTGGTAAAGGATGCTCAGCAGGGTTCCTGCGTAGTCCAGAAACTGTATGAAGAGGGGCTGGTTGCCGATGAGTTCAAGGAAACCCATCCTCTGTTCCTGTTTACCCATGGCCAGGGCCACCTGAACCTGACCGAGAAAGTGGTCAAGGAGCCGTCCGATCTGGCTGGTCTGCGTATTCGTCGCCCTACCGCTGTGGTCGGCAAACTGCTTGAGGGGTTGGGTGCTCAGCCTGTCGGCATGCCGGCACCGGAGTCCTATCAGGCGATGCAGCGCGGCGTTATCGATGGTGTCGCACTGCCCTGGGAAGGGGTTAAATCCTTCCGTCTGAACGAGCTGGCCAACACCCATACCGAGGTCGGCGGTCTCTACAGCCTCACCTTCATCGTGACCATGAACAAGCGTGCCTACGACAGTATGCCGGATGACCTGAAGAAGGTGATCGACGATAACGCCGGCATGGTCTGGGCCAACAAAACCGGTCAGGTATTCGACCGCATCGACGTCGAAGGCCGCAAGGATGCCGTTGCTGCAGGCCATACCATCGTGAGCATTGAAGGTGGCGCCGAGAACCCGAAATGGAAGCCTGTACTGGATGCAGCGACCGACAGCTACCTGCAGGAGCTCGAGGACAAGGGGCTGCCGGCACGCGATGTTTATAAGCGTACGCTTGAACTGTCCGCACTGTGTCAGTAAAGCCTCGTTCTAAGCGGAGTTTGTGATGAAACCGATTACACGCCTGGTGGACGCGGTCAGCTCCTATATGCAGCTGGTCAGTGGCCTGCTGCTCGTGTCGATGATGGTGACGGTCCTCGCGGACGTCACCTCTCGCGCCCTATTCAGGATGACCGATGGTAGTCTCGATATAACCTTCATTGGAGGCATCGAGCTGGTCAAGTTCGGCCTGCTGTTCACCGTACTGTTCGCTCTACCCTACTGCGTCGACAAATCCCAGGTCGTGGTCGATCTGTTTACTGAGAAGCTGACAGATCGGAAGAAGGCCTGTTTGGAAAGCATCTATTTTGTCGGCTATGCGGTACTGGGAACCGGCATGACGCTGCGCTTTTACCATGCGATCGGTAACGCGGTAATGAGCGGCGAAACCACGCAGGATCTATTGATCCCGATGAACTATATCTACGCGCTGACAACCTTCGCTACCGCGGTGCTCGCCATCCGTTCAATACTGGTTGCCAAGCAGCGTCTGTGCACAGCTATGGGGTTTAACGCATGAGCTCATCAATGATAGGACTGGTCTGCATCGGACTGATGCTGGTCATGATGGCCCTGCGCGCACCTATCGCGCTGTCGATGGCAGCCATCGGATTTTTCGGCTTCGCCTGGATCATCGCCTTTGATCCGGCCATGGCGATACTGGAGAGCGGTCCGTTCGAGACCCTCTCCAACTACAGTTTCAGCCCGATCCCGATGTTTATCATGATGGGTGTATTCGCCTCTCGTGCAAAAATGTCAGATCAGCTGTTCTCCGGTGCTCGAACGTTGTTCGGCGCCTGGCGCGGCGGTATCGCCCTGTCGGCGATCCTCTCCTGCGGTATCTTCTCCGCCATCTCCGGCTCATCCGTTGCGACGGCGGCCAGCATGTCGCGAGTTGCCCTGCCGGAGATGAAAAAGCACGGCTATGCCGACTCTCTGGCCACCGGTACGCTGGCTGCCGGCGGCACCCTGGGCATCATGATTCCGCCTTCGATTGCATTGCTGCTCTACGCACTGATCACCGAACAGTCGGTGGGCGACATGTTCATCGCCGGCCTCATTCCGGGATTGCTGGGCCTGGTGCTCTACTGCGTCACAATCAGCATTATGGTGAAGTGGAAGCCGGAGTTGGCCACCCCCGGCGAGGCCACCAACTTCAAGGAGAAGCTGGTCGGCCTCAAGGGGCTGATACCGTTCACCGGTGTCTTCGTGATCATCATCGGCGGCATCTATACCGGCCTGTTCACACCGACCGAAGCTGCGGCCATCGGCGCCTTTGCAACGCTGGTGATCGCCATCGTGCGCGGCATGAACCTGGAACAGTTCCGTGAGTCATTGCAGGAGACCCTGGTTACCTCAACCATGATCTTCTTCATGATTATCGGCGCAGAGATATTTGGCTACTTCCTTAGCGTATCGCGGATCTCGTTCGAGCTGGTGAGCTTTGTCGACAGCCTGCACATGACCCCCTTTGCGATACTGATCAGTGTACTGATCCTGTTCATGCTGCTGGGATGCGTCATGGACAGTATCGCCATGCTGCTGCTGACGGTCCCGGTTGTCTATCCGCTGATCGAAGCGGCGGGCTTTGACCCTGTGTGGTTCGGTATAATTGCCGTTATCACCGTGGAACTGGGGTTGATCACACCGCCGGTAGGGATGAACGTCTTCGTTATCAAGGCGTTTGCGCCCGATATCTCGATCGGCTCGATCTACAAAGGGGTAATGCCCTTCGTCGTCTCCGATATCGTGCGCCTGGCACTGATCATCGCCTTCCCGATTCTGGCGCTGGGGCTGGTCTAAGCCCAGCTTGAGAGCCGGCCGGGCGTCCACCGACGCCCGGCCCATCGACAGGTTGAAGCGGATGAAAGCAACGGCGATAGGTAAACGCTCCTCCCGAGGAATCTCCAACTACGCGTTGTACAGCGAAGCGCAGTCGGCGGACGACCCGGAATTCATCCATATCGAGGATATCCGCAGTCGCGCACGCCTGTTCGACTGGACCATCAACATCCATGTTCATCCGCGCATGTACCAGCTGATCTACGTGCGTAGCGGCCATGTCCGTATCCATATAGACGGCGAAGAGCGGACCGAACAAGCCCCCTGCATCATCACCATCCCGCCATCGGTGGTGCACGGCTTCGAGTTCGGCCAGGAGAACACCAACGGCTCGGTAATCACCGTCTCCCAGCTCGTCCTGCTGGATGAGCAGTTCCAACGGGATTTTCCCTTCGGCGACGAAATTCTGCGCACTGCCCAGGTGTTGTCACTCAAGCGCCATCCCGAAGATACCCGGGTCATCGAACAGATCATAGCCCAGCTGGAAGAGGAGTACCGGGACAGCCGTACCGGCAAGAAGCAGATGTTCGAGTGGCTGCTCTACGCGCTGCTGTTAAAGGTGGGGCGCCGGCTCCATGCCAGCCATCGAACCCGGGAAGAGGATCATTACGAGCAGCTTTACCGTCGTTTGAGTCAGCTGGTCGAGCAGCACTACCGGGAGCACAAACCGGCAACCTTCTATGCGGAACAACTGCATACCACGACCACCTCTTTAAACCGCGCCTGTTCGGCAGTCGCCGGTAAAAATGTCAGCGAGCTGCTGCACGACCGCCTGACGCTCGAAGCGCAGCGGATGCTGATCTACTCCTCTGTCCCCGTGTCACTGATCGCCTATGACCTGGGCTTCGGCGACCCGGCTTATTTTTCGCGCTTTTTCAAACGGCGAACCGGCGTGGCGCCCAGCAGCTTTCGCGAGATGCGCGACCGAGGCTGAATCAAACCTTGCATTATCGGGATGCTTAAGGCCAAATACTGAACATCGTTCAATTTTGCACGGATAATTCGTTCATGGCTACCAGCCTACTGCAAAGGGCCCTCAACGCGCTCGAACTGCTCTCCACCGCACCCGGTGGCCTGACGCTCGGCGAACTGTCACAACAACTCCCAATGCCCAAGGCAGGTGCCAAACGTCTGCTGAATGAGCTGGAGCAGCTGGGATATGTTGTCTATGACAACCGCTATGACCGCTACCTGCTGACCACTCGATTATCCGCCTTGGCGATGCGTTATTTGGCTGACCGAGGCGCCAATGATGTGGCTCAGCCCCATCTGGATAAACTCGCTGCCGAGTGCGGAGAACTGGTACGCCTGGCGGTGGCCGAGGGCCCGGGCCTGAGCTTCGTGGCCAAGGCCCAGGGGATGCGAGCCGGACTTCGTTACGACCCGGAACCCTACGAGAGGGTGCCGCTCTACTGCACCGCCACCGCCTTCGCCTGGTTGTCCGCTTTCGACGATGACGAGGCACTGGCAAAAATTGCAGCAGACGGCCCAATGGATAGCACCCTGCGAGGCCCCAACCTGCCGGCCAGCCCCGCTGAGATCCTGCCCTACCTGCATAAAACACGCGAACAGGGCTACTGCTACGTCTGCGATATGTCGGCTCCGGGAATGGCTGCGCTTGCAGTGCCGCTGTTCGATCGCGCCGGATCGCATTGCATAGGCTCGCTGGTGATCGGTGCGCCTACGGCCCGACTGGCTGAAGATCAGGTCCACCTGCATCTGCATGCACTTAAAGAGAGCGCGTATAACCTGAGTCAGCTCAGCCATCTGTCGGAGTATTTGCGCCATGCGCCGCTATAGTCACCGCTGAGTTCTCACCGATACGATAAAAAAAGCGCGCCAAAAGGGCGCGCCAAAGGTGATACCCGACACAGCATGTAAGGCCGGGCATAACGGAGGGCCTCCCCTCCTGTGCCAAGCGATCAAGCCATGGCTGACTTCTCCGACGCATCGAACTTCAGCCGGCTGCGGGCGACCGCGTGCCTGGCAGCCAGGTAACCGAACACGATACCCGGCCCAATGGTGATACCGGGACCAGGATAGGTGCCGCCCATAATCGAATTCAGATCGTTTCCCGCAGCGTAGATACCTGCGATTTGAGTACCATCTGTCGTAACCAGCTGCGCATTCTCGTCGGCCATGAACCCCTTGGCGGTACCGATATCGGCGGGATAGAGCTCAATTGCATAGAACGGTGCGGTCGCGATCGGCCCCAGTGTCGGATTGGGACCATGCTCCGGATCACCATTAGCCCGCTGGTAGATGGTTTCGCCACGGTGGAACTGGCTATCCACCCCGCTCTTCGCAGCCGCATTAATATGCGCAATGCTGGCCTGAAGGTTTTCCGGCTGCATGCCCAGCTTCTGTGCCAGGGCGTCGATAGAGTTCGCTTCGATCAGGTAGCCATCCCGAATGTACGGCTCAAGCTTGTCGCCACCGAGTCGCACCAGGCCGAGCCCAAACTTCTGAATCGCCGCTGCATCAGTAATGATGTAGGCGGGGTTTGCCGCTCCGCCGCTGTTCAGCATCGCCTTGCCGAATTCGTGGTATGAGAGACTCTCGTTGACGAAGCGTTTTCCCTGCTGGTCGACACAGACCGTACCCGGCTTGCTGCGGTCAAACACGAAATGGGGGAACACCGCCAGACTCTCATCCTTGCGCCGCCGGATTGAACAGGGTGCCCAGAACGCGGGTTGATCCTCAGCGTCACCATAGAAGGCCCCGAGGGTTTCCACCAGCCGATGTGCTGCACCGGTGTGGCCCGGTGCCGTCGGGCTATAAGGCGGCATACCCTCCGGGTAGAGCGCATCCCGCTTCAACGGATCCCGGCCAAAGCCGCCACTGGCCAGCACGACGCCGCCATTGACGATTACCTCCCGTGAGATCGCGCCCTGCTTAAGACGCAACCGATGACGCCCCTGCCCCATCGGGGTGATCTCGGTCAGTTCGGTTTCGACACTGATATCGACACCCAGCTTCAGCGCCGAGGAGAGCATACGCGCGATCAGTGCGTGCCCCATGACACTGCGTGCCGGCGCACCGTGAACAAGCCTGTCGTAGGCATAGCGCAACACCAGCTTGACCGTGTACAGGAAGGATTTCGGTGACTTGAAGCGGTTGAGCAGATGACCGATATCCTCACGATTGATCATCATCCCGCCGAGCACCGTAAACTCCGGAATCGGTGGTCGCATCAACTTCAACTGAAGGCCCAGATGACGAGTCACAAAAGGCAGCGGCTCCAGTGCGCGTCCACAGCGTGTCGCGCCCTCCAGGTCCGCCATATAGTCGGGATGAAAGGTACACTTGCGGAACGCCACATCGGTGTTCGCGGTCAGGATACGGATCGCCTCCGGCCCGGCCTTTAGAAACGCCTCTCGCATCGCCTTTGGCGCATGCTCGCCGACCGCGCGGTCGAGAAAAGCACTGACATTCTCATAACTGTCTTCGCCCTGCTCGGCATACTGACTGAGGGGTACCCAGGTGGTACCGCCGGACAGTGCCGAGGTACCGCCCAGATAGGGGGTACGTTCGACCAACAGCACTCGCGCGCCGTCCAACGCTGCGTACAGCGCCGCCGCCATTCCGGCGGCGCCCGCACCGACCACCAGCACATCGTACTGGGTATCGTTCTCCAGCCCATGAATGAATTTTTTGGCATCAGCTGCCATCGCCCAACCTCCTGCAGACGCACTCCGACGTCGCCTGCTCGATCAAATAATTACCTCGGAAATAGAGGCCCGTTTGTACTCAAGCAACGACGTTCAGTCGATCGCCTCCCCCAACAGAAAGCGCGTCATCAGTGTCTGTACGCCACGATACATATCGGCACCGGTCTGGGTACCGCAGCCCAGCGCCTGAGCGGCCTGCAATAACCGTGTGACCGGTGGTTTGGTGATCACATCGCCGACGAACATGCTGGAGCTGAGGTTTTCCGCGACCACCGGAATGGGATCGGACTCGCGCATCCCACAGGGCGTCGCGTTGATCACCACATCCATACCGGCGGGATCCGCCACCGGTACCGCGCGCAGCCGGTCAGCCCAGGGCGACAATCGCGCCAACAACGATTCCAGTCTCTGCCTATCAAGTTCGAACAGATGCAACTCGCTGACACCGGCCAACAGCAGCGCATGTGCGATGGCGATACCCGCACCACCGGCACCGACCAATAGCGCCCGCCTGCGCTCAAGCACGCAACCGTTCTCATGCAATCCGGCTACGTAACCGGCGCCATCGAACATATCGCCGTACCAACCACCCGTATCGGTGCGGCGGATGATGTTCACCGCGCCGAGCAGGCGGGCACGCTCGGAAACCTCATCGCAAGCCTCGAAGGCCGGAATCTTGTGCGGCACAGTCACGATAATCCCGCTGACGTTGGGCATGCGCCGCATCAGGCTGAAAAACTCGGCACAGTCTTCAGGCAATACATGGCACGGGACGATGATGGCGTTGCGCCCATTAGCCTGCATCGCCTCCGTCATGCCTGCCGGAGAGCGTACCTGAGCAATTGGGGAGCCCACGATCGGAATCAACTCAGTGGCTCCATCCAACTGAATGCTCAGTTTCTGCACGCCTGCATCAATAGATGTCATCTCAACTCTCCGCAAAACTACTTATTTTTCAGAATCTTATGCCTTTAAAAAGCCACCAGATCCCGGGATCTGCACCGAGGCCCGGCAACCGCGAACGATTTGAATAATGATATATTATAGAACCTTGTTCAAGTTTTTAGTTTTATTCCATTTTGAAGCATGTTATCTTTTTTTCATAAATCGCAGCCACGTAGCACCTCCGCGCCAATGACGACCAATTGGGCGATGGCGAAGGAGGCATCGGTAAATTCAAGAAGTAGAGAAAAAGATGAGCATTGAACGGACAGAGTGTGATCTGCTGGTGGTGGGTTCCGGCGCCTCCGGGCTTGCCACTGCCGTACGCGCAGCCTGGCTGGGACTCAAGGTGATCGTGGTCGAGAAGGAAGCCGTATTCGGCGGCAGTTCGGCCTGGTCCGGCGGTTGGCTCTGGATACCGCGCAACCACCTGGCCCAGGCTGCAGGTATCGTCGAAGACAAGGCGCTACCCAAGGGATACCTGGAAGCCGAGCTGGGTGAACAGTTCGATGAGGCCCGAGTCGATGCCTTTCTCGATGCAGCCCCGGAGATGGTTCGGTTCTTCCACGACAGTACCTCCCTGCAGTTTCTGCCCGGCAACGCAATTCCCGACTTTCACGGTGACCAAGTCAATGCTGGCACAGGTGGTCGTAGTGTGACCGCCGAACCCTTCGATGCCCGCGCACTGGGCAAGACGGTCAAAAGCTTGCGTAAGCCTCTGCGCGAGATCTCGTTCTGGGGAATGGGGATAGCATCCGGCCAGGATCTGGCGCACTTCCTTAAGTTCCTGCGCGCGCCGAGCTCCACCTGGTATGTCTGCAAGCGTGTCACCCGTCATCTGTTCGATCTGCTGTTCCATCGTCGAGGCATGACGCTGGTCAACGGTAACGCACTGGTTGCGCGACTGGCCAAATCCGCATTGGATCTGGGGGTCGACCTGCGTCTCTCTACCTCGGTTCTCGAGTTGAACCGTAATGCCGAGGGGCGTATCGGCTCGGTAAGCCTGCGGCAGAAAGATGGCACACCGCTAACGATCGATATCAAGGGGGGCGTGGTGCTGGCCTGCGGCGGATTCCCCCACGACAAAAAGCGTATTAAGGCGCTGCTACCACATTGCCCGACCGGTACAGAACACTATTCGGCGGCACCGAAAACCAATACCGGCGATGGTCTGCGTTTAGGCGAAGCGGTCGGTGCCTGGATCAATACCGGCCTGAAAGCCGGGGCTGCCTACGCGCCGGTATCTCTGGTCCGTCGTCCGAATGGCGAGATCGCACACTTCCCTCACCTGCTGGAGCGCGCGAAACCCGGCGTCATTGCGGTACTGGCCGACGGCCGACGTTTCGTCAACGAGGCGGGGTCGTACCACGACTATACCAGCGCACAGCTGGACGGCACCGAGCCGGGCAAGCCCTGCCTGTCGTGGCTGATCTGTGATCACCAGTTCCTGCGCCGCTTTGGCCTTGGCAACGTCAAGCCCTTCCCCTTGCCCTATTCCAGCCACCTTCGTAGCGGCTACCTAAAACGCGGCAACACACTTCGCGAACTGGCCGAGCTGTGCGGTATCGATGCCTTTGGGCTGGAACAGACCCTGGCCGAGTACAACCGCCATGCACGACAGGGAGAGGATCCCCGGTTCGGACGTGGCGGCACCCTCTACAACCGCATCCAGGGTGATGCGGAAAACCAACCCAACCCCTGCGTCCGTCCGATCGAGAAGGGACCTTTTTATGCCGTACGTATCGAGCAGGGCAGCCTGGGTACCTTCATGGGGATGCAGACCAACCAGCATGCCCAGGTGCTGGATACCGAGAAACAACCGATCGAAGGTCTCTATGCCGTCGGCACCGACATGGCCAGCATCATGGGCGGCACCTATCCGGCCGGAGGTATCAACCTCGGCCCCGGTATGACCTTTGGCTATATCGCGGCGAACCACGTCGCATTACAACTGCAATCGAAGAACAGGATCTGAGGAGTCATCACGATGCTACGTTATGAAATCGCGACGCTGACCATCTATATGGGCACTACCGCCAAAGCCGCCGAGGCGGTCAAAGCTTACACCGACTCGGGCGAGAGCAAGGGCACCCTGCTCGGCTGCTGGTTCGCCGATATAGGCCAGTTGAACCAGCTGATCATCTTCCGCGGCTTCGACAGCGTCGATGAGCTGGAAGCCGAGCGCGAAGCCGTTCGCCGCAGCAGCAATCCGTTCGGCTGCGCGGAGTTCATGACCGATATGTCGCTGGAAAGCTATGCACCCTTCCCCTTCCTGCCACCGGTATCCCCGGCCGAAGATGGTCCGATCTATGAGATCCGCACTTATCAGCTCAAGCAGGGCGGCCTGGAACCGACTATCGCGGCCTGGGAGAAGGCAGTACCCAAGCGCAGCGAGTTCTCACCGCTGACGATCAGCATGTTTGCAGTCGATGGCAGCCAACGTATCACCCATATCTGGCCCTACAAATCGCTGGAGGAGCGCACCAAGGCGCGTACCGAATCGGTCAAGGCCGGTGCCTGGCCCCCGGTGGGCGGACCTGACTGGCTGGAGCTGGATATGAAATCCACCGTAGCGGTGCCGACTGCGGTATCCCCGCTGAAGTAGGTTCGCCACTTGGCAGCTCGGCGGAGCGACCTCCGCCGTCGCTGCTCTTTTACGGAGACTGCGATGTCAAATTCACGCTCTTATGCCCTCGGCCCACTCACCGTACTGGAACTCAGCGCACCGGAGGTTATCTCTGTTGCCGCACGCGCCGGGTACGATGCCGTCGGGCTGCGCCTGCTACCCTCCACACCTGGCGGTATCTACCATCCGTTGATCGAGGATAAGCATCTGCTGGAGCACACCCTCCAGTGCATGAACGAGACTGGAGTCCGGGTGTTCGATCTGGAGATAGTGCGGATCAACGAGCAGTTCGACCCCAATGGCTATCAGGCCTTTCTCGATACCGGTGCCGCACTGGGCGCGCAGTGCATTCTGGTGGCCGGTGACGATCCGGACCTATCTCGGTTCAGCGACAACTTTGCCGCATTCTGCGATGTCTGCCTGCCCTACGGCATGAAGCCCAATCTGGAGTTCATGCCTTGGACCGAGGTGAAGGATCTGCGACAGGCGATTAATATTGTGGCGTCACTCGAGCGTTCCAACGCCGGTGTATTGATCGATGCGATCCACTTCGACCGCTCCAACAGTCTGGCAAGCGATATCGAACAGATACCGATCGAACAGCTGCACTACGCCCAGATCTGCGATGCGCCGGCGGAGAAACCAACTAGTGAGGCGGAAGTGATTCGTGCAGCGCGAGAGGAACGGCTAATACCGGGAGAGGGTGGCATAGCGCTCGAAGCGATTTTCCGTCGCCTGCCGAAAGCGCTGCCGATCTGCGTCGAGATTCCATCGCCGCACCTTGGTGACGCCGAAAACCGAGCCCGCGTAGCGCTGGAGGCGACCAAAGCCTGGTTTGCCCGTCATATAGACCATCTATAGCGACAAACACCAGCTGAAAACCTGGCGATCTGGAATCAAGCAGTGACTACCTCAAAAACTTATATCGGAGAGGAAAAACCAACTACCAATACAACTACCAAAAACCTATAAATAGGATTATCCAGTTTAGATATTACTTATTAAATATTAATAGATCCCCCGCTATCTTGTTGAAATCGATCTACGATATCGATTGAGAAAGCGGAATCTGCACCTAAACTGAAACAGGAGCGACGCCCGGTGCGCGCGCCGCCCCCTTGAGGGGTTTCAAAAAACGGAGTGACTAGAGATGAAGAAAACAATAATAACCGCCCTTGCCGCCCTTACCCTCTCGGCCACAGCAGCTGCCGAGTTCCCCGAAAAGGATCTGCAGGGCATCATCCAATGGGGCGCTGGCGGATCAACCGATACCGTTATGCGCTCGGTAACCCCTCATGCCGAGGACATTCTGGGTCGCGATATCATCATGACCAACAAGACCGGCGGCGTCGGCGCCATCGCCACCAAATACGTCAATGCCATGAAAGCCGACGGCTATACCCTGCTGATGGGTGCCGAGAACCCGCAGATGTACAAGGTGCTGGGGCTGGCCGACATCGATTACGGCGACATGATTCCGATCAACGTGCTGGCCCGCGGCATTCCGATCTTCGTTGCGCGCAACGATGCACCGTACAACAACATGAAAGAGCTGGTGGAGTATGCCAAGGCGCATCCCGGCGAAGTCAAAACCGGCTCCACCGGCCCCGGCGGTCTGACCTCTATTGTCCTTGCAATGCTCAAGGCTCAGACAGAGGTCGACTTTACCGGAGTGCCCTATGATGGCGACGGCCCTGCGCTGACCGCGCTTCAGGGTGGTGCTATCGACGTCATGCCTGCCGTACTTGGTGCCGCTATCGAGCACGTCAAAGCCGGCCGCATGAAGGTGATCGGTCTGGTCGACACCCAAGCCAACCCGCTGCTGCCGGATACCGCACCGATTACTGACACCTTCCCCGGCTTCAACAGCTACCTGCCCTGGGGACCGTTCTTCGGCGTCTTCGTCAAACAGGGCACACCTGACGAAGCGGTCGAGAAGCTTGTTGCCGCTTATGCGAAAGCTGCCGAGCACCCTGACTTCAAGGATCTGATGGATAAGCGTGGCTTTACCATCATGAGTCTGTCCGGTGACAGTGCGAAGCAGTTCCTCGATAACTACCGTTCCGTTTCTTCCTGGATCGTGTATGACGGCGGCTTTGCCAAACACTCTCCGGAGGAGTTCGGCATCAAGCGCCCCGAGTAATCCAAACCGGGAGCCGGGCAGCCCGCCCGGCTCCACCGGTTGACCACCGGCCAACCGACTATAACTAGAGTGAATTCATCACCATGCCTCATTCCCAGCATAGCTATACCAAACCCGGTGAAACCCTGTTCGGGTTCCTGATGGTGATTCTCAGCGTGTTTCTGTTCTGGCAGGCCTACAGCATCGCCGGCTTCGAATCCCTGAGCTCGCCCGGCGCCTTTCCGCTGGCCGCCACGGCACTGATGGTGATCACGGCCTGTATCGCCTGCGTGCAGAAC